>NZ_JBQFJE010000003.1:0-2820000 GCF_056535965.1 Ruegeria sp. AM7
GTTTACCTAAACTTCATGCGCTCATTTATGCGGATAGATAATGAAGGCGGATTGGATCACTACAATACTCTCCGTATGGAGTTGTCTTTGCTCGCCTCTGACCAGGTTCTGAAGAGTGTGAATGAATTCGCGGAATATGCTGCGGATACATCCGGGCCTATGGTTCAGCGTGACATGGCTAAGTTTAAATATCTTCTTGCTTCTGCCTTAACGGACATGCGTCGAGATGTTTTCGACACTACTTCTTTGTCTGTGGAAGACATCCAAAAAACTCTGCCAATTCAAAACTAGTTGTCGGGAAAGTACAGCGCGGAGCAAGGCCGGGCCGCCGGCGCGCGCTATCACCGCCCGCACGGGCTGGCGATTTGTCTCCGTAAGCGCAACGCTCGTACAGTACGCGGATTTGGCGGGCATAAAGTGCGCAGCACAGCCGAAGATCGCCACCCCGCGGTCTGGCGACAGCGCGGCTTGCGCTCTGTACGGAAGGCCGAAATCCGCGCGTGTTACAGGTTCCCACAGGGTTGTGACGTGACAGTCCGCGTCAGGCAGCTAGGCTCCGGCCTATGATTTACCGACTGCTTTTCCTGCTGCTGACCGCAACCCCTGCGTTTGCCATGGGTCCATGGAAATCCGATTGCCATGGCGACACCGCCTGCGATCTCGGCGATCGCTCATATCATGTGCTGGAGCCCGAGAGTTGGGACGGGAAAACCCTCTGCCCGTGTTGTTGCATTTCCATGGCTGGGCGCGGCAGGCGCTGTCGTGGTGAACCATCAGCGCATCGCAGGCGCGACCAAGCTGCGCGGCGTGTTGCTGGTGGCCCCGAACGGGTTGGGTAGCTGGGATTTCTGGACCTCGGATACGCGCGACGTGCCCTTTGCCGATGCGGTGCTGGAGGATGTGGCTAAGCGCTATCCAGTTGATCCTGAACGTATCTACGTTTCGGGCTATTCCTTCGGCGGCGCGATGGCGTGGCGCTATGTGTGCCAGTCGGGCAATGACGTTGCCGCCCTGCTGGCCGTTGCGGGCAGCATCCGCCAGACCGAGGACTGCCCCGAAGCCCCGCGCGAGGCGCGCCATGTGCACGGCCTTAGCGATACGGTGATGGATTTCCCTTATGGCACCAATGGCGACACGACCTATCCGGTGGCGCTGTGGCGGGCGGCGTATGAGTGCCACGATGCCACCCCGCGCGGCGATTGGAGCGTGGTGCCGATCCTGACCCTCAGCCGGGTGGAGTGGACCGATTGCGCACGCGGGCAGGTGACGCTGGACACGCATCCGGGCGGGCATTTATCCCCCATGGCTGGATCGGGCGGCAATTGGACGAGCTTTTGGGCCGCACCTATCCGTGACGCGCAGCGCGCACCTTGGCGCATTCTTTGTCATTGCCTGTGCCGACTGGATATCTGCCAAAAAAGGCCCCGAGCAATGAAATTCACTCTGTCCTGGCTGAAAGACCACCTCGACACGGACGCGTCGGTTGATGAGATGGCCGAGGCGCTGACCGACCTCGGGCTAGAGGTCGAAGAGATCGTGAACCCGGCGGACCGGCTGGCGGGCTTTACGTTGGGCCATGTGAAGCACGCAGAAAAGCACCCCGACGCCGACAAGCTGCGCGTTTGCACGGTGGAAACCGATGAGGGCGATCTGCAGATCATTTGCGGCGCGCCCAACGCGCGCGAAGGCATCACTGTCGTGGTTTGCAAACCGGGCATGTATATCCCCGGTCTGGATATAACGATCAGCGTCGGCAAGATCCGGGGCGTCGAAAGCTTTGGCATGATGGCCTCCGAGCGTGAGCTGGAGTTGTCGGACGAGCATGATGGCATTATCGAACTGCCCTCGGGCGAGGTCGGTGATCGCTTCGTCGACTGGTTGGCCGAGAATGACCCGTCCAAGGTCGATCCGATGATCGAGATTGCGATCACGCCGAACCGCCCCGATGCGTTGGGTGTGGCTGGCATCGCTCGTGATCTGGCAGCGCGTGGGGTTGGCACGCTGAAAGAGCATATCCACGCGCCAGTGCCCGGCGATTTCGAATGCCCGATCAAGGTGACGATTGACGACGACACCTTGGACGGCGCGCCGCATTTCACCGGTCGTGTAATCCGGGGCGTCAAGAACGGCCCCAGCCCGCAATGGCTGCAGGATCAGTTGAAAGCCATCGGTCTGCGTCCCATTTCGGCGTTGGTGGATATCACCAACTACATGACATTCGACCAGAACCGCCCGCTGCACGTGTTTGATGCCGACAAAGTGCAGGGTAACCTGCGGGTCCACCGCGCCAAGGGTGGTGAAACGCTGGTGGCGCTGGATGAGAAGGAATACACCCTGCAGCGCGGTATGATGGTGATCTCGGACGACAAGGGTGCAGAATCTATCGCGGGTATCATGGGCGGCGAGGAAACCGGCTGTACCGATGAGACGGTCAATGTCTTCCTTGAAAGCGCCTTCTGGGATCACGTGCAGATCGCCCTGACAGGCCGTGCGCTGAAGATTAACTCGGACGCGCGTTACCGCTTTGAACGCGGCGTTGACCCGCAATTCACCCGTGAGGGGCTGGAGCAGGCGACCCAGATGATTCTGGATATCTGCGGCGGTGAGGTATCCTCGGTTGTTGAGGCCGGGAAGGCCCCGAACCACGCGCGCGCCTACAAGCTGGATGCGGCGCGGGTGCAGTCGCTGGTCGGGATGGAGATACCCGAAAGCGAACAGCGCCAGACCCTGACCCGTCTGGGTTTCCGCCTTGAAGGCGAGATGGCCCATGTGGCAGCTGGCGCCCCGATGTCATGGGCGAGGCCGATCTGGTGGAAGAGGTTGCGCGGATTGCCTCGCTGACCAAGCTGCAGGGCAAACCGCTGCCGCGAGTGACCGATGGCATCCCCAAGGCGGTGATGACACCGACGCAGCGCCGTCAGTCGATGGCCCGCCGGACCTGCGCGGCGCTGGGCTACAATGAATGTGTGTCCTATACCTTCATTGATCAGGCGTCCGCTGCGCTGTTCGGCGGTGGCGATGCAGCGACTCAGCTAGAAAACCCGATTTCCTCGGAAATGAGCCATATGCGCCCCGATCTGCTGCCCGGCCTGCTGCAGGCGGCCGCCCGCAATCAGGCGCGCGGCTTTGCCGATGTTGCCGTGTTCGAGGTTGGCCCTGTTTTCCACGGCGGTGAGCCCGGCAACCAGAAAACCCAGATCACTGGTCTGCTGGTGGGCCGCGATGGTCCCAAAGATGTGCACGGGGCCGCGCGCGGTAGATGTGTTTGACGTCAAAGCCGATGCCGAGGCCGTACTGGCCGCGATCGGAGCGCCCGCGAAGGTGCAGGTCCTGCGCGATGGTGATGCGTGGTGGCATCCGGGCCGTCATGGCAAAATCTGCCTGGGTCCGAAAAAGGTGCTGGGCGTGTTTGGTGAACTGCACCCGCGCATCCTGCAAGCGCTGGATATCAAGGGTCCGGCGATGGCCTTTACCATCTGGCCGGACGAAGTGCCTCTGCCGCGCAAATCCGGGGCCACCCGCGCGGCGCTTGAACTGCGCGATCTGCAGGCGGTGGAACGTGACTTTGCCTTTGTGGTTGATGCGGATGTCGAAGCTCTGACCTTGGTGAACGCGGCGGCAGGCGCGGATAAGGCGCTGATCGACGATGTACGCGTGTTCGATGAATTCATCGGTGGCAGCCTGGGTGAGGGCAAGAAATCGCTGGCCATCACCGTACGTCTGCAACCGACGGACAAGACCCTCAAGGAAGAGGATATCGAGGCGGTTGGTCAGAAGATCATCGCCAAAGTGTCCAAGGCCACGGGCGGTGTTCTGCGCGGCTGATCGGTGGGGCACGATAACAAGACAAAAGGGGCCGGACGCGCCCCTTTTTCATTTCAGGAGGAGCAAGACATGCTGAACGTTTACCTCTCGGGCGAGATTCACACCGATTGGCGCGACCAGATCATCGAAGGCGCGCAGGGGCTGGAAATCACCTTTAACAGCCCTGTGACCGACCACGCGGCCAGCGACGATTGCGGCGTGGCCATTCTGGGGGCTGAGCCGAACAAATACTGGCACGATCACAAGGGCGCGATGGTCAACGCGATCCGCACCCGTAAGGGGATCGCGGATGCGGATGTGGTCGTGGTCCGCTTTGGCGAGAAGTACAAGCAGTGGAATGCGGCCTTCGACGCAGGGTACGCTGCCGCTCTGGGCAAATCCTGATCGTGCTGCACGGCCCCGACCATCAGCACGCGCTGAAAGGGTCGACGCCGCAGCTTTGGCCGTGGCCGAGCACCCCGCGCAGGTGGTCGAGGTTCTGCGCTATGTTCTGACCGGGCAACTGCCCGGATAGCGGTCGATGGGGCGGGGCAATGCCTCGCCCCCGATCTGCCTTAGCTAGCCGCAGGGATAACCAATCCGCGCTGGACCGCTGGGCGGTCCAGAAAGCGGTCCAAATATGGCTGAAGGTTGGCGAAATCAGACCATCCAAGCAGCTCTTTCACACCGTAATAGTCCAAGCCTCGCAGCCACGGCACAATGGCGATATCGGCAATTGAATAGCTGCCCGCGATCCATTCCTGCCCTTCAAGCTGTGTGTTTAGCACATTGAGCAAGCGCTTGGCTTCGTTGATGTAACGTTCGCGGGGGCGAGGGTCTTCGATCTCGCTACCGGCGAATTTGTGGAAATAGCCAAGCTGACCGAACATCGGGCCAAGGCCACCCATCTGGAACATCAGCCATTGCGTCACGCGGGCTTTGTCCGCTGCGGTCGCGCCCATCAACTGATCGCTTTTCTCTGCCAGATATAGCAGGATTGCGCCGCTCTCGAACAGGGATACAGCCTCGCCATCCGGGCCGTTGGGGTCAATAATCGCAGGAATTTTGTTGTTTGGATTCAGCGACAGGAACTCGGGGCTTTTGACATCTGAATCTGCGAGTGTGACCAGATGTGCCTCGTAAGGAAGGCCAATCTCTTCCAGCATGATCGAAACTTTGACACCGTTTGGCGTTGGATAGGAATAAAGCTGCAACCTGTCGGGTGTCTGGGCAGGCCAGCGGCCGGTAATTGGATGAGTTGCGGTGTCAAGCATGGTGCGCTCCTGTAAAAGGTTCCGAGTTGAGGTAAGCACTGACTAAATGTGTTACCAGTAGAGCACCTGTGCATTCCCGGTCAGTTCTTGTGCATTTCGCAACAGAGGGGAAAACCAGGTCATTCCGCACCTAGACCAGAGGCGCATTCTCGCTCACAATCTTGTGTATCCCGCGCGCGTGTCGCGGGTTTTGCATAGCTCGCATAAGGAGAGACGTGTGGACGAGGTTGTAACGCAAGTTGGAGCGTTTGCTCCGCTTATTATGAATGCAGTCAAGGCACTGATTGTTCTGATTTTGGGCTGGATCGTGGCCGGTGCGATAGGCGGTATGGTGCGCCGGCGCATCAACGCGACCCCGCAGATTGACCCGACTCTCGGCAACTTTATGGCCAGCCTTGTGAAATGGGCTATCCTGGCGATGGTTCTGGTCGCCGTTCTGGGGATTTTCGGGATTGAGGCCACAAGTATTGTCGCCATTTTGGGTGCGGCATCGCTGGCTATCGGTCTGGCGCTGCAAGGGACGCTCAGCGATCTGGCGGCGGGCGTGATGCTGGTGGTGTTCCGGCCTTACAAGCTGGGTCAATATGTGGATATCGGCGGTACTGCTGGGACGGTACAGGACCTGAACCTGTTTACGACCGAATTGGTGACGCCGGATAACGTGCAGATCATTGTTCCCAACGGGCAGGCTTGGGGAACGGTGATCACCAACTATTCGGCCCATGACACGCGACGCGTGGACCTGGTTTTCGGGATTGATTACGGCGACAGCGCTGATGAGGCGATGCAGATCATTCTGGATGTGGCCAAGGCCGATGATCGTATTCACAACGATCCTGAACCGTGGGTGCGTGTGACCAATCTGGGCGACAGCTCGGTTGATCTGACGGCGCGGCTGTGGTGTGCCGCTGCAGATTACTGGGACGTGAAGTTTGAAATCACGAAGGCCGTTAAAGAAGCGTTCGATGCCAAGGGTGTATCGATTCCCTATCCGCATTCGGTCGAGATTCAAAAACAGGCATAACGCTCCCGCCCGTCATACGGGCATTGGAATGCCTTTTTCCGGTTGGTGGCGCCGCGCTGATCGCGCGGCGCTTTTTCGTTGTTGCAACGTTGGTCAGAGGTTCGACCGCGCCGCGCGATCAGCGCGGCGCTACGCCAACGCTGTAAACGCACTCGTCAGAGGGCGCTTTCAGCGGGAGTATCTTAAGCCTTGATGACGACGTTGGGGGACACCACGTCGATCCCGAGTGCTTTGCCGACGGCGTAGTAGGTCAGCTTACCTGCATGTATGTTCAGTCCGGCCATCAGATGAGGGTCGTCCTGACAGGCCTGTTTCCAGCCTTTGTCGGCCAACGCCAGCATGAAGGGCATGGTGGCGTTGCCAAGCGCGATGGTCGATGTGCGGGCGACAGCTCCGGGCATGTTGGCGACGCAATAGTGCATGATGCCATCAACATCATAGATCGGTTCGGCATGGGTCGTCGCTTTCGACGTCTCAAAACACCCACCCTGATCAATCGCAACGTCGACAAGGACTGCTCCGGGTTTCATGGTAGAAAGTTGCGCGCGGGTCACCAGCTTTGGCGCAGCCGCACCGGGGATCAGCACCGCGCCGATCACCATGTCGGCGGATTGGATCAGCTCGGCCGTTGCGCCGGCTGTCGAGTATTGGTTCTTGAACGTCCCGCCAAACACGTCATCCAAATAGCGCAGGCGCGGCAGCGACCGGTCAAGAACCGTCACGTCTGCCCCCATCCCCGCGGCGATCTTGGCGGCATGTGTTCCCACGACACCACCGCCAATCACAACAACTTTCGCTGGACCAACTCCGGGAACGCCGCCCATCAGAACACCGCGTCCGCCATTGGCCTTCTGCAGGGTCCACGACCCGACCTGCGGGGCGAGGCGACCTGCAACCTCGGACATGGGTGCAAGCAAAGGCAGCCCCCCATTGGCGTCCGTAACAGTCTCGTACGCGATAGCCGTACAACCCGAAGCAAGCAGGTCATGGGTCTGGTCAGGGTCCGGTGCAAGGTGCAGATAGGTAAACAGCAGTTGTCCCTCGCGCAGCATCTTGCGTTCGCCTGCCTGCGGTTCTTTGACTTTGACGATCATGTCGGCAGTGGCGAAAACTTCGGCTGCGGTGTCGACAATGCGCGCTCCGGCTGCGACGTAGTCGGCATTGTCAAAACCCGAACCCTGACCGGCTCCGGTTTCAATGATCACCTCGTGGCCGCGCGCGACCGCTTCTTGCGCAGCGTTCGGGGTCATTCCGACGCGGAACTCCTGCGGTTTGATTTCTTTGGGGCAACCGATCTTCATTTGGTCTCTCCGTTTGTAAACTGCTTAAATAATGGGCAACTTTGCGCGCAATTTCTGTGAAACTCTGCCCGTGTGAACGCTTTAATTCCGAAAAATTTTCGGTATTTTGGCCATAACTTGCAAAGGATTGCGCAGATGGCCATTGATACGACAGATCGAAAGATTCTGGCGGCATTGCAACGAAACGGTCGGATGTCGAATGCAGAACTGTCCGAACAGGCCAATTTGTCGCCTTCGGCCTGCCACAGACGGGTGCAACGGTTGGAATCCGAGGGCTTTATTCGCAACTACGTTGCCTTGTTGGATGCGCGCAAGATGAATGTGCCGACGACCGTCTTTGTCGAGATCACTCTGCAAGGACAGGCCGAAGAGGTTCTGGATGCCTTCGAAAAGGCCGTTGCCCGTATTCCGGATGTTTTGGAGTGTCACCTTATGGCGGGAACGGCGGACTACATACTGAAAGTCGTCGCTGAAAACACCGAGGACTTTGCCCGCATCCATCGGCAATACTTGTCGCGACTACCCGGTGTGGCGCAGATGCAAAGTTCGTTTGCGCTTCGAACCGTGTTCAAAACCACGGCATTACCGGTTTGATCAGGCCGGTCCGGGATAGGTGAACAGTACCAGGTGCGCGGCGTTGAAGCCGAAATGCATGAGGACAGGAACCCACAGACGTCCGGTTGCATAGTAACCCAGCCCGCAAGCCGCGCCCAGAATAGCCGCGAAACCTGCCAATGCCGGTCCTCCGCCGGCGTGAACCAAACCAAACAGAAGGCTTGCAGCAGCTATCCCCAGACCCGCGCCAAAACGGGAAGAGATCAACGATTGGAAATAGCCGCGAAAAAACACCTCTTCCGTCAGGCAAGTCAGGAAGAGATTGGACAGCGCGAAGATCACCCACCAATGGGGCAGGCTGATCTCGGGGCGGATGGCATTGACGGCCGAACCCACTGCCAACAGCGCAGGCAGTAAGGCGAAACCAACTGCCAACGGGATTTTGCGCAGTGCCACAGCCCCACCAATCATGCCGGGCCACGCCAAAGCGACGGTGAACAGCACCATGGGCTTGTCCAGGTTCAAGTACATCGTGAAATCGCGACTTAAAGGGCCAGATTGAACCTGATCAAGGACCAGAAGGTTGTGAAATCCCGGGACCAGATGCGCTCCGAGCGCGATGCACCATATGACGAGTGCAATATGGCCAAGCGCGGCCCACATCCCGGACAGGTTGCGCAGTATCAACGCGCCTGCAAAACCGACAGTGACCACCCCTGCGGCGATCGGCGTAACCAGCCCCAGTGTCAGCGAGACCGCTCTAAAACCCCCAACAGTCCCATACCCAATGCTGGTTTGCCTGATACGGTGCTGACCATGGCGGCGATCAGCAAAAGCCACGGCCAGATCGTGGGCAGAAATGCGAAAAAATGGGTCAAAGTCGCGCCTTTGCAGTTCGGTTTGCGCCTTGATGCCGTGGTTGGGCGCGTTCTGGCAAGACAGTTCAACAGTGAACGGGCTGCGGATTTGCGTCACAGTGATCTTGTCGCCGTAAGCTGTTAGGCTTAGGAAAAGACCTTCATCAATTCATCCGATGACATCAGGCGGTTACATGCGCCCGATACGGTCCGAACCCGGGAATTTGTAAGGAGCAGACCTTGGCTGACGAATATAACGACGCCTCGAAAGACTGGCTTGAGGCCGAGCTGGAAGACACGCTGGACGAAGATTTCGAGATCGAGTTCAGCGAGCCCATGTTGTCGATGGAAATCCGCAAGATCTACAAGGATCAGCACCCCGAAATGCTGGACCGCAAGGTCTATTTCCGGAACCTGCTGCGTCTTCAGGCCGAGTTGATCAAAGTGCAGGATTGGGTGCAGCACACGGGTGCCAAGGTTTGTATCCTGTTCGAAGGCCGCGACAGCGCGGGCAAGGGGGGCGTGATCAAGCGGATCACGCAGCGCCTGAACCCGCGGGTTGCGCGTGTCGTTGCTCTGCCCGCGCCAAGCCGTCGGGAACAAAGCCAGTGGTATTTCCAGCGATACGTTCCGCACCTGCCTGCAGCGGGCGAAATCGTGCTGTTCGACCGGTCATGGTACAATCGCGCGGGTGTCGAACGGGTCATGGGCTTTGCGACCGAAGATCAGGTTGAACAGTTCTTTCAGGACGTTCCCGAATTTGAACGGATGCTGGTGCGTTCGGGCATTATTTTGCTGAAATACTGGTTCTCGATCACCGATGAAGAGCAGCAGTTGCGGTTCCTCATGCGCATCCACGATCCGATGAAGCAGTGGAAGCTGTCGCCGATGGATCTGGAATCTCGTATCCGGTGGGAGGCCTACACTAAGGCCAAAGAAGACATGCTATTCCGCACCAATATCTCGGAAGCGCCATGGTATATCGTCGAAGGCAATGACAAAAAGCGTGAGCGTCTGAACTGTATCGAACACCTGTTGACCAAGATCCCCTACACGGATGTACCGCAGGAAAAGGTCAACCTGCCGGATCGCAAGTACAACCCGGAATACGAACGCCGTGTTCTGCCGGACGAATTGCACGTGCCAAAAATATACTGATCGGTCCGAAAGGATGCGAAGCAGCGATCTGCTTCGCATCAGGTTGGGGCGTCAGACCGCGTCCATCATGCAATCGACGTTGAAGAAGGTGAGCGAAAAGAAGTCTTCGGCTCCGCCAGACGTCATCTCGGGACAGATTAGTTCGTCTGCAACCAAGACTGAATCATCTGCTATTACGAAATCCATGTCGTCCTGGGTCTCAGGCGGGGTCATGTCGTCATCATTCCACGCGAATTGATCGAAATCTTCTTTTAGCTGCTGAATGAATGCGTCTAGTTCAGTAAGAAAGGCCGCAACATCGAAGCAATCTGCATCAGCGTCTTCGGTGTCTGGCTGTTCAGGGGCCGGATCGTCGTTGTCGGTGACGTCAGTACCCGGCTGTTCTGGGGCTGGGTCGTCGGTTTCGGTAAGGTCAGTATCCGGCTGCTCCGGAGAAGGAGTGTCCGTTTCTGTGACGTCAGTGTCCGGCTGTTCGGTGACCGGGTCTTCGGTCTCGGTCACATCAGTATCGGGCTGTGCGGGGTCTGGCTCTGCAGGTGGGGTAGGCGTCATGGCAGTGCCGCCGCTGTCCAGCATGACTGCCGCATCAGTTGTGGCAAAGTTCTGCGTGACGATCACGGCGTCAGAACCCTGCATATCGCCGGTCTCGATACCGATGCCGATATATTTGAAATCAGGATTCAGAATATTCGCGCGATGACCGGGGCTATTCATCAGGCCCTGGTGCAGTTGCGCCACGTCGTCGCTGATCCCCGGCGCGCCGCGCTCTGATTGCCAGGCGATATTCTCGCCAGTTCGCCAACTGCCTTCAAGATCGAACCCGGCCGCCTGCATCCGCTGGGTGGCGCTTGATCCCCTGACCCGGTGTGGCTGAACGTGTCCGTATCCAGCATCCAGCTGCTGTGATCTTCCGACGAATCGTTGAGCTGCGTTTCAAGCTGTAATGGGTCCAAGCCACGGGACGTACGCTCTTGGTTGATCAACGCCAGCATTTCCCGTTCTACTTGACTTGCTGCAGACATTTTTGCCTCCTTAAGGTGTTGTGTCCGAATGGACAGACCCACTTAAAGAACCGGCAAAAGACATGAACAGTGAGGTCGGAAAGATCGGCGCATTTCGGCGGGAGGGCGCACCGAAACAGAGATTCGCCGCGCTTGATAACGCCGAGAAAATGGCAAATCAATGTCTCGGCGAGTTGTTGCGATCGTCAAGCGGCGGGACCGGCGAAATCCCTCTTAAAAACGACAAACCCCCGGGCGGGGCCTCGGGGGTCGTCAAATAGTGTCATCCAAAGCTGGACGAGCTTCAGGTGCTTAGAGCAAACCTTCGCGCTGTGCTTTCTTACGTGCCAGTTTACGGGCACGGCGGATCGCTTCAGCTTTCTCGCGCGCTTTTTTCTCGGACGGTTTCTCGAAATGTTGCTTAAGCTTCATTTCACGGAACACGCCTTCGCGCTGCAGCTTTTTCTTCAGGGCACGAAGCGCCTGATCGACGTTATTGTCGCGAACACTAACCTGCATGTGGTTGTCACCACCTTTCTAGATAGAGTTGCAAGGAAATTGCAGGAGGTGGCCGTATAGCAAAGCCGCTCTAACTTGTCTAGTACTGGTGCCAGAACCCGGAGAACCGCCATGACCATATCCTACGAAGATGCCAAAACCCAGCTTTTGGACGCTATGCTGGCCCATGTGCCGTTTGATGGCTGGTCGGAAACCAGCTTTCGCATGGCCATCAGTGACTGCGGTATTGATGAAACGCTGGCACGGTCGATCTGTCCTCGTGGTGCGGTTGATATGGCCCTGGCTTTTCATGCCCGCGGGGACGCGGCGATGGCAGAGCGTCTGAAAACCGAAGATCTGAGCGATCTGAAATTCCGTGACCGGATCGCCGCTGCTGTCCGGTTCCGTCTTCAGGCGGTAGAGGACAAGGAACTCGTGCGTCGTGGGATGACGCTGTTTTCTTTGCCGATGCACGCGGCTGATGGGGCCAAGGCGATGTGGCAGACCTGCGATCTGATCTGGGACACGCTTGGCGATACATCGGACGATGTGAACTGGTACACCAAGCGGGCGACGTTGTCGGGGGTCTATTCCTCGACCGTGCTGTTTTGGCTGGGGGATGATTCGTCTGACCAGCAGAGAACGTGGGAGTTTCTGGACCGCCGCATCGACAACGTCATGCAGTTCGAAAAGCTCAAGGCGCAGGTGAATGGCAACCCACTGTTCAAGCCCTTTCTTGCGGTGCCGAATTGGTTGGCAGGTCAGGTTAAAGCTCCGATGAAGATGCGGGCTGATCTGCCGGGAATGCTGAACCCGCGCAAGTAAGCGTCTGGGCCTTTCTGATTTCGCCTGTTAGGCATTGGGCAAAGGAGAATTGCCCATGACCCAGACAATGCGCGCTGTAGAAATCACCAAACCCGGCGGCCGAGGTTCTGCAGATAACGGACCGACCGGTGCCTGAGCCTGCTGCGGGTCAGGTGGTGCTAAAGGTGGCCTATGCCGGGGTAAACCGTCCGGATGCGCTGCAGCGGGCGGGTGCGTATGATCCTCCTCCGGGTGCCAGCGATCTGCCGGGGCTTGAGGCATCGGGTGAGGTCGTAGCCCTAGGTTCTGGCGTTCAAGGGCTTTCAGTTGGTGACCAGGTTTGCGCCTTGTTGCCCGGCGGCGGCTATGCCGAATACGTTGCTACGCCCGCTGCCCATTGCTTGCCGGTGCCAGAGGGTATGGGCCTGGAAGAGGCCGCGTGTCTGCCCGAGACCTTCTTTACCGTCTGGTCCAATGTCTTCACACGCGGCGGTCTGAAAGCAGGCGAGCGGTTTTTGGTTCACGGCGGCTCCAGCGGGATCGGAACAACGGCGATCCAGCTTGCAAATGCCTTTGGCGCACGGGTCTTTGCCACTGCCGGATCGGCCGAGAAATGCGCCGCTTGCGAGAAACTGGGGGCCGAGAAGGCGATCAATTACCGGGAAGAGGATTTCGTGGCAGTCATGCGGGCCGAGGGCGGGGCGAACCTGATCCTCGATATGGTGGGCGGTGACTATATCCCGCGCAACGTCAAAGCTCTGGCCGAGGATGGGCGGCTGGTTCAAATCGCCTTCCTGCAGGGCCCCAAGGTCGAGCTGAACTTTGCCATGATGATGGTGAAACGCTTGACCCTGACCGGTAGCACCTTGCGTCCGCAATCCGATCTGGCCAAGGCCAAAATCGCCCAAGACCTGCGCGAGGCGGTCTGGCCGCTACTGGATTCGGGCAAGATTGCCCCGGTGATGGACAGCGAGTTTGACATGGCCGAGGCCTCAGCGGCCCACGCGCGGATGGAAAGCTCGGGTCATATCGGCAAGATCGTTCTTAAGATCGGCGGCTAGGCACCGTCTTCCGGTTCAGGTCACGGCGCAGCGATACAGGTGCCATGTGGCGTGGCCCAGAACCGGAATGACAACAATCAACCCCAGTAACATCGGGATCGCGCCCAGTATCAACGCACTGGACACAACCAGACCCCAGGTCAGGATGACCGATGGGTTGTGCCGCAGAACGCGAACTGATGTTACTACGGCAAGCGGCACCCCGACTTTGCGGTCAAGAAGCAGGGGGAAGCTGATCACGCTTGTGGCCAGTGCGACGAGGGCGAAGAAGAACCCGACCAAGATGCCAGACAGGATCATGACCCAGCCTGCCTTTGTTGTGAAGACTTGGGTTAAGAAGGTGCTGAACGAGGTCGGTAGATCAGGACCCAATGTCTGAACATAAATGCTCTGCGCGACCATCAACCAGATCAGCAAAAGCACCACCAGATAGAAGCCCAGTGTCAGAATGGCCCCGAACGAGGGTGACCGGAATACGCCAAGTGCATCCAGCCAATGGGCTTCGGCCCCTTGCTCGCGTTTTCGGCTGATTTCATAAAGACCCACGGCCGCCACAGGCCCGATCAATGCGAAACCTGCGATCAGGGGGGCCAGTAAAGGTATCATATTCCGGTTCAGGCCTAACCCGAACATCAGCAAGCCCGCCAGAGGGTAGATCAATACCACGAAGACCGCATCTGCGCGGGTTTCCATAAAGTCTTCCGAGCCCGCTCGCAGACACGCCCAGAGGTCACTAAAGCTCAGCGTCTGAACCTTGGGCATTTTGGGTGTCCCAGCGCCACCAATTCCGGTGACGTTCTCTGCAACATGATCACCGGTGGCTCCCAGCGTTTGGGCCGCCCAGCTGATCGGATTTCCTATCGTCCTGACCATCGTCATCCCCTCGCGTTTGCCTATCAGCGCCGCAAAGATGATCCGGTACGAGTTGCCTTTGGCCGGACCAGCCGGCAACGCTCAAGCGCCAGTATAGCATAATTTTTGCGTTTGGGTTGCCTTGGACCTGCTTGTGCCGATTGCTCTGGATCGCAGGCGTGTTAGCTTGGCCCCAGGTTACAGGAGGTGAGTATGCAGAAAACGGCACGTACCGTCGTCATTCACGAACACGGCGGCCCCGAGGTTCTGAAGATCGAAGACCGTCCGATAGGCGATCCTGGACCGGGCGAAGTTCGCATTCGTCATCAAGCCTGTGGATTGAACTTCATTGATGTCTATCAGCGGACCGGTCTCTATCCGATGGACTTGCCGCACGCATTGGGAATGGAGGCGTCTGGTGTGATCGAAGCGGTGGGCGAAGGCGTCACCCATCTGCAACCGGGCCAACGCGCAGCCTATGCGGCTAACCCCTCTGGTGCTTATTGCGAGGCGCGCGTGATGCCGGCCGCACAGGTTTGCCCTTTGCCTGATGATATTTCGTTTGATGCGGCTGCGGCCATGATGCTTAAGGGGATGACGGTCGAGTATCTGTTTCACCGCACGACCCCGCTGAAACGGGGTGACACCGTTCTGTTCCACGCCGCCGCCGGTGGTGTCGGGCTGATTGCGTGCCAATGGGCCAAATCCGAGGGGATCAAGCTGATCGGTACGGCTGGAACAGATGAAAAATGCAGTCTGGCTCAGTTCAACGGGGCGACACACTGCATCAATTACCGGACCGAGAATTTTGCCGAGCGGGTCGCCGACATCACAGGTGGCAAGGGCGTCGATGCGGTGATGGATTCGATTGGTGCGCAGACATTTGCCGGCTCTCTGGAATGCCTGAAACCTCTGGGTATGATGATTTCCTTTGGCAATGCTTCGGGGCCGGTGCCGTTGATGGATATCGCCATTCTGGCCAAGAAAGGCTCGCTCAAGATTACGCGACCGACTTTGTTTACTCACACCGCCGATCACGCTGTCTGTCAGGCCATGGCGCGGCGCCTGTTCAACAAGGTGCAGGGGAATGAGGTGAAAATCCACATCGACCAGCGTTTTCCGCTTGAGCAGGTCGCCGACGCCCATCGCGCGCTTGAAGCCCGTCAGACGACAGGAAGTACGGTTTTGGAGCTGTAGTCTGGTAGTAAGGTCCCGACGTGTGTCGGGACCGTTTCTGGGGCGTTAAATCAAAACCGATAGGCCGCACGGGCCTGAAATGTCGTGGCGTCGACATCAACGCCGGATGAATTGAAATCGTTGAACTCGTGATACAGGATTTCTCCACCAATGCTGACGTTTGGTGCCACGATATGTTCGTAACCAGCACCGATAAACCAACCATTATCGCTGCTCAGATTGTCGGTACCAGCCTCGGCATATCCGCCGATGCCATAAAGCAAACCCACTGACGTGACCTTGTAGCCCGCACGGGCCTTGATGCGCCACACATCCTCGACCGTGGCTGCGCCACCCAGATCAACATCGGTCCAGTCATAGTCGAAGCCGCCACCTACGACCCAATCCCCCAGATCGTAATCATAACCCAGAATGATACCGCCGATCGCGCCGTCTCCGTCGATGCCAGAGACGTTGGTGTCGATATCGGCATAACCAACCTGCAGACCGCCGTAGAAGCCCGTCCAGTTGCCAGAAGACTGCGCAGCAGCGGATCCTGCGGCCAGAAATGCAATGCCTGCCGCTGCTAAAAGACGTTTATTCATATTGTGTTCCTTTCCCTCAAATTGGTTTTTTGTGCCGACCTACGGATGATCGTGCGCTCACATAACTGAATACGTTTGAGCGAGAGGCTGGATCATTCACGGATGAAAGTGGAAAGTCGACGCGGTCATCTGCAGCGCGGGCATTCCGGACAATCCGAAGCAGAGGCGGTTAGGGAAAGTATGCGAGTGAATTAAAAACAAAAGAAAAACGGCGGCAGAATGCTCTGCCGCCGTTGTGTTGGAGTGCGTAGGCGGATTATTGCGCCTGCAGTTCTGCCGGAGTTTTGTCGGCAATGTCTTTCCAGTTGGTGTCCGCACGCTCGTTAAAGCCCGGGATGTCGCCTTCCCAGCGTTCCTGAATGTCGGCCGACAGGTTCAGGTACAGCTTGTTATCAACGATTTTCCAGTAGTTCGGGTCGCCGTCAAACTTGAAGCCCATCGCGGTGCCGAATGCGCAGTAGCCGCCATATGCGGGCAGGTACGCTTCGGGGTTTTCTTCAAACGCGACTTTGTTTTCTTCGTTTGCAAAGCGATACAAAGCGTCGTTGTGCAGCGTGGTGATGCGGTAGTCGCCTTTGGTGGCTTCGCCAACGGTGAAGTAGGCAACCGGGTCATAACCCTGCAGCGCCAGACCGGTCGAGCTTGCGTTCAGGTCAACGCCTGCGGCCATCGCCGTGCTTGCAACTGCTACAGACAGCGCAACGCCGCCGATGAGGGATTTGATCTTGTTCATGGTTTTCACCTTTCGTGAATTGAGCCACCGGACGACACCCTGAATTGTGCCTGAGTGACCCTGTCGATTTTGTTCCGTGCGGTCGGTAATTGGCCGTCACGACACCGAAGTGGGTAATGCTGTGATCACGTTCAAAACAATCAATTGTGATTGTGCGTAATAGAATAGGTTTTGTGCAAATATGCAGAGTAGAGCCTAAGGATCGGGCGCAAAACCAACAACGAATTCAATCACTTTATCAGCCGGCATCTCACACGGGCGCAGCAATGCACCACTATTTGCCGTCATGTACAGGTTCAGGCTGATGTAATCGGTCCCACCAAGCTCGTGTGCTACCAGCTTTATGGATTTTCCGCCTGCCAGCGCGGTTCGGCTCACGACATAGCGACGCCCGTGGCTGCGCCCAGTTGACGTTCCAAGCGGGATGCGGAAAACCGCCGTCAGGAACGGCGCCAGCGCGGTCAAGATTTTCCGATTTTGGGTTCCGTTCCGGCCCGGATGCGGGCGATATTTGCCCCGTGACGCCAGTAGACCAGCAAAGTCAGGGCCACACCCAACCCAAACGCCGTGCCATTGGTCAGGAACATCACCCAAATCGTCGACATCGCGGCAGCACTGAGAGCTGCCAAAGACGAGATTCGCCAGACTGCTGCGGCAAACAACCATGTCAGGCAACAGGCGATACCGACGCGCCAATCCAGTGCCAGCCACAGCCCAAGGAAGGTTGCGACCCCTTTGCCGCCTTTGAACCCCAACCAGACAGGGAAACAGTGACCCAGAAAAGCGGCCAGGGCGGCGATTTGAGCGGCGTCTTCTCCGGCCAGTGCACGCGCCAGCAGGACGGCGACCGCGCCTTTGGCCGCGTCAAAGATCAAGGTCAGCGCAGCGGCGCGCTTGTTCCCGGTGCGCAAAACATTGGTCGCGCCGATATTGCCCGAGCCGATATTGCGCAGATTTCCCAGCCCCATCACCTTGGCGATGATCATGCCAAAGGGGATCGACCCCATCAAATAACCAAGCGCGGCCCAAAGGATCAGTTGGGCCGTGGAACTGTCAATGGGGGGCATCAGGGTCTCCGGTATACTTCTTGGCCTGCGACATAGGTTGCCGTGACCTTACCTTGCATCCGCTGGCCGTCAAACGGAGTGTTCTGCGATTTCGATTTCAAGCTGAAACGATCCAGCACAAAAGGCATATCCGGGTCGAACAGGACCAGATCGGCGGGTGCGCCCTCGGTCAATCGACCACTATCCAGACCCAGCCGTTTTGCAGGGTTCAAAGCCATCGCCCGGAACAGGGTCGGAAGATCAAGCTGTTCGGCATGGTAAAGGCGCAGTGCGGCAGGCAACAACGTCTCAAGCGCCACTGCGCCCGATGCCGCTTCTTCAAAGGGCAGGCGTTTACTTTCTTCGTCCTGTGGCGTGTGCATCGAACTGATGATGTCGATCAGCCCAGTGCGCACCGCTTCGATCACAGCTTGCCGGTCATCCTCGGACCGCAGCGGCGGCTTTACCTTGAAGAAGGTGCGATAGTCGGCCACGTCCAACTCATTCAGCGTCAGGTGGTGGATCGATGTGCCTGCGGTGATGTCCAGCCCGTTGCGTTTGGCGCGTTCCAGCGCGGGCAGGGCGCGGGCGGTGGTGATCTGATCGGCGTGGTATTTGGCCCGAGTCATTTCCAGCAGGGCGATATCACGGTCCAACCCCATGCGCTCAGCCATGGGCGAAACGGCAGGTAAACCACGCAGCGCGGCGAACTTGCCGCTGGTAGCGGCCGCTCCGGCGCTGAGGCCGGGCTCCTGCGGATGCGCAATTACCAGCGCCCGCAGGATTTCGCATAGGTCAGCGCGCGGGAAAATACCTTGGTGTTGGCGATCACGTGGTCGCAATCGGTAAAGGCCACGGCACCTGCGTCTTGCAGAAAGCCGATCTCGGTCATCTCGCGACCTTCGCGGGCTTTGGTCAGGGCGGCCATAGGCAGAACATGCACCGGCGCATCTGCTTGTGCGCGGCGGGTAACGAACTCCAGCGTTTCCGGCGTGTCGATCGCTGGGCTGGTGTCAGGTCGGGTGACGATAGTGGTCACGCCCCGGCGGCGGCGGCCAGACCTGCAGATTTATAGCTTTCCTTATGCCGTTCGCCTGGCTCGCAAACCTTGACGCCGATATCCACGATGCCAGGGGCGAGGCAATGCCCGCCGCAATCGATCATCTGCGCGTCCGTTGTCGGGGCTGCGCCTTTGCCGTGGTCCTTTATCTGACCGTTTGTAATCAGTAGCCAACCGAGGGTGTCCGTTCCCGCCTCTGGGTCGATCAGTCGGGCATTGGTGAAAATCTGGGCGGTCATGTCTGGGCCTCTCGGGCTTTGGTCAGGGCTTCCATGGCGGCGTCCGGGTCGGGGAGGTATTCGAATACCAGGAAACGCAGTTGCGAAAACACGATGTTGTGTCCGTTGCGATAGAATTTCAGGTCGGGATGAATGGAGAGAGATTTTGCTTTAAAAATCCCGCTGATCCACCAGACGTTGCGATTGGTCACAACATAGACGCGCCGCGTGCGGATTAACCGTTCCCACCACATGAAAAACGCCAGTAACAGCGTGCATCCGATTAGCTTCCAATAGTCGCGCATAGTCTCCGCAAACCAAGGGCTGGCAATCCAACCGAGCGCAAGACAGGCAATTAAAATGCCATATGCCCATCTCAGGCGCGGAGGAAAGTACCCCTGATAAGGCCGCCCATGCCACAGCACCTGTTCAGTGTCGGGTATTTTCTTGCGCCACCAGTCGTCGCTCATCCCATGGCCCTTTCGATGGCGGCTTTGGTGGCGGCGGGGTCGGCTTGGTACTTGATCAGGTGCTTGTCGCCGCTTTTGGTGACAACCTGCACGAAACTGCCCATCGTGTTGACGGCGTCGACCTGGTTCAGGGCGATGGTGCGTGGGCCGGGGCCGGTGAGGGTGGTGTCCGACATCTCCCACGTGTTTGTCAGCTCTTCCGAGGCCAGATACCACGCGCGAAACCCGATGGCGGCCAGACCGGCGGGCGCGCCGGTCCAGACATAAGGTTTCCGACCAGCCACAACACGATCATCGCCCCGGCCATCGCGATAGCAGCAAGGGTCAGGTTGGTCTGGATATAGGCACTTCGATGCGGCGTGAAGACTACAGGATCAGCCATAGGGCACCTCCGACAATAAGCAGGGCGATCACCGCCAGGATCGCGGACCCGATGCGGCGCGGTGCGTTGTTTTCTACGGGGTTCTGGGGCGCCGAGAAGGTCTTGGCGCTTTCGGTCTCGATCACGCTGCCGGTCCAGTTTGTTGCCTCTTCAGTGTATAGCCCCAGCAGGCGAACCCGTGGGTCGGGGTTCAGTGTCGTGGCTGGGCCGTGAAAGGCGGCGCTGCGGACGGCCATGACCCAGCCTTCGATAGCATCCAGCATTGTGCGGTTTAGCTGATCCTCAGACACACCGCCGCCTTCATGCAAATATCCATAGAGCCCAAGGTCTTCGAGGTCTGAGACCGGAAAGATGTCGATCTGTTCGGCATCCAGACTATCGACCCCCAGAACCTGATCGGCGGCACCGGGTTCGCGCAGGAACTTTGCCTCTTCGGGGCGCATGTCCAGCGTGAACAGGCGGATCACACCGCGTTCATGAGGGGCAACGGTCAGGTCGCTCATGCGGCCTCGCGCAGGTTGCGGGCTAGTAGTTCCATCGCCGCCATGCGGACGGCGACGCCCATCTCGACCTGTTCCTGAATGACGGACCGGTTGATGTCATCGGCCAGCGTGCCGTCGATTTCCACGCCGCGATTCATCGGGCCGGGATGCATGACGATGGCGTCGGGTTTGGCCAGCGCCAGTTTTGCCGCATCCAGCCCGTAGCGGTGGTAATATTCGCGCTCCGAGGGGATAAAGCCGCCATCCATCCGCTCTTTCTGAAGGCGCAGCATCATCACGACGTCGACGTCCCTCAGACCTTCGTTCATGTCGTCGTAAATCTCGGCCCCGAACTCGGCAAAGGTCGAAGGCACCAACGTCGGCGGGCCGATCAGGCGGATACGGTTTTCCATCTTACCCAGCAGGATCAGGTTCGACCGTGCCACACGCGAATGCGCTACGTCCCCGCAAATCGCGATGTTCAGACGGTGCAAACGACCCTTGGCGCGGCGGATGGTCAACGCGTCCAGCAGCGCCTGCGTGGGGTGTTCGTGCTTGCCGTCGCCCGCATTCAGCACGGCGCAATTCACCTTTTGCGCCAGCAGGTCCACCGCGCCGGAATGCGGGTGCCGCACCACAAGAAGATCGGGATGCATCGCATTCAGCGTCATCGCCGTGTCGATCAGGGTTTCCCCTTTTTTGATCGAGCTGGCCTGCATCGCCATGTTCATCACATCCGCGCCCAGCCGCTTGCCCGCCAGTTCGAAACTGGCCTGCGTGCGGGTCGAGTTCTCAAAAAACATGTTGATCTGCGTCAGCCCTGACAGCACGTCGGAATGCTTGGTCGACTGGCGGTTCATGTCGACATAGGTCTCGGCTAGGTCAAGAACCGCAGTGATATCGGATTGTGACAGATGCTCGATGCCAAGAAGGTGACGATGGGCAAAACGCATGGGCGGGCTCCGGTCTGACAATCGAGCCGCTTATAAGAAGCCGCGCGGGCCAAGGCAACCTAAGGATCGGACCCTTCGGGCAGTTTCTCACATCCGCCTTCGGGCAGGCATTGCTCGCCGGGTTTGCACCATTTGGCGTTGCCGCAATCGACGGCCTTGACCGGGACACAGCCCTGATTGGCCGAGCATTTGAACCCCTGCCGGCATTGCGATCCGGTTTCTTCGCACAGGAACCAGCCGGGGCGGGTGCATCCACCGCCGGGCAGGCAGCTTGTGCCGCTGGCGCAGGTGCGGCCATCGTCGCATTTTGGCCGGGGCAGAGTGAATTCCAGCTGGATTGCCTCGCATTCGCCACGCCCGTTGCAAGAGGTGCCGCTGGGGCAGTCCAGACTGGACCGGCACTTGTTTTCGCCCTTTGGGCGCATCTGCGATTGCCGACGCAGCGTTCAAATGGACCGCAGGAAAAGCCGCCGCCGCAATAGGTGCCACCGGGCGGGATGCAGTTTCCGTCAAAACTGCAGCGTTGTCCAACGGGGCAGCAATTCCGCCCACATCTGAGTTGCCCCGCGCGGCATTGGTTCTGGACACGGTTGCGCTGTTGGAAGCCGTTGCGATCTTGGATACCTCGGTTCTGAACGCCGAAACGGTCGTTTACCTGCGCAAAGCTAGGGGTGCCGATGGGGATCAGCAGGAAGATGACCAGAAAGAATCGAATAAGGCTCGGCATGAATAGGGCCATGGTCTGCCCGGTTGCCGGGTCGATCAAGTGCTATTCGCTTTCCCTCGGTCAAAAGCTGGTTAGATTGTGAGGCATGGAATCGGCTTTGGATTATCACACGGCGCGGCCTTTGGACTGGCAGATCGAACTGGGCGCGACCGAGTCTATCGGGGATGTGCCGATAGACCGCTACGCGTTGCCTGACACCGCGCCCAAGGTCAAGAAACCTGTGGCGCAGGCGGCGCCGGAAAAACCCAAACAGGTCGATCCGGTTGCGGTGGCCAAAGCTGCGGCTCAAGGCGCGGGATCGCTGG
Source organism: Ruegeria sp. AM7 (assembly GCF_056535965.1). Lineage (NCBI taxonomy): Bacteria > Pseudomonadati > Pseudomonadota > Alphaproteobacteria > Rhodobacterales > Roseobacteraceae > Ruegeria > Ruegeria sp. AM7. The sequence goes on from NZ_JBQFJE010000003.1 coordinate 22,347, forward strand.
ATCAATTGCGCGCAACCATGGAGGCGTTTGACCATTGCGAGCTGAAGCGCGGTGCGCGGCAGTTGGTGTTTGCCGATGGCACGCCGGGGGCGCGAGTGATGATCATCGGCGAGGCTCCGGGTCGCGAGGAAGATCGCGAAGGTAAACCCTTTGTCGGTCGCGCGGGTCAGTTATTGGACCGGATGTTAGCCGCGATTGATCTGAATCGTCACAAGAACGTCTACATTACCAATGTGCTGCCATGGCGGCCTCCGCAAAACCGGGATCCCAAGCCCGAGGAGATCGGGATGATGAAACCGTTTTTGGAACGGCACGTGGCCTTGGCCAAGCCCGAGGTTCTGGTGGTCATGGGCAATATCAGCTGTCAGGCTGTGCTGGGCAAACGCGGCATCACCCGACTGCGCGGTCACTGGGATCAGGCGATGAACCTACCGGTGATCCCTATGTTCCACCCCGCCTATCTGCTGCGCCAGCCACAAGCCAAACGGCAAGCCTGGGCAGATTTGCTGGAGCTGAAAACCCGGTTGGAGGGCAAGTGATGCGCATTCTGGCCTTTTCCGACCTGCATATGGCCCGCAACCGCGCCGCCGAACTGGTCGCGGCCAGCGACACGGCCGCTCTGGTGATCGGGGCCGGAGACTTCTGTAACATGCGACAGGGTTTGGACGAGGCGATGCAGATGCTGTCTGGCATCGCCGCGCCCTTGGTTCTGGTGCCCGGCAATGCCGAAAGCGCCGAGGAATTGACACAGGCCGCGCCGCATGGCGTGCACGTCCTGCACGGGACAGGCATGAGTGTAGATGGGTTGCGCCTGTTCGGTTTGGGCTATGGCGTGCCGCCGACGCCATTCGGCGACTGGTCCTGCGACCTGTCCGAGGGCGAGGCCGCCGAGTTGCTGGACCGGTGCGAAGGGGCGGATGTTCTGATCACGCATTCCCCGCCGAAAGGCTATGGCGATGTGACCTCGACCGATGATGCGGTGGGGTCGACTGCGGTGCGAAACGCGATCGAACGGTTGCAACCGCAGATGTCATTGCACGGGCACATTCACGACAGCTGGGGCTATCGTGGCACGCTGGGACGCACTCAGGTTGCCAATCTAGGGCCGCGGGTGAATTGGTTCGAGGTTGAAGCATGATCGAAACAGTCACTCTGCTTGCCTTTATCCCTGCGGCTTTGGCGCTGAACTTCACACCGGGCGCGGATATGATGTTCTGTTTCGGGCAGGGTCTGAAATCGGGGTCTAAACCGGCCTTGGTGGCCAGCGCTGGCGTCTCGGTCGGGCTGATGGTGCATGTCCTTCTGGCCGGGCTGGGGCTGGGCGCTGCGGTGGCAGCGCTGCCGTGGCTGTTTGATGTGATCCGCTGGATGGGCGTGGCCTATCTGCTGTATCTGGCCTGGGGCGCGATCCGAAACGGAGCCATTTCTGCAGACGCCCCCACCAGACCCGCACATCACGCGTTCAGGGATGGCATGGTGGTGAACCTGACCAATCCCAAGGTGATCCTGTTCGTGCTTGCCTTTATCCCCCAATTCGTAAACCCGGCCCTTGGTCCGATCCTGCCGCAATTTCTGATCTTTGGCGTGGTGATCGCGCTGGGCGGGTTCGTGGTGAACGGCCTGGTCGGGGTGTTTGCCGGTGGCGCGGGCAAGGTTCTGATCTCGAACCCGCGCGCCTCGCGTATCATGGGCTGGGTGACAGGAGGGATTTTCACCGCCCTCGCCATCCGGCTTGCCATCATGGAAAGGGCCTGACGCAAGATGTCACGCATTGACGAAACCAAAGACTTCATTCCGGTACGGATCGCTGTTCTGACCGTCTCGGACACCCGCTCGCTGGACGAGGACCGCTCGGGGCAGACACTGGTAGACCGCATCGAAAAGGCTGGCCATTTGGTGGCGGACCGCAAGATCATCCGTGATGAGCGCGCTCAGATTGCTGATCAGTTGCGCGACTGGGTCGCCAATCCCGATATCGACGTTGTGATCTCGACCGGTGGCACTGGTCTGACCGGGCGCGATGTATCGGTCGAGGCGCATCGGGACGTCTATGAGAAAGAGATCGAAGCCTTCGGAACAGTGTTCACGATCGTGTCGATGGAGAAGATCGGCACCTCGGCCGTTCAGTCCCGCGCCACTGGGGGCGTGGCCGGCGGCACCTATCTGTTCGCATTGCCCGGCAGCCCCGGCGCCTGCAAGGATGCTTGGGACGCGATCCTGGAAAAGCAGTTCGACTACCGCCACCGTCCCTGCAATTTCGTGGAAATAATGCCAAGATTGGACGAACATCTGCGACGGAAGTAGACTGGTCGCACGTTCAACTGTTCGTAACCGCTTTGTGGCTTGGCATTTTTGGCCGCCCAGCTACCTTTTGCGGCAGGTAGCCTGATGCAACCGGGGTAAGTGCAATATGCGATTTCTGAGGCAAAGCCTTGTCGGAGTGTTTCTGGCGTCTTTGACGCTGGCTCTCTTGTTTGCGGCCGCCCAGATTATTGCGGGCGCGGTGCAGGATTTGCTGACACGCGAGGACGCGGCGCCGCAGGCGCGGGAACGTGTTTTCGCGGTCACTGTCCGTCCGGCGGAACTGGAAACCGTGACACCCTATCTCGAGGCATTTGGTGAAGTACAAAGCCGCAGACGCTTGGAACTGCGCGCGGCACTGGGCGGGCGCGTAGTGTCTCTGTCGGATGACTTCGAGGATGGCGGTTCCGTTAGTGCCGGCGAGGTTTTGGTCGAACTGGACCCTGCCGATGCGCAATCGGCGCTGGATCGGGCCAAGTCAGATCTGCTGGATGCCCAATTCGAAGAACGCGACGCCGAGCGGTCTTTGCTGCTTGCTCAGGATGAGTTGAAATCATCGGAAACGCAGGTCGAATTGCGAAACCGCGCGATGAAACGTCAGCAGGATCTTCTTGCTCGGGGCGTTGGTTCGGTGGCGACGGCTGATGATGCCGAACTTGCTGCGGCAGCGGCAGAGCAAGCGGTTTTGGCCCGGCGCATCGCGTTGGCACAGGCGGAATCGCGGGTGGATCAGGCGACGACGCTGTTGTCACGTGCACGCATCGCACTTGAGGCCGCCGAGCGTGATTTGGGCGACATGACCATCCACGCGAGGTTCGGTGGAACGCTTACGGATGTAACTCTGGTCGAAGGCCGTTTGGTATCCGCCAATGAAAAACTGGCAGAACTGGTCGATCCGAATGCGCTTGAGGTCGCGTTCCGCGTTTCGACCGCGCAATTCGTGCGTTTGCTGGATGCCGAGGGCAATCTTATCAACGCGCCCGTCACGGTCTCGCTTGAGGTCACGGGCACAGATCTGTCCGCGACTGGTCGCATCAGCCGCGATAGTGGGTCAGCCGGTGAGGGGCAAACGGGGCGCTTGCTTTATGCGCGGATGGATAACGCGTCGGGTTTCAAACCCGGTGACTTCGTAACAGTGACCGTGCAGGAACAGCCATTGGACAATGTAGTGCGGCTGCCGTCTTCGGTTCTGGATGCGGTTGGCACGGTTCTGGTGCTGGGCACGGGTGACCGGCTCGAAGCTTTGCCGGTCGAACTGATCCGTCGTCAGGGAGACGAGGTTTTGTTGCGGGGCAAAGGTCTGGACGGCGCGAGGTTGTCATCGGCCGCACGCCGTTGCTGGGTGCTGGTGTTCGTGTCCGCCCTTTGCGGATTGAAGCCAATGCCGGGGCTGAACCCGATTTGGTCGAGCTGTCGGACGAGCAGCGCGCGCGGCTTGTCGCGCAGGTCGAGGCCAGCGACAAGATGCCGAAGGATATGAAAGACCGCGTCCTGGGACAGCTCAGCGAGGCGAAAGTTCCCGCATCTCTGGTGCGCCGCATTGAAAACCGGGCCGGAGGTTAACCGCTATGATGCGCGAGATCCCCGGCGCGGCAAGTGGTATCCTCAGCTATTTCACCCGGCATCGCACGGTGGCGAACCTGTTGCTGCTGGTTTTGCTGGTGCTGGGTGTGGCGGCTTTGCCCAACATGCGAGCGCAGTTCTTTCCAGACGTCATCCTTGAACGTGTTGACGTCGACGTCGTGTGGGAAGGGGCGGGTCCCGAGGATGTGGACAATGGAATCGTTCAGGCGCTTGAACCTGCGCTGCTGGCGGTTGAGGGCGTTTCCAGTACCGAGGCGACCTCGCGCGAGGGGCGGACCAGCATTCGGCTGGAGTTCGAGCCGAATTGGGACATGTCCCGCGCAGTAGAAGAAGTCAGAACAGCCGTTGATGGCGTGACCAACCTGCCAGAAGATGCCGAAGAGCCTACGATCCGGCGCGGTGCGTGGCGGGACCGTGTAACGGATGTGGTGGTAACCGGGCCTGTTGCCCCGGATCAGCTTGCCAAATTCACCGATGAACTGATCAACCGCCTGTTTGCCGTGGGTGTTACACGGACGACCATCCGGGGCTGGCTGCACCGCGCGTGGTGATCGAGGTTCCGACCGCGCAGTTGATTGCCAACGATATCACTCTGTCCGAGATCGCGACTGCCGTTGCGGCCGAAGTCACGGCTAACCCCGCCGGGGATGTTACGGGCGCCAATGCCCGCATTCGCACCGGCACCGAGAAGCGAACGCCTGAGGAAATTGAAGGCATCCCGCTGCGCAATTTCCCGGACGGATCCAAGTTGCTGATCGGCGACGTGGCGCAGATCCGCGTTGAGGGCGTTGACCGAATTCGCAGCTATTTCGTAGGTGAAAACCCGGCGATGTCAGTGCGGGTGGATCGCTCGAACCTAGGGGACGCGATCGAGATTCAGGGCACTGTCGAGGAGGTCGTAGCCGAGATGCAGGCCAGCCTGCCTGCAGGCGTGTCGGTCGAGTTGATCCGAACCCGCGCGCAGGCAATCACCGACAGGCTGGACATCCTGATCGACAATGGCCTCATGGGCCTGGGGCTGGTTGTGTGTCTGCTGTTTCTGTTCCTGAATGCGCGTATCGCGTTCTGGGTGGCGGCGGGGATCCCGGTGGCGATGTCTGCGGCGATTGCTTTCATGTATATCGGCGGGTTGTCGATCAACATGGTGTCGCTGTTTGGTCTGATCATCACGCTGGGTATCGTTGTGGACGACGCCATTGTTGTCGGTGAACATGCCGATTTCCGTGCTCGTCGCTTGGGCGAGGCCCCGATGGTGGCAGCTGAAAGCGCAGCGCGGCGCATGGCGATGCCGGTTTTTGCCGCGACCCTGACAACGGTCATTGCCTTTTTCGGTCTGACCGCGATTGGCGGCCGGTTCGGTGAGTTGATCCGGGACATTCCCTTTACTGTGATCGCGGTTCTGATCGCCTCGTTGATCGAGTGTTTTTTGATCCTGCCGAACCATATGGCCCACGCCATTGCACATTCCGCGAAAGAACACTGGTATGATTGGCCCAACCGGGTCGTCAATCGCGGGTTCCGCTGGGTGCGCGATCAGTTGTTCCGCCCATTCATCGCTTGGGTCATCTGGGCGCGTTATGTCGTTGTTGCGCTGATGATCCTGATCCTGGCAAGTCAGGCGGCGCTGTTCATCAAAGGTGACGTGAACTGGCGATTCTTCAATGCGCCCGAGCGTGGTTCGGTCACCGGCAATTTCATCATGGCAGAAGGCGCGACGCGTCAGGACACGCTGGCCATGATGCGCCAGCTGCAGATCGCCGTGGACGAATTGGGGCAAATTTACGAAGAACGCCATGGGCGCAATCCCATTGACTATGTCTTGTCCGAGATTGGCGGATCGGCGGGCCGCGGACTGTCTGCGGCGGATGGCAAGGACGAAGATCTTCTCGGCGGCATCTCGATCGAGTTGATCGATGCCGATCTGCGCCCCTATTCCAGTTTTGAATTCGTTGGCGAATTGCAGGATTTCGTCCCGCGCCATCCCAAGGTCGAATTGCTCAGCTTCCGTGGCTGGCGGTCGGGGCCGGGTGGTGATGCGATTGACGTGCAATTTTATGGCGCAGACGTAGACACGCTTAAGGCCGCATCCGAAGACCTTCAGGCCGAGCTTTCGAAATACCCCGAAGTCTCGGCGCTGGAGGATAATCTTGCCTATGACAAGGAAGAGTTCATTCTGGATCTGACGGCGCAGGGACAAGCACTGGGCTTCCGGATTGAAACACTTGGCCGTGTCCTGCGAGACCGTCTGAACGGGATTGAGGCCGCGACCTTCCCCGACGGTCCCCGCAGCGCTGAAATCCGGGTCGAATTGCCCGAGGACGAGCTGACTGCCGATTTCCTGGAACGCACACTGATGCGGACTCGGATGGCGTGTATGTGCCGCTGGCCGATATCGTATCAGTTCAGCGCAAGTCAGGGTTTTCTACTGTCCGCCGTGAAAACGGCCTGCGGGTCATCTCGGTCAATGGCGACATCGCGGAAGACGACCCCACCCGCGCCGAAGAGATAAACCGCGCTATGAGCGAGGAAATTCTACCCGACATCGCCGCCAAACGTCAGGTCGAATGGACCATGGCGGGTTTGAGCGAGCAGGAGGATGAGTTTTTGTCCGAGGCCCGCACCGGTCTGATCCTGTGTCTGACCGGCATCTATCTTGTTCTGGCCTGGGTCTTTGCCAGTTGGACGCGACCTCTGGTCGTTATGGCGATTATTCCGTTTGGGTTGGTTGGAACGATCTGGGGCCACTACATCTGGGAGGTGCCGCTGAGCATGTTCACCGTTGTAGGGCTGCTGGGGATGACCGGGATAATTATCAACGACTCGATCGTTTTGGTGACGACGATAGATGCTTATCAGCAGGATCGCGGGCTGGTGCCGTCTATCATCGAAGGAACCGCAGACCGATTGCGTCCAGTTATGCTGACAACGCTGACGACTGTTCTTGGCCTGACCCCGTTGCTGTATGAGGGGTCGCAACAAGCGCAATTCCTCAAGCCGACGGTGATCACTCTGGTCTATGGCCTGGCCTTCGGGATGATTTTGGTACTGGTTCTGGTGCCGGCGCTGTTGGGAATTCTGAACGACCTGTCGCGTCCGATCACGGCTATGCGGCGCGCGGTGCGCGCGCCTGACCGGGTGGTGCAGGGCGCTCTTGCCGCCACCGGTACAGCGTTGCTGGTCTGGTTCGGCATGACCATGGTGCTCCCGGTCATTACGGGTGCGCCTTTGGGTATATTATCTGGGCTTTATGGGTCTGCGGACGGTCTTGTAGCTCTGCAAATGGGGCTGGGCGCATTTGTTGCGGGGCGGTTGTCATTCTTGTGCTCAGCATCGCCGCGTCTGGCCTGTTTTTCGCACGTCTCAAGGCCCGCTCGGCCTAGTTTCGGCGCAGGGCCGTCTCTAATAGATCATTGACCCGATTGCTCATGGGCAGGTCACCGCGCCGTATCTGTTCCAAGGAAACCAACGCGCATCCAACGCATCGTCGCCTGCAACAGGCTGCCCGGACTGGTATGCGCACATCACACCAACCAAAAGATAATGCGATACTACAGCCCCGTGCGAGTCCCGTCGCAACAGATCCAGATTGTCCAGATAATGCAGAGGCTTCGCCGTGACCGAGGTTTCCTCATGCAATTCGCGTTTTGCGGCTTGCAGAACCGTTTCGCCCCATTCCACATGACCGCCGGGAAACCCCCACAACCCTGCGTCTGGCTGTTTGCTGCGTTGCACAAGCAGAACCTGCGCGTCGTGTATGACGACAGCCAGTGCTCCGATTTTTGGCGTTTGAACCATCGGGATCAGCCTGCGCTGCACCCTTTGATGTCAACCGCGTGATTTGCGCCCAGAACGGTGATCCTGATCTCGGACCGCTCCAACGCAAAGTACGGATGCGCTGATCACTTCGGACGTAGCGACAAGCGTGTCACCCTGGCGCTCAGTATCGGGCTGTGATGCCCAAAGAGTGGGATTGCCGGGCTCAATAACTGCCAGTTCCTGACCGCCAGCCGAGGGCATGGTCACCCGAGCTTCGATCTGCATCCCGTCCGATGTCGGTGTCAGGCGGCAGCTGGCCTGAGCGACCCTTGCCTCTTTTGCGGAATAGGGGCGCTGCGCGAGTGCTGCGGCAATGGCCGGGTTGCGCCCGGCATCGGCGTTCAGCTTGTGATCGAAGTCCAGTTGTGCCGGGATGCAGACTTCCTTGCACACGCCAAGATCCATCGTGCCTTTCAGGTGCACCGGTTGGCCGGGATTCTTCGGTGTAATCTCAACCGGCAGAACAAGCTGGTCTTCGTACCCGATGGATTGCAGTCCATTCTGGACAAAAACATCAGGGGTCGGCCAGGTAATCGACACGTTCCCAACATTGTCCGAACTGTTCCAGTCGAAATGCGGTGGAATGCCTGCATCACCGGGCGCGCGCCAATAGGTTTTCCACCCATCATCCAACGTCACCCGCACCGCTGTCATATAGGTTCCCTGCGTGGTGCGACCACCGTCGAGAATATCCAATTCTGCCACGGTCCCGGTCACCTGCGCGGATGCCGGGGCAACAAATCCAAGGGCGAAGGTCAATGCGACCGCTGAGACTGTCATATGTACGTTCATAAGCTATAAATGCGCGGTCCCGACGCAGATTCCAAGTCACGTTCAGGTCACTCGAATGAAATCTGCGGAAATCTGCGCTGATCTCTTGCCAATCGCCGCCGCTCGGGGCCATTGTTGAAGGGCACCAAGCAAGAGATGCCATCTTATGGACCTGACCGGAAAACTGTTGATTGCGATGCCGGGTATGGGCGATCCGCGCTTCGATCATTCGGTGGTATACATGTGCAGCCACGGAGATGATGGGGCGATGGGTCTGATCATCAACAAGCCGTCAGACCTGCGGATCAAGACTTTGCTTGGGCAGCTCAACATCGCCTGCCGAATCCCTGTCGTGGGCGAACGTCTTGTGCATTTTGGTGGGCCAGTCGAGATGTCGCGCGGCTTTGTTCTGCACAGTTCAGACTATGATGCGAATCTACATTCGATGAAAATTTCGGATGATTTCAGCATGACAGCGACATTGGACGTCCTTGAAGATCTGGCCTCGGGCCGTGGTCCGCTCAATTCGACATTGGCGCTGGGCTATTCCGGCTGGGGGCCTGGCCAGCTTGAGGATGAGATCGCCATGAATGGCTGGCTGACCACGGATGCGTCCTCGAAACTGGTGTTCGACGTACCCGATGACGAGAAATGGGAGGCCGCGCTTGCCACTTTGGGTGTTGATCCGTTGACTTTGTCGGCCAGCGCCGGGCGTGCCTGATCAGCGATCGCGCGGTGCAGCGGCGCGGCGCAGACGGTCATTGATTGCTGCCCCAAGGCCGTGGTCCGGGATTGGCGAAACTGCAATCGGTCGACCGGTGGTATTCAACTGGTGCAGCGCTGCAAACAGGTTAGCGGCGGCTTCGACCAAATTGCCTTCAGCCGACAGGTTAAGGTCGCAAGGAATAGACCCAAAGCCCAATAGCACCTCGTCCCCCTGAGTGGCGTCAGCATTCAAGCGAACCGGGGCATCGGGCGCGTAGTGGGATAGTAACTGGCCGGGGGCTGTAAGCAGATCTCCGGTTTGATGTAGATGGAGGCGGGTGTTCAGGGTGCTCTCGATCTCTTCCAGCGCGACGCCGCCGGGGCGTAACAAGGTTGGCTCACCGGCCAGTCCGACGATCGTCGATTCCAGACCGACCCCGCACGGGCCGTCGTTTACGATAGCGGCAATGCGTCCGTCCAACCCGGCCCGCACGTGACCAGCGGTTGTCGGGCTGATTTGCCCTGACGGGTTCGCTGACGGCGCTGCAACGGGCCCGTCAAAGGCTTCGAGAATAGCGCGTGCCGTAGTGTGGGCCGGAACGCGAAGGGCCAGCGTATCGAGGCCAGCGGTCACCAGAGACGACACTTGATGGTCAGCGCGCAATGGCAAAACCAAAGTCAGCGGGCCGGGCCAAAAGCATCTGCCAGAACCTGTGCCTGATCGGACCATGTCACAAATCGTTTTGCGGCGTCGACCGATGCGACATGCGCGATCAATGGGTTGAAACTGGGGCGGCCTTTGGCTGCATAAATGCGGGCCACGGCCTCTCCGTTGCGGGCATCGCCGCCCAGCCCATAGACGGTCTCGGTTGGGAAGGCGACAAGCTGTCCTTGCCGCAGCAGGTCCGCTGCCTGCGCAATTCCATCCGGGTCGGCGAACAGTTCGTGTGTTCCGTTGGGGATCATGGGTGGTGACGCCGCGTTTTGATTGCTTGTATCATGGGGACAGGTACGTAATCGTCCAAATCCAGATGAATAACGGTGGGCGCTTGGTTTCCAACCCCGCCGTTGCAGACCTTTATACAGCCCCGAGGTGAAGCCATGCCATATCGCGCACCAGTCTCTGACTACGAATTCCTGTTCCGCCACGCGGTCGATTTCGGACAGATCGCCGCCACTGACAAGTTTTCGGAAGCCAGCGAAGACGTGGTCAGCGCGATTCTGACCGAAGCTGGAAAGATGTGCGAAGAGGTCATGGCCCCGCTGCAACGCCCCGGCGATCTGGAGCCGGCGCGGCTGGAGAACGGTGTTCTGCGCACCTCACCGGGTTATGGCGACGGCTGGAAAGCGATTGCCGAAGGCGGCTGGATCGGCATGAGCGCGGATCCCGAATATGGTGGCATGGGCCTGCCGATGACTCTGACAACCGCCGTAAACGAGATGATGTCAGCGGCCTGTCTGTCACTGCAATTGGCCCCGCTGATGACGCAGGGCCAGATCGAAGCGTTGGAACACCACGCCAGTGATGCGCTGAAAGAGCTGTACCTGCCCAAGATGATCGCGGGCGAGTGGTCAGGCACCATGAACCTGACCGAACCGCAGGCCGGTTCGGATGTGGGTGCGCTGACATCAAAAGCGGAACCCAATGGCGATGGTACTTTCGCGGTGTCGGGCCAAAAAATCTACATCTCTTGGGGCGACAACGATTTTGCGGAAAACGTCTGCCACCTTGTTCTGGCGCGTCTGCCCGACGGCGTCCCTGGAACCAAGGGGATTTCGTTGTTCCTGGTGCCCAAATACCTGCCGGACGAAAACGGCAATCCCGGAGTGGCGAATGAACTGAAAGTGGTTTCGCTGGAACATAAGATGGGCCTTCACGGCTCGCCGACCTGCGTGATGCAGTATGACGGTGCCAAAGGCTGGCTTGTGGGCAAGGAACATGGCGGCATGGCCGCGATGTTTACCATGATGAACAACGCGCGTCTGGGCGTGGGTGGTCAGGGCGTTGGCGTTGCTGAAGGTGCCTATCAGCACGCATTGGCCTATGCGTTGGAACGCAAGCAGGGCAAGACGCCTTCTGGTACCATCATCGACCACGCCGATGTGCGCCGGATGCTGATGAGCATGCGTGCCGACACGTTTGCGGCGCGGGCGATCATGCTGGCCAATGCGGCGGCGATCGACATGGCGACGGCCACCAATGATCCTGAATGGGTGTCGCGCGCTGCGCTGCTGACCCCGATCAGCAAGGCGTTTGGAACCGAAACCGGCATGCGCGTCTCGGAAGAGGGCGTGCAGGTCCACGGTGGAATGGGCTTCATCGAGGAAACCGGCGCGGCGCAGTTCTATCGCGATGTCCGCGTGACAGCGATCTATGAAGGAACCAACGGCATTCAGGCGATGGACCTTGTGGCCCGCAAGTTGATGGATGGCGGCGAAGCGGCCAGCCGTCTTCTGGACGAGATCGAGGATCACGCTGAAACGGCCCGTGCGACCATGCCGGAACTGGCCGGTCCGGTCTGGGAAGCCACCGAAAGCCTGCGCGAGGCCACCGAGTGGTTGGTATCGCAGGCCGATATGAACAACCGTTTTGCCGGTGCCGTGCCCTATTTGCATGCCTTCGCCCGCATTTTGGGCGCGCATTACCACCTGAAGGCGGCGCTGGCCGAGCCTGAAGGTCCGCGCTTCAAGCTGGCGCGCTTCTACATCAACGCACTGCTGCCTGAATACTCAGGTCTGCTGGCGCAGGCGCAAAACGGGGCCGAAGATGTCTACGGTCTCAGCGCTGAAGAACTGGCCGCCTGATGGACGGCCAGAGCCCTTTGACGATCCGTTATCCCTGGCCCGAGGCTCCGGCCCCGGGCGAGGCGATTGAGGTCGCCGAAGGCGTGCTGTGGATGCGCTTGCCGCTGCCCATGGCGCTGGATCACGTCAACATCTATGCGCTGGATGATGGTGACGGTTGGACGGTGATCGACACCGGTCTGTCCTCGAACAAGACGCGCCGCATATGGGCTGATTTGATGGCGGGCCCGCTGGGCGGCAAGCCGGTCAAGCGGGTGGTGGTGACACACCACCATCCTGACCATGTCGGCAATGCCGGTTGGTTCCAGTCCGAACACGGGGCCGAGCTGGTGACAACCCGCACCGCATGGCTGTTTTCGCGGATGCTGCAGTTGGACGTGCAGGAAACCTGGCCGACCGAGACGCTGGATTATTACCGCAGCGCCGGGATGGATGCCGATTTCCTGGCCAAACGCATGACCGAACGGCCGTTCAATTTCTGCGACACGGTCTATCCGATGCCGCTGGGCTTTACCCGGATCAAGCAGGGCAGCGTGATCCGAATGGGCGGGCGCGATTGGGACGTGCATATGGGCAATGGCCACGCCCCCGAACATGCCACCTTCTGGAGTCGCGACGACAATCTGGTGATCACCGGCGATCAGATACTAAGCTCGATCAGCCCCAATCTGGGGGTTTATGTGACCGAGCCGCTGGCCGATCCGGTAGCCGAATGGCTTGAGGCCTGTGAGCGGCTGCAAGGGTTGGCGCGCCCCGATCACCTGGCGTTGGGCGGGCACAAGCTGCCCTTCACTGGCCTTCCGCTGCGGATGAAGCAACTGATCGACAATCACCATGGTGCGTTGGAGCGTCTGCAAAGCTATCTGGACACGCCCAAAACCGCCGCCGAGTGCTTTCCGCCCCTGTTCAAACGCCAGATCGGCGATGGCGAATATGGGCTGGCTCTGGTCGAGTCGGTTGCACATCTGAACCATCTTTACCACATTGGAGCGGTGACCCGGACGCGGCGCGCGGACGGGGCGTGGGAGTTTCAGCGCAAAGGGTAAAGCCATGGACAAGATCGAAACCTCGGCCGAGGCAGCAGAATCAGCGGCCTTGCCGCGCTGTTACGAAGTCCACGCCAACCCCAACGCGCAATCCGGCACGCAAAACCTGCCCGACACACTGCAAAAACCGGTTGAAAGCAAAAGCCCGGCGCAATGGGCCTATGAGCGGCTGATCCTTTATATCCAGAATTTCGAGAAAACGCTGGATGCCGATCACGAGGTCGCCATGGGCTTTACCGGCGGCGATGCAGGCGTGATGCGGATCGAGGGGATGGGCTATTTCGACCCCGATATGATCACCTTTTATGGCTCGGACGGATCCGGGGCGCGAACGCAATTGGTGCAGCATGTCAGCCAGCTGAACGTGATGCTGCGCGCCCTGCCCAAATCGGTCGAGGACAAGCCAGCCAACCGCATCGGATTCCGTCTGGCGGCCGATCTGGAAGAAAGCTGAGCGTACATCTTGCAATTCACCTCTGCGCGGCCTTGAATATGTTGGTCATTCAAGGGGAACGCTGGTGAGCCTTTTTTCAGCCGTTACAACATCCTATCGCGGTGCCTGGGCGCGGCGCCGTGTCTTTGTGCCGATCTACCTGGCCGTTCGCCTGCTGCTGGTTGCGCTGATCGCGCCGGGGGTGGCGATTACCGTCAATCTGGCGGTGTCGCTGTCAAACCAGACCGCGCTGACGGATCAAGCCATCGCTGCATTCATTCTGTCTCCGGTCGGGTTCGTGGCGGCTGTGGTGGTGCTCAGCCTGTTTCTGCTGGCCGAGGTGCTGGTCTTTTCGGTCATGGCAACCTCGTTGCGAATGGGCGAACGTGACCCGTGGCGCGCAGGCAGTTCCGCGATTGGCCTGATCCTGTCGCGCCTGCCCGCTCTGTTCGGTTTCGCGGTGCGGTTCGTGTTGCGGGTGTTGCTGTTGGTTGTGCCATTTGCCGCTATCGCGGCGGTGATCGCGTGGTGGACCCTGACCGAATATGACATCAACTATTACCTGACATTCCGCCCGCCATCCTTCCTTGTGGCCGTGGGTCTGATCGGTGCGGTGGTGCTGGTCATGGCTTGGGTGTTGATCCGCAGGCTCTCGGCCTGGGCGCTGGGCCTGCATCTGGTGTTGTTCGAATCTGTGGCCCCCGCCAGCGCCTTTAACGTCAGCGCCACCCGGATGGAGGGTAAGCGCGGGCGGCTCAAGCTTGAGCTGGCGATCTGGCTGGGCCTGCGCATTGTTATTGCCGCGTTGATTGCGACGGTGGCGGGGCTGTTGTTCGATCTGGTGCCCCTGCAAGAGGCGTCTCATCTGAAACTGGCGCTGATCTACAGTCTGATCGTTGCCGGGCTGTGGTCTCTGGCCGGTCTGGTTCTGGCCGCAACGGCGCTGGGCGCGCTGGCGGTGTTGCTGGATGGGTTTTTCGAGATCAAGACTTCGGAACCCCCGCATCCCGAACCGGGCAATCTGCGCGTGCCGCTTCTCGCCGCTCTTGGCGGCGCGGCGGTGGCCGTGGTTGCGGGGCTGTGGGTCGGGCAGGAGGTGTTGGACCGTGTTGATGCCCCCGACCGGGCCGAGGTGATCGGCCATCGGGGGGCTGCAGCGTTGCGGCCGGAAAACACCATGGCCGCAGTTCTGAAAGCCATCGAGGACGGCGCCGATTGGGTCGAGATCGACGTGCAGGAATCAGCCGATGACGTGGTGATCGTGGCCCATGACAGCGATTTCATGAAACTGGCGGGCGTGCCCACCAAGGTCTGGGATGCCACGATGGAAGACGTGGCCGAGATCGACATCGGCAGTTGGTTCGATCCTGAATACGCCGATGAACGCACCCCGACTCTGCGACAAGTTCTGGAGGCAGCAAAGGGCAAGGCCAAGGTCATCATCGAGTTGAAATATTACGGTCACGACGTCGATCTGGAAAATCGCGTCGCCGCACTGGTGGAAGAGTTCGAGATGCAGGACGACATCGCCACCATGTCGCTGAAATACCCCGCCGTGCAGAAAATGGAAAAACTGCGCCCTGACTGGCGCGCCGGTGTTCTGGCCGCCACGGCGGTCGGAGACCTCTCGGGGCTTGAAGGTGAGTTTGTGGCCGTCAATGCAGGCATGGCGACACCGGGGCTGGTGCGCAGCGTGCAGGCGGCGGGCAAGGATATCTATGTCTGGACGGTGAATGACCCGCTGCAGATGTCGGCCATGGCCTCGATGGGGGTAGACGGGCTGATCACCGACGACCCGGCGCTGGCCAACGAGGTGCTGCGCATCCGGGCCGAGATGGGCCCGGCTGAGCGCCTTTTGCTGTGGCTTGCAACTACTTTTGGCATGTCCGTGGACAAACAGGCGATGCGCGATGCAAGCCCGTAAACTGGCGCTGATCCTTTCGGTTCTGGCCAGCCCGGTCGCGGCGCAAGATTTCATGCGCAGCCTCGAACTGCCCGCCCATCGCGCGCTGATCGCGCAAAGCGAGGGAGCAGATTTAACAGCATTCGAGACTGATGGATGCTCGGGCGGGTTGTCGACCAGCTGGCGGTTCGTAGCCGAGACCTTCCCGAAGTTCCGCGCTTTGTATGAAGCGCACCCACCCTGGGAATACTGCTGCGTGGCCCATGATCAGGCCTATCACAACGCGGGTGCAGCCCTGCGCGCCGAAGACAGTTATGACGCGCGCCTGTCAGCGGATGACACGCTGCGCGCCTGCGTGAAACAGCACGGCACTGAGCACGCCGAAGAGTATTCCGTCCGATATGACATGACACCCGACCAGATTCGCACCGCCCATTCCGTGACGGCCGAAGCGATGTTTGCGGCTGTTCGATTCGGCGGCGCACCCTGTTCTGGCCTGCCGTGGCGCTGGGGCTTCGGGTATCCGGGCTGTTCGGTGTTCCAATCTGCGGTCCCTGCGCGCGAATGACGTGGTGACAGCCCTCGCGTTTTCGATTACCAACATCTCAAACACGCGAATTGGGAATCTTTCACATGGCTGAATACAAGCACGGCGAAATGGACATCAAAGTTCAGGAAAAAACATTTGACGGCTTTATCAAGGCGACCACGTGGTGCGTCGTAGCCATCGCCTTCCTGTGCCTGTTCCTGGCGGTTTTCGCTTCTTAAACCTTAAAATCGGGGTCCATCGTGATCAGGATAGTGATTGCCTGCCTTCTGGCAGCAACGGTGGCCGGCTGCGTGGGCTCTCAACGTCCGCAGGCCGATTTCTCAGAGATTGCGGCCCGGTCCTATAGTGATCCCGGCCCGTCGACCCTGACGCTCTATACGATGATCAGCACGCGCACCGGTTCGGGGGCGCATACCTCGTTGATGATCAGCGGTAGCGAGCGGGTGATTTTTGACCCCGCAGGATCTTTCCGCGCCGATGTGGTGCCGATAAAGGATGATGTGCTGTATGGTATCACTCCGAACGTGGAGCGCGCCTATCGCAGCAGCCACGCGCGCGAGACGCACTATGCCCGCATCCAGACCATCGAAGTGACTCCGCAACAGGCCGAGATCGCGCTGCAACTGGCCAAACAATCCGGCCCGGTGGCAGGGGCGTTCTGTGCCAATTCAACCGCGCAACTGCTGCAGCAGGTGCCGGGGTTCGAACAGATCAGAACCACCTTTTACCCGGTGAAACTGTCCGATCAGTTCGGCCAGATACCGGACGTGGTAACAACGGAATACCGTGAGAATGACTCGGCTGACTTGCAAACCGGGTTGGCGGCGAACAATGCCCTTCTGAATCAGCAGGACACGGGCCTAGCCCAATAGGTAAAGCAAACCGTAAAGGGTTCCGGCCCCGCTGAAAATCGCGGCGATCACGTTCTTGGTCCACAGTCCCACGGCCACAGAGACCGCCGCAGCCGACATACGCGGTATGTCCGGCTGGCCTTCTGTCGCGGTTGGCCAGACCACCAGCGGCGCAATCAGCGCAGGGATGATCGCCACGGCGGTATAGCGCAGATGGCGCAGCAGCCATGGGGGCATCGGGCGGTCTCCGACCAATCCGATAAAGACAAAGCGAAGCCCATAGCTGCCGATCGCCAGTCCGATGATAATGGTCCAGACGGTAACGGGATCTGGCGGGGTCATGTCCGGGCCTTTCTGCGCTCAGCGATCAGTTCGGCCTGAGCGCCTGCGATCATGCCCGCGCATCCGGCGATCAGCAGGCCAAGGTTATAGGGGACGCCGACCGTAAACAGCGACACGATAATGGCCACAAGGGCCGCGACCACGTGCGGTAAGGTCCGCATCATCGGCCCGATCATGGCCAGAAAGGTGATCGGCAAGGCAAAATCCAGCGCCCAGCTTTCGGGAATACGCGTGCCCAGCACCGCCCCCAGATATGTCGCCAAGATCCACAGCGGCGTGATCGGCGTGACTGAGCCCACGAAATAGGCCATTCGCTGCGGCACGCTCATGTCGGGCTGTTTTTCGAACTGGATGATCGAGCTGGCATAGGATTGATCCACGGTCAGATAGGCCGCAAAGGCCCTCTGCCACATCGGCGCGGCCCCCAGATAGGGCGTCAGCGAGGCGGAATACATCGCCATCCGCAGGTTCACCGCCAAAGCCGAGATCAGGATGATTGCCGTCGGCGTCTGGTCCTGCAGCAGTTGCAGCGCGGCAAACTGCGCCGCCCCGGCAAAGACGGTCGCGGTCAGCGTCATGGTTTGCAACAGGTTCAGCCCGGCCTCGGTCGCGAAGACGCCGAACAGGGTGCCAAAGGGGATTGCCACGAAGATGAACGGCGTCCCGTCGCGAAAACCCTTCCAGAAGTATGACTTGGATGTGGTGTCTGCCATGGCTAAATCCTATGGTGATGCTCGCAGCAGTATCTGTCTTACGAAGGGGTTGCAATTGGCCACGGAACTCGATCTTTCGGACTACATCATCGCCCCCGATCCCGGCGCGGTCCGCCTGACCCGCGCGGTTGAGGGCGTGGACCAGAATGGTGAGGTCAGCCATATCTCGGTGGTTGAGGAGCGTCCGCTGACCATTTTCCTCAACTCGCAGGAAATCGTGACGGCGATGACCATTGGCGACTACCCCGAATATCTGGCGCTGGGATTCCTGCGCAATCAGGGGATGCTGCTGGCGGATGATGAAATCACCCGCGTTGATTATGACAATGATCTGGAAACCGTGGTCGTGCGCACGGCGCGTGAAACCTCGTATGAGGACAAGCTCAAGAAAAAGACCCGCACCAGCGGCTGCGCAGTGGGCACGGTCTTTGGCGACATGATGGAGGGGCTTGAGGACGTGCGCCTGCCACAGGTGCAGGTTCGTACCTCATGGCTGTATGATTTGGCCGCCAAGATCAACCGGACGCCGTCATTGTACCTTGAAGCCGGGGCGATTCACGGCACGGTGCTGTGCCACGAAAATCGTCCGCTGGTCTATATGGAAGACGTGGGTCGTCACAACGCCGTCGACAAAATCGCGGGCTGGATGCTGTCCGAGGGCGCGGCGGCCGAGGACAAGATCCTCTATACGACGGGCCGTTTGACGTCCGAGATGGTGATCAAAACGGCGATGATGGGCATCCCGGTGCTGGCGTCTCGGTCCGGGTTTACGGCGTGGGGTGTCGAGATCGCGCGCGAGGTCGGCTTGACCCTGATCGGTCGTATGCGCGGGCAGCGTTTCGTGTGCCTGGCGGGCGAGGACCGCCTGCTGCGCGACATCGACCCGGCCAGCGTGGCTGTCGAGGATAAGAAACACCGGCGGAAGAGTGCGGGATGATTGTTGCGCTCTACATCTTTCCTCTCCTTCTGATGGTCCTATTCGTGTGGATCATGGTGAAAGCCGTTCTCCACTTTGAGCGTTGCAAGAAAGCGGTCGTTGACGGAATCGCCAGGCTCGGGACGGACAGGCTGTCCCGGCTTGGATGGAAAGCTGGTCCCTATGTGGGCTTACGAGAAGCTCTTCCTCTTCTCGGGTCGGGCTGGACGTTGCGCGACACACGTTTTCGCGACCAGATGCACGGCCTTCAAAGGGTGGCTATTCATGGCCTGCCGGCGCCCAGAGAGATGAGCACACCTATTGTGAAGTCAGCATGGGCATTTAGGCTCTATTTCTGGGTGATTGCCGTTCCGGGCATGTCTTTGGTGTATTTAGCTGGGGCTGCACAAATCGGGATCTGGTTGGGCAAGATCACGTCCACGCCTCCAATCTATTGGTTTGTTGCGATGGTGGCGGTCATTTCTGTTGGATTTCTCCTTCCTTTCGAAAAGTACCGAAAATGGCCTAGCATCGAGGATATGAAATGACTAAACCCCTCGGAGTGATCCTCGCCGGTGGTCTGGCAACCCGGATGGGTGGCGGCGACAAAGGGCTGTTGCAGATCGGTGGCCAGAGCCTGATGGCGCATGTGATCGACCGGCTCGCCCCTCAGGTGGACGGGCTGGCGTTGAACGCAAATGGTGATCCTGAGCGGTTTGCCGATCTGAACCTGCCGATCCTGCCGGATACGATTGACGGCTTCGCGGGCCCTCTGGCCGGGGTGCTGGCGGGGTTGGACTGGGCGGCGACACAAGGCGCGGACGCTATCATCACCGCCGCTGCCGATACGCCGTTTTTCCCCCGTGATCTGGTGACGCGATTGACCGAGGCTGCGCAGGGCCAGACTCACCCGCTTGTGCTGGCCACCACGCCGCGCAGGGGGGACGAAGTGCTGAAATCCGGCGGGGGCAAACGCATCAACCGGCACCCGACCTTTGGCCTCTGGCCGGTGGCGCTGCGCGATGATCTGCGGGCGGCGCTGCAGGACGGTTTGCGCAAGGTGGTGATCTGGACCGACCAGCACGACGGGCGCGAGGCGCTGTTCCCTGCAGACCCGTTCGATCCGTTCTTTAACGTCAACACGCCCGACGATCTGGCGCGGGCCGAACAACTGCTGGAGCAGGCATGAGGGTTTACGGCGTCACCGGCTGGAAAAACGCGGGCAAAACCGGGTTGATGGAGCGTCTGGTGGCCGAGATCACCGAGCGCGGCTTTACCGTTTCGACCCTCAAACACGCCCACCACAGCGTCGACGTGGACCAACCCGGGACCGACAGCTATCGCCACCGCACGGCAGGCGCGTCCGAGGTTCTGCTGGCCTCGGGTCAGCGTATTGCGATCATGCAAGAACTGCGCGGCGCGTCCGAGCCTTTGATGGCGGATCTGCTGGCGCGCCTCTCCCCGGTCGATCTGGTGTTGATCGAGGGGTTCAAGCGTGAGAGCCACCCCAAGGTCGAGGCGTTCCGGTCCGAGGCCGGGAACGCGCTGATGGCCCCCGAAAATCCGACGATCCGCGCCGTGGCCAGTGACACGCCGCTGCAGGTGGATCAGCCGGTTTTCGACCTGAACGACACGGCGGCGATTGCCGATTTCATCCTGCAAGAGGTGGGGCTATGACCAAACCCGACATTGCGCCTCCGCCGCTGCGCAACGATTGTTTTGCCTTGCCTGCCGGGGTGAACTGGACACCCGTGGACGATGCGCTGGCCCTGCTGCGCGACCGGCTGACCGTGGTTGCGGGCGTGGAAACCGTGCCTTTGGCGCAAGCCGCCGGGCGTATTCTGGCGCAGGAGGTTATCGCCCAACGTTCGAACCCGCCGCAGCCCAATACGGCGGTGGATGGCTATGGCTTTGCCGGGGCCGCGCTTGACGGCCCGCAGGTGATACCGCTGCATCCGGGGCGCGCTGCGGCGGGGATCCCGTTTGATGGCTCGGTGCCCGAAGGCCATGCGTTGCGTGTGCTGACCGGGGCGGCACTGCCTGCGGGTGTGGACACGGTCATTCTGGAAGAGGACGTGACCGTTCAGGACGGCCATATCGCCTTTCACGGCCCTCTGAAACAGGGTGCGAATACCCGCAAGGCAGGCGAGGATGTGGCCGAGGGCGACGCGGTTCTGCCCGCCGGACGTCGCCTGACCCCGGCCGATCTGGCGCTGTTGTCGGCCACCGGTCTGGCCGAGGTTCCGGTGCGCAAAGTGTTGCGCGTGGCGGTTCTGTCCACGGGGGATGAACTGGTCGAACCCGGTGAATCCGCCGGTCCGGGCCAGATTTACGATGCCAACCGTCCGATGCTGTTGTCCTTGTTGGAACGCATGGGGTTTGAGGCGATCGACATGGGCCGGGTGCCCGACGACCGCGAGGCGTTGCGGACTTGTCTGAACCAAGCCGCTGAACGCGCGGATGTGATCCTGACCAGTGGCGGCGCGTCTGCCGGGGATGAGGACCATGTCTCGGCCCTGTTGCGGCAGGCAGGGGCGATGCAGGAATGGCGGATTGCGTTGAAACCCGGTCGCCCTCTGGCGCTTGGGATGTGGGACGGAACGCCTGTGTTCGGCCTACCCGGAAACCCGGTGGCCGCGTTGGTTTGCACGCTGATCTTTGCGCGCCCGGCCTTGGGCCTGATGGCGGGCGAGGGTTGGTCGACCCCTCAAGGCTTTGACCTGCCCGCCGCGTTTGAAAAGCGTAAGAAACCGGGCCGCCGCGAGTATCTGCGCGCCCGCATCCGTGATGGCCGGGCTGAGGTGTTCGCCTCCGAGGGCTCAGGTCGGATCAGTGGGCTAAGCTGGGCTGAAGGGCTGGTCGAGATTGGGGATGGCGCGTGCCATATCAAACCGGGCGACATAGTCCGGTTCATCCCCTATGGCAGCTTTGATCTTTAATCGAAGGTTCCAGCCACTCGACCCAACAACATGAACGCCCGCGCGGTGCGCGTGTCGCCAAGCGCGGTCAAGTCGGCATCGCTGGCCTCGGGCTCGAACTCGATGATCATGTGGTCGAACCGGCGCAGAAAGTGGTGCGCGGCATCGCGGAAGATGGGATCCTGCTTCATCCGGGCTGACGTCAGCGCCAGTGACGAACGGTCCCTTATGCCGCCCAAAGCAGCCACGGCACGCCCGCGTGATCCTTGCGCAAATTGCCGCCAGATTTCCGGACGCGCCATGTCGGGGCGCAGGTCATCCATGTAGATGCCTTCCTGACTGAGCAGGGTCAACACGTCCTGCGACGCCTGCACCAGCTGCGCGGTCTTGCGGTCTTTCAGCGCCAGCCTCAGGGCATTGAACCCTTCGGTGTCTTCCTGCGTTTCAGGGAAGTTCAGGGCGCGGATGAACACATCCGTCCCAAGCGGAGGCGCGATGTCTTCGGCCTGTGTTCCAAGTTCCAGCGTGGTCTGGTCGCCGTTTGCATTCGGGGTCTTGCCCCGAACAGGCTGAGTCCGATGCGTGGAAAACGTGGCCAGGGTACTTTCTGTCTTTTTGGCTGTCTCGACAATTTCGTCCAGCTTCTTGGTGACATTGGGCTCATAGCCGCTGGAGGCGCGCTGCTGCTGTGCGATCAACGCATTGCGGATCGCGTCGATCGAGCTTTGCAGACGCGCGCTTTCTTCACGCATGATACGGCTGGCGCGCAGTGCCGTGGCCGCCACCCAGATCATCGCAACGGGCATGAAGACCGCCAGCAGCGTGACAACAAATCCGCCGTCTTCGATTTTTCCCGGCAACACCAGAAACACGACCGACACGACCAGCCAGATTAGGCTGAGAACGATGGCCGCGATTTCGATTTCGGTCAACGTAGGTTCCGCTGACCGGTCATACATACCAATCGGCGTGGGCCGTTCGGTTTCGTGCTCTGGCGTGGACTCGGACATTGTCGGCGCTTGGCTCAGGCGTATTCGATACTCAGGATTTCATAGGAACGTACCCCACCAGGGGTGCGGACTTCGACACTGTCACCTTCTTCCTTGCCGATCAAGGCGCGGGCGATAGGAGATTTGATATTCAGCAGGCCACTTTCGATACTGGCCTCATATTCACCCACAATCTGCCAGGTCTTTTCCTCGTCAGTGTCCTCATCGACCAAAGTGACCTTGGCACCGAATTTCACAGCACCGGACAGCTTTGCTGGGTCGATCACGTCGGCCAGCGAAAGGATACCTTCCAGTTCTTTGATGCGGCCTTCGATAAAGCCCTGCTTTTCACGCGCCGAGTGATACTCGGCGTTTTCCTTCAGGTCGCCCAGCTCTCGGGCCGAGGCGATGGCTTCGATGATCGCCGGGCGCTCGACGGATTTGAGGTTTTTCAGCTCCGCCTCGAGCGCGGCATTGCCCGCAGGCGTCATGGGAATCTTTTCCATATTCTCGTCGTCCACGCGTAAATTGAGTCGCCCCGCCGCACGAGATTGGCGCCGGGGCGAATGATTGGGTCGTCAAGTACCTGACCCAAATGGCGCGTGAAATGCAAGGGGGCTAAATCACCCCAACGCGGATTACAGCCTACGTGTAGCTAATCACCTCGAATTCGATCCCGTTGTCGTCATCAAAATAGAACCTTTTGCCCGGCTCGTAATCAGCATGCGACGTTGGCGTGAAGCCCGCCTTGATAACGCGGGCTTCGGTTTCGTCGATATCCTCGACCAGAACACCAACATGATTAAGCCCACCAACTATGTCATAGCTGCTTTCTTGTGATGGTTTGGGATCGCTGGGTGCGTAAAGCGCCAAATATGTGTGCGCGCTGCCCACATGGACCGTATATCCGCCCGCGATGGATGGTCCTTCCCAGCGGGTTTTCCAACCAAAGACTTCGTGCATCCATTTGGCCGAGGCCTGGGGGTCGCGGACGGTAAAGTTGGTGTGTTCAAGCGTCGCCATCATGGGATCTCCTTTTTTCATCTTGAGGCGTGTCGCGACTCACTGTAATTTCTAAACCTAACTTTAGGTCAAGGTATTTGTTGGAGGATAAGTTGGCGTTATCCGAAGGGCTGGCCATTGGCGCTTTGGCCCAGCGCACGGGATTGGCGGTTTCGGCCATTCGCTACTATGAGGCGCAAGGGTTGATCACCCCGTGGCGCAACGCGGGCGGGCAGCGGCGGTATCAGCGCGCTGATATCCGGCGGCTGAGCTTTGTCATGATCGCCCAGCAGTTCGGTTTGTCTCTGCCGGAAATTCGGCAGGTGTTGTCGGGTCTGCCGGGCAATCGGACGCCAACACCGAAAGACTGGCAAAAGATCAGCGTCGGGTTGCGCGCGCATCTGGATCAGCGAATCGAGACGCTGACGCGGTTGCGTGACAATCTGGATGGATGCATTGGCTGCGGCTGTCTGAGCTTGCCCAAATGTGCGCTTTACAACCCGGATGACCGGGCCAAGTCAAAGGGAAGTGGCCCCAGGTACCTGCTGGGGGACAGCCCGGACGCGTGATCTGCCGCATTGCGGCATTGTTACGCCGTGTTCTGATTGACCAAGGACTTGGTGAACATGTAGTCAGCAGGGAAAGAAAATTGCGCCGAGCACGTGCACAAAGCGCCAATTCGGAAAGTTAGCTAAGGAGCCCGCGATGGCCGATATTGAACGCGAAGCGATGGAATACGATGTGGTGATCGTGGGCGCAGGCCCGGCCGGTCTGTCTGCAGCCATCCGTTTGAAACAGCTGGATGCCGATCTGAACGTTGTCGTTCTGGAAAAGGGCTCGGAAGTCGGTGCGCACATTCTGTCTGGTGCGGTGCTTGATCCCTGCGGCCTCGATGCTTTGATCCCGGACTGGAAAGAGAAGGGCGCGCCGCTGAACACAGTGGTGCATGAAGACAATTTCTATATGCTGGGTGAGGCCGGTCAGATCCGCATCCCCAACTGGCCGATGCCGCCGCTGATGAACAACCACGGTAACTACATCGTGTCGATGGGCAATGTTTGCCGCTGGATGGCCGAACAGGCCGAAGAACTGGGCGTAGAAATCTTCCCCGGTATGGCCTGTTCCGATCTGGTTTACGGCGAAAATGGCGAAGTCAAAGGCGTGGTCGCCGGTGTCTTTGGTCTGGAAGCCGATGGCTCATATGGTCCGAACACCGAGCCGGGGATGGAACTGCACGGCAAATACGTCTTCCTGTCGGAAGGTGTGCGCGGATCGCTGTCCAAAGAGGTTATCGCCAAATACGACCTGTCTGCGGGCAAAGAACCGCAGAAATACGGCGTTGGCATGAAAGAAATCTGGGAAATCGATCCGGCCAAGCACAAAGAAGGCACCGTCACCCACACCATGGGCTGGCCGCTGGGCAGCAACGCGGGTGGTGGCTCGTTCATCTATCATCTGGAAAACAATCAGGTTTATGTCGGTTTCGTGGTTCACCTGAACTACAAGAACCCGCACCTGTATCCCTACATGGAATTCCAGCGCTTCAAGCACCATCCGATGGTCGCTGAGCTGCTGAAAGGCGGCAAGCGCGTGGCTTACGGTGCCCGTGCGATCACGGAGGGTGGCTATCAGTCGATGCCGAAATTGGTTGCGCCGGGTGTGGCGCTGCTGGGCTGTTCGGCGGGCATGGTCAACGTGCCGCGCATCAAGGGTAACCACAACGCGATGCTGTCAGGCAAAGCCGCAGCCGAGGCCGCCTTTGACGCCATCAAGGCTGACCGTTCGGGCGACGAACTGACCGCATACGAGACCGACGTACGCGAAGGTGCCATTGGCGCCGACCTGAAAAAGGTGCGAAACGTCAAGCCGATCTGGTCGAAATGGGGCCTGACCGCATCGCTGATGCTGGGAGGAATGGACATGTGGACCAACACGCTGGGCTTTTCGTTGTTCGGCACCGTGGGCCACGGCAAGAACGATGCTGAGGCGACCGAGGAGGCCAGCAAGCACCAGCCCATCGACTATCCCAAACCCGATGGTGTGCTGTCTTTTGACCGCCTGACCAACGTATCTTTCGCGGCCACCAACCACGAAGAAAGCCAACCCTGCCACCTGAAGCTGGCAGACCCGGCGATCCCGGTCGGCGTCAACATGCCCAAGTTCGACGAGCCCGCGCAGCGCTATTGCCCGGCGGGTGTCTACGAAATGGTCGAGGATGAAAACGGTCCGCGATTCGTCATCAACTTCCAGAACTGTGTTCACTGCAAGACCTGCGATATCAAGGATCCCAGCCAGAACATCACCTGGACCACGCCGCAGGGTGGCGACGGACCGAATTATCCCAACATGTAAGCGAAAAACGGGCAATGGCAGGGTCGTGAAGGGTCTGCCATTGCCTCTTTCCGGCCGAAGCCCTAGCTTAGACAGCAGTCAACAATGGCAGGGCAGGATTTTGGTGGTATCCTTCTTACGTCGCGCGGCAGTTGCCGCGCTTCTTTCATCGGCCTTTTCGTTTCCGGGTTTTGCGGATACTGGATCCGGAGCCTATCTGGCCGGACGTCAGGCAATTTTCCAGAACGATTACTCCGCGGTCGAACGGTACTATGCGCAAGCTCTGCGTGCCGACCCCGAGAACGGTAAGCTGCTGGAAAGCGTTGTGGTCGCGCGGCTGTCGCTGGGCCAGATAAAACGCGCGTTGCCGGTCGCCCAAGCGATTGAAGAGCTCGGTATGGCCAGCCAAGCGGCCCGTATGGCCATTGCGGTTAATCTGCTGGCCCAGGGTGAGCTGGATGAATTCCTGTCCCGTGACCCGGAAACGCAAGGCATAGGGCCGCTCGTCGACGGACTACTGTTGGGATGGGCCTATGTCGGCCAGGGCGCGATGACCAACGCGATGGAGCAGTTTGATACCGTTGCCACGCAAGAAGGGCTTACCGAATTTGCGCTTTACCACAAGGCGCTGGCCCTGGCCTCAATCGGAGATTTCGAAGGGGCCGAGGCGATATTTGCGGCCAATGACAGCGCGATTGCGCGCTTTACCCGACGTGCCGCACTGGCCCGTACCGAAGTGCTGTCGCAACTGGACCGCAACGAAGATGCGTTGGTTTTTTTGGATGAAGTCTTTGTCGCAGGAAGCGACCCGTCCATCGAAGGGTACGAGGCGCGTCTGAAAGCTGGAGAGACTTTGCCCTTTACCCATATCGGTTCTCCGCAAGACGGCATGGCCGAAGTGTTCTTTTCTGTCGGGGCAGCTCTTAGCCGCGAAGCCGCACAGAACTATGTCCTGCTCTATGCTCAGCTCGCGGCCTTTCTACGCTCGGATCATGTCGACGCGATCCTGCTGAGTGCTGAATTGCTGGATGGGCTTCAGCAATATGATCTTGCGGTCGAAGCCTATCGTAAAGTGCCAGCGACCAGCAGCGACTACCATGCGGCTGAACTAGGCCGCGCCGAGGTTTTGGGCCGCGCGGGCAAGACAGATGCCGCGGCCGAAGTTCTGCAGAACCTGGCCGCCAAAAGCCCTGATCTGCCCAGCGTGCATGTGGCGCTTGCCGATTTGCAGCGCCGCGAGGAAAACTACGCGGCTGCAGTGGAAACCTACAACACTGCGATCGAACTGATCGATTCAGGTGTGGGGGGCAACTGGTTCCTGCACTACGCCCGAGGCATCTCGCACGAACGCCTCAAGCAGTGGGATCAGGCCGAAGCCGATTTCCGCCGCGCGCTGGAGCTGAATCCAGATCAGCCGCAGGTGTTAAACTATCTGGGCTATTCGCTGGTCGAGCGTCAGGAAAAGCTGGATGAGGCGCTGGATATGATCGAACGCGCCGTGGCTGCTCGCCCTGACAGCGGCTATATTGTTGACAGTCTTGGCTGGGTTCTGTTCCGTTTAGGCCGCTACAACGAGGCGGTCGAGCATATGGAGCATGCGGTCGAGCTGATGCCTGTTGATCCGGTCGTCAATGATCATCTTGGCGATGTCTATTGGGCCGTGGGTCGTGCGCGCGAGGCCGAGTTCCAGTGGAAACGTGCTCTGTCTTTCATCGATCCCGAAGACACAGATGGCGAGGCCGATCCGGACCGTATCCGCCGCAAGCTGGAAATTGGACTGGACGCGGTTCTTGTCGAAGAAGGGGCCGAGCCTCTGAAAGTGGCCAATGAAGGCTGAGGCATTTGCCCCCGCCAAGATCAATCTGACCCTGCATGTGACTGGCCGCCGCGAGGATGGCTATCACCTGCTGGATTCTCTGGTGGTCTTTGCTGATGTGGGTGACACGCTGCAGTTCACTCCTGGCGATGCCCTGACGATTGCAGTGACGGGTGAACACGCCGATGGCGTACCAGCAGACAGCCGAAATCTGGTTTGGAAAGCCGCACAGGCGGCGGGTTGGACCGGCCATATCGACCTGAACAAAGTGCTACCGCATGGCGGCGGCATTGGGGGCGGGTCCTCGGACGCGGCGGCGACACTACGGATGGCGGCAGAGCAGGGCAGGACAGTCTTACCCGACGTGGCCCTGTCACTGGGGGCTGATATCCCGGTCTGCGTCGCGGTTCGGGCCATGCGAATGCGGGGCATTGGGGACGATCTGACGCCCGCTTCGCTGCCCTCTCTGCCAGCCCTGTTGGTTAACCCTGGCGTCGAAGTGCCCACAGGGCGCGTATTCTCGGCGCTGGAAAGCCGCGACAATCCACCAATGCCCGCTGATATCCCCGAGTTTGAGACTGTCGAAACCTGCGCCGATTGGTTGCGGAGTCAACGCAACGACCTTGAGCCGCCAACAACGGGCCTGGCCCCTGAGGTCGCCCGCGTTCTGGATGAACTGGCAGGCACCAAAGCGGCCCTTATGGCCCGCATGTCAGGGTCGGGTTCGACCTGTTTTGCGCTTTATCCCGCGATGAAAGACGCGCATTTCGCCGCCTATGAGATCGGTGCGGCCCATCCCGATTGGTGGTGCCGCGCGACTCAGCTTAATTGAGGCGCGAAACCACGTAGTCGGCAAGGTCACACAACAGCGTGCGGATCTCGTGATCAGGCAGAGCCTCCAGCGATGCTTTGGCCTTGTTTGCCCAGCCGAATGCATCCGCCCGCGTTGCTTCAAGCGTGCTGTACTTGGCCATCAGCCCAAGCGCGTGGTCCAGATCACCCTCTTCCTGACGACCGCGTCCGATGGTGCGTTCCCAGAAGGCGTGTTCGTCGGGCGTGGCCTGCGCCACAGCTTTGATCACCGGCAAGGTTAGCTTACGCTCGCGGAAATCGTCGCCCACATTCTTGCCGGTGGCTGCGCTGTCGCCTTGATAGTCCAGCAGATCATCCGCGATCTGGAACGCAATCCCCAGCGCATCGCCATAGTCATAGAGCGCCTTGACCTGTTCCTCGGTCGCGCCTGCGATCACGCCGCCCACCTCGGTCGCAGCCGAGAACAGCGCTGCGGTCTTGCCGCGCACAACCTGTAAGTAAATCGCCTCGGTCGTGCCCAGATCGGTCGCGGCAGTCATTTGCAGCACTTCGCCTTCGGCAATCGTGGCCGAGGCATTGGCGAGGATATCCAGAACCCGCAGCGAGCCGGTCTCAACCATCAACTGAAAGCTGCGGGAGAACAGGTAATCACCGACCAGAACGCTGGACTTGTTGTCCCACAGAAGGTTCGCAGTAGGCCGCCCGCGCCGCTGGGCGCTTTCGTCGACCACATCATCATGCAGCAGGGTCGCGGTGTGAATAAACTCGACCGTCGCGGCAAGGCGCACGTGGTGATCCCCGCCGTAGCCAAACATCCGCGCTGCCGCCAAGGTCAGCATCGGGCGCAGGCGTTTGCCGCCTGCCTCGACCAGATGCGCGGTGACTTCGGGAATGCGCGGTGCGTGTTCGGACGCCATGCGCGTGCGGATCAACTCGTTGACCGCGCCCATTTCGCCCGTCAGGATTTCCGCCAAACGCTCATGCGGTTTTGTGACCGTGTCGATATTCATCACACCCTTGATACAAGGCTCGACATCGCGGTCGCCTTGCCCTTACATCCATCCCCATGAAAGAACTTTTGCGCAGCACTGATCCGACGATTCTGGCCTTTGCATCCGCCCTTCTTGAGGGCGAGGATATAGACTGCTTTCAGATGGACGTAAATATGAGCATCCTCGAAGGTGGCATCGGAATCTTCCCCCGCCGCTTGATGGTGCGCGCCGATGACCTGACCCGCGCCGAACGTGTCATGCACGACAATGATATCCCTTTGGGTCGATGACACTGTTTGCTGACGCCGACCTGACGCGAAACGATTTTCTGGGCGGGCGTGTGCGCCTGTGGCAACCCATAATGGGCTATCGCGCAGGCGTAGACCCTGTTTTATTGGCCGCATCTGTACCGGCAATACCCGGTCAGACAGTTCTGGAACTGGGCTGTGGCGCTGGGGCCGCCGTTTTATGCCTGCTGGCGCGGGTGCCTGACCTGCAGGCTGTGGGGGTCGAATTGCAGCGCGCTTATGCCGATCTGGCGCGTCGGAATGCCGCTGACAACGGCACCGCGCTTGAGGTGTTTGAGGCCGATCTGACCGCTTTGCCGTCTGAATTGAAACAGCGTCAATTCGATCACGTTATCGCGAACCCGCCCTATTATCGTACTGGGGCGCATAGCCCGGCGGCGGATAAGGGGCGCAGCGTGGCGCTGGGTGAAGACACCGCGCTGGAACACTGGATCGATTGTGCGGCCAAACGCCTTGCCCCCAAAGGCTATTTGCACATGATCCAAAAGGCCGACCGGCTGCCCGACATGCTGACCGCCTGCGAAGGTCGGTTGGGGTCTGTTGAGGTCTTGCCATTGGCGGCACGGCAGGGCCGACAGGCTGAACTGGTGATCCTGCGGGCTCGAAAAGCTGGAAAGGCCGCGTTTCGCCTGCACGCACCGTTGATCTTGCATGCAGGGGACCGCCATCTGGCAGATGGCGAAAGCTATACACCTCAGGTGTCCGCCGTGTTGCGAAATGGGGTGGCGTTGCCCGGATTTTCGGAGTGACAGGCATTAACCAGCCGATTTTGTCGGATTTGTTATATTTTCTGTGCACCCGCAGCGTGACAGGGTGGAAACGATGTGCTCAACTTCTTACGTGAAACTCAGACATCAACAGAGGAGTACCGCCATGAGCGTGAGCGCACACCTGACCGAACTTAAGAAAAAGCACGAAAACCTCGGTCTTGAAGTTGAACAAGCACAACGCTCGCCCGGTATCGACGACCTTCACATTGCTCAGCTCAAAAAACAGAAGCTAAGGCTCAAGGAAGAGATTGAGCGATTGTCGAGTTAACGGCGCATACTGGCCCGGGCGGCGATCAAAGCGCCGCCAGTGATTAAAACAGCCGCGATCGCCAGACCCCAGCTTGGGGCGGCGATCCCGGCAACCACAAGAACAAGCGTAGACAGAAGCGGGGCCGCGTAAGATGACGTGCCCAGAATTTGAATGTCTCCCTGCTTGACCCCGATATCCCAGACATAAAACGCCAAGCCAACGGGCCCCAACCCAAGAGCTATGACCGATCCCCAGCCCAGAATGGTTTCTGGCCAGACTGTCTCTTCAACGGCGATGTGCAAAAGGCCCGAGGCAACAGCCGTGGCCACACAGAACACAGCGACCGAACTGGTTGGCGTGTCACCCAGACGGCGCGACAGCACGGAATAGCCCGACCATGTCAGCGCGCACATCAAGGCCAAAGCATACCCCGGCAGGTGTTCGGCCTGGAATCCGCTGCTACCGCCACCCGCGATGATCACGGCGGCCCCGGCGAAACCCAGGCAGGCCCCGATCAGGTGGCCTATGCGCAAATGCTCTCCGGGCAATAGCCCCGAGAGCAGGACGATCAGCAGAGGCCACAGATAGGCGATAAGCCCGGCCTCTGCGGCAGGGGCCATGCGCAAAGCCGAGAAATACAGCGCATGATAGCCAAAAAGACCGATTGTACCGAACAGATAGGTCGTCCACGGGATTTCTCGAAGCTGACTCAACCCGCCTGTGGCCCATGTCCAACCCAAGCCCAGCGTCCCCCCGATGGAAAAGCATAGGGCGTTCAGCAGCAAAGGCGGCGTGGGCGCGGACCCAACCGTAAAGAGGGCCAGCAGGGCCCAAAGCAGGACGGCGACAAAGCCGATTCCTGTTGCGCGCGTTCTTGTCACGGTGCGGGCACCTCTTCCACCGGAATGATTTCGAACTCATCCGACAAATGCGCGGTCTTTTCAATCTCGGACATGAACCAATCGCGGAACGCCGCAATCTGAGGTCTGTTTTCGGCCCCTTTCAGACACAGGAACCGAAATCGCCCCATGGTCTCGATTGCGACCTTGAAGGGTGCAACCAAACGGCCTTCCGCCAGATCCTTGATAATCATAGCCCTTCGACCGAGCACGACGCCCACTCCGGCAACTGCTGCGTCAATCGCATGATCCGCGTTGGAAAAATGCGCGCCGTGCTGTGGGTTGAAATCCACGCCAACCGCGCGAAACCATGTAGGCCAGTCAGACGGGGGCCGCAGAAACGCAATCGAGTCGTCAAAGATCAATGGTGCCTCCCGCAGGCTTTCAGGCGTTGGGAATTGTTCGGCCATATCCGGGGTCATAACCGGGGTCAGCCATTCCTTGCGAACGGGGACAGAATACAGCCCTTCATCCCCGCCATAGCCAAAGCGGATCGCCACATCTACATCGTCCCTCTCGAGGTCCATGTTACGTAATGTGGCCGAGAACTTCAGGTCGATCTCTGGATGCGCGCGGGCAAAGTCATAGAGCCGCGGAGCCAACCACTTGGCCGTCAACGCCGGGCCCGCCGTAATGGTCAGGCTGGTGTCATTGCCCAGCCGCCGGGCCGCCTGCCAAGCGGCTTGTAGCGTAGCGAATCCGTCTGCCGCACCGGGGGCCAAGGCGCGCCCGGCTTCCGTCAATTCGACCGCGCGGTTGAGGCGACGAAACAGGGGGCGTCCCAGATGCTCCTCCAGCGATTTGATCTGAAAGGACAGGGCTGCGGGCGTGACATGCAGTTCTTCGGCAGCCTTGGAAAAAGACATGTGGCGCGCGGCGGCATCAAAGGCCCGTAGGGCGGTAAGTGGCGGTAGGTAGTCGCTCATTGGATAAGAATATCTTAACTGAGATCAGAAGAAAGCTCGTTTGTCGGCTGTAAAAATAAGCCTCATATTGATCTCAAGTCAAACAACGCTGAACTGAAAGGAGATATTCCATGATCGAGGCAACCTCCAGCCCCTCTGTCGCCCGCGCCTTTCGGCGTGCCCATTTCGAACGGTCCCGCGCGATCGGTGACTTGGTGAAATGGCTATTCGGTTCCCGCTGAGCGCAGCGCGCGCGTTCTTACGGGATAAAAAAGGGCCGGTCTGAAAAGACCGGCCCGTTTTCGTTTTGCACAGGGATTAAACGAAGAACTGCGCACCGTTGGCCGAAATGGTCGATCCGTTGATGAACTGTGAATCGTCCGATGCCAGGAAAGCCACGCAACGTGCGATTTCCTCGGGTTCACCCAAGCGGCCTGCCGGGATTTGCGCGACGATGGAATCGCGGACCTTCTCGGGCACCGCCATCACCATCTCGGTTGCGATGTAGCCGGGGCAGATGGCGTTGGCAGTGATGCCCGCGCGCGCGCCCTCTTGCGCCAGTGATTTCACGATGCCCAGATCACCGGCCTTGGTCGCCGCATAGTTCACCTGCGCGAACTGGCCTTTCTGGCCGTTGATCGAGCTGATGACGATGATGCGGCCGAATTTGCGCTCGCGCATGCCGGGCCAGACGGGGTGAACGGTGTTGAACACGCCGGTCAGGTTGGTGTCGATCACCTGATGCCACTGTTCCGGGGTCATCTTGTGGAACGGGGCGTCGCGGGTGATGCCCGCGTTGGCGACCACGATGTCGATGGGGCCGACCTCGGCCTCTACTTTTTCGATTCCCGCTTTGGATTCGTCATAATCAGCCACGTTCCACTTGTATGTGGCGATGCCGGTTTCCTCGGTGAATTTTGCGGCCGCTTCATCGTTGCCGGCATAGGTGGCTGCAACATTGTACCCTTCGGCTTTCAGCGCCTTGGAAATTGCTGCGCCGATGCCGCGGGAACCGCCGGTGACGAGTGCTGTACGTGCCATTTAGGCTTCCTCCAATTTAAGTCGTCTTGGTAATGCTGTTACTTTGATAGGTAATCTTGCGCAATATTGTTTCGTCAAGAATCGTCGAAACCCATAGGGCAATATCGTCGCATCTTTGGGTCAGCCCCAGTGTAACAAAAAGGGCGCCTGCGGGGCGCCCTTTCTATGTTCAGTGCTTAAAAGCTCAGTCGCGCTCCACGCACAGGGCGACGCCCATGCCGCCGCCGATGCAAAGGGTCGCCAGACCCTTTTTCGCATCACGGCGCTTCATTTCGAACAGCAGCGTGTTCAGCACCCGGCAGCCCGAGGCACCGATTGGGTGGCCGATGGCGATGGCGCCACCATTCACGTTCACGATCGACGGATCCCAACCCATGTCCTTGTTCACAGCACAAGCCTGTGCGGCGAAGGCTTCGTTGGCCTCGACCAGATCCAGATCGTCAACCGACCAACCCGCTTTCTCCAGCGCTTTGCGCGAGGCATAGATCGGGCCGACGCCCATGATCGACGGGTCCAGACCAACAGTGGCGAAGGACGCGATGCGGGCCAGAGGCTCAATCCCGCGCTTTTCCGCATTCTCGGCCGACATCAGAAGTGTCGCCGCCGCACCGTCATTCAAACCGGATGCGTTCGCCGCCGTAACCGAACCCTCTTTGGTGAAGGCAGGGCGCAGCTTGCCCATGGCCTCCATGGTTGCGCCGTGGCGGATATATTCGTCGCTGTCCATCACGATGTCGCCCTTGCGGGTCTTGATGGTGAAGGGCGTGATCTCATCCGCGAACTTACCAGCCTTTTGCGCAGCTTCGGCCTTGTTCTGGCTGGCGACGGCAAGTTCGTCCTGCATGTCGCGGCTGATTTGCCATTGCTCGGCTACGTTTTCAGCGGTCTGACCCATGTGATAGCCGTTAAACGCATCCCACAGACCGTCGCGGATCATCGTGTCGATATATTTCATGTCACCCATCTTGTGGCCGGCGCGCAGCGCTGCGGCATGGGGGGACAGGGTCATGTTTTCCTGACCACCAGCGGCGACAATATCAGCGTCGCCCAGCTGGATGTGCTGTGCGCCCAGGGCAACCGCCCGCAGGCCCGAACCACAAACCTGGTTGATGACCCATGCGGCGCTTTCTTTGGGCAGACCCGCGTTGATGTGCGCCTGACGCGCAGGGTTCTGACCCTGTGCTGCTGTCAGAACCTGACCCAAAATGGTCTCGCTGACCTCACCCTTTTCGATCCCTGCACGTTCGACAACGGCTTCGAGAACGGCGGTACCCAAGTCATGCGCGGGTGTGTTTGCGAACGAGCCGCCAAAACTACCGACACCGGTGCGTGCTGCGGATGCGATTACTACGTTGGTCATTAAGACAATCCTTTACCGTCAAGGTTCTGTGGGAAACGTGACGGCGCAGGCAATAGGGAAAGGTCCCTATCGGTTCAGAGCGCCTCATGATCCCCCGCTCCAACTGATATTGGAATAACGCAATGCTGCTGCTGCAGCAACGGTCAGCTTGTCTCAGGTAGGGTGCCGCAAGGTAATGGAGCTCACCCCGCTGTTTTTATTTCGTTTTTTGCCTTCCAAGGGGCGGATACAGTGGGGGCGCCGAACAAGAAACCTTGAAGGCAATCGACGCCGTTAGCGACCAGAAATTCTGCATCTTCTTTGGTTTCGACCGATTCGGCTGTAACCAGAATTTCGAACTCGCGCGCGACGGCAATAAGCGCGCGAACCAGGGCTTGATTGTCCGGATTCACGCTGATCCCACGTATGAACTGGCCGTCAATCTTGGCTGCATCAAACAAAAACTCGCGGAAATGCCGAAAGCTGAAATTGCTGGCACCAAAGTCGTCCAATGCAAAGGCGACGCCGCGCGGCTGCATCCGGTCCATGAAGTCCATGACCAGTTCTGGAACAGTCATGGCAGAGTTTTCCGAGATTTCCAGGATCAGCCGCTCTCCGATACTGGTATCTTTCTTCAGGAATCGTTCGAGGACGCGCGACCATCTGCTGTATCCAATTGATCGCGCCGACATGTTTACGGACATGCGTATCTCCGGATTTTGCGCCAATGCGCGCAGGCCCATTTCCAGCGCGATACAGTCCAACTCGCGGCCAATTGGCGTGTTTTCCAATTGAGGCATGAAGTCTCGCGCCGGTATCACCCGACCGGTTTCGTCCAGAACCCGAATGAACCCCTCGTAAAACGCGACACCATGCGGAGGGTTCGCCTGCATCACCGGTTGAAACGCCAGTTTACATTGTTTGTGCTTCACAGCGTCGGTTGCCATTTGAACCGTTGACGCATCTCGAGAGATCACGGCCGCATTCAACGGACTGTCGGACCCTTCTGGCAAATCCGCGAGTTTCTTGTCCGTCATGCGTGGCCCACCTTTTACCGTAATCGGTCATGGGTGGATTTCAGGACAAACTTGTGAATTTGCGGTTAATGCCGCTCGATTACGTTAGCGCGCGATCGGCGACATCCGTCCGACCGAAACGGCCGCCCCGATCACCGCTCCGGCAAAGCCGAGGGCCATCATGGCAAAACCGAGTGCCACGATCGGAGACGCTGCGCCGCTCAAAGCGGTCATCATGGCGATCACAAGACCCGTCAAACCCAACACTGTGGATATGGTCACTAAACGGGTCATTTCGGGTCTCCTGTCGGATGGCTACATATCAAAGTGATATGGGCGACGGTGACCGGTTTTCAAGGAACGACCTCAGGTCGGTCGGCGGGTTCAAGCCTGTTTTGCCTCAGAATTAGGCGCTTCGGGCTGGAAACGCTCGAATCCGGGCGTTCCGCGATCTTCGGGATGTAATGCGATGTGCTTGGCTTTGATCTGATCCGAGTTGTCACGGCTGCCGTCATGACTGTAGCCGGGCGGGGCAAAGCAATAGGCCATTCGCTGACGAAGGCTCAGGCCGGGTTGTGTTGCGTCGCGCCAGATCCCGACCCATTCATGGAAGGCCACGCGAAGCGGGTTAAACGTACCGATATTATGGACCAGCCCGAAATCGACGCGATCATCCTCTTGCTCGGGTACAAATGTACCAAACATCTTGTCCCAGATGATGAAGACACCGGCATAGTTGCAATCCAGATAGCGCGCATTTCGGCCATGATGGGCACGGTGGTGGCTGGGTGTGTTCATCACCGCCTCGAACCAGCGCGGCATTTTGCCAATCGCTTCGGTGTGGATCCAGAACTGATAGATCAGGTTCAGTCCGCCCACGAACAGCACCATAGCCGGGTGGAACCCCAACAGGATCAGGGGCGCGCGCACCACCATCATGAAGGTGAAAGTATAAGTCCAAGTTTGCCGCAGCGCAGTCGTCAGGTTGTAGTGCTGTGAGCTGTGATGATTGACGTGGCTGGCCCAGACCCAGCGGATGCGATGGCCAAACCGATGAACCCAATAGTACCTTAAATCGTCCAGTACAAAACACAGAATGATGACCGGGATCGAGGTGCCCAGGTTCAAGGGCGTGACCTGCCACAGCCACATAAAGAACGCATAGGCGATAAAGCCCAGTAACAGGCCCGAGGCGATATTCCCCGCACCCATGATCAACGAGGTCACTGCGTCACGCGTCTCGTACCGGCCACCTCTGCCTTTGACGGCGATCCAAAGGAACTCGGCCAGAATGGCGGCGATAAAGAAAGGAACGGCCCACTGAACGGCGTCGGGGAAGGTTACTTGGTCGGTCATACGGGCTCCATCAGGTTTTGCCAGTGCTGGCGCTCGAAATCGTCAAGACGGATAAGAACTTTGGGTGTGGCGAAATCGTGAAACCGGATTTCAAACCCTTCGGCGCGGTCAAACCTGTCAAAATCCAGAAGGTGACGCGCCACGGTGTCGGCGCCGAATGACCAGACAAGGCCGTTGCCCGCAGGTGTTCGGATCAAGGCCGTATGGCCGTCATTGGTGATCGTTACATCAACAACCTCGTCGCCGGGTACGTGTCGCAACCAAGCGGCTTTTGCGCTGTCCGGGGTTAGCTGCGTGATACGAGACTTGCCCGCAAGATGCATCATCAAGGTGATCCCCGCGATCCCCCCGATCACCAGAACCAGCAATATTCCAAGCGGCATGGCCATCCTCCCGCAGGGCAGAGTGCAAGTCGCTTGCGGCAGTGTCAAAGGTGGCGTTGCGTAAGCCTCTCGCAGAAAAAGACCGGCCCGCAAGGCACGGACCGGTTACCGCATTTTCAAAGTCGACTGCGATTAGCTTTCGCCGCCCACCAATGCGCCGACAATTGCTTTGGCACTGTCGGAGTTCCATTCGGCATCGCCGATCAGGCGGGCTATTTCATCCCCGTTGGGATCAAGGATCACAGTGATCGGCAAGGCAATCACGCCAAATTCTCGCGCCACAGCCGAGCCCGCGTCCTGATGGCGGGGCAGGTTGGCGATGCCGTTTTCCTCGAAGAACTTCTTGATCCCCGCGGGCGAATTGCGGCCGGTGGCCAGCGTCACGACCTCGAACTTGTCGCCGCCGAACTCTTCCTGCAGCTCAGCAATCTGCGGCATTTCCTTGCGGCAGGGTGCGCACCACGTGGCCCAGAAATTCACCAGAACGTATTTGCCCTTGTAATCAGCCAACGTTGCGGTGCCGCCGTCATCTTCCAACTGGAACTCAATGGGGGCCTTGGGCTTGGGTTCCTTGTGCAAGATCAGGCGTTTTAGAGTGCCGTCGCGCAGCGGTGCCAGAGTTTCGGCATCTGCGGCCAAAGCGGCATTTGCACCTAGCGCAAGGGCCATATAAAGGGGGATCAGACGAAATAGGCGCATATCAACTCCGGGTTTTCTTACATGACCGATCAATCCTCGAACCAGATGTGGGGCGGCCGCTTTGCCGCCGGTCCAGACGCGATCATGGAGGCAATCAATGCCTCGATCGGGTTCGATCAGCGGATGGCAGCCCAGGACATCGCAGGCTCGCGCGCCCATGCCGCCATGTTAGCGGCCACAGGCGTCATAAGTGATAGTGATGCGCAGGCTATTCGGGAAGGGCTGCTCACAGTCTTGTCAGAAATCCAGTCCGGTTCGTTTCAGTTTTCGACCGCGCTGGAAGATATTCACATGAATGTCGAGGCGCGCCTGAAAGAGGTGATCGGCGAGCCAGCAGGACGTTTGCACACAGGACGTTCGCGCAACGATCAGGTGGCGACCGATTTCAAGCTGTGGGTCCGCGATCAGTTCGATGCCGCCGAAACCGGCCTGCTGGCCCTGATCCGCGCATTGCTGACACAGGCTGAGGCCGGAGCCGATTGGGTTATGCCGGGGTTTACCCATTTACAAACCGCGCAGCCCGTCACATGGGGTCATCACATGATGGCCTATGTCGAGATGTTTGGCCGCGATCTGTCCCGCGTCCGCGACGCGCGCGCCCGGATGAACGAATCCCCACTGGGTGCGGCGGCGTTGGCAGGCACATCTTTCCCGATCGACCGCCAGATGACGGCTGAGGCACTGGGCTTTGACCGTCCCGCCGCAAACTCGTTGGATGCAGTCAGCGACCGGGATTTTGCGCTGGAGTTCTTGTCGACGGCCTCGATCTGCGCGGTCCACTTGTCGCGCTTTGCAGAAGAGCTGGTGATCTGGTCGTCGGCCCAGTTCCGGTTT
Organism: Ruegeria sp. AM7; assembly: GCF_056535965.1. Taxonomy (NCBI): domain Bacteria; kingdom Pseudomonadati; phylum Pseudomonadota; class Alphaproteobacteria; order Rhodobacterales; family Roseobacteraceae; genus Ruegeria; species Ruegeria sp. AM7. The sequence continues at coordinate 61,744 of NZ_JBQFJE010000003.1, forward strand.
GTGACGCTGTCGGATCGGTTCTCGACCGGCTCTTCCATTATGCCGCAGAAGAAAAACCCCGATGCGGCCGAACTGATCCGCGCCAAGGTCGGCCGGATTTACGGCGCGAACACTGCGCTGATGATGGTGATGAAGGGCCTACCGCTGGCCTATTCCAAGGACATGCAGGAAGACAAAGAGCAGGTCTTTGACGCCGCTGACAACTGGATGCTGGCACTGGCCGCGATGGAGGGGATGGTTAAGGACATGACCGCCAATCGCGACAGTCTGGCGGCTGCAGCAGGCTCGGGCTTCTCGACCGCAACTGATCTGGCCGACTGGTTGGTGCGCGTTCTGGGCTTGCCATTTCGCGACGCGCACCATGTCACCGGGTCGCTTGTGGCCATGGCCGAAACCAAGGGCTGCGATCTACCTGATCTGACGTTGGACGACATGCAATCGGTCCACGGCGATATTACCGATGATGTCTATTCTGTCCTTACGGTCGAAAATTCGGTAAACTCGCGACAATCCTACGGCGGTACGGCCCCCGATCAGGTTCGTACCCAGATCAAGCGATGGAAGGCGCGGCTGTAATGCGGATTGTGCAAGTTCTGGTTTTGATTGCTACCGGTTTCGGCCTTGCGGCCTGCGGGGCGGATGGCGAGCCAATCCAACCCACAATGAGCGCGAATATCGGTGTCGGAAGCAGCGGTACATATGGTGGCGTAGGCGTTGGGCTGCGCAAAGGCGGCCTTGGTGTCTTTTTGGGGCTGTAACAGCGACGGCCTTGCTTGACGCACAACGTTTTTCAAATGAGAGCAGAATGAAACTGACTGGCCTTATCCTGACCCTTGTCGTGCTTGCGGCATGTGACCCGAATTATGCACCACGCCCAGAACCAGAACCCGAACCCAGCGGTTCTGGTATTTCGATTTCCGGTTATGGTCGGGTGGGTGTGTCAACATCCAACTAAGGCAACGTTGCAAGTCGAACGGAATCCATTGATCCGCAGACCTCTTTTGGTCTAAGCGCGCAGGTATGGATCACTTTCTCTACCGCGACGGCGCGCTTTTCGCCGAGGATGTCCCGATTTCCGAGATCGCAGCCGCGGTCGGAACCCCCTTCTATGTCTATTCGACAGCAACTCTGCTGCGGCATTTCAAGCTGTTTGACGATGCGTTGGAGGGGATGGATCACCTTGTCTGCTATGCGATGAAGGCCGCCAGCAATCAGGCGATTCTGAAGACGCTGGCGCAGGCGGGCGCGGGGATGGATGTGGTCTCGGGCGGGGAATACCTGCGGGCCAAAGCCGCAGGCGTGCCCGGCGACAAGATCGTGTTCTCGGGTGTTGGTAAAACAGCGGATGAGATTCGCGCCGCGCTGACCGGCGGCATTCGCCAGTTCAACGTTGAATCCGAGCCTGAGATGGAAGTGATCAACGCCATCGCGCTGGAACTGGGCGTGGTCGCGCCGATCACCGTGCGGGTGAACCCGGATGTGGATGCCAAGACCCACGCCAAGATCGCCACCGGCAAGTCGGAAAACAAATTCGGCATCCCGATCGCCCGCGCCTCTGAGGTTTATGCTCATGCCGCCACCCTGCCGGGTCTGGATGTGATTGGTATCGACGTCCATATCGGCTCGCAACTGACCGAGCTGGCACCGTTCGAGCTGGCCTATACCAAGGTCGCCGAACTGACCGAACAGCTGCGCGCCGAAGGCCACAATATCCGTCGTCTTGATTTGGGCGGCGGGCTGGGCATCCCTTATACCCGCGCCAATGACGCGCCGCCGCTGCCGGTGGAGTACGGGGCGCTTATCCAGAAAACGCTGGGCCATCTTGGGTGCGAGATTGAGATCGAACCAGGCCGTCTGATCGCGGGCAATGCGGGTTTGATGGTCAGTAAGGTGATCTATGTGAAATCGGGCGAGGGCCGCGATTTCCTGATCCTTGATGGTGCGATGAACGACCTGATCCGCCCCGCGATGTATGAGGCGCATCACGACATCGTCGCCGTGAACGAACCCGCGCCGGGTGTGGAACAACAGCCCTATGACATCGTGGGCCCCGTGTGCGAAACCGGCGATACATTCGCCAAACAGCGCAACATGCCGCCTCTGGCCGCTGGTGATCTGGTCGCTTTCCGCAGTGCCGGAGCTTACGGAGCGGTGATGTCCAGCGAGTACAACACTCGGCCCCTGATCCCCGAGGTTCTGGTGCATGGGGATCAATTTGCAGTTATTCGTGAACGGCCAAGCTTTGACGAAATCATAAACCGCGATACCATACCCGAGTGGCTTTGACGCGATTGGCGCGCGGGCCTGCTGATGGAGGCTCGCCTTTATGGCCAAACAGACCTTGCCGATCCCAAGACTGTCCCTGTGGCTGACGCATGCGGGTATGCTGGCCGAACGGGTTTGGCGCGCATTTTGGCCTCTTTTCTCGGGTATTATGGCCGTTTTGGCCGCTTTGATGCTGGGCCTGCAAGATCTCGTATCGGTCGAGACCGTATGGATTATCGGTTCTCTGGCCGTGCTTGGCCTTATGGCGGCTTTGGCGTTTGGGGTGCAGCGATTCCACCTACCGACTCGGACCGAGGCGCTTGCGCGTTTGGACGAGACTCTGCCCGGTCGCCCCATTCAGGCGCTGATGGACGATCAGGCCATTGGGGCAATGGATGCGGATTCTGTGGCGTTGTGGCATGCGCATCAGCAGCGAATGGCGCAACGGGCGGCGCAGGCTGATCCGGTCAAACCCAACCTGCGTCTGGCAGATCGCGACCCCTATGCTTTACGCTATTCTGCTTTGCTGGCTTTAGTTGTCGCTGCCTTGTTCGGGTCGTTCTGGCGAATTGGGTCGGTGGCCGAGATGGCGCCCGGTGCAGCCGTCGCTGGGCAGGGTCCGACGTGGGAAGGCTGGGTGGAACCTCCGCGCTATACCGGATTGCCGACGCTTTATTTGGCGGACCAATCGGATCCGACACTGTTTGTTCCACAAGGCAGCCGCATCACCCTGCGGTTTTATGGCGAAGTCGGCGCGCACAGCCTGACCGAGACGACCACTCCACTTGGCACCGAAGCTGCAACTGAACCCGAACAGGAATTTGTTGTGGACCGGTCGGGCGAGCTGAAGATCGAAGGCCCTGCGGGTAAGGACTGGGCGTTGAAGGTCATAGCCGATGCCCCGCCGATGATCGGCGTGGCCGACATTGCCGAAGCCGAGGCCGGGGGGCAGATGAAGCTGCCATTCGCAGCCAGCGATGATTATGGCGTCGTGTCCGGTGCGGCCGTGATCGAGTTGGATCTGGCCTCGGTTGATCGTCGTTACGGCCTGACAACAGACCCCGAGTCGCGCGAATCCATTCAGGTCGAGCTCCCCATGCCGATCACCGGTGATCGTGCGGATTTTTTCGAAGACCTGATTGAGGATTTTTCACAGCATCCATGGGCACATCTGCCTGTCAAAATCTCTCTGACAGCGCGTGACGCTGCGGATCAAGAGGGGCAGTCTGAGCCCTACATGACCGCTCTGCCAGCTCGTCGGTTCTTTGATCCCTTGGCAGCGGCGATCATAGAACAGCGGCGCGATCTGCTGTGGTCGCGAGAGAACGCGCCCAGAGTGGCGCAGCTGTTGCGGGCCGTTTCGCATCTGCCCGAGGGGTTCTTTCGCTCGGATACCGCATATCTGCGCCTGCGGGTGACCTTGCGCAGGCTCGAAACATTTACCGAATATGATCTGAAGCCGAAACAGCAGGAAGAGATCGCGCAATCGCTGTGGGAATTGGCGGTTCTGATCGAAGATGGGACGCTGGCTGATGCGCTGGAGCGTATGCGCCGCGCGCAGGAACGTCTGACCGAAGCGATGCAGAACGGCGCGTCGGACGAAGAAATTGCCGAACTGATGCAAGAACTGCGCGAGGCGACGCAGGACTATATGCGTCAGCTGCAGCGTCTGGCGCAGGAAAATGGCGAAGGTGGTGAAAACCAGCAAGGTCAGAACGGCGAGACCATGCAAATGACGCAGGACGATCTGCAACGGATGATGGATCGCATTCAGGAGCTGATGGAACAGGGCCGCATGGCCGAGGCGCAGCAAGCGTTGGAAGAGTTCCAACAGATGATGGAAAATATGCGAGTCACCCAAGGCCAGGGTCAGGGGCAGCAATCCGAAGGCCAACAGGCCATGGAAGGTCTGGCCGAGACTCTGCGCGAGCAGCAGGGCCTCAGCGACCAGGCTTTCCGGGATTTGCAGGAGCAATTCAACCCCGGCGCGCAGGCCGGTGAAAACCAGGGCAACGAGGGCCGCAATGGTGGTCAGGGCCGCGGTGAAAGCCACGAAGGTCAAGGGGGTCAGGGTCAAGGTTCGGATCAGGATGGTGAGGGCCAGCAGGGCCAAGGGTCGCTTGCCGATCGCCAGCAGGCCCTGAGGGATGAGCTGGGACGGCAACAGCAAAACCTGCCCGGTGCAGGAACGCCCGAGGGTGACGCCGCGCGGGATGCGTTGGGACGCGCTGGACGCGCCATGGATGAGGCCGAGCAAGCGTTGCGCAATGATGAATTGGCCGATGCAATCGACAACCAGTCCGAAGCTATGGAAGCTCTTCGCGAGGGAATGCGTTCGCTTGGCGAAGCGCTGGCTCAGAACCAACAGAACCAACCGGGTCAGGGCGCACAGGAAGGCGATATGCAAGCCAACAATCGTGACCCGCTTGGTCGCAGCCCCGGTTCTTCAGGCACGATTTCGACTGATGACAGCCTGCTGCAGGGCGAAGATGTCTATCGCCGCGCGCGCGAGTTGCTGGACGAAATCCGCCGCCGCACGGGTGAGTCGGATCGCCCCGATATCGAATTGGAATACCTCAAGCGGCTTCTTGAACGGTTCTGATTACAGGATTAGCTTCCTGATCCCGTCTGTGCCTCGAGCCACAAACGAGCTTGGTCGACCAGCGAAACATAGCTGCCCAGAACCGGATCGGCTTGCGGTACGGCTTCGGAAATCTGCTGCGCGTTGGCATAGAGCAACAGCAAAACAACACCGATGACGATGGCGATCACAAAGCCGCGCTTGAAGCCGCTGCCCGAGCTGCGTGGCAGGGGCTGAACCTCATTTTTCTTCGCTACAGGTTCATCGCTGCGCAGGCTCGAGTTTATAGCCTCAACATCCGGTAGCGGTTCGGCCTCGGCTGCATCCTTTGCTGCCTCGGTGCGGGTCAGTTCCTTGATACGTTCCTCGGGATCGGGCGCTTGCGGAGGATCCAGGCCCAGATCGGGCTGGGTCTCAAGGTTTTCGGCTTCCTTTGCGCGTAGATCAGCCTCGCGTGCGGCCTCTTCCTTAAGAATACTGGCAACGTCAGGATCGACATGGACAGATTTCTGCGTGTCTTCCGATTTGGCCGGTTGTTCAGCCGTCACGTCGGGTTTTTGTGGGGCAGGGGCCAGCGCCGGTTCGTCGACCGGCGGAGCAACCGGAACGGTCTCGGGCTCAACCTTTGACTCAACCTCTGCCGTATCGGCTACGGGGTGTTTGCTTTGAAACCAGGTCTTTTCACAGTTCGAACACTGCACATCCCGCCCTTCGGCGGGAATGACCTCATCTGGAACCTCGTACTGGGCACTGCAATTCGGACATGTAAGACGCATGCTGCCTCCGGGCCGGGGAACTGGCCTGATAATAGTTTTTTCAGGGATGATATTCCGTTAAGACCTGACAGCAAAGGGTGTTTTCGGTTTCGCCAACTAAGTGTCACCAATTCGACCCGGTGCAGGCATTGAAACAACAACGACGCTCGGGCAAGAAGAGCAGCAAGCAAACTGGGGGCTTTCGTGATCGAGCTGGAAAATGTCAGCTATACTTATGGTGGTGGTGCCCTGCTAAGTGATGTGTCCTTGCAGTTGCAGTCCGGGTCGTTCCATTTTTTGACCGGTCCGTCGGGGGCAGGGAAAACGACGCTGCTCAAACTCTGCTATGGCGCTTTGTTGCCGACGTCGGGTCGGTTGTCCGCATTTGAACAAGACATTGCCGGCCTGGACCGGGACCAGATGGCGCTGCTGCGCCGCCGGATTGGTGTAGTGCATCAGGATTGCCGATTTCTGGATCACATGTCCCTTGCCGAAAACGTGGCGCTGCCGCTGATGGTGTCGGGGCGGGGTGAAGCTGCGCAACAAGAGGACCTTTCGGAGCTGCTGAACTGGGTTGGTTTGGGCGACCGCAAGGACGCGCTTCCGCCGGAACTGTCCGGGGGTGAACGCCAACGCGCGGCACTGGCGCGTGCGGTGATCCTGTCTCCTGACGTCGTTTTGGCAGATGAACCCACCGGCAACGTTGATTGGGAAATGTCCCAACGACTGCTGCGCCTGTTGGTCGAGTTGAACAAGATGGGTAAGACGGTGCTGATCGCTACGCATGACCTTAGCCTGATACGGGCGGCCAAAAGTCAGGTTCAGGCACGGGTGTTGCGTATTTCTCAGCGACAAGTGCAATTGGCGGGGGCGGATCTATGAGTAACGGCGCCATCCGCAACCTGTTGACGCGGGATTCTAGCGCTGATCGCGTTGTCCCGCCCACCGGCTACACTGCGCAACTGACAGTTTTTGTGTCAGGCGCTATGGCATTCCTGGCCGTTTTTGCCTTGGCTTTGTCACTTGCGTCGGGACGGTTGGCGGATCGTTGGGCCACCGAGCTGGCCGGGGCGGCGACCCTGCGCATCAACGCGCCCGCAGATCAGCTTGCGGCCCAAACCGAGGCTGCGCTGGCCGTTCTGTCGCAAACTCCTGGCGTGGCGTCAGCCCGTGCTTTGACGGCCGAGGAGCAAATCGCCCTGCTATCTCCTTGGTTCGGTTCTGATCTGCCACTGGACACGCTGCCGGTCCCGCAATTGATCGAAGTGATCGAAGGCGAGCCCGGTATGGATGCCGCAGGTTTGCGTCTGCGCCTGGGGGCCGAAGTGCCCGGAGCGGTGTTGGATGATCATACCCGATGGCGCGAGCCTCTGGTCGATGCGGCGATGTCCTTACGCAGGCTGGGTTGGGTCTCGATCCTGCTGATCGGGGGCGCCACAGCGGCGATGATCACGCTGGCGGCCAATGCGTCGCTTGCCGCAAATGCCCAGATTATCGAGGTTCTGCGTCTTGTTGGGGCGCAGGACCGGTTTATTGCCAATGCGTTTGTCAGACGGTTCACGTATCGCGCGTTCTTTGGGGCGATGGTTGGAATGTTTCTTGGTATGACCGGTGTTCTGCTGTTGCCCGAAGCTTCGGATGAAGGTGGTTTTTTGACTGGGCTTGGTTTCAAGGGGGTCGGCTGGCTACTGCCAACCCTGATTCCGATTCTGGGGGCCACTGTCGCGTTTCTGGCGACATGGAGCGCCGCCAGCCGTAAACTGAAGGAGCTTTCTTGATGGCAACAGCGGTTCAGTGGTTTCGCTCTTTGGTTTTCATGATCGTCATCTATGTTTGGATGCTGATCCTTGGTATCGTCTTCGCGCCTTACGCAATCTTTGCAAAGCAGGGGGCTCGGAAGGCGTGCAAGTCCTATGCGCGGTCTACTATGTGGCTGGCGCGTTGGATGGTTGGTATTCGATGCGAAGTGCGTGGAACCGCGCCAGTAGATGAGGTTGTCGTAGGCGCGAAGCACCAGTCTTTCTTGGATATCATCATGATCTTCAACGCGATGCCGCAGGCCAAGTTCATCATGAAACGAGAGCTTATGTGGACCCCGATCATCGGAGTTTATGCGCGTCGTTTGGGGTGCATTCCGGTGGACCGCGGTAAAAAAGGTGCGGCGGTGGCAAAGATGGTCAAGGACGTCGCGAAAGAATTCGCCGAACCCGGTCAACTGGTCATCTATCCCCAGGGAACGCGCGTCGCGCCTGGGGTGCAGAAACCTTATAAGGTGGGTACTGCGGTCCTGTACGAGGGGCTGGGTTTTCCCTGTGTACCTGTCGCCACAAATGCGGGTGTGTTCTGGCCACGTTCGGGCATCATGCGTAAACCCGGCCTGGCGATTGTCGACTTTCTTGATCGGATCGAACCGGGTGTTGAACGGGGTTCATTTTTGAAACGCCTAGAAGATGTGATAGAGGATCGCTCGAATACGTTGATGAAAGAAGTGGGGTTTGATCCTGATGAATTTCGTTGAGGACATAGAAACGCTTGAGGCGCTGTACGGAACTCCTGCCGCGCCTGCGTTGCGCAAGGTGGCGCACGGCCTCACACCGCTGTATCGCAGATGGATCATGGCATCGCGCCTGTGCATTCTCAGCACTGTCGGGCCAGAAGGCACCGATGGCAGTCCGCGTGGCGATGAAGGGCCCGTTGTGCTGGAGCTTGATCCGAGCACGCTGGCCCTGCCTGACTGGCGGGGCAATAATCGGTTGGATTCCTTACGCAACATCGTGCGCGATCCGCGCGTGGCGTTGTTGTTTATGGTGCCGGGGTCGAATGTGGTGGTGCGGGTCAACGGTACTGCACGGTTAACTGCCGATGCGACCCTGCGCGGGCGGTTCGAAAAGAACGGCAAACAGCCCGCCACCGTTGCCGTAATCGAGATTGCCGAAATCTACACACAATGCGCTCGCGCCCTGATGCGCGCTCGCACATGGAGTGTGGGCGACGAGACGAGCGGCCTACCGACAGTCGGAGAGATCTTGGCCGAAGCGTCCCAAGGCGAGGAAGGCGGCGCGCAGTACGACAAGGATTGGGGCGCGCGGGCTGCGAAAACCATGTGGTAGGCTAGACGGCTTTGGCCCTCATTTCATGCAGCATCTCTGCAACTTCGTCGGTCAGGATGTTTAGGCCACGGGCCAGTTTATAAACAAACGCGGTCTCATGATGGTCAAAACTACCATCCGCAGCAGCGATCATCAGTACGGCCCGAAGAACCATTCGCCTTTGATCCGAAGTCAGGCCTGTCCCAAAGGCCGCGAATTGCGCGGCGGTTGGTTTGGCTTCGGCCGCATCGAACATGCGACGGATACGCGCCTCGTCAAAGAGCTCGCCCGTGATTTGCAGGGCGATATCGGCCATCAAAGTGATCTCGGACGGGTGCAGCTTGCCGTCTGCTTTTGCGGCGTGGCACATCGCGTCCATTGCGCGCATTGCGGTTGGAGGGATGCCGTCTGTTTCCGAGGGCAAAGGGGTAAGGCGTCTGGCTTGTCCGGCTTTCCTAAACCCGGCTAAGGTTATAATCAACGCAATCACACCCAATCCCCAAAACCCGGAAAGCATATCGGCGCGCGACATAACCGGCTGTTGCGGTAGATCGGCTGGGAAATCTCCCAAAACCTTTCCCAGCTCCAGTTTATCTGCGGTCAGTTCATAGTATCTGTCGCTGTCGCACAGGTTCGGAGCCATGACGTAGCCGATCGAACTACGCCAGACACCGGCGAACAAAATATGGGTCTTTTTGGTAAGGTGACACAGTGCAAGTTTTTGCCCTGCATCATCTTCGATTTCGGTAGGCGTAATCAAGCTCATCTGTTCCGAGGTACCCCAGGCACCGCCGCGTCCGGCTTGTGCTTCCTGACTTTGGAGCAGGGTTGGAATTAGCATTGCTAAGGAAAAGAAAAAAAATCGCATATCTGTCTGAGGTTCTTTTTTGAATTGAGCTCATCGAAGTTGTCAGTCGTCACAGTTTTGTGATCAAACTTTGGGTGAGCGAAATTGAGACGAATTCGCGATAAAATAAAGGCGGGCATTCGAGCCCGCCTTTTGAAATTTTCTATACCGAAAGCTTAGCTATGAATCGGGCCGTCGCCGCAGGCTAGTGCAGCTTCGCGTACCGCCTCGGAATAGGTCGGATGCGCGTGGCAGGTCAGGGCCAGATCTTCGGCTGAGGCCCCGAATTCCATTGCAACGCAGACCTCGTGGATCAGATCACCTGCTGCGGGGCCGATGATGTGGGCGCCCAGAATGCGGTCGGTCTCTTTGTCGGCCAGAATCTTGACGAACCCATCAGCGGCGAAGTTCGCCTTGGCACGTCCATTGCCCATGAACATGAACTTGCCGAACTTATAGGCGCGACCTGCAGCTTTCAGGGTTTCCTCGGTCTCACCGACATTGGCGACCTCGGGCCAGGTGTAGATGACGCCCGGAATGACTCCATAGTTCACATGGCCATGCTTGCCAGCGACCTGTTCGGCGGCGGCCATGCCCTCATCCTCGGCCTTGTGGGCCAGCATCGGACCTTCGGTCACATCGCCGATGGCATAGATGCCGGGCACGTTGGTCTGCCAGTCGGCCCTGACTTTGATCTGACCGCGCTGGGTCATCTCGACGCCCAAAGCCTCCAGTCCCAGACCATCCGAGAATGGCTTGCGTCCGGTGGCGACCAGCACGGTATCAGCGTCGATTACATGCTCGCTGTCATCTTTGCGCAACTTGTAGGTGACCTTGGCTTTGGTCTTGGAGGCTTCGGTTTTTTGAACCGCCGCGCCCATGACAAATTTCAGACCCTGCTTCTTGAGGATGCGCTGGAAAGTCTTTTGAACCTCGGGGTCCATGCCGGGGGTAATCACGTCGAGGAATTCGATCACCGTCACCTCGGCCCCTAGTCGCTGATAGACCGAGCCCAGTTCCAGCCCGATCACGCCTGCGCCGATTACAACCATCTTTTTCGGAATCTTGCCCAGCGACAGCGCGCCGGTCGATGTCACGACGACCTTTTCATCCACCTCAACCCCGGGCAGCGAGGACGGCTCGGACCCCGAAGCGATGATGATGTTCTTGGCGGTATGAACCTCATCCCCCACTTTGACCTGACCGGCGGCGGGGATAGAGCCCCAGCCTTTCAGCCAGTCGATCTTGTTCTTCTTGAACAGGAACTCGATGCCCTTGGTGTTGCCGTCGATCACTTCATCCTTGTAGGACTGCATCTGCTTCCAGTCGACCGAAGGCGATTTGCCCTTAAGGCCCATCTTGGCAAAATTATGCTCGGCCTCGTGCAGCTGGTGGCTGGCGTGCAGCAGCGCCTTGGACGGGATGCAACCTACGTTCAGGCAGGTGCCGCCCAGCGTGTCTCGCCCTTCGACAACGGCGGTTTTCAGGCCCAGCTGCGCGCAGCGGATGGCACAAACATAGCCGCCGGGGCCGGCTCCGATTACGATGACGTCATAGTTTGCCATTCAAATGGTCCTTTGTTGTTCTATGATGTGGGCGTGCGCCCTGATCCCTTGGCATGTTATTCTAACCTGAGAAACACGGTTAAAACAGCGCCGCAAGCAGCATTGCGACAGTTGCTAAAAAGCCGGCCATCCAGATGATTGTGCGCCACGGTGTCCAACCTAGCGCATAGGCCGGAACATAGAGAACGCGCGCGATCAGAAAAATCCAGGCGGCAGTGGCGGTGAATGAGGTCGATTGTCCGGTCACGGTAATGACAAGGGCGGCTATGGCGAACAGGGTCAGCCCCTCGGTCATGTTGCTGAGCGCGCGGTGCATCCGGCCCGACGCTCCGGGGCGATCAACCTCTGTGTCGCGGGGGCCTATGGCTTTGTTCAGGTCGATCTTGCCGTGGCCGACGGCCAGATATGCGATGAACTGAACGGCCCAAAGCAGAGCGGCCAGGGTTAGAACTGTGGTTTCGGGGGTCATGTCTACCATCCGGTATTCGTTGCAGAGCCTGATCGCGGCAAACTGTGTCAGAGCCGCGCCATTGTGCAGGGCGCGGCAAGTCGCGCCTTAAAGCGCTTGAAGGTAAAGGTAAGCCGTTGCCAGAAACCCTGCCAGCCAGACAGTTGTGCGCAGGAACGGAACGGGGATTGCAAAGGCGTAGATCGGCACAAAGGCGATCCGTGCAAGCAGAAAGATCTGTGCCGCAAACAACGTACCACCGGTAAAGGCGTCCTTGGCTGACAGGATCAAAACTGCAGGGGCGAACAGGGCCATGGCCACAACGGAATTTGCTAGTGTGCGTTCCACTCGTCCGGCAACTCCGGTCAAAGGCGGCATGTCATCGCGCGCGCCACCCAGCGTCATCAGCCCGACCTGAGACATTGCAGTCAGGACATTCAGCAGCACCACAATGATGACTACAAGGCCATAGAGGGCAAGTATCGAAAGCTCGGAAGACATGATGTTTATCCTTTTGTAAATCTCAGTCCGGTCTTGCGATTACCATCCGCCGGGGGTGAAGGCAGGCTGGGTTCACAGGTATGTGCGTGCCCGTGTGCGAGATCGTCCCGCACACGGGCCGATTTGGTGTCAGACAGGCTGCAGCAGTTTCACCTGTATATGGGCAACGCCGCCGCGTTCGTGGTGCATCGCCAATTCCTGCGAATCCAGAAAAGCACGGGCCTTGTCCAGATCGCGCACCTCGAACATGGCGATGGCGTGATCGCGTTGGTCGGGATCGCGCCAGATATGCAGGTCGTGGATCCCTGCCGCCTTGCGCATTGGCTGATCTTCGCGGAACACGGTCAGCCACGCATCGAAATCGGCCACATCGGCCTGCCACAGAACATGGGTTGCCATAATTACAGATCCATCAGCAGGCGGCGCGGATCTTCCAGCGCCTCTTTCACGCGGACAAGGAAGGTCACCGCGCCTTTGCCGTCGACGATCCGGTGGTCATAGGACAGCGCCAGATACATCATTGGGCGGATCACAACCTGACCATTGATCGCCATCGGGCGATCCTGAATCTTGTGCATCCCAAGAATACCCGATTGCGGGGGGTTCAGGATCGGCGAGGACATCAGCGAGCCGTAAACACCACCGTTCGAGATGGTGAAGGTGCCGCCCTGCATTTCAGCCATCGACAGCTTGCCGTCACGGGCGCGTTTGCCTTTCTCGGCTATGGCTTTTTCGATCGCCGCAAAGGACATGCTGTCAGCGTCGCGGATGACCGGAACCACCAGACCGGTCGGCGTACCGGCGGCCACGCCCATATGGACGAAGTTTTTGTAGACAATGTCGGTGCCGTCGATCTCGGCATTCACCTCGGGCACTTCTTTCAGCGCGTGGCAGCAGGCCTTGGTGAAGAAGGACATAAAGCCCAGACGCACGCCGTGCTTCTTCTCGAACTGGTCCTTGTACTGGCTGCGCAGGGCCATCACCTCGGTCATGTCCACCTCGTTATAGGTGGTCAGCATGGCGGCGGTGTTCTGGCTGTCTTTCAGGCGTTTGGCGATGGTCTGACGCAGGCGGGTCATCTTGACCCGTTCCTCGCGCGCGGCATCGTCGGCGGCCACAGGGGCACGCGGCGCCGGGGCCGGAGCGGGAGCCGCAGCAGGCGCAGGGGCCGCCGCGGTTGCCACCGCACGGGCCACGTCCTCTTTCATGATGCGTCCGTCACGACCGGTGCCGGTGACCTGATCCGCCGACAGGCCGGCCTGCGCCATCGCTTTTTCAGCCGAGGGCGCGTTGGACACGTCCTTGCCCGTGGCCGCAGCCGCAGGGGCCGCCGCTGCCGGAGCAGCCGCCGGAGCCGCGACTGCACCCGCACCCGAGATCACGGCCAGCTTGGCCGAGGCGTCCACAGTGGTGCCCTCGGGGGCAGTGATTTCGGCCAGAACACCCGCCGCCGGGGCCGGAACTTCGACCGAAACCTTGTCGGTTTCCAGCTCACACAGCATTTCGTCCTGCACGACGGCGTCGCCCACCTGTTTGAACCATGTGGACACAGTCGCCTCGGTCACGGATTCGCCCAGCGTGGGGACCATCACGTCAACACTGTCGCCTGATGCTGCCGGGGCCGCCGCAGGGGCCGGGGCTGCCGCCGCAGGGGCAGAGGCTGCGCCTTCGCCGGCTGCAATCGTGGCCAGCAGCGCGTCAACACCAACGGTTTCACCTTCGGCGGCGACGATTTCACCCATTACACCTGCAGCCGGGGCGGGGACCTCGACGGTGACCTTGTCGGTCTCTAACTCGCAGAGCATTTCGTCAACGGCGACGGCGTCACCGGGCTTTTTGAACCAGGTGGCAACCGTGGCTTCAGTGACCGACTCGCCCAACGTGGGAACACGAACTTCAATGGACATCATTACTTTCCTTCAATGCTCAGCGCTTCGTTCACCAGCGCTTCTTGTTGGGCTTTGTGTTGGCTGGCCAGACCCGTCGCGGGCGAGGCCGAAGTGGCGCGACCGACATAGCGGGGCCGTGTATGTTTGGCTTTAATCCGGGTTAGAACCCATTCGATGTTGGGTTCGATAAAGGTCCAGGCACCTTGGTTCTTGGGCTCTTCCTGACACCAGACGATCTCGGCGCCCTTGAAACGCTCAAGCTCGTTGATCAGCGAGTGCGCGGGGAAGGGATAATATTGCTCGATCCGCATCAGATAGACGTCGTCGATGCCGCGCGCGTCGCGTTCTTCCAGCAGGTCATAGTAGACTTTGCCCGAACACAGAACGACTCGCTTGATCTTGTCATCCTTGACCAGCTTGGTGTCAGAATTGCCATGCTGCGCGTCATCCCATAGCACCCGGTGGAAGCTGGAGCCGGTGGTGAAATCCGCAGCCGTGCTGACGGCCAGCTTGTGCCGCAACAGCGATTTCGGCGTCACCAGGATCAGCGGTTTGCGGAAGGTCCGGTGCAGCTGACGGCGCAAGATGTGGAAATAGTTCGCAGGCGTCGTACAGTTTGCCACGATCCAGTTGTCCTGACCACACATCTGCAGGAACCGTTCCAGACGCGCTGACGAGTGTTCGGGGCCTTGCCCTTCGAACCCGTGCGGCAGCAGCGTGACCAGGCCGGACATCCGCAGCCATTTGCTTTCGCCCGAGCTGATGAACTGGTCGAACATGATCTGCGCGCCGTTGGCAAAGTCGCCAAACTGCGCTTCCCACAAGGTCAGGGCGTTGGGTTCTGCCAGCGAATAGCCATACTCGAACCCAAGCACCGCGTATTCCGATAGCATCGAGTCGATCACCTCGTATTGTGACTGACCGGCCCGGATGTTGTTCAGCGGATAGTACCGCTCTTCCGTTTCCTGATGGACAAAGCCCGAATGGCGTTGGCTGAAAGTCCCGCGTGTCGCGTCTTGGCCAGACAGACGCACCGGATACCCTTCGGTCAAAAGCGAGCCGAAAGCCAGCGCCTCACCCGTGGCCCAGTCAAAGCCTTTGCCATTGTCGAACATCTGCTTTTTGTGGTCCAAAAGGCGGCCCACTGTTTTGTGCAAAGCAATATCCGCAGGAACATGAGTCAGCGCTTTGCCGACCTCGGCCATAGTTTCTGGCGAGATCGCGGTATCGCCCCTGACATATTCGTCTTTATTCTTGTCCAGATGCGACCATCGCCCATCCAGCCAGTCGGCCTTGTTGGGTTTATAGTCCTTACCGGCCTCGAACTCGTCATTCAGCTGCGCCTGGAAGGCGGCTTTCATATCCTCGATCTCGCCTTCGGGGATCAGGCCGTCTTTGACCAGACGCTCGGTATACAGCGACAGGGTGGTCTTATGCGTCTTGATCTTCTTGTACATGATCGGGTTGGTGAACATGGGCTCGTCGCCCTCGTTGTGACCAAACCGGCGGTAGCAGAAGATGTCGATGACCACATCCTTGTGGAACTTCTGGCGGAACTCGGTCGCGACCTTGGCGGCGTGAACCACCGCCTCAGGGTCGTCACCGTTCACGTGGAAGATCGGTGCCTCAACCATCAGCGCGATATCGGTGGGGTAGGGGCTGGAGCGGCTGAAATGCGGCGCAGTGGTGAACCCGATCTGGTTGTTCACCACGATATGCATGGTGCCGCCGGTTTTGTGACCGCGCAGACCCGACAGGCCAAACCCTTCGGCCACAACGCCCTGACCAGCAAAGGCCGCGTCGCCATGCAGCAGGATGCCCATCACAGCGGTACGCTCGTTGTCTTTCAGCTGGTCCTGCTTGGCGCGGACCTTGCCCAGAACGACGGGGTTCACCGCCTCAAGGTGCGAGGGGTTGGCCGTCAGCGACAGGTGAACGCTGTTGCCATCAAACTCGCGGTCGCTCGAGGCGCCGAGGTGGTATTTTACATCGCCTGAGCCATCCACATCCTCGGGCTTGAAGCTGCCGCCCTGGAATTCGTTGAAGATCGCGCGATAGGGCTTGCGCATCACGTTGGCCAGAATGTTAAGACGGCCCCGGTGCGGCATCCCGATCACAATGTCACGCACACCCAGCGCGCCGCCACGCTTGATGATCTGTTCCATCGCGGGGATCAGAGCCTCACCGCCGTCCAGGCCGAACCGCTTGGTGCCCATGTATTTGACGTGCAGGAATTTCTCGAAGCCCTCGGCCTCGACCATCTTGTTCAGGATGGCTTTGCGTCCTTCCTTGGTGAATGCAATTTCCTTGCCGTAGCCTTCGATCCGTTCCTTCAGCCAAGCAGCCTGTTCTGGATCCGAGATATGCATGTATTGCAGCGCAAAGGTGCCGCAATATGTGCGTTTCACGATATCAACGATCTGCCGCATCGAGGCCATCTGCAGGCCCAGCACGTTGTCGATAAAGATAGGCCGGTCCATGTCGGCCTCGGTAAAGCCATAGGTCTTTGGATCCAGCTCGGGGTGGTTGGTTGCGGCGCGCATCCCCAGCGGGTCGAGATCGGCGGCCAGATGGCCCCGAATCCGATAGGCCCGGATCAGCATCAACGCCCGCAGGCTGTCCAGCACCGCGCGCTTGATCTGGTCTTCGCTGACCTCAACGCCCTTGGCTGCCGCCTTGTCTTTGATCTTTTTGCCCGCCGCCTTGGCGTCAATCTCGGCCCACTCGCCCGTGAGCGCCCCGGTCAGATCATCCGCCGGCATCGGCGGCCAGTCGGTGCGCGCCCAGGATGGCCCCTCGGCCTCGCGCTGCACATCCGGCGAGGCATCGCCCATGGCGCGAAAGAACTCGGCCCAGGCCGCATCAACCGCATTCGGGTCGCGCGTGTATTGGGCGTACAGCTGCTCCAGGTATTCTGCGTTGTGCCCCTGCATGAAGCTTGAGGCATGAAAGGCGGAGTTGGGCGAGTGCTCGGTCATTGGGTTACCTCATATGGGTTGGGACCGTATTTGTTGGTGCCTGGCTGGCTGGGGCGGGTCAGCCACCACAGCACCAGAAGCGGCGAGATCATCAGAATTAGAAGGGTGGGTATAACAATCAGTAAAGTCGCGCGGGTGAACAGAATGTTCAAACCTCCGCCATGCTGGAACTGGTCGGAGAGGCCGATACCAAAGATCAGAACCGCAATGGCCCCGCCCATCAGCAGCAGCGGCAGCAGAGCGAACAGCCCGCTGCGCCCGCTGTCGTGCATACGCCGCCATGCGACCGCGAGATGCGGGAAGAAGACGATCAGGCTGACAATGCTCTGCACCGGTTGACTCGATGTGGCAGCGACGGATTTCGTCGTTTCGGTCTCGGTCGTGGCGACTTGCGTGAAAAACTTAAGGTCGATGAAGCCCGCGATGAGGCTCCAGATCACGATGAACAGGAAAAAGAACCAGTATTCAGGCCGCGAGGCACGACCAGAGAACGTGAAGAACTTGGAGAAACAGGTGCGGATGGCGTCAGAGAAGGTCATGGGGTTACCTCACTGAGACTTAGTGGGAGAGATGCTGATGACTGCCGGTGGCAGAGCATCGAAGATTTGCGGATCGAATGTTCTTCTGGACTCGGGTAGCTCGATTGTCGTCGACGAATAGAGCGTTCTGAGTGCCGGTTCGTCCAGATTGGCGGCAAAGATATTTGCGTTGCCCAGCGTTCCAAACAACGCTGTCACGCCGTCCCGGTTGCTCTTTGGCATGTCCTCAGGCCATTTTTCTGCAAAACTGTCGAACTGTGTTACGGTGTCAAGGATGGTGCTGGGTCCCGCCATGATGCAGTAACCCTTACCCAGGCTTACGCCGAGAACTGCCAGTTGGTACTCGCCTTTGCTATATGCGGGCTGGTTCGGAGGCAGCGCAGAGTTGCCAAGGATTGAGGCGGCCTTGAAATCAGCATTTACAATCAAATAACCAAGCTGCGTGCCAAGGTCGTCGCTATTTGCCATTCGCTCGAGGGCTTCATCGCCAAAGATTGCGAAGTCCCGCGCAAACAACGACCAGAACAGCACGTTCAAACTCGTTTGCGGTGTTTCAGCAGCTTGCCAGCCGAGATTTTTCAACTCGTCATTAACCGCCGCAACGTTGTTTCCTAAGTCAGAACACAGGCTCAATACATTGCGGACGGTTTCCGGTTCGCCGGATGCATATATGGGGTTGCACAGAGTGCTTAGCGCGACGAATACTGCACCCGCCCGGCGGCAACGCCGGGCAGTGCCCGACCCTCCCCCCGGGAGGGCGCTTGCAGCACCCACCCAGGGTCGGGCGCTGCCCTCAGCGCCTGTGGAGAGTCGGTTTGTCATCAGCCAATCGCTTCCAGCACGGCTTCACCCAGCGTCGCGGGGCTTTCTGCCACAACGATACCGGCCGAGCGCATGGCTTCGATCTTGTCCTCGGCACCGCCTTTGCCACCGGCGACGATCGCGCCTGCGTGGCCCATGCGGCGGCCCGGAGGGGCTGTACGGCCAGCAATGAAGCCCGCAACCGGCTTTTTGCGGCCCTTCTTGGCCTCATCCGCCAGGAACTGTGCGGCTTCTTCTTCGGCCGAGCCACCGATCTCACCGATCATGATGATCGAGTGGGTCTCGTCATCCGCCAGGAACCATTCCAGCACGTCGATATGCTCGGTGCCTTTGATCGGGTCGCCGCCGATGCCCACACAGGTGGACTGGCCCAGACCCACATCGGTGGTCTGCTTGACGGCCTCATAGGTCAGAGTGCCCGAACGAGACACAACGCCGACCGAACCGCGCTTGTGGATGTGGCCGGGCATGATGCCGATCTTGCAGGCGTCGGGCGTGATGACACCGGGGCAGTTCGGGCCGATCAGGCGCGATTTCGAGCCCTCCAGAGCGCGTTTCACCTTCATCATGTCCAGAACCGGGATGCCTTCGGTGATGCAGACGATCACTTCCATCTCGGCGTCAATCGCCTCAAGGATCGAGTCGGCCGCGAAGGGCGGCGGAACATAGATCACCGAGGCATTGGCTTCGGTCACATGCTTGGCCTCGTGGACCGAGTTGAACACGGGCAGGTCAAGATGCGTCATCCCGCCTTTGCCGGGGGTCACGCCGCCGACCATCTTGGTGCCATAGGCGATGGCCTGTTCAGAATGGAATGTGCCCTGCGAGCCGGTAAAGCCCTGACAGATCACTTTGGTATTTTCGTCGATGAGGACTGCCATTTTAGGAGTCTCCTGTTTTCGGGGTGTCGCTTAGTTACCGATCACCGCGTTTGATGCTGAAAGCCATGACATTTGAGTAATTGCCAACACGGTGGTTTCCGTCAAATCGCATCGGCACGCCATTGGCGACGAAAGAAATCTGCCCACCGTTGGTTGATGGTTCGTATCCCGCGTTTTTCAACGCAGAAATCCAAGCCGCGCCAATGACGTTAAAATCATCGGTTTCGTTGGAATACTCAGCTTCACAACCAATACCCTTTTGGAAGTTCAAGGTGGTTTTGTCTCCCAGCAGAACACTCCCCTCTTTGCCTCGGAAGTTTACTCCGGATTTGGTTATTGGTTTGTAGTTCTCGTATCCCAAGGCTACCAGTTTTGAGTAGTTTCCATTTTGACCCAGCGCAGTTGAAACACAGTCCGGAATGGCCGCGGTCGGCAACGGCAGGTTGCGCGCCGTTTGTTCGGCTCTTTCTTCCGGCGTCAATGGTTCAGTACATGCATTCAAAGCCAACAAAGTGATCGCTGCTGCGATAAGTTTTAGTTTCATTGGACGTTCATTGAGCTCTTTGGTTTAGCGAAGACGAATTCAAAGTGAATGTTTGACTGATGATGGAATTCATCAACCCTTAACCGCCTTCACGATCTTCTCGGCACCGTCTTTCAGGTTGTCCGCCGCGATTACGTCCAGGCCAGAGGTGTTGATGATCTCTTTGCCTTTCTCGACATTGGTGCCTTCCAGACGCACGACCAGTGGAACCTGCAGGCCGACCTCTTTCACCGCGGCAACTACGCCCTCGGCGATGACGTCACAGCGCATGATGCCGCCGAAGATGTTGACCAGAATGCCTTTGACGTTCGGGTCCGAGGTGATGATCTTGAACGCTTCGGTCACTTTCTCTTTAGTGGCACCGCCACCCACGTCGAGGAAGTTGGCAGGCTCGGCCCCGTACAGCTTGATGATGTCCATCGTCGCCATCGCCAGACCGGCACCGTTGACCATGCAGCCGATCTCACCATCCAGCGCGATGTAGTTCAGGTCGTATTTTGAGGCTTCGAGCTCCTTGGGGTCTTCTTCGGTCTCGTCGCGCAGCTCGGCGATGTCGGGGTGGCGGTAAACCGCGTTGCCGTCAAAGCCCAGCTTGGCGTCCAGCACCTTGAGGTCGCCGCCTTCGGCCACGATCAGCGGGTTGATCTCCAGCATCTCCATGTCCTTCTCGACGAAGGCCTGATACAGCTGACCCATCAGCTTGACGCATTGCTTGACCTGCGCGCCTTCCAGACCCAGCGAGAAGGCGATGCGGCGGCCGTGATAAGCCTGATAGCCGGTCACAGGGTCCACCGAGAAGGACAGGATTTTCTCGGGCGTGGACTCGGCCACTTCTTCGATATCCATGCCGCCTTCGGTCGAGCAGACAAACGAGATGCGGCTGGTCTGGCGATCCACCAGCAGGGCCAGATACAGCTCACGCTCGATGCCGGACCCGGCTTCGATATAGATGCGGTTGACCTGTTTGCCTGCAGGGCCGGTCTGATGCGTGACCAGCGTGCGGCCCAGCATCTTTTTGGCCTCTTCGGCGGCTTCTTCGACCGATTTGGTCAGACGCACACCGCCTTTTTCGCCGGCGTCAGCCTCTTTAAAGGAACCTTTGCCGCGGCCACCCGCGTGGATCTGGGCTTTGACAACCCACAGGGGGCCGTCCAGTTCACCGGCTGCGGTTTTGGCTTCCTCGGCGCGCAGAACCGCGCGACCTTCGGAGACCGGAGCGCCATAGCTGCGAAGAAGAGCCTTGGCTTGGTATTCGTGAATATTCATCGAAATTGTCCCGTCTGACTACGATTAGATCGTTATAGGGGTGTCTGGGGGACAAGTTTAAAGGTTTTTTTGCTGCTGACGCAGTTTTTAGCAAAGATTTTCAGCATTTGTGATCACAGTATTTTCTGGTGTGATCACAAACTTTGTAGGCGGTGTTTGTTGATTCGATATCTGGATGCGCATGGTCATTGGTGCCAACAAATAAAGGATTTGCGACGTTTGCGCCAACATTGGCGACACGTCCAGCATCAGCCTTGATTGCAAAAGAAAACCGGCCCAAAGAGGACCGGTTTTTTTGAATTTTGTGCTGTGGAAGGATCAGGCCAGAGAGCTGTCGATACCCTTGCACGCTTCGATCAGGCCCTTCACAGCGTTGACCGAGTTGTCGAAACCGGCTTGCTCTTCTTCGTTGAGCTTGATGTCGACAACACGCTCGATGCCGCCTGCGCCGATCACGGTGGGGACGCCGACATACATGCCATCTACGCCCAGCTCGCCATTGCAATAGGCGGCACAGGGCAGAACGCGCTTCTGGTCTTTCAGATAGGCTTCGGCCATTTCGATCGCCGAGGTGGCCGGAGCATAGAAGGCCGAGCCGGTTTTCAGCAGGCCAACGATTTCGGCACCGCCGTCACGGGTGCGCTGAACGATGGCGTCCAGTTTCTCCTGCGTGGTCCAGCCCATCTCGACCAGATCGGGCAGCGGGATACCGGCAACGGTCGAGTAACGCACCGACGGCACCATGGTGTCGCCGTGGCCGCCCAGAACGAACGCGGTGACGTCGCGCATCGAGACGTTGAACTCTTCCGACAGGAAATGGGCAAAACGCCCCGAGTCCAGAACGCCGGCCATGCCGCACACCTTGTTATGGGGCAGGCCCGAGAATTCGCGCAGCGCCCAAACCATCGCGTCCAGCGGGTTGGTGATGCAGATGACGAATGCGTCGGGCGCGTTGGCGGCGATGCCTTCACCCACGGATTTCATAACTTTCAGGTTGATGCCCAGCAGGTCGTCGCGGCTCATGCCCGGTTTACGGGGAACACCTGCTGTAACGATGCAGACGTCGGCGCCTGCGATGTCTTCGTAGGACTGGGTGCCCTTCAGCTTGGCGTCGAACCCTTCGGAGGGGCCGGATTCTGCGATGTCCAGCGCCTTACCTTCGGGGGTGCCTTCGGCGATGTCGAACAGGACGACGTCACCCAGTTCTTTCATTGCAGCGAGGTGGGCGAGCGTGCCGCCGATCTGACCTGCGCCGATCAGCGCGATCTTGGGTCTGGCCATGTGGAAAATCTCCGATGGGGTTAGAAATCGCGGTTGTGCTAGTCGGTAAAACGGATTTGTGCAAGGGTTGTGCTGCGTGGCATACAACCGCATACCGTATTTGTGCCGTCCGAGGGGCGCGATTCCTGAAGTATTCGGAAGACTAAATGTTCGAACTGGACCTGATGTTTTTTGCCGTGGCGATCCCGGCCGTGATCTTCGCCGGCATTTCCAAGGGCGGGTTCGGGTCGGGCGTGGCCTTCGCGTCTTCGTCGATTCTGGCGCTTATCCTGACGCCGGGACAGGCGCTGGCGCTGATGCTGCCGATCCTGATGGTGATCGACGTCGCCACGCTGAAACCCTATTGGAAACGCTGGAGCTGGCCGGATTCGCGCCTGCTGATCTTTGGCGCTGTGCCTGGTATCGCGCTGGGCGCGTGGCTGTATCGCGTGACAGATGACGATTTGCTGCGTCTGCTGATCGGGGGGATCTCGGTCGGGTTTGTGGTCTGGCATGTGGCGCAAAGCAAGGGCTGGATTCGCGGCTTTGCCAACCGTTTGCCGCCCTCGGCGGGGCTGTTTGCGGGGCTGGTGGCCGGCTTCACCAGCTTTGTCAGCCATGCCGGCGGCCCGCCCGCAGCCGTTTACCTTCTGTCACAACGCCTGACGAAGACCGAGTTTCAGGCCAGCACCGTGCTGGTTTTCTGGGTCATCAACGCAGCGAAATTCGTGCCCTTCGCCTATCTGGGCCTGTTCACATGGCACACGGCGCTGGCGGATTTGCTGCTTGCCCCATTCGCCATTATTGGCGCGTGGCTGGGCGTCCGGGCGCATTTCATGCTGTCCGAGCGCCTGTTCTTTGGCATCGCCTACGTCCTGCTGACCCTAACGGGCAGCAAACTGATCTGGGACGCGCTGACCTAGACGTTGGGCGGCAACGCCTCGGCCATGTCCTCATAAGACTGACCGGACGCGATCAGACAGGTCATCCCGTCCGGCATCGTAACCGTGATCGTCCAACTGCCGCTTGTGTCCGAGGCGTAGACCTCCATCACCGCACCTCGGCGCGCGATGCCGATGCCCTGACGGGTCTCGCCATAGGTTTCGGTCAATCGCTTGACCACGTCTTCGCGCGGACCGCAAGTTCGGGCCTGTACCTGCTGGGCGGCCAGAACCATGATTCCCAGCCCCATTGTCATCTTGAACAGCGTCTTCTTCATCCTTGCACCCTTTCGGTTCCATCTGTCCCAAAGAGTGCGGATCAGGCACCGAAATCCGGTTAAGCCAACGCACGTTGCGTCGCTTATGCTGCAATGCGGCGATTTTGCTCTTGAACTTTCCGGCAAAAAATGCCCCATTCCGCGCAACTTTATTTCTTAAGGGAGAGGCCAATGGACCCCCGTCAGCGCCCCTATCGTTCTGTTCTGTATATCCCCGGCTCAAAAGATCGGGCGCTGGACAAGGCGCGCACCCTGTCGGTCGACGCGATCATCTTTGATCTGGAAGACGCGGTTGCCGCGGATGAAAAAGAGAACGCGCGTGAAACGCTCAAGGCCGCTCTGGCCGTGGGCGGATACGGCGCGCGGGTCAAGATCGTGCGCATCAACGGGCTAGACACCGAATGGGGCCGCGCCGATGCCGAAGCCGTGCGGGACATGGATGCCGATGTGGTTCTGCTGCCCAAGGTGAATTCAGCCGCTGACGTGGACGCACTGGCGGCGATCACCGGAGATGTCCCGATCTGGGCGATGATGGAGACACCGCGCGGTATGCTGAACGCGGCTGAGATTGCCGCGCATCCGCTGATGGCGGGGTTCGTGATGGGCACCAACGATCTGGCGAAGGAATTGCAGACCCGTTTCCGTCCCGATCGCCTGCCGCTGATGACCTCGCTGGGCCTGTGCCTGCTGGCCGCCAAGGCCGAGGGCCTGATCATCGTGGATGGTGTTTATAACGCTTTCAAGGATGACGAAGGTCTGGCCGCAGAATGTACGCAGGGCCGCGATATGGGCTTTGACGGCAAGACGCTGATACACCCTGCTCAGGTCGAAATCACCAACGCGGCCTATGCGCCCTCGGATGCGGAAATCGACTTGGCCCAGCGTCAGATCGCTGCTTTTGAAGAGGTCGAAGCGCAAGGGCAGGGTGTTGCTGTCGTGGATGGCAAAATTGTTGAGAACCTGCACGTTGCAACCGCCCGCGAAATTCTGGCAAAAGCAGAGGCGATTTCAGCTTTGCAAGCGGGGTAAGCCAGCATGGGCTTTGTTCTTCTGATCCTTGGTGTGGCGATTTGGTGGGCCGCACATCTGTTTAAACGCGTCGCGCCTGCGCGGCGCGAGGCCATGGGCAATGGCGGCAAAGGTGCGGTGGCACTGGCGCTGGTGGCAGCGATCTTGCTGATGATCTTCGGTTATCGCATGACCGATTTCATCTATGTCTGGGCGCCACCCACGTTCCTGATCCACGTCAACAACCTGCTGGTGCTGATCGCCATCTTCCTGATGAGCCCCGCACCCAAGAAAGGCCGCCTGCTGAACAAGCTGCGCCATCCGATGCTGGGCGGGTTCAAGCTGTGGGCCTTTGCGCATCTGCTGGTAAATGGCGATCTGGCCTCGATCATCCTGTTCGGCGGTTTGCTGGCCTGGGCCGTGGTCGAAGTGATCGTGATCAACAAGTCCGAGCCTGACTGGACACCCGGTGAACCCGGAACCTACGGCAAAGACGCGATGTTCTTTGTGGCTTCGATCGTTCTGCTGGGTGTCATCGGCTATATCCACGGGCTGGTCGGTCCGTCTCCGTTCGGATCGTAAGGGGAATAAAATGGCAAAACTCTATCGTCTGCTGACGGAAGAGGACACCTCGGCCTTTTGCCACAAAGTGTCTGATGCGCTGGCGAAGGGGTGGGAGCTGTATGGCGATCCCTCTTACGCCTATGACGCCGCAAACAGCGTGATGCGCTGTGCGCAGGCTGTGACCAAAGAGGTCACGGCCGACTATTCACCCGATATGAAACTGGGACAGCAATAATGGCAAAGACCAATCCGGGCCGCTTTTTCGAGGACTATTCCGTAGGGCAGGTGCTGCAACACGCGGTGCCGCGCACCGTTACCGACGGTGAGCGGGCGCTTTATCACGCGCTCTATCCTGCGCGTCATGCGCTTTATTCCTCGGACGAGTTCGCCCGGGCATCCGGCTTGCCGCAAAGCCCGTTGGATGATCTGGCGGCGTTTCATGTGGTGTTCGGCAAAACCGTGCCGGATGTCTCTCTGAATGCAGTTGCCAATCTGGGCTATGCCGAGGGGCGCTGGCTGAAGCCGGTCTATGCCGGTGACACGCTGCGGTCGGAATCCGAGGTGATCGGGGTCAAGCAGAACTCGAACGGCAAGACCGGCGTGGTTTATGTGCGTACCCGTGGCCTGAATCAGCGCGATGAGGCGGTCATGGAATATGTCCGCTGGGTGATGGTGCGCAAATCGGACCTGTCCGCCCCTGCGCCCGAAGCGGTTGTGCCGCAGTTGAAAAAGGCGTTGGAGCCAAGTGATCTGGTCATTCCGCAGGGTTTGAATTTCTCGAACTACGATTTTACCCAAGCCGGTGAGGCGCATCGCTGGGGCGATTATGAGATCGGCGAAAAGATCGACCACGTGGACGGTGTCACCATAGAAGAGGCCGAGCATATGCTGGCCACCCGCCTTTGGCAGAACACTGCCAAAGTGCATTTCGACCTGACCTTCCGCCCCGAGGGACGTCTGATTTATGGCGGCCACGTGATCTCGATGGCGCGGGCATTGTCTTTCAATGGTCTGGCCAATGCGCAGATGGTGGTGGGTCTGAATGGCGGCGCGCACGCCAACCCGTGTTTTGCGGGCGATACGATCAAGGCGTGGTCCGAGGTTCTGGACAAGGCCGAAACCGGCGTGCCCGGCGTGGGGGCGATCCGTCTACGCTTGGTCGCAACAAAGTGCGGCGAACCCTTCCTGCTGAAAAACGAAGACGGGCGCTACATGCCCAACGTGTTGCTTGATCTGGACTACTGGGCATTGATGCCTGTTTGATACCTACCCACATTCATGTGATCGCAGCCCGCGTCATTCGTGGTAGGCTGCGGTCATGCGCGCGTTCCGATCCT
Organism: Ruegeria sp. AM7; assembly: GCF_056535965.1. Taxonomy (NCBI): domain Bacteria; kingdom Pseudomonadati; phylum Pseudomonadota; class Alphaproteobacteria; order Rhodobacterales; family Roseobacteraceae; genus Ruegeria; species Ruegeria sp. AM7. The sequence continues at coordinate 88,102 of NZ_JBQFJE010000003.1, forward strand.
TAGCTTTGAGTTTTTGCCTGGCTCCACCCGCCATGGCCTGCGATCTTGCGCTGGCGTTGGCAGTGGATGTCTCTGGCTCGGTTGATTCCTCTGAATACCGTATTCAGATGGACGGGTTGGCTGCAGGTTTGCGCGATCCCATCGTGTCCGAAGCACTGGTGCGTGGTCAGGCCCGCTTGATGCTTGTTCAATGGACAGGCGCCTCGCGGCAGAAGATCACAATCCCCTGGACCAATATCGACAGTTTCGAAACGCTGGATCGGTTTGCAGATCAGGTGGCTGCTGACCCGCGTGTCTGGCGTAATTTCTCGACCGCAATTGGCGAGGCCCTGGAAATGACGCTGTCGAGTTTTGACGAAGTCGCCACCTGCAAAAGGCATCTTATCGATATCTCGGGCGATGGAATCTCTAACGAAGGGGTTGAGCCTAGCGAGATACATGAAGTTTTGCGTGGCAAAGGCGTAACCGTGAACGCGATTGCGATCGAAGAAAGCGAACCAGACCTGACCGCCTACTTCTTTGAAAACGTGATCGTGGGCGAAGGGGCCTTTGTGGTCTCGGCTGCGGGGTTTGAGGACTACCCCGAACGTATTCGCAAGAAATTGTTGCGGGAAGTGACGCAGCAAACCGCAGGTCTGGACTGAGTGAATGCAGATTCGGAAGTCGCGGCGCTAACACTCGATGGACTTGAATTCATTTGTGATCACGTCATTATTTTGTGTGATCACAATTCTCAAATATGCGTCATTTTGCTCCAATATTAGGCTTTTTTGCATCTGCAGCACGTGACAGAGTCGCAAAAAACAGTAAAACGTTCGGTAGCCAACCGAAAAGGAGCCGCCATGGCCGATGTTAACCGGGGCAATCGCCCGTTATCGCCGCATCTGTCGATCTATCGCCCTCAGTTGACCTCGGTCACCTCTATTCTGACCCGTATCACCGGGAACGCGATGATCGTGGCAGCCTTGCTGATCGTATGGTGGTTTCTGGCCGCCGCAACCTCGCCCGAAGCATACGAGCGTGCGAATTGGTGGCTGACATCGGTTTTGGGTGATCTTGTGATGGCTCTGTCCCTGTGGGGGTTGTGGTACCACACGCTGGCAGGTGTTCGGCACCTGATCTGGGACAACGCGAAGGGGCTGGAGTTGCCGGTCGCGGAGAAGCTGGGTTGGGCGGTTGTCATCGGGTCGGTTGTCCTGACCCTGCTGACCCTGATCATCGTTGCGTAAAGGAGGCCAGACATGCGTTATCTGACAGACCGCAAACGCGCCAGTGGCCTTGGATCGGCCAAAGCAGGCACAGCCCACTTCTGGCGGATGAAGGTCAGCTCGGTGGCATTGCTGATCCTTGTTCCGCTGTTCATCTTCACCTTTGGTCCCGTGCTGGGGCAGCCCTATGATGTGGTGTTGGACTACTATTCGCGCCCGTTCCCGGCAATTGTTGCGGCACTGACACTGGTGATCAGTATGAAACACTTCGCCGAAGGCGCACAGGTGATGCTTGAGGACTATGCTCACGGCACGACCGAGAAGGTCCTAATTATCCTGACAACCTGCCTGTCCTATGGCGCGGCTGCGGCGGGCCTGTTCGCCATCGCCCGCATTGCCCTCTAATTTCCGGAGCTGAAAGAAATGGCTGCATACGAATACGAAACGCATGAATATGACGTGGTCGTTGTCGGCGCCGGTGGGGCAGGTCTGCGGGCCACCCTGGGCATGGCCGAACAAGGGCTGCGCACCGCCTGCGTGACCAAGGTTTTTCCGACCCGCTCGCATACAGTGGCGGCGCAGGGCGGCATTGCCGCGTCACTGTCGAATATGGGTCCGGATCACTGGCAGTGGCACATGTACGACACCGTCAAAGGCTCGGACTGGCTGGGCGATACGGATGCAATGGAATACCTCGCGCGTGAGGCGCCCAAGGCCGTGTACGAGCTGGAGCACTACGGTGTGCCTTTCAGCCGGACCGAGGAAGGTAAGATCTATCAGCGCCCGTTCGGTGGCCACACCACCGAATTTGGCGAAGGCCCTGCAGTGCAGCGCACCTGTGCGGCTGCTGACCGGACCGGCCACGCGATCCTGCATACTCTGTACGGGCAATCGCTGAAGAACAACGCCGAGTTCTACATCGAATACTTCGCCATCGACCTGATCATGTCCGAGGATGGGCAGTGTCAGGGCGTCGTCTGCTGGAAGCTGGACGACGGCACAATGCATGTGTTCAACGCCAAGATGGTGGTGCTGGCGACCGGCGGTTATGGCCGTGCCTATTTCAGCGCGACTTCGGCCCATACCTGCACCGGTGACGGTGGCGGCATGGTGGCCCGCGCAGGTCTGGCCCTGCAGGATATGGAGTTCGTGCAGTTCCACCCCACCGGCATCTACGGCTCGGGCTGTCTGATTACCGAGGGCGCACGGGGCGAGGGCGGATACCTGACCAACTCGGAAGGCGAGCGGTTTATGGAGCGCTATGCGCCCCAGTACAAAGACCTTGCGCCACGCGACTATGTCAGCCGTTCGATGACGATGGAAATCCGCGAAGGGCGCGGTGTTGGTGGCGAAGGCGATCACATCCACCTGAACCTGTCGCACCTGCCTGCCGAGGCACTGGCAGAACGTCTGCCGGGCATCTCAGAATCGGCCAAGATTTTCGCCGGTGTCGATGTGACCAAGGAGCCGATCCCGGTTCTGCCGACCGTGCACTATAACATGGGTGGTATCCCCACAAACTATTGGGGCGAGGTTCTGAACCCCACCGCCGATGACCCGACCGCTGTGGTTCCCGGCCTGATGGCTGTGGGCGAGGCCGGTTGTGCCTCGGTCCATGGGGCGAACCGCTTGGGATCGAACTCGCTCATCGACCTGGTGGTGTTTGGCCGCGCGGCAGCAATCCGGGCCGGCAAAGTGGTCGACGCGGATGCGTCGAACCCTGTGCTAAATCAGGCGTCCGTGGATAAAGCGTTTGATCGCTTTGACACTGTGCGCAATGCCAGTGGTGCAATCCCGACCGCCGATCTGCGTCTTGAAATGCAGAAGACTATGCAAGCAGACGCGGCTGTGTTCCGCACCGCGAAAACCATGGCCGAAGGTGTCGAGAAGATGACGGCCATTGCCGCCAAGATGGACGATCTGAAAGTCACCGACCGCTCGTTGGTGTGGAATAGCGACTTGATGGAGACGCTGGAGCTGGGCAACCTGATGCCAAGCGCTCTGGCGACGATTGTCGGGGCTGAGGCGCGCAAAGAATCCCGCGGCGCCCACGCGCATGAGGATTTTGCCGAGCGTGATGATGAAAACTGGCGTGTTCACACTGTCAGCCGCGTCGAGGGGAACAAAGTCGAGCTTAGCTATCGCCCTGTGATTGCGGACCCGCTGACGACCGAAGCCGAAGGCGGCATCAGCCTCAAGAAAATCGCACCGAAGGCGCGGACCTTCTAACGCATTTGTTTAAAAGCCACGAAAAAAGCCACCCATAAGCCGGGTGGCTTTTTTATGGGGCAGTCTCCTTATGTGAGTTCTGCGAGAGCTTGCTTCAACTGACCAGAGATATGGGCTGGTTGGCGGGCAACAGCGAATTGCAAGCAGGTTTGGCGTTTTTCGTTCAGTTCGTCTTTTGACATTTCCATCACCCGCATCATCGTCCGGATCAATCCGCGCGGGTTTTGCGCCGGATACAACAAGTCATGACAGGCTTCGGGGGTCGTGTGTTTGTGCGGATCAATGTCCGGACCAATGATCGGAAGCCCGAAGGTTTGGGCCAGCATGGCAGTTCCCGACGTAAACGTGTTCATTGATGGCAAGGTGTAGACATGCGATTGCGAGAAAATCGTGGGAATTTCGTCGTCCGGAACACGGTCGGAAATCACGGTCACATTCGGATTCACCTGCATTCGACGCATTAGCCTGCGTCCCGAGCGAAAGACTTTCCCGACCACCGATAGCTCGAACGAATGTCCGCGATTGGTCAATTTGCGGGCGGCTTCATGCAGCTTGTCCAGGTCACGATTTCCACGCATTGCACCAAAAGCCAGGAACCGGATCGGTTGGTTGGCGGGCGCTGACCGGTTAAGCGTGACCTCTGTCGGCTCATAGACGCCAAGGTAACTTGGATGGGGAATCAATCGAATCTTCTCTGAATCTGCACCATATTCCGAGATCATGTGACGCGCCGCGTGGGGTGTATGCACATGAATCAGGTCAGACATCTGAGTCAGTTGCTGACGAATCTGCCGAAAATTGTCGGTAAGCTCGGTCTGCGAGTGCGCTGCCTGGTTGTGGATGGTCCAAATCAGACGCCCGCCGTTTTCCCGGTAGCGCTCTAGTCCTCGTTTGACTTCTTGAAAAAGCGGGCTTGTGTCATCGGATTCGACGATACGGAATAGGCGGTCATCCCAATGAAGATGAATAATCCCGTGTGCTGCTCTGAAATCGGGGTTTGCGAATTGCGCAAACGAAACCTCGCGTGGGGCGGACAGAGTGAATTCGGGGCTGCAAGCCGAATACATCATATCCTGATAAGGGTTCTTCGTGCCGTATGGAAAATTGGCGACTTTGGTTTGCATTTAGGGTCCCGGATGCTGCTCATCATTTGCGGGGTCTTGCCTGATTGCTAAATCCCGGTGCATAGGCGAATTTGCCTAATTTTATTGGGTGTTTTCAAGGCTAAATGGTTGGCTTTCAGCGGTTCTGAGTGTATCAATGCGCAGGAATTTAGCGAGGTCGGAAATGGTACAACTCACCCTGCCAAAGAATTCCCGGATCACAACCGGAAAAACCTGGCCCAAGCCGGATGGCGCAACCAACGTGCGCAAGTTTCAGATCTATCGCTGGAACCCGGATGATGGTCAGAATCCTAGGGTTGATACCTATTTCGTTGATATGGACAACTGTGGTCCAATGGTTTTGGACGCGCTGATCAAGATCAAGAACGAGATTGATCCAACCCTGACGTTCCGCCGGTCCTGCCGCGAAGGCATTTGCGGATCCTGCGCGATGAACATCGACGGGATCAACACGTTGGCCTGTATCTATGGCATGGATGAGATCAAGGGCGATGTGAAGATTTACCCGCTGCCGCATATGCCGGTGGTCAAGGACCTGATACCGGACCTGACGCATTTCTATGCTCAGCATGCCTCGATCATGCCATGGCTGGAAACCAAGACCAACCGCCCTGCGAAAGAGTGGAAGCAGTCCATCGAAGATCGCAAAAAGTTGGATGGTCTGTATGAGTGCGTGATGTGCGCAAGCTGTTCGACCTCGTGCCCCAGCTATTGGTGGAATGGCGATCGCTACCTTGGGCCCGCAGCGTTGTTGCACGCCTATCGCTGGATCATCGACAGCCGTGATGAGGCCACGGGTGAACGTCTGGACGAGTTGGAAGATCCCTTCAAACTGTATCGTTGCCACACGATCATGAACTGCGCAAAGACGTGCCCCAAGGGTCTGAACCCAGCCAAGGCGATTGCTGAGATCAAGAAGATGATGGTCGAACGGGCAGTTTGATCACAGTTTTAAAAAATGACAAACCCTGGGATGGAAACCTCCCAGGGTTTTTCGTGTCATGCGGGTATTGAAATATCGGAGTACCTCAATGACTAGAATGCTGACAAAGGTTTTTCCTCTCGTTGCGCTCGCGGTTGTGTCCGCATGCAGCGGATCAAGTGGTAACCGGGCGGACCTTGTTTTCAAACAGGTGGATTGCGCAAATCAAGCCGGGATTGAAGGCCAATTCACCACTCAGATTGTCCGTAAGGATGGCAAACACACCGAGGTGTTTGTTCCGGGCAACGGGGTTAGCGAAGCGCAGGCCGCCCAAGCGAATGCCTGTGTCACCGCGTAAATCAAATGACCCGCAAGGTTGGCAAAACCATATGCCAGCCTTGCATGCAAATGAGGAATGGCGAGACTGCAAAAAGATGAGGTGACCCCCGCAGCTTGACAGCCTATTTTCCGCACAGGGAGGAGTGATGGAACCGGAATGGGATCGCTCCGATGCAAGTGCAAGAATCTGAAAACAAATCGAACGCAGCTGAGGCGCTGGCGCTGTTGGAACAGGCATGGGCTTACTACATGCCCGAACCCACCGAAACTGCAGAGCTGCGCGAACCTGAGCTTTTTGAATACGCGAACGCGGCTTGATGCGATGGGCGGAATGGGCAATGGATAGCTATGCCTGTTCTGTTGCTTTTACTTGCCGCCGGTGTTTTCGCCTACCTTTATTGGCGGTCCAGAACGACGTCCCTGTCGCGCGATTGCCGGTGGCGTCAATATCGAAAGGAAGGTATCTGGGTTTGCGCGTTTTGCGGCGCCCAGCATGAGGGTAAAGACGCGCCGAACATATGTCTTAGAGAGCGCTAAACAAGCAGGGCAGCTTCGCCCTGCTTGAATCTATGCTGCAGGAAAGGCCGCCTGCAGAGCGATCTCGACCATATCGCCAAAGCTGCTTTCACGCTCGGAAGAGGGCAGAGCCTCTCCGGTCAGCAAGTGGTCCGAGACGGTGAGAACGGCCAGTGCCCTGCATTGATGGCGGGCGGCCAGAATATACAACTCGGCAGCTTCCATTTCGACGCCCAGGATACCGTGACGCACCATTTGTTCATTCAAGTCGGGGCGTTCATCATAAAAAACGTCGGACGAGTAAATACCCCCTACATGAGTCGGCGTACCCTTCGCGGCTGCTGCCGTAGCGGCGGCTTGTAACAGGCTCCAATCCGCACAGGGGGCAAAATTCAGCTCTTTCATGATCCCGCGGGACGGCGTGCTAAGCGTTGTCGATGTCATCGCAAGGATCACGTCGCGGATATTGACCTTATCCTGCATGCCGCCGCATGAACCGATGCGGATCAGGGTCTTGGCTCCATAGTCGCGGATCAGCTCGTTCACGTAGATCGAGAGCGAAGGCATACCCATCCCGCTGCCCTGAATGGTTACGCGGTTGCCCTTCCAGGTCCCGGTGAACCCCAACATGCCGCGCACATTATTGACTTGTTTTACGTCGTCCAGAAACGTCTCTGCCGCCCATTTTGCCCGGTATGGGTCGCCGGGCAAAAGAACCGTTTCTGCAATTTCGCCTTTTTCGGCACCAATATGAATTGTCATGTCAAAGTTAATTCCTATCAGATTTCCAAATCGGCTATATCCGCCCCGGAATTGAGCGCGTCATGAACCCATTGCGGTTTGCGTCCGCGTCCAGACCATGTTTGAGTTGGCTCAGAAGGGTTGCGATATTTGGCATTTGCTTTTGGTTTGCTGCCCGATCCGATGCCGCCATCCGACAATTCAGACAAGGAAAAGCCGAATTCTGCCGCAGCTTTTTCTGCAGCTTTCAAAGCCTCTTGCCGTTCGCGTTTTTCCGCTTTTATCAGTGCTTTATCTAACTGTCCGCGCAGGTCAATCAGCTCTTTGCGCGACATTTTTTCAAGGTTAATCGCCATTCGTATTCTCCCAGCCCAAGTTTTATTACGGCGTTTTCAAAGCAATGCCGTAAATCTAACAACGGGCGATATCTATCCCAATTTATCATGGAATAGATATGGAAAAAGAACAGATAATACGACTGTTATTGAGCGGCGATGTTTTGAGGGTCAACCAGCGTAACAATATCCCCCATTATTGCGTTCAGCTCAAAGTTCTTGGGGGTATAGATTTGTGCGACGCCCATTGCCCTCAGCTTTTCCGCATCATCTTCGGGGATGATCCCGCCGACAATTACCGGAATGTCTAAGCCGGCGGCATTCAGGCGCGCCATGACATCCTGCACCAGAGGAATATGGCTGCCCGACAAGATCGAAAGGCCAATCACATGAACCTGATCTTCCATTGCTGCGGCGACGATTTCTTCGGGTGTCAGGCGGATGCCTTCATAGCTGATGTCCATGCCGCAATCGCGGGCGCGGAAAGCGATCTGTTCCGCACCGTTTGAATGGCCGTCCAACCCTGGCTTGCCGACCAGAAACTTCAGACGACGACCCAGCTTGTCGCTGACCGCATCCACAGCGGCGCGCAGGTCTTCCAAACCTTCGGTTTTGTTCGATACCGACCCGGACACACCGGTCGGCCCACGATATGTGCCATAAACCTTCCGCATTTCTTCGGCCCATTCGCCAGTGGTGACACCGGCCTTGGCAGCTGCGATCGAAGGCTCCATGACGTTCGTGCCTGTCTGCGCCGCTTCGCGCAATGCCGCCAACGCTGCCGTAACGGCGGCGTCATCGCGTTCGGAGCGCCATACGTTGAGACGGCTGATCTGCTCTTGCTCGACCGCTGGATCGACAACCATGATGCCGCCGTCCTCGGTCTGCAGCGGTGAGGGTTCACCTTCGGTCCACTTGTTCACGCCGACGACAACGGTTTCATTGCGTTCGATGCGATTCAGGCGCTCGGCGTTCGAGTCAACCAGACGGGACTTCATGTATTCGATCGAAGCGACAGCACCACCCATCGAATCCAGATTCGCCAGTTCGGCGCGCGCGCCTGCTTTCAGTTCTTCGACCTTAGCGTCGACAGTGGGGTTGCCGTCGAACAGATCGCCGTATTCCAGAAGATCGGTCTCATAGGCCAGAATCTGCTGCATCCGCATCGACCATTGCTGATCCCATGGGCGGGGCAGACCCAGCGCCTCGTTCCAGGCAGGCAACTGAACCGCGCGCGCGCGTGCCTTTTTCGACAGAGTCACGGCCAGCATCTCGATCAGGATGCGATAGACGTTGTTTTCTGGTTGTTGCTCGGTCAAGCCGAGCGAGTTCACCTGCACGCCGTAGCGGAAGCGGCGGAACTTGGAGTCTTCGACTCCATAGCGGTCTTTCAGAATCTCGTCCCAAAGATCCACGAAGGCGCGCATCTTGCACATCTCGGTGACAAAACGGATTCCCGCGTTCACAAAGAATGAAATCCGACCGCAGAGCGCGGGGAAATCTTCGGCCGGTACGCGCGGGCGCAGCTCGTCCAGAACGGCAATGGCCGTTGCAAGGGCATAGGCCAGTTCTTGTTCGGGCGTCGCGCCAGCTTCCTGCAAGTGATAGGAACACACGTTCATCGGGTTCCATTTTGGCACGTTGGTATAGCAGTACTCGGCTACATCCGCGATCATCTTCAGCGACGGTTTCGGCGGGCACACGTAAGTGCCGCGGCTCAGATATTCCTTGATCAGATCGTTCTGAACTGTGCCTTGCAGCTTGGATACATCCGCGCCTTGTTCTTCGGCCACGGCGATATACAGCGCCAGCAACCATGGTGCCGTTGCGTTGATGGTCATCGAGGTATTCATCTGCTCCAGCGGAATCTGGTCGAACAGAACCCGCATGTCGCCCAAGTGACTGATAGGAACGCCGACTTTCCCGACCTCGCCCCGTGCCAACGTATGGTCGCTGTCATAGCCAGTTTGAGTGGGCAAATCGAAGGCCACTGACAGCCCGGTCTGACCCTTTGCCAGATTGCCGCGATACAATGTGTTCGACGCCTTTGCGGTGGAATGACCGGCGTAGGTTCGGATGAGCCAGGGGCGATCTTTCTGCGTCTGCGTCATGGCGGGCCTCGTGTCCTTGGTGGGCAATAAAATTACTCTGAAGGCTTCTAAAGCGCAATTTTCGGGATATGTCAATTCGCTGCGATGCGGCATATGCAGTTCTTGTGATTGTAGGACGCAACGTTTGCTGTCAGGGTGCGCGCATGACTGAGACCGTGGAGCTTCCGCTTTGGCTGTTTTTGCTGATCCTGGTGTTTGCCGCGGTCACATTTGCTTCGCATTTTCTGTTTCCGTCCGTGCGGTGGTTCTTTCGTCGTCGCCTTGAACGTGCGGTGAAGCGCCTGAATACGCGGCTGCAGCGCCCGATTCAGCCTTTCAAGCTGGCCGAGCGGCACGACATGATCCAGCGCCTGATTTACGACCCCCAAGTGGGACAAGCGGTTCAGGATCATGCACATGAAACCGGCGTCCCCGAAGCGGTGGCTTTCGAAACCGCCCGCCGTTACGCGCGCGAGATCGTGCCATCTTTCTCGGCGGTGGCGTATTTCAGTTTTGCAATTCGAGTCGCCCGCATGCTGAGCAATGCGTTCTACGATGTGCGCCTCAGCTATCAGGATGAGGAGGCGATAAAAAACATCGACCCCGACGCAACCGTTGTGTTTGTGATGAACCATCGCAGCAACATGGATTATGTTTTGGTCACGTATCTGGCCGCGCAGCACTCGGCATTGTCCTATGCGGTGGGCGAGTGGGCGCGTGTCTGGCCGCTCAGCCGCTTGATCCGGGCCATGGGCGCTTACTTTATCCGTCGCAGATCGGGCAGCGAGCTCTACCGGCAGGTCCTGGCCTGCTATGTGCGTCACGCGACCGAAGCAGGGGTAACGCAGGCTATGTTCCCTGAAGGGGGATTAAGCCTAAGTGGCGCTCTGGGGCGTCCCAAGCTGGGTCTGTTGAAGTATATTCTGGACGGAACCAAACCGGATGGACGAGATGTGGTCTTCGTACCTGTCGCGTTGAATTATGACCGGGTGCTTGAGGATACGATCCTGACAAAGGCTGCGCTGGGGAATGAAAGGCGTTTTCGCGCCCGTATTGGGGTGATTACGGGTTGGATTCTCAAGCAGATTGGTCGCCGTTTGATCGGGCGGTACACTCGGTTCGGACTCGCGTCGGTGCGGTATGGGAAACCGATCTCGTTACAGGAGTTTCGTATCGAGCATGAGCGGGACGTCATGACAGATCTGGCGCGTGCCCTGATGGGCCGTATCAAAGATGCTATCCCGCTTGTCCCTCTGCCGGCGATCTGCAAGCTGATCCAGGAACGTGGTGAATTGCTGGAAGATGACGTCCGGCGTATTGTTTCGGATTCCATGCGACGCGACGGAACTTCGGCAGGTCCAGACGACACTGTGATTACCCAGGCTCTGGACCAACTCGTGCAGAGGCGGATCCTGAAGCAGGTAGATGGAAAAATATCCCAATCTGGTCAAAGGGTTGACCTGTTGAACTACTACGCGGCCTCTGCGCGGGAAGATATCGAGTTTGGGGATGCTGCGTCAGCAAAAGAAATTTCTGCACCCGCTGGGTCATAAAATTACAAAATAGATGCAAATTCTATTGCAATATTGCTCGGGTCCAAATATCTCATCTGGTAACGCAGGCGATTCTGCATCGCGGCGAAGGGTTAGATAAAAGGAGGCCAACATGGCTCTGGACACCGAAAGCGGTATCGCGTCCTACGACGCGCCGGAAAAAGACCTCTATGAGATGGGTGAAATCCCTCCGATGGGATTTGTGCCTAAGAAAATGTATGCGTGGGCGATCCGTAAGGAACGCCATGGCGAGCCGGACACGGCCATGCAGCTGGAAGTGGTCGATGTGCCCAAGCTGGACAGCCACGAGGTGCTGGTTCTGGTGATGGCGGCTGGTGTGAACTACAACGGCGTCTGGGCGTCGCTGGGTAAGCCGATCAGCCCCTTTGACGGCCATGGTCAGCCCTTCCATATCGCGGGTTCGGATGCCTCGGGCATCGTCTGGGCTGTGGGTGAGAAAGTTACCCGCTGGAAAGTTGGCGACGAGGTCGTGATCCATTGTAATCAGGATGATGGTGACGACGAACACTGCAACGGTGGCGACCCGATGTATTCGGACAGCCAGCGCATCTGGGGTTACGAGACGCCCGATGGCTCGTTCGCGCAGTTCACCAATGTGCAGGCCCAGCAGCTGATGCCGCGCCCCAAGCACCTGACCTGGGAAGAAAGCGCCTGTTACACGCTGACGCTGGCCACCGCCTACCGGATGCTGTTCGGTCACGAGCCGCATGACCTGAAGCCGGGGCAGAACGTTCTGGTTTGGGGCGCGTCGGGCGGTCTGGGATCGTATGCGATCCAGCTGATCAACACCGCAGGTGCGAATGCGATCGCCGTGATCTCGGACGAAAGCAAGCGTGACTTTGTGATGGGTCTGGGCGCCAAGGGTGTGATCAACCGCAAGGATTTCAATTGCTGGGGTCAACTGCCTACAGTCAACACGCCGGAATATGCCGAGTGGTTCAAAGAGGCCCGTAAATTCGGCAAAGCCATCTGGGACATCACAGGCAAGGGTGTGAATGTCGACATGGTGTTTGAACATCCTGGCGAAAGCACCTTCCCTGTCTCGACCTTCGTGGTGAAAAAGGGCGGCATGGTCGTCATCTGTGCTGGCACCACCGGCTATAACCTGACCTTCGACGTGCGTTATATGTGGATGCACCAGAAGCGTCTTCAGGGTTCACACTTTGCGCATCTGAAGCAGGCATCGGCGGCAAACCAGCTGATGGTCGAGCGTCGTCTGGACCCCTGCATGTCTGAAGTCTTTGCTTGGAACGAGCTGCCCGAAGCCCACATGAAAATGATGCGCAACGAGCATAAGCCCGGCAACATGTCGGTTCTGGTTCAGGCTCCGCGCACCGGAATGCGCACCCTCGAAGAGGTTCTGGACGCGCGCGGGTAACCGGCCTGCTTCTCTAGAAATTGCGCCCGCGAATCGTTAATTCGGTCCGCGGGTGCGCTGCGTTTTGGGAACGAGTGACCGTTTTCAACGACTTGCAGAACCCGACCCCGCTATTTTTGGGGAGTAGAAACCAGTGAATTGCCGCAAAAACACTGCACATGTTATGGTTGTGTTAACCCTTCGTTAACCGTTTCGGAGCGACTCTAGATGGCGAAAAATGAGTGGATACTGGACGTTTTGTCGGATCTCAACGCATTCGCCGTTGAGAACGGTTTGACCGCGCTTGCCGAGCAGTTGGATGACACCAAGCTGATCGCAGCGGCCGAGATTGCGTCCTTGAAGGATGAGGCTCGGACGCCTGCGAATGGGAACAACACCGGATATGGCTCAGGTCCTGGAGGACTTGGAAAACACCAGCACGCTTGATGAATTAAGCGATGTTGCCGTCAGGTTGCGCGACCGGCTACAGGTTGAACATCTTATATATCATTGGGTTGACGGGGCAGGTGACCAGTACGGTTATACCACCTATCCCGACGCCTGGGCAGAACGATACCGCGAGCGGAATTACCACCGTATTGACCCCGTAATACTGGGGTGTTTTCAACGCTTTCATCCTGTGGATTGGAAGTCTTTGGACTGGTCCGGAAAAGTTGCCAAGAATTTCCTGCAGGACGCGCTGGAGCATGGGGTCGGTAACCAAGGCTATTCAATCCCGATCCGGGGCCCGAACGGCCAGTTTGCGCTGTTCACCGTAAACCACACCTGCGACGACGCCAGTTGGACAGCTTTCATTGATACCCATGGGCGTGAGCTGATCCTTATTGCGCATTATTTCAATCGAAAGGCGCTGGAGTTTGAACGCGACCGTCAACCGGATGCGCCGCGCGGGCTGTCCCCACGCGAGGTGGATGCCATGACCCTGCTGGCGCTGGGCTATAGCCGTGCGCAAGTGGCACATTCCTTGTCAATCTCTGAACATACGCTGCGTGTTTATATCGAAAGCGCCCGTGCCAAGCTTGGGGCGCAGAATACCACCCACGCGATCGCAACGGCGCTCAGTCGGGGATTAATAGTCGTTTAACGGCCGCGCGCACCTCGAACGGTAAATTAACCACGACTTCGTACTCCCTTCGTTCCTGCACAGGACGACAAGGGGAAAAAGTCATGTTGCGCTATTTGTTTGCCGACGAACTTCACAAATTTCCTGAGCTCGCCGACGGAATGTTCCGCGACCGAGCCGATCAGTTCAAAACCCGACTGGGTTGGGACGTATATGTCAATGAAAGGGGGGAAGAGCGGGATCAGTATGATGATCTGAACCCGCTCTATGTTATCTGGGAAGAAGAAGACGGCAGTCATGGCGGGTCCATGCGTGTGTTGCCGACGACCGGGCGCGTTATGGTGAACGAAGTATTCGGGCATCTGACTGGGGGTGAACCGATCAACAGCCCACTGATCTGGGAGGTTACACGCTTTTGCCTGTCCCGAACGGCCAGCCCACATACCGCCGGTGCCATTATGCTGAGCGGGGGCGAAATCATGGAAGGGTTCGGCCTGACCCATATCGCCGGCGTGTTTGATGCACGAATGATCAGGATTTACCGGCTGATCGGGTCGTCTCCGGTGGTGTTGGGGTCGCAAGGAACGGGGCGTGATCAGATTTCGGTAGGGTTGTGGCCTTATTCTTCCGACGATTGCAACCGTGTGGCCGAACGTGCCGGTATCCCGCGTGAACTGTCGCGTCTTTGGTTCAAGACCGCTTTCGGAACCGCGCGGCAGCATCGGTTTGCGCTGTCTGCATAAGTTGCGGAAAAGCGGAAACCGCATCTGGTGATAGCTGGCGCGGCCTTGTAGGGTCGCGCCATGTCTACGCCCCTCGTGACCTTCTCGGACGACCAAGCCGCCGCCTATGACAACATCGCAGAGATGTTGAGGTCGGCAGGCGTTGATCTGGATGACGATGCCTTGCTGAAACTGCCGGGCAACGGAAAATCCGGTGTGATGGCGGTGATCGGCAAGGCTGGGTCGGGCAAGACGCTGCTGTTGGCCGAGCTTTACAAGGCGCTGGCTGAAACTGGCGTTCAGATCGTCTCGGGCGATTTTGAAAGCCGCAAGGCACGGGACAAACGCAGCCTTGCAATTCTGGCCCCCACCAACAAGGCGGCCAGCGTATTGCGGTTGCGCGGGGTTCCTGCGACCACGATCCACCGCATCCTTTATACACCGGTCTATGACCCCGAATATGAGCGGATTGCCGAGTGGCTGGCCGGAAACGACGAACGCCCCGAGATCGAAGGGCTGACCGACGAGGCACTGGACCGTGCCGCCGCGTTTTATGAAAACAACAAGTCCATTCCCGGTGCTTTGGCCGCGGCGGGGCTACGTGGTTCGGATTTCATCACAGGCTGGAAACGTCGGGAAGAACCATTGGATATCGGGTTCGTAGACGAAGCCTCGATGTTGGACGACCGGCAGTTCGAGGACCTGCAGGAGATTTTCCCAACGCTGTTGCTGTTTGGCGATCCGGCGCAGCTGGCTCCGGTCAATCAATCGGGCAGCATGGTGTTTGATGGTCTGCCCGAGCCGCGCAAGCAGATCCTGCACCGGGTGCATCGCCAGACGGCAGACAATCCCATTTTGGATCTGGCCCATGCGCTGGCGGACCCTGCCATGGGGTTTGAAGATTTCGAGCGTCTGGTTGAACAAACGGCCCGGCAGGATGACCGCGTCGTGTGGGGGCAACGGGTCGAGGTTGATCTGATGGCCCGTAGCCCGGTTCTGGTGTGGCGCAATGCGACACGTATCCGTTTGATTCAGGCGTTTCGGCAGGTGCATGGTGCCCCGGATACCGAGTTGCTGGAAGGCGAGCCGCTGATCTGCGACGGGATCGAACTGCCCTTGAAGCATCGCAAGAAGCGTCTGGACCTTGAAGCGCGCGGGCTGATCAAAGGGGCGCAGGTTGTTTATCTGGGGCCGGGTCGCAAGCCCGGTTTTTCGCGCCTGCACGTCATGGGGGCCGAGGACCCGCAGGTTAGCGCGGCCTCGATCGTGAAAATCGAAATGCCGGATGAGGAAGAGCCATTCATCCCCTATGCCGCCCGCATGGGCGCGACCTTTCTGCATGGGGCGGCCGTGACCATCCACAAGGCGCAGGGCTCGCAATGGGACACGGTGCAGGTCTTTGCACCCGATATCTACGCAGCTGCTCGGATGGGCCGAACCGAAGCGGGGCAGCCCCTTTGGAAACGTCTGGCCTATGTGGCCATCACGCGTGCGCAGGAACGGTTGATTTGGGTGGTACGGAACCGTTTGGCCAAGCCGACCTATCCTTTGCGCGTTGATGATCTGAGGGCGGTTCCGGCGGCCTCGCTGACATTGGAGGCGGAAGAGACATGAAGACGATCATCGTAACCGGCGCAAGCTCTGGCATAGGGCGCGCCACAGCCGAGCTGTTTCTGAATGAGGGCTGGACCGTAGGTCTGTTGGCCCGCAGTGCCGATAAGCTGGACGAAATTGCGCAACAGCACCCCAAGGCGATTGTGCTGGCTGCCGACGTTACGGATCCGGTTGCGGTATCTCGGGCCTTTCGGACGTTTTCCAATAGGGCGGACAGGCTGGATGTCCTGTTCAACAATGCGGGTATCTTTGCCCCCGGTGGCACCATTGATGAGATCGCGCTGGAAGACTGGTACCAAAGTGTAAACGTCAACTTGAACGGAATGTTCCTATGCGCGCGCGAAGCCTTTCGGATCATGCGACACCAATCGCCTCAGGGCGGTCGGATCATCAATAACGGATCGATTGCAGCCCACGTGCCGCGACCAAACTCGGTGCATTATTCGGCAACGAAACACGCGATCACTGGGTTGACGCGTAGCCTGTCTTTGGACGGGCGGGCATTTGGCGTTGCCTGCGGTCAGATCGATATCGGCAACGCGCGGACGCAGATGGTGCAGGATTTGGTAGACAATGCCATCGCAGCGGGGCAGCAGCCGGACCCCACGATGGACGTTGGTGACGCTGCCCGTTCGGTGTTTCACATGGCCAGTTTGCCGCCCGATGCGAATGTTCAGTTCATGACGGTTATGGCGACCACGATGCCTTATATTGGGCGTGGGTAACTCAGGTCTCGCGCAGTAGCCGGAAGGCGGTAGAGGCGCCCCAGCCAGCGGCAATCGCGATGACCAGAGACATCAACCCATACCAGACGGGTTGTTCGCGGGACATTGTATAAAGGAACCGTTCCAGCCCCACTTTGCGCACGTCGATGATGGTTTCAAACTGCGACACGACTGCGCCGCCACGGGTGAGGAAAATGCGCGCCGCGTACTCACCTTCGGTCAGGTCCGCTGGCATGTCGATTGAGGTCCGGAATAAGGTTTGTTCATCCACTGCAACCGTGTCCTCGCGGATGGAATACAGCCCTTCGTCTTCCCGGATACGCACGACGGCGTCAGCGAAGTCCTGTGCCCCGCGAATGTGCATCGCAGCGCCGACAGACCGGATCGCACGTTCAATCGAGACGCGATAGCGCAGGTCTTCGGTATCCGACAGAATATCGTCCAGCGGCGCGCTTGTTGCGACGGCGTAGAAACTGGGCGCAAGGTCGACCAGAACGCTGTCGGTATTGACCCAAATGCCAAGCTTGCGTTCTTTCCTGCGGACGGTCACCGGGCTGGATGGCCCCGCAACGGCGACGATAACCTCAAGCGGGGGACCGGATGGAATGGGTGTTTCGCGTTTGACGGCCCCGAAAATCAAAATCTCGGACCCGTCAAACGTGGCTGTGATCGCCACACGATCCTGGCTAAGGCCAAGTACAACGGATTCTTCTTCGGCCAACGCGGGTGTCACGCACAGGGTAAGCAAAAGGATCAGGCGTTTCAGCATGATCAGTGCCCCCCTTCCACGCCCAGCGAATACAGCTCGGACGGTTCCAAAAGCAGATCAAGCGCCAGCTTTCCGCAAACGACCAGAACCAACGCAGCCAGCAAAACGCGCAGCTGCTCGGCCGGCATACGCGCGCCGATCACCGTGCCGATCTGCGCGCCTATGACGCCTCCGACCAGCAGCAGAACGGCCAGAACGATATCGACCGTATAGTTCGTTGTCGCGTGCAGCATCGTGGTGAACGCTGTTACGAAAATGATCTGAAAAAGCGAGGTGCCGACGACAACTTTGGTGGGCATTCCCAGCAGATAGATCATAGCAGGCACCATGATAAAGCCGCCTCCGACCCCCATGATCGCTGAAAGAACCCCAACGCAAAGCCCGACCATCACCGGCGGGATAACCGAAATATAAAGGCCCGAGGTGCGGAAACGCATTTTGAAAGGCATGGCATGAACCCAGCCACGCTGTCGTCTTTTCGCAGGCGCAGCGCCACCTTTTTTGGACTTTCGCAGCGCATTCAGGCTTTCGATGAACATCAGGCTGCCGACCACACCCAGGAAGACGACATAGCACAGGGTAACCAGCAGATCGACCTGACCAAGACTTTTGAGGTAATTGAATACCACCACCCCAAGGGCCGCGCCGATTAGGCCTCCCGTCAGCAGGACAGTGCCCATCTTGAGGTCGACGGTCTTACGCCTGAAATGTGCCAGAACACCGGAAAATGAAGACGCGACGATTTGGTTCGCCTCGGTCGCAACAGCAACGGCCGGAGGGATACCAATAAAGAACAGAAGCGGTGTCATCAGGAACCCGCCGCCGACGCCAAACATGCCGGAGAGGATACCGACCATACCGCCCAAACCCAGCAGTAGAAAAGCGTTAACAGAGACTTCGGCGATAGGAAGGTAGATCTGCATGGGGAACTAGGTCTTGTTAACAGGTGTGTTAGGTGATGATATGCGGTCCGTTTCCGGAAAGAGCTTTGAATTCTGCGTGAGGCGTGGCTTTGAACCCATTGGGCAATTTACCCGGGTGGGTATGTGTCCGGAATTGGCTGGCACAGGAAACACTCGCATACCTCTTTAGAGCGTCTGCGGCATGCAAAATCAACTGTGCATGCCGCTCTGCAGCGAACAGGACTGAAATCTGTCCGAAACTGGACTTATTACCGCTCTTTCACATAGGGCTCGCCACCCGCCCGGGGTGGAACAGCTTTGCCAACGAACCCGGCCAGAATCACCACGGTCAGGATGTAGGGCAGGGCATCCATGACCTGTACCGGGATGACAACGCCGCCCAGGTCAATATTCTGGAAACGCAGCGCAACAGCCTGAAGCAAACCGAACAGCAGACACGCTCCCATCGCATGCCAAGGCCGCCATTTGGCAAAGATCAGCGCGGCCAGTGCGATGAAACCCCGTCCGGCGGTCATTTCCTTGACGAACCCGGCTTGCAGGGCGGTCGCCAGATAGGCACCCGCGATCCCGCACAGTACGCCGCAAATCGCCACGGCGGCAAAGCGCAGCCCCACGACCGAGACACCTGCGGTATCTACAGCGGCCGGGTTTTCGCCCACGGCCCGCAGGCGCAAGCCAAAGCGGGTGCGGTACAGAATCCACCACGTCAGCGGCACCATCAGGAAAGCGATATAGACGAGGATGGAATGCCCCGACAGAAGCTCGGAGTAGATCGGTCCAACGATGGGCACGCTGCTTATCGCGTCGGCAAAGGGGAAGTTGATCGGCTCGAACCGGCCGCCGCCGAACAGGGACGGAGTTCGCCCGCCCTGTTGGAACCAGCTTTGAGCGACCAGAACGGTCATCCCCGAGGCCAGGAAGTTGATCGCGACGCCCGAGATCAGCTGATTGCCCCGGAACGTGATCGACGCGACGCCATGAAGGGCCGACAGGATTAGTGAAGCCCCGATTCCTGCCAGAAGGCCCAGCCAGACCGAGCCGGTCACAGCGGCCACGGCGGCCGAGAAGAAGGCGGACATGAGCATCTTGCCCTCAAGCCCGATATCAAAGATGCCCGCGCGTTCCGAATAGAGCCCTGCCAGACAGGCCAGCAGCAGCGGTGTTGCCAGTCGAATTGTCGAATCAAGGACTTGGATAAGAGTTACGAAGGCCTCCATCACTGCGCTCCTTTCCGCAGGCTCAGGAACAGCTTTTCAAGCGGCATCCGTACCATGTTGTCCAACGCTCCGGTGAACAGGATCACAAGGGCCTGAATGACCACGATCAGCTCACGCGGGATCGAGGTCCACAGCGCAAGTTCTGCACCGCCCTGATAGAGGAACCCGAACAGGATCGCGGCAAGGAACACCCCGAACGGGTGCGACCGCCCCATCAGCGCCACTGCGATGCCGATGAAACCTGCGCCCTCGGTCGAGTTCAGGACCAGACGCTCTGCCTCGCCCATGACGTTGTTGATGGCCATCATCCCCGCCAATCCGCCCGAGATCAGCATGGCGATGATGGTAATGCGCACCGGGGAAATCCCGGCATAGACGGCCCCGGTTTCCGAATGGCCATAGGCGCGGATTTCATAACCCAGCCGCGTCCGCCAGATTAGCGCCCAGACCGCGACACAGGCCAGCAAGGCCACAAAGAACGAGATATTCGCGGGCGCGCCCCGGAACATAGCATTCTCGGCGGTTGAGAACATGGACTGGAAGGTTGGCAAATGCACCGTTTCGGGGAAACGCGCGGTTGCCGGGTCTTGCGAGCCCTGCGGGCGCATCACGTTGACCAGCATATAGTTCAGGAAGGCTGCCGCGATGAAGTTGAACATGATCGTTGTGATCACGATATGGCTACCGCGCTTGGCTTGCAGGTAGGCGGGGATTGCCGCCCACATGGCACCGAACAGGGCCGATCCGACACAGGCGGCCAGCAGGGCAATACTCCAGTGGGGCCAATCGATATAGAGGCACACCATGGCGACGCCCAGACCGCCCAGCATGGCCTGACCTTCGCCGCCGATGTTGAACAGACGCGCGTGAAATGCCACGGCTACGGCCAGACCGGTGAACATGAAGTTGGTCGCGTAATACAGCGTATAGCCCCAGCCATAGGTCGACCCCAGCGCGCCGGTGACCATCAGGTTCACGGCCTCGATGGGGTTTTCACCAATGGCGAGGATCACCAACGCCGAGAGGATTGCAGCCAGTATCAGACTGATCAGCGGGATCAGAACGACATCGGCCCATTTGGGCATTTTATCCATGCTTCACGCGGCCTTTCCCGCAACACCGGCCATCAGCAGGCCCAGCTCTTTTTCATCCGTCTCATGGGGCAGGCGTTCGCCCATGATATGTCCGTCAAACATCACCGCAATCCGGTCAGACAGCGAGAAGATCTCTTCCAGCTCGACCGAAACCAGCAAGATCGCCTTGCCCTGATCGCGCAGAGCGACGATCTGTTTGTGAATGAACTCGATCGCGCCGATATCCACGCCGCGTGTTGGTTGACCCACCAGCAACAGATCGGGGTTCCGCTCAATCTCGCGCGCGACGACAATTTTTTGCTGGTTCCCGCCCGAGAAGTTCTTGGCCGCAAGCCAGCCATCGGGTGGGCGGACGTCGAACTTTTCCATCTTGGCCTCTGTATCAGCGCGCAGGGCGGCGTTGTCCATGAACAGGCCCCGCTTGTAGGCCGGGTCGCGGTGATAGCCGAAGGCCACGTTTTCCCACGCGTGGAAATCCATGATCAGACCTTCGCGCTGGCGGTCCTCGGGTACATGCGCAATCCCTTGCGCCCGGCGTGTCTGACCATCCGAGCCCGCCCCGCTCAGCGCCAAAGGTGCGCCGTTCAGGCGGATCGTGCCTTGGCCCGGACGCATCCCGCCCAGAACCTCAAGCAGTTCAGACTGACCATTGCCGGCAACGCCCGCAATGCCCACGATTTCACCCGCGCGGACGGTCAGGTCGATGCCTTTGACCCGCTCGACACCCGCACTATCGGTGACACTCAGATTTTCGATCTCAAGCACGGGCTGGCCTGGTTTTGCGGGCAGTTTGTCAACCTGCAACAGCACTTTGCGCCCAACCATAAGCTCGGCCAGTTCCTGCGGGTTGGTATCGGCGGTTTTGACTGTGGCTGTCATCTCACCACGCCGCATGACCGAGACGGTGTCGGTGTTTTCCATGATCTCGCGCAGCTTGTGGGTGATCACGATGATCGTCTTGCCCTCGGACCGCAGCCGGTCGAGGATGCGGAACAGCTGATCGGCCTCGGCCGGGGTCAGAACCCCGGTGGGTTCGTCCAGAATCAGGATCTCGGCCTTGCGATACAGGGCTTTGAGGATTTCGACACGCTGCTGCATGCCCACGCCTATTTCGTCGATACGTTTGTCAGGGTCGACGAACAGCTCGTATTCTTCTTCCAGCGCTTTCAGTTCTTTACGCGCTTTGGACAGCGAGGGGGCAAGCAGCCCTCCGTCCTCGGCACCCAGAACGATGTTTTCCAGAACGGTAAAGTTTTCCACCAGCTTGAAATGCTGGAACACCATCCCAATACCTGCCGCAATCGCAGCCTGACTGTCGGGAATTTCGGTCTTGTCACCGTTGATCCAAATCTCGCCCTTATCGGCCTTGTAAAAGCCGTAGAGGATACTCATCAGCGTGGATTTGCCCGCACCGTTTTCACCGATGATCCCATGGATCGTACCGGGGGCGACGCTGATGGAAATGTCTTTATTGGCCTGAACCGGCCCAAAGGCTTTGGAAATGCCCTTAAGCTCAATGGCGGGGACGCTCATGTCTTGTCCTCAGATTGCCGAAAGGGCCGCATGGCACGCGGCAGGGTAGGAGGCCGGGCGGAGGCTTAAACCCCCCGCCCGCGCGATATCAGAACTGCAGTGCGGGGCAGCTGTCGTTCTCGTAATAGCTGGTCACGGTGACATTGCCGTCGATGATCTCCTGACGCGCCTTGTCGACTGCGCCTTTCATCTCGTCCGAGACCAGCGACGCGTTGTTGTCGTCCATGGCAACGCCCACGCCTTCTTCGGCCAGACCCATGGCGAAGACGCCGGTTTCAAGGTTCTCACCTGCTTTCATCGCGTCATAAACGGCGACGTCTACGCGTTTCAGCATCGAGGTCAGAACTTTGCCCGGATGCAGGTGGTTTTGGTTGCTGTCCACGCCGATCGACAGGATGCCTTCGTCGGCAGCGGTTTGCAGAACACCTACACCGGTGCCGCCTGCGGCTGCATAGATCACGTCAGCACCTTGGCTGATCTGCGCTTTGGTCAGCTCGGACCCTTTCACCGGGTCGTTCCATGCAGCCGGAGTGGTGCCGGTCATGTTGGCCACAACTTCGATATCGGGGTTCACAGCTTTGGCGCCCTGGGCATAACCACAGCCAAAGTGACGGATCAGGGGGATGTCCATGCCGCCAATGAAACCAACGGTGCCAGATTCAGACGCCATCGCCGCCATCATGCCAACCAGATACGATCCTTCATGCTCGGCAAAGCCGATCTGACGAATGTTCGGAGCGTCCAGCCAGTTCACGTCAACCGCGACAAATTTGGTGTCGGGGTAGTCGCCCGCAACTGCCGACAGCGGGTCGGCCATGGCGAAACCCATGGTGATGATCGGGTTCAGACCGGCCTCGGCAAAGCGACGCAAAGCCTGCTCGCGCTGGGCTTCGGATTGCAGTTCGATTTCGCGATAGCTGCCACCGGTTTCATCGGCCCAACGCTGCGCGCCATTATGGGCGGCCTCGTTGAATGACTTGTCAAACTTACCACCCAGGTCAAAGATCAGGGCCGGCTCAGCCAGGGCCGCACCTGCGGTTAGTGCGACGGCTGCGGCGGCGCCCATCAAGGATTTCATCAGGGTCATTTGTTACTCCCGTTGTTATTGTCGGTCGGAGCCAAGATAGCCCCGTTCACCCACTAAGAGCGAGCATATCTGTTGTGATGGCGGGAATTAAGGCCGTTTGCAACAGCCGGGGTCAACTGATTTTTGACCACTTGGTCGAGAAAAAATTCGACGACTATTCAGGTCAAGTCACATTCCATCACGAGAGCGTCAATTTTCTGATTGTTTTCGCGCACATAGTACGATTTGCGTAATCCACAGGGGCGGTAGCCGCAGCTATGGTACAAGGACAGCGCCGGAAGATTGTCCTGCGCCACATCCAGAAAGGCGCGCGTCGCGCCCAATCTTTGGGCCTTTGCATGCCACTCGGCCATACGGATTCTTGCAAGCCCCTGACGTTGCAGGTCAGGATGCGTCGCTATTGTCAGCAATTCCGCTTCGTCGGCGATTACCTGAAACAAAGCAAAGGACGCCGGGACCCCGACCAAATGAGTAAAACGATTCTGCAGTAAATCCGCGAATTCTGCGTCGGACCACGCGCGCGATTGTGTAAAAGCCGCAGAATGGGTTTTGGCAAGGGCTTGCGGAGTCATCCGTCCAACAATACTGGCGGCGAGTCTTTGGACGGGGCCGCATCTGCCGCGCGGATGTAAAGCGGCGCAGGCGCGCTGTTTGTGTTTTGCCACTTCTGAGACGCCACATTTGCGATCCCGCGAACCTGTACTACAGGGTCATCGTTGAAAGCCAGTGGACCTAGTGATTCTGCCTGTTCAAGCGGGATCAAGGCCGGGTCTTGACCCTCGGGTGAGATATACACTTGATCCCGTGGCGCGCGAATGGCCGGTAAAGCGCCTTGAGTTTCTTGCGCCAGCGCCTCAAAACCCGAAACGCCGACAGCCGGAACGCCAAGGCCCAACGCCAGCCCACGCGCAGCGGATACTGAAATTCGGATGCCGGTGAAATTGCCCGGCCCGATACCAACGCCGATGGCTGAAAGGTCTTTCCACGTGTATCCGGCCTGGGTCAGCAAATCTTCCAGCATGGGCATCAAGTGTTCTGCCTGACCGCGTGTCATGGCGTCGACTTGAACCGCAATGATCTGATCTCCGCGTAACAAAGCGGCCGCGCAATGCGCGGCCGATGTATCAAACGCCAGAATCAGCGGGTCAGACGGCAACGGGGCGAACCTCGGTCACTTCAGGGATGTAGTGACGCAGCAGGTTCTCGATCCCCATTTTCAGTGTCAGGGTCGAGGACGGACAGTTCGCGCAGGCCCCCTGCATGTGCAGGTACACAACGCCGCGGTCAAAACCATGGAAGGTGATGTCGCCACCATCTTGGGCCACAGCAGGGCGCACGCGGCTATCCAGAAGGTCCTTGATCTGATTCACGACTTCCGCGTCTTCGCCGGTGTGTTCGGCATGGCCAGATGCGGTTGTGGCGTCAGCAGCCATGACCGGCTGGCCCGACTGGTAATGCTCCATCACTGCGCCAAGGATCGCGGGTTTTATGTGGTCCCACTGAACATCGTCAGATTTAGTGACAGTCACAAAATCATTGCCAAAGAACACGCCGGTTACACCGCTGACGGTGAAAATCCGGTTGGCCAAAGGTGATTTCTCAGCCGCTTCTGCCGATGGAAAATCTGCGGTGCCCGCCTCCAGCACAGTTTGACCGGGCAGGAATTTCAGGGTTGCAGGGTTCGGCGTGGATTCGGTCTGGATGAACATAGCGCGGCTCCGTTTCAGTTGCCTCTGATATGCGGGTCCGCGCGCGGGAAGTCAAGATTTGGAACGGTTCTAAATCTCAGTCGCCAGCTTTATCGCATCATCCAGCCGGTCATCGCCCCAGAACAGCTCATCCCCGACCAGAAAACTGGGGGCACCGAACAGTCCTTTGGCCTGCGCGATCTCGGATTGTTTTTTTAACGCAGCTTTGATCTGAGGGTTTTGCGTCTGGCTCAGCGTCTCTTCGGGCAATCCGGCGGCGGTCAGACAAGTAACCAGAACCGCGTCATCAGCGATGTTCTGGCCATGGGCAAACTCGGCAGAGTATACGGCGCGGACAAAGGCGGCTTTTTGGGCCGGGTCTTCGATGGCCAGCGTCAGGCGGGCCGCCTTCAAGCCGTTTTGCGGAAATGGATCGGGGTGCTGGAACGGCAGGCCGCGGTGGGCGGTCAGACGCTCCATATCGCGCCACATATACTGCCCTTTGGCTGGATAGAGGTTGAAGGGCGAATCCGTCCAGCCCTGTGCAAAAAAGATCGGACCCAGCAGGAAGGGCTGCCAATCGACACTCACGCCATGCCGGGCGGCGGCCTCTTCGATCCGCATTGCGCTGAGGTAGGAATAGGTCGAGGCGAACTCGAACCAGAACTGAATGCTGCGGGGCATCTAGGTGATTTCTTCCAGTTTTTCCTTGCTCAGATCACCGGGGACGATAGTGATCGGGATCGGTAAACTGCCGGAGTTTTTGGTCAGTTGCGTCACCAAAGGACCGGGGCCCTTCTTTTCAACGCCCGCGCCCAGTACCAGCACGCCGATCTCGGGATCGGATTGCACGTGTTCGATGATTTGCGCCACTGGTTCGCCCTCGCGGATGGCCAGTTCCGGATCAACGCCCTGCTTGTCACGCATCCATTTGGCGAACACTTCGTAATGGGCGTGGATGCGTTCGCGCGACTCCTCGCGCATCACCTCGGCCACTCCGATCCAGTGGTTGAACTCATCG
Organism: Ruegeria sp. AM7; assembly: GCF_056535965.1. Lineage (NCBI taxonomy): Bacteria > Pseudomonadati > Pseudomonadota > Alphaproteobacteria > Rhodobacterales > Roseobacteraceae > Ruegeria > Ruegeria sp. AM7. The sequence goes on from NZ_JBQFJE010000003.1 coordinate 114,014, forward strand.
GGGGGAATGACCGACAGGATCGTCACGCCGCCGCCCGTATGGGCCGCGCGCATGGCTGCAAAACGCATTGCGTTCAGGCATTCGCGGCTGTCATCCAATACCACCAGGAACTTACGCATGGGTGTCCTCATTCATTTCGGGCGATCATGCCCGACCAAATGCGCGCTGGCAACCGAAGCCTATCGCGTGGTGGCAGCCCAATCCCAATACAGCTCGCGCGCACGACGTGCGATGGGTCCGACCTGATATTGCGTGTCCTGCAACGCCGTGACCGGGGTGATTTTGCTCATGTTTCCGGTCATGAAGACCTCATCAGCCTTGTGGAAATCATCGAAACTCAGGATCGCTTCGTGCACGGTTACACCATCTGCACGCAGGTTTTCGATATGGCGAGCGCGGGTGATTCCGGCCAGAAACGTACCATTGGGGGTGGGGGTGAATACCTCGCCATCCCGGACCATAAAAATGTTCGCAGTCGCGGTTTCGGCCACATGTCCCAACGCATCCGCGACCAGGGCGTTTGAGAAACCATTGGACCGAACCTCTTGCAACATTCGCGCATTGTTGGGGTATAGGCAGCCCGCCTTGGCGTTCACCACTGCTGATTCCAGAACCGGGCGACGGAAGCGCGTATAGCCCAGTGTGACCGACGCAGATTCGGGCGCCATTGGAATCTCTTCGAGGCAAATCGCGAAACCTGTGCTGTCTTCAAGCGGCACGATCGCCGTGCGGTCGCCGTCGATGCCCCAATACATCGGGCGGATATACACCGCCGCGTCCGGCGCATAACTTTCCAGCCCTTCGCGGATGATCTCGACCATCTGCTCGGTGGTCACAAACGGCGTCAGCATCAAAGCCTCGGCCGAGCGGTTCACGCGGGCACAGTGCGCATCAAGATCGGGGACCAGACCGTCGAAATAGCGGGCGCCATCGAAGACGGACGACCCCAGCCAAGCGCCGTGATCGGCTGCCCGCATGATGGGCGCATCCCCGTCATGCCACTGACCTTCGAAATAGGTGCGAATATTCTTGCCGACTGCCATCACGCCCTCCCAAGCTTTGCGGCAAACCTAGGAAGACGCCGCGGCAACGTCCAGAGCAATCAGCCCTGTTTCGCGCCAACCATGCCCACGATTTCGTAGGTTTGTTGCAGGATCGGGGCGGCAACAGCGCGCGCCTTTTCTGCCCCATTGGCCAGAATCCGGTCAATCTCGGCCTCTTCGCCCATCAGGCGCGCCATCTCGCCCGAAATCGGAGCCAGTTTCGACACGGCCAGTTCGGCCAGCCTCGGTTTGAACTCGCCAAACTGCTTGCCGCCAACCTCTGCCAGAACCTGCTCGGCGGTCTGATCGCTGAGCGCCGCGTAGATATTGACCAGATTGCGCGCCTCGGGACGTTCGGACAGGCCATCCACATCCGAAGGCAGAGCATCGGGGTCGGTCTTGGCCTTGCGGATTTTCTTGGCAATCGTGTCGGCGTCATCGGTCATGTTGATCCGAGTCATATCTGACGGGTCCGAGGACGACATCTTGCGCGACCCGTCCCGCAGGTTCATCACGCGCGGGGCAGGGCCGCCGATGACGGGTTCGGTCACAGGGAAGAACTCGACGCCATAGTCATGGTTGAACTTGATGGCGATGTCGCGGGTCAGTTCCAGATGCTGTTTCTGATCCTCACCCACCGGCACATGCGTCGCGTGGTAGGTTAGGATGTCCGCCGCCATCAGCGCCGGATAAGCAAACAGACCCAGTGAGGCATTCTGCGCATTCTTGCCCGCCTTGTCCTTGAACTGCGTCATCCGCTGCATCCAGCCCATCCGGGCGATACAGTTGAAAATCCAGGCCAGCTGCGTGTGCTCGGGCACCTGGCTTTGGTTGAACAGGATGGATTTTTCCGGGTCCAGACCGGCGGCGATGAAACCGGCGCAAACCTCGCGCGTTTTCTCGCGCAGGCGGGCCGGGTCCTGCCAGACGGTGATGGCGTGCAGGTCGACCATGCAGTAGATGGTCTCAAAATCGTCGCCCTGCATATCCACGAACCGCTTGAGCGCACCCAGGTAGTTGCCAAGGTGCAGGTTCCCCGACGGCTGGATGCCGGAAAACACGCGCGGTGTGAACTGGGTGTCGGTCATCGAAGGGAACTCCCGTCTGGAAAAATCAGCCCCCGTCGCTTACCCATGGGGCAAAGGGACGTCAACAGCCGCGAAAGGCCAGCCCAATGAGCAGTGAGCATTATACACCCGCCGTGAACCCTTTGCCGCCCGTGGTGGCGGCGTTGGCCTTGTTCATCTTCGGGATCGAACTGGCCCTGACGCTGGGCTCGCGCGGGTTGATCGGAGGGCCATCGGCCGTAGGCTGGCGGCTGGATGCGTTGCAGCACTATTCCTTTTCGCCGGACATATTCGACTGGATGATGGAAAACGGGCGCTGGCCGTTTGAACATCTGATCCGCTTAGTGACATATCCGTTCGTGTCGGCCAATTTCACTCAGGCCATCTTTGTCTGCGTCTTTGTTCTGGCCATGGGCAAAATGGTGGCCGAGGTTTTTGGCAGCGTGCAGATGCTGGTGATCTTTGTGCTGTCGGGCATCGGCGGGGCGCTGGCCTATGCGCTGCTGCTGGACCCGCAATATCCGCTGGTCGGAGGGTTCCCACCCGTCTACGGCCTGATCGGAGCATTCACGTGGATTTTGTGGCGTAAGCTGTCGCTGGTGGGTGAAAACCAATCTCGCGCCTTCAGCCTGATTGCCGTATTGATGGGGATCCAGTTGTTGTTCGGTCTGATCTTCGGCGGCACGCTGGACTGGGTGGCAGATCTCGGCGGGTTCGCTACAGGCTTTGCTCTGTCATTTGTGGTTGGTCCCGGCGGTTGGGCCCGGATCATTGGTGGTATCCGCCGCGACTGATCAGGACCGCCGCAGGGCCTTTTTGAACTCGGCTACCTCAAAGGCGCGCAGCAGGTGGCCCAGCACAAAATACAGCACTGCCGAACCGATGATGAGGGCCAAAAGTGCGACGTAGCGCCAGCCTGGCAGGTGAAATGCCCACCCGAACAGCGAAAGCGCGGCAAATAGGCCAACGCCCATCCCAAGCGATGCGGCCGCGATCCGCCATGCCCGGCGTTTGAACCGGTCATCAAAGCGCGCCTCCTCGCCCATGCGTCGCGCTCCTAGCGCGAGCAGTCCGACCATGGCCCACCCGGCGACCGAGGCCGCAATCGCAGGCGCAATCCAGCCCACCAGCGGATAAAGCCCAAAGGCCAGCCCCGCATTCACCACCATCGCCACCACCGCGTAGCGGAACGGAGATTTTGTGTCCTCGCGCGCGAAGAACAGCGGTTGCAGCAGCTTTTGCAGCATGAAAGCCGGCAGGCCAATGCCATAAATCGCCACGGCCAGCGCGGTGGCGGCGGTATCCTCGGTGGTGAATTGGCCACGCTCGAACAGGACCGAAACCAGAGGGATCGGCATGATCACAAAGGCCACTGTTGACGGAAGGGTCAGCAGCAGCGTGAACTCTCCGGCGCGGGAAAAGGCGTTGCGGGCGCCGTCTTTGTCACCCGCACGCAGGCGGCGAGACAGGTCAGGCAGCAAAACGATTCCAACGGCGATGCCCACCACACCCAAAGGCAGTTGATACAGCCGGTCCGCGGCAAACAACCAACTGACCGCGTTTTCGGTTTTTGAGGCCACAAGCTGCCCCACCACCAGATTGACCTGCGTCACCCCCATCGCCAGCGCGGCGGGGACGGCGATACGGACCATGCGGCGCATTTCCGGGCTGAGCTTCGGGCGACCGGGGCGGATACGGATGCCTGCGCGCTCGGTCGCGATCCAAACCAGCGCCAGCTGCGCAACTCCGGCCAAGGGGATAACGGCGATCAGCCAGCGGATGACCTCGCCGCCCGAAATGGCTCCGGCGATCAGGGCGGTGCAGGCAAAGATGTTAAGCAAAACCGGCGCGGCGGCAGCGGCCGCAAAGCGGCCTGTGGCGTTCAGAACACCAGAAAACAGCGCTGCTAGTGACATGAACAGGATGTATGGGAACACGATATAGCCGTAATCCACGGCCAGATTGAACCGATCGTCGCCGTAGAATCCTTCGGCGGTGATCCAGACCAGTGCGGGCATGAACACCATCGCGAGCCCAACCAGCGCCAAAACGGCCACGGCCAGCAGGTTGAAGGCATCCTGTGCGAATCCTTCGGCGTTCTCGTCCCCTTCCACCCGTTTGGAAAACATCGGCACGAAGGCCGCGTTGAACGCACCTTCGGCAAAGAAGCGGCGGAACATGTTGGGCAGGCGGAAGGCGGCCACAAAGGCGTCCATCACCGGGCCCGGCCCGATAAAGGCCGTCAGAAGAATTTCCCGAAGAAACCCCAATATCCGGCTGGCCAGGGTCCAGAACCCGACCGTGAAAAGACCCGAGAACAGCCGGATTTGCTTCATGATTCCGCGCGCTCAGCGCCCTCGGTGATGGCTTTGCGCAGCTTGGCTTCAAGCCCGCGCTGCTTGCTGTCCGAGTGGTATTTCAGCCCGAACATGTCTTTGACATAGAACGTGTCCACCACCTGTTCGCCATAAGTCGCGATCACCGCGTTGGCGACATAGACATTCGCCGCGGCCAGCGTGCGCGCCAGATCATAGAGCAGGCCGGGACGGTCGCGGGTATCGACCTCGATAATCGTGTAGATTTCGGACCCGTCATTGTCGAAGATGATATGCGTCGGAACGTTGAAGGCGCGTTCGCGTTTCTTGATCTTGTCGCGCGATTTCAGCGCGTCACGCGCTACAACTTCGCCCTTTAACGTTTTGTGTATCATCTGCGTCAGGCGTGGCAGGCGGCTGGCTTCGAATGGGCGGCCATCTGCATCCTGTATCCAGAACGCATCAGTCACATAGCCGTCCTTGGTCGTATAGCTGCGCGCATCGACCACGTTCGCTCCAACCAGCGCCAGCGCGCCAGCGATCCGCGCGAAAATACCCGGATGATCGCCCATGGCGAAACAGGCGCGAGTGGCATCGCGATCCTCGTCCGGTTGCAGGCGAATTTCCATCGCGCCCGCGTCGCCACTGTGATCAAGCGCTTGCAGCATCTCGGCAAATTCAACATGCGTCGACAGGTTAAGGCCCTGCCAATAGGGGTCGTAATGCCGACCGGTCTCGGTTTTCAGGTCAGCCTTGGACCAATCGGCCAATTCGGCGCGCAGGGTCTTTTTCGCCTCGGCCCCGCGATTGGCACGGTTGAGGTCTTCCATCCCGGTCTCAAGCGCGCGCTTGGTTTCCGCGTGCAGCGCCCGCAGCAGAGTGGCCTTCCAGTTGTTCCACGTATCCGGCCCAACGCCGCGAATGTCACAGACCGTCAGAACTGTCAGCAGGTCCAACCGTTTGACCGTTTTCACGGCCTTCGCGAAATCGCGTACCGTGCGCGGATCGGAAATATCGCGTTTCTGCGCCATATCGGACATCAGCAGGTGATAACGCACCAGCCATTCGACCGTTTCGCAATCAGCCTTGTTCAACCCAAGCCTCGGCGCGATTTTGCGTGCCATCTGCGCACCGAGGATCGAGTGATCTTCGGGCCGCCCCTTGGCAATATCGTGGATCAGCAGGGCGACGTACAGAACCTTGCGGTTCACGCCCTCTTTCAGGATCGACGAAGCCAACGGGAGGGATTCCACCAGTTTTCCGCGTTCGATCTGGTTGAGGTTGACGATGCACTGGATGGTGTGTTCGTCCACCGTATAGCTGTGATACATGTTGAACTGCATCATCGCGACGATGTGCTCAAATTCGGGGATAAAGGCCGACAGGACCCCCAGCTCGTTCATCCGGCGCAGCGCGCGTTCGGGGTTGCCGTGTTTCAGCATAAGATCAAGGAAGATACGTTGTGCTTCCTTGTCTTCACGCATGTCCTCATCGATCAGGTTCAGATTTGCTGTCACAAGACGCATCGCATCCGGATGGATCAGCATGCCCGTGCGCAAACCTTCCTCGAACAGACGCAGCAGGTTCACCTTATCGGACAGGAACTGGTCCGGGTCGGCCACGTCCAGGCGGCCATGGACGACTTGATACCCTGCCTTGACCCGTGGGCGCCGGCGGAAAATCCGTTCCAGCAGCGGTGCGCCCTTCATGTGTGCGGCTTCCAGCTTGGTCAGGAAGATGCGGGTCAATTCACCCACCATCGTTGCCTCGCGGAAATAGCGCTGCATGAAAACCTCGACGGCACGGCGACCGGCGCGATCCTTATAGCCCATGCGATCGGCCACCTCGACCTGCATATCGAAGGTCAGGTGCTCAGTGGCGCGGCCCGTGACCAGATGCAGATGCGAGCGTACGGCCCACAGGAACTCCTCGGCCTCGTCGAAGGCTTTGTACTCGTCTTCTGTTATCAGCCCCAGCGGTACAAATTCAGACACGTCCTGAACATCGTAGATGTATTTCGCGATCCAATACAGCGATTGCAGGTCGCGCAGCCCGCCTTTGCCTTCTTTGACATTGGGCTCGACCATATAACGCTGGCCTTGCTTTTTGTGGCGCTCGTCACGCTCTTGCAGTTTGGCTTCGATGAATTGACGTTCGGTGCCTTTGAACAACTCGTCCCGCAGGCGGGTTTTGAGTTCATCGCCCAAGGCCGTGTCGCCCGCCAGATAACGCTGCTCCAGCATAGCTGTGCGGATGGTGAAATCCTCGCCCCCAAGCCGCAGACAATCCTTGATGGTGCGCGAAGAATGCCCGACCTTCAGACGCAAATCCCACAGGATATACAGCATGGACTCGATCACGCTTTCGGCCCAGGCGGTGATTTTGTAGGGCGTCAAAAACAGCAGATCGACATCCGAGGCGGGGGCCATCTCGCCCCGCCCATAGCCGCCCACGGCCAGAACGGCGATCTTTTCGCCCTGCGTCGGCGTGGCCAGAGGGTGAAGGTCATGGCTTGCGACCTGCATGGCGGTGCAGACCAGCCCATCGGTCAGATAGGTGTAAGAATGGGTCAGCGGCCGGGCGTCGAACGGGCTTTGGGAAAACGCATCAGCGATGGCTTGCCGCCCTGCCTTTTGGGCATCCCGCAGAATGCGCACGCATTCTGCCCGGCGCGCGGTGTTGTCTGAAACGTTTTCAAAGGCTTCCGACAGTTGCGCCAGAACGGTGGCGCTGTCGAAGATGTCTTGGGCCGGGCAGATCAGCTCACCTTTTGGGGTGAGCGTCAGCGCCGGTCGATCAGAAACCGGCGCCTGAGAAGCTTTGTGGGGCAGGGTCAATCACTACTACCTGTTTGTTCTGGATCGTGGCAACTGCCAGACCGCGTTCGTTGGTACCGTTCGAGCGCAGGCGAAAGATGCCTCCTACACCCTGGAAACCGGCATTCTGTGTCAGGGCCGAAGCCGTCAGCGCATCCGATTTACCCTGGCTGACCAAGGCTCCGATGGCGGCAATGCCGTCATAGGCCAGACCGCTAATTGGATGCGGTGCCTCACCATAGGTATTGTTGTACCGCTGACGATAGGACTGTGCCTTGGCCGGGTCGGGCAGCGCGAACCATCCCCCCTGCACGCCCGGCAATTCAAGCGTCTGAGCTGGAATATCCCAGCGTGTCAGACCGATATATTGCGTCATTGCTGGCGAGATACCTGCCTCGGGCAATAACTGTGTATAGAGTGGCAACGCACCGGCTGTTGTTGCTGTCAGGAACACCGAATCCGCGGCCGATGCATCCACCGTGGCCTTGATTGTGGGAACTGAATTGATCACGCCCTGCTGAGACCGGTCATAGCCGATTGTGCCTGCATTGTTGACGCGACTGTTGCTTAGCGCATTGGCAATGGCCGACTGACCCAACTGGCCTGCCGCATCGTTGCTGTGCACGATGACCATGTTGTTTTTGCCCTGCGAACCGGCAAAATTAACAAGTCGATTGGCCGTGTTGTCGAAGGTGGGACCCAGGACAAAGACGTTCCCGCCAGCGATGCTGGTGTTGTTCGAGAAAGACAGGACATTCACATTGTTGTTTAAAACGGCCAACCCTGCCGAGTTTGCGGCCTGCGCGTAAACCGGACCCAGGATAACCTTTGCACCATCCGCAACGGCCCGTTGGGCCACCTCGGCCGCCGTGTTCGAGCTACCGCGCGTGTCATAAACCCGCAGGTCGATCTGCACATTTTGCAAATCTGCCATGGCCATTCGTGCTGCGTTCTCAAGGCTTCGGGCCAAGGCCGCATCGCCCGAATTGGCTGATCCCGCAGGAACCAGCAGCGCCACAGGCACCGGCTTAGAGGTGTTAATCGATGGCCCTCCGCCCAGTCCTGTTGTCTCACAGGCGGTCAGAAAAGCGGCGGTGGCCAAAACGGCGGCGGTTTTTGCCAGTTTGCGAACGGGCTTGCAAACGGTAAACATCTGAATGAAAACTCCCTGTCCCGGCGACTTGAAAGACGCCATTTTATTAGGTCGCGATAATAAACGTCACGCTGCGAGGGTCCAGCTTTGAATCACCAAAAAGTCAGATTGGGCGCGGGCCTGTATTTTGTCGCCACTCCGATCGGCGCGGCGCGCGATATCACGCTCAGGGCGCTGGATGTGCTGGCCTCGGCTGATGTGGTCGCCGCCGAGGATACCCGTAGCCTTCGGCGCCTGATGGAGATTCACGGTGTGCCGTTGGAGGGGCGGCGCATTCTGGCCTATCACGATCACAGCGGTGCAGGTGCGCGGGGCAAGATCCTGGACGCGCTGGCCGAAGGGAAATCCGTTGCCTATGCCTCTGAGGCCGGGATGCCACTGATTGCTGATCCGGGTTATGATCTGGGGCGTCAGGCGGCTGAGGCCGGTCACATGGTGACCTGTGCGCCCGGGCCATCGGCGGCCTTAATGGCCCTGACACTGGCCGGATTGCCAACGGATGCGTTCTTTTTTGCCGGTTTCTTGCCCAATGCATCGGGCGCGCGCCGGGCACGGATCGAGGCGTTGCGCGACATTCCCGGCACGCTTGTTTTCTACGAATCGCCAAAGCGTGTCGCGGCCTGCCTTTCCGATCTGGCAGATGTATTGGGAGAGTCGCGTCATGCCGCCCTGTGCCGCGAATTGACCAAGAAATTCGAAGAAGTTCGCCGCGGGACGCTGAAAGACCTTGCCGAAGGGGTGCAGGATCAGACAATCAAAGGCGAAATCGTTCTGTTGGTTGATCGGAGCCATTCGGAAACTGTTAACGAATCTGACGTAGAAGAGGCTTTGAAAAGGGCCTTGGAAACCCATTCGGTTCGGGATGCGGCGGATCTGGTTTCGGAAATGTACAAACTTCCGCGCCGTCCAATTTATCAGAAGGCGCTGAAACTGGGAAAGGGATGACATGTCTGCGCGATCTGTTCGAAGTTCTGTGTCTTACCAGGCGGGTCAATCCGCCGAGATGCAGGTTGCGACCGATTATGAACGTCGCGGCTTTTCGATTGCGCATCGTCGTTGGCGCGGGGCCGGTGGGGAAATAGACCTGATCGCGCGTAACGCCGATGGTCTGGTGTTCATCGAGGTCAAGAAAAGCAGCAGTTTTGATCAGGCGGCGTCGCGGATCAACCGGCGGCAGATGAACCGGATTTGCGCCTCGGCCGCGCAGTTTCTGGAACATGAGCCGGATGGACAGCTGACAAATGTGCGCTTTGACGCCGCGCTTGTGGATGCCTCGGGCGCTGTTCAAATCATCGAAAACGCCTTTGGGCAAGCCTGACCCCCATTGAACCCTCGGGCTCGCTGGGCCATGTATCTGGCGTGAAACTGAGGGACACGCCATGAAAATCGCCTTTCAGATGGACCCGATCGGGGCCGTGGATATCAATGCAGACAGCTCTTTCCGACTAGCCGAAGAGGCGCAGGCGCGTGGGCACTCTCTGTTTTTCTACGAGCCGGATCAGTTGGCGTATCAGGAAGGGCGGGTCACGGCGCGCGGCCACGACATGACCGTTCAGCGCGTGGCGGGCAATCCGGCAGAGCTGGGCCCCGAGCGTGAGGTTGATCTGGCTGATTTCGATGTGATCTGGCTGCGTCAGGATCCTCCGTTCGATATGCATTATATCACCTCAACGCATTTGCTGGACCGTCTGAAGGGCAAGGCGCTGGTCGTGAACGATCCGTTTTGGGTGCGGAATTACCCCGAAAAGCTGCTGGTTCTGGATTTCCCCGATTTGACGCCGCCGACGACGATTGCGCGCGATCTACAGACGATCAAAGCGTTCAAGGAAAAGCATGGCGATATCATTCTCAAGCCGCTTTATGGCAATGGCGGTGCGGGCGTGTTCCGGTTGGATGCCAATGACCGAAATCTGACCTCATTGCATGAACTGTTCACCGGGTTCTCGCGTGAGCCGCTGATCGTGCAGAAGTTCCTGCCCGACGTCAGCAATGGCGACAAACGGGTGATTCTGGTTGATGGTGAGGCAGTCGGCGCAATCAACCGCGTGCCTGCCAAGGGCGAGACGCGGTCGAATATGCATGTGGGCGGTCGCCCGGAAAAGATCGGCCTGTCCGAGCGCGATCTGGAGATTTGCGCCGCCATCGGCCCGCTGCTGAAGGAAAAAGGCCAGATTTTCGTCGGAATCGACGTGATCGGAGATTATCTGACCGAGATCAACGTGACCTCGCCCACCGGTATTCAGGAGTTGGAGCGGTTCGACGGTGTCAACATCGCTGAAAAAATCTGGCAGGCGATTGAAGCCAAGGTTTAAGACGCCGCGCGGGCGCTGATGCGAAAGCTCAGTGCCTCGGCCACATGGGGTCGGCGGATATCCGGCGCGCCTTCAAGATCAGCAATGGTGCGCGCGACCCGCAGGATGCGGTGATAGGCGCGCGCCGACAGGCCGAACCGTTCAGAGGCTTTCAGCAACAGCTCTTTGCCCTCAGTGTCGGGGGCGGCGATCTCTTCCAGCAGCTTGCCTTCCATATCTGCGTTCTGGCGGGGCACCATGCCCTCGAGCCGCTCCGCCTGCACGGCGCGTGCGGCTTCGACCCGTGCGGCCACCGTGGCAGAGCTGTCCCCGGAAGGCGGCAGGTCCAAATCGGTGAACCCGACCGGAGGCACCTCGATCCGCAAGTCGAACCGATCCAAAAGCGGGCCAGAGATACGGCCCAGATAATCCTCGCCACAGACCGGCGCGCGGGAACAGGCGCGGGCGGGATCCGTTAGGTATCCGCATTTGCAGGGGTTGGCGGCGGCCACCAGCATGAAGCGGCAAGGGTATTTCACATGGGCATTGGCGCGGGCGACCATGACCTCGCCCGTTTCAATCGGTTGGCGCAGGGTTTCCAGAACGGTGCGCGGAAATTCAGGGAATTCATCCATGAACAGAACTCCGTTATGGGCCAATGAAATCTCACCGGGTTTCGCACCCCGACCTCCGCCGACAATCGCAGCCATTGAGGCTGTGTGGTGCGGCTCGCGAAACGGGCGAGTGCGGCTGATCCCGCCTTCGTCCAGCAATCCGCAGAGCGACTGGATCATAGAGGTTTCCAGCGCCTCGGATGGGGTCAAAGGCGGCAGAATTCCCGGCAGACGCGCGGCCAGCATGGATTTGCCCGACCCCGGCGTGCCGATCATGATCAGGTGATGCCGCCCGGCGGCGGCGATCTCTAGCGCGCGTTTGGCCCGCTCTTGCCCTTTTACATCGCGCAGGTCGCGCGCGCTGGGCGCAAGGCTGACCTCGCCGGGTTGGGCTGCCGACAATGGTGCCTGACCCGAGAAATGCCGCACCACATCGCCCAGCGACGTGGCCCCGATAACCTGTGTAGCATCGACCCAAGCCGCCTCGGCGCTGGAGGCTTTGGGGCATAGCAGCGCGCGATCTTCGGCGGCGGCGGTCATGGCGGCGGGCAGAGCGCCGACCACGGGTACAAGCGATCCGTCCAGTGACAGCTCACCCAAGGATACCGCGCCTTCGGCGGCGTCGGAGGGAATGATCTCCAGCGCAGACAGCAGCGCGACGGCGATGGGCAGGTCGAAATGGCTGCCTTCTTTCGGCAGGTCGGCAGGCGAGAGGTTGATAGTGATGCGTTTTGACGGCAGCGCGATGGCCATGGAACTGAGCGCGCTGCGCACGCGGTCGCGGGCCTCGGACACGGCCTTGTCGGGCAGGCCGACGATGGAAAAAGCGGGCAGACCCGGCGAGACGGCGCATTGGACCTCGACCGGGCGGGCCTCGACCCCTTGGAAAGAAACGGTATGAGAGCGGGCGACCATAAACGACCTTTTTGGTTAACAGGTCGTTGCTGGCACGCCGCCGGTTTAGGAATCGTTAACGCCTGCGATCATGGCCGAGAATTTCGGCCAAGCGCCCGGGTCTGCGGCGGTTTTGTCACGGCAGAACGGGTTGCAAAAGCCCCAGATGCGGCCGTCCAGTTCAAGGAAATCCGTCACAGGGTCGCCGGAATAGGGGCAGGTGGCGTTGACCGAGGGGCCTGCGTCTACAACGCGGGCTGCGGGCGAGCCGACTGGCCAGGGTTGTGTTGCCAACCCCAGTGCGTAAGGGAAGGGATCATAGGCCACGGCCAATCCCATCGCGCGCCATTGGCGGACGGACAGGTCTGACAGCAGGTCAAGGCAATAGACCCGGTTTGCGTCCGAGACTGCCAGACCATAGCCGATGATCCGCGCGGCCACCGGCGTATAGAAGACATCCGCCAGGGAATAGTCGCCAAACAGCGGACCGGTGGTAGCCCCGGACACGCTGCGAGCATGGGCCCACAGGGTCTCGATCCGGTCAAGGTCGCGCAGGGTATCCGCCGAGGGTTCAAAACCGGTCCAGCAATGGCGCAATTGCATCGGGCATTCGCCGCGCAAGGCGATGAACCCGGCCACCATCTCGGCGCATAACCAGCGCGCGGCGGCGCGGGCGGCTGGATCTGCAGGCCACAGCCCGGCGTCGGGATGTCGTTCGGTCAGAGTTTCGGCCATGGCGAGGCTTTCGCCCACCACCGTTCCATCGGGTATGCGCAAGGCGGGCACCAGACGGGCAGGGGCGAGTGGCTTCATATCCTCGGCCATGGTGCCGGAATAGAGGCCGATCATTTGGGTTTTGTAAGGCAGGCCGAACTTTTCCAGCATCAGCCAGCCGCGCATGGACCAGCTGGAAAACAGGCGGTCTCCGATAAACAGATCATAGGTCATGCACGCAGGATGGCGTGGCCCGGCACGGCGGTAAATCAGAGATTTGTGCGCCGGTGCATCACGCGAGGTGATTGATCCGCCCGACCGACCAGCGATCCCCGTGATGAGTCAGTTCGGTAACCGAGAGGTTGTCGATCTTGTGGCTGAACGCCTCTTGTGCGGTTGCGTCCAGCGCGCGCTGTACCTGTGTCAGGATCACGCCGAAATGCACCACAATGACCAGATCGCGCCCGCAATAATCGGCAATCAGCCGGTCGATCACGGCATCTACCCGCGTACGCACCTCATTCCAGCTTTCGCCGCTTGGGGGGCGCACGTCACCGGGATTGTCCCAATAGGCAAAGGCCAGTTCGGGGTCTTCGGCCTCAATATCCTTGAAACCGCGCAGCTCCCACGTGCCGAAATTGATCTCGCGCAGGTCGGGGTGATGGGGCAGGCGGGTGCGTGTTCCCTGAATGGCCGAGGCCGTATCCGCGGCGCGGGACAGGTCGGATGAGATAACAACCGCATCAGACGGCAGATGGTCATGCAAACGCTGGATCGCCACTGTGTCGCTGAGATCAGCGGGCAGGTCGGACCAGCCGACCATGGTTTTGGCATGGGTCGGGCCGTGGCGGACAAGATGCAGGCGAGTCACGGCAGCTGTCCTTTCAGTACCAGAGGCAGCCCGGCTGTGACTTGCACCACCAGATCGGCCTGCGCGGCCAATGCGATGTTCAGCCGTCCCTGTGCCTCGCGAAAGCGGCGGGACAGGGCGTTGTCTGGGACAATGCCGTGGCCGACTTCGTTCGATACGACTACAATCTGGGCTTTGCAGGTATTCAGCGCATCCAAAAGCAGGGCTTGTTCTTGTTCCAGATCGTTTTCCGCCAAAATATGATTGGTCAGCCACATCGTCGCACAGTCAATCAGACAGACCTGATCCTGCGTCAGAGCGGCCAGAGCAGGGTGCAGGTCGAACGGAGCCTCGATCGTCGTCCAACCCTCCCCTCGTTGCTTCACGTGCGACTTCACCTTTTTGTGCATTTCATCATCAAACACTTGTGAAGTCGCGAGGTAAATGCGGATTTTCCCTGTTGAAACAGTGAGTTGTTCGGCAAATGCCGACTTTCCCGAGGCTGCTCCGCCGATAACAAAGGTCAAATCCGAACCCACTGGTGTTACCTTCCATGTGATCCACCCGGTTTTGTCCTGCGTATCGACCACAAGTCGACAAGGCAAGGCTGGCTAGGCCTGCGAAAAAGGGAGGCTTCCATGGCTCTGGATAATACAAACGATTTTTCGATGTCGCGACAGGCGATGAAAGCGGAACTGCTGGATGCAGAAACCGAGCTGAAACTGGCGTATGCGTGGCGAGATCACCGCGACGAGCAAGCCCTGCATCGCTTGATTACCGCCTATATGCGGCTGGCGATTTCTATGGCGGCCAAATTCAAACGGTACGGCGCGCCGATGAATGACCTGATTCAAGAGGCCGGTTTGGGCCTGATGAAAGCCGCCGACAAGTTCGATCCTGACCGGGGCGTGAGGTTCTCGACCTATGCAGTTTGGTGGATCAAGGCCAGCATTCAGGATTACGTGATGCGCAACTGGTCGATGGTGCGCACCGGCTCGACCTCATCCCAGAAATCTCTGTTTTTCAATATGCGTCGTGTGCAGGCCCGGCTGGAGCGTGAGGCCGCGACGGATGGAATGGATTTGGACCGCCATCAGTTGCATCAAATGATTGCCGCAGAAATCGGCGTGCCTTTGCGTGACGTCGAAATGATGGAAGGCCGTCTGTCGGGTTCGGATTTTTCGCTGAACGCGGTGCAATCGTCGGATGAGGACGGCCGTGAATGGATCGACGCGTTGGAAGATGAGCGCGAACAGGCCGCCGAAACCGTTGAAATTAACCACGATACCGAACAGTTGCGCGAATGGCTGGTGGCGGCTATGCAGGCGCTGAATGACCGCGAACGGTTCATCGTGCGCGAACGCAAACTGCGCGAGCCATCGCGGACTTTGGAAAGTCTTGGGGAAGAACTGGGCCTGTCGAAAGAACGTGTCCGTCAGCTTGAGGCTGCAGCATTTGTAAAAATGCGCAAGAACCTTGAAGCGCAATCGCGCGAGGTGCAACACTTCATCGCATGAGACAGTTTGCGATTCTGCTGTGCGCGTTTGTGGTTACAGCCGGTATAGGCCGGGCTGACGGTTTGATTCCGGATGACGTCGCCGATGCGATGCGTGCGGCTGACGTGGTGATCCTGGGTGAAATCCACGACAACCCACAGCATCACATCGTCCAGAAAGAGGCGTTGGAGATTATCAACCCCTCGGCCGTGGTCTGGGAAATGGTCACCGAAGAGGGTGCGCAGCGGCTGGCTCAGAAAGCTGCGACGAACCCCGAGGAATTGGACCGTATTCTGAAATGGGCCGAGATGGGGTGGCCGTCCCTCAGCATGTATTACCCGGTCTTTCAGGCTACCGATGCGCCGGTCTATGGCGCGATGGTTCCCCGTGCGGCGGCGCGCGCTGCAATGGAACGGGGTGCTGCCACGGCGCTGGGCGCGGATGCGGCGCGCTATGGGCTGACAGTGCCTCTTTCGGCTGCGGATCAGGCTGAACGCGAGGCAGATCAACTGGCGGCGCATTGCGATGCGCTCCCGCAAGAGGCGTTGCCTCAGATGGTGGCCATCCAACGTTTGCGCGACGCGGTTCTGACGCGTTCGATCTTGCGTGCCGATGACGAAACAGGCGGGCCGATTGCTGTGATCACCGGCAATGGGCATGCCCGCAAGGATCGCGGGATTCCGACGTTCACGTCCCGGCTGCGCCCTGGTTTGAAAGTCTTTGTGTTGGGGCAGTCCGAGGATGGCGCGATCTCAGGCGAGTTTGACGCGGTGATCGACAGCCCTTCGGTCGAACGCGAAGACCCCTGTCTGGCATTCCAGACGCAGAATTAACCGCTGGAACTGTCTGGCCTGCTTGCCTAATGTCAGGGCCGACCGGGACGGGAAGGGCTGAACATGCTGGCATCGAAACGAATTCTGCTGATCATCGGCGGAGGCATCGCGGCCTATAAATCACTGGATCTGATCCGACGCCTGCGCGAGCGCGGCGCGGCCGTGACCCCGGTTCTGACCCGCGCGGCTGAAGAATTCGTGACGCCTTTGTCCGTGTCTGCCTTGGCCGGAGAAAAGGTCTATCGCGATCTCTTCGATCTGACCGATGAGGCCGAGATGGGCCATATCCAACTGTCCCGCTCCGCCGATCTGGTGGTCGTCGCCCCGGCCACTGCCGATCTGATGGGCAAAATGGCGGGTGGGTTGGCCAATGACATGGCCTCGACCCTGCTGATGGCGACCGACACGCCGGTTTTGAGTGCGCCCGCGATGAATGTGCGGATGTGGGATCACCCGGCGACGCAGCGCAATCTGGCGCAACTGCAGGCGGATGGTGTCCGCTTTGTTGGCCCGAACGAGGGCGATATGGCCTGTGGCGAGTACGGCCCCGGTCGTATGTCCGAGCCGCTTGAAATCGTTGCTGCGGTCGAGGCGCATCTGGGCGGTGGCCCGTTGCAGGGCAAGCGTATTCTGGTGACGTCTGGCCCCACACATGAACCTATTGATCCGGTGCGCTATATCGCCAACCGGTCCTCGGGCGCGCAGGGAACGGCGGTGGCGCGGGCGCTGGCCGCGCTGGGGGCCGAGGTGGTGTTTGTCACCGGCCCTGCGGATGTTGCCCCGCCTCAAGGGGTGCAAGTGGTCGCGGTCGAGACCGCACAACAGATGTCGGATGCGGTGGACGCCGCCTTGCCCGTGGATGCGGGCGTGTTCGCGGCGGCTGTGGCGGATTGGCGGGTGGCCAGCGCCTCGGACCGGAAGCTGAAGAAAACCCGCGACGGTTTGCCTGCGCTGGAGTTTGCAGAAAACCCAGACATTCTGAAACGCGTCTCGCATCTGGAAACGGGTCGCCCCGCGCTGGTCGTGGGATTTGCGGCCGAAACCGACAATGTGATCGACCACGCCACCGCAAAACGTGCGCGTAAGGGGTGCGACTGGATCGTGGCCAATGACGTCAGCCCCGCCACCGGCATCATGGGCGGGTCCGAAAATGCGGTCACGCTGATCTCGGACGCAGGGGCCGAAGTATGGCCGCGTATGGGCAAGGACGACGTGGCCGAGCGTTTGGCGCGCAAGATCGCTGACGCGCTGACCGCGTGAGGGAAAGGAAACAAGATGGTTGCAATCCGTGTGATCCGCGAGGACGGCTCTGACCCCTCAGTTCCGTTGCCGTCCTACGAAACCACCGGCGCGGCGGGGGCCGATGTGCGGGCCAACCTGCCGGGTGGCGCGTCGATGACGTTGGAGCCTGGCCAGCGCGCCCTGGTTCCCACCGGGCTGCGGATCGAAATCCCGAATGGCTATGAAGTGCAGGTCCGCCCAAGGTCCGGGCTGGCGTTGAAACACGGGATCACGTTGCCTAACACACCGGGTACAATCGACAGCGACTATCGCGGCCCGCTTGGCGTAATCGTACTGAATGCGGGGCAAGAGGTGTTCGAGATCACCCACGGTGAACGCATCGCGCAACTTGTCGTGGCCCCGGTCGTGCAGGCCACGTTTGAGTCTACCGATACACTCAGCGACACCGAACGCGGCGCGGGTGGGTTCGGCTCGACCGGGCGGGGCTGATGCTGCTGGTTTTCGTTCTGGCCGCAGGGCTGTGGGGTGTTGGCTATCTGGCGGGCGTGTCGCGCACCGCGCGGATGACATCCGTCGGGGTGCTGCTGTTGGGCGTGATCACGGCGCAACTGGTTCTACCGGACGGGCACCCCTTGCGTCAGGCGACTGGCGGCTCTGCAGCGATGTGGCTGATCTTGGGTGGTTTCGCGGTTCTGGTTCTGGTTTATGGAAGGGTGTTGAACGCGTTGCGAAACCGTGCAACGCCCGCCACGAAGGAGCCCGCCATGCCATCCGACCAATTCTCTGAGACCGAACTGGAACGTTATGCCCGCCATATCGTGCTGCGGGAACTGGGCGGGCCAGGTCAGAAAAAGATGAAACAGGCCCGTGTGCTGGTCATTGGCGCAGGTGGTCTGGGCGCGCCCGCGCTGCAATATCTGGCCGCCGCCGGGGTGGGCACCATCGGCGTGATCGACGATGACGAGGTTGAGAACGCGAACCTGCAACGTCAGGTGATCCACCGCGACGCGGATATCGGGATGCCCAAGGTGTTCTCGGCCCAGCAAGCAATGCTGGCGCAGAATCCAAACGTGACGGTGCTGCCCTATCACCGCCGTCTGACCGATGAGATTGCCGCAGACCTGTTTGCCGATTTCGATCTGATCCTCGATGGCACTGACAATTTCGACACGCGCTATCTGGCCAACCGCACGGCGGTTGCGCTGGGCAAGCCGCTGATCTCGGGTGCGCTGTCGCAATGGGAAGGGCAACTGAGCGTCTTTGACCCCGCTCATAACGCCCCCTGCTATCAGTGCATCTTCCCCGAGGCCCCGGCCCCCGGATTGGCCCCGTCGTGTTCCGAGGCGGGGGTGATCGGCCCTCTGCCCGGCGTGGTGGGATCGATGATGGCGGTTGAGGCGATCAAGGTGATCACCGGGGCGGGGCAGGCCCTGCGCGGTGAAATGCTGATCTATGACGCGCTTTATGGCGAAAGCCGCAAGATCACCCTGTCGCGCCGCGCCGATTGCCCGATTTGTGGTAAGTGACCACGCGCACTGGATCATTCCGCCCCGCGTTCCTAGGTTGTGGTCAAAGGAGAATTTCATGACCAACCCGATCCTGTCCGACTGGACCACACCGTTTGAAATCGCGCCCTTCAACACGATTGCCGACACCGATTTCGCGCCCGCGCTGGACGCGGCCCTAGAGGCGCACAACGCGCAGATCGATGCCATCGCGTACACACCCGACGCGCCCAGCTTTGCCAACACGGTTGAGGCGCTTGAGGCTGCGGGTGATCAATTGGACAAGGTCCTGTCCGTCTTTTTCACCGTGGCCGGGGCTGACAGCAACCCGGCGCGTGAAAAGCTGCAGCGTGACTTCTCGCCCAAGCTGGCGGCGCATTTCTCGGGCATTTCCTCTAACAAAGCGCTGTTTCAGCGGGTGGCCGATCTGTGGACCCGCAAGGATGATCTGGGTCTGACGGACGAACAGGCGCGGGTGCTGATGCTGACCCATCGGGGCTTTGTGCGTGCAGGCGCAGCGCTGACCGGGGATGCGGATGCGCGGATGCAGGCGATCAAGGCGCGACTGGCCTCGCTGGGGACGTCCTTCACCCAGAACCTGCTGGCGGATGAGCGGGACTGGTTCATGCCCCTGTCCGAGGACGATCTGGAAGGTCTGCCCGATTTCGTCGTGGATGCGGCCCGCGTCGCAGGGCAAGAAAAGGGTGCAGATGGCCCGGTTGTGACCCTGTCGCGGTCCGTTATTGTCCCTTTCCTGCAATTTTCGCCCCGCCGCGATTTGCGCGAGACGGCCTATAAGGCCTGGACCGCGCGTGGCGCGAATGGGGGCGAGACGGATAACCGCGAAAATGCCGCCGAAATCCTGTCCCTACGCGAAGAACGCGCCAAGCTGTTGGGTTATGACAATTTCGCGGCCTACAAGCTGGAAACCGAGATGGCCCGCACTCCAGACAAGGTGCGTGACCTGCTGATGCAAGTGTGGGAGCCCGCCAAGGCCCGCGCGGATGCGGATGCCGAGACCCTGACGCAGATGATGCAGGCGGATGGGGTCAATGGCCCACTGGCCGCGTGGGACTGGCGCTACTATGCCGAGAAACGCCGCAAGGCCGAGCATGATCTGGATGAGGCCGCGCTGAAACCCTACCTGCAGCTGGACCGGATGATCGAGGCCGCCTTTGCCTGTGCCAACCGTCTGTTCGGGTTGGAGTTCGCGCCGCTGGATGTGCCGCTCTACCACCCGGATTGCCGCGCGTGGGAAGTCACGCGCAACGATCAGCATATCGCGGTGTTCATCGGGGATTACTTCGCGCGCGGGTCCAAACGATCCGGCGCGTGGTGCAGCGCGATGCGGTCGCAGGCCAAGTTTCCTACGGTGCAAGCTCCGGTCGTGATCAATGTCTGCAACTTTGCCAAGGGCGATCCGGCGCTGCTGTCATATGATGATGCGCGGACACTGTTTCATGAATTCGGCCATGCGCTGCATCAGATGCTTTCAGATGTGACTTATGAAAGCATCTCGGGCACGTCTGTCGCGCGCGATTTCGTCGAACTGCCCAGCCAATTGTACGAACACTGGCTGGAAGTGCCCGAAGTTCTGGCCGAGTTTGCCACCCATGCCGACACCGGCGCGCCAATGCCGCAGGACATGCTGGACAAGGTGCTGAAGGCCGCCAATTTCGATCAGGGGTTTCAGACGGTCGAATATGTCGCCTCGGCGCTGGTCGATCTGGAGTTCCATGACGGCGCGGCCCCGGCGGATCCGATGGCGAAACAGGCGCAGGTGCTGAAGGGTCTGGGGATGCCCCCGGCCATCGGGATGCGCCACGCGACGCCGCATTTCGCGCATGTGTTCGCGGGCGACGGCTATAGCTCGGGCTACTACAGCTATATGTGGTCCGAGGTCATGGACGCCGACGCCTTCGCCGCGTTTGAAGAGGCCGGAGGTGCCTTTGACCCCGACCGCGCCAAAGCGCTGGAGGAGAACATCCTGTCCACCGGAGGCTCGCGCGAGGCCGAAGACCTGTATCTGGCCTTCCGGGGCCGGTTGCCGGGGGTTGAGGCGTTGCTAAAAGGGCGCGGGCTAGTAGCCTAAAGCACGATCGACGAGGTGCAGGTATGGCTCGCCTGCCTCGCCGCGTCGGATGTTTTCGACAATCACCTGCGCGGCTGTTTCGGGCCGCGTTTCCGAGGCGATATGCGGCGTGACCGTCACATTCGGATGTGCCCAATAGGGGTGGTTGGCGGGCAGGGGTTCAACCCGGAAGACGTCCAGCGTGGCGTGGCCGATCTGCCCCGTGTTCAGCGCATCCAGCAGGGCGTCGTCGTCGATCAGAGGGCCTCGGCCCGGATTGATCAGACACGCGCCCTTGGGCAGTAGGGCGAGGGTTTCCGCGTTCAGCAGGTTCTCGGTCGCCGGTGTGTCGGGCAGAAGCAGAACGGCGATTTCGGCGCTGGTCAGCGCGTTGCGCAGCCCCCCATCGCCATGCAGACAGGAAACGCCGGGGATGTCCTTGGGCGAACGACTCCAGCCCGTGACGTTGAAACCCAACGCCGCCAGTGCCCGCGCGGATGCCTCGCCCAACATGCCAAGGCCCAGAATGCAGACGGTGCGATCAGGGGCTAGTGGTGGGGCCTCGGGTGTCCATGTGCCGTCTTGCAGGGTGATATGACGGTCCATCCCCAGATGATATCGCAGCACGTGGCCGACCACCCATTCAGTCATGCCTTGTGTCAGGCCGTGATCGACCATCCGCGCCAGCGGGACGGTCAGAGAGGCGTTGCCCGCGATCTTCTCGACCCCGGCCCAGAGGCTAAGCACGGCCTTGAGGTGCGTATAGGGGGTGAAATTCAGCAGCCCTCCATTCGGGGCATAGACCACATAGTCGACCTGATCGGCCGGCAGGTCGGTGGCCAGATGGGCGTCCACGCCCGCTTGCTCCAAGCCTTTGGTCAGCAGTGGTTCATACACGGGCCACAATTCGGGGCGCGCGGAAAACAGGACGTTCACGGGCATATAGGGCCTTTCAGATCAGCGGGGACGGTGGATGTGGGCGCTTTGCACGATGCCGAAAGCGGCCATTAGAACCAGCATGGCCGAGCCGCCATAGCTGACCATCGGCAGCGGCACACCCACGACCGGGGCCAGCCCCATCACCATCGACATGTTGACCGCGAAGAACAGGAAGAAGTTCAACGCGATGCCCAGCGTCACCAGCGACGAGAACCTGTCCTTGGTCGACAGCGCCGTGACTAGGCAGAACACAAGGATCAGCCCGTATAGCGTCAGCAGGGTGATGCCGCCGACAAAGCCGAACTCTTCGGCCAAGGTGGTAAAGATGAAATCGGTGTGTTTTTCCGGCAGGAAGTTCAGGCGCGATTGCGTGCCTTGCATGAAGCCGCGCCCATTCCACCCCCCTGATCCCAGCGCGATCTTGGACTGGGTGATGTGATACCCCGCGCCCAGGGGATCGGTCGACGGGTCCAGAAACGTATCAATGCGACGGAACTGGTAGTCTTTAAGCAATTGCCACTCGGTCCCGCGGCTGTTGAACACAGTGGCGATCAGGCCGACCACCGCCGCGATGACGGCGGCAAAATAGGCCCAGTGGACACCGGCCAGGAACATCAGTCCTCCGCCCGCCGCAAGCAGCAGGATCGACGTGCCCAGATCAGGCTGCTTTAGGACCAGCGCCGTCGGGATCAGGATCAGCGCAACCGGGATCAGAACCCATATCGGGCGTGAGGTTTTATGCGAAGGGAGCCAGTCGTAGTAAGCGGCCAGTACCATCACCAACGCCACTTTCATCACCTCGGAGGGTTGCAGCCGCATGAAGCCCAGATCAATCCAGCGCTGCGCGCCCATACCGATTGTTCCGAAAAGCTCAACCAAGATCAGTAGTCCGATCGAGCCCAGATAGGCCAAAACAGACATGTTTCGCCAGAACCAAATCGGAACCAGTGCGATGATAAACATTACTGTGAGGCCCAGACCAAAACGTTCCATCTGGGGCTCGGCCCACGGGGCCCAGGACCCTCCGGCCACGGAAAACAGCATCAGGAACCCGGCGCTGGCTGTGCTTATCAGCAAAAGCGTCAGGGGCCAGTTCATGTACAGGAACTTGCGGAACCCCGATGGCGTGGATTTGACTGCGTATTCAAGATAGCTCATGCGCGGTCCTTTGTAGTTGGACGCGCTTTGGGGCGGCGGTCGCCTTCAAGCTGTTTCTGTTGTTCCTTTATGCGTTCCCGGTCTGCGACAGGATAGGCTTCGAGTGGGGGCGTGCCGTTGTAAAGCGCCTGTAGCATAATATCCCGCGCGACGGGTGCGGCGGCCTTAGAGCCGCCTCCACCGTGTTCCACAACAACAGCGATTGCGTATTTGGGTTTGTCATAGGGGGCAAAGCTGACGAACAGCGCGTGGTCGCGGCGTTCCCATGGCAGGTCTTCATTTCGGATTACGCCTGCGGCACGTTCGGCCTTGGTGATGTTGCGCACCTGACTGGTGCCGGTCTTGCCAGCCATGCGCAGATCGTCAGCAATGATGCGGCTGCGATAGGCGGTACCACCCCGATCATTCGAGACCGAGAACATGGCCTTGCGTACCTGTTCAAGATTGTTCGGGTTGACCGCCAAAGGTTCACCCAGACCCGAGGGTTCTTCGACGCCGTTAATCGAACGAACAAGTCTTGGCTTCACTTCACGTCCGGTGGCGATCCGTGCAGTCATGACCGCAAGCTGCAGAGGTGAGGCCAGCATGAAACCCTGACCAATCGACGCATTTGCTGTGTCGCCTACAAGCCAGCTTTCACCGTGTACCCGCTCTTTCCATGCCTGGTTCGGGGCCAGCCCGGCCGCAACTGCCGACATCGGAATGTCATGTTTGACGCCCAGCCCGAAAACACGCGCCATGTCGGAAATCTTGTCGATACCGGTCCGCAGTGCCACATCGTAGTAATAAACATCACAGCTGCGCTTGAGCGAAAGGTTCAGATCGACAGTCCCATGCCCGCCGCGCTTCCAGCAGTGGAAACGGCGGCTGCCCACCTTGAGATGGCCGGGGCAATAAACGGTATTGCCGGGGCCGATCACTCCGGCCTCAAGCGCGGCCATGGCGGTGATCATCTTGAAGGTTGATCCCGGAGGGTACGTGCCTTGGACTGTCTTATTCGCAAGCGGGCGGTAATTGTCTTGTGTGAGGGTTCGGTAATCCCCAACCGAGATACCGCGCACAAACAGGTTGGGGTCGAAACTGGGGGCTGAACTGATCGCACGGATATCGCCGGTCTCACAGTCGATCACCACCGCCGCAGCGCTTTCACCCGCCAAACGGGCTTGCGCGTATTGCTGCAGATCGGCATCGACGGAAAGTTGTAGATCGGCGCCGGCCTCGCCTTCTTGCCGGTCCAATTCGCGCATGACGCGACCGGTGGCGTTGACTTCGACCCGCTTGGCCCCGGCCTTGCCGCGTAGGGTGCTTTCCTGCTTGGCCTCAAGTCCAACCTTGCCGATTTGAAAGCGGGGGATGCGCAAAACCGGCTCGGGGTCGTCGATCTGGCTTAGGTCATAATCACTGACTGGGCCGACATATCCGACCACATGGGCAAAGTCCTCGTAGCGCGGATATTGCCGCGTCATGCCAACTTCGGGTGTCACCCCCGGCAGGGCGGGCGCATTGACGGCGACTTTCGAGATATCCTCCCACGTGACCTGATCAGCCAACGTGACCGGAAGAAACGGGGCCGAACGGCGCATCTCGGTCTTGGCGCGTTCCATTTCGTCTTCGGTCAGCGGAATCAGGGACGACAGTCGCGTCAGCACTTCGTCCACATCGCCTGCGTCCTCGCGGACCATCACGATACGGTAGGAAGGTGAGTTTTGCCCGATGATCTGACCGTTTCGGTCATAGATACGTCCGCGCGTCGGAGGGATCAGGCGAATGTTGATGCGGTTTTCTTCGGCCAGCAGGCGGTATTCGTCGGCCTGATCGACCTGCATATAACGCATGCGGGCGGCCAAACCCCCGATAAAGGCAGCTTGCAACCCGCCAAGAATCAAGGCCCGACGAGGTAAGCGCTTATAAGCAAGTCCTTGTGACTTGGGCTTCTGTTGCTTCATCAGCGTGCCCCCATCGTGCCGGTTTCGGCGGCGGATATGCGTTGAACGCCGAATACGCTCTGTGTCAGCAGAACGATCAAGGGGTAAATAGCTATTGTCAAAACCACTTGAATCACGACGGGCCCCAATGTCGCCTGTTGCACGGACACAATAGCAAGAATAACGCGGTTAAGCACAAAAACTGCCGTGATCACCA
Source organism: Ruegeria sp. AM7 (assembly GCF_056535965.1). Taxonomy (NCBI): domain Bacteria; kingdom Pseudomonadati; phylum Pseudomonadota; class Alphaproteobacteria; order Rhodobacterales; family Roseobacteraceae; genus Ruegeria; species Ruegeria sp. AM7. Next base: position 139,157 of record NZ_JBQFJE010000003.1, read on the forward strand.
CCGCTGATGTCATCCACTCACTTGGAAACCCGGCATCCCTCATGCCCAGCGATGCTGTTCGCAGATAGGCCGCGCCAATGACCACCAATGCCGCCATCAGGCCCGGCGGACGCTGAAGCAACAGGTCGGCGGTCAGCATCACAACCGCTATCAGCGGAATCGGCACAAATTCGGGCCGGCGCATGACCCACGCGAACGTCAACGCGATCAACAGATCGGGAAAGGGCCAGCGGTCCGGTTTCGTATCCAGCGGAAGAAGGTGCATGAACAAGATCAGCATTGCCAGAAACAGATACAATGCGCGCTTGGTCCAAAGCTGAGACGCGTTCCTATCCATCTCCGACCTCTGCTGGTGTCAGGGCGGCTTCGGGACGTCGTGGTCCGACGATATCCCCCGAGTCTTCGATGGCAGGAGCCGAGTGGAACCTAAGAACACGCAAGAATTCCAGCCGTTCGAAATCCGCAGACAGGCGTACGCGCAGGCGCCCGCCCGGATCGGCCGTGATCTGGCCGATCAGCAGGCCACCGGGAAACACTCCGCCATCACCTGACGTGACAACACGGTCGCCCGGTCGTACAAGTTCGCGGTTTTCCAGAAACTCGACGGCGGGTGCGGATGTGTTATCGCCTGCGATCAGTGCAGTCTGGCCCGAAGGCTGAATCGTCGCGGGAATAGCGCTTGAGGCATCGGTCAACAGGATGACCCGGGCCGTGTCGGGGCCAACGCCCGAGATGCGCCCCACCACGCCAATACCGTCCATCGTTGCCCAGCCATCCATTATGCCGTCGCGTTCACCAACATTCAGCAAAACCGATTGCCGAAAGGGCGAGCCACTGTCGGCCATAACGACACCGGTGATATAGGTCAGGCGCGGGTCAAGACGTACGTTGTTGAGGTCCAGAAGGCGCGCGTTTTCCTGTTCCAACTGCAGGGCGGCCTCTTTCCAGGCGCGCATCAGGCGCAACTCGCTGCGCAGTTCATGGTTCTGTTCGCTCAGCCGCTGATAGCTTTGGAAGTCACGGGCCAGATTGACGATTCCTGTGACTGGCACCATCGCCCATTCCATCGAGGGCACAACCTTGTCGACCACTTGCGCGCGGAAACGTTCAACCCGAGGGCTGTCGATGCGCCAGACGAGAAAGATGCCCAACAGGCAAAGCACAACAATCCCCAGCAACAAGCGGCGCAGAGGTGCCGTGTATTCATCGCGCTGTGATCGGTCGTTTGCCACAGGTTACCTTCCCGTGCTGCTCTTGCCCGAGTTCTTACCCCGAAAGGGTGCGCGCCTTAGCTTTCGTAGTCAATCGCGTGGCGCAGTTGTTTTTCGTATTCCAGCGCTTTGCCGGTGCCCAAAGCCACACAATTCAGGCTTTCATCGGCAATCGACACAGCCAGACCAGTCTGTTCGCGCAGGGCAAGGTCCAGATCACCCAGCAGCGCGCCGCCGCCGGTCAGCATAACGCCACGGTCCACAATGTCCGCAGCCAGATCGGGCGGTGTGGTTTCCAATGCAGTCATCACCGCTTCGCAAATCTGCTGGACAGGTTCTGAAAGGGCCTCGGCCACTTGGGCTTGGCTGATCTCGATTTCCTTAGGCACGCCATTCAGCAGGTCGCGGCCCCGGATATGCATTGACTGGCCACGGCCATCGTCTGGCATCCGGGCGGTGCCGATGGTGGTTTTGATGCGTTCTGCAGTAGATTCGCCCACCAGCAGGTTTTGCTGGCGGCGCAGATACGAGATGATTGCTTCGTCCATACGATCTCCGCCGACGCGGACCGAGCGCGCATAGACGATGTCGCCCAACGACAGAACGGCAACTTCGGTGGTGCCGCCGCCGATATCGACAACCATGTTGCCGGTCGGGTCAGTGATCGGCATGCCTGCACCAATGGCGGCCGCAATCGGTTCGGCAATCAGGCCCGCGCGGCGCGCGCCTGCCGACAGAACCGACTGACGGATCGCGCGCTTTTCAACAGGTGTCGCACCGTGTGGCACGCACACGATGATTTTAGGCTTCGAAAAGGTCGACCGTTTATGCACCTTGCGGATAAAGTGCTTGATCATCTCTTCGGCAGTGTCGAAATCGGCGATGACGCCTTCACGCATTGGGCGGATCGCCTCGATCGAGCCGGGCGTCCGACCCAGCATCAGCTTGGCATCCTCGCCCACGGCCAGAACCTTTTTGACGCCGTCCTTGACGTGATAGGCCACCACCGAGGGTTCTGACAGGATAACACCGCGTCCTTTGACATAAACCAGCGTGTTCGCCGTTCCAAGGTCAATCGCCATGTCCGCCGTGAACAGGCCGCCCAGATTGCCAAAGATTCCCATGTTTTCAATGATCCCGTTCGTCAAAATTTCCACTGCCCGCGACTCGACGGTTCCGGGACGGATGTCTTATAGGGTGCCATCTCGCCCGGTAAAAGGGCTGATTCCGCGTCAATCAGCACCTTTCCGCCTTAATGATAGGGACTTTAGAAGGCAACATGCTCTCATATCAACATATTTACCATGCTGGAAATCTGGCTGATGTGCAAAAGCACGCTTTGTTGGCATGGGTGCTGGAATATTTGACCCAAAAAGACAAGCCATTGACCTATCTCGAAACACATTCAGGTCGTGGTTTGTATCACTTGGACGCGGATGAAGCAGTGCGAACAGGCGAGGCTTTGGCCGGGATAAAGCGGGTGCAGCGCGAAGGTTGGTTCGCAGCGGATCATCCGCTGTCTCGTGCGCTGACGCAGGTTCAGGCGACACACGGACGGCACGCCTATGCGGGTTCACCCCTGATTGCGGGTAATTTGCTTCGCGATCAGGACAGCATGCATTTGGCCGAACTGCATCCACAAGAATTCGGCGCCTTGTCGCTGGCCGTGTCGCGGTTCGGAGCAAAAACCTACAAGCAGGACGGATATGAGTTGGCGCATTCGCTGCTGCCGCCAACGCCGCGGCGAGGGGTTCTGTTGATTGATCCGAGCTACGAGGTGAAGTCAGAGTATGACCGGCTGCCGGGTTTTATCTCTAAAGTGCATCGGAAATGGAACGTAGGCGTTATTGCCTTGTGGTATCCAATACTTGCGGACGGGCGGCACAAGTCGATGGTCGCGGCGCTGCTAGGGCAAGACTTACCAAAGGTCGAGTGTCACGAAGTCCGATTTCCCGCCGCGCGCGAAGGGCATCGCATGATCGGATCAGGGATGTTCGTTGTAAATGCGCCATTCGGAATTGCGGATGAGATGCGCCGTTTGGATGCGTTGTTTGCCAAGCTCTGAAGATGCCTGAATACACTTGATCAGGGCATTTGCGTCTACGCGGTACACGCCTTGGGTGTTTTTACAAAATCTGTTTTGGAAATGGGGTGTTCGGTCCTAGACTTTGGTCAGGGAGGTGCGCGATGGATCGCCGACTAGCCACGGTTCTGGCCGCTGACATGGTGGGCTATAGTCGCCTGATGGAAGCTGATGAGCAAGGCACGCTTGCCCGCCTGCGCACACACCGGATTGAGTTGATCGACCCGGCCATCGACAAGAACCGCGGAAAGATCATCAAGACGACGGGCGACGGAATGCTAGTTGAATTTCCCAGTGCCAGCGACGCCGTAACCTGTGCTGTCGAAGTGCAGAACCGGATGCTGCGTCGCAATGCGGATGTCTCGAAGGACCAGCGTATTCACTTTCGTATCGGCATAAATCTGGATGAGATCATTTTCGAGGATGGGGATATTTTTGGTAGCGGCGTCAATATTGCCGCCCGGCTTGAGCAATCTGCAAATGCCGGTGAGGTTCTGATCTCGGGCGCGGTGCATGAACAAGTCTCGGACCGATTGGAGTTGCAATATGATGATCTAGGCGATCTGACACTTAAGAACCTGTCTCAACCTGTTCATGCCTATCGGGTCGCTTTGGATGGCACGGTTGCAGACGATGCGCCAGCAGGTGATGGCGATACCAAAGTGGTCAAACCCTCTATCGCGGTTTTGCCCTTCGCAAACATGAGTGGAGATACCGAACAGGAGTTTTTTGCCGACGGTCTTACCGAAGATTTGCTGACCGAGTTGAGCCGCCGGCATGAGCTGTTCGTGATCTCGCGCAATTCCAGTTTTGTCTACAAGGGACAGGCTGTGAATGTACGCGAAGTGGGTGCTAAGCTGGGTGCGCAATACATCGTCGAAGGTAGTGTCCGAAAGGCTGGCAACAGGGTACGTGTCACCGTTCAGCTGATTGATAGTTACAGTGATGGCCATGTCTGGGCTGAGAAGTATGATCGGGACCTGGATGACATTTTCACAATACAGGACGAGGTTATCTCGGCCGTGGTTGCCACACTTCCCGGTCGTATCGAAGCCTCGCAGCAAGAGGGGCTGACGCGCAAGAAACCTTCCAGTTTTGCAGCCTATGAATGCGTTTTGGCCGCGAAAGTCCTGCACCACCGCAGCACGCGCGAGGACAATGCCGAGGCGACAAAGTTGATCGATCGCGCTATTGAACTGGATCCGGATTACGCGCACGCCCATGCCTGGAGCGGTTGTATCCGCGGTCAGGCCTGGGGATACGGTTGGTGCGATGATCGTGAAGCCATGCTGGGCGAGTGTGAAAAGGCGATCCTCAAGGCCGCTTCTCTGGATGATAACGACGCGGATGTTCATCGTTTGATGGCTGCGGTAGAGATTTTGCGAAACAACCTTGGCCGGGCGCGGTATCATCAGGAACGCGCGCTGTCGCTGAACCCGAATTACGATCTGGTTGTGGTTCAGATGGGCGAATTGCTGACATGGTCGGGTCGTGCCGATGAAGGTGCCGAGTGGATACAAAAGGCGATGCGTCTGAACCCTCACCACCCTGCACGGTTTTGGAGCCATCTTGGAAAGGCGCGGTTCGGTGCTAAGAAGTATGATCAGGCATTAGAGGATTTCGCCCGGTTGCCTGCCCTCGACTCGCTTCAGAACGCATATGTCGCTGCCTGCCATGCGTGGCTGGGAAACCAGGTCGAAGCGCGAGCGTACGTTGACGCAATTTACGAGGCCCAGCCAGAGTTCAAGATCGCTGATATTGAAGGCATGCTGCACTACGCCAGCGATGAAGATTTTCGGCATTTTGTGGATGGGATGCAAAAGGCCGGGTTGTCCTGACCTTTGCGACGAAAAAGCGGCCCGCAAAGACGGGCCGCCGTTCGGTCAGGTCAAATCTTTGTAGCTGATCTCGCGCGCATCAGCGCCCGGACCCGCTTTTTCACGTCTTACAATCAGGCGGTTCAGCGCGTGGATGTAAGCTTTGGCCGAGGCGACGACGGTATCGGTGTTCGCCGACTGACCGGTGGCGATCATGCCGTCCTCTTCCAACCGAACAGACACCGTGGCTTGGGCATCGGTTCCTTCGGTCACTGCGTGGACCTGATAGAGTTGTAGATGCGCTTTGTTGGGATAGATAGCACGGATTGCCTTGAAAGTCGCGTCCACTGGACCGTCGCCATGTTCGGTGGCGATGATATCCTTGCCGTCCATCTCAAGTTCGACCGTAGCCTCGGCTTGGCCGCCTGTGCCGCAGGTCACCTTCATCGACACGAGCTGCAAATAGTCGTCGTGCTGATCCATGGTCATCAAGGCAATGAGGTCGTCGTCAAAAACCTCTTTCTTGCGGTCGGCCAGATCCTTGAACCGAACAAAGATGTCCTTGAGCTGGTTGTCGCCCAAATCAAAGCCCAAGGTCTCGAGCTTGTCGCGCAGGGCCGCGCGGCCCGAGTGTTTGCCCAACGGCAAAGACGTGCCGGACAAGCCGATATCCTCGGGGCGCATGATCTCAAAGTTTTCGCGGTTCTTCAGCATCCCGTCCTGGTGGATGCCGCTTTCATGCGCAAAGGCGTTTTTGCCGACGATAGCTTTGTTGAATTGCACATTGAACCCGGACACCGTCGCCACGCGACGCGAGATATGCATAATCTTCGTGGTGTCGATACCTGTGTGCCACGGCATGATGTCATTGCGCGTGCGCAGGGCCATCACGACCTCTTCCAACGCGGTGTTGCCGGCGCGTTCGCCGAGACCATTGATGGTACACTCGATCTGTCGCGCTCCGCCCGCCACAGCGGCCAGCGAGTTCGCCGTCGCCATGCCGAGATCGTTGTGACAATGGGTGGCGAAAACGACCTCATCTGCACCCGGTACGGTCTCGATCAGGCGTTTGATCAGGTCGGCGCTTTCTACCGGAGCGGTATAACCCACCGTGTCGGGGATGTTGATCGTGGTCGCGCCCGCTTTGATCGCAATCTCGATCACGCGGCACAGGTAATCCCACTCGGTCCGGGTGGCATCCATCGGCGACCACTGCACGTTGTCGCACAGATTGCGTGCATGGCTGACCGTTTCGTGGATCTTCTCGGCCATCTCGTCCTGGGTCAGGTTCGGAATGGCGCGATGCAGCGGAGAGGTGCCGATGAAGGTGTGAATACGGTTTTGCCGTGCGTGTTTCACCGCCTCCCAGCAGCGGTCAATGTCTGCGAAATTGGCGCGGGCCAGACCGCAGATACGGCTGTTTTTCGAGCGCTCGGCAATCTCGCTGACAGCTTTGAAATCACCCTCGGAGGCGATGGGGAAACCGGCCTCGATGATGTCGACGCCCATTTCGTCCAGCAGCTCGGCAATTTCGAGCTTTTCGTTATGGGTCATGGTTGCGCCGGGGCTTTGTTCGCCGTCGCGCAAGGTGGTGTCAAAGATCAAGACGCGGTCTTGGTCGGTCACGTTGGTCATGGGAATCTCTTTCTTCTTCTGTCCTAAAGCCTATGGCGCGCGGGCGTCCTCCTCTGAGCGGGCGCGCCGGGTGGCACGCTCAGAGGCGGATTAGGATCAGTAGGCCACGCAGCGACGCACCGCAAAGGGCGGTGTCGGCAACAAGGATATCTGCGCGGTTGATCATGGGTTCGAGGTTATACAGACAGCGCTGCGAATGAAAAGACGGAATTTGCAGCTTGTTACCGGTCGTGTTTGTTTTTCGGGAAATATTGATTGGTGAGGGCAGGCTGCTAGGTGAAGAGGCATGCAAACGGCACTTATCATCGGCGCGTCCGGAGGGATCGGTTCAGCCCTTCACGCGCGGCTACTTGGGCACTCTGTTTCAGTTACGACCCTGTCGCGCTCTGCGGACGGGTTCGATTTGATGGATCCGGACAAATCCAACGCGATTCTCGGCACGCTAACTGGCCCTTATGACATGATCTTCGTCGCGTCCGGCGCGCTTGAGATCGAGGGGGCCGCGCCGGAAAAGTCGATAAAGGCAGTGTCTGCGCAGGCCATGATGGATCAGTTCGCGTTGAACGCCGTAGGCCCCGCTTTGGTGCTGGGGCACGCAGCCAGACTGATGCCCCGTGACAGGCGCTGCTTGATTGCCGTGCTTTCGGCCCGCGTAGGGTCAATCGGCGACAACCGGTTGGGTGGATGGGTCAGTTACCGCGCGGCCAAGGCCGCCGTGAACCAGATTGTGCATACAACCGCGATCGAATTGGCGCGGACGCATAAACAAAGTGTGTGCGTGGCATTGCATCCTGGCACGGTTCAAACCGCGTTCACCGAGAAATACGTAGGTCGTCATCCGGCAGTTAAACCGGACAAGGCGGCTCAGAACCTGCTGGCTGTGGCGCAATCACTGACTCATGCTGATACCGGCGGCTTTTTCGATTGGGCGGGTCAGACCGTTCCGTGGTAGCCTGAGCTACCCGTCCGAGGGTGTCTCGGTCGGTTGGGACGCGGGCGGGGTTTCCTCTGGCGTTGTCGTCTCAGCCTCGCCGCTGTTGGGCAAGACGTCGTTTTCCCAGGTGCCAGTCTCGACCTCTCCATTGGCATAACGCATGGTGCCGTCACCGTGGCGTTTATTGTCGCGGAAATTGCCCTCGTAGACGTCGCCGGTGGCATAGGTCGCGATACCGCTACCGCTGATTTTTCCGTCAACCCACCCACCGGTATATGTGAAATTGCGTGCCGTAGTGACGGTGCCTTGACCGTGCCGCTTGCCGTTCAGGAATTCGCCTTCGTAGACCGTGCCATCCGGAAAGCTGGCTTTGCCAGTGCCTTGGCGGTTTCCGTCAATCCATTCGCCCTCGTATACATAGCCATTGGCCAATTTCAGAACACCTGAGCCATGGCTCAGGCCGTTCCTGAACTGGCCCGAATAGACCACGCCGTTGGGGTAGGTGACGGTTCCGCGGCCTTCGTAGATGCCAGCGATCCAGTCACCGTCGTAGACAGTGCCATCCGGGTAAGTGTGTACGCCTTTGCCGTGAGGCAGGTCGACGCTGAAATCCCCCACATAGACCGAGCCGTCAGGATAGGTCATCTCGCCGAACCCGTCGATCTGGCCTCCGGACCATTCGCCGTTATATTCAAACCCGTCTGCGCCAACAAAGCGGCCCTTGCCTTCTCGACGGTCATCGACATACGCGCCTTCGTATGTCGTGCCGTTCACATAGGTCGCCTTGCCGGTGCCCTGACGGCGCCCGTCCACCATGTCGCCTTCGTAGACGTCTCCGTTCGCCAGAACCTGCCGGCCCTTTCCGGTCATCCGACCTTCAAGCCACGCACCGCTATAGGTCATGCCGTCGGGAACGGTCAGAGTGCCTTCTCCATGGCGCTGCCCATTCAGGACGTCGCCTTCATAAACGTTACCGTTTGCCCAGGTGATTTTGGCCTTGCCCTGCTTGACGCCTTCGACCCAATCACCGTCATAGGTGTAGCCGTTCGGATTGGTCAGAGTGCCTTTGCCGTGACGCTTGGCATCTTTGAACCCACCTTCGTACCGTTGACCGTTCGCATAAGTCGCAATGCCGGTGCCGTTGATCGTGCCGTTAGCCCAGTCGCCCTCATAGCTGCCACCGTCAGTATAGATGATCTTGCCACGCCCCTCGGGCTGACCCTTTGCAAACATACCTTGGTAGATCGACCCATTCGCGTATCGGGCAATGCCGCTGCCTTGAATTTCACCCTCGGACCACTGGCCAGTGTATTCGAACCCATCCGGTAGGCGATACGTGCCGGTTCCGTGGCGCAGGCCGTTCAGAAACGTACCTTCGTAGACGCCGCCGACCTCGTCATCGGCCGTGATCACTTGTCCTTCCTGCGCGCTAACGGTTCCGGCCATCAAGGCCAGGGCCGTTACAGCAATTGAGGTGCGGAATGCATTCATGATCGTTCCAACCTGCCCGGTTATCATCCTTTTGCGCAAAACTAAGATACCGCAGGGGGCAGGGCAACGGCTTTTGCCGCATTTGCCTTTCACTCGCGCTGCGATCTGCTAAATGGCATAAGACTGACGAGGGCAAGAGGGCAGCATGGCCGACCGTTTCCGCATCACTCTGGCGCAACTCAACCCGACTGTGGGGGATATCGAAGGCAATGCGGCGCAGGCGCTTGACGCATGGGAACAAGCACGCACCGCAGGGGCCGACATGGTGGCGTTGCCGGAAATGTTCATAACCGGGTACAATACGCAGGACCTGGTCATGAAGCCTGCTTTCCATCGCACGGCCATGGCCGCTGTCGAGGCTTTGGCCGCGAAATGTGCAGATGGGCCTGCTCTGGCGATCGGCGGGCCTTGGGTGGAAGATGGCCACCTATACAACGCTTACCTGATTCTGAAGGGCGGCAAGGTCAGTAGCAAGGTGTTGAAACATCATCTTCCCAATGAAACCGTTTTCGACGAAGTGCGCCTTTATGATTCAGGCCCTTTGGGCGGGCCTTACTCAGTTGGCAATACGCGCATCGGCAGCCCGATCTGCGAGGACAGTTGGCATCCGGATGTGGCCGAGACGCTGGAGGAGACCGGGGCCGAGTTCCTGCTGATCCCGAATGGTTCGCCCTATTTTCGCGACAAATACGATATCCGCCTGAATCATATGGTTGCACGTGTGATCGAGACCGGGTTGCCCCTGATCTATCTGAATATGGTCGGTGGACAGGACGATCAGGTATTTGACGGCGCGACCTTTGGCCTGAACCCGGGCGGAGAGCTTGCTTTCCGAATGCCCGTTTTTGACGCGGCTCTGGCTCATGTTGATCTGGAGCGTGGGGACGACGGGTGGCGTATCGTTCCGGCAGATATCGTGCCGCAGCCCGATGCATGGGAGCAGGACTACCGCGCCATGGTCCAGTCTCTGCGTGATTACATGGGTAAAACGGGGTTCAAAAAATGTGTCCTTGGACTGTCCGGAGGGGTGGATTCGGCGCTCGTTGCCGCGATTGCCGTGGATGCGATTGGGGCCGAGAACGTGCGCTGTGTCATGCTGCCGTCGGAATATACCAGCCAGGCTTCGCTGGACGACGCCGAGGCCGTCGCCAAGGCGCTGGGCGCGCATTACGACTATGTTCCGATTTCGGATAGCCGGGCGGCCGTTACTGAGACTCTGTCCCAGCTCTTTGCCGGGCTGGACGAGGATCTGACCGAGGAAAACATTCAATCCCGTCTGCGTGGGCTGCTGCTGATGGCGATCTCGAACAAGTTCGGCGAGATGTTGCTGACCACCGGTAATAAATCCGAGGTCGCCGTGGGCTATGCCACGATCTATGGCGATATGAATGGCGGCTATAACCCGATCAAAGATCTGTACAAGACACGGGTTTTCGAAACATGCCGTTGGCGGAATGCCAATCATCGCGACTGGATGAAGGGCCCCGATGGCGAAGTTATTCGGCCGTCGGTCATCGACAAACCCCCCAGCGCCGAACTGCGCGCGGATCAGAAAGACAGTGACAGCTTGCCGGATTATCCGGTGTTGGACGCACTTTTGGATATTCTGGTCGACCAGGACGGGTCGATCGCTGATTGCGTTGCTGCTGGTTTTGACGAAGCGGATGCCCGCAGGGTCGAGCATCTAATCTATATCTCAGAGTACAAGCGGTTTCAGTCTGCGCCCGGAACACGTCTGACAAATCGTGCCTTCTGGCTGGATCGCCGCTATCCGATAGCGAACCGGTGGCGCGACCGCTCCTGAGATAGATTGTCGGCAATCCCGATCCAATTTCCCTAACTGTGATAAAGTGTTTCCACTCAATCCCCTTTGAGCGGGGTGACAGCCTTTATTTAGCAGTTTTCCTTGTCTACAGGCCGCTTTTTCGACACATTTTAGCTGTATTGTCGCCCAATGTCGGGCGGGTGTGACGCAATTGGGTTGAAGAACCCGGACGATTGACCCGATCAGGTCAGTTTGCGCGTCGCCTCAGATGTCTGTGTTAACGATTTGGTATCGCCATGCGTGAGGAATACGATAAACCGCTGCATTCTCCGTTACCGTGGAAGTCCATGGAATCGGAAGGTCAGGTTCTGGATGAAACCAAACTGGACCTGGCGATTGCCGACCTGATGAACCAAGAGCATTCGGTCAAGTCGGAACCAGAGCCAACACCGCCAACGATTCCGGTATCCGAGGACAAGCCGCACGAAGCCGCACCTGACACTGTCATCGGGTTTTCTGCCTCGCTACGGCAAAAATGGGCTGAACTGGTCGGGGCGGCCTGAGCGCTTGCGGTTTTTGGAAACTGTGCGCGATAGACACAGATCACGAAAATAGTGACAACCACGACTTCGGTCGTATTGCCACTGGTTGTGCCACGGGCATTCATTGCGGTCCGAGCAATGATAAAAGAGCGGTAGATGCCCGGCCCGAAACCCACCCACGTGGAACCAGATTTGAACCTTCCGAAATCCGTGGATGTCGTGGTGATCGGAGGAGGTATTATTGGTGCCGTAACCGCCTTGGAGCTGTCCGAGCGGGGCGCACGGGTTCTACTTTGCGAAAAAGGCCACATAGCTGGTGAGCAGAGCTCGCGCAATTGGGGTTGGGTGCGATTGGGTTTGCGGGATCCTCGCGAAATTCCTTTGATGCTGGAGGCCCAGAAACTCTGGGATGGGCTTGATGACCGTGTCGGGCGCAAAACCGGATTTACCCGGTCAGGAATTCTGTTTGGTGCTTCGGGTCGCCGCGGGGCCCAAAACCTCGAACGGTGGGCGCAGCATGTTGAGGGATTGCAGACAGGCGCAGAATTGCTGTCTGGCGCTGAACTGGACGCTGTGTTGCCGGACCACGAAACTGGATTGAACTACGCGCTTTACATGCCTCGCGACGGGCGGGCCGAGCCGCAGTGGGCAGCCCCTGCGATCGCCGAGGCAGCCCGCGACAGGGGTGCTGTGCTCATGACCAACTGTGCAGTGCGCAGCGTGGATGTGCAGGATGGGCGCATTGCCGGGGTTTTCACTGAACGCGGCCGTGTCACCTGTGATTTCGCGGTATTGGCAGGTGGTGCCTGGTCCCGCCTTTTCGCAGGCAACGCGGGTATAGATTTGCCACAGCTCAAAGTGCTGAACACGGTGTTACGGGCTTCTCCGGTCGCAGGTCCCGAGACAGCTTTGTGGTCGGACGACTTCGCAATTCGTAAACGTGCGGACGGAGGGTACACAATAGCATCTGGCCATGAGAATACGGTTGATATCGTCCCTGACAGCTTTCGATTGGCCCGGCGTTTTCTGCCCGCATTTAAGCAGGAATGGCGATCACTGCGGTTCCGATGGTCCAAACGTTGGGCGGTCGAAGCACAAGAGGACAGATCGTGGCTGCCTACCGATGTCACGCCGTTCGAGCATACCCGCGTTCTGGACCCCGATCCTTCGGGCAAGGTTCTCCGCCGCGCTTGGGCGAGTGCGCAGAAAGCAATTACGGCCTTACAGGCAAGTGAACTGGTTCAGAGTTGGGCGGGGATGATCGACGTTACACCCGATGCCATACCTGTCATTTCGGGTGTGGATACGATGCCGGGTATGTTCATCGCCACGGGCTTCTCCGGCCACGGCTTTGGCATAGCGCCCGGCGCGGGCCGCCTTATGGCTGATTTGGTCGCGGACACAACACCATGTGTTGATCCGGCCGCGTTTCGTCTGTCACGTTTTACCGATGGCTCACGCGTGCGGCCGGACCCAGGATATTAAGGGTTAACCCATCATCTGATAGCTGACGGGGACAAAGCGGAAGCCATCCCCGCGTGTTTCAACAAAACCTGCTGCAGGGAACGGCATATGGAATCCGATCATCGGGACTTTGTCTGCGGCCAGCATACCCAAAACCTTACGGCGTGATGCTGTGGCTGCAGCCTTGTCCATGTCAAAGCGAACCTCCCATTCGGGATGCGCGAAAGACCAGACGTAATGGTTTGCGAGGTCAGCAGTCAGAACCAGACGCTGCCCGTTGCTTTCAAGGTGATAGACAGTGTGTCCCGGTGTATGGCCATACGCCGCGACGGCTGTGATGCCTGATGCGACTTCTCCGCCATCGCCAAGGAATGTCATCTTTTCAGCTTGCGGAGTGACCTTGGCGGCAACCAGATCGCCGACGCGGTTCCCTGCATCCTGAGCTGCCCAGAAATCATATTCGGGCGAAGCGGTCACAAAACGCGCGTTGGTAAAAGTAGGGGCATCATTGGTTGTCATGCCGCCGATGTGGTCGGGATGCATATGGGTAAGCACGACGACGTCGATCTGATCAGCGGTAACCCCCGCATCTGCAAGAGCGGCCTGAATACCCCCCTGACCCAAGCCGGTGTCGAACAGAACCAGCTCGGATCCGGTGTTGACCAGCGTCGGGGTAAAGAAGAATTGTGCTTGGTCGGCAGGGATGAAGTTGTCGGCCGAGACCTTGGCAAATTCCTCGTCCGAGGCACCGCCGCCGAAAATCTCTTTGGCGCCGTCACGCGGCAAACTGCCATCCAAAAGCGAGGTGACCGTGAAATCGCCCAGTTGAAACGATTTGGCGATTGTCGAGTTCGCTTTGGTTTCGTTTGTTGCTGCCAGAACCGGCGTTGCAGCGGCGGCAAAAGGCAATGCTGCGGCTGATCCGAGCGCTGCGCGGCGTGTCAGTTTGATGGTCATGTCTCATTCTCCCTGTCAGAGCACCAGTTTTAATCCTAGATCGGTGAAGGCCACTTGCCAGTTCACACATCAGTGAAATGGGCTGCGTGAGCGAACATAGCATGTTAATTTTTGCTCATGTTGCGATCCGCGCCGGATCTGAAGGCAGATTTGTTTCTTGCCGCCCCGTTTTCCTGCATGTGCTGGACAAAATGCCCATCCTGTGACAAGAGCCGCGCCAACAGGAGACACCTATGACAACCACCCGTTTCGCCCCGTCGCCCACCGGTTACATCCATGTGGGCAACCTGCGCACCGCGCTGATGAACTATCTGATCGCTCGCAAGGCAGGCGGTACGTTCATCCTGCGCATCGACGACACCGATCCCGAGCGGTCGAAGGAAGAATATGTCGACGCGATCAAGCAGGATCTGGAGTGGTTGGGCCTGCATTGGGACCGGGTCGAGCGTCAGTCCGAGCGTCTGGACCGCTATGCCGAGGCCGCCGACAAGCTGCGCGAGATGGGTCGTTTCTATGAGGCGTTCGAGACACCGACCGAGCTGGACCTGAAACGCAAGAAGCAGCTGAACATGGGCAAGCCGCCGGTCTACGACCGCGCCGCGTTAAACCTGTCTGACGCCGAGAAAGAGGCCCTGCGCGCCGAACGTGGCAATGGTGTGTGGCGTTTCAAGCTGGATCACGAGCGGATCGAGTGGAATGATGGCATTCTGGGCGACATCTCGATTGATGCGGCGTCAGTGTCTGATCCGGTGCTGATCCGGGGGGATGGTCAGGTTCTGTATACCATCGCGTCGGTGGTCGACGATACCGAGATGGGCGTGACCGATGTGGTGCGCGGATCAGATCATGTGACCAATACCGCGACGCAGATTCAGATTATTCAGGCGCTGGGCGGAGACTGCCCGCGCTTTGCGCACCACTCGCTGCTGACTGGCCCGCAGGGTGAGGCGCTGTCGAAACGTCTGGGTACGCTGGCCTTGCGCGATCTGCGCGAACAGGGCGTGCAGCCGATGGCTCTGCTGAGCTTGATGGCGCGTCTGGGGTCCTCTGATCCGGTCGAATTGCGTTCGGACATGGCCGAGCTGATTGACGGGTTTGACATTGGCCGTTTTGGCGCGGCGCCGACCAAATTCGACGTGCAGGACCTGTTTCCGCTGACCGCAAAACACCTGCAATCGTTGCCACTGGCCGATGTGGCCGATGCGGTCGCCGATGCGGGTGTCCCCGCTGATCTGGCCGAGTCTTTCTGGGCCATGGCGCGCGAGAACATCACGACTCTGGCGGATCTGAAGGGCTGGTGGGACTTGTGCCGCGACGGTGCCGAACCTTTGATCGCTGACGAGGATCAGGCATTCATCGCCGAAGCCGTTGCGCTGTTGCCAGAAGGACCGTTTGACGGTGAGACTTGGGGTGCCTGGACCAAGGCCGTCAAAGAGGCCACGGGCCGCAAAGGTAAGGGGCTTTTCATGCCATTGCGCAAAGCGCTGACAGGGATGGAGCGCGGACCGGAAATGGCGACTTTGCTGCCCTTGCTGCAAGTGATCCGCGCGCGCGGGTGATAAACGCGCTCTGCGGCGCACGTATCTTCTACCAAAGAATGGCCGGGCAAGCATTCCCGGCCTTTTTTACAAAGAGTGGACCAGCTTTGCAGAAAGATGCTGCAGGCGGGTATCCACAAATTCGGTCTCGTTCGGTTTCAACTGCTGGTGGCGCGGATAGCGAGGTTCGGCGCGGTCGTTCAGGATCGGAGCATCCCATCCATCAGTGGTGGCAAAAAAGCGGTCCGCCCCGGCTTCGCCAAAGGCCCGCAGATAGCCTTGTACAACCACGTCGATATAGCTGAGCAGCAAGGGATGGCGATTAGTCGGTTCGGCGTGGCGGCCATGAGGCACTGCATAGACGGCGATTTCCACATCGTGAGTCAGGGGATGTGTCACGGCTTGGGTTGCGGGTACTCGGTCATAGGCCCATTCGCGTTCATCCAGAGCGGCCCAATCGTTTCGAGGCACATGTGCGATCATACCTTCGATTTCGCTGTTCGGATCAGGGATGGCCGTTAGAAATGCCACCGGGCGAAGGTCCGTATGCCTCCAAGCGCGGCGCCAGCCCTTCAGGCGGGCAGGGCGGGCATCCGGAAAATCGTGGGTCGCAAGGTTGACCAGGCTGCCGTAGCCAAAGAAGTAAGGGTCTGCCATGTGCCACTGTGTCCTTTGCGCCGATTGATGTATGTCAAACCGCTTTTTTGCCGGACATGCAATAAGGTCGCATCTTGAAATTTGGGAGGCGACCATGCGCATTACCAAACGGACGAATATTGCAGTGCGCCTGCTGATGTATTGTGCCGCGCATCAGGACAGGCTTGTGACCAAATCCGAGATTGCCGAAGTGTGCAACATCTCGGAAAACCACTTGGCGCAGGTGATTAATCAACTTAGCCAGCTTGACTATCTCAGCACGCAAAGGGGTCGAAACGGGGGCATGACGCTTGCCAGACCTGCTGACCAGATTCGTATCGGGTCGGTCTTTCGCCATGTCGAAGGGAACCTGCCGCTGGCCGAGTGTTTTGCCGATGCAGACAATACGTGCCCATTGACCGATGCGTGTCGTTTGCGGTTGGCGCTGCAAGACGCTGCCGAAGTGTTTTATGTGTCGTTAGATGACATCACGCTGGACGCGCTGGTATGCGACAACGACCAACTGCTGCAGATACTGCAACCCGTGGCCTGCGTGCGATAGGATCAGTCACTGGCGCGCAGAATGCGTGCCGGTCTCACCGCGAGAGGGCGCAAAGCGAAGATCAGACCCGCGCCCAGCGTGACCAGAACTCCGGCCAGAACAATGCCAATGGCCGAGGGCCAGATGACCGCAAAACGGGTGTCAAAAATATAGGTGGCAACCGCCCATCCACCCAGAATACCCGTCAACAGTGCCACGCTTCCGGCAGCTGCCCCCAAGAGAGCTGCGCGCATGGTGAAACTGAGCAGGATGCGACGCCGGTCAGCGCCCAGCGTTTTCAGGATCGCGGCTTCATATCGTCGGGCCGGTTCGCCCGCCGCCGCGGCGCCGATCAGAACCAGAAAACCGGTCAACAGCGATACGCCTGCACCGTAAGACGTTGCAGCGGCCAGACCGGCCAGTAGGTTTGATACCCGGTCAATTGCGTCGCGCACCCGAATGGCAGTGATATTGGGAAACTGCCCGGCAAGGTCACGCAGTATCGGACCTTCGGCCTGTTCTTCGGCGTAGACTGTCGCGATGAAACTGTGCGGTGCTCCGGCCAAGGCGGACGGGTTTATCGACATGATGAATCCCATGCCAGCATTGGAAAAGTCGACTTCGCGCAGGGATGTCAGCTCTGCCGTTATGTCGCGCCCGAGGATGTTGACTGTCAGCATGTCGCCAAGGTTAAGCCCCATCTCTTCGGCTTCTTCTGCGGCGAAACTGACCTGAGGGGGGCCTGCATAGCCCTCGTCCCACCAGTCCCCTTTGTTGACACGTGCGTTGCTTGGTGGCGTTGCTGAATACGTAACGCCTCGGTCGCCGTCCAAAACCCAGTGATCACCCGCCACATCACGCGCAGGGCTGCCGTTGATCTGAGTGATGATGCCGCGCAGCATCGGAGCACTCTCGATGCGGTTGACCGCCGGGTCGGTTTCCAGACGTTCGAGAAAGCTGGGCATCTGGTCTTTTTGGATGTCTACGAAAAAATACGATGGTGCCACATCCGGCAGATTTCCCGAGATCGCATTGCGAAGTGTGCCGTCGATTTGGCCAACTGCCGCCAAAACAGACAACCCCAACCCAAGCGAAAGAACAACCGACGCTGCCCCTTCCCGTGGATCGGAAATGGCCGATAGCGCCCATCGTATTGCGGGTTTACCGCGTGCCCAGGGGGCGCTGACACGAGCGAGCTTGCGGATGGCAAATGCGGATAGGGCCAACAGAGCCAGCGCGCCGACCAATCCTCCGGCAGTCCAGAGCGTCAGGCGGGTTGATCCGCTGAACCAAGCTGCAGAGGCAACAAGCAATCCCAGCCCGATGACCGTCGCCACTAGGAATACAGGGCGCGGAAAAATGCGTGCCGATGAAAGGGCATCGCGGAAGAGTGTTGCCGCTCGGACGTGTTCAGTGCGGGCCAATGGCCAAAGTGTAAACAAAAACGCAGTTAGTACTCCATAAAGTGCCGCCTCGGCCAGCGGCTTGGGGTAGATAGAAAACACTGCGGGTACGGGCAGGCGCGCCTCGATCAATGGGGCAAGAAGCACGGGTGTCAGACCACCCAGCACAAGGCCCAGCAGGATGCCGATACCAGACAGGATCCCGATCTGGATCATATAGGTTTGGAAAATTGTCGCTCGATCCGCACCCAGTGTGCGCAGCGTCGCGATCGTTTCCGTTTTTTGCGACAAATAGGCCCGTACGGCGGCTGATACGCCGATGCCTCCGACCGCCAGTCCGGACAGGCCAACCAGTGCCAGAAACGCGCTGAGCCGATCTACGAACTCGGCGATGCCGGGTGCCCCGTTTCGGGCGTCGGTCCATCGCATTCCGGTGCTGTCGAACGTCTTTTCTGCGGTCGTGGCCAGCTGGGCAAGGTCAGTGTCGCGTGGCAAGTCCAACCGGTACTTGGTTGAAAACAGTGTTCCGGGTGCCAACAATCCCGAACTGCCCAAATCCTCGGTGCGAACCAGTGTGCGTGGGCCCAGCCCGAACCCGTCTGCCGCTCCGTCGGGTTCGTGGATAAGCGCAGCTGTCAGCACAAAGTCTTGCGAGCCAAGAGCAAAAGTTTGGCCCACCGAAAGGTTCAATCGGTCCATTAAAGACGGGTCCATGACCGCACCAGGCAAATCCTGATCGCCCTCAAGAGCCTGGGACAGAGTCATGGTGGGCTCTAATACAGTTTCGCCCACCAAAGGATAGGCATCGTCCACGGATTTTACTTGCGTCAGCGCGCGCTGCGCGGTCTCTGCCTGCCCGGTTACGGCCATCGACCGGAAATCGACGACTTCGGAGGTTGCCTCGGCCGCCTGTGCCATCCAGGCACGCTCATCGTCGGACGCGAAGCGATAGGTGAACTCTAACTGTGCGTCTCCGCCCAACAACGCGGCCCCTTCCTGTGACAGGCCGCTCTGAATTGCGTATCTGACCGAGCCGACAGCTGCGATGGCAGCCACCCCAAGCGCCAGACAGGCAAGGAAAACGCGGAAACCACGCAAGCCGCCGCGCAACTCGCGCCGCGCTAGGCGCCCTGCCAGCCGAAGGCTCATTCGGCGGCCTCTTGCCGTGTGTCTTCGGTAATCCTGCCATCACGCAAGCGGATCACACGGTCGCACCTACGGGCTAGGCTATGGCTGTGGGTTACAAGGACCAATGTCGCGCCGTGGCGGTCCCTCAGGTCAAACAGAAGATCGACGATTGCAGCCCCGTTGGTTTCATCAAGGTTTCCAGTTGGCTCATCCGCCAGCAATATTTTCGGTCGAGGAGCTGCCGCGCGCGCAAGTGCGACGCGCTGTTGTTCGCCACCCGACAGCTGTGCAGGGTAATGGTCGTGCCGGTGGGAAAGGCCGACCGCATCCAATTCCGCTTGCGCACGGGAGAATGCATCTTTCTGGCCGGCAAGTTCCAGTGGCGTTGCTACATTTTCCAATGCCGTCATGGTTGGGATCAGGTGAAAGTTCTGGAACACCACGCCCATCGTGTTACGACGGAACCGAGCCAAAGCATCTTCGTCCATACGGCTCAAATCCTGGCCGAGTGCGCTGATCTTGCCGCTGGTTGCCCGTTCCAACCCACCCATCAGCATCAGCAGCGAAGACTTGCCAGACCCTGACGGCCCAACCAGCCCCAGAGTTTCATTCTGTGCAACCGAAAGAGTGATGTCATGCAGGATATCCACCCGACCGGCATTGCCATCCAACGATAAAGCGGCATGTTCAAGGGACAGAACTGGTAGAGTCATAGGGCGATCCAAAGCGGGGGCGTTGATGATTGATATGGAGCGGTTATGATGTTGCGCAAGGCTTTGATCACGGTGCTTTTTGCCTGCTGGGGCGTCATGGCAACAGCGGAAACGGTTGTAATTGCCGCATTGGGGGATTCCCTGACTCAAGGGTACGGCCTGCCAGAGCGTGATGGGTTTGTGCCGCAACTTGGCCGTTGGCTTGAAGGTCAGAATGCTGACATCCGCTTGATCAACGCTGGTGTTTCAGGCGACACGACCGCTGGCGGTGCGGCAAGGGTGGGGTGGACCCTGACCCCCGAAGTTGACGGGTTGATCGTCGCACTTGGCGGAAATGACTTATTGAGGGGAATCGATCCGGCCGTTTCGCGTGCCAATCTTACAGCCATCCTGAAAACCGCGCAGGAGGCGGGTGTTGAGGTCTTGCTGGTCGGCATGCAGGCCCCGGGCAACTACGGGGCTGAATATAAGGCGGCCTTCGATCAGATGTACCCTGATCTGGCGCAGCAATTTGACACCGCCTATGCCCCCAGCTTTTTCACGGGTCTCACATCTGACGCAGACCCGAATGCAGCGCGCCGATTTATGCAACCTGACGGCATCCACCCCAATTCCGAAGGCGTTGCGTTAATCGTTCAGGACCTTGGGCCTTACGTTCTGGATCTTGCCGATTAAGCCATAGAATAGATCAAATGACTGTAACCACGGTTCCGATCGGCACACGTTCGTAAAGATCGACAACATGTGAATTCAGCATCCGGATGCATCCGTTAGATGCGGCGGTGCCAATCGTCTGTGGCTGCGTGGTGCCGTGAATGCGAAAATACGTGTCGACCCCGCTCTGAAACAGGTACAACGCCCGCGCGCCAAGCGGGTTGTCCCCTCCGCCGGGTTGGACGTAGTCGTTATCCTTGAAACGGGCATAGGTTACCGGCTCGCGCTCGATCATCTCGTTGGTGGGGCGCCAAGTGGGCCACTCTTTCTTGACGTCGATGGTCGCTGTTCCAGTAAACTCTAGCCCTGCTTTGCCGACTCCGCAGCCATAGCGAATCGCCTTGCGCGGTTCGGTCACGAAATAGAGGTAGAAAGACCTCGGTACGACCAGAAGCTGGCCGGGCAGGAATTCTTTCTTGATCCGAACGTACTGGGGCGTCGGGTCGTATTCAGCAGTCTTCGTTTTTGCTGATGCAACGCCCGGCACAAGGCTTAGGGCGGTGGCGCTTGTCATGAAGCTTCGGCGTGTGAACATGTCTTATCTCTTCACTCGAAAAACAAAATCTTGAACAGAGTGTCGGAATGATATCCGATCCGGTCAATCTGCGGGGAAGAGTAACTGAAATGTGATGTCGTCAACGGGCCACACTATTCGGGCCCGTTGAGAAAAAGGGCAGAGGAAAGCCTCTGCCCTTTCAATGGCTTATGCCAGTTGAATGTCGTCGGCGCTTTCGCGGCCGTCACGACCCGAGCGCAGCTCGTACGTGACTTTCTGGTTGTCGGCCAGACCGGTCAGGCCCGAACGCTCGACAGCCGAGATGTGAACGAAGATGTCTTTGCCGCCATCTTCGGGTGCGATAAAGCCGTAGCCTTTGGTGGTGTTGAACCATTTAACGGTGCCTGCGGGCATATCCGTATTCTCCTGTTTGGTGCTGCCCACGGGGATGCGGCAGCCTGGCGTCGTAGTCTGGATCGAATGACTGAGCGCCGGAAAAGGAGACAGTAGGTCGAAATAGAAAAACGTTAGCCCTTTGGATATGGCATTGCGGTGGGGATGTGGCAAGGGTGGAGTTTCACGACATAGCCGTGTTCAGACCTCCATAGCTACCAATTACTAAAGTCGGTTAAACTGTGAACCTGTTCGACAAAGATTTTATCTTCCGGTTTTGGATACAGTGTTTCACGCCAAAACTGCTCTGCTTGCTCCTGTGTTCTGCTTACTGATCGACACACTATCCGAACCTCGGTTGCATCATTTGTGTTCGCCAAAAGCTCGTTGAGATGCAAATCGCCGCCTCCGTAGCCGAACAGCGTCACATGCATTGGTTTTGCGAGAATCTTGGTCAGTTCTCTCCAATATTCAGTCAATATTTGTGAGTTGGATGTTACCGCTGGTTTAGATTTTGCGTTGGTGAGCACTAGATGTACGCTATTATTACCAACATAATCAGATAGTTGAGAGCGCATGATTTTTCGTGGTGAACCGTTGCGATTAACAAAAAGCGGAGAGCCGTGCAGGTGTAAGAACCATCCTTCATTTGTTGGATCGTGAAATTGCCTATGCCGTTCAATATCGAAGTCACCGAAAAATCCATCTCTCAGCATGTGCTCCCGGAAGACATCCGTTTCAGTGAAGCACTCATAGAGAAGGTCATCATAGTTCAGTGTCGCAATATG
The DNA here is from genome assembly GCF_056535965.1 of Ruegeria sp. AM7. Taxonomy (NCBI): domain Bacteria; kingdom Pseudomonadati; phylum Pseudomonadota; class Alphaproteobacteria; order Rhodobacterales; family Roseobacteraceae; genus Ruegeria; species Ruegeria sp. AM7. The sequence continues at coordinate 161,406 of NZ_JBQFJE010000003.1, forward strand.
CGGGCGATCCGACCGCACGAATCCACGAAGTTGGTTGGCAAATGCGGATGGTAGTCGTTTGTTCGAATTATGGAACTGACCCGCAGCGTGGTGAAAGTACTTTCGAATTGCGATAGGAAAGCGTTTCCCGTGGTCACTTAACCATCCCAGTTCCGGGGCGCCATCTCTGGTCTCAAATGTTTTGATCATATCGCAGGCATCGAGAATTTTCTGGAGATTCTCCAGTTGATCTTCCGATGTTGGGGCTTTTAGATCGCCTTCAATCAGATCATCATCCAGACAGTTGCAGATCAGTTGTTTTTGTTCTTCATCAAGAACGTTGTCAGCGTCCCATGAGGCTTTTAGAGCTCTCTCCAGCTGATAAAAATTGTCGTCGAAAGATCTTCCAAGACCATTACCAAAAATCACTAGTTTCTTTGGCATTATTGTACTCCAAACAAAATATGTAGGAGTACAATATCTCTCGTTAAGGTAGTATCAAGAAGATAGCATCTACCGCGCAAACTTCTTATGCTTCAACCTCTTCGGCTCCAGAGCGTCCGGTCCCAGACGGCGCTTTTTGTCCTCTTCGTAGTCCTCGAAGTTGCCCTCGAACCACTCGACATGCGCGTCGCCCTCAAACGCCAGAATATGGGTGCAAATCCGGTCGAGGAAGAAACGGTCGTGCGAAATCACTACGGCGCAGCCCGCGAAATCGACCAGCGCGTCTTCCAGCGCGCGCAGGGTTTCGACGTCCAGATCGTTGGTGGGTTCGTCGAGCAGCAGGACGTTGCCGCCCTCCTTCAGCAGGCGGGCCATGTGGACGCGGTTGCGCTCACCACCGGATAGCAGCGAGACCTTTTTCTGCTGATCGCCGCCCTTGAAGTTGAAGGACGAGCAATAGGCGCGGGAATTGACCTGCGCGTCGCCCAACTGGATGATCTCGGCACCGCCGGTGATCGCCTCCCACACGGTGTCGTTGTCGGCAAGGTCGTCGCGGGACTGGTCGACATAAGACAGCTCGACCGTGTCACCCAGCGTGATGGTGCCGCTGTCGGGCTGTTCCTGACCGGTGAGCATTTTGAACAGGGTCGATTTACCGGCACCGTTGGGGCCGATGACACCGACGATGCCGCCGGGGGGCAGGGCAAAGTCCAGCCCTTCGATCAGTTGCTTGTCGCCCATATGCTTCGACAGGCCCTCGACCTCGATCACCTTTCCGCCAAGGCGCTGGCCGTTGGGGATGACGATCTGGGCGCGGGTCAGCTTTTCGCGCTCGGACTGCTCGGCCAGCTCGTTATAGGCGTTGATCCGGGCCTTGGATTTGGCCTGACGGGCCTTTTGACCCTGACGCATCCAGTCCAGTTCGCGCTGCAGCGTCTTTTGCTTGGACTTGTCCTCGCGGGCTTCCTGCTCCAGCCGTTTGGCTTTTTGTTCAAGCCATGCAGAATAGTTGCCCTCGTACGGAATGCCGCGGCCACGGTCGAGTTCCAGAATCCAGCCGGTGATGTCGTCCAGGAAATACCGGTCATGGGTGACGATCAGGATGGTGCCCTTGTAGTCGATCAGGTGCTGCTGCAGCCAGGCGATGGTCTCGGCGTCCAGGTGGTTGGTCGGCTCATCAAGCAGCAGCACGTCCGGCGCTTCCAGCAGCAGCTTGCACAGCGCCACGCGGCGTTTCTCACCGCCCGAGAGGTTGGCGATGTTGGCATCGTCCGGCGGGCAGCGCAGCGCCTCCATCGAGACGTCGATCTGGCTGTCGAGATCCCAGAGGTTCTGGCTGTCGATCTCGTCCTGCAACTTGGCCATTTCGTCGGCGGTTTCATCCGAGTAGTTCATGGCGAGATCGTTGTAACGGTCGAGGATCGCTTTCTTCTCGGCCACGCCCAGCATAACGTTTTCGCGGACAGTCAGCGATTCATCCAGCTGCGGTTCCTGCGGCAGGTAGCCGACCTTGGCACCTTCGGCGGCCCATGCCTCGCCGGTGAAATCCTTGTCGAGACCGGCCATGATCTTCATCAGGGTCGATTTACCCGCGCCGTTGACGCCGACAACACCGATTTTCACGCCGGGCAGAAAGCTCAGGTGGATGTTTTCAAAGCACTTCTTGCCACCGGGATAAGTCTTTGAGACACCCTGCATGTGGTAGACATATTGATAGGCGGCCATGTCGCGTCCTCTGGGTCGGGGAAATTGGGTTGATCCGCTTGATATCCAAGCGGGGCGGGCGGGGCAAGCTGGTGGTTTTGTGAATTTTGCATTCGGATGTGCGGCGGTAGTTGTCCGATTGTAGCAAAGGGGGGAAGCATGGCGGATTTGGCGGCACTGATTGCAGGATGGGCCAAGCCGGGTCGGCTGGAATGGATTGGTCTGCGACCTGGTCGCAGGGCGGAGGTGCAACCGGTCGATACTGTTTTGATCTCCGCCGATGGTTTGGAAGGCGACCGCGCTCGTGCGGGCAAACGGGCGGTGACGCTGATCCAGCAGGAACATCTAGCGGCGATTGGGTCATATCTCGGTCAAGGGCCAGTCACGCCTGAAATCCTGCGGCGCAATCTGGTGGTCTCGGGGATTAATCTGGCAGCGCTCAAGGGGCGTGAGGTGCAAGTCGGTGAAGCGATTTTGCGCTTTACCGTGATCTGCGCGCCCTGCAGCCGGATGGAGGAGGCTTTCGGTAAAGGCGGCTATTCTGCCGTGCGCGGCCACGGGGGCTGGTGTGCTGAAGTCGTCAAACCCGGCCGGGTCAAGCTGGGCGATGTCGTGCAGCCCGTTGATTGACAAGCCGTCCCAGTTCTGAACAACAGCAAAGGATGGAGCGTTTTGCCATACCATATGCGAGGCCCGGTCAGGTAATCGGTTTGTTCGGGGGGTCTTTTGATCCACCGCATCAGGGACATGTTCATGTCACGCGAGAGGCTATGAAGGCATTTGGATTGGATCGGGTATGGTGGCTGGTATCCCCCGGAAATCCCCTGAAAGCACGCGGGCCAGGGCCATTGGCGGAGCGTGTCCGGGCCGCGCAGAACGTGATGCAACATCCGCGTGTGGAGGTCACGGATATCGAGGCGGCGACGGGGACCCGGGCGACCGCAGATACTCTGGCGGCTTTGCAGCGACTTTATCCGCAGGTACGGTTCGTATGGATCATGGGGGCTGACAATCTTGCCCAGTTCCACCTCTGGCAAGATTGGCGAACCATCATGGATAACGTGCCTGTCGGTGTTGTCGCACGCCCAGGTGATCGTATTTCAGCGCGAATGTCTCCGGCGGCCAAGGTCTATGCGACGTATCGCATAGACGGGCAGGCGCGGCATCTTCTGGGGCGGGCGCAGGCCCCGGCGTGGTGTTTTGTCAATGTCCCAATGCTCGATGTGAGTTCAACTGAACTTCGCAATCGCGGCATCACGGCGAATGGGGTGTTGCCGGAATAGCCCCCACCGGAGCATAATCCTTTTGACCGGTTGTTCGCCCGCGATCTGTAGGATTTTAATTGGCTATGGCTGATCGTTTCACACGTCGTTTTGTTTTGGCTGGCCTTGGGGCAGCGATGGCTCCGGGCGTTGCCCTGGCGAATGCACCGCTGGTTTCTCTTAGGCCTCAACTCCGGGGCGCGCAACCGCTAGGGGCGGAACGTCTGATACAGGCTGCGGGTTTGCGCGGTGAGGTTGCTTTCGCCGTTGCCGATGCGCAGACCGGGGTCGAGTTGGAAACGGTCGGAGGAGATCTCGGCTTGCCGCCAGCGAGCGTGGCAAAAGCACTGACCGCGCTTTACGCGTTGGATGTTCTGGGCCCGGAATTCCGCTTTGAGACAAAGCTGGTTGCGGATGGCACCATTGAAAATGGCGTTTTGAATGGCGACCTGATCCTTGTGGGTGGCGGCGACCCATTGCTGGACACAGATGCGTTGGCAACGATGGCAGCCAATCTGCGCGAGGTTGGGATCACCGAAGTTCGGGGCGCATTCAAAGTGTATGATGGGGCGTTGCCTTACGTGTTCAGCATTGATCCGGGGCAACCTGACCATTTGGGTTACAGCCCTGCAATCAGCGGGATATCCCTGAACTTCAACCGTGTTCATTTTGAATGGAAACGGGCCGGAACCAACTACGATGTGACCATGGATGCGCGCAGCGCGCGGTATAAGCCCGCGGTGGACATGGCGACGATGTGGGTCGAAGCCCGCAAGGCCCCGATCTACACCTATGAAGCCAGTGCCCGGCAGGATCGCTGGACCGTGGCGCGTGCCGCCCTAGGCAATGGCGGAGCGCGATGGCTACCGGTGCGCAAACCCGCCCTTTATGTGGGAGATGTGTTTCGGACGCTTGCCCGGTCCAACGGGATTGTCTTGGATCGGGTGCAAGTGACGCGCCAGGCGCCAGTCGGTCTTGCTTTGGTTGTGCATAACAGCGATCAGCTCGACAGCATTTTGCGCGGAATGCTCAAATACTCGACCAACATCACTGCCGAAATGGTGGGTATGACGGCATCAAGAGCGCGTGGCGCGGAATTGCAGAGTCTGACGGATTCGGCAGATGAGATGAACCTTTGGGCCGCCGAGACTTATGGGGTTGATGGCGTCGCAATGGTGGATCACTCGGGATTGGGGGATGCGTCGCGCATTGCCCCGAGCGCGCTGGTCAAGATGCTGGTCGCGGCGCAAAAATCTGGCGCGCTGCGTCCATTGCTGAAACGGTTTAATCTAACTGACAGTCAGGGTCGGCCGGTCAAGAACCATCCAATCAAGGTGGACGCCAAAACCGGGACGTTGAATTTCGTGTCCGGCCTGGGTGGATTTATTACGACGCCCGACGGGTCTGAACTGGCTTTCGCCATCTTCACCGCCGATGTTGATCATCGCGCAAAAATACCACGCTCTCAGCGCGAACGCCCGTCAGGCGCACGAAGTTGGAATAGCCGGTCGCGCAGATTGCAGCGCGCCCTCATTGCAAGATGGGGAACCCTAAGCGGCAGTTAAGTCGTGTGCCGCGCACGCGCGCCACGCTCGATCGCTGCAGCATGCAAGCGGTCGATATTCAACTCGTACCGGATTTCTTCCAACAAACGCAGCTCGGTTTCCGCAAGCGACCCATCAGCGGCTGCCACGTCGCAGGCCAGTGCATAGGCTGTTTCGTTCAACCGCGCGGGCAGGTTTTCGCGGATCAGGCCGAACAATGCGTCTAACCCGTCCTCTTGCTCGAACAGGTCGAACACGATTTGCGATACACGACGGGTGCGGTCGGCATCGTATTCTGCAAAAACCGGCAGCATGTTCACCGCGCCTTCGATTTTGACCAGTTCAGCCGTGCGAATGGTTTCGTCCGACGCTGAAATCGCCACCATGATCGCAACAAGGCAATCCTGCGGTGACATCGGGTGAGGCACTTGATCGGTCATGGCGGGGTCCTGATAGAGCTGTTCTGAGGGCGCACGATAGGAGGGACCGGGATCGGGTTCAACGCATTTCGGCGGCCAAAGCGTCACAGGATGGGCAGAGGTCCGCGCGTTTTCGTCTGACGTAACACGAAATTGCTGCGGGTGTCGCGCACAAGGCCGGACTTCAGTAAGCGCTGCATAATGAAATGCTCAAGGTCTTCGGGCGTACGCGCATAGACTTTCAGGATGAAGTCGTGATCTCCGGTAATCGATGCGCATTCGACGATCTGGGGTTCTGTCTCGACCAGACGCAGGAAGGACGCGATGCTGTCTTCTTGGTGGTCTTTCAGGGCGATGTGAACGTAGGCGATCGCGTTCAGCCCCACCGATTTTGCGGGCACGCGCGCGGCATATCCTGCGAGGACGCCTGTGGCCTCAAGATCCCTCACGCGCCGCCAGCATTGCGAGGCCGACAGCCCGGTTCGGTCGGCGAGATCCTGCATGGACAGACGTCCGTCTGACTGAAGCTCTTGTAGAATGGCGATGTCGGCAGGCTGAAGGATTTGGGTCATAATTTAAGAATTATCGAAATTTTTCGGTCAAAAATCTAGCAATTACTCACGCCATGAGGTCAATTTTACCACGAGTATGGGCTAAAATTCTATCAAGGAGGACGTTCCATGCCCAAATCCACCAAATACGTGGCCAAACAGGCCAACGCGCGCGGCCATATTGCTTATACCACCGAAGAGGATGCGGTTTGGGCGGACCTTTATGCAGCGCAGCAGGAAAACGTGCAGCGCTACATGGCGCGTGAATATCTGGACGGGTTGAAGCGGTTGGAGATGCCCAAGACCCGCGTTCCGTCCTGTGCGGATATATCCGAGCGTCTTCTGGACCTGACCGGGTGGCGGGTGCAGCCGGTACCTGCGCTGATCGGTTTCAAGACCTTCTTTGGTATGCTGGCGGATCGAGTTTTTCCTGCAGCCTCGTTCATCCGGTCGCGCGAGGATTTTGACTATATTGAAGAACCCGACATCTTTCACGAAATCTTCGGCCACACGCCCTTACTGAGCGACCCGCGTTTTGCGGCTTTCAGCCATGCGATCGGCAAGGCCGGGGTGCAGGCGGGGGACAAGGACTATGCGTGGCTGATACGCCTCTATTGGTTTTCGATTGAATTCGGATTGCGCCGACAGGACGGGCAGATCAAGGCGCTGGGCTCGGGGTTGGCGTCCTCGCCCACGGAACTGGTCTATGCTGTGGAAAGCGACATTCCTGACCGGGACCCGTTCGATATCGTGACAATCTTGCGCACGCCTTATCGGATCGACATGCACCAGATGGGGTATTTTGTACTGGGCCACCCCGAAGAGCTGTTTGCCGCCGCTGATCGGGATCTGCTGGCTGATGTGCATCAGGCACAGCGTTTGGGTCTTTTGCCTAATAAATTCCCACCGAAAGTGACAGCAGCCGAATAAACCGCAACCGGGGTTTCCGCTCAGAAAAACAGCGCACTTTATTGACTCATGCTGCACCGGCACAATAGGAGGGGCCGGTCGGGCCGCAAAGGGCGTCCGGCGCTGTATTTCCCGATGGAGCACCTGAGAACATGTCTGAACTGCGTGAAACCGCGATGTCGTCCAAGGCCTGGCCTTTCGAAGAGGCGCGCCGGGTCCTCAAACGCTACAGACAAGGTGCGCCGGAAAAAGGGTATGTGCTGTTCCAGACCGGCTATGGCCCGTCGGGCCTGCCGCATATCGGTACCTTCGGCGAGGTCGCGCGGACCTCGATGGTACGGCACGCGTTTGAACAGATCAGCGATATCCCGACCAAGCTGATCTGCTTTTCGGATGATATGGACGGGTTCCGGAAGGTGCCGACCAACGTGCCGATGCAGGACGAGCTGAAAGAAGACCTGCACTTGCCACTGACAAAGGTGCGCGACCCGTTTGGCACGCATGAAGGCTTCGCGCAGCACAACAACGCGATGCTGTGCGATTTTCTGGATAGTTTTGGGTTCGAGTATGAATTTGCCTCGGCCACTGATTACTACACCAGCGGCAAGTTTGATGAGGCTCTGCTGACCGCTTTGGAGCGGTTCGACAAGATACAAGAAATCATGCTGCCGACCCTCGGGCCTGAACGGCGCGAGACCTATTCCTGCTTCTTGCCGATCAGCCCGAAAACCGGTCACGTGCTGCAAGTGCCGACGCTGGAGCGTAACGTGGCCAAGGGCACGATTGTTTATCAGGAGCCCGATGGCGAAAAGGTCGAAATCCCGGTCACGGGCGGCAACGTCAAGATGCAGTGGAAGCCCGACTGGGCTATGCGTTGGGCCGCGCTGGGCGTGGATTATGAGATGTCCGGCAAAGACCTGATCGACTCGGTCACGCAATCCTCGAAAATCTGCCGGGCGCTGGGCAAACAGCCGCCCGAGTCGCTCAGCTATGAGCTGTTCAATGATGAGCAGGGGCAGAAGATCTCGAAATCCAAGGGCAACGGCTTGTCGATGGAAGAGTGGCTGACTTATGCCGCGCCGGAAAGCCTGTCGTATTTCATGTACCAAAAGCCCAAGACGGCCAAGCGTCTGTATTTCGACGTCATTCCCAAGGCGGTGGATGAATATCACCAGCAACTGCGTGCCTATCCGGGGCAAGAATTGAAGGCGCAGCTGAACAACCCGGTCTGGCATATCCATGGCGGTGACGTGCCTGAGTCGACGCTTATGGTGCCGTTTGCGATGTTGCTGAACCTAGCCTCGGTATCTGGTGCCGAGGACAAAGAAGCACTGTGGGGCTTTATCCGCCGCTACGCGCCCGAGGCGACCGCAGAAACGCATCCCGATCTGGATCAGGCGGCGGGTTTTGCGGTGCGCTACTTCAACGATTTTGTCAAACCCACCAGACAGCACCGCGCACCGACCGAGCAGGAACGTGAGGCGCTGGAGGCGCTGAAAGCTGCGCTAGAGGCTTATGACGGCGCGCTTGAGGATGAGGCGTTGCAATCGGTGGTCTATTCCATCGGACGCGAGCGGTTTGACCCGATGCGCGGCTGGTTCACGGCGCTCTACGAAGTGTTGCTGGGTGCGTCGCAAGGCCCGCGCTTTGGCGGGTTCATCGCGCTTTATGGTGTGCCTGAAACCATCGCTCTGATCAACAAAGCGCTGGCCGGAGAACTGGTCTGATTTGACCTGATACCGTGTGGGGCTACTCTTGCTTAAGGAGGTGGCCCCATGCGTCGACTATTGCTTGCTTTGTCCTTTAGTGCCGGTCTGGCCACGGGTGCGTTTGCCCAGAATGCCGAGATCGAGGCCAATATCGCCGCACAGATACAGGCGTTTCAGGCGGATGACTTCGCCACCGCCTTTACCTTTGCCAGCCCCAACATCCAGCGTCTGTTTCAAACACCCGAGAATTTCGGCGTGATGGTCAAGCGCGGCTATCCGATGGTTTGGCGTCCGTCGGATGTGCGGTTTCTGGAACTGCGCGACGTCGCCGGGTCATTGTGGCAAAAGGTGATGATCACCGATGGCGACGGTCGGGTTCATATTCTGGACTATCAGATGGTGCAGCGTGAAAACGGCTGGAAGATCAATGGTGTGCAGCTTTTGGGTAACGGTGATCCGTCGGCCTGATGCAACACCACCGTGCGCTGTCATGAGCGGCGGTTAATTCCTTTTCTTTACTCAGGCCTATGCGTTCGGGGCGTCCCCCGGACACTGGGTTAATGCGCGCGGCGTTTGGCTTTGGCGCGATTGGGAAAGGGATTTCTATGAACAAGGCAATCACCGACGGCATCGTGTTCATGCCGCCTGCTTTCGCAAACGGTTTGAACGTCTGGTCCAGCGGAGACGGTACACCGGGGTCGCCCACTTATGACGGATCGGGAACTGGTGCGTTCGTTCCTGCGGATGCGGATTTTGGCGGCTGTCTCGAGATCCTAAAGGTCAGCCCCACGCAAAAACTGCGGTATATGAGTCAGACACCCTTGCAGCCGGGATGTTATCTTCAGATCAAAGCGAGGGTGAAAGCGATCAGCGGTCCCTTGCCCGAAGTTCGGATCGCCGCATGGGCAGGGGGTGCAGGTGACTCGCATGTGAATGGCGTGATCGAACAAGGCCCCGCAACCCAGCTTTCAGGATATGGTAGGGTTCAGGAAATCACCGCGATTGTTGGCACGGGTCAGCGCAACGGTGTTGATATGCCGTGGGGCGTCGCAGCGCTGTACGGCCACTTCGGATTGGACTTGGTTGGGGCAAACGGTGCCGTTGTTCGCGTTGATGATATCGAGATCACCGATGTCACAAGTGTTTTCCTGCGCGATATGATCAGCCTTGTCGATGTGCGCGACTTCGGTGCGATTGGTGATGGCGTCGCAGATGATACGGCTGCATTTGTGGCTGCTGATCAGGCAGCGGCCGGGCGTCGTGTTTTCGTGTCAGAAGGGACATATGCGCTGACGCAAAACACGACCATCGCCTCTGAGATCGAGTTTGAAGGCACTGTCACAATGCCTGACGACAAGATGTTGCTACTGACGAAAAACTTTGATCTGCCCGCCTACATCACGGCTTTTGGGGACGAAGAGCTGGCCTTTAAAAAAGCGTTTCAGGCGTTGCTGAACAATTCGGATCATGAATCGCTAGACATGGGTGGGCGCAAAATTTCGGTCAACGGTCCGATAGATATGGCTGCGGCGGTTCCCAACCGGCAGAGCGGTTTTTCCACGCGCCGCGTCATCCGAAACGGCCAGTTTGATGTGAAAAGCAATTCGGCTTGGGATACCGAAGTTTTCACTTCGGTCGCCACCTATAACCCTTCGGACCCGACCCGCCTGACCAATGTTGCCAATGTGGCCAATATACCAGTTGGTGCGTTGGTTCAGGGAAACGGTGTTGGTCGCGAAATATATGTCCGGTCCAAAAACGTGGGTGCGGGCGAAATTAGATTGAATGCCCCCATTTTTGACGCCGCGGGCACCCAAAACTTCACGTTTTATGCGTTCAAGTATCTTTTGGATTTCATCGGCTTTGGCACTCTGCGCAAGTTCGGCATGGAGGAGATTGAGTTTCAGTGCAACGGTCGCTGTAGCGCGATCCGGCTTGCTCCGTCCGGGAGTACTTTCGCGGTCGCCAACTGTTTCATAAGCCGTCCGAAGGACCGGGGCATCACCTCGATTGGAACGGGATGTCAGGGAATGCTGATTGATAATTGTCAGTTCCTGTCGAGCGAGGAGTCGTTCAATGTGCCGGACCGCAGGTCCATTGCCTTGAATGCGACGGCCAATGACGTCAAATTGCGACACAACCGAGCTGTCAGGTTCCAAAGTTTCGCGGTTCTGGCGGGGACGAACAACCTGGTGCTTGGTAACCATTTCTTCCAGGGGGACAGTATCGCCCGAGGCGTGCGCAGCGCAGGGCTTGTCATGATTGGCACATATAACAGCTCGACTATTTCCGAGAACTACGTCGACAACTGTTTTGTGCAGTGGACGAACGAGAGGGATGCGAACCCGACTTACACGGCCGGGTTTTCGTTCAGTGCCATGACCATCACGGACAATATTTTTTACTGCAACGAGGTTGCGCCGTGGTTCAGCAATATTGTGATCCGCCCGCATGGCCCCGGACATTTCCTGAATGGAGTCGTCATTGCTGGGAATAAATTCCGGTCGGTCAACGGAACTATTGATCGTGCTGAACGCGTGGACACGACTTTTGCGGGGCTGAACCATTTTAGGCACCTGAACGTAAGTGTCAGGGACAACACGTTTCACGGTGTTACGACCAAGGTCGAAAATCCTTTGCGTTTGCGGTTTTCGCAGAACTCAAACTCGCAAGTGTGGGGAGTTTGGGCTCAAGGGCGTTTACCATTTGGGGGAAAAGCACGCGGGTGTGATGCGGTCACAGTCCTGGGGCCGCTGAGAAATAGTTTTGGGCAAATCGTGCATGACACGCCTTATGTCGAACTTGAGCAAGGTGCAGGCAATGACGTGATCAACCTTCGCTGGTCGCAGTCACTTCGCGGAACGGTGTCTACCATGATCCGAATGGAGGTCTGATCTGCGGGTTTCAAAAATCCGCCCATATTGCGACCTTGATGCCCGTATCATTGCGGGCATCTTTTCGTTCCAACCCCAGAACCCATGTTGTCGGTCTGTCCTGCTTGCGTATCATGACTGAAGGGCGGACACGCCAATACAACGGGTCCCCGGACCGATAGGATGTTTCGATCTGCAACATCGGGTTGACCAATCTGGGTGCCGACAGACCAGTCGTGATGTCCAGTTTTCTGAACAGCACATCATGAGTGCGGTATTCCAGCGTTGTGTCAATTGCGACCCACCCGCTGCCCCAGCCGGTCTGGAAACCTCTGCCGTAGGACAGTGTCGCCTTGTAAAGGGCCCAGGCGTCACGGTGTCGGTGATGCACTCCGACGCCGAACTCTGCTGCGAAGCGCCCTATATTGTTCAAATCGGCAACCGGAACGCGGGCGAAAACGGTGGCGTGCCCATAAATGTCTCGGTTTTCTTCAAAGTCGAAACCCAGTGTCAGGTTCTCGCGGTAGCCCCATTCCGCATACAGAGCTGACTTATAGTCATACCCGTAGTCATCTTTGAAAACTGTGACCGACGCGGCAGTGAATGCCGAGTCCTTGGCGCGCAGCCAGGCGCCGGGCCACGCGGGGGACGCCACAAACAACAGAGCAAAAAGACAGCCAAGCCGGAACATGCGCAAAGCATCGGGCAGCATGGTTAACGGATCGTTAGTTATTCTTACTTTTTCGCAAATACCGGTTTGTGGCGCACCGTTCAGGAAACCCCGGGACCTTTTTAGAACTTGTGTTAGGCTCGACCAGAACAAGGGAGATTCCAGATGCCGAACATCGCGAAAAATGCCAGCGTCCAGACCGTAATCACCACATTCGAGATGACGCCGGGCACATGTCATGACCTGCTTGAAGCGCTGACCGATGCCTATGCCGAGTTCATTTCCAAGCAGCCGGGGTTCATCGCCGCAGGTTTACATGTCAATGATGCACAAACTCGGATTGCCAACTATTCGCAATGGGAACGGCGCGAGGATTTCCTGGCCATGCTACGCACGCCGGAAATGCGCGACCGCAATCGCAGAATTAACGAAATGTGCAAAAGCTTCGAGCCGGTGATGTATGACGTTGCCGAAACATTTGGTACTTAGTGACCTAAATCAAAGCCGACCCCTTGGTATTGATGCAAATTTCCGATGAATGAAACGGAGGTACGCGTCATGTATCACAATATTTTGGTCCCGATTTCCTTTGATGCAGAACGGGATATTTCCGGCCCTTTGAAACTGGCAGAGGTTTTGGCAACGCCAGATGCTCAGGTCACTCTACTTCACGTGGTTGAACATATCCCCAACTATGCCATCTCGTACATGCCACCCGAGTATCTGACCGAGGCGCGCAAAGCGCTTCAGGCCGAGTTGGACAGCCTTGCCGCCAAATTGCCCAATGCAAAGGGTATCGTGATCGAGGGGCATTCAGGCCGTACTATCCTGGATTGGGCCAGTGAGCATAAACCTGACTTGATCATTATGGCATCGCACCGCCCAGGAATGCAGGACTTGCTGTTGGGCTCTACGGCGAACCACGTTGTGCGGCACGCGGCGTGTGCGGTTCATGTTGTGCGTTGATCGGCTCGAATATCTTCAGGGGCAAGGCGCCATGCCTTGCCAAAACCGCCATTCAACAGCGCATCAGTGACTGCAAAGCGGACAAATCTGAAATCCGAAAAATCGACATACAGCTTGGCTTTTGGGCGTTGGCTTAGGTAGCTGTCACGTAGGTCAAAGTGTTCAGGTGTACCGGGCACGACAAATCCGGCTTGCGCATGCAGGGTCAGACGCGGATGGGTCAGCGGATCGCCGGTGTCGCCGGGTTCACCAACTAAAATGGCGCAGTTTGGATATGCGGTCAGGGCGCGCGTATGATCAGCTAACGCAGAGATCAGCGTCATGGGCAACCCATCTGGTGCCATGGCCAGCGCGATCCGAGAGACAGATGGCAACCCTGTATCCGGGCGGTTTACCGCCAACGCCCCGAAGGTCGCCGACGCAATAAGGTCGTAGGCCAGTTTCCGGGCGTAATCATCTACGGCTCGAAAAGGGTTCGTTTCTGTCATTCTGTGCACCGCCTGCTCTGGTCCAAATTACTTTAACCTTTGATGTCTCGGTTCGCGACAGTTCCGATCACCAAAACTTAATCACACGTGTTCGGACTCAGGGGGCTCGGAATTGCCGCAAACCGTGTATACTTAGACCGTATGACGACCCGAGAATCCTCCCTGCGTCCGGTCTTTACCGACCCGACCTGCCCAGAACGCCAGCGGCGTGCGGAAGTGACCCGTAAAAGGGCGCTGTCACCGGTTCGGATTTTGCTGATGATTCTGATGCTTCCGGTCACAACTGCGGCGATTGCGCTGAGCGTGTTCATACGCACATCGGATTTTGAACGGGAAGAGGCCGTGTTTCACCTTGCGGCGCTTGTTGGAGGGTGCCACGCGGCGCAAAAAATCCTGCCCGGTCCGTATTACGAAGGGCAGCCTGGCTATCATTTGCGCAATGACCCGGATGCAGATGGAATCGCATGCGACTCTGGCCGACAAGGCGCGGTAGAGACGCCTTTGCAAGCGGAGAAACAGGTCGGTAACGCCAAATTCCTGCGCCCCTGATCCCTGCATGACCCGCGACGAGTTCAACAGTTTCTGCGACACTCTCAAAGCGACCACCCATGTGGTGCAATGGGGTGATGCGGATGTTTGGAAAGTGGGCGGCAAGGTGTTTGCGATCTGCGGCTGGAACAATGGCCAGGATGCTTTCACCTTCAAAGCCACCGATCTCGCCTTTGAGGTTCTGAGCGACGAGCCCGGTATCCGCCCAGCGCCCTATCTGGCTTCGCGCGGAATGAAATGGCTGCAGGTACACGAGGAACGCGGGATGAGTGACGCGTCGCTGCGAAAACATATCGTGACCTCTTATGATCTGGTCGTTGCGAAGCTGACCAAAAAGTTGCGGGCAGAGCTGGGGGTTTAACCCTTCATCGCCTGCAGCAATTCCAGCAACTGTTTGCGGTCATCATCATCGGCATAGTCACCGGTAGCCAGACGCTCGGCAATGCGCAGGCGCAGGCGTTCCTGTTGGGTGCGGACCTCTTCACCTGCGGTCTCAGCCAGGGTTTTCATGATCGCCGCCACGGCCTGCTGGCGCTTGGTGGTTGGGTTGGCGATGTAGTCCACAAGGCTCTGCTGTCCGGAATCGAGGATGTTTTCGGCCAGATCGCGCAACTGCTCACCATTGGGCAGCAGCGGGGCGGGGGTGTCCTCGGGCGGCAGGACTTCCGGCACGCTGCGCGGAGTTTCGGCCAAAGCATTCGCGCCGTCGACAAAGGCTTCGGTAATCATCCGCGTGATCCTGATCGCACGCGAGTCCTTGAACAGGGCCGAGGCGATGGCCACGCCGTAATCCGTGTAGACCCAAGGGTTGACCCGCCGCCCACCGCGCCCCTTGGGTTTTGAAATCACATTCCGTGATTGCAAATCGGCGACTTCGGCATCGGTCAGTTGAAAGCGGTAGCCCTCGAACAGGCCCTTGTTGCGCGACACGGCCTGATTGAAGGCGCTGACGGATTTTCCATAGAACTGTGCCAGATCCTCGGCCAGCACCACGCGAGTGCCGCGCACCCGGTGAATGGCGCTTTGGACGTCATGCGTGGAGGGCAGGGTGTTCGTCATGGCAACCGTCTGGAATCACAATTTGTGATTTCAAACGTGAAGCAGAGAGCGCTGGGCTGCAACTGTGAAGTGTCAGCTGCCGCAAATTGCTGAGGCTTAAAGTTGAAATTACCTCGAATATCAAACTCTCAATATGAGATTATTTAGCGGCGTGCTAATATGTTCTTGGCGAGGTTGCACAAACCCAGCACAGCGCAATCTCGTCCCATGAGGGAGGAAAATGATGTTTGCGCGAATTACTCAATTTAAAATGAAGCCCGGCACCCGTGACGCCGCAACTGAGAAGATGAATGCACTGAAATCCGAAATTATGGGCATGCCCGGCATGCACAGCTTTACTAATGTCATGAATGAAGACGGTTCAGGCTATGTGATCTCGGTGGTCGAGAGTGAGGAAACATCGAACGCGAACGCCTCGAAAGTGGCCGAGCTCTGGGGGCATTTTGCTGAATTTATGGAAGGCCCTCCCTCACCAGTTGGGTATGATGTGATTGCCCATTGGGATAAGGGGTGAACGGCGGGGCGGGATTTTCCCGCCCTTGTTTTTTGGGGCGATGTAGGATGGGGTTTTACCCCATCATGGGGTTGGATGGCCTCGGGGTGATGGGTTGGAAACCCATACTATTGGTGCTGTAGATTGACGCGGTGATGACAATGAAAACGTTTATGAATGTTGAAACGATTCAAATCGGGAATGAGTCAATTCTCACACTAAAAGAGTACGTTTCGCCGGGGCTGAAAGCAATATTTGTTGGTATCAATCCTTCGCCTGTTTCGGTCGCAGAAGGACATTATTACCAAGGAAAACTCGGGAAGCGATTTTGGTCACGGATACGCGAATTTGAGATTGTTCTCGATCTTCCTAATTCAAGAGAAGATTCACACGCTTGGAGCAATGGCTTTGGCTTTTCCGACATTTCTAGAGTTCCGACGGCCCGCTCTCATCAACTGAGTAGAAACGAAAAGAAACGGGCTGCGGTGAGTTTCGTTGAAAAACTAAGCAAGCTACCCGATCGCCCGTTAATTATCTTCGTCTTTTCTGAAGCTGCTAAACTGTCAGAAAAATTACTAAATGCAGAGGGCTTCGATACATACAAAATGCCTGGGCCTTTTGCTAAACGCAGTGAAGTCGAAGTGAAAATGCTTGAGTTGAAAACGCTTCTTGGCGAAAAGAAATAATCTTCTACCTCTTCCGCCTCTTCACATTCCCACCCCGCTGACCCGGCCTGCCAGCCGTTGACCGCCCGCGCGCTTTCACTGCGTCTTCCGAGGCCTTCTCGACCGCCCATTGCCGCGCCATGGGGTCGTCGGCGACGGCCAGATCGACCGCTTCCAGACGTTTGATCTCATCCCGGATGTGGGCGGCCTCTTCAAATTCCAGATTCTCGGCGGCTTTGCGCATCTGTTCGCGCAACCCGTCCAGATGCGCCTCAAGGTTCGCGCCGTGCATCGGTTTGTCGATGGTGGCGGTGACGCGGTTCATGTCGACGTCGCCCTCATAAAGCCCGGCCAGAACGTCCTCGACATTCTTCTTCACCGTCTCGGGCGTGATGCCGTGCTCCTCGTTATAGGCGATCTGTTTGGCGCGGCGGCGGTTGGTCTCGCTCAGCGCGCGCTCCATGGAGCCCGTGATCTTGTCGGCATACATGATCACGCGGCCATCAGCGTTGCGCGCGGCGCGGCCGATGGTCTGGACCAGAGAGGTCTCGGACCGCAGAAAGCCCTCTTTGTCCGCGTCCAGAATGGCGACCAGCCCGCATTCGGGAATGTCGAGCCCCTCACGCAGCAGGTTGATGCCGATCAGGACGTCGAAGGCCCCTAACCGAAGATCGCGCAGGATTTCGATCCGCTCGATCGTGTCGATATCCGAGTGCATGTAGCGCACCTTGATGCCCTGTTCGTGCATGTATTCGGTCAGGTCCTCGGCCATGCGTTTGGTCAGCGTCGTGACCAGCGTGCGATATCCATCGGCTGCGACCTTGCGCACCTCGTCCAGCAGGTCGTCGACCTGCATGCTGACCGGGCGGATTTCGACCTCGGGGTCCAGCAGGCCAGTGGGGCGGATCACCTGTTCAGTGAAGACGCCGCCGGTCTGTTCGATCTCCCACTTCGCAGGGGTGGCCGAGACAAAGACGGATTGCGGGCGCATGGCGTCCCATTCCTCGAACTTCAACGGGCGGTTGTCCATGCAGGACGGCAGTCGGAAGCCGTGTTCGGCCAGCGTGAATTTGCGCCGATAGTCGCCCCGGTACATGCCGCCGATCTGCGGGACCGAGACGTGGGATTCATCAGCGAAGACGATGGCGTTGTCCGGGATGAACTCGAACAGGGTCGGGGGCGGTTCGCCCGGCGCGCGGCCGGTCAGATAGCGCGAGTAGTTCTCGATCCCGTTGCAGACGCCGGTGGCCTCCAGCATTTCCAGATCGAAATTGGTGCGCTGTTCAAGACGTTGCGCTTCCAACAATTTGCCTTCGCCAACCAGTTGATCCAACCGAATGCGCAGTTCCTTTTTGATCCCGATGATCGCCTGCTGCATCGTCGGTTTCGGCGTCACGTAGTGGGAGTTCGCATAGACCCGCACCTGCTCCATCGTCGCGGTGCGCTCGCCGGTCAGCGGGTCGAATTCGGTGATCTGTTCCAGTTCTTCGCCGAAGAAGGACAGCTTCCACGCACGGTCTTCAAGGTGGGCGGGCCAGATTTCGAGGCTGTCACCGCGCACACGGAACGACCCGCGCTGAAACGCCTGATCGTTACGCCGGTATTGCTGAGCCACCAGATCAGCCATCACCTGCCGCTGGTCATATTCGCTGCCGACTTTCAGGTCTTGGGTCATCGCCCCATAGGTCTCGACCGAGCCAATACCGTAGATGCACGAAACTGAGGCCACGATGATCACGTCATCGCGTTCCAGCAGCGCCCGCGTGGCCGAGTGGCGCATCCGGTCGATCTGTTCGTTGATCTGGGATTCTTTTTCTATGTAGGTGTCGCTGCGCGGCACATAGGCCTCGGGCTGGTAATAGTCGTAGTAGCTGACGAAATATTCCACCGAGTTTTCGGGGAAGAAGCCTTTGAACTCACCATAGAGCTGCGCGGCCAACGTCTTGTTGGGCGCAAGGATGATGGCGGGGCGCTGGGTTTCCTCAATCACCTTGGCCATTGTGAAAGTCTTGCCTGTGCCCGTCGCGCCCAGCAGAACCTGATCGCGCTCGCCATCGCGAACGCCGCCCGCCAGCTCCGTGATGGCGGTGGGCTGATCCCCTGCGGGCGCAAAATCAGTGTGCATGACAAACGCCTTGCCGCCTTCCAGCTTCAGGCGGGCGCGGACATCTTCAGAGGTCAGTTGCGTCTTGTCGGAATGTGCATAGGCCATGAGGGGGGATTCCTTTCGGGCCTGATTTTGGTCTGTTTTTGTTCTTGTTCAAGGGGGCATTTCCAATCGCTTCAATTGCGACAATTGCGGGCTTGTCCGGGCGGCGCGTCTGACGCATAAACACCCCTAGCCAAGCGAGTACGGAGAGGCGACATGCGCGCACGGATTTACCAACCTGCAAGGAATGCCATGACTTCGGGAATGGCCAAGACCCGCAAGTGGGTTCTGGAATATGCCCCTGCGTCTTCGCGCGAGGTTGATCCGCTGATGGGTTGGACGTCGTCGTCCGATACGCAGACACAGGTGCGCCTGAAATTCGATACCAAGGAAGAGGCGCTGGATTACGCTAAAGACAACGGTATCGAAGCCATTGTCAGCGAGCCGCATAAGCGCAAACCAAATTTGCGCGCCCGTGGATATGGTGAGAATTTCGCCACCGACCGACGCGCGCCCTGGACGCACTGAATGATCCACATTCGGCAGGCTGATCCTTCATCGGATGGTGTGCGGCAACTGGTGCAGGCTCACTTTGCACATAGTGAAACGGCAGGACCGGCTGAAAGCAATCATACTATGGATGCGCAGGGGCTGGCCGGGCCGGACATGCGGTTTTGGGCTGTGTACAACGACAGCAGGCCTGTCGGTTGTGGCGCGCTGAAAACACTGCCGGACGGCACCGCCGAGGTGAAGTCCGTACATGTTCTATCATCTGAACGGGGGAAAGGGCTGGCGCGCGAGATAATGAACCACTTGGCAGCTTTGGCGCGGGCCGAGGGCGTTTCGGCATTGGTTCTTGAAACCGGAGCGGCGCATCTTGGGGAATATGACGCCGCACGTAAGCTCTATGAAGCTCTGGGCTACGCATATTGCGGACCGATTTACGGATATGAGGCAGACCCAAATAGCGCGTTCATGCGATTGGACCTTAACCCAAAGGCTTGAAACTCGGCCGCGCGTCAGGGTCGCAATTACCGCGTTGACTTATCGGTTGGCGTTGTCCAATAAAAGCGAACTTGCGCCCACGTAATTCAACTGGATAGAATATCCGACTTCTAATCGGGCTGTTGGGGGTTCGAGTCCTCCCGTGGGCGCCACTTCATCTGACGGCTGAGTTTTGACTAAAAAAGACCGAACCCTTGGCGACCAGCCAAGGGGAGTTAGCAACATTGTCGCGATGGTTTTGCCTATTTGGCGAAAACCAGCCGAGCCAGAAAATACAATCCAACCACTGCGATGATCAGGAAAACCGGGTTCCCGACGATTTGACCGATCCAGGTTGATACGCCGAATTCTCCGAAATTGAACCCACCCAAACTGAATTTCGATGTAATTCCATAATCAAACATTTTGACAGCACCCCACAAAACAATGGGTCATTATGACATAAATTTTGTAAAAATTCTTCGTCTCAGGTGAGTGACACGTAAGTGTCTGAAAATTAAGGCCTTACACCACCCATGTTTTTGGGAGTGTGAATGTGCGCCACCAGAATCACCCAGGTTTCAGAAAGGTTTCTGACTTCGAAACGTTTGAAATCGTGAAGGTATCATTCGATCTTCGATCTGCAATCGAGTCTGAGTAGAGCTTGTGACTTGCAATACGGATGCCCCGACCGCGAGAAAAAACATTGCAACCGGTTGCAAAAATGAACATTGTTACGCTGAGAAGAGGATTCGGGAGGCCCCCATGCTAAAGATCGGATTACTGGGAGCAGGGCGTATCGGGCGTGTGCATGCAGATGCAATCGCCGGGCATCCCCAGTCCGAGTTGGTGGCAATCTCTGACGCAGTGACCGAGGCGGCGGATACTTTGGCGACCCAATACGGCGCCAAGGCGGCCAGTTCTGAAGAAATTATCGCTGATTCCTCGATAGATGCGGTCCTTATCGCTACGCCAACCGACACGCATTCCGATTTGATCCAAGCCGCAACCAGCGCGGGAAAGGCTGTTCTGTGCGAAAAGCCCGTGGATTTGGACCTAGAGCGTGCTCAAGCCTGTCAAATGGCGGTTGCTGAGACAGTTCAACCCGTGATGATCGGGTTTAATCGTCGGTTCGATCCCAGCTTTTCGGCCCTTAAAGCTGCGGCTGATCAGGGGGAGATCGGAAAGCCCGAGATGCTATCTATTACTAGCTTCGATCCGGCGCCTCCTCCGATCAGCTATGTCAAAGTGTCTGGCGGCCTGTTCCGCGACATGATGATACACGATTTTGATATGGCGAACTATTTGATGGGGCAGTTGCCGGAACAGATTTCCGCCATTGGCAGCGCGATTGTCGATCCCGAAATCGGACAAGCAGGTGACGTGGATACGGCTGTTGTAACAATGACTTACAGCAGCGGTCAGATCGCGGTTATCAAGAATTCACGGCGTGCGGTCTATGGTTATGATCAGCGGATCGAGTTGTTGGGGTCCGGCGGATTGCTGCAAGCCAACAACGTATTGGAAAACGCTGTGGTAAAATCCACGGCTCAAGGCGTCACAGGTGCCAAGCCAACGTATTTTTTCCTTGAGCGTTATATGCCAGCGTACCGCGCAGAATGGGATGCGTTTGTGAGGGCAGCGCAACACTCTTCACCTATGCCGGTCACTCTTGCAGACGGAGTGGCCGCCCTAGCCATGGCCGAGGCCGCGACCCGATCACTGCGGTCTGGTCAGTCAGTGGCTTTGGCTGATGTTTTGAAACCGGTTGCAAAATGAATCGAATTCCGGAAACTGGGGAAAGCTCCGCGTGTTTCCGGAGCACAGGAGATTCGGTCCGTCCGAATGATTGGGGCTGACGCCCCGACAAAAAAGACAAACTGTTCTAATGGGAGGAAACCAAATGAATAAGTTCGTTAAAGGCGTAGTAGCCGCAGGTGCGTTGGCACTGGCCACGCCTGCATTTGCGCAGGAAATCGTGGTCGTGTCCCACGGGCAGGCGAATGATGCGTTCTGGAACGTTGTGAAAAACGGGGTCGAGCAGGCAGGCAAGGACGTCGGCGTCAACGTCGAATATCGCGCGCCTGAAACCTTTGACATGGTGGCCATGTCGCAGTTGATCGACGCCGCTGTGAACCAAGAGCCTGACGGGCTGATCGTCTCGATCCCCGATGCGGATGCGCTGGGGCCGTCAATCGAGCGGGCTGTCGCGGCCGGTATCCCGGTGATCTCGATCAACTCGGGTTCCGATGTGTCCAAAGAGCTTGGTGCCTTGTTGCACGTAGGTCAGGATGAATTCGACGCGGGTAAGGCAGCGGGCGAAAAGCTAGCCTCGATGGGAGGCAGCAATGCAATTTGCGTAAACCACGAGGTAGGCAACGTTGCGCTGGATCTACGCTGTGCGGGTTTTGCCGAAGGGTTTGGGGGTAGTGTTGAAGTACTGCCGACCTCGAACGATCCGTCCGAGATCGAATCCAAAGTATCTGCTGCACTGGCTGCGAACGAAGATGTCGACACAGTCATGGCGCTGGGTGCCAGCTCGGCTGGTGAGCCGACAGTTGCAGCGGTCAAGGCGTCGGGGCGCGACGTGAACGTGGCGTCGTTCGACCTGTCGGCAAACTTCTTGCAGTCGATTGCGGATGGCGATGCTGCGTTTGCCATCGACCAGCAACAGTATCTGCAGGGGTATCTGGCAGTGAACTTCATGGGGCTGCACGCCAAGTATGGCCTGATGCCGGGTGGCAATGTTCCGTCAGGCCCGAACCTTGTGACAACGGAAAAAGCAGCACAGGTCATC
The DNA here is from genome assembly GCF_056535965.1 of Ruegeria sp. AM7. Taxonomy (NCBI): domain Bacteria; kingdom Pseudomonadati; phylum Pseudomonadota; class Alphaproteobacteria; order Rhodobacterales; family Roseobacteraceae; genus Ruegeria; species Ruegeria sp. AM7. The sequence continues at coordinate 183,620 of NZ_JBQFJE010000003.1, forward strand.
GACTTGTCGTCGCAGGGCATTCGCTAAACCAAAAGGGACAGTGAAAACCGAAACGGCGCCTTGTTGCGCCGTTTCAATCGAAGTGGGAGGGAACCATGAGCGAGACAGCGCCAGTTGCCGCAGACGAACGGGTGAAAAAAGAACCGTTCCTGACAAAATTGATGAAAAGACCAGAATTGGGTGCGATGGCCGGTGTCGTATTGGTGGTCATCTTCTTTGGCCTCACCGCCGACGCGTCCATGTTTACCCTGGCCGGAGTGATGAATTTCATGACCCCTGCCGCACAGCTTGGCATCCTGGCGATTGGGGCCGCGCTGCTGATGATCGGGGGGGAATTCGACCTGTCGATTGGTTCGATGGTGGCGTTTGCCGGTCTGTTCTTTGGTGTCTGTGTTGTCACGTGGCAGCTGCCGCTGATGTTTGCCATCCCGATGACCTTTGTGTTTGCGGCATTCGTCGGCGCGATCAACGGCAATATCGTGATCCGCTCGGGGCTGCCCTCATTCATCGTGACGCTCGCATTTTTGTTCATTCTGAGGGGCTTGTCGCTGGTCGGATTGAAAATGGCGACCGGTGGGTCGACGCAGCTGCGTGGCGTTCGGGATGCGACTGAAAATGACTGGCTTGCTCCGTTTTTCTCGGGCGAGGCGTTCGCTGGCCTGTTCTCGTGGTTGGCGGCCAACGGAATGATCGATACGTTCAAAAGCGGCGCGCCCAAGGTGCCCGGTATTCCGGTCGAGATTTTGTGGTTCATCGTGCTGGCCTTGGCCGCGACCTATGTGTTGTTGCGTACACCGGCCGGGAATTGGATTTTTGCATCGGGCGGAGACAAAACCGCTGCGTCGAATTCGGGTGTTCCAGTGAACCGCGTCAAGGTTTCTCTATTTATGCTGACGGCTTGTTGTGCCGCACTGGTCGCGATCATCACGGTGATGGATGCGGGTTCGACCGATGCGCGCCGGGGGTTCCAGAAAGAGTTCGAGGCAATTATCGCTGCGGTGATTGGCGGTTGTCTTCTGACTGGCGGCTACGGTTCCGCCATCGGCGCCTTCTTTGGTGCGATCATCTTTGGCATGGTGGTCATCGGCCTGACCTACACTGATTTTGATCAGGACTGGTTTCAGGTCTTCCTGGGTGCGATGTTGCTGATCGCCGTTCTGTTCAACAACGCGATCCGCAAACGCGTGACAGGAGAGCGCTGATATGACCGAAGATACCAAGTTCCACCACGGAGATTCCGCAACGGACAGTGCACCCATTGTCGAGATGAAGGATATCGAAAAGCATTTCGGCAATATCATCGCGCTGGCGGGCGTCAGCTTTGATGTGAAGCCGGGCGAATGCCACTGTTTGCTGGGCGATAACGGAGCCGGCAAATCGACCTTCATTAAAACCATGTCCGGTGTGCACAAGCCGACCAAAGGCGAGATCTATTTCGAAGGCAAACCACTGCATTTCGACACGCCCCGCGATGCGATGGAGGCAGGGATCGCAACCGTCTTTCAGGATCTGGCGATGATCCCGTTGATGAGCGTGACCCGCAATTTCTTCATGGGCCGCGAGCCGACCAAGGGGAAAGGTTTGCTCAAACGGTTTGATGTCGAGCAGGCGAACGACGTTTGCATGGAAGAGATGCGCAAAATGGGCATCAACCTGCGCGGTCCTGATCAGGCTGTGGGCACCTTGTCCGGCGGTGAACGTCAGACCGTCGCGATTGCGCGGGCCGTCTATTTCGGGGCGAAGATTCTGATCCTGGACGAGCCTACATCGGCCTTGGGTGTTCGCCAGACCTCGAACGTGTTGGCAACGATTGACCGGGTGCGCAGTCAGGGCGTGGGTGTTGTATTCATCAGCCACAACGTGCGTCACGCGCTGGCCGTGGGTGACCGGTTTACCGTGCTCAATCGCGGCAAGACATTGGGGACTGCGCGACGGGGCGAGATTACGCCCGAAGAGTTGCAGGATCTGATGGCGGGCGGTCAGGAAATGGCCGAACTCGAAGGCTCTTTGGGCGGAACGGTGTAACGTCCAGCCCGTCAGGACTTATCGAAATTGCAGGAATGGCCGGGATGGCCTTGTGTTGAAAAGGGATCACAATGGGCAACACAGTCCGATTGACCGCAGCGCAAGCTTTGGTGCGCTATCTGGGTGCGCAGATGAACGAGGCCGGAGAGCCGTTTATCGCAGGCGTCTGGGCCATCTTCGGCCATGGGAATGTGGCCGGACTGGGCGAGGCGCTGCATGCAGTGAAAGACAGCCTGCCCACCTATCGCGGCCATAACGAGCAGACCATGGCCCATTGCGCGATTGCCTATGCCAAGCAAAAGCGCCGGACGCAGACGATGGCAGTGACGTCCTCGATCGGGCCGGGGGCCACGAATATGGTGACGGCAGCCGCGTTGGCCTATGTGAACCGCCTGCCGGTCTTGCTGTTGCCCGGCGACGTGTTTGCGACGCGCGGTCCTGACCCGGTTCTGCAACAGCCCGAGAACTTCAGCGACGGCACGGTCAGCGCCAATGACTGCTTCCGCCCGGTCAGCCGTTATTTCGACCGCATCACGCGACCTGAACATCTGCTGACCGCTCTGCCGCGCGCCTTCCGCACCATGACGGACCCCGCCGATTGCGGGCCGGTCACGTTGTCCTTCTGTCAGGACGTGCAGGCTGAAGCCTATGACTATCCCGAGAGCTTCTTTGAGCCCCGCGTCTGGTATCAGCGCCGCATCCGCCCGGATGAAGGTGAGCTGGGCCGCGCAGTGGCGGCGCTCAAGGCGGCCAAACGGCCGGTGATCATCGCAGGCGGCGGGGTGCACTATTCGGATGCGACGGAAGCGTTGCAAAGCTTTGCGGAAATGCACAACATCCCCGTCACCGAAACACAGGCCGGCAAGTCCGCGTTGGCCTGGGACCATCCGTTGAACCTGGGCCCCGTTGGCGTGACCGGAGGTGAACCGGCCAATGATGTCTGCGCCGAAGCTGATCTGGTTTTGGCAGTAGGGACGCGGCTGCAGGATTTCACAACTGGGTCATGGGGTTTGTTCTCGAACTCGGACCGCGAGATGGTGTGCCTGAACACCAACGCTTATGACGCTGAGAAACACGGCGCGATGCCGCTGCAATCGGACGCGCGCGTGGGTTTGGAGGAGTTGGGCGCTGCCCTTCAAGGCTATCGCGCCGATCCGGTTTCGGACACGCTCAAGGCGGATTGGTATGGTAAGGTCGATAAGCTGACGGACGCGCCCGGCGACGGGAACGCACTGCCGACGGATATGCAGGTGGTGGGCGCAGTTCAGCGCACCTCGCATAACGATACGGTGGTGATGTGTGCGGCTGGGACCATGCCGGGTGAACTGCACAAACTGTGGAAAGCCCCGCGCCCTGGCGCATATCACATGGAATACGGCTTTAGCTGCATGGGGTACGAGATCGCGGGCGCCATGGGCATCAAGATGGCCGAGCCCGAGCGCGACGTGATCTGCTTTACCGGCGACGGCACCTATATGATGGCCAATTCCGAGATGGCCTCGGCCGCGATGATGGGTGTCTCGTTTACCGTGGTGATCACCGACAACCGTGGCTTTGGTTGCATCAACCGTTTGCAGATGGGCACCGGCGGGGCCGAGTTTAACAACCTGTTGGACCATGCGGTGCATGAGAACCCGTCCAATATCGACTTTGCCGCCCATGCGGCTGCGATGGGGGCGACCTCGGTCAAGGTCGGCTCGATTGCCGAGCTCGAGGACGCGCTTGCCAAGCGCGCCGATATCAAGGGGCCGTATGTGGTTGTCATCGATACCGATCCTTACCCCTCGACCGAATATGGCGGCACGTGGTGGGAGGTGGCGGTGCCCGAGGTCAGCATCCGCCCCGAAGTGAACGAAAAACGCGCGGCTTATGAGCTGGCGATCAAGGAAAGAAACACCAAATGAGCGTGAAAATCGGAATATCTCCGATCGCGTGGCAGAATGATGATCTGCCGGATCTGACCGCTGCCTACACCATGGAGCAGGCGCTGAAAGAGTCGCGTGAGATCGGCTATACCGGCGTTGAGCGCGGCCAGCGGATGCCCGGCGATACCGAAGGTCTGCGCGCCTATCTTGAGGCGAATGACATTGCGCTTTGCGGTGGCTGGTGCTCGGGCGCGTCGCTGGTGAATGATTTTGCCACCGAACGCAAGGCTGTGCGCGAACAGGTCGAACAATTCGTGGCGCTGAACAGCCCCTGTATCGTATACGCCGAATGCTCGAACACCGTTCAGGGTCAGATCGGAACGCCGGTGAACGACCGCCCGAAACTGTCGAAGGATGAAGTTCTGGCCTATGCGGCCAAGATCACCGAATTGGCCAAGTGGATGGCGGATCACGGTATGCCCATGGCCTATCACCATCACATGGGTACGATCATCGAAAGCGAAGACGACGTGAACTGGCTGATGGAGGGGTCGGGCCCCGAGGTGAAGCTGTGCTTTGACACCGGCCACCTGCTGTTTGGGGGCGGCGATGTGCTGGCCACTCTGAACCGCTGGGGTGACCGTGTGCATCACGTGCATTTCAAGGATATCCGCCCGCAGGTCGTACAGGATACGCGCGAGAACAATCGCAGCTTTCTGGATGCCGTCATTGCTGGCGCCTTCACCGTGCCGGGAGATGGCTGCATCGACTTTCAGGCCGTCGCAAACGCGCTGAAGACGATGGATTACAGCGGCTGGATCGTGGTTGAGGCCGAACAGGATCCCGCCAAAGCGCCACCTTACGAATATTCGAAGAATGGTTACGAGCACATTGTCGAAGTCTGCGGGGAGGCTGGGCTGACGATCACTGCATAACTCACCGCCCGATGGGCAACACCGAAGCCATGAGAAAGGAGAAAATCATGGTGCACCAAGAACTTGGATATGTCGGATATTTTGACCGGGAATCCTGTGATCTGGATGAATTCAAGGTGTTGACCTCTCAGGCCTTACAGGCGTCAGCGGTGCCCCATGCGGCGGGCATTGAAAAGAACGTACCCGTTTATGACATGAATGCCCTGCGGCCTGCGCTAGAGGATGGCGCACAGCGTCAAGCTCTGCTGGCGGAATGGGGGCAGGTGTTGAACAGCTCGGCCGGAGTGATCGCGCTGAAAGGCGCTTATGCGGATACCACCGTGGTCGACCGTGCCACCGCAGTGTTTCAGCAGATCATCGACGCAGAGCGCGAAGGTGGGGCAGGCGAAGGCGATCACTTTGCGGCCTCGGGTGCCAATGACCGGGTGTGGAATGCGCTGCAAAAGCAATGCATGAAGGATCCCGAAGGTTTTGCGCTTTACTTCGGCAACACCTCGATTGCGGCCGCGTGTGAGGCCTGGCTGGGTCCGAACTATCAGATGACTGCACAGGTCAATCAGGTCCGCCCCGGTGGCAAGGCGCAGCAAGCGCATCGGGACTATCATCTGGGGTTTCAAAGCGCGGATAGTACTGCGCGGTATCCCGTTCACGCGCATCTGGTGACAGCGACTCTGACCTTGCAGGGCGCGGTGGCTCATTGCGATATGCCGGTGGAAAGTGGCCCGACCAAGCTGTTGCCGTTTTCGCAGCTTTATGCACCGGGCTATCTGGCGTTCCACGATGAGGCGCATCGCGACCACTTCGAAGCCAACTATATCCAACTGCCACTGGATAAAGGCGATGCTGTTTTCTTCAACCCGGCGCTGTTTCACGCGGCGGGCGAGAATCGCAGCGCGGATATCAACAGGATGGCAAACCTGCTTCAGGTCTCTTCAGCCTTTGGGCGCGCGATGGAGGCCATAGATCGACGTGCCATGTCGCTGAGGGCGTTCCCGGCGCTGGTGGCGTTGAAGCAGCGTGGTGATCTGTCGGGGTCAGAGCTGGACGCGGCCATTGCGGCAACTGCCGAGGGGTATCCATTTCCAACCAATCTGGACACGGACCCTCCGGTCGGCGGGAACGCCCCTGCCAGTCAAGCCGATATCCTGCGCAGCGCGGTATCCGAGGGTGGACAGAAGAACAGCTGGCACAGACGCTTGCAGCGCTGGAAACCCGACAGGCAGCATAAGGCAATATCGGGCGGGCGACCATGCCCGCCCAACACGGAGAACACGAGATGGCAGACCTTTTGAAAAAACCCTTCGGCACGCGCGGTAAGGTGCACGATATCACCCCGGCCAGTGCCGGTTGGCGCTATGTCGGGTTTGGCCTGTACCATCTGCGCGCGGGCGACACAGCTGCCGAGGTGACCGGTGATCGCGAGGTCATCCTGGTCATGGTCGAAGGTAAGGCGCAGATCACCGGGGCGGGGCAGGATTGGGGCGTGCTGGGCGACCGGATGGATGTGTTCGAAAGGACGCCGCCGCATTGCCTGTACCTGCCCAACGGGACCGACTGGCAGGCGGTTGCGGAGACTGATTGCATCATCGCGGTATGCACGGCCCCTGGTCAAGGCGGACATCAAGCGCGTCGTATCGGGCCGGACGGCATTACTCTGACCGAACGGGGCAAGGGCACCAACACGCGCTATATCAACAATATCGCGATGGAAAACGAAGACTATGCCGACAGCCTTCTGGTTACCGAGGTCTTTACGCCCAACGGCAACTGGTCATCCTATCCAAGCCATCGCCATGACGAGGATGATTATCCCCGGATCACCTATTTGGAAGAGACTTATTATCACCGACTGAACCCCGCCAACGGGTTCGGCATTCAGCGCGTCTATACCGATGACGGCCAGTTGGACGAGACGATGGCTGTATCCGATGGCGACGTTGTGACCGTACCGCGGGGCCACCACCCTTGCGGCGCCCCCTATGGGTTTGAGATGTATTATCTGAACGTCATGGCAGGCCCTCTGCGCAAGTGGCGGTTTGTCCCGGCCCCCGAGGTCGAGTGGATCATGGAGCGAGACAGTTGACCCAAGAATTTGCGAATTACCCCAGTTTGAAAGGCAAAACCGTCGTAATTACTGGCGGCGCCGGCGGTATCGGAGCGCGGACCGTCCGAGCGTTTGCCCAGCAAGGCGCGAAAGTCGGGTTTCTGGATATCAACGCTGATGCCGGGCACGCACTGCTGGCCGAGTTGGAAGGCGAGCACGCATTCGCGCAGTGCGATCTGCGCGACATTGACGCGCTGCGCGACGCACTAGAACAACTATCCGAAGAACTGGGCCCGGCGCACGTTCTGGTCAACAATGCGGCCCATGATGATCGCCACGACTGGCGCGAAGTCACTCCGGAATATTGGGATGAACGTATGGCGACGAATATCCGCCACATGTTCTTTGCCATTCAGGCTGTTGCGCCCGGTATGATTGCAGCGGGCGGCGGCTCGATCATCAATCTGGGGTCGAATTCCTGGTGGGAATGTGGCGCAGGGTTCCCGGCCTATGCCACGGCGAAATCCGCCGTGCATGGCCTGACCCGCACAATGGCGCGCGAATTGGGCGATCACCGCATCCGCGTCAATACCGTCGTTCCCGGCTGGATCATGACCGAGCGCCAAAAGGACCTGTGGGTCACGCCCGAGGCGCTGGCCAAACAGGTCGACCGCCAGTGTTTGCCTGACCCGATCGACCCGGTCTATGTGGCGCGGATGGTGGTTTTTCTGGCCTCGGACGATGCGGCCATGTGCAGTGCCGGGAATTTCATGGTCGAGGGTGGCTCGATCTGACCCCGCTCTTTCGCGGCATCAGGCTTGCGGGGGCCGCGACCCGCTGACCATGTGTGTCTTACTTCTGCGGTGGTGCCCCAAAAGCGCGGATCACGGCGCGGGCGGCGGCCTCGACCGGGTCTTGCGTTTCTTTCAGGATAGTCACGCGATCAAATCGGTTTGGGTCGCTGTTGACTGCTGCGCGTAGGGCATTCCCAAAGGCCATCCGCAGTTCGGTGCCGATATTGAACTTGCAGATCGACGTGTCGCACGACAGCCGCGCGCGCTGTTCCACCGGCACGCCCGAGCCGCCATGGATCACCAGTGGTACATCGGTTAACGCGTCGATCTCGGCAATACGGGCCTCGTCCAATCCGCCTTCTTTGTCTTGTTGCAAATGCACATTGCCGACCGAGATCGCCATCGCATCGACACCGCTTTGCCGGGCGAATTGCGCCGCCTCGGCGGGGTCTGTGCCGTTCGATCCTTCCCCGCCGGAATAGCCGACAAACCCGATCTCACCCTCGCAGGAAATTCCTGCCTTATGGGCCATTTCGGCGATGGCAGCGGTCTCGTCAATATTCTGCTGCAGAGGCTTGCGCGACCCGTCGAACATCAAGGAGGTAAAGCCGCTGTCCAGCGCGATCTTGCACTCCTCATACGTATAGCCGTGATCCAGATGCGCCACGACAGGGACCGAGGCGTTTTCAGCCAGGTACCGGAACATTTTTCCCAGAATGGGTAAGGGCGTATGCTCGCGACAGCTTGGTCCGGCTTGCAGGATGACGGGCGCATTTTCGGCTTCGGCTGCGGCCACATAGGCGCGCATGTCCTCCCAGCCCAGCGCTACCAGCCCGCCAACAGCATAGCCCTGCGCGTAGGCCGGTTGCAGCACATCTTTCAGCGTAACAAGGGTCATTTGAACTTGGCGATCATGTCTTTGATGCCCGGAATCGTTTCGATCTGATAGGCATGGGTGGGTTGGAAATACTGCACCAGAGATCGCTGGGTCAGGCCACCGAGGATGGTGAAGTAATACATCTCGTACCCTGGCAAGACGCAGCAGGGATGATACCCGGTGTCTATACAAACAGTCGAGCCATCGACGATGTGATAAGCATCGCCAGGGGCGTTATCTTCGCGCTGTAACATCTGCAGACCCGAGCCCCAGTTGGGTTTGAAGCGGAAATTATAGGTCTCATCATGCCGCGTCTCATCGGGTAGCCGGTTGGTGTCGTGCTTGTGGCTGGGGAACCCTGACCAGCCGCCTTGACCGACGGTGAACAACTCACTCACCAGCAGCCGGCCCACTTTGTCATGCTGCTTTTGACCCAGAATATGTTTGATCTTGCGATGGGTCTTGGTGTCATCGCTGCCATATTGCACAAGGTCATGTTCACGCACGTCGAACGGATCCAGCACCTTGTCGTATTTTGCACCAGCTACAAAAACCTCGGCGGAGTCAGACACGCAGACCATTTGCGCTTTGGCACCCACGGGAACATAGACCCCTTCGGGTTCGCCATCCCAAACGTCTTCGCCACGGTTTCCCAAAGCGGGGAAGGGGACGCCTTCCACGTCGACATCGATGCTGCCGGTTGCCGGAACAATGCAGGTTTCATATCCGGGTACCTGATATTCGAACGCCTCGCCCTTTTTCAATTTGACGATGTTGAAATAGTTCAACGGCACTGTCGGGTCATCAGTATCCACAATGGGTTTGTTCTGGTTGTCGAATGGGGCAATATGCATGAGACCTCCTAGGTCGTTGGACCGGGATGGGACGCCAGAAACGCATCCAGCTCAGACGTCGTTGGCATGGCTGGTGAGCATCCGGGTTTGGACACGACAATTGACGCACAGGCCGACCCGCGCATCACCGCGTCTTTCAGCGGATACCCCGCCGCGATCGAGGCCAGCAGACCTGCCATAAAGCTGTCGCCAGCGCCCACAGGTTTGATCGCGTCGACAGGGTAGATGCCGGTTTCGATTTCTTGTCCGTTGGCCAGTGTCACTGCGCCTTTTTCACCCATTTTGTAGATGACGACGCGCCCCGGTTTCCCAGCCAGTTCTTGCGCTTTGGCAAAGCCCTTTTCTATACCGCCAGCCATGAAGCCGAATTCTTCATCGTTTCCGACAATCAGATCGCTGGCCGCGCCCGCGCGCGACAAAACATCTGCCGCCACTTCCGCAGACGGCCAGCTGTAAGGACGGTAGTCGATGTCGAAAATCACCGGCAATCCGGCCGAGCGGGCGTTTTGAAGGGCGCGGAATGTGGCGCTGCGCGAGGGTTCAGCCGCAAAGACAGTTCCGGCGGACAGTACGGCTGTGAATGAAGTGTAGTCTACCCGGTCGACGTCTTCTTCGGTGACCTGAAAGTCGACCGCTCCGTTCCGGTAAATGACGTTCTGGAAATCCTCGGTCCGGCTTTCATACAGCGCCAGCGAAGTGCGATATTCACCCCCCAGAACGCGGATGTAAGATGTGTCCACTCCGTAGTGGGTCAGCCTGTTCATGCAGAACCGCCCTACCGCATCATCCGAAATCGACGTGACCAAAGATGCCTGACTGCCAAGTTTTACCAGCCCCGCGCAGATATTGGCCGAAGATCCCCCCAAGTCGGCTCCAAAGGCGCCGGCATCTTCGCTTTTGACACCGACAGGATCTGCAAACAGGTCAATGCCTGCGCGCCCGAAAACAGCAAATCGGTTTCCTTTGATCCCATCCATCAGGGTGCTCACGTCGTGTCCTCCGGCGAAATAGGGCGGGCAGGGATGGTTGGTCCTTGCGTTGAATCGATTCACACGATACTCATTTTGCAACCGGTTGCAAATATAATGTTCGGAGCGGTTGCAAGTGCCAGAAATCGGAATTGGAATCGTCGGCGGCGGCTATATGGGCAAGGCTCATTCGGTCGCAATGGCCGCGGTGGGGGCGGTGTTCAACACAGCATTGCGACCCCGGCTTGAGGTGATCTGCGCGTCGACGTCGCAGAGCGCAGAGCGGTATCGCGCAGCCTATGGGTTCGCGCGGGCGACCAGCGACTGGCGCGCCTTGGTCGCCGACCCAAAGGTCGAGGCAATCGTGATCGCCTCTCCCCAGTCTACGCATCGCCAGATAGCCGAGGCTGCCGCTGCGCTGGGCAAGCCGGTGTTATGCGAAAAGCCTCTGGGCGCGTCACTGGAGGACAGCCGCGCCATGGTGGCAGCCGCTGAAGCAGCCGGTGTAATTAATATGGTTGGGTTCAACTATATCCGGACCCCCGCCAGTCAATATGCAAGACAGTTGATTGCCAGCGGCGAGATTGGCGACGTCACCTGGTTCCGAGGCGAACATACCGAGGATTTCTACGCGGATCCGGATGCTCCGGCGACCTGGCGCACGACGGGCATGGCAAACGGCACGATCGGTGATCTGGCCCCGCATATGGTCAACGGTGCGATGGCCCTGATCGGGCCGATTACGCAGGTGATGGCCGATGTAGAAACCGTCCACCGGCACAGGCCGGGCGGAGAGGTCACCAATGACGACCACGCCCAGATGATGTGCCGGTTCGAAAATGGCGTCATGGGAAACCTCTATTTCAGCCGCGTCGCGACGGGACGGAAGATGGGGTACGCCTATGAGGTCTCTGGCACCAAAGGCGCGATCCGCTTTGATCAGGAAGATCAGAATGCCCTGTGGCTGTACCGCCGCGAAGGGCCTGAGGCGTCGCGGGGCTTCACCAAGATCCTGACCGGTCCGGCGCACCCGGACTATGAGCCCTTCTGTCAGGGACCGGGCCATGGCACCGGGTATCAGGACCAGATTATCATCGAAGCGAAGGATTTCCTGCAGGCCATCCATACAGGCCAAAACATCTGGCCGACTTTCCGCGACGGGCATGAGGTGAACCGCGTTTTGGCGGCGGTGCTTGCGTCCTCGGACCAGCGGCAATGGCAGGACGTCAGTCAATTCTGACCGAACAAACGACAAGACAACAGAGAGACTAAGATCATGGCAAAGCTGAAATGGGGCATGATTGGTGGCGGCGAGGGCAGTCAGATCGGGCCCGCGCACCGGTTGGGCGCGCTGGCCGATGGGATGTTTGAATTCACTGCGGGTGCGTTGGACCACCGCCCCGATGTCGGGCGCGAGTATGCGCAGCGTCTGGGCGTGGCGCAGGACCGTGCCTATGGCGACTGGCAAGAAATGTTGGCTGGTGAAAAAGACCGCCCTGACCGCATTGATCTGGTGACGATCGCCACCCCGAACGCGACCCACTTCGAGATCGCCAAAGCCTTTCTCGAGGCCGGTTTCCACGTGCTATGCGAGAAGCCGATGACCATGACGGTGGAAGAGGGCGAAGAGATCGTGCGTGTGGCCGAAGCCTCGGGCAAGATCTGCGCGGTGAACTATTGCTATTCCGCCTATCCGATGGTGCGGCAGGCCCGTGCGATGGTGCGGGCGGGCGATATCGGCAAAGTGCGTCTGGTGGTGACGAATTTCAGCCACGGCCACCACGGTGACGCGACCGACGCGGATAACCCTCGCGTGCGGTGGCGCTATGACCCAGCAATGGCAGGCGTTTCTGGTCAATTCGCCGATTGCGGTATCCATGCGCTGCATATGGCGAGCTTCATCAGCGATGACGAGGTCAAGACCCTGTCGGCGGATATGGCCTCGACCATCCCCAGTCGCGAACTTGAGGATGACGCCATGATCAACTTCCGTACCGAAGGTGGCGCAGTGGGGCGATTGTGGACATCCTCGGTGGCGATTGGTCGGCAGCACGGATTCGACATTCAGGTCTTTGGCGAAACCGGTGGTTTGCGCTGGGCATCCGAGCAGCCCAACCAGCTTGTCTATACACCGGTGGGAGGGCGCACTCAGATCATCGAAAAAGGCGAAGGGGGTTTGCACGACGACGCGCAGCGCCTGTCACGCGTGGCGATTGCCCACCCCGAAGGATTCCCGCTGGCGGTGGCCAATATCTATTGCGATCTGGCCGATGCCATTCAGGGAGAGGTCCGAGATGGCCTGCCAACCCCTGCCGACGGCGTCCGATCCATCGCAGCCGTTCACGCAGCGGTGGCGTCGTCCAAAAATGAAGGTGCCTGGACCGACGCGCGCCCACCGATGTTTCGCTGATCAGGGGCGGGGGCGCAATGTGCCCCGCTCAATCACCCGACAGGGAAAGATACGGGCCTCGGGGTAGCGGTCGGGGTCTTTCAACATCTCTTCCACAAGATCGACAGACGCCGTGATGATCTGCTTGATCGGCTGGTGGATTGTCGTGAGGTCAACGTTTTCCCAACGCGACATCTCCATGTCGTTCAGGCCGATGATTCCGATATCATGACCCGGCTTTATCCCGTGATCGCTCAAGGCTGACAATGCGCCGATTGACAAAATATCGTCGCCACAAAAATACCCTTCGGCAGGGGTATCCGCTAACAGACGCAGCATTTCGGCGCGACCTGCCTCGAACGAATAGGCACCCGCGAAGGAATGCGAAACGTTCAGGTCGGGGTGTTTTTCGACCTCTTCCATGAAGCCGCGATAGCGGTCCATGGCAGAGGTCGCATCTTTGGGGCCACCCAGATAACCGATGCGTCTGTACCCTCGTGCAAGCAACTCTCGTGCAGCCATGCGCCCGCATTCCACATTGTCGATCCCCACCACGTGAACCTCGGGCGACGTGGCAGAGCGCCCGAATGTATGCACCACGGGAACGCCTGCATCGTGGAACGCCTTGGCAAAACTTGGCAGCAACGTCGAAGAAGCCACGATGGCCGCATCGACCGAGTATTGCCGCAACATCCTGACAGAGTTTGCGGGCTGAACTTCGTCCGTCAGGTTGACGATCAGGGGCCGCAAGCCGCGTTCCTGAAGGGTGCGGGTGAACAGGTCGAACACCTCAAGGAATATGGGGTTGTGAAAGTTGTTCGAGATCAGGCCGATCAGCTTGGTTCGCCCCGTTGTCAGTGACGACGCCAAAGCATTTGGGCTGTAGCCTAGTTCGGCAGCGGCCTTTTCGACTTTGCTGCGGGTTTTGGCTGAAACCGAGGCGCCTTCGGTAAAGGTGCGCGACACAGCAGACCGCGAAACTCCGGCCAGCGCCGCGACATCTTTCAGTGTGACACTCATGATGTGGGCCTAGTCGGTTTTATGGAAGAAATTGGTGCGGTCATAAGGAAATACTACGCAATATTGCATCGCGGTTGCAATCGGTTGCAACGGCATCGTTGCAGCAAGAGCAAAGAAAACTGGGCCTGTATGCGAAAACTTGGTCGACCCCAAGGTCAGCAGAAACAGGTATCATCGACACAAAAGGCACTTTGGGCTGGATCAAACAGAAAAGTTGCGGCCTGATCTTTCCTGACGCATCAGGCAAAACATCGGGCAGCTGCTCGCCCTAGTCAATTTCCTCAAAGCTTGATCACAGCCATCTTGTCCTGAGTCATGTCATGCATCGTATAGCCGATGCCGCCCGTGTTGTATCCCGATTGCCTCCGTCCCGCGAAGGGCATCCAATCGACCCGGAATGCCGAGTGATCGTTCACCATAACGGCGGTTGCATCCAGATGCCTGATGGCTTGCATGGCCGTATCCAGCGCTTTGGTGAAGACAGCCGCCTGAAACGCGAAAGGCAGGCTGTTGGCGGCGGCGAACGCATCCTCGATCCTGTCGTAGCTATAGACGCAGACCACTGGTCCAAAGACTTCGGATGTTGATACCCGAGCGTTGGCGGGTGGGTTCAGCAGGACGGTTGGCGCATATGTCGTCGGACCCAGCTTTCGTCCGCCGGTCAGCAAGGTTGCGCCACCCTCAACGGCCTCGTCCACCCATTCGGCAACGCGATCAACTTCGCCGGGACGGATCAGGGGGCCGCATTCGGTATCTTCCTGACGCGCATCACCAACCTTAAGTGCGGACGCCGCTTTGGCCAGTTTTTGTGCAATGTCCTTTGCGATGCCCGTGGGCGCGAAAAGGCGCTGGACCGAGACGCAGACCTGCCCCGAATGATAGAACCCGCCTTTGGTCACGAGTGGGATCATTCCCTCAATATCGGCGCTTTCATCCACGATCACGGGTGCGGCCCCGCCATGTTCCAGCGCACATCGCACACCGGGGGCCAGCTTGGACCGTAGCATCCAACCCACCTTGGCCGAGCCGATGAAGGAAAAGAACCCAACGCGCGTATCGGTGATCATCTGCTCGGCCACGTCGTTGTGGCAAATCGCGAGGTGGCACCAAGTCTCAGGTAAACCAGCCTCATGCAGAATTTCGACAAATGCCTTGCAGGACAGTGGCGTATCCAAAGCGGGTTTGACGATCACCGGGCAGCCTGTAGCCACTGCGGGGGCGACTTGGTGAACGATCAGGTTGAGCGGATGGTTGAACGCGCTGGCCGCGACAACCACGCCTATCGGTTCGCGCTGTGTAAAGGCGACCCGACCCGAGCCCGCCGCTGTCAGGTCCATCGGGATTTCTTTGCCAGCCATATGGCCAATCTCGTGGACGCACAGTTCGACCCCGTCGATTGCGCGGGTCACTTCAATGCGCGCGTCGACCAAAGGCTTGCCACCTTCACTGGCGATCAGCATCGCCAGTTCGTCGGCCCGTTCAGACATGATGCGGGCGGTGTTTTTCAGGATCTCGATCCGCTGAAAGGCCGGCAACCACGCGTCGCGCGACCGGTGTAAACCATGGGCCACGTCCAACATGGAATCCACATCATCCCACGTGTTGATCGCAACACTACCGATCTTCTCAAGATCAAAAGGGTTGAGAACGTCCAGAGTGTCGCTCATATCAGGCACACCTTTGCAGCCAGTTCATCAATCAGCACACGCTGGTTTTCGCTGTAGTCCACCGGCAGGTCAATCAGGTGAACGCCGCCCGCCTGGAACGCCTTTTCGAAGGTTGGGACCAGATCCTCGGTACGTGCGATCCGATGGCCGGTCGCGCCGTAACTGTTGGCGTATTGCACGAAATCGGGGTTGTTGAATTCCAGCCCCCAGTCGTCGAACCCCGCATGTGACTGCTTCCACCGGATCATCCCGTATGAGCTGTCATTCAAAACGGTCACAACCAGATTGAGGCCAAGTCGAACCGCGGTTTCAATTTCTTGACTGTTCATCATGAACCCGCCGTCGCCACAGATCGCCATGACCCTGCGGTCGGGGTAAAGCTTGGCCGCCATCATGGCCGAAGGCAACCCGGCCCCCATGGTGGCCAGAGCATTGTCCAGCAGGACGGTATTGGGCTGATAGGCAAGATAGTTTCGCGCGTACCAGATTTTATAGATGCCGTTGTCCAGCGCAATGATATCGCAATCGCCCATCACTTTGCGGGTATCGGCTACAAAACGCTGTGGGATTACGGGGAAACGTGGGTCATCGGCACCTTCAGATGTATGCTGGTCGGTCTCTTGCTTGACGCGCTGGAAATAGCTTCGGTCGAAATCCAGCGGGCCGCCCAGTTTATCACCTAGCCGCGCGATGGATTGTGCCAAATCACCGACGACTTCGACCTGCGGGAAATAGACCTGATCGACCTGCGCGGCCTTGTAATTCACATGGATCACCTTGGTGCCGCCTTCCTCCATGAAGAAGGGCGGTTTTTCGACCACGTCATGGCCCACATTGATGATCAGATCGGCCCGTTCGATGGCGCAATGCAGGTAATCGCCATCCGACAGCGCAGCCGTCCCAAGAAACAGGTCGGATCGTTCATCCACCACGCCCTTGCCCATCTGCGTGTTGAAGAAGGGGATCTGCGTGTCTTCGACAAATTTGCTTAGCGCACTGCGAGCGTGCTTGCGGTTGGCTCCGGCACCCAGCAACAACAAGGGCATTTTCGCCGACCGGATCATTTCAGCGGCTTCGTTCAGGACCGTGTCGCCCGCGACAGCGTAATGGCGCGGATGCGGCTCGAGCACATGTTCCGTTGTGTCTTCAGCAGCGATATCTTCTGGCAATTCAAGCAGGACCGCGCCGGGGCGTTCCTCTTGCGCGACGCGGAACGCCTCGCGGATCAGGGATGGGATGGTGTTGCCATGAACGATCTGCTTGGACATCTTGCAGATCGGGTCGAATAGACCGACCACATCAATGATCTGAAATTGGCCCTGTTTTGACTTCTTGATGGGCTTTTGGCCTGTGATCATGATCAGAGGCATGCCGCCCAGATGCGCATAAGCGGCAGGAGTCGCAAAGTTGGTGGCCCCTGGACCCAGTGTTGCCATGCAAACACCCGCCTTGCCGGTCAAGCGCCCGTAGGTCGCCGCCATAAATGCCGCGCCCTGTTCATGGCGGGTCAGGACCAGCTCAATCCTTGAAGTCCGCAAGGATTCCAGCACATCCAGGTTTTCCTCACCCGGTACGGCAAAGATATAGTCGACCCCTTCGGCCTCAAGCGCTGCGACGAGCAGATCCGAGGCTTTCGTGACAGACGGTGTGTTTTGCGAATGATCGGACATGGTGTCTCCTGATAGCGCGCCGGATGCGCGCACGAATCCGGCGGTGGCAAAGGTCACAATTGAACTGAGATGAATGGTGCGATGTTATTCCGCTGCTTGCAATTGCGCAGGTTCGGGATACAGCTCGTGCATCGAAACGGATCGGCCATTATCCAACACGATACGCGCATGGTGACGCTTCAGCTGGCGCGGTTCGGCCACACCGCAGCTGTGGGCGATTATGCCAACCTCTTTCTTCATGTTCCGGGCATAGCTTGCCACACGTTCCGATTTACTGGTTGGATCAAGGCCGAACTGCAGCTTGGTATTATGCGTGGTGATTCCGGTCGGGCAGGTATTCTTGTTGCACTGCAAGGCTTGGATGCAGCCCAGTGCAAACATGAACCCACGCGCTGAATTCACAAAATCCGCACCCGCGCAAAAGGCCCATGCCACCTCGGACGGGTTGATCATCTTGCCGCTTGCGCAAACCTTGACCCTGTCGCGAAGCCCGTACTTCTTCAGCATATCTACAGTCAGAGGCAGGCTTTCGCGCAGTGGCATTCCCATGTTGTCAATCAGGCTCATCGGGGCCGCACCGGTACCGCCATCCGAGCTGTCGATGGTCACAAAATCCGGCGCGCTTTCTGGCCCACGTTTCAGAATCTCGGCGCACAGATCGTCAAAGAACCCATACGACCCTATAACCGCTTTAAAGCCGACCGGCTTGCCGGTGACGTCGCGCACATAAGCGATCATATCCAGCAGATCGCCCACGCTGTCGATTTCTGGGTGGCGGTTCGGGCTGATCGCGTCCTGACCTACTTGCAACCCGCGGATTTCGGCGATGTCCTCGGTCACTTTGGCGCCGGGAAGGATGCCGCCTTTGCCGGGTTTGGCGCCTTGGCTCAGCTTGATTTCAAACATCTTCACCGCATCATGGGCCGCGACGGTGCGCAACTTGTCCTCGTCAAACCCACCCTCGGGTTTGCGCACCCCGAATTTGCCGGTGCCGATCTGGAACACCACATCCGCACCGCTTTCCAGATGATAAGGCGATAGACCGCCCTCGCCGGTATTGATCCACATGCCCGCTTTCTTCGCCCCTTGGGACAGCGCCCGCACGGCAGGGATCGAAATCGCGCCATAACTCATGCCGGAAATGTTGAAAATTGAATCCGTCGTATAGGGGTGGCGTGCAAAGGGGCCAACTGTAACAGCCGACGGTCCTTGCGCATCCTGTTCCAGTGTCGGGAAGGGGCAGTTGGCGAAATATACGGTACCCGTGGGGCGTAGATCCCGTGTCGAGCCAAATGCGACGGTGGAGTCCACGTTCTTCGCAGCCCGGTAAACCCAAGATCGTTCCGCCCGGTTGAATGGCATTTCCTCGCGGTCCTGGGCAAAGAAATACTGACGGAAGAATTCCCCCATATGTTCAAAGAAATACCTGAACCGGGCCACAACCGGATAGTTCCGTCGCAGTGTACTTTCCGTTTGTGTCTTGTCCCGAAAGTAGGCGACGACAGCCCATAGAACCACAAGTCCGACAGCAAAGACAAAAACCAAGGACAGGATTTCCAAAACGCTGAGGAGGGACGTTGATAATTGCGACATGGCTTGGCTCGTCTGTTGGGATCGACCAAAATTCGCCAGGATCAAGCGGACTTCTAAGTCGAAGAATAAGGATGCAACCTAGATTGGGGGTTCCGAGTCTTTGTTCCAGCAGCAATCACGATTTTGCTAATAAGCGTCAACAAAGCCGTGATGACGAAAGCCTGTTCACTTTTAAATTGGTCTCTGTTTCCCAGAACACTTTTGTTTTTTCTTAGCTGATGAGCAGTGCGCACACATCTGTGGGGGTTAGCACTCACAGTTTAAGCGCCGCAGGCTCCGCGGGATTGTGTGTGCTCACAGAACGGTCACACAGGTTTGACCCGCTGTCGTACCGCGCTGTGTTACTCAAAAGCACTCACACTTTTTATGTCCACGTCCTCAATGCAAAGGCCACCAAAATGATCCGAGCCGTCCTCATCACTGCCAGCATACTCTTTGTGGCCGCCTGCGAAGGTCCAAGCGGCGGCAGCGCAGAAAATCAAACGCAAGAGTTCGAAGAGAGCTTTCGCAATCAAGGCAGCTGATGCTCCTAAGTCGGGCTGAATTCGTTTCGGCCCGACGTTTTTGGGGCAGACGCCGCAAGACTGGTAGAACAATAGGTTCTGAAACCGCGCACCTGTCGTGCGTTTTGCAGTATCAGAGGTTACGCATTCTGAACCACGGGTTGTTGGGCATCTGAGCTTGATGACAGGTTCAATCCACCTATCTGCGCCAGCAGGTCCACAATCCTGTCGACGCTCTGTCTATGTTTCAGAGATGCAAAGACAAACGGCCGCCCGTTGCGCATCCTCGTCGCGTCGCGGTCCATGACATCCAACGATGCACCGACATGGGGCGCAAGGTCGGTTTTGTTGATGATCAGGATGTCGGATTTGGTGATCGCGGGGCCACCCTTTCTGGGGATTTCTTCGCCAGCAGCCACGTCAATCACATAGAGCGTCACATCCGCCAATTCCGGACTGAAAGTTGCGGATAGGTTGTCGCCGCCGCTTTCGATCAGAACAACGTCGACATCGGGGTGCCGGGCCTGCATTTCAGCCACGGCCGCAAGGTTGATCGAGGCGTCCTCGCGGATCGCCGTATGCGGGCAGCCACCGGTTTCGACACCGATGATCCTGTCTTGGGGCAGAATCTGCATCCGCATCAGGGCCTCGGCGTCTTCACGGGTGTAGATATCGTTGGTAATTACACCGATTGAAAGACGGTCGCGCAGTGCCTCAGACAGTGCTGCGGTCAGCGTGGTTTTGCCTGCGCCGACAGGGCCGCCAATGCCCACGCGCAGAGGGCCGTTCATGCTGGTCATGTTCGGAACATCCTTGAATATTGGGTTTCATGTTTCATCGACGCAATGTCCGACAGGAAAGCAGTGGACGTCAGATCGTCCAGTGTCGCATCCAGAGCGTCCGTTGCCACGTGCTGACATAACGGGGTCAGATCTCGGATCAGGCGTTGGCCTTCGGTTTGGCCCAAGGGCACCAGACGCATTGCGCATGCGACCAGATTGGACATGAACGCTTGCAGATACATCTGTGCAGTCAGCAGCAGAGGCAGGCCGTTCAGTTTTGCGGCATAGCCCAGAGCCACGGGATAGGTCAGGGATGGCAGGTCAACTGACCATACTTCTGCCGTGACAGTGCTGAACGCTTCTCCCAAAAGGCGCGTTTCCATTAAACGCTCGGACGAGGGACAAAAGGCGCGCGACAGCCTGTCGATTTCAGCAATCCTATCCGCCGATCCAGTGTTGGCAGCGGCCAGAAAAATGCAATCGGCGCGCCCTGAGCCGTGCTGGATCACATCGGCTATCCACTCCCCCGTTTCAGCGGCCGAGGAAACGCTGCCGCTTTCAATGGCCCATTCCAGACCGTGGGAATAGGCGAAGCCGCCCACAGGGTATGCGGGCGACAGCCATTGCGTCAGCGTCAGGATATCGGCGTCAGTGGGCGTGGCCATGGGTCCTGCCGTGGCCATAGGCACCACCTTCGGGGGTGAAAGGCTCGCGGATTTCGCGCACAGTTGCCCCAAGTTTCAACAGCATGTCGCGGATGACGTGATCGACCTGTATCAGCAGGCGATCCGGCTCGACCTGACACGGTGTGTGGCGGTTGCCGATATGCCACGCGATGCGGGTGAGATCGTCGGATGTGACCTCAAGCAGCGCTTCAGGCGCGGCCTGAATGAGAACCTCGCGCCCGTCTTCCAGAACCAATGCGCCTCCGTGGTCCAGTGATGTGGTTTGGGACAAATCAATAAGGATTTGTTCGCCGCTGTCGCAGGTCAGAACTTTGCGACGCAGAAAACGGTCCTCGTAGGTAAGCGACAGGTGATCCGCGGGATCACCGTGCGTATGGTCACTGTATCGACGAGCAGTGCAGAGCAGGGCGGTCATAGTTTGGCCCCTTCTGCAGCGCGCGCGGTCAGAGCCAGATCGAGTCCGCAAACACCCTGTGAACGATCCGGTCGCGGGTCAGGCCGCGTTTGTGCAGTTCCTCGTCGCTGAGCGATTGCAGGAACTCGACTTGCCGAACCCGTGTCTGGGCTTCGGCCATGCGGATCAGCATGGAATTGACGCGTGTTGCGAAGTTTGCGATCAGCCCGAATAGCGAGAACCGCGTCGGGGTATGAGTTGCTGAATGTGCCATTTGGACCCTCGTTTCCGTTGGTCCTCCCATGAGCTTGAAAATGTGTCATGTCAGCCTCATTGAGTAGTGGGTTTTTGGTCATGGCCGCGTTGCAAATGCAGCAACGCAGCACAGTTTTTGGTCAAAACATAAAGTACCGCTGGGCCATCGGCAGAACCTCGGCCGGTTGGCAGGTCAGCAATTCGCCATCGGCGCGGACTTCGTAGGTTTCGGGATCAACCTCAACCTGCGGCGTCGCGTTGTTCAGCAGCAGGTCGCGCTTGCCGATATTGCGGGTGTTCTCTACCGCAACGGTTTGCTTGGCCAGCCCCAGTGTGTCACCAATCCCTGCAGCCTGCGCCGCGCCCGAGACGAACGTGATCGCCGAATGCTCGACCGAGCGCCCGTAGGCCCCAAACATCGGTCGGCTATAGACCGGCTGCGGCGTCGGGATCGAGGCATTCGGGTCACCCATCTGCGCGCAGGCGATGGTGCCGCCCAGCAGAACCATCTCGGGCTTGACCCCAAAAAAGGCGGGGTTCCACAGCACCAGATCGGCGCGTTTGCCTTCTTCGATACTGCCGATCTGATGGCTCAGACCGTGCGCAATCGCCGGGTTGATTGTGTATTTGGCGATATAGCGACGCACGCGCATATTGTCGTTTTCGCCGGTTTCCTCGGGCAGGCGGCCGCGCTGTTTCTTCATCTTGTCGGCGGTCTGCCATGTGCGGATCAGAACCTCTCCGACCCGGCCCATGGCCTGACTGTCGGACGCGATGATGCTGAAGGCACCCATGTCGTGCAGGATATCCTCGGCCGCGATCGTCTCGCGCCGGATGCGGCTTTCGGCAAAGGCCACGTCCTCGGGGATGGATTTATCGAGGTGGTGGCACACCATCAGCATATCCAGATGCTCCTCAACCGTGTTCACGGTGAAGGGCCGCGTCGGGTTGGTGGAGGAGGGCAGAACGTGGTTCTCGCCACAGATCTTGATGATGTCCGGGGCATGGCCGCCACCCGCACCCTCGGTGTGGAAGGCATGGATGGTCCGGCCCTTCATGGCACCTACGGTGTTTTCCACGAAACCGGATTCGTTCAGCGTGTCGGTATGGATCATCACCTGCACGTCCATCGCATCGGCCACCGTCAGGCAGCAGTCGATGGCGGCAGGGGTTGTGCCCCAATCCTCGTGCAGTTTCAGAGCACAGGCTCCCGCGTTGACTTGTTCTTCCAGCGCGGCGGGCAGCGAGGCGTTGCCCTTTCCTGCAAAGGCCAGGTTCATCGGAAACGCGTCGGCGGCCTGCAGCATCCGCCCGATATGCCAGGGGCCAGGTGTGCAGGTGGTGGCCAACGTCCCATGGGCCGGGCCAGTGCCGCCGCCCAGCATGGTGGTCAGGCCGGAATGCAGCGCATCTTCGATCTGTTGCGGGCATATGAAATGGATATGGCTGTCGAACCCGCCGGCGGTCAGGATGCGCCCTTCGCCCGCGATGGCCTCAGTCCCCGGCCCGATGATAATGTCAACACCGGGCTGCGTGTCGGGGTTTCCGGCCTTGCCGATCTTGGCGATGCGCCCGTCTTTCAGACCCACATCCGCCTTGTAGATGCCCGAGTGATCCACGATCAGCGCGTTGGTGATGACCGTGTCCACGGCCCCCTCGGCCCGCGTGGCCTGAGACTGCCCCATCCCGTCGCGGATCACCTTGCCGCCGCCGAATTTGACCTCTTCGCCATAGGTGGTCAGGTCGCGTTCGACCTCGATCACCAGATCGGTATCGGCCAGCCGCAGCTTATCACCAGTGGTGGGGCCGAACATGGCGGCATAGTCAGAGCGTTTGAGTGTTGCTGGCATCAGAGTGACCCCATGACCTTTTGGTTGAACCCGTACACCTTGCGCGCACCCCCGATGGGGATCAGCAGGACCTCGCGCGCCTGACCGGGTTCGAACCGAACGGCGGTGCCGGGCGCAATGTCCAGACGCAGGCCATGTGCGGCGGCGCGGTCGAAATCCAGCGCCGGGTTGGTTTCGGCGAAATGATAGTGCGAGCCGACCTGAACCGGACGGTCGCCGGTATTGGCGACCATGAGGGTGATCGCCTCGGCGTTCGCGTTCAGGGTGATCTCACCCTCGGCTGGGAACAGCTCTCCGGGGATCATTTGTTTAGCTTTACCATCAATGCGACGGCGGCCAGCGCGACAACCGCCAGACCGACGCCCAAAGTGGCATAGTCTGTGCCATGCGCGTGGACATGTGTGCCGTTGTGGGCCGCAGCGGGGCCAGCAAGGATCAGGGCGGGGAAGAGCATACGGGTCATATCAGTTTTCCTTTGTTAGCGAATAGGGTTGTGGACGGTCACCAGTTTGGTGCCATCAGGGAAGGTGGCCTCGACCTGAACTTCGTGGATCAACTCGGGCACGCCTTCCATGCATTGCGCGCGGGTGATCACTTCGGCCCCGGCTTGCATCATGTCAGCCACCGATCGGCCGTCGCGCGCACCTTCGACCACCGCGTCTGTGATCAGGGCGATCGCCTCGGGGTGGTTCAGCTTGACGCCGCGGGCCAGCCGTTTGCGGGCGACCTCGGCGGCCATGGCGACCAGCAGTTTGTCTTTTTCACGGGGGGTCAGGTTCATGTCAGATCATCCAGCATCGGGGAAGCGTGTCATTGTTCAGCCGCCGTAGCATCGGCATCAGCGTGCGGCGGAGGGTAAAGCTGTTTTCGGCCAGCACCCGGATCACCAGCAGATCGTCCTGGATCAGCGAGGCTCCAGCAGTGTCAGGCAGCATATTGCGAATGGGGTCGATCTGGCCCTCGGCTGTGGGTGAGACAAAGGCCACCAGCGCCATCGCGCCCGCACCGCCTGCAATATGCGGTTTGGCCAGATGGGCGTGCAGATCACCTGTGAATTGCATCGCGTCGAGAAACAGGGGGGTGCCATCGCGCAGGATCTCGATCCGGTCGCGCAGGCGGATATCAGTCAGGGTCTCACCCATGGCCATGCGGCCAAAGACCAGCGGTTCTACCATCAGTGCAGTGGCATCCGGGGCAAGGTCGATCTGCAACCGGCGATCCAGCGCACTGCCATCAAACAGGATGGTTTCCTGCGGCAGCCAATTCAGCCGCGCGCCCGGCGCGACGCTCAGGTGGTTCACGATCTGACCCGAGGGGCCGGGTTTGGCTTTGTACGCGCGTTCGCAGGCTTGGGTGGTTAGCGTCAGGGTCGTGTCTTTGCCCGCGTGGCCGGTAAAGCGGAACGTGTCGCCGCCGGTGATCCCACCTGCGGTGTTCAACAGTACAGCGTCCAGCGCGTCACCTTCGGTGCGCGGGAACAGGCATTTGAAAGAGCCTGACTGCCGGAAGCCGTCCAGAACCGAAGTTTTGCCCAATCGTTTGGCACTCAGCCGAATCGCACCCTGTGCGCGCGGCGGTTGCGCGGCCTGCGTGGGCAATATCGAGGCATGATGTGTAATGGGGCACCTGCGGATCACGTTGTTCTGCCGCCTGTTTCACCGTTTGGGCGTCGGAACTCTATTCTTCCGTGTCGGATTTGGGTGGTGTTTCGGTGCGGCAGATTAATTTTTAGGCGATCACGTTAACGACTGCCTTAAAATTAAACAAATACGACGGATCGAGGGAAATGATCTGTCAACCATTTGCTAAATTCTCTGCGATGCAGAAACCGTATGGGTGCCCGCCACGGGGACGATCCCTGGGGGTGTGTGACGGCTGCGCGAATTGGACCTCGGACACAACCGCCACACGGAACGCAACAACAGTTGCGGGGATCAGGTAGAAGAAAGGCGCGCTGCTGCGCAAGCCCTCACCTGCGCCCTGCCAGGAGGATCTTTATGACATCTCTCAAATCCACACTTGCCGGTTCGCTTGTCTTTGCTGCCATGGCGACCGCCGCGCTGGCCGAAGAAGACACCATCAAGGTGGGCGTGCTGCACTCGCTGTCGGGCACCATGGCGATCTCGGAAACCACGCTGAAAGACACCATGCTGATGCTGATCGACCAGCAAAACGCCAAGGGTGGCCTGCTGGGCAAACAGCTTGAGGCGGTTGTCGTCGACCCCGCATCGGACTGGCCGCTGTTCGCTGAAAAAGCGCGCGAGCTGCTGACTGTGCATGAGGTGGATGTGATCTTTGGCAACTGGACTTCGGTCAGCCGGAAATCGGTTCTGCCCGTGATCGAAGAGCTGAACGGCCTGCTGTTCTATCCGGTTCAGTACGAGGGCGAAGAATCGTCGAAAAACGTCTTCTACACCGGCGCCGCGCCGAACCAGCAGGCGATCCCTGCGACTGACTACTTCCTGGACGAGCTGGGTGTCGAGAAATTCGCGCTGCTGGGCACTGACTATGTGTACCCGCGGACCACCAACAACATTCTGGAAAGCTACCTGAAGGGCAAAGGCATCGCGGACGAGGATATCTTCGTCAACTACACCCCGTTCGGTCATTCCGACTGGTCCAAGATTGTGGCGGACGTTGTCGCGTTGGGCGCGGATGGCAAGAAGGTTGGCGTGATCTCGACCATCAACGGTGACGCAAACATCGGCTTCTACAAAGAACTGGCGGCCGCGGGCGTCTCAGCCGATGACATTCCGGTCGTGGCCTTCTCGGTTGGTGAAGAAGAACTGTCCGGTCTGGATACCGCGAACCTTGTGGGCCATCTGGCCGCGTGGAACTATTTCCAGTCGGCCGACACCGATGCGAACGCTGAATTCGTCGAAACATGGAAAGCCACCATGGGCGACGAACGCGTGACCAACGACCCGATGGAGGCGCATTATATCGGCTTCAACATGTGGGTGAACGCCGCGACCGAAGCGGGCTCGACCGAAGTCGACGATGTGCGCGCCGCGATGTACGGGCAGGAATTCCCGAACCTGACCGGCGGTACGGCTGTGATGCTGCCGAACCACCACCTGGCCAAGCCGGTTCTGATCGGTGAGATTCAGGAAGACGGTCAGTTCGACATCATCAGCGAGACCGACGTTGTGCCGGGCGATGCCTGGACCGATTTCCTGCCGGAATCGGCGGTTCTGATCTCGGATTGGAAAGAGCTGGGCTGCGGTATGTACAACACCGAGACCAAGACCTGCGTTCAGACGCTGTCGAACTACTAAACGATACGCAAGGCGGGTGTGACCGCCCGCCTTGCCCCCAAAGACACTCGGGTTTCTCCACATGTTACGACTATTCCTTGCGGGCCTCGCAATCCTGTGCGCCTGCCTGACTGCCAACGCGCAAGAGGCCGGTCTGCAACCGATCCTGCAAGAGCATCAGGAGATCATCGCCAAAAGCTCGCGCAAGACGATCGGACCAGCGATTGACGCGATCGCCAGCAGTGGGCTGCCGCAGGCGCAGGTAATGCTTGAGACATGGGCCGCCAAAAACGTGTGGATGCGCAAGTCGGATGGCCTGTTCTTTGCCGGGAAAAAGGGTGAGGGACGGTCCTATGAGCTGACCGATTTCGACACCGGAGAGGTGGTCGGCACGTTCGAGAAATCCGAGCTGAAACAGCTGAAACCCAACAGTGGCGTCCGTGCGATGATCGGTACGGCCTTGGTGCAATTTCAGCTGTCCGACCCGGATCGTGCAAAACGACTGGCTGCTTTGACATCTATCCAACGTGACCCCGAAGGCGCCTTGCTTGAGCCGCTGCGCGCGTCGATTGACGACGAACCCGATACCGATCTGAAAACGCAGAAACAGCGGTTGGAACGGTTGCTGACCATTGGGTATGACGAAGATACCGCCGCGCGCGTGGCCGCGATCGAGGAGATGTCCGACGATCTGGGGGTGGATGTCCGCGCGGCGCTGAACCCTCTGGTCGTGACCAAGCTACAGACGGCGACGGACCTGCCTTCGGATGTGAATATCGCCGGTGTTCTGCAGCCCGGCTCGGATGACCTGCCGCGTGATGCGGCCTATGACCTGTTGGTTGCCAGCGATTTGGCCGCGCCGCGTGTTTCGGCGGATGACATCCGTGCGGCGTTGGCTGCCAATATCGACGGAGGCCGCGTGGGCGGTGTTCCGGTCGCGCAACTGAACTCCGACGCCGCCCGCGCGCAGGCTTATGCGGCGCTGGCCGAAGCCGGAACTGTTCCCGCGTTGATCACGCAGACTGACATCGATGCAGCGCTGGGCGCGCATGTGTTCTTTGAAACCTATGCAGAGCCGTCGGGCGAAGTCACAGCCGCCGCCGAAAAGGCGCTGGACCAAATCGAACTGAAGGTCGGCCTGAACCAGACCCTCGACCTGACGCTGGACGCGATTTCTCTGGCCTCGATCTATTTCCTCGCCGCTATCGGTCTTGCCATCACCTTCGGCGTGATGGGCGTGATCAACATGGCCCATGGCGAGTTCATCATGATGGGCGCCTATACCGGCTATGTGGTGCAGCAGTTTATCCCCGACCATACGCTGTCGATCATCGTCGCCATCCCGATGGCCTTTGCCGTCACTTTCGCCATGGGCGTCGCGATGGAGCGGCTGGTGATCCGTTGGCTTTATTCTCGCCCGCTGGAGACTCTGCTGGCGACGTTTGGTATCTCGATTGCGCTGCAACAACTGGCCAAGAACATCTTTGGCACGCAGGCCCGCCCACTGACTGCACCGGGCTGGCTGGACGGAGCATGGGTGCTGAACGATGTGGTCTCGATCAGTTACATCCGTATCGCGATATTCGTGCTGGCGATGATCTTTCTGGGGCTGTTCCTGTATATTATGAAGCGTACCCGTTTGGGGCTTGAGATGCGCGCGGTGACGCAGAACGCGCGCATGGCGGGGTCGATGGGGATCAATCCGGGGCGGGTGAATATGCTGACCTTTGGGCTTGGTTCCGGCATCGCTGGAATAGCCGGGGTTGCGATTGGTCTGTTCGCCAAGGTCACATCCGATCTGGGCAACGACTATATCGTGCAGAGCTTTATGACAGTTGTTGTGGGCGGCGTCGGCAACATCTGGGGTGCGCTGGCAGGCGCAGGCATGATCGGCTTCCTGCAAAAGGGGATCGAGTGGATGAACCCATCGAACACCCTCGCAGCGCAGACCTACATGATCGTCTTTATCATCATTTTCATCCAGTTCCGGCCAAGGGGCATCATCGCCCTAAAAGGCCGCGCGGCGGGGGATTGAGCCATGGAACGCAGCTTTGTCGCCAAAAACCCATCGGTGCTGGTCTTTCTGGCCATCCTATCGCTGTTCACTTTGGGCGTTACCGTCCTGTCCGAAGGGTTCGGCATCGGCGTGATCTCGACCAGTTTCGTCAAGACGCTGGGCAAGACCCTGTGCCTGTGCCTGATCGCTGTCGCAATGGATCTGGTTTGGGGCTTTACCGGCATCCTCTCACTGGGCCATTTCGCCTTTTTCGGGCTGGGCGGCTACATGATCGGCATGTGGCTAATGTACGAACGCACCCGCTTGATCGTGGTCGAGTCGCTGTCGCAAGCCGAAATCCCTCCGATGTCATCCGAGGTCGTTGACGCCATCGGCACGCAGATCTTCGGCGTGGTCGGATCGTCGGAGTTCCCTTTGATCTGGGCTTTCTCGGACAGCCTGTTCCTGCAACTGGTACTGGTCGTGCTGGTGCCCGGCCTGCTGGCGCTGATCTTCGGATGGCTCGCGTTCCGCAGCCGGGTCACGGGCGTTTACCTGTCGATCCTGACGCAAGCGATGACCTTGGCTCTGGCCCTGTACCTTTTTCAGAACGACAGCGGCTTGCGCGGCAACAATGGCCTGTCGGGCTTGCAGAACCTGCCGGGAGTCACCGCATCACAGGACGTGGTGTCGGTCTGGTTCCTTTGGGCCTCGGCACTGGCCTTGGGGCTGGGATACATGCTGGCGGCATGGGTGGTGTCGGGCAAGTTCGGCTCGGTCATCCGCGGCATCCGCGATAACGAGGCGCGGGTGCGGTTCCTCGGCTACTCGGTCGAGGTCTACAAGCTGGCCGTCTTCACCCTGACCGCTTGCATCGCCGCCATCGCTGGCGCGCTCTATTATCCGCAGGCGGGCATCATCAACCCCGAAGAGATGGCCCCCATCGCTTCGATCTATCTGGCTGTCTGGGTCGCCATCGGCGGGCGCGGTCGCCTGTACGGTGCCGTCATTGGTGCGGCGTTCGTCAGCCTACTCAGCACGTGGTTTACGGGCGGGCAGGCCCCGGACATTCCGCTGGGATTCTACACGATCAAATGGGTTGACTGGTGGCAGGTGCTGCTGGGCGTATCCTTCGTGTTGGTCACACTGTTCGCCCCGCAGGGGATCGGGGGGCTGTTCGACCTCTGGTCCAACCGCCGCGCGCCACAGCGCCACGGCGCGGCCCTTGGACCCGATGAAAGCGCGTTGCGCGAAAAGGAGGCCACGGAATGAGCACTCTGCTAGAAGTCAGTGGCGTGTCCGTCACCTTCGACGGGTTCCGCGCCATCAACAACCTGTCGTTTCAGATCGGCAACGCGGAACTGCGCGCCGTGATCGGGCCGAACGGGGCAGGTAAAACGACCTTCATGGATATCGTCACCGGCAAGACCCGGCCCGACGAAGGCCGCGTGATCTGGGGTGAGAAATCCATATCCCTGCTGCGCATGAGCGAGGCCAGGATCGCGCAGGCCGGCATCGGGCGGAAGTTCCAGAAACCCACCGTGTTCGAAGATCAGACCGTGCAGGAAAACCTGCTTATGGCGCTGAAGAACAAACGCGGCTGGCTGGGCGTGCTGTTCTATCGCCCTGCAAAGGGTGATCTGGAGAAAGTCGAGGAACTGGCCGCCGAGATCGGCCTGAAGGACGAGTTAACCCGCAAATCGGGCGAGCTGAGCCATGGGCAGAAACAATGGCTCGAGATTGGGATGCTTCTGGCGCAGGAGCCGCGCTTGCTGCTGGTTGACGAGCCCGCCGCAGGGATGACCCCGCAGGAACGCGAACACACCACCGATCTGCTGGTGCAGGCTGCAAAGACCCGCGCTGTGGTGGTCGTGGAACACGATATGGAGTTCGTCCGCCGCCTGAACTGCAAAGTCACCGTGCTGCACGAGGGTTCGGTTCTGGCCGAAGGGTCTTTGGACCATGTCACATCAAATCAGGACGTCATCGACGTCTATCTGGGGCGCTAGGCGATGCTGAAACTGAACGATCTGACCCTGCATTACGGGCATTCGCAAATCCTGAACGGTATCTCGATGCAGGCCGCGCAAGGCGAAGTTACCTGCGTGATGGGCACCAATGGCGTCGGCAAGACCAGCCTGATCAAGGCGATTTCCGGTACCCACCCGCGTTCGGGCGGTGGGTTGGAGCTGAATGGGGAAGTGTTGCCGCCCTTGCCCGCACATAAGATGGCATGGAAAGGAGTAGCGTATGTTCCGCAGGGTCGCGAAATCTTCCCATTGATGACTGTTCGCGAAAACCTTGAATCCGGGTTTGCGTGCTTGCCAAAGGACGAGCATTTCGTCCCGGACGAGATTTTCGATCTGTTTCCCGTCCTGAAGCAAATGCAAAATCGCCGGGGAGGCGACCTGTCAGGCGGCCAACAGCAACAACTGGCAATTGCGCGTGCCTTGATCACCAAACCCAAACTGCTTTTGCTGGACGAGCCGACCGAGGGTATCCAGCCCAATATCATCCAACAGATCGGCGATGTCATACGGCATCTCAGAAGCAAGGGTGAGATGGCCATCGTTCTTGTCGAACAGTATTTCGACTTTGCCTACGACCTTGCCGACCGTTTTGTCGTGCTCAGACGTGGTTCCATCCTGATGGAAGGGGCAAGGCAGGACTTGTCGCGAGAGCAGGTTTTACAGGGCGTGACGGTCTAACGTCTAGCAACTTAAGACGAAAAACGCTGTACGGCCCCCGAGCGAGCGAGGGGCCGTTTTGCATTTTGTGGCTTAGGTTTTCCGGTCAACTTCGGAAAAGTGCACTGGTTTTCGGTGTTTTGTCGGGCTTTTGGGCTTACGCGAGCTGTCAAAACACGATTCGTGTGCGTGGCGAATCTGTGAATTTTTGTGTTTGGCGGTCATATTCAGCCCAACTCTGGCCACAAATCCGCCCAAGTTGAAAGAAAATTCCCGTTATGCGGGAAAACCTTTTCGTTTGGGGGGAGGTTCCATCGCGACTCGCTTGGTATCAATTTTGTTAACGGGGATGTGAACCTCGTGTGTGTGCGGTCATTTCGCACTTGGTAAAACAGTCTGGAGTACAAATTATGAAGAATTCAATTCGCAAGATTTTCCTGAAACTGCGTGAAGACGAGCGCGGCGCGACCCTGGTTGAATATGGTATTGCCCTGTTTGTTGCGATCGTTGTTGGCGGTACAGTGCTCACTCAGCTGTCCAACGCCACCAGCTCGAACTTCTCGGACGCGGTTGGTGCGGCGACCCGCTAACCAATCCTGTGCTACGACACGAGATTGAACAGTTGATACCTCATACGTTGGTGAAGAAAAACCTCATTGAGGTATCAGTTTAAGTAGAAGCACCTACCACGGGTTTGCGCTTAAATCTCGTACTCGGTTAAACATTATGGAGTATGACCTTATGAAAAATTCTATCCGCAAGGTTTTCTTGAGACTGCGTGAAGATGAGCGCGGAGCAACTTTGGTTGAATATGGCATTGCCCTGTTTGTTGCTATTGTTGTTGGCGGTGTGGTTCTGACCGGTTTGGCTAACGCGACTAGCTCGAACTTCTCAGACGCGGTTGGTGCGGCGACCCGCTAACCAATCTTCAATGATAGGTTAAAACTTTGATTCCCCGGCTAAAAGTCGGGGTGTCACCCCAGAATTAACGGTTTTTTCGTCAGTTCATCAGTCGGTTTGTTAATGAAGACAGCAATTCGCTCCAATCTGACGGCCTGAACCGACTTCGGAAATTGGAGGGCACTATGCGCGTTAAGTCTTTTTTGATGACATTCTTGGGTGTCGGTTTGGCAGGCGGTGCCGTTCTTATTGCCCAGGACCAAATTCAACGAAATCAGGAAGCTGCTGCAGACGCATCAATCGTCCGCGTTGTTGCAGTTGCTGAAGACATTCCATTTGGAACACCGATCGAAAGGTACAAGCTGACCACGATCGACTGGCCGGCAGAGTCGGTTCCGGCTGGTGTGTTTACCAACTTTGATGATGTTCTACCTGAAACCGGAGCAGATCCGCGTCGCGCGAAGCGTGCTTTGGCGCAGGGTGAGATTTTGTTGGCCTCAAAGGTCTCGGACTTTGGTGAGAAAGTCACGATTGTGCAGACGATCGGGGAAAACAACCGGGCGGTTGCCATCAGTGTCGATGCGCAAACCGGCGTTGGCGGTTTCGTCACACCTGGCGATTTCGTAGACATCGTGTTGACCCGCGGGTCCAATGATGAGCTGCGCGCCATTACAATTCTTCAAAATATTCGCATTATCGGCGTCGACCAAACTGCGGATGAGGAGCTGGATCAACCCGGTATCGCACGGACCGTGACGGTTGAAGTCACCCCGCAGCAAGGTCAGCGTTTGGCCTTGGCGCAAAAGGCAGGTCAGTTGAGCCTCTCACTGCGTTCACTGAACACAGAAGACGATGAGCCGCTCGAAGCAGTACGCCTGAGCGATATTCTTCTGGAAAAGTCACCAGCAGAAGATGGTGAACCGCAACCGATTGTCAAAGTGCGTCGCGGTATTTCCGAGGTCGAGGAGTTCAGGGTGGAAAATCCCACTGCGGCCGCTGCCGAACAGGACGTCCCCGTCACAGACACGTCCGGGACAGTGAATTAAAGCACGGAGAGTTTGGGAGGGTTTGACGATGTTTACGGTTAAAGAGTTCAAGAAAAAAGAAGACGGCGCAATTCTGGTTTTTGTTGGAATGAGCCTGGTTTTCATCTTTGGCTTTGTCGCGCTGACTTTTGACCTTGGCCGTGTCGTTTCCACCCAAACCGACCTTCAGTCCTACGCTGATCACGTTGCGCTGGCTGCCGCTGGTGAACTGGACGGCGAAGGAGATGCGATTACCCGGGCTGAGGCCGCTGCCGCTGCGATGATTGCGGACGAACAGTTCTTTGCCGAAGGCGATCGCGCACTGGACTCGGCCGCAGATTTCGATATCCAGTTTTTGACTGGTTTGCCCAATGACGCGCGCGACGAAGCCTCTGTCGCCAGTTTTGTGACGACCGACCCGACTTTGGCCGTCATGGCTGAGGTTACCGCAACGCCACGGACAGTTTTCCTTCCATTCTCGCGCGCTTTGGCAACTTTGCTTGGTGCGACCCCGCAAGATGCCGAGGTCAGCGCACAGGCGATTGCAGGTTTCACGGCCTACGCCTGTGATGTCACTCCGCTTATGTTCTGCATCCCTCCGGGTTGGACTGCTAACGCGAATATCGGATCCACGATCAAACTGCGCACTGGTCAGGCCAATGCCGCGTGGGGTCCGGGCAACTTTGGGTTCCTTGATCCAACTGATTTTGGCATCAATCCGACGGGGCCATGTGCGGGGCTGAACGGCTCGAACCTGTACATTTGCCTGATCGCTGCTGAGGGTAACAAAGGTCGTTGCGTCGTGCAGCGGGGTGTTGATACCGAACCCGGTCAGCGCCAGGGCATCGGCGGAGCAATCTATAACTCGCGCTTTGACTATTTTACGTCGACCTTGACCAACGAAAGAAATGATCCCGATTACGCGCCGGGGCCGCAGGTTATTTCAGGATGGGTTCAACCCACTAGCAATGGAAATGGCAATGGAAATGGCAATGGAAATGGCAACAGCTGTATCAGCGGTCAGCCCACGCTGTCCACAGATACCATGCCTTTCCCGCCGGATGACTGTTTTGCAACTGATACTTGCGGTTCGCTAGTCCCCAACAGCGGTGGTCGGTTTGGAAATGGCGATTGGTCCAATGGTCGTCAGGATTATCTGGATGTGAACTATGGCGCGGGCCTTGATCCTTTGAACAATCCGCTGCCGGTAAACAATTCCGACGGAGCCAATGTGATCCGTAACATGCCGACTGGACTGCCATCTGCAGGCGGAACAACGCGCTACCAAATGTATCTTGAAGAGATCAATCAATTCTCAGGCGGCCCGATCCTGTCTAATCGCTCGGAAACTGGGCGCGCGCAGTGCTCCACGCCTGCGTCGACTGATCCCGACCGCCGCACCTTTATTCTGGCTGCGATCGACTGCGCCGCGAACAACGTTCAAGGCCGTGCCGTAGATGTTCCGGTTGAGGAATATGTCAAAGGCTTCATGATCCAGCCTCTGGCGAATTCATCGGGTACCGATTTCGACATTTACCTTGAAGTGGTCGAACAAGTCGGCGGCGCCGGTTTGGGCGGCAGTGAAGATGACGGTATTTTCCGCGATGTCGTGAGGTTGTACCGGTGAAACGCTTGATCTCGCATATCCAACGCCTCAAGCGCTGTGAATCTGGCGCACCGATGGTCGAATTCGCGATGGTTCTTCCGCTGCTGCTGCTGTTCATTGCAGTGATTATCGAAGGCAGCCGGATCACCTGGGCGCATCAGGCTGCTGCTGCCGGTGTCCGCGATGCATCCCGGATGATCGCAAGGACGGCTCCGATTGACTTGTGCGCAACGGCCACTGGACCGGTCACATTGGGCGGTGACTACGAAATAACAGCGACAGAAATCGTTACAAACCAGCTTGGCGGCACGTCTATCATGCCGGTTGGGACGTCTGTCGTGGACGTGATCCCCACCTGCCTGCGTCGTAATGGCGCCTATAGGGTCAACCCGGCCTCGGTGGTGGAAGTGACCGCTCAGGTTCGCGTCGAATTCTTGTTCGGCAACGTTTTCAGCTTGTTCGGTGGCGCTCTGGGCCCGTTGAACATGGAAATCTCGGATCAAAGCAGGGTGTTTGGCATATGACACGTCTGGTTAGCATCTTTCGCAAATTCCGTACGCAAGAACGCGGTGCAGCCCTTGTTGAAATGGCGCTGGTCGTTCCGATGTTCCTTTTGCTGATGTTTGGCATCGTGGATTATGGTCGCCTGTACTGGTCGACAACAACGGCTCAGAAGGCGATGCAAAAAGCAGCACGGCTGGCAACTGTCGGTCCTGCGCAGTGCGGAGCGTTGCCTGCGTCACATGAGTTGGTCAACAATCCAACAGGTACTCCTCGGTTCGGAACCTTGTGCCGCGTAGGTGGCATCTGTGCAGTCCCGAACTTGCCTGCCCCGTGCCGTCTGGACACAAGCACTGCCTACGGTGAGCGTATCTGGGATGAAATCCAATCGCTTCTGCCACCTGGCACAACCCCGACGAATGTGCAGTTCGCCTATACTCACGATCCACGCCTGGGTTTTCTGGGCGGCCCTTATACGCCAGTTGTTACGGCCGAATTGATTGATGTGGACTTCGATTTCGTAATGCCGCTGGCCGGACTGGCAGCACTGGCTTCCAATAGCCCGGCGGTAACTTCAAACACCCCAAATAGTATTTCCCTTCCCGCGATGAGCACTTCGGTTCCTGCCGAAGACCTGGGCATCGGGGCAGCAGAGTAAGGAGAAAGATAATGAGTGGAAAACAGATTTCAGTATTGTTGATTTCGCCCGACGAAGAGATCTACTCGGCGATTGAAGGGTCTCTTGCTGAACAGGAGAACTGCCAGTTCACTGGCCGAAAAGATACGGTCTCGGGTGTGAACGGTTCGGCCATCTCGCTTACGGCGCTGAATGATGTGGTTCTGTTCGACGTCGAGGAAGACAGCGACAAAATGCTGGAAACAGCACAGAGCATCTGCGATGCGCGGATGCCCAACGCAATTATCATTGCGCTGGCCCCGGAAGATCTGCCGCTTGAAAAAGCTAGACAGCTTAAGAAATTGGGCGTCGATGACGTTTTACCCCGGACCGCGATCAACGAGGAGATCGTGCCGCAGGTTGATGCGATCCGGACTCGCCGCCAAGCTCAGTTGCCTGCAGTTTGGGGCGGTCATGCAACGCTGGGCAAAGTAATTGCCGTGGCAAAATCTCGTGGTGGTGTTGGTTCTTCGCTTGTGGCCGCAAATATGGCCAACGAGTTGCAGCAGAAAGAAGGTTTCTTCAAGAAGAAAGCGGCCAACGAGGTTGCAGTGGTTGATCTGGACTTCCAGTTTGGTTCCATCGCGGCCCTGATGGACGTGGAAGAAAGCGATGCCATGTGGCGCATGGCAATGGAAGAAAGCATTCCTGACACTGCGTTTCTGGATCAGGCGATGACCAAAGCACCATGCGGTGTAGATGTTCTGGCAGCTCCATCACGTTATG
Source organism: Ruegeria sp. AM7 (assembly GCF_056535965.1). Lineage (NCBI taxonomy): Bacteria > Pseudomonadati > Pseudomonadota > Alphaproteobacteria > Rhodobacterales > Roseobacteraceae > Ruegeria > Ruegeria sp. AM7. The sequence continues at coordinate 220,165 of NZ_JBQFJE010000003.1, forward strand.
GCCCGCTGTCTGCCATCAAAGACGAACAGATTGACGCTATTCTGGACAGTTTGCGCCGGTCTCACGACTACGTTGTGGTTGATCTGCCGCGTGCTTTGGTCGAATGGATCACTCCGGTGCTCGCTCAGGCGGACAGGCTGTATCTGGTTACGGATGTTGCCGTGCCGTCGGTGCGCTCTGCCCGCAAGCTGATTGATTTTTATCACAGCGAAAACCCGGCTTTGGACATTCAACTGGTTGCAAGCCTTGAGAAAAAACCCTTGTTCCCCGCGGCCCATCACCGCGCGGCGACCAAGCTACTTGAAAAAGACTTCTCGTATTGGGTGCCAAAGGACGAGCGTACAGTGCGCGAGTCCGTTGATCGAGGCGTTCCCTTGCAGGACGTGTCCAACCGGGCGCCAGCGACCCGGGCGATCAAGAAGCTGGCGGATGACACGCGGGCGTCTCTGCCGCCGCGCGTGAACAGCTGACGTCCGTTCCCCAAGCCGTGATGCAAGATAAAGTAAAAGGTTGAAAGAATGTTTCGTGAATTTGACAGAACGAGCCGTACAGCACCCAGCGCACCCAAGGTCGTTCCCTTGGATACCAAGAAGCTGGACTCTAACGTATCAGACATCGCAGCCTTTGAAGCCGAGAAAAAGGTCGTTGATCGCGAAAGACAGTTGGATCGCATTGACCTGAAGGCGCGGATGCACAACTCGCTGCTGGACAAGCTGAACCTCGCGGTCATCGACAAGGTTGAAGAGGACACTCTGCGCGGCGAGATTGGCAAACACGCTACAGATCTGTTGCGCCATGAAGGCCGTGCGATGCGCAGCGAAGAGATCAAAGAGCTTGTCGAAGAGCTAATGCATGAAGTCCTGGGCCTTGGCCCGCTCGAGCCATTGCTGGCCGACCCTACGATCAACGATATCCTGGTCAACGGCCATGAGCAGATCTTTGTCGAACGCGCTGGTATCCTTGAAAAAACTGAAGCCCGGTTCCGTGATGAACGCCACCTGCTGCGTATCATCGACAAAATCGTTAGCCGGGTTGGTCGCCGTATTGATGAACGTCAGCCTTGGGTGGACGCACGTCTCGAGGATGGTAGCCGTGTGAACGCTATTATTCGGCCTTGCGCTTTGGATGGTCCTGCCCTGTCGATCCGTAAATTTGCACGCGTTCCTTTGACGATGCAGCGTTTGGTGAACAACGGCGCCTTGAACGACAGTGCCGCAAACCTGCTGAGAGGGCTGGTTGACGCCAAGATGAATGTTTTGATCTCGGGCGGTACAGGCTCTGGTAAGACGACGATGCTGAACGCGCTTTCTTCTTACATTGGCTCGAATGAACGGATCGTGACCATTGAAGATGCCGCGGAACTTCAGTTGCAGCAGGAACATGTGCTGCGCATGGAGACACGTCCGGCTGGTCTGGACGGAACAGGAGCTGTGGCGCAGCGTGACCTTGTTCGAAATGCGCTGCGGATGCGCCCGGACCGTATCGTCGTAGGCGAGGTACGCGGCTCGGAAGCCTTTGACATGCTGCAGGCCATGAACACAGGCCACGACGGATCGATGACTACGGTCCACGCGAACAGCCCAAGAGATGCCCTGTCGCGTGTCGAACAGATGGTTCAGATGGGTGGAATGGAACTGCCACATTCGGCCATTCGCGCCACCATTGCCTCGGCAGTGCACTTTGTTCTGCAGTTGAACCGAATGTCAGACGGTACCCGCCGCGTGACTTCCATTGCTGAAGTGACCGGCATGGAAGGGGACATTGTGACCATGCAAGACATCTTTGTCTTCAAGCGCGAAGGTAAAGATGAGAACGGCAAAGTTTTGGGACGGTTCAAGGCAACCGGTATCCGGCCGAAGTCGAGCGAAGCATTGGCCGCTGCTGGGGTAGACCTGTCCACCGTCCAGTTCACCTAAGGAGGCGGGTCATGTTCGAGCAAATTCGATCATTCTTTTCCAATCTCGATATCAACGGCATTGTTGGGCCCGAGATGGAAATCTTCGGTTTTGATGCGCGCTTTGTTCTCGCGTTGGCTGTTTTTCTGGGGGCTCTGATCGCATGGGAAGGGCTGCGGCAATTCCTGAAGCGGGGTGAAAACCGCGAAGAAGCGATCAATCGTCGCGTTCAGTTGCTAAACGAAGGTAAGAGCGGCGAAGATGTTCTGAACCTGCTTAAACCGCAGGAAGCCAAGCCATTGATCCGGAATTTCCCGTTCGTGGGGGATCTTCCGGCAGCGTTGAAAGCGTCCGGGTTAAACATGGCCCCCGAGGTGTTCCTGATGGCTTGTGCTGCGGCCTTTCTTGTCTGCGCAATTGGCGGTTCGCTCGTGTCTAACCCGGTGCAGGTTGTGCCAATCTCGGCCGTGGTTTTCTTGCTGGGCCCGCTTGTTATCCTCGGAAGCACGTTGAGAAAGCGTAAGGCCACGCTGATCAAGCAACTGCCTGATGCGTTGGACCTTATGGCCCGGGGTTTGAAAGTTGGGCATCCGCTGAACACGACGTTGCAGAGCGTTGCCGAAGAGATGCCTGATCCTATCGGCACCGAGTTCGGGCTGATTGTCGACCAGGTTGCCTACGGAGAAGAACTGCCGGATGCCTTGAAAACCCTTGCCGATCGTATTGACGAAGAAGACATTCAGTACTTGGCCGTTGCGTTGATGATGCAGCATGGTACCGGGGGTGATCTTGCCGGAATCCTCAGAACTCTGGCCCGGGTTATTCGCGCGCGAATGTCGCTGCGCCGTAAAGTTAAGGCGATCTCGGCGGAAGGTCGAATGACCGCATTTATCCTATCCAGTATTCCCGTTCTCATTGCTGTCTTTATGACGATCATGACACCGACCTATTACGGCGATGTTGCGGATGCTCCGTCATTCTGGCCGGTAATGGGTGTGATCGGGGTAGCGGTGGTTCTGAATGCCATCATCTTGTTTAAGCTGGTGAATTTCCGGATATAAGGAGTTTCCCCGATGGAATATATCAATTCTATTCTTGCTGACGAAATTGGGTCTCAAATCCTTTTGCTTGCAATTGTGATTCTTGGTGCAGTGCTTGCCTTTTTTGGAATTTCGTCCACGTTCAAAGAACGCTCAACCGCTGCTGATCGCATGGCGCCAAGTCGGCCGCGCCAAAATCTGGCTCGGGGAACGCCGGATAAACTGGAAGGCGAAACGCCGACTGGCCTGAGCGCAGCGCTTATCCCTGCCGATGCAAGCGAGCGCCTCGAAGTCGGGCAGGTGCTGGCCAAGTCTGGCTTTCGCGGGAAGAACGCGATTGCGGGTTACTACTTTATCCGGTTGGGCCTGGCGACCTTTTTGCCGATGACCTTTATCTTTTTGCTCAACTGGCAGCCGCCGAACAACTTTGGCGCGCGGATTGCAGAATATATGGGCGGCCTGGACTTGCTGGCGACTCTAAGAAACGTGGTCATTTTGGGTGCGATCGGGTTCTACGTTCCTCATCTGTGGATGAAAGCCCGCATCAAAGAGCGCAAATGGCAGATGGAGAGCGCCTTCCCGAACATGCTGGATCTTCTGCAGATCGGGATCGAAGCTGGTATGGGATTCGATCAGGCTCTGCTAAAAGTTGCTGTCGAAATGCAATTGGTTGCTCCAGAACTGTCCGAAGAAATACTGATCGCGCTAAGCGAGATTCAGGCAGGTCGGGATCGTGACACAGCTCTTATGCGTATGGCGCGTCGAACCGGGATCGAGGAAATGAGTGCTTTTGTAAGTGTCGTTCTTCAGTCGACCCGGTTTGGTGTTCCGCTTGCTTCTGCCTTGAACACGTATGCGGAAGAGATGCGGGAACTGCGTGAAGTGCGCGCTCAGGAAAAGGCCAACAAATTGCCCGTCCAAATGTCGGCAGTCATGGCCAGCCTGATGTTGCCAGCTATTGCTGGTTTGATCCTGGCTCCGATCGTGATTCGATACATGGAGACTTTTGGAAGCTAAGTCTGACTACGCATACTGAAGGACAGAATGCACGGTCAAAACCAGTCCCGAAGACCCGATCGCGATCCCCATTGGAAACTCTCGCGATTGGGCAGTTGATTTGAAGCGCGGAGATAGGGTTTTGGCATAACGCCGTACCAAGGCCATCCCAACAAGCCCCAGACCCATACCTGCGGCCAAGAGCAGTAAATAGTCGGGAATTGCTGGGCTTGGAACAATGAGAAACACGACAGGAAGCATCTTGGCGTCCCCGCCGCCCAGCCATCTGACTGCGAACAGGCCAAAGCAAAGCAGAAAGCACGCTCCGCCAATCATGAGGCGCATGAACAACTCGTGCCAGTCCAGAAACGGGGTCGTGGCCACGAAGATGACCAGGCCGATGATGCAATAGGTGTTAGGAATTCGCAGCTGAGTGAAATCAGTCCACGCTGTAGCCGCAAACAGCGGCGCGAACAGCCATAGGGCAATCCAGTTTTGCCAGTCTAATTCAGGCATTAAGCCCTTGCTTGATGCAGTTTCCCGTACAGCGCCTCGCGCTCTTCGACCGACACTAGTCTGCGTGCCAGCATATGGAAATTATCCAGACCGGTTTTCGAATAGATATGTTTGAGGTGTGTCCTGACAGTTGCAGGTCCAATTCCCAACTCAGCTCCGATACCTTGGGATGATATGCCGCGAGACACCAATACGCACACACGCCATTCGGCACGGGTAAGCCCCGCAGGGTTTTCGGTGCTCAAGATGGGCACTTCAATACTTGTCTTGCGGATGGTTGCGACGGTCTGCCGGGACAATGCCTCGGTCACAAGGCCAGCGCGCCGGCTCTGAAACGTCTCAGATAACTGCGGAGCAATCTGTTCGATTGCCTCTTTATAGCCGGGTTCGGGATTCTGACCAAAGTGCAGCTCAAGAAAGTCTATTTCGCCAGCCTGATGGTCCAGACACAGGAACAGGATGTCCGAGATTTTGCGATGCGCAATCCAATCTGTCAGAACCGGTGACAGTTTCGCAGGGTCCTCGCCATCTTCACGCAAACTGAAAACCGATGCCCTTTTCGGCATGTTGCGAAAAGGTCCAAGCGCGTCATTGGCATAGGACAAGAACAGAGGGCGGCTGATTGATGGATCGCGCGCGTCCGAACGCGCGGCCACCCTGTGGGCACCTTTGTTCAGCCACAAACGGCTTATGACGGCGCAGTCTGCACCGAAGGCTTCCACTATACCATTGAGAGCTGCGTCCAGAACAAGGCCGCCCTGACTCCAATGAATGAAATTTATGATTGCTCGTGCATGAAGCGCATTTGGCAGCCACGCTCCAGTTTGAGCCTTCCCCCCATTCATACGTCACCATTCCATACTAATTACAACAAAAATGCGGCTTACGCCAAAAGCGGACAAATGCCCACTCGATTCTTTAACGATTCTTTTGAAAGACTAACGTACCATCTAAAAAATTAACTGAAAATTAATGGAACATAAATTTAGAGCAACGAACGAAAGTTGTGACTTTATGGCCTCCTTTCTGGGGACAAACGAGCGAGCTCTTTTAGACTGTTTCTTTCATGGCGTGTCAGGCGCTCTGGCTTGAGTCATTATGAGCGTTCATAATGGGAATTATGTCGGAAAATAAACTCGTCAAATATTGGTAAGTTTAAGCTCTTCAGAATGTGCTCTCAGGTGTATCAATGCGGCGCGGACAAGTGTCATTGTGAGAACTCTTCGCATTTGACCCTAAGGGTGCATCTTGAATCAGCGAGTTTGGTGGCGGTTTTAGGTTTTTGACAGGAATATTGAGTTCACAATTAAACATCTGTAATTAAATAGTAAAAAAAACCAGAATGGCGAAACATTAACTGATTTTCTATTTTCTTGTATATTTGTTTACTTAACATCGTTGCAAGTTTAATAGGTTGTTGAGAAATTTTCGGATGGGCCTCCATACTCATAGAACGCAGAAATGCGCCTTCACTCGCTGGAAGAGGAGCCAGAGAGTGAAAATTGGGAAATGGGAGGAATGAATGACTAACAAATCTGTCACACGCCGCGGCGTGCTGAAGTCCGGTGCCGTTGCGGGAACCGGTCTGGCCCTGCCTACGATCTTCACCGCTTCGTCAGCAGCAGCCTACACTAACGAGCCCACAGGGTCTTCGGTTACCCTTGGTTTCAACGTCCCGCAGACCGGGCCATATGCCGAAGAAGGAAATGATGAACTTCTGGCGCAACAGCTGGCGGTCGAGCATCTGAATGGTGAAGGCGATGGCGGTTGCCTGAACACCTTTACGTCCAAGGCGCTCAAGGGGAACGGTATCCTTGGCAAAAAGGTCGAGTTCGTAACCGGTGATACACAAACCAAATCGGATGCAGCCCGCGCTTCGGCCAAGTCGATGATCGAAAAAGACGGGGCCGTGATGATCAACGGCGGATCGTCCTCGGGCGTGGCTGTTGCGGTTCAGGGTCTGTGCCAAGAGGCAGGCGTGATCTTTATGGCGGGTCTGACCCATGCCAATGACACCACCGGTAAAGACAAGAAAGCCAACGGTTTCCGCCACTTCTTCAACGCCTATATGTCGGGTGCCGCGCTGGCGCCGGTGCTGGCGGCTGAGATGGGCAAGGAACGCCGCGCTTATCACCTGACAGCTGACTACAACTGGGGCTGGACCCAGGAAGAGTCGATTGTTGCTTCGACCGAAGCCTTGGGATGGGAAACGGTCAACACGGTCAAAACACCACTCGCGTCAACGGACTTTTCGTCCTACATCGCTCCGGTTCTGAACTCGGGCGCGGATGTTCTGGTTCTGAACCACTATGGCGGCAACATGGTGAACTCGCTGACCAACGCGATTCAGTTCGGCTTGCTGGACAAGGTGGCCAACGGCAAGGACTTCAAGATTGTCGTGCCGCTGTATTCCGAACTGATGGCCGCTGGTGCGGGCGAGAACATCAAGGGCGTGCTGGGTTCGATGAACTGGAACTGGCAGCTGCAGGATGAGGGCACCAAGGCCTTCGTGAAATCCTTCGGTGAAAAGTACGGCAAACCGCCATCCAACTCGGCCCAGACCTGCTATGCGCAGGTTCTGCTATATGCCGATGCGGTCGAGCGTGCGGGTACGTTCAACCCCTGTGGCGTTGTCGAAGCGCTGGAAGGGTTCGAGTTCGACGGTCTGGGCAACGGCAAGACGTTGTACCGCGCCGAAGATCACCAGTGCTTCAAAGATGTGCTGGTCGTGCGTGGCAACGAAAACCCGACCAACGCCTATGACACGCTGGAAATCGTTGAAGTGACCCCGGTCGAGCAGGTGACCTATGCACCGGATCACCCGATGTTCTCTGGCGGTGCCCTGGGTTCGTGTAACTCGGGCGCATAATCCGCGCCTCAGAATTTTCGACGAAAATTCTTGTACCTGAAACTGGGCTCTCCTGCTGACGCAGGGGAGCCTGCCTTGAAGGCAATAAAAGGGGGGGACAATGGACGCCATACTTCTTCAAATCCTAAACGGGCTCGATAAGGGATCGGCATATGCGCTTATCGCGTTAGGGCTGACGTTGATCTTTGGCACGCTGGGTGTTGTGAACTTTGCCCACGGGGCGCTGTTCATGATCGGCGCTTTTTGTGCTGTTACCCTGCAAAAGCTGTTTAGCCTCAGCTTTCAGACCATCGACGAAACCCAGACGGACTTTCTGGGTAATCCGCTGAAGGTCGAGACACCTTATGTCGAGGCATGGTTCGGTCCCGAGGTCGGTGCGTCAATCATCGACTGGTCGGTGCCTCTGGCGATCTTGTTCGCGATCCCGATCATGCTGTTGGTCGGCTATGTGATGGAGCGCGGGCTGATCAAGCATTTCTACAAACGCCCCCATGCGGATCAAATCCTTGTGACATTTGGTCTGGCTATCGTGCTGCAAGAGGTCGTCAAGTATTTCTTCGGAGCCAACCCGATTCAGACCCCGCCGCCGGACGCGCTGAATGGCTCTGTCGATTTGGGCACCATGATCGGGTTCGATCCGAACGCCATCATTTATCCGATCTGGCGTCTGGTCTATTTCGGCTTTGCGGTTGCCATTATCGGTGCAGTCTTCTCATTCCTGCAATTCACCACCTTCGGCATGGTTGTTCGCGCCGGTATGGCCGACCGAGAAACCGTGGGTCTGTTGGGCATCAACATCGACCGCCGATTTACCATTATGTTCGGGATCGCTGCTGCGGTGGCAGGACTGGCCGGGGTTATGTACGGGCCGCTCAATCCGCCGAACTACCACATGGGAATGGACTTCTTGGTCCTTAGCTTTGTCGTGGTTGTTGTAGGTGGCATGGGATCGCTGCCTGGGGCCGTGTTGGCGGGGTTCTTGCTGGGGGTCCTCGAGAGCTTTGCCTCAACCACATGGGCCACAACCACGATTCCGGGCATCAACCAGATCATCATCTACCTTGTCGCCATCATCGTGCTGCTGCTGCGGCCACGCGGGCTGATGGGGCGCAAAGGCGTGATGGAGGACTAATCCATGTTTGGACTGAACAAAAAAGACACCGGGCTGCTGGTCATCGTTGGGATTCTGACGCTGCTGGCCCCCTTCATCCTGAACCCGTTCCCGGCGGACAGCGCCATGGCGCAGTTCAACGCGGGCTACCCCGACCTGATGCAGCGGTTTGTGATCTTTGGCATCTTCGCCATCGGGTTCAACATCCTGTTTGGCCTGACCGGATACCTGTCCTTCGGCCATGCGGCCTTTCTGGGCGTGGGATCGTATTCGGCCGTTTGGATGTTCAAGCTGCTCAGCTATAACGTCATTCCCGCCATCGCGCTGAGCGTGGTGATCGCTGGGTTGTTCTCTTTGCTGATCGGTTATGTCAGCCTGCGGCGGTCAGGGATTTATTTCTCGATCCTGACGCTGGCCTTCGCACAGATGAGCTTTGCGCTGGCCTATTCGGTGCTGTCGAACCCCAAATTCAACCTCACCAACGGGGAAACTGGCCTTCAGGTCTATGCAGATGACCCGCAGATTCTGCAGGGGGCCAATGCGCCCGATCTGCCGCATCTGTTCGGATTACCCATGCGCGCGACCTACACGCTGGACATTGGCGCGTGGAGCTTTGACTTCAACGCAGGCTACTACCTGTGTGCGGTGGTTATGATGGTCGTGTTTTATCTGGCGATCCGCATCTTCCGGTCGCCTTTCGGGATGATGCTGCGGGCGGTGAAATCGAACCAGCAGCGGATGAACTACACCGGGCTGAACTCGAAACCCTATACGCTGGCGGCCTTTGTGATCTCTGGCATGTATGCTGGTCTGGCTGGTGGCCTGATGGCCGCGATGGATCCGCTGGCCGGGGCCGAACGGATGCAGTGGACAGCCTCGGGCGAGGTGGTTCTGATGACCATCCTTGGCGGTACCGGAACGCTGATCGGTCCGGTTCTGGGCGCGGGCTTCATCAAGTATTTCGAGAACATCTTCTCGAAAATCAACGATAACGTCCTGCACAGCTGGTTTGCCTTCCTGCCCGACGGGTTGGAGGACGCCGTGGTGTTCATCATCCACCCGTTCATCGGCAAAGGCTGGCACCTGACATTGGGTATTCTGTTCATGTTGGTGGTGATTTATCTGCCGGGCGGCCTTGTCGAAGGCGGACAGCGGGTATCGAACTGGTTCAAACGTCGGAAATCCGGTTCGGATGATGCGCCTTCGGGCAAAACCGAGCCAGCGGAATAAAGGAGGCGACTATGGCAATTCTACGTGTAAAAGACGTCAGTAAACGCTTCGGTGGCCTAAAGGCGCTGACGGACGTGAACCTGAACGTCGAGGAAAATTCGGTTCATGCCATCATCGGCCCCAATGGCGCCGGCAAGTCGACCCTGCTGAACTGTCTTGTGGGTAAACTGATGCCGGACACCGGGTCGGTCCTGTTTGACAACAACTCGGTGCTAGGGCTCGAACCGTTTCAGATCAACCAGATGGGCATCAGCCGTGTGTTCCAGACCCCCGAGATTTTCGGTGAGTTGACGGTGATGGAGAACATGTTAATCCCGATTTTCGCCATGCGAGACGGGGCGTTTCGGATGCACGCCTATGAGACGATTGCCAAGGAAAAGGACATCGTGGAACAGGCCGAAGCGATGCTGGTCGAGATGAACATGGCCGACAAGCGCGAAATGCATGCCGCTTCCTTGTCGCGTGGTGACAAGCGTCGGCTTGAGATCGGCATGTGCCTTAGCCAGAACCCGCGTCTGTTGCTGCTGGATGAACCGACGGCCGGAATGGCGCGGGCCGATACCAACAACACGATCGACCTGCTGAAACAAATCAAGGATGAACGCGACATCACCATCGCGATCATTGAGCACGATATGCATGTGGTCTTCAGCCTTGCCGAACGGATTACCGTGCTGGCACAGGGCACACCCTTGGTGGAAGACGCGCCAGAGAACATTCGCGGTAACCCCAAGGTTCGCGAAGCCTATCTGGGCGAGGCAGCGTAAGGAAAAGCTATGAATCAGAAACCGGACTTTTCGAAAAACGCCAATATGGCCACAACTGCGCCCGCCTTTCTTTCGGTGTGGGATATGCACTCGTACTACGGCGAAAGCTACATCGTTCAAGGCGTCAGCTTCAACGTACACGAGGGCGAAATTCTAGCTCTGCTCGGCCGGAACGGGGCTGGTAAGACCTCGACCCTACGCTCGATCGCGCGTCTTGATGACCCCGAAGTGCGCCATGGCGAGATCTGGCTGGACCACCAGCCTCTGCACAACAAAACAAGCTACGAGGCCGCAGCGGCCGGTCTTGGTCTTGTCCCCGAGGATCGCCGGATCATCCCTGGCTTGACGGTCGAGGAAAACCTGCAACTTGCTCAGATTGCGCCACCAATTGGCTGGTCGCTTGAACGTATCTACGAGTTGTTCCCCCGTCTTGGCGAGCGCCGCAAGCAAGAGGGCGTGACCCTGTCAGGTGGTGAGCAACAAATGCTGGCCATAGCGCGTGCATTGGCGCGCGACATCAAGGTTTTGCTGTTGGACGAGCCCTACGAAGGACTGGCCCCGGTGATCGTGGATGAGATCGAAAAGACTCTGATCCACGTAAAGCAACAGGGTATGACCACGATCATCGTTGAACAAAACGCCGTGCGTGCGTTGGAACTGGCCGACCGCGCAATCATCCTGGATACAGGCAGTATTGTGTTTGATGGAACGGCTAGCGAAGTGCTGGAGAATACGCAGCTGCGTGAGGAATACCTGGCAATCTGATCCATTTGGTTAACCGACAAATTTACAGAGTTAAGGCGGAGTGAGTGATCACGCCGCCTTTTTTCTGACCGCTGCAAAAAAAGGAGTGGATTAATTCACTGCGGTTTCATGGGGTTAATGGCCACTACGGGAAACCCCCAATATGCCTTGGGCGCCAACGGAGTTAACCGTAAATCATCCAAGGTTTTACCAAGGACATTTCCCCCTTTGAGGGGCTGGCTTCTTACCCCCTCGGCCGGCCCCTCAGTCGTTTGGGTCAGGCCGTTTCTTCCAGTTTCGATATCGCTTGCCGGACCAACGAGGGCAGTTTTTCGTTGTGGTCGTAGTTAAGTGCATGCGGGATTTCGGAGACGGGTGACTTCCGATACCCTTCGGTGAACAGCAGAAACGGAACCTGCGCACGTTGCGCGGTTTCGGCGTCGACTTCGCTGTCGCCAATAAACAGACGCGGACCGGTCGGGGTGACGGCGGCGAAACTGGCGTGAAGATGCGCGGGATCGGGCTTGCGTGTGTTCAGAGTATCGCCGCCAAAGACGGTTTCGAAATGATGAGCGAGGCCCAAATCCCGCAGAATATCGCGGGCGGGGGCCTCGGGCTTGTTGGTGCAAATGCCCAACACGCATCCCATATCGCGCAGCTGCTGTAGCGCCTCGGAAACACCGGGATAGGGCACGGTCAGCGCACTGGATGCGGCGGAATAATGTGCAAGTGTACGCTCAGTCAGTTCTGCATGGCGATCAAGTGGCATGTCGCAATGCCTGATGACACGTTCGACCAATTTGGGAAGGCCATTCCCAACGAATTGCTGGATTGTCTCTTGTGGAAGATGGGGGCGTCCCTCGTCCTGCAGCATGCGGTTCGCGGCGGCCGCGATATCAGGCAAACTGTCGATCAGCGTTCCGTCCAGATCGAACATGAGCGTTGCAGTCATGGAAAACCTCGGGCGTTTGAATTGTCGCATCAGGCTTAGCCCGATCGCCAAAGCAGCGCAATTCCGCGCGGATGAATGAGGTTTGATTTTGACGCTTGACATACCTGAGTAAAATAATCAGATTAAAGGTCAAGACACCAAGCCAACCCGGATTCGGGTCAGCCAGCCACTGAAAAAGCGAACAGAAATCGGCCTTTCGCCCGTGACCCTCTGGAGTTGACCTGATGAATGTGCAGAACCCGAACCCCACGCAATCTTACCCCGTATCCATGCTGCCGGCACATAAGGCCGAAGAACTGACGAAAGGCGGAAATCTGGCTCATATTGAGCTGGGTGATCAGCTTTACACCCTGCGCATCACCCGCGCTGGCAAACTGATCCTGACGAAATGAGCGCGCGTTTTACCCGCGGCGGGGCTACCGTTGGTCGACTGACGGACCTTAGCCCTATTGAAGCCAGCGCGGTTCTGTACTTGCGGCAGTGGAGCGATGCAGCGTTGGCGTGCGCAGATGGTTTGGCGCAAGAATCCGATCAGGACAGCGTTGCGATGAGTGTTATGGATCGCTTGTGTTCACTCTGTGCTCATCATGGCAGACGACCGTTGATCCGCCACGGACTGGGGTGTTCCTGTCTGGGCGCGGATGAGAACTGTTTCGCGCAGATGATCGCCGCAGCCTCGGAAGGTGCGCGTGAAGACACAATGATGTTGGCGGCGCTTATCGTCCGTCCGGATTTCGCGCCCGCCCTTGCTGCCTTGTCCGAGGAATTGGCGCTGGCATTGCGTCGCATGTCAGTCGCGGCCCCGCTGCCTTCGACCGGCCACGTAACCCCCTCTGCCGTGTTGCATTAACAACTCGGTCAGGCTCAGACCCCCGTCCTAGTCAGGCCGGGGGTTTGTTCATTCAGCAACACCCGCAACCGGCATGGTGGTGATCGCAGGCGGGGGCAGGGGCATAGTCACCGACCTCGGTCAGCACATCGCGCAGCGCCCACAGAATCATGTCGACATCATCCGCCTCGATCGTCAGGGGCGGGCGGATTTTCAGGATGTTGTCCTTTGGCCCTTCGCTGCCGATCAGAATGCGATGATCGCGCATCCGGTTCTTGACGTATTTGCAAATCTCGGAGCCCTCGGAACCGTCCGGGTTAATCAACTCGACTCCCAAAAATAGGCCCATGCCCCGCACGTCGCCGACACAGCCGAAATCAGCCTCGATCCCGTGCAGGCCATCCAATAGCCGCGCGCCCATCACGCGGGCATTGTCCTGCAGCCCCTCATCATCGACGATGTCCAACACCTCTTTCCCGATCCGGCAGGACAAGGTTGATCCACCAAAGGTCGAGAAGAACTCGATCCCGTTGTCAAAGCTTTGGGCGATTTCTTTGGTGGTGACCAAAACGCCCAAGGGGTGCCCGTTGCCGATCGGTTTGCCCATGACCACGATATCGGGCAGGGCGCCCTGGTGTTCGAAGCCAAAGTAATACTCACCCAGACGTCCCAGCCCAGTCTGCACCTCATCAGCGATACACACCCCTCCGGCGGCGCGGATTTTTTCATAGACCGCAGGCAGATAGCCCTTGGGCGGGATGATCTGCCCGCCGACCGAGGGGAAGGTTTCTGCGATAAAACCGGCGATGCCGTGGCCCTTGTCTTGCAAAGCGGCAATCGCAGGGTCCACAAAATTCGCGAATTTTGTGGCGCGGTCGGGATCGTCGCGCCGGAAAGACCCGCGATAATCGTCGGCCACCTCAACCAGTTCGACCCAATCCGCCTGACCCACGCCGCCGGGTTTGTTGAACTTATAGGCCGAGATCGCGACCGCCGCATTCGTATTGCCGTGATAGCCATGATCCGGCGTCACGATCCCCTTGGCCCCGGTATGGGCGCGGGCCAGCCGCAGGGCCAACTCGTTCGCCTCGGTGCCGGAATTGACGAAAAAGCAGACCTCAAGGTGGTCAGGCAGTTTCGACAACACTTTGTCGGCAAATTCGGTCTGCGCCGGATGCAGATAGCGCGTGTTCGAGTTCATGCGCCGCAGCTGATCTGCCGCCACGGCCTGAATACGCGGATGCGCGTGGCCCACATGGGGGACGTTGTTATAGGCGTCCAGATAGGGACGGCCCCATTCATCGAACAGGTGGTGTTTCCACCCGCGCACCAACATGACCGGGTCGTCATAGGTCAGGCTGAGATTGCCGCCAAAATTGTCGTGCCGCCCCTGCAGGATCGCCTGCTTGTCGGTCGGTTGATAGAACACCTTGTCATCAGGCAGGTTCAGCAAGGCCGCCGGGTTGGGGCAAACCGCGTGCCACAGCTCCATCTCATCGGGGTCACCAACGCCGGGCCAGTCGTTCTGCATCCCGTCCGTGGTCATCGCCAGCTGGAAATGCACATGCGGGGCCCAACCGCCGTTTTGTGTGTGATCCCCTAGCTGCGCAAACGCCGCGCCCTGCGCCACCGGATCGCCGGGGTTCAGCCGATCGCACACCTCGGGGTCCAGATGACCATAGAGCGTATAGAACGCATCCCCTTCTGGCGTTTCATGATGCAGGATCACCACGCCGCCATAATCCAGATGGGCGTCACGGTTTTCCACCGCCTCAACCCGCCCGCTCATCGGCGCGTGCAGCACGGTGCCCGCCGGGGCGAACACATCCACCGCCAGATGCACCGTGCGCCGGTCCGAGGCCTTCCACGGCCCTTTGCGGAACCCCGGCTCGGCATAGATCAGGCGCGGCTCATTGTAATAGCCCAGCCACAGGCCCTCGCCATATTCCTCGCCCACGCGCGCGGCCTCGGCCAAAGGCATATGAAACGGGTTCTGCGGCCAGACGCAGTTTTCAACCGACAGCGACCCCATCGGCACATCATCCAGATCCTGTCCGAACATCGGCGCGAACTGACCGCGATGCGCGGCCAGATAGGCGTGGACACGCTCGGCCCCTTCTGTCACCGGCAACCCACAGGCAACGCGCAGCCGCGCCGCCATCAAGCCGCCATTGACCGAAGCGTTCTCCAGAAACCGCCAGGCGGGGGCTTGGCTGATGGTTACATACGGATCATCGGGATTGTCGATGGCCATTAGGGTCGAGTTCACCACCGACACCGCCAGCCGCATCCGCAACAGCGGCCAGATCAGATCAACCTCATCCGTGCGCAAGCGGTTCGCGGCGTGATAGCCCTGCACCAAGGCGGTCAGCGCGCGTTCGGGCTGGGGTTGGTCCAACACGATATACGCCCCGGCAATCGCCAGGTCGCAGATGCGGGGTGCCGCGCACATATCCCCCAGATCAATCAGGCCCGAGACGCTCTGCCGCTGGCCCATCTCACCCTCGACCAGAATGTTATAGTCATTGGCGTCATTATGGATGGCCTGTTTGGGCAGGCGAGACAGAACCGGTGATATCGCGTCAAACCCGGCACAAACCTGGGCCAGCAAAGCGCGCCGCGCGGGATCAGAAATCGCCTCAAGCTGATCCGCAACCCAACCTGCCTGCATCATGTCCCACTTGAAACCATCGCGTTGCAAACCGTCATGCGAGAACCCTTCCAGCGCACGGTCAGTCGCCCCCAACGCACGGCCCAGCTTCAGGATCAATGCCTCGGATTTCGGCGCGGTCTTGGCATAGCACTCGCCCGGCAAACGCTCCAGCAACCAGACCAGTCGGGGATGCCCGTCCTGATCAGAAATCTCAGGCAGCAGACGGCCTTTCAGATCAGGGAAAACCTTGGGAAACGGCAGACCCGGCGCCTCAGCCGCGATATGCTCCAGCGCCTTGACCTGCAAGTCGACGAATTCGGCCTCGCACCCTGCGCGCATAACCTTCAACACATAATCCTGACCATTGGTGGCATGGACCATGAAATTCAGGTCATATTCGCCGTCCAGCCGCGTCAGCTTGGCCTCAAGACCCCAATGCTGGCGCAATGCATCGGCCCAGAACTGCGTCATGTTTTCCATTCCCAAACCTGCCCCGTTTGCAAACGGGATCCTTTTCATCTGGCTAAAAATACCTTCGGGGGGAATCGCGCCCCGGCGCGATGGGGGGCAGACAGCCCCCCTGACCCGTTACCCCAAAGCGCGCAGCCGCTTGATCAACGAGGACGTATCCCACCGCCCCCCGCCCAGCTTCTGCACATCCTTGTAGAACTGATCGACCAAAGCCGTCACCGGCAGAGATGCCCCGGTCTCATCCGCCGTATCCAGACAAATCCCCAGATCCTTGCGCATCCAGTCGACCGCAAATCCATGGTCGAAATGGTCGTCCAGCATCGTCTCATAGCGATTGGCCATCTGCCAGCTGCCGGCCGCCCCCTGGCTGATCACTTCAACGACCGAGCGCCCGTCCAATCCGGCCTTTTCAGCGAAATGCAGTGCTTCGCTCAAACCCTGCACCAAACCTGCAATGGCAATCTGGTTGCACATCTTGGTCATCTGACCTGCGCCGCTGTCACCGATGCGGCGGCAGATTTTGGAATAGACCTGCATCACCGGTTCTGCTGCATCATAGGCCGCTTGATCCGCACCACACATGATCGACAAGACCCCATTCTCGGCCCCAGCCTGACCGCCCGAGATCGGAGCGTCCACAAACGCGATACCTGCGGCTTTGCCTGCGTCGTAGAGCTCACGCGTTACCTTGGCGGATACTGTTGTGTGATCGACAAAAATCGCCCCCTCGGACATGCCGTGAAACGCGCCGTTCTCTCCGGTGCAGACCATGCGCAGGTCATCGTCATTGCCCACGCAAGCCATGACAAATTCCGCGCCCTCAGCAGCTTCGCGCGGCGTCGTCCCCATTGATCCACCATGTTGGGCCACCCAAGCCTCGGCCTTGGCTGTGGTGCGGTTATAGACGGTGACATCGTGGCCTGCAGCCTGCAGGTGACCGGCCATCGGATAGCCCATTACACCCAAACCCAGAAACGCGACTTTTGCCATGTGGAGATCCTCTCTGCTGTCCGACAACCACCTAGCGCAGCAGTCCGGAATGTTCAGCAGAGACAAATCAAAGCTACGAGGAAAGGGCAACCCTGCGCTAAGGGTTCCCACCCAAATCTTGAAGGATTGGACAGTCTGGACGGTCATCGCCTGCGCAGGCGTCCACCAGATGACCAAGCGTATCCCGCATCGCATTCAAGTCGGCGATTTTGGCCTCGATCTGCGCCAGATGCGCGCGCGCGACTTTTTTCACATCAGCGCTGGCGCGGGTCTCGTCTTCGTACAAAGCCATCAGGGTCCGGCAATCTTCGATGGTGAATCCCAAGGCGCGGGCGCGGCCCAGAAAGTTCAGCTTGTGCACGTCCTGGCTGCGAAACACTCGGTATCCGTTGTTATCCCTCAGTGGTTTAACCAGCCCGATGTCTTCGTAGTAGCGGATCGTCTTGGCGGGCAGGCCCGTCTGGGTCGAAACATCTCCGATATTCATGAGGTCACCGTCTGAGGTTGGTGTTCTGCCTGCCGCTCGGGCAGCGTGGCCCGCACCCGTCGCAGGCGCAGGGCGTTGGTCACGACAAAGACGCTGGACAATGCCATCGCCCCTGCCGCCAAAGCCGGGGACAGCAACGGTCCGCCGAAGGGGAACAAAACGCCCGCCGCGACCGGGATCAACACTGCGTTATACCCGAATGCCCAACCCAGGTTCTGGCGGATGTTGCGCATCGTGCGGCGGCTGATCTCGACCGAATTGGCGACGCCGCGCAGATCTCCGGACATCAGAACAACATCGGCCGTTTCAATCGCCACATCCGTGCCCGTGCCGATGGCAATTCCAGTATCAGCAGAGGCAAGCGCAGGCGCATCGTTGATACCGTCACCCACAAAGGCCAGCGCCCCGAACCGGTCGCGCAGTGCGTTGATCGCTTTTAGTTTGCCGTCGGGCAGAACCTCGGCGGTGACATGATCTATACCCAGCTTGTTGGCCAAGGCTTGTGCTGTATGTGCGTTGTCTCCTGTGACCATGGCCAGAGTCAGGCCCATCGCGTGCAACCGGTCCAAAGCCTCGGTCGTCCCCGGCTTGATCGGATCGGAAACCGTCAGCAAAGCAGCGGCCCGACCGTCCACTGCAACGAACAAAGGCGTGGCCCCTGCGGCGGCGCGTTGATCTGCCTCGGACGTCAGCTCAGACAGGTCCACTTCGCCCTGATCCATAAACCGAGGCGACCCGATCAACACCTCGCGCCCTTCGACCACGGCCCGCACGCCCAATCCGGTCAGAGACTCAAATTCGACTGGCTGCAGCAGATCCGCAGGTCCGGCGCGTGTGATCGCGGTGGCAATCGGGTGCTCGGACCGCGCCTCAATCGAAGCGGCCAGACGCAGAACGTCATCGCGGTCGAATCCGTTGACGGTGGTGATGCTTTCCAATTCGGGCCGACCCAGTGTCAGAGTGCCAGTTTTGTCCAATGCAACCACCTTTGCCTGCTGCAACTGTTGCAGCGCGTCGCCCTTGCGGAACAAAACACCCAACTCAGCCGCGCGCCCGGTGCCAACCATGATCGAGGTCGGCGTCGCCAGACCCATCGCGCAAGGGCATGCAATGATAAGGACCGAAACACCGGTGACCAGCGCCATCGGCAGCGCCGGCGCGGGCCCAAAGGCCAGCCAGACCGCAATGGTCAGCAATGCAACGACGAGCACGGTGGGAACGAACCAAGCCGTGATCTTATCGACCAACCCTTGAATCGGCAGCTTGGCACCCTGCGCCTGTTCGACCATGCGGATGACCTGCGCCAGCACCGTGTCGGCCCCAACCCGCGTTGCACGGACGCGCAACGCGCCGGTGCCGTTCACCGTACCACCCACAACCGGGTCGTCTGGTGCTTTGCCGACCGGAATGGGTTCGCCACTGATCATGCTTTCGTCAATGTATGACGTACCCTCCAGCACCACGGCATCCACTGCGACGCGTTCACCAGGGCGGATTTGCAGAATGTCACCCACCACGATCTGGGCAATGGGACGATCTACAGTGGCGCCACCTTGTTCAACCCGAGCCGTCTTTGGTTGCAGGCCCACCAATTTGCGGATAGCAGCGCCGGTGCGGCCCTTGGCCCGTGCCTCCATCGCGCGCCCCAGAAGAATAAGGACAACGATGACCGAGGCGGCCTCGAAATACACATTCGCGCTGCCTTGCGGCAGGAGACCCGATGCGAATGTGGCGACGATCGAGTACAAATAAGCCGCACCCGTGCCCATCGCGACCAGCGCATTCATATCCGGTGCGCGGCGTAACAGGGATGGAACACCCTTTGCGTAAAACACTCTTCCCGGTCCAGCCAGCAAAGCCGTGGTCAGCGCGAACTGAATCAAATAGCTGGTCTGCAACCCAATGGTCTGATGCACCCAGTGATGAAAGGACGGGACCATGTGCCCACCCATTTCAAGGACAAAGACGGGTAGAGCCAGTACCGCAGCTAAGAGGGTCGTGCGCGTCAGTGCGGTGGCTTCTTGCGCTTTGTCCGTCGCGCCCTCATCCACCTGCGCGACATGCGCTGGATAACCTGCATCAGCGCATAGCTTGGCCAATGCTAAGGGATCGCTAGCCCCCTCAACGAACTGAATTGTTGCGCCTTCGGTGGCGAGGTTGACCTGCGCGCTGATCACGGCCGGGTCCGCCTGAAAGACACGCTCGATCCGGCCCACGCACGACGCGCAGCTCATCCCCTCGATCTTCAGCGATGCTGTGGCTGTTGCGGCGGGATATCCGGCGGCGTCCAGCGCATCGGTTAGCTGGGTGATCGGGCCGTCGTGGGTAACCTGCGCCACTTTGGTTGCGAAATTCACCGAAGCATCGGTCACACTATCCACAGCGCGCAGGGCCGTTTCGACACGTCCCACGCATGATGCGCATCCCATTCCGGTTATGTTCAGCCTGATTTCGTGTACGGCTGTCATCCGACTCATCCCGTGTAGATATTTGTTCCTTTAAATGGGGGTTCCAGTCACGGGAAGGTCAAGGGGTTGCGTGGGTTTTCAACGCATAGCTGCCATGCGTTTGGGGTCAGCGATCTGAAAAAACCTCGAGCAAAAGCGAGTTGTATTGGGCGGGCGGCGCGCTGCGGACAGCTTCTGGAGACGCGAAAAACCCCAGCATCAGAATGGCCACACACATAAACATGCCAAAAAGGCAGAAACTGGCGAGGTTCAGTGTCGAGCGCAGCATGATGGTAATCCCTGTTTCCAATCTGAGGGCGGATCGCAATTCGGTTCAGCCCCGTTTTGCCAGTTCCTGTTTTAATTTTTCGTTCTCGGCCTGAAGTTGCGCCAATTGCTGACCAAGCGTGTTCAGATGGGGGCGTAGTTCGGCCTCGGTAAAGCGAGGTGTGATATGGCGGGGGCAGTTCCAGTCCAGCCCCTCGACCCGGATGATTGCGGCGCGTTCCGCGGGCGTTTCCGCCCCGTCGGGATAGAGGCTGGCGGCGGCGGCTTCGCCTTCGGTAAAATCGACCCGACCCAGTATTTTCAACCGTCGTTGGTTGGCGTAATCCATCAGGATCATGGCAATCCGGTCGTTTCCGTCCAAATTCCCGCGCGAGATATACTGTTTGTTGCCCGAGAAATCGGCGTATCCGATGGTTGTCGGCCCAAGCACCCTTAGAAACCCGATTGGCCCGCCGCGATATTGCACATAGGGCCAACCGGTCTCGGACACAGTAGATTGGTAAAAACCGTCCCGCGCCTCGATAAACGCTTTTTCCGCAGGGCCGATCTGATGCCCCTGTTGTGGCCCGCCTTCTAGGAATTTGGCATAGGTCTTGGCCGATCCCATTCTTTCCTGATGGGCGCGGACGGCGGGAGTAAAGGTCAGTTCAGAAAAGGCGCGGGGCATGGGTGATCCTTTCTAGAGGCCCAGATCAGAGAGGCCGGGGTGGTCTTCGGGTCTGGGGCCTTGGGGCCAGTGAAACAGACGGTCTTCTTCGTCAATCGGCAGGTCATTCAGCGAGGCGTGGCGTTTGGCCATCCGGCCATCTTCGGCAAATTCCCAGTTCTCGTTGCCATAGGACCGGAACCACTGACCGCTATCGTCATGCCATTCATAGGCATAGCGTACGGCAATTCGGTTTTCCGTAAATGCCCACAGTTCCTTTATCAGCCGGTAGTCGAGCTCTTTGTTCCATTTGCGGGTCAGGAAGGCGTGGATGTCTTCGTGGCCCGATAGGAATTCGGCGCGGTTCCGCCATTGGCTGTCCTCGGTATAGGCGGGTGTCACAAGATCGGGGTCGCGGCTGTTCCAGCCGTTTTCCGCCATACGGACTTTTTGTGTGGCGGTCTCAAGAGTGAAGGGTGGCAGAGGGGGTCGGCTCATATCTTGGTCTTTCAGGTCAGTGCGGCAGCAAGCAGCGCAAGGGTCAACAGGAAGGGGACATACTGAGGGGAAAATGGGCTGTTGCGGCGTTTCATCGTCTAGCTCCAAGGTTTACTGATCGGTACATCTTGAGGTTAATGTGTACTGATCGGTAAACTTTTGCAAGTCTCAATTTGAGAAAATTTTTGAATGACCTTGAAAGAGCTATAATTTAAAGGCTTCAGGGGTTGAGTTCCCGGCAATCTTGTCGCGAAATGAAACTATGGTTATGTACTGATCAGTACACTCAGGAGCCGAATTATGCGCCCGAACAAACGCGACGAGCTGGTCCGCAATGCTCTGCAGGTTTTTTACCGGGATGGCTTTCACGCCACCGGTATGGACAAACTGGTGGCAGAGACAGGTGTGTCGAAGACCTCGATGTACAAGCATTTCCGAACCAAAGAGGAATTGATCGTTGCCGCCTTACGCTTGCGGGATGAGAATTTCCGCAACTGGTTCTATGGCCGGATCGACGCGCTTGCCGACACGTCCGCGCAAAAACTGCTGGCCAGTTTCGATGCCTTGCAAGAGTGGTTTGAAGAGGACGGCTATCGCGGTTGCATGTTCATCAAAGCCGGTGCTGAATACCAGGACAAAGACCACCCCATCCATCTGGAAGCAGCCGAGCACAAACGTCTGCTGCTCGAATATTTCACCGATTTGGCCCGCGACGCAGGCGCCCGCGAGCCTGAAAAGCTGGGATGTCAGATTCTGCTGTTGAAAGAAGGTGCGATTGTCACTGCTGTTCTGCTGAAAAGCTGTGATCCTGCGCGCGACGCCAAGGAAGCAGCCCGGGTGTTGTTGGCGAATGCGCTACCGGTCTGAGTCGTTACGTTTAAAAGACGTTGCGTAGCAAAGCTCTTGGCGCATTGGATTGCCGGATCGCGGGGGTTACCTTCAAGGAAACTGACTTGAGGGGACACGAAATGTCTTTGTTTACGAATTCCGCCAATTGGGTAACCGAAGAGCATCGGATGTTCGCAGAGATGGCGGACCGTTTCATGCAGGATGAATTGGTCCCCAACGCCGAACGCTGGAACGATCAGGGGCAAGTTGATCGAGCGTTCTGGCACAAGGCTGGGGAAATGGGTCTTATGGCCGGGTCGATTTCTGAGGAACATGGCGGTGTCGGGGGCGGTCTTGGTTTCGATGCGGTTACGATGTACGCGCAGGCGTCGCACGGAGATTGTGGATGGGGTTACCCGATCCAATCGATTGTGACCCATTACATCACCGCTTATGGCAGCGAAGAGCAAAAGCAAAAATGGCTTCCCAAGCTGGCTTCGGGTGAAATGGTCGGCGCGTTGGCGATGACTGAGCCGGGAACTGGTTCCGATGTTCAAGGCATTCGGACAACTGCCGAGAAAGATGGCAATTCATACCGCATAAACGGCTCGAAAATCTTTATTACTAACGGTCAGTCGGCTGATCTTATCCTTGTCGCAGCAAAAACGGACAAATCGCTGGGCTCGAAAGGTGTTTCGTTGGTGGCGGTCGAGACCGGAGGCGCGGACGGGTTCCGGAAGGGGCGCAACCTCAAGAAGTTGGGGATGAAGGGCAACGACACGGCCGAACTGTTCTTCGAGGACGTAAAGGTGCCGATGACCAACCTGATCGGCCCGGAAGAAGGGCAGGGCTTTTATCAAATGATGAAGCAGTTGCCGTGGGAGCGTATGACGATTGCGATCATCGCACTTGGCGCGATCGACTTCGCGATTGCCGAGACGGTGCGTTACACGCAAGAGCGCAAAGCCTTCGGTCAGCGGGTTATGGATTTCCAGAACACACGATTCAAACTGGCCGAGTGCAAAACCAAAGCCGAGGTTCTGCGCAGCTTTGTGAATGACTGTATCGCTCGGCTTGAAGCTGGAACGCTGGACGCAGCGACGGCATCGATGGCCAAGTATTGGGGTTCCGAGGTGCAGAACGAAGTCATGCATGAATGCCTGCAGTTGTTCGGAGGCTATGGGTTTATGATGGAGTACCCTATCGCGCGCCTCTACGCCGACGCGCGTGTTCAAATGATCTATGGTGGCACCAATGAGATCATGAAGGAACTCATCGCACGTTCCTTGGACACATAAAGCCCGGCGGGATACTCCCGCCCGTCGTCGACGTTTCTGAAGAAACATCTCCTTCCGTTGGGCCGGGCAGGCGCGGGCGTAGCCCGCGCCTGCCCGGCCCCTGCTGTCCGCAGGACGCAAGGCCTAAGGCCGCGCAGTTTTGCTCGGTAAGTCTTGTGTATCGGTTCAGGCTAAAGAGATTTGATCCTGTAGCCATGTTCGAAACGATCGGAGCGGTTCAGATTCCGCTCGGGATTGGGGCCAGACAAGAAAAAAGTCGCCAAGGCTGACACTCGGGCCGTTCCATGCAAGCACCAGTTTGCCTGTTTTCAAGTCGTTTTCGATCAAATAGGTCGGCAGCAGCGCGACCCCCAGCCCGTGAATTGTCGCCTGACCCATCGTCGAAAACTGGTCAAACAGCATGCCAGAAATACCGCTAACGGACCGACCTTGTACAGCGAACCACCTTTCCCACGCATCTGGCCGCGTTTCCAAGTGCAGCAAGGGTGCACTCAAAAGCCAGTCGGGGTTGTCGTTCTGTGTCGGAAGCAGATCTGGCGCGCAGACCGGCAGAACATCTTCCCGCATGATCGGCAAGTAATTCACACCGGCCCATGTCCGTCCGCCAAAGTGAATCGCGGCGTCGAAGTGTTCGTTTTCAAATTCAAACGGTCTAAGACGCGTGTTCAGGTTTACGGTGACTTCGGGGTGTTTGCGGGCGAAATCCTGAAGGCGGGGGGCCAGCCAGTGCATCCCGAACGCTGGCAGAATCGACAGATTGAGTGAGCCGCCGGTCGGGTTGGCCTTCAGCTTCAGAGACGCCTGAGCAAGCTGGCTCAGGCTGGACCGGGCGACCTGAACATATTCTTTTGCCGCGGGCGTCAGGTTCAGTCGCATCTGGTTGCGTTGAATCAGATCGACGCCCAGTTGCTCTTCCATTGCCTTGAGTTGTCGACTGATCGCGCTTTGGGTCAACGACAGCTCTTCAGCTGCAGCCGAGGCGCTGCCTAGCCGGTCTACCGCTTCCAAAGCCAGAAGCGATGGGATTGAGGGTAGGAAACGACGGGGCGCAATCATATGACAAATCCTCATACCTTTGGGACGGAATATCACTGGCATTTGCGCTGCGCCAGCCCGATACACATCACAGGCATTTCCTTTGCTTAAGCTGCTGAATGCCTGCAAGAAGGGGGCGCTGTATTTCTGATGTTGCCACCAGGTTTAACCAAAAGGACCCGCAAATGGATCGCGCTCAGATCGTTCATGAGAATTTCCTGACCCGTGTGGCGCAACACGACTTCCCCCATGGTGCGCCTCCTCAGTCGGGACTGACTGCGCCCGAAGCGGTATCTCTGTTTCGCTCGCAGGTGCTAAGCCGGGCGCTGGATCGCACCAGCCGCGCAATGCAGAAGGCGGGGCAGGGGTTCTATACCATCGGCTCATCCGGGCATGAGGGGATGGCGGCTGTGGCCCATGCACTGCGCCCGACGGATATCGCCTTTCTGCACTATCGCGACGCCGCCTTTCAGATCGCGCGGGCCGAGCAGGTGCCGGGCCAGCAGATCGCGTGGGACATGCTGCTGAGTTTTGCGTGTTCTTCCGAAGACCCCACCTCGGGCGGACGGCACAAGGTGCTGGGGTCCAAGGCGCTGACCATCCCGCCGCAGACCTCGACCATTGCCAGCCATCTGCCCAAGGCGGTCGGCGCGGCCTATTCGCTGTGCGCGGCCCGACGGCATGACCCCGAGCATCGTGAACTGCCCGAGGATGGCATCGCAATGTGTTCTTTCGGAGATGCCTCGGCCAACCACTCGACCGCGCAGGGGGCGATCAATTCGGCGGGCTGGACCAGCGTGCAATCGACGCCGCTGCCCTTGTTGTTCGTGTGTGAGGATAACGGGATTGGCATCTCGGTCAAAACACCCAAAGGCTGGATACAGGCTTCGATGGAGCATCGCCCCGGCCTCCGGTATTTTCAGACCAACGGGCTGGATATCTACGAGACCTATGCCGTCGCGCAAGAGGCCGCCGATTATGTGCGTACTCGCCGGAAACCTGCCTTCCTGCATCTGAAAACCGTGCGCCTTTACGGCCATGCGGGGGCGGATGTGCCGACGACATATATGCCCAAATCCGAGGTCGAAGCGGATGAGGCCAACGATCCCTTGCTGCATTCCGTGCGCCTGCTGGATCAGGCCGGGGCGCTGTCGTCGGAGCAGGCGCTGAAGATATACCAGGACACTTGCGCCCGTACCGATCGCATCGCTGCCGAGGCCGCCACGCGCCCGCATCTGAGTGGCGCCGCCGAGGTGATGGCAAGTCTGATCCCGCCCAAACGGGTCTGCAAACCTTCGAACGGCCCCAGCGAACAGGCGCGCGCAGATGCGTTTGGCGGGGATATGCGAGCAATGAATGACCCTCAGCCCATGAGCCGCCTGATCAACTGGGCGCTGACTGATCTGATGTTGGAACATGGCGAAATCGTCTGCATGGGCGAGGATGTGGGCCGCAAGGGGGGCGTCTACGGGGTCACGCAAAAGCTGCAACAGAGGTTCGGACCGGACCGGGTAATCGACACGCTGCTGGACGAGCAATCGATTTTGGGGCTGGCGATTGGCATGGGTCATAACGGGTTTGTGCCGATCCCCGAAATCCAGTTCCTCGCTTATCTGCACAATGCCGAGGACCAGATCAGGGGCGAGGCCGCGACGCTGCCGTTTTTCTCGAACGGGCAATTCACCAACCCTATGGTCGTGCGGATTGCTGGCTTGGGCTATCAGAAAGGGTTTGGCGGGCATTTCCACAATGACAACTCGCTGGCCGTGCTGCGCGATATTCCCGGAGTGATCATCGCCTGCCCCTCGACAGGAGAGGACGCGGCGCAGATGCTGCGCGAATGCGTGCGATTGGCGCGCGAGGAACAACGGGTGGTTGTGTTTCTGGAGCCCATCGCGCTCTATCCCATGCGTGATCTGCATGAGGCGCAGGATGGGGGCTGGATGACGACTTATCCCGCGCCGGATCGGCGGATCGCGCTGGGTGAGGTGGGGGTGCATGGCGACGGCACCGATCTGGCCATCGTGACCTATGGCAACGGGCATTACCTGTCGAAACAGGCGCTGCCTGAGTTGGAAGCGGCGGGGCTGAACGTGCGGATCATCGACCTGCGCTGGCTGGCCCCGTTGCCGATGGATGCCCTGCGCGCGGCCACCAAAACATGCGCGCATGTTTTGGTCGTCGACGAATGTCGCCGCACCGGCAGCCAGTCTGAGGCGTTGATGACTTTCTTCGTCGAAGAAAGTCCCGCCACCCCAATCGCCCGTGTTGTGGCCGAGGATAGTTTCATAGCAACCGGCCCCGCCTATGCAGCCCCTTTGCCGTCAAAAGACGGGATCGTTGCCGCCGCATTAAACCTAACCGGAGGCCGCGCATGACCCGTACCGCTGTTCTGATCTGCCCCGGTCGAGGCACCTATAACAAGCCCGAGCTGGGCTATCTGCACCGTCACCACGCGCAGCGGATGGACCTGTTTCACAGTTTCGATGCCCTGCGTGCCGAGGCGGGGCAGCAGGCTGTGACTGCGTTAGATGGGGCCGACCGGTTCACGGTCAGTACCTATTCGCGCGGGGATGTGGCTTCGGCTCTGATCTATGCGGCGTCTTTGGCGGATGCGCAGGCCGTGGCTGATGATATCGAGGTTGTTGCGGTCACGGGGAACTCGATGGGCTGGTACAGCGCGCTTGCTGCGGGCGGGGCGTTGTCGCCGCAGGACGGGTTTCGGGTGGTGAACACCATGGGCACGCTGATGCAAGATCACCTGATCGGCGGGCAACTGGTCTATCCATTCATCGGTGACGACTGGGTAAACGACTCTGCTCGGAAGGAGGAGTTGCTGGCCGAGGTCGCGCGGATCAATGCGCAGGACGGCCACACGCTTGGCCTGTCGATTGATTTGGGTGGGATGCTGGTTCTGGCCGGGGATGAGGCGGGGCTGACTGCGTTCGAGGCGTCTCAGCCCGCCCAGCAGGACCGGTTCCCGATGCGTCTGGCCAATCACGCCGCCTTTCACACGGCGCTGCAAGCCCCGGTCGCCGCCGAGGGCCGCGCGCGGTTGGGGGCCGACCTGTTTGGCCAGCCCGAGCGCCCTCTGATCGACGGACGCGGCAAAATCTGGTGGCCTGCAGCGACGGATACGCAAGCGTTGTGGAACTACACTTTAGGTCACCAAGTCACCGAACCTTATGACTTCACCCGCGCCATCCAAACCGCAGCGCGCGAATTTGCACCGGACCTGTTTATCGTTGCTGGACCTGGGGCAACCCTTGGGGGCGCAGTGGCACAGTCTCTGGTATTGGCGGATTGGCGCGGCTTGGCGGACAAACCCGCGTTTCAGGCGCGGCAGGACGCGCAACCCTTCCTGATTGCCATGGGCCGCGATGATCAACGCACACTTGCAACCGGCTGACACAGTCTTGATGATCTGCTTATTCGCAAGGAGTCCGACGTGAGCGACCATGACCAGTCCCTCTGGCTGAATACCGGTAAGGAGCACGTGGCCAGTAGCCTTTTGACCAGTGATCTGACGGTTGATCTGGCTGTGATCGGTGGTGGGTACACTGGCTGCTCAGCGGCTTTGACGGCGGCGCAGTCCGGCGCATCGGTTGCTCTGCTTGAGGCGCAGGAAATCGGGCATGGCGGATCGGGCCGAAATGTCGGCTTTGCCAATGCAGGTCTGTGGCTGCCACCGGATGAAATTCGTGCGTTTTTGGGAGAGGCGGCAGGCGACCGCCTTATCGACCTTTTGGGGGCTGCGCCGGGCGATGTGTTTGACCTGATCCAGCAACATGGGATCGACTGCGCGCCCGTGCGCAACGGTACCCTGCATTGTGCGCATTCGCCTGCCGGGCTTAAGGACCTGAAAAACCGTCATGCACAACTCAGTGCGACCGGTGCCCCGATTGAGCTTTTGTCAGCCGACGAAACCCGCCAGCGCACCGGCAGCGCGGCTTTTCACGGTGCGGTTTTTGATCCGCGTGCGGGGACGATCCAGCCGTTGGACTATGTCCGCGGGCTTGCGCGTGCGGCAGTTGAGGCGGGGGCGCAGGTCTTTACGCAAAGCCCGGTTCAATCGCTGTCGCGTGACGGCGATGTGTGGGTGTTGACCACAGCAGAAGGTACTGTTCGGGCCAAAGCATTGATCCAGGCCACAAACGCTTATCACCGGGGTTTACCCGGAACGGCGCCAGCCTATGTACCGGTTTACTATTTTCAGTTCGCGACAGGCCCGCTTTCGGACAACCTGCGCGCCAGTATTCTGCACCAAGGCGAGGGTGCCTGGGATACTGGCCTGATCATGACCTCGTTTCGGTTGGATCACGAGGGACGTTTTATCATCGGGGCGATGGGCGATCTGGGCCATGCAGGGAGCGGGGCCCACAGGGCGTGGATCAGACGCAAGTTGGCCGAGCTTTATCCGCAGCTGTCCGACCAGCCCCTGACCCAAGGTTGGCATGGTCGCATTGCGATGACGTCAGACCATATTCCCAAAATCACGCAGATTGGCCCGAATGCCTTGGCAGCGCATGGGTTCTCGGGCCGTGGTATCGGCCCAGGTACCGTTTTTGGCCGTCAAATGGCCAAAAGCCTGTTGCGCAATGATCCGGGTCTGCTGCCTGTCCCGGCAGTTGCTGAGTACTCGGAAAATTGGACTGGCCTGCGGCGCGCCTGTTTCGAGACAGGCGCGGCGCTTACGCATCTGATTAAGGCGCGGTTCTGATCCTAGACGGATCGCGTGATGCCACCGTCGACGCGTATGTTTTGTCCTGTGATGTAGCCTCCGCCTTCGGACGCCAGCATTGCCACGACCGAGGCGATCTCATCATAGCTGCGCCCATAGCGGCCCAGCGGGATACGGGCGCGGAACTCTTCTTTCTCGGGCAGGCTGTCGATAAAGCCGGGCAGGACATTATTCATGCGGATATTGTCGGCGGCGTATTGGTCGGAAAACAACTTGGTAAAGGCGGCCAGTCCGGCGCGGAACACGCCCGACGTTGGGAAGACCGGGTCCGGTTCGAAGGCGGCGAAAGTCGAGATGTTGATGATCGACCCGCCCCCTTGCGCTTGCATGATCGGTGTAACCAGACGGGTGGGGCGAACGGCGTTCATGAAATAGACGTCCATGCCTGTGTGCCAATCCTCGTCCGTCAGCTCCAGCACCGATGCGCGGGGTCCATGCCCGGCCGAGTTGACCAGAACGTCGACACGCCCCCAATGGGACATCGCGGCGTCGACCAGCTTTTGCAGATCCTCTATAGATTGGTTTGAACCGGTCACGCCAACACCGCCCAATTCATGCGCCAGTGCCTCGCCTTTGCCCGAAGAGGACAGGATACCGACCTTGAACCCGTCTGCAGCCAGCCGCCGGGCGGAATCCGCACCCATTCCGCTGCCACCGGCTGTGATAAGCGCCACTTTGGTCATTTGATCTCTCCGTTTGTTGATGACCCGAAAATGCGCCTCGTCGGCGCATTTGACTAATCAGTTCTTCTGTTTCTATGCTGTAGAAAATCTACAGGATGGTCATATGACCGCATTACCCCCGCTCAATGCCCTACGCGCGTTTGAAGCCTCGGCGCGACATCTCAACTTTCGACTGGCAGCAGAAGAGCTGGGCGTGACGCAAGGGGCGGTTGCCCAACAGGTGCGCGGACTAGAAGCGCGATTGGCCGAGAAGCTGTTTGATCGCCTGCCACGTGGCCTTGCGCTGACCGAATCCGGACGCAGGTTTCATGCCCCTCTGCGCCGCGCTTTTCGTTTGATCGAAGAGGCGGTCACTGATCTGTCCGGCGACAGACATGTTACGATTTCGGTCACGCCCAGTTTCGCGTCGAAATGGTTGGTGCCACGGCTAAAGGACTTTTCCTCGCGGTATCCGGATATCGCCGTTCAGATCGACGCGCGCGAGCGGTTGGCAGATTTCAAAAGCGACGGGGTCGATATCGCCGTGCGACAGGGTCGATCCCCATTTGGCAGCGACTTATCATCGGTGCCTCTGTTTTCGACTGATTTCCTTGTGGTCTGTAGCCCTTCGTTGGCCACCCAAGTCAAAGCGCCGCAGGACCTGTCAGGCGCAGTCCTTTTGAACGACACCCACGGTCTTTGGCCTTTGTTCCTTGATCGGGCCGGAGTCGTCGGCAAGCCACGAATGATGAACTTTAGCCAGACAAGCCTTGCCATTGACGCGGCTGTGTCCGGGCAAGGGATAGCGCTTGCTAATGCGCCATTGGTTGCGGCTGAACTGGCGTCAGGACGCCTTGTTCAACCTCTGCCTGATATACTGGTCGTGGATCTGGGTTTTCACATCGTCGTGCCAAAACGCCCCCGACAACCGGAACTGGTCGAGGTGGTGCAAAAATGGCTTTTTTCTCAGGTCTGAAGGGCGCCCGCGGTGGACTCGATCCTGTTACGTACCCAGCGATGAGCGGGATCGTTTGCCGACCTTTGATGCCAGACCATGTAGATCGAGACCGGCTCGCATTTAAACGGCAAGGGCGCGCAGTCCAGCGTAGCCAGTGGCCCGCGTTTCATCAACGCGGTGTCGGTCGAGATCAGGTCGCTGCCTTTCACAAAGGACGGGATGGCGTTGAAATGAGGCAAGGTGACGGTGGATGGTCTGATCTGGCTTTGGTCTACGCCCCGCATCACGGCGCGCGAACTGCGGCCATCGGGAAACCGAACGTCAACATGTTCGGTCGCACAGTAGGCGTGCCAACTGTCCGGCGGACAGCGTCGTTCTGCATCGTAAAAGATCATCAATGGGCTGCAGAGAATACGTTTCTGAAAGATGTCCGGCCCATCCGGCGGCAGGGGCGTCAGCATCAGCTGGCACCGGTCGCTGCGCAACAAGTCCGGATCGGGAACACCCGAAGGTATGAACCCTAGCCGCAACCGGACGCCCTCGGCCCGTGTGGCGCGCAGCAGTTCGGGAAAGATCAGTTCGCGCGGCATGTCGTTGGTAGCGATCTGAAATTGCATTTCCTCAAGCATCGGATCAAACGGGCGGTCTTCGGTCAGCGCCCGCATTGCATCCAGCACGTTTTGCGCTGGGTCTTTCAGCGACAAAGCCCGTTCGGTCGGGGTCAGCCCCTGACCCGAGCGGACAAACAGCGGATCGCCTAGAACCTGTCGCAATTTGGCCAGCGTATGGCTTATCGCTGATTGCGTCACGCCCAACCGGTCGGCCGCTTTCGATACTGAACTTTCTTCGAGAATGGTCAGAAACACGCGCAAGACCTTACCGTCCAGATCAGTAAAATCAGTTTTCCTCATGACGTGTATGATTATTCATGAATGGATTTGCAGTCCAGTGCGCAATAGGTGACTGTCATCATCAGGAGGTGCGCGATGGGAATCCGCTTTTTCTCGGACAAGAACCGCCCGGTTCATATGGGGCAATACCCGCTAGAACGGTTAGCACGGCAGTCGGATTTGCCTGATCTTTCCGAGATGATGCCCATGCCAACACTTGGCTTTCATCGCCCTGAGCGCCCTGAGAGCATTGTCAATGCGATGGGTGAGTTTCAAGCGATGCTGGATACGATCCGGGATGGGTTCGTGAATCCGGTGGAGTCCGAGGTGCCTGCCGATTTGACCGGTCGTGCCAACCATCTAAAAGCGTTCGGCTATTTCAACGATGCCTCAATGATGGGCTGTGGACCTTTGCCGCCCGAGGTATTGCTGGCCGAGCCGCGCCGCAACCCTGATATCGACCGTCTGGCGCATGCGCTTAAGACACGGCAGACCAAGACGCTGGCCTCAGGCATCGACCTGATCATGGCCGATCTGAAAGAAAGCATGGAGGCCAAACCGCGCCCCATGGACACCCATCGCCATGCGATTGTCTTTCTGTACGAACACAACCGCGACCCGGACCCCAACGAGCCTGGCGCAGATTGGATCACCGATGCGCAGGACCACCGCGCTTGTCTTCTGGCGACCGAAAACGCCGTGGTCATCGCCAACTACATCCGCATTCTGGGCTTTGACGCCCGGGCGCATACGGTCATGTCTTCCGAGGTTGATCTGGGTAAGCTGGCCGTCGCGGCGGGGCTATGTTCGGTCGAAGATGGAGAGCTGGTCGCGCCTTGGCTGGGTAAACGGTTCGGACTGGCTGCGGTCACGACCGAGATGGAGATCGCCCATGATCAGCCTCTGCAACCCATGACGCAGCAGCCGTGGTTCCGCACTCAAGGCCCAGCATGGTGGTTGGGCACGGGCTTTGCCAAGAACGCGTTGAACCGCGATCCTTTTGCCAAGCGGCGCTATGTGGACGGGGCGCATCCGTTTGAGACCCTCAAGCGGGTCGAAACGCCAACCACCTATATTGATGAGGAAAACGTGGCCCGCGTCCCCAAGCGCGCCGACATGTTCGCCCGTGCGCAGTTCGGGGATATGGGCAAGCATCTGCAAGACGGGGCCAAGGGCGGGTATTACGTGCGCAAGGCCGCGCCCAGTACCGCGCAACGCCGCGCGCTGGGCGCGTTTGTGTTGCTGCAGGATGGGGAAAGCGCGGTGACTACGCCACCGACCGATGCCGCGCGCAATGCCGCGAATATCAAGGCGGCCACGTATTTTCTGGGGGTCGATGCGGTGGGCCTCAGCCGGTGCCCGGACTGGGCGTGGTACTCGCACGATGCAACGGGCGAGGAGATCGCGCCGCCCCACGACCAGGCCATCAGCATGATCATCGACCAGGGTTATGAGACGATGGAAGGCGCCAGCGGTGATGACTGGATCAGCGTGGCCCAGTCGATGCGCGCCTATCTGCGGTTTTCGTTGCTGGGTGGAGTGATCGCGCAGCAGATCCGCAATCTGGGCTATAAGGCCCGCGCGCATACCGTAATGGATGGCGAGGTGTTACAGCCGCCACTGCTGTTGTTGTCTGGGCTGGGCGAGGTTAGCCGGATCGGGGAAGTGATCCTGAACCCCTATTTGGGGCCCCGCCTGAAATCAGGCGCGGTGACGACGGATATGCCGATGGCGCATGACAAGCCGATCGATTTCGGTCTGCAGACCTTCTGCGAAAGCTGCAACAAATGCGCCCGCGAATGCCCCTCGGGTGCGATCACTGCTGGTCCGAAGCTGATGTTCAACGGCTATGAAATCTGGAAATCCGACAGCCAGAAATGCGCCACCTATCGCGTGACCACGCCGGGCGGCGCGATGTGCGGGCGGTGTATGAAGACCTGCCCTTGGAACCTTGAGGGCATCTTCAAGGAACGTCCCTTCCGCTGGGCCGCGATGAATATTCCCAAAGCCGCGCCCGCGCTGGCGCGGTTGGATGATGTGGTGGGCAATGGCGGGCTGAACGATGTCAAGAAATGGTGGTGGGATCTGGAGCTGCAACCGGACGGTGCCTATCGCCCGACCGACCACCCGCTGAACCGGCGCGATCTGCAAACCGACCTCGACCTGAAATACGAGGATCAGACTCTGGCCGTCTACCCCGCCTATCTGGCCCCGCATCCCTGGCCCTATCCGTTCGCCATGGACCGCGAGGCTGGGATCTCAGCCTATGAGGCCATGGTCACGGCCGAGGAATACAAGGCGCGCAAAGCGGCGGGCGATCTGTCGGTGATCCACCGCTATACTATCGCGGGCGATGCCCCGGTGATGCGTGTGGCGCTGACCAAGGTCGACAAAATGACCGCAGATGTGACTAAGTACGAATTCTCGACGCTGGACGGATCACCCTTGCCTGAATGGACAGCGGGCGCGCATCTGGACGTGCTGGTCGCGCCGGAGTTTCTGCGGCAGTACTCTATGTCCGGCGACCCGTCCGACCGCATGACTTATCAGATCGGCGTGCTGCGCGAGGATGAGGGGCGCGGCGGCTCGGCCCTGTTGCACCGGATCTTCAACGAAGGGCGCAAGGTCTTCATCTCGAAACCCATCAACCATTTCGAACTGGACGAGGGCGCAACCAAGACCTTCCTGATGGGCGGCGGGATCGGCATCACTCCGATGATCGCCTTTGCTCACCGTCTGCATGCCTTGGGCAAACCGTTCGAGCTTCACTATTCGGCCAGTACCCGTGCCGGGGCCGGGTATCTGAAGGATCTGGCAGCGATGCCTTGGGCGGATCACGTGCACTATCATTTCTCGGATGAAGGCACACGGGCCAATCTGGAAGCCGTCCTTTCGGGGTATCAAGACGGCTGGCACGTCTATACCTGCGGTCCTGAACGCTTCATGGACGGAGTTATGCAAGCGGCTGAGCGTCAGGGCTTTCCCGAAGAAGCGCGGCATCTGGAGTATTTCTCGGTCCCCGAGCAGCCGGACTATGAGAATCACGCCTTCACCTTGCGGCTGGCAAAATCGGGTCGTGATCTGACTGTTCCCGCCGACAAAGACGCAGCGCAGGTGCTGAACGAGGCAGGCATTCACGTCGATGTGAAATGCGCCGATGGCATCTGCGGGGTCTGCAAATGCGGCGTGATTTCGGGTGAGGTCGAACACCGCGATTTCGTTTTGTCAAAGAAACAACGTGAGAGCGCTATCATCCTGTGCCAAAGCCGGGCGACGCAGCCGGATGGTGTGATCGAGATCGACCTCTGAGCCAAGGTCAGGAAACGACTTTTTTATCTTAAAAATTGGTCGCTCCAACCATGGACGTTGGGGCGCCGCTGCACTAACGTCCCTGCCGAACCCTAGTGAACCCTGATCAACAGGTGCGAGGTATTTTCATGGATTATCACAGCCCCGCCAATTTTGCCGAGGCGTCGGCTCTGGCTGCAAATGCAACGGGGGTCACCCGCTTTCTGGCCGGAGGCACGGATGTTCTGGTGCAGCTGCGCTCGGAACTGGTCACGCCCGATACGCTGATCGACATCAAGAAGATCGACGGTGTCAGTGACATCACCCGTAATGCAGACGGCAGTTGGACCCTTGGCGTTGCCGCAACCGGTGCCGAGATGAGCGAACATGCTGAACTGAGCCGCGACTGGCCCGGCGTGGTTGAAGCGATGGACCTGATCGGATCGACCCAGGTGCAAGGACGCGCGACGTTGACGGGCAACCTGTGTAATGGCTCCCCGGCGGCGGATTCGGTGCCTGCGATGGTTGCCGCTGGTGTGACCGTTTCTGTCACTGGCCCGGATGGAACGCGTGAGGTGGCTGTCGAGGATATCCCAACCGGACCCGGTAAGACCTCGCTGTCCAAGGGTGAGGTGATCTCGGCCGTAAACATCCCTGCGCGCGGGGACAATGCGGGTGACGCGTATCTGCGGTTCATCCCGCGCACCGAGATGGACATCGCCGTTGTTGGCGTGGGTGTCAGCCTGCGTCTGGACGGTGATACCGTGACCGAGGCACGCGTCTCGCTGGGGGCTGTTGCACCAACTGTCCTGCTGGTTGACGATTGTGCCAAGGCCATTATCGGCAGCACTCTGGACGATGCTGCGTTGGATGCGTTGGCCGCTGCGGCATCGGCCGCCTGTAACCCAATCGACGACAAACGCGGCACGATCGCATTCCGCACCGAGGTCGCTGGCGTTCTGGCCAAGCGCGCCGCGAAAAGCGCCTATGCCCGCGCGAAGGGAGAGAAAGCATGAGCAAGCTCCACGTAACGACCACCGTGAACGGCGATGAGGTCGATTTTCTGTGCGACCCGCGCGAAACCCTGCTGGATTGCCTACGCGACAAGCTAAACCTGACCGGCGCGAAAGAGGGTTGCGGTACTGGCGATTGCGGCGCGTGCTCGGTCACAGTTGATGGCCGTCTGGTCTGTTCCTGCCTGATGCTGGGTGCTGAAGCCGAGGGCAAGACCATCGAAACCGTCGAAGGTATCGCGGATGGTGACGTGCTGCATCCGCTGCAGCAGAAATTCATCGAACATGCAGCCCTGCAATGCGGCATCTGCACGCCGGGCATTCTGGTGGCGGCCAAATCGCTGCTGGAGAAAAACCCCAACCCGACCGAGGAAGAAACCCGGTACTGGCTAGCCGGCAACCTGTGCCGCTGCACCGGCTATGACAAGATCATTCGCGCCGTCATGGAAACGGCAGAAGAATTGCGGGAGGCTTCGTAATGGCTCTGGACGATCGTAAAACGGATTTCACCTTTGTCGGCACCCGTCCGAACCGCCCTGACGGGTTGGACAAGGTAACGGGCCGCGCCAAGTTCGGCGCGGATATGTCGGCACCGGGCATGCTGCATGGCGCCATCCTGCGCTCACCCCACGCCCATGCGCGGATCGTGAAAATCGACACATCGAAGGCCGAGGCGCTGAAAGACGTCAAAGCCGTGGTGACACGCGCTGATTTCGCCGACGTGCCGTTCAAACCCGGTTTGGCGGGCGAATTCTGGAACGTGCTGGAAAACGTCATGGCGGGCGAGAAAGCTCTCTATGATGGTCATGCGGTGGCTGCGGTGGCGGCGACTTCGGCGCTGGCCGCGCGGGATGCGCTGAAGCTGATCGAGGTTGAGTACGAGGTATTGCCTCATGTGACCGACGTTGACAAAGCGATGGCCCCGGATGCACCGGTCATTCGCGAAGGTGCGGCGGATTATTCCGTGCCCGAAGGGATGCACCCCAACGTTGTGCGGTATCACGAAAGCGGTCATGGCGATGTCGACGCAGGCTTTGCCGAGGCAGATCTGGTCCTCGAAGACAGCTTTGTCACCGAGGCGACCCATCAGGGCTATATCGAACCCCACGCCTGTCTTGGCCTGCTGGGCAGCGATGGCAAGGGGGAGCTGTGGTGCACCACCCAAGGCCATTGGATTGCGCAAAAGACATGTGCGGCATTGCTGGGCATCGAAACCTCGCAGCTGCGCGTGACCGCGTCCGAGATTGGCGGCGGTTTTGGCGGTAAGACCACGGTCTTCATCGAACCGGTCGCGCTGGCGCTGAGCCGCAAGGCGAACCGCCCGGTCAAGCTGGTCATGACCCGATCCGAAGTGTTCCGGGCGACGGGGCCGACCGCCTCGGCCTCGATGGATATCAAGATTGGCATGAAGAAGGACGGCACGATCACCGCAGCACGCGGCGAGTTCCGTCTGCAAGGCGGCGCGTTCCCCGGTGCGCCGGGCGATATGACCGCCATGTGCGCCTTTGCGGCCTATAACCTGACCAACGTCAAACAGATCGGCTATGACGTGATGGCCAACCGCCCCAAGCAAGCCGCTTATCGCGCGCCGGGCGCGCCGATGGGGGCTTTTGCGGTCGAGTCGGTCATTGATGAGATGTGCAACAAGCTGGGTCTCGACCCGATCGAGGTGCGTCTAAAGAACGCCGCGCATGAGGGCACCAAGGCCAGCTATGGCCCGCGTTATGAACGCATCGGTCTGGTGGAAACGCTCGAGGCCGCCAAGGCGCATCCGCATTATTCGGCGCCGTTGAAGCCGGGGCAGGGACGCGGTGTCTCCTGCGGTTTCTGGTTCAACCACGGGGGTGAAACGTCGGTAACCTTGGCGTTGTCCGAAGACGGCTCAGCCCAGTTGATGGTGGGTACGCCCGACATCGGCGGCTCGCGCGCGTCTATGGCGCTGATGGCGGCTGAGGTGTTGGGCATTCCATATGAGAACATCCGTGTCACGGTCGCTGACACTGCCTCGCTGGGGTATAACGACGTCAGCCATGGCAGCCGGGTGACCTATGCCTCGGGTCTGGCAACGATCAAGGCGGCGCGCCATGCTGTCGAAAAACTGTGCGAACGTGCGGCGGCCAAATGGGATATCCCGGTTGAAGCCGTAAAGTGGGAAAACGGTTGCGCCGTGCCTTCAGGCCCGAACGCGGGTGACTTTGACCCGATGCCGTTGGCAGATATTACCGCCAAAATGGGACGCACCGGGGGTCCGATCTCGGGCCATTTTGAGGCGACGCCCGAAGGCGCAGGCGTGTCCTTTGGCACCCACATTGTTGACGCCGAGGTCGATCCGGAAACCGGCAAGACCACGATCACCCGCTATACGGTCATTCAGGACGCCGGTAAGGCGATCCATCCGACCTATGTCGAGGGCCAGTTCCAGGGCGGTGCCGCGCAAGGTATCGGCTGGGCGCTGAACGAGGAATACATCTATGGCGAGGATGGGCGGTTGCAGAACTCGATCTTTCTTGACTATCGCATTCCCGTTGCCAGCGACCTGCCCATGATCGACACGGTGATCGTCGAAGTTCCCAACCCCGGCCACCCCTTCGGTGTGCGCGGTGTGGGTGAGACGGGCATCGTGCCGCCCTTGGCCGCCATCGCCAATGCCGTGTCCAACGCGGCTGGCGTGCGGATGAAGCAACTGCCAATGTCCCCGCCGCGCATTCTGGCGGCGCTCAAGGACAATGGTTGAGGTCCACCTCTGGTCCGGCCTCCGGTCTTTGACCGGGGGTCAGCAGGTGGTGGAGGTCGAGGCCAAAACCACCGGCGATCTGTTGCGGGAACTGGTCAGGGCGCATCCGCAACTGGAAGGCCCGATTGAGGCGGGCGTGTCCATCGCCATCGACGGACGCGTCATCGCCACCGGCCTGACCGAACCGATCCCCGAAGGCAGTGAAGTTTACTTAATGCAGCGTCTGCGCGGCGGTTAGGACGGCGACCAAGGCTCGCGGCCAACCATGCGGTCGGCCTCGGCCGTGATGTCATTCATATGTTGTTCAAGGCTGAGGCGCAGCGCCTCAATCTGCTCGTCCGAGGCTTTGCGCGGCACGGTTTCCGTCCATTCCCGGCAAATAAACACGCCCTTGTTGCGCCAGGGACGCGGCATTAGCAGGCGATCCCATGTGCCCGCCTCGCGACCATGTTCCGCGGAAAAGGTGATCCCGAACACCCGCTTTCCCGAGGTCCTTGCCCAGACTAAAGGCACCGTGGACAACACCCTTTCCGGCCCACGTGGACCGTCGGCGGCGATGCCGATGGAAATGCCTTGCTTCATTTTGCCGATCACTTCGCGCGACACGGCAATGTTGTTCGATTTCTTGCTGGTCATGGCGATCGTGTCCATGCCGAACAATTTTTGCACTCGACCAACCATGCTGCCCGCGCGCGCGGACGAGGTGATGGAGCAGATGGGCCCCTTGTCCAACGGATAGAAATAGGGCGATTGCGCCAGCCTTTGGTGCCACAGCACCACGATGACCGGTTCGCCCTGTTCGGCCAACTGGTCCAGTTCCTCATAGCCAATACGCTGCCATTCGGTGTTGCGATGGACCAGCCGGATATACCACGCAATGCGCCGCGCGGCCCAGTTCAACAGGGCTTCACTATCAGCGATCTTCTTGCGGATACTCACGGGCGGGGTCCTTTTGCCAAGCAAATTGTGTCTTATAGAACTCAACGCCATGCGCAACTTGTTTGTCGCACAGGTTTAGAGCAACAGAATCTGAAAAAGCCTCTTGAGTCCGCCGCGCGGCTGGCATATCTGATGCGCACCTTAGGGGTATAGCTCAGTTGGTAGAGCGACGGTCTCCAAAACCGTAGGTCGCGGGTTCGAACCCTGCTGCCCCTGCCAAATTACACTTTGTATCAGTAGGTCGAGAGATCGGATCCCGGGATCCGAGGCTTTTTATGTCAATACGCAACTAACGGCCGGTGTTGACACTGCGCGTAGAACGGGCAGATTCGTAATAAAATTACGAGGCCCAGATATGGACGCACCTATTATCCAACTTGTTCTTTTGCTCTTGTTATTCATTTTCGTGATCTGGCTCTACATTCTGCCGATTACGATGGCGGGACGCCGCAACCGATCCGGTCTCATCTGGTTTCTGATAGGTCTTGTCGCATCACCCTTATTGGCGATCCTGTTGTTGCTTGCATTGGGTGACGCACCAGGACGACCGACGGCCTGACCGTACGCGAAGATAATGTAGTTTGCTCCGCAATCCCTGACGACGGACGGTCAATTTGGGCTATTCCTTCGCATTCCGGTTTCCTCGGCCCAGCGATTGGCATATTGTCCGGTGAAACACCCAGGGGCCGGATGAGGATACATGTCGCGTTTCGATGGATATTTCCTGCGACAATTGCTGATTCTGTTCGGCTTTTTCACTCTAATTCTGGTGGGGGTCTTCTGGATCACTCGCTCGGTAAGCTTGTTTGACCGGGTAATCAGTGGCGGACAGTCGGCGCTTGTGTTTCTGGAATTTACCGCCCTGACTCTGCCGACGCTAATCCGAACCGTGATGCCAATGGCTGTATTTGCTGCGGCCGTCTACGCAACCAACCGACTGAGTCGTGAAAGTGAACTGACCGTAATGCTGGCGACCGGGTCCAGCCCGTGGCGCCTTGCGCGCGCGGTTTTCCTGTTTGGTCTTGTGTCTGGCGCCATGATGGCGTCGATCAGTATTTTCCTGCGCCCTGCCTCGGTCGAACAGCTGGAACTGCGTCAGGCC
The DNA here is from genome assembly GCF_056535965.1 of Ruegeria sp. AM7. Taxonomy (NCBI): domain Bacteria; kingdom Pseudomonadati; phylum Pseudomonadota; class Alphaproteobacteria; order Rhodobacterales; family Roseobacteraceae; genus Ruegeria; species Ruegeria sp. AM7. Next base: position 261,082 of record NZ_JBQFJE010000003.1, read on the forward strand.
GAAGTCGCAGGCGACGTGACCGCTCAGCTGTTGAACGAAGGTGAGTTTCTGCACCCGACCACTGGCGTCACGGTATATATCGGTCGGATTGACCTGGATGGGACTTTGCACGAGGTCTTTGTGTCCGACCGCAGGGATGAGGCAACTCCCGTGAGCTACTCCAGTAAAACGGCCTATCTGGTCAATGGCGGTTCGGGTATCCATCTGGTTATGGTGGACGGTGTTGCTTTGCGCCTGGATCAAGAGGGCAAAACGCTTTCTTCGACACTGTTCGAGGACGCCTCGTACGACATCTCAGGGTTAACGAACACCAATCGTATGACAGAACGAAGCCTCGAGGCGATCCCGACCAATGAGCTTTTTCAAAACCGGGCGGAAATAGCAGCGGCGGAAGGGTTCACTGAGGGTGAATTGATCGAGGAGCTGCATCAGAGGTTCTCGTGGATCGCCATTTGCGTCGCCGTTTCAATGGCCGGATACGCAACCCTGATGCTGGGTAGTTTTTCGCGATTTGGCCTATGGCCGCAGATCTTCGGTGCCTTTACGATTTTGGTGCTTTTAGAGGGTGTGCGCGGTTTTGTTTCGCCCATTGTCGTTGCCGATCCGGGGTTGTGGATCGTGCTGTATTTGCCAGCGATTATCGGTATCCTGATATCATGTCTGTTCCTGTTGATTGCAGGGAGGCCGTTGGTAAGAGGACGGTCCAGACTGCGGCAGGCGTCTGCAGCTTAGACAGGTTTTCTCAGATCAGTCAGGCAATCCCGAATGTTGTCAAACGCGGGGCTGGAACGGCGCGTGACCAGATAGAGTGGCAACATCAGATCTCGCGCGTCGGGCACAGCCGTCAATTCGCCAGATGCCAGATGGTCGGCGATAACGTAGTCTGGAAAATAGCCGATCCCGCCCCGCCGCAGGATATAGCGAAGCGCCATCATGCAATTGCCCAGAAACACTGTTTGTCCCGATGCACTGCGCGCGGTTGAGCGGACATGGTCCTGATAGACCTCACCCAGTTCCAGGTTGACGAACACCGGGTCGCCGCCCAAGCCTGCGGATTTGACGAGCCGCAAGCGCTCTGGGGCTAGTTCGTCAGAAATGATCCGTGTGTCTGACGGTCTTTCGTGGGTAAGGGCCGCGTCCAATACATGCGTGGCGACCGCGTTGATCATGTCCAGATCATGGTCGTAGTTAAGGGTCAGCAGCAACTGGCCCAGTTTCTGCTCAAATCGAACAGCAAGATCGACAAGCAACGGATCCCAGATGCTGAGTTGCGCTCCAAGACGCAGAGCTATCCGGTTTGTCGATTGAGCAGGCAAATCCCGCGAAGCAAAAGACCACAGAGACAACATCTGCTCGGCATAGGGGCGGAATTGTCGACCAAAATCAGTCAGGGTGGTGCCACCTGCACCGCGGTTAAATAGTGATTTTCCGGTCGATTCCTCGATCGACCGGATACGGGCACTGACTGCGGTCTGTGTCACGTTCAGCTTGCGGGCGGCGGCGTGGAACCCTCCGGTTTCGGCCACGCATAGGAAAGTCTCGAGCGCTGTGATTTGCATGTTGAAAGTATTTTTTCATCGAATTGATAAAATCAAATCATTTTTTTGGAGGCATGGTTCCGCGCTACTCTGTTGTGAACGATGTGCATAAGGACCGTGTCATGCTGGACAAAAGCCACAAACCCACCTGGACTAGTTTCGAAGAGGCGACGAAAGCCGATTGGGATGCGGTCATGGAGTATGAAGAGGCGTACAATGCCGCTTTGCCCGACCGTATTCTGGACGCGATCCGGTCGCTGGACGAGGAGTGGACGCCATACCCGGTCAACCGCTATCAGCATAGTTTGCAGGCCGCGACCCGCGCCTATGAGGATGGGGCTGATGAGGAACTGGTGGTCGCTGCCCTGATCCATGACACCGGCGATATCCTGTCGCCATACAATCACGGTGAGCTGTCAGCGGCGATGATGAAGCCTTATGTCAGTGAAAGGACCTATTGGATTTTGAAATATCACTGCGTGTTTCAGGGCTATTACTACAACCATCATCTTGGTGGCGATCGAAACGCCCGCGACAAATACCGCGACAGCCCGTACTGGGAGGACTGCCGCTATTTCTGCCATGAATACGATCAGAAGGCGTTCGACCCGGATTACCCGACCAAACCTCTGGAGTTTTTCGAGCCCATGCTGCGTCGCGTATTGAACAAGGGCGAGGGGCATATGGAATTGAACGAGACTTCCGAAGGTTAACAGGACGCCATAAGCCGATAGACGATCTGCGCGGCGGTGAAATCCCACGCCGCGTTGCCATCGGGGGCCAATTCGACCACGTCGAACCCCACGCATTTGCGGCCTTTAAGGGCATGTTCGACCAACCGCAGGGCTTGGTAGTAACCGAGCCCGCCCGGAACCGGCGTGCCGGTGGCAGGCATTTGCGACGGGTCCAGACCGTCCACGTCAAAGCTGACATAGACCAGCTCGGGGAAATCCTTGGGCAGGTCGACGGCGTGGATATTGCCGGTGACCAATTCCTCGGCATCCACGTGGAAGACGTGGTTTTTCAGACGGCTGTGCGCCTCTTCGGTGGAAAAGGCGCGGACGCCGAACTGGGCCAGTTTGATGCCTTCTTCGGCAAGCAGATGCATGACCGAGGCGTGGCTGTGTTTCTCGCCCTGATAGGCATTGCGCAGATCGGCATGGGCGTCGATCTGGACGATGCCGATGGGCTGATTCAGCGCCCGCGCCACGCCCATCACCGCGCCGTAGCTGAGCGAGTGCTCTCCGCCCAGCGTCACCGGCACTTTGCTGGCGCGAATGGCGGCCTCGGTGCGTTGGGCAAGGCGCTCCATGATCTCGGCCAGGGAGGCATCGCAGTCGATGGCTGGTTCGGTAAAGATACCCTCGACACAGGGTTCCGCGTGGCCGGTGATCCGCTCCAGCTCATTGCTGGCCTCGATGATGGCTTCGGGGCCTTTGGCGGTGCCTGATCCATAGGACACGGTGCGCTCCAGCGGCACGGGTATCACGCGGAACCGCGCGTCTTCGGTACGCTCGGCGGCGGTCAGTTCACTGTCGAGGAAAATGCTCATGAGAGGCGGTCCTTAAAGTCTTCATAGCCGAACTGTTTGATGAGTTTCAGCTCGTCCGTTTCGCTGTTCCACAAGGCGATGGTCGGCAGGGGCACGCCGTTGAACGTGTTGGTCTTGACCATCGAATAATGCGCCTGATCGAGGAAGGCAAAGCGCTGGCCGATTTCCAACGGCCGGTCCCAAGTGTAGTCACCGATCACGTCGCCCGCCAGACAGGACGGCCCGCCCAGACGGTAAGTATGGCCTGCCTCAGACTCGCCCATCAGGGCGGGGCGATAGGGCGCTTCGATCACATCGGGCATGTGGCAGGTGGCCGAGATATCGGTGATGGCGAGGTTCATGCCATTGGTGGGCAGGTCGAGGATTTCACCGATCAGAATGCCCGCGTCCAAAGCGACGGCTTCGCCGGGTTCGAGGTAGACGTCGACGTTGTGCGTTTCGCGGATGGTCTTGATGAATGCGATCAGCCCTTTGCGGTTATAGTCGTCGCGAGTGATGTGGTGCCCGCCGCCGAAGTTCAGCCATTTGAGCTGGCCGAGGAAGGGTTTGAGTTTTGGTTCGACCGCATCCCATGTGCGTTGCAATGGCTCGAACCCCTGTTCGCAGAGCGTGTGCATGTGCAGACCGTCAACTCCGATCAATGTATCTTGGGTCAGTTGGCTGACGGGTGTCCCAAGGCGCGAGCAGGGCGCGCAGGGGTCGTATTTTGGGATTTCGCCTTCGGAATGTTCCGGATTGATGCGCAGGCCAACCTGAACATTGGCGGCTTGGGCTTTGGCGAGGAACCGATCCTTTTGCGCCGGAGAGTTGAAGATGATGTGATCGGAGAGTGACAGGATTTCGTCGATATCGGAATCCTTGTATCCAGCGCAGAAAGTCGCGACTTGGCCGCCATATTCTTCGCGGCCTAGACGTGCCTCGTAAATGCCAGAGGCGCAGGTGCCGCCGAGATGTCGGCGCACAAGCGGGGCGAGAGAGAACATGGAGAATGCCTTGAGTGCTGAAAGAACATGTGCGCCCGACTGTGTGCCGATTTCGGCGAGGATGCGCAGGTTTCGTTCAACTGCCTTTTCGTCGACCACGAAACAGGGAGTGGGGACGCGGTTGAGATCGAAAGCGCGAAAGGCACCGGCGTCGCCGGCTTGGGTCGTCATCATGTCGGACATGTCAGGCGTCTCCGATTGTGGAGAAGCCGGGGGGCCAGCCCCCCGGTCCCCCCGAGGTATTTTTTGCCAGATGAAGCAGGGCGGCCGTGGGGGCCGCCCGCGCGGATCAGAAGGTGACCGGGCCGTCGAGTTCGTGGACCTGCCATGGTAGGCCGTGAGTGTTCAGCATGTCCATGAAGTCATCGGGGTCGAGCTGTTCCATGTTCCACACGCCCGGCTCGGTCCAGTTGCCTTTCAGCACCTGTGCCGCGCCGATCATCGCCGGGACGCCGGTGGTGTAGCTGACGGCCTGGCTGCCGACCTCGGCATAGCATTCCTCGTGGTCGCAGATGTTGTAGATGTAGTAGGTTTTCTCGCCCGAGCCGTCCTTGGCCTGACCCGTGGCGATGTCGCCGATGCAGGCTTTGCCCTTAGTTTCCGCGCCCAGATCGCCGGGATCGGGCAGAAGGGTTTTCAGGAACTGGATCGGGATGATTTCCTTGCCGTCATGCATCACTGGATCGATGCGAGTCATGCCGACGTTTTCCAGCACTTTGGCGTGCATGATATAGGCGTCGCCAAAGGTCATCCAGAAGCGCGCACGCTCGATCTCGGGGAAGTGGGTGCTGAGGCTCTCCAGTTCCTCGTGATACATCAGGTACATGTTTTTGGGGCCGATGGCGGGGAAGTCGAACTCGACCTTGTGGGTCATGGCGGGGGAGTGTTGCCACGCGCCGCCTTCCCAGTGGCGGACTTCGGCCAGCACTTCGCGCAGGTTGATCTCGGGGTTGAAGTTGGTGGCGAATTCCTGATCGTTGCTACCGCCATTTGCGTCCAGCACGTCGATTTGGCGGATCGTGTCCAGCTTGTGTTTTTTCAACCATTTGGCGAACACGCTGGTTACACCCGGATCGAAGCCAGATCCGAGAATGGCGGTCAGGCCGGCCGCTTTGAAGCGCTCCTGATAGGCCCATTGCCAGTGGTATTCGAACTTGGCTTCGTCCTCGGGTTCATAGTTCGCGGTGTCGATGTAGTGGATACCGGCCTCAAGGCACGCATCCATCAGCACCAGATCCTGATAAGGCAGGGCGAGGTTCACGAGGATTTCCGCGCCGGTTTCCTTGATCAGCTTGACCGTGTCTTCGACCTTGTAGGCGTCCAGTTCGGCGGTCGAGATATCAACGCCCACACGGTCTTTCACGGCTGCGGCGATGGCATCGCATTTCGATTTCGTGCGGCTGGCCAGAGTGATCTCGGTGAAGATGTCCGAGTTCATCGCCATTTTATGCACCGCGGCGTGCGATACGCCGCCTGCGCCGACAACCAGTGTTTTTCCACTCAAAGTTCCCATGGGGGTCGTCTCCTCTCAGGGGGTTATTCGTAATAGGTGTAGCCGTTGATGGAGTCGCGATAGGCGCTCATCAGGGTTTTGCGGTCTTTGGCCATCAGAGTACCGGTCGAGATCGCCTCGTCCACCATTTTGCGGAAAGCGGCGACGCAGTCTTGCGGGTCGAATTCGACATAGGACAGGACCTGGCTGATCGTGTCGCCCTCTTGTTCGTGCAGCAGGTCGAACCCGCCATCGGCGCGCAGGTCGATGGTGACGACGTTGGTGTCGCCGAACAGGTTGTGCAGATCGCCCAGCGTTTCCTGATAGGCACCGACGAAGAAGACGCCCATGAAGTACTCACCATCCTCGGGCAGGGAATGCACCGGCAGGCTGGGGGATACGCCGTCGGCCAGAATGAACTGGTCGATCTTGCCGTCACTGTCGCAGGTGATGTCTGACAAAACGGCGCGGCGGTCGGCGGGGTGGTTCAGCCCTTGGAGCGGCACGATGGGATGTAGCTGGTCGATGGCCCAGACATCGGGCAGGGATTGGAACAGCGAGAAGTTGCAGTGATAGATATCGGCCACTTTCTCAAGCTGGTCGTCCACATCCGTGTCCAGCTCGTCACTGGCCGCCAGCGACTTGAGGCGGGCCATCAGTGACAGGTAAATGCGCTCGGCGCGGGCCATCTGGCGCAGGTCGACATAGCCCCGGCGGAACAGCGCGCGCAGCTCGTTGCGGTAAAAGGTGGCGTCGTTCCAGCATTCCTGCAGACGGTCTTGGCTGAGATACCCGTGAACGGCGGCAAGGTCGGCGACCAGATGATGATCGTCGGGTTCAACCTCGGGACCCGTGGGGGCGTCGTAGAGCGTGCTCTCCAGCACGTTGAAGACCAGCATCGACGAGGTCGCCACCACCGCGCGCCCGCTTTCGGTGACCAGCGTGGGGTGCGCAATTTCGGCCTCATCCATGGCATAGGCAACAGTTTCGACCACATTGGCGCAGTATTCCTCAACCGTGTAGTTGATCGAGTTCTCGGCGGCCTTTTTCTCGCCGGTATAATCCACGCCCATACCGCCGCCGAGGTCCAGATGGGTCAGCGGCACGCCCTCGCGCGTGAGCTCGGTGTAGTAGCGGCACGCCTCACCCACGGCGCGGCGCACATCGTTCACGTCCTGCACCTGCGACCCCAGATGCGAGTGCTGCAGCTTCAGGCAATGCAGCAGCCCCGCCGCCTTCAGCTTGTCCACTGTGGCAACCAGTTGGTCCGTGTTCATGCCAAAGGCCGAGCGGTCGCCCGAGCTTTCTTCCCATTTGCCGCTGATCTGGTTGGTCAGCTTCACCCGCACGCCGATCAGGGGTTCGATGCCCAGCTCGTTGTAAACCTCGATGACTGTGTCGGCCTCTTTCGGGCTTTCCAGAACGATGACTGTGTTGAAGCCGATCTTGCGGGACAGGATCGCCAGCTGGATGAACTCGGCATCCTTGACGCCGTTGCAGACGATCAGCGCCTCGGGGGCCAGACGATGAGCCAGCGCCACGACCAGTTCGGGTTTCGATCCGGCCTCAAGCCCATAGTTGTACTTCTTGCCGAACGCGACGATGCGGTCGACCACCTGCGCCTGCTGGTTCACCTTGATCGGAAACACGCCGCGATAAGGGCCTTTGTAGCCCACCCGTGCGATGGCGTCGGCAAAACTTTCGTTCAGATGCGCGATCTCATGTTCCAGATAGGAACTGACCCGCAGCACCATCGGCGCCTTGATCCCCCGGTCATCCAGATCGGCCAGAATACCCGGCAGGCTGATTGCAGCCGCGTCAAGGACCAGTGGGTTTCTCAGACCGATCTCGCCCTGCTCTGTCACCTCGACAAGGCCCTTGCCCCATTTCTCAACTCCGTAGACGGAATGCGGTGCGTCGGGCGTCTGTTTCAATCAAGTCAGTCCTTTGATCCGTGGGAGTGCAGTTTTGCGCCTGCCCATACGGCAGCAGTTTGATTCGTCCAAGTGTAATCTATGTGACGGGAACTGACGAAGTTACGCGCAAGTGCCGACCGGGATCAAGTGATTGTCCCACTGGCAGTCTGGGTGGGCTGAGATGCGGACTGACGAGGTGAAGGCTCCGATCTGCCCGGTTCCGGTGGTAAAGACAAATCCCGTGGGGCCGGGGCCGATGCCGCAGACATCCTCAAGAGTGAGAGCGGCGGTCAGCGCGCCGGTAGTGACGTCGAATTGATGCAACGCGTTGCCGCGCGGGCATGTGATGGCGACGCTTTGGCCGTCTTTAGTAAAGGCGATGCTGCCGGCGTAGCCCTGAAGCGTGTTCTGGTCGGCTTCTGAGGTGGCCAACAAGCGGGGGGCCTCGCCGCGCTGGTGCAGACCCAGTAGCGGAGGATGCTGCGTCCTGTCCCCCTGCCATTGCATCGCAAACGCCACCACCCCATCAGACCGCACCGCCAGATGGCGGATCGAATTCTTGTGCAGCGCTCTTGGCAGTGTGACCTGCTCTAGCGCCGTGCCCGCCAAGTCCAGATAGGTCAGGCTTGGCTGCATCACAGGTAGGTTCAGCTTGGTGCGCCCCGTCTCGGGGTGGGTCTCGATACCGCCATTGGCCACGGCCAGCGTCTTGCCATCGGGCATCAGGCGCATGTCATGCGGACCAACCCCGCCCGAGGGAAACTCGCCTTGTCGGGAATATGTCGCCGTGTCCCAGACGCCGATCACACCCGCGCCCGCCTCATAGTCGTTTTCGGTAGTGAAGAGTTGCGAGCCATCTGCTGAAAACACGCCGTGGCCATAGAAATGGCGACCTTCGGGTGCTTTCAGGCGTGCCATCTCAGCACCCGCCGCGCAGTCGATAACCACGGCGAAAGTACCTGGTCGTCGGGCAAACGCGACGGCCTGCGCGCGGGATGGGTGGGCAGCTGCAGCGTGGCCACGAGCTGGCAGCGGAAGGGAGAATTGGATGTCACCGTCTACTGCTAGCCCGACAAGCCGGTAGGAGTCGTCTGGAAAGAGCGCAGCGGCCAGAAAATCAGGCGCGCCGACCGCAGCCCAACCGGGCATTGGGACGAGACCTGTAGCCACCAGACCGGCCAGGAAATGACGTCGGTTGGTCATCCGTTAATCCCCGTCCAATGAGTTGAACCCTGCGCTGATACCCAAAGTCGGGCCTAGCCGAGTTGCGGCAATCTGACGGGCATCTTCGATTGACTGCTGCAGAGCCTCGATACGAAGCCGTCCTTGCGGTGACGACACTCCGCCAAGTGTCGGATCGTCCAAGGATTGTGCGCGGAGGATTGCTTTTTCGAATGCACGATTGAGATCGGCCGAAATTTCGGGGTGGTTTGCGGATAGATGTGTTGCAAGGTCTTTCAGTGCGATCAAAGATAGCTCTACGTGCCTCAGCGAGCGGCCAGAGCGACGTGCCTCGGCGCGCTTGGGACGGGGTCGGTCGAAAGTCCCCATCGGACGCCCCAAACGTGTTTGGGCGGTGAATTCCAGCCCTGTGACCAGCGATTTAAATAACTCTTGCAGGGCTTCGTCATCCGAGCGGTAAGGGCTGTCGGCACCTGGCTGGGACAATGATGGCGCGTAAACTTTCCATTCTTCCGACATGGCGTTGGCATTGCTGTTGATGTCAATCGTGATGGCACGAATGAGCGCGCAACGATAAACCTCGGTACCCTGGTCCGAAAACTGAGGTTCGAACATCATCAGTTCCAAAGCAAAAAATCCGCGACCGGCGATCGAGGTTTCAGCGAAGAGCCCAGGGGTTTCGACAGCGGTGTCCTCCGAAGCGATCAACCCGGACAACGCTTTGGTTGTGAACCCTTTGGTGTCGGGCCAGAAAGCCAAAGCAAACGCACGGTCGTCCACTTCGGATGGACCAAACCTAAGGTGGCTGGCGGAAATCCATTTGTCGAAAGCAGCGTGATAAGCGGCGCGCAGTTCAGACGATTCAGGTGTACAATCTGCCTGCGCTGTTGCGGAGAGCACAAAGGTCGCCTCTGACAATTCAGAAAATCTGGGCAGTATGTGTTCTTCAGTCACATCCACAAGAACTTGCCCACGATCCTGTGCCGACACCACTGCAGGCAGACATATTGATAGTGCCAAAGCGAATTTACGCATCATAGACTCTCTAGAAAGCGGATCAGGGCGTCGCGATCGGGTTTTGGCATGGCAACAACTGTGTCACGAGCGGCCTGTGCTTCCCCTCCGTGCCACAAGATCGCTTCGAGCAGCGAGCGTGCGCGCCCGTCATGCAGAAACTGGGTATGACCCGAAACCTGTTGTGTCAGGCCCACTCCCCACAGAGGAGCAGTGCGCCATTCCCGGCCTGTGGCCCGCGCTTCGGGGCGGTTGTCGGCCAAACCTTCGCCCATATCGTGCAGCAACAGATCGGTGTAGGGCCAGATCAATTGGAAACTGTGCTCGGGGCGGTCTTCCAAGCGGTGAGTCACATATGACGGGGTGTGGCACGACGTGCATCCCGTTTCGTGGAACACCTGTTTTCCGCGGAGAACTTGTGGATCGCCCAAGTTGCGACGCTCGGGCACTCCCAGATTCCTGCTGTAAAAGGTGATCAGGTCCATGCCTTGCTGGTCGATCTCGAAAGTGCGGTCGTCGCCATCGCCATGCGGCGCCTTCACGCAATCCACCTGCAATTCAGTGCAATCGCCGTGGCCAGCAGGATAAAGCGGGCTTGAAATTCCGATATCTCCGGCAAAGGCCGCTGCCGATTGCTCCATGATCGTGGGCATTCCGGCCTTATGGCCAAAGCGGCCCATCATGGGCTGTGCATATTCTGTAGCCCAAACGATATTGGGTCGCCCGGAAATCCCGTCTCCGTCTGCGTCGTCGGGATCGACCTTGGCCAGTAGGTCTTCGACCGGAATCGCTTCCAGCAATCCCAAGCCGATCATTTGAGGCGCGACCCGCGGGCTAAGCATGGCCTGAGGGTGTAACGGCCCGTAACCCAGATCTGCCGCGACATATGTCGGTTTGCGCAGCGTGACAGTTTCGCCACCTGCAAGCGTAACTGGGATGTCCTCATAGGTGATGTCCAGCCGGTATTCTGCCGGATGGCCGGGCAGTGCCAGATCCTGCATCTGCCCGCCATAGTTTGGTTCAGGTTGCGTGGCGATGTAATCTTCGATCTCGGTAGGGTTGGCCCCGCCGGGGATTGAGATGCGCAGGAACATCGACACGGCACTGTCATTCAGCCCATTCGGCGTATGACCGCGCCCGTCTTTGATGTGGCACCGCTGGCAGGACCGCGCATTATAAAGCGGCCCCAGCCCATCTGACGCCAAAGTCGATGACGGAGACGAGACCCAGAGCTTTTTGAAAAGCCCATTGCCGACCTTGAAGTCCAGCTCCTGTTCGAACTCCAGATTGCCTGACGGTTGCGAAAACGCGTCCGCATCCGTGCGCAAACGAACAGTCGCCGCCCCTGCGGGCAACTCTTCGAACTGTTGCGGTGCGCTGAAATCTTCAGGCAGGGCGGTCACTTTGGCGATCCGCGCGGCCTCGTCTTCGGTTCTCGGCAGAAAGTTGAGGTGAAGGTCCTGCAATTCGCCGGACAGTGAGGGGGTGGCCGCCAAAGCCGCCACCACCAAGATCGAAAGTTTACTCGCCTTCGTCCATTTTCGATGCGTTGAGATGCGCATAATTGGCTTCGCCAATCCTTTCATACAGATCAAGCTGCGTTTCGAGGAAGTCGATATGACCCTCTTCGTCGCTGATCAATTCTTCAAACAGGGACATGGTTACGTAGTCCCCGGCTTCGCGGCAGTATTCGCGGGCCTCAACATACAAAGCGCGCGCGTCGTGTTCGGCGGCCAGATCGCACTCCAGTGTTTCTTTGGGCGTCTGTCCGATCCGGAGAGGGTCCAGCTTTTGCAGGTTGGGGTGGCCTTCCAGAAAGATGATCCGTTCGATCAGCTTGTCTGCGTGGCCCATCTCTTCGATGCTTTCCTCGCGGCTTTTCTTGGCCATATGGCCAAGACCCCAATCTTCCTGCAAACGGTAGTGAAGCCAATACTGGCTGACCGCTGTCAGCTCATGCCGCAGGGATTTGTTGAGGTATTCGATTACTTTGGGGTCGCCCTTCATCTGCACTCTCCTGTGATACTTCGCTGCGCAACGCGCGAAGTTGCATGGGGACTTCCAGCTTATCGCTGGAACGCATCGTGTCTAGGAAAAGTGGCATGCATCCGCCACAATCCGCTGATTTTCCAAGGGCATGATAGATTTTGCCCGGGGTGATCACTGCATGGGGGTCCGACGCGCGCATCCAGTCGATCGCGGCATGGATTTCGGTGTCCGAGATGTTCGTGCAATGGCAAACGATCATGGCAAGGTGTCTTAGGTTGCTAATCTGAGTATAATAGTTGGTTAATTGACAGAAGTCCTGCGTCATACTGTCATTCAGCTCTCAAAAGCCCGAGAGGCGGCGGTGAGCCGCCTCTCGGCCAAGGTCACTGAAATACTGCGTTCGGGTTATCCAGACTGTCCGAACCTTCGATGCTGATCTGATCCAGCTCCAGCGTCGTAACGATCCGTTCGATCGTTTTGGTCTGGTCGACCAGACCGTTCACGCCGCCCATGATCAAGGCTTCGCCACCTTCGTTGCCGCGTTCCAGCATCTGGTCATAGGCAAAACCGGCTTCAGCAGTCGATTTGATCAGGCCCAATGCCTGCATGGTGTTGGCCAGCTTAACCTTCATCTCGGCGTCGAGCGCCGGGTCGGTAGAGGTGACCAGATCAGACAGTGACGCGCCCGAGATCGGCGTTCCGTCGATCCGGGTGTAGCTGCCCAGATAAACGTTCTGGATGCCCAAGCCGTCGTAATAGTGGCTGTTATGGGTGTTGTCGGAAAAACAATCATGCTCTTCTTCAGGGTCATTCAGCATCAGGCCAAGACGCATCCGCTCGCCCGCCTGTTCGCCATAAGACAGCGAACCCATACCCGTTAGAATTGCGCTGACACCTGCAGCTTCGTTTTCGGTCAAAGCAACGCGCGCGTCACCACCTTCGGCCCACTGGGCTGCCATCCACTCCAGATCGCTGACCAACAGGTCGGTGGCTGCGCTTAGGTATTGACCGCGTCGGTCGCAATGTCCGCCGGTGCAGTCGTCACCTTGGGCATAATCGGTCCACGGACGGTCACCTGCGCCAGCATCATGGCCGTTCAGGTCCTGACCCCACAAAAGAAACTCGATCGCATGGTAGCCAGTGGCCACGTTTGCCTCGATCCCGTCTGCTTCGTGCAGGGTTTCTGCCAGCAATTCAGGCGTGATTTCCGATGCGTCGATCGTTTCACCGGACAGCGTAAAGCTTGGGTTGGCGATGACGTTCAGTGCTGCAAACTCGTTTTCATCGGACGGCCCGCCGTAGGTGGCATCGACATAGTCGATCAGACCTTCGTCCAGAGGCCACGCGTTCACCTTGCCTTCCCAGTCATCAACAATGGCGTTGCCAAAGCGGTAGACCTCGGTCTGCTGATAGGGAACACGGGCGGCGATCCATGCCGCGCGGGCAGTGTTCAGGGTTGCATCTGACGGGTTGGCGATCAGCGCGTTCACTGCAGATTGCAACGTCTGGGCTGCAATCAGGCTGTCTTCATACTTGGCTTCGGCAATATTGGCGTAAGTGGTCAGAACATCAGTTTTCGCCGGGGCAGCGACCGCAGAAACGGCGCAAAGTGTCAGGGCGCTTGTGGTTGCAATCAATCTGGTCATTGGGGCAGGTCTTTCATCTCAGAAATTCAGATCCGGCGCCACGAAAGCGTCGGTTGCCTGATAACTGAGTGAATTAGTCGGCTATGTCAACCTGAGTTTTACTGTCAGGTATTTGGGTGTAAAGACTTCCCCAAATATAGTGGGCTTCCATCTTCAAGGCCGCACCTGTAGGAGGTACAACCAGTTTAAGCTAAAGTTAGTTGATTGGTTTTTTTTGTGCGTAGGATTTGTTTTTCGACTGTTTTCGCGGCACTGTCGTTTTTATTTGTCAGCCAGGCTGGTCCGGCAACAGCGTGGCGCGATAGAGAGCCGAGTAGTGAAGCAGTTCACTCTGGTTCCCGCCTTCTGATATCCATGACAGTCGCCACTTTTGATGTGCTAGGGGACGTCTCCGCCAGTGGGATTGAGGACGACAACGCGCTGATCGCTCGGGCGATCTCGGATTTGTCAGACCCTCATGGATTTTTAGGCCTTCCGGTCGAGGCCGAGTGTTCAGTGACGTCTGCGCGTGTGGTTCTTTCGGGTTACGGGCTAGGTCGCGGGACCTTGGTGGCCGGTGATGTTTTGGATTTGAAGTTCGAAGCGAAGTATGAAGTTGCGTGCCAGGATGCAGCTGTGTTGAAGCGCTTTGGGGAAACCCTTACCCCTTTTGCCAACACCAAAGGTTTCAGCATCCATATGGCAGATGCGGGTTTATCCTTGCAAAGCTCCTGAAGTGCGGGGCCAAGCTGGGTGTCAGGAATTACCTCAGCCCGGCTCAGTCTTTAAAGGTAATGCGACTCCAGACGCAGTCATGATCCGAGAGTGGCTTTCCATCCCTTGATATGGACGTCACGATACCTGTCTCTAACGGGGTCAGTTTCCGACCAGCCAGCCAGTCCAGTTTCATCTGACGTTCGGGATGCGGCGTGATAAGGCTGGGGCGTGTGGTGAAACCCGGCGCGGTGAAACCCCAATCATAGCCCTGAGATTCGGCCAATCCGAACAAGGTTTCGTCCCTCCAGTCAAAGGCGGGGGGTATATGATTGCCGGTGTTCAGGTCTCCTCCGATCAGAACGGGCAGACCGGGCGCGAATTCGTCTATAGCTTGCAACAGCTTCTGGAATTGACCGAAACGATGCGCAGCATCGGCATTGCTTTCCAGATGTGTGGACACCAGACATACAAGCCCACGGTCGGTTGGAACCACCGCCGCGATCGCCATGCGACCTCCGATTCTTGGCTGCTCTGGGTCAGCGGCGCCGGAATCGGTGCAGAACCAGTGTCCGTGATCGTCCAGCCGGATCAGCGCCGTACGCTCGAACGGAACCGAGGACAAGATCGCGTTGCCATGCCAACCGAGAGAATTGGTAGCGTCCGTGCAATAGGAGCGTTCGGTTGCTCCGCCCAAGCCAAGCTCGTGAAACTCGACTCCGAAAGCATAGGTCATGCCAAGTGCGCTTGCCATTGCCTCGGTCGTGTGCCGTTGCGCCGTGCGGGCCATGCCGTGGTCTACTTCGGACAACAGAACGACATCAGGAGAAACACTATGCAGATGCGCGGCCGTCTCTTCCGGGAACAAACAGCGCTCAACGTTCCAGGCGGCGACCGTGAATTCTGACGGCAACTGGTCTGCCTTAGGTGTTCCACCGACCTGGACAGCATTCAATGCCGGAAGATCACCAAGCAAATGGCGGTGTGTTTGTGCCGTGCGATCCGCCGACAGGATTGCAGCCCGCTGGTTTGGTGAAACCGCAGGTAGCGTCGCAAGGGTTTGAGTAATCACAGTCGCAGCCCCGTATCCTTGTCGAACAGGCGCAGTGCTTCGGGCTTCAACTTGATCCGTGTTTCACCTGTATGGGCTGTATCTTCTTTACCAATCATGACCGAGAACGGCTGGTCATCGATCCGCCCATGCAGCAGGCGATGAGCGCCCAATTCCTCAAGGATATCAACATGAAATTTCACCTGGCCTTGGTCGTCCAGCTCTACATCTTCGGGGCGTATTCCCATTGTGATTGGGCCGCTAAACGCCTCAGGGGCGACCATTAACCCGTCATACCCATCTATTTTGACCTGTTTCTGATCGATTTCAGCCCGGATCAGGTTCATCGGTGGTGCCCCCATGAACGAGGCCACAAAGGTCGAGGCGGGGTTGTGATAGATCTCGGACGGAGTGCCGATCTGTTCGATCCGGCCCGCGTTCAGGACGATGATCCGGTCGGCCATCGTCATCGCTTCGACCTGATCATGAGTCACGTAGACGGCTGTGGTGCCAAGGCGGCGTTGCAGGGCCTTAATCTCGATCCGCATCTGGTTGCGCAGCTTAGCGTCGAGGTTCGACAACGGTTCATCAAACAAGAACAGCGCCGGATCACGCACGACGGCACGGCCCATGGCGACGCGCTGACGTTGGCCGCCCGACAGCTGCGCTGGTTTGCGGTCCAGATACTCGGTCAGATTCAGCATCCGGGCGGCGTCTTCGACCTTGGCTGCGATATCGGCGGCCGGGGTGCCGCGATTCTTGAGGCCATAGCCGATATTCTTGCGCACCGTCATATGCGGATATAGCGCATAGTTCTGGAACACCATCGCGATGTCACGGTCCGCCGGATCCACGTCATTGACCACCCGGTCGCCGATTTTCAGCGTACCTTCTGTGATTTCCTCCAACCCCGCGATCATCCGCAGCAAGGTAGACTTGCCGCAGCCCGAGGGGCCGACCAGCACGACAAACTCGCCGTCCTGAATGGTGAAGCTGGTGGTCTGAACCGCCTGAAAGCCGTTGGGATAGACCTTGCGGACGCCCTCTAATGAAACCTGAGCCATGCGCGTATTCCTTATTTGTCGGATTCTGTTAGGCCCTTGACGAACCAGTTTTGGAAAAAGACGACGATCGCTACGGGTGGGATCATCGCGACAATGGCCAGCGCCAATGCCTGCCCGTGTTCTGGGATCTGACTATCTGTGTAGGACAGCACGATCTGTTTGATGCCCCGGACCAGGGTGAAAAAGCTCTCATCCGTAGTGATCAGCGTGGGCCATAGATATTGGTTCCATCCAAAGACAAACATGATGATGAAGATCGCAGCGATCATCGTTCGGCTAAGCGGCACAAGGATATCGACAAAGAACTTCCATGGGCCTGCGCCGTCGATCCGGGCGGCCTCTGCCAGCTCCTCAGGGACGGACATGAAGAACTGACGGAAAAAGAACGTGCCGGTTGCGGAGGCGATCAGCGGCACGATCAGACCGGTATAGGTGTTTGTCAGGCCCAGTTTCTGGATCGCCTCGTAGGAGGGCAGGATGCGCACCTCAAGCGGCAGCAGCAGTGTGGTGAAGATCACCCAGAAGGCCAGCGTCGCGAACCGCAGGCGGAAATAGACAATGGCATAGGCCGCCATCATCGAGATCACGATCTTGCCCACCGCAAAGCCGATGCCAAGGATGAACGAGTTCATCAGCATCAGCGTGCCATCCACCGTCTGGGTGAACCCACCCTTTTCGAACATGGCGGCATGGAAGTTCTTGCCCAGATCGTCGCCCAGCGTCAGCTGCAACCCCTCGCGGTGGATCGTCACCGCATCGTGGCTGGCCGTGGTCAGCGCCAGCAGCGGTGGTATCATCATCAGCAAAGCCCCTAGGATCAGGACGGTGTGATCGCCGATCGCGCCCCATTTAATGCGGCGGGGACGATGTGTTTCAACGGGAGTTTCGAGTGTTGTCTCAGCCATGTCCAAAGCCCTTACGTATAGTGAATCCGGCGTTCCACCAGCCGGAACTGAAACACGGTCAGCAAAAGAACCAGCACCATCAGGATGACCGATTGCGCCGATGATCCGCCCAGGTCGTTGCCTCGAAAGCCGTCCAGATAGACCTTGTAGACCAGCGTCATCGGGTTGTTGCCCGGCTCGCCCTTCATCAATGCATCGATGATGCCGAACGTGTCGAACAGGGCGTAGGTGATGTTGATGATCAGCAAGAAAAATGCGGTGGGGGCCAGCAGCGGGAAGGTCACTTGCCAGAACCGTCCGGTGGCGGATCGGTTGTCGATCATCGCGGCCTCGCGCACCGATCGGGGGATGGATTGCAGACCGGACAGGAAAAAGATGAAGTTCACCGGGATCTGCTTCCACACGGCCACCATGACCATGGCGGTTGCAGTGGCGTTGTAATCCACGCCCAGTTTGAAATCCCACCCGAACATCTGAAAGAGCTTGGTCAGCGGTCCGGTGCTTTGATCAAAGAACAGGATACCCATGAAGCCGGCAACGGGCGGCGCGATGGCATAGACCCACATCAGCAGCGTGCGATAGGTCTTGGCGCCTCGGATTACCTTGTCTGCCTTCACGGCCAGCAACAGCGCGATGGCCAGAGAGAAGAACGTCACCAGAACCGAGTAGATGATCGTAAATCCGGCGACACGCTTGTACTGGTCGTTGCCCACAAGCGACGTGTAGTTCTCGCCACCCACAAAGGTCGAGCCAAACCCGAAAGGGTCCTGCAGATAGAATGAGGATTGCAGTGCCCAGCCCGCAGGCCAGTAGAAAAAGATGGCGATGATCATTAACTGTGGCAGCAGTAGCGCCACAGGCAGCCAGATATTGTCGAAGCCCGCACGTTTCATTGAGTGGTCCAGTAAGAAAAAAGAGCGATGGCCGCGCCGTGACAGCGCGACCATCCCTGGGGGTGATACGGGTACTTAGCCCTGGGTCTTGGCGAAGCGGGCCAGCAGTTCGTTGGCTTCCTCTTCGATGGTTTTGAACGCGGTTTCCACGTCGGTTTCACCTGTCAGGATACGGCCATATTCGCGGTTCATGATGTCGCGGATCTGAACGTAAAAGCCCATGCGGTAACCCTTGGTGTTGTCGCCCGCCTCGGCCTGCAGTTGGTTGACGCCAACTTCGGCAGCTGGGTAACGGTCATAATGGCCGTCTTTCTTGGCAACTTCATAAGCGGCTTCGGTGATCGGCACATAGCCGGTTTCCTGATGCCAGAAATACTGGGTTTCAGGCGCGGTCAGGAAGCGGAAGAATTCGGCCGTGGCTTTGTTCTCCTCGTCCGATTGGCCGGACATGGCAAACAGAGCGGCACCACCGATGAAGGTCTGTGTGGGCTCGGCGGTCACTACTTCCCAATAGGGCAGCTCGGTGGCGCTGAATTCGAACGGCAGATCTTTCTGCAGCAGGCCGCCGAACGAGCCCGAAGAACCCAGCCACATGGCCACTTTGCCTTCCTCGAACGGCTTGGCATTGTCGCCCCAGCCGGTGCCGTACCATTCAAACATGCCGTTTTCTTTCCACTCGCTCACGGCGGTGAAATGGGCTTTGATGGCGTCGTTGTTGACCAGGATCTGCGTGTCGGTGCCGTCATAGCCGTTGTTGTTGGTGGCAAACGGCAGGTTGTGGCGCGACATGAAGTTTTCGGTAAAGATCCAGGGCAGGTGCGACTGGCTTAGCGCGATGTAGCCTGCGTCTTTCAGCGCGGGGGCGGTGGTCGACTGGAACTCTTCCCAGGTTTTCGGCGGGGTGACGCCTGCAGCTTCCAGCGCGTCCATGTTGTAGTACAGGATCGGCGTGGACGAGTTGAAGGGCATGCCGATCATCTTGCCGTCGCTGTCGGCATAGAAATACCGCACACCGGCGATGTAGTCATTGATGTCGAAATCAACGCCATTGTCGGCCAGCAGGTCCTGAACCGGGATGGTCGCGCCTTTGGCACCGATGACGGTGGCGGCACCGGCGTCGAACACCTGCATGACGTTGGGCTGCTCGCCCGCGCGGAAGGCGGCGATGCCTGCGGTCAGGGTTTCTTCGTAGCTGCCCTTGTAGACCGGAGTGATCTTGTACTCGTCCTGCGAGGCGTTGAAATCCTCGGCGATCTTGTTGACGGTCTCGCCCAGTTGGCCGCCCATCGCGTGCCACCAGGTGATTTCGGTTTCGGCAAAAGCTGCGGTCGCGGTAAAGGCGACAGCGGCAGCCGTTGCGCAGAATGTCAGGTTGGTCATGTCTCTCTCCGGTTTGGTGGTTCCCGCGCTTGCGGCCAACACACCAGTTCGCGGGGCTGGTGCCCCTTGCAGCATCAAAAAAGCAAAACAAACGGACATGGTCCGCTTGCGAATGCACAGTGTGTGCACACGTGGTCACATACGCAGTTCCTGTGACAGTTCGGTGAAAGATTTATTGCAATATTGACAAATTATATGGAAACGGAGGACAGCTTAGGGGTGGCTGACGACAACAGTAAACCTGCCGAAAGGCCTCGCCGTGTAACGGCGCAAACCGTCGCTGACGCCGCCGGGGTTTCGCGGTCTGCCGTGTCGCGCGCGTTTACTCCGGGCGCGTATCTTGATGCGGGTAAGCGCCGGAAAATTCAAGAAATTGCCGCACATATGGGGTATCAACCAAATGCGTTGGCCGCAGGGCTGAAGGGCGGACGCTCGCATCTTGTGGCGGTGTTTGTTGGCAATATGCGCAGCGCGTATGACTCGGAATTCGTGCATCGTTTGGTCGGTCGATTGAATGCTTTGAACAAGTGGCCGGTCCTGATTGATGGTGAAGATGATCGGGCCGGCTCCGCTATCGACCAGGTGCTGCGCTACCCGCTGGACGCTTTGATTCTGCGCGGCGGCAGTATGCCTGAATCGGTAGTGACGCAATGCAGTAAATTCGGCGTCCCAATGATCTCATCAGGGCGCATCGTGGATGCATTGGGCGTAGACAATGTATGCTGCAGAAACGCGCTAGGTATGCAGATAGCAACTCGGGCTTTGGTTGATCGCGGTCGCCAGCGATTTGGCTATATAGCGGGCGCAACAGGGTTTGGGTCCTCTGCTGACCGCAAAGCTGGCGTGATGCAAGCGCTAGGGGATGCCGGTCTTTCTTTGGTGGCAGAAGAGGTCGGAGAGTTCACAGTTGAAGCAGGATACCGTTCAGCGATGAGGATGCTTGAAGCCCACCAGCTGGACACGTTGATTTGCGCCAATGATGCAAGCGCCATCGGCGCCCTAGCAGCTGCGCGAGAGCTCGGCTTGGATGTGCCGGGTGCACTGTCGATTGTCGGTTTTGATGACATTGAAAT
This sequence comes from Ruegeria sp. AM7, assembly GCF_056535965.1. Classification (NCBI taxonomy): domain Bacteria; kingdom Pseudomonadati; phylum Pseudomonadota; class Alphaproteobacteria; order Rhodobacterales; family Roseobacteraceae; genus Ruegeria; species Ruegeria sp. AM7. The sequence goes on from NZ_JBQFJE010000003.1 coordinate 281,453, forward strand.
GGCGGGCTGGCCCATGTTTAATCTGAGTACAGTAAACAATCCAATTGACGAGGCTGTCGAGCAGGTCATCTGGCTGCTAGAGCGGCGTCTCGCCGACCCGGCAAAAGAAAGTGAGACAGTGTTGATTGACCCCTTCTTCGTTCCGCGTGGGACACACTGAATCGTGTGGGAAGAAATGGTAGCGGAGGAGGGACTTGAACCCCCGACACGCGGATTATGATTCCGCTGCTCTAACCAACTGAGCTACTCCGCCATGGGTGAGAGGCGATTTAAGCGAGGGGCCCAAGAGGGTCAAGAGGGAAATGGCCCCGGTACGAGATTCTTTTTTAACCCTGTCTCACATCGTTCCGGTATCGGAGTTATCAGCCTCTGCTGTACTTTTCGCGATGCGGCGAATGAAGTCCGCGCAGGTGTCGGGTGCGGTTATCGGGATCATGTGACCCAGCCCCTCAAGTCGCTCTTCGGCCAGACCGAATTGAGCCATCGGAGCGCCATGTGCCTCGGGTGAAAGGATCGCGTCCTGTGCGCCATACAGGATGCCTCCGGGGGTTTTGAGGTCACCGTAGCGGGCCACTTGCCCCTCAAGGCTTTCGTCAATGCCGACAATGTCCTGCGAGGCCGTAATGAATGCCGAAGCGCGCAGGCCCAATGCGCCACCAGCGCGGTCGAGAAAATCACTGGGCGCCGGTTCGGGATCAAACACCGCGCTAAGTGTATGTGGGGCAGTTTTTGCGGCAATTGGAACGGCAATGGTGTTGCCGATAAAGGTGCGCAGCCATTGGGTGCGGATCTCTAGCGGTTTAAACACGGCAGGCGGCCCGGGCATCACTTGGGTCAGCGGGGCCAACAGGGCCAATGCTTTTGTTTTTTCGGGATAGTCCAATGCCATGGCCAATGAGACCGCCCCCCCGAGCGAATGCCCGACAAGGATTGCATCAGACACGCCTTTGGTGTCCAGAAACTCCTGTATCATGCGGCCCTGTTCCGGTAGTCGGCCCAGTTCAGCAGTATCGCGGGTCGAGTAGCCGCAGCCGGGGCGGTCCACTGCGAGGACGTGGTAATCCTCGGCCAGCAGGTCGACCATCGCATAGGTATAGTGTTGCAGCTGCCCACCGAGGCCATGAATCAGCACAAGCGTCTGTTTGGAGGGGTCGCCTTTTTCGACATAGTGGATATTGCCCCCACGTACTGGAGTGATCTGACCCAGTTGAGGAACACGGACAAGCCCGTCGCGGGTCAGCTTTCGGGTCCAAACATTCATGACCACGAAAAATGCGGCGATCAGAAGGACAAGGATCAGAATTACGTTCATCTCAATTCTCCGCGTGTTGGGAAGGAAGGGGTTGGTAATGCTCTAACCCCGAGCGCGCCATACGCTTTTCAAATTCGGATACAGTTCCGGGCCATAGCGTGGTGTTGCGGCCTTGGGCGTCCTGATACCATGACGTACATCCGCCCGCCTGCCAAACGCTGTCCGTGTGCCGGTCCTGCATTTCTTGGATAAAGGCCGCCTGTTTTTCGGGGTCGGGCGTTACAACCTGCAGACCGTCGCGCTGCATTTCGTCCAAAACGCGGCCGATATGGCGAACCTGCGCTTCGATCATCAGCACCACAGAATTGTGCCCCAATCCCGTATGGGGCCCAAGCAGAATGAAGAAGTTCGGGAAGCCTGCAATCGCAGTTCCCAGATTGGCTTTCATTCCGTCAGCCCATGCGTCGCGCAGGCTTACACCGTCGTCGCCCGAGATATTCAGGTACTCGACCATATCGGTGACGTGAAATCCGGTACCCCAGATCAGTATATCGGCCTGTGATTGGGATCCATCCGCAGCCGTGATCTGATCGCCCTCGATTGCGGTCACGCCCTGCGGAACAACGGACACGTTTGAACGCGCAAGAGTCGAATACCAATCGTTCGAGCTGAGGATACGCTTGCAGCCAATTTGGTAGTCGGGTGTAAGCTTGGCGCGCTCGTCCGGGTCACTGATCGCCTTTTCCATGGCAGAGCGCCACATCTTCATGGCAAAGTTCACAGCGCCTTTTTCTCCGCGAAAAACCCGGTGGCGGTATTCGAATACCATGTAGATCAGCTTGCGGCGCAATTTCGGTAACATGGGAACACGCTGGTACAGCCTGCGGACCCACGGCGCGATTGGGCCATCCGGGCGCGGCAGAACATATGGGGCGCTGCGTTGGTAGATTGTGACATGCCCCGCCATTTTCGCGATCTCGGGGACGAATTGGACTGCGGAGGCTCCGGTGCCGATCACCGCGATACGTTTACCCGACAAAGAGACGTCGTGGTTCCACTGGGCAGAGTGGAAACTTGGCCCCGTAAAACTGTCCGCGCCGGGGATGTCTGGAATGCTGGGCACGTGCAGTGCGCCTATGGCGGAAACCAGTATCCGCGACGACCAATGCTGCCCGTCTTCGGTTTCAACCTGCCATTGGGCTCCGTCCCACCGCGCGGACTTAAGCTGTTGATGAAAATGGCACAGGTCGTACACGCTTTCGTCTTGTGCGACTTTACGCAGATAAGCCTGGATTTCCGCCCCGCCTGCGTATGCGCGGCTCCAGTCGGGGTTCAGATGAGTGGCCATTGAATAAAGGTGCGAAGGCACATCGCAGGCAACGCCGGGATAGGTGTTTTCACGCCATGTGCCGCCGATATCGCCCGCTTTTTCAAGGATCGCGATATCGGTAATCCCGCGCTTACGGGCCTCAATCGCCATGATCAGCCCCGAGAACCCGGCACCAATAATCAGCATGTCGGTCTTATGTTCCACGCGCCCCGCCCCTCCCAAAACGATCCAGATGGTATGTGAAGGATATAGGCAGGGCAGGGCGCGTGGATAGGGTCTCGTAGGGTCAGGGGTAGATCACGGTTCGATCAGGCGCGAAGTTTTTCACCGTTTGCATCGAACGGAGGCTCTTGCAGGATGGTGGCCTTGTGCGGGTGGCCCAGCACCATCACCTCGACCTCATCGCCGGGTTGGGCGTTTTTGACATACCCAAGCGCCAGCGACATTCCGACCGTGTACCCGTAGGTGCCCGACGTTACACGACCGATGCCTACGCCGTCTTTGAAGATCGGCTCACCGCCGGTTGCGTCGGCGTTGGAGGCCGTCACGTCGGCCTCATCCAGATGCAGCAGGACCAGCTGTTCTCGGGCAGGGTTGTCAAGAACCTTCTGCGCGGCCTCCTTGTTCAGGAAGTCTTTGTCGAACTTGCACAAACGATCCAGCCCAACTTCGTGCGGCCAGTATTCGGGGCTGTATTCGCGGCTCCATGAACCATAGCCTTTTTCGACCCGCAGCGACATCAGCGCGCGGCTGCCCACGGGGCCTGCACCGAATTCTTTGCCAGCTGCCAGCAGCGCCTCATAAAGCTGCGCCTGATCTTCGGTCTTGCAATGCAACTCCCACCCCAAGTCACCGGTGAAGGACACGCGGAGGGCCAGAACCTTGATCCCGGCCATCTCGATTCTGGCCGATCGCATGAACGGGAAGTCCTCAGTCGCCAACGATGTGTTAGTCAGGCGTTGCAGGATCTCACGCGATTTCGGACCGGCGACGTTGAAGCCGCACATGGCTTCGGTGTGGCTGTCGAATGTGGTGCCTTTGGGCAGCGGAACCTGCTTGAAGAAACGCTTGTGATATCGCTCGGCCATGCCCGAGCCGATGATCCAGAATTCGTCCTCGGTCACGCGGGTGACAGTAAAGTCCCCGGCAATGCCCCCGCGTTTCGAGATCAGTGGCGTCAAGCAAGACCGGCCAACCGCCTTGGGCATGGTGTTGGCGAAGACCGCATTCAGCCAATCCGCCGCGCCGGGACCTTTGCAGATATATTTGGCAAAGTTCGAGATATCGATGATGCCCGCCCGCTCGCGCAGCATCCTGCATTCTTCGCCCACAGGTCCCCACCAGTTCTGGCGGGTAAAGCCGTTGGTATCCACCGTGCCCGGCTCATCCGCGAACCAAAGCGGATGTTCCCAGCCGACATTCAGGCCGAATACCGCACCCATGGCCTTTTGGGTCTCATAGATCGGGCGCACGCGGGCAGGGCGGCCTGCGCTGCGCTCCTCGTTCGGGAAGTGGATTGCAAAGCGGTGGGCGTATTGGTCCTGCACCTTGGCTTTGGTGAATTCCTTTGTCGCCCATGTGTCGAACCGGGCCATATCCCAGGCGAACATGTCGTATTGGGTTTCGCCTTCGATGATCCACTGCGCGGCCATAAGGCCCATGCCACCGGATTGCGAAAAGCCGGGGATGATGCCGTTGCAGCAGAAATAGCCATCAACCTCGGGCACCGGCCCCATCAAGACATTCGAATCCGGCGACCAGATCATCGGGCCGTTGATGACACGCTTGATCCCGGCCTCACCTACGGCAGGCAGGCGCTCGATGGCGTTCATCATGTTCTCTTCGATCCGCTCAAGATCGTCGGGGAACAGGTCATGGGCAAAATCCAGCGGCGTGCCGTCTTCGGCCCAGAATTTCATGTCTTTCTCATAAGCACCGACCAGCAGGCCGTTGCCCTCTTGCCGCAGATAATATTCTCCATCCCGATCACTGACCGAGGGCAGGCGGGTGCCATGCGCCTGCACGTCTGCCATCGCTTCGGTCACGAAATACTGGTGTTCGGTGGGCTGCAGCGGCAGCTCGATCCCCGCCAGCTGCGCCACTTCGCGGCCCCACAGACCGGCGGCATTCACCACCCAGGGCGTTTTGATGTCACCCTTGGGCGTGCGCACGATCCAGCTGCCATCCTCTTGCTGATCGGTTGCCGTAACCGGAGTGAAACGATGAATCTCGGCCCCGCGCTGGCGCGCGCCCACCGCATAGGCATTGGTCACGCCCGACGGGTCCACATTGCCGCCATCGGGTTCGAACATCACGCAGCGGATGCCGTCATAGTTGACCAGAGGGTTCAGGCGTTGGGCCTCTTCAATGCTTATCTCATAGAAATTCATGCCATAGAGCTTGGCCTTGGCCGCCTGCAGGCGAAGCTGATGCTCGCGCTCTTGGGTCTGCGCCAGATAGAGCGAGCCGGGCTGGAACACGCCGCAGCTCTGGCCTGTTTCGGCCTCAAGCTCTTTGTACAGGGTCATGGTATAGTGCTGAATACGGCTGATATTGGTGCTGTCATGCAGCCCGTGGATGTTCGCCGCCGCGTGCCAGGTTGAGCCCGAGGTCAACTCATCCCGTTCCAGCAGCACCACATCTGACCACCCTAATTTGGTCAGATGATACAGGATAGAACACCCGATCACCCCGCCGCCAATTACCACCGCCTGTGCATTCGTTTTCATGAGCCTGCCATATCCAAGTTGGGTTCTTCGCGCTTTGTGTCACCAAGGGTGTTGCGCGGACAACGGACATAAATTTCAAGTTGAGTTGAGCGAGTTTAACTTGACGCTAACCTCAGAATTCCAACCGATGAGTGCGCCCGTAGGCGGCCAGTCGTGCGTTCAGGGTCTTTGCCTCAGGCGCGCCGGATTCCAGAGCGAACACAAAGGCATGGGTCAGATAGAAACAGGCCGCGTCGATATCCTGCACCGCTTCGCGTTCGTCTGCGGCCATCGTATAATAGCGAATGAGGGCGCCATGATCGTTGTGATCATGGGCTTCAAGCAGCAGGCGATCCAGATCGGTCTTGTCCATCGGGTCTCCATCAGGGCCGATCAGCAAAAAGCCGACCAGCCCGCTATCTTACTCTGCGCGACCGTTTTCGATCTGCGAGGCAACCCAATGGTGGAAGTTATGGGTCGGACCGTCCATCGCGGGCGAAAAACGACCTCCGTCGAACAGCACGCCGTGGCGGCCTTTCTGCATCCCTTCGACCACGAAGACGTCTTCTTCGAATACGGTCTTCCACAGTTGCGCATTCGAGGCGCGCAGGCCGTCGTGCTGTGGTGTCTCGTCGATGCTTTTCGCATAGTAGAGCTCGATGTGTTCGACCGTATTTTCCTGGTCGACCGGCTCCAGCACAATTGCGAAGGCGTGGTCGCGCTGCACGCCCAGCAGGACATTCGGGTACAGCGCCACATATTCCGCGCCCTCATTCCATTTGTCGCTCAGGCCGTCAAAATCATCAAAGGTAGCGCCGTCTTGGTCGGTCAGCTGTCGATAGACCAATGTGCCCTGACCCGAGTAATGCCCGCGCTCTTCGATATTGTAATGGTCTTCCAGCCGGGAATAGCTGTTCAGGCCGGGGTGAACCCAAGGCAGGTGATAGCTTTCGCAATAGTTTTCGACTGCCAGCTTCCAGTTGGTCTTGACCTCAAGCTTGAACGAGGAGGTCTCGCCACCGTGATGCACCGGTTTGTCGAACTCTTTCCAACGTTCCATTAGCGCGGCGTGGGCGTCCTCGAATGCGGGGGCGTTGCCGTCCACGTTAACAAAAATCACGTCACGCCAGACATACGAGCGGACGCGGACAAGACCCAGATCTTTGCGGTCAACATCCTTGTGTGTGTTGTGGCCGGGGCCGCCCACATGGGGTGTCGCGCGTAGCTCGCCTTTCAGGCTGTAGCACCAGCTGTGGTAGGGGCAGCGGATCGCGCCGCCGATCTTGCGGGGGGTGTCGACCAGTATCATGCCCCTGTGGCGGCATGTGTTCTGGAATACACCGACCTCACCATCCCGGTCGCGGACGATCAACAGGGGCATGCCCAGAAAATCGACCGGTTTGGCATCGCCTTCCTCGGGCACGTCCTTGCCGAACCCGATCCCTGACCAGTTAGCATATAAGACGGACTTGCGTTCCTCGGCAAAGACGACCGGGTCGATGTAATGCTCGTTCGGCAGACCGTTGGCCACATTCACATCGGCCAGAACCGAGGACAGCGGGCTATATTTGTTCATCGGGCTCTCCTGAGGGTATTGCTGGATGCGTTTCATCCGTTTTGGCGGAAGGGCCTGCCCTTTCTCAATACCAGAAAACCTCATCACTGGGTGACTTCACCTAAACCGAACCATCCCGTACCTCTTGCAGGATCCATTCTTTCAACGCGCGCGCGCTTTCAGACAGTTCGTCATCCGGCCGCCCTACAAGGTAGAATTGGTTAGGCGCGGTCAGGTGATGCGGCCCAAGGGTCACCAGTTTTCCCGATTGCAGCATGGGTTGAATAAGGCGCTGCCAACCAAGCACCAGGCCCGCCCCTTTGCGCGCCAGCTGCAACGCGACCGAATAGCTGTTCACGCGGGATACGATCGGGATTTTACCGGGGTAGCCAAGCTGCTGGAACCATTCGGGCCACGTGGTCCAACTGCGGTCATCCGATTCAAGATGAATCAGGCGCTGCGCGGCAAGCTGTTTCAGATCGGAGCCGGTCAGTTGCCCGGCCAGTTCCGGGCTTGCCACGGGGGTCAAGTGGTCGCGAAACAATGGTGTATGCGATAGGCTCGGGTCACTATCGCGACCATAGCGTATGAAAAAGTCGATATCCGGCCGGTCACGGAATGGTCTGTCCTGCGCAATTTGATCCACGTTGACCTCGGGCATCTCGCGCCAGAACCGGATCACAGCCGGCGACAGCCACAGGGCTGCTACGGCGGTCGTGGATCCGACAGTGACCTTACCCACTGACACGCGACCACGAATTGTGGCCAGAGTCTTTGAGATGTTGGAAAATGAAGATGACAGTGCCTCGAACAAGGCTTTTCCGTCTTCTGTCAGTTCAACCCCGCGATGCTTGCGTTGAAAAAGGGTCGTTTCCAAATCGCCTTCCAATGCCTTGATCTGGTGGCTGACAGCACCGGGCGTCACCGATAACTCTTCGGCCGCATTCTTGAAACTCAGATGCCGCGCGGCGGCTTCGAACGCGGCAAGCGTTGTCAGCGGGGGTAGGTTGTAGTGACGTCTGGACATAATCGCAGGGACCTTGGGTAGTGCATTCGCATGAGTTTGGTTCACGTCAATATCGGTGTATCCGTGCAAGAAAACCAGTGTTCTCAGGTTTTTTTGAAAGCGATCGGACAAAACCGTCAACCGGCTTGCGGCCCCGCACGGGCGCCCGGGGTGACGGTATTCAAAGCAGGCATCTGTGTCGTTTCCTGCAAACAGGTTTCGCAAACAGTGACGTAGGACGCCTCCGAATCCCTCAATCTGGACCACAAGATCGGAGGACCGCCCAATGAACATTCGCACCGCAACCCGCGCCGGAGGCCGTCAGGCCCGTCGCGCCCTGCGCACCGCGCCGAACTTTGACATGCTGCCTGGCCTGACCCGAGGCATTCCCTTGTGCGAAGTTATGGATGGTGCGCAAGTAGACCGTATCGATGCGGCCTCGATGGACATTCTGGAAAATGTGGGTGTTCAGTTTCGCGACCCTATCGCGTTAGAGGATTGGAAACGGGTTGGGGCCAAGGTCGAAGGGGAGCTGGTCTATCTGGACCGCGGGTTGGTGCGTCAGCTGATTTCCTCGATCCCAAGCGATTTCACCTATCACGCGCGCGATCCGCAAAAGAACGTGCGCTTGGGCGGACCGCATTCGATCTTTGTGCCGATGACCGGGGCGCCGTTCCTACGCGATCTCGATGACGTGCGCCGCAATCCGACGCTGGATGATCTGGCGATGTTTCACAAGTTGTCGCATATGTTGCCTGCGCTGCATTCCAGCGCACACCACATCGTCGAACCCTATGACCACCCGATCAGCCAGCGCCATCTGCGGATCACCTATTCGTCGATGAAACATTCCGACAAGACTTTCATGGGCATGACCACCAGCCCCAAAAACGCCGAGGACGTGATGGAGATGTGCGCCATCCTGTTCGGCGAAGACTACCTTGAGGATCACCCCGTCACGACGGGTAATTGCAACGGCAACTCGCCACTAGTCTGGGATGAGACGATGTTGGGCGCGATGCGGGCGTTCTGCCGACGCAATCAGCCGGTTCTTTGCTCTCCCTTCGTTCTGGGTGGGGCCAACACACCTGCATCAGTTCCCGCCACGGTGGCGCAGTTGAACGCCGAGGCGTTAAGCGCGCTGGCCTATACGCAGGTCATTCGCAAGGGCGCGCCCGCGATCTACGGCCATTACCTGTCAACCGTCTCGATGAAATCTGGCGCGCCAATGGCGGGCACGCCCGAGATCAGCCTGATGAATTTCATGATCGGCCAGATGGCGCGCCATTACGGCGTGCCGTGGCGGACCTCGAACACATTGGGCGGGGCCAAGACCTTTGACGCGCAGGCCGGATACGAATCCGCCACTACCTTGCAGGCGGTGATCCATGCGGGGGCCAACTATATCTGGCATTCGGCGGGCTGGAATGAAGCCGGGATGCACTGTTCCGTGGCCAAGTTCATCGTCGATGCAGAACAATGCGCCATGGCCTATCGTATGGCCGAGGGGCCGAAGTGGGGTGATTTCGATCAGGCTTTGGCTGCTGTGCCGGATGTTGGCCCCGGCGGGCACTATCTGGGTCATCCGCACACGCAGGACAATTTCCAAAGCGCCTTCTTCATGCCGGAACTCTTCGACAACAACTCGATCGAGCAATGGCAGGCCGAAGGCAGCATCGAGATTACGGAACGCGCCCTGAATCGCGCCAAAACTCTGCTGGAGGAATATCAGGAACCGAAACTGGACGAGGCGAAGGATGAAGCCCTGTTGGACTATATCGCCCGGCGCGAACGCGAAATCCCGGCCGCCGACGAGTTGAATCAAAGCTACTGAATAGGGTCGGGTCCGTTCATTCGTCGCGGGCCCGCCACTCTTTCCAGCGCAGGACCGCATTCGCTCCAAGCTCGCGGAAAGGCTGTGGAGGTAGGCGTTTTGGCGGTTGTTCCGCCTCAAAGTGGTGGGTGATGACGGAGGTGTGTCCGCAGGCGCGTTCCGCCGCAGCGATACCTGTCAACGTGCCGCGCGCGGTGCCCAGCCCGTTCTGAACGCAGCCCGAGAAGACACCGGGTTCGATCTGCCGCGCGACCGAGACGCCGTTCAGGCTCAGGCACAGATGACCGGCCCATTGGTATTGCATCTGCAGACCCGCCAACTGCGGAAAGCGTTGATCGAACTTGCGCTGCATGACGCGGGCGGCCCGGTTCAGATCGCGCGCTTTCGCCGCCATACCAGGGCGCAGCGTGGCGCAGGTTCGGGTAATGATCCGGTTGCCACCTTGGCCGGTATCAATCCGCCGCATTGTTGTGCCCATCGGGTCAGACGGTGTAACACCCCAGCGGGGCTGGCCACCGATACGGTCCATCTGCTCGGCGCCCAGCTCGGGCGTCATAGCGGCAAACAGGAACAGTTGCATCAGCCGATCGGTCTCGATCCCGAAGCTTTCCAAATGCCCGTTCATCGTCAGGATCACCGTGCCTGTGCTGACCGTGCCGCGTTCGGTTTGCACTTGCCACGCGCTACCCTGTTTCGCGAACCCCGTGACAGCCGAGTTTTCAAACACCGCGACCCCATGTCCGACCAGCCCCGCCGCCAAGCCGCGCACATAGCCCGCCGGTTGCAGCATCACCGTCCCCGGCGTGTAAAGTCCCGAGCGATAGTGGCGCGATCCGGTCAACTCATGCATCTGCTGTGGGTCCAGCATTTCACTGGTCTCGCCGAGACTGGCCAGATGTTGCGCGTAGCTTTCGTTATGCGCGTGACCGGTTGCGCTGACCGCACCATTCACCTTGCCTGCCGGGTCGAAATAGTTCGGGTCGATCGGATATTGCGCGACGGCCTCGCGCGCAAAACCGATGGCTTGCCGGTTCAGCGCGATCATCGCCCGGTCATCGCCCGCACCCGCATAATCATCCGAGGCCAGATCATGCGGCAGGTCGATCATAAAGCCCGAGTTCCGCCCCGCAGCGCCCTCGGCGACACGTCCAGCCTCCAGCACCACGATCTTGGCGTCGGGCTGCAATTGGGTCAGCCGCCGCGCCGCCGACAGCCCGGCAAACCCCGCGCCGATGATGGTGAAATCGGCGGTGATGTTGTCGCTCAGTTCCCGCGCGGGCGGAGGATCGCCCAGAAGGACGCTCCACGCCGCTGGCCCGCGATGTAAAGGCAGGGTGCGGGCGGTGTAGCTGCTCAATCCACCGCCTCATCCTCGTCGTCAGCCAGATCAATCCAGATGGTTTTCAGCTGGGTGTATTGATCATGCGCGTGAACCGAATTGTCGCGCCCGCCAAAGCCCGATTGCTTGTAACCGCCGAAGGGCGTGGTGATGTCGCCCTCACCAAAGCTGTTGACCGTGACCGTCCCGGCGCGGATCGCCCGCGCACCGCGAATGGCGCGTTTGACATTGGCCGTGAAGATCGAGGCGCAGAGGCCATACTCGGTGTCATTGGCGATCCTGATGGCCTCATCAAAGCCCGAAACCTCGATCACCGACAGCACCGGGCCAAAGATCTCCTCTTGCGCCAAGACCGCGTCGTTTCCGGGCACCTCGACCACCGTGGCCTCGACAAACCCATCCGTGGCGGTGCCGCCTATCACCACGTTTTCAGCCTGTTCCAGATAACCGCAGACCTTGGTGAAATGCCCCTCGCTGACCAGCGCGCCCATGCGGGTCTCCGGGTTAAGAGGGTCGCCGATATTCCACTGTTTCGCGTGATGGGCGATCCGTTCCAGCAACTCGGCTTTCACGTCCTTATGCACGATCAGGCGGGACGAGGCCGAGCAATTCTCGCCCATATTCCAGAACGCGCCATTGACGATATGCGCGGCGACGCGATCCAGATTTTCGGCATCCTCCATCACGATGGCGGGGTTCTTGCCGCCCATCTCAAGCACCACTTCCTTGGCGTTGCTTTCCGCCGAATAGGTCAGAAACCGCTTGCCGGTGACGGTGGAACCGGTGAAGGACACCATGTCGATATCCATATGCCGCCCGATGGGCTCGCCCACCTCGGCCCCGCCACCCGGAACGATGTTCAGCACACCGCGCGGCACCCCGGCTTCCATCGCCAGTTCGGCCAGTCGCAGGGCGGTCAGCGTGGTCTCAGCCGCCGGTTTCACAACCACCGAACAGCCCGCCGCCAGGGCCGGCCCGATCTTCCACGCCAGCATCAGCAGCGGGAAGTTCCACGGCAGCACCAGACCCACTACGCCGATGGGTTCGCGCACCACCATGGCGATGTGATCGTCGCTGGCGGGCGAGACCTGATCGTAAATCTTGTCGATCGCCTCGGCATGCCATTTCAGGCAGTGAATGGTCTCGGGCACGTCCACTGTTTCGCAATCATAGATGGTCTTGCCGCTGTCGATGCTCTCTATCACCGCCAATTCGCGGGCGTTGCGCGTCATCAGCTTGCACAGACGGATCAGCACGTCCTTGCGTTCGGACGGGTGGAGTTTCGACCAACGGCCATCATCAAACGCCTCACGCGCTTTTTCGACAGCAAAATCCACATCCGCCGCACCACAGGCGGCGATATCAGCCAGTTTCGCGCCGGTTGCGGGGTTCACCGTCGCGAACGTCTGGCCCGAGATCGCGGGGCGATAGCCCCCATCGATGAATGCCCCGGTGGGCAGGTCCAGCCCGGCGGCGATGGATGTGTATTCGTCCTGTGTCAGCAGTTCCATTGCCTTACTCCTCCGCCACGATGTCAGCGATTGTCTTTTTCAAAACGCGCGTCACCTGTTCCAGCGCGCGTTTGTCGTCCTTGTTCAAACCTTTCAGCGGAGGCCGCATCCCCCCCGCATCAATCCCGTTCATTGTGACGCCGTGCTTGATTGTCTGGATGAACTTGCCGCCCTGTTCCAACACCCGCATCAGGGGCATCATCGCCGACATGATCCGTCGGCCCTTGGCGAAATCGCCTTCGACCACGCAGGCTTGGTACAGAGCCACATGCTCGGCAGGCAGAAAATTCGATCCGCCGCAGACCCAGAAGGGCGCACCCCAGGCGAAGAATTCCAGTGCCTGGTCATCCATGCCGCAGCCCAGCTGGATATGAGGGTATTCGCGCGCCAACAGATGAACCCGGTTGATATCGCCCGAACTTTCCTTGATGCCGCAGAAATTGCGGCTACGGCCAACGCGGTCGAGGAACTCCTCTCCCATCATCGTGCCGGTACGGTGCGGATAGTTATACAGCATCACCGGCAGGTCGGCGGCCTTGTCGATGGCCAGCGCGTTCAGCGCGTTCTCGCGGTCGGTGGGCACCGCATAGGGTGGGCTGGCCAGTAGGATCGCGTCCGCGTCGATCTCTCGCGCGCCCGAGGCCAACGCAATCGAATCCGCCGTCAACATCGCACCGGTGCCGACCACCAAGGGCAGACGGCCCTTCAACTGGTGATGCGTGAAACGCGCCAGTTCCAGCCGTTCTTCGACCGTTTGGGCATAGTTCTCACCCGTCGACCCGCCCGAGATCAGCCCATGCACGCCATGGTTGATCAGAAACTCGATCACCTGCGCCAGAGCATCCCAATTCACGGACCCATCGGCGTGGTAGGGCGTGACTACGGGGGTATAGATCCCCTCAAACTTGAAAACCGGGTTCATTGCGTCCTCATGCAGGTTTCGACAGGGGCGCGCCCATGGGCACATCCAGCGCGTCAGGCATCACGAACAGCTCAATCTGATCGCGTGACAGGTTCCAGTGGTCCTCGGCCAGCTGCGCAGCAGCCGCCTCATCGCCCGCCTCGATGGCGGCGATGATGGCGTCGTGCTGATTGCTGGCCTGGGACAGGTTCTCGGTCATTTTGGCGGTCTGAGGCCGGTAAAACGTCATCCCGATACGGGCGTGGTCAATCAAAAGCCGATTGAACGAGGGCAACAAGTAGACATTGCCCGACATCTCGCCGGTCACGTCATGGAACCGGTTGTTGGCCAGCGCGCGATCTTCGGCGGACCCAGCACGCAAGGCGGCCTTGAACGCCTGCTGGGCGTCCTTCAGCGCGTCGATCTGCGTTCCTGTGGCGTTCTGCGCAGCCAGCCGCAGGATGGCGCCGTAAACCATCGGCGCGGCCAGAAAGAAATCGCGCAATGTGGTATATGACATTTCGGACACGCGCGCGGATCGGTTGGTGCGCAGGTCCAGATAGCCCTCACCGGCCAGTTGCCGGAACACCTCGCGCAGGGGCGTGCGGGACAGGCCGAACGCATCGGACAGATGTGCCTCATCCAGATCGGTTCCAGGCTGCAGGCGCAGGGTCAAAATACCGACCTTCAGATGTTCGGTCAGGTCCGCTTTGCGGGATTTGCTGTCGTCTTTCACCTGGTCCTCCGTCGATGCACGATTCGCGCTGGGCCTTTCATTCTGTATTCTATAAAAATACAAACTGTATACAAAAAAGAATCGTGCAGCATGACTTATGCTCAACCAAATGGAACCACCCATGCGTCAGCCTCGGCACATCACCTTCATTTTGATCGAGGAGTTCTCGCACCTTGCCTTTTCATGCGCGGTCGAACCTCTTCGAATCGCCAATCTGGTCAGTGAGGAAGAGTTGTATGAGTGGACGTTAATTTCCGAGGACGGTGAGCGCGCGGTCTGTTCGAACGAGTTGGTGACGCTGGTGCATGGCGGGTTGCAAGACCTGCCTAAGACCGACCAGCTATTTGTCCTGTCCGGCATCCATATGCGCAACCACGTCACCCGGCCTCTGCTGGCCGCCTTGCGCCGCGAACGCGCGCGTGGCACGGCCATTGGTGCCTTGTGTTCCGGCGCGTGGCTGTTGGCCGAGGCAGGGTTTCTGGACGGAATGCAAGCGGCGATCCACTGGGAATACCACGACGCATTCATGGAGGCATTCCCCGAGGTGAATCTGGTGCGCAGTGTCTTTGTGGCGGATGAAAAGCACATCACCGCGTCGGGCGGGACGGCCACAGCGGATCTGATGCTGCACCTGATTGAGCGGGATCACGGCGAAGAACTGGCCATCGCTGTGGCCGACCAGATGGTTTACAACGCCGTGCGAAATGCGACCGCTAAGCAACGCGTATCGCTGCAATCTCGCAACGGGATGCGCAATGCCCATCTGGCCAAGGCGATCCACATAATGCGCGATTGTATCGAGTCTCCGATTTCTCCATCGCAGATCGCCGATGGGCTTGGCATTTCGACCCGACAGTTGGAGCGTTTGTTCGGCAAATACCTAAACACCTCACCTAAGAAGTATTTCATGGAACTGCGGCTGGAAAAGGCGCAAAGGCTGTTGCTGCAGACCGAAGCCTCGGTCACAGAAGTTGCCATGGCATGTGGTTTCGAAAGCCCCGGTCATTTTTCGCGGGTGTATCGCTCAAGTTTCGGGGTCACGCCCCATGCGCAGAAAAGCAAGATCGATTGAATTGTGGTGACGGGGGGAGCCGCTCTGTCAATTGGCGAGGTGGGCTGGACATGCGCTCACCCCCGTGTTCCCGCTTGTACCCCCTCGTTAAAATTCAACTGGTCAACAATTCCGCGAGATTGACTGTGTTTAAACCGTAATATGGGCGTAACTATTGCCAGAACATGTCATCTCCGCGCTGTTTTTTGGCGGGGAAACGATCATCCTGCCTCATTTCAAATGCCTCTTCTGGGCCACAGTTTGGCCCTTAAAGATAAGTTAATCATAGGCATGTTTGCCTTAAGCGCGAGTTTGTGGCACTTTTGTAAAGTCAGAAATCAGACTGACATGTTAATTTATGGCAGAAAATCACATTCGAATGGCCTTGAAGTTTCCCATGTCCTTCTCAGGAGTTAAAGCTGGAGGACCGAAATGAATTTAGAAACTCAAGAAACTGCAATTTTCTCGGGTTTGCACGGCTTGCCTGTCGAACAGCGCGAGGCGCAGATTTGTGAAGCGGCACAGTTAGCCCAAACAGCATTCGAACAGATTTCCCAAAGCGCATCCTGTAACATGGAAGCGAGTGGTGATTTCCAGAAGCGGGTTTTCAAAATCTTTCGGTGGTATTTCTTGTCTGCCTTCTGCACCCGGTTGTTGTCCGAATCCGTCCATCGGCTTGAGCATCAGACCCTGCAGGTATCTATGGATATATGCAGCGCCGTCAAAATGATCCTGTCCGAAAGCGATGTGGAAGAGTCGATGGCGCTGGTTCGGGTTGAAAAGACTTCTCCGATGGTGGTCAGGGCCAACGACATCGGTGCGCGTGGACATACTGTAGGATGGGTCGCCGCTGGGCTGCACGAAAAAGGCCGGAGCTTTCCGGGCGAGATTGAAAATGCTCTGGCAGGGGCGTTGGCTGCGTCCCGCCGTCTGAACTAATTCACAGCTCTGAAGTGTTCAATTGCGCGGCAAATGGCGGTGATGCTGCGCAATAACGCTTTGTCGGCGCAGGGACATTAGACTAAATATCCGCACATCTACATACTGTATTGTAAGGTGGTGCTGCTGGAGAGAATTGAACTCTCGACCTCTCCCTTACCAAGGGAGTGCTCTACCTCTGAGCTACAGCAGCGCTGTGGGCGGGTGATTAGACTCAAACGAAACGCGGCGCAAGGGTGTCTGGACGGTTTTTTTCGCCTCCTGTAGAGAAAGATCATGGCAGACAAAGATACACCAAAAAAACACAGCAAAACCCGCGATCCGCGCGAGGAGCGACTGAAGGCTGCGCTTAAGGCGAATATGGCGCGACGTAAGGCGCAAGCCAAGGCACGGGCGGTATCCGGAGAGAAGACCGATAAGGACGAGGGATAAGAGCACATGGATTCGATTCTGGTTACGGGCAATGGTCCGCTGAACGGTCAGATACCGATTGCGGGGGCCAAGAACGCATGTCTGACGCTTATGCCAGCGACGCTGCTAAGCGAAGAGCCGCTGACGCTGACAAACGCACCCCGGCTGAGCGACATCAAGACGATGACTGCTTTGCTGCAATCGCTGGGGGCCGAAGTGTCGGCGCTGCAGGACGGACAAGTGCTGGCCATGTCCAGCCACAACCTGACCAGCCATACCGCTGACTACGAGATAGTGCGCAAGATGCGCGCCTCGAACCTGGTGCTTGGTCCGCTGCTGGCGCGGTTTGGTGAGGCCGTGGTCTCGTTGCCTGGCGGCTGCGCGATTGGTGCGCGACCTATGGATCTGCATGTCGAGGGACTTGAGGCGCTGGGCGCTGAGATCGAGTTGAAAGACGGGTATCTGCACGCCAAAACGTCGGGTGGGTTGAAAGGGGCCGTGCATGAGATGCGGTTTGCCTCTGTCGGCGCGACCGAGAACATCGTCATGGCTGCCACGCTAGCCAAAGGCACTACCGTGCTGAAAAATGCCGCGCGTGAGCCCGAGATCGTCGATCTGGTAGAGTGTCTGCGTAAGATGGGTGCGCAGATCTCGGGCGAAGGGACTTCGACAATCGAAATTCAAGGCGTCGACCGGTTGCACGGTGCAACCCATCAGGTTGTAACGGATCGGATCGAACTGGGCACCTATATGCTGGCACCGGCGATCTGTGGCGGCGAGGTTGAACTCCTGGGCGGACGGATGTCTCTTGTCGACTCTTTCGCGGCCAAGCTGGATGCTGCAGGCATTGATGTCACGGAAACAGCAAACGGGTTGAAAGTTGCGCGCAAGAACGGACGCGTACGGTCTGTCGATGTTGTCACCGAACCCTTCCCCGGATTTCCGACCGATTTGCAGGCGCAGATGATGGCGCTGATGTGCACTGCCGAAGGCGTGTCCGTTCTTGAAGAGCGGATTTTCGAGAATCGGTTTATGCACGCTCCTGAGCTGGTACGTATGGGGGCCAATATCGAGGTCCATGGCGGTAATGCTACGGTTACGGGCGTCGAGCGTCTGAAAGGTGCACCGGTGATGGCGACGGATCTTCGCGCCTCGGTTTCGTTGATTCTGGCCGGTTTGGCGGCCGAAGGTGAGACGACTGTAAGCCGGGTCTATCATTTGGACCGGGGATATGAACATGTGGTGCGCAAGCTGGAAGGCGTGGGTGCAAAGATTGAACGGATCAAGGGCCAGTAATGACAGACGCAAGTTTCCACGACGGTCGTGAGGCCCCGCTGAACCTGGGGGCAGAGGATGCGGATGACCTTCAGGTGATTTCAACCCTGACGCAGGACGCGGTGTTCCCAATCACCGAGATGACATGGCGTCCGTCGGAGCGTCGATTTGGCCTTTTGCTGAACCGGTTCCGCTGGGAGGACAAAGATGCTGCAAGCCAACGTGACCGTCCGTTTGAACGGGTCCAAGCGCTGCTTGTTTTCGATTCCGTCCTGTCGGTTGCCAGCCAGGGGGTGGACCGCAGCGACAAGGACATGGTTATGTCCCTGCTGTCGCTTGATTTCGAGCCCGGCGAAGATGGCTCGGATCATATTGTTTTGACGCTGGCCGGGGACGGAGCGATCCGTTTGACGGTCGAGGCACTGGACGTCACCCTCAAGGATGTGACCCGGCCCTATCAGGCGCCTTCTGGTCAGGCACCGCATCATCCGGAATAAACGGGGCATAGCACAAGCCTTTGCCGGACCCTCAACGGGTCTGGTTTTGCGTCCGGCGACCGTGTTCGACGTTTTTCAGATCAGTCAGGTGTTGATCCGGTCGATTACCTACCTTGGTGCAGCAGATCATCGGAAAGATCCCGATCTGCTGGCGGCGTGGAGTGCGAACAAAGACCCCCAGACGATCCGACGCTGGTTGCAATCGGGAACCGAACTTTGGTTGGCCGAAATGGAGGGCCAAGTCTCGGGCGTCGGGGCTCTTCGCTTCGGGTCGGAAATCGCGTTGTTGTATGTCGATCCGGCCTATGTTCGGCGCGGTGTCGGGTTGGCCCTGCTGGTTCGAATGGAGCACGAGCTTGCGCAGCAAGGCTGCACGATTGCGCATCTGAACGCCACCGCAACAGCGCGTGCATTCTATCGCCGATATGGTTGGCAGGATGCGGGTGGCCCTGAACAATGGTGCGGAATGCGACATTATCCTATGCGCAAATCGTTGCACCCACCCGACGAAGGGTTGAGACCATCTGCTGCGGGCGATATGTCCCGGTAAAATCCCGTTCGGAGTGCCTGCTCATGCCCGTTTTCCTTGATACGACCTCGCCCGAGTTCGAGCTCGCCTTTCGGGCGTTGTTGTCAGCAAAACGCGAGGACAGCCCGGATGTAGACGCGGTTGTGGCTGAGATCATCGAAGATGTTCGCAATCGGGGCGATGCTGCGGTGATCGAGCTGACCGCGAAATTCGACCGGCTTGAGTTGACGCCTGATACTCTGGCCTTTTCTGCCGAAGAAATTGCGGCTGCGGTGGCGCAGGTCTCGGATGAGGATCGCGCCGCGCTGGAGCTGGCCGCCGCGCGCATCCGCGCATATCACGAAAAGCAGTTGCCTGAGAATCACGAATGGACGGATGAAGCCGGGGCGACTTTGGGCTGGCGCTGGTCGGCGGTGTCTGCTGCGGGGCTTTATGTGCCCGGCGGGCTGGCGTCCTACCCGTCCTCGGTTTTAATGAATGCGATTCCGGCCAAGGTGGCGGGGGTTGAAAGGCTGGCCATTGCGGTGCCGACGCCGGATGGGGTGGTGAACCCGCTTGTCCTGCTGGCGGCGCAGCTTTCAGGTGTGGATACGATCTATCGCATCGGTGGTGCTCAGGCGATTGCAGCGCTTGCCTATGGCACAGACAGCATCGCCCCGGTGGACAAGATTACAGGTCCCGGCAACGCCTTTGTCGCGGCGGCAAAGCGGCGGGTGTTTGGCAAGGTGGGCATCGACATGATCGCCGGCCCCTCCGAAATTCTGGTGATTGCCGATAAGGACAACGACCCCGACTGGATCGCGCTGGATTTGCTGAGTCAGGCGGAACATGACGAAAGTGCACAGTCGATCCTGATCACCGATGATGCGGCGTTCGGGCAGGCGGTGGCCGAGGCCGTGGACAAGCGGCTTGAGACATTACAACGCCGCGCAATAGCCGGCCCCAGCTGGCGTGATTTTGGTGCGGTGATCACTGTGTGTGATCTGGACGAGGCAGCAGCCCTGTCCAACCGGATCGCCCCGGAACATCTTGAGCTTTGCGTGGGCGACCCTGTGGCGCTTAGCAAGAAAACCGTTCACGCGGGCGCAATTTTTCTGGGTCAATACACTCCTGAGGCCATCGGCGATTATGTGGGTGGTCCTAACCATGTTCTGCCCACGGCGCGATCGGCACGGTTTTCTTCGGGGCTCAGCGTGATGGACTTTCTCAAACGCACGACACTCAGCCAGATGACACCTGCTGCGCTGCGGGCCATCGGCCCTGCGGCCGAACAACTTGCGAAATCGGAAAGCCTTGAGGCACATGGCTTGTCGGTCACCGCAAGATTGAAACGCTTGAACGACTAAGTAGCTATGGTTTGAGGGTCACAACGCCCTGCGCCATTCTCATTCATTAAACAATATGTCTTGATCTTACTCACGGAACGGAGGCGTCTTGCTGACGTGACAACGTCGGAAGAAGTAAGTTTGGAACGTGTAGCAACATTGTGGATCGGTAAGCGGTTCAGCTATCTGGAGCATCTTTGCCTGAAGTCCTTTGCGGATGTCGACCAGACGCCCATTGTTTACCACTATGGCGAGCTTGAAGACATTCCGGACTACGTCGAAGCGCGTGATGCGCGGGAAATCTTTGATGTTTCTGAAATCTACCGTGACCCGATCACGCGATCAGTTGCCGTTCATGCCGATCTTTTTCGTCTAAAGCTCATGCAACAGACCGATTATATCTGGGTCGATGCGGATGCCTATGCCCTTCGGCCATTCGAAACCAACGCAGGATATCTTTTTCCAAAAGCGAATTTGGCGCGGCAGCGCATGATGAACGGCGTTGTCGCGTTGCCACGCGACAGTTCTGCGCTGCAAAAGATGTGTCGGTTTGCTTTTGAAAGCGATCTTGTTCCATTCTGGTGGTCGGAGGATCATCAGAAGGTGTATCGCGAACTCTACGGCCGCTCCTCATATTGGAGCCTCCCATTGTCGACTCTGGGACCACCACTTTTTTTCCATTGCCTTTATGGCTCGCCAGAACACGAGATGAATTCGGCCCGAACCGAGCTGTACGCCGTGCCTTTAAGGCATCGCAGGTTGTGGAATGACCCGGATATGTCAAAGCTCGATTTTTTGGAGTGGCAAAACAAAATGTCGATCCATTTCTTTGGTTCGTGGTTCCGAAAGATGTTTCGTGAAATGGAGATCAACCGGGGGTCTTTGGTCGATACACTCCTGTCAAAGCACGGGATTGACCCCTCCAAACATCCTTTGTGACGAATTGGCCTAGACCGATTTTCTGCGCGTTGCCCATTCACTTTTCTTACGATATGGCTGTCTCAACCCTTATGGACCAGACACCCATGACCCGTATTTCGCATATCGAACTGGACGACCGAAACCTGCCTCCGCCGACGCCCGAGATCGAACAGGAGCGCAAGGTCGCGATCTATGATCTGCTGGAGGAGAACTCCTTTGCGTTGCCCGCGCGCGACGACCGCGTGGTGCCTGACGGCCCCTATCATCTGCAACTGTCCATTCGGGACAAACGGTTGGTCTTTGACGTTGCCACTGAGGCCGAAGAAAAGGCGGCCGAGTTCCACCTTTCGCTGGGGCCTTTCAAGCAAGTTGTCAAAGACTATTTCCAGATTTGCGAAAGCTATTTTGATGCAGTGAAGTCGCTGCCACCCAGTCAGATCGAAACCATCGATATGGCGCGGCGCGGCATACACAACGAAGGCAGCCGGGTTCTGCAGGAAAGGCTTGATGGCAAGGCCGAAGTGGACACCGATACAGCGCGCCGCCTGTTCACGCTGATTTGCGTATTGCACTTTGGGGGCTGACGGGTGACGTCTCTGCCGCAGTCCATTCTGTTCTGTTGCGACCACAACTCGGTTCGGTCCCCGATGGCCGAAGGCATCATGAAAAAGTTCTACGGCACCGGTACCTATGTGCAATCTGCCGGTGTCCATAACGATCTGGAGATCGACGGTTTCTGCGTCGCCGTCTGCCAGGAAATCGGCGTTGAGCTTTCGCGACACAGGTCGCGTTCCTTCGACGAGATGCAGGAATGGGGCGATGACCTCAGCTCGTTCGACCTGATCGTCGCGTTGTCACCCGCCAGCCAAAGGCGAGCGTTGGATTTGACCCGTATTTTTCATCTGGATGTCGATTATTGGCCAATAATGGACCCTACCGGGCTGGGCGAGACGCGCGAAGACAAGCTAAGCCACTACCGACAGACCCGCGATCAGATCATCAAACATCTGAAGGATCGCTGGGGGGACCCAACGGAGTGATCATGAACGAGACCGTCAAAACCTATTTCGACGCCTTCAACGCCGGTGACGTTGACGGCATGCTGGCCTGCCTGTCCGACGACGTGGCCCATCATGTAAACGAAGGCCAGTTTCGCGTCGGCAAAGAGAAATTCACCGCCTTCTGCGCCCATATGAACCGCTGCTATCGCGAAAACCTCACTGATATTGTGGTCTTTGACGCGCAATGCGGCACCCGCGCGGCGGCCGAGTTCATCGTGAACGGCACCTATCTTGAAACCGATGAGGGCCTGCCCGAAGCCCATGGTCAGACCTATCGTCTGCCCGCCGGGTCGTTCTTTGACCTGCAAGACGGCAAGATCACTCGCGTGACCACCTATTACAACCTGGCCGACTGGACCAAACAGGTGTCCGGTGGCTGAGGTCACCGACATCCGCCCTCTGACCGGAGCGGCGCTTGAGGGCGCTCTGGACGATGTGGCGCGGCTGCGGATCGCGGTGTTTCACGACTGGCCGTATCTCTATGACGGCGATCTGGACTACGAACGGAAATACCTGCAATCCTACCGCGACAGCGACCGTGCCATCGTGGTGGGGGCGTTTGACGGCGACCGCCTGATCGGAGCCTCAACCGGCGCGCCGCTGGCCGATCACGCCGAGGATTTTGCTGCGGCGTTCGACGGCACCGGGCTGGACCTGTCTGAGATTTTCTACTGCGCCGAATCCGTCCTTCTGGCGGAGTACCGGGGGCAGGGCGTGGGACATAAGTTCTTTAACCAACGCGAGGCCCGCGCCCGCGCACTGGGTTTCTCCAAATGCGCCTTCTGCAGCGTCCAACGTCCGGCGGATCATCCCATGCGCCCCGCTGCGTATCGTCCGTTGGATGCGTTCTGGCGCGCGCGGGGCTACGCGCCCCTGCCCGGCGTGATCGCGCGGTTTTCGTGGAAGGATATTGGTGAAAAGGCTGAGACGCAGAAACCGCTGCAGTTCTGGATACGGGATTTGTAGATATTTTTGTTTGCTATGCGCAGCAACCTAACGTTGGTCCTACGCAGACTTTCTCGCAACTCTAAAGGGATGATCGGGATTGCGTGCAATGAAATCATCCACATCACGCGACTGTTCAGGAAATGGTTCCGCGTCAGGGTAACTACGGAAGCTAAAGAACCGAAATCCAGCAAACCATAATTTTTCGACTTTCTCCCACTGCTCGTGGTCTGTTTTCTTGGGTACTTTGAATGATCGGCCCATCTCAAAAACTTTGCCAGAG
Source organism: Ruegeria sp. AM7 (assembly GCF_056535965.1). NCBI lineage: Bacteria > Pseudomonadati > Pseudomonadota > Alphaproteobacteria > Rhodobacterales > Roseobacteraceae > Ruegeria > Ruegeria sp. AM7. Next base: position 304,862 of record NZ_JBQFJE010000003.1, read on the forward strand.
CACTCCGGGCAGGTATGCCCATCTTTTTTCGGGTACATTTTCCATGATTTGCGGCAAACAAAGCAAGCGTTTGCTACCAAATACTCAGGCCCTAGTGGTCTGAGTTTCGAAGTGTCCGTAACTTCCCTTGTGCCGTTTTCGCGGCGCAAAGCCATTCTCCTTGTCTTTTCGTTTCCTTTCTCCATCTGCACAGTTTGGTGGCATTTGGAAAACTCCGCAATGAACTTAAAGCGGATTTGAACGTTCAAAATCCACAGGGTCAGGATTGGGCTATACAGTCCGCAATCTCACACTTAGATTTCGCGCGAGTTTGGACCGCAAGGAACCCCCTCCCATGAAAGTCGCCGCCGCCGCCTACAGCCTCGATTGGCTCGACAGTTGGGCGCAATACGAAGACAAGCTGGATCGCTGGGTCAGCGAGGCCGCCAAACAGGGGGCCGAATTGCTGGTCTTTCCCGAATATGGCGCGATGGAGTTGTCGACGTTGGACGGGCCTGATGTGGCGGGTGATCTGGAACAGTCGATCCGCGCGGTGTCTGATCGGATGGCAGAGGCGCAGGCGCTGCATCAACGGCTGGCGCGCGACTATAACACCTATATTCTGGGCGCATCGGCCCCGGTTATGGCGGGCCCGGGCCGTCCGGTGAACCGTGCGGCGCTTTATGCGCCGGATGGCCGGCAGGATCATCAGGACAAACAGATCATGACCCGGTTCGAGCGTGAGGACTGGGATATCGCACCCGGCGGCCCGCTGAAACTCTTCGATACCAAGCTGGGGAAAATCGGCATTCTGATCTGTTATGACAGCGAGTTTCCCCTGCTGGGTCGCGCGCTGCGCGAGGCGGATGTGATCCTCGTGCCCTCCTGCACCGAGGCATTGGCGGGCTATTGGCGCGTGCGGATCGGCGCGATGGCGCGGGCGTTGGAGAACCAATGCGTAACGGTGATGGCCTCGCTGGTCGGCGACAATGACTGGTCCGAGGCGGTGGACAAGAACACCGGAACCGGCGGCATTTTCGGCCCGCCCGACAAGGGTTTTCCGGGCACCGGCGTTCTGGCCGAAGGGGCGCTGAATCAGCCGGGCTGGACCTATGCCGATGTCGACCTGTCCGCGATCGCGGCGGTTCGCGCAGATGGCCATGTGTTGAACAGAACCCATTGGCAGGAGCAAATGCCCCGGGTTGAAACAGTCACAATCTCTGCTCTTTCGTGATTCCGGCCTTGAAATAAGCCCGAAATAGGCTCATTTAAGCGCACATCCTCGCAGATTCTGCGAGTGCAACGTAAATGTGGAGACAACATGGCCAAGGAAGATACGCTCGAATTTCCCGGTGTCGTGAAGGAACTCCTGCCTAATGCGACGTTTCGGGTCGAGCTGGAAAACGGCCATGAGATCATCGCACATACGGCAGGCAAGATGCGCAAGAACCGCATCCGTGTTCTGGCCGGCGACAAAGTTCAGGTCGAAATGACCCCTTATGATCTGACCAAGGGTCGGATCAACTACCGCTTCAAGTAACGCCTTATCTCATGGCGTTTATCCTCGGATCGGGCAGCCCAAGGCGGCTGGACCTGTTGGCCCAGCTTGGCGTGCAGCCCGATGCGATCCGCCCCCCTGACATCGACGAAACGCCCCTGAAGGGCGAGCTGCCGGTTCCCTACTGCAGCCGCATCACACGCGAAAAAGTGCAGGCGGTGCAGGCGGATAGCGATGACGTTACCCTGTGCGCGGATACCACCGTGGCGCTGGGTCGCCGCATTCTGGGCAAGCCCGAAAATGCAGGCCAAGCGGCCGAGTTTCTGCACGCCCTGTCCGGGCGTCGCCACCGGGTAATCACCTCGGTCGCGGTGCGACGCGGGGATCGGGTGCTGCAACGCGACGTGGTTTCACAGGTCAAGGTCAAGCGCCTGTCGGATGTTGAGATCAACGCCTATCTGGCGACCGGAGACTGGCAGGGCAAAGCAGGCGCCTATGCTATTCAGGGCCCTGCCGGTGCGTTCATCCCGTGGATTTCGGGATCGTTCACCGGTATCGTCGGTCTGCCCCTGTCTGAAACCGCCGCCCTTTTGCAAGGTATCGGCTATCCCCTGTATCGTGAGGCATCATGAAGGGTCGCACTATCGTTCTGGATCACATCAACGACCGCGAGGCGGCCGCGTTGATGGTCGACGGCAAGCTGGATGATTTCCTGATCGCCGCCGATGCGCCTGCACCGGGCACAATCTACCGTGCTCGCGCAGATCGGCCCGTGAAAGGGCAGGGCGGCATGTTCCTGTCGACACCCGACGGCCCCGCGTTTCTGCGGCAGGTCAAGGGGCTTGCCCCCGGTGCGCTGCTGCTGGCGCAGGTGACTGGCTATGCCGAGCCGGGCAAAGCCCTGCCGGTGACCGATCGTGTCCTGTTCAAAAGCCGCTATGCGATTGTCACTCCGGATGCGCCGGGCCTGAACATCTCGCGCTCGATCCGCGATGAGGATGAGCGTGACCGCCTCCTTGAGATCGCGCATGAGGTGATGGAAGGCAGCGATTACGGCCTGATCCTGCGCTCGTGCTGCGCGGGTGAGGATGCGGGTGAGATCGCTGAAGATATCAGCGCCATGCTGGCTCACGCGGACGCTGTGGTGAACGACCCCGGAACCGAGCCTGAATTGCTGCTTGAAGGCGACGGCCCTCATGTTCTGGCCTGGCGCGACTGGACCGACCCGGCCGAGGTCGAAACCCGCGCAGGTAGTTTCGGCACCCATGGCGTGCTGGAGGCATTGGACACGGCCCGCGGTATCTCTGAGCCTTTACCTGGCGGAGGGCACCTCTACATTCAGCCGACACGCGCGTTGGTCGCCGTCGATGTTAACACTGGTGCCGATACGTCTCTGGCGGCGGGTACGAAGGCCAACTTTGCATGCGCCAAAGCGCTCGCCCGCGCCTTGCGAGTGCGGGGTTTAGGAGGGCAGATCACGCTTGATCTGGCACCGATGCCCAAGAAGGACCGCAGAGGATTCGAGTCCGCCCTGCGCTCTGCCTTCAAGTCCGACCCGATTGAGACCACACTTGCGGGCTGGACGCCTTTGGGACATTTTGAACTGCAACGCAAAAGGGGGCGAGTGTCTTTAAGCGAGGTGCTGAAATGACCTGTCCGATTTGTGCTGAAGATACTGTTCAGGCGTACCGTCCGTTTTGCTCAAAACGTTGTGCCGATCTGGACCTTGCCAAGTGGTTGAACGGTTCATATGCGGTCCCGTCTCAGAGGGAGGAAGACGCTGACGCCGATGTTGAGGGTGAAGAAACCGCTCATTCGCGTCGGCATTGAAAAAATGTAAAAAAGGCTCTGGACACTGCCAGTGGCAAGTCATAGAACGCCTCCACCCAACGGCTGCAACCGTTCCCGTGCCCGGGTAGCTCAGGGGTAGAGCAGTGGATTGAAAATCCTCGTGTCGGTGGTTCGATTCCGCCCCCGGGCACCATTCCCAACAGGTAAGCTACTGTTTCCCTTCAGCTTTAACTGGAGCTGACAAAGGGCGTAGTACATGCTGGAGAACAAAACCGTTCCCTTCTCATTTGTAAAAGCAGGGGTCTTCTACTTCACACGACGGATCCCGAAAGACCTCGATCACCACTATACCACCAGAAAAATATCATTCTCCCTACGGACAAGATCAGCAGCGGTCGCAAAGTCCCGAGCGCATAGAGCTGCTCAGCAACTGGATGAACACTGGTATCACCTACGCATCCAAGACGTAGACCTGCCGGGCAAGCATCTTCTGAGGATTGGAGCTGCGGTCGAGTTTGGGTCTTCGATGTCACGCACCGATCAAGCCAGTGTCGACGCTATAAAGCTCTCAGAGGCCGTGTCAGTCTATCTGCAGCTGAAGGGGCAAGGACGTCCAATCACTTTCCACAGGGCTGCTGAGCGGTCGTGTGGCTATGTCTTGGATGTTTGCGGGGACAAAGACATCAGAAGCTATACCAAGGCGGATGCCAATGCGTTTCGCGACGAGCTGGTGAAGCGAGAATTGGCGGGTAGCAGTATTACCCGCATCTTTGGGACCATCAGGTCAGTTATCAACTTCGCTGCCTCTGAAGCCGGTATCATACTGACCAACCCATTCGCTGGCGTGTACTACGACAGGAATGCCGGTGTCGAAGATCGTGAACCTATGCCAATCGAAGCGATCCGCTCTCTGCAATCCAAATGCCGGTCCCTTGATGACGACTTGCGATGGCTTGTTGCTCTGGTCTCGGACACAGGGATGCGGCTTGCAGAAGCTGCGGGTTTGCTCAAAGAGGATTTTGAGCTGAATGACCCAGTGCCTCACGTAGTTGTCCAAGAGCATCCTTGGCGTCGGCTGAAGACATCAGGTAGCAACCGAAAGGTGCCTCTGGTCGGGGCGTCACTATGGGCCGCCAAGCGCTTGCTCTCTGAGAACACTGACAGCCAATTCGCTTTTCCCCGGTACAACAAATCGAAAACCACGAACGCTAATTCTGCCAGTGCCGCGCTGAACAAATGGATGAAGCCATATGTACCGAGCCGTTGCACCATGCACAGCTTTCGTCATTCGATGCGTGACAGGCTTCGCGCCGTCGAGTGTCCATCCGACATTGTCGACCAGATTGGTGGCTGGCAAACAGAGGGCGTCGGGCAAGGATATGGTAGGGGCTATCATCGCCACATACATGACCCTGCGTTCTTCCGCATTTTCAAATGGCTCGGCTTCGGGTGAAACGAGGCTCAGCAACGGATCATCCACGATTTCCGAAGGAAACCCAGTTCGTCCCCTGAACATGTTCAAAATCACCACATGGTCCGCTTCCAAACCTTTCGAAGCGTGAATTGTTCGGTATGAGATATCCAAGTTAGCCAGGTCGCGCTTTAGCTGTGATAGGTTTGAAGGTGCAAGGTAGCGGTATCGCCCCAACAACAAGATTGAAGTTCGTTTGTCGGGGTCGCCGGAACTGTTCAGTGGGCGCAGCACCTGCGTCAATTTGGATTGTTCGTCTGATTTCAGCGTCTGGATGACTTTCAACGCAGGCTCTTCTGCCGATCCCGCTGGTATAACAGTCTTGTCCAATTGGGCTGGGTTTTGCAGAACGAACCGCTTCGCCGCGTGCGCGATTTGGTCGATGGACCGAAATGTACGGCCCAAGCCTACGGTTTGGTGGACACCTGTTTCGCCATCAAAGACGCCGCCAAACTCAGCCCCAAAATTCCGCATGAGATTGATGTCGGAACCCGCAAACCGATAGATGGACTGCCAATCGTCGCCAACACCGAAGACCCGGGCATCCCAATGCTGAGCTTTTAGTGCTTTGACCAATCGACCTCGGCTGCGCGAGATGTCTTGGAATTCGTCCACCAGAATGTGTTTGAACGGGCTCCTATACTCGCCGGATTCCACGTATTTTGTGGCGCGCAGGATCATATCCTCAAAGTCGATCCGTCCATCCAATCGCCGCTGATATTCGGTGTAGACTGGTTTGAAAATTGAAAGAAATACTTGGGCTCGCTTGCCCAACTTTAACGCCTCTCCCTTTGCTGCGCATTCTTCAAGTTGATAGCCACCGCCCTTGTAGTGGCGCAGGAATGTGCCGATTAACTGAACGAAACTGTCTGCTTGGTTGAGCTCTACAATCCGATCAAACAACACATCCGGCGACCTGGGTGAAACCGTCTCGTATGGTGCAGTTTTTTCAGCAAGCGCATCCAACAACCGCCCCTCAGAGCGTTCATAGCTGAAAGTCTCAACCAGCGTGGTTTCATGTTCGGCATGGACGCCTCGTTTCCACTCCATGCTTTCCAAATATTCGCTGCGGTCAACGAACGGCGCAGTGGTTAGGTTGCCTTCCATGTCGCGACGAACACCAAAATGTTCAATGTAGACCCCGCTTTTTGTCAGCCTGAAATCGGGGCAATAGTCACGGTATCCGCCCTCGGACACCTTGTGTTCGTAATCTGGTTCATATTCGTACTCGATACCGTTTTCAAAGAGCCAGTTGGCGATCATCAGCTCTTCAAAGCTCTTGACTTGTTCCCCTTGAAGCGTGCGGAGGTCCAGCTTTTCCACATAGGTGTAGTAGGCGTGCTTCTTTTTGAAGTCCCATTCGCTTCTGTCCTCTAGGCGCGCATGAGAAAACCAACCAACGATGGATTTCGAAACCTCTGAGGCGGTGCGCACCAGTGCCACTAGGATTTCACGAATAAGCGCCAGGAAGGCCTTATCATCCGTTGCATGCGCTGCGAGAGCCGGTTTGCTGCCTTCGACTGAACCTATGATTTCATAGGCCAAAGAGTGAAACGTGCGAGCCTCCAAAGGCGCTCTGCATTTGGCTTCTATGCGTTCGCTCATTTCTTTGGCGGCATCACGAGCAAAGGCCAGCAAGAGAACTTCTTCCGGCTTTCGAATGCCCGATTTTAGCAGGTAACCAGCCTTTGCGGTGATAACGCTGGTTTTGCCTGATCCTGCACCGGCCAGAACTAGGGTCGCGTCTTCATCGGTCACGATGGACAGGCGTTGTTCCGGCGTCAAAGGGTTGCTTTCAAACGTATCGAAGAACTCAGCCCATGCCGTCAATTCATGTTGTTGAAATGCCTCTATGGCTTTACCACGCGCTTGTTTGGCGGCTTTTATAAACCCCTGAACTATCTCAATGTTTTGCAGATGTTGCTGCGCCATGGCGTCTTTTGGGAGCTTAGAAAGTAGAGTTGTGTCCAGCTTACGGGCTTGTACCAACAACGGTTCGACCAAGCAGGCAGCTGGATACGAGCTCGCTTGGTTCAGTGCTGCAATTCTCTGAATGATCGCTTCGATTTCTGCATGGCGTTCTTGCCACTGCGATTGATGAAACTGTTGCCAGTCTTGCTGGACTATCGATGAGAACTGCTCCGCCTCGCTTGGCTTTGCACCTTTGAGCTGAATATCATCGCGTTCATCCGCTTTGAAACTGAGCGTCGCCCCCCAGAAGCCCGAGGTAACGGTGGGTGCCGAGGACAGTTCCGCTAGCGATATTTTGGATGGTAGGCGTGCAAAAATCGTCAATACGTTGCCGTCGTATTGAACGCCTCTGCTATTCCGCCCAAAAAGATTGAGTAGGAAGCCCGAGATCGGCTTAGGTTTTAGGTTTCTAACGGGGCTCAAGACAAATGCAATTCAACGGCTACGGCAGTAATCTAAAGGATACGCGTATTGATTGAGTTCGAGAGCCACTGAGCCCTACATTTTGTTTGGAAGTCACCGTGTGGCTTCAATTGGTCTCGTTCTCCTGCAGCACCTTGCCCAACTTGAGTAGCAAATTCAGCTGATGGTCATCCATCTGGGCAATCATGGTGTTCAACTGCATTAGCAATCGTTGGCGAGCATCTGATACATCAGCATCCTCAAGCTCAAAGAACTCCCGCATGGGCAGACCCAGCACGTTGGCGATGTCGTAGAGCGTGGAAAAATTGGGCGCAGTTTTGCCGCGCTCGATGTTGGAAATCGTCTCGAACGCTTTGTCTATGGCTTCCGCCAGTTGAGCCTGTGTGAGGCCCTTTTGTTGCCGTGCTGCTTTCACACGCAACCCGATGTTTTGCTTCAACTGCTTGCTCATAACGCGATGTATAAAGCCGTGTAAAGTTCTTGCCCATGTAATGAGGTTTCGCTTATTGCTGCTGAAGTCGGCTCTTAGAGCCGATTACTGAATTCAAACTCGTCTTCGAACACCAAGGAGCAGCAGATGAAAACTTATGAAGCCCGTATCCGCACCGCCGATGGTAACTTCACCACCACAACCATTGATGCGCGGGACATGCTGCATGCTAAGCAACTGCTGGAAGCTCAGTTTGGCGCAGACAAAGTCACCATAGTTGGTGAAATCCGCTGAATGGCCATCGTCGTTGGCCTCGTCGTTGCACTGATCCTGCTGCTGGCTTTCAATATGCTGGGAGCGGGGCTGCGCAATCCACGTTGGTTGTTCGTTGGGGCGGTGCTGATCTTTGCGTTGTACAAATTTGGCGCTGATCAATTGGCCGAAGACAGCGCAAATGTATTGGTAGTCGCTCAATATTCGGATCAATGCGAAGAGCGCCATGTGCGGGTGACGATCCACAATGGTGGTGACACCGCCATCACCAATATGCGGTTCTCAATCACTGGATTTCAGCCCAATCATTCCGAGCCTGTGGCCACCCGGTATGAGACCGCTGATCGCATCGTTGGTGCTGACCAAGTGTGGAGCAATTGTTGGCGGGTTCTTCAACTCGACAATGTGGATGCGTCTTTGCACCCCTCACTGCGTTGGGAAGCCGAAATCAGGGGCATCACGTTGGCACAATGACGTGCCAACCAAGAAGGAAAACCAAAATTTCATTTGGAGCATCATGAAAAGCCTTTTGATAACTGCCGCCGTCGCTGCCTTGTGTTTGGTTCAAAACGGCCTTAGCGCAACCCACTGATCCCAACTGGCCACGAAGCCAATGGCATGAAGACATGCGCTATGAACGCAGCCAAGGCTTTACCCGCGATGGTTGGAATGGGAGCGGCACCAAAATGCCGCATCAGTTCAACATAGTTGGTGCGCCGTATCCTGTTCGCTACGGCACGCATTCGGAACGTTTTGAAATCCGCCCAACTGATGACAACGCCATGAGGGATTTGGGTATCACCGGCGGCAATCGCAGTGAACTCACGCAAAGACCAAGCAGAGAAAACCTGCGTATCGGGGAAGATGCTTGGTTTGGTTGGAGCTTTCGCGACGAGCTGGTGAAGCGAGAATTGGCGGGTAGCAGTATCACCCGCATCTTTGGGACAGTCAGATCAGTCACCAACTTCGCTGCTTCTGAAGCCGGTATCACACTGACCAACCCAATCGCTGGTGTGTACTACGACAGAAGTGCCGGTGTCGAAGATCGTGACCCTATTCCAACCGAAGCGATCCGCTCACTGCAATCCAAATGCCGGTCCCTTGCTTTGGTGAATCCGCTCTTGCCCGTAAATGATCTGCTCTAGCAAAACTACAACGCTCGCATGCGACAGCCCATAATCGAACACTTGGGGTTGCTCTAAGACGGGATAGCTCCAAAGCACATATCTTTTTAGCAATAATCAGCTTCTATCTATTATCTCTTTCAGTTTAGACAATCCTGACCCATAGCCATGATCATATTCGACAACGACGCTGAGTGGTTCTTCAAAGTACTCCATGAATTGAGCGACAGTCCCTCCGAAGAATATTTGAACTGTCTTTTTGTCACATATACTCCCTTCCAGGCAGAGACCCAAGCTGTTGAAGAAGTAGGTAACTGTATCAAAGGCATTCTGGTTTTCAGAATCCGCGAGGATGTTCTTTGTGACGCGCGTTAACAGCAATTTGCGAAACGCACCGTTGTCGATGGCTTCCCGTCAATCGGCATTCAAAACCGACTCTGCCTCGGCAGCCAATTTTGACCCGCTTAGTGATGAGAAGGCCCCGGCGCTGCAAGCGTCCTCTAATTGATGGGAAATTGGATCCCAAGATCAAAGCGGAAACCACCCGCACAGCGACCTGCAATGGAAACCGCCGCGCAAGTTCATAGAGCCAAAAACCAATACCGCTTAGTTGTCCGGTGAAACGGCACTGGATCACACACAAAACAATGCCTCGCATTCGTCTGGGTGGAAACTCAACGAGTCCTTCGCCAGTGAAGACTTGTTTTGTCGCGCCAACACAATTGAATGCGAAGCGTTGTGGTTTAGGTCTCCCTAGCGAACTTCTGAAGCGACGCTCGAACGTCAGGGGGTACGGCTGTAAAGCGAACCGTAAAGCATCCGTCCTGATCGTTTTGATCCAGTACTTTCGCAAACACCGTCAGGGGTTCGGTAGAGCCGTTTGCTTGCGTGATTTGAATTTGCAGATCCGTAAGGGGGCTGGGCGCCTCTGTCGTCGTAATACAGGCTTCCGACGGTGAGAGTTTAAAAAGCAGGCCCTCCTGAACTTCGCCAACGACTTGCTTGCCCACGACGGTCCTAAAGTGAACGGGTAGAGGTGGATTTATCTCGACCAATTCGACCGGTTGAGCGGACAGGCTGATTTCATAAGTTCCACCCACGCCAAAAAGTTCGTGCAGCACCAGCGGCTTGCCAGCACCCTTGGGTTCGACTGTGCGCTTGCTGCCAAGTTCCAGGGGCGCTCTTGACGACTTGAGTGTCTCATCTGCAATCAGAATTTGCCCACCGACAGTATAGCTTTCGATCCGCGCCGCCAGATTGGTCGTGCTACCGACAACACTGTATTTTGCGCGCTTGTCTGAGCCGATGTTTCCGACCACAACTTCACCTGTGTTCACCCCGATTCCCATCTCGATTTCAGGGAAACCATTCGCGGTGTTCCATTCGTTCACCCGCACCATCCGCTGCTGCATTTCCAAAGCACAGGCCAGGGCGCGTTCGGTGTCGTCGGGTCTTTGCAGGGGGGCGCCAAACACCACAAGGATTGCATCACCGATAAAGGCATCAATCGTGCCGTTGTATTTCTGAATGACGTTTGTCATCTCACTGAGGTAGCTGTTCAGCATAGCCACGATGTTTTCTGGCGGCAGTGTGTCGGACAGGGTCGAGAAACCCCGCAGGTCTGACATCAACACCGTGACCGTCGTCTTCTTACCGCTAAAGTCGATCCCGTCCGCAGATTTCAACAGTTGATCGACGACTTCGCTGGCCAGAAACTGGCCAAAGGTCTGTTCTAGGAACTTGGCGTGAACCTCAAGTTGTTCGGTGCGTTCGCGGACTTTGTCTTCGAGATGTTCAACGATCTCGGCATTGCGCATAGATACCGCAATCTGACCCGAAAGCAGTGAAAGCAAATGTGCGCGTTCAGGTTTAAACGCTGCACTGACCAGATTGTTTTCCAGAAATACAAGGCCGATCAGTTCGTTCTGGTGCAGGATCGGCTGACACAGAACCGAACGTGTTTCGTTTTCCTGGACATAGGCGTCCACCATGAACCGCTCATCGATCTGAGCGTCGTCCACGAGAACAACGTCATGCGTACGCGCCGTATAGTTGATCACGCTGGCCGGGACCAAACGTGCGCCTTCAGCCGAGTCGAGCCGAACGGGTTCCTGAACGCCAGTTCCGTCGGAAATGACGTTAACCTCGGTTTCGATCACCAGATCGTCCCCGCGCGCCAGTAATAGAACGCCGCGCTGCGCACCGGCGTTCTCGATCAAAATTCCAAGCAGCCGATCCAATAGGCGCCCTACAACCACTTCGGCTGAAATGGTTTGCGCGGCCTTAAGTAAGGTGTTCAGGTCAAGATCTTGCCCAAGCAAGTGATTGGTCGCGACTTGCGTACTCGCAGAAATGCTTTCTGTCACAGGCTGGCTGGTGGCGCGACGCTCGCGATGTTCGGCAAGCAGTTGCGGGAACTCCAGCTCAAGCTCTTCGACTTTGCGTTGAGCCCCCCAAAGGCGGTAGGCATGTCGTGCATCCCGCAGATACATCATCCCGATCCGGGCATTCGGTCGTGGGGTCATGATGTACCGCGCGGCCAGTTCGCAGGCCAACGCTTCGTCCTGAAGGAACCGACCTTTTTGAGCCGCCTCAATAGCCCCGTCAAACAGATCGAGGACTTCGACATCTTTGCCATCCAGACGTGCGACTTCAGCAGCGACCATTAGGCGTTTGGCTTCAAAGTTATCTGGGCCGGACTCAGCCCATTGGCCCAGCCTTTCAAGATTTGCATCAAGCTGGGCTCTGAGATCCGGGTCGGGGTCACCGTGCTGCAGAATGGCCGCAATGGACAGGGACTGATAAAGCAGGTGATCGGCAAGACAAGGATGGTTAATCACAAAGCTCAGAAGGGGCTCGACGAGTTTTGTCTCGAGCAGTGCGTCATGTGGGCGTCCAAAGACATACAGAGCCTGCGCTTTCAAAATCCGATAGAAACAGATGGCCATGGACATCTGGTTCTGCTCGCACGCTGACAGAAACGCGGCTTCGTCCAGGTCGTCAGTGGAGAAATCGGCACTGGATTGCGTGCGCCCGGCGAGGGTCGAAAGCCCCAGACGATAGGCGTTGATACCTGCGGCTGCCCCATGGTTCCGGGCTTTGTGCAGAGCGTCCAGTTGCGCGGGCATCGCATCCAGAACCTGGTCCAGCGGTTTGCCGGCAAAACTGTCTATCACGACCCGATACATGACCAGATAACCGGCCCACAAGATATCGCCCGAGTTCATTCCCTCGCGATAGCCTCGTTCGATCACCGGAATCGCATTGCGAACGTGTTGGACCCACGGGATCAACTCGACACCTGTGACCAGGCAAACGGTTGCAGTCGGCGCGCGCGCTCCGAACTTGTCACACAACCGCAGGGCCAATTCCCCAAAGGCCAGACCTTCGCGGTACTTGCCCATGAATGCACCGATGATCAGGCCAAAATTGGCAAAGAACAACGCGGATTCCGGTGCGTTGCCATGCTTGAGCGACAGTTGAACCGAGGTGCCGACGATCTGTGGGAAAAGTTCCTGCCTGTTCAGGAAGGCCGCAATGGTCAAATGCCGCAAACAACGTTGGGCCAGCGCGATTTCTGGGCTGTCCACGTCCGGGTTTCCGAAAAGATCTGCTGGGTTGCCCTCGCCCAGCATACCGGCTGCCTGACCGATAGCGTTTTGCCCAGCCTCTTCGAGGTTCTCGAGGCTCATCTGAACCCCGACAAGCTCCAGCGCTTTTATCCCCGCATTGATGGCTTCGTCGAACTCCATCAAAAGGGTGTGCTGGGCGATCCGTGTAAAGTAGATCTCGGCTTTCTCTAGGTCGGTGCGCGCATGTTCAAGGGTTGCGTTAACGATTTCGGTGCAACGTTCGAAATTACCAGTTAGATATTCCAGAGATGCTGACAGGTTTTGGGCCTCGAACATCAACTCGTAATTCTGGTTCCAGCCGTCCGACCCCAAAAGCTCTGAGGCGGTGTTCACGAAAGACAGCGCGGCACCGTAAGCGGCCGAGTCAAAGGCCTTGCGGGCGGCGATCAGGTCAAGATGGGCAAGATCAAGCTGTTCTGCTCGGTCCTCCATATCGTCCCGGCCGATATTCAACTGATCGACCACCTCGAAGATACGGTCGTTTATTTCATCTTCCGTAAGCCGGGCTCTCAGTTGGCGTCCGATTGCAAGGTGCACGCTGCTGTGGCCGTCCGTTTCGATTAGGCCATACGCCGCCTGTTGCACTCTGTCGTGCTGAAATGCGAAATCCCGCACGACAAGCGGCGACAGCGCGTTGTCCATTTCCGTCACCACAAGATCGGACAATGGCTGAATCATCTCTTCCCTAATTGCGGGCAACAGACATTCAAATGCTTGTTGAGGTTCGATCTTGAGGATCAGTGCCAGTGTTTCAATATCGAAACGGTTGCCAATACAGGCCGCAATTTGCAGGACGTTCTGCGTATCCTGTTGAAGGCGCCGCAGTTTTTCAAGCAACAGATCAACCACGTTGTCAGTTATTTTGGCAGCGCGGATCGCCTGGATGTCCCAAACCCATTTCGCGGGTTCACCGTTTGACTCGGATTGCTGGGTGATCAGTTTTTCATGGTGCAGATCCGTAAGGAACTGACGCACGAATAGAGGATTACCCTGCGTTTTTTGTACCACAAGTTGCGCTAGGTCGATCAGTCGTGATGCGTCGGCGTGTAGCGTATCTGCAATCAGGCTGGCGATATCCGACATACCCAATGGGGCAAGGGACAGGCTGGACAGACGTCCCCCGGCTTCTTTTACAGCATCCAGAGCACGGGTCATCGGATGCATCGCGTCCACTTCGTTGCTGCGGTACGCTCCGATCAGCAGAAGGCGCCCGATTTCTTCATCGGTCAAAATCACGGACAACAAACCAAGCGTTGCGCTGTCGGCCCATTGCAGGTCGTCCAGGAAAAGCACCACAACCCGGTCATGTGCACACAAAGCACGCAAGAACCGCCGAACTGTTTGATTGAAACGGTTCATCGACTCGGCGGCGTCCAGTTCCGGAGCTTCCGGCTGCGGGCCGATGATCAGTTCAAGTTCGGGTACAACGTCCAACAGAACCGAGGCGTTGGGCGCCAGGGCTTCGTTCAGTTCTTTGTGCCAGGTGGCGTGGCGTGTCTGGCTTTCGGTCAAGAGCTGCCGCACAAGGTCTTTCAGCGCGACTGTCAAACCCGAATATGGGTCGTTCTTCTTGAACTGTTCAAATTTGCCTTTGATGAAATACCCGCGTTCACGGGTGATCGGTTTGTGGACTTCGTTGACCAGCGCGGTTTTACCAACGCCTGAATACCCTGAAACCAGCATCATTTCAGCCGGCCCCTGCCGAACGCGTTCAAAGGCCTCTAGCAAGGTGCGCACTTCGCGGTCACGACCGTATAGCCGCTGGGGCACAGTGAAGCGTTCTGTCTGGTCCCGACGTCCCGGTTCAAACCGGTCCAGGTTCACGCCAAGGCGAACGGCTTCGAGATCGGCAATAATTCCTGCGGCGCTCTGGTATCGGTCTTCAGCCTTTTTGGCCATCATACGCCCGACAATCTTCGACAGGGGCAGCGATACATCTGGATTGCGGCGATGCGCCGGAACCGGTTCACGCGCTACGTGGCAATGCACCAGTTCCAGCTTGTCTTCGGCCTCAAACGGGGGCACGCCGGTCAGCATTTCGTAGAAAGTCGCACCCATGGAATAAAAGTCGGTGCGATGATCAAGGGTCCGGTTCATGCGTCCGGTCTGTTCCGGCGAGATATAGGGAAGCGTACCCTCCAGAACTTCGGGGCTTTTCAGAACAGGATGTTCGGTCGAAAACTGCGTCGCAATCCCAAAGTCGATCAGTTTGACTTCTCCCGTGCCGGGATTGATCAATACGTTCTGAGGCGAGATATCCTTGTGAATGACGTTGGCTTGGTGGATGCCCTCTATGGCGCGGGTGATCTGCAGGGCGGTCTCAAGGAATTCGTCATGTGACAGCGCCCGGCTGGAGAGCAGTTCACCGACTGATATGCCATCGAAGTCTTCCAGCACCATCATCAGCGATTTGTCGTGACGATTGAGTTGAAGGGCACGGATCACGCCCGGCAGGTTCAGGCTGTTGGTAATCTCAAACTCGCTGCGGTATCGCGCAAGTCGGCTGGCGCTGGGGAAGTCGTTCTTGAGGATCTTGATGACCACATGTTCCCCGTCCGAGTCCCGTGTTGCGCGAAACACAAAGGAGTTGGTGCCTTCATAGAGACGTTCGGACAATTGGAAGCCCGGGACGAAGGACATATTGATATTAGACATGTGTGCCGTTACCCGCCGACGTATTGTTTGCGTTATAGTAGCCTATACCATGGCCAACTTGTGCAAAATTTAGTTCCGAGAAGTTTCCGAACGGGATGAATTTAGTCAGCTTGGGCAAGATGTCCTGCTCCCAAATATCCTGTTTCGTGCAAGCGCCGATTTCCGTGCCCGGTAAGTCGCGTCCGACATCCAGAAAATCACTCATGGCACCGATATGCCCCCTCAGGTACGCGTGTTTCCCAGCGTACTCAAGACTGCGCGCAGCCAAATCCCAGAACGGGCTGTTCCAGCGTGAACCACGCACATAGTGCCAGGCGATAAACAACGAGTTGCGCAGGACATAAGCCCGCATTGTTCTGTTGGCATGATCAACGGCTTGGATATCTGTTGTGCTTTGGGGGTGATGGTCCGTCATCCAGCGCTGCGCAATACGGACCTGCATAATCGTTGCGCCAATCGCGGTGGCCTCAAGCGGTTCAACGAACGAGGCCGCGTTGCCGATGGTAAAGACGCGCCCATCAAACCACGTGCGCCGCATGAAATTCGGAAAACTGACCCGAACGCGAATCTCGGCCAATTCCGCACCTTCTTCTTTGAGGAAGCTGTCGAAATCCGCCAATACATCCTCATCGCTGCTTAGCGAGGGATTGAATACATATCCGCACGATGTCCATTCCCTGAGCGGTATCTGGAAGATCCACCCGTGTGGCCGGGCAACGATGCGGGACATGCTGGTGTCCGGGCTGGGCGGAAGGCGGCGCACCATCGCGCGGCCTGTCGGGATCCAATCCATTCGGATGATGTCAGGGTCTGCCGGTGCTTGATCCCACGCCCCCGAAGGAAAACCGCGCGCGTCCAGAACATAGTCGCACTGCAGATGGCTGCCATCCTCAAAACCAATGTTCACGCCGCCGGGCAAACTGTCCAACGAAACCACCCTCGCATCCATCTGGGTCGCGCGCACATGGTCTCGGATAATGCCAGTCACGCGACCGGCGTCAAAGTGGTATCCGAACAGGCGCGGTGGCTGGAAGCGGTTCACGAAATCCACGTCCCGTGATCCCCAACCTTCATAATAGGACCCCGATTTGACCGTCGCGCCGCACCGTTCCGCGATTTCATCCGGGCCGACGCCGGTGACTTCGTCTAGCCACAACGGGAAACGTGGTGTGGTTCCCTCACCAACGCCGATCGTCGGAATGCGGGAATCGTAGATATGCCAAAGCTGCGCCTTTGGGAAATAGCGGGTCATATGGGCCGCAGCGATGAATCCGGCGGTGCCTCCGCCCAATACAGCAACTTTCATGCTACGGCCTCGTTCAAAAGGGATTCGGGTGGGCGTAGCATATGCTGAAACTCCAGCAAAACTATGGCCAACGCTGGGTCAAATGGCGCGGCTTGAACAAGACTTTCGATCTGAGGTGTCAGGTTGGTATTTGCTTCAGGGTCTGTCCATATTCCGGTGGCAATGCGCCACGGCCATTCATTGTGCCGGGCCAATTGAGACTGGAAAGACCGCGCATTTGGTTCTGGCTGATCCAACCATCGCGAAAGCAGCTGGACCCCCCGCGCGGCCGCAGTCATTCCTAGCCCGGCATAGGGATCCAGCGCGCAAACACTATCGCCAAGAGCAAACAGGTTTTCGGGCCACGAGGGATAGTCCTCATACCGACGTCGACGGTTTGCTGTGCGCCCAAACAAATGCGGTGGCGCGACTGTTTCGGCGTGCTCCAATATGTTACTCAGGGTGGGGTCGGACAACCCAGCCGCCAGCTTCAGTACACCCGGCCCATCAGTGGGCAGAGGTTCATTTTCGGGCGTTTGCAATACCACGCCCCAAAGGTCGTTTTCAGCACGCACCATCATTCCCGCACGCCCGCTCGATTGGCGGGTAGGCGCCAGCGCAAGCCCTTGCCAGTCAGGGGCTTTATCCGCAGGTAGGCGAACCCAAAGTGAAATGTATTGCCGACCGGGCGCGATCTCGGTTCGGGTGATGTGATGCGTGTCTCCGAAGTGCTGGGCTAGCCACCGCGGCAGCCGCGAGGCCGCACCGCTGGCATCGATGACAAGGTCGGCATTGCCCAAGACCTGAACAACGCCCGTGGTCGTCTGAACCCGGACACCAGAGACGCGCGATGCGTCTGGCGTGAGCGTCAGGCCCAGTACGCGATCGCCTTGGCGGATGTGTATGTTTCCGGCGCGGCTCAGTAATCGGGTCAGCGCCGTTTCAATCAGGCACCGCGAAGCGCCGTACAGGGTTATGCCGGTTTCAACCCGCGGGAGCCATCCCGAAGATACCCGCATCGCGACATCCGCGCCCGCATCGTATGGTACTGCACCCAGCGCGATCAATTCCGCGCGCCAACCGGGCACCAGATCGTCAAACGCGCGGGCCCCGGCACCCATAAGCATGTGCAGGCAATGGCTTTGCGGCACGGCTGAGCGGGCCGCTGGGGCGCTGCTGTTTGGTTGGGCATATTCAGACCGTTCAAGCACCGTGACGCGCGTAAACCGGTCTTTCAGCATATGTGCGCACAGCAGCCCTGCAATACCGCCACCAATGACCAGCGCATGTGCGCCTTCCTTGGCTGGCATAAAGGGCTGAGAGGCTGCTGGCGTGATCATGCGTGTCAGAATGCGTCCTTGGGGACATCATAAGAGATGCGTTCGAACGTCTGCGACACGACAAACTGAAAGCCATCGGTTTTGCCTTCCTCATCCCGCGGGACAAAAGGCCCAATTATGCGCCGTTGATTGGGGTTCAGGAAATACTGGTTGTTGTAGTAGTCCCCGGTCGGAAAATTGAGGTGGAACAGATACGTCCCCGGTGAGCTTTCGACACCGTGGACCTTGACCGCGCCAGTAGTCGATTGGCACGATTTACCATCAACCTGCAGTTCAAATTCTCGCAGCACAAAAAGGTCTTCTAGGGCTTTTCCGTGTTCGTGTTCCTGGATCAGTTGGTCAAGGCTGCCAAGGTCTTCTTGCCGGTAGTGCATGACCTTCCCAGGCTCTTTCCAGTCGATGGTCAGGATGCTTGGGCCAGTGTACAGGTATTCACCCTTGTTATCGTAGACGATCGAATGACCGGTCCACATCCCGATCATAATGTCGAAAGGGCGGGCATAGTCAAAAGGGGTAGGGCTGATCATATCCGAAATCCTATTTGGTTGCGGTCAAAACTGTATCACATGCGGGTTCAGGTCATTCTCTTGCGCCCGCTCAGCAAGCCAACCCTGCTCTACGGGAACGTCATAAAGCCGTCCGGTGCCGAACCGGGCCCAGAAGTGGCGCAAGCCCGGTGCAACGACCCGCACAACCGGGAAATTCACGTCCGGTCGGGTCTGATCCAGTACCAGAACGTCGATGTTCTTTGCTTTCAAACGTGAGAGGCAGGTCTGGATATCCACAAGCACGTCGTCAGCTGCGAGGCTTTGCGAACTGTCCAGCGCAAGCATGGGCTGCGTTTCGTCGGGCACAAGGTAGCGCGCCTCATGCAGCCGTGTTGTGCGCCACCAATCTATTGCATCCGAACTGCCAAGATAGCTTTGCTGCATGGTTGTGCCACACGTTTTAGGAACGGCTTCAAGGGATTGGTTTATTTCCGTCAAAGCTCGCGACAGGGCAACCTCTGGGTCAAGGTGACAACCAAAGCCGTAGATGATGTCTTCTTCTTGTTTGTCTGTTCGGGCCGATATCGCTGCGAACGTTGGGATGCCGATATCGCTTGTAACGTCTACCACCGTGAGGGTTCGATGCAGTTGGGCATAGTGCGCAGACAGGTCACGACCGTAAGAGTCGCGCGCAGCGGCCAGGTCGACGCCTGGCCGGTTCAGCCGGTTGTACCACCAGATCGCGACAGCGTCGCGTTCGATCAGCTCCAATAGCCCCTGCAGAATGGCTTCTTCCAGTGTTCCGCCGGCGGCACAGCCGTTAGAGTCGGCGCGGCCGAAACTTGGGCCGGGTCCTCGATAGCCAAAATAACACATAGAGGTCGGCAGATGGCGTATTCGCGCTTCTCCCAATGACCAGAGCGGTGTCCATTCAATTTGCGCCTCAGGGTCGAAAGGTTCAGGCACCCAATAGGCCTTGTGCGTCTTGCGATTAAGCTCGGCCCGATCCGCAAACTGCTGGGCGCTATAGCCCTGACACGCGTTTGGCAGGATCGCTGTGGCTAGGTCCCGGTACCGGGCAAGATGCCGAGGTTCCGAGCCGTCAAACACACCGCAATACCGCTCGAGCGACTCGGCTATCGCACTGATGCGAGCTTGTTCCGGGCTACGTCCTTTCCCGCCAGACCGTCGCCGCAGACCCTCGCGCAGGAAGAACTTGCTGTCGTGCAGGTCCGAGAAGTTGTGATCGGCAGAATAAGTCGGTGTGATCCACTCGGGGCTGCCATCGGGCCCGCTGCGGATACCTGGTTCCAGCGCGCCGACAATCCCGGTGATCGGACTGACATGCCTGTCCAGAAGAGCCAGAATATCGGCAGGGCCGCGCGATCTGTGCCCGCCATCTGTTCCTTGCAGCTTGGGGCGTGGTTGCAAAGCCGGTGGATGAGGCACGGCCGTGTTTTGGGCAGGGTCGCCACATATCGGACATTGCGGTCGGCGGGTCAGAATATGAGTCTTTCGCGCCATCGACATATGATCGGTACTGATCACTCGGTCGGCCAATGTCGATGGGCCGCCTGTTCCGATCCAGCGTGCAACTTCTGTCGCGATTTCGGCGAGGGCCGCAAATTTTGACGCGGCAAGACTACCTTGCGGAGCCAGCCGAGCTTTGCCCAAGCCATTTAACCGACCAATGTGGGTATCGACCCTGCGATGCCACCGAAGGCGCTGCGTCAAACATTCAAGACATGCGGTTTCGCCCGGAACAAACGCCGGGCCCAGCCAACTTTCCATTCCGCCGGGGCTGACCAGTATCCACGGCCTCTGTTCTGCGACGGCCATTTTGTTCCACTCGGCCAAGTCCCGGTTTAGGTAATCGTCTGCAACAACGACACTCAGTTCGCCGCGATCCGCGACACAAAGCCCGTTCCTTTCAAGCAACATGCGCAGATCTTCGGCAGTTCCATCGTCGCAGATTACATCGACCGTCGCGTTTGCTAGACGTTCCGCCGCTTGCGACGGCAATGCCCCAGCGCATTCCCAGAAGGCTTGCTGCTCGCGGGGGATGGGGGCCGTATCTTCGGCTAGAAAGCCGCGCTGTTTCAGAATGTCCAACGCTGAGAATATGTCGGCACTGACATAGCGCCGGCACAGTTGGTCAAATATGTCGTCAACCAGAAAAGACCCGTCCAGCAATGGTGCCAGATCCGAGAAAATTGGGCTGGTCAGGCAAACATGGCCCTTGTGGCTGAAAAGGTACAAGCCCTCTTCCGGGACAACGATCGCCTCTAGGCTTGATTTAAACCGCGGTGCCGCAATGGCACTGGCATACATTGGGGCCCATGCCTTTAGCAGCACGCTGGTGGAGCGACTGCGGTGTTATGCTCATGCAAGTCATCGTCATGCACACCGTCTGGCCGGTCGCCGACGTTTACGATCTGAGTGAAGGTTTTGCCGATCTCTTCGCCATACGCCTTGACCGCTGAGGTCGGGTCCTGCTCTAGCAGCGTCCGGAACTCTGGGTCTTTCCAAGCCTTGGCGTGCATTTTGCCCCAGTCTTCATTTGTTGGTGCTGTCATGGAACATCCCTCCCTATTTTAGGTCGCCTTCTGCTAAACTGCATTAGGCCTTAGCGTTTTGTTAACCTTTTCACAGGCTAAGGAGTCGATCAAGGTGCGAGTTGGGTTTCTGTTGTCTTGTTCACAACCGGTTCATCTACACAACCGGTTCATCTACATGTCTAAATTCAAGTTTGGTTTCTGCTTAGAACTTCAAACTGACCTTCTGTCCCAGCTATCGGGCGAAGGCTGCATTTTTGCGCAATTACTTGAATGATAACGGCCATCTGCAAAAGTGACTGAGCGGCCGCGACGCAAACTCTTGGACCTGCCCCGAAAGGAATATAAGCTTTGGCTGAGTTGGGCTTTACGCGTCCCGCGGCAAAGCGGTCGGGTTGAAACTGGGATGGCTGAGCAAAGTAACGAGGATCCCGATGCAGCAACTCCGGGCTGATCCAAACCCCAAGACCTTCAGGCAGTTGATAGTCTTGCAGCGTAAAGCTTTTGGCGATTTCTCGGTAAAGAATAGGCGCAGGGGGCGACAGGCGCATCGACTCGCGAAGGATTGCCACCGTTTCGCTTGCGCTAAGGGTCGCAACGTTCAGGCGTTTCTCTTCATCAAAAGCCGTCGCCTCGGCATGCAGCCCTTCATGCAACTTGTGGCTGGCGACATCGCGCCAAAACTGGGTCAAGGCAAATGGAATCGTGAGATGCCCGGCAAACAGCATCTGGACAACCTCGCCAATAACATCTTGCCTAGACAGAATTTCAGGCGCGTTGCGCTGGGCCGCAACCAATGCCGACAGAATGTCACCGCGATCGATAAAGTCGTCAAACCGCGCATGGATAAGGGCAACTACATTGTCCATACGCGCCGGCGCACGAGGACGCGTCATTTGCAGTGCTCCGGTGGCATGTCTCAGGGTTGCGGTGAAATCCTCACCATAGGCTTCCTGCATGGTCACAAGTCCACTGCGCTCGTGGTCCGTACCAAAGCCCTGAACGTCGGCATCCAACACGCTGCGCGTTGCGAGGCGGCTGATCAGCAACCGAACCTCGTGGGGCAGGTCAATCTGTTCACCGCCTTTCCAACGCGCCGTGGTTTCATGTGCAAGCTCAGCCGCCAAAGCCAGCCGAGGTGCGCGCAGACTGCTGCGAAACAACGGCAGCAAAACCTGTCGTCGAGCCCGCCAAGTCTCGGGGTCATTCAGTGTTGTCAGGCCGTCGCCCCAATAGCCTGTATTCGAATCTCGCAAAAAGTCGGGCTTACGCAGGTCGGCCTCGTGAAATCGAAGCAACGCTCGTACCATATCGGCGTCGTGCACAAAGACGATCGGGCCAGCACCCAGGTCAAATTGCGACACGCTACCGAACGTGTCGAACAGGTATTCCAGAAACGTCAGCGGGCTGCGTTGGAAGAACTGTGCGTTCAGACGCGCGTGTTGAGCCCCAACCGGGCCGGGCGGCAAAGTCACGGCCATAGCCTGGCAGGAGGAATATGATGGAGCGACCGACTATCTGGGCCTATGGGCTGGCGCCTGATGTTCTGCTGGAAACGATAGCGGGGGAAACGAGGCTCAATAGTCCGATTGGGTCGATCAACCTGACAGACGATGCCCATGTGACGCTTGCCCAACAGCTTGCGCTGGGCTTTATGAGTGAAACAGACCTCATGAATTGCGTATCCGGAAACCCGGAGGCCGGGGATGTCTGTGCATCGTTTTTGTTTCGTCTGGATCAACGCGGGTTTCTCTGTCGGTTCGTTATGCAGGATGACAAGCCTATCGCGGTTTGTGTTCCGCAACGCTCCCCTGTCTCGGGCCTTCCGGATTTCACGCCCAAAAACAGTCTCAGGCTGTCTCGTGAAACACTGTTGTCTCCGCAAAAGCAAGGGTTGCAGGCGCGGGTACCAGGAAGCTGGGCTTCGATGCAACTTTTAGACGCCAAACTGTCGCCGCTGCTTTTCGAGCTCTCTGCCGGATCAGATTCCGCAAATGCAGCAAACAGTGTGCCCGAGATTGAGCCGGAAGTTTTCGAGGCTGTTATCCGCCTGTTTGCTTGGTGCGGTTTGCTGGAGTGCGACGAAAAACCCGCTGCGCCGGTTCACGAAACTCTATTTGTCGAGCGCACCCGCCTAGGCTTCACCCGCGCGCATATCGGCAAAACCGGAGCTGCGCAGCGCCCAACCCAAGCCCCAGGCAATGATCCGGAAATAGTCCTGCCGAAACATGATGTAGACGCCCTTGCCGCAGGTGATCCTCCGTTCGCGGAGGTGTCCCGCAATCGCCAGAGCCGCCGTGAACAAGGGCGCACACCAATAGCGAAGGACCAATTGAGCGAGTTGTTGTTCCGGTGTTTCCATCCGTTGGGTCAACACCATTCTTATCCGAGCGGAGGCGGCCTTTACGCGTTGACCGCGTATCTTTTGGTCAATCGTTGCGAAGGTCTAGAAGCCGGTCTGTACGTCTATGACAGTGCTGGGCATGGCCTTAACATGATCGCAGAAGTCAACGCCCTGTTGTGTAGCATGCTGAAGGACGCCGCCGCGTCGGCAAAAAGCTCTGAACATACGCAAGTTCTGCTACTGCTCTCTGCGGATATGACTGCCGTCCGAGCGGCCTATGGCGATTTGGCCTACGCGTTGGTTTTGAAAGAGGTTGGCGCGGTTTATCAGAGCATCCAACTTGCGGGCACGGCGATGAAACTGGCGACCTGTCCTCTGGGAACGGCAAACTCGGTTGCATTCGCGGCTGTTAGCAGCCGTGATCTACACAATATGCCTTTGGTTGGTGAAATGATGATTGGATCAATCGACTAAGCGACCGACGACCCCCGTAGAATTTGGCTGGCCACTTCTGCTTCAAACCACCTATCAGTTCCTTTAAGCCAGAATTGCAAAGTCTTGCATTTCAAGTCCGCTTTGGACTGCGAGCGGTCATTTTTCGTTTGGCACCTGACAGCAGCATTGTCTGCATATCTCCTGTGTAGGAGACATCTTTTCCGTTTAAGTGCAGCGGAGGCGCAGCGGACACAGTTTCATGCGCAGAACAGCAGAAGGCGCTGGTCGCGTAAAACCTTGATACATTGAGGGAAAGGATGGTGGGTGATGAGAGACTCGAACTCCCGACATCTTCGGTGTAAACGAAGCGCTCTACCAACTGAGCTAATCACCCGTGACGGTGCATTTAGCCAAGCCAGCGCCCGGGTGCAAGAGGGTCTGTAAGAAATTATTTGATCAAGCTGTCATCTCGTTCACTGCGGCAAGCAAATAGGCGACTTCTTGTTCGGTGTTATAGTGACAAAGCGATATGCGAATGCAGTCGTTCAGGCCCAGCGGGGTCAGAACGTTGCCGCTGTAGTGATCGGCTTTGCGGATGTGGGTTCGGATGCCCTGATCATTCAGGCGTGTAACAACATCGGCAGAGGGGATCTCCCGCACGACAATTGAAACCAACCCTTCGCGGGCAGGGTTGTTTGCGCCGCCAAGAATTGAAACATGCTCCATATCGCGCAGGCCCGGCAGATTGCCGGTGCCGTTGATCATTGCATCTGTCAGATGCGATTCGTAGGCGTGAATGGCACGGCCAGCAGCCTCGATCCGGGCGCGGCGGTCCGTGTGGTCCGAGACCCGGTCGCCCAGCCACCCGAAATAAGCCACCACGTCGGACATGGTCGCGTAAGCACCGGTGTCGCGGGTTCCGAATTCCCACCCTTCAGACGGGGCGTCGATCAATTGGTCGTGGGGAAGGGCGGTCAGCCGGTCCGATATCCATGCAACGCCATACCCGTGGCGCGAGAACACTTTGTAGGGTGAGATTGCATAACCATCGACATTGTAGCTGTTGATATCCAACTGCCCGTGAGCCGCGTGCTGAATACCGTCCACAATGATGAAACACTCGGGCGAGACCTCACGAATGGCCCGCGCGATGGCTGCCACATCCATCCCCATACCTGTGACCGGCGAGGCGTGAACGATTGTGGCGACACAGACGTCCGGAGTCATTGCAGCCCGGAATGCCTCGGCGGTGACGAGACCTGTATCGTTGTCGTGCTGGACGTTGACATAGTCCAGCCCAGCAATGTCAGCCCAGCGGCGGGCGGCGCTGCGACTGGCGGGATGTTCGATGGAACTGCCGATGACCTTGCCGCCTTTGGGCGCGTTCACGCAAGCGGTGCGGATCATACGAAACAGAAGTTCGGTCCCACTTTCTCCAACAAAAAACTGACCCGTCGGCGCATTCATGAACAAAGCTAAGTCAGCCTTGGCGGTGTTGATGATGTCGACAAGCGCATGGCTGGCGACGTTGTCGCGCCCCTGATTGTCAGGGATAGCGGCGAACTTGGCCGACGTCTCGACCACGGAATTCAACGTCAGGGCCCCACCTGCGTTTTCAAAGAAAATCCGGGGCCCTTGAAAGGGACAGCTTTCGACATGGGCAAAACGCGCGCGTACGGCGTCAATCAAACCTGGGATAGTGTGCAACATGTCGGCTTTCCTGTTCCTGACTCGCGCGCAGCATCCCCGTGACATGTATCAGGATCAAGATCGTTTGCGACATTGTCGCTGAGTCTGTTGACGAAAATGGCTTGGGGCAAGGATTTTCCAGCAATCTCTGCCCTTTGGGTGAACCTGCGGCGCATCGGCGCTTGCACGCCCCCCGGTGCCTCAGATATCCCCAAGAGGACCTTAACCCCGAGGGGCGGGAATGAGATGATCCTGTCACGTCTGCTTCGTGTACTTCTTGCGGCCATCACTCTGGCTATGTTTACACTGGCTCCGCTGCGCGCGGGGGCAGACGGCGTACTGGTCTTTGCAGCAGCCAGTCTGAAGAATGCTCTGGACGAGATCGCTCCGGCGTTCGAGGCACAGACAGGACAAGAGATCACGGTTTCCTATGCGGCTTCCTCGGTTCTGGCGCGTCAGATTCAGCTGGGCGCACCGGCGGATGTGTTCATTTCGGCGAATGTCGAATGGATGGATGTCCTGCAGGGCAAGGGCCTGATCGAAGCAAATAAGCGGGTCGATCTGCTGGGCAATGGACTGGTTCTCATTGGCGGTACCTCGGCCCCCGACATGCACGAGGTGACCCCCGAAACCGATTTGGCGGGGGCTTTGGCCGGTGGGCATCTGGCCATGGCATTGGTCGATGCTGTACCCGCTGGGATCTATGGCAAGGCGGCGCTGCGCAGTCTGGGCCTTTGGGATAGTGTTCAGGGGCAAGTGGCGCAAACCGACAATGTGCGTGCAGCGCTTGCTTTGGTTGCGGCAGGAGCAGCGCCCTTGGGCATTGTGTACCGATCGGACACCGTGGTCGAAGACCGCGTTCGCGTACTCGCTGAGTTTTCGCCTGATTTGCACCCCGCGATCATTTACCCGGCTGGTGTGACCACCTCTGCCCGGCCAGAGGCACTTGCGTTTCTAGAGCATCTGCAGTCGCCCGAAGCGCAAGACATCTTTGAAAGGCAGGGCTTTTCCCTGCCGGAGCAATAAGCGATGGGATGGTTGGGTCCGGAAGAGCTTGAGGCCCTGAGGCTGTCATTGCGCGTATCCTTTTGGGCCACGCTGGTGACATTGCCCTTTGGGGTTTTCACCGCCTATGCATTGGCCCGCTGGCGGTTTCCGGGGCGACAGGTCTTGAACGGGCTCGTGCACTTACCGTTGATCCTGCCGCCGGTTGTCACGGGCTACCTCCTCTTGCTGACCTTTGGCATTCAGGGGCCGTTGGGTCGCGCCCTGTCCGAAGTCGGAATTGTGTTCGCATTCCGTTGGACCGGTGCAGCGCTGGCGGCGGGGATCATGGCATTCCCTTTAATGGTGCGCGCCATCCGTTTGTCGATCGAAGCGGTGGACCCCAAGCTAGAGCAGGCTGGGGCTACATTGGGGGCTTCGCGCATTATGGTGTTTGCGACCGTCACTCTGCCGATGATCCTGCCGGGCGTTATCGCCGGGGCTATTCTGGCCTTTGCCAAGGCGATGGGCGAATTCGGCGCCACCATTACCTTCGTGTCCAATATCCCCGGGCAGACCCAAACGCTGCCGTCAGCGGTCTACGCCTTTCTTCAGGTTCCCGGCGGTGAAGCGGCCGCAACGCGGCTGGTTGTTATATCGGTCGTTATCGCTCTAAGCGCGCTTTTGCTGTCAGAGTTCATAGCCCGCCGTGTCGCAGCAAGAGTGGCCGGGTCATGAGCCTTTCTGTCCGATTGCAGCATGATCTGCCCAACATCAAACTCGATCTCAATTTTGACGCACCGTCCGGCGTGACTGTTCTGTTCGGACGCTCGGGCTCGGGTAAGACGACGGTTGTCAATGCCGTCGCTGGATTGCTCAAACCGACTTCGGGCCGTGTCGCAGTTGATGGATGGGAGCTGTTCGACACCGAGAAACATCTGTGGCTTCCGCCGCATAAGCGGCGTTTGGGCTATGTCTTTCAAGAGGGACGCCTGTTCCCCCACCTGACGGTGCGCCAAAACCTGTCATACGGTCGTTGGTTCGCACCCAAGGGCGCGCCGCGCGAGAACCCCGACAAGGTGATTGAAATGTTGGGGATCGGCCATCTGCTGGACCGCCGTCCTGCTGGCCTTTCAGGGGGCGAGAAACAGCGCGTAGCCATTGGCCGGGCGTTGCTGGCCAGCCCACGCCTGATTTTGGCCGACGAGCCGCTGGCGGCGCTGGACGATGCGCGCAAGGCCGAGATCCTGCCCTATTTCGAACGCCTCAGGGATGAGGTGTCGGTGCCCATTCTGTACGTCACCCACTCTGCCGCCGAAGTGGCGCGTCTGGCGACGTCGGTTGTGGCGTTGCAAGACGGAAAGGCTGTGCGCCACGGTCCGGCCTCAGAAGTTCTGGCCGACCCATCGGTTGCGCCTGCGGGTATTCGCGCGGTCGGGGCGGTGCTTCAAGTGCGGGTAGCCAAGCACCATTCCGATGGTCTGACCGAGTTGAACGCGGGCGGGACAAGCCTGTTCCTGCCGCGTATTCCGCATCAGATTGGCGATGACCTTCGAATCCGTATCCCCGCCCAAGAGGTCATCTTGTCCAACAAACGGCCCGAGGGTTTGTCGGCGCTGAATATGCTGGAAGGCACGGTTGACACCATTCGCGCGGGCGAAGGTCCGGGGGCGATCGTTTCAGTGAAAACTCCGGCGGGATCTGTTCTTGCTCGCATCACTCGCCGTTCGGTCGACGCGCTGGGCCTGCAACCGGGCCAGCTTTGCTATGCGGTAATCAAGACGGTTGCCCTGGCACCACAGAATGTGGGCGGGCGTGTGCTGAGCGAATAGCACGTTGTGGTGCAGGAACTTTACTAGGCTGTGATGTTGTCTATGCTTTGTTCTGTGGTGTTTAGTGTGAAAGGGTAAGGGATTATGCGGTTTCGGAAAATGCCTGCCATTGCGGCGATTGTATTGTTGCCAGGGGTCGCTCAGGCGATCGGTTTCGGAGTGAATCTTAACCCTGCGGTCCGGGTTGACGTGGCGGACAAAGGCAATGGCATCTACGAGGTATCAACCCGAGGGACCTCAGCGCCGGTCGCGTATTGGTGCGGTATTGGGGATTATGCGATCCGAACACTCAGAACCAAGGCGACCCAGCGGATTTACATCACGCGTGCCTATGAAAAACAAACCCGGACGGTTCAGTTTTCACTGACCGCACCAGAAGGGGTCGATACCACTCCGGGATACTCGGTCACGGTCAAACGTGTGGGCGAGAACCTGTCGGCGGGGTCCGCGCAGACCTATTGCTATGACAATTTCCTCGATTTCGGATTCTGAGGGCCTGGACGCTCTGCTGGGATTCATCACGACTGAATGACGCTTTTGTGTTTTGCCAGCGCTTCGCGGTTCAACAACGCTGCATAGTCAAGGTATGCGGCCAATGAGGGCTGTTGTGACTTGCGCAGAGGTAATCGACCGTGAAACTCTTTAAATGTATGCCTTTAGCTTTGGCGCTGCTTCTCTGTGCGGAAGCTCAGGCGGATCAGCCGGGTATTGGTATATTCCCCACCTTTCAAGTTCACGTGACGCCATTACAAACAGGCAATTTTGAAGTGAACGTAGTCGGGTCATCAGTTGCGTTGGCGTATTGGTGCGGGATTGGGGACTATGCGATCAGGACACTGGGAACTGAGTCGACCCGGCGCATCTATCTTTCAAAACCATATGAGCCGGGTATTCGAACCGTAGAGTTTTCCCTGGACCCGCAAGTTGAGTCCGACACGACATCCAAACATTCGATCACCGTGAAGTATGTGGGCGAAAATTACTCGGCATCCAAGGCTGAAAGCTATTGTTACGACGCTGTTCTGGATATCAGGATGAAGAAGTAATCACACCCATTTCGCCAGTGGAGGCAGGCTCATCAAAACGGCATCTGGGTCGTGGCCGGTTTCCAGTCCGAACTTGGTGCCTCGGTCGTAGACAAGGTTGTACTCGGCATACAGACCACGATGCACCAGTTGAGTGTTTTTGTCTGCATCGTCAAACGCCTGCACCCGGCGCTTTTCGACCAAGGGCAGGAAAGCGGGCAAAAAGGCGCGGCCGATATCCTGCGTCAGTGCGAAATCGGCACTCCAGTCGCCGGTACAGTAGTCATCCATGAAGATGCCGCCCACACCGCGCGCGCGTTTGCGGTGCGGGATGTAGAAATACTCATCCGCCCAGTCTTTGAGGCGCGGGTAATGCGCAGGCCCATGCGGGTCCAGATGCGCCTTTTGCGTGGCGTGGAAATGTGTGGTGTCGTCGTCATATTCGATACACGGGTTCAGGTCAGACCCGCCGCCGAACCACCAGGCGTGGGGCGTCCAGAACATGCGGGTGTTCATATGAACGGCGGGCACATGTGGGTTCTGCATATGGGCTACCAGCGATATCCCCGAGGCCCAGAAGCGCGGGTCTTCGGTCATGCCCGGAATGCCTTTGCGCGCAGCCATAGCCTGCTGTGCCCGCTCGCCCAGCGTGCCGTAAACGGTCGATATATTGACGCCCACTTTCTCAAACACGCGCCCGCCGCGCATCACCGACA
This sequence comes from Ruegeria sp. AM7, assembly GCF_056535965.1. Classification (NCBI taxonomy): domain Bacteria; kingdom Pseudomonadati; phylum Pseudomonadota; class Alphaproteobacteria; order Rhodobacterales; family Roseobacteraceae; genus Ruegeria; species Ruegeria sp. AM7. Next base: position 334,802 of record NZ_JBQFJE010000003.1, read on the forward strand.
TCAAACCGCCGCCTGCGTCTGATCCGTCGTCTGAATGGCGGGTGGTTTCCTTCACTTCGAAGCGGCCGGGGGTGGCGTCGGAAAACGGCCCAGTGTCGTGGCTGTCTTCCAGGGCTTCGAACGCAGTTACGATCTGGTCGCGCAGGGTGCGGAACCACGCGGAGGCGGTAGATTTTTCGGTGTCAAACATGGGGTCAGTGCGCCGGTGCTGCGACGGGGTCCAGCAGGGTGCGGCCTCCGTCAATGGTCAGGATTTGCCCGGTGATGAAACCTGCCGCGTCCGAGGCCAGAAACTGCGCCGTCTCGGTCAGTTCGGTCGGGGCGGCGATGCGGGCCAACGGGGTGTGCTTTTCGATATCGTCTCGGAAATCGCGGTTTTCCTTGAGCGTGGACTGCAACGAGGCGCTCATGACCGAACCCAGCGCGATCGAGTTCACGCGGATGCGGTGCGGGGCGAAAGCCACGGCCAGTGACCGCGTCATCTGATCCAGCGCAGCGGTCGAGACGGAATAGGCCATCAGATCCGGATGTGTTCGACGTGCGGCTATCGAAGACAGGTTGATGATCGATCCGGCAGGGCCGTCTCCTTCTCCGGATTGTTTGATCATGCGTTTGGCGACAGCCTGGCTGAGGCGCAGGGCTGGCATCAAATTCTGATTCAGCAGGGTTTTGACCGAGTCGTCATCTGTATCCAACGGATCGGACGGGATAACCTGCCGCGACCCGTTGATCAGGATATCCACCTGATCAAAGGCGTCTATCGTGGCGGAAAGCAGGTTTGCGATGGTCAGCTTTTCCCGTAAATCGCCCGCGAAAAAGCGGATATTGCTGTCGTCGGCCTGCTCGCCCAACTCGTCGGTCAGCCGCTTTTCATCCATGTCGGCAAACATCACATTGGCACCCGCATCCGCGAAATGCCGCCCAATGGCTAGCCCGACGCCATTGGCGCCACCGGTGACGATGGCGGTCTTGCCTGCTATGGAAAAGGACATGCGTTTTCTCCCTGAGTTGCGCGCAGATTAACCGGGATCACCGCCGAGGGCGAGAGGCGTGGAACACCTTGAACCGGTTGTCGCCAGTGACTTCGTCGACGCGCGAGAAAGCTTCGTTCAGCGTGGTTTCGTAAGGCAGGTGGCGGTTGGCCACCATCCACAGCTCACCATGTTTTGCGAGATTACGTGCGGCGGATTGAATAAAGCCCTGACCCAGCGCGGGGTCTGCGCTGCGCGAGGTGTGAAAGGGCGGGTTCATAACGACGGCGTCCAGCCCCTCGGGCGCGCGCCAAGTTACCGCGTCGGTCCAGTGAAAAGACGCCCGGTCATCGGTGATATTGGCCTTTGCACAAGTCAGGGCGATGTGGTCGGCCTCAACCAAGTATAGGGCGCGTAAGCCCTGTTTTTGCAACACGTTGGCAGACAGATACCCCCAGCCCGCACCCAGATCGGCCACCCGTGCGCCCAATTTTGCGGGCAGGGCGCCCAGCAACAGGGCCGAGGCCGGGTCCACTCCGTCCGCCGAAAACACACCGGGCGCGGTCGTAAAGCCGTCCACCATTTGCCCATGGGGCGCGGCCCAGTCGGCGAAAGCCTCTGGATCAGAGGCAAACCAGAAGATCTTGCCATGCGCTTTGGAAATTGGCCCTTCGACCGGCACGCGCTTACGGATGTCCTTCAGCAGGCTGTCCACCCCATCGGTTTTGGCCCCGTCCACCACAATCGTACCCTTGGCGCGCAAGCAGGCCTGTTGAACAAGGCTGCGGGCCAAAGCTTTTGCGCGGGGTAGGAATATCACCGCATCCTGGCATGGATCACGGGTCTCGGGGCTAACGTCAAAACCTTGTGCCGCGAAATGATCATGGAACGGTTTGAAGGGCTGTACTACCTGCGTTTCGCGAGGCAGCTCGGACAGGTCATGGGCTGGTGTCGGCCCGATCACCGTCAGCGGCTGTGACAGCGCAAGGCCGCTGTTCAGGGCAAGATCAAGGCGAGGGGACATACGCGTTCGTTGGAAGAGCAGACGCTACTCTTCGCGTTCCATTGTGCATTGCAGGGGGTGCTGGTGTCGGCGAGCAAAGTCCATCACCTGACCCACTTTGGTCTCGGCGATCTCGTGGCTGAATACGCCAACCACGGCGACGCCTTTCTTGTGCACGGTCAGCATGATCTCGAACGCTTCGGCGTGGGTCATGCCGAAAAAGCGCTCCAGCACGTGCACAACGAACTCCATCGGGGTGTAGTCGTCATTCAGCAGCAGCACCTTGTACAGCGGTGGGCGCTTGGTTTTAGGGCGCGTCTGAATCAGGACGGACGAGTCGCCGTCGTCGTCCGAATTGTCAGACATCATCCAAGGGTTTTCAAACATTGCGCGCAAAAGTCCGATTCAGGCTTCGGTTTATCTGAGCGGTTATATAACGTCCTAGGGGCCAGAGAAAAGAGCCAGCAGGACGTAATCGCAATGGAAGACAAGCTGACCATCGTCGGGTTCGATGCTGATGATACGTTGTGGCACAACGAACGGTTCTTTCAACTGACGCAGGCCTATTTCGCCGATCTGCTTGCGGACCATGCCGAACGGGATCATCTGATGGATCGTCTGCTTGCTGCAGAAAGACGCAACATCCGACACTATGGGTATGGAATCAAAGGCTTCATTCTGTCGATGATAGAAACCGCGATCGAGGTCACCGAAGATCGTGTCCCGGCTTCGGTCATTCGCCAGTTGATCGACGCGGGGCAAGAGATGTTGGCCCATCCGATCGAACTGCTTCCCCATGCCCGCGAAGCGGTCGAAGCAGTCGGGGCGACTCACAAGGTTGTGCTGATCACCAAAGGCGACCTGATTGATCAAGAAAGGAAGCTGGCGCAATCTGGTTTGGGCGAGCTTTTTGACGAGGTCGAGATCGTTTCAGAAAAGACGGCTGAAACCTATCATGAAATATTTGCGCGCCATGGCACCGGCCCTACCCAAGCGATGATGGTCGGCAATTCGATGCGATCCGACGTAGTGGCTCCGATTGAGGCTGGCTGCTGGGGGGTCTACGTCCCCCATGGGCTGGTCTGGGAGATCGAAAAAGCCGAGGTCCCCACCCGTTCGAACCGGTACAAGGAATTGCGGGATCTGGGTGATTTAGCGAGCCTTGTTCGCACGCTTGCATGATGTTGCCGAATGGTCCCAGTTACAAAAAATTGAATAGGCTATTTACGGCGGCACCAAATCTGAGGACGATTTAGTGGTTGAGGTGTGCAAGTCGACCATATGTTGCGGGTGACTGCACGCCGAAAGAAAGATCGAATTTACCAGCTTTCGGTTTATTTCGGACGTCCTCTGTGTTAGCCTTACGGGTAATAAAATAAATTAATTGCTGACCGGGAAAACCCGGCGGCCCGAGGTAGACAGAGGCAAAGATCGTGCAGGTTCGGCGGACAGTTCCGGCCCGAATGGGCTTATTTCTTATAGCATTCGTGTGGCTGCTTTCTTTTGCGCCGTTGCAATCGGTTGCCGCGCCCTATGCGGCGATGGTAATTGACGCGCGCACGGGTGAGGTTTTGCACTCGCGCAACGCAGATACCCGACTTCACCCGGCTTCTCTGACCAAGATGATGACGCTCTATATCGCGTTCGAGGCTGTCCGGAATGGTGAGATCGAGTTGGATACGCAAGTACGTATCACCAAAGCAGCTGCGGCAGAGCCCCCGTCCAAGCTGGGGCTGCGCTCGGGTCAGCGGATTGCGTTTCGGTACCTGATCCGCGCGGCCGCCGTGAAATCCGCCAATGACGCGGCGACCGCCATCGGGATTGCCATTAGTGGATCCGAGGCCGCGTTTGCCCGCCGTATGACGCGCACCGCCAAAGCCATGGGTATGAGCCGCACAACCTTCAAGAATGCGCATGGATTGACCGAGTCCGGCCACTTGTCGACCGCGCGGGACATGACGACGCTTGGGCGGCATCTCCTCTATGATTATCCGCAGTATTACAACCTGTTTTCACGTCAATCGACTCATGCAGGGATCAAAACGGTTCCGAACACCAACCGCCGCCTTTTGGCCGCCTATAAGGGTGCCGATGGGATCAAGACTGGATACACACGAGCGGCGGGCTTCAATCTGGTAGCCTCGGCCAAGCGTAAGGATGAGCGGATCATCGCGACCGTCTTCGGCGGAAAATCCGGCGCATCGCGCAATGCCAAAGTGGCTGAGTTGCTGGATATGGGCTTCCGACGCGCTCCATCCCGTGCGCCCATCCGCAAACCTGCCCGTCCGGCTTACGCTGGAAATGCGGGCCTGAATGCGCAGGTCGCGCGCCTGACCACTGCACCTACGGCCAGCCTGCGGCCCGTGTTGCGCCGCGCAGCTGCAGTTCAAGTCGCCGGAACAGTTGCCGCGACAGCGGCAAAAGACGAAAGCAGAATTCAGGATGGCATTGCTGCGGCAATCGCAGCGGCTGATATCCAGACCCCGGATGACGGAACGGTGCGCCCGGCGCCTCGTCCTGATGATCTGGTTCTGGCGTCGACCAACCCGGCTGCTCAGCCAGAGCCGGAAAGGGAAATTGTCACCCGTCTTTCTACTTCGGGCGGGCATCTTTGGGGCGTCAATGTGGGTCGGTATACCACGCGCTACGAGGCCGAGAAGGTGCTGCTGAAAACCGCTTTGGCTGAAATGACCACTTTGGAAGGAACCTTGCGCAAGGTGAATCAAAGCTCACGGGGTTTCGATGCGACGTTCCAGGGCATGACCCGCGAACAGGCCGATCTGGCTTGCCGCAGGTTGCAGGCCCGAAATGTCACCTGTTTCATGATCGGGCCGTCATAAAACCCGACATTCTCTCTCCTGATTGGATGGGGCTGCGAGGGAACTCGCAGCCTTTTTTTTCGGAGTTGGGCTAACGTGCGAACATCCCGCGACGCGTTTGCCATTTTCGGGACGTTCGTGTCCCAGAGCGTTTCGGAAATGCTTGCAGGCATTAGTCGAACACATGACCGTGCTGGTACTGCTCATCCTGACCGGCGGCAGCGGTTAACGCGGCGACATTGTCCTTGGTGAAAAAGCCATCATATTTGTGGCAGCGTTCAATGTATTCCGTGATCAGCAGCGTGTTTTTTGAGTGTTTTGAGAAGATCTGCTTGAGGTTCGGATCGTCTTTGCACTCGCCTACTACATGGGCCAGAAATGGCACGCCCTTGTCCTTGAGCGTATTCACCACGAAATCCACGTTCTTTTCACCCGCGCCGTGATCGCCATCCTGAATCTCGATCGCCATGTGATGTAGGCGACGGCCGAAATTGCGGACAAAATCCTCGGTCGGCATCGGCAGCTTGGCGAAGGAATTCACGAAGGACGGCGTGTTGTTGGCGGTGAACACTTTGGCAGGTGATTTCTTGTCGTCATCTACGTTTGGGTTTCGGTTCACATTGGTGGAAGAATTCATGTCGAAGATGTTGTACGCGCCCCAGAAGTAGTAGGGCACCATGGTCAGGAACTCGAGGATTGCGTCCTCGCGTTCTCCGGCAAGAACACGCGTGGCGAGGTGATCAATACCTAGCATGAGCGGTGCGATATTGCTGTCGGTCCCAAACGCGGCAGCCTGATTCAGACGAGCTTGCTCACTGTCGCTCAATAGAACACGGTCGCCCAGACCGAGGCTATCCGTGTCGTTGAAGTCCAGATTGGAATAGCCAACCCGATTACAGGTGAAATCCGAAGGTGTAGTGAACTGAAAACCCTGCAGTGTGTAGAACGGATTTTCGGTGTCGCCTGAATACTCGAACCGAATATTCTGATCCTCCAGCGTTTGGGTCAGCGCGGTTAGGTCCGACGCGCCGAAGACCTCTCCGACATATCGGGTTTGCGGAGTCTTTCGGGCCAGCGGATACATGCGGTTGATACGGGGAATAAAGTCTTCGAAAGCTGGGCTGAGCGGTGCCATTACGACCAGGGCAGGGTAGTCGGAATGTGAATGCAGGACCGAGAATTTATGCGTGCGCCCCAGATAGCTGGCTGTGTGGCGATAGGGCGTCATTACGTAAAGCTCGACCAATGTGTCAAACAGTGCATCGGATTCGACCTGTATCACGATGGCCTTCATCGCCCCGACCAGGTCGGCAACGCCCGAGCTGGCGCGGCGTTCGTAGATTTTTGGCAAATACTCGTTGAAGAACTCCGAGTTTTTCTTGTCGCCGCGGGGTTCGTAGGACATCAGATCAAAAGACATAAAGCTATCTCCTTGCTCCTGCGCTTTGCAGGTGGTGCAGGGTGTTGCCGGGATTGTGGCACTCAGAACATGAACTTGTGGTCATGCTAGGGGCTGAACCTGACCCCGGCAACACCAACGGTATACGCGTGCTGTCTTAAGCCAATCTGATCAGCGGATGAATTTCGTCACATCGACCCCGCCAGTGATCAGGTTTTCCCGCACCGAAGCTGCGATTTGCACCGCCGTAGGGCCGTCCCCGTGCAGACATATTGTGTCGATCGAGGTTTCCAGTCGTTTGCCGGATTCAGTGATGATGGCCCCTTCGCGCACCATGTTCAGGATGCGTGGCCCGGCAAGTTCAGGGTCGTGAATGACTGCTCCGGGCAGGCTTCGATCCACCAGCGTTCCGTCGTCATTGTAAGCGCGGTCGGCAAAGATCTCTCCGACCCATTTGCAGCCAAGGTCGCGTACAGCTTCTTCCTGTTTGGTGACGGCCAGCACCATGATGATGATATCGGGATCCACGTCCAGCGCACCCTGATAGCAGGCGCGCGCCATATCCACATCAACCGAGCACATATTGGCCAACGCGCCGTGTAGTTTCAGGTGCCGGACCTGCGTTCCAACCGCCTTGGCCATGCCTAAAGCTGCCCCCAATTGATACCGCACCAGATTGCGCAGGGACGCATGAGGGATTTTCATGTTTCTGCGGCCAAACCCCTGCAGATCAGGAAAGCCGGGATGCGCGCCGATACCGACGCCGTTTTCAGCGGCCAGCTTCATCGTCTGCGCCATCACATCCCAATCACCCGCGTGAAAGCCACAAGCGATATTGGCCGAGGTGATGATCCTCAGCAGACTATCGTCATCGCCCATCTTCCAGGGGCCAAAGCTTTCCCCCATATCGGCATTCAGATCGACGCTGGGCATCGGCAACACTCCTTTAGTCGGTGGCAGAGATCATTCCGTCGATCAATTGGTAGGACAACAGGTCCGGGATGTCATGGGGATTGCGCACCAACGGTTCGATCTGACCGTTTAGCCGGATCAGGTCAGCCGAGTGGCGGGCCTGTAGCGTCGCAGCCTCCTCAAGCGTCACGAATTCGAACCGAATTTCAGCACCCGCTGGCGTTTGTGCCGCCCGAGGGATGTCGCAAGGCAAGACCGTGGCGATACGTGGGTAACCCCCGGTGGTCTGGCATTCGGGCAGCAGGATAAACGGGTTTCCAGTGCCGGTCATTTGGATGTCGCCGGGTGTGATGATCTCGGACAGGATATTCAGCTGCCCTTTTGCCGCAAATCCGGGTCCGTCGCTTTCCAATTGCATCCCCATGCGGTTGGCCCTTGCACCGCGCGTAAAGCTGGTGGCGGCAAACCGGTCCAAGGTGCTTTGATCAAACAATGATGTCTGAAAACTGGCGACTACATGCAAAAGTCCGCCCGAGAACCTGTCCTCCGGTCTTAACTTCCAACCAGCACGCCCCGCGCCCTTGGGGCTATTCAGTATGTCATCTTGCTGAACAACTCGCCCAATCTTTGCGGTCAGATGCGTTGAGCGGGACCCCAAAAATTCTGGCACGTCTATGCCGCCACCAAGATGAAGGTAGCCATAGCTGCCACGCAGCGCAGCTCCGATCACCAATCGTTGCCCGGCCTCGATCTGATGAGAGGCATTCCACGGCACAGGACTTCCATCAATACTGGCCTGCATCGGTGCGCCGGTGAGGGCAAAACATGTGGTTTGGTTCGCTTCGAACTCTCCACCCATGCCCGCCATTTCCAACGCTGCAAGTTCGGGGCTCTGGTCCAACAGCGCAGCTCCTTCGTGCAGGGCAAGGATGTCAGCAGCCCCGGATCTGGACAAACCTTGATCCAGATATCCAATACGTCCCTGGTCCTGAATTGAGCAGGCCGGGCCGATGCGCAGAACGGTCAGAGTCACTGCTTGATCTCCTGACAAGTTGCGCCGCCCGTGCCGTCGGCGTTGTTTGCGCGGATATCCTCCAACGCGTCTCGGGAAATCGGCACGAACTGCATTTCGTCGCCGGGGCGCAGGGCAAAGCTGTGTTCTGCTTCGGGGCGAAAGCATCGGAACGCGGTTTGGCCGACATGCCTCCATCCCGTCGGAGTTGGGCCTGAAAAAAGTACGAACTGCGATATTGCCAGAACCAGCGCGCCCTCGGGCACCATCGGGGTTAAATCCTGAAGTCGGGGTATGTTGAACTCGGGTCCAAGCGGGCCCAGATATGGCTGCCCCGGCGCGAACCCAATCGTCAGGACACGGACGCGAGTTTCCGACAGGCGACGGACAGCTTCCTCGACGCTTAACCCTGCTGCGTGTGCCGCGTCGCCAAGCTGGGGTGCAAGCTCACCGCCGTATACTGTTGGAACGCGCCAGAACCTGCGTCCCATGGGCATGGGCGCAGAGTACCAGTCTTGGTGGCCCAAAGCCCCGCGTACCCTGGCATCGAGGTCGGCATGTGATAAAAGTTTGGTATCGAACCGTATATAAGCGGATGCCAAAGTGGCCGAGGTTTCAAGTACGCCTTCCCAGTTTTCGCTGTCGACGAGATCGCGAAACGCCAAGGCTGCCCGGTTCGAGGATTCCTCCATTGCGTCACCAAAGGAAACCAGCAAACCGTCATATCCGACGGTGCGCACGCGCGGGAATTTATGATCGGGCACTTGGGTCATGGAATTTCGTCAATTCAGCTTGGTTGCCGTGACCTGACCGCATCCGCAGTTGATACGCAAGCATTTGAGCGCGTGGATTTACTTTTGACACGCTGTGGCTGCCGGAATCCCGCTTTTGCGCCGCAGGTTTCGACTCGCAAAGAGACGCACGAGTCGAGAGCTTCTAGTATCTGTCTGCTTACTGTTCACTATATATAGGGCATTGTTCGCCCCGCCTTGTTGTCATCCAATACCTTGGGCTGTTGTTTGACGCTGAATTGGAGGAAAATGACGTCGATGGCTGGTGATTAGATCGTTGTTTTCAAATGGAAAAACAAAATAATGCAAAAAAAATGGCATTTTTCAAATTTTCTGCTTGCGGCTTTGTTGGGTAGCCCTTAGAACCCCCTTCACCGGCGCTGCTGAGGCGGTGCTGGGGTGCTGGAGACGGTGCTGACGGACTGGAAAGACGGTTGAGACGCTCGGGAGAGACCGGGGGCATCTGAGGTTAGGGTTTAGGCGGGCGCGCTGAGTTGATTGGCGCAACGGCTTGGTTTTTGGCTCTGGGTGTTTGTTCTTTGACATTGATGGATAACTGAAGAGATATGTGGGCGGTTTGGTTCGTTTCGACGGATTGAATGTCTGTATATCGCGCTCTTAGGTTCGATGCCTGCGCTCAAGTAGCGTAAGCGGTAGCGCCGATGATAGAGTGTCAGCTTCACTGTTTGTACGGCTTTCGGTTTCTGATGAAACCAGAAGCACAACAAACAGATGACTTTAGTTGTACTCCCGGCTAGCCGGCTGGGGGTGTCGCCTGATTGTGCTCGAGTAGCTGCAGCGTAGCGTAAGCTACCTGTGCTCAAGTAGCCGAATAGGCGGTAGCACAACTAAAGATGTGCAGAGGTTCGAACGTCAAGGATAAGCAGCAATGCTTTTCAACTTGAGAGTTTGATCCTGGCTCAGAACGAACGCTGGCGGCAGGCCTAACACATGCAAGTCGAGCGCGCCTTTCGGGGTGAGCGGCGGACGGGTTAGTAACGCGTGGGAATATACCCTTTGGTACGGAATAGCCTCTGGAAACGGAGAGTAATACCGTATGAGCCCTTCGGGGGAAAGATTTATCGCCAAAGGATTAGCCCGCGTTAGATTAGGTAGTTGGTGGGGTAATGGCCTACCAAGCCTACGATCTATAGCTGGTTTTAGAGGATGATCAGCAACACTGGGACTGAGACACGGCCCAGACTCCTACGGGAGGCAGCAGTGGGGAATCTTGGACAATGGGGGCAACCCTGATCCAGCCATGCCGCGTGAGTGATGAAGGCCTTAGGGTCGTAAAGCTCTTTCGCCTGTGAAGATAATGACGGTAGCAGGTAAAGAAACCCCGGCTAACTCCGTGCCAGCAGCCGCGGTAATACGGAGGGGTTAGCGTTGTTCGGAATTACTGGGCGTAAAGCGCACGTAGGCGGATCGGAAAGTTGGGGTGAAATCCGGGGCTCAACCCCGGAACTGCCTCCAAAACTATCGGTCTAGAGTTCGAGAGAGGTGAGTGGAATTCCGAGTGTAGAGGTGAAATTCGTAGATATTCGGAGGAACACCAGTGGCGAAGGCGGCTCACTGGCTCGATACTGACGCTGAGGTGCGAAAGTGTGGGGAGCAAACAGGATTAGATACCCTGGTAGTCCACACCGTAAACGATGAATGCCAGTCGTCGGGTAGCATGCTATTCGGTGACACACCTAACGGATTAAGCATTCCGCCTGGGGAGTACGGTCGCAAGATTAAAACTCAAAGGAATTGACGAGTACACACAAGCGGTGGAGCATGTGGTTTAATTCGAAGCAACGCGCAGAACCTTACCAACCCTTGACATCCTAGGACCGGCCCAGAGATGGGTCTTTCACTTCGGTGACCTAGTGACAGGTGCTGCATGGCTGTCGTCAGCTCGTGTCGTGAGATGTTCGGTTAAGTCCGGCAACGAGCGCAACCCACATCCTTAGTTGCCAGCAGTTCGGCTGGGCGCTCTAGGAAACTGCCCGTGATAAGCGGGAGGAAGGTGTGGATGACGTCAAGTCCTCATGGCCCTTACGGGTTGGGCTACACACGTGCTACAATGGCAGTGACAATGGGTTAATCCCAAAAACTGTCTCAGTTCGGATTGGGGTCTGCAACTCGACCCCATGAAGTCGGAATCGCTAGTAATCGCGTAACAGCATGACGCGGTGAATACGTTCCCGGGCCTTGTACACACCGCCCGTCACACCATGGGAGTTGGTTCTACCCGACGACGCTGCGCTAACCTTCGGGGGGCAGGCGGCCACGGTAGGATCAGCGACTGGGGTGAAGTCGTAACAAGGTAGCCGTAGGGGAACCTGCGGCTGGATCACCTCCTTTCTAAGGATGTTTCTAGCATCACAGAGCTTGCTCTTGATCGTGAAACACTTAGCAGAAGATCAACAAACAAAGTTGATCAAACTCATGGACCGAGCCGTCCTCATATCTCTTCAGACATAGCGTGAGCTACTGCTCATGCAGATCGGTTTTGCTTAAGGCAAGCTGGCCCTCTCGGCAGATTTGCTTTGCAAATCGCCTGCCGGGCGACGCCGATTTTGCGGAGCAAAATCAGCTGGGTCGGTAGCTCAGGTGGTTAGAGCGCACGCCTGATAAGCGTGAGGTCGGAGGTTCAAGTCCTCCTCGACCCACCACGTTTTTTGCGAAGCAAAAAACGAGTGCGGCAGTGCATTCGGCGAAGCCGAATGTCACGAGAGGCACTCGGTTGAGGTCTTCGCAGATGGGGCCTTAGCTCAGCTGGGAGAGCGCCTGATTTGCATTCAGGAGGTCAGGAGTTCGATCCTCCTAGGCTCCACCACTTCTCATTTGCTGGCAAATGAGAAGAGTGCGCGGCAGTTGCTTTTGTGAAGCAAAAGCAATGAGAGCGTCACCCGGTAGCCATGCCAGGTGCTGATATCCATAACAGAACAGGTTTTTGAGCATTTTTGGGAATGTTGAGATGTCTGTTCTTACAGACTATGGTGTGCGAACGCGCATTCTCTTTGAGAATACGCTGCCTCGCACCCAAACGATCTCCTCCGGAGATCATTTGACATCGTATAGAGAGAAATCAATCAACACTGTTTGATCGTGCCGAGTGTGGCACTGATCTCGGTCGTTCTTATCTTCGTCCTCAAGTAGCCGAATAGGCGGTAGGACATATAGGGGATAAGCGGCGCAGTTTGGGTCTAGCCGGCCTGGAGTGCGTATCCCGATCGAAACGAACAGAGTTGTCCAAGTCTAATATACTAACCCGAGCGACCTGCGTTGATCAGCTGCACGGCTGAGAGACCATATGGGGTTGCTCATTTGTCCTCGTCCAAGTGGCGGGGCGGGAAATGTATGTTTTTGGTTCAGAAGAATGACTGCCTTTAGTTACCAGCTGGGCGGTCTTGATTGATACATAGTCTGCGAAGAACGAAGTTCGGAGCAGACATCGTGCTCAAGTAGCCGAATAGGCGGTAGCACAACTATCGTGTGTCTTTCTTTTTCTGGATCAAATCAAGCGCGAGAAGGGCGTTTGGTGAATGCCTTGGCAGCAAGAGGCGATGAAAGACGTGATACTCTGCGATAAGCCATGGGGAGCTGAGAATAAGCTTTGATCCATGGATTTCTGAATGGGGCAACCCACCTGAATGTTTGTTATTGTTAGCTCTGCTAATCAATAATGAGCATAACCAGGTATTTATGACCTGAATACATAGGGTTATAAAGGCAAACCCGGGGAACTGAAACATCTAAGTACCCGGAGGAAAGGAAATCAATTGATACTCCCCTAGTAGCGGCGAGCGAACGGGGACCAGCCGAGCCGGATAAGTGACTAGAACACGTTGGGAAGCGTGGCCATAGCGGGTGACAGCCCCGTATAGGAAGCTTTGATGGACGTATTAAGTAGGGCGGAACACGTGAAATTCTGTCTGAAGATCGGAGGACCACCTTCGAAGGCTAAGTACTCCTTGCTGACCGATAGTGAACCAGTACCGTGAGGGAAAGGTGAAAAGCACCCCGACGAGGGGAGTGAAACAGTACCTGAAACCGAACGCCTACAATCAGTCGGAGGATCCTCGAGATCTGACGGCGTACCTTTTGTATAATGGGTCATCGACTTGGTCTCACGAGCAAGCTTAAGCCGTTAGGTGTAGGCGTAGCGAAAGCGAGTCTTAATAGGGCGTATGAGTTCGTGGGATCAGACCCGAAACCGAGTGATCTAGGCATGGCCAGGTTGAAGGTAAGGTAACACTTACTGGAGGACCGAACCCACATCCGTTGAAAAGGATCGGGATGAGCTGTGCCTAGGGGTGAAAGGCCAATCAAACTCGGAGATAGCTGGTTCTCTGCGAAATCTATTTAGGTAGAGCGTCATCCGAATACCCCGGGGGGTAGAGCACTGGATGGGTAATGTACACAGGCTTACTGATCCTAACCAAACTCCGAATACCCGGGAGTACTAGATGGCAGACACACTGCGGATGCTAACGTCCGTAGTGGAGAGGGAAACAACCCTGACCTACGACTAAGGCCCCCAATTCATGGCTAAGTGGGAAAGCAGGTGGGACGACCAAAACAACCAGGAGGTTGGCTTAGAAGCAGCCATCCTTTAAAGATAGCGTAACAGCTCACTGGTCTAAATAAGTTGTCCTGCGGCGAAGATGTAACGGGGCTCAAGCCATGAGCCGAAGTCTAGGGATGCGTAAGCATCGGTAGCAGAGCGTAGTGTGACATAGCACTCATCCTGTATTATCGCCGGTCATTTGGCGCGAGCAATCGCGCTCAAGTAGCCGAATAGGCGGTAGCGCAGGATAGAGTGTTTTCGATGAAGCGGGCGCGTGAGCGATCCCGTGGAGAGATCACTAGTGAGAATGATGACATGAGTAGCGACAAAGAGTGTGAGAGACACTCTCGCCGAAAGTCCAAGGGTTCCTGCTTAAAGCTAATCTGAGCAGGGTAAGCCGGCCCCTAAGCCGAGGCCGAAAGGCGTAGGCGATGGGAATCAGGTTAATATTCCTGAGCCGTGGAGTGGTGACGGATCTCGAAGGTAGTTCATCCTTATTGGATTGAATGGGCTGCTAAGAGGTTCCTGGAAATAGCCCTCCTGTAAGACCGTACCCTAAACCGACACAGGTGGACTGGTAGAGCATACCAAGGCGCTTGAGAGAACGATGTTGAAGGAACTCGGCAAAATACCTCCGTAAGTTCGCGAGAAGGAGGCCCGGTTCCTAGGCAACTAGGGGCTGGGGGCACAAACCAGGGGGTGGCGACTGTTTATTAAAAACACAGGGCTCTGCGAAGTCGCAAGACGACGTATAGGGTCTGACGCCTGCCCGGTGCCTGAAGGTTAAAAGGAGAGGTGAGAGCCTTGAATTGAAGCCCAGGTAAACGGCGGCCGTAACTATAACGGTCCTAAGGTAGCGAAATTCCTTGTCGGGTAAGTTCCGACCTGCACGAATGGCGTAACGACTTCCCCGCTGTCTCCAACATCGACTCAGCGAAATTGAATTGCCTGTCAAGATGCAGGCTTCCCGCGGTTAGACGGAAAGACCCCGTGCACCTTTACTACAGCTTCGCACTGGCATCAGGATTGTGATGTGCAGGATAGGTGGTAGGCTTTGAAGCAGGAACGCAAGTCCCTGTGGAGCCTCCCTTGAGATACCACCCTTCGCACTCTTGATGTCTAACCGCGGTCCGTTATCCGGATCCGGGACCCTGCGTGGCGGGTAGTTTGACTGGGGCGGTCGCCTCCTAAAGCGTAACGGAGGCGCGCGAAGGTTGGCTCAGAGCGGTCGGAAATCGCTCGTTGAGTGCAATGGCAGAAGCCAGCCTGACTGCAAGACTGACAAGTCGAGCAGAGTCGAAAGACGGCCATAGTGATCCGGTGGTCCCGAGTGGAAGGGCCATCGCTCAACGGATAAAAGGTACGCCGGGGATAACAGGCTGATACTGCCCAAGAGTCCATATCGACGGCAGTGTTTGGCACCTCGATGTCGGCTCATCTCATCCTGGGGCTGGAGCAGGTCCCAAGGGTACGGCTGTTCGCCGTTTAAAGAGGTACGTGAGCTGGGTTTAGAACGTCGTGAGACAGTTCGGTCCCTATCTGCCGTGGGTGTAGGAGACTTGAGAGGAGTTGCCCCTAGTACGAGAGGACCGGGGTGAACGATCCACTGGTGGACCAGTTGTCGTGCCAACGGCAGTGCTGGGTAGCTATGATCGGACAGGATAACCGCTGAAGGCATCTAAGCGGGAAGCCCCCCTCAAAACAAGGTCTCCCTGAGGGCCGTGGAAGACCACCACGTCAATAGGCCGGAGATGTAAGCGCAGTAATGCGTTCAGTTGACCGGTACTAATCGCCCGATAGGCTTGATTTGATCCAGTAATGGAAAGACAAATCAAAAACATACACCTCAGTAAACATGGATGACTTCGTCGCTTCAAACGACGATGTTGATTGACATAACAACCGTGCAGGAATGCGCATCCGCTTCGCGAATACGCTGCCTCCTGCATAGTCGCTTTCTTGCACAGCAAGAAAGTCGACCGAGGGCTTTTCCTCGGTTTGGTGGTCATAGCGCAAGTGAAACACCCGGTCCCATCCCGAACCCGGAAGTTAAGCACTGCCGCGCCAATGGTACTTGGGCTTAAGCCCCGGGAGAGTAGGTCACCGCCAAACCTAGAAAAAGCCCATATCTCTCTAAACGATCAGCAAAACACGACCCGGCCTCAAATTGCGAAAGCAATAGGCCAAGAATGGTCTCAACTAGCCATATAGGCCGTAGACCAACAAAAGTGTCGCGGGATGGAGCAGCCCGGTAGCTCGTCAGGCTCATAACCTGAAGGTCGTAGGTTCAAATCCTACTCCCGCAACCAATACTTCCAGTCAGATATCAAGCACTTACACGCCGCCTTAGGGCGGCGTTTCTATTTATACAAACACAACTGGAAGCACTGTGGAAGCAACAGGAGCGAACTCGCACTGTGGTAGACGCGCAACACCACGTCACGTCATGACTCATGGTTCTCCACCAAGTTTGAAACGAGCGGGAAAAGCCTACGATTTCTGCTCAGTCAATAAGAAGAAATGTAATAGAAGAATATAATTAAAATCCCAAATTGTGATCTCTCATAAGTTGACGGATTGTTCGTCTCTCGTTAACAGTTTCACTATTGATAAAGTTTTTGTGAGTCTTGCCAGTTCGCTGATGTTTAACCAGCGAATTGAAATTGAACGAATATTTTTGGCTGAGACTCATAGTGTTGAGTGGCGAATATGCTTAAATGGTCTAATCCTCTTTTTGGGGCGTTCCCGGGTAAAACTGGCCAAGAAACTCCATACACTTTAGGGTTGTGGCGGAAAATACTACCTTTCGCTGTGCTACTGACACTCCCAACAGTGGCTATTTCTGCGGAATACCAGCTGGAGGACGGCACGACTGTTGCCCCGCTTGAGATGTTCCAGGAATGCGACGTCTGTCCCGAAATGATCGCGTTGCCGCTTGGCGAGTTCATGATGGGAGGGCCGCAGGGGGAATCTCGGAGAACTACTTATTTCGCTGATGGGAAAACGCGTACAGCTACACCGGAAGCGCCGTATATCGCAAAGCATGAGGGTCCGGTTCACCGCGTGGAAATCGACATTCCAATTGCAATGGGCCGCAACGAAGTAACCTACGATCAATGGATGGCGTGTGTTCAAGATGGGGGTTGTGGCGGGATCGTGCCGAAAAACTGTATTCCTCAGTTCGACGGTTCATGCGTGCCATTGACTGGAAGCTTTCCGGTTATCTACGTCTCGTTTGATGACGCAATAAATTACACGAATTGGCTTAATCAAAAGGTTGGAGCCGAGGTATATCGGCTGCCCACTGAAGCGGAATGGGAATACGCCGCGCGGGCGGGAACTCAGACGCCGTTTGCCCAGGGCGAAGAGGTTTCTGCTGAACAAGCAAACTTTAGCGGCTCCGCGACTGCGAAAATGTTGGGAGTAGATCGCCCAGATCTAGTCTCACGCCGGCTACCTGTACAGGTTGATCGACTCAATGCCGCGAACGCTTGGGGTCTGAGGCATATGTCAGGAAATGTTGCGGAATTGACGATGTCTTGTTGGTCCACGAGATACGAAGGGTGGCCGACTTCCAGCCTTTACTTTCAAAACGCTAATTCGACTGTGTGCGAATTCAACGTCACTCGTGGCGGAGCCTACAGGCGTGCAATGGACTTCGCGCGCACCGCTTCTCGAGGGCGTACCATATACGGAAGTCGGGCAAGATACGTTGGGTTTCGCGTACTCAGAGAATTTCAAAACTACGATAAATTAATGGAGAATTAATATGACGTGCACACATGGCGATAGAGATCCCAATACCGCACCCGGACCATTTGCGGGGCTTCCAACAAGCCATGGCGAACCTGTCAGAGTTAAAATTCCCGGGATACCTCTTCCACTCGAGCTTAGTAAAGGGCCTACTCACAAAGGTGACGTGCTCCATTTGGGAACCGGCATTTCGGCCGGGGGTCAAAGTTTTTCGCTTAGTAGAGTAATTGATTACAATGGTGGTATACTGGGTTCTAATGTTTCGTTAACCGGAAACGGAAGCGTCCTTATTTTAGATGTAGACCTTGGAGAATCTCTATCATTTACCAGTCATGGCATGATCATAACACTTCCTGGTGAAGATCCCGAATTTTTCGGTTATGGTTCTATTAAAACGGAGTTGCCAACCTACCTGACCGATGTAAATCTCAGCCTTGGCCTAGAGCAGGCTAGGAGTGTTGCTGAAGTCGTCGAGGGCATTGGCAAAAAAGTTCAAAACTTCAATAAATCTATTGAGCCAGTGATTCGCGCGTTCGACTTCCCCGGCGAAGACATAGGCACTATTGCCTCAGACATAAATTTGGCAATTTGTAAAATACAAGAAAGGGCCGATAATCTGCTTAAGTCTCCTCCTCCGTCTCCCTTGGTTTTGGACTTGGACGGCGATGGTATCGCACTCATATCCCTCGAGGATTCGCAGGCCTATTTTGATCTTGATATTAACGGTTTCGCAGAAGCGACTGGCTGGGTTTCACCAAATGATGGATTGTTGGCACTTGATATCGATGGCGACGGGATTATCGACAATGGATCAGAATTGTTTGGGGATCAAACGGGTTACAGCAACGGTTTCCTTGCGCTAGCGGAGCATGACTCCAATGATGATGGCGTGATCGATGCCAACGACACTGGCTTCCAAGATTTATTGGTTTGGACAGACATCAATGGTGACGGGTTCAGCCAAGAAGGTGAACTGGTCAGTTTGGAGGACGTAGGTATTACGTCAATTTCAGTCAATGCTACCGCTAGCAATTACACTGTTTCTGGAAACCAAATTCTGTGGGAATCCACATTTACTTGGAACGACGGAACGACCGGAGAAATTGTGGATGCATATTTCTCCACAGACCCTGCCGACTCTTTCACGATCATTCCAGATGGCTTTGAGTTCAATGACGAAGCTTTCTTCCTGCCCTCTTTTTCGAAATTGGGGGAAGTGGCGGAAACATTGGTTGCTCTATCGCTTGACAGCGATTTACGAACGCAAGCTCATAGTCTGTTGGTTCAGCTTTCGAATGGCGACGTAGAGACGTTTTTTCGTGACTTTGAAGATTATTTGTTGGCCTGGGCTGGAGTCGACGATGTTGTTCCGGGAAGTCGTGGGTCCAAAATTGATGCCAGGCACTTAGCGTTTCTTGAGAAGGTAACTGGCGCTCACTTCAATGGTATTGAAGGTTCATCGCCCGGGACAACCGGTGGCCGATTATTGGAAGAATTGTTTGATGAGCTTACGCAAGCGTACGCCTTAGACTTCATTTCTCAGTCTGCTGCTTCTAGCGCCCATTTTTCATCATCTAATCCAGAAGAGTATACTGCCGCTTTTGAAGCACATCCGTTTTCAGCTTTTGATCAAACTGGCGGCATTGATCTGGTGAGCATGCTTTCAAGCCTACAAGCTTCTCTGGACGCAGGGGCTATGACAGTGCAAGGTGCCACGTTGGCTGCTCACTTGCTGAAGTCTCTCTCAGATAACACCGTTTCAGAGTTCTTCGATCAGTTGGAGCAGTCTTTTGAGCAAGCCAACATTGATCAGACTTCTGAGTTCGTCGTAACTGCGCTGTACTCTCTCGAATACGAAGTGCACTATGGAACCGATACTTCTGACAGTTTTACTGCGACGGAAGCTGGGTATCTCGTCGGCAACCAAGGTGATGACTCCCTCAATGGAAGTACATCTGACGATGTTCTGATTGGCGGTCTCGGCGACGACACACTGCATGGCGGCAAAGGGTCGGACACCTATGTGTTCACGCGGGGCGATGGTCAGGACTCGATTGAAGACAACGGATTTCGCGACACGGATAAGCTGGTTCTCCATGGGTACACACCGGACGAGATATCGGTCTCAAAACCTGCGGCAAACAGCAACACTGCCATTTTGACCTTTGCGGGGACCACCGATCAGATCACGATCATCAACACGCTGAACAATGACTCGTCCGACGGCATTGAGCAGATTGTGTTCGACGACGGTACGATCTGGACCATGCAGGACTTGCGCGACGCTCTGCTGGCAGCGGATTCCACATCCGGTGATGACGTCATCTACGCTTACGGCACTGACGATGTGATCAACGGGCAAGCGGGCGATGATGTGATCACTGCTCACAATGGCAACGACGTGATCACCGGTGGTCTGGGCAACGACACTCTGCATGGAAATAAGGGGTCGGATACCTATGTGTTCACGCGTGGCGATGGTCAGGACTCGATTGAAGACAACGGATTTCGCGACACGGATAAGCTGGTTCTCCATGGGTACACACCGGACGAGATATCGGTCTCAAAACCTGCGGCAAACAGCAACACTGCCATTTTGACCTTTGCGGGGACCACCGATCAGATCACGATCATCAACACGCTCAGCAATGACTCGTCCGACGGCATTGAGCAGATTGTGTTCGACGACGGTACGATCTGGACCATGCAGGACTTGCGCGACGCTCTGCTGGCAGCGGATGCGACATCCGGTGATGACATCATCTACGCTTACGGCACTGACGATGTGATCAACGGGCAAGCGGGCGATGATGTGATCACTGCTCACAATGGCAACGACGTGATCACCGGTGGTCTGGGCAACGACACTCTGCATGGAAATAAGGGGTCGGATACCTATGTGTTCACGCGTGGCGATGGTCAGGACTCGATTGAAGACAACGGATTTCGCGACACGGATAAGCTGGTTCTCCATGGGTACACACCGGACGAGATATCGGTCTCAAAACCTGCGGCAAACAGCAACACTGCCATTTTGACCTTTGCGGGGACCACCGATCAGATCACGATCATCAACACGCTCAGCAATGACTCGTCCGACGGCATTGAGCAGATTGTGTTCGACGACGGTACGATCTGGACCATGCAGGACTTGCGCGACGCTCTGCTGGCAGCGGATGCGACATCCGGTGATGACATCATCTACGCTTACGGCACTGACGATGTGATCAACGGGCAAGCGGGCGATGATGTGATCACTGCTCACAATGGCAACGACGTGATCACCGGTGGTCTGGGCAACGACACTCTGCATGGAAATAAGGGGTCGGATACCTATGTGTTCACGCGTGGCGATGGTCAGGACTCGATTGAAGACAACGGATTTCGCGACACGGATAAGCTGGTTCTCCATGGGTACACACCGGACGAGATATCGGTCTCAAAACCTGCGGCAAACAGCAACACTGCCATTTTGACCTTTGCGGGGACCACCGATCAGATCACGATCATCAACACGCTGAACAATGACTGGTCTGATGGGATAGAGCAGATCGTGTTTGATGACGGTACCATTTGGACCATGCAGGACCTAAACACTCTGGCGCTTCTTGGGACTGATGCAGATGATGTGATTGTCGGTGGAGCAAGTGATGACACAATCGGTGGAAGTCTGGGTAATGACACTCTGACCGGCGGTGCAGGTTCTGACGAGTTCGTTTTTTGCAACGGTTTCGGGGATGACGTGGTTACAGATTTCGAGGATGGTACCGACGTGATCCGTATCGAAGTTGCTGGTCTTGGGTTTGATGAATTGGTTATCTCGCAAATTGGCGCGGATACAGATGTCGATGTCGCAGGGCATGGTACGATCACCCTCACTGGAGTTGGTTCAACCAGCCTGACAGTAGACGACTTCTTGTTCTGAGCTGTTTTGTTTGACTACGAAGCCGCGCCTCCATTTTTGGGGGCGTGGCTAAAAATGTGTAAAATTTGGTATGCCGGACAACAATGCTATTGCCGCAAAACTCTCCTAAGCGGAAACGCAAGGCTTTGTCGTCTAAATCCCACCAGAATTTATTTTTGCAAGTTGTTCCCCTAGTACGGGTAACAGTCACGCTGCAGTATAGTTGCTGGTGTTTCCATAACGTCGTTTTTCGGCCCATTCCAACAGGTCCCGGCGGCGGTAGCGCACGGAACGCCCGGACTTGTAGAATGTGGGGCCGTACCCAGTCACGCGCCATTTTTGAATAGTGCGCACACTTTGGCACAAGAAGTCTGCTGCGTTTCGCTCGTCAATGAATCCGTCTAGGTAGTCCGTGGCTGGGCGGTTGTTATCATTGGCTGGTTTGGTGCTATGCATCTGGTATCTCCATGTTGATCTTTCGATGCATCTGATTTGGACCAATCCCAAGTCTCCAAAAATGTCTCTAAATTCCCTAAAGTGTTTATAGAGACGATTTTCCTGACAACTCTCTGAAAATAATGGAAAAGTACTTGTGCATCGTTTTGTCGGATATTCCCTGAGCGGACACTGGCAAGTCTGGTTCATTACGTTCCAGCCAGGTTCGAATTTTTGGGTAATGCGATTTTTGAGATGCTTTTACATCAATTTCCCCGATCTTATAGAGCTCGTAAGCCGCTCTTTTGATTGCAGGGGCGACTGAGGGGCGTCCCGGTTTGGGCGCGGGTTCATCATATAGGGATTTCAGCACCGGGTCTTTGTTCGCAGGGACTGTGCGCAAGCGAACCTCCGAAAAGCGCATAGACTGAAACCGTAGTGTGTTTGCGTCCCAGATGACCGACCCGCTCCAACACGCGGACGGGATTTCAACGGGTAAGGTTTCCAAGCTGCGCGGTCGGTCAAATCCGAATCCACGATAGTCGCCACGACGTAGGGCCGCCACGATTGCTTCTTTAGCCCGCGAAAGAAGCTGTTCACGGGGTGCGTTTTTCGCGTTGAAGCGCGCAAATGCTTGCTCAGCTACCTTCCAACCTTCTAGGCCGGACTCAGCCGCGCTCTGAGCTTCCCCGATTAGTCCCACCAGACCGCTTGTTCCGTCCTGAACTTTAAGCGAAGCAGTCCATTCATCCTTATAAACCTGCTCGGCAAAACGCTGTGGCGCGGTGCGCAGCGATAGTGATTTCTGCCAGAGTTCGTAGGCGTCGTTCATCCCGTTGCCCTGTATGTATGGTTCCTGCCTGCAACGGTTGCCCCGTCCCAGCAATGTATATGCTATGTATAGACTAACTAACAGGTGAGAGTGGCGACATAGCGGCCCTAGGTAACGTATCGTATACGTAGACACCCTATGTAATGTAACCCGCCTATGTATACGTTTAGGGGGGTGGCCGCGTTGAGCGCCTTACCTAACTAAGCGCAGCTTACTATTCGGTTCCTGCGCGCCTACGATTGTATTGAGGCGTGCGGCGTTTTCTTCCGCTGCCTGACGCACCGGATCATCGGCCAGATGCGCATACCGCATCGTAGTCTGAATCTGACTGTGACCCAGCAACCGACCAACCATCTGAATGGGCATTCCCGAAGATACGGCATTCGACGCATAGGTATGGCGCAAGTCATGTATGCGGACATCGGGCAGACCCGCCCGCTTACGTATACGACGCCATGGCTTTTGCAGGTCGGTGGCATAGTGGCCGGGAACAGCCCCGGCAATGACGTAAGGGTTGTCAGGAAGCCGTGGCAAGGCGCTCAGAACCGCTCGGGCGGCTTGGGGCAGGGGAATGCGCCGCGCACCTGTTTTGGTATCTGGTAGCTCCATTCCCGCGTCTGTGACGAAAGACCATTGCAAGGTTTGGATTTCACCAAGGCGACATCCGGTCAGTATCAACAGCCGGAAGGCGGCGATGATAAACGGTGATTCCGATCCATCCCGTTCGGCCTCTGACAAAACCTGCCCGAGCCGCCGCAACTCGTCTTGGCTTAGAAACCGTTCCCGCTTTTCTTCGCGGTATTTCGGGACATGGCGACAGGGATTTGACCCGTCAGGTCGCAAGCCCCAGATTTCCGCCAGATTGAACATCTTGGACAAAACGCCCAGCGTCCGGTTGGCTTGATAGGGTTTACCCCGGAACTTGTGGTGCAACTCCGCGATGTCCTTTCGTTCCACATCGACCACTTTGAAGCTTCCAATGGCCGGAGTGATGAACAGGTCAATAGCCCTGCGGTACTCCCCTTGGGTGGACGGTTTGCAGTGTTCCTTGACATGGGTATCAAAGAACCGCTCACACAAGGCCGCGACCGTCGGTGCACGGCGATGCTGGGAAATTTCTTCGGCTGGGTTCTCACCCTTTGCAACTTGCCCCATCAGTTCCTTTGCCAACTTCCGCGCCTCGTCCACGGTGATCTTGCCATGGCGACCGATGGAAACGCGCCGTGTCCTGCCGCCTTTACGATATTGCGCCTGATAGGTCTTGGCCCCGGAGGGCATGACACGGACACCAAACCCGGCAATTTGGCTGTCCCAGACAAAGTAATCTTTCGCCTCAACAGGCAGGGCTTCTACAGCACGTTTGGTCAGTTTTGGCATCCCTCATCCTTTCCCTGTAATCGCCCCGTGGAAGCATTGTGGAAGCAACTGGAAGCGGTTCATGGCGTAAGAGGTAGGAGTGGGGCGTGCCGATCGTCAATAATAAAATAACGATTCCAATAAGATAGAGTAAGTCAGCGTTTTCGAGCGTAGTTGGTGCAGTTGGGCGTAAGCTATCTCATAACCTGAAGGTCGTAGGTTCAAATCCTACTCCCGCAACCAAAATCCAAGTAGCCCGTTCGATCTACAAACAGTCCACTGGACTGTTTGCTTAACGATCAAACCTCGTCAGGCTCATAACCTGAAGGTCAGAGGTTCAAATCCTACTCCCGCAACCAATACTCTCAGTCAGATAACAAAAACTTAGCGCCCCAAGGGGGGCGCTTTCTGCGTTTAGGTGCCAACACCCGGTGCTACAACGGTGCTAAGCAAGAGAGCAAACTGCAGCACCCAAAAGAACCGAAACCAACCGTCAGAAGCGCCGGTTCCCTCGCCTGAAGAAAAACCAACACACAGTTCCCGTCGGCACTGTCAGCACCGTCAGCCAAGTGAAACTGCATAGCTCCTACACGTACTCATCGAGATTTCCCCTTGTCTTTCAACGCGTCTCGGAACCAGTTGGCATCATAGCCGCGATCCCCGAGCAGCCAGTCCACATTTGGTATGCTGCTGGGCAGTGCCCGAGCACCGATGTAATCACTAACCTGGCCAGCGGCGACAAAGAGGTTCAATGGCCGCCCTTTGCTGTCACATATGGCGTGCAATTTTGTATTCATGCCGCCTTTGGTTCTGCCAATCAGGCGGCCACGCCCCCCTTTTTGACGCCCAAACTGGACGCTGTACGATGGGCCTTTAGATATGTGGCGTCGATCATAGCCGTTTTCTTTTCACCGTGCTCAGCAGCCAGACCGGCCATCATCCGCGCAAAGATGCCTTTCCCGCTCCAACGCTTCCACCGGCTGTAGAGCGTTTTGTGAGGTCCGTATTCCTTTGGGGCGTCCCGCCAGCGCAACCCATTGCGATTGATGAAGATAACCCTGCTCAACACCCGTTTATCATCGACCCGAGGCTTGCCATGCGACTTCGGGAAGAAAGGGGAAAGCTTGGCCATCTGTTCATCTGTAAGCCAATAAAGGTCGCTCATTTCAACGCCCCGTTTTCGGAGCTGTGAATCACGCAACGCAACGAAAATCAATGTATCCTGACCCTAGGTGATGAACAATCGCGTGGTGAGTGTGGAGCAAGGCGTAATGTGACGGAGAGCAAGGATCACTTTACGGCTGAGGAGGCAAAGGGAATTGAAACCGCTCAAGAACTAGAGGGCAATCTAGGTTCAGGGCTCAGAGCCATTAGATGATTAAGGCGGTGAACTGAACTTGCAAACCGCGTATAGAGAGTGGTAGCTGGTCGGGAAAATTTTCTTTGCCAGAGGTGTTCTGTGCGTAAATCTACAGATACGCTGTCTTTCTACCTTCAAGGGGACCTGGTTCGTTGTCTTAAAAAGCATAACCTTGTTTATTTGACGAACCATAAAGTAGGTTCGACTTTTGTAATTAAACATATGTGGAACATTTCAGGGCAAAAGCTTCAGGCTGATTTGTACAACCTTGAAAGCAATCCTTTTGAAAATACACTGGACTGCATCTCGCGATCGAGAAACGCGTTTGTTTTCACATTCGTTAGAAACCCATTTGCACGAGCGTTGTCTGTCTACAATCATAAAATAAATAGTGATATCGGACGTCGCGACGCTGTAACCTGGGCCAGTTTCTAAAAGTCATTTGGTCTTTCTGAAGATACAAAAGTGTCTTTCGATGAGTTTATTGAATTGCTGTCTGAATCTGATGACTCAATTTACTTTAATCCACATTGGCGGCCCCAAAGTATTAACGTTTTGAATTCTTTCGTGACGCCCAATTTCTTGGGGCACGTCGAAACTATGGATGAAGATTTCAGCCAGGCGGTGCAGGCTGCCGGAATAGACTACACTGGGTTTCGGACAGGAGCCGTAAATAAAGGGCCATCTGATACAAACCGTGCCTTGAAGGACCCGCTGTCGAACCCATTGACAGTGGACAGGATCGCAAAACTATATGGAACGGATTTTGACGCCTACGGCTATTCAACCGACCCATTGGCTCCAACTGAAAGCTCAATGACGGCGGTGAGTACGGAAGGAAAACACGCTGCGTTAGCAAGTCTAGCGAATCTTGCAGTCGCTTTGGATCAGCGCCAGTTCCTGCCTCATGATGCCCAAAGTGAATTCGAATTGGTTGCGAACAAGCTTTGCAAAGCACTCTCTGGCTCAGACACAAACGAAGATATCCTATCGGACATAGATGAAGCGTTGCGCTTGCTGAATACGACAACTGCGGACACCCTGAAAGACTTGAACAGAGACTTGGATCAAGCGACGCGGTCGCTTAAGGCAAAAACTACGGATTACGATAAGATGTCGCAGCAGCTGGATCACTACAAAACCAATCTGGATCACTGCAAAAGATATCCGTGGAAATACCTTTTGGATTCCATAAAGTTTCGGCTGGATGGTGAAAACACGTAACTGGTGGGCACTACTGTTTTAGACTCAACTTAAGCTTCATTCAGAGTTGTTGCGGCCTATTATTTGAGTATCTACAGCCGCCCCAACAACTCCTGCGTTGGCCAAGCATCCGCAGGCAATCCCAGCCGCGCCTGCTCGGCCTGCACGGCCGCCCGTGTACCGGCCCCCAGAATCCCGTCGATCTTGCCCACGTCATGGCCGCGGGCCTGAAGTTTGCTCTGTAGTTGCTTCATTTGCGCGCCTGAAAGGCCCTGCGCCGGGTTACCTGCATCATAAATCTGCGCGCCCTCCAACCGCGTGCCGAAATAGGCGGCGGTCAGGACGTAGGTAAAGCTCTTGTTCCACTCGAAATAGACGTCGAAATTCGGATAGGCCAGAAAGGCAGGCCCTTTATGCCCCTGCGGTAGGATCAGCGAGGTGGGCAGGTTGGACAGCGACCCGCTGCGGGGCCGAACGCCCATCGCCTGCCACTCGGACACAGGGCGCGGCTTGCCGGGGCCGGACAGGGACCAGTCCATTCGCTCGGGTACCGTAACTTCTTGCAGCCATGGTTGACCCGGCTGCCAGCCAAAGCTCGACAGCATTTTTGCGCCCGACATCAGCGCATCCGGGGCCGAGGTTTTCAGTGAGACCTTACCGTCCCCATCCCCGTCCACACCGTTTTCCAGAATGTCGCGGGGCAGCATCTGGACCATGCCGATTTCTCCGGCCCAAGCCCCGGTGGTGCGGGCGGGATCGAAATTGCCCTGCTCGTACAATTCGATGGCGGCGAAGATTTGAGGGCGAAACAGTTCGGGGCGGCGGCAGTCATGGGCCAGTGTGACCAGCGCGTTGCGGGTGTTGAAATCGCCCTGAAACGCGCCGTAATCGGTCTCAAAGGCCCAGAAGGCCAGCAGTACGCCGCGCGAGATGCCGTATTCGCGCTCGATCCGGTCAAAAACCGCGTCATATTTGCGCGACATGGCCCGCCCGCGATCAATCCGGTTTTGCGAGATCAGGCGGCGCGAGAATTCAATGAACGGTTTCTGAAACACGCCCTGCGCGCGGTCGGCTTTAAGCACTGCATTGTCCTGTTGCACACCTTTGAAGAAAGCGTTGACGGTGGCGCGGTCAAAGCCTTGCTGCGCGGCCTCGGATTTCAGACCCTTGACGAAGGCGTTGAACCCTCCGCCACATTGGGCAAAGGCGGGCGAGGTCAGCAGGGCGGTGGCCAGAAGGCCAGAAAGCAAGCGCATGAAACGGGTCCGTTACAGAAAAAAGCTGAACCCAACCCACACCGACACGAGGCCAAGCGCAAGCCCCCAAACCCGCCATAGCATGTCACATGCGCGGAAAACCTCTGACGCGCCGATATCGCGGGGGGCGTCACCATTGACCCAGGCAAGATCGCGCAGCTGCCCGTCATAACTGCGAGGCCCGGCAAGTGCCACGTTCAAGGCGCGGGCCATTGCGGCTTCGGGCCAGCCTGCATTGGGCGAGATATGGCGGTGCGCATCGGCGACCATCTCAGACCGGCGCGCCCATTGGCCTGATAAGGCTACGATCATCATGCAGGTCAGGCGGGCAGGGATCAGGTTTAGCAGGTCGTCCAGACGGGCGGCGGCCCAGCCGAAGTCTCGGTATTTGTCGGTCCGGTAGCCGATCATGCTGTCGGCCGTGTTGACGGCTTTGTAGACCAGCAGTCCGGGCAAACCGCCAATAAGAAACCAGAAGGCGGGCGCAATGACCCCGTCGCTCAGGTTCTCGGCCGCGCTTTCGATGGCGGATCGGGCCACCTGCGCCTGTGTCATGTCGCGTGTATCGCGAGAAACGATCATGGCGACCTGGGCGCGCCCCTCGGGCAGGGATACGCGCAATCCGTCTGCGACTGCGCGCACATGGGCCACCAGCGATTTTTGAGCTAGTAGGATGGCGCAGGCGATGATCTGGACCACCGAACCCAGCAAGCTGAGCCCCCAACCGATCCCCAGCGCGCCTACGACCAGTAGAACGACCACACCTACGCCTTTCAAACGTCGCTGCGCCCCATGGTTCAAGCGCTTGTCCAGCGCTCCAATGATATTACCGATCATGACCGCCGGGTGTTTGACGCGCGACCATAGCCAGTCTGGCTCACCTAAGGCAGCGTCCAGACATAGGGCGCAGACCAGCAGGAAGGCGATGCTCACAGTGCGGCCTCAAGCCTGCCCCAGCCATCTGCAGGGGGCAAGCCCAACCGCAGGTAGGTTTGGGAATAGGGGAAGATGCGGCTCCAGATATGGGCGCGGGCCAGACGGGTTTGCCATTGGGCAGCATCATCGACTTGATAGAGGCGGAACAATGTAGTGCCGCCAGCAAGCTGCGCGCCCTTTGCGATCATAAGCGCATCCAGTCGAGCGGTGTCCGTCGTCAGGCGCTGACGGGTGGAATTGGCCCAATCGGGATTGGTCAGGGCGCGCTGACCGATGCGAAGCGCCGGCCCAGACACTGCCCAAGGGCCGGTCAGGTCGTTCAGGCGGGCGATCAGCAGTGGATCACCGATTGCAAAGCCCAGACGCAGCCCGGCCAGCCCCCAGAACTTGCCGAAGCTTTTCAAAACGATCACGCCCGGTCGCGCGGCCAGGTGGATCAGAGACGCCGCGGGAGTGACGTCACAAAAGCTCTCGTCAATTATGGTCAGCGGGGCATTCACGTCTGACTCGTTCCAATAGCGACCGTCTGGATTGTTGGGGTGGACGATAACGCGGGCCTGGGCCGGTCCACCAGATTGGACTTTCCAGCCCTGCGCGGAAAAGGCGGCGGCATGTTCATTGTAAGTGGGCATGGTGATCTGAACGCGGCCTGTCGGCGCAAGTGCGGGGATACGGGCGATCAGGGCCGATGCGCCGGGCGAGGGCAAAATAGCCGCGTCTGCCGGGACTGACCAGAAGTTTCGGGCGGCTTGTGACAGCTGTTCGAATACGCCGTGATCTGGAAGGGCGGTCCAATCTTCATGGGACAGCGCGGCTATGGGGTACGGATGAGGATTGATTCCGGTCGAAAGGTCGATCCAGTTCCCGCGCGCGCCGCCATAGGCCGCAATCGCTGCATCCACCCCGCCACCGTGGTCTCGCGCAGCCCGCGGGTTCAAGTTTTTGTCAGAGCTTGTCATCTAGGTCCCGCCGGAATCGCGTATTTCTAGCTGTTTCAAGCGGATTTTCGCCGTTTTTACAAGCGAATCCGCGCGGTCACGAAAAGCCGAAAACAGCGTTAACACTTTGTTAAGGAAATAACGTGATCACAAACCACAGGGATCGGCACTACTCACCACAACATGGGCCGAGGTTTTACGTATGAATGTTTTGATTGTTGAGAGTAACCCCGATCTGGGTCGGGTCTGGCAAAGGCATCTTGAACGACAAGGTGCCGAGGTGACGTTGGTCACTGGGCAAGAGGCTGCAATTCTCGCGCTCTATGGGGCTGAGTTCGATATCATCGTGCTCGATTTGGTGTTAGAGGCGGGCAGCGCGCTGGCCGTCGCAGATTTCGCCAGTTATCGCCGCCCCGAGGCACGGGTGATTTTTGTCACCAATACCACCTTCTTTTCGGACGGGTCGATCTTTGCCCACAGCCCTAACGCTTGCGCTTATGTGCAAAGCGCAACGCCGCCAGAGGATCTGGCGGCGATGGTCGAGCACTACGCAGCGGGTCGCTGACCGCGCCCATGAGGTTCCATGAAGTCCAGCACCGGGTTGGTCGGGATGATGCGATGCGGATTGATGCTTTCGTGGCTATAGTGATAGTGGCGCACGATGTGCTCCATGTTGACCGTGTGTGCGACGCCCGGCCATTGGTATAGCTCGCGCGTGTAGGCCCACAGGTTCGGATAGTCGATCAGTCGCCGCCGGTTGCATTTGAAATGCAGATGATAGACCGGGTCGAACCGGATCAGAGTGGTAAACAGGCGCCAATCGGCCTCGGTGACGCGGTCGCCCATCAGATAGCGGCTCTGAGACAGGCGCTGTTCGAGCCAATCCAGAGTGTCAAATAGCGGTCCCACCGCACTGTCATAAGCGGTTTGGCTGGTGGCAAAACCGGACTTGTAAACCCCGTTATTGACGTCGGAATAGATGCGAGCGTTGACCTCCTCGATGTCGTCGCGCATCGCCTCAGGCCAATAGTCATCGGTGTTTCCGGTAATGCCATCAAACGCCGAATTGAACATGCGGATGATTTCCGAGCTTTCATTGGAAACGATCGTCTCTTGCCGTTTGTCCCAAAGGATTGGCACAGTTACACGGCCGGAATAGGACGGATCTGCCTTGGTATAGACCTGATGGGCATAGTCCAGCCCGTAAAGATCGTCGCCGGTCGCGCCGTTGTTATCTGTCTCGAAGGTCCAGCCTTTATCCAGCATATCCGGATGAACGACCGAAACCGAGATTAGGTCGTTTAGCCCCTTGAGTTCGCGGAAGATGAGCGTGCGATGCGCCCAGGGGCACGCGTGGCTCACATAGAGGTGGTAGCGCCCCGGTTCCGCATTGAACCCACCCTTGCCCGAAGGGCCGGGCGTGCCGTCGGCGGTCAGCCAGTTGCGGAACTGCGCGGCGCTTCGCTTGAATGCGCCACCTGTGGATTTGGTGTCATACCACGTGTCATGCCACTTGCCGTCGACCAACAGGCCCATCTGTATTCCTCCGTTTAGAGATTTATCGAAAGATAGGCGCTTGAGCGCGGTGTTCCTATGCGAGCAGGCGCGCATTTTGCCTGCGTTTGCGCACAGACCATGGCGCTTGCGCCCGCAACACTGTGATGAAGACTGGATTTAAAGTAACCGGTTTCACTAGATTTTTACGATTGATAGCGCACAATAGTACTCACTGCCGGGGGAGTTTTTTGATGAGTACCTATGTTTCTAAGGAAATAAGCGCTGAACTGGACGCGGCTCGAATCGCGGGCCTGAAGAGAACGAGCCGTCTTCGTGTGGAATTTGGCGACAATACCTTCAAAATTTTAAGATTGTGGAGGGATGGTTTCACGGTTGAGGCTGAAACCACTCCGCAGCTGCGCGGTCTGGTCGATATCTATGACGGCGCGCGCCATTTGTACCAATGCCTGATCATCGCGGATGAAGCACAGGCGGGTGAAATGCGCTATGATTTCAAACGCAGCACTGCCGCAGCCGACAAAGCGCCGCTGGATTTCTACCGCGCGCCGGATGCGCCGATCGCGCTGTTGGGGCACGAGGACTAGGGGCGGATTTCTACGGTCGTCCCATTTGGCGTCAAACTCCAGAGTCGTGCCATTTCGACATTTGACAGGGCGATACGACCGGCTGTCCAATCACCGGGCAGGGATAGGCCTGCAATCCCGTTCGGCTGGCCATGAATGAATATGTCGCTCCCAGATCAACGTCCTGAGCCCGCGCGCGAGCGATGTTTTTGGAGTTGGGGAAATTGATCCCAAGGGAAAGGTGATCGGCGCTCTTAGGATTGCGTCTGTCAATCTTGAACGCCCCGATGGGCGTTTTCCCATCGCCCTCTTGCTGTTTGTCACCCTGCGGCGCAAAGCCCAGTGCGACATCCGATTGCATCACGACCATCCCGTTCGCAGACGCGGTCAGTTGTCGGGCAGATTTTTCGATCAGGATGTGGTCGATCTGTGCGGCTTCGGGAACCATTCCGGCGCGGGCGGACGTGGCCCGTATCGGTGCCATGCAACCCATGCTGCACTGATCAGGCACAGCATATGAGTTATCTTTATCGCCCGTCTCACTGCAAATCGGCAAAGGCGCGTTTAAGCCGCGCACAGGCGTCCTCCACGCGGCTGCGCTGCGTGGCTAGGTTGAACCGCTCAAAGGTTTCTCCGCCCGCGCCGAAGCCGGGACCAGATGTGGTGGCGATTTTGGCATCCTGACGCAGGCGGCGAATGAATTCGGGGTGGTCCATTCCAGTTCCCGAGAAATCAACCCAGGCCAGATAGGTCGCCTGCAGAGGCATGGACCAAAGGCCGGGGATTTCCGCAATCGTTGCATCAAACAGACGGCGGTTGCTGTCCAGATGTGCGATCTGCTCGTCGACCCATGCGGCGCCCTCGGGGGTGTAGGCGGCCGTGATCATCGCCACGCCAAGCGCACTGGGGTCGTAGTCTAGCGTCTGGATGCGGTTGCGCATGGCCGCGCGCAATTTGGGATCTGGGATGATCATGTTGCCAGTGCGCTGACCGGCGATGTTGAACGTTTTGGAAGGCGCCGTCAGCGTTACGGTCCAGGGCCGCGCATCCGGGGCGGCCACGTCCATCGGGACAAACGTTTGGCCGGGATAGACCAGGTCATGATGAATTTCATCCGACACCAGAACCAGCCCATTCCGTTCGGCAAAAGCTGCAACGGCGCGCAGCTCACCTGGTGTCCAGACCCGCCCCGAAGGGTTCTGAGGCGAACACCACAATAGCATCTTTTCTGATCCGTCCAGCCGCGATTGCGCATCGTCCAGATCCACCCCGTAGCTGTCGCCATCGCGCACCAACGGGCACTCTACCACCCTGCGGCCGGATTTGTTCACCTTGTGCGCAAACTCATGGTAAACGGGCGAAAAGATGACCACTCCGTCGCCCGGTTCGGTCCAGACGTCCAGACATAGGGCGATCGCGTTCCCCAACCCCTGTGAAGTCAGAACCCAATCGGTGTCGATGTCCCATCCATGACGGTTCTTCATCCACCATTGGACCGAACTCAGATAGTCCGGGTGCATCCAAGAATAGCCAAAAACCCCGTGGTCCGCCGCTTGCCGCACGACATCGACAACACATGGCGCCGTGGGATAATCGGAATCGGCCGTCCACATGGCCAGCCCGTCATCCGGTGACACGCCGTACAGGCGCTCCATCTTATCCCATTTAGAACTGTTGGTGCCCCGGCGGTCGATCAGGTCGTTAAACGTCATGTTGTCTCCATCTGTCGGACGGAAAGCTAGTCACAATCGTGGCGGGTGCAAGGGGGGCGTTGCGGCGGGGGGCGCGATGGCCTAAATCAACGACATGAAACGCTCAATTCTTATTCACCCCGATCCGCGCTTGAAAAAAGTTTGCGCCCCCGTTGCTGACCTGACGGATGAGCTGCGCAATCTGGCTGATGACATGCTGGAGACGATGTATGACGCTCCTGGTATCGGGCTGGCCGCACCGCAGATTGGCATCCTGGATCGGTTGATCGTGTTGGATTGCGTCAAGGAAGAGGGCGAGGCACCCCGCCCCCTGATCATGTTCAACCCTGAAATCGTGGCCTCTTCGGACGAAACAAATGTTTATGAAGAAGGCTGCCTGTCGATTCCCGAACAATATGCCGAAGTCACCCGCCCCAAAGTGGTGGAGGTGGCTTGGATGGATCGTGACGGTAACGCACAGCAAGAAACGTTTGATGACCTTTGGGCGACCTGCGTGCAGCATGAGATCGACCACCTGAACGGAAAGCTGTTCATCGATTATCTCAAGCCGCTGAAACGCCAGATGATCACGCGTAAGATGCAGAAGTTGAAACGCGAAAAGGCCCGCGCATGACCGTTCGCACCTGCCTGCCTTGGCCCGACAAACGCCTGCGGACCAAGGCCGAGGACGTGGCCGAGATTACCGATGAAATCCGCGCCATCTGGGACGACATGATCGACACGATGGAGGCGATGCCAGGTGTTGGTCTTGCGGGCCCTCAGATCGGAGTGATGTTGCGGCTGGCCGTGGTGGATGGCTCGACCGAGCGTGGGCGTGCGGTACGGTTGGCGAACCCGGAAATCCTGCACAGCTCGATTGAACTGCGCGAGCATGATGAGGCCAGCCCGAACCTTCCCGGCTTGTCTGCCAAGGTGAAACGCCCCCGTGCGGTGACGGTGAAATTCCTGAACGAACAAGGCATGATCGATCGTCGTGACTTTGTGGGGATTGAGGCCACCAGCGTGCAGCACCAGATCGACCACTTGAACGGTCGGATGTATTTCGACCGTCTCAGCAAGGTCAAACGCGATATGCTGCTGCGAAAAGCCAGAAAACAGGGGTAGAAATGCGCATCATTTTCATGGGAACGCCCGATTTCTCGGTGCCGGTACTGGACGCGCTGGTCGAAGCCGGGCATGAGATCGCCGCTGTTTACTGTCAACCACCACGCCCAGCAGGGCGGGGTAAGAAAGACCGGCCAACCCCTGTTCATGAGCGGGCCGAGGCGCTTGGCTTTGATGTTCGTCACCCGGTGTCATTAAAGTCGAGCGAAGAACAAGAAGCCTTCGCAGCGCTGAAAGCGGATGTGGCCGTTGTCGTGGCCTATGGTCTGCTGTTGCCGCAACCCGTTCTGGATGCGCCCAAACAGCGGTGTCTGAATATTCACGCCAGCCTTTTACCGCGCTGGCGCGGGGCCGCGCCGCTGCAGCGCGCGATCATGGCGGGGGACGCTCAGACCGGCGTCTGCATCATGCAAATGGAGGCCGGACTGGATACCGGGCCGGTCCTTTTGCGACGTGCCACAGATATCGGGACGCACGAAACCACGGCGCACCTGCATGACAGACTATCAGAAATGGGTGCAGCGATGATTGTCCAAACGTTGGACACCTTACCGGACCTGACACCGGAACCTCAGCCCGAAGACGGAGTGACCTACGCGGCAAAGATCGACAAGTCCGAGGCGCGTGTCGACTGGACCCGCCCAGCCGTCGATGTCGACCGGCAAATCCGGGGCCTGTCCCCCTTTCCCGGCGCCTGGACCGAGATTGGAGGCGAGCGTATCAAGCTGTTGGCCTCTCGGTTGGCAGTGGGGCAGGGGCAGCCAGGTGAGCTGTTGGATGATACCCTCCGCGTGGCCTGTGGCGATGGCGCGATTGACCTGTTGCGCTTGCAGCGGGCTGGGAAAGCGGCGCAGGATGCAGCAACTTTCCTAAGGGGTTGGCCAGTCGCAGCTGGGACCAATTTAACGTCGGAGTAAACCAGATGTTCATGATATTGATGGGCACCGTCGTGATTGCCGGGATCGTGGGATATCTGGCTGAAAAAACTGGATTTACCCACAATGGTTACCTGCCCTCGATCATCATTTGCGTGGGCGGCGCGTTCCTGTTTTACTTCGTGCGCATCATGTTTGGCATCAGCTTCGGCCCGCCCGGACTGGACGCGGTCCTGTCATCCATTGGTGCGCTTATCATCGTTCCGACTCATTGGAGGAAATAACGTGCCCGTCATCGCCCTGATCATCATCGGAGCTGCAGCCGGGTTTCTGGCGACCCGCCTGATGCGGATCGAGGCGGACATACCCACAACCATGCTGATCGGCATTGTCGGCGCATTGGTGGGCGGGTTTATCCTGCGCGCGTTGATTGCCATGGCGGGCTGGCTGTCGGGTTTTGTTGGCGCGGTTCTGGGCGCTTTGTTGGTGATCTGGATCTGGCAGAGATATCTGCGTCGCTGACCCCTTGACCTTTCCGGTCGAACCCGGCCAGATCGCCAGGAAATTCTATCCGAAAGGCGCCCCATGTCGCATGACTTGAACCCCGGTGACGTTGCCCTGATGGGCGTTCCGCTGGACCTGCATTCTTCGTTCCTGCAGGGGCCTGCCTTTGCGCCGGGCCGCATTCGTGAGGCACTGCATTCCGGAGCTGCCAACCTGACTGCCGAAGACGGCACCGATCTGGGCGCGACCGACCGGTTTAAGGATACCGGCGATCTGGACGTGTTCGAGATGATTGGACAGGAACCCATCGACCGGATCGAGGCCGGGGCCGCCGAGCGTATCGCAACCGGCGCGCGCCTGTTGTCACTGGGGGGCGACCACTCGGTCGCGTATCCGCTGATCAAAGCGCATGCGGACCGGTATGAGGGGCTGAACATCCTGCATATCGACTCGCATCCTGACCTCTATGACAGTCAGCAGGTCGGCCCGCTGGGCCATGGTTGCCCGTTTGCGCGGGTCATGGAGACGTGTCAGATCAACCGTCTGGTGCAGGTCGGTATCCGCACCATGAACAAGCACCAGCAAGAGCAGGCCGACAAGTTCGGGGTTGAGGTGATCGACATGCAAAGCTGGAGCCCGGATCTTGAGATCAGCTTTGACGGCCCGGTTTACCTCTCGCTGGATCTGGACGCGCTGGACCCGGCCTTTGCGCCGGGTGTTTCGCATCACGAGCCCGGTGGGCTGAGCACGCGCGAGGTGATCAACCTGATCCACCGTTTCAAGGGCCAGTTGGTTGGCGCGGATATCGTTGAGCTGAACCCCCACCGCGATCCCTATGGCATCACCGCGATGGTGGCGGCGAAATTCGTCAAGGAAATCGGCGGGCGTCTGCTGTCGCGCTGACCCTAACGCGCGTCACATTGGGCGGTTGATCCCAGACGGGGTGCGCCACCCGTGGTCATGTCGAACCGGTCAGCCTCGGCCGCGTTCATCCAGTGCATCCCCTCGGACGGGGCGGCGTCCAGCGTGTACCAGTAAAACGCCTCATCCACGCCGATATCTTCGAAATAGTCCAGATATCGGTCATGTTCGGGGTCGTCCTCGGGGATTTCGGTGGCGACGATGTTCCAGCCGCCCCAACTGTGGACCCCGACACAGGCTCCGGGCTCCAGCACGCGGCGCTTCCCTGCCAGAAACAGGTCGGTTCCGCCCGAAGCGATCAGCCCGTCTGAGGGCACAATCGTATCGAACCCCTGCTCGTGGACCACGCGGGAAAAAACCACATTCGCGTCGTCGTCCATCGAGCCTTCGATATAGCTTAACACCAGTGTTTTTGCGTTGGGGTTTCGCTGGGTGACCTCAAGAAACGCATCCAGCGTCGTATGGTCGATCGTACCTGTGGCCACGATTTGATCTCCCTGCGCGGCAAACTGCATGGGGTCATATTGTTGACCGCAGCCAGCGAGGGCGGCGAGTCCGGCGATGACGATACAAAATGCAGGTTTCATGCGTAGAGGTCCTATTCAAACACGCGGGGGGCGGCTTTTGTAGACGGGCAGTCGCCAACCAAACAGCAATGACCCCGCCCGCAAGGCCCAGCAGACCAGCGCACAAGACGCCAGAACGGCCAGATCGTCCAGCGCAAGGCGGCTGGCGGCAACAGCGGTCAGCGCCCCGGCAAAGGCGCACGAGACGTAAAGTTCACCCTGTTTCAGCACCAAGGGCACTTCGTTGCAGACCACATCGCGCATCAACCCGCCCAGACATCCGGTGCTGATCCCCATCAGCACGACGACCACGCCCGATTGCCCCAGCGACAAAGCTGTGGCCGATCCGGCTGCGACGGCAATGGACAGTGCAAAACTGTCCAGCCAGATCAGCCAGTTATAGCGGCTTTCCACCAGATGTGCGGTGAAGAACACCAATACGGCGGCGGCCACTGCGATCAGGATGTAATCCGGTTGTCCGACCCAGAAAACCGGGTCGCGGTTTAGCAGCAAATCACGGACAGTGCCGCCACCCACGGCGGTCAGGCTGGCGATAAAGGCAAAACCCACCAGATCCAACTGCGCCCGGCTGGCCACCAGCGCCCCGGTCAGTGCGAACACAAGAACCGAGGCATAGTCGAGCAGCGCCAGCCAACTCATGCCTGTGTCTTTTTTGGCTTGAACGGGGCCATACCGGCGCGGGCCA
This sequence comes from Ruegeria sp. AM7, assembly GCF_056535965.1. Classification (NCBI taxonomy): domain Bacteria; kingdom Pseudomonadati; phylum Pseudomonadota; class Alphaproteobacteria; order Rhodobacterales; family Roseobacteraceae; genus Ruegeria; species Ruegeria sp. AM7. The sequence goes on from NZ_JBQFJE010000003.1 coordinate 372,712, forward strand.
GCTCATCGGCCTTTTCGTTTTCAGGATGGCCCGCGTGGCCTTTGACCCATTCCCAGGTCACGTCATGACGAGTTTGTGCCTCGTCCAGCCTCTGCCACAGATCTACATTCTTGACAGGCTTCTTATTCGAGGTTTTCCAACCGTTCCGCTTCCACCCGAAAATCCACCCCGTGACGCCGTTTTTCACATAGGCGCTGTCTGTCACAACGGTGATCTTCGAGGCCCGGTCCAACGTTTCGAGCGCGCTGATCGCAGCCAGCAGCTCCATGCGGTTGTTGGTGGTCTCGGCCTCGCCGCCGCTGAGTTCCCGTTCTTTCAGGACATTGTCGCCATCCATCGCGCGCAAAAGGACGCCCCAGCCGCCGGGGCCCGGATTACCGGAACATGCGCCGTCGGTATAGGCAAACAGCTCAGGCATGGGCCAACACCAGAATGAAACCGTCATACGAGCCCGCAAGGCCCGTACCCACGCCCGTGGTGATCCTGTCGATGGTGAATCCGGTCTGTGCCAAAGCCTCTTCGATTTCGGTCTGCGAGAAATATGTGTAACGACGGTCCAGATCGTCGCGATGTTCACCAGTCCCGAGTTTTAACCCCAGAAAAAAGACCCCTGCGGGTTTCAGCGCCTTGTGGATGGCTGACAGGTGTCGGGGGAAATCGGCGCGAGGGGCATGTAACAGCGAGAAACTTGCGTAGACTCCATCATACTCGGCCTCTTCGCTCACGTCGTCGAACGTCCCCAGATGGGCGTCCACACCGTTTTCACGCGCGTGTTCGACAAAAGCGGGTGTGGCGTCGATGGCGCGGACGCGCAAACCTTGCCGTTGCAGAAAGGCGCTGTCCGATCCCGGGCCGGCCCCGAGATCCAGTACGTATCCGCCTTCCACGACAGCTTCTGCAAAGGCCATGCGGGCTTCGATCTGTTCAGGGGGTAGGGGAACACTGAGGTAATCAGCAACGCGCGAGGAATAGGCGTCAATCGTTCTTTTGTCGGTCACAAGTATACTCCAACGGCAAGGCAGACCAGAACGACGGCTGTCAGCAACATGCGCAGACGCATCCACCAAGCCGGCGTCAGTCGCCAGTATGAGAACACAGCGTCCAGCAAAAGTAACCCGGCAAAGCCCCACATCAGGTTGGTACCTGCCGCGACGGGTCCACCGCCCGTTTTGAAAAAGGCCCAAAGCGCTGGGAGAACGGACAACAGATAGCAGGTCGCAGCCTTACTGCCCGATGTCTTCGTCGCAAACCCCCACAAAACGCCAGACATAAAGCTGAGAATGATCGAGCCGTAGAACAGCTGAACGTAAGGCCCCACGAAACGGGGACCCAGCGCCTGTGTGCCCCAGGCATGCAGATCATCGTTCAAGTAAGTCAGCGCCCCCCAGACGAAGGGGATCAACCCGGCCAGCCCCAGAACCAAAGGGGCGCGTGGAATTCCGTTCATGCCGGTTCGCGCAAAACGCGCGGGACTTTGAATTCGACGTTTTCAACTGCTGTTTCGACCAATTCGACTGTTACATCGAAATGATCTCGGAATGCGTCGATCACTTCATTCACCAAGACCTCTGGGGCAGAAGCGCCAGCAGTGATCGCGACCGAGGAAATCCCTTCCAAGGCGCGCCAGTCGATATCTGTCGAACGTTGTACCAGTTGCGCATAGTTACACCCGGCGCGCGCGGCAACTTCGACCAGACGACGTGAATTGGACGAGTTGGGTGCCCCCACAACCAACAGTGCATCGGATTTGGGGGCCACAGCTTTGACGGCTTCCTGTCGGTTCGTAGTCGCGTAGCAAATGTCTTCTTTGTGTGGGCTAACAATGGCGGGAAACCGCGCCTGTAGCGCTGCGATGATGTCCTTGGTGTCATCAACGGACAGGGTCGTTTGCGTTACAAAGGCCAGCTTGTCGGGATCACGCACGGCGACGGTGGCGACGTCTTCGACGGTTTCGACCAGTAGGACCTCACCCTCGGGCAGTTGCCCCATGGTGCCGACAGTTTCGGGGTGTCCTTTGTGACCGATCATGATCATCTGCAACCCGGCTTCGGCATGGCGCTGCGCTTCGACATGGACTTTGGACACCAGCGGGCAGGTCGCGTCGACGTAGATCATCTCGCGCTGGGCAGCCGCTGCAGGTACCGATTTAGGAACGCCGTGGGCCGAAAAAATCACCGGCCGGTCATCGGGGCATTCATCCAGTTCTTCGACGAACACCGCACCTTTTTCACGCAGCCCGTCCACTACGAATTTGTTGTGCACGATTTCATGACGCACATAGACCGGAGCGCCCCATTTCTGTAGCGCCATTTCCACAATCTTAATCGCCCGGTCTACACCGGCGCAGAACCCACGCGGTGCTGCCAGATACAGCGTCAGGGATGGCTTTGTCATGTCACGTTCTCCTTAAGGCCACAGGTAGGTCTTTTCCTCGCCATGGTCCAGACAGGACAGTGTCATTCATCTGACATGAATCAGTGCTATCAAACAGATGTTTCATCACCTGTTTCTAGTTTAAGACGCGCGGTCAGGGCATCAACCCTGACCGCGTTCTTTATCTTTTGGTGTTTGGCGCGTGTTACTGACCGCTTGCAGCCACGCTGCGCGGTTCCATCGGAATGTCACGCGGCGGGCGGCCGATCACATCGCGCAGGTCTTCAAGCTCGATGAAGTTGTCGGCCTGGCGGCGCAACTCATCCGAGATCATCGGAGGCTGGCTGCGAATAGTCGACACAACTGAAACGCGCACGCCCTGACGTTGCAGACTTGCTATCAGCGGGCGGAAGTCCCCATCGCCCGAAAACAGCACGATGTGATCAACGCGCGGTGCCAGTTCCATGGCATCGACGGTCAGTTCGATATCCATGTTTCCTTTGACTTTCCGACGCCCCATGCTGTCGGTGTATTCTTTCGCCGGTTTTGTCACCATGGTGAAGCCGTTGTAATGCAGCCAGTCTACCAGGGGGCGGATGGGCGAATACTCGTCATTTTCCAAAAGCGCTGTGTAGTAAAAAGCACGAAGCATCTTCCCGCGGCGCATGAATTCCTGACGCAGCAGTTTGTAGTCGATGTCAAATCCAAGTGCTTTCGCGGCCGCATAAAGATTCGAGCCGTCGATGAACAGCGCTAGCCGTTCGTCTTTATAAAACATAAATAGGTCCTTCCGGTATCTACCAGAACGCCGGGTGTTACGTGAGTGAGCTAGGAAATTGGCGGCGCGCTGATACGCCTATAATTAGGGCATTTAATGTGTATCGCAAGTATGCAATTCGCCGAATATAGGGAATAGTATGTGCAAATTTACGTCAGAATCGGTCATTGCATTGGGCGCAAATCTCAATTTGAGAGGCTGCGGACCCAAGGTGACACTAGAACAGGCAATTGACGCAATTTCACGTCAGGGCTTGGTGATTCGCGCCGTCAGCCGATTCTACGAGACCCCCTGTTTTCCAGAGGGTGCTGGACCGGATTACGTGAACGCGGCTGTTTTGGTCGACACGGACAAGTCAGCTGCAGACTTGTTGCAACTGCTGCATGAGGTCGAACACGAATTCGGGCGCGAACGAATACAGCGCTGGGGGATGCGGACGTTGGATCTGGATTTGGTATGTTTCGGCGACCAAGTGCTTCCGGATACATCAACCTATAACCAATGGCGGATGCTGCCGTCGCAGGAACAGATGCAGCAGGCGCCGGACCAATTGATCCTGCCGCATCCGCGTCTTCAGGATCGCGCCTTCGTGCTGGTGCCAATGGCTGATGTCGCCCCGGATTGGTGTCATCCCGTGCTAGGTCTGACGGTCCGGGAAATGGTGGCAGCCCTGCCGGCCGAAGATATTGCCGCCGTCACCCCTTTGTGATCAGTGCATTTGCGGCATTTCCTGCTTGTCAAGGCAGGGATTCGCCCTTAGATAAACCTCTTCCTGACATGGATTCAGAAACGGAGAGCGCCCCATGGCCCGCGTGACGGTAGAAGATTGCGTAGACAAGGTACAAAACCGGTTTGAGCTGGTGATGCTTGCCGCCCATCGTGCGCGTGAGATTTCCGCAGGTGCCGCGATCACTGTGGACCGCGATAATGACAAAAACCCGGTTGTGTCGCTGCGCGAAATCGCCGACGAAACCCAAAGCGCCGATGAACTGCGCGAACGCCTGATCGAGGCCAACCAGACCCAGATCGAGGTTGATGAGCCCGAAGAGGATCAGATGGCGCTGCTGATGGGCGCGGAATCCGACAAGCCCGCAGATGATGACATGTCCGAAGAGAAGCTGCTGCGCGCTCTTATGGAGGCTCAAGGCCAGGGGTGATCCCCAAAAACGAAGGTGCGGACCGGATGATTTCTGCTGAAGACTTGATTGCGCTGGTCCGCAACTACAACCCCAAGACAAATGCTGACCGAATTGCCCGTGCCTATGAGTTCGGAAGCCAGATGCATGAGGGTCAGTTCCGCCATTCTGGCGAACCCTATTTCACCCATCCTGTTGCCGTTGCCGCCATCCTGACCGAACAGCGTCTGGATGATGCCACGATCATTACCGCACTACTGCATGACACGATCGAGGATACCAAGGCCAATTACGGCAAGGTCTCCGAGCTGTTCGGCGATGAAGTGGCCAAGCTGGTCGATGGCGTCACCAAGCTGACCAACCTGCAGCTGTCCAGCAGGGAAACCAAACAGGCCGAGAACTTTCGCAAGCTGTTCATGGCCATGTCCAAAGATTTGCGGGTCATTCTGGTCAAGCTGGCAGACCGTTTGCACAACATGCGCACGATCAAGGCGATGCGCCCCGAAAAACAGGTTCAAAAAGCGCGCGAGACGATGGATATCTACGCGCCACTTGCGGGCCGTATGGGGATGCAATGGATGCGCGAAGAGCTGGAGGATCTGGCCTTCCGCGTGCTGAACCCCGAAGGTCGGCAGTCGATCATCCGGCGGTTTATCACTCTGCAACGGGAAACCGGCGATGTGATCCATCGGATCACCGGCGATATGCGCCTTGAATTGGACAAGGCTGGGATCGAAGCCGAGGTGTTCGGCCGAGCCAAAAAACCCTATTCGATCTGGCGCAAGATGCAGGAAAAGGATCAGGGCTTTTCGCGTCTGTCCGATATCTATGGCTTCCGCATTATCACTCAGACAGAAGAAGACTGCTATAGGACCCTTGGCGCGATCCACCAGCGCTGGCGCGCGGTGCCGGGACGGTTCAAGGACTATATCAGCCAGCCAAAATCGAACGGATACCGGTCGATTCACACCACCGTGTCGGGGCGGGATGGCAAACGGGTCGAAGTTCAGATCCGTACTCGCCAGATGCACGACGTTGCCGAGACGGGTGTGGCGGCGCACTGGTCGTACCGCGACGGTGTGCGGTCCGAAAACCCGTTCGCCGTCGATCCGGCCAAGTGGATCGCCAACCTGACCGAGCAGTTCGACAGCGAGGATGATCACGAAGATTTCCTCGAAGCCGTCAAGCTTGAGATGTATTCGGACCAGGTGTTCTGCTTCACGCCCAAGGGCGATGTGGTGAAGCTGCCGCGTGGCGCGACGCCGATTGATTTTGCCTATGCGATCCACACGCGGATTGGCCATGCCTGTGTCGGGGCCAAGGTGGACGGTATCCGGGTGCCGCTGTGGACCCGGATCAAGAACGGCCAATCGGTCGATGTAATCACGGCCGACGGGCAGACCCCGCAGGTCACATGGCTTGAGATTGCAGTCACGGGCAAAGCTCGTACTGCTATCCGGCGTGCCTTGCGTGAGGTCGACCGCGAGCGTTTCATCAAATTGGGCAAGGAACTGGCGCGCTCGGGGTTTGAACATGTGGGCCGAAAGGCGACGGACAAGGCGCTGGACACGGCCGCCAAGCATTTGCGTCTGAAGGACCGACACGAATTGTTGGCCCGATTGGGCAGTGCCGAACTGACGGCCCATGATGTGGTTACGGCCGTTTACCCTGAGCTTACGCAGGATGAAGGGGACGCGATCCCCCTGCGCCGCGCTGTGATTGGTCTTGAGCCGGGTCAGAAATTCGACCGGGCACCATGTTGTCAGCCCCTGCCGGGAGAGCGGATTGTCGGCATCACCTATCGTGGCAAAGGGGTGGTGGTGCATGCCATCGATTGTGACCGCCTGACCGAGTTTGAAGGCGAACCCGAGCGTTGGGTGGACTTGCATTGGCACACTGGCACCCATCCGGCGGTCTATGGCGCGACGCTGGATCTGACCATTGGCAATGATGCGGGTGTACTGGGGCGTATTTGCACATTGATCGGTGAGAAAAAGGCCAATATCTCGAACCTTGAATTCGTCGACCGCAAACCGGATTTTTATCGTCTTCTGATCAATGTCGAACTGCGCGACCTTGAACAGCTTCACTCTTTGATGCTGATGCTTGAGGCCGAAAGCGACGTTGCCGCGGTCGAACGCTACAGAGACAGGACCAAGACCGCCGTGGCGGCTGGCTGAGAAGGGGTGATCAGGAGTGGTTTTCAAGCGCCGAGATCGACGCTCGCCTGTCCAGATCGCATCTGAATTCGTCTACCCCCGTGGCGGATGGACCCGCGCGTTCCACTATGTCAAACACCGCGTTCGCCGGTTGCCAGATTCTCCTGAACGTATCGCGCGTGGTATTGGGGCGGGAGTATTCGCAGCGTTTACTCCATTCTACGGATTTCACTTCTTTATTGCGGCTTTGGCTGCGCGGCTGATCAACGGCAATATTCTGGCTGCGTTGAGCGGAACTTTTTTCGGAAACCCGCTCACTTACGTTCCGATTGGTGTCATCTGCCTTCAGGCCGGTCATTTCATTTTGGGAACCGAGTTTCAGGAGGGCGACACCCATGGCCTTATGGGTAAGTTTGCCGACGCGCTGGGTGACCTTAAGGATAACTTCATTGCCATTTTCACGGATCGCATGGCTGATTGGTCCGGGTTGCGTATATTCTATGACGAAGTGTTCTTTCCCTACCTGATAGGGGGCATTTTGCCCGGTTTGCTGGCCGGGGCGATCTGCCACTATCTGAGCCTGCCTTTGATCCGTACCTACCAGCAGCGGCGGCGCGCCAAAATCAAAGCGAAATTTGACGAAATCCGGCGGTTGGCAGAATCCAAGCCTGCCGTTTCCGTTTCAAAACCACTAGGCTCGGGCCAGAATTCGGCAAAGGAATCAAGCGATGTCTGACAATCCCCTGCGTCTGGGCGTGAATATCGACCACGTGGCCACCGTGCGCAACGCGCGTGGTGGGGCGTACCCTGACCCTCTGCGCGCCGCGAAACTGGCCGAAGAGGCTGGGGCTGATGGCATTACAGCCCATCTGCGCGAAGATCGCCGCCATATCTCGGACGCCGATATTGACGGGTTGATGGAGGTTCTGTCGGTCCCGCTGAACTTTGAGATGGCGGCTACCCCCGAGATGCAGCAGATCGCCCTGCGACACAAACCGCATGCAGTGTGTATCGTTCCCGAAAAACGCGAGGAACGGACGACCGAGGGCGGTTTGGAAGTCGCGCGCGAGGAAAACAAGCTGGCCCATTTCATCGCCCCCCTGCGCGACGTGGGCTGCCGCGTCTCCATCTTCATCGCCGCCGACCAGCGCCAGATCGAAGCCGCGCATCGTATCGGTGCCGAGGTGATCGAGCTGCATACCGGTGCTTATTGCGACGCTGCCTCCGAGGGCCACACAGACGTAGCCAACCAAGAGCTTGACAGCCTGCGCGAGATGTCCGCTTTTGCTCATTCGCTCGGGCTGGAGGTTCACGCCGGCCATGGCCTGACCTATGACACCGTTCAACCTGTTGCGGCTTTCCCCGAGGTGCGCGAGTTGAACATCGGCCACTTCTTGATCGGAGAGGCTATCTTTCGCGGCCTGACCCCGGCGATTGCCGAGATGCGAAGGCTGATGGATGAGGCGCGGAGCGCCCCTCAGCCCAGTCTGGCGGGGTAACGCGTGAAGAGCATAGACTTTTGGCAATACACGATATGGTTGGTTGCAGTCAGGTATCTGCTGCCGATCTCGGTTGTTGCGGTGTTCCATTTTACAGGGTTGAATTTCGCAAACATCGGGATCCCCTATTTGTCCTGTATCCTTGCAGCCGCAGTCACTGGCCGGTTAACCGCGCGCGCGTTAGAGTTTATGCCTAAACTGCCGGAGCTCTTGGCCTTCGCCTGCGTATCGAGCCTATTGTTTTTTGTTGTGAACTACGTCGCCTATTTTCTTCTGGCGGCTTCCGGTATCGGGCCAGTGAATTGGCACTTATGGGAGTTTTGGCATCGAACCGGTCATATTGCGGAGCTTTTGACCTGGCAGCTTATCTTCGCGGTGTTTTCCAATAGTGTGATTTTTTGGTTAGCCGTAAAAACTGAACTTCGAGCGATGGCCAGACACAAAACCAAAGAGCGGCTATCATGATCCTCGGCATCGGCACAGACCTCGCAAATATCGAGCGCATTCAGGGCACTCTCAACCGGTTCGGTGATCGGTTCCGCAACCGTGTCTTTACTGAAACAGAACAGCGCAAGGCGGAACACCGCGCCGACACAGCGGGCACCTATGCCAAACGCTGGGCCGCGAAAGAGGCGTGCTCCAAGGCGCTGGGCACCGGTCTGCGCATGGGTATCGCGTGGAAGGACATGTCAGTCACCAACCTGAAAACGGGTCAGCCTGTTATGCACGTGACAGGCTGGGCCGCCGAGCGTCTTAAGAAAATGACCCCGGCCGGGCACGAGGCGATCATTCACGTCACCCTCACTGACGATCACCCCTGGGCGCAGGCCTTTGTGGTGATCGAGGCGCGCCCTCTTCACGAACGTAGCGCCAGCCTTGACTAACCCGGCCGCGCCCCGCATGTAGCACCCCAACAAACCAAGGACCGGAGAGCAGTATGGCCGAGGACGTCAAAACCGGAAATCCCGTGTGGGAGACGATCAAAACCATCGTCTACGCATTGCTGATCGCAGGCGTTTTCCGGACACTGTTTTTTCAACCCTTCTGGATTCCGTCGGGCTCGATGAAACAGACCCTGCTGATCGGGGATTTCCTGTTCGTCAACAAGATGGCCTATGGTTATTCCTATGCCTCGTGCCCCAGTCTGATAATTCCCAGCGTTGGCTTGAATATCGATGCCGAGGATGTTTGCGGTTGGATGTCGGGTGACGATAACTCGCGCCTTTGGGCCGGCGATCCTGAACGCGGGGATGTCATCGTCTTCCGTCACCCTGTTACAGGGCGTGATTTCATCAAACGCCTGATTGGGTTGCCCGGTGACCGTGTCCAGATCCGCGAAGGCCAGATCATCCTGAACGGTACGCCTGTTCCACAGCAACCGGATGGTGTTTTCACCGAAACCGCTTTGCCACAGGGGCCGCAAGGTCTTCGTCCGCGCTGTGAAAACGGCCCGGTCGGGATTGGGGCGATTTGCGAAAAGTCCCGGACGATCGAAACGTTGCCAAACGGCGTCTCTTACGACGTACTCAATATCGGCAACCAGGGATCCGACAACACCGGGATCTACACAGTTCCCGAAGGTCACTATTTCTTCATGGGCGACAACCGTGACAATTCCAGCGACAGCCGTCTGCCGCAATCTGCGGGTGGCGTGGGCTATGTGCCTTACGAAAACCTGATTGGTCGCGCAGATCGGATCATGTTCTCTTCCGCTGGCCGGTCGATGCTGTTCTTCTGGACGTGGCGGAGTGACCGGTTCTTCAAGGCGGTCAAGTGAAGCTTTCGGCCGAGATAAAGTCTTTTCAGCATCGGTTGGGCTACACGTTTTCCAACCCTGAGCTGCTTGTTCGCGCGCTGACTCATGGCTCAGTCTCATCCTCAACTCGACCGGATAATCAGCGGTTAGAGTTTTTGGGCGACCGTGTATTGGGGTTGGTTATGGCTACGGCCTTGCTGGAGGCCGACAAAAAGGCAACTGAGGGCCAACTCGCTCCGCGATTCAATGCGTTGGTCCGAAAAGAAGCCTGCGCCGATGTCGCGCGACAGATCGACCTCGGAGCGGTTCTGAAACTGGGCCGATCTGAGATGTTGTCGGGTGGCCGTCGAAAACAGGCACTGTTGGGAGACGCGATGGAGGCGGTCATCGCCGCAATCTACCGCGATGCCGGGTTCGAAGCGGCGCGGGACGTGATCATTGCTTTGTGGGGCGATCGCATCCATTCGGTCGAAGCAGATGCGCGCGATGCCAAAACGTCTCTTCAGGAATGGGCGCAGGCACGCGGTCAGAAACCTCCATCTTATGTCGAGGTCAAGCGCAGTGGACCCGATCACGCCCCGGTATTCACGATCGCCGCACGTTTGCAGGACGGTACAGAGGCGCAAGCCACTGCCGGCTCAAAACGCCAGGCGGAACAGGCCGCAGCCAAATCGCTGCTCGACCAGTTAACGAAATAGCATATCCCTTTGGCGAGGAGGCTGGCTCCCTCTGGATCGGATTGGCGCAAACAATTCGAAATTGAAACGACTTGATACCCGTCGACCTGACAGCCGATTGTCCAGTGATGAAACGCCTCATTCCTAAAGGCCGAGACGCCTCCCCTGCCGAACATCGGAAACTCTAGCCAGATCAGGTCTGCCAACGTCGACAACCAATCCAGATGAGCCCACTTTGTTACCCACAGCTGCTCTGACGGTGCTTTCTCTCCAAGAGAAGTGCAAACCCGCTATGAGACAAAACCCTCTGGCCCGCGAAGTCTTTCTGCTATAGGGGTGCGCACTTGCAAACAGGATCGCAGCACACATGACCACACGCGCCGGATTTATCGCCCTGATCGGAGAGCCCAACGCGGGCAAATCCACCCTTCTGAACCGCATGGTTGGGGCCAAAGTCTCGATCGTGACGCATAAGGTGCAGACCACGCGTGCGCGCATTCGCGGCGTCGCGATGGAGGGCGAGGCCCAGTTGGTCTTTGTTGACACGCCGGGTCTTTTCAAGCCGCGCCGCAGGCTGGACCGCGCCATGGTTGCTGCCGCCTGGGGGGGCGCGGCTGATGCAGATGTTGTGGTCTTAATGGTCGAAGCGCATCGCGGTATCACTGAAGGGGTTGAACGCATTCTGGAAGGTTTGGACGAGATCGGGCAGGGCCGCACCGTCGCCCTGGCCATCAACAAGATCGACAAAGTTCCATCCGAGAAACTGCTGGCCCTAACCAGCGACTTGAACGCACGCTATCCGTTTGCTGAAACCTTCATGATCTCAGCCGAAAAAGGCCACGGGGTTGAAGACTTGCGCAAATGGCTGGCGGGCGAGCTGCCCGAAGGGCCTTGGCTCTACCCAGAGGATCAGATTGCTGATCTGCCCCTGCGCATGATCGCCGCCGAAATGACGCGCGAGAAACTTACCTTGCGCCTGCATCAGGAACTGCCCTATCAGCTGACCGTCGAGACCGAGAACTGGGAAGAGCGCAAGGACGGATCGGCCAAAATCGATCAAGTTATCTATGTTATGCGTGACGGTCACAAGGGTATCGTTCTGGGCAAACGTGGCGAGACGATCAAGGCGGTCAGTCAGGCTGCGCGCGCTGAATTGGAAGAGTTCCTGGATCGCAAGATCCACCTGTTCCTGCAGGTCAAGGTCCGCCCGAACTGGTTGGAGGAATCCGAGCGCTATTCGGAAATGGGTCTGGATTTCAAAGACGGCAACGCATGAGCGTTACTAAGAGTTTTCGTCCGAGTTTATTGGCGTGGTTTCAAAGGAGCGCGCCATGACCCGTCTGACAGCTGAATTTTGGGTTCACGCCTATCTGGCTCGGCTGCGGTTTCAAGAAATTCCTGCGTTTGTCGTCGCTCACGGTGACAACACGGCCGGCGCTGTGCTGGTCAAGCTCAACACGCTTGACGGTCAGGCGATCGCTTTTCAACGTAGTTTTGACCTAATGAGCGGCGAGCGCACATGGGTCGAACTGTCAGCGGGACAAGAAGCCGACGTAGACGTCGCCATTGCGCGACAGCGCAGTTTTGATCCTGACCTTTGGGTGATCGAGGTCGAGGATCGGCAAGGACGTCATCTGCTGGGGGAAGAGGGGCTCGAATAATTCTCTTGTGGTCTGGCGAAGACAGTCAAACATTCTATTTTCATTGTGCGTTCTGCAGGAGATGCAGAACTGCTATTTGAGACTGTACCCTGTTTTCAAAAGGTTGGAGCGGATGAAAACTTTCCTGTCAACGTTGTGCGGGACCGCGTTGTTTTTGAGCATATCCGCGACCGTGTCTTCGGCACAACCAAGGGCGGGATGGGTCTATCAACTTGAGGGGCTGGCAGCTTTTCAGGGCGATGCTAGCTTGGATGATGGAGGAGAGTTTTCGGCCAATCGCTCTTTTTTGCGCGCGACGGCGCTGTACAATTTGGACGCAGGAACCTCGGTTGGGCTGTCGGCCAGTTTTGGTAGGTTCGACTACAATTTCAGTGAAGCCGAAAACCAACCTTGGGAAGACATTCGCGACATTCGGTTTTCCGTGCCAGTGCGATTTCGCGCAGGCAATACCGCAACTGTTTTCGTGTCCCCGCAAGTGCGCTGGGATTACCAGAGCGGGGCTTCGGCCTCGGACGGGCGGACCTATGGCGTGTTCGCAGGTATCGCATGGAAGTTGAATGAGCGTTTGACGATTGGCCCTGCGTTTGGTGCGTTTTCCCAGCTGGAGGATGACGGGACCGAGCTTTTCCCGGCGTTGTTGGTCGATTGGGACATCAATGACCGTTGGAACCTGAACACTGGTTCGGGCATTGGGGCGACGCAAGGTCCGGGGCTAACCCTCAGCTATGCGCTAAGCGATGAAATGAACCTGTCGCTCTCGGCTCGGTCTGAACGGATACGGTTCCGGTTGGATGGGGATGGACTGGCACCTGACGGGGTTGGTGAAGACAAAAGCATCCCCATTGTTCTGGCCTTCGGCTATACCCCGAATCCCGGCGTGTCTCTGAATGTTTTCGCTGGCGCTGAACTGGACGGGCGTCTGACGCTGGACGATCGCAATGGCAATGAGCTCAGTCGCCAGGAATATGATACAGCACCTTTGGTTGGACTCGCAGTCCGACTGCGGTTCTGACTGGACCTGATCCCGCTTGCTTAATTTTGCCACCTGCGTTCTGTTGCGGCGTCAAGGGGGCGCAATATAAGGCAGATTATTGGACTGGCGCGATCATGGCATACTTCTGACGACACGCCGACATGGTGAAACATCGGCGATCATTGAGGTCTTCACCGAAGGCCATGGTCGCCATGCCGGTGTCGTGCGCGGTGGGACCAGTCGGAAGACTGCGCCGATCCTGCAGCCGGGCGCACAGCTGGACGTGCTTTGGCGCGCGCGGCTCGAAGAGCATATAGGCACGTTTCAGGTCGAACCCCTGCGGTCTCGTGCAGCGGCGGCGTTTTCGGGGCGGCTGGCACTGGCGGGCTTAAACGCGGTCGTGGCACTTTTGGCCTTCTGCCTGCCCGAACGGGAACCCCACCCGGTCATCTACAAACAAACCGAACAGTTGATGGACCTGCTGGGACAGGATGATGTATGGCCGCTGGCCTACTTGCGATGGGAATCGGCCATGCTTGAAGAGTTGGGCTTTGGTCTTGATCTGACCGCTTGTGCCGTTACCGGGGCGGTTGAAGATCTGATCTATGTCTCTCCGAAATCGGGCCGCGCGGTTAGTGAGAAAGGGGCGGGGGAATGGGCGGCTAAGCTGTTGCCATTGCCCCCATGTCTGCGCGGCGAGGGTGCCGCGCCGGATCCAGAGATTGCCGAGGCACTGCGCACCACCGGGTATTTTCTAGAGCACCGGGTCGCGCCGTCCCTCGGTCATCGCCCGCTGCCCGAAGCGCGGGCGCGGTTTGTCGAGCAGTTTACTCGGCGGCTTTGAACACCATTTCGTGGCCGTCCTCGTTCCGCAGGATCAAAACGTCTCCGGCCACTTCAGACTGTGTCATGGCGATCAGAGCGGCGAAATAGTATCCTTCGGCTTCCAACCCCGCGCAGGCTGCGCGGGTGGCGGTCAATCCAGTCACTTCAAACCAGGGATATGGGGCGCTTAGGGTGCCGCTGTAGCTGTTGCACGGGGCGTTGCCCGCAATCTTCCCGTCTTCCGTAAAACGCAGCAAAGCGCTGGCTTCATATGGCTGACCGTCGATCTCTTGCAGCGCCCATGTTCTATCCGCCGCACCATAGGCGGCGACGGTTTCATCCCTGTCGCATTGAAACAGAGTCATGAAGGGCAGGATCAGGGTTAGTCGTATCATTTGATCACGTTAATCCAAATCACCCTAAATCCGAACAGGGTTAATAGGGGTTCTGACCGCTCACCAACTCGGCCCGTACTTCGCTGCGAGGGCGCCAGTTGTATCGTGTATCCGCGCGTGTCGGGGCCCAGGTCAGTGCGCCGCTGTTGCGCCATGGATCAAGGATCAGCCCATCATACATCGAATCCCCCTTGGCGCTGATCAGCGCAGAATGGTGGATAATGCGAAATGCCGTGGGGGGCGAAGTCGCCCAATGCAGATCCAAAGTCTCGAAATTCTCTTGCCGAAGCCGGGCAGTCATGGCTTCGGCCCAATCGTTGCACAGGCCCTTCTCGCGCAGGCCATTGATGACCTTGGCGTTGTGAATGATGGCTGGGTCGGTCACGTTCCATTCTTGCGCCAAACGGCTTGAGTAGGTGTACGCTATTTCAGCGGCTTGCTGCGCTTCAACAGGGTCGACGTTGGGCCCGAGGTCGCGGATAGCCAGCGCCAGTTCGTCTATGTCGTTCTGGCCAGCGGCTGGGTATTGCTTGGCGCAGCCTCCTAGCGCCATAGCCACTATTACGGCGAGGCAGGCCAGAATAGATCGCATCATGTCGTGTAATTTCCTGTTCACTGTCCCGGTTGATGTAACTGTATTCAAGGCATCGTGGTAGTGAGAAATTCCGGGCGTTGGCGAAACTGGGCCTATGTCATTAGCAAAAAAAGACCCGGCGCGCGCGCCGGGTCAAGTTGGGGAAACAGGGCTACCTTTCAGATCAACCCAGCAAACGCCGAGCGATGACCTGTGCCTGAATTTCGGCAGCCCCTTCGAAAATGTTCAGGATGCGCGCATCACACAGAACGCGGCTGATCTTGTATTCCAGCGCAAACCCGTTGCCGCCGTGAATCTGCAGGCCATTATCCGCAGCAGCCCACGCAACCCGTGCGCCCAGCAGCTTAGCCATGCCGGCCTCAAGATCGCAGCGATGTCCGTTGTCCTTTTCCCACGCGCTGAAATAGGTCAGCTGGCGCGCAATCATAATCTCGACCGCCATCATCGCCAGCTTGCCCGAGACGCGGGGGAAGTTGATCAGCGACTTGCCGAACTGCTTGCGATCCTGCGCGTATTGCATGGCGATATCCAGCGCGCTTTGCGCCACGCCGATGGCGCGGGCAGCGGTCTGAATGCGGGCAGATTCGAAGGTCTCCATTAGCTGTTTAAAGCCCTTGCCTTCTTCGCCGCCCAGCAGGTTCTCACCTTTGACCTTAAAGCCGTCAAAGCCCAGCTCGTATTCCTTCATGCCGCGATAGCCCAGAACCTCGATCTCGCCGCCGGTCATGCCGGGGGTGGGGAAGGGGGCCTCGTCCGTGCCGGGAGTTTTCTCGGCCAGGAACATCGACAACCCGCGGTGGTCAGAGCTGTCGGGGTTGGTGCGGGCCAGCAGGGTCATCACATGGGTGCGGGCCGCGTGTGTGATCCAGGTCTTGTTGCCGGTGATCTCATAATCGCCGTCGGCATTCTTGACCGCGCGGGTGCGCAGGCTGCCAAGGTCGGACCCGGTGTTGGGTTCGGTGAAAACGGCAGTGGGCAGAATCTCAGCGCTGGCGAGTTTTGGCAGCCAGTTGGCTTTTTGCTCATCCGTGCCGCCGGCGATGATCAGCTCGGCCGCGATCTCGGACCGGGTGCCCAACGAACCCACGCCAATATAGCCGCGCGACAGTTCCTCGGACACCACGCACATCGAGGCCTTGGACAGGCCGAACCCGCCGAATTCTTCGGGAATGGTCAGGCCAAAGACGCCCATCTCAGCCAGCTCCTCGATGATTTCCATCGGGATCAGCTCATCTTTCAGGTGCCACTCATGGGCGTGCGGTTCGACCTTTTCGACCGCATAGCGGCGGAACTGGTCGCGGATCATTTCCAGTTCTTCGTCCAGACCGGATGCGCCAAACATTGTGGCACCGGCCTGATCTTCCATCAATTCTACAAGGCGACTGCGGGCGGCTTGCGTATTGCCGCCTTGGGTCAGGGTCATCACCTCGGGGATCATCAACGCGCGCATATCATCTTGGCTGAGGCCAAGATCCTGCAGGCGAACGATTTCACCCTGATTCATTTGGATGCCGCCATAGACCTGCCACAGGTATTCGCCGAACGCGATTTGATGCAGCAGCTGTTCGATTTCACCAAACTTGCCATCACGGTCCAAGGTCTCGGCCCAACGCTGCATCTGTTGCAGCGACTGACTGTAGGTGGCCAGCCACGCGAGGCCATGAGCGGCCGTTTGGTTGGCTTCGATCAACGCACCGGACACGCGACCCTCGACAGTCACCATCTCGCGCACTGATTCACGCGCGCGGTCGAACACAGCTTCGACTGCCGGTACTGCTGCGCGTGTCAGTGTCAGAAGGTCGGGCAAAATCGCGGATGCTGTCATCTGGGTCATATCCTGTCCGTCATGGGCCATGAATCAAGTCCTTTTCTGGGTCGACTGGTCATACCATGCTGCACGTGCAGCGCAACAAAAATACGAATTACGTTGCGAAATAGTTCAAAAATTTCTTACGCAGTTTTGCGATGCAGAATTTTTCAGGAGTGATATCACAGGCGCATGACCCTGTTCTCCGTTGTTTCACCGTCGGATATTCTGTTTGCGCTTGTCGTCGCTTTTGCCGCGGGTTGGGTCAAAGGGATGGTTGGTTTTGCCATGCCCATGGTGCTTGTGTCTGGACTTAGTGTTTTCCTGTCGCCGCAACTGGCGCTGGCGGGATTGATCCTGCCTACGTTGGTCACAAATGGCGTGCAGGCATTGCGCGAAGGAGTTCCGTCCGCGATCGATGCCATACGGCAGTTTCGCGTTTTTCTGTTGGTTGGCCTCGTGTTTTTGTTAGCTGGGGCACAACTGGTCCGCTTCGTGCCCGAAACGGTGTTTCTATTGATGATCGGCATTCCGGTCTCGGTCTTTGCTGTGATTCAGATCGCCGGGTGGAAATTGACTCTCGAAAAGACCTCGACCCGAATTGAGGCTGCGATTGGAGCCGTAGCCGGTTTCGTAGGGGGTATGTCGGGGATCTGGGGGCCTCCGACGGTCGCTTATCTGACAGCGTTGAATACGCCCAAGGATGTGCAAATGCGCGTACAGGGCGTAATCTACGGGCTTGGGGCAGGCGCATTGGTTATTGCGCATCTGGGCTCGGGTATTTTGCGGGCCGAGACAGCACCGTTCTCGGCAATTCTGATCCTGCCCGCACTGCTTGGGATGTGGGTCGGCCTTCGCCTGCAGGCGCGCATCGACCAGGCGCGGTTTCGGAAACTGACTTTGATGGTGCTATTGATCGCAGGATTGAACCTTCTGCGTAAAGCGGTGATGGGTTAACTGCGGCTATCAGCAAAGCGGAAGGCGAAATACAAACCCAGCATCAGGAAGAACAGCCCTGAAATGTCGCCGATCAAATAGGCAATGTATTCGACGCGTGCGCTGCCAAAAGCCATATTTGTCAGACCTGCCACAAGGAATGAGGTGATCACACCTACACCCATGACACAGACCCAGCACGGTTTGCAATCAGCCCTTGGAAACAGATCCCATCCGGCCCATTTGAGCAAATAGAAGACTGCCGGTACTGTCAGAACGGCGATTGCAATAGCGGAAAGTCGACTGGGCAGGAAAACGTCGCTGCCCCCCAGGGCCGCAAAGACGATGAAAACGCCGGGAAGTAGAGCAAAAATGGCCCGCCATCCCAATAGCCATGCAGACAATACCCGAACCCCATGGGGCAGGAACAGTAGGCTGGCCCGGCTTGGATATTCTGGGAAAAACATGTTCTGCAGGGGCATCAGAACCTCGAATGTAAGGTACGATGCCACAACATATGCCAACGAGGCAAAAAACGTTTCAGAAGCCCATTTGCGCACGACAATCAGCCATTGTCGTGGCTGTTGGGCGCGTCACCTGGGAGCATGAACGACGTACCGCCCCCGGTTTGCGCTGCCGCTTTGCGAAAGGTATCCCTTTTGCACCAGAGACTTGAGTGCACGGAAAAATGTTGGGCGCGATACGCTTTGAACCAGTGTATGTTCAATCAAACCAAAGGTGCGAACTTCCTGATCGTTTTTCGACAATTCCTCAGCCGCGTAATAGATATCGCGCTCAACCGGAGAAAGTTGTTCCAGGCCCAGCGTCCGCTCCATGCTTTGCATCAATTTACGCAGTTCGGTGAGTTTCGAGATTTCTGTCATATCGTTACCTGCCTTATTCCGTGTCTTCCGCCCCTTTACGGTGACGAACTGAGGTATGCCGTTTTACGAGTTACCCGGCAAATCTCATATTGACACTCATCCCCTTTAGAATACACTAGCTATCTGATTAGGCTGCTCAAACCGCGTTTGTGAGTGTGCGCTTGAGCATCCCATAGGTCTTTTCACTTCTCACCCGGCGCGAGAGCGTCGGGTTTTGTCATATTTCTGACATGCCGAGATACCTCAGATCGACACTTCGAGCAACGCAATTGCATTCACATTTTGCAATATGCAACTTATGCGCGATCACGATGTAGTGAGACTCTTTAAAGAAAAGGGGGCGATTTCGCCCCCTTTTTTCGATTAACCGATTGCTACGGCTTTGATGTCTTCGTCGATGAACGGAAGGTACTGTTCAAAGTTCTCGGCGAACATTTGCACCAGTTTTTCAGCCTGCTTGTCGAAGGCCGCCTGATCGTCCCAGGTGCGGCGCGGGTCCAAAAGGACTTCGGCCACGCCGGGCACCGAAACCGGTACGTCAAAGCCGAAATTGGCATCTTTGCGGAACTCGGCATCCCGCAGCGATCCGTCTAGCGCAGCTGTCAGCAGTGCACGGGTCGCGCGGATCGGCATCCGGCTGCCCACACCATAGGCGCCACCGGTCCAGCCAGTGTTGACCAGCCAGCAGGTCGCGCCGTGCTGGGCGATCTTGTCGCGCAACAGGTTGCCGTATTCTTCCGGGCGGCGCGGCATGAACGGCGCGCCGAAGCAGGTCGAGAAAGTGGGCTGAGGCTCGGTAATACCGCGCTCGGTCCCGGCAACCTTGGAGGTGAAGCCCGACAGGAAGTGGTACATCGCCTGCGCCGGAGTAAGCCGCGCGATCGGAGGGAGCACGCCGAACGCATCACAGGTCAGCATGATGATGTTCTTAGGGTGGCCACCCAGTGCGCTGCTGGACGCGTTCGAGATATACTCCAACGGATAGGCGCAGCGCATGTTTGCGGTCAGGGAGTCGTCCTCGAAATCCAGTTCCTTGGTTTCGGGATCGAACACCATGTTTTCGATCACCGTGCCAAATTTGGTGGTGGTCGCGTAGATTTCCGGCTCGGCCTCGGCGTTCAGGTTGATCGTCTTGGCATAACAGCCACCCTCGAAGTTAAAGGTGCCGCGATCGGACCAGCCATGCTCATCATCGCCGATCAAAGTGCGGGCCGGGTCAGCGGACAGGGTTGTCTTGCCAGTGCCGGACAGGCCAAAGAAGACGGCGGTGTCGACCGGGTTGCCAACCGCATGGTTGGCCGAGCAGTGCATCGGCATCACGCCTTTTTCCGGCAGCATGTAGTTCAGCAGGGTAAAGACGGATTTCTTGTTCTCGCCCGCATATTCTGTGCCGCCGATCAGGATCATCTTGCGGTCGAAATTCATCGCGATCACGGTCTCGGACCGGCAGCCGTGCTTGGCCGGGTCGGCCTGAAAGCTGGGGCAGTTGATGACGGTGAAATCGGCGATGAACTCGTTCAGATCCTCGCGCTCGGGACGGCGCAGAAGGTGGCGGATGAACAGGTTGTGCCAGGCCAGTTCGGTGACCATGCGCACGTTGATCGAATAGGCCGGGTCGGCTCCGCCAACCAGATCCTGCACGAAATAGTCGCGGCCTTTCATGTGGACCAGCATGTCCTGATACAGCGCGTCAAAGCCTTCGGGGCTCATCTCGGCGTTGTTTTCCCACCAGATATGGTCTGCAACGCTGTCCGTGCGCACGACGTGTTTGTCCTTGGGCGAGCGGCCGGTGAACTTGCCGGTGGTCACCAAAAAGGCTCCGCCATTGCCCAGAGTGCCTTCGCCGCGCTTCAGCGCCTCTTCGATCAGCGCCGGTTCCATGAAGTTGTAATAGACATTTCCCAGACCCTCGATGCCCTGATCCTCGAGGCGGAATTGCGGGTTAACCCGTCCAGATGTCATGTGTGTCTTCTCCGTGTGGCGGCGCGTTGGCGGTTGGGCCGGATGCGCCATTGGGCAATTAGCCGGGAAAAACCGGCGGATGGCCGCGTCTTACCACGGTCATTCGGGACATGAACAGGAGGGTTTGACGCAGTTAGCGCAACCAAGCCCAAGTTTAGCGCCATCACAAATTTCCTGTCGGAAATCAAAGCGCCTTTCCGGCAACATTAACGGCTTTTTTGCTGCATCTATGTGACAACAATCGCACGATTCGCAGTTACGGATTGATTCGCGGCCTTAAAAACGCCAGAAATGCCATACTAATAAGCGATAAATTGCATGAGTGAGCAGGAATAGGGGTTAACCCGATGTCAAAGATTGCATTGGTGGATGACGACAGAAACATTCTGACGTCCGTATCCATGACTCTCGAAGCCGAAGGTTTTGAGGTTGAAACATATAATGACGGGCAGGCCGCGCTAGACGCCTTCAACAAGAAACTGCCTGACATGGCTGTGCTGGATATCAAGATGCCGCGTATGGACGGCATGGATCTGTTGCAGCGCCTGCGGCAGAAGACCCAGATGCCAGTGATTTTCCTGACCTCGAAAGATGACGAGATTGACGAGGTTCTAGGCCTTCGCATGGGCGCGGATGATTATGTGAAGAAGCCTTTCTCGCAGCGTTTGCTGGTCGAGCGTATCCGGGCATTGCTGCGCCGACAGGAAGCCACTTCAGGTGACGCGACTGTCGCCAATACTGGCGACGCTAAGGTTATGGAACGCGGAGAACTGCGGATGGATCCTCTGCGCCATGCGGTCAGCTGGAAGGGAGAAGACGTGTCCCTGACAGTGACCGAGTTCCTGTTGCTGCAGGCGTTGGCACAGCGACCAGGCTTTGTAAAAAGCCGCGATCAACTGATGGACGTGGCCTATGACGATCAGGTCTATGTGGACGATCGGACCATTGACAGCCACATCAAGCGTCTGCGCAAGAAAATGCGCGCCGCTGATTCAGAGTTTTCGGCCATCGAAACGCTCTACGGCATTGGTTACCGGTACAACGAAGAATAAGAACGCCAATCTGAAAGGGTAGTTGGGTCTCGTGCGCGATACGGAACAAGCCAGCGAATTCAAGGATGGCGATGTCGTTCTGGGGGATGATTGGGTCATTCCACAGGACGGAGAATCAGGTGAGCTGCGCGCATCGCGGCGTCGCCGAAATCTGTTCGCCTTGCGTGAGTCCCCGTTGGCGCGCAAAATCGTTACTATCAACTTGGTGGCCTTGGTTATTCTGGTAACCGGACTGTTGTACTTGGACGATTCTCGTGAGGAACAAGTTCAGCAGACTGCGCGAAATATCGTCGGAAACGCGCAACTGGTCAGCAACGTCTTTGAAACACGGTTGCGTCAAACCGGCGATCAACCGTCGCAAAATGCCAGTCAATTGGACGTTGAAGACACGTTGGCCGGTCTGAGCCTGCCGCCGGGTGGCGAAGTTTTCGTGTATGACATGTCCGGCACCCTTATCGGTTGGACGCGTGGCGCGGCTTCATCGTCCACAATGGCCGTGCTGCTGCGAACTGATGCCGAGGTTCAGACAGGCAGCACGCTGATCAGCGACGCATTGAATGCGGTGTGGAACGGCCTGACCCGCATTTTCACGAATTACGATCCCAGCACGGCACCGACTTTGGCGCAGCGGGTTCAGGCTATTGTCCCCTCAGCGCTTGATGGCGCAACACAGGTTCAGGCGGTAAAGGACGAACAACGCGAGACGGTTGTCGTTGCGGCTACGCCGATCCTGCAGGACGGAGTCCCCGTTGGAGCTGTTGCGATAACGGGCCCCGCAGGCGAAATTGACGCTCTGGCGCGACGTGAGCAAGAGCGTATTCTACAGATGTTTGTGGTCGCCTTGCTTGTCTCCATCGGGTTAAGCCTTGTTTTGGCCTCGACCATTGCAAACCCATTAGCGGATTTGGCCTCTGCTGCAGAGTCGGGCAGAGACCGTGGCACAGGTATGAACCCTGGCCGTATCCGTATCCCCGACCTCAGCGCGCGACCGGATGAAATAGGGCGTCTTAGCCGGGCATTGCGAGGCATGGTGACGGCGCTTTACAACCGCATCGACGCAAATGAACAGTTCGCGGCCGATGTGTCGCACGAGATCAAGAATCCTTTGGCCAGCCTGCAATCCGCAGTTGGCACCCTGCGTATGGTCAAACGCGAAGACCAGCGAGACAAACTGCTGGGTGTGATTGAGCATGATGTGCGGCGGTTGGATCGTCTGGTCAGCGATATCTCAAATGCATCGCGTCTTGATGCCGAACTGGTCAAGGAAGAAGAGCAGCCGTTCGATTTGCTCAAGCTACTGGGCAACATCGGCCAGTATTTGGGCGAGGACGCGCGCGAAAAAGGCATAGATTACATCACGGATTTGCCGATTCAACCAATCGTGATCCACGGCCTCGAAGCACGCCTTGCACAGGTCTTTGTCAACTTAATCACCAATGCGATTTCCTTCTGCGAGGACAGCGATGCGATACGTGTCTGGGTCCGCCAGCGCGAGAATCGGGTCTTGATTGTAGTTGAAGACACTGGTCCCGGCATCCCGGAACAGGCACTGACGAAGGTGTTCAAGCGCTTCTATTCCCAGCGCCCGGCCGAGCATTTCGGGAACAACTCGGGCCTTGGTTTGGCGATTTCCAAGCAGATTGTCGAAGCACATGGCGGCGTTATCTGGGCTGAAAACATTCGACCGACCGAAGCGGACATCACCTCGGATCCGCTGGGCGCCCGGTTTGTCGTCGGGTTACCCGTATAGGCCATGCCGGACACCTCGCTGTCGGCCGCTGAAAATCTGGATTCTGCAGTTGTTCACGCCACCTGCGTTGCGGTCGACGGGCGCGGTATCTTGATCATTGGCGCGTCCGGTTCAGGGAAATCCGCGCTTGGGTTGCAGATGATGGCGGCGGGCGCCGGGTTGGTTGCAGACGACCGCGTCAGTTTACGCATGAAGAGCGGAGCGGTATTAGCGGATGCCGCCCCCAATATTAGCGGCATAATCGAGGCCCGTGGTATCGGCCTTCTGCAAGCTGTTCCGGTCGGGCCTGTCCCACTTCGTTATGTTGTTGATCTAGATGCGCCCGAGCACGCGCGCCTGCCCGAACACGCAACTGTTCTCGCCCTGAGGCAAACTGTTCCCTTGCTACGGGCAGCGGCTGCCCCCAATTTGTCGGCAGCTCTTATGCAGCTTTTGAAAATGGGGCGAGTGGGTCCAGAATGGCCGAACGCATGACACAACAACGGATAGTTCTGGTGACCGGACCTTCTGGTGCGGGGAGATCCACCGCTATTCGGGTGCTCGAAGATCTGGGTTTTGAAGCCATAGACAATTTACCGATGGGCCTATTGCTTCGTTTGCTGGAAGGACCGGCGCGCGAGCGGCCCATGGCTTTGGGGCTGGATGCAAGAAATCGGGATTTCTCGACAATTGGTTTTATCGAACTGGCCGCGAAACTGCGCCGTATGGCTGATGTCGACCTGGCCACCTTGTATCTCGATTGCAGCGATGAGGTCTTGCTGCGTCGGTTCTCTGAAACGCGACGGCGACATCCAGTCGCGGCGAATGCCAGCCCTGAAACCGGGGTGATGCAGGAAAAAGAGTTGCTGGCGCCGATCCGAGAGATTGCTGACACGCTAATTGATACCAGCCCGCTCAACGTGCACCAGCTGCGGCAAGAGGTCGAACGTTGGTTCGCGCCACAGGGAGGCCGACATCTAGCTGTGTCGGTCGAGTCGTTTTCGTATAAACGCGGGTTACCCCGTGGTCTGGACATGGTATTTGATTGCCGTTTCCTCGCTAACCCATACTGGCAGCCAGACCTGCGGGGCGAAGACGGTCGAAACCCGGACGTGGCGCGCTACGTTCAATCAGACGGAAATTATGCGCCGTTTTTTGAACGCGTGGTCGATCTGCTTTTAATCCTGCTTCCGGCCTATCGTGCCGAAGGAAAAGCGCATCTGTCCGTTGCATTCGGGTGTACGGGCGGTCAGCACAGATCGGTCGCCACAGCGGAAGCGGTTGCAAAGGCTCTTGCGGAAGGGGGGCAGCAGGTGGCAATTAGGCATCGCGAAATGGAACGTCGATCGTTGAATGTGAGGCCGGATTGATCGGGATCGTACTCGTAGCACATGGTGGGTTGGCGCAGGAATATCTTGCGGCCATGCAGCATGTCGTTGGAAAGCAACCTGGCCTTGCGGCGATTTCGATCGAAGCGGACCATGACCGCGAGGCCAAACAGGCAGAAATCTGTGCTGCCGCTGACAGCGTTGATGTGGGTGACGGCGTCGTTGTCGTGACAGATCTTTTCGGCGGCAGTCCGTCGAATCTCAGCTTGCGCGCTTGTGCACCTCAAGACCGCCGTATCCTTTACGGTGCAAATCTGCCTATGTTGATCAAACTGGCTAAATCCCGCCACCTGCCTATCGGAGATGCGGTGCGGCAGGCGATGGAAGCTGGGCGCAAATACATCAATGCGCAAAATGTGACCTTTGACCAAGAGCGGACCGACCGAGAATGACCACCCGAAGCTTGAAAATAGTTAATGAAAAGGGCCTGCACGCGCGCGCCTCGGCTAAGTTGGTTGAAGTGGTCGAAGGGTTCGATGCACAGGCCGAAGTGTCAAAAGACGGGCTTTCAGCGTCAGGCGACAGTATTATGGGTCTTTTGATGTTGGCAGCGTCGCGTGGAACGACTATTGACGTCGAGACGTCCGGACCGGATGCTGAGGCGTTGGCTGACGCGTTGGAAACCCTGGTGAACGACAAGTTCGGGGAGGGGTTCTGAGCGCATCAGCCGCGATACCAATAACGGGAAGACCAGGAATTGGCGGAAACTACGCACGAGACCAAGACAGGCCCGGTTGTCGATGGAACCGAGGACCAGGGCGAAATCTACGACCGTAGAACCCTGACCTACGCGAACTCGTTCGATGACGCATGGACCTCGACGGCTATTCGCGCCATCGAATGGTGCACCGGTAAGCTGACCATTTTGCGTATGGTCAACAAGTTTGAGAAGAAGAACGAATACTACCGGGGCCAGCGTTTCTGGGGCGGCGCGCTTGAGGTGATGGGAATCAATCTGACCACACCGCAGGAACAGATTGCCCGTATCCCCAAAACCGGACCTGTGGTCGTTGTGGCAAATCACCCTCACGGTATGGTCGATGGCATGATTCTGGCCGAGCTTATCGGTCAGGTGCGCAACGACTATCGCATTCTGACACGCTCGGTCCTGACTGGCCTGGATGAGGCCGCGACGTCGTTTATGATTCCAGTGCCTTTCCCGCATGACCCGGAAGCGCAGGCCAAAATGCTGGAAATGCGTGGTAAGGCGATGGATCACCTCAAAAACGGAGGCGTAGTGGCTCTGTTCCCGTCAGGTGTCGTTATGTCCTCGGATGATTGGTTTGGCCCTGCGATTGAACGCGAGTGGAACGTTTTCACTGCCAAGATGATCCGGAGATCCGGCGCGCAGGTGGTGCCGATTTTCTTCCCGGGCCGCAACTCTCGTGCCTATCAGATCGCGAACAAACTATCAGCCATTATGCGCCAGGGCCTTTTGCTGCACGAGATCGTCCGGTCTTGCAACAAGCCTCAATCCCCAGTCATTGGTGAACCGATATCGGAAGAAGACATGCAACTTCTGGAACGCGATCCACGCGGTTTCATGGCGTGGCTCCGAAAGCACACGTTGTCCTTGGGCGAGACACGCGGAACCTGATCCGCTTTTTCATCTGGCTAAAAATATCTCGGGGGTGAGCCCGGACAACGTCCGGGCGAGGGGGCTGGCCCCCTTCAACGGGTCGGAACCGGGAATTCACCTCGATAGTCATAAAACCCGCGCTGGGTTTTGCGACCAAGCCACCCTGCCTCAACATATTTCGTAAGCAATGGGCAAGGGCGATACTTGGTGTCCGCCAAACCATCATGCAGCACGTTCATGATGGCCAAACACGTGTCCAGCCCAATAAAGTCGGCCAGTTCCAAGGGCCCCATAGGATGGTTTGCCCCCAGTTTCATCGACTGGTCGATCGACTGCACGTTCCCGACCCCTTCGTACAGCGTGTAAACCGCCTCGTTGATCATTGGCATGAGAATACGGTTCACGATAAAGGCCGGAAAGTCCTCGGCGCTGGCTGCAGTTTTCCCCAGCTTGTCGACGACGGCCTTACACGCGCTGAACGTCTCTTCATCTGTGGCGATGCCGCGAATCAACTCGACCAGTTGCATAACGGGAACCGGGTTCATGAAATGAAAACCCATGAACCTTTCGGGTCGGTCCGTACGGCTGGCCAGACGCGTGATCGATATAGACGACGTATTCGATGTCAGAATCGTATGCGGCAGAAGATGAGGTTGCAGATCCTCAAAAATCGCCTGCTTAATCGCTTCGCGTTCGGTGGCCGCCTCGATCACCAGATCGGTCTTGCCCAGTTGCGGCAATTCCAGCGTGGTTGTGATGCGTTTCAAGGCGTTCTGTACCGCCTCATCCGTTATCTTTCCGCGTGATGCCTGGCGGGTCAAATTGCCTTCAATAATGGCCATCGCAGCGTTTAACGCATCCTGGCTGACATCGTTCAGAACAACATCATAATCCGCCAAGGCCAACACATGGGCGATACCGTTGCCCATCTGACCTGCGCCAATCACTCCGACTGATTTTACATCCATATTCAGGTGCCTCTGTCCCACGGGTTATGGCGACAGTATCGGCAGATGGGGGCGGGCAGCAAGAGGATGAGACCCATCGAATTTGCTTCAAATGCGCACATTAGTAATTTCTCAAGATATGCGGCTGCAAAGTGTCTCCCGGGTGAAAAATGGGTGAGTGTAATGAGCTATTACCAAACAGGCTCGGGGGTTCCCGAGGATGCCGTCTGCCAGTATTCGGGATCGCGGCTTTGGTTTCGTGGTCCCGAGCGATCATTGGATACGCCATACATGGCTTGCATCGGTGGGACAGAGACGTTTGGCCGTTTCGTCGAAACTCCGTTCGCGTCCGTTTTGGAAGACAAGCTTGACAGGCGGTGTTTAAACCTTGGCAGCCTGTTCTGCGGTGTCGATGCGTTGTGTCGCGACTCCGGCCTTCAGTCGTTGATGGACAAGGCCGAACTGTGCGTGTTGCAAGCGCCGGACTTACTTGGACAATCGAATCGCTTCTATCGCGTCCATCCAAGGCGGAACGATCGATTTCTGGCCGCCACGGATGATCTGATCTCGCTATACCCCGATGTCGATTTTGCCGACGTGAATTTCGTGCATCACCTGATGGCGCTGTTGCGCGGCCATCAGGACGCACGTTTCGAAGCCGTCGCGGATGAGCTACGGCGCAATTGGTTAAAGCAGATGCGGGCTCTGCTGGAAAAACAGGACGTGCCAGTGATTCTTCTGTGTTTGCAGGTTGTTGGTCAATCGGATGGCAGAGACTTTGACGATGAAGCAAGCGTGCCATTGTCCCTTGGAATGCTGGATGCGGTTAGACCTTTTTGCGCGGCAATCGTGCGTGAGACCGTCAGCGTTTCGGGGCAATCGGACGAGCTTGAAGACATGCTGTTTGGAACTTTGCAGCAGCCGATGGCTGAGTACATGATTGGGCCCGCTGCGCACAGGACCATAGCCGACGCACTGGCAGGCCCAATTCGGGATCTGCGCTAAGAAAAAGGCCCGCCATTTTGGCGGGCCTGTCAGATTTTTCGTCGAAAAGCCTTGGCTTAAGATCAGCCGAGTTTTTCGGTCAATTCCGGCACGGCTTGGAACAGGTCGGCAACCAAACCGAAGTCAGCGACCTGGAAGATCGGCGCTTCTTCGTCTTTGTTGATCGCAACGATGACCTTTGAGTCCTTCATACCAGCAAGGTGCTGGATCGCGCCCGAGATGCCGACGGCAACATACAGATCAGGGGCAACAACCTTACCGGTCTGACCCACTTGCCAGTCGTTCGGAGCGTAGCCCGAGTCAACGGCGGCGCGCGACGCGCCAACGGCGGCGCCCAGCTTGTCTGCCAGAGTTTCGATAAGTTTGAAATCCTCTTCCGAGCCAACACCGCGGCCGCCCGAAACAACAACGCCAGCCGAGGTCAGCTCGGGGCGGTCGCTTTCGGCAACCTTGTCTTCAACCCAGGACGACAGACCGGGGTTGTCGCCGACCGAGATAGTCTCGATCGCAGCCGAACCGCCTTCGCCTGCAGCATCAAAGGACGCGGTACGGAAGGTGACGACTTTCTTGGCGTCGTTCGATTTCACGGTCTGGATCGCGTTGCCTGCGTAAATCGGGCGCTCGAAGGTCGAACCGTCAATCACGCCGGATGCATCCGAGATCACCATCGCGTCCAGCAGGGCTGCGACGCGGGGCATCACATTCTTGGCGTCGGTGGTGGCCGGTGCGACGATGTGCTCATAGCCATCGGCCAGGCCCACAATCAGGGCTGCGGTCGATTCCGCCAGGCGGTGACCCAGCGATGCGTCTTCGGCAACCAGAACCTTGGAGACACCGTCGATCTTTGCGGCAGCCTCACCAGCAGCAGCGGCAGAACCACCTGCGGCCAGAACGGTCACGTCACCCAGCGCCTTCGCGGCGTTGACGGCTTTGGCGGTGGCGTCCAGCGCCAGTTCACCATTGTTGACTTCGGCGAGAAGAAGAACAGCCATTACACAGCCCCCGCTTCTTTGAGTTTCGCAACCAACTCGTCAACCGAGCCCACGACGATACCAGCGGCACGTGCCGGCGGCTCTTCGGTTTTGACGATTTCCAGACGAGGAGTGACGTCGACGCCGTAATCGGCAGCAGTTTTCTCGTCCAGCGGCTTTTTCTTCGCCTTCATGATGTTGGGCAGCGACGCATAGCGCGGCTCGTTCAGGCGCAGGTCAACGGTCACGATGGTCGGCATCTTGACGCTGATGGTCTGCAGACCGCCGTCAACCTCGCGGGTGATCTTGGCGCTGTCGCCGTCGATGTCCACCTCAGAGGCGAAGGTGCCTTGGCTCCAGCCCAGCAGGGCCGACAGCATCTGACCGGTGGCGTTCATGTCGTTGTCGATCGACTGCTTGCCTGCCAGAACCAGACCGGGCTGCTCTTCCTCGACCACTTTGGCCAAAATCTTGGCAACGGCCAGAGGC
Organism: Ruegeria sp. AM7; assembly: GCF_056535965.1. NCBI lineage: Bacteria > Pseudomonadati > Pseudomonadota > Alphaproteobacteria > Rhodobacterales > Roseobacteraceae > Ruegeria > Ruegeria sp. AM7. The sequence goes on from NZ_JBQFJE010000003.1 coordinate 402,288, forward strand.
TCGATATCGGTGTGCACGTCATCAGCTGCAACAACCAGAATTGCGCGGTCGGCGCCCATGGCCAACGCGGTCCGCAGGGTTTCCTGCGACTGCTTTACGCCGATCGACACGGCGACGACTTCGTCAGCCTTGCCTGCTTCTTTCAGGCGGATCGCCTCTTCGACGGCGATTTCGTCGAACGGGTTCATCGACATTTTGACATTGGCGAGATCAACACCGCTGCCATCCGCTTTGACGCGAACTTTCACGTTATAGTCAATCACGCGTTTGACAGGCACGAGTACCTTCATTTTGCGCTTGCTCCTCACAAATAACGGTAAGCCGCGACGCGACTCCACCAATGCTCTCGGACGTCTGAATAACGTCTCAAGCCACACGACAACAGGGCAAAATCGTCATCTCGTGGGCTTGGGACGTCGCGTTTCATATTTTTTGACGCTACGGCGCGCTCAAGCTAACGCTTCAGCGGTTCGCGCCCGGAACCCACAGCACATCCGCCGAGCCGTTTTCGTTCGCGCAGCGAGCGGCCACGAAAAACCAGTCGCTTAGGCGATTGAGGTATTTTACCGCCACCTCGTTGACAGGTTCCATATTGGTCAGCTCAACCGCCAGACGCTCGGCCCTGCGCGAGACGGTGCGGCACACATGTAGATGGGCCGCCAGGCGTGACCCACCGGGCAGGATGAAGCTGCGCAGCGGCGCCAGCGCTTCGTTCATGGCGTCGATCTCAGCCTCAAGCCTGTCGATCTGAGAGGGTACGATGCGCAGCGGCGTGTATTCAGCCTCGGCATCCTTATCCATGTCGGGGCGGCAGAAATCAGCACCCAGATCGAACAGGTCATTCTGGATGCGCGACAGTGCGGCTTCGACCTCACCATCAGCTTCGGTTCGGGCGACACCGACGAATGAATTCAGCTCATCCACCGTGCCATAGGCAGCAACTCGCCCCGAATACTTGGCAACGCGTTCCCCATTGCCCAAGGCTGTTTTGCCGTCATCGCCGGTGCGCGTGTAGATTTTGTTGAGTACAACCATTTACTGACCTCCCTGTCCGCGAAGCCAGACGTAGAGCACGATCAGCACCACGGCAATGAATTGAAACAGGATGCGCAGCTGCATCATCTTGTTGCTTTTCAGCGCGGCACTTTTCCCTGCCTTGCCGAAGTTTGAAATGCCGATCACCAGCACGACGACCACGGCCGCCATCGCCAGCAACAATACGACCATCAATAGGTCCATGGGTACACCGTCCGCGTTTTTTGCATTGGTTTACCATCTAGACCCATGGCGGAGAAAAGCGAACGGGTAATTTCGCCTCAGACGTCCGAGAGGATACGGTCAATCGCACGTGTCGGCAGAATGCGGCGCAGGTAGCCTGCGATGTAAGTCGGGGTCGTGACATAGTAGCGGGGGCGCGGTCGTTTTGCCTCGACCGCATGGGCCAGCTTGTCGGTCACGGCGGATGCAGGCAGTTCGAACCGATCCGTGCCTGAGGATTCGTATAGTCTTTTCAACAGTGACGCCTGATACCGCTCGCGCAGGGCTGAGTTCTGCCAGTCGATGAAACGTTCAAAGAAAGGGATCGAGTTCTCGCGGATTTTCGAGGTGATCGGGCCGGGTTCGATCAGGCTGACCTTGATGTCGGTATCCGCCAGTTCCAACCGCAATGTGTCGGTCAGGCCCTCGATCGCATATTTTGTGGCCACATAAGCTCCGCGCCATGGAAAGGCGACCAGTCCCAGAACCGAGGAGTTCTGCACGATTCGCCCATGGCCTTGCGCTCGCATCACCGGGATTACCTGACGGGTCAGTTCGTGCCAGCCAAAGAAATTAGCCTCGAAGATCGCGCGCAACCCGTCGGTGGGCAGATCTTCGACTGCGCCGGGTAGACCGTGTGCGCCATTATTGAACAGCGCATCCAACGTGCCTCCGGTGGCCTCAAGCACTTCGGCCAGACCAGCGGCGATGCTGTCGGTATCGGTATAGTCGATGCGGGGGCTTTCAAAGCCCTGCGCGCGTAGCCTGTCACAGTCCCGCTGCTGTCGGCACGATGCAAAGACGCGCCAACCGCGAGCGCGCATGCCATGCGCTGCGTCCAGCCCGATTCCAGACGAACAGCCGGTTATTAGAATCGATTTCTGCATAGTGTCCCCGATACCAAGCCTTACCCCTAGCTAGGGCGTGATACCGGGCGGGACAATCGTTGCAGTGCGTCAGTTTACGGGTTTTTCGACCAGAGATGCCGATATCCATCCGACCTGTTGCTGCGGCAACACGCGCAGGCGAAGCCAACCTGTGCCCGAGTCGCTAAGGATTTCGACTTTCTGGCCAATGCCGACCTTTGCGATAATTGGATAGATCGTGCCGGGACCGTCGCGGAGATTGACCCGTGTTCCAGAAATCTCGCGAATGTCCTTCTCGGGCTCAGTGGGAGCGACTGGTTCCGCGATCTGTTGCGGCGCTTGCGGTTCGATCTGCTGCAGGCCGCTCACTCCATCTTCAAGCGATGCGAGCGTAAAATTGGAAGTTTGATCATCAAAAACCGATATTTCCCTAAGCGCTTCAACGCTTGCGGTTTCAGTCACAAATTCAACAACGGCCGGTTGAGGCTCGATCGGTTTGGCCCGGACGGCCGGGGTGCGGCTGGCGACATTGGTCACAAGATTTTGGGCAGGCGCGGGTGCGATCTGCACTGGCTTGGATTGGGTGGCGACACGCACAGGCTGTTCGGCACGCAGGCCGCGCGGTTCAAAGTCTGGCCCACCGCTCATGACGTAAAAACACCAGCCAAGTGCAGCGAAACTAACAACGATAAGGCGCGTCATGGCGCTTCCCCCGGGTAATCGTAAAAGATGAAATAGGCAGCAGTCTAATGACCGAGAGCTTACCATATCTGAGGTCTCGAGTCGAAAGATCGGGGGAAATCCGTCGGTTGCCTCCCCCTGTTGCAAAAAGCGCCACTTGTCCCCAGCAAAATGCGTACCGGTTGCTTTACCGCGGCGCGCTTGCGTCGTATCACATCATATATGAACGACACGATCGACGACCCCAACATGGAGGCCCCCGAAGGTGGGGGCGAGGTAGCCGAACCACTGCGCCGCGCGATTGGCGAACGCTATCTGACCTATGCTTTGTCCACCATCATGCACCGGGCTTTGCCCGATGCGCGCGATGGTCTGAAGCCGGTTCACCGGCGAATCCTCTATGCCATGCGCGAGCTGCGACTCAGCGCGACGGGGGGATTCCGTAAGTCCGCCAAGATTTCGGGCGACGTGATGGGTAACTATCACCCCCACGGTGATGCCGCGATCTACGACGCGATGGCGCGTCTGGCGCAGGACTTCAACGTGCGCTACCCGCTGGTCGACGGGCAGGGGAATTTCGGCAATATCGACGGCGATAACCCGGCGGCCTCGCGATACACTGAGGCGCGGATGACCATCGTGGCCGAAGCGCTGCTGGAAGGTCTGAACGAGGACGCCGTCGATTTCCGCGACAACTATGACGGGACGCTGACTGAACCGGTCGTGTTGCCCGCACAGTTCCCGAACCTTTTGGCTAATGGCGCCAGCGGGATCGCTGTCGGCATGGCGACGAATATCCCGCCGCATAATATCTCGGAGCTTTGTGACGCCTGTCTGCATCTGATCAAGACGCCGGACGCGCGGGATGACACGCTGCTGAACTATGTCCCCGGCCCGGACTTTCCGACTGGTGGCGTGATTGTCGAGCCGCCCGAGAATATCGCGCAGGCTTATCGCACCGGGCGTGGATCGTTCCGCCTGCGCTGTAAGTATGAGGTCGAGGATCTGGGGCGTGGCCAGTGGCAGATCGTCGTCACCGAGATCCCGTATCAGGTTCAGAAATCCAAGCTGATCGAAAAGATCGCGGAACTGATCCAGACCAAGAAAATCCCGATACTCGGCGACGTCCGCGACGAATCCGCCGATGATATCCGCCTGATCCTTGAGCCACGGTCCAAGAACGTGGACCCCGAAGTGCTGATGGGGATGCTCTATCGCAACTCGGACCTTGAAGTGCGGTTCAGCCTGAACATGAACGTGCTGATCGACGGGGTGACGCCCAAGGTCTGCTCGATGAAGGAAGTGCTGCGCGCCTTCCTGGATCACCGGCAAGAGGTGTTGTTGCGCCGTTCGCGCCACCGCATGGCAAAGATCGACCACCGGTTGGAAGTGTTGGAGGGCTTTATCGTCGCCTTCCTCAACCTCGACCGTGTGATCGACATCATCCGCTATGATGACGACCCCAAAGCCGCGCTGATGCGCGAGGATTGGGGCATTGATCACGTTCGTGCGACGGACGAATCCGACTATGTCTCGCCCAAACCGGGCGAGGGCGAGTTGTCCGAGGTTCAGGTCGACGCCATCCTCAACATGCGCCTGCGCTCTTTGCGCCGTCTGGAAGAGATGGAGCTGGTCCGTGAACGCGATGCGCTTATGGAAGAACGCGCCAATCTCGAAGACCTGCTGGCTGATCCCGCCCTGCAATGGGCCAAGATCGCTGAGCAGTTGAAAGAGACCAAAAAGACCTTTGGTAAAGACTACGAAGGCGGCGCACGCCGTACCCAGTTCGCTGAGGCTGGTCAGGTCGAGGAAGTGCCTCTTGAGGCGATGATCGACAAGGAACCGATAACGGTCGTTTGTTCGCAGATGGGCTGGATTCGCGCCATGACCGGCCATATCGACCTCAAGCGCGAGCTGAAGTTCAAGGATGGCGACGGCCCGCGTTTCATCTTCCACGCGGAGACCACGGACCGCCTGTTGGTCTTTGCCTCAAATGGCCGGTTCTACACGGTCAGCGCGGCCAATCTGCCCGGCGGGCGGGGCATGGGCGAGCCGCTACGTCTGATGGTCGACCTGCCGAACGAGGCGCAGATCATCGACATCCTGATCCACAAGCCGGGGCGCAAGCTGCTGGTGGCCTCGGATGCGGGCAACGGGTTTATGGTGCCCGAGGATGACGTGCTAGCGCAGACCCGCAACGGCAAGCAGGTGCTGAACGTCAAAGGTGATGAAACGGCGGTGATCTGTAAACCGATCGCGGGCGACCACGTAGCGGTGGTGTCTCAGAACGGCAAGTTCCTGGTCTTCCCAACCGAAGAATTACCCGAGATGACCCGCGGCAAGGGTGTACGTTTGCAGAAATACAACATGGCGCGCGGGCGTCAGGGCACGCTGGAACTGGATGGCGGTCTGTCCGACATAACCACCTTCAATTGGGAGGAGGGCCTGAAATGGTCCATGGGTGGCGACAAGACCCGGCACGAGGCGGATATGTCTCAATGGCTGGCCAAACGCGCCAGCGTCGGGAAAAAGCCGCCTTACGGCTTCCCAAGGGACTATAAATTCTCGTGATTTTGCGACCGCTTGCGGGGAATTCCGCCGATACGGCTTGGCACAGTCCGTATCGGTGCGCTAAATCAAAGAAAACAGGCCTATCGAGACGAGAGACATGTTGCGCATTTTGACCTTGATCACCGGACTGGCCCTATTGGGTGCGTGTACGCAGACGCAAGTGTACGAAGAGCCTGAGTCGCTCGGTGAATTCAAACTGCGCGTCAACTATGCCTTTGCCGAAAAGGCGGTGCAGGGACCGGTCTCACGCGACGCTACGCCGGACGAGTGGACGGCCGCGATTCAGAATGCGGTGGATATCCGCCTTGGCCGATACGAAGGCGCGCAGGATTATGATATCGGCATCAGCCTGGAGGGATATATGCTGGCGCCTCCGGGCATTCCGGTGATCTACAACCCACGCAGCACCGCGATTGTGCTGGTGAATGTCTATGACGTGAACAAGAAAGAATTTCTGGCCAAGGGCAAACAATTTCAGGTTCTGGAAGACACCACTGGCGGCAGCGCGTTCAAGGGCTCGGGCCATGAGCGTACCAAAGAAGAGCAGATGAGCGGTCTGGCCTTGAAGGTTGCGGACCGAGTCGAGGAATGGCTGGCCGAAGAACATCAGCAGAACGGTTGGTTCAAAAGCCGCCCCGATCTGATCCAGCCGCTGGATTCCGGCGAGCTCACGCAAAATCCAGCGTCGTAAACGGCTTTTCCCGCAGGATGTGCTTGATTTTCCCCTGCGAACCAAATATCTCGCGCGCGCAGATGTAACCACGGGACCAAGGGTCCCCCAAATCGCAAAAGGGCGCCTGAGGAATGGCAAAGGAAAAGTTTGAGCGTACAAAACCGCACGTCAACATCGGCACGATTGGCCACGTTGACCATGGTAAAACCACGCTGACCGCAGCGATCACCAAGTATTTCGGTGACTTCAAAGCGTATGACCAGATTGACGGTGCGCCGGAAGAGAAAGCGCGCGGCATCACCATCTCGACCGCCCACGTGGAATACGAGACCGAGAACCGCCACTACGCGCACGTTGACTGCCCCGGCCACGCCGACTACGTCAAGAACATGATCACCGGTGCTGCCCAGATGGACGGCGCGATCCTGGTTGTGAACGCCGCTGACGGCCCGATGCCGCAAACGCGCGAGCACATCCTGCTGGGCCGCCAGGTTGGCATCCCGAAGATGGTCGTGTTCATGAACAAAGTTGACCAGGTTGACGACGAAGAGCTGCTGGAACTGGTTGAGATGGAAGTTCGCGAACTGCTGTCCAGCTACGACTACCCGGGCGACGATATCCCGATCATCGCAGGTTCGGCTCTGGCGGCGATGGAAGGCAACAAGCCTGAGATCGGCGAAGAGAAGATCAAGGAACTGATGGCGGCTGTTGATGAGTACATCGACACCCCTGAGCGCGCTGTTGATCAGCCGTTCCTGATGCCGATCGAAGACGTGTTCTCGATCTCGGGCCGTGGTACCGTTGTGACTGGCCGTGTTGAGCGTGGCGTGATCAACGTTGGCGACGAGATCGAAATCGTCGGCATCCGCGACACTTCGAAAACCACCTGCACCGGCGTTGAAATGTTCCGCAAGCTGCTGGACCGCGGTGAAGCGGGCGACAACATCGGCGCGCTGCTGCGTGGTGTTGACCGTGAAGGCGTTGAGCGTGGTCAGGTTCTGTGTAAGCCGGGTTCGGTTACACCGCACACCAAGTTCGAAGCCGAAGCCTACATCCTGACCAAGGAAGAAGGCGGTCGTCACACTCCGTTCTTCGCGAACTACCGTCCGCAGTTCTACTTCCGGACCACTGACGTGACCGGCACCGTGACCCTGGCGGAAGGCACCGAGATGGTCATGCCCGGCGACAACGTGTCGTTCGGCGTTGAGCTGATCGCACCGATCGCGATGGAGCAGGGCCTGCGCTTCGCGATCCGCGAAGGCGGCCGCACCGTCGGCGCCGGCGTTGTGTCGAAAATCACTGAGTAATCACGGTAGGCCGGGCTTCAGCCCGGTACATCGTTGAACGAATGAAGGCCGTCCCAAAAGGGGTGGCCTTTTTCGTTTTTGGCGAGGCTCAAATTGATGCTAAAACATATCACATTGAAATGTTTGGATTGAAAAGGAACCTCAGGATGCCGTTATCAATACGTTCGCTTTGTTTTGCCGCAGCAATTTCTTTTTCAGCCACTTGTGCGTTCACACAACAAATTGCCGATCGTATTTATTCAGGCGGCCCCATTGTAACGATGAATGGCGCACTCCCTTCCGTCCAAGCGGTCGCGGTCAAGAACGGTCGTATTCTGGCGGTTGGATCTCTGTCTGATCTCTCTGTGCATGAAGGTGCGGGCACACAAACTTTCGATCTGAATGGGCGCGCACTTCTTCCGGGCTTTGTTGACAGTCATGGACATGTTGTGATGGGCGGGCTGCAGGCATTGTCGGCCAACTTGCTTTCGCCGCCTGACGGAGAAGTCACGGATATCGCCAGCCTGCAAGCCACACTGTCGAATTGGGCAGAAGAAAATTCAGAGGCCGTCGAACAGGTGAAAATGATCGTTGGTTTTGGATACGACAACGCTCAACTGCAAGAGCTGCGTCATCCCACGCGAGAAGACCTTGATGTAGTTTCCAGGGACTTGCCCGTCATAATTATCCATCAGTCCGGGCATCTGGGAGTCGCGAACACAAGGGCTTTGGAATTGGCTGGCATTACAGCCGCTTCAGAAGCTCCTCCGGGTGGCGTGATTCAGCGCGATGAAGAAGGCGAACCCAACGGTGTTCTGGAGGAGTATGCCTTTTTCTCGGTTCTTGTGCCGATGCTGGGAAATCTGGGTGAGGAAGGTCTAGTGGCCTTCGCCCGCGCCGGAGCCGACCTTTGGGCCAAGTATGGATATACGACCGGACAAGAGGGGCGATCTTCTGGCGAGATCGTAGAGGTACTAAGAAAGGTCGGTGCCACGGAAGGACTTCCCATCGACGTTGTCGCGTTTCCTGACGTATTGGAGGCCCGGGATTATATTCGCGATAACACCTCTGCGGACTACGTCGACCGGGTTCGGGTCGGCGGCTGCAAACTTACAATCGACGGGTCACCGCAGGGTTTTACTGCTTTGCGGGATCGTCCCTACTATGATCCAGTCGGCACCTATGATGCCGGCTACGCAGGATATGCTGCAATAACAATGGATCAACTGCAGGACGCTGTGAACTGGTGTTATGAGAATGGGTTCCAGATCCTCGTGCATTCAAACGGAGAAGGCGCGTCGGACATGCTGATTGCCGCGCTGGAAGAGGCGCAAATCAAATATGGCGATCCGGGCAACCGCCCGGTTCTGGTGCACGGGCAGTTTCTGCGGGAAGATCAAGTGGCCAGCTTCAAGCGCCTCGGGGTCTTTCCATCACTTTTCCCGATGCACACCTTCTATTGGGGCGACTGGCACCGTGATCATACTGTTGGACCAGTGAACGCCGACAATATCTCGCCCACTGGATGGCTCCGCGAACGGGATATGATTTTCGGCACGCATCACGACGCGCCTGTCGCCTTTCCAGACAGTATGCGTGTTCTTGCGGCAACGGTGACCCGCCGCACCAGATCGGGTGATATTCTTGGGCCGCATCAGCGGGTTGATGTCATGACCGCCTTGAAGGCGATGACGATCTGGCCCGCGTGGCAGCACTTTGAAGAGGACAGCAAGGGCTCAATTGAGGTCGGAAAAGTTGCGGATTTTGTGATCTTGTCCGACGATCCCACGTCTGTAAATCCAGAGACTTTGGCGGACCTCAAGGTGCTTGTGACGGTCAAGGGGGACGAGATTGTCTACGAGGCTGAGGAAGGCGTCGAAGAGGGCAAGCTGCAGTTTTTCCCGTTTTCAACAGACCCTGTCATTGCCCACATTTTCATGCACGCAGTCTATCAAGGTCTGAAGGTCGAAGAGCCTTGGCTTGTAAAGAACTAAGGTATGGTTGATCGTTTTAATTGCAGAGGCGTCAACTCGAATCTGGTCGCAGGGTAAGACTTGATGGTGCTCTCATTGCGATGACGGGCGAAGGAAGTCATTTCGACAGCGCCCGTATTGATTGTAGTGGTCTTGAGTATGCGGCGGCGCGGATGGGATTAATCGCCGGATAATCTCAGGCCCTGATGCTGATTCAACCGCTTATAATGCTGCGTTTTGCAAATAAGTTATTTGGGAACGCATATTCCATTCCACCAACGAGATTCCCGATTGTGCTTTGTCAATCATGGTGTTTCTTTAGCCGTGCTGTCGCATGGGATGCCTTCCCCGCGCATAGGAGAGCTTAAGAATGGACGACACCGAAACACGCTTGACCCGACGTCTGAAACGTCGAGGGTACCAAGTTTCCCCTGACAAAGAGACAGGCAGTTACATCGCAGGTCTGGGGTTCGATGTTGCGACAGTTTTCGATGTCGGTGTCGCCGGTGGCACCGCGCACCTGTACGAGGCTTTTCCGACGACAAAATTCGTGTTGATTGAGCCAATCTCTGAGTATGAGGACAAGCTGAGACGAAATTGGAGCGACAAGATCGACTTTGACTTTCATGCCTGCGGAGTCGGCTCCCAGGCCGGGCAAACGACGCTGCGTATTCCAACAGTCGGCCATCGTTCCATGGGCACGAGAGCTACCATGATGACGTTTGACGAGGCTGCGCGTGCCCATACTAAGGCCATCGAAGAACGTCAGGTCCCGGTTCGGACGTTGGACGACATCGCCGTGGACTATCAGGGGCCCTACGGGTTGAAGATTGATACCGAGGGTTTCGAAGTCGAGGTGATCAAGGGCGCTTCAGAAATGCTGAAAAGCTGCGCCTTTGTCTTGGCCGAGGTCTCGGTCCGGCGCCGATATGAAGGTGGCTATAAGTTCAGTGATTTTGTAGCCGTTATGGCTGCGCATGGATTTGAACTACACGATTTTATTCGGCCACCTTCGCCCGAGGCGACCGACTGCGATGCAATCTTCGCACCGTTTGAAGGCCCGAGATTTGATTATCGAGACGCCAAGCTGTCGCGCATCGTTCAGAAAAGCAAGTAAACCGAGAACACTCGACCGGGCAGGGTGTGGATATACTGCCTGGCTATCAAAATCCGGTCTGCCCCGGCCAAGGACTGGTGCTGTGCTAGACGACGTCAGCCAGCACCAGACGAATGACGTCTTCGCGTTTCAGGCCGCGTGCGCGCAGCTCGTCGTCGTTCATCAACCAATATGCGCGAATTCGGCGCACTGAAGACCGGGCCGCGGCGACCCGGTTCTGTAACATGCGCAGTTTTTGGGGCAGGATGCCGACAAACCCGACCGGGTAGGCGGTATACGGGCGGGGTGTGGTTGTTTTAGCCATGGATGTGTATCGCAGGTTTTGAAATGGGCCTTCGGCATCTAAACGATTGAAGGATGCTCAGGTAGCCCGGATTGTTCATATCCGATGTGCAGCACGCGCAATGAAGCGCCTTGTTAGAGCGCTGACTCTGCTGCCGCGCGCACATTGCGGATGTTTTCGCCATAGACTTCAGGGTTGGAAACCGAGCCACCCTTGAATACTGCCGAGCCAGCGACCAGAACATCCGCGCCTGCGGCTGCTACCAACGGTGCGGTGTTTGGGTCGACGCCTCCATCAATCTCGATATGGACAGGTCGATCGCCGATCATCTGGCGCAGGCGGCGAACTTTGGCTGTCATATCAATGAATTTTTGACCACCAAAACCGGGGTTCACCGTCATGACGCAGACCAGATCGGTCAGGTCCAACAAGTGCTCGATCGCTTCGGCCGGGGTACCGGGGTTCAGGGCAACACCAGCCTTCATGCCAGCAGCGCGGATCGCTTGCAAGGTTCGGTGAGTGTGCGGCCCTGCCTCAACATGCGCGGTCAGGATATCGGCCCCGGCGTCCGCATAGGCTTGAATATAAGGGTCGACCGGCGCGATCATAAGGTGGACGTCCATCACCGTCTTCACATGTGGGCGGAAGGCTTTGACCGCAGGCGGGCCGAAGGTCAGGTTCGGAACGAAATGGCCGTCCATCACGTCCACATGGACCCAATCGGCCCCCCGCGCTTCGATCGCCTGAATCTCGGCCCCGAAATTGGCGAAATCGGCGGAGAGGATCGACGGTGCGATCTTGATGCTGCGGTCAAAGGACATGTGTGGCCTCGTTTCAGTGTCTAAGAGTCGGCCCGCATATACCTGCGGTAGGCGCAGAAGTGTAGAGCCATCGATCTTTGGCGCTGCGTTACAAAACTTTCACCCAAGTTACACATAGCCGTTGAAGATTGCCTTTAGCAGACCGCCAACACGAACTGGGGGTGGCCTGTGCTGCACATCAAGAAACTGACCAAGCGCTTCGGTGAAAACGTCGCAGTCGATTCAGCCACGTTGGAAATAGATAAACCCTGCATGATTGGCATCATCGGTCGTTCGGGGGCAGGGAAGTCGACCCTGCTGCGGATGATAAACCGTCTGACCGATGCAAGCGACGGAGAAATCCTTTTCGGTGGCCGTGATGTCACCAAGCTGAAGGGGCGCGACAAACGCGCCTGGCAAGCTGATTGTGCGATGATTTTTCAACAGTTCAATCTGGTGCCGCGCATGGATGTGGTGTCGAACGTATTACACGGTACGCTCAACCGTCATTCCACGCTGGCCACAATGTTCAACCTGTTTCCCATGGCGGATATCCACCGCGCCATCGACATTTTGGATCGGTTGGGCATTGCAGAACACGCGCCTAAACGCGCCGAGGCGCTGTCGGGTGGACAGCAACAGCGGGTCGCCATCGCGCGCGCGCTGATGCAGGACCCAAGCATCATTCTGGCGGACGAACCCATTGCCTCGCTGGACCCGATGAATGCTCAGGTCGTCATGCAGGCACTGCGCCGCATCCATGAAGAAGACGGCCGCACAGTCATCGCCAACCTGCACACGCTGGACACCGCACGTCGCTATTGCGACCGCGTTGTCGGTATGCGTGACGGTCGCATCGTGTTCGACGGCCTGCCCGAGCAACTGACAACCGGCGTCGCCCGCGAGATCTATGGCGCTGATGCCAGCTTCTCGGAAGAGGCGACATCGACCGAGATTGAGACGCTGGATGCGACTCAGAAGGCCCTGATGGAAGCGGAAGCAACCATCTAAGCCAACCACCCCTTTCATCGACCGGCCGATGAAAGGCCGGCATATCAAACCGGAGAGAGACAGATGAAAAAACTGATGGCAGCCCTGGTGGCCACAACTGCAATGGCCGCGCCGGCCCTGGCCGCGGATATCAACGAATTCCGCATCGGCATTCTGGGCGGTGAAAACGCTCAGGACCGTCTGAACAACAACGAATGCCTGCGCGAATACACCGAGGAAACACTGGGTGTTGAAACCAAGCTGTTCGCACCGGCGGACTATGACGGCGTGATCCAAGGCCTGCTGGGCGGCACCATCGACATGGCGTGGCTGGGTGCTTCGGGTTATGCGAAAACCTACCTTTCTGATCCAGAAGCGGTCGAGCCGGTTCTGGTCAAGGTCAACACCGACGGCGGCTATGGCTATTTCTCGATCGGTTTTGCCCGCAAAGACAGCGGCATCACCTCGCTGGAGGACATGAAGGGCAAGACCTTTGGTTTTGGCGATCCGAACTCGACCTCGGGCTACCTGATCCCGTCGATCGAAATCCCTGCCGCAACGGGTTCCACCATGGAATCGGGCGACTATTTCGGTGAGGTGAAATTCACCGGTGGCCACGAGCAGACCATCGTTGCCGTGAACAACGGTGACGTCGATGGTGGCGTGACCTGGGCTGACGGTCTGGGCGATTGGGAAGATGGGTATCAGTCGGGCGCGCTGCGTCGCGCTGTTGATGCCGGTCTGGTCGACATGAACGACATGGTCCAGATTTGGAAATCCAAGCCGATCCCCGAAGGCCCGGTTGTTCTGCGCACCGCGCTGCCTGCAGATGTAAAAGAGAAAATGACCGCTCTGATGGCTGGTCTGGCCGAGAAAGACCGTGAATGCTTCTACGGCGTTGCTGCTGGTGAAGCCCGCGCGTTCGAGCCGATCACGCATGAAGCCTACGAAGTCATCATCGAAGCACGCAAGCTGAAGTCCAACTAAGCCTGCACACCCCTAAGACCGGGGTCCGGTGTTCCAAGCCGGGCCCCGTTTTCCACTCAGGAGCATTCCATGACAGACCTGACCGCAGGGTCCCCGACCGTCGACCAGATCCGGGCCGACTATACCGAAATGACACGACGCAAGCGGGTCTATGGTGGTATTCTTCTGATCGTTTTCGTGGCCTTGATGGCCGCCGGGTTCCGCACTGCGGATGACCGCAACGCGGGCAGTTTCGCGGATGGTTGGCACCGTATCTTTGACTACCCGGCAGAGGTGCTGTCCGAAGCCTGGGAAAAGATCGACGCGTTGCCCGCCAATCTGGTCAAGTTCTTCCCTGCGCTGGTTGAAACGATCAACATCGCCGCCGCATCTACGCTGATCGGCACCATTGCGGGTACGTTCCTTGCGCTGATGTCCACACGCGGAATGGCGCTCTGGCCTGCGCTGATCCCCCTGTTCCGGCGTATCGCCGATATCTGTCGCGCTATCCCTGAAATCGTGATCGCTCTGGTCCTGATCTTTATTCTGGGTGGCGGCCCGGTTCCGGCGATGATCGCCATTGCAATCCATACGGCTGGCGCGCTGGGCAAGCTGTTTTCTGAGGTGAACGAGAACGCCTCACTGAAACCGGTCGAGGGTTTGGCTTCGGTCGGCGCAAACTGGTCGCAGCGCATGTACCTGGGCGTGATCCCTCAGGTTGGGCCGAACTATGTCAGCTACGCGCTGCTGCGGTTCGAGATCAACATTCGCGCCTCGGCCATTCTGGGTTTCGTCGGTGCAGGTGGTCTTGGCTATGAGCTGCGCAACTCGATGTCCTGGGGGCAGGGCAAGTACGATCAGGCCGCCGCGATTTTCTTGCTGTTGTTCGTCACAATTGTGGTGGTCGACCAAATCTCGGGCCATCTGCGTGATCGCCTGACCCACGGATCCGAGAAAGGAGCGCGGGCATGAGCACCTTCGCCACTGACCTCTCCCTTGATGAGTTGAAGGCCGAGGCTGATCGTCTGTTCAGCCGAAAGCGCCTGATCAATTTTGGATTGCCTGTGTTGGTGCTGGTCTATCTGACCTATGTGTTTTTCGCTTTCGACGTGCCCGGATTGGCCGGACGCGCCAACTGGGAAAACGGCAAGACGCTGGTAGCGGACAGCTACAGTTACAAAACCCATATCGAGCGTGACAATCGCACAGGTGAAGTCTCGGCCGCAATCGAAGGTGAGCGCAAGGGTGCATATCCCGAAGGCCAAGCGCCGGATTGGGTCGCTTTGGGTGAGACCACGGTGATTGATCTGGAAGACGGCCATATCGTGCGGTTCGGCCCCGAGACGGTGGAATATGACATCCCCGGTTATGGCACGGTGCGTGCAACGCCGACCCGTTCGGCGGGCGTTCAGGCCGAGCTGCCCGCAGGCGACGTGCCCGACTGGATCAATGTCTCAAAGAACCGGATGGCGATCACCACGGATGCGGGCCGCCTGACTGTGACGCGCAACCGGTCCGAAGTGTTCCGCTATTTCAACGGGTGGGAGCTGTTCTTCTTCACCCTCGATAGCCCCTACTATGGCAAGTCGTTCCCGCAACTCATGGGGCTGGCCGCAAATGGTGAGGCGGGCGCGATCCTGAATGATTTCTGGACCAACAAGATGTGGCGCCATCAGGACGTTGCCTGGGCCATTTTCGAGACGATCCTGATGGCCTTCCTCGGGACACTGGGGGCGGGCATGGTGGCCCTGCCGCTGGCTTTCCTTGCGACCCGCAATTTCAACCCGTTGCGTTCGGTTCGGTTTCTCACGCGCCGGGTGTTTGATTTTGTGCGCGGTGTGGACGCTCTGATCTGGACCGTCGTTCTGGCGCGGGCTTTTGGACCCGGTCCGCTGACGGGTGCGCTGGCCATTCTGGTGACAGACACGGGGACGTTCGGCAAGATTTTCTCGGAAGCGCTGGAGAATGTGGATCAAAAACAGATCGAAGGCGTCCAATCGACCGGAGCCAACGCGCCGCAACGTTATCGGTTCGGGGTGATCCCGCAGGTGACGCCGGTGCTGCTCAGCCAGTTGCTCTATTTCCTCGAATCCAACACACGCAGCGCCACTGTGATTGGTGCGATTACGGGCGGTGGGATCGGCTTGTTGCTGACGCAGGCCATCATCACCCAGAAAGACTGGGAAGAGGTTGCCTACTACATCGTTCTGATCATCCTGATGGTGATGCTGATGGATTGGTTTTCGGGCTGGCTGCGTCGCCGATTGATCCAGGGCGAAACGAAATCCAAACGGGTAAAAACCAAGACCGCCTGAGTGTTGGTCCAGAGGAACTTTCATGCCAAGACTGCGAGCGGATCAGCCATTCATCCATCCCGATTGTGCGATCACCAACAGCACGTTTGGGGAATACGTCGAAATAGGTGCCGGGACGCGCTTGGCGAATGCGACCTTCGGGGATTACTCGTATTGCGACCGAACGTGTGACATTGCAAATGCGCGGATCGGCAAGTTTGCGAACATCGCCAGCTTTACCCGGATCGGTGCGACGGATCATCCTTATGCCAAAGCTTCCTTGCATCATTTTCTGTACCGCTCAGCAGACTACTGGGATGACGTCGAAGATGACGCGGATTGGTTCCAGCATCGCGCAAGCCGGGTGACCGAAATTGGCCATGACACATGGATTGGCCATGCAGCTATTATCAAGCCCGAAGTTACCGTGGGTCACGGTGCAATCATTGCTTCTGGTGCGGTCGTCACCAAAGACGTTGCGCCTTACAGCATTGTGGGTGGGGTTGCGGCCGATCTGATCCGTCCACGCTACCCGGATGGCTTAGCAGAGCGTATGTTGACATTGGCGTGGTGGGATTGGGACAACGCGCGTTTGCGAGCCGCCTTGCCGGACTTTCGAATGCTCGATGCCGAAGCCTTTTTGGAGAAATACGAATAGGCCGAGGACCTGTCTGACATGTGCTCCCGCCCCCGCGTGCGCATCGGCTTTGCGCGGCGCTACGCCCAACGGGATGAGACCTCCGGAAGGAGGGCGAAGACGGGCGGGAGCGTTCTGGTCCCTACTCGTTGTCCATCGTTAGTGTGACTCTTTCGCCTGCAAAATAGGTGCGTCCGAATTCAACGGGAATTCCGTTCGTATCTGCGTTTACGCCCACTGAGTACAGGACCGGAGCGCCTTCGCTGAGTTGCAGATGCAGCGCTTGTGTTGGCGTCGCGGCGCGGGCCGTCAGCCGTGTCGACACACGAACGTAATCCTCAACTCCGCATTGCTGCAGCGCTTTGGTCACCGACCGGGTCTCTACCAGTGCGGCAAGAATGCCCGGCAGACGCCCAGCTGGAAAGACGCTTTGAAAAAGCCCGATCGGCTGACCGTCGGCCAGAGAAAGACCATCGTAGACATGAACGGCTTCACCTTCGGACAGTTCCAAAGCTTCAGCTTCGGCCACATCAGCCGTGCGAGTGGTGAGGGTAAGGATTTTCTTGCCAGGAATCTTGCCGCTGGCCGAAATGCTCTTGTGGTAACGTACGCGTTTCCCGATGGGGTAATCCGTCGGGCGCGCCGTCACGAAAACTCCGGCTCCTCGTCTCGAGCGTACCAAGCCCTGGTCAGACAGATCTGACAAAGCCCTGCGAACCGTGTGGCGATTGACCCCGTATTTGGCAGCCAGCTGCGCTTCGGTCGGCAGGCGATCACCAGTGTTATAGCGGCCTTCTGCAATGTCGGTTGTCAGGCCAAGAGCGATGCTTTTCCAAACTGGCGATTTGCCCATGTCACTAAATCTTCACAAGTAAGCGGATTGCGGCCCGCGGGGTTAAGATGTATTATTTGTCTAGTTGTATAGTTCAAGTAGACAACCCAGCCAAGAGGCTTTGATGGCAGATCTCGAAAAACCAACGGATGCAGAACGTCGGCAGTGGATGGGCGTGTTGGCCCGCGCGCCCGAGGGCGCGCTGATGGCCCTTTGGGGCAAAGTCCAACTGCGCCCGACATTTGAATGGCTACGCGTGCCCGAGATTGGCGGGGTGATGGTCCGGGGGCGTACCGGCAGCACGGGGGCGCCGTTCAATCTTGGTGAAATGACCGTAACCCGGTGTTCGCTGGTGTTGCAGGGCGGTGCCGTCGGTCATGGCTATGTTCAGGGCCGATCAAAGCCCAAAGCCGAAGTCGCTGCTCTTGTTGACGCGCTGATGCAGACAACAGCAGCCGACGCCATCCGCGCCGAAATCATTTCCCCTCTGTCACGGCAGTTGCAGGACGCGCGAGCCAAGCGGGCGGCCAAGGCGGCGGCGACAAAGGTCGAATTCTTTACTCTGGTCCGAGGAGAAGGCTGATGAGCGCGCATCCTCAATTCTCAGGTGGTTTTGCAAATGCCCCGATCGAGTCGGCCCACGCCTTTCGGGCCGCAATGACGGTCATGGCGCGACCTGGCGAAATCCGATCAATTGCGGGCGCGCGCCCACCCGCGCCATTGTCCCAAGCAGCGGGTACTTTGTTGCTGACTTTGTGTGACCCGGATACAAGGGTCTTTCTCGCAGGCGCAGCAGACACTGACGCAGTGCGCCAATGGCTGACCTTTCACACCGGCGCGCCGATTGTCAAAGCGTCCAGCGCGGATTTCGCAGTAGGGACATGGGCGGACCTGCAACGCAATTCCAACTATCGCATAGGCACACCGGAATATCCTGACCGCTCGGCTACTCTGATTGTCGAGTGTGAAACGCTTGCGCAGAACGGGGCAACGCTGACAGGGCCGGGTATTCGGGATCGGTCACAATTGTCTTTACCGGATGTCGCGGTCTTTCAGGACAATTCGGCTCTTTATCCTCTGGGATGTGATTTCTTTTTCACCTGCAGAGACAAAGTCGCGGCCTTGCCGCGCAGCACGCAAATAACGGCGGGATCATAAGAATGTACGTAGCAGTCAAGGGCGGCGAAAAAGCCATCGACAACGCGCATTCCTGGTTAGCAGAGGAGCGGCGGGGATCAACGGATATCACCGAACTGTCGATCGCCCAGATCCGAGAACAGTTGAGCCTTGCGGTAAATCGGGTCATGGCCGAGGGCTCTCTGTTCGATCCCGATCTGGCCGCGCTGGCGATCAAACAGGCGCGCGGCGATCTGATTGAGGCGATCTTTCTGATCCGCGCCTATCGCACGACCTTGCCGCGTTTTGGCTATTCCAACCCGGTTGATACCGGCGATATGGCCTGCGACCGCCGCATCTCGGCTACGTTCAAGGACGCGCCGGGCGGGCAGGTGCTGGGGCCGACTTTTGACTACACCCACCGGCTGCTGGATTTCAAACTAGCTGCGGATGGCAACGACACGGTTGCACCCATGGCCGGGCCGCGTACCGAGCCTACGCCTCACATTACCGAGTTCCTAAAGGGTGAAAATATCATTCAGGACGAACCCACTAGCGACGACCTGCCGGGCGACTTGACCCGTGAGCCGATGGAGTTTCCCTCCACCCGCCCTCTGCGCTTGCAATCACTGACACGCGGCGACGAGGGGTTTGTGCTGGGCATGGCCTATTCGACTCAGCGCGGATACGCCCGCAACCATGCGTTCGTGGGCGAACTGCGGATTGGCAGCGTCGCGGTTGAGATGGATGTCCCTGAACTGGGCTTTGCCATCGACATCGGTGAAGTTGAGTTGACCGAATGCGAGACAGTCAACCAGTTCAAGGGCTCAAAAACCGAACCGCCGCAGTTCACTCGCGGTTATGGTCTGGTCTTTGGCCAGTCCGAGCGCAAATCCATTGCCATGGCTCTGGTCGACCGCGCTTTGCGCTGGAAGGAGCTTGGCGAGGACAATCTGGGCGCGCCCGCGCAGGATGAGGAATTTGTCCTAAGCCATGCCGACAACATTCAGGCCACCGGGTTCTTGGAACACATCAAACTGCCACATTACGTGGATTTCCAGTCCGAACTGGAACTGGTCCGTAAACTACGCCGCGAGGCCGAGGAACGGATCACCCCAAAGGAGGCTGCGGAATGAAGGTCGTTGTATTCGATATCGGCGGCGTATTGGTTAATTGGCACCCCCATCTTGCCTGGGTTGACGATCTGGGGTCCGAGGACGCCGCCCATGCCTTTATCGAACGCACCGGATTCAAGGCCAAAAACGCGCGGGGAGACAATGGCGAGCTGTTCTCCGATATGGCCAAAGAGTTGGCGGACCCGGAGGATCAGAACCTGTTTGCCTCCTACGTGGAGCGATATACACTCACTGTTCAGAACGCGGTTAACGGCACTTGGGATATCCTCGATCGCCTCAAGGCAAATGGAACCCCCGTCCACGCCATCACCAATTGGTCGGCTGAAACCTGGCCAGAGGGTCTAAAGGTGCACCCCCGGTTGGGTGAGGTGTTCGGAACGTTGGTGGTGTCCGGTCAGGAAGGCGTCATGAAGCCTGATCCGCGTATTTTCAAACTTCTGTGCGAACGTGCCGCTGTTCAACCCCAAGACTGCGTGTTCATCGACGATGGTTTGCACAATGTCGAAGGTGCGCGTGCTGTGGGAATGGACGCTATACATTTTGTCGGCGCCGAAGCACTGGAAACAGAATTGTCCGAGAGGGGAATACTATGAGCGAGTACAATTTCGCCTATCTCGACGAGCAAACCAAGCGGATGATCCGGCGGGCGATCCTCAAAGGACTGGCGGTACCCGGATATCAGGTGCCTTTTGCCAGCCGTGAAATGCCGATGCCGTATGGCTGGGGCACCGGCGGGGTGCAGGTCTCGGCCGCCACTTTGACGCCCGAAGATACTTTCAAGGTGATCGACCAGGGGGCTGATGACACGACCAATGCGGTCTCGATCCGTAAGTTCTTTGAGAACACGGCAGGCGTTGAGACCACCGAAGAAACCGAAAAGGCCACTGTCATCCAGACCCGCCACCGGATCCCCGAGGCGGAACTGACCGAGGATCAAATCCTCGTCTATCAGGTGCCAATCCCCGAGCCTCTGCGCTTTCTGGAACCGCGCGAGACGGAAACGCGCAAGATGCACGCGCTTGAAGAATACGGGCTGATGCATGTGAAACTGTATGAAGATATCAGCCAGCACGGCGCGATTTCGACCTCGTATGCCTATCCGGTAAAAGTGTCCGGGCGCTATGTGATGGATCCGTCTCCGATCCCTAAATTCGATAACCCCAAGCTGGAAATGGACGCGATCCAGCTGTTCGGCGCGGGGCGCGAGCAGCGCATCTATGCGGTGCCGCCGCACACCAAGGTCGTCAGCCTCGACTTCGAGGACTATCCGTTCGAGGCGACCAAGGCAGACCATCCCTGCGACCTGTGCGGGGCCGAAGACAGCTATCTGGACGAGGTGATCATGGATGACGCGGGCAACCGGATGTTTGTCTGCTCCGACACCGATTACTGCCGCTCGCGCCGCGCGGCTGGACATGAGGGGCGTTTGGCCAAGGAGGATGCAGCATGATGCGCGAACACGTTCTGGGAATTGATCATCTGGGCCTGACGGTCTCGGATCTTGAGGCGACCAAGGCGTTCTTTGTCGAGGCGCTGGGCTGGGATGTGGTCGGCGGACGGCCGGAATACCCCTCGGCCTTCATCAGCAACGGCTCGGCGGTTCTGACCTTGTGGCAGCAAAAGGGCGAAAATCAGCACGGTTTTGATCGTCATGCCAATGTCGGGCTGCACCACGTGGCGTTCAAAATCCCATCGCGCGAGTCTTTGGATGTGGTGTTTGCCGCTGTGAAAGACTGGCCGGGTGTTCAGGTGGAGTTTGCGCCTGAACCTTCAGGTGCCGGGCCAAAAATCCACTTCATGATCCGAGAGCCGGGCGGCAATCGGATCGAATTTGCCTATGATCCGAGGTAGAGCCATGACCCCGCTGTTAAGCGTTCAGAACATCCGCAAAACCTATGGCACCCGGATCGGCTGTACCGCCGTCAGCTTTGATCTCTATCCCGGCGAGGTGATGGGGATCGTGGGCGAAAGCGGCTCGGGCAAGTCGACGTTGCTGAACTGTCTGGCCGGCCATCTGGAGCCGGACGCGGGGCAGGTGATCTTTGACACCCGCGCCGACGGGCCGGTTGATACGGTGACAATGTCCGAACCCGAACGCCGTATGTTGGGCCGCACCGATTGGGCCTTTGTCCACCAGCACGCGCGCGACGGGCTGCGCATGTCGGTCAGCGCGGGCGGCAATATTGGCGAGCGTCTGATGGCCGTGGGCGACCGTCACTATGGTGACATTCGCGACAAGGCCATCGACTGGCTGGGCCGGGTCGAGATCGAAGCGAACCGCGTCGATGACCGCCCTACCGCCTTTTCTGGTGGGATGCAGCAACGCCTGCAGATCGCCCGCAATCTCGTGACGGGGCCTCGGCTGGTGTTCATGGATGAACCGACGGGCGGGCTGGATGTATCGGTTCAGGCGCGTTTGCTTGATTTGCTGCGCGGGTTGGTGCGCGAGATGGGGCTGAGCGCCATCATCGTCACCCATGATCTGGCCGTGGTGCGCCTGCTGGCGGATCGGCTGATGGTGATGAAAGACGGCCACGTGGTCGAATCCGGCCTGACCGATCAGGTGCTGGACGATCCGCAACATGCGTACACGCAGTTGCTGGTCTCAAGCGTGTTGCAGGTGTGAGAGATGATTGAACTGAACAACGTCAGCAAAAGCTTTACCCTGCACAATCAGGGCAGTGCGGTGATCCCGGTAATGGAGGGCGCAACGCTCAACGTGGCCCCCGGTGAATGCGTGGCTTTGACCGGTGCGTCCGGGGCGGGAAAATCCACCCTGATGCGGGTGATCTACGGCAACTATCTGGCCGCTTCGGGGCAGGTGCTTGTGGGCGGCGTGGATGTTGCGCAGGCCGAACCGCGCGAAATCCTGGCCCTGCGGCGAGAGACGCTGGGCTATGTCAGCCAGTTCCTGCGGGTGGTGCCCCGGGTGCCGACGCTTGAGGTCGTGGCCGAGCCCTTGCTGGCCATCGGGTGCGACCGTCAGGTGGCGCTGAACAAGGCAGCGGGCCTGTTGGCGCGGCTGAACATTCCGGAACGTCTGTGGACGCTCAGCCCGACGACCTTTTCGGGCGGCGAGCAGCAGCGCGTGAACATCGCGCGGGGCTTTGCGCACGACTATCCGGCGATGTTGCTGGATGAGCCCACCGCCTCGCTGGACGTGCAGAACCGTGAAACCGTGCTGAGCCTGATCGAAGAGGCCAAAGCGCGGGGTGCGGCGATCATCGGCATTTTCCACGATGTCGGCGCGCGTGAACGGGTGTGCGATCGTGAGATCAACGTCTCGGATTTCACACCGGGGCTGGCCGCATGAGCCTTGCGCCGGTCATCGCGGTCGTTGGACCCTCGGGCGTTGGTAAGGACAGCGTGATCGAGGCGCTGGAGGCGCGCTCCGCACGCATTCACCGAATGCGCCGGGTGATCACCCGCCCCGAGGGCGAGGACGGCGAAGATTTTGACCGGGTCTCCGAAGGCACATTTCAGCAGATGGTAGATGAGGATGCCTTTGCTCTGCACTGGCCCGCCCATGGGTTGCTGTATGGGGTGCCCCAAAGCATCCAGCAGCTGCGGGGGCAGGCGGATGCAGTTTTGGTGAACCTGTCCCGATCCGTGCTTTTGCGCGCGCAAGAAGTGTTTGGTGATCTGGTCGTGATCTCGCTGACTGCCGACCCGCAGGTGCTGGCGCAGCGCCTGTCGGCGCGTGGGCGCGAAAGTGCGACGGATCAGGCGCGGCGGCTTGAACGCGCGCAGATCACGCTGCCCGATGGATTGCGCCGGGTGGTACAGATCGACAATTCCGGCCCGCTGAACCAGACGGTCAACGCCATCCTGACCCAGCTTCAGCCGGAAAGAACATAGCGATGGATCAGGTGAAAACGCCCGTCCTCGGCCTCGCCCATCAGTGCCAGATCGGTAATGTGGAACGGTGTGGGCAGCAGGGGTGCAAGCTGCGTGTCCAGCGCATCCTGAACGGTGGCCAGCGTGGGTTTGTCCAGCTTGCCGCTGAGGGTGATGTGAAAGCGGAACGAGTCCATCACGTAAGGGTATCCCCACTGCACAAGATTGGCCTCATGCGCGGGCGACAGCCCGGTGCCACGACGACGCTGCAATTCGGCGTCGGATGCGGGCGCACGGAAGGGGTCCAGATCACGCACGCAGGCGGCGGCCAGTGCGTTCAGCGCCGTCTCGTCACCTTTGGGACGCAGGGCCAGGAACCGGCCCAGACGTGCGATCTCAAGCCCCTCCAACGTGACCGGAGCCTGTGCAGCAGCCATCTGGGCGCAAGCCTCACGCAGCGCCTCAACCGTCTGCCCGTCGCGCAGGCGGAACGGAGGTTTCATCGTCGCGTGCAGCCCGTATTTGCGCGGGACCTGCGTGACGGCGGCCACATCCACGCCGGGGATATCGGGATGTTCGACCGCCGCGCCTGTCTCAACGTCCCAGCCCAGCCAGCTTGTGCCAAACCGGGTCCACTCGGCCCCGGCGGGTGGCGCAAAATAGATCGCGTATCGCGTGAATGTCACATTGGCCTCCTATGCGTGGCCTACCCAATAGCTCAGACCGTGTGAAGTTCAGATGACAGAAGAAATGATCCTTGCCAATGCCACGCTGGTTCTGCCCGATGAAACGGTCACAGGTAGCATCCGCATCACCGGCGAAACCATTGCCGAGATCGCCACGGGCAGCACCGTGCCGCCCGGCGCGGTGGATTGCGGCGGCGACTATGTCTGCCCCGGTCTGGTTGAACTGCATACGGACAATCTGGAACGCCACATTCAGCCGCGCCCCAAAGTCGACTGGCCTCACGCGGCGGCGATTCTGGCGCACGATGCGGAACTGGCCAGCACCGGCATTACCACCGTATTCGATGCGATGCGCATCGGTTCGATCCCGTCGGGCAACCGCTACAAGAAATACGCCCGCGAGCTGTCGCGCGAGCTGTGGGATCTGCGCGAACAGGATGCGCTGAAGATCAGCCATTTTCTACACCTGCGGGCCGAGGTCTGCTCGGAAACCCTTGTGGCCGAGCTGGACGAGTTCGGCCCAGAGGATCGCGTCGGTCTGGTTTCGCTGATGGATCACACGCCCGGCCAGCGCCAATTCCGCGATATGACCCAGCTTGAGGCCTATATGAAGGGCAAGCATAGCATGAACGATGATGACTTCCTGCAGCACGTGGCGCAGCTGAAGGCATTGCGCGACCGGTTCGGGGATCAGCATGAGGTCGAGACGGTCAAGGCCGCCAAACGGTTCGGGGCGATGCTGGCCAGCCACGATGACACGACGCAGGATCAGGTGGCCGTTTCGGCGGGGCATGGCATCACGCTGGCCGAATTCCCCACCACGGTCGAGGCCGCCCGGGCCTGCCATGATCACGGCATCAAGGTGATGATGGGCGCGCCGAATGTGATCCGTGGCGGGTCTCATTCCGGCAATGTCGCGGCGCGGGAACTGGCTGATCTGGGCCATCTGGATATTTTGTCGTCAGACTACGTGCCCGCCGCGCTGCTACTGTCGGCAACCCGCCTGGGAGATATGTGGGGCAATATGGCGCGTGGCCTGCGCACCGTTACCCAGACGCCGGCTCAGGTGGTCGGTCTGGATGACCGGGGCGAGCTGCGCTCGGGCACCCGCGCCGATGTTATCCGCTTTCGTATCCGCGAAGGCGCGCCAGCGCTGAACGGTGTGTGGTCGCGCGGGCGGCGTGTCGCCTGATAGGGCGCGTCAGGTCAGCCTGATAGGGCGCGTTAAATCACTACCCATTAGGCTCGGTAGAAAAGATATCGGTCCGGGGCAATGGTTTCCGGCCCTGCAAACTGATCAAAACCAACCAGTGGCTGACCTGATATCAATAGCCCTCCGGGCAGCATGACCTGCGCGATTAGCGGGCTGAGGCGGGCTGCCTCGGCCACATCGTCTTCCTTGATGCCACGCCCGAAATCATAATGTGCCAAAGCAATCTTGGGGCCGCCTTGCGCCAGCTTCTCCAACATGGGCTCGGCCTCGCCTTGCAGAAAATCCTCGGCCGGCGGAGTGCTGGAGGGATGGCATTGTAGCACCCGGTCCATCACCCAGATGCGCCGGTCGGGCAGGATCTCGCGCAGGTGGTCATAGGTGCGGCCATTGCCCAGGCCCATGTCCAGCACATCTCCGGGGTGATCCGCGATCTGTTCTACGGCCCAGTTCAACCCATCGCGTTGGGCGGTCAGGCGGCGCAGCATTGAATCCAGTCGGCTCATTCGGGTCTCCGTATTTCGTTGGTCGCGACCCAGGGAACGCCGGGGCCATCCAGAAGAAGGTGCAAAAGGTCGTGGGTAAAGGCCCAGATCGCGTCATCATGCACGAGGTGGTGGGTCAGAATGCCGAGGGGTTCGGAATTGTCGCTGCGGCCTTCTCGCCGACCTCGCAATAACGCGGTTGTCGTGTCAATCAGACGCTCGGGCGACACAAGCCCTCGTGTGCCGCGCCAATCAATCGGATCAAGATGCGTGTTGACCTGTTGCAGCCCGGGCGCGGCGGTGGGCGTGACCCGAGGCGTGGCCGTGGACAAAATGCGATAGCCCAGTGCAGGCAGTTCCGCGACGACCTCGGGCGCGATACGGTTCCAGGGCGGCACGAACATGGGCGCCAAACGCTCGCCGAACAGCTCTTGCAGCCGGCCCAACCCCTGCTGTGCGTCGCCAATGATCGTTGGCATCGACCGGTGCATCCGAAACTCGGATTTCTTTTCCTGCTTGGGCGCGTGGTTCAGATGCGCCCATCCATGGACGACGGGGATTAGGGTGCTGCTGTCGACCCGGGCGACAAGGCTTGTGTCGCAGGTCTTTGGAATGACAGCCAGGTGAACTGGTACCCCAAGTGTATCCGACAGGGCGATCAATCGGTTAAGCTGGGGTGTTGCCGAGATGGCATCATCGTCACGCCACCATAGGGGCAAAGACAGTCTTTGCTGTTCCCACGCGGCCAATTCGTCCTGTAGTGGGCGCCAGTTGGGTATCATATACGGCCCTCCAACAGCGTCTTCGCGATCTCGACGGTTTTGGCAGCCCCGTCAAACCCGCGGTCGGGAACGGGTCGTTCAGGGTCCGATGTTGCACGTTCTATCGCCCGAGCCAGCAGTTCTGCGTCCAGCATTTGGCTTGGAATGACTTCGATGGCTGGAAGACTGGCCAGTGTTCGCGCGCGCAGCGTCTGCTCAACTTCACTGCCGTCGTCGAAAGGGACGAACACGGACGGAGTTCCTGTCTGCAGAATATCCAGGGCGGTGTTGTATCCACACATGCTGACCGATGCGGCTGCGATTGGTAGCATTTGCCGAAAGTCGGGCCTCACCGGTTCCAACTTAACCGGCGCATCCTTGACCAAAGGCGTCAGCTGCTTGATGCGCGCTTGGGCATCCTGGCCTCCGACCAGCAGGCGCCAGCGCCTGTTGGGCATCTTTCGGGCAGCCTCGATGGCTGTCTGAAAGATCGGTTGTCCAACCGACCCTCCGCCTGCACTGACAAGGATTTCACCTTCACCGGTGCGCTGAGGGTGTGCGTTCGGCGCGTCAGGCGCAACGAACCCGGTATAGTGCAACCGCTTCTGAAGTTGCTCGGAAACCGGCCAGCTGACCTCAAGCGGGATGACTGTTTGATCCGAATGCACAAGGACACCGTCGTAGTGTTCGGATATGATCTGATCTGTCCGTTCAGCCTTGGAGGGCTTCGAGGGCGGTGCAAGAATGTCTCGAACCGATCCCAATATGACAGGAGGCAGGGGCAACGCACGGGCCGCGTCCAAGGCGGCGGTGAACTCGGCCGACAACGACCTGCGCCCGAACGGGTACAACTCGGTGATCAGTACGTCCGGTGAGAAGCTTCTGACAGCTTCGGTCAGGGCAACACTACGAGCGGACATGTAATCCGCATTTGCCACCTCACCTGATTGCGTCAACAGGCGCGTAAAGTTGGTACCGTCTGAGCGCAGTGGGGGCAGCCCCAGCAAAGACATCCCAGAACTGTCCAGTTGGGGTGCAGGCATGCCACCAGATACGGTCAGAACTTCGTGCCCCGCTTGCACAAAAGCGCGTCCAAGGGTCAAGGCGCGACTTAAATGTCCGGTGCCCAGCAGGTGGGTGACCACGATCATCACTTTCATGCGACGGGCTCCGAGCGGATCAGGCGCACGGGCTCAGGCCACGCGCGCAGAGGTTGTGTTTCAACGATATACAGTCTGTTGCGCTTGATTTTAAAGGGTGGCGGCCCGTCAAAGTTCCAACCCCATGCACTGGCCAGAATGACCCGCATGATGCCTATGTGACAGACGGCCACCGTATCGGCCTGCAAGCCGTCAAGCCAGGGGCGCACGCGGTGCCAAAGCTCGGCGGGGCTTTCTCCGCCGGGTGGGCGAAACTGCCAGCTCCAATCCTCGATGTGGCGATAACCGCTGTCAGGGTCTGCGATCAGGTCGACCCCGCGCAACCCTTCCCATTCGCCCCAGTTCATCTCAGTCAAAGCGTCGTGGGTGTCTGGAGTGCGCCCAGAGACCAGACGCGCTGTTTCAACTGCGCGTTGCAGCGGGCTGGACCAGAGTTCGGCCTGATCCCAGGGTTCGGGCAAGGCATAACCCGCAAGATCCTGACGGGCATCATCGTCCAACGGAATATCACTGCGTCCCTGAATCCGGCCTGCGCGGTTCCAGGGTGTATGACCATGGCGGAGCAGCGCAAGTCTCGTCATCCCCGACCCTCGATCAAGGGGCGGACAGCTTTCCAAAAAGTCTCGGTTGCGTTCGGCAAAAGGTGACGCGCAGCGACGTAGGCACGCGCCTCGGTTCCGGTTTTCAGACGCCGCGTGTGGTCACGCAGCAGGCTTTGTAAATGTGCCGCTAGCCCTGCTGGCCCTGTCTCGGTCGTGGGGTAGGTCGAGGGCAGCAAAACATCCCGCACGCCGGGTCTATCCTGCGCAGCAACTGGAATACCGCTGGCCTGCGCTTCAAGGTAGATCATCCCATACGCCTCATTCACGCCCGGCCAGAGCAGGACCGACGCGGTGTCATAGCACATCTGAACGGCAGCACGGTCAAGTTGCCCCAGAAAGCGCACTTTGGACCCGAACCGGGCCATCATGGCCTCAACTTCGGGTCTGGCAGGCCCATCGCCGACAATGTTCAAAGCCCATTGGCCTTTCAGATGCGCCAATGTTTGGGCCAGTATGTCGTAAGAAGCCAGCTTGTCGCCGTGGCGCATCATTGCGACCGTCAACATCGGTCCGTCACATGAAGACGCCTCTGGCAAGTCTTCTGCGGGCAGGAACGGGGGCAGCTCGATCAGTTTCTGCGAGCCGAACCTTTCGCGCTCTAGGGTAATCAGGTCGTTCGCGGTGTGGTAAAAGATCACGTCGGCCGCGTCACAAGCATTGTGTGCGGCTTTGGCGAAACCCGCCCATGGGCCGGTCAAGCGGCTGGTCGCGCGCGTGCTTTCCAACTGAACATAGGGAATTCCTCGGGCGGCGCTGACAAGTGGACCCAGCAAATCGGGGGCCTTGTAATAGTTGTGGTAGGTCACCCAAAGCGCGGTGTCTGTGGGCAATTCTGTTGTAAGACGCTCTGCTTCGCGTTCCGCGGCTTCATGCAGCTGCGTCTGAACCCGCGTGTCCCCGGTTTTGTCGTAAAGGCGAAGGGACGAGGCCAGCTCGACCGTATCACCTTGCGCCGCGATTGCGGTCATCAGGTTCCGGGCCATTTCCCGATCGCCGGATGGCACCGGGCTGTCCGGGGATTTCATCGGAGCGTAGAACGCAACCCGCGCCATCAGCCCCTGTCCGCCCCCAGAGCGGTCAGACGTTTGGACAACAGCGCGATTCCAGGGTCCATACGGAAGTCAGCGATCAACCTGTCATAGGCCGCTTTCGCCATGTTTTCAGTTGATTCAGGGTCGGCTGCCATGCTGGAAATGGCCGCCGCCAACGCGGTGGGCTCATCACTGGACAGCACACCGTGGGTTCCTGTTTCGATGAATTCGGGAATGGCCGAGACCGGGGTCGACAGGATCGGCAGCCGCTGAGACGCAGCCTCCATCAGCACATTGGGCAACCCGTCGCGATCTCCGTCCGTGGCAATGCGGCTGGGCAGGACGAACAGGTCCGCCTTGCGCATGGCGGCAATCACCTCGGGTTGGTCGCACGCACCTTTCCAAGACAGGCGGTCCGCGATCCCTACATCTTGTGCGAGGGTGCGTAGCGCGTCTCCCAAAGCGCCGCCGCCGATATGGGTCCAGTGCCAGTCTAGGGTTGTGGGCAATAAGGCGAAAGCGTCGAGCAGGCGGTCAAAGCCTTTTTTCTCGACCAGACGCCCTACGGAGAGCATGTGGAAGGGTGCGTTGGGTGCGCGTGGGGTACGTTTCGGAGGAGACGGAAAACGGCTCAGGTCCAACCCGTGATAGATCAGATCAACGCGCGCGGGGTCATCGGCAAGGCTGCGCAGATGGTCTGCGCCAACGGCGGTGCATGTGGCGCCAAAAGATGCACCATGCGTCTCAGCGTGCAGTTTCTCGGCCTTTTCCCATTCGGGCGAGGTCCAGATATCTTTGGCATGGGCGGAAAAGCTCCACGGTAGGCCCCGCATGATGGCGGCATAGCGTGCGACCGAAGACGGGGTATGCATAAAATGCGCATACAGGACACGTGTATCCTGCGGCAGTTCGGCGGCCAGAACGCATGCCTGCCCAAAGCGTCGGATGCGGTTATGTGTGGGGTCGCGGCGCAGATCAGCGCGCCAGATTCGGTATGCTTCGCCATAGCCGGGCATGGCGCGTGCAACAGCGCGGGCGGCCCAAACGCGCTGGGGTTCCTGATATAGGTATTCGGGTAGGTAATGGACCTGCCCTGTGAACCTGCCATGCAGGGGATGACGTTTGACGTCAGTAGGATGGCGAAGCGACCAGATGTCAAACCGGTGGCCCGCATCCTGCAATGCTACCAATTCTTGCGCGATAAACGTTTCCGACAGGCGCGGCCATCCTTTGACCAGCACCGCCAGTTTCGGTTGTGTAAGGCTCATCCGGTGGCCCGTTCCTGCTCTCCGGTCAGCAAGGCGTGTACTCGACTTGTGACATAGTCCAGACCGTCCAGCAGCCCATCGCAGATGACCTCGGATGGAAGGGACTGATTGGGCAATGCTCGGATGGCATTGATCATCGCATCGGTCGTCAACCCATCGCGGCTTTCGTCGAGCATTCGAACAAGGCCCAGTTCTTCGGCGCGCGAGGCCCGGATCCATTGTTCCAGCCGGGGCGTGGTGCGGGGCACGATCACGGCACGCTTGTCAAATGACAGCACCTCGCAAAACGTGTTGTAGCCGCCCATACAGACCACACCCGCCGCACCGGCAAACAGGGTTTCGATCTGGGATTCAAATCCGACGGCCGTTACGCGACCGTTCAGGGCTGCGACGCGCGTTTCAAACTCTTCGCGCAGTTCTCCTGACAGGAAGGGGCCGTAAACTAGAACAGCCCGAGGCGAAAGCGTCGGGTCGTGCTCGTAGGCGGACAACACAAGGTTTACCATCGCCTTGCCATCGCCTCCGCCGCCGGGCGTGATCAGGATGTAAGGCTGCTCGGGCGGTTCTGCGACCGGTCCCAGATCGCGGCGCAAATATCCGGTCCAGTGCATACGCGCTTGGGTGGCAGGGCTAAGAGGCAACCCCTGTGTTGGATCATAGATCGACCGCAACCCATAGACCCAAATCTCATCATAATAGGTCTCGGTGGCATCCAGGGCTTCTTTTCGGTCCCATTCAGCGGCCAGCACTTCGGGCTCGTCTAACACGTCACGCAAGCCCAGGACGATCTGGGTTCGTTTGGTTTTCACAAGGCAGTCCAGCGTTGGCAATAGTTCCCCGCGAAATCCGGTGGGTTCTTTGTCAACGATCAGAACATCAGGATCGAATTGCTGAACGGCAGTTTGGATAAGGCCCGAGCGCAACTCCGTCACGTCTTCAATCCCCATCCCCATCGTCTGCGAGGCATAAGACCCGTCGGCGCGCTTGGTAACCCCCGGTAGGCGTACGTGGTCGACGCGACGGGGAAAGGTGAAGCGGCCTGCAACTGGAGACCCGGTCAAGATCAACGCCGAAGCCGAAGGATCAGCCTGAGTTATTGCAGCTGCCAAAGCACGGGATCTGCGCAAATGCCCCAATCCGAACGTATCATGGCTGTAGAACAGGATGCGAGGCGCACGGCCGGTTTTGTCGTTTTGTTTTCCTAGGCTCATTCTTTCGCCCGTCTTAGTGTCTGAGTGCAACTCCGCGCGCTTGCACGTCTATCGTATTTGTTTTTCGGCTGCTTGTAAAAAACGCTGCTTTGACCTGCCGAAACCGACAAACATGGCGATTTGGCTACATGTTGTAGATCCTTTCTGTGGTTCGCCGTGTTTTCCACCAATAGATACAACCATCTAAGCCGTGCAACGCACCGCGCTCGTCATATTCAGTTTTTGTCAGATTGGAAACACTCGACACGTGCCCTTTGTACCGCGCACCCAGCAAAAAACCGTTCCCGAAAACAAGCGGTTGATGATTTGAACACGCAAATGTGCTTTTGTATTGTGCGTTGCAAATGTCGAACTGGATAGAATCCCCTATGAAACCAAGATTTGGTGCCATCCTTGCCCTGTTGATCTGGGCGACCACTTTGGTGTTTGCAGTCGGGGCCACAGCGCAAACCTCGCTTATACCCGGTTACACAACGAACTCTGATCCTGCAGCATCTGCAACTGAAGAGGGCGACCTTGCAGCTGCTATCCGGTCGGCAACCGAAGCTGGCGCCAGCGTAATCGTTATCGACAGTGCGGGCAAAGTCGTGTCTTCGGGTCAACAAACAGTAGCGGCTGACGGTGCGGGCCCTTCAGACCCGATGTCTGATGGCTCTCAACTTATGAAAGCGCAGGAGAGGTTCTCTAAGTTCCGCGAGTCGATGCAATCCCGGCTTGAGGCGCTTCCCTATTCGATCTTCGAGGTCAAATACGTCCTGCGTCAGACCAGCCCCGATGGTCGGATACAGACCTATGTCGAGGTGCTGTTCTGGAACATCCTGTTCCTACTGCTGGGGCGTTGGCTCTCAACCGAGATTTACGGCAAGCGCATTGCCAAAGGGATTGTCGTCGCGCGGTCCAAGGAAAACCCGCAAGGTTATCGCGAAAAAATGCCGTTTCTGGTGTTCCGCTTCCTTATGGGGATCGGGGGCACGATCTTTGCCATGCTGATGGCCCTGATCGTCGGGTTCCTGTTCTTTGGCGAGGCTGAGGACATCTCGATCCAGTTCACGGTAACCGCGATTTTCGCGGCCTTCTTCCTGTCGCGCACGGTCTCTGATCTTTGGCGCATGGTACTGTCACCTTATCTCAGCCAGTACCGGCTGCCGCCCTTTTCCGACCGGGACGCCAAGCGGCTTTATATCTGGGCATCGGCGATCGCGACTTACGACATTTCGGTCGTGATGTTTTCGACATGGGTCGCGGATTTCGGGTTGAACTACAACGTCTATGCAATGGTCTATGGCGGCCTGACTATGCTGGGCGCGTTCGGCAATGTTCTGATGATCCTGTTCAACGGTCGCGCAATTTCCAATGCCATCCGGGGCGGGCGAGCCAAAGAACAAGTGTCATGGATACTGCGCTTTATCTCGTTGGCGTGGGCGCCAGTTTTGATCCTGTATATCGTTTTCAGCTGGTTCAAACTGGCAGTTGATCTGGTGCTGGAGAATGAAAACTCGATCCCCATCGTTGCCAGCAGCTATGCCATCTTCATGTCGGTCGTGATTGCTTATGGCGCAATGAACTATCTGCTCGAGCGGTATTTTGACCGAAACCGTCAGATAGAAGAAATGAACGCCGAGGGTGAGGTCAGCCAAGTGGAGGAGGTTATAGAGACACCTCTGGCCGAAAAACGCGCGCATTCCATCGTGACGTACGAAGATCTGGCCCGCCGTGTCGCGGGTATCCTGGCCTTTGTGGTGGGCCTTTATGCGCTGGTTGTCATCTGGAACCCAGATGCCAGCTGGAGCGAGGAGCTGCCCATCGAACGGTTCCTGGATGTGATGGTCATCATGTTCATCGGCTATATCCTGTTCCATTTCTTCCGCATCTGGATCGACACGAAGATCGCAGAAGAGATTGACGATGGCGGGGCCGAGGCCGAGTTGGGTGATGAAGGAGGTGAAGGTGGGCAGAGCCGCCTTGCCACTTTGCTACCCCTGTTCCGGGGGGCCATTTTGGCTGTGGTCGTTGTCACCATTGTCCTGATCGCACTGATGGAGCTGGGCATCAATGTCAGCCCGCTATTTGCTGGCGCGGGTGTCGTTGGTCTGGCCGTGGGGTTCGGCTCTCAGACCCTTGTGCGGGATATCTTTTCGGGGGCATTCTTCCTGATGGATGATGCGTTTCGCAAAGGGGAATATATCGACATTGGCGACGTGAAAGGCACGGTCGAAAAGATTTCGGTCAGGTCGTTCCAGTTGCGCCACCACTTGGGTGCGCTGAACACCATTCCGTTTGGCGAGATCAAAGTGCTGACGAACTATTCTCGTGACTGGGTGATTATGAAGCTGCCCTTGCGGGTGACTTATGACACTGACGTCGAGAAGGTGCGTAAGCTGATCAAGAAGCTGGGTCAACAATTGCTGAGCGACCCTGTGATCGGCGACAATTTCATCCAGCCGCTCAAGTCTCAGGGTGTGATCGAGATGCAGGATTCAGCGATGATCATCCGCGTAAAGTTCATGACCAAGCCTGGCGATCAGTGGCTGGTACGCAAGAAGGTTTATCAGGAAATTCGCGAACTGTTCGCGCGCGAAGGTATCCGGTTTGCGCACCGCGAAGTGACAGTGCGCTTGGCCGATGAAAAAGCTACCGAAGATCTGACGCCGAAACAGCGCGAGGCAGTAACAGGCGCTGTGCAGGCCGCGATTGACGAGGACTATCTGGACGATATCGGCCCCGGTGGAGGGGATGACAGGTAGGATGCGCTCCCGTCCCTTTTCGGCACGTCTCTGACGAGACGCACCCAAAAGCGTTGGGCCGGGCCGCGCGTTCCGCGCGGCGGTTGCGCTATGGCTTAAGCGAAGGCCAGATGGGATCAGACGTTCCCAGTTTTGAGGCAGGCCGGGACCAGATCATATCCGTGCCACCCACGCGAAGGGCTGGTTTGAGGCGATGGCCGACACCCCAGTCGGATTTCTCAGGGGCCT
Source organism: Ruegeria sp. AM7 (assembly GCF_056535965.1). Classification (NCBI taxonomy): domain Bacteria; kingdom Pseudomonadati; phylum Pseudomonadota; class Alphaproteobacteria; order Rhodobacterales; family Roseobacteraceae; genus Ruegeria; species Ruegeria sp. AM7. Next base: position 436,989 of record NZ_JBQFJE010000003.1, read on the forward strand.
GCGCATAATCGGTTGGGTTGGCGCGAGTGATTTCTTTTGAGGTTTCGGCTTTACCCAACACGGCCAGCAACTCGGCCGTTCGGGCCAGAGACAGGCGCGCGTGCATGATCGAATTGCCCAAGGCTGCCTCGGACAACGCCGACAGCGCTGCGGCGGCCATCAGATAGCCGGTCGCGTGATCCAACGCCTGAACCGGCAGCGGCGTTGGTTTATCTGCTTTGGCCCAGCTACGCCCGGCATCTGCGATGCCCGCGCTCATCTGCACAAGGCTGTCAAAACCTCGCCGATTGGACCAAGGTCCTTGCCAGCCATAAGCATTCAGGGTGACTTCAATGCGGTTGGGTGCTAGCGCATCCCGTTTCGCTTGCGTCAACCCCAGCGCATCCAGCGCGCCGGGGCGATAGCCATGCACGAACACATCTGCCTGAGACAGCAATTCCTGTAATGTCTCCATTCCGGCGGGCGACTTTAGATCCAGATAGGCACAGTGTTTGCCCACCGAGACATCCGGGATCACGCCGGGTTCGTCCCAGCCGGGCGGATCAATGCGCAAAACCTCGGCCCCGAGCCCGGCCAGAGTGCGGGTAGCAATGGGGCCAGCCAGAACGCGGGTCAAGTCCAGAACGCGTAGGCCCAGAAGTGGCCGTTTGGCCGTGGCCTCTGGACGGTCGCGCAGCATGATCTGGCGGGGGTTGTGCCAGCCGATCAACGGATCACGCGACACCGCCCGGCCTTGGGGATGTTCCAGCCATTCGGCCCGGCTGCGCATTGCGGCGGTGGAGCCACCCTCGGCCACGATGGCGGTTTCCAGATCGGCGATGGCCCATGTTTTGACCGCCTGCGCGACGGCATCGCGGTTCGCATCGACCTTGAGCACGTTCGAGGCGGCCAGCCGGTGGCGGGTCAGGTTCGTATGCAGCCTGATCCACCCGTCGGAAGCTTGGTAGTCACCGGCGATGGCATCCCAGAGGCTCGGCATCTCCCACCCTTCGGGCTTGAAGGAAAACCCGTACCACAGGGAAGCCAGCCGGTGATCGACCGTGACCTCCGGGGCGTTGGGTATCAGGTTCAGGGCCACAATCAAGCGGGCTAGCTCTTGCCCCACTGCGGCAAAACTGGCGGTGGCCAGTTCGGACACGGCAAAAGCGCTGGGCCGCGCCCCGCTGCCGGTCACGCGGTAGCTTTCGGAAGCGGGAAGCGCAGAGAGCAGGGTCATTGTTGATAGGGGTCCAGACTGTCACGCAGCCCGTCGCCAAGGAAGTTGAAGGCCAGAACCACCACGATGATCGGCAGCATCGGAATTGCTGTCCATGGGTAGATCTCGATCGACGCGAGGTTCTGGGCATCGTTCAACATCACGCCCCAACTAACCGCAGGGGCGCGTAAGCCCAGGCCAAGGAAGGATAGTGCTGTTTCCCCCAGGATCATTGCAGGGATCGACAGGGTGGCCGAGGCGATGAGGTGGGACATGAAGTTCGGCAGCAGGTGCTTGCGGATCACGCGGCCCGAACTTGCGCCCATCATCTCGGCAGCGCGTACGTATTCTTCTTCACGCAGCGACAGGAACTTGGCGCGCACGGATCGCGCAAGGCCAGGCCAGTCTAATATCCCGAGGATGATCGAGATGATGAAGAACACAGCCACTGGGCTCCAATTCGAGGGCACCGCCGCAGACAAGGCCAGCCACAACGGCAGTTCGGGCAGTGACCGCAGAATCTCGATGACACGGTTGATGACCCAGTCGATCTTGCCGCCGAAATAGCCCGCCATCGACCCGAACAGGATGCCCAGGAAGAACGACACCGAGATACCGATCAGGCCCACGGTCAGCGACAGTTGCGCACCATAGAGAATGCGGCTGAAGACATCCCGACCCAGACGGTCGGACCCCCACAGGAACAGCGTTGCCCCTTCGGGCGCACAAAACAAATGCGTGTCCGACTTGATCAGCCCCGCCAGCTTGTATTCGGCCCCTTCACAGAAAAACTGGAGCGGGCGCGGATCGCTGGTGTCGGTCACGGCTTTCCACTGGAAGGTCTCAAGATCGGCCTCGATCACTGTCGGGTAGACAAACGGACCGACGAATTCGCCTTCGTGGAACCAGTTGATGCTTTGGGGCGGGGCATAAAGATGCTCGTCATTGCGTTCATTCGCACCATAGGGGGCAATGAACCCGGCAAAGGGCAGCATCAGGTAGCACAGCAGCAGGAAGATGCCCGAAAGCAGCCCCAGTTTGTGGGTGCGGAATTTGCGCCAGACCAGCAGCCAGTTGGGGGCGTCCAGATCGGCGCGCTCAAGCTGTTGCAGGGCGGCGTCTGGATCGAAGGGGGCATCGTCGACATAGCGACCGTCAGAGCGTTTGGTCATGCTTCACGCCCCTCATACCGAATTCGCGGGTCCAGCATGACCAGCAAGATGTCTGAGATCATGGTCCCAATCAGCGTCAGCAGGGCCACAAACATCAGGATAAAGGCCGACAGAAACTGATCCTGCGTCTTGAGCGCCGTCAGCAGGGTCGGGCCGATGGTCTGCAAACCCAGCACCACCGAGACCAGGACCGACCCCGATACCATAGAGGGCAGCAGGTTGCCGATATCGGCCACAAACGGGTTGAAGGCCACGCGAAGGGGATACTTGGTCAACATCCGCGACGGAGCCATACCCTTCGCGATGGCGGTCTCCACATAGGGTTTGCCCAGCTCGTCCAGCATGTTCGCGCGTAGCCGCTGCATCATCGCGGATGCCCCCGAGGTGCCGATCACGAAGGTTGGAACAATCAGGTGGATCAGGATGGACTTCAGCTTGTCCCAGCTCATCGGCTGCCCCTCGTAGATCGGATCCATCAAACCCCCGATGGGTAGGTTGAAATATTGGTGACCGTAGTAGAACAAGATCAACGCCAGCAGAAAATTTGGCGTGGCCAGACCCAGATACCCTACGAAAGCCGAGGTATAGTCGATCCAGGTCCGTGACCGCGCCGCCGCGAGCACGCCCAGCGGCAGAGCGACAGCATAAACAAACAGGATCGCGGCAAGGTTCACCACAACGGTCAGCCATAGGGTGTCGCCCACGATCTCGGCTACGGGACGATCGAACTCGAAGGACCAGCCGTAGTTGCCTTGTATCAGACCTTCAAACCCATGTGGCCCGGGCCAGAACCCCATCCAGATCAGGTATTGTTCCCACATCGGACGGTCCAGAGCGTATTCTGTGCGTAGAAATTCCGCCTTGGCTACACCAGCAGACTGACCCGATGCCTGAAGCTCTGCGATCTGGTTGCTGAGGTAATCTCCGGGCGGCAGGTTGATGATCACGAAGATCAGCACTGACACCACAAGCAGCGTCAGCAGCATCGTGAAAAAGCGATACACCACGTAGCGCAGCATTACCATTTAGCTGCTCCTGTCAGTCGGCGAAGAAGAACTCGTCGGGTCGGTGAATGCCAAAATGCGCGCCGGGTTCCCATGCCCACATGGCCTGTTCGGGTACGTTGCGCAGACGGTTCGATACTACGACGGGTTGTGGGGCACCATTCAGGATACCAATCGCATAAAGCTGGTCAGCGTGGATCTTCAACATCTCGGTCCAGACGGCTTTGCGCTCATCATCCGTGGTCGCGATTTCCCAGTCATGAGCCAGTTCCATCAGCCGTGCGGCTTCAGGCATATCAGGGGCTTCCCCTACATCACCGCCGGTTTGATAATATTGACCCCATTTCGGCCAAGCCAGAAACACCTGATCCGTTGGGGCCAGATAGGCAGGTGATGTGTGGGCTTGCGGAATGCCGTCATCCCAGCCGAACCAGACTGAGGCCATGGTGTTGCCCGCAAATACTCGGTTGCGCAGGATGTCGCGGTCCAGCGGGCGCATTACCAGATCAACACCAATCTCACGCCATGTATCTGTCACGATCTGCAGGGCATTCTCGACTTCCTGACGCTCGCCTGCGGTTTCGATGATCAGCTCCATCGGGCGACCGTCAGGCAGAAGGCGAACACCGTTCTTGTCGCGTTGGGTCAGCCCGGCTTCATCCAGCAATGCGTTGGCCTTGTCGATATCATACTGCGCCCAGGCCTTGGCGTTTTCTTCGTTGTAGAAAGGAGAGGCCGGCAGGACCGACATCGCGCCCGGCTGTGCCAGTTTGAAATATAGCGCCTGATTTATCGTCTTGCGGTCGATGGCCAGCGAAAGCGCGCGCCGCACGCGCACGTCGCGCAGTACATCACGCCAGCCTTCATCGGCATAGTTCAAGTTGGGATAAATCGCGATCTGGGACGCAACACCAGTTTTCCAAAGCAGTGTCTTATAGTCCCCGCCGGCTTCACCTTTTTTCAGGATCGACGCATCCCGGAACGCCAGCCCGCGACCTTGAAGATCGGTCTCGCCTGCGTTGGTTTTTGCGGCAACCAGACCGGGGGCCACGATCTCCATCTCGACCACGTCGATATAGGGCAGTTGGACGCCCTTGCTGTCGATACGGTGGTAGTAAGGATTGCGCACGAAATTGTGCCGGATCTTTTTGCCCGAGCTGGCGTTCAGCCAGGGTTGCAGCGTCGGCAACTCGTGATTGTCGAACTTATAGAGGTTGTCGAGTTTGTTGTGCAGTGCAGCCCAGCTTTTGACGCGGGCGTCCTCGACGTTAAAGGCCAGCTCCTCCGCATCTGCGAACTTCTCGTGATATTGTTTCAAAAATTCAGATGGGCGGTAGATAAACGGCGGGCGGGCCTGAGCAAGCGACTGCAGGAAATCCGGGTTTGGGTCTTCCCATTCAAAAACAACGGTCGTTTCATCCGGGAAGGTGACGGTCGGGGTCTTGCCTTCGACGATCAGAAAATCCGGTGGTCCCGACGGGCTGAGCAATTCATTGTTTGCCACGTCCTCCCACCAATACCGGAAATCCTCGGAGGTGAAGGGGGATCCATCCGACCATTTGTGGCCTTCGCGTAGGTTCAGAGTGAATTTCCGGTTGTCTTCAGTGTCAAAGGATTCCAGCAGATCGGGTACGATTTCGTAGTTCTCATCGAACCCTACCAGCCGGGCGTAGCCGTAGACGACCATCTGCCGGATGTCCTTCGAACGGGTAACCATGGTTCGCAGGGTTCCTCCCGGAGTGCCGAATTCACGCCCCTTGGCGTTCAGATCGACGATCAGTGGTTCGGCGGGTAGGCGTTCTTGCACAGCGGGGAGGTTTCCGGCAGCCACTTCGGCTTGCCAGAAAGCGCTTTCCTGCGGGGTGGGTGTCTCGGCCATGACGGGCGGAAACCAAAGCGCAGACAGGGCGGCAGCCAGGATCAGGGGGCGAGGGGTCTTAAACATGGCATCGTACCTTATGGCCGGGCTCCATCTCTACCAACGAAGGTGTCACGGAGTCCGTAAATCGGAAGGCGTCTTCCCAACTGTCGGGGGAACCGGCGCCCAAAGCAACCAAATTCAGGTCAATGGGCCGGTTGATGTCGGGTTCCGGTTGAGCGGCAATCAGCGCCTTTGTGTAGGGGTGGTGCGGGTTGTAGAACAGGGTCTCGGGCGGCGCTTGTTCCACCACAAGACCCCGGCGCATCACCGCAACTTCGTCGGCAATGCGGGCCACGACAGCAAGGTCGTGAGAAATAAAGAAGTAAGACAGGTTCAGGCTGTCCTGCAGGTTTTCCAGCAAGGTCAGGATCTGCTCTTGCACAGAAACGTCCAGTGCCGAGGTCGGCTCGTCGCAGACAATCAGCTGCGGGTCCAGCATCATTGCCCGTGCAATCGACAGTCGTTGTCTCTGGCCGCCCGAGAACGCGTGCGGGTAGCGCTTTAGCATGTCGGCATTCAAACCGACGCGTTTCAACATGTCTGCCGCTTTGTCACGTTGCTCAGCTGGTGAGCCGATATTGTGAATCTCAAGCGGCTCGGTCATGGCGTCCTGAATGCGCATGCGCGGGCTGAGTGAGCTGTAAGGGTCCTGAAACACCATCTGAGCCTTGCGCTGAAACGCAGTGCGCTGGGCGCGGGTCATTTTATGGACCGTGATCGGATCGGCGTCGGGCGCAGTGCGAAACAGCACCTCGCCGCCCGGATCGGGGGGCTCGGCCCCTAGCGCAATACGGGCGGCGGTGGTTTTGCCCGATCCGCTTTCACCGACGATGGCCAGTGTCTTGCCGCGCGCCAGGTTCAGATCGACCCCCCGGCAGGCATGGATCATGCGGTCGCCCTGCCACCCCTTGCTGGCGCGCATCGTGTAGGTTTTGGACACATCCTTCATTTGAAGGATGAGGTCCTCGTGGGGCATGGGCAGCCCTACTGCGTCCTTGTCAGGAATCGCGGGCGCGGCGTCGAACAATTGCTTCGTGTATGGATGCGCTGGCGCGGTCAGGATTGGCGCAGCAGCGCCGGATTCCATGACGCGTCCTTTGTGCATGACGACCACTTGTTCGGCCATGTTCGCCACCACGCCCAGATCGTGTGTCACAAGGATAAGCGCCATGCCCGTCTCGCGCTGCAGCTCCTTGATTAGCCCCAGCACCTGCGCCTGAGTGGTCACGTCCAACGCGGTGGTCGGCTCATCCGCGATCAGCAGCTCCGGCTTGGCGACCATCGCCATCGCGATCATCGCGCGTTGCCGCATCCCGCCGGACAGCTCGAACGGATAAGAATCATAGGCGCGCTGCGGATCGGGGAACCCCACGCGTTCGAATTGGGTCAGAACCTCTTTGCGGGCTTGCGCCTCGGATGCACCGCGATGCAGCCACAGAACTTCACTGACCTGATTGCCGATCTTGTGCAGCGGCGACAGCGACCGCATCGGTTCCTGAAAGATCATCGAGACCCGATTGCCGCGAATGCCGCGCATCTGGCGTTCACTGATTGCCGTTAGGTCTTCCAAGCCTTTGGAATCATTAAGAGTAATGGTTCCGCTGCGAATTTGTGCCGTGCGTGGAAGGATCCGAAGTGCTGCGCGGCACGAGATGGTTTTGCCAGAGCCGGACTCGCCCACCAGTGCCAAAGTCTGCCCGGCCTCGACGTCAAAACTGACACCTTGAACAACGGCCTCACCAGCACCGAACCCGATGCTAAGATCCCTGACAGACAACAACGCAGTCATGCGGGTTTTCCACCCGTTCGGCCGTCACTCGGCATAGGCTTGATCAACTCCCCGTGTTTTTTGACGCAGTTTCGCGCGGTTGCCCCTGTTTAGTCAAACCCGTTCTTGTGTTGAAATGTCGCGGAAATATGAAACTGCGGCGAAATTGCCTACACAAACCCTTGATGATTTGTCATCACAGGTGGTGTCGTTGCCTTGTTATGCGTCGGCAACTATCAAGGAGAGATTTCCCAGTGTCCGATCCCCAAAGTCGTCTTGATCTGTTTATCGACCGTATGGTCTCGCAAAGGGCTTGTCTGGACTTTGCCATTGACCAGACCCAGGATATGCCGGGACCTGTGTTCGAATTGGGGTTGGGCAATGGTCGCACCTATCATCACATGGTGCAGTATGTGCGGAACCGACCGGTCTATGTGTTCGAACGCGCGGTCGCGTCACACCCGGACTCGACACCTCCGGACGATCTGGTGATTCTGGGCGATGTCCGCGAGACTTTGCCGGCATCGCTGGACCGTTTTGGCGCAACCGCCAGCCTGATTCATGCCGACCTTGGCGGGCATAGCCGCGAAAAGAACGACGCTTTCGCGCGGTTTGTATCCCCTCTGATCGAGCCGTTGCTGGCCGAGGGCGGACTGATGGTGTCTAGTGACCGCATGTATTTTGACGGATTGACCGAGTTGCCTTTGCCCGACGGGGCCGTCGCTGGGCGCTGTTTCGTCTATCGCCGCTGAAGGGGATGCCAATGCTGTTTTATGATTGCTCGACCGCACCTAATCCGCGCCGTGCGCGGATGTTCATAGCTGAAAAAGGGCTTGAAATTGAAACGCGTGACATCTCGATCGCCAAAGGCGAGCAGTTGAGCAATGAATTCCTTGCGGTCAATCCAAATGGAACTATTCCCGTACTGGTCACAGATGAAGGGACCGTGTTGACCGAAAACCTTGGCATCGCGGCATACCTCGAAGCCCGCTTCCCCGAGCCGCCACTGATGGGCCGTACCTCTGACGAAAAGGGGTTGGTTCTGATGTGGAACAGTATTGTCGAACAGCAAGGCGGTGCGCCGGTCGCCGAGGCGCTGCGCAATACCCATCCCGTTTTCGAAGGTCGCGCGATTCCCGGCCCGGCGAATTATGCGCAAATCCCGGAATTGGCCCAACGCGGGATCGAAAGGGTGAGGCGATTCCTCGACATGCTCGAAGGGCGCTTAGCGGAAAGTGCCTATGTCGCAGGTCCGGAGTTTACCCTGGCTGATATCTCGGCCTTTGTATTTGTAGATTTTGCCCGCGTCATAAAAATGCGAATTCCGCAAGAAAACAAAGCGACTCAGGCATGGTTCGATAAGGTCGCAGCGCGCCCCAGCGCCCAACTTTAATTTCGTTGAATTCAACCAACACAAATCGCCGTCACGAACTGTACATAAATGTCTAGACAGAAGTGAACAGTGCGTCTAGCGTCCCGTTTAAGTCATGCAGGGGAGAGCGGGATGAAGTCTCAGTATCGCGTTGTGGTTATCGGAGGCGGGGTCGTAGGCGCTTCGGTTTTGTATCATCTGGCCAAGTTCGGCTGGTCGGATGTGGTGATGCTTGAGCGACGGCGGCTGGCCTCGGGGTCATCGTGGCACGCGGCGGGTGGTATTCACGCTCTGAACGCCGATCCAAACATGGCGGCGCTGCAAGCCTATACGATCGACCTGCTGAGTGAGATCGAGAAAGAATCAGGCCAGAATATCGGTTTGCACATGACTGGTGGTTTGACATTGGCAGGTACGCCCGAACGGTGGGAGTGGTTGCAGGCGAATTACCGTATTTTCCAGTCCATCGGCATTGATGATTGCGAGTTGCTGTCCCCGGAGGAGGCGCAGAAACGCTGCCCGATCATGTCCACCGATGGCGTCTTGGGCGCGATGTGGGCAGATCGCGAAGGCTATATCGACACGACCGGTACGGTTCAGGCCTACGCGACGGCGGCGAAAAAACGCGGTGCGGAATACTATGAGGAAACCAAGGTCGAAAGCCTGACGCAGACGGCCGATGGGTGGGAGGTTGTGACCGACAAAGGTACGATCACCTGCGAGCATGTGGTCAACGCAGCGGGTCTTTGGGCCAAGCAGGTCGGGCGCATGGCTGGGGTTGAATTGCCGGTCTCGCCGCTCAAGCACCACTATCTGATCACCGACACGGTGCCCGAAGTCGCGCAAGCGGATTTCGAGATGCCGATGACTGTGGACCTAGAAGGGTTCACCTATATGCGGCAGGATCAGAAGGGTGTTCTTGTCGGTATTTATGAAGTTGAGCATGAACACTGGGCCATGGATGGCGCGCCGTGGAACTATGGCGAGGAACTGTTTCAAGAACAGTTAGATCGGATCGAGAATGAGCTGACGCTGGGTTTCGAACGCTACCCCTCGATCCAGAATGTGGGCATTAAGACTTGGGTGAACGGCGCCTTCACTTTTGCGCCGGACGGTAACCCTCTGGTCGGGCCGGTGCCGGGCAAGCGTGGCTATTGGTCGGCCTGTGCGGTGATGGCGGGCTTCCTGCAAGGTGGCGGCGTTGGCAAAACACTGGCCGAGTGGATGATCCATGGTGAGCCCGAGGCGGATGCCTGGCCGATGGATGTGGCTCGCTTCGGCGATTTTGCGCAGAACAAACGCTATATCCGCGAAACCACGGGGCAGTTCTATTCACGCCGCTTCGTGATGACCTATCCGAATGAGCAACTGCCTGCGGGGCGTCCTCTGAAAATGGCCCCGGCGCATGATGCGATGACTGAAGCCGGGTGTAAGTGGGGCGTCAGCTGGGATCTGGAGGTGCCGCTGTACTTCGCGCCGAAAGGGTTCGAGGAAACGCCAACCCTGAAACGTTCCAATGCACACGACATCGTGGCTGAGGAGTGCAAGGTGATCCGCGAGGGTGTCGGTTTGATGGATATTACCGGCTTCTCGCGGTTCGAAGTCAGCGGTCCTAACGCGCAGGTTTGGCTGGACAGGGTGATGGCCTCGAAACTGCCTGCGCCGGGGCGTGCCAAGCTGGCCCCGATGCTGGGCGAGAACGGGCGGCTCAAGGGTGACCTGACCGTGCTGAACTGGGGCGACGGGACGTGGTGGATCATGGGCAGTTATTACCTGCGCGCCTGGCACATGCGGTGGTTCGACGACCACATGATCGACGGTGTCTCGGTCCGCGATCTGGGCGAAGAATACTGCGGTTTCGCCGTGGTTGGCCCGAAATCGCAGGCGGTTGTCGAGAAGCTGGCCGAGCAGGATATCTCGGGCCTGAAATTCATGGGCTGCGGCGAGTTCGATATAGGTCTGGTCCGCGCCCGTGTGGCCCGCATGTCGGTAACAGGCGAGAAGGGCTATGAGATCAACTGCCGTTATGGCGACCACATAAAACTGCGTCGGATTCTGCTGGAAGCCGGGGCCGACGAAGGCATCCGAGAATGTGGCTTCAACGCGATGCTGTCCACGCGGCTTGAAAAGAGCTTTGGCATCTGGTCGGCGGAATTTACGCAGCTTTATACGCCGGGGATGACCGGAATGGATCGCTGGATCGACTGGGATAAATCCTTTGTCGGCAAAGAGGCTGCCTTGGCGGAACGCAACGGCAACGGGCCGGCCCAAGTGCAGGTCACGCTGGAGGTCGACGCATTGGACGCAGACGCCAGCGGGTACGAACCCGTTTGGTCGGACGGCGAACGCGTGGGCTTTGTGACCTCGGGCGGGTACGGCCATTATACCGGCAAATCGCTGGCAATGGCGCTGGTCAACCGCGACAAGGCCGAGCCGGGGACCGAGTTGTCGGTGCATGTGGTCGGTGTCGAACGCTCTGCACGGATCGTTGCGCCATCACCGTACGACCCGCAAGGCAAAGCGATGCGAGGCTGAACATGGAAGCTCAACGTGGCAGACGCAGGCGGGGACGGGGGACCGAGGCCGCCCCCGCGCCCAAACGGGATGTGAATTACCGCCAGCTCAGAAACCCGTTTCCGCCGATGGAGGTGTTCTCGACGGATCAGATCGCCGACATGCACGCTTCGGCCATGCGGTTGCTGCAGGAACTGGGTATCAAGGTGCTGCTGCCCGAAGCGCGGACGTTGTTCGCCAGGGCTGGGGCCAAGGTCGATGAAGACACCGAGATGGTGTTTATCGGCAAGGATATGGTCGAGGCGGCCGTCGCCTCGGCCCCCAAATCCATCGCCTGTCGGGCGGGCGCGCGGCATCGGGATTTCACGCTGGAACTGGGATCATTGGTCTTTCAACCTGGTGCTGCGGCCCCCAACGCCACCGATCTAGAACGCGGGCGGCGGCCGGGATCGGGACGCGACTATCTGGAATTCCTGAAGCTCACCCATCATTTCGACGTGTTCCAGATGATCTCGCCCCTGGTCGAACCGCAGGACGTGCCGACCAACGTGCGACACTACTTCACGACGCGCGCGCAGATGGAGCTGACGGACAAGTTCCCTTTCTTCTTCTCTCGTGGCAACCCGCAGGTTTTGGACAGTTTTGAGATGCTGTCTATCGCACGAGGGCTTTCGGATGACGAATTCCGGGGTAACGCGCATTGTTATACGATCATCAACACCAACAGCCCGCGCACACTGGATATTCCGATGGCGCAGGGGTTGATCGACTTTGCGCAGCATGGCCAGATCTCGATCATCACGCCGTTCACGTTGATGGGCGCGATGGCTCCGATCACCGTGGCGGGCGCTATCACTCTGTCCCATGCCGAGGCGCTGGCCGCGCTGACCCTGACGCAGCTGGCCAATCCCGGCGCGCCGGTGTGTTATGGGACGTTCACCAGCAATGTAGACATGAAGTCGGGCGCGCCTGCCTTCGGGACGCCTTCGCATTTTCAGGCGTCTTTGGCGGCGGGGCAGTTGGCGCGGCATCTGGGCCTGCCGTGGCGGTCGGCGGCGGGATCGGCCTCGAACATCAACGACGTGCAGGCGGCGAATGAAAACCAGTTCGGCCTGTGGGGCTGTCTGATGGCCGGGGCAACCGTGATCATCCATTCGGCTGGGTGGCTCGAAGGCGGCTTGACCGTTTCCTACGAAAAACTGGTCAGCGATGCCGAAGTGCTGAACATGGTGGCCGAGCTGTGCAATGGCACGCAAGCTGGCGCGTCCGAGATCGGGTTCGATAGCGCGCTGCGCGAGGTCGACCCCAGCGGGCATTTCTTTGCCACCAGTCAGACAATGGAGCGCTATAACACCGAGTTCTACCAACCCCATCTGCACGACTATGCCAATTTCGGCACGTGGACGGAACGCGGATCGGTCGATGCCAACCATCGCGCGACCGGGGTCTGGAAGGACATCCTTGCCAATTTCGAATCCCCCGTCCAGAACTCGGATCGGCTGGGCGATCTGCACGACTTCATTGCCCGACGCACAGAGGAGGGCGGCGCGCCGCCCGAGAGTTGAATGAGCAAACCGATCCTGCACCGCGACGACCCCGAGGCCGAGCCTCTGGTCGGTAACATCAAGGTCACACGCGACGACTGGTTGAACGTGGCGATGGACGTCCTGATCTCGGACGGGATCGACCAGATCAAGGTGCTGAATCTGGCGGAACGGATGGCGGTGTCGCGGTCTTCGTTCTATTGGTATTTCAAATCGCGGCAGGAGCTGTTGGACGCGCTTCTGGCGCGGTGGCAGGCGACCAACACCGCCGGGTTGATCCGTCAGGCCGAGGCCCCGGCAGACACGATCACGGGCGCGGTGTGCAATGTGCATCGCTGCGTGGTGAACACCGATCTGTTCGACACCGCGCTGGATTTCGCCATCCGCGACTGGGCGCGCAAATCGGGCAAGGTGCGCCGTGCGCTGGATCAGTCGGATGCACGGCGGCTTGAGGCTTTGCACGCGATGTTCGCGCGCTATGGCTATCCCGAGGTCGAGGCCGAAACCCGAGCCCGCGTGCTGTATTACATGCAGATCGGATACGATCTGGCGCAACTGAACGAACCCATGTCTGTGCGGATCGCCATGGTGCCGCACTATTTGTTTGTCTTCACCGGGGTTGAGCCGCGCCGTGAAGAGATCGAGGAATTCAGCGCCTATTCCCGGCGCTACTGGACAGGAGATCCGTCATGACCCAACCAGACGCAATCATCATCGGAACAGGCGTGATCGGCGCGGCCATCGCGTTCGAGATGGCCAAGGCCGGTTGGAAAACCTTGTCACTGGATCGCAATACGCAGGTTGGGCATGGCTCGACCGCCGGTTCGTGCGCGATCATCCGGATGCACTATTCGACCTTTGATGGCACGGCCTTTGCGTGGGAGGGCTATCACTATTGGCGCGACTGGGCCGCGTATCTGGGCTTGCCAGAAGACGCCAATCTGGCGCAGTTCCGCGAGACCGGATGCCTGGTGATGAAGACCGAGGCCAACGGGATGTTGGAAAAACACATGGTTAACAGCGCGGATCTGGATTGCCCGTTCGAGGAATGGACACCCGAGAAGATCACCGAACGCCTGCCCGTCTATTCCATGGACAGTTTCACACCGCCAAAACGCATGGACGATCCTGAGTTTGGCCAGTCCAACGGACGGAAGATGCAAGGCGGAGTGTTCTGGCCACAGGCTGGCTACGTGACCGACCCGGCCCTGTCGGCGCAGAACCTGATGGATGCCGCCAAACAGCACGGGGCCGAGGTTCGCACCGGTGCCGAGGTGGTTGAAATTCTGACAGAGGACGGGCGCGTGGCTGGGGTTAAGCTGGCCACTGGTGAGGAGATCCGTGCCAAGGTGGTAGTGAATGTGGCCGGGCCGGGGTCGGCCATCATCAACGGTATGGCAGGGGTGCTGGATGATATGACCATCGAGACGCGCCCTCTTCGGCAAGAGGTCGTGCATGTGCCTGCGCCCGAAGGGTTCGATTTTGAAAACGATGGCACGATCGTCTCGGACAGCGACATTGCGCTGTATTGCCGCCCCGAGCATGGCAACCATATCCTTGTGGGCTCGGAAGATCCGGAGTGCGATCCGCATCAGTGGTGCGAGGATGATGTCAACTACAACCGTGATTTCACCGACCAATGGACCACGCAGGCGATGCGCTATGCCCAGCGGGTTCCTAGCCTGGGCATCCCGTCGAAGACGCGCGGTGTGGTGGACCTGTATGACGCCTCGACCGACTGGATTCCGATCTATGACAAATCCAGCCTGCCGGGGTTCTATATGGCCTGCGGCACAAGCGGGAACCAATACAAGAATGCGCCGATTGCCGGCAAGATGATGGCTGCTCTGATAGACTATGTCGAAGGTGGCGCTGATCATGACGCCCAACCGCTGCAGTTTACGTTGCCCTATATCAATCGCGTGATCGACGTGGGATTCTATTCCCGGAAGCGCCCGATCAACGAGGAAAGCAGTTTTTCAGTTTTGGGGTAGTTTGACGCGTAAAACGCTCTAACCTTTCTGGGGACTGCAACAAGGCAGGACCCCAGAATGACCGATACTCAGCCCCGAGTTTTGATTCTTGGAAGCGCGCCGTCTGCCGTTGCAGCGAAAGATTGGGAGCGTTCGCCATTTACGCACATAGTGGCGATCAACAACGCCTGGCGTATTCGTAATGATTGGGATGTACTGATCCACCCCGAGGACTTCCCGGTCGAGAACCGACCCGCCGCGACGCTTAGCAGTCAATCCATTGTTGGTGCCGCAGACTACGTACCTTTGCAAAATGACTATGGTGGGTTCGTCTACGCGGGCGGCACGATGGCCTTTACCGCAGGGTACTGGGCACTGGCTGCGCTGCGCCCCTCTGTGTTGGCATATTTCGGCTGTGACATGGTATACCCCAGCGCTGGAAAGACACATTTTTATGGAACCGGGGCGGCCGACCCTTTGCGTGCTGACGTTACGCTCAGGTCACTTGAAGCAAAATCGGCTCGGCTTGGGTTGTTCGGTGCTGCTCAGGGATGTCGGATCGTGCGGCTTTCCAACGGGGAAAGCAGGCTGGTCTATCCTTCGGTCGCTTCGACATCGCTTGGTTCGGTCGATCTTCCGTGCACGCATGGGATGAGTGCGGCATTGCAGCGTGAAAAAGAGCTGGGTTACTACGTGCCGTCGGGTCGCTATTGGGAGCATGCGGATGCGTTTGACATCGACCGAATAGATGCATTGGACAAGATGTGGCTGTCAGCTTACCGGCAGAGTGCTTTGGGTAAGGTCGCCTAAGCTGCGAATTTCACCCAGGCCCAGACCATTGCGACATAGGTTAGATTATGCAGGCACTGATCCAGCCCGGCCGCGCGCCAAAAGGCCGCTTGCGTTGGCATTAGTTGCTTTTTGTCGGAATAGCTGGCCTTTGCGAAATCAATATTGAAATGAACGATCCATTCCAGCGCGGCGATGATAAGAATAAATGCCCAAGGCGAGCCAAATAGTAGGAAAACAATGACGGACCCCACAACATGCACTGCCGCATGTTGTGCGCGTCCCATATGAAAATATTCCCCGCGTCCCGCCAGCATTTTCGGCGTTTGGAGGTAATAGTCCGCAAACATATGTTTGATCTGCAATAAGCAGAGCATCAAAAACACTGCGCCTAAATTGGCATGCAAATGAATCCTCCCGACATCGTCCTGATACAAACACTAGGCGGTAACTTGTGGTTGCGCAAATGAACTTGTTCACATTCGGCGAAAATCTGATCAAATTGGAAACTGTTTGCGTCGCTGGCCACGATTGCGGTAAATTCAAACCATTGGATTTGCGACGATGTCGCCAAGATCGGGTCAGTGATCCGCAACAGGGGCAGGTTCCATAGAACGCACGATTTTCCGCTTTATTTGGAAATACTCCAAACGCGATCAGTTGATCTTGCTGGCCGTGACTGCGACGCTGTTTCCGCTGCTGTACCTGACGCTGGAATTGCCAAAACGGATCATCAACGATGCGATCGGGGCCGGAAGCTCGGTGGTGAATGTGATGGGCTATCAGTTGCCGCAGACCACCTTCCTGATCATCCTGTGTTTCGCGTTTCTGGCTGCGGTGCTGGCCCACGGCCTGATGAAAATGCGGATCAACACGATGAAAGGCGTTCTGAGCGAGCGGATGCTGCGTCGTTTCCGGTATCAACTAATCAGTCGCGCGCTGCGCTTTCCCCAACCTTATTTCGAGCGCGTCAGCCAGGGTGAGATGGTCTCGATGATTACCGCCGAAAGCGAGCCGATGGGCGGGTTGATGGGGGACGCGATCAGCCAACCCGTGCTGCAGGCCGGGCAGATGATCACCATCCTGTCTTTCCTGTTTCTGCAAAGCGTCTGGTTCGGCCTTGCCGCGGTTGCCTTGATCCCGGTGCAGGCCTGGTTGATCCCCAAGTTGCAACGTCAGATCAACCTGCTGAATAAAAGCCGGATCCAAGAGGTCCGTATCCTGGCCGCTCAGATTGGGGAAAACGCGGCGGGCGCGTCGACGCTGCGCACGAATGGGGGGTGGCGGTATCGCCGCGCGATGATCTCGGACCAGCTGGGGCGGCTGTTCAGCATCCGTTTCGAGATCTACCAGAAAAAGTTCTTTATGAAGTTCATCAACAACTTCATTTCGCAACTGACGCCGTTCCTGTTTTATCTGGTTGGCGGCTTGCTGGTTCTACAGGGCTCAGTCTCGCTGGGTGCGCTTGTCGCGGCGCTGGCGGCCTACAAGGACCTGAGCTCTCCGTGGAAAGAGTTGCTGACCTACTACAATCAGACACAGGATATGTCTTTGCGCTGGGACGTGGTTGTTGAACGGTTCGCGCCCGCGGGGATGGTTGACGAAAAACTGTTCGAAGGCGAACCAGACAGCGCGCCGCGCCTGAACGGCGATATAGCACTGGATCACGTCTCGGTCCGGGATATGGACGGCAATCAGGTTCTTGATGACCTGAACCTGACCTTTCCCGGTGGGAAAACCATCGGCGTCGCAGCCCCCAGCGAAGAAGATCGGCGCGCCCTGGCGGAATTGCTGACGCGCGAGATCATGCCTTCGTCCGGGCGGGTTGAAATCGGGGCGGAAAACATGGCCGACCTGCACCAAGGCGTCGTTGCTGCACGAGTTGGATATGCGTCTTCGCGTCCGGTGATGTTTCAAGGCTCGTTGGGCGACAACGTGATGATGCCGATGCGGTTCAAGCCAGTGACGGGCGGAGTTGAAGATCATGACTTTGCAGAGACCCGGCGGGCAGGGAATAGTGACGATCCCTACAGCGCCGAATGGCTTGACCCTTCGCGGGCCGGTGTTGAAAACGCCGAATCTCTGCGCGACTGGTGGCTGCATCTGATCGACGGGATGGGCTCGGGCGCGGCGCTTTTCCAACGTGGGGCAGAACAGGTCTTTGAACCGGACGAACATCAGGATCTGGCCCGGAAGCTTATTGAATTGCGACCCCTCGTACAGCAGGCGGTGCGAGATGCCGGGCTTGAACAGCAGGCCCTGATCTTCGACTGGTGCTGCTATAATCCTGCCTTACCCGTTGCCGAAAACCTGCTGTTCGCGACCCCACGTGTGCCTGTGACGCAGGACTTGCTGGCCCGCCAACCTGTCTTTTTGGGAGAGCTGCGAGAACTGGGCCTGGACGAGACACTGGTCAACCTGACGCGCGATGTGGTGGATATGCTGCGGCAGATCTTTGGTCTGGACGGCACAGACCATCCGTTGTTTCGAAAGCTGGGCCTTGAAGCACAGACTTATGAAAGCGCGATAGAATTGCTGGAGCAGACGCGGGATGACGGGGTCTCGGGTCTGAATGACGAACAGCTTGCTAACCTGCTTGCCGTTCCCGTTGTGATTTCGGCCGAGCAAATCGGTCCGGCATTTTCAGATGAACTGAAGAACCGCATTCTTGAACTGCGCCACAGTCATTCGCATAAACTGCTTGAGACTTTGCACGACGTGTTTGTGCCACTGAATGCCGAAGAATTTGCGCCCGGCCTGACGGTGATGGAGAATGCGCTGTTCGGCAAGGTCAGCCAGATTGGGGGTGCGCGCTCGGACGAGGTGCGCAAACTGATCGTGGATGTTCTTGACAGCAACGGGGCACGGCCACAGGTGGTCGAATTGATCTACGACGTTCCGGTGGCGCTGGGTGGTCAGAATCTGCCGGCGGTTTTTGCCGAGCCGCTCTCGTTCACGCGCGCGACGATCAAGAAACCGGATATCCTGATTTTGGACAATGCGCTGGCCAGCTATGACATGGCCACGCAGGTGGCGGTCTATAAGAATATCCGATCTTTGCTGCCTGAGACGACCGTCATTTATCTGAACGATCAGTATGACAATCCGGATGTATTCGACATGTATGTCGAAATCCGGCAGGGTCGGGTGGTTTCAGATGAAGGACCTGCGGATGTGGAAGAAGACAGTGCAGCCTCGGCCGACTTGGCGCGCAAGCTGCGCGCGCTTGAGCAGACGCCGCTGTTTTCGGGTCTTGACCGTCGTCAGCTGCGCCTTTTGGCCTTTGGTGCCCGCTGGTTCGACGCCAAGCCTGGCGAGGTTGTGTTCCTCAAGGACGACCAACCCACAGATGGGGCTTATGTGGTGTTGGAAGGCGAGGCGGGTCTGTATCTGCCACAACCTGACGGACCGGATCAGTTGATCACAAAAGTTGGTGCAGGGGCGCTGGTCGGAGAGCTGGGCCTGATCCGCAAAGAGCCGCGCGCACTGAGCATGCTGGCCGAGACGAACCTGTCCTGCCTCAGGATCGGGGAAGAAGAGTTCTTAGCCGTTGTCGAAAACGATGCAGCCACGGCCTTTAAGCTGATGCAGGTGATTGCAGGGTATGTGTCAAACTAGTCTTGCGGTTTACAGAACAGGTCGTAAAGCAAACCAATCATTTGGGCCGTGTTTCCGTCCTGCAAAGAATAGTAGATCGTTTTCCCCTCGCGCCGGGTCGACACCAGCCCCTCGCCGCGCAATCGCGCCAGCATCTGGCTGACGGCGGCTTGTCGGATATTCAGCAGGCTTTCAAGCTCACCCACTGATTTCTCACCTTCGCCCAAATGGCAAAGGATCATCAGGCGGCCTTCATGGGCCAGAATTTTCAGGAACGCAGCGGCATGCGCGGCGCTCTCTTGCATATCTGAAAGGGCGCTGTCCTGATCCTGAGCGTCTTTTTCCTTAAGTGTCACGTAGGGGCCTGCTTGCGATAGGGGGTCAAGGTAATATGCCTCAAACCGCAGCAGTTTGTCACCCCTCGGTTGCAGGGGCACCGCCCTGAAACGCATTGCCGTCGACGTAATTGCAGGGCTCTTCCTGCATCTGAAGGTGTAATCCGTCACCCGTGAAAGGATGCGTCCGCGCCAGGTCCTCGTCGACATCGATGCCCAGCCCTGCGGCCGTAGGTGCCGTTACAAAGCCGTTTTCAACGCGCAACGTGCTTTTGATCAGGGCGTCGTGAAATGGGGTCTCGATCGTTTCCAGCAAAAGCAGATTTGGGATCGAAGCCGCCAGATGAATATTCGCAGCCCATTCCACCGGCCCCGCGTATAAGTGCGGAGCCATTTGTACGTTAAAGACCTCGGCCATGGCAGCGACTTTCTTCATTTCCCAGATGCCACCGGCGCGGCCCAGTGCAGGTTGAAGAATCTCGGCTGCGCCTGCGCGCAGGACGGCTCCGAACTCGGCCTTCGTGGTCATCCGTTCGCCTGTTGCCACAGGAATTCGGACATTGCGGGCAACGCGGGCCATGTCCTCGATCATGTCGGGGGGTGTGGGTTCTTCGAACCAAAGTGGCGAATATGGCTCTAGCGCCTGACCCAGGCGGATCGCACCGGCGGTATTGAATTGGCCATGGGTGCCGAACAGCAGATCTGCCTTGTCGCCCACGGCCTCACGGATGGCCTTGCAGAAGGCGACAGACATCGAGATATCGGACATTGCAGGCATATGCCCGCCGCGTATTGTATAAGGCCCGGCAGGGTCGAACTTGACCGCTGTAAAGCCGCGCCGGACCATTTCAGCAGCGCATTCAGCTGCCTGATCAGGTGCGGTCCAAAAGTCGTTAAGATTATGCTGGGGTAGGGGGTACAGATAGGTATAGGCGCGGATCCGATCATTCACCAGCCCGCCCAGCAGAGCGTAGACGGGACGGTCGCGATCTTTGCCCAGAATGTCCCAGCACGCGATCTCAAGCCCCGAAAACGCGCCCATGACTGTCAGATCAGGTCGTTGTGTAAAGCCGCTGGAATAGGCACGTCGGAACATAAGCTCGATGTTTTCGGGATTTTCGCCTTGCATGTGACGCTCAAAGACGTCCCGAATGACATGGCGCATAGCATCAGGGCCTACAGATGAAGCATAGCATTCGCCCCAACCGGTTATGCCTGTGTCGGTCGTGACTTTGACCAATATCCAATAGCGCCCGCCCCAACCGGGTGCCGGCGGAGCGGTCACAATGATGTCGAGGTCCTGCAGCTTCATGGCGTCTCCTCCGGTCGATTGCCTCAGGCTTTGTTGAACATGATCACGTTTCGCTTGGCCGAGCCGGTTTTGGTGTCTTCGATCGCCTCGTTGATCTGCGACAACGACCACCGGCCCGAGATCAGCTCGTCCAGCTTCAGCCGCCCCTGTTCATACAAGTCAATCATCCAGGGAATATCGCGCTGTATGACCACGTCGCCCATTTTCGATCCGATCAGGCCTTGCCCAAGCGCTGCAAGGATAACGGGTTCATAGCTTGACTGATCACCTGAATGAGGCATCCCGATCATGACAGCCTTCCCACCGGGTCCAAGATAGCGGGGTGCCTGATCGTAGGCTGGGATGGCGCCTACCGTGATCAGCACGGCGTCGGCCCCACGCCCGCCCAAGGCTTTGTAGGCGTCCTTCCATGGTGACTTCGATGTCGCCAAGACGCCATGCGTCGCACCGAACTCTGCAGCGATGTCCAACTTATCTTCGGTCATATCGACGGCCACAATGCGCCGCGCTCCGGCGATACGCGCGCCTTGAATGGCGTTTAGTCCCACGCCGCCAGCGCCGATCACGACCACGTCCTGCCCTGCGCGCAAACCGGCGGCGTTCACCGCGGCACCCACGCCGGTGATCACACCGCAGGACAATAGGCTGGCTACATCCTTGGGCATGTCTGACGGGATTTTCACGATCTGACGGTGGCTGACCACAACTTTTTCGGCAAAGGCACCGCAAGCCATGGCCTGTTCCAGCGGTCCACCATCAGCCGTGCGCAACGGCCCTTTAACAGTGTCATATGGCGTTTCGCAAATCGTTGGGTTGCCACCTGCACAAGACGGGCAGGATCCGCAGGCGCGGATGAGGGTGACGACAACCGGATCGCCGATGGCAAAGTCCCCAGCTGCCGGACCAACCGCAGTAATGACGCCCGCGGCCTCGTGCCCATAAACGGCAGGCAGGAACCCACCCCAGGCACCGCTTGCGTAGGATATATCCGAGTGGCAGATCGCGACCGCGTCCAGAGTAACTTCGACCTCGCCCGTTTGAGGTGGCGCGATTTGGATGTCCTCGATGATCAAGGGGTCACCGAAGGCCCGGCAGACGGCGGCTTTGATTGTTTGCATCTCTTCCCTCATTTCCTTTGGGCCACGGTGGCGCGCCGGATTGCAGGCTGCAAGGTGGAATCCGTCACAGCGGTGTCGCTGTTACACTTTTTTGGGTTTTGCTTTCAGAAAGGCTGCAAAGCCGACGACCATCAAGACCATGGCCAGCAGGAAAGGGGCACCCGGCAGATAAAGTCCCGTATCTGGTCTGGCAAACTGCGCAAAGACGCTGGTCATCAGCAAGGGGGAAATCACCATCGATAGGGCATGCAGTGAGGTAAGGACGCCCTGCAACTCGCCTTGCTGGCTGTCCGGCGTAGCCTTGGACATCATCGCTTGCAAGGCGGGGGTCACAACCGCACCCAACGCGGTGAGAGGGATCAGCAGCAATGCGATCAGACCACTTGTCAAAAACGCCAGAATAGCGAAGCTGATAATCTCGATGACCATGCCGTAGATGATAGTTCCTCTTTCGCCCAGATATCGGCTAGCTGGCCGGATCAACCCGCCTTGAACGGCGGCCATGCCAATTCCATAAACGCCAAGGGACAAGCCGATCATCTGGGGGGACCACCCAAACCTTTCGGTGGTGAAATAAGCCCAGATGGCAGGGTATACGTAAATTGAGATCGAATAGAGGAAATAGACCCACAGCATCGGGCGAATGCCGGGCAATCCCGCAATGGCGCGGAGGGAATTGATCGGGTTTGCGCGGCGCAGATTGAAAGCTCTGCGCGTTTTGTCGGTCACGGATTCGGGCATTACGAAAAGACCAATTGCAAAGGTCACCAATGACAATGCAGCGGCCGCCCAGAAGGGGGCACGGGTCCCGTATTCGCTCAGCAGGCCGCCGATCACGGGGCCCAAAACGAACCCGACGCCGAAAGCTGCGCCGAGCAGACCGAAATTGGCCGCCTTTTCTGCGGGTTTGGAAACATCTGCCATAAAGGCTGCTGCAGTGGCGTGGGTGGCCGCTGTGACTCCGCCAACAATCCGCCCAACCAAAAGCAGCCAAATACTACCCGCCAATGCCATCACCACATAGTCCAACGACATAACGAACAGTGACACCAGCAGAACTGCCCTGCGCCCGTAGGCGTCTGAAAGATTGCCGAGGATGGGGCCGAAGACGAATTGCATTGCCGCAAATGCAGTGCTGAGAACACCTCCCCAAACTGCTGCACTGGCCAGCGTACCGCCCTGAACTTCGACGATGAGTTCGGGCATGATCGGCAGAACCAGCCCAATGCCCATTGCGTCGATCATGACTGTGAGCAGGACAAAGAGAAAGGGAAGACGCATGGAAACCGCTGAGTGAATACTCCGGCACTCTAGCCATAGAGTTTATCACTGAAAAGTGGCTTACGCCCCGCTCTCGTGGGGCAAGTCACTTGCGATACTGTCCAATATTTCAGCCAGCAGACCC
Source organism: Ruegeria sp. AM7 (assembly GCF_056535965.1). Lineage (NCBI taxonomy): Bacteria > Pseudomonadati > Pseudomonadota > Alphaproteobacteria > Rhodobacterales > Roseobacteraceae > Ruegeria > Ruegeria sp. AM7. Next base: position 460,008 of record NZ_JBQFJE010000003.1, read on the forward strand.
GGATGGGAAAAGAACGGAGAGTGAGAGCTGTCGATGCTATGCCGCATGGCTTCGGGAACACCGAAACTCATCTGCTTTTGATACTCGGGCGGGATCGTGCGGTCTTCGGTGGCTTGGATATAAGCCTTGGATACGCGCGCGAATGCATCGCTGAGCGGCAGGGGCGTATCTTGCGGCGCAATGGCCTGAGCACATAGCCGCGAAAGCGCATAGGGTACGGTTTCAGCCGGGCAGTCGTGATAAAACAGATCCTGAACCCGCTCGGGCTTGACCGTGTAGGATAGACCATCTGCCGATTTATCCACCGCATCTCCGATGGTCTGACGAGGGGACTGCCGGCGCATCTCGATCATCGACATCCCGTTTTTGGGAAGGTAGGCGCACAAATAGACCAAGGCGCGCATCCCATTCGGTTGGGCCTCGGCTGCGGCGCTGATCGGGTAGCCGCCCCATGAATGTCCGACGACAATCGTCTGCGGCGAACACGCCTTGAGTACCGCGTCGCGGCATCCCTGCAATGTGACCTCGGAAACCGGTGTCGGATCAGCACCGTGGCTAGGCATGTCGATTGCGCGTGCCGTATGCCCCAAGGCGGCAAGTTCGGGGATCAGATCGCGCCAGCACCACGCACCGTGGCATGAGCCATGGACTAAAAGGAAATCTGCCAATGCTGTTCTCCTTCAGATATGCCCGATATCCGCCAGGAAACGGCTTAGAATCGCTGCGTATTCCTGGGGTTGCTCGACACAGGGCAGATGCCCGGCTCGACGCATCAGTTCAAAACGAGAGCCGGGGACAAGATCAATGGTTTCTCGTACCAGATCAGGCGGAGTTGAGCCATCCTCGCTGCCGGCAATGCCCAATGTAGGCAATCTTAAGCCGCTGGTTGGCGTATAAAAATCTGTGCCTGAAATCGCCGCGCAACATCCCAAGTATCCGTCCTCGGGTTGTCGCGCCATCATGTTGCGCCACAACAGGTGATCTGGCGTCGCCCGAAAGGCTTTTGAGAACCAGCGTTCCATTGTGGCGTCTGCCAGCGCTTCGATCCCACCTTCACGAATTGCGTCCATACGTTGGTTCCACATCGCTGGGGTGCCGATTTTGGCCGCGGTGTTCGACAAGACCAACCCCCGGATCAAGTCCAACCGTTTAACGGCCAAGCCTTGTGCGATCAGCCCGCCAATCGAAAGGCCCACGAACACACAGTCCCGGATTTCGAGGTGATCCAGCAGGGATTCTGCATCCCGAACCAGCGCCCCCATAGAATACGGAGCGGGTGGTGCCGAAGACAGCCCGTGCCCCCGTTTGTCATACCGGATCAGGCGAAGCCCGGCCGGCAGATGAGGCAACACGGCGTCCCAAAGCCGCATATCCGTGCCCAGCGAGTTGGCGAACACGACCGGTGCCCCGCTTGGATCGCCATCCTCACGGTAATGGAGCTTTATGTCCCCGAAATCTGCAATTTGCATGACACAATCCCCATTCGTCATACGTTAAGCCAGTACCCTGCCTTATCGGTCCTGTGTTGTCAGGTCAGGAATTCCAGCGCTTTTCCAAAGACTTCCGGGTCAGCGTTGCCGCCAGATGCCACTACGATAACCGTGTCGCCTTCAATTTCGGCGCCACGGTACAAAGCGGCCGCCAACGACACAGCGCCGCCGGGCTCCAACACTATTTTCAATCGCAAAAACGCTTGGGCCATGGCGCGAAGGGCTTCCTCTTCCGTGACCGAAAGGCCCGGACCGCACAAACGGTTCAGGATGGGAAAGGTAAGGTCGCCGGGCTGCGGTGTCAGGATCGCATCGCAAAGATTGCCGGATGTCGCCTTGTTCGCCTGAATATGCCCGGTCGCCAATGAGCGTTTCACATCGTCAAACCCTTCGGGCTCACACGGGCGGGGGCGAAGCCCCGGCGCGTGACCCTCCAATGCTAGCGCGATTCCAGACGTCAGCCCGCCTCCGCCGCAGCAGACAAGAACGTCGGCTTGGGTGACGCCGAGGGCAGTGGCTTGCCGGGCGATCTCTAATCCCGTAGTGCCCTGGCCCGCTATAACCTGTGGTTCGTCATAGGGTCGGATCAGCGTCAAGCCACGCTCGGCTGCAAGGGCTTCGCCGATCTCTTCACGGCTTTCATTGGCGCGATCGTACAACACCACTTCTCCGCCCAAAGCGCGGGTGTTGTTGATTTTTAACTGCGGCGCGTCCGAGGGCATGATGATGACCGAGGATATGCCGTGTTGCGCGGCGGCATAAGCTACCCCCTGTGCGTGGTTGCCCGACGAATAGGCGATCACACCGCTCTGGCGCTCGGCTTCACCCAATGCGGAGATGGCCGACCAAGCCCCTCGAAACTTGAAACTGCCCGTGTGCTGCAGGCATTCGGGTTTAACCAGAACCCGACGGCCGGCAAGTTCATCAATGAACGGAGAGGATAGCAGCGGCGTTTCCCGCACATGTCCTTTCAGCCGTTCGGCGGCGGCTTCGATCATTTGCAATGTGCTCATAGGGCGTCCAGTGTTTTTCGGATCAGATCAAGCGATTCAGGTTCATCCAGAAAAGGCGCATGGCCCCGGTCTGGAGCCGAGACAGAGACCAGCCCCGGATGTCGATCATGCATCTCGGCCAAGGTCTGTTCGCTCAGCACGTCCGAGTTTTCGCCGCGAATAACACCAGTCGGGATGTTCCGCAGAGCTTCAAAGAACAGCCACATGTCCGGTATCGCGCCTGCCGCTGCCTGATCCAGAAGAGCGGTGCGCAGGCTTGGGTCATAGCGCAGTTTCAAACCTTGCGGGGTTTCCTCGTTCTGGAACTCAGCCATTTGTCGCCACCTTTGCAGGGGAACACCGGGGAAATGGGCGTCCATCATATGCTGCAGGGCACGCGCCGCATCGTCATAGGTCTTTGATACGGGTTGTTTGCCGACATAGTCCATGATCTTGGCGATACCCGATGTATCGATGACAGGGCCAATATCGTTAAGCACAACTGCGGCCAGACGCTCCGGGTGGCTGGCAGCCAGTGCCATGGCGATCAGACCCCCGCGTGACGTTCCGATCACTGATACCTGCTCAAGACCAAGGTGATCCAGCAATTCAATGGCGTCATGCGCTTCGCGCAAGACGTTGTAGTTGCCATGGTCGGGGTCATAGTCCGATTGTCCACGCCCCCGGTAATCCATTGCGATCATTCGATGATCGGTCATGTGTGGTGCCAGAAACGAAAAATCCTGCGTGTTACGGGTCAGCCCTGCAAGACAGAAAACAGGCGCGCCGGACCCGGTGTCTTCGAAATATAGTTTCTTGCCGTCAGAGGTCGTGAAAAAGGGCATTACAGTCCTGCGATTTGGGGAATTGTCGTCAGGTCGGACAGTACATGCGCAGGTTTCCATGGCAAGCGATCCATCGGCTCCTGTGCCCGGTTGACCCAAGTGGTCACGAAGCCGTACCCGCTGGCCCCCGCGGCGTCCCACCCGTTTGAACTGACAAACAGAACCTCATCCCGCGCGCATCCAAAACGTTGTTGAACCAGATCATAGACTTTGGAATGCGGTTTGAAGACGCCGACACTTTCGACCGACAGAACATCGTCCAGTACATCGCCGATGCCGGCCGATTGGACCGCTCCGTCCAGCATCGGAGGGGAGCCGTTCGACAGTATTGCAGTCTGAAGGCCGCCAGCTTTCAGGGCGGCTAGCATGGCGGGAACCTCGGGGTAAGCCTGCAATTCCCAATACAGGTCCAGCAAGCGCTGTCGCAAAGTCGCGTTGCCGTGCAGACCAGTGGCCTCCAGCGCCCAGTCCAACCCATCTTGGGTGACGTCCCAGAAATCAGCATGCGCGTCGGCAACGGCGCGCAGCCATGTGTATTGCAACTGTTTCAGACGCCAGTAGTTCGCCAGATCGGGCCACTTTTCCTGCAATGATTCAAAGCCCGGTTCTGCCGCGGCCTGTCGCGCCGCAGCGGCGACATCAAAAAGCGTGCCATAGGCGTCGAAAACGCATGTTGTGATCGGCATTGTGTCCCCTCCATCCATCCGGCGCAGGTTTGCACAACAGATGGTCGCTTAAAAGGGGGAAGGGTTTACAATGACGTGTCAGCCCCTAGGGTTGGCCGTTCAACTCTTTAACGGCCGGAGGCCAGAATGACCGCAATCAAACAGGGCGACACTGTTCGCATTCACTACACCGGTACGCTGTTGGACGGAAACGTCTTTGACAGTTCGGACGGGCGCGACCCGTTGGAGTTCGTGGTGGGATCAGGCCAGATCATCCCGGGTCTCGACAGTGCGATGCCGGGTCTGACGGTTGGCGAAAAGAAGCGAGTCGAGATCGCCTGCGTTGATGCCTATGGGCCGATTAATCCAGAAATGCGGCAAAGCATCCCGCGCGAAGGTATCCCGGATGACATCCCCCTGACACCAGGATCACAACTGCAGATGCAGACGCCCGAAGGTCAGGTGCTGCCGGTTACCGTGGTCGAGGCTGACGACGCGACAGTGACGTTGGATGCAAATCATCCATTGGCTGGTCAGGATCTGATTTTCGACGTCGAGGTTGTTTCGGTCAACTGACCGATCGTAGAAGAGAGGATCAGCCTGTAATCAGGCTGGTCCAGCTTTCAAATTCAGCTCGAACCTGCGGCTGTGTGTACAACACAAATAGCATCAGAAGCGTGGTGAGGCCCAGTAAGGCAACCCGTCCGCGCGCACCCAAAAAACCCGACTTGCGACGAGCCCGCGAGGTGCGTGCATTACTTGCGACGATGTGATCAGCTTTGCTCATGCTGACAGTCTTGCCGGTGAATGATGGTCAAATCTTGGCACCGGCAAGGAAAACTCGGGTCACATGAAGTCTGGCTGCGGCATGCCCAGTACGTGGAACCCGCCATCTACCTTGATAATCTCGCCCGAGGTGCAGGCTCCGGCTTCTGATGCCAAGTACACAGCAGTACCGCCTACGGCCTCCAGCGTCGCGTTCGAGCGCATGGGCGCGTTCTGGTCGCAGAACTTGTAGGTCTTGCGTGCGCCACCGATGGCCGCACCGGCCAGTGTTTTCATCGGACCGGGCGAGATGGCGTTCACACGAATGCCTTCGGGGCCTAGATCATTGGCCAGATAACGCGTCGCCGATTCCAGCGCCGCTTTGGCCACACCCATCACGTTGTAGTTCGGAACCACGCGGTTTGAGCCCTGATAGGTCAGCGTCAGCAAAGTGCCACCATTGTCCTTCATCATGGGATAGGCGCGGCGGGCGACCTCGATAAAGGAGTAGGCCGAAACATCCATCGAATGTTTAAAGTTCGCCCGCGTTGTGTTCAGGAACCGGCCAGTCAGTTCCGACTTGTCCGAATAGGCGATTGCGTGGACCACGAAATCAATCGTTGGCCAACGCTGGGCCAGTTCGTCAAAAGCGCGATCCAGAGATTCGTCGTCGGTCACATCCGCGTCGACCATGAAGTCGCTGCCGAGGCTTTGCGCCAAGGGCTCCAGCCGCTTTCCGAATGCTTCGCCCTGATAGGTGAAAGCCAGTTCGGCGCCCGCTTCGTGCATGGCCTTGGCGATGCCCCACGCGATCGAGCGGTCATTGGCCACGCCCATGATAAGGCCGCGTTTGCCTTTAAGAAGATCCGACATCACATTCACCCGTTATACTTTGAAAGAACCATGGATCCGTTGGTGCCGCCAAAGCCAAAGCTGTTGGTCATCACCGAGTCGAGTCCCGCATTTTCAACGACTTGCGTTGCAATTTCACCGGGCTGGATGCCTTCGGCGAGCGTTTCGACATTGATCGACGGTGTAATGAAATCATTGTCCAGCATCAGCAGGCAGAAGATCGCCTCCAATGCGCCTGCGGCACCTTGCGCGTGTCCGGTCATCGACTTGGTTGACGAAATCGGCGGCACGTTGCCTTCACCAAAGATGCGGCGCACGGCTTCAACCTCGCCCACATCGCCGACCGGGGTCGAGGTTCCGTGGGCGTTGATGTATCCAACCTTACGGCCTTCGGGCAGGGTGGACAGGGCCAGACGCATCGCGCGCTCGCCGCCTTCACCCGAGGGGGCCACCATGTCATGCCCGTCCGAGGTGGCGGCATAGCCGGTCACTTCGGCATAGATCTTGGCACCGCGCGCCAATGCGTGATCCAGATCTTCCAGCACGACGATGCCGCCGCCACCGGAAATCACGAAGCCATCGCGGTTCTGGTCAAAGGCGCGCGAGGCTTTGTCGGGCGTGTCGTTATATTTGGACGACATCGCGCCCATCGCGTCGAACAGGCAGGACAGTGTCCAGTCCAGCTCTTCGCCGCCGCCTGCAAACATCACGTCCTGCTTGCCCAGCATGATCTGTTCCGCCGCGTTGCCGATGCAATGCAGCGAGGTCGAGCACGCTGAGGTGATCGAGTAGTTGATGCCTTTGATCTTGAACGCCGTCGCAAGGTTGGCCGAAATCGTCGAACACATGCATTTCGGCACCGCGAACGGCCCGATCCGCTTGGTCGCGCCGTTCTTCAGCACGGTTTGATGTGCAGTCAGCATGGCGCTGGTCGAGGGGCCACCCGAGCCTGCCACCAGACCTGTGCGCGGGTTCACCACCTGATCTTCGGTCAGACCGGAATCTGCGATCGCCTGGCTCATCGCGATATGCGCATAAGCCGCTCCGGGACCCATGAAACGCAAGGTGCGCTTGTCCACATGCTCGGTCACGTCGATCTTCAGCGAGCCGGCAATCTGGCTGCGGAAACCGTGTTCGACCATCTGGTCGTTGGCCTCAATGCCGGACTTGCCAGCTTTGAGTGAGGCCAGAACCTCTTGGGCATTGTTCCCGATGGAGGAGACAATCCCCAAACCGGTGACAACTACTCGACGCATATGCGTGCTCCTTATTTCGGGCCGATCAGGCTCAGGCTTCGGACAGGACGACTTTCATGTCCTTGACGTCGTAAATCATTTCACCGTCCGCTTCGACGATGCCATCCGCCACACCCATGGTCAGGCGGCGCGTCTGGATCGCTTTTTTGAAATCAATTTTGTAAGTCAGCATCTTGCGGTCGGGGCGGACCATGCCGGTCAGCTTGACCTCGCCCACGCCAACAGCCATGCCACGCCCCTGCCAGCCGCGCCAGCCAAGGTTAAAGCCGGTCAGCTGCCACAGTCCATCCAGCCCCAAACAGCCGGGCATGATCGGGTTTCCGGGGAAGTGGCAGTCAAAGAACCACAGGTCCGGAGTAATGTCGAATTCAGCCAACACATGACCTTTGCCATGCGCGCCACCATCGGCCGAGATATCGGTGATCCGGTCCATCATCAGCATCGGCGGGGCAGGCAATTGCGCATTGCCGGGGCCGAATAATTCGCCACGGGCGCATTTCAGCAGATCGTCCTTGTCAAAGCTGCTCGGGAATTGGGCCATTCTTGCCGCCTCTCCTGCCAGGGGTCTGTTCATTCAATCTGGCCTCGTCTAGCACCCGTATGCAAGGTCCTGCAAGAGCGGTGGCCAACATCATGCGGTGTTCTGTCCGTTCTTTGCGAATGAATTTCATTTGAAATTACCTGACTTCAGCACCTATATATACTTCAGCAACAAAACGGTATCGGATTCATGACACCTGAAAGCCAGAGCATAGCCACGAACTGGTTGGTTCACGCGGGACTGCGCCCGACGCGTCAGCGTGTGGCCCTGGCCGAACTTTTGGTCGGGGACGGAAAGCACCGTCATGTGACGGCGGAAAGTCTGTTTGAATCAGCTAAAAAGAACGGCGATGCCGTGTCTTTAGCGACTGTATACAACACTCTGCGGGCATTCTGCGACGCGGGCGTTCTGCAGGAAATCACCGTCGACGGGTCGAAAAGCTATTTCGACACCAACACGCATGATCACCCGCATTTTTTCTGGGAGGATGAAGGGCGTCTGAGTGATGCACCATCCGAACAGCTTGTGATCCAGCGCCTGCCCGAAGCACCCGAAGGGGTCGAGATCGCTTCGGTCGATGTCGTGATCCGGTTGCGAAAGAAGTAACCTTACGTCGTTAATTCCGACAGGATATCTTGCGCTCTGTCCAAGAGGGTGTCCATTGGACCCGTCCCATGCCGTGCGAGCACGACGGGCTCGGCTGCGAAATCATCGGTGACAGGTCGACTAACCAGTGGCATCCCATCGTAGCTAACTGCAGCGGGGATATTCGCATAGGTCATAGCGACTCCTTCATTGTTTGCGGCCAGGCTGCGTTGGATTTCAAGTGACGCGGCGCGGTGTGCGACATTGGGTGTCTGTCCCGCTTTGCGAAACAAAGTCAGAAAATGTTGGGCAGAAAGTCCTTCGTCCGACAGGATCAAGGGATACGCCGCGATTTCCTTCAACGATAGATGCCGGTGCTCCGCAAGCGGATGATCCGGAGACATCACCGCGTTCGGGCATGTGATGCAGAGCGACTTGGTCGTGAACCCGGCATCCAGCGTCAGCCCATAGGTAATCGCAAAGTCGATGTCACCCTGAACTAAGCCTGAGATTAAACCTTGGAAATTATCTACCCGGTACGTCACATGGACATCCGGAAGGCCCTCTCGCAACAGGCGCAAGGCGCGGGCGAGCAGGAAGGGGGCAAGATCGTCGAAACATCCCAATCGCAAACGAGCCGCTGCAGGCCCCGTGGAGGTTGCGTTTTCCAGTTTCGCGGCGCGCGACAGCAATGTCTCGGCCTGTTCGATGAATGAGCGCCCTTGCGGGGTCAGGGTCATCGCAGCACCGCGCTTTCGTGTGAATAGCGGGTACCCCAGCTGGTCTTCGACCCGTGTTAGCGCGTTGGACAAAGCCGGTTGCGAAACATTCAGATGTTGGGCTGCCGCGGACAGGCCGCCGTATCGTCCAATGGCGCAGACATATTCGTATTGTCTAAGTGAAAGGTATAACATGACTTTATATTTAGCTTCAAAAGATATTACTTGAACAGAGACCAATGCCATGCGCAGATCACAACGCAATCGGCACGGAGACTGACATGACCCATCCCCTTGTGACGCAAGACATGATCGACACCTATCAGCGCGACGGTGTTGTTCTGATCCGGAGACTGTTTGCCGATTATGTGGAAACCTTGCGCGATGGGGTTGCGGCGAACATGGCTGAGCCTGGCCCATACGCTTCGGACAATAAGAAACAGGGCGAGACCGGACTGTTTTTTGACGATTATTGCAATTGGACGAGGGTCGAACAGTTTCAAGATGTGATCCACAATTCTCCGGCAGCTGAGGTTGCCGCCGATCTGATGCAGTCACAAACTGTTCAGATGTTTCACGACCACGTTCTAGTGAAGGAACCGGGCACCTCGATGACAACGCCGTGGCATCAGGATGGGCCGTATTATTTTGTTGAAGGTCAGCAGACGATCAGTTTCTGGTCGCCGCTTGATCCGGTGACAAAAGCGACCTTGCGCTGCGTGGCCGGATCGCACCAGTGGGAGAAAGAGGTTCTACCGACTCGCTGGGTGTCCGAAGAAGGGTTCTTTCCCGATGAGGGCCAATACATTCCTGTCCCTGACCCGGATGCTGAAGGGATGCGCGTGGTCGAGTTCGAGATGCAGCCAGGTGACGCGGTAGCGTTCAACTATCACACGCTGCACGGCGCGCGCGGGAATCACTCTGACAGCCGCCGTCGTGCGTTTTCACTGCGTCTGGTGGGCGATGACGCGCGCTATGTAGAGCGACCCGGTCGAACCTCACCGCCGTTTCCGGGCCATGACATGGTGCCCGGGCAGCGTCTGCGTGAGGATTGGTTTCCGATGGTGTGGCCACGATAGGGGGCTCTGCCCCCGGCGCGGCGGGGCCGCACCTCTCCAGGGATACTTTTGGCCAGATGAAGGTTGGGTCAGAACCACTGACCGGATTCGATCAGGCCCAAATCCAGCAATTGGGTCGAGTTCCATTCGAACGCGACCGAGTTCCGCCACTTGAAGCTTGGGATGTCGAAGGTCGACCCGGCGTTTGATTTCAGTGCTTTAGCCGCACGGAATGAGCAGATCGCTGCGGTCAGGTTGTGGTGCCAGGGGCAAGAATACGTGTTATATTCTGGTTCGTTAAAGGTGTGATCGGGCAAAAGGCGCAGGTTTTTGCGGGGCTTGAACAGGCCAATCCTGTCGATACGGCGGCGTTCATAGGGGATGTGGTCTTCGAACCTCCAGCGCAACCCACCGGACATGTCCAACTGGCGCTCTAGCGGTCTACCGTCAGGAGTGTGGCGAGTGTGGGCATAGTATCCAATGCGGTCCAGCATAGCACGATCCGGAGCCACTCCGTTGGGGAAAGCCGTAAGGTCATCGGCATACAGATCGACCACATGGGTCAACATCGCATCGCGGCGTTCTTCGGTGTGAAAGGCTAGCATCTCACCGATGGCGCGGGTCTCGCAGAAGGGGAAGAACAGGTATTCGGCGTTGTAGCAGTAATACATCCAATTGGATGGAGCGGCTTCAATCACCTTGTTAATCGTGTCGAAAACGACGGTCCGCGGTGCGCAGGTCAACGCAACCCGGTGAATACGTTTTGTCAATTCCTCCGGCAGTGTGAATTCTGCGGGCATGAATGCGATCAGATTGGTAAACCCAAGTTTCAGGTGATGCCGAATTGTGCTTTCGAGTTCGACATCGTCCTCGGCAAAGATCAGGGCAATCGGCCCCTTTTTCAGCGCATCCGTGCCGGATTGCAGGAAAGAGTTTACAGAGTCGTACTGCATGGCCTGTTCGCGCTCGTCTTGCTGGTGTTTCGGGCCAAAATCGGGTAATCGCGCGGGCATTGCAAGCGGCGTTCGTAAGGTATAGATGACGCCGATCCCGCGAACGCAAAAGGCCCTACCCATGTCGGAACCCAAAAAGCTGTACATCAAGACCTATGGTTGCCAGATGAACGTCTATGACAGCGAGCGTATGGCCGAAACGCTGGGCGGTCAGGGATATGTAGAGACCAAAAGTCCCGATGACGCGGATATGATACTGTTGAATACCTGCCATATCCGGGAAAAGGCGGCTGAAAAGGTCTATTCCGAGTTGGGTCGCTTCAAAGGTCTGAAGGCGGAAAAACCTGATCTGAAGATCGGGGTGGCGGGCTGTGTCGCGCAGGCCGAGGGCGAAGAGATCATGCGCCGTCAGCCTCTGGTCGATCTGGTGGTCGGCCCGCAAAGCTATCACCGTCTGCCCGAGATGGAAGCCAAGACCCGCGAGGGAGCCAAGGCTCTGGACACCGATTTCCCCGAGGAAGACAAGTTCGAAAAGCTCAAGAACCGACCCAAAGCCAAGCGTGGCCCGACGGCGTTTTTGACCGTTCAGGAAGGTTGCGACAAATTCTGTGCCTTCTGCGTTGTGCCCTATACCCGCGGAGCCGAAGTCAGCCGCCCGGCGGATCGCATCATCCGCGAGGCGCAGGATCTGGTCGAACGCGGCGTGCGCGAAATCACTTTGCTGGGTCAGAACGTCAACGCCTATCATGGGGCCGGACCTAACGGTGATATGACGCTGGCCGGGCTGATCTGGGAATTGAATAAAGTTGACGGGCTGGAGCGTATCCGTTTCACCACGTCGCACCCCAACGACATGGCCGATGATCTGATCGAAGCGCACGGAACCTGCGACAAGTTGATGCCCTATTTGCACCTGCCGGTTCAGTCGGGCTCGGACCGGATTCTGAAACGGATGAATCGCAGCCACACGGCTGACAGCTATCTGCGCCTGATCGAACGCATCCGTGAAGCACGGCCCGATATCATGATGTCGGGCGACTTCATCGTAGGCTTCCCCGAGGAGACCGACGCGGATTTTCAGGCCACGTTGGATCTGGTGGAGCAGGTGAGGTACGGGTACGCGTATTCGTTCAAGTATTCGACCCGTCCGGGAACGCCGGCGGCCGAGCGGTCTCAGGTTGATCCTGAGGTGGCGGATGACCGCCTACAGCGCCTGCAGGCTGTGATCACCCGTCATCAGCGCGAAATTCAGGATGGGATGGTTGGCCGGAATGTCCGTGTTCTGTTCGAGAAGCCCGGTCGCCTGCCTGGCCAAATGGTCGGAAAATCCGAGTATCTTCATTCGGTTCACGTCTCGGGGGCCAATGTCGAAGTGGGTGAGTTGCGCGACGTTCGCATCACCGCGTCGGGGGCAAATTCGCTTGCGGGCGAGCTGCTCTGAACCTGGCTGAAACTGTGGTGAAAACACCAACGCCTGATTCTGAACCGAAAATTAACACTTGATTTATGACTTCGATCTATGCTCGGAGAAATGCTAGATTTTTTAGGGGTCTAGGGTTCCATACGTATCAGGAGTTCTAGCCTCCTAGGCAGATCAGTGTGTCGATATGTCGGAGAGTGCGAGTGTTTGAATTGACGGTTCTGAAAAGCTCTGGTTTGCGTCTGTTCTGGGGGCTACTTACTTCCATTGTCTTCGGGTCCTGCGCTTTGGCCGGGAATCCAGAACCTGGTCTCACCGATCCGCCAGTAGTCAACCCCAAGCGTTCTAACGGCGACATAAGTGCATTTTACCTGGGCGTTACCGGTGGATATTCTCTCGGAGGAACAGATGAGTTTGGGTTGGCAACGCCCGGGGCCACATTTTCCGTTGGAGACTTGGATCTGAAGGGGTCATTCGGCGGTGTTCGCGCCGGTTGGCGCGGAGTGCTGCCTGCGCGAAGTGGGCGCGATTACGTATATGGGCTAGAAATTGGGTACGAGTTCGGCTCGATAGATGATGAAGTCACCACCTCGGTCAATGGCGTGTCTGTTACCGGCGGCTCTGAGGTGTCCGATATACTTTCGGTACGGTTTCGCAGTGGCCTAACGAACAAAAGCGGCAGTATTTTGTATTTTGTGTCTGCTGGTTATGTTCGCGGAGATGTCGAAACGACGAACAGCCTTGCGTTTGGTTCGACAGCCCAATCCTTCCAGGAATCCGACAGCAGGAATGGTTTTTCTGTCAGTATCGGAGCTGAGCACAGCCTGAACGACGATTGGTCGATCACTGGTGAATACGAATATGTTCAGTTTGAGGGCAAGGATGTTGAGTTTGGCAGCGGGTTTTCGACTCGTTCGACGCCTGAGTATCGCAGTCTTCGGTTTGGCTTGAACTACACCTTCTGACCTCCTTAAGTCTGGTGGCCTTTGGGCCTGAAGTTGGTTCGATATACTCGAGTGCAATCGGCGGTTTTATCATTCGTTTGCGAAAATTTGAATCTGTGGCTTGCGCCCACCGGCAATTGTTGTCACGCTCGGGGAGAAACGCCAAGACAGGAGAACGGATTGGCCATCGGTGCTCTTACCCCACCGCAAGATGAAATGCCCCAGCGTGAGGCGTTTGTTGAATTTCCCGACAACCGGTTGTTGATTGATTTGTGCGGCGAATATGACCGTAATCTGACCGACATCGAACAAAAACTCTCGGTGCAGATTGTGCGCCGTGGCAATCAGCTTGTGGTCATGGGCGACGAAGACGCCCAGAAACAAGCGATCGAGGTGTTGCAGGCGCTTTATACAAGGCTGGAAACCGGTAAGGATGTCGAAGCCGCCGACGTGGATCGCGAATTGCGCATGGGCGGGTCCGAGAAGGGAACGGGAAGTCGCGAAGGTGATCAGCTTGAGATGTTCAAGGGCGGAACGGTCGAGATCAAAACCAGAAAGAAATTGGTCGAACCGCGCACAGATGCCCAAAAGGCCTATGTCCAGTCGCTGTTCAACAATGAACTGGCCTTTGGCATCGGGCCAGCGGGTACGGGCAAAACCTATCTGGCTGTCGCTGTTGGTGTGTCGATGTTTATCGGCGGACATGTGGACCGTATAATCCTAAGCCGCCCTGCGGTCGAAGCCGGTGAAAAACTGGGCTATCTGCCGGGTGACATGAAGGACAAGGTCGATCCTTATATGCAACCGCTGTACGATGCGTTGAATGATTTCCTTCCGGGTAAACAGTTGGCCAAGCTGATCGAGGAAAAGCGAATCGAAATTGCGCCCCTGGCCTTTATGCGCGGTCGAACTTTGGCAAATGCGTTTGTTGTCTTGGACGAGGCACAGAATGCCACGACTATGCAGATGAAGATGTTCCTGACGCGTTTGGGCGAGGGTAGCCGAATGGTGATCACCGGTGACCGCTCGCAGGTGGATTTGCCGCGCGGGGTTCAGTCAGGTCTGGCCGATGCGGAACGGTTGCTTAAGACGATCCCGAATATCAGCTTCAACTATTTCACGTCGAAAGACGTCGTGCGCCATCCGCTTGTCGCCGCGATCATCGAGGCGTATGAGGCCGACGCGGGCCGTGAAACCTGAGAGGTTTCAGGCTACGATGCCTGGGGCTTTGGACGACAGACATGAACCTTGAACTGACGGTGGAAGACACTCGCTGGCAGGGGCTGGAGCCCTTGGCACGCCGCGCTATTAAGGCGGTAATGGACCATTTCCACCTTCAAGAAGATTGTGAAATCAGCGTGTTGGCCTGCGACGATGTCCGTATCGCGGATCTGAACGCTGAATTTCGGGAAAAACCCTCGGCGACTAATGTACTGAGTTGGCCTGCCGAAGATTTGGCCGCGGACATTGCAGGTCAGCCGCCGTTGTCTCCGACCCCGGATTTTACCGGAGAGACAGCTTTGGGCGATATCGCGATCTCATTTGACACCTGTGCGCGTGAAGCGGCTGAGGCAGGAAAAACCATGGATGATCATGTCACACATCTGATCATTCACGGAATGTTGCATTTGTTGGGATATGATCACATCCGTGACCCGGACGCCACTTTGATGGAGGGGGTCGAAGTCGAGATACTTGGCAAAATGGGTATTGATGACCCATATACTGTTTAATACGGGCCATTTTGGCCGATCATTTGGAATGGGATAATGGGCGATACAGACGGCAGTTCTATGGCAGCGCAAAGCGCGCAACCAAAGGAAGGCACAGAAAACACCAAAGAGAAAGCTGGGTTTTTCTCTCGAATAGTGGATGCATTCTCGTCGCAAGATGATGAGCAGGTTTCGGGCGCCAATGGGCATGAAGCCGACAAAACGCAACCACGTGGCATGATCAATCTGCGCAGAATGCGAGTCGAGGATGTTGCGATCCCGACAGCAGAAATCGTGTCGGTCCCATCAACCATAACCAAGGACGAACTTGCGCAGGTGTTTCGCGAAAGCGGCCTGTCACGTATCCCGGTCTATGACGGCACTCTGGATACGCCTTTAGGGTTTGTGCATCTCAAGGATTTCGCGCTGACCCATGGGTTTAACGGAACTTCATCCACATTCGACCTGATCTCGATGTTACGCACTTTGCTGTTCGTGCCACCCTCGATGCCAATCGGCGTTCTGATGACAAAAATGCAGACCGAGCGCAGACACATGGCGTTGGTGATCGACGAATATGGGGGCGTCGACGGTTTGGTAACGATCGAGGATTTGATCGAACAGGTTGTAGGCGAAATTGCGGATGAGCATGACGCTGATGAGAGCCAGCTTTGGCTGCAGGAAAAGCCGGGTTGCTATATCGTTCAGGCCCGCGTCCCGCTCGAGGATTTCGAGGCCGAGATCGGACGTTCCCTGACCAGCCATGAGGATGTCGACGAAGAGGAAATCGATACCCTGGGCGGGCTTGTCTTCATGCTCTCGGGGCGCGTTCCTGCCCGCGGCGAAGTTGTATTGCATCCCGAGGGGCCCGAGTTCGAAGTCATAGATGCCGATCCGCGCCGGATTAAAAGACTGCGGGTCATGTTGCCGGATCTCGTTGTATGAACCCTGCCGCGAGGTGGCCATTCTGGGTGACTTTTGGTTTGGCTGCGGTTCTGGGCGCCATTGCAGCGTTTGGGCTTGCGCCATTCGGTTATTGGTTTGCAACTGTGGCCGCGCTGCTTGGTCTTGGGCCGTTGTTCTTAGCTGCGCCTTCCAGGTCGCGCGCGGCCTGGATCGGCTGGGCCTTTGCCACCGGGTATTTTGCGCACGCTCTCAGCTGGATTGTTGAGCCGTTTCTGGTCGACGCGCAGCGCCACGCTTGGATGGCGCCCTTCGCGCTTGCGTTTATGGCTGGTGGGCTGGCCTTGTTCTGGGCTCTGTCGTTCTGGGTGGCGCGAAAGCCCGGCGCGTCGGGCGTGTCGCAAGCAATTTTGCTTGCGGTGTTGGTATCATTGGCCGAGTGCGCGCGTGGTTATGTCCTGACGGGATTTCCTTGGGCAGGGCTGGCGCAAGTTTGGGTCGATACTCCGATAGCCCAGTTGTTGTCTGTGATCGGACCCTACGGGCTGGGCGCGCTGACATTGCTCGCAACGCTGCCTTTGGGGGCGGGACTGGCGCAGAGGGTCGGGTTTCGTCTGCCGTTGGCTGTGACGCTTGGCACGGCCTGTCTGGCATTAATCTATGCGGCCACACGTCCTGATGTTGTGAATACTGACCAAACCGTGCGTCTGATCCAGCCCAACGTGCCGCAGGATCAGAAATGGAATCGGGATTATGCCCCTTTGCACTTTGCGCGTCAGATTGAATTCACGGCGGCCGAGCCCCGGCCTGATCTGATCGTGTGGCCGGAAACCGCGGTTACTGCGCGGTTGCAAGATGCGGGCCTGTTTCTGGATGCCGTATCTGATGCTGCGCAAGGTACGCCGGTTTTACTTGGGATCCTGCGCTTTGACGGGCTGCGCATTTACAATTCGATGATCCATCTGAATGCGCGGGGTCAGGTGCAGGATATATATGACAAGCATCACCTTACGCCCTTTGGCGAATACGTGCCGTTTGGCGACCTGATGGCGCGGTTCGGTATTCACGGGCTGGCTTCAAACGCGGGAAAAGGGTTTAGCGCGGGCGCGGGGCCTGCGTTGATGGACCTGGGCGAACTTGGCGCTGCGCTGCCGCTGATCTGTTACGAGGCCGTTTTCACGCAGGATGTTCTGGGCGCGCCGGGGCGCGCAGATTTCCTGACGCAGATCACCAATGATGCTTGGTTTGGCACTCGGTCCGGGCCGTATCAGCACCTTGCTCAGGCGCAAATGCGTGCGATTGAACAAGGCTTGCCCATGATGCGTGCCGCCAATACCGGGGTTTCGGCGATGATTGACCCTCTTGGGCAGATCACCAAGGCACTGCCTTTGGGCGAAGCCGGATTCGTCGACGCGGTTTTACCGGCCCCTCTGGGACGAACTGTTTATGCGCGGATCGGCGACTATCCGGTATTTCTTGTGCTTGTTGCGATGGCGGCGCTGCTTTGGCGCAACGCTCGGCGGGTCGGCGCATAAATACCAATTGACCCCGGCTTTTTGCGGGCGTATCCCCTCGCATGCCCGTCACAACGGCTTCCTGGCGTGATGGGGAAATCTTAATGGAGCACATTTATGTCCCGACAGAACTATACTTTTACTTCGGAATCCGTTTCCGAAGGGCACCCCGATAAGGTCTGCGACCGTATTTCGGATGCTGTACTCGACGCATTTCTGAACGAAGAACCCGAAGCACGCGTGGCGTGTGAAACCTTTGCCACGACCAACCGGGTTGTCATCGGTGGCGAAGTCGGTTTGTCGGATCAGGACAAATTGCATGATTACATGGGTCGCATCGACGAGATCGCGCGCGCCTGTATCAAGGATATTGGCTACGAGCAGGACAAGTTCCACCACGAAACCGTCGAGGTGACAAACCTGCTGCACGAGCAATCTGCCCATATTGCTCAGGGTGTTGATGCCACGGGCGACAAGGACGAAGGCGCGGGCGACCAGGGGATCATGTTCGGTTACGCCACCACCGAGACCCCGGCGCTGATGCCCGCACCGATCCAGTATTCGCATGCGATCTTGCGCCGTCTGGCCGAAGTCCGCAAAAACGGTACCGAGCCTGCGCTGGGCCCGGATGCCAAATCGCAGCTGTCGGTTATCTATCGCGATGGCAAACCTGTCGGCGTCAGCTCGATCGTGTTGTCGACCCAGCATCTGGATGCGGCGCTGTCCTCGGATGATATCCGCGCCATTGTCGAGCCTTATATCCGCGAAACCCTGCCTGAAGGCTGGCTGACGGCCGAGACCGAGTGGCACGTGAACCCAACCGGCAAATTCGTGATTGGCGGCCCCGACGGGGATGCGGGCCTGACCGGCCGTAAAATTATCGTCGACACCTATGGCGGTGCCGCACCTCATGGAGGCGGTGCGTTCTCGGGCAAAGACCCGACCAAGGTGGACCGTTCGGCGGCCTATGCGGCGCGATATCTGGCCAAGAACGTAGTCGCTGCCGGCATGGCGGAACGCTGCACCATTCAGCTGAGCTATGCGATTGGTGTTTCCAAGCCGCTTTCGATCTATGCCGAGACCCATGGCACAGGCCAGGTTTCCGACGCCGAAATCGAAAAGGCCGTTGAACAGGCGATGGACCTGACACCGCGCGGTATTCGTGAACATCTGCAGATGAACAAGCCGATCTACCAGCGCACTGCAGCTTATGGTCACTTTGGCCGTGAACCCGATGCGGATGGCGGTTTCAGCTGGGAACGCACCGACCTTGTGGACGCGCTGAAAGCGGCGGTCTGATCGGTATCCAAAGGTGCGCCCTGACGGGCGCGCTCTATTCTGGTGTTTTGGGGGGCGGCGGGTCTGTTGAGCGGACCGGCCGCCCTCTTGCGTCTGTGGTGTCTGCGCAGTATGGGCACGGCCATGAGCACCGAGACACCCCAACGCCCCCGCAGAAACTTTTATGGTCGCTTCAAGGGCAAGACCCTGAAGCCCAGTCAAAAGACGTATCTGAGCGAAGACCTCGATGCGCTGGCCCCCGGCGCGGTGGATTGGGAGAGCAACCCCGAACGCAACCCGCTGGACCTGCAGGCGCTGTTTGGCGGGCGGGATGTCTGGCTTGAGGTCGGCTTTGGCGGTGGTGAGCATCTGGTGCATCAGGCGGCCAGCAACCCCGATATCGGCATCATCGGAGCCGAGCCCTATATCAACGGTGTCGCCATGTTGTTGGGCAAAATCCGGCAGGCTGGGGTTGAGAACCTCGCTGTTCATCCCGGCGATGCGCGCGATCTGTTTGACGTGTTGCCCGAGGCCAGCATCTCGCGCGCGTTCCTGCTGTACCCCGATCCCTGGCCAAAGACGCGGCACCATCGCCGTCGGTTCGTGACGCCCGAGCATCTGGAGCCGCTGGCGCGGGCGCTGAAATCCGGTTCGATCTTTCGGGTCGCCACGGACATTCCCGATTATGTTCGCCAAACGCTGGAAGAGGTGCCGCGCGCAGGTTTCGAATGGCTGGCCGAGCGTCCCACCGATTGGCGCGAGCCGTGGGATGATTGGATTTCCACCCGTTACGAACAGAAGGCTCTGCGTGAGGGGCGCGTACCGCATTACCTGACCTTCCGCCGTAAGGACTGATTGCGGCTGGACCATCTGGCCCCAATTCGCTAATCGGCTAAGGCACTGATAGCGAAAACAGGAGCCCCCATGTCCGGACACGGCACGCCCATCCCGATGACCTCGTATCCCTGCGGTCCGCTGACCGGCACGGCAGAGGTGCCCGGCGACAAGTCGATCTCGCACCGGTCGCTGATTTTGGGCGCGATGGCAGTGGGTGAGACGAAGATTTCCGGCCTGCTGGAAGGTGAGGATGTTCTGGATACCGCCAAGGCGATGCGCGCCTTTGGGGCCGAGGTCACGGATCACGGCGGCGGAGACTGGACGGTGCATGGCGTCGGCGTTGGCGGCTTTGCCGAGCCAGATCAGGTGATCGACTGCGGCAACTCGGGCACCGGGGTACGGCTGATCATGGGTGCAATGGCGACCTGCCCGATCTCGGCCACGTTTACCGGCGATGCCAGCCTGAACAAACGCCCCATGGCGCGGGTCACGGACCCGCTGGCGTTGTTTGGGGCGCAAGCCGTTGGCCGCTCGGGCGGGCGTTTACCGATGACCATTGTGGGTGCGGCTGAACCTGTTCCGGTGCGCTATGAGGTTCCCGTTCCGTCGGCGCAGGTGAAATCTGCCGTGCTGCTGGCCGGGCTGAACGCGCCGGGCAAAACCGTGGTAATCGAGAAAGAGGCCACCCGCGACCATTCGGAGCGGATGCTGGCCGGGTTTGGCGCAGAGATCACCGTTGAGGATACCGATGAGGGCCGGGTGATCACCTTGACCGGTCGCCCCGAGTTGAAACCGCAGGTCATCGCCGTTCCGCGCGATCCGTCCAGCGCGGCGTTTCCGGTTTGCGCCGCGTTGATCACGCCCGGTTCGGATGTGTTGGTGCCGGGGATTGGCCTGAACCCGACCCGCGCCGGGCTGTTTACCACGCTGCGCGAAATGGGTGCGGACTTGACCTATGAAAACGAACGCGAAGAAGGCGGCGAGCCCGTTGCCGATCTGCGCGCGAAATACTCGCCCAACATGAAGGGCATCAACGTGCCGCCGGAACGTGCGGCCTCGATGATCGACGAATACCCGGTGCTGTCCGTGATTGCGGCCAACGCCACCGGCACCACGATGATGGGCGGCGTGAAAGAGCTGCGCGTCAAGGAAAGCGACCGGATCGACGCCATGGCCCGCGGGTTGCGCGCCAATGGTGTGACCGTGGAAGAGGGTGAGGAATGGTGGTCGGTTGACGGTCTGGGCATCGGAAATGTTCCCGGCGGCGGTACCTGTGAGAGCTTTCTGGACCACCGCATCGCCATGTCGTTCATGGTGATGGGCATGGGAGCGAAAACGCCGATCTCGGTTGATGATGGCGGCCCGATTGCAACCTCGTTCCCGATCTTTGAACCGCTGATGGCGACGCTGGGCGCCAAGGTCGAACGCGCATGAGTTTTACTGTCGCCATAGACGGTCCAGCGGCGGCGGGGAAGGGCACGATCTCTAAGGCCGTTGCTACGCATTTCGGCTTTGCCCATCTGGATACAGGGCTGCTATACCGCGCGGTTGGCAGGCGGACGCTTGAGGGGATGGAGCCCATCACCGCGGCGCAAGTCCTGACCGCCGAGGAATTGCAGCAGGGTGATCTGCGCACCGCCGAGATCGCGCAGGCGGCCTCGAAAGTGGCGGTAATCCCAGAGGTTCGCGCGGCTCTGGTCGATTTCCAGCGCGCCTTTGCGCGGCGGGTCGGGGGTGCGGTTCTGGACGGGCGCGATATTGGCACTGTCATTTGCCCCAATGCCGAGGCGAAGTTGTTCGTAACCGCCAGCGCCGAGGTCCGGGCCGAGCGGCGTTACCTTGAGCTTAGCGCCAAGGGTGCCGATGTCACCCGCGATCAGGTTCTGGCTGATGTGCGCGAACGCGACGCGCGGGATACCGAGCGCAGCACGGCCCCGATGAAACCGGCCGAGGATGCGGTGCAACTGGACACCTCGGATCTGAGCATCGAGGACGCTTTGGCGCAGGCCATCGCGCTGATCGAACAGAAAAAGCCCGCGACGCCGTAACGCCGCGAGCTTTCGCTTGGAGGTGGGTTAAAGCTCGCCGACTGCGACGCTTTTGATCTTTGACCATTGGCCATCAGCGGTTTTTGCCGTGCCAGGCACGTCTTTCAAAAACGCGGCACGGGTTTCGGCGTTCAGAAAGAGGTACAGTTTGCCGTCTGCGACCAGATACTGATCTGGGTCACCGTCGAATTTCTTGCCAACCGACACTCCGAACGAGCAGAACCCACCATGCTGCGGCAGATAGGCGGCAGGGTTGGCCTCGAACGCGGCAAGGTTTTCGGCGTTGGTGAAATAGTAGGACGCGCCGTCATAGGTCGCAGAATGGGTGGCAAAGCCATCGACCGGATTGCCGTCATTGACCAGCGCCACCAGATCGACCCCATGTGCGGCCAGCGGCGCGCCCGCCGCCGAGATACCGTTCGAGACGTTGATTTCATCTGCGGCAAAGGCCGGGGCGGCGATCAGGGGCAGGGTGGCGATCAGAGTGGTCAGAACCAGGGATTTCATTGCGTTTCCTTTCATCATTTAAGCTGGGCGCGGCCGGTTTGCCCGCCGCTGAAACAAACCTAGGCGTCAGGAGTTGAACGGACTATGTTTGACGAGCTTAAAAACTTTGCAGATCGTCCGATATTCTGATCGTTTGGAAGGTTCTCCTCACCAAGCTTTGTTTGGCCAGTGTCGTTTGATCCTCATATGCTCAATGGGCAACCTGCAGGAGCGATGCGATGATCCGACTAGCCCTTTTTCTGATAGTTCTGGCCACAGGTCTGGCCGCTCAAGAGGCGCAGGACGCTCCTGAGTTGGAACCGCCCATGACCTATGAGCGGCTAGGAAAAATTCTGTTCGCTTTGGATCCGGAGGCGCTGCCGCAGGGGCCTGGTTTTCAGCTGACGGTCGGGGATACTCCGGTTCTGGTCATCACGGATGTAAACGCCGATCGGATGCGGGCCATGGTGTCGATTAGCAGCGCGGCTGATCTGTCACCCGCGGACCTGCAGCGCATGATGCAGGCGAATTTCGACAGTACGCTGGATGCGCGTTATGCGATCGCCAACGGTACCTTGTGGGCGGCCTATATTCATCCGTTGTCCACGTTGGAAAAAGACCAGCTGATCTCGGGTCTGGCCCAAACGGTTAACATCGCCAAGACATACGGCACCCTCTATTCAGGCGGTGCTGCAGAATTCGGCGGTGGTGACAGTCAGGGCCTGCAGCGCGAATTGATTGATGAGCTTTTGAAGAAAGGCGAAGAGATTTGACGCAGGCGCAATTGTGCGCGTTCTGATGCTTGTCCGACACGCCGTTTTGGCGCGCTCAACGCCTATGTCATAGGCTCTGGCCCGGTGCGGGAAAACTGTTATAGTTCCCCAAAACAAAAAAGGGGGGAGCAGAATGAACAATCGATTGCGCGAAATCACCATTGTGGGTGGCGGTACAGCCGGGTGGATGACCGCACTTATCCTTGAGATGGTGTTGTCCCGGACATCGGCGCCAAAAGATCGGCCGCGGATATGTCTGATCGAAAGCCCGAATATTTCGACTGTGGGTGTGGGCGAAGCAACGGTTCCTCGTATGCCGGTGACGCTCCGGCAGGCTGGAATAGCTGAACGGGATTTCTTTCGCGAAACCAACGCTTCCTTCAAGCTGGGTGTGAAGTTCTGCAACTGGAACAAGGACGCCAAAGGTAACCGTATCGATTATATGAACCCGTTTGCTCATGGCCAAATGCTGGAAGGGCTTGAAGCGGCCGAGTATTACTTGCGATTTGGCAATGGGGATCGGGATTTCACGCAATCGATCGCTCCGCATGACGATTTGGCCCGTCTCTGCAAAGGCGCGCGACCGCTGGGCGCACCGGAATTCGAGCAGCGGTTTGGCTACGCGTATCATTTGGATGCGGTGAAATTCGCAGGGATGCTGACCAGGGTTTGCACCAAGCGCGGTGTCGAGCACATTCAGGACGAGGTCCAGTCGGTTGAATTGGACGAACAAGGCAATGTCAGCCACCTGATGTTAGAGCGTAAAGGTCGCCATGACATCGAGATGGTTGTGGATTGCACCGGTTTCCGTGGGTTAATCATCAATCAGGCTCTGGGTGAGCCGTTCATGGATTACTCGGACTATCTGCCCAATGACCGGGCGATGGCATTGCAGATCGAACATCCTGATCCGGACAAGATCGAGAGTGCCACACGGTCCACGGCCCTGGGGGCCGGTTGGACGTGGCGCGTGCCTTTGTTTAACCGAGTGGGCACCGGCTATGTGTATTCCTCGGCGCATCGAACGGATGATCAGGCGGCGGACGAGTATCTTGAATGGTTGGGCGACAGCGGCAAGGGACTGACGCCGCGCGTTATCCCGATGCGCGTTGGGAGGGTGCGAAACGCCTGGGTAAAGAACTGCGTTGCCATCGGCCTGTCAGGCGGTTTCATCGAACCGTTGGAGAGCACTGCGATCCACATGATCGACCATGCGATCCGCTGGTTCGCCGAACACCTGCCGACGCGTGATATCGAGCCGTCACTACGCGCGCGCTACAACCGGCAGATGGACAAGCTCTATGATGAGGTGCTCGAATTCATTTGTCTGCATTACCGGCTGGGCAACCGCACGGATGATCAATATTGGATCGACGCACGGACCGAGATGAAAATTCCCGACCGGTTGGCTGAGAACCTTGAGCTTTGGCAGCACCGTTTGCCTATGCAGCACGATGTCGAGTTTGCCACTCTGTTCGACCATCGCGTTTTCCAAACAGTGTTACTAGGCAAACAGGTCTACGACACCGGCTATGGAACTGGTATTCGCGACCGCGTTCGTCCGTTGAAAAAACCGATTTGGTTCCAATGGTGGAAGGGCGCGAAGGTGGATCTGGCTCAGATCCTTAAGTCCATGCCAGATCATAAGACATTGCTACGCGACATTCGCGGTGAGTTGGAAAAACCGGCCTTCGGTAAGCCGGCAAGGCCGACAGTGGCGATGCCAGGGTTAAAACCGGCGCCTTTGGCCGTCCAGAACATGCCGAACTTTGCTGAAATTCAAAGCGGCGCAAAGGATTTGCAACTCTTTTAGCAGTACCTTGCGCGGTGCAAAAAAATGTTCAGACCAAACTTGGGGGCAGGGCAAAATCCTGCCCCTTTTCTTTGATGAGAACCCTTGTTGGTCGCGATATGGTATGTAATAACATCACAAATTGTGATGAGGCCAACGGTGCATTTTGAAGATGACACACATTTTAAACGCGGGATGGTCAGGCGAAGCGGCCGTAACCTGCGCAGTAATCTGAAACGCCGGCGGCGGTGCACGTGTCCGATGCAGGCATACGACTCGTTGCCCTCTGAATTGCGCGCCTGGCTGGCAGACGCGTGCTTACCTTGGAGCCCTTCCTCGGCCCTGAAAATCTGGAATCGTTCGGGTGGATCGGCAAATGCCGCCGAAGCCCTGTCGCCGCTTGATGCAATCGAGCAGTCTATGTTGGAAAGGGACTCGGTCGTCTGGACGGGCAAAGAATGCGCATAAGCTGGCAATTAAGGGCTTTGCTCTTGCGCATTGCCTGAAATCGGCCTATACGCGCGCTGTCTTAACACGGGCGGTCAACGTCCGGATGACGTATCTGAGCAGGGCCGGGTTACCTCGGCCCTTTGTGTTTGTGTAGTCAGATGCGCACCGGATCACGCTTGCAAGGCACCTGAATCAAGACCGGCGGAGACAACCGCTCGGCCAGAAAAAACACTTGTAAAGGAAAACACTGCCACATGGCTGATACAACCATGGAGGAATTCGAAGCCCTCCTGAACGAAAGCTTCGAAATGGACACACCCGAAGAGGGTTCTGTTGTCAAAGGCAAGGTTCTGGCGATCGAAGCCGGCCAAGCCATCATCGACGTCGGCTACAAAATGGAAGGCCGCGTTGATCTGAAAGAATTCGCAAATCCCGGCGAAGCCCCTGAAATCGCTGTTGGTGATGAGGTAGAAGTCTACCTGCGCGCCGCAGAAAACGCCCGTGGCGAAGCCGTCATCTCGCGCGAGATGGCCCGCCGTGAAGAGGCATGGGACCGTCTGGAAAAAGCATATGCCGACGACCAGCGCGTCGAAGGTGCAATCTTTGGTCGCGTCAAAGGTGGCTTCACCGTCGATCTGGGTGGCGCAGTTGCGTTCCTGCCCGGCTCGCAGGTTGATGTGCGCCCCGTGCGCGACGCTGGCCCGCTGATGGGTCTGAAGCAGCCGTTCCAGATTCTGAAAATGGACCGCCGCCGTGGCAACATCGTTGTGTCGCGCCGCGCAATCCTGGAAGAATCGCGTGCCGAACAGCGTGCCGAAGTCATCGGCAACCTGTCCGAAGGTCAGACCGTCGAGGGTGTTGTCAAGAACATCACCGAATACGGTGCATTTGTTGACCTGGGCGGCGTTGACGGCCTGCTGCACGTCACCGACATGGCATGGCGCCGTGTGAACCACCCGTCCGAGATCCTGACGATCGGCGAAACCATCAAGGTTCAGGTCATCAAGATCAACAAAGAGACCCACCGCATCAGCCTGGGCATGAAGCAGCTGCAGGAAGATCCGTGGGATCTGGTTGCTGCGAAATACCCGCTGGGCTCGGTCCATCAGGGTCGCGTCACCAACATCACCGATTACGGCGCGTTCGTCGAACTGGAAGCCGGTGTCGAAGGTCTGGTGCACGTGTCCGAGATGTCCTGGACCAAGAAAAACGTCCACCCCGGCAAGATCGTTTCGACCAGCCAGGAAGTCGACGTCATGGTTCTGGAAATCGACGGCGCCAAGCGTCGCGTGTCTCTGGGCCTGAAGCAGACTCAGCGCAACCCGTGGGAAGTGTTTGCAGAAACACACCCCGAGGGCACCGAGGTCGAAGGCGAAGTCAAGAACATCACCGAATTCGGTCTGTTCATTGGCCTCGAAGGCGACATCGACGGCATGGTTCACCTGTCCGACCTGTCCTGGGACGAGCGTGGCGAGGATGCGATCCAGAACTATCGCAAAGGCGACATGGTTTCGGCCGTTGTTTCGGAAGTGGACGTCGAGAAAGAGCGTATCTCGCTGTCGATCAAAGCCCTGGGCGGTGACAAGTTCGCCGAAGCCGTGGGCGGCGTGAAGCGTGGTTCGGTCATCACCGTTGAGGTCACCGCGATCGAAGATGGTGGTATCGAGGTGGAATACGAAGGCATGAAGTCCTTCATCCGCCGTTCGGACCTGTCGCGTGACCGTGCCGAGCAGCGCCCCGAGCGTTTCAACACTGGCGACAAGGTCGACGTCCGCGTCACCAACGTCGACAGCAAGACCCGCCGTCTGGGCCTGTCGATCAAAGCACGCGAAATCGCCGAAGAGAAAGAGGCCGTGGAACAGTACGGTTCCTCCGACTCGGGCGCATCTCTGGGCGATATCCTGGGCGCAGCTCTGAAGTCGGGCGACTAAGTCCGGACCTAAGTCCAAACAGTTTTACGGCCCCGTACATGAGTGCGGGGCCGTTTTTGTTGCGAATCAATATGTTCTGAATTTTGAGCTATATTCACCAACTGTTCATGCTTTAGGGGGTCAATTCCTGTGAACGGGCGAAAAATCGCGTGAGTTTGAGGCAGAATCAAGGCCTAGCAGACAGAGTCAACGTTCCCCCGAACTAAGTTTTTTCCTATACTGTTCAGAATAATAGACATGGTAATCCGGTCGCCTGGGAGGGTAACGCACATGATCCGTTCAGAATTGATTCAGAAAATCGCCGACGAGAACCCGCATTTGTATCAACGCGACGTCGAGCGGATCGTGAATACCGTGTTTGAAGAAGTGACGGATGCCATGGCCCGTGGTGATCGGGTTGAACTGCGTGGTTTTGGTGCATTTTCGGTCAAACAGCGCGACGCGCGGGTGGGCCGAAACCCCCGTACCGGCGAGACCGTTCAGGTCGAAGAAAAAAGTGTTCCGTTTTTCAAGACTGGCAAGTTGCTAAGGGACCGTTTGAACGGTAAAGCCTAAGGCATGATGCGCTACGTTAGATATGCTTTTTTGGCGATCCTCGCGATCGTTCTGATCTCGGTTTCGCTGGCCAACGGCGAAGCCGTTGAACTGACCCTGATGCCACAGGCTATTGCCGATTTGCTAGGGTTCAATATCAGCACCTCTCTGCCCTTGTTCCTTGTGGTTCTGGGCAGCGTTGTTGCGGGCCTGATTATCGGGTTCCTCTGGGAATGGCTGCGTGAGCATAAGCACCGTGCAGATGCGTCGGCCAAAACCGGTGAAGTTCGCAAACTTGAACGCGAAGTCAAAAAGCTCAAGAAAAAGCAGAACGAAGGCAAGGATGAGGTCCTCGCCATTCTGGACGAGGCCAGCTAAGCTAACATGTCCGATGTAGCGGTCAAAATTTGCGGCCTGACCGCCGCTGACCACGTGCGCGCCGCAGCAGACGCAGGCGCGCGGTATCTGGGGTTCAACTTCTTTCCGAAATCACCGCGCTATGTCTCGCCGGAGCAAGCCGCCCAACTAACGGATCACGTCCCTGTCGGTGTGGCAAAAGTGGCCTTGGTGGTGAACGCATCTGATACGTTGCTGGACAGCATTACCGCAGCTGCCCCGTTCGACATGTTACAGCTACACGGGTCGGAAAGCGTAGAACGTGTGCAGGAAGTCAAAGCGCGTTACGGTCTGCCAGTCATCAAGGTGGTTGGCGTGGCTGATGCCAAGGACCTGGAAGCCATAGACACCTACAGCGATGTTGCCGACCAGTTGTTGGTTGATGCCAAGGCCCCCAAAAACGCGGTGTTGCCGGGTGGAAACGGGTTGGCCTTTGATTGGCGTTTGCTGGCCGGGCGCAAATATTGGCGCAAGCCGTGGATGCTGGCCGGTGGCTTGAACCCCGATAACGTGGCCGAGGCGATCCGGATGACCGGTGCACGTCAGGTTGACGTTGCCTCGGGTGTGGAAAGTGCGCCGGGTATCAAGGATGCCGATCTGATGCGGGCCTTTATCGCTGCGGCAAACGCGACCGGTTGACGCGTCTGGCAAAGCATTGAGCGAGTGCGTTTTGCCATGGCAAATCCTGCCGCTACCTCCTATGAACGACAGGTAAGATGACGGAGACAGCCATGGCCAACGATCTTTTCAATTCCTTCATGTCCGGCCCCGATGAGCAGGGCCGTTTTGGCATCTTCGGCGGACGGTTTGTCAGCGAGACCCTGATGCCGCTGATCCTGTCGCTGGAAGAGGAATACGAGAAGGCGAAAGACGATCCGACTTTCTGGGCCGAGATGGATGATCTGTGGGCGAACTATGTGGGCCGCCCCTCGCCGCTGTATTACGCGGAACGTCTGACCGAACACTTGGGCGGCGCGAAGATTTACCTGAAACGTGATGAGCTGAACCACACCGGCGCGCACAAGATCAACAACGTGCTGGGGCAGATCATTCTGGCGCGCCGTATGGGCAAGACCCGGATCATCGCCGAGACCGGCGCGGGGCAGCACGGCGTGGCCACCGCCACCGTCTGCGCCAAGTTCGGTTTGAAGTGTATCGTTTATATGGGTGCCCATGATGTGCAGCGTCAGGCCCCCAACGTGTTCCGTATGCGCCTGCTGGGGGCCGAGGTGATTCCGGTCACGTCCGGCCGAGGCACGCTGAAAGACGCGATGAATGATGCGCTGCGCGACTGGGTGACCAATGTGCGCGACACGTTCTATTGCATCGGCACCGTGGCCGGGCCGCACCCGTACCCGGCGATGGTCCGCGATTTCCAGTCGATCATCGGCAAGGAAGCGAAAGAGCAGATGATGAAGGCCGAAGGCCGTCTGCCCGACACGATTATTGCCGCCATCGGTGGCGGATCGAACGCGATGGGTCTGTTCTATCCGTTCCTTGACGACAAATCGGTGAATATCATCGGTGTCGAGGCCGGTGGCAAAGGTGTGAACGAGAAGATGGAGCATTGCGCATCATTGACCGGCGGGCGACCCGGTGTGTTGCACGGCAACCGCACCTATCTGCTGCAGGATGATGATGGGCAGATTCTTGAGGGCTACTCGATCTCTGCCGGTCTGGACTATCCGGGCATCGGGCCCGAGCATTCCTGGCTGCACGACATCGGCCGCGCGCAATACGTCTCGATCACTGACAAAGAGGCGTTGGAGGCGTTCCAGCTGTGCTGCGCCACCGAAGGCATCATCCCCGCGCTGGAGCCCAGCCACGCGCTAGCTCACGTTATGAAAATTGCGCCCGAACTTCCCAAAGATCACCTGATCTGTATGAACATGTGTGGGCGGGGCGATAAGGACGTGCAGACCGTAGCCAAGTATCTGAACTTTGATATGTCGGATACAGAGGGCCGCAGCGCCGACTAAACCCGATTGCGAAAACCACAAAAGGCGCGCCTGCTTGAGCGCGCCTTTTTTTGTCCGACCACCTGTTTAATCTGCGTTGGAATGCTCTGTCAGAATCGTCAGAGAGACGATGTCCAAAGCGCGCTGATGGGTTGCTTCAAGGTGCACTTTAGGCGCACACCCTTCGTCATGGGCCTGTAGAAAACGGCTGGCGCAAAGGCACCAACTGTCTCCGGGGTTGAGACCGGGAAAGTTGAACTCGGGGCGCGGCGTGCTGAGGTCGTTGCCGACATACTTGGAAAAGGCCAGAAACTCGGCCGTCATCACGGCGCAGACCGTATGGCTGCCCTGATCTTCGGGGCACGTATTGCAGGCCCCGTCACGAAAGAACCCGGTCAGAGGGTCTTGGGAGCAGGGGGCCAGAACGCCCCCCAGCACGTTGATGCTGTCCTGTTTTTGCATGGCGACACCCTACAGGCTTTGCGCAATACTGCGAAACATTTCGACATTGGCTTCGTTTACGCCATCGTCGCGGAACTTGCGATCCGCGCCAGTCGTCACGATCAAAACGCCGCGGGGTTGGTCGAAATAGATATACTGACCATAAACGCCCCGTGCGAGAAACTCGCCCTCGTGCGCACCTACCGGAATCCACCATTGGTAGCCATAACCGATCTTCCCGGCCTCGGTCGGAGCGCTGGGCAGGACGGATTCGGCGACCCAATCAGCGGGTACGAGTTGCTGACCGTTGTGCTGCCCATTCTGCAGGATCATTTGACCGAACCGGGCAAAATCCCGAGTTGTGAAGTTCAAGCCACCTAGAACAAAGGCAACCCCGGCACCGTCGGTCACGTAATAGCCGTCGTATTCCAGACCCAGCGGCTGAATGATCTTTTCGGTCAGCAAGTCAGTGACGCTGCGCCCGGTTGCGCCTCGGATCACCATTCCAATCACATGGGTGTCGATCGAGACATACTGCCAGGTCTCACCCGGTTCTGTGAAATTGTCCTGCAGCGAGGCTGTAAAGTCGTCGAGCTTTCCACCCAACGCCACGACACGCCCCATACGGTTGATGTCTGACTTGGGGTCAAAATAATCCTCGTTGAATGTGACGCCGCTGGCCATATTCAGCACATTGCGCAGGGTCGCGCCGTCATAGGCCGTACCCTTCAGTTGCGGGGCATATTGAACCACCTGATCATCCAACGAGGTGATCGCGCCTTCCTCCAATAGGATACCGAACAGAGCCGAAAGGTAGCTTTTGGCGACCGACCAGGAAATCCGGCGGTCTTCCGGCGTGGTGCCCAGGTAATACTCCTCGAACCGGATCTGACCATCCTGCATCACCAGAAGAGACGTCACAGCCCGGTCTTCGATCCACTGATCGGTGCCTTCGGGTAGATCAAAGCCAGTGCCATAGGGCAGGTCCCAGGTGGGGCCGTCACCGCGCGGCAGGTCGACCGTCAGGAACGCCTGATCCATATGCGAGAAGTTATGGACAATCTTGTCTTCGCTGAATAGCGAATTCACTGCCATAAGTCGCTGAATTTCTTCGCGTTTCCAGAAGCCAACAACCACGGCGGCCAGTACCAGCATCAATGTGATGCGCAGCACCCACTTCAACAGCGTTCTCATATGTCTCCTCCCATATGCGTGCTGTATTGGACCGCGCCCCGATGCGATCTGCAATCAGGACGTTACGGCAAGACCTATGAGTCTATTTGAACTTATCCAGCAGTTTTTGCATGGCCGATCGGTCATCGACCTCGGGCTCAGGCGCGGGCTTTGGTGCCGATTGGGACGGTTGAGGCGTTTTTGACGATCTCGGTGGCGCAGTCCGTAGGGCAACCGCATTCATGAACTTGCCGCTTTCTCCATCGGCAAGATGTGCGGCCCCATCTGAGACGCCGCGCAGCACGTCCTCCAACCAGTCCGAGTCAGCCTTGGCAAAGTCGCCCAGAACGTAAGGAGAGACCATCTCTTTGCGCCCCGGATGCCCGATCCCTAGTCGCACGCGATCATAGGCCGGGCTGATATGTTCGTGGATGGATCGCAGCCCATTGTGACCGGCGTGACCACCGCCCGCCTTGACCCGGACCTTACCAGGAGCGAGGTCAAGCTCATCATGAAAGACGGTCACATCAGTCGAGTCTAATTTGTAGAACCGCATCGCTTCGCCAACAGATTGACCCGAGCGATTCATGAAAGTCTGCGGCTTGATCAACAGCACTTTTTCGCGCCCCAGCCGCCCTTCGGCGATCTCGGCCTGAAACTTGGACTTCCAAGGGCCAAAGCTGTGATCTTGGGCGATCCTGTCGACAGCCATAAAGCCGATATTGTGGCGGTTGCGGGCATATTTCGCCCCCGGATTCCCCAAACCGACGAACAGCTTCATGATCTCGTCCCCGTTGCTTTGCACAAGGTTGATGGCACGGATCGCGACCGGTTTTCCACCCCAACCCTGCAAAAGAAAACGGGGCCCATCCGGACCCCGTTTCCAATCCAGTCACTCAAGCGTCTGGACTTATTCTTCTTCCTGACCGACGACTTCAACCTCGTCTGCGGCCACTTCTTCACCTTCTTCGTCGTCGCTGGTCGACAGACCGGTTGGTGCCGAGATGTTCGCGATCACGAAGTCACGGTCGATGGTGGGCTTGGTGCCTGCAGGCAGATCCACGGCCGAGATGGTGACAACATCGTTGATGTTCAGACCGGTCAGATCAATGGTGATCTTCTCGGGGATGTCACCGGCGGTGCAGACCAGTTCAACCTCAGGACGCACAACTGTCAGTACGCCACCCTTCTTGATGCCGGGGGCTTCTTCTTCGTTGACGAACTCAACGGGGATGAACAGCGCAATCTTGGTGGTCCGACGCAGGCGCATCAGGTCCAGGTGGGTCGGCAGGTCTTTGACAACGTCACGCTGAACGTCGCGGCAGATGACGCGGACGTCCTCGTGACCTTCAACCTTCAGGTTCCACAGAGTGGACTTGAACCGGCCTGCTTTCAGACGCTTGAACAGTTCGTTGAACGGGATCTTGATTGCTAGTGGGTCTTTGTCGCCACCGAATACAACGCCCGGAACCATGCCTTCGCGGCGGGTCTGACGAGCGGCGCCCTTGCCTGTCCCCGTCCGTTCCAGAGCTACGAGATCAGGAATCTCTCCAGCCATGATAATTCTCCAAATGTTAGGGCGGGCATCCTCCAAGGCTGTATGCCCGCGTGAAGCCGCGTCCTTAGCTTGATTCATCTGTTTTGGAAAGGGGTTTTTACAGGTTCAACCAATTGCGAGGCTCTGCCTCGCGCTCCGAGGTATTTTCAGCCAGATGAAGTGCGGATCCGTTGCTTCATCTGGCCCTAAATATCTCGGGGGAGTCGCCCGGAACGGGCGGCGGGGGCAGCGCCCCCTCACCCCCTGATCACCCGCGCCAACGTCCGCCGAAATCTTCGGGCACCAATAGATTGTGCCGGCCCAGGTCGGTGACTTTTCTTTCACCACACAGTGCCATGGTTGTATCGAATTCCTTTTGGATGACGCCCAGCGCGGTGGTCACACCTTTTTGTCCCATCGCCCCCAGACCATAGACAAACGCACGGCCGATATAGGTGCCTTGCGCACCCAGGGCCACTGCTTTCAAAACGTCCTGACCGGACCGGATGCCGCTGTCCAGATGGACCTCAATATCGCCTCCGACCGCGTCCATGATCTCGGGCAGAACACGGATCGAGCTGAGAGCACCGTCCAGTTGCCGTCCACCGTGATTGGATACCACGATGGCATCAGCCCCAAGTTTGGCCGCCATCCGGGCGTCGTCTGCATCCAGGATACCCTTGAGGATGACCTTGCCGCCCCATTGTTCCATCAGCTTTTCGACTTTTTTCCAGTCGAGGCTGGGGTCGAATTGTTCGGCCGTCCACGCGCCCAGCGACGACGCGTCCGAGATACCGTCCACATGGCCAACGATATTGCCGAATTCCCGCCGTTTGGCGCGCAGCATTTCGATCCCCCAGGACCATTTGGTCATCAGGTTCGCGATGGTTTTGGGGGTCAGCTTTGGAGGCGCAGACAGGCCGTTTTTCAAGTCCTTGTGGCGCTGCCCCAGGATCTGCAGGTCCAGCGTGATGACCAAAGCGGAACACTTGGCGTCTTTGGCCCGTTGGATCAGTCGGCTGACGTAATCCTGATCCTTCATGGTGTAAAGCTGGAACCAGAATGGTGCCGAAGTGTGTTCGGCTACATCTTCTATCGAATTGATGGACATGGTGGACAGAGTGAAAGGCACTCCGAAATCTTCGGCGGCTTTGGCGGCCTTCATCTCTCCGTCTGCGTGTTGCATACCGGTCAGACCAACCGGAGCCAGCGCGACTGGCATTGTCACATCCTGCCCGATCATTTTGGACGCAGTTGACCGCCCAGACATGTCAACAGCCACCCGTTGGCGTAGCCGAATATCTTCGAAATCCGAGCTGTTGTCGCGAAAGGTCTGTTCGGTCCAGCTTCCGCTTTCTGCGTAGTCATAGAACATGCGCGGGACACGCCGTTCATAGATGCGTTTGAGATCTTCAATATTCGTGATGACGGGCATGAGGTCAGCTTTCGAAGGATTGGTATAAATTGTTTACCAATACCCGACCCGCGTCGCAACGCTGCATTTGGTGTTGGTTGGTGACTGGATTGTTCAAAGAAAAACCGCAGCGGCATAGGCCAACTGCGGTTTCAAAGCGATTAAGTGGTCGCAAGCCGTCTCAGGCGGAATGTGCCCCATCTGAGAGCGTCTTGACGAAGTCGAGTACCTCGGCGACAGGCTGGCCCTTTGCGATCTGACTGACGATAGCCGAGCCGACCACTGCGCCGTCTGCCACGCTGGCGATGGCCTTCGATTTTTCGGGTGTATTGACCCCAAACCCAACGATGACCGGCAGGTCGGTGGCGGCCTTGATGCGGGCGACTTCGGGGCCGACATTGGTGGCTTGCGCCTCGGCCGCGCCGGTAATTCCGGTAATCGATACGTAGTAGACAAAGCCCGAGGTGTTCTGAAGCACACGGGGCAGGCGTTTGTCATCGGTCGTCGGGGTGGCCAATCGAATGAAGTTCAATCCGGCGGCTTGCGCGGGCAGGCACAGCTCGTCATCTTCTTCTGGCGGAAGGTCGACAACGATCAAGCCATCGATGCCTGCGGACTTTGCGTCCTTCAGGAAGCTGTCGACGCCGCGGCTGTAAATCGGATTATAGTACCCCATCAGGACGATCGGTGTCGTGTCGTCGGTTTCGCGAAAGCTGCGGGCCAAATCCAGCGTACGCTGCAAGGTCATACCGCCATCCAACGCGCGTTGTCCGGCGGCCTGAATGGTTGGCCCGTCGGCCATGGGGTCGGTAAAGGGCAAGCCAAGCTCGATCACGTCGACGCCCGCTGCCGGAAGGCCCTTGACGATCTCAAGCGAGGTGTCGAAATCTGGATCTCCGGCCATGATATAGGCAACGAATGCCTTTTTACCTTCGGCCTTGAGGGCTGCGAATTTGGCGTCGATACGGGTCATCTGTGATCCTTGCATTCAGGTTTGATCCTGATGTGCAGAAACTTTGGCCGGAAATCAATCCCGACTGACCAGATTGACCTAGAACCCAAGGTGATAGCGTAAGAGCAGCGCATTCACGCCGGGGTTAAAGCTGTCGGTACTGGCGTTTGATTTGTGAGTGACTGCCAGCGAAATGGCGTTGCCGCTGTCCAAAGTATAGCCAAGACCCAAAAGGCTGCGAATCTGAAAGTTGCCACCCAAGTCATTGTCGCCGTTTGAGGCGTTAAAGTAACCGGGCATCACACTCAACTCAGCGAACCAGCGATCCGAAAAGGAATATATGCCCACCAAACCTGCGCCGATATGCGTGTCTCCGTCGGTGTCGACGGTCAGGGCCGCACCCAGACCAGCGCTGAAGCGGGTTGCCTCGTGAAACGGGCGATGCTGGTATTCCAGTGAAAACACGCCTTGATCGTTGCCGTTGCCATTAGAAAAATCCGCGTAGCCTGCGCCAAATATGACAGATTGGGCCTGTGCAGAGGTAGCGGCCATGAGCAAGGCGACAGAAGTAAGTAGCGCTTTCATAGGATGTCTTCGTCAAAAGTTAGCGATAAGAGCAATTTGGGTACCATCCCTCAGGCAGTTCAACTCACGCAAGCACAAACTGGGTAACAGGTCCGTGACGTTGTCAATCGGTGTCAGGCGGGTTGTGAGCGCGGGTTGCGCATTTTCCACAACCTGCCTAGAAGACGCCGTCACATCGCTTCAGGAGGCCGAGATGGGCTTTAAAATGGGAATCGTGGGTCTGCCGAATGTGGGCAAGTCGACCCTGTTCAATGCTCTGACTAAGACCGCCGCAGCGCAGGCGGCGAACTTCCCGTTCTGCACCATCGAGCCCAATGTGGGTGACGTGGCCGTGCCTGATGACCGGCTGGACAAGCTGGCGGCGATTGCGACCTCAAAGCAGATCATCCCGACGCGCATGACCTTTGTGGATATTGCCGGTCTAGTGAAGGGGGCGTCAAAAGGCGAAGGACTGGGTAACCAGTTTCTGGCCAACATCCGCGAGACGGATGCGATTGCCCATGTGCTGCGCTGTTTCGAAGACGGTGATGTGACCCATGTGGATGGCCGCGTTGACCCGGTGGCCGACGCCGATACCATTGAGACCGAACTGATGTTGGCCGATCTGGAAAGCATCGAAAAACGCCGTGCCAATCTGGTGCGCAAGCTTAAAGGCAATGACAAAGAGGCGCAGCAGCAGGACCGCCTGCTGTCTGAGGCGCAGGAGATGCTGGAAAACGGCAAGCCCGCGCGCCTGGTCGAGGTCTCGGACGAGGACGCGAAGGCGTGGAAGATGCTGCAACTGCTGACCACCAAGCCGGTGCTCTATGTCTGCAACGTGTCCGAAGAAGAAGCCGCCGAAGGCAATGAATATTCCGCCAAGGTCGCTGAAATGGCCGCGGCGCAGGGCAATTCCCACGTCATCATAAGCGCCAAGATCGAGGAAGAGATCAGCCTGCTGGAGGACGACGAGGCCGAGATGTTCCTGAGCGAGATGGGTCTGGAAGAACCCGGCCTCGACCGTCTGATCCGCGCCGGTTACGACCTGCTCAAGCTGGAAACCTATTTCACCGTCGGCCCGAAAGAGGCCCGCGCCTGGACCATCCGCACCGGCACCGCCGCCCCGCAGGCCGCTGGCGTGATCCATGGGGATTTCGAAAAAGGCTTCATCCGCGCCGAGACCATCGCCTATGACGACTACATCGCCGCCAATGGTGAGCAGGGCGCGAAAGAGGCAGGCAAGATGCGGGCTGAAGGGAAGGGCTACATCGTCAAGGATGGCGATGTTATGCACTTTTTGTTCAATACCTGAGCGCCGATTGACCCTGCGTGTAGCGGACCATTCAGATGCGTCGAGCATCGCTGCGATCTCGATTGAAGTCTGGATCGGCACCTATCTCAAACGCGGAGTTAGCGGTTTTTTCGCGGATTACGCGCTGACCGAGTTCACGCCAGCGCGTATCGCTGCCCTGATCAGCGATCCGGAAGAGTTCATTCTGGTGTCGAATAATTCACAGGGGATCGACGGGTTCATTCGCGTCTCTCCGGTCTGTGATGCCCCTGCCGCGGGGTGGACGGGTATGGAAATTTCGACGTTCTATGTTCAGCCGCGTCATCACGGCAAAGGGATCGGCACGCGCCTGCTTACGGCCGTGGTGACGCATTGCCGAGAGCAACGGGCCGATTCCGTCTGGTTGACTACAAATGCAGAAAACGATCCGGCCATCGCCTTCTATCTGGCCAATGGATTTGTACAGATTGGCGAGACCCAGTTCCGGATTGCAGATCAGGGCTATCTCAACATTGTCTATGCTTTGTCTTTGACCTGAACGCATCGCTTTCCCCCAACGCAAAAGCCGCTAATCTGGGTTTCTGGCCTCACCTTGGGATACCGAAACATGATCGAAATCCGCGACCTGCAATTGCTTAGCGCTTTGGCGCGGCATCGTCATTTTGCCAAGGCGGCCGAAGAATGCGGGATTTCCCAGCCAGCGTTTTCCATGCGTATTCGGAATCTCGAGGACCGGCTGGGCGTCTCAATCGTGCGCCGCGCCAACAGGTTTCAGGGCCTGACTGAAGAAGGCGAGATGATCGTCCAGCGGGCGCGGCGTATTCTGGATGAGACCAAGGCGCTGGAACAGCAGGTGCAGGCGTCCAAGGGTGAGATCACGGGGACGCTGATCCTGGGCGTGATCCCCACCGCAATTGCCTTTACCGGACGTCTGATCAAACGGTTGCAGCAGGCCCACCCGCGCATCCTGTCGCGGATCGAAACCATGTCGGCCACCGCCATTCAGCACCGGCTGGATGAGGGCAGCCTGGATGCGGGCATCACCTATGGCGACAGCATCGGCACCGATCTGCGGCAGGTTCAGCCCCTGTACGAAGAAACCTATGTGCTGCTGGTTCCGGCGCATATGACCGATGAAACCGGGCCGATCCCTTGGGCGCAGGTGGCCGAGTTCCCGATCAGCCTGCTTGAGCCGCAGATGCAGAACCGCCGCATTCTGGATCGGATTTTCGCTGAACAGGGCCTGCACCCGCATGTGGTGGCCGAAACCAGCGGCTTCACCGCTTCGATGGTCATGGCGCGCGAGGGGTTGGCGGCCACGGTTGTTCCCCGAGTGCTGGTGCGGGCAT
Source organism: Ruegeria sp. AM7 (assembly GCF_056535965.1). Taxonomy (NCBI): domain Bacteria; kingdom Pseudomonadati; phylum Pseudomonadota; class Alphaproteobacteria; order Rhodobacterales; family Roseobacteraceae; genus Ruegeria; species Ruegeria sp. AM7. The sequence continues at coordinate 498,426 of NZ_JBQFJE010000003.1, forward strand.
TGGGCGATCTGAAAGGGACGAAAGTGCTGCCTCTGGTCGATCCGATCGTCAGCAAGCCGATCTGTCTGGCCACGCTCAGCCGTGATCCGGAATTGCCGACGGTCGAAGCGCTAAGGGCGGTTGTCGCCTCCTTACGGTGATAAGGTGTCGTTATCGTGCGATTGAAATATGCGATTTGACGATATGCTGATCTGATGAGACACGGAGCCTTAATCGGAGGGCATCATGGCACCATTAGATACCAAGCCATCAGGCGCACCCAAGGGCGTCTGGAAGTCAGGTAAAGGCAAAGGGCGGCACACGCCCAAAGGCCGTCAGTTCACGGATGAAGCACAGGCCGAGATCGCGCGCCTGCTGGGCGATCGCCCGCGCCGCCGTGATCTGCTGATCGAATTCCTGCATTTGATTCAGGACGAACACGGCCATATCAGCGCCGACCACATCGCCGCTCTGGCGGTCGAGATGCGCATCGGTCAGGCCGAAATCTATGAAACCGCTACCTTTTATGCCCATTTCGACGTGGTGAAAGAGGGCGAGACGCCTCCGCCCGCGCTGACGATCCGTGTCTGTGATTCTTTGTCCTGCGAAATGGCCGGTGCCCAGCAGTTGCAAAAGGCGCTGGAGGACGGTCTGGATGCCTCGCAGGTCCGCGTCGTGCGCGCGCCGTGCATGGGCCGCTGTGATACTGCTCCGGTGCTGGAGATCGGTCACAACCATATCGACCACGCGACCCCCGAAAAGGTGCAGGCCGCGATTGCTGCCGATGACACGCACGCCCATCTACCCGACTACGAAGCCTTTGCCGCGTATGAGGCCAATGGCGGCTATGCCAAGCTGAAAGAGCTGCGCGACGGTGGCGATTGGGAACAAGTTCAGGAAGACATCCTGTCCTCGGGCCTGCGCGGTCTGGGTGGTGCTGGCTTCCCGTCGGGCAAGAAATGGGGCTTTGTTCGCATGAACGAAGGCACCCGCTATCTGGCCGTGAACGGGGACGAGGGCGAGCCCGGCACGTTCAAAGACCGCTACTATCTGGAGCGCACGCCGCATGTCTTCCTTGAGGGCATGCTGATCGCCGCATGGGCGGTCGAGGCGGAAACCTGCTTTATCTACATGCGCGACGAATATCCGGCGGTGCTGGAAATTCTGCGCCGTGAGATCACCGCGCTGGAGCAGGCCGGGATCGTCACGCCCGGCTATATCGATCTGCGCCGGGGGGCCGGTGCCTATATCTGCGGCGAAGAATCCGCGATGATTGAATCGATCGAGGGCAAAAAGGGTCTGCCGCGTCACCGTCCTCCGTTTGTGGCGCAGGTTGGGGTCTTTAACCGACCGACCTTGGTGCACAACGTCGAGACGCTCTATTGGGTGTCGAAGATTTGCCGCGAAGGGCCGCAGATTTTGAACTCTGTTGAAAAGAACGGGCGCAAGGGCCTGCGCAGCTATTCGGTCTCGGGCCGGGTGGCACAGCCGGGCGTCTATCTGCTGCTCGCCGGATCGACCATTCTGGACGTGATTGAGGCGGCTGGTGGCATGGCCGAGGGGCAGAGCTTCAAGGCGTATCAGCCGGGCGGGCCTTCCTCGGGTCTGTTGCCCGCGTCGATGGACGATATCCCGCTGGATTTCGACACGCTGCAGCCGCATGGCACCTTTATCGGGTCCGCCGCCGTGGTGGTTCTGTCCGATCAGGACACTGCCCGCGATGCGGCGCTGAACATGCTGCGGTTTTTCGAAGACGAAAGCTGTGGCCAGTGTACGCCCTGCCGGGCGGGCTGTGAAAAGGCGGTCAAGCTGATGCAGGCCGACACATGGGACACCGATCTGTTGGAGGATCTGTGTCAGGTTATGGGCGATGCCTCGATCTGTGGTCTGGGGCAGGCGGCCCCGAACCCGATCCGCCTTGTCATGAAACATTTTGCTGACGAAATCTGAAGGGAGACAGAGCCATGCTAGACGCAAGCCCGAACAAGACCGTCACCTTCAACCTGAACGGCGAAGATGTCACCGTGCCTGAGGGCTGGACCATCTGGGAAGCCGCCAAAGGCCAAGGGTTCACAATTCCGCACCTGTGCCACAAACCGCAGCCGGGTTACAAACCCGACGGCAACTGCCGCGCCTGTATGGTCGAGGTGGAGGGCGAGCGTACTCTGGTCGCTTCGTGCATCCGACCCGCAGCGGATGGTATGGTAGTCAAGACAGACAGCGACCGCGCCGAGAAATCGCGCGCCATGGTCATGGAACTGCTGGTCGCTGACCAGCCGGAGGAGGCACATGACGCGTCCAGCCACTTCTGGGACATGGCCAAGCTGAACGACGTCAGCGACAGCCGTTTCCCGGCCAAAGAGGCCGAGAAAATCCCGCTGCTGGATGACAGCCACGTTGCGATGCGCGTTAATCTGGACGCCTGCATCAACTGCAATCTCTGCGTGCGCGCCTGTCGCGACGTGCAGGTGAACGATGTAATTGGCATGGCTGGTCGCGGTCATACTGCGCAGGTTGTGTTCGACCAGAACGATCCGATGGGCGATTCAACTTGTGTCGCATGTGGTGAATGCGTTCAGGCTTGCCCGACCGGCGCGCTGATGCCCGCCACTGTGCTGGACGACCAGCAGAAGGGTGACAGTAAGGACTACGATTCCGAGACCGAAAGCGTCTGCCCGTTCTGCGGCGTGGGCTGTAAAGTTTCGCTGAAGGTCAAGGACGGCAAGGTTAAGTATGTCGAAGGCATCAACGGCCCCGCTAACGAAGGCCGCCTGTGTGTCAAAGGCCGGTTCGGCTTTGACTACATCCACCACCCGCACCGTTTGACCAAACCACTGATCCGGCGCGAGGACGCGCCTGCCAAGGGCTTGAATGTCGACCCTGCGGACCTGTCCACCCATTTCCGCGAGGCGACCTGGGAAGAGGCGATGGATCTGGCCGCGACCAAGCTGAAGGAACTGCGCGACGATGATCCGCGCAATGTCGCGGGTTTTGGCTCGGCCAAGTGCACGAATGAAGAAGCGTATCTGTTCCAGAAGTTCATCCGTCAGGGCTTCCGCCACAACAACGTCGACCACTGCACCCGTCTGTGCCACGCGTCGTCGGTGGCCGCGCTGATTGAAAACGTTGGATCGGGCGCGGTTACGGCTGCGTTCAACGACATCAAAGACGCGGATGTGGCGATCATAATCGGGGCCAACCCGATCGAGAACCACCCCGTCGCCGCGACGTATTTCAAGCAGTTCACCAAACGCGGTGGCAAGCTGATCGTAATGGACCCGCGCGGTGTCGGGATGCGCAAGTTCGCCGATGAAATGCTGCAGTTCCGACCGGGAGCGGATGTGTCGATGTTGAACGCGATCATGAACGTGATCGTCGAAGAGGAGCTCTATGACAGCCAGTACATCCACCGCTGGACCGAGAACTGGGAGGCCGAGAAAGAACACCTGCGCCAGTTCACGCCCGAAGCGATGGCCCCGATCTGCGGTATTGAACCGGATCAGATCCGCCGGGTGGCCCGTACCTTTGCACAGGCCAAGGCCGGCCTGATCTTCTGGGGCATGGGTGTCAGTCAGCACATCCATGGAACGGATAACTCGCGTTGTCTGATCAGCCTCGCGCTGATGACCGGGAATGTTGGTAAACCGGGCGCGGGTCTGCACCCGTTGCGTGGTCAGAACAACGTTCAGGGCGCCTCGGATGCTGGTCTGATCCCGATGTTCCTGCCGGACTACAAAACGGTCACAGACGACAACATCCGGGCGAAGTTCGCCGATGTTTGGGGATCAGAGGATTTCTCGAACGAAAAGGGCCTGACGGTCACCGAAATCATCGACCAGATTTATGCCGGAAACATCAAGGGCATGTATATTCTGGGCGAAAATCCGGCCATGTCTGACCCGGATGTGAACCATGCCCGCGCAGCGCTGGCAAAGCTGGACCTGATGATCGTTCAGGACATCTTCCTGACCGAGACGGCAAACTACGCTGATATCATTCTGCCGGCCTCGGCGCTGTATGAAAAGAACGGCACCGTGTCGAACACCAACCGTCAGGTGCAGCGTGTGCGCCCGGCAGTCGCTCCTCCGGGTGAGGCGCGTGAGGATTGGGCGATCACCGTCGAACTGGCGCAGCGGATCGGTTTGAACTGGGACTATACGGATGTGTCTCAGGTCTTTGCTGAGATGAAGCTGACCATGGAGTCGCTGGACAACATCACGTGGGAACGTCTGGAAAACGAGACGATCACCTATCCGTCGCTGTCCGAGACCGATCCGGGGCAGTCCATCGTGTTTGGCGACGGATTTCCCCGTGCGGGTGGTAAAGCCAAATTCACGCCCGCCAGCGTCATCCCGCCGGATGAGGCCCCGGATGCCGAATATCCGATGATCGCCACAACAGGTCGTCAGCTGGAACATTGGCACACCGGGTCGATGACCCGCCGGTCCAACGTTCTGGATGCTGTGGAACCGGAAGCGAACTGTTCGATGAACCCGCGCACGCTCAAGCTGATGGGGATCGAACCGGGCGAGACGATCCGCCTGACCACCCGGCGCGGCTCGATCGAGATCATGGTGCGGACGGACCGGGCGATTGCCGAGGATATGGTGTTCATTCCGTTTGCCTATGTTGAGGCAGCAGCAAATATCCTGACCAACTCGGCCATTGACCCTTATGGCAAGATCCCCGAGTTTAAGTTCTCGGCCATCAGGGTTGAAAAGATAGAAGACGCCATCGCTGCTGAATAAATCAACAAGGGCGGCCCATGTGGCCGCCTTTTTCTTTCCTTGACAGAAGCTTAGAGGCGGCCAAACCTGTTACCGCTTTTGGTGATGGAGGGTTCCATGGCGCGCCGTTTCGTCGATTTGTCTGTTCCGTTGGAAACCGGGATCGTGTCCGACCCGCCGATCATGCTGCCTGAAATCGAATACCTGACCCATGACCATACTGCGGAACAGGTCATGTCGTTCTTTCCCGGACTGCAAAAAGACGATCTGCCGGGTGGTGAAGGTTGGGCTGTTGAGCGTCTTCAGATCGCCACCCACAACGGCACACATCTGGATGCGCCCTATCATCACCATTCAACCATGAACAACGGTGAACGCGCGATCACCATCGACGAGGTGCCGCTTGAATGGTGCATGAATCCCGGTGTGAAGCTGGATTTCCGCCATTTCGAGGATGGCTATGTGGTGACTGCAGCGGATGTTGAGACCGAGCTGAGACGGATCGGTCATACGTTGCGACCATTGGATATCGTCGTTGTGAATACGGCTGCGGGTACGCATTATGGGCAACCTGATTATCTGATGAAAGGTTGCGGCATGGGTCGCGAGGCGACGCTTTATTTGACGGAACGAGGCGTGCGGGTGACTGGCACTGACGCCTGGAGCTGGGACGCCCCTTTTGCCTTCACCGCGCAGGAATATGCCGAAACACAGGATCCTTCGATCATCTGGGAAGGCCACCGTGCTTCGATAGACATTGGGTATTGCCACATGGAAAAGCTGACCAACTTGGACAGCCTGCCGCCCCATGGCTTTGAAATCTCGTGTTTTCCGTTCAAGATCAAAGGCGCTTCGGCGGGATTCACGCGCGCTGTCGCCATATTCGAGGATGATGCAGATGACTGAACCATTGGGCGGCCATGATGGCCCCTATGACGCACCTGTCGAAATTCACGGATTCAAGGTGCTGCCGGAATGGATCGACTATAATGGCCACATGAATGTGGGCTATTACGGAGTGGCATTTGATATGGCGCTTGAACGGTTGATGGTTGATCATCTGGGACTGGGCGAAGTTCAGGTCAGCGCGTTGGGGCAGGGACCTTACGTCCTGCAATCGCAAATGTCTTTCCTGCGCGAAGTTCTCGAAGGTCAGTCGTTGACCTTTCACATTCGCATGTTGGATGCCGATCACAAACGGGGGCATTATTTTGCCCAGATGCTTTCGGCTTCAGGCGAGGTGTGCGCTACACAAGAAGCGCTTTTCATGAATGTTAGCCAAACAACAGGTCGATCTGTTGCGTATCCAGATTGGGCTGCAGCCCGGTTGGCGCGGATGGCGCGTGATCATGCGGGGCTTGAAGCGGTGCCTCAGATCGGTCTACCGATTGCGATCCGGCGTCAGTAATCGCGTTCAAAGAACACACCCAGCCCAGTCTCGCCCCGGCCATCGACAGTGCCCCGGACGGTGAAGTTGTCGGTGACGTCAAGGTTCAGGTTCACTTCGGTGTCGCCTTCTGTGTTGACGGTGAAATCGGTGTAGAGGTTATCGCTTAGGTAAGCGCCCGCGCCCAAGCGTCCCGCTCCGCCTTCCGTCGCGCCTATATCGACCGTATCTACCCCTGTGCTGTCACGCAGCCCCTTGGTGGCATCACCACCTGCGCCGCTAAGTTGTGCCAGCGACGCCGCCATCTGGGCAATCACAAAGGGCGACAGTTCCGAAAACCGGTTGCCGAACAACAACATGGCCAGAGCCTCTTCGGCGGGGCGTTCCGGGTCAGAGAATACGTCGACTTCGGGTGAATCCAGCGGCCCGGCGATTTCGATCGTAGCAGTACCGTCCGAGGTGCTGGTCGAAGATTCGAACTCGATATACGGTGTGAGGTCGCCCTGTAGCGTTACGATACCCTTGGTCAGCGCCAGTCGACGCCCCAGAATATCAAAGTTACCGCGGATCAATTCTATCTGCCCTGACGGGATGACGGATGATGTGGTCCCGCCGATAAACAGCCGCCCACCCAGTTCCGCGTTCACGCCGCGACCGCGCACAAAGACCTCTTTCGGGGCTAGCAATGCGATATCCAACGCAATGCGCGAGTCGCTTTGTGTGGTCTCTTCGTCCTTGACCAGACCGGCGCGTTGCCGTGTCAGCAATTCTGCAGCACTTTCACCAACATGCTGGATGTCGGGGATCGCCGCCGCCCCTACCGCGCCAGAGGCGGCTGCTAGGTTGATGTTTGTTTCAACGAAATCGATCTGCCCTGAAACCGAGCTATTTCCTGCCAACGCTCCGGTCATCGCAATTTGTCCAGCCAGTGTGGTCTCATACAAAAGCTGGTCCGTCAGAACCAGGTTATTCAAAGTCGTTACGATATTCGCGTTGAAGGGCGGGGTAAGATCAACCGGCCCGGCGACCGAGAACGAACCGCCGGCGCGGGTGCCGCCGGAAATGGAAACCGTTGCTCGGCTTTGCGACAGATCGACTGACCCACTGATGCCAGTGATTGTTTGCCCGGCGCCCGGAATGGCCAGCGATGTGCCAGAGGTGGTGATCGACCCGCTAAGGGCATCAAGCGCTGGCTTGCCCTTAAGAGTAACGTCATACCGGGCAGTTCCGTCGATTTTATTGGGTGAAATGAACAGGTTGGCAATTCCTATGTTCACACCGCCCACGGCCTTCAGATCCGCTTCACCCGTGCTTTCGTCAAATGTACCCGAAACGTCGCTGTTAATCTGCGCGGGGCCTTCGGCGCTGGTGTCGATGGTCCAGATGCCACTTTTGCGTTGTGCAGTTCCCGTGGCAGCGATGGTGCCGGGGAAGTCGGGTGCAAATCGTTCAATGCGATTGAACTTGGCGTCAAATTCCACATCTGCGTCGCCGTCCGTTTCAACTGTCCCTTTGAGATTGGCATAAGAACTGTCAGGCCCGCTTAAATTTGCAGTTCCTTCCAACCCCGTCCGAGTTGGTGCCACGTTGCCTTCCAAAGTCAGGGGGCCAGACAGAGTCCGGGTCACACGGGCGACGTCGTCCAGTGTCACCGAGTAATCCAGCCCTCCGGCCTCGCGCGAGACCTTGCCCGAGGCGTTTGCAGAGATTGCCGTTCCTGTCAGTCGGAACGTGCGAACATCCAGACCCTCGTCGCCATTTTCAGCGTCTATGGTCAGGGTTGTACGCCCCTCAATCAGTTTGTCGAGTACCTCGATCCCGGACCGAATGTTGTTGGCGTCCACGTTCCCTTGGACGTCAAAAGCGCGCGTGGCGAGGTCGCCGCTGCCTTGTAGGTTGGCATTCACTGATCCGGCCAGATCTTGGCCGGTCAATCCCGAAAAAAGCGACAGGTCTGGCACGGTCAAACGCGCCTGACCCTGGCCCGAGGGTTCTTCGGTCGGGTCATTTATCATGGCCTGAACCTGCGCGCTCAGGGCTTGGGCGTTGATTGTGGCGCTTCGTATATCAATGGCATCCGCGGTCCGTGCACCATCCCACTGGATTGTGGTCTGACCGGTCAAGAGGGGATCAATATCCGCCATGCCCGTTCGTATGTTCCGACCGACGACATTGGCGGTGCCGTCAAACTCCAACGTTTGTACTGTCCCCATGCCGCTGACTTCTGCCCTTACAGAGCCTCCCAGCTCACGCTGCGCCAAGCCCGAGAACACTGACAAGTCCGCCGCATTTACCCGCGCTTGCCCGTCGATGGTCAGATTGCCATCGGGTGTAGTCACATCGCCGCTTGCCTGAGCCTGCGCAGCTTCGCTGTTCAGATCGAAGGCGCGGATGGTAATGCCGTCTGAATCACGTTTGGCATCCAGCGTGATCGTCGTTTCGCCAGTGATGACCGGGTCGATATCGTCGCGCCCGGTAGACAGGTCGCTGCCCTCGACAGCCAGCTTGCCGTCAAAGCTGCCTTCCAGTGGCGATCCCGACCCATCAATTCTGGCCGAGACCCGCCCCCCAAGGTCCATTTGTGCGAGGTCCGAAAATCGGGCCAAGTCAGACGCTTCGAGCGTAGCTGAACCGTCCACGTTCAAACCGCTGTTCAGGCCATCGACCAAAGCATCCAGCGCAAGCGTATAATCCGATCCGACCAGTTCGAACCCCGATAGGTTCAGAGACTGATCATTGCCATAGTCAAACTGGCCGTCCAGCGTGATGCGTTGGCCGATAGCCGAGTTCAAAGCAGGATCAGTCAAATCAACACCGGTGACGCTGGCCTGCAGGTCACCACTTACTGACAGGGTTTCCGCCTGATCCAGAACTCCTTGCGCCGTAATCCGGGCGTTTTGCAGGTTGGCCTGAGGGGATTTAAAGCCGTTCGCCGTCAGGCTCAGGTCCCAAAGGTTGCCGTTTTTCTGATCGAAAAGTGCGGAAATCTGTGCGGCCTGAAGGGACGTGTCCCCGCCCGACACAGGCAGGATCACAGCCTGGCCGTCTGGTGGCGTGATACGTCCCTGCAAAGCCGCAAGTGCCAGTGTTCCACCCTGGGCCAGTTGCAACTCGCCCTTCAAGTCCAGCGCTTGCGTGGTCAGTTCCAGGTCTGAGACATCCAGCGCCCCTTCGGGTTTGGTTTGGCCGTTTACGAAAAGTCGTGTCTGAGTGCCAAAGAACGGATCGATATCGGCTGATAGAAATGGGGTCAGATCACCACTGAGGTCGGTGGTAAACGCAATGCCCTCTGACGCGCCCTCGGTGGCCGCGCGCAGGCGAACCTGACCGGTCACGCGTTGCTGGCTGTCGCTGCTCAAGCCGATATCGGCGGTGAAATCCGTCAGCGGGCCGGACCCTTTGGCGGATAATCCGATGGGCGGGCTATCGGGAATGTTCAGGGCGGTAGAAATCAGACCGCCGGATGCTTCGGTCACATTCAGATCAAGGGTAATTTCGCTGGTGGCGTTCTGGAACTCGGCGGTCAGTGTGATTTCGTCGCCTGCGCGGTCCAGCCGAGTGATATCGAGATTGGTGTCCAAGGTTCCGTCGGCCAGGGAAAGATTGCCGGTAACCGACAGGTCTGCGGCCACGCCTATCAACGGCTCGCCCAGGGAAATCTCGTCTATACGAATTTCGCCGATCTCGATAGAAACGGGCAGTTCAGGAAGTTGAAATGGCTGAGTTTCGGCAGAAGGTGCAGGTTCGTCCGGTGCGGTTGTCGCGCCGGGCGCGCGGGCGATGTCGATTTCCTGCGCTGTCAACGCGTTAACCGAGAATCTGCCTCGGATCAGCGCTAGGCGGTTCCAGTCCAGCTGAGCGTCCTTGATGGTCAACCAGACGCCTTCATCATCCGCGACTGTGATTTCCTCTATGGTGGCGCGCGCGCTCAGAGCGCCTTGCAGACCCTTGACCGTGACGTTCTGATTGTCACCTGACAGCGTATCCTGCAGGAAATTCTCAAGCATACTGCCACCGCTGTCTTCCTGCGCGGCCAGAGGAGGCGCATACAGGACCAGCGTGGCGGTCAGGACTGTATATGAATATCGCCGTATCAAAATGCCTGTCCGATCCCGATATAGAATTGCAGACCATTCCCTGTGTCGCCCTGCACGGGAACCGCGAGGTCCAAGCGCAAGGGTCCAAAGCCGCCTAGATCGTATCTGACGCCTAGACCTGCGCCAGAATGGGACGCTGCGGCGCTAGTGACGAATGAGGACGAATCCACCACGCCGTAATCATAGAACCCCACCAGCGATATCGCATCGTTTATCTTGCCCCTGACTTCTCCGGAGAGTCCAAGGAAGGATTTGCCGCCGGCAATTTCGTCTCCGACCGGAATGCCGAGGCTTTCGAACGGTTGCCCACGTACGGTGCCGGCGCCACCGGAATAGAACAGGAAGTCCGGGGTAACTGCGTTCAGTGATGGCCCCACTACTGAACCCGCTTGCACCCGCCCAGCTAGTACAATGCGCCCGCCAGTTCCCAGGCTGGTATAGGTGCGCGCGTCAGCAAAGAACCTGATGCCGGTTTCAGTTTCTGAAATTCCCAGAAAGGGCATGATCTGTGCGTCCAGATAAAACCCTTTCGTCGCACTGACCTTGCTGTCGCGTTGATCCCACTCGGTGCGGGTGGGGACAATAAAGTATCGGAACTTGCGCCCATCGCCGAACGCGTCATCCGCGTCGGACCATTGAAACCCGGCCGAGGCTTCGGCGTATAGCCGATCCGAGAAAGTACGTCGCGCACCATACGCCAGCGATGTTAAAGTAACGTTGTAATTGTCGGTGTTGCGGCGTTCCAGCAGGGCGTTCCAGAACGTGTTGTCATCCGGTCCCAGCCGATCCGGCTGGTCCAGTCGAAGACCGATGCGCCCGTCCAGATCCTCGGCACCGCCGATATTGCGCAGCGCTGCTTCGAACCGCAGCCGTTCTGCCCGCCGAAACACGTTGCGATGGGTCCAGGTTGCCGTCAGATCGATCCCATCCCGAGAGGCAATTTCGAATCCGAAAGTCAGGCGGCGTTTGGGCAGATCTTCGAAATAGGCGTCGAAATCCAGCGTGCCATCAGGGTTCGGGTTCTCACGTTCCTCAATGGCGACAACATTGAAAGTTCCGGTCCTGCGCAGACGTGTCCCGACTTTTTGGATGTCTTCGGGGGAATAAACCTTGCCCTCTGGGAAGCCCGCGATCTTTTCGATCGACGAGTGTTTCACATCCGTATCGCCCGAGATGATCATTTTCCCGAACGTCAAGCGCGGCCCCGGAGCCAGATCAATCTGAGCGTCCAACTGGGCCTGCGCGTGTCGGGCGATGACTCTTTGACCTTGAATATCGGCTTTGGCATGGCCTGCATTGCGCCAGCCTTGGACCCCTGCGGAACCGGCGCGCTGGATCGCCCCGGTGGTGGCCAATTCGCCGATCGCGAATTCTTCGGGCAGGACGGTCTGTGGGGCCAAAGGCTGTACGATCGCTTCGCCAAACCGGAACTTAGGTCCGGTCTGCACGGTGATGGCAGCGCGGTTGATCTGCGTCGGTACGCTCAGGGAACTCAGTTCGGCCGCTTCCTGACCGTCCAGCTTGATGCTGACGACCGGGCTGAAATACCCCTCGTCGTACAGAATCTGAACAATGGTCCGATAATCCGACAACGCGGCCGATAAAATTTCCAGTGGTGTGCCCAGTCCGCGCGACTCGGCGGTAGCAACGGATGAGGTCTCTTCAAGACGCTCGATCAGAGCTTTGGGCGCACCCGGAGCGGTCAGAGTTGTCTCTAGCGCAAGTAGCGAAGTGGGCAGAACGGCAGCCAGCAGGCCAAACAGGCAAGTTCTCACACAAGCGCGCGGTCCGGTCTTCTGCATCAATTGGCCTCAACTGCCCCAAGTTGAAATCAGTTTTCGCCGTCTGGGAAGAAGCGGCGCGTCATGACATTCATGTTAGAGCATTCATCGCCGGTCAGGGGGAAAAATAATCGAAACAGACCAGAAATTAGCGGGTTGTGTGATCAGAGAGCCGCTGGATCAGGACCCGACACTGCGGAACCAGCGAATGATGGCTTCGCGATCTTCGGGTTCCATATAAGTGACGTTGGCCGGAGGCATGGCGTGGCTGACACCTGCCTGCAAGTAGATTTGCCTGGCGTTGCGGGCAATGTCGCCTTCGGTTTCAAGCAAAACGCCCTTCGGTGCCCATTGGATACCCTCCCAGACCGGTTCGCGCGCGTGGCACATCGAGCATCTTCCCAGAACGACGTCATGTGCCTCCTCAAAACCCTCTGCCGCCGCGAATTTCTGTTCATATCGCGTAAGGGGTTGCGCTTCGGCGTCTTCCACAGGTTTGTACATTGGCGCAGTCGACAGCCACATGATCCCAATGAAAAGCAGTGCTGTGGCCAGCCATGTCCACGTCGGGTTTCCGGCGCGTGCGTGGCGCGTGTTGAAATAGTGCCGGATGGTAACGCCCATCAGGAAAACCAACGCCGCAATGATCCAGTTGTATTGAGTCGCAAAGGCCAGCGGGTAATGGTTGGACAGCATCAGAAACACAACAGGAAGCGTCAGGTAGTTGTTGTGCGTCGACCGCAGCTTGGCGATCTTGCCGTATTTCGGGTCCGGCGTTCGGCCATTCTTCAGATCATCGACCACGATGCGCTGGTTGGGCATGATGATGAAGAACACATTCGCTGTCATGATCGTTGCGGTGAACGCCCCCAGATGCAGCATCATCGCGCGGCCCGTGAAAATCTGGTTGTAAGCCCAGCCCATCGCCACCAGCAGCACGAACAACAGCACCATCAGCAGGGTGGGACGCTGCCCCAGCTTGGATTTGCATAAAAAGTCATAGATCAGCCAACCCACAGTCAGCGAAGCCGCCGAAATCGCAATGCCCTGCCACAGCGCCAGATCGGCCTTTTGCGCATCAATCAGATACAGCTCTCCGCCGACCCAATAGACGATCATCAGCAGCGCCGCACCGCTCAGCCAGGTGGCATAGCTTTCCCATTTGAACCACGTCAGGTGATCGGGCATCCGCTCGGGCGCGACCAGATATTTCTGGATGTGATAGAATCCGCCGCCATGCACCTGCCATTCCTCACCATCTGCCGGGCCTGAAATGTCGCGGTTCAGGCCAAGGTCCAGTGCAATGAAGTAAAAAGACGATCCGATCCAGGCAATGGCGGTGATCACGTGCAACCAGCGCACGGCGAATGCCATCCAATCCCAGAACACGGCAAATTCGAACATGTGGGGTCTCTCCGATTGGTTAGGGCCACACTAGGCAAACCGCTTTTTATTCGGTATTCCCGTATATTGCCAAACTGTATCAAAAAAAACGATAAGATGTCCTATCTCGACAATATCCGAACCTTCGTCCGCGTCTATGATTTAGGCAGTATGTCTGCAGCTGGTCGGGATTTGCGCATTTCCCCAGCGGTGACTTCGGCGCGGATATCGCAACTTGAAGATCACCTGGGCGTGCGCCTGTTCCAGCGCACCACACGCAACCTTTCCCCAACCGAGCAGGGCCGGGCGTTCTATCCAGGCGCAGTGGCCGTTCTTGACGCAGTGGATGAAGCCGAGGCGCAGGTGGTGCATCTGACTGAAGCACCGCGCGGGTCGCTTTTCGTTGCTGCTCCGTTAGGGGTGGGGCGGCGATTGTTGGCCCCGCATGTGCCTGATTTCCTGTCAGAATACCCCGAGATTGACGTTCGGCTGCGTTTAACGGATCGATCGGTTGACCTGACGACTGAAGGCTTGGATCTGGCGTTCTTTATTGGCCAGCCCGAAGACAGCACATTGCGTATCCGCAAGATTGCAGACTGCCCACGTGTTCTGTGCGCCGCGCCGGAATATGTCTCTAGACGGGGGATGCCGCGCACCGGTGCTGATCTTGTTTCGGACAAACATGAATGCCTGAACCTGCGGTTCCCGGGCGCGACCGAGTTTCAGTGGCTGCTGGAAACGCCAGACGGTCCTCGGCGGTTTGCGGTTTCCGGACGGTTCGAATGCGACGATGGCGACGTTCTGACGGATTGGGCCTTGTCTGGGCAGGGTATTGCAATGAAACCGGTGTTCGAAGTCGCCGAACACCTGAAAACAGGTCAACTTGTTCCAGTTGCGGTCGAGACGCCCCCGGTCGCGGTGCAAATGGCCTGCCTGTACACGCATAGGCGCCATCAGGACCCGAAGGCACGTCTGTTTATGGATTTTATGATCGCGAGAATTGGCAAGATCGTCAACGCGTTGGGCGAAGGGGGCTGATAGGGGCTCCCGCCACTGTTCGCACCCTTCGGGCGCTGCACAGTGTTGGGCCCGGCGCTGCGGCACGGCCGCAGCGTGGGAACGCCCTCGAGACGCGGAACGCCTGAATCAGGAGAAACCGCGCCGTACCTGAAAGGTGCGGCGCCCGGCCCAACCGGAGGAACCCGGCAGGGTGATCGACGGGCGGGAGGGGATCTGTGTTAACTGCCGCGATAGGTCGAATAGCCAAAAGGTGAAAGCAGCAGCGGTACGTGATAGTGCGCATCAGGGTCTGACATGCCGAAACGTATTGGGATATTGTCCAGAAACAGCGGATCTTCTGCCGATTGTCCCGTTGTCCGCAGATATTCGCCAGCGTCAAACACCAATTCGTATGTACCGATCGCAAAGGCGTCCTTTGGCAAAATGGGACTATCCGTTCGGCCATCGGCGTTTGTTGTCATCTGGGCGAGGATATGGCGCGCCTCACCCGCTACGCTGTAGAGCGTGATGTTCAACCCTTGGGCCGGACAGCCGCGTGCGGTGTCCAGAACATGCGTTGTCAGATAGCCTGCCACGGCATTCTCCTGTGATCTGCAATTTGCTTTGCCACAGTCTGGCGCAAAGTTCTAAAATATGGAAATGCCAAAAGAACCGGAAACTGCGTTCGGATTAGTTTGATAATCATCCGGCTGTTTCTGGGCTATGGCTGAGGACAAACAAAAGAACGGACACCCATATGCAGCCCCCTCGTTATCCTCGCGACATGATCGGATACGGTTTGACACCGCCCGATGCTCAATGGCCCGGCGGTGCCAAGATCGCGGTTCAAATCGTGCTGAATTACGAAGAAGGCGGGGAAAACAACATACTTCACGGCGATGCGGCCTCCGAAGCTTTTCTGTCTGAAATCGTCGGGGCCGCGCAATGGCCGGGTCAGCGGCATTGGAACATGGAGTCGATTTACGAATACGGCGCACGCGCCGGGTTCTGGCGGTTGCACCGGCTTATGAAAGACCTGCCAATTACGGTCTATGGTGTCGCGACCGCGCTGGCCCGGTCCCCAGACCAAGTTAACGCAATGAAGTCTGCGGGATGGGAGATCGCCAGCCACGGTCTGAAATGGGTTGAGCACAAGGATATGCCCGAAGCAGAGGAACGCGCCCAGATTAACGAAGCGATCCGCCTGCATACCGAAGTCGTAGGTCAGCGCCCGCGCGGTTGGTACACGGGGCGCTGTTCCGAGAATACGGTTCGATTGGTCGCTGAAGAGGGCGGGTTTGACTATGTCGCTGACACCTATGCGGATGATCTTCCCTACTGGGTCAACGCAGGCGAAAGGGATCAGCTGATCGTTCCATATACTTTGGATTGCAACGACATGCGCTTTGCCACCCCGCAGGGTTTTAACGCGGGCGACCAGTTTTATTCCTATCTCAAGGACAGTTTCGACGCGCTCTATGCTGAAGGCCAAGAGGGCGCGCCCAAGATGTTGTCAATCGGGCTGCATTGCAGGCTGATCGGGCGTCCCGGCCGGGTTATGGCGTTGAAACGGTTTCTCGACTATGCGAAGGGTTTTGAGGACGTATGGTTCGCGACCCGCTTGCAAATCGCACAGCATTGGGCCGCACATCACCCGCCGAGCCGCCATCCGAAACCGTCCCAGATGGACCGCGCAACATTCGTCGGCACTTATGGCGGCATCTTTGAACATTCGGCCTGGATTGCCGAGCGCGCGTTCGAGCTAGAGCTTGGCCCTGCTCATGACACTGCGGGTGGATTGCACAATGCGCTGACGCGTATGTTCCGGTCTGCCTCGGATCACGAAAGACTGAGCGTTCTGACCGCGCACCCGGATTTGGCCGGCAAACTGGCGCAGGCGAAACGTCTGACACAGGAAAGCACGTCTGAACAGGCATCAGCCGGGTTGGATGCGTTGACAGACGCCGAACGCGCGGCGTTCACGGACCTGAATAATCGTTACACCGAGAGGTTTGGGTTCCCTTTCATCATCGCGGTGCGAGATCACGATAAAGCCTCGATCCTGCAGGCGTTTCAGCGGCGGATTGAGCAGGATCGCGAAACGGAATTCCGCGAAGCCTGCCGTCAGGTTGAACGCATTGCCGAGTTTCGGCTGCGGGACATTCTTCCGTCATGATGCAGATCGTTGCCCGTCCGCTGACCGCTCAAGCCTTTGCGCCATACGGAGACGTGATTGAGGCTGCGGGTCAGCCAGACAAAATCATAAACCAAGAACAATGCGGCCGTTTCCATGACCGTGCCCAGATGGATTTCGCTGACGGACGCGCGGGTATCAGCCTGTTTAACGCCAATCCGCGCGCTTTCCCCTATGTGTTGGATATGGTCGAGCGGCATCCCGAAGGTAGTCAAGCCTTTATACCGATGACACATCAACCGTTTCTGGTCGTGGTCGCACCAGATGCCAATGGAATGCCCGGCCAGCCCGTTGCCTTCCTGACGTCACCCGGTCAGGCCGTAAACTATCATCGGGGCACATGGCATGGTGTTTTAACGCCGCTGCATGGTCCGGGTCTGTTCGCGGTTGTTGACCGCATCGGTGCCGGGGCGAACCTTGAAGAACACTGGTTCGACACGCCCTATGAAATTGTCGCCCGCTGACGTCGCCAATCAGCGGCCAACCATCAGTCGGGCGACATCCAGCATCCGGGCCGAGAAGCCCCATTCGTTGTCGTACCAGCCAAAGACGCGGACCTGATGATCGCCGATCTGCCGCGTCTCTGGGCCTGCGATGACAAGCGACTCGGGGCGGGTCCGCAAATCGGACGACACCAAGGGCTCGTCCGTCCAACCCAGAACAGGTGATTGCGCAACGGCCTGACGCAGGTTGGCCTCGAACAAATCCGCGGACACTGGGTGTTCAAGCGTCACGATCAGGTCAACCGCCGAGACGCTGGCCGTGGGAACCCGCACCGCCGCACCCGAGACGCGACCGGCCAGATGGGGCAAAACCTCGTCAATCAGGTGCATGGCGCTGGTGGTGGTTGGAACCATCGAAAGTGCGCCAGCGCGGGATCGGGCCAGATCCCCGCGCGGTGCGTCCACCATTGGCTGGCTGTTCGTATAACAGTGGATGGTCGTCATGTGGCCCGATACCAGGCCACCGATCCCATCCAGAACCTTGACCAAAGGCGCCAGACCGTTCGTCGTGCACGAGGCGTTCGACACGATGCGCGCATCGCCCAGCTGGTCTTCGTTTGCGCCGAGCACAACGGTAACCTCGGTCGCCGGAGACGGGCCGGAAATCAGCACTTTCCCCGCACCCGCCGTCAGGCCCTGGCTGGCGACATCTGATGTGCGTGCAACGCCCGTGCAGTCCATCAGGACATCGACGCCGGTCAGATCCACACGAGACAGATCCGCACTGTGGGTCACCGGTATCGCCATCCCGTCGACGATTAATTCGTCAGCAGAGTGTTTAACATCGCCCGCATAGGGACCGAATGTACTGTCGTATTTGAACAGGTAGGTGCAGGTTTCAAGCGGCGCGATGTCGTTGATCAGCACCAGCTGGATACCACTGTCCTGCGGCATGGCCAGAAGCTGCCGCAGGATCGTGCGGCCGATCCGGCCGAATCCGTTAATCGCGAGTTTCATGCGCAAGCTATGGCAGCGGGTTGCGCTGACCTCAATGCCCGTTTCGCCTTGGGGTCAGTTGCAACTGACCTGCGAAAAGAACTGGCCCGAGATATTCTGGTACATGCTGCCTCGGATGGGCGTGCACCCGGTGGCCTGCTGGATCGCTGCGATGGCCTGCAGGGTGCGCAGGCGCGGCGGCGGCCCAAACGGGTTGAGGTTGTTGTTGTCCCGCGTCGCGCGATACACGACCGGAGCATCCGAGACCTGCGTGATCGCCCAGGTCCGGCTGAAGACCGAAACCGATTTGGTCGGTTCCTTGGCGACCACAGGGGTCGCGTTAATAGCCGTAAGGCCGATGACGGCGGCCAGCGCCAACATTGATCCACGCAGTACCATTGAACAATCTCCAGTGCTAAAAACTGCGGGTATTTCATCAGATTCAACCGGTCCTGTGAAGCCCCGAGCCCAAGAAACCCACCGGAAACTCAGCGTTTAGACAGGGTTAGGGACATGTGACGGTTCACATCCTTGTAAAGAAGATAACGAAACCGTCCCGGTCCACCAGCATAACAGGCTTGCGGGCAGAAAGCGCGCAACCACATATAGTCGCCGGCTTCGACCTCGACCCAGTCCTGATTCAGCCGATAGACGGCTTTACCTTCAAGCACGTAAAGCCCGTGTTCCATCACATGGGTTTCGGCAAACGGGATCACGCCGCCCGGCTCGAACGTGACGATGTTGACATGCATGTCGTGGCGCAGGTCTTGCGGATCGGCGAAACGGGTTGTGGCCCAACGCCCCTCGGTGCCGGGCATCGGGGTCGGGGCGATGTCGCGTTCATTGGTGATGATCGGATCAGGGGCGGGCAGGCCGGGAACGGCTTCATACGCTTTGCGGATCCAGTGAAACCGGGCAATATCTTCGCCGCGATTGTGCAGGGTCCATTCGGACCCCGCTGGGATATAGGCATAACCCCCTGTCTCCAACACATGAACATTGCCGTTCAGCGTCACGGTTACCGAGCCTTCGACCACGAACACTACGGCCTGCGCGTGCGGGTCGGTTTCGGGGCGGTCGCTGCCCCCACCGGGCTGAACCTCCATGATATACTGCGAGAATGTTTCGGCAAAACCACTCAGCGGGCGGGACAGAACCCAAAGCCGGGTGTCCTGCCAAAAAGGCAGGTAACTGGTCACGATGTCACGCATCGTCCCTTTGGGGATCACCGCATAGGCGTCAGTAAACATGGCGCGGTCAGTCAAAAGCTGGTCTTGTCCGGGATGTCCGCCTGACGGCGCATAATAAGTAGGCTGTGCCATTTGATGCCTCTGGTTCAGGTTTCTCGCACTATGGGGTGATTGGACAGGCGCTTATAGCGGCGCGATCGCAATAGGTTTGTTCGGGAATATTTGAAGGTTGAAACCTCTTGGGGTTGGCCATGCGGGTTCACATGTCTATCCTTGAATGAAAGTGCATTTCAGAAGTGTGAGGCCCCATGAATTCTCTTTTCTCTCTTACAGCAGCAGGCGCTGTGATAATCGGCCTCAGCGTTGCTGCGCAGGCCAAGCCATTGTCGCGGATCATAGCAGAATCGGGGTTGAGCCCGGACGATTTCACATTGCTGACGACCGCCGCAGACGGATTGTTTCAGGGCAGTACGCCGCAGGTTGGTTCAGAAGCTACGTGGGCCAGCACGGAAACCGACGCAAAGGGTACCGTCACCGTGCGGGATGTGCGCGGCAATTGCGTGCATTTGCAGCACTTGATTGAACCGGCCAATACCGATCAGATACGTGAGGTCAGAACGCGACGTTGCCGCGACGCGGGCGGCAATTGGATTGTCACGCCATAAAGAGCGCTAGTATCCGCGCGCCCGGTCCACTTCGTGCAACAAGGGCGCGCCACTGTTGAGGCGCTCGAAATTCTCGGCCACATCGCGCAGAGCATCGCCTAGATGCCAGCCAGAAACGTGCGGGGTGATTGTTACACCCGGATGTGTCCATAAAGGGCTGTCTGCAGGTAAAGGTTCGGTTCGGGTGACGTCCAGAACGGCACGACCGGGCGTTCCCTGATCCAAAGCGGTGATCAACGCGGCCTCGTCAATCAAATCTCCGCGTCCGGCATTCAGCAACTGGCTGCCGGGTTTCATGGCCGCCAGCATATCGGGTCCGAACAAGCCGACCGTTTGCGGGGTCGATGGCAGTATGGCACAGACATGGTCACATGCAGACAACAGATCGGGCAGGGCGTCCTCGCCATGCAGGCATGTGACACCGTCGATCTGCTTGGATGAGCGGCTCCAGCCCATGACCTGAAACCCAACCGCGCGCAGCATCTTTGCGCTGCGGGCGCCAATATGACCCAAACCCAGCACTCCGACCACAGTGTCCGGCGAATAGAGCGGCGCCTTCGGGGACCATTCCGATCGGTCCTGCGCCGCCTCGTGGAAGGGCATGTTGCGCTGTTGACGCAGGATATAGGCCACGAACCACTCGGCGATGCCTTGCGCAGGCGCGTCAGGTTTCAGGCGCGTAACACGCACATGGTCGGGCAGGTTGGGGTTGCCGACAATCGTTTCGACGCCTGCGCCCAGTTTTTGCACAAGCTGCAGATTGGGCAGGCGGGCAAGTTGATCATCGCTGAGTCCAGCTAATGCGATCATTGTAATGTCGCTGGGGTCTCCGATCGTGGCAGGGGTGCGTACGTCCAGACCGGGCTTCAGTGCCTGAATGTCCCGCGCGATATCGCTGTCGCTCATCCAATCGGACAGACCTGTCTCTATCAACAACGCCATTTTAACCTCCCCCGAACAGTTTGATTGACTTGACGTCCCGTCCTAGCTGGACATCTTGACGGCAGCTAAGTCATTCTCGGGCCGAAGGTAAAGCCCGGTCACCGGGTCGGAGGAGGAAAACCCATGAACATGTCATTCGGCCTGCGTGATGAGAACGCTCAACTGTTACAACGTGTGGCGGACATGATCCGCGATGAGATCATGCCGCTGGAGGCAGAATATCACGCAGAGATCGGCAAAGGGGATCGTTGGCAATATACAGAACGTCAGTCCGAAATCCTTGAGGGCCTGAAGGCCAAGGCCAAGGCTGCGGGGCTTTGGAATTTCTGGCTGACCGACAGCGACAAAGGGTTTGGTCTTTCCACTGTGGAATACGCCTATTTCGCCGAAGAGATGGGCAAGACCCCATTGGGCGCCGAAGTCTTCAATTGTTCCGCCCCGGATACCGGCAACATGGAGGCCTTCGAACGCTACGGAACCGAAAAGATGAAAGAGCAGTGGCTGAAACCGCTGCTCGAAGGTGAAATCCGCTCGGCCTATCTTATGACCGAACCGGATGTGGCCTCGTCGGATGCGACGAATGTGTCGATGTCTTGCGTGCGGGACGGCGATGACTATGTCCTGAACGGCGAAAAATGGTGGTCGTCGGGGGCCGGTGATCCGCGATGCAAGGTCTATATCGTGATGGTCAAAACCGCCGGGGAAGAGCAGCCTAAACACCAGCGGCAGTCGATGATCGTCGTGCCGGCCGACACACCGGGTGTCGAAATTCTGCGCCCGATGGAGGTCTATGGCCATGACGACGCGCCGCATGGGCATATGCATATCCGGTTCACCAACGTGCGCGTTCCGGCTGAAAATATACTGTTGGGTGAAGGGCGTGGCTTCGAGATTGCTCAGGGTCGTCTTGGGCCGGGGCGTATTCACCATTGCATGCGCGCCATCGGGCAGGCCGAAAGCGCGCTGGATCAGATGTGCAAACGGTCCCTGCAACGCGAGGCGTTCGGTAAGAAGCTGGCCCAGCTTGGGGCGAATTTCGACATCATCGCCGAATGCAGGATGGAGATTGAGATGGCGCGCCTGCTGTGCCTCAAGGCTGCGTGGTACATGGATCAGGGCGATGCACGCGCGGCAGCACCGTGGATCAGCCAGATCAAGGTTGTGGCCCCGCGCGTAGCCTTGAAGGTGATTGACGAGGCGGTGCAGATGTTTGGTGCGCAGGGGATCAGTCAGGACACACCGCTTGCCACGGCCTGGACCCATGTGCGGACGTTGCGGTTGGCCGATGGGCCCGATGCGGTGCACCGCCGTCAGGTCGCGCGGGCTGAGCTGAAGAAACACACGCAGGAAAAAGTCTGAGAAAGGCCATGGTTTCCAATCCGGACGTGAAGGCGCAATCCTATTTCCACATTCGACAGGACGGTGCGTTTGTGGGTAACGATCCCGCGCGCGGCCCGTGGTCGGCCGTGCACTGTCATGCCGGGCCGGTCAGCGGGTTGGTCGTGCGTGCGGCGGAAACCGAAGTCGGGCCCGAGAAGATGTTGACCCGGCTGACGGTGGATTTATTGCGGCCATTGCCTTTGGCCGGATTGCGAGTCGCTGCCGAAACCACGCGCCATACAAAGACATTGGCGACAACGCGGGTGACCGTGCACGATTTGGATGACACGCTTTGCGCTGTTGCAACGACGATGCATCTGGTGCGCCGTGATCTTGGGCCAGTGCCAAACGTGACGATGCAGCCCCCTCGGTTGGATGATGCGGTCACGGGTCCTTTTCCGATTGGCGAAACACGTCACAATCTGCCGGGCTTCGCCAACCATTCGGACATTCTGTATCCCAAAGGCGGAAATCAGGCAGCCGGTCCAAAAACCGTTTGGATGCGCACGCCGCCGCTTTTGGCCGATGAGGCACAGTCGCCGATACAGGCACTGTGTCCGCTGGCAGATTGCGGGAATGGTATCTCGTGGAACGCGCCCACCACCGAGATGGGGTTCATGAACACCGACCTGACAGTGCAAGTTCACCGCGAACCGGTCTCGGACTGGTTGGCGTCAGAGTCACTGTGCCATTGGCAACCCTCGGGCATCGGGATGTCTCAGTCCGTACTTTATGACACAAAAGGTCCGGTCGCGACGGCGCTGCAAACGCTTGTCTTATTTCCGCCGGATTAAGCCGTTGGCCGGATTCTGCGCGCTGTCTCAAAAGTGCGTTGTCGCTGCGGGGCCGAAACCCTATCTTTCGCACATGCGCTGGATATTGACCCTTTTCACCTTTTGCTTGCCAGTCCCGGTCTTTGCTCATCCCCATGTGTTCATCGACACGGGGCTGGAGTTCATCGTCGATGACGCAGGCAATCTGACACATGTGCGGGTAACCTGGGCCTATGATGAGCTGTATTCGCTGTTCGAGCTTGAGGACAGAAAACTTGATCAGGATGGCGACGGTATTCTGAGCGAGAGCGAACAGGCTTTTCTGGCCGGGTTCGACGCGCAGTGGATCGAAGGGTATAACGGCGATCTGGTGGTGCGTGCAGATGGCCAGATCATCCCTCTGTCGGGTCCGATGGAACCTACGGCCACCACTGATAACGGCCGCATTGTCTCGACCCATCTGAGGGCTGTTGAGGGCGAACCGGTCGCAGCGGCGGCTTTGTCAGCCAAGGCGTTCGATGAAACCTACTACACAGCATACGAGGTTACGCGCCCGGTAACAGTGTCCAGTAAGCTGACGTGCCAGATAGAGCGGACGGATCCCGATATTGACGGCCAGCTCGCCCAGATGCGGGCGTTCCTGCTGACCCTTGATGCCAATTATGATCTTGAGGAGAATGACATCCCGCTGGTTGGTGAAAGCTTTGCGACCGAGATCCGCGTTTCATGTCCAAGTACCTGATTATCCCTGTCCTCCTGTCGTTTGGCCTGCTGCTGTGGTTCTGGGGCAGCGGAGGGTTTGACAGCCTTGCTGCCTGGGCCGCTGGCGAACAGCGCGAGTTCCAGAACCAGATCGCCCGATCCCTGCGCGCCGCCCGCGCGGAACAACCCGAGGCTGTCGCGACCCTTTTAACTGTTTGTTTCGCTTACGGATTTTTCCACGCCATAGGCCCGGGTCACGGCAAAGTCTTGATCGGAGGGTACGGGCTGGGGCGCAAGGTGGCCTTTTGGCGTTTGTCCGCGATCAGCGTGCTGTCCAGTTTGGGGCAGGCCGTCACTGCAGTGGTTCTGGTGTATGCCGGGGTTCTGGTGTTCCAGATGTCGCGGGACAGTTTGGTTGGCACAACCGAGCAGGTCATGGCGCCCGTAAGCTATGGCGCCATCGCTGCAATTGGCCTTTGGCTGGTGTTCCGGGCGTTACGCAGTTTCGCCAGGCGGTACCGGGCGGATCGGACACAGGTGCATCATCACCATCATCATCATGACGGCCACGATCATCATCACGGTCATGACCACGAGGTTTGTTCGGATTGCGGGCATCGGCACGGTCCGACGGCGGAAGAAGTTGCGCAGATCGGGAATTGGAAAGAGGCTGCCCTGCTGATTGTGGGCATCGCTGCGCGTCCCTGCACCGGGGCGCTATTTGTGTTGATCCTGACGTGGCAAATGGGCATCGCGATGGTTGGAATCGCCGGTGCTTTTGCAATGGCACTGGGCACGGCGACAGTGACAACACTGGTCGGTTGGACCTCACTTGGTTTGCGCGGCGGGTTGCTGGCCTCGGCCTCGGCCACCCGCTTTGCGCAGGTTCTGGCGCCGACGATCGAACTCATCGCGGGTCTGGTGATCGCCGTTATTGCCAGCGGGCTGCTGCTGCGCGCGATTTAGTCGAATACCGGCTGAGGATATCCAACCCGCGCCAGATACAGACCTTGCGGCGGACAAACTGGCCCGCAGGCGGCGCGGTTCTGGGCCGCAAGCGCGTCTTGGACATCCTCAGGTGTCCAAGCGCCTGCGCCGACCCTTTCTAATGTGCCAACAAAGCTGCGCACCTGATTGTGCAGAAACGAGCGGGCGCGGACGTGGAAATGCACCTCTGGGCCCGAGAACCCGTCGGTTTGTTCCACCCGCAATTCATCCAGTGTTTTGACCGGGCTGGCCGCCTGACAGATCGAGGACCGGAAGGTGGTAAAATCATGCCGCCCAATCAGCGTATCCGCACCGGCCTGCATCGCCTGCACGTCCAAGCGGTGATTGATCTGCCAAACCTGCCCAGCATCATGTGTGGCTGGTGCACGACGCATCAGGATACGGAACAGGTACTGCCGTTCGACCGCCGAAAACCGGGCGTGCCAGTCGTCATCGACCTGCGCCGCCTGCACAATCGCCACAGGGTGGGGTTTAAGGTGGTAATTCAATGCTTCGGATAGACGGAACGGATCCCAGTCCTTGATCAGATCACAATGGGCGACCTGTCCCAGTGCGTGAACGCCTGCATCGGTGCGGCCAGCAGCTGCGATGGTATGCGCGCCGGGTTGGATGCGCGACAGGGCCTCTTCGATCGCCCCTTGCACGGATGGCTGGTCCTTTTGCCGCTGCCATCCGGCAAACGGCTCTCCTTGGTATTCAACTTTCAACGCGTATCTTGGCATGGGCCGCTGGTAGCGCGACGCGCCGCCACGGGCAAGAGCGGGAAAGCGCTGGCATGTCAGGCGGTGGCTACCTATCTTGAGCGAAACAATAAAAGCGGGGCGACGGTTTGGTCATCTCTTCCCTGGCAGACAGTGTGGTGCGCGGCGTCGAGTCCGTGGGCGATACCGTGTCAGAAGCCTTTTTTGAACCAGTGATCCGGCTGGGCGTGACCGGTTTGGCGCGGTCCGGCAAAACGGTATTTATCACGTCACTGGTTGCAAACCTGCTGGACCGTGGGCGAATGCCCGGATTGGTGGCGCAGCAAGAAGGGCGGATCAATGCGGTTTACCTGCAGCCGCAGCCCGACGATACAGTGCCTCGTTTCGATTATGAAAACCACCTTGCGGCGTTGACCGGGCCTCAGCCACACTGGCCAGACAGCACCCGCGCCGTGTCCGAGTTGCGCTTGTCCTTCAAAGCACGGCCGTCCGGACTTTTGTCGGGTTTGCAGGGACCACGCACTGTGCATCTGGATATTGTCGACTATCCGGGTGAATGGCTGCTGGATCTGGCTTTGTTGGACAAAACCTATGAGGCTTGGTCGGCAGAGACGCTCGAACGCATTACCGCGCGCCCACAGGCTGCCACGTTTCTTACTCAGGCTAAAGCTGCCGATCCGGCGGACACGCATGACGAACCCACTGCTCAGGCGCTTGCGAAAGCGTTTGCAGAGTATCTGAACGCGGCCCGTGATGCGGGGTTCTATGATTGCACACCGGGGCGTTTTTTGTTGCCCGGTGACCTGGCTGGTTCCCCGGTGTTGACATTCGCGCCGCTGCCGGTTGATGGACCTGCGCCCCGGCGCAGCCTGCACCGCGAAATGGCGAGGCGGTTCGAGGCGTATAAGTCGCAGGTCGTTAAGCCGTTTTTTCGGGATCACTTCGCGCGAATCGACCGGCAGGTGGTTCTGGTGGATGCGCTGGGCGCGATTCATAAGGGTCCGCAAGCGGTCGAAGATATGCGCCGCGCGATGGCTGATATCCTGTCCGCATTCCGTCCCGGCCGAAACGCTTGGCTAAGCCGTTTGCTGCTTGGAAAACGGGTCGAGCGTATTCTGTTTGCCGCCACCAAGGCCGACCACTTGCACCACCAACAACATCAACGTCTGACCCATATCATGGAGGCGCTAATTCGTGACGCCCGCGACAGGGCCAGCTTTGCCGGGGCGGACACGACGGCCTTATCGATGGCCTCATTGCGCGCGACAACCGAGGAAATGCGTTTGCATGATGGGGTAGAATTGCCCTGCGTTCGAGGAACGTTGATGGATGGCAAGCAGGCGGCGTTTTATCCGGGCGAATTGCCGGATGACCCTTTGAAACTGTTGGGGGCGGCGCGCAATGGGGCCGAAGGTTGGCTTGACGCCGAATACGGGTTCATGTCCTTCGCCCCCGCCAAATTGACCCTGCGCCCCGGAGATGGACCGCCCCATATACGGCTGGATCGCGCAGCGCAGTTTCTGATCGGAGATCGCCTGTGATCGCAACTCTGCGCCCGGCTCGCAGCACCGATGCCGGTGCGACCGGAGAGATTCTGCACGGTTTCGCGCGCGAGAACGACTGGATGCCAGAGCTACACACTCAGGCCGAGACCATCGCGTTCTGTGACCGTATGATAGATCAGGATTGGGTTACAGTGGCTGAACTGGACGCCCGCGTGGTGGGTTTTCTGGCTTTGAACGGGACGGAAATCCATTCCTTATACCTGAAACCCTCTGCCCGACGGCATGGCATCGGACGACACCTGCTGGACCATGCCAAATCCCGGCGCACGCAGCTTTCGTTGTTCGCGTTTCAAGCCAATCTGCCTGCGCGGCGGTTCTACGAACATAACGGTTTTGTCGAAGTTGCGCGCAGCGATGGGGCCGATAACGATGAAAACCTGCCGGACATTAAATATGTCTGGATAAGAGAGGGGGCAGAAAATGGCTAAAGGTCCCGTGCTGATCGACCTCGAAGCGGACGCGCCTACCGTGGACGTGGCGAAGGCGCCTCCGGTGCCTGAGATCGGGCAACCTCAAGGGCAGGCGATGCAGGGCGTGGTCCGGCTTGCGGCTCGCAGTCCCTCGCGGCTGGCGCGTTGGTTCTGGGGGCTGGCCTTAACTGCTGTTGGCGCTGTTGTGTCCATCGCGGCGTGGGACTTTGTGAACGGGCTTTTGCTGCGTGCGCCGGTTTTGGGTTGGGTCGTGACGGGGCTTTTTGCAGCGCTGGTGTTGGTCGCCCTGATCATCGCGCTGCGTGAATTGGCGGCAATCGCACGTTTGTCTCGTGTTGACGGGATAAGGCAAGCGGCGGACACAGCGCTGGCCGAGGATGATCTGGCACAGGCACGCGCGGTTACGACCAAGCTTATTGCTTTTTACAAGGGTCGGGATGAAACCAAATGGGGTCGTGACAAGCTGACCGAACGTATGGGGGAACAGTTCGACGCCTCTGGGCTGCTGACCTTGGCCGAAGATGAATTGCTTGCCCCATTGGACGCCGCCGCCAGCCGCGAGGTCGAAGCGGCCGCCCGTCAGGTGGCCACTGTTACGGCCCTGGTGCCTTTGGCGTTGGCAGATGTCGCCACCGCTTTGGCTGCGTCGCTTCGGATGATCCGGCGCGTTGCTGAAATCTATGGCGGTCGCGCCGGGTTTCTGGGGAGTTGGCGGCTGACCCGTGCGGTTTTTGTTCATCTGGTCGCAACCGGAGCAGTCGCGGTTGGCGATGACCTGCTGGAGCCCGTTTTGGGCGGCTCGGTTCTTAGCAAACTGTCCAGAAGATTCGGCGAAGGTCTGGTCAATGGGGCCCTCAGTGCCCGTGTCGGTGTGGCCGCAATGGAGGTTTGTCGACCTTTGCCCTTCTCTGACCGTCACAAACCCTCGACAAGGGGAATGATCAAGCGGGCCTTGGCGGGTTTGTTTTCCAAAACTTGACCTGCCGCAAGGTGCTGACGTCCACTGGATGGCATACCAGACCCGGAGCCAGCCATGACCGAGCACGGACACAGCCAGCAAGAAATAGCCCAACGTATCAACGCACCACCCGGCCGCGGCGTGCTGCGCGACGTCGTTTATGGGGGCATTGACGGATCAGTGACCACATTTGCGATCGTGGCCGGGGTTGCTGGGGCTGGCCTTTCGCCATTCATCATCGTGGCCTTGGGGCTGGCCAATGTTTTGGCAGATGGCTTCTCGATGGCGGCGGGCAATTACTCTGGCACAAAAGCTGAATTGGACAACATTCGCCGCATCCGCGCGATCGAGGAACGGCATATTCACCTGTATCCCGACGGTGAGCGAGAGGAAGTGCGCGAGATTTTGGCGCAGAAAGGTCTGTCGGGGCGAGTGCTGGACGAGGCGACCGACGCAATCACTGCAAACCACGACAACTGGATCGATCTGATGATCGAAGGGGAATACGGGCTGGGCAGTGTCGACCCTCATCCTCTCAAGGCTGCGATGGCGACCTTTTGGGCATTTCTGATCGCGGGGATGGTGCCGCTGTTGCCTTTCCTCGCCGGGGTGGATCAGGCTTTTACCATTTCCGCCTGGATGACAATGGCCGTGTTTTTTGCCATCGGTGCGCTCAAAAGCCGGTGGTCGCTGGCACCTTGGTGGCGATCCGGGGGCGAGACGTTGTTGATCGGTGGAGCTGCTGCCTTGATCGCGTATCTAGTGGGGTCGCTGTTTCATCCTTGACGGGCTAGATTGATCCAGCTTGGCGCAGGTGGTTGTTGAAGGTAACAGACATAAACTCGGGCCTTTCATTACCTGTCCAACAACTACTCTAATTGCGGGTTTCCGGCGATTGCGGTGGTGCAGATCATCTTAGGGCAGTTCATCGCGCGCCTCACGTCTGGCTGCATTTAGACCTGAGTTATACCTGCGAACTGGCGGATTTTCTGACTGTTGCCCAACGGGCGTCTCGGGTAGCCTGACGGTGAAACCAACCGGAGAACCCATTGGAATCCTTTCTTGTTCTTGTTGGATTGATCGTGCTGGCCATCCCGGTAGGCATCGTTTTTCTGATCGTAAGTCACACCCGCCTGCGCCGTCGGGTTGAACAGTTAGAGCAGGATCTTCGCGCGCTGGGTGGGGATGTTTCCAAAACCAGCGTTGCACCACGCCGACCCGAACCGCGCAAGCCGACCGAAAAACCGGACAAGGCGCTGAAACCCGCCCTGTGGTCCAAGGCGCAGACACCCCAACCCGCCGCCGAGCAGACACCGCCTGCCGCCGTAGTGTTTCGTGAGGACCGGTTTACTGCGCTTTCGACCTGGTTGCGAGAGAACTGGTTTTATGTGGTGTCCGCCCTTTCACTGGCGTTGGCAGGGATATTCTTGGTTCAATACGGTGTCGAAAATGGGTTATTGCCTCCGTCCGCCCGTGTGATTGCCGCGTTGAGTTTCGGTGTGGTTTTGATCGTGGCCGGAGAAGTGATCCGCCGCAGGTTTGGAGATGATGAAGCCTCGGCCACCGCATATTTGCCCTCGGTTTTCTCGGGCGCCGGTCTGGTTACCCTGTTCGGAGGCATTCTGGCTGCTAGGCAGCTCTACGACTTGATCGGCCCCGAAAGCGCGTTGATTGCAATGGTCGTTGTTGCCCTGTTGGGGTTGATCCTTGGCTGGTTCCACGGCCCCTTGCTGGCTGCTGTCGGTCTGATCGGGGCCTTTGCAGCCCCCTTTGTTGTTGGCGGTACGTCCAAGGATCCGGGCTGGCTATATGCCTATTTCTTTGTGATCGCCGTTTTGGGATTGGGGATCGACACAGTGCGCCGCTGGGCGTGGATATCCGTCCTGACTCTGTTTGGTGCCTATGCCGCTTGCCTGCTGCTGGTGCTGTCCTCACCGCTGACAGAACCGTATTACCTGATCTGCGTCACAGCGTTGGCCGTGATTTCCATTGCGATACCAATTCGGCGTGTCTGGCCCGATCATGAGGGCGCGATGATCAGCCAGATCATCAGTCGCAAAACGGGCGATGCATGGCCCGAATTTCCCACGCGGGTTGCCTTTGGCGCGGTCGCCGTTAGTTCCGCGATTCTTTCGGTGCATTGGGCTGATAGCCCGGCGGAGTTCTGGCTGGGCGTTACCTTGCTGGCAGGGCTGGCGCTTGGATTGATGCTGTGGGGCAGGCGGGCGGAGGCATTGCAGGATGCGACTATATTGCCAGCGCTGGGCCTTGTCTGGTTCGTTCTGATGCATGGCTGGGATAACGGCATCGTTCTGCGCCACTTCGTTGAGACCTATGCCGAAACCGCCGAAGCGGATTACCCTTGGGTGGTCACGGTCCTGATCATTCTGGGTGGGGTGATTTCCGTCACTGCAGCCAGGCGCTCGATGCATGCACACAAATATGCGGCCGGGTGGGCTGGCGCCGCTGCGGTCTTTGCGCCCGCGTTGGCCATCGCTCTTGAGGTCGGCTGGCACCCCGCGACTGTGATCGGAGCCTACCCGTGGGCACTGCATAGTATCGCATTGGGTGCGTTGATGGTCATCTTTGCCGAGCGTTTTTCGCGCGTTGACGGAGATCAACGGATGCGCGCGTCGCTGGCGACGCTCTCGGCTTTATCCTGTTTGACCTTTGCCTGCGTCATTGTCCTGAGTTCTGCGGCGCTGACCATTGCTCTGGTCGCGATGGTAGTCGTGGCCGCCGCGCTGGATCGCAAATTCAACCTGCCGCCGATGAGCTGGTTCATCTGGGCTGGTGTCTTCACAGTCACGGTGCGGCTGGTGTTGAACCCGGGGCTTGACTGGGCCGGTACCGCCGCGATCCTTGAAATGACGCTGGTCTACGCAGTCGCAACCCTTGGTTTCCTGTCGGGTTGGTTGCTGATCCGCTCACTGAATCGGCCTGTTGCAACTCTATTGCTAGAGAGCGCCACCTGGGCCACCGGGGGTATATTGCTGTCTTTGTTGCTGGAACGCTGGTTGCAGAGTTTTGGCGAGGGCAACGCCACTAATAGCCACTGGGGGCTGGGCTTACTGGCGATCATCTGGTTGCTTCTGGCCTTTGCGCAGGTTCAGCGGTTCGAACTGGGCGGAAAGCTGAACTATGCTCGCTATTTGCTTGCGGCGTTTTTTGCCGGGCATGGTCTTTTCCGATTGGTTCAGACGTTGGTTGATGCGAACCCGTTGCTTAACAAGGTTGCGTCACCGGTTCTGGGTCTGCCGTTATTGAACACGCTTGCGGTCGCTTACTTGTTGCCTGCACTGGCAGTCGGGCTGTCGGTCTGGAGGATTCATGCGACTCCGCTGTGGCTGAAGCGCGCCAGTTGGGGCTTGAGCGGTGGATTGACGGCTGTCTGGTTGGGGCTGATGATCCGTCATGTTTGGCAGGGCGCGGCCGGCATGTATGAGGGCAACGGCGTGACCCAGCCCGAGCTTTACACTTACACCATTGCTCTTCTGGTAATCGGGGCGGTGGTTTTCTACCAGTCGCTGGCGCGCCGATCCGACCTGATGCGCAAAGCCGGGCTGGCGGTGATTGGGCTGGCGGTGGCCAAGGTGTTTCTGATCGACATCGCCGGGCTGGGCGGACTGATCCGGGTGTTCTCGTTGCTGGCTTTGGGGTTGGCTTTGGCGGGTCTGGCTTGGCTTAACCGCTGGGCGCAGTTGCGCCATTCGCCGCATGGGCCGGAACCTCTGGACCATTGAGGGTGGGCGTCTTATAAGCGCGGCCATGTATGACCGGATGGCCATCATTATTCGAATTATATCCCCGGCGCTCTGACATCCTGAGACGCCGGGCAAAGGTGTTTGAGACTTCGCACCGACCGCTTCGATCCATACGACGACCAGATGATCCAAAGGACGCCCCCAATGTGCGCCGAAACACCCGATTACAAAGACACGCTGAACCTGCCCAAAACCGATTTCCCCATGCGCGCCGGCCTGCCCAAGCGCGAGCCCGCATGGCTGGAGCGTTGGGAGAAGATCGGCGTCTATGACCGCCTGCGGGAAAAACAGGGGCGCACGCCGTTCACGCTGCACGATGGCCCTCCTTACGCGAACGGTCACCTGCATATCGGCCACGCGCTGAACAAGACCATCAAGGACATGATCGTGCGGAGCCATCAGATGATGGGCCACGACGCGCGTTACGTGCCCGGCTGGGATTGTCACGGCCTGCCGATCGAATGGAAGATCGAGGAGCAGTACCGCAAGAAGGGCAAGAACAAGGACGAGGTGAACATCGTCGACTTCCGTCAGGAATGCCGCAAGTTCGCCGAGGGCTGGATCGACATCCAGCGTGAGGAGTTCAAGCGTCTGGGCATCACCGGCAACTGGCCCGATCCCTATATCACCATGGACTACCACGCCGAGGCCGTGATCGCGGATGAGTTCATGAAGTTCCTGATGAACGGCACGCTCTATCAGGGGTCCAAGCCCGTGATGTGGTCGCCCATTGAAAAGACCGCTCTGGCCGAGGCTGAGGTCGAGTATCACGACAAGGAAAGCTTCACCATCTGGGTGAAGTTCAAGGTAGTTAAGGTCAACAAAGACGACTACATTGAAGCCGTTTTGAGAACAGACAAAGACAAGGTGCATCGTTCAGCGCCGCTTGTAGATGTCGAAAACAATGAAGTACGCGTGAACACTGACGCGACAGAAGTGTTGACAGAAAAACTTGAAGCTGTTCCGCATGACTTGCTGGATGCTTACGTTGTTATCTGGACCACGACCCCGTGGACCATGCCGTCAAACAAGGCGGTCGTGTATGGCAAGGACATTTCGTACGGCCTCTACGAAGTCACCGGTGCGCCGGATGAATGCTGGGCCAATGTGGGCGACAGGTTCCTGCTGGCCGACAATTTGGCCGCCGACGTACTGGGCCGCGCCCGTCTGAACGACGATCAATGGACCCGTGTCCGCGACGTGACCACCGATGAGCTGGCGGGCGTCCAGCTGACCCACCCGCTGGCCGGGGCCGAGGGCGGCAATGGCGAGTGGGATGACATCCGCGATTTCCGGGCAGCTGAGTTCGTGACCGATACCGAAGGGACGGGTTTCGTCCACTGTGCGCCGTCGCACGGGATGGAGGAATTCGAGCTTTATCGCGATCTGGGCATGCTCGAGCAGGTCATCACCTATAACGTGATGGACGATGGCTCGTTCCGCGCTGATCTGCCGTTTTTTGGCGGCAAGTACATTCTGTCCCGCAAGGGCGGCGAGGGTGACGCCAACAAAGCCGTCATCGACAAGCTCGCCGAGGTTGGCGGGCTGCTGGCGCGCGGCAAGATCAAGCACAGCTATCCGCATTCGTGGAGGTCAAAAGCTCCGATCATCTATCGCAACACGCCGCAGTGGTTTGCATCCGTGGACCGCAAGCTGGACGATGGCATGGGCGAGATGGGCGACACGATCCGCGAACGCGCCCTGCGCTCGATTGATGAGTTAGTGAAGTGGACGCCGCAGACGGGTCGCAACCGCCTGTATTCGATGATCGAAGCCCGCCCCGATTGGGTTCTGTCCCGCCAGCGCGCTTGGGGCGTGCCGCTGACCTGTTTCACCAAGAAGGGCGCCCTGCCCACCGACGCGGACTACCTGCTGCGTAACGCCGATCTGAACGCGCGCATCAAGGCTGCGTTCGAAGAAAACGGTGCGGATATCTGGTACACGGACGGGTTCAAGGAACAGATGTTGGACGGCATCGCCAACCCGGATGACTATGATCAGGTGTTCGACGTGCTGGACGTTTGGTTCGACTCTGGCTCGACTCACGCCTTCGTTCTGCGGGACCGTGAGGACGGGACCGAGGACGGCATTGCCGACGTCTATATGGAGGGCACTGACCAGCACCGCGGGTGGTTCCATTCGTCCATGCTGCAGGCTTGTGGCACCAAGGGCCGTGCGCCGTATCGCAACGTCGTGACTCATGGCTTTACGCTGGATGCCAAGGGCAACAAGATGTCCAAATCGCTGGGCAATACCATCGTGCCGGAAGAGGTCATCAAGCAATACGGTGCCGATATCCTGCGTCTTTGGGTGGCTCAGACCGATTACACCGCCGACCAGCGGATCGGGCCGGAGATCCTGAAAGGCACCGCCGACAGCTATCGCCGCCTGCGCAACACGATGCGGTTCATGCTGGGCTCGCTGGCGGATTTCACCGAGGCCGACCGGGTTGCGCCCGAAGATATGCCGCGTCTTGAGCGTTGGGTGCTGAGCCGTCTGGCCGATCTGGATGAACAGGTCCGCAAAGGCTATGCCGCCTTCGATTTCCAGGGTGTGTTCAGCGCAGTGTTCACCTTTGCCACGGTCGATTTGTCCTCGTTCTATTTCGACGTACGCAAGGATGCGCTCTATTGCGATGGCGACAACCTGCGCCGCCGCGCCGCCCGGACCGTGCTGGATATCCTCTTCCACCGCCTGACCACGTGGCTGGCTCCGGTTCTGGTCTTCACCATGGAAGAGGTCTGGCTGGAGCGGTTCGGGGGCGATGACAGTTCGGTCCATCTTGTGGATTTCCCGGACACGCCCGCCGATTGGCGACATGCCGAGCTTGAGGCCGCCATGGCCAAGGTGCGCCGTGTGCGCCGTGCCGTCACCGCCGCGTTGGAAATCCAGCGTCAGGACAAAGTGATCGGGTCCAGCCTTGAGGCTGCTCCGGTTGTGTATGTCGAGGATCAGGAAACCCGTGATCTGCTGACCACCTTCGATGTGGACGATATGTGCATCACCTCGGGCCTGACCGTCAGCGGCAACCCCGCCCCCGCCGAGGCCTTCCGCGTGCCCGAGATTGAGGGCGTTGCGGTGGTGTTCGAAAAGGCCGAGGGCGCAAAATGTCAGCGCTGCTGGAAAATCCTGCCGGATGTGGGGCGTCATGCGCATGACGGTGTCTGCGGGCGCTGTGACGAGGCGTTGGCTTAACGTCCGGCTTTGGAGTTTTGCGAGGCTCTGCCTCGCGCTCCGAGGTATTTATGGCCAGATGAAGGGGCGGATCGCTCTGATTGGGGTTGCGGGTTTGGCGAAACATCTGCAACCCTTTTTCTATGCCGATGATTGCCGTTGATACTCAGTTTGGCCGCCTTGGGGTTGAGGAAACCGATGGGGCGCTGACGCGTCTGGTTTGGGACGGGGTGGATGACGGGCCGGTCACGCCTTTGTTGCGTGAGGCTGCGGCGCAATTGCGGGCCTATGACCGGGGGCAGTTGGACCGGTTTGATCTGCCATACCACATCGCCGGATCGAAGTTTCAGCGGCAGGTTTGCGACCTGATGTTTGCCATTCCGCTGGGTGAAACGCGGACCTATGGCGAGATCGCCAAGGAACTGGGCCAGCCGCCGCAACCCGTAGGACAAGCCTGTGGGGCCAATCCAATTCCCGTTATTATCCCGTGCCATCGGGTGTTGGCCGCCAACGGGCTGGGCGGGTTTTCGGGCGACGGCGGGGTTGAGACAAAGGTCGCCTTGCTACGTCATGAACGCGCGGCGGGATTGCTGATCTGAGGGCGGATTTCTGTTGCAATCCCGCTGCTTGAGGCTCAATCTGTCTCAGATAGAGAGTTCAAGGGACCAGAATTCATGACCGCCCACACAGACCCGGCCACCCGCAAGAAGGCCATCATTGACCGCCTGATGTCGTTGGAGGAGCAGGAGCTGGCAACCGCGCAGGCGCATTATG
The DNA here is from genome assembly GCF_056535965.1 of Ruegeria sp. AM7. Classification (NCBI taxonomy): domain Bacteria; kingdom Pseudomonadati; phylum Pseudomonadota; class Alphaproteobacteria; order Rhodobacterales; family Roseobacteraceae; genus Ruegeria; species Ruegeria sp. AM7. The sequence continues at coordinate 534,439 of NZ_JBQFJE010000003.1, forward strand.
ATGCGTTTCTGAAGGATTCTCAGCTAGACGACCGGGAAGGGCATGACAAGGATGATCTGGCTGCCTCGCGCGAGAATGCAGATCTGGCTGCGGCGTTTGATGCGCCGGTTCAGGCGCATCACGCCAAGATCGATGTGATCGAGAACACCGATTTCAGTGTGACCGATACGGTCAAGCCCGGCGCAGTGGTCAAGTTCAACAGCCGGCGCTTTGTGGTCTGCGTCTCGACCACGCGGTTCGAGGTTGAAGGCAAGACCTATATGGGCATCTCAACCCAAAGTCCGATTTATCTGGCGATGGCGGGGCTGCAAGAAGGCGACGTTTTCACCCATAATGGCACCGAGTTCGAGGTGCAGGAGGTTCTTTAACTCTTGCGCTGGGGGATCACCTGCTGGGCGATCCCTGCAAACACCAGGTAGAGGCTGGTGATCACGAGCCCCCAGTGTGCCCAGCTTTCGGGGTGGAAATCGACCCAGGCGGCCCAGCCTGCGAAGAAGGTCCAGGCAAGCGCCATCGGCAGGGTCAAATTGCGCCAGCGCTCGGTGCGGACGGGGTGTACGAATTTCAGCGGTAGGAACATCGCCAGCGACAGCAGCGAGACCAGCAGCAGGATCACCCAGAAATTCGGCTCGAGCGCGAAGATCACGATGACGAACATGTTCCAGCAGCCGGGAAAGCCTGAAAACGAGTTATCCTTGGTCTTCATACGCGTATCCGCGAAATACATGGCGCTGGCAAAGGTGATGACGATGATGGCGAACCAGCCGGTCCATCCATCCATTAGCCCTGACTTGAACAGGGCAAAGGCGGGAATGAACACATAGGTCAGATAGTCGATGATCAGATCCAGCAGAACACCATCGAATTCAGGCGCATTGTGCTTGACGTGGTAATGCCGCGCCAAAGGGCCGTCGATTCCATCCACGATGAAAGACACAACCAGCCACAGATACATCAGGCTCCACTTTTCCTCGACGGCGGCCAGCATGGCGAGCATGGCGAAAACTGCACCGGTTGCAGTGAAAAGATGAACGGATAGAGCTTTGAATCTGAGTGTCATTCGCGTGTCATGTACGAAGCGTGCCCAAGATGCAAAGCAAAAAGCCGGGACATGCGAAAATGCATTGCGTCATGCTTTGGGGTGGGTACGGTCGTACACCTCCATCAGACGGGTTGTGTCGACGGCGGTATAGGCCTGTGTGGTTGAAAGTGAGGCATGACCCAGCAATTCTTGTATCGCACGCAGGTCGCCTCCAGCGGACAAAAGGTGCGTTGCAAAGCTGTGCCGCATGGCGTGTGGGGTCGCCGTAGCAGGAAGCCCAAGTTGCTGGCGGGCTTTTGCCATAACCGCCTGAATGGCGCGAGGGTTCAGCGCGCCACCTCGCACACCGCGAAAAAGAGGTTTGTCTTTGGCCAACGGATGCGGACACAGTGTCGCGTAACGATCGACGGCCGCTCGTGCGGCAGGCAAGACCGGCACGATCCGTTCTTTGTTGCCTTTGCCGACGATTCGCAGCGATTGGGGTAGAGGAGCGTCGGCACCAGTCAGGGAAAGGGCTTCGGAAATCCGTAGGCCGCAGCCATAAAGCAAGGTGACTACGGCCGCATCGCGGGCCGAAATCCAATCGCTGGTCGATTGCAGCTCGATTGTTTCTATCAAGGCGCGGGCGGCGTCTTCGGCCACGGGGCGGGGTAGCTTTTGGGTGAATTTGGGAGCACGCGTTGACAAAACGGCTGTCGGCTCGAACCCTTCCCGTTCCGCCAGCCAACGATAAAAGGTTTTGACTGCAGATAGCTTGCGCGCCAAGGACCTTGCGCCGACGCCGGAACTGCGCTGATCGGCCATCCAGGCGCGCATGTCGGATACCGTAATTCGCGCCAAAGCGGCCAGCCCCTGGCGTTCGCTGTGGTGCAGAGTCATAAACGACAAAAATTCGGCCACGTCGCTGCGATAGGCAGCCTGCGTATTTTCCGAGCGCCCGGACAGGGCCACAAGTCCCTCAAGCCAATGCTGCAACGCGTCGCGGCAGGCCGGAGAGATCAGGCTCATGACAGCCAGTTGCGCATGGAACGTTCGAACACGCCGGCGAAAAAGGTCAGCAGATCTGTTCCCAATTGCGGAGTGAAATGGTTGGGGTCCTTCGCGCTCATGATAATCATGCCCGGTAGGCGACCCTCGCCAAGATCCAGTCTCATGCATGCCTCAGACCGCAGGTGGTCGGCTTGCTCGCCGAATATGCGGTGGGTGGGATGAATGACTTCACGCAACACGACCTCACGTGCGGGGCCGCTGCGGTCGAATGTCAGGTAGTTGTCGACAAAACCGGGTTCGACAACGGCCAGTGCGCCGCCCAGTTTCTCGATCGCAGGGTCTTGCTGAAGGGCAGTGGTTTCCAGCACAAGAGTGATGCGATCAACGCGCAATATCTCGGCCACATCCTTACCGAGCGTGCGCAGGAAGTCTTCGAACCCTGTGGGCTCCAGCAGGCGCAAGATTGCGCGGTGGACCTGATTGGTGCCTGCAAGATTTTCGTAAGCGGCGGCGATCACCGAACGGTGCGTGTCTTCAAGCCGATCCAGTCGTGCTTCGAGACGTTGCATGGCGATGCCACGCAGGTCGATGATGTTGTCTCCGCGCGCCTGTTCATTGGCGGCGACAAGCGCCTGCATCAGGTCCTTGTCGTCGAGAACTGCATCAGGCTCGGCCAGAATAGCCTCACGGAGAGTGTCCTTGAGTTTGGTATTGCTGCTCATGTCCCGTCCGGTCTTTTTTATGTTTTGCCGCCTTATAACACGGCTTGACCGATTTGCCTTGGGAAAAGTGAGCTTGCGGAAGGATTTCCCGTCTTTTGCGCAACGGGGGCCTCTCCCGCCTGCAAGACCCTGATCTGCGATCAGGGCTGGCAGTTGGGCCGGGCGCGGTGCCTTGCGGCACCGCGCGGCAGCTTCAGGGATCAGAGGATTTTCTGGCCGGTCTTGGCCCAGTCGGCCAGGAAGGTTTCAAGCCCCTTGTCGGTCAGCGGGTGATCGGCCAGTTTCTTGATCACGGCAGGCGGAGCGGTGATCACGTCGGCGCCGATGCGGGCGCTGTCTGTTACGTGGTTCACGGTGCGGATGGATGCGGCCAGAATTTCGGTCTCGAACCCGTAATTGTCATAGATCTGACGGATATCGGCGATCAGGTCCATGCCGTCGAGGTTGATATCGTCCAGACGTCCGATAAAGGGCGAGATAAAAGTTGCGCCCGCTTTGGCGGCCAGCAGTGCCTGGTTGGCCGAGAAGCAGAGCGTCACGTTGACCATCTGGCCTTCGTCGGACAGGGTTTTACAGGTTTTCAGCCCTGCCCATGTCAGCGGAACTTTCACGGCGATGTTCGGCGCGATCTGGGCCAGCTTGCGGCCTTCGGCGATCATGTCGTCGGCTTCGGTGGCGACGACTTCGGCGGATACGGGGCCGTCGACCAGATCGCAGATCTCTTTGGTGACTTCCAGAATGTCGCGGCCTGATTTCAGGATCAGCGAGGGGTTGGTGGTCACACCGTCCACCATGCCCAGATCGTTCAGTTCGGCGATAGCGTCGATCTCGGCTGTGTCTACGAAGAATTTCATGAGGGCAGTCCTTTGATGGGTTGGCCTTGGTCGCGGATGGCTTTACCCCAATAACACCGATGCTGAAACCCCCGACCCGAGGAGATGCGGTGAGCGCGCAGGAGTATTTCGACCACGGTGAACTGGTGGCGGTGCTGACCGCGCAGCCGCTGGACCGGACGCTGGATTACAAGGCACCCGAGGGCGGGTGTTTTCTGGGCGCATTTGTCGAGGTGCCGCTTGGGCCGCGCAAGGTTCTGGGTGTCGTCTGGGGGCCGGGGCAGGGGGGCTTTGATCTGGCCAAGGCGCGATCGGTGATCCGGGTGCTTGAGGTTGCGCCAATGCGCGAAGAGATGCGCCTGTTTCTGGGAAAAGTGGCCGATTACACGCTGACGCCGATGCCTGCGATGCTCCGGCTGGCGACCCGCGCGCCGGGGCTGGGCGATCCGCCATCGATGCGGAAAATCTACCGTTTGGGGGATGCCGAACCCGACCGGGTGACCGACGCGCGAACCCGTGTGCTTGAGGTGCTGCGCGACTATGGCGGGTTGGCGTTCACGTTGAAGGAACTGGCCGAGCAGGCGGGGGTGACGTCCTCGGTCGTCAAAGGCTTGGTCAAGCAAGGCGCGGTGCGCGAGGAAGACAGCCCGCGTGATCTGCCCTATCCGCGTCTAGACCCGGACTTGCCGGGTAAGGTGTTGACCGACGATCAGTCCGCCGCTGTTGCGCGCCTGCAGGCCGGGCAGCGGACCGGCGACTATGGCACGACATTGCTGAAGGGCGTCACCGGCTCGGGCAAAACCGAGGTCTATCTGGAAGCCGTGGCCGAAGCCCTGCGCATGGGGCGGCAAGCACTGGTTCTGCTGCCCGAGATCGCCCTGACCGCCGAATTCCTGACGCGGGTCGAGGCGCGGTTTGGCGCGCGACCGGCGGAATGGCACTCGGGCGCCACCATGACCGAGCGCCGCCGGGTCTGGCGTATGGTCGGGCAGGGTGAGGCGCAGTTGGTGGTCGGTGCGCGCTCGGCGCTGTTTCTTCCGTTCCGCGATCTGGGGTTGGTGGTGGTCGATGAGGAACACGACACATCCTACAAACAGGAAGACGGCGTGCATTACAGCGCGCGGGATATGGCAGTGCTGCGCGCCTCGATCTGCGGCGCGCGGGTGGTTCTGGCCAGCGCCACGCCCTCGCTGGAAAGCTGGGCCAATGCCGAGGCTGGCAAGTACGAGAGGCTGGACCTGACCTCGCGCTTTGGGGCGGTTCTGCCTGAGATGAAGCCCATCGACATGCGGGCCGAGCAGATGCAGCCGGGGACGTGGATTTCGCCGTCGCTGCGACAGGCAGTGCGGCAGCGGATCGAGCGCGGCGAGCAATCACTGCTATTCATCAACCGCCGTGGCTATGCGCCGGTGACGCTGTGCCGGGCTTGCGGCGAGCAGATTGCCTGCGATCACTGCGATGCGCGAATGGTCGAACATCGGTTTCTGAAACGTCTCATGTGCCACCAATGCGGCGAGACCAAGCCGATGCCCGACACCTGCCCCTCGTGCAAGGTCGAGGGCAAGCTGGCCCCGGTTGGCCCCGGGATCGAACGGCTGGCCGAAGAGGCCGAGGCCACATTCCCCGAGGCCAAGATCGCTATGCTGAGTTCCGACCTGTTCGGCTCGGCCCGCGCGTTGAAGGCCAAGATCGAGGAGATTGCCGAGGGCGACGCGGATATCGTCATCGGCACGCAGCTGGTGGCCAAGGGGCATAACTTTCCGAAGCTGACTTTGGTCGGGGTGATTGATGCCGACCTGTCGTTGCATGGTGCTGACCTGCGTGCGGCGGAACGCACGTTCCAACTGATGCGGCAGGTTGCGGGCCGGGCCGGACGGGCGGACAAACCGGGGCAGGCGCTGTTGCAAACCTTCCAGCCCGAACACCCGGTGATACGCGCCATTCTGTCGGGCGATGAGGAAGGGTTCTGGAAGGCCGAGGCCGCCGGGCGTCAGGCCGCTGGCGTCCCGCCCTATGGGCGCATGGCCGGGATCGTCTTGTCTGGCCCCGAGGTTGGTCCGGTTTTCGACATCGGCAACGCGATGGCGCGCAACGATGCGCCGCTACGCGCCATAGATGCCCAAGTCTTCGGACCTGCGCCCGCGCCCATCGCACGGATCCGCGGGCGGCACCGTGTGCGCCTGCTGGTCAAAGCCCCCAAAGGCGCGCCCATTCAGGACGCAATTGCTCGTTGGATCGCCCCCTTGCGTCTGAAGGGCGACATTCGCCTAACTGTGGATATCGACCCACAGAGTTTTTACTGATCTCTGCACCGGTGCAGACCGCCTGTGCGTCTGCCCCCTCGCCAAACCGAAAAAATGAGCGTAGAGCGGTATCATGCTGAAACCCATGCCGCTCTCGGACGCGCAGAGCCTTCCATTCTGGCGCCGTCCCATAACGCTCTTGTTCATGATGGCGATGATGATGCCCATTGCGTTCAACGCATGGAGCGCGCTGCTGAACAATTTCGTCATCGAAGTGGCGAATTTCGACGGGGCAGACATTGGTCTGCTGCACACCGTTCGCGAAATTCCGGGCTTTCTGGCCGTTGGTGTGATTGCGGTGATCATCTTTGTTCGCGAGCAAGTGCTGGCGATGATCTCGCTGATGATGCTGGGCGTTGCGACGGCGATCACGGCGTGGTTCCCCAGCCTTGGCGGGCTGCTGTTTGTGACCTTGTTCAGCTAGATCGGGTTTCACTATTACGAGACAGTGAACCAGTCGCTGCAGCTGCAATGGTTGCCCAAGGATCGCGCACCGCAGGTGTTGGGCTGGCTGGTGGCCATGGGTTCAGCGGCGACAGCAGTGGTTTACGGTTTGATCGTGCTGACATGGGACCGGTTCGATCTATCCTATAACCTCGTCTTCATGGCGGCGGGCGGCGTGACGGCCCTGTTGGCGCTGTTCTGCCTGCTGGCCTATCCGCAATTCGACGCGCCCACGCCGCAGACCAAAAAGCTGATCCTGCGCAAACGCTATTGGCTGTATTACGCGCTGCAATTCATGGCCGGTGCCCGGCGGCAGATCTTTGTCGTCTTCGCAGGCTTCATGATGGTCGAGAAATTTGGGTTCGAGGTGCATGAGCTGACCAGCCTCTACCTGATCAATCTGGTGATCAACATGGCCGCCGCCCCGATGCTGGGGAAAGCCGTATCCGTGTTCGGCGAGCGCCGCACGCTGATCTTTGAATATGCCGGTCTGGCCATCGTGTTCGCGGCCTATGGCGGCATCTATTGGTTTGGCTGGGGCGTGGTGCTGGCCGCGATCCTTTATGTGATTGACCATGTGCTGTTCGCCCTGGCATTGGCGCTGAAAACCTATTTCCAGAAAATCGCCGACCCTGCCGATATCGCACCAACCGCAGCCGTGGCGTTCACGATCAACCACATCGCCGCCGTGTTCCTGCCGGCGTTGCTGGGTTTGCTGTGGGTGGTCTCGCCCGGCGCGGTGTTTACGCTGGCGGCAGCGATGGCGATGATCTCGCTGGCCTTGTCGCTGCTGATCCCGCGCCACCCGGAACCCGGCAATGAGACTATCCTGTCAAAATACGCCCCGGCCCCTGCGGAATAAGCCAGCGCTTGACCTTGCCTGCCCGGCGGCCTAGGCGCAGGGGAAACCCAAACAGGAGGCCCCCATGCCCACATTCACTGCGCTGACCACTCTGACGGGCAAGAAAGCCGCCGAAGGCTTGGGCGAAGCAATGGAGCGTCTGGAACCAGAGCCCACCGGCGTTGGTGTGTTCGAGGTCGAGGACGGCTCGGGCCTTTGGGAAGTTGGCGGCTATTTCACCGAAACCCCGGATGAAACCGCGCTGGCCGTTCTGGCCGCCGCGTTCGAGGCCAAGCCCTTTGTCGTCTCGGAACTGCCCGAAACCGACTGGGTCGCCCATGTGCGCCGCGAACTCGCCCCGGTCGAGGCCGGGCGGTTCTTTGTCTATGGCGGCCACGACGCGGACAAACTGCCCGAAGGCCGCATTCCTCTGCTGATCGAGGCCGCGATGGCTTTTGGCACCGGGCATCACGGCACAACGCTGGGGTGTCTAAAGGCGCTGGATCAGCTGTTGAACGAGGGGTTCGAGGCGACGAAGGTGGCCGATATCGGCTGCGGCACCGCAGTTCTGGCCATGGCCGCAGCGCGGGTCTGGCAGGGTGATATCATCGCCAGCGATATTGACCAGGTGGCCGTCGATGTGGCCGAGGCGAACCTGAAAGCCAATGGCATGGCCGGACAGGTGCAGTGTGTCGAGGCGGCGGGGTTCGACCATCCCGACCTGAAAGCACATGCGCCCTACGATCTGATTTTTGCCAACATCCTGAAAGGCCCTCTAGTCGCGTTGGCACCCGAGATCGGGGCGAATCTGAACGCTGGCGGGTATGCGATTCTATCTGGAATCCTGAACGAACAGGCCGATGATGTGGTCTTGGTTTATTCTCAAAACGAGTTCAATCTTACCCAAAGATCCCAGATTGGCGAGTGGACGACGCTAATCTTAAGCAAACAGGGCTAAATTCGGGCCATTTACAGGAGTTTTGTGGATTCCTGCCACTTTTTTGGCGCAATCTCTTTTTACCGTTCAAGCATGGATATCGGGGGCGGTTTGTGGAGGCTGCCATGACTGGAAAACAACTGGAATTTGATCAGCGCATTCATCGCCTGAACAAAAAGCACGCAAAACTCAGCCGAGGCTATCGCGCGACGATGCGCAAAGATGGTCTTGTCGTTATGAGGCCGCAGCGTGTTCAGTCGGCTGTGCCGTTCAAAGTTCTTGTGATGGCTTTTTTGGGCTTTATCGCATTCAAAACTTTCTTGCTTACGAGCTTAGGTTCTGGCGGGTATCAGTATCGCGTGGACAGCCTTGCCGAAGGCACTCAGGTCGAAAAAGCTGGTGCGTGGATCATGCAGATTGATCCGCTTTCTTCGTTTCTCTCAACTCAGGTCGCCAAATATTTGCCCTGAGTTTCGTCTGCTCTGACGAAAAACGCCGCGCATAGATGAATGCGCGGCGTTCTTCTTTGCCCCCGAGGGAGAAAGGGGCTTGTGAGTGGTGGGGGTGTGCTAATCCCTACCGGCGGCCTTCTGCCACGACGTCGATGTCGCCACGGCACAGGCCGATATCTTCCAGTTCGCGATCTGTCAGACCGCTCAGCGCATTACGGGTCATGCGGGCGTCATTCCATTCGATAACGGCGTTTACAACCGATGCGAAAATTCCGCCGATACGGCCAGCAGGGCCGAATGAGCCAGTGGTGGCGCGGGTGGTATCCAGTGCAGCCATATCCTGTTTCCTTCTGGTTAGAGTTCCATGAGTGTCATTCGATTTGACGGGCATTTAGGGATGTCGTTCTGACACTGCAAGTGATGAAAACGCATGTGTCCTATGCGTTTTTTGCAAGTCTCGGAATATGTGAAAACCCCTTAATATTAAGGCCATTTTACGGTCATGAAACATGTCGAAAACAGGCTTTCCGCTGTCGTAAATTGACCGATATGTCGGTGGCGAAACAGGTCTGTCGTTTTTAGCCCGCCCGTCAATTCGCTTGGAAAATGTTCACGCTTCGTGCTAACCCGTAAGAAAGATCACAAAAACCCGAGCAGGCTGGGGCACAACATGCGGATTTTGGGCATTGATCCGGGGCTACGAACCCTGGGATGGGGCGTCATCGAATCGCATGGCAGCCGCCTGAGCCACGTGGCCAACGGGCTGTGCAAATCGGATGGGGATGATTTGGGTGAGCGGCTGTTGTCTCTGCACAACCAGATTGTCGAGGTGATCGCCGAACACGCACCCGATCAAGCCGCGATCGAGCAGACATTCGTGAACAAGGACGGTGCGGGCACGCTGAAACTGGGCCAGGCGCGCGGGGTCGCGCTGCTGACGCTGGCGCAGGCGGGGTTGCCGGTGGGGGAATACGCGCCGAACCGGGTCAAGAAAACAGTGGTAGGTGTCGGGCACGCCGAGAAAGAGCAGGTCTTGCACATGGTCAAACTGCAGCTGCCCGGGTGTCAGCCCAAAGGCGCGGATGCGGCAGATGCGCTAGCGATTGCGATCTGTCATTCCTATTACGGCACAGCGCCGCAGGCGCGGATGAAAGAGGTGCGGGCATGATCGGTAAACTCACAGGGCGGCTGGATTACCGCGCGGCGGATCACGTCCTGATCGACGTGCGCGGGGTTGGGTACATCGTCTATTGCTCGGACCGGACCATGGCGGCCTTGCCGGGCGTGGGTGAGGCGGTCTCGATCTATACGGACATGGTCGTGCGTGAAGACCTGATGCAATTGTATGGGTTCTTGTCTTTGGTCGAAAAGGAATGGCATCGGCTGCTGTGTTCCGTTCAAGGCGTAGGGGCCAAAGTGTCTTTGGCGATCTTGTCGGCGCTGGGCCCGGATGGCGTCAGCCGCGCGATTGCTTTGGGCGATTGGGGCGCGGTCAAGGCGGCCAAGGGTGTGGGGCCGAAGACGGCGCAGCGCATCGTTCTGGACCTGAAAGACAAAGCGCCGGGTGTGATGGCCATGGGCGGGACCGTGACCGAGGCGATGGATGGCCCTGTGTTGGAAACGGTCGAATTGGTTGAGCCCACGCCTGCGCCGAAACGCGCGGCGAAACCAGCCTCGGGCAATGCGGCGGCCTCGGCGGGTGCATTGTCGGCGCTGTCCAATCTGGGGTACGGCCCGTCCGAGGCGGCCTCGGCCGTGGCTGAAGCGGCCGCCAGCCTGCCGGATGCGGGCGAGGCCGAGTTAATCCGGGCGGCTTTGAAATTGCTGGCTCCAAAAGGCTGAATGAATGACTGACGCCGATCCCACTCTGCGCCCTGACCCTTTGCCCGAGGACAATGACCGCGCCCTGCGCCCTCAGGGATTGGATGAATTCATCGGTCAGGCCGAAGCACGCGCCAACCTTCGCATCTTCATCCAATCGGCCCGTCAGCGGGGTGAGGCGATGGACCATACACTGTTCCATGGCCCTCCGGGCCTTGGCAAGACGACGCTGGCACAGATCATGGCGCGCGAGCTGGGGGTGAATTTTCGCATGACCTCTGGCCCGGTGCTGGCCAAAGCGGGCGATCTGGCGGCTATCCTGACCAATCTGGAATCGCGCGACGTTCTGTTCATCGACGAAATTCACCGCCTGAACCCCGCCGTCGAAGAGGTGCTGTACCCGGCGATGGAGGATTTTGAGCTGGATCTGGTGATCGGCGAAGGCCCCGCCGCTCGGACCGTTCGGATTGAGTTGCAGCCCTTTACTCTGGTCGGAGCGACCACGCGAATGGGTCTGCTGACCACGCCCTTGCGCGACCGTTTCGGCATTCCGACAAGGCTGCAATTCTACACCGTCGATGAACTGCACGAGATCGTCACCCGTAATGCTCGCAAGCTGGGCGCCCCAGCGGATGACGCAGGCGCGCGTGAGATCGCGCGCCGGTCGCGCGGCACGCCGCGCATCGCGGGACGGCTGCTGCGTCGGGTGGTGGATTTCGCCATCGTCGAAGGCGACGGGCGGATCACGCAGGAACTGGCCGACGGCGCGCTGACACGTTTGGGCGTGGACAATCTGGGGCTGGACGGTGCGGATCGGCGCTATCTCAAGCTGATTGCCGAAAATTACGCTGGGGGACCGGTGGGGATCGAAACGCTGTCGGCGGCGCTGTCGGAAAGTCGGGACTCGCTGGAAGAGGTGATCGAGCCCTATTTGCTGCAACAAGGGCTGATCCAGCGCACACCCCGTGGGCGGATGCTGGCGCAAAAGGCGTGGACGCATCTGGGTATGGCCGCGCCCAAGGGGCAAAGCGATCTGTTTGGTTGAAGCCTGAGACCAGAACTTTTATGGGTGCGCCATGGCAGCCACCCAGTGTCGAGGATTGCGTGTGACCCCTGAAGACATACAAACACTGTTCACCCGCGAAAGCGGAGAGTTCCTGTTCGCACGCTGGGGGCGCCCAATAGTTCCGATCGTTTTTGGGGTGCAGGACGATACGCTCGCCACCGTCAAAGGCGCGTTTGAGGCGGTTGTAACCCTGGCCGGGCACAAGATGGCCGAAACCGACCCCGAGTTGGGCGCAAACTGCATGGTCTTCTTTTTCCGCGACTGGAAGGAGTTGCTGGAGGTTCCCGATCTGGACCGCCTCATCCCCGACCTTGCCCCTTTGGTGGATCGACTGGTCGAGGAAGATGCTAATCAATACCGCGTTTTCCGGTTCGAAGAGGATGGTGCAATTCGGGCGGCGTTTGTCTTTCTGCGCATGGACAATGAGCTGTCGAAAGTTCCGGCCGAAACCCTGGCGCTTAGCCAGGTGGTGCAGACAATACTTCTTTGGTCTGACACCGCTTTTCGGGCGCAATCACCGTTGGCTGTGGCAGGTGAAACAACAGTGTTGCGCCCCGATGTCGCCGCGTTGATCCGGGCCGCTTACGACCCCGTGTTGCCAGGGGCAACGCAGGATTCCGCACATGCTTTACGATTGTTCGCGCGTCTGCAAGCAAGCCACTAGGTCGAACCTCAGGGGTTTTTGCTGTGGAACGTTGACAGCAACGCAGCCTCGTCGGTGTAAAAGGCTTCCTTTCCCACCAGATCGGTGACGCCGTACCTGTCCAGTTCCGCGCGCACCTTTGGTGAGATAAGCAAGAACACCAACCGAATGCCCTGTGCGTCCAGTATCCGGTACATGTCGCGCAACGTGAAACCGGCAGAGAAGTCCACGTCATCTACGGCCGATGCTTCAAGGCAGAACCAGCGTATATCGTTTTGTGGGTCCGACGTGATCGCCCGAATCTCATCTGCAAGCCGTTGCGTGTTGGCATAATACAGGCTGTGGGAAAAACGATAGATCACCAGTCCGGGGTCAAACTGGTTGGGGCGCTCGATGGATTTGGCGCGCCAGCCTTCGCCTGTTTCATTGCGCACGATCACGGTGTTTCTGGGGTGATAGCCGCGTCGCGTATGGTCGATCAGGGATAGGGCCATCGCCAGAATGATCCCTTGTTCGACTCCAACCAGCACCACAACTGCAGCGGTTGCCACTGCGATCCAGAATTCGGACCGTGCCTGGCGATAGATCGCAATCAGACCCTTTACGTCGATCAGTTTAAGTCCGATCAGAAACACGATGGCAGACAGGGCGGCGTTAGGCAGATACGCCAGTGGACCGGTCAGGAACAGAATGACAATAAGCACGATCAGCACGGTGGTCAGCTGTGCAATCTGACTACGTCCACCCGCGCTGGCGACCATTTCGGTTTTTGTGGGGCTACCGTTAACCACAAAAGTCCCGCTGAACGCAGCGCCAATATTGGCCAGACTCAACCCGATCAAATCAGTGTTTTCGTTGAAACGCTCATCATACCGGGCAGCGTAGGCGCGCGAGGTTGCTGCGCTTTGTGCCAGGATGACAACAAAGATCGAAATGGCCGTCGGCAGCAATTGTTTGAACAGGTTCCAGTTCCAGTCGACGTTTGGAAAAGACAGGGAGGGCATACCGCTGGGGACAGGGCCAAGCACTGCAATTCCTGACGCGCCGAGTTGGAACGCCCAACTGCACAGGATGACGCCGATAATGGCGATCAAAGGCCCAGGAATTTTGTTCGACAAGCGTTTGCAGCCGATGACGATGACTAAAACGGCAGCGGATACCAGTAGCGTACCGGAACTGATCTGATCAATCTGTTGCACGGTATCTGCCAGCTTTGCGATTGTGCCATGTCCGGAAGTCTCGATCCCAAATAAGCCGGGGAGTTCACCGCATGCGACCTGGATACCGATGCCGGTAAGGAACCCAACAAGCACCGTTCTGGACAAGAAATCCGCAAGAAAACCTAAGCCGATAACTCGGGCAACTATCAGCAATACCCCGGCCATCAACGCCAGGAGGGAGGCAAGGGCCAGATATTCGTTGGATCCCGAAACCGCCATGCCCGCCAGCGCCGAAGCCGTAATTGCCGCCGTCGCCGAATCTGCGCCCACGACCAAATGCCGCGAAGATCCGAAGATTGCGAACAGCGCCATCGGTATGAGGATAGTGTACAGGCCAGTCACGACTGGAGTGCCTGCGATTTTGGTGTATCCCATCACCTCAGGGATCGCGAGGCAGGCAAAAGTCAGCCCGGCCAGAACCTCGGCCGGCAGTCTGGGCAGGTTCAGCGGCAGAATGCCCTGAAAAATCGGTAGCGCCCTGTTTTCTTGGCCTTTACCTGCCACGTTGCCCCCTATGCGATGCCGGTTTCTTGAGTGAAAGTGTATCGGGAGGAGCGTTTGAATACGAGCGTCTGTACCTGATCACGAAAATTAACAGGTCTTGGGGATTGCAGGTGGCACGGCGGACATGCATCTGTTTGGAATAGGGGATGCCCCGTTTGCTCAGAAGTCCTTATGTGGCCGGAATTCAGATCATGACCCAAGATTCAGACGCGTTGAACAAGCACATTTTCCCGATCCGGGTTTATTATGAAGACACCGACATGGGCGGCGTGGTCTACCACGCGAACTATCTGAAATACATCGAACGTGCCCGGTCAGACTATGTTCGCAATATTGGTAACGACCAGAACGCGATGCGGGATGCTGGTATTGTCTGGGTCGTGCGTAAAATCGAAGCTGAATACTTGGCCGCAGCTAAATTCGATGATGAGCTGCAGATCGAAACCTGGATCACGGCGCTTTCGGGTGCCAGATTAACGATGGCACAGCGCGTGACGCGAGGGGAAACCGACGTATTCACTGCCTCGGTCACAGCAGTTTGCATGAATGCACAGGGCAAACCGGTGCGTCTTCCGGCAGAGATTCGCGCATTGATGTAACAATTTCGGCCGCCCGGGTGGTTCTGTTGGCTTTTCACACCCAACTGCGTTAGCGTTCATCAAAACAAGGCCAAAGAAACGGCCGTCAGGCAAAAACTAAAGAGCAGGTTCATGGAAGCTGAAACGCTGGCGCTGGCGCAGGAGATCGACTTCTCCATGTGGGGGCTGTATGCCCGCGCGACCTTTATCGTAAAATTGGTGATGCTGATGCTGATCGGTGCGTCGGTTTGGTCTTGGGGTATTATCATTCAGAAAATCATCAACTATCGGGCCGCCCGGCGCGAGGCGCAGGTGTTTGATGAGGCGTTCTGGTCCGGAAACCCCCTGGATGAGTTGTTCGAACAGATCGGCACACAGCCTGACGGCAGTTCGGAAAAGATTTTCGCCTCGGGTATGATCGAGTGGCGTCGCTCACACCGCACAGATGGCGGGCTAATCGCCGGGGCAACGGCCCGGATCGACCGTTCTATGGATGTGGCCATCGCGAAAGAGGCCGAGACGCTGCAAAAAGGCTTGCCTGTCTTGGCAACGGTAGGTTCGACCGCACCCTTTATCGGCCTGTTTGGAACTGTTTGGGGCATCATGAACGCCTTTATCGAGATTGCCGAACAACAAAACACCAATCTGGCGGTTGTGGCCCCCGGTATCGCCGAGGCTTTGCTGGCGACCGGCCTGGGCCTGTTAGCCGCGATCCCGGCGGTGATTTTCTACAACAAACTCAGCGCGGATAGCGATCGGATCGTGGGGGGCTACGAGGCGTTTGCCGACGAGTTCGCCACCATACTGTCGCGCCAGTTGGACAGCTAAGATGGGTGCGGCGGTTCAGCAAAGCTCGGGCGGGAATGGGCGCAGACGCGGACGGCGTCGCGGTCGTGCGCAGCCCATGGCCGAGATTAACGTGACCCCGTTTGTGGACGTAATGCTGGTGCTGCTGATCATCTTCATGGTGGCCGCACCTTTGTTGACGGTTGGGGTGCCGGTGGATCTGCCCAAGACGGCGGCAAGCGCATTGCCCGGTGACAACGAGGAACCCTTGACCGTGACGCTGACCGCTGATGGGCAAGTGCAGATCCAAACCACTGACATTCAGCGTGACGAACTCATCGGAAGACTGCGCGCCATCGCGTCCGAGCGCAGCAGTGACCGCGTGTTCTTGCGGGCGGATGGCTCGATCCCTTATGCGCAGGTGATGCAGGTAATGGGTGCGTTGAATGCGGGCGGGTTTTCCAATGTCGGGCTTGTGACTGACACCGGCGGTCCGACGCTTGACGAAGGTGGAGAGTGAGGCGGCACGGTGGATACCGGCACCAAGATCTCGGCTATTGCCCATGTCAGTCTGATCGGATGGGCCTTGTTCGGCGGCACGTTCCGGTCCGAACCCTTGCCTATGGCCGTACAGGATGTCTCTGTGATTTCGGCTGAGCAATTTGCGGCAATGACCGCCCAACGGGACGCGCCCGAAGTGGCCACCCCAGCCGCTTTGCAGCAACCCGAAGCTCCGGTCGAAGATGCAACGCCCCCCGCACAGGTCGAAGAAGAGCAGCCGGTGCCAGAGGTATCGGAACCGGCTGAGCCGGAGCCTGATACGGTTCCCGAAGCGGTTGAGCCCCCTCCTGAACCAGTTGTGATAGAACAACCCCCGACGCTTGAGCCTCCCGAGCCGGACGTAGTTGCCTTGCCAGTACCGCCGGGGCCCGAAGCACAGCCGCGCCCTGCGGACAGGGTTGCGCCCGAGCCCGTCGCGCCGCCTCCGCCCGAGGCCGCACCGGATGATATCGAAACACCCGCTGTGTCTTTGGATGAAGGCGCCGAGGTTCAACAGGAACAGCAGGATCAAACCGCCCCCAAAGAGGCGACAGATGAAATCGTGACCGAGGCCGAGGAAGCCAAGGAATACGCCCCGCGCAGTTCTCCGCGTCCGCAGGTTCGACCAAACCGTCCAACCCCTCCGGCGCAGCCCGAGGTGGCGGAAGCGCCTGAAGCCGAGCCCGAGACGCCTGCACCTCAGCCTGCGGATGAAAGCGCCATCGAGGATGCGTTGGCTGAAGCGTTGGGGCAGGGCAACGAACCCTCGGGCCCGCCACTGACCAGCGGTGAGAAAGATGCGATGCGTTTGGCAGTGTCCAAGTGTTGGAATGTAGGGTCGCTATCGACCGACGCGTTGCAGACTGTGGTCGTCGTAGGGTTTTCACTCACGCCGGATGGCAATGTGGTGGGCGGCAGCTTGCGCCTGATCGAGAGTTCCGGCGGATCTTCCGGCGCTTCAAGACAGGCCTACGAAGCCGCCCGGCGTGCAATCTTGCGCTGTGGAGCCAGAGGATATGACCTGCCTGCTGACAAGTATGAACATTGGCAGGATATTGAGATTACATTCAATCCCGAGAGGATGCGGATCAAATGATGAGATTTCTGACCAGCCTGTTGCTTGGCCTGATGCTTTTGACAGCGCCGGTTTATGCCCAGAACGGACCGCTGCGCTTGGAACTGGATCAGGGGATCATTGAGCCCTTGCCCTTCGCAGTGCCCAGTTTCGTGCCCGACGGTCCCGCTGCGGCTCAATACGCGCAGGATATCACGCGGGTTGTCGCAGCGGATCTCACCGGCACCGGGCTGTTTCGCGAAATCTCGTCTGAAGCGTTTATCAGCCGGGTCAGCAGCTTTGAAGCTCCGCTGCAATTTGCCGACTGGAAGGCGATCAATGCCGAGGCGCTTGTGACTGGGGCAGTGAATGTCTCGGGCAACCGGCTAACGGTCCGCTTCCGGGTATGGGATGTGTTTTCCGGGCAGGAGCTTGGCAACGGGTTGCAATTCGCAGGCACCACGGATGGATGGCGTCGCATGGCGCATAAGGTTGCTGATCAGGTCTATAGCCGCGTGACGGGCGAGGGCGGTTACTTTGACAGCCGCGTGGCCTTCGTGTCGGAAAGCGGTCCCAAGGATCAACGCCTGAAACGTCTGGCGATTATGGACTACGATGGTGCAAACGTGCAGTACCTGACCGACAGTGCCGCCATCGTGCTGGCCCCGCGCTTTTCTCCGACGGGGGATCGGTTGCTCTATACCAGCTATGAGACGGGCCAGCCCCGCATTTATGTGCTGGATGTCGACCGCGTGCGACGCAGCGAGTTGAACACGCCCGGCGGCACCATGAGCTTTTCGCCCCGCTTTTCGCCGGATGGGCGCTCGATTGTCTATTCGCTGATACAGGGCGGCAATACGGATCTTTGGAAAATGGATCTGGCCTCGGGGCAAAGCACTCGTCTGACCAACACACCTGCGATCGAAACCGCGCCCAGCTATTCGCCGGATGGATCGCAGATTGTATTCGAAAGCGACCGGTCGGGCACGCCGCAACTGTATATCATGCCCGCAAATGGCGGAGAGGCGACGCGGATCAGCTTTGGTGCAGGCCGCTATGGCACGCCGGTCTGGTCTCCGCGCGGCGATCTGATCGCGTTCACCAAGCAGAACAAAGGCCGGTTCCATATCGGCGTGATGCGGACGAACGGGGATGAGGAACGCCTGTTGACCTCGTCCTTCCTGGATGAAGGGCCAACCTGGTCGCCAAATGGTCGGGTGATCATGTTCACCCGAGAAACCCAAGGTGCAAGCGGTCGGGCGACTTTGTATTCGGTGGATATTTCGGGCCGGAACCTGCGCCCGGTGCGCACGCCGGACGGCGGCAGCGATCCGTCCTGGGGGCCTTTGCAGAATTGATCGCGGGGGCGGTCGGAAAAGTTCACAAGAAACCCGCGCTGTGATACACAGGCGGCAATAAACAGATAAAACAACGAGGCACTTGAAATGAACGTATTGGGCAAAGTGGTAGCAGTGGGCGCACTTGGCATTCTGGCTGCCTGTACTAGCAACGATCCATCCGATTTGGGCGGGGGCTTTGGCAATGGCGCGAATGGTGGTGGATTGGCGGCTGGGTCACCCAGCGATCCGCGCTCACCGGCTTATTTCCAGCAGACCGTCGGCGACCGTGTGCTGTTTTCGGTCAATGATTCGAACCTGTCGCCGCAGGCGCAGACCGTCCTGCAAGGTCAGGCGGACTGGCTTCTGGCTAACCCGGATTTCGTGGCAACCATCGAGGGCCACGCAGACGAACAGGGTACCCGCGAATACAACCTTGCACTGGGCGCACGTCGGGCCAATGAAGCTCGCGAATACCTGATCTCGCGCGGGGTGGCGGGCAACCGTTTGACCACTGTCAGCTATGGCAAGGAACGCCCGATCGAGATTTGCAGCACCGAGGAATGCTATTCCAAGAACCGCCGTGCGGTGACGGTGCTTACCGGGTCAACACTGGGGTAAGGCGATGAAAGTTGCAGGATGGGTTCTGGCGGCGGTTCTGACCACTGCCAGCATGGCGCAAGCGCAAGATCAGCAGACTCTGGCGGATATCCGGCAGGAACTGACTGTGCTGCATGTGGAAATCCAGCGTCTGAAGCGCGAGTTTTCGACAACGGGCACTCCGGCACCGAACCTGTCCGGCAGTTCGATTCTTGAACGTGTTGGAGCGATTGAGGCTGAGCTTCAGCGTCTGACCCGCCAGACCGAGCAGTTGAACCAGCGGGTGCAGAATATCGTTACCGACGGCACCAACCGCATCGGCGATCTGGAGTTCCGTCTGGTCGAACTGGAAGGTGGTGACCTGAGCGCGCTAGGAGAGACCTCGACCTTGGGTGGTGAAACCGAGATTGCTGCCGCGGCCCCGACCTCGCCCAGCGCACCGGCCACGATTGATCAGGGAGAGCTGGCAATTGGCGAACGGGCGGATTTTGATGCTGCGGCGCAAGCATTGGCTGAAGGTAATTTCCAAGCAGCGGCCGACCAGTTTGCCAATTTTGACGTCTCTTACCCGGGCAGCCCGCTGGCGCCTGAAGCCAATCTGAAGCGCGGGCACGCGCTTGAGGGCCTGGGCGACACGCGTGAAGCTGCGCGTGCTTTCCTGGCCAGCTTTACCGGCGACTCCGAGGGCGCATTTGCACCCGAAGCGTTATTTGAGTTGGGCTCGGCACTTGGGCGTCTTGGGCAGCAGGATCAGGCGTGCATTACGCTTGGGGAAGTTGGCGTGCGGTTTCCCGCCTCTCCTGCAGCGACTAGCGCAACGCAGGAAATGACCTCGCTGGGCTGTCCTTGAGCGCACTTGCCGACAGGTTACGATCCGAGATTCGTGCAGGGTTGCCTGACCGGTTACCTTCTCGATTAGGTGTTGCCGTATCGGGCGGAGGCGACTCGGTCGCCTTGTTGCATCTGATGAATGATCTCGCTCATGACGAAGGTATTGAACTGCGTGCGGCGACGGTAAACCATCATCTGCGCGCGGAAGCGGCGACCGAGGCGCTGTGGGTTTCGAACCACGCACAGTCTATGGGTTTGTCGCATGACATTCTGGAGTGGCACGGTTGGAAAAACTCGGGAAACCTTCAGGATCAGGCGCGTCGCGCACGGTACGATTTGCTGGCGGACTGGGCGCGGCGAAACCAGATCGGTGCGGTTGCTTTGGGTCATACTGCGGATGATCAGGCCGAGACCTTTCTGATGCGTTTGGGTCGCGCGGCAGGTGTGACCGGTCTGTCTGGTATGTCGACTGTTCGCGATCGTGACGGGTTCGTCCTGTTGCGTCCGATGCTGAAGATCACCCGACAAACCCTGCGGGAATACCTGACCGAGATCGGTGTCGAGTGGGTCGAAGACCCTTCGAATCAGGATCGCCGGTTTGATCGTGTCAAAGCCCGTGATGGGTTGGTCGGACTTGGTGAAATCGGCATAACGGTTGAGTCTCTGGCACGGGTTTCTGATAATCTTGCACAAGCCCGTGATGCCTTGGATCACTTTACGCAGGAATCCGCTGCCAAGGTGTTGGTTCCGGTGTCCGGTGATGTCTGTTTGGATCGCGAGGGCTTTGATGCTCTGCCCCAAGAGATTCAGCGTCGTTTGTTGGTTGGCTGCATCCGATGGATTGCGGGCGGTGACTACCCGCCGCGCCAATCAGCGGTAAATTTTGCCCTTCATGTGATCAAACAGGGAAACGGGGCAACATTAGGGGGCTGTGAACTTGTTACAAAAGCGCAGAAAACATGGATTTGTCGAGAGCTAAACGCGATTTCGGATGAAACATGCGATCCGGACCAGACTTGGGATAAACGCTGGATTCTGTCCGGCCCCTCCGGAAGCGATTTGCAAGTAAAACCACTTGGTGAAGAGGGTATCGCGCAGGTTTCAGGTTGGCGTGATCTTGGAAAACCACGTGCGGCTTTAGTCGCCTCGCCCGCGATTTGGCACAAAGATGTGTTAATTTCGGCCCCATTGGCCGGTTTTGGCAACGGATGGCGCGCAGAAATAGTGTCGAAATGGCCCGACTTTCACTCTTCGTTTTTATCGCATTGAACCTGCTTGAATCCTCTCTATTTTAAGAAGCAACCCGGCGGACACGCATCCGCCGAAATCTTTTGGGAGATTTTCCTTGGGCAACGCTCGTAACATCGCCTTCTGGGTCGTTCTGTTTTTGCTGATCCTTGCACTGTTCAATTTGTTCAGCGGACCGGGTGGAACGCTTCAGAGCAATGAAAGAACCTATTCCGATTTCGTGGCCGCCGCGCAGAGCGGTGAAGTCAAAAACGTTACGCTGGATGGTGAACAGATTCGCTATACCACGCAAAGCGGCGCAAATTATGTGACCATCAAGCCAGCTGACGCCGAAGTCACAAAACTGCTGATTGATGAAAACATCCCTATGCAGGCGGTCAAACAGCAGCAGTCTGGTTTCCAGTCCTTCCTGATCACTCTGCTGCCGTTCCTGCTGTTGATCGGCGTCTGGGTCTATTTCATGAACCGGATGCAAGGCGGCGGCAAAGGCGGCGCGATGGGCTTTGGCAAGTCCAAGGCCAAGATGCTGACCGAAAAGCATGGCCGCGTGACCTTTGACGACGTGGCCGGTATCGACGAGGCCAAGGAAGAGCTGGAAGAGATCGTTGAATTCCTGCGCAACCCGCAGAAGTTCAGCCGTCTGGGCGGCAAGATCCCCAAAGGCGCACTGCTGGTTGGCCCTCCGGGCACCGGTAAGACCCTTCTGGCCCGCGCGATTGCGGGTGAGGCGGGTGTGCCGTTCTTCACCATCTCGGGTTCGGATTTCGTTGAGATGTTCGTGGGTGTTGGTGCGTCCCGTGTGCGCGACATGTTCGAGCAGGCCAAGAAAAACGCACCTTGTATCGTGTTTATCGACGAGATTGACGCCGTGGGCCGCCATCGTGGTGCCGGTTACGGCGGCGGCAATGACGAGCGTGAACAAACGCTCAACCAGTTGCTGGTCGAGATGGACGGGTTTGAGGCAAATGAGGGCGTGATCATTCTGGCGGCCACCAACCGCAAGGATGTGCTGGACCCCGCGCTGCTGCGTCCGGGCCGATTTGACCGCAACGTGACCGTCGGCAACCCGGACATCAAAGGCCGGGAGAAGATCTTGGGCGTTCACGCGCGCAAGACCCCCTTGGGCCCCGATGTCGATCTGCGCATTATCGCGCGCGGGACGCCGGGCTTTTCGGGTGCTGATCTGGCGAACCTCGTGAACGAGGCCGCGTTGATGGCCGCGCGTGTGGGCCGCCGCTTTGTCACCATGGAAGACTTCGAGAACGCCAAGGACAAGGTGATGATGGGCGCCGAGCGTCGCAGCATGGTGCTGACGCAGGACCAGAAGGAAAAGACGGCCTATCACGAATCCGGTCACGCTGTGGTTGGTCTGGAGCTGCCGCTCTGCGATCCGGTCTATAAGGCGACGATCATTCCGCGCGGTGGTGCGCTGGGTATGGTTGTGTCGCTGCCGGAAATGGATCGCCTGAATTATCACCGCGATGAGTGCGAACAAAAGCTGGCCATGACCATGGCCGGTAAGGCCGCCGAGGTCATCAAATACGGTGAGGATCATGTCTCGAACGGCCCCGCCGGGGACATAATGCAGGCCAGCCAGCTGGCGCGCGCGATGGTGATGCGCTGGGGCATGTCGGACAAGGTCGGCAATATCGACTATGCCGAAGCGCATGAGGGGTACTCGGGCAACACCGCC
Organism: Ruegeria sp. AM7; assembly: GCF_056535965.1. Classification (NCBI taxonomy): domain Bacteria; kingdom Pseudomonadati; phylum Pseudomonadota; class Alphaproteobacteria; order Rhodobacterales; family Roseobacteraceae; genus Ruegeria; species Ruegeria sp. AM7. The sequence goes on from NZ_JBQFJE010000003.1 coordinate 556,924, forward strand.
GGGTTCTCGGTCTCGGCTCATACCAAAGAGCTGATCGAGGAAGAGGTTAAGCGCCTGATCCAACAGGGTTATGAGCGCGCTCACCAAATCCTGACCGACAAGAACGAGGAATGGGAGCGTCTGGCCCAAGGTCTGCTGGAGTATGAGACCCTGACCGGCGATGAGATCAAGCGCGTCATGAACGGTGACAAGCCAACCGAAGATGATGACGAAAGTGACAAGCCGGACGAAGGCAGCGCACCCAGCGTGACGGCTATCCCAAAGACGAAGGTCAAAAAATCCCCACCCGATGGCGGGATGGAGCCGGAACCGACGGCATAGTTCAAAAACCCGGGCTAAGACCCGGGTTTTTCTTTTCTTTCCCGTGTGCCTGCATTCTAGTGGCGGCTGGAACAGAGCGAAGGAGAGAGAGACGATGCCGGTCTTACGCAAAACAGAATTCACGGCCGAAGTTGTCTGGCTTGGTCAGGTGCCGGCTGGGGCCTCCATCAGGGCCGAGGCCGCGGCCTCATTGTCTCTTGGGTTCGCGGGGGTCGCAGGAGAGCGACACGAGGGGGAAAACCGCGCGTCCTGTGTGCGCATGACAAACATCTATCCGAAGGGCACGGAAATCCGAAATGTACGGCAGCTCTCGGTGTTGTCCCAAGAGGAAATGCAGGAAACTGCGGCCGAGATGGGGTTGGACACGCTTAATCCGTCCTATCTTGGGGTCAGTATCCTGTTGAAGGGCATCCCTGATTTCACCCATGTGCCTCCGTCATCGCGCCTGCAAGGCCCGGATGGAGTAACGATCACGATCGACATGGAGAACCGACCCTGTGTGATACCGGGACGCGAGGTCGAAGCCGATCTGCCGGGTCACGGTGCCGCTTTCAAGCCTGCCGCGCAGGGACGGCGCGGTGTGACGGCTTGGGTCGAACGCCCCGGTGTTCTGAGCTTGGGTGATTCCCTGACGTTGTTTGTTCCCGATCAGCGCGCTTGGGCACCTTAAGACACAGGCTTTCCGATGCGAAACGATCAAAGTTACGTGACGCCACCCTGTAAGTGACGCTACGCCGTTTCAAGACATGATTATGTCGGAATCCACATCTATCGCCACGGTACACGACGGTATGGGTTGACCAGCGCCGACGCCCTGCGTCGGTTTTGCACGGCATTCAATCAGGGACCCTGCCCAATGAGCTATAAATCCGACATCGAAATCGCCCGCGAAGCGAATAAGAAGCCGATTCAGGAAATCGGTGCCAAGATCGGCATCGAATCCGCCGATCTGCTGCCCTATGGCCACGACAAGGCGAAGGTCAGCCAGGACTTCATCAACTCGGTTCAAGACCGCGAAGACGGCAAGCTGATCCTTGTCACCGCGATCAACCCGACCCCTGCGGGTGAAGGCAAGACCACCACCACCGTTGGCCTGGGCGACGGTCTGAACCGCATTGGCAAGAACGCGATGATCTGTATCCGCGAAGCCTCGCTGGGCCCGAACTTCGGCATGAAGGGCGGCGCTGCGGGTGGCGGTTACGCACAGGTTGTTCCGATGGAAGAGATGAACCTGCACTTCACCGGTGACTTCCATGCCATCACCTCGGCCCACTCGCTGCTGTCGGCGATGATCGACAACCACATCTATTGGGGTAACGAGTGCGACATCGACATTCGTCGCGTTGCATGGCGTCGTGTGGTCGACATGAACGACCGCGCGCTGCGTCAGATCACTGCCTCGCTGGGTGGCGTGTCGAACGGCTTCCCGCGTGAAGCAGGCTTTGACATCACCGTTGCGTCCGAAGTTATGGCGATCCTCTGCCTGGCAAACGACCTGAAAGACCTGGAAAAGCGTCTGGGTGACATCATCGTCGCCTACCGCCGCGACAAGTCCCCGGTCTATTGCCGCGACATCAAAGCCGAAGGCGCAATGACCGTTCTGCTGAAAGACGCGATGCAGCCGAACCTGGTGCAGACACTGGAAAACAACCCGGCCTTCGTCCATGGCGGCCCCTTCGCGAACATCGCGCACGGCTGTAACTCGGTCATCGCGACCAAGACCGCGCTGAAGGTGGCTGACTATGTCGTCACCGAAGCAGGTTTTGGGGCCGACCTGGGTGCCGAGAAGTTCATGAACATCAAGTGCCGCAAGGCGGGAATAGCCCCGTCTGCAGTGGTGCTGGTTGCCACCGTACGCGCGATGAAGATGAACGGCGGCGTCGCCAAGGCTGACTTGGGCGCAGAAAACGTCGATGCGGTTCAGTCCGGCTGCGCCAACCTGGGTCGCCACATTGAGAACGTGAAATCCTTCGGTGTACCTGTTGTCGTCGCGATTAACCACTTTGTCACCGACACCGATGCCGAAGTTGATGCGGTCAAGAAATACTGCGCCGATCACGGAGTCGAAGCGGTTCTGTCACGCCACTGGGAACTGGGCTCGGAAGGCTCGGCACCGCTGGCCGAAAAAGTCGTGGAAATCGTCGAAGGTGGCACTGCTAACTTCGCGCCGATCTACCCCGATGACATGCCGCTGTTCGAGAAGGTTGAAACCATCGCCAAGCGCATCTACCGCGCCGATGAAGTTCTGGCCGACAACAAGATCCGCAACCAGCTGCGCGAGTGGGAAGACGCGGGCTATGGCAACCTGCCGGTCTGCATGGCGAAAACCCAGTACTCGTTCTCGACCGATCCGACCCTGCGCGGTGCGCCCACCGGCCACTCAGTCCCGGTGCGTGAGGTCCGCCTGTCCGCAGGTGCCGGCTTCATCGTGGTTGTCTGCGGCGAGATCATGACCATGCCTGGCCTGCCGCGCAAACCGGCCGCGGAAAGCATCTGCCTTAACGACGCAGGCGAGATCGAGGGCTTGTTCTAAGCCCGCAAATAAGACATCTCGTGGTCCGGGGGTATCCCCGGGCCATGAGGAGACGAACATGCCCACTCTGACACCTCCGCAGGACTGTCATTCAATGCAGGAACTGCGGGTTCAGATCGACAAGCTGGACCGCCAACTGATCGAGATGTTGGTGATGCGTGCGGGATATATCGACCGCGCCTCGCAGTTGAAACCTGCCGAGGGGCTGCCCGCCCGCATCCCGGACCGTGTCGAGGAAGTGGTGCAGCGCGTGCGCGCAAGTTCGGACGATCTGGGTATGGACCCGGACCTGGCCGAACGGCTGTGGCGCATATTGATTGATTGGTCGATCGCACGCGAGGAACGTGTGCTCGGCACCGACTGATCGGGTGTTTCAGGCGCCTGATCCGTTTTTGATAGAAGGGATGACAGGATGGTAGCCGAGGTTATCGACGGTAAAGCTTTTGCGGCGAAAGTGCGCGCGCAGGTGGCGGATCAGGTTGCGAAGCTGAAAGAGCAAAGTGGCATCACGCCCGGTCTAGCCGTAGTTCTGGTTGGTGAAGACCCGGCCAGCCAGGTCTATGTCCGCTCGAAAGGCAAACAGACCGTCGAGGTCGGCATGAACTCGTACGAGCATAAGCTGGATGTCGAGACCTCGGAAGAAGATCTGCTGGCGCTGATCGACAAGCTGAACAACGACCCGGCCGTACACGGTATTCTGGTCCAGCTGCCGCTGCCCAAGCACCTGAATGAAGACCTTGTGATCAACTCGATCGACCCGGCCAAGGATGTGGACGGCTTCCATATCTCGAACGTGGGTTTGCTAGGCACCGGTCAAAAGTCGATGGTGCCCTGCACCCCGCTGGGCTGCCTGATGATGCTGCGTGACTACCACGGGTCGCTGTCGGGGATGGACGCGGTGGTTATTGGCCGTTCGAATATCGTGGGCAAGCCGATGGCGCAGCTGCTGCTGGGTGACAGCTGTACCGTGACCATCGCGCATTCGCGCACCAAGGACTTGCCAGACGTTGTGCGCCGGGCCGACATCGTCGTCGCCGCCGTTGGCCGCCCCGAAATGGTGCCGGGCGACTGGATCAAAGAAGGCGCAACGGTAATCGACGTAGGCATCAACCGGATCGAGCGTGACGGCAAGAACAAGCTGGTCGGTGACGTGGACTATGCCAGCGCGGCCGAGCGCGCAGGGGCAATCACCCCGGTTCCGGGCGGTGTCGGTCCGATGACTATCGCCTGCCTGCTGGCCAACACCCTGACCGCCTGCTGCCGTGCAAACAGCCTACCGGAACCTGAAGGGCTGACCGTCTAGCACGTACGATCCGCGCAAACCAAAGAATACGACGGGCCGGGAGTGGAAACACTTACCGGCCCGATTGTTTCACGGAACAATCAACGAAACTTAATCTGGCAGGGTTTGAATATGGCGAGAACGATGATAAACCTATGATCTCAGCGAGTTAGACGTTTCAGTGTCATGCTCGACTGGAAACAGGAGAGAGTATCTGAGCTGTCATGCCGAATAAACTAAGCTCATTGGTTGCCGAGTTTACGATGCGCCGGGTGGTTGCCGGTGCGATTTTCCTGCCCTTAATGGCCATTGCATTTCAACCGTTCCAGAATATGGATCTGAGCTTTTCCTTGCGCCTGATATTTTGGACCGGGGTCACAGCCTTGGCTTTGGGGGTGACATGGGCGGCGCGACAACTGCTGAAGAAATGGTTCGCTGAAACCTCTTTCACGGGGTGGGATCTTGCTTTTACGTTTGTTGCTTTTGCGCTGTTCGTTCCTTCGCTGTGGTTGATGACCTTGCTTGTCTTCTCGGCTGGTGGGCAGCAGGCACCAGACGTTCTGTCAGTGGTATCTTACGGAGCTTTGTTTACGACCGGGTTGTTGATCATCCGGCGGGCTCCGGTTCAGTCTCCTACGGATCATGACATCAACCGCTTTGCGCCACGACTTTACAGACGATTGCCGCAAGAGTTCACGGGGCAGGTTCTGCGTTTGGCGGTCCGGGATCATTCCGTTGACGTCGTCACCACCGAGGGACTTTTCACCATCCGATCAAGGTTTACCGATGCCATTGCCGAGATGGAGCCCGAGCGTGGGCATTGCACCCACCGCTCGCACTGGGTGGTCGACGCTGCTGTGACCGGGATTGAAAAGAGTCACGGAAAAACGTTTCTACGCCTGACAAATGGCGAACTGGTCCCAGTCAGTCGCAAGTACAAACCCATACTTGAAAAAGACGGCGTGATCTAAACGCCTCAGCGAGGCATCGGGATCATCTGCGGGGATTGGCCCGTTAGAATCGCCATGGCGCGGTCGCTCATTAGTCCTTTTAGCGCTTCGTCAGAGCTATATAGACCGCCGGTGTATGTACCATACGCGGGCAACAGTAGGCGCATTTCGTCGACCAGAAACGCAGCACGCGTGATTGTTCGTCCGCGCAGCCGGAACCGTGCCTTGGGATGGTAGTGACCTGAAACCTCTGCTTGACCGTCCGGTAGGGCTATGTGCCGGAACACAAGCGATCGCAGCTTGTGCTCAGCCAGATGGGTGCCACCCAATTCGACCGGGCCGGGGTCATGGTTGCCTTCGATCCAAATCCAGGACCGACCGGCTTGCAACGCCGCGATTTGCAGTTTTTCCCGATTTCCAAGAGCCGAGGCCGCATCTAGGTCGTCAAAGCTGTCACCAAGGCAAATCACTGTGGTTGCTTTGGTGTATTCTACATCGTTTGCTAACCGTACCAGCGTGTCCAGCGTGTCGTAGGGCGGTAGTGAAGCGCCTCCTCGCCGTGCGATGCGTTCTGCCTTTCCCAGATGCAAATCCGACACGCATAGAAGGCTTTCTTCCGGCCACCACAAAGCCCCGGTTCCAAGTGCGCGCAGGTCATGACCGGCGAAGGAAAACGACAATTCGTTCATGGTACGTTCTTTGCTTGTTTACGCGCCCGAGGCAAGTGATTCCAAGCCCGCCTCTTGCAGCAAACGCGCGCTCTCTTCGGCCAGCAGGCGCTCTTCGGCTGATCCTTTGACTGGAACCTTTCCAACCTCAAGAAACAGCGGTGCCGCAAGGGGCGACACCCGGTTCAGCCGTTTCAAGTCAATTTGGTCGCCGATACGCGCTATCATGGCTTCGATCCGTCCGAAGTCGACCAGACCCCGCATGGCTTCTTCACGGGTAATTTGCATCAGCAGGTGATCGGGGTCGTATTTCAGCAATGTGTCGTACAAAATATCTGAAGAAAACGTTGCCTGACGACCGTTTTTGCGTTGTCCGCCTGTGTTGCGCTCGATTAGCCCGGCAATGGTGGCCGAGGCCCGGAAGGTCCGCTTCATAACGGCGTTCCCGGCCAACCAAGTTTCAAGCCCATTGCGCAGTGCCTCTAGTTGAAACAGTGGGCGGGGGTCCGTTACGGCATCCAACCCCCAAATCAACGTTGCGTAGTCGGTCGCGACAAAGCCCAAAGGGGCAAGGCCGGTTTCTTCCATTCGTTTCGTTAGCAACAAGCCCAGTGTTTGCTGCGCGTTGCGACCCGCAAAACCGTAGACGCACAGATGTTCGCGCCCATTATCGGGAAAGCTCTCGATCAGTAGCCTGTCACGGCGGGGCAGGCGCGAGACCTGCCGCTGGAGCGTCAGCCATTCGGCCGTATGCGCGGGCAGTTGCGGCCAATTGGGTTGCGCGAACATGCGCAGAATACGATCGCTCAACTGGGTTGAGGTGGCAAATTTGGTGCCCGAGAAGGTGGCGATCTTAGGCTTTTTGTCTGCGCGGCGGCTGACCTCGACCGTCATCTCGCGCAGCCCCTCATAGCGCACGATCTGACCGCCGATCAGGAAGGTGTCGCCGGGGGTGAGCGAGGCGGCAAAGGCCTCTTCGACCTCGCCCAGAGGTTTGCCGCCCCGGCTGCGTTTCAGGCGCACTTTCAGCGTATCGGTGTCCTGAATGGTGCCAAGGTTCATGCGGATACGCTGCGCGGCACGGGGGTCACGCAGTTGCCATAGACCGTCAGGGCGTTGTTGCAGCCGCTGCCAGCGGTCATAGGCGCGCAGGGCGTAGCCGCCGGTTGCGCAAAACTCCAGACAATCATCGAATTGCGCGCGTGTAAGGTCGGCGAAAGGCCCGGCTGCGGTCATTTCCGAATAGAGCGCATCCGCATCGAACGGCCCCGCCGCTGCTGCGATCAGGATGTGCTGACACAGTACGTCACGGGGGCCAGCGCCGCGCGGCTCTCCGTCCAGATCATGCGCGCGGGCGGCCTCAAGCGCTGCGACGCATTCTACCACCTCGAACCGGTTGGCCGGCACCAGCAGGGCCTTGGAGGGCGCGTTGTATCGGTGATTGGCCCGCCCGATCCGCTGGACCAGCCGTTTGACGTTCTTGGGTGCGCCGATCTGGATCACAAGGTCCACGTCGCCCCAATCGATGCCCAGATCAAGGCTGCCGGTGCAGACGATGGCGCTCAGATCGCCGCGCACCATGGCGGCCTCGACCCGCTCGCGTTGTTGCCGGTCAAGGCTGCCGTGATGGATACCGATGGGCAACGCATCGTCATTGGCCAGCCAGAGATTGTGAAAGAATATCTCGGCTTGCGCACGGGTGTTGTGAAAAATAAGCGTAGTCTTGTGCTGTTTGATCTGCTCCAGAACGGCAGGGATGGCATAGGCGGCACCGCCCCCGGCCCAAGGGGGCAGCTCCTGCGTTTCCAGCATCCGAATGTCGGGGTCGGGGCCGGGATCAGCCTGCACGATCTGGCAGAGGTCGGGATGGCGTGCCAGAAAGCGCGCGATGGCCTGCGGGTCTTCGACCGTGGCCGACAGACCCACCCGGCGCAGATCAGGGCACAAGGATTGCAAACGCGCAAGCGCCAGCACCAACTGATCGCCACGCTTGCTTTCGGCCAGCGCGTGAATTTCGTCAATGATCACCCGCTGCACCCCTGCAAACATGCGTGGCGCGTCTTCATACGAGGTCAACAGGGCCAGGCTTTCCGGCGTCGTCAGCAGGATATGCGGCGGGTCCACCCGCTGCCGTTTTTTCTGCGTGGCCGAGGTGTCGCCAGTGCGATCCTCGATCCGGATGGGCAGGCCCATTTCGTCAGCAGGGCCGCGCAGGTTGCGGCGGATATCGGCGGCCAGCGCTTTTAGGGGCGAAACATAAATCGTGTGCAGGCCGCTATGCGCGCCTTCGGCCAGCTGCGCCAGAGACGGCAGAAATCCGGCCATGGTCTTACCCCCACCCGTCGGCGCAATCAGCAGCGTCGCCGGATCGGCAGCCCGGTCGAACATTTGTCGCTGATGAGGGTGGATCGACCAACCTTTGGCGGTGAACCAGTCGGTGATCCGGGCGGGAATCTGCGTCATGGGCGCAGACTACCTGCCCGGCATCGAAATGACAGTGGCCTAGTGAACGATCTTTTCTTCGCGCACGAACATGTTGGCCCAGGCGCGGTCGATCAGGTCGGGGCTCATTTGATAGGGGATGCCCTCGAATTCACAGATCGAGATCATCTGGTCGATCAGGAAGATCGGCTGGTAGTTCGCATAGATATTGTTGATGGTCGGGTATTTGACCTTCAGCAGATGCACCAGCGCGGCCTCATCAAGCGGCATCCCGCGTTTGCGCGCCACCATTGCAAAGATCTTCAGGAAGTTTTCCTGGTTCGGCCCGTCGATCTTGATCTTGAAGAAAATCCGGCGCAGGGCCGCTTGGTCGAAAATCTCATTCGGGTGGAAGTTGGTCGAGAAGATGACCAGCGTATCGAACGGAACCTCGAACTTTTCACCCGATTGTAGGCCAAGGATATCCTTGCTCTCTTCCAGCGGAACGATCCAGCGGTTGATCAGGGCCTGAGGGGGTTCGGCCTGGCGCCCAAGGTCGTCCACGATAAAGATGCCGCCGGTCGATTTCAGCTGCAGTGGGGCCTGATAGGTGCGCGCAGTGGGGTTGTAGACCAAGTCCAGCATGCTGAGCGACAGTTCACCCCCGGTCACAACGGTCGGGCGTTCGCATTGCACATAGCGTGAATCGAACCGTTTGCGGCGGCGAATGCTGTTGGGGTCGTCGGCCTCTTGCTCGATGGCTGTGTGAACGATCGGATCATAAACAGTGATCACCTGACCGGCATACTCAATTGCGCGCGGGACATAGACATTGTCGCCAAGCGCGTCACGAATACCGTTTGAGATGGACGACTTACCGTTGCCCGGAGGACCATACATCAGGATCGAACGGCCTGCGCTAACTGCGGGACCAAGGTGATCCAAAAGACTGTCGGGCAGAACCAGATGCCCCATTGCCCCGGTTAGCTGGTCGCGGGTGACCTGAATGTTTCGGATGGATTGGCGTTTGACCTGTTCGCGGTAGACATCCAGTGGAACTGGCATGGCACCGAAATATTCCGACTGGCTGAGCGCGTCCAATGCTCGGGCTTTACCTGCATCTGTCAGCTGATAGCCCATCTCGTTACCGCTGTTGGCGTTCAGAGTACCTGTCGCCTCGATCAGTTTCTGTTCGCGCGAGATATCGATCAGTTCTTGAGTCACCGAGCCCGGCAGGCAGATCGCTTCCGCCACTTCCGAGACCGTATCAACGTTCTTGCGAAAAATGGTTTTCAACAAAATGTCCCGCATCATCACGATGGGCAATTGCATTTCGCCCAAGCCTTTGGGGGCAGGGGGGGCCATTACCGAGGTCGTCTGCATATTCATGAGGGGTGCTCATCCATCCAGTATTCACGCCATTGGCCCATTCGGGCCGCTTGCGAAAAATCTGGTCCCGCTTTGTGGCATCACCAAGGCAGGGACAAGGCGGAGTAATGATAGTTTACGAGCCGTAAACAGTCCCAAGGATCAGGTAGATGGCGAGGCTGCCGCCAAGTGCAAATCCCATGGGAAACTGTTTGTCGCGGGACCAACTTTCCCAATTAGGTGCGATAGCGCGCAAAGCAGTGTTTTTGGCCAGCCTGTGCGTTACAAACGCTGCGAGCGTTGTGGACATTAGAATGAACATCATCGTCACATAGTCGCCGCCCCAAACGAACGCGGAAGCAGCCGCAATAAATTTGGCGTCGCCCGCTCCCATGACCCCGGCGGCGTTGGCAAGAATGCCTATTACTAAAGCGACAAGAATGTGCAGCAACTGCCAAAGGTAGGGCGGAAGCGTTACCGCAAAGGGGCCGATCCAGCCTTCGGACCAATCGGTCGTCCATGGCGGAATGACGATCAGACCTACAAACACAAATACTCCGGCCAAGGCAATGACCGCGTGGTTCTTGATCAACATGTCGCGCATATCGGTGAACGCGACATAGAAGCAGATCGGCAGAACGAAAGGCAAAAACCACCCTGCCGCGGCTGCCGGAATTTGCATCAATTTAGGCTTCCTCGAGCGCGCGCAACGAGCGGACGGCTTCTTCGAAATGCTGCGGATGCGTTGCGATTGCTTCGCGGAACAGGTTCTTGGCGGTTGTTACATCGCCCTGTTTGACTGCGGAAATGCCCATAGTATTCAACAGCATGGCCCGTTCGACCTGAGTCAGCGGCACGACCGGCATGCTGTAATTACCCTGCGCCGCGCGCGCAAGAACGAGGTTATTTTTGGCTGTGAACAGAGACTTGTCCTGTCGAATGGCTTCAGCGAACAAGCGCTCGGCTTCTTCATATTGACCGCGTGTCAGTTTGGAATAGCCCCAGTTGTTCATCACGCCGCCAGGCCGCGTGGTCAGGCCAATCGCCGTTTCATAGAATTGATCCGCCCGTTTCCAATCCTGGTTTGAGTCGGCGACAACAGCCTCCAACCGATACCTTTTGAAGGTCTCGAAAGTCGGCGGAACGGAATCCAGTACTTTTTTCGCCTCGGTCCAGTTTCCTGCGCGAACCAGTGCGTCGGCGTATTCGACCCGATCAACACTGGCCGAGCCCTTCATGGTGGTCACTTTTTTCCAGGCGGCTGCTGCCTCGGTGGTGCGCTTTGCCCGTGCCAGTGAAATCGCCAGCCCTCTTTGCAGGTCTATGCGACCGGGATTTTTGGCTGCAGCACCCTGAAAATAGGTGACGGCCTCGTTTGGATCGGCAGCCGTTAGCAACACTTCGTTCAGGTTGGTTTCGTCGATGACGTTCACTTCCTGAAACGTCTTTTCGACTTTTTCTTCTTCGGTCTCTTTCGCGCAGGCAGATAGGATCAACCCACATGTCAGCACTGCCGGAATCAAGAATTGTTGGCGCATTTTGCGTCCCTTACTGCTCTTGCCTGTTTTCCCGGAGCTTGCGAAGCTTGAATTGCCCGTCGCCTTGTTGCTCCAGCGTGTATTCTTGTTCTTCGATCTCAGTATTATCAGAATTTTCCATTTTTGCGAGTGCTAAGCGCAGATTGTCCCGAATTGCGTCACTTTCGCCATTGTCTAACGCAAAAGCCCGTCGAAACACCTGAGCCGCCTCTGGATACTCGCCTTTCTCCATCAGAATGACGCCCAGATTGTTCCATGCAACCGGCCAGTCGGGTTCCTCGGAAACGGCGCGACGCAGCAGAGTTTCGGCGGGCTTCAACTGGCGTAATCCCAGGTTGGCAGTGCCCATGGCAGCCATGATTTCGGCGGTCATGCCCTGGTTCAGCGCGGCGCGGGCAAAGGAATCCAGTGCCAAGTCATACTCGCCGGCCCGCAGCAGTCGGTTCCCGACCACCAAAGGATCCTGACCTTGGCCTTGTGGATCAATGCCCGGAGCATCCAAATCACCAGGCAGGGTTTCTGTGCAAGAGGCCACCATAGCAAATACCATGGCGGCCCCGATCACGTGGCGAATCCTAGGCCGGACACACCTGAACTTTGAATTCATAAGGCTATCAGCCCCCTGGATTACCGCCTGCAAACTCTGCGATACCTTTTGCTGAAGGTCCAACCAGAATGACCAGCAACGGCGGCACCGTCAGCATCATTGTGGCAAGTGTCATTTTCGTTGGCAACTTGTTAGCAGCTTCTTCTGCACGCATCACGCGTTTGTCACGCATTTCTCCGGCATAAACACGTAGGGCTTCTGCAATCGATGTGCCGAACGTGGCCGATTGGATCATAACTGTCACAAACGAACTGACATCCTGAACGCCACACCGTGTTCCGAAATCTCGCAGAACGGTGTCCTTGTCCTTACCAGCCTTCATTTCGTGGGCGACAACTTCGAATTCCTGCGCAATGTCTGGATAAGACGCTTTCATCTCGGTGGCCACCCGCACGATGGCCTGATCCAGTGATTGACCTGCTTCGACGCAGACCAGCATCAGGTCAAGGGTATCAGGAAAACCGGCAACGATGGCTTCTTCGCGTTCTGCCACACGGCGCGTGATCCAATACCGTGGAAGGAAATACAAGGCGATGGCGGGGAAACCAATGCGGATCGCCATCTGTTGGCCGGTAAATTCGTTGTCGCCGGCCAAGACCGTCACCAACATCACACCGATCAGAATGCCGATCATTCCCAAAGCAAACTGGGCGAAATGAAAGAACCTTACCGCGTCCTTGGAATGATACCCAGCCTGCCTCAATTTGAGCTGCATCGCTGACAGTTCTTCCTGGTTTTGCGGCTCCAGGAACGTAGAAAACTTTTCAAGCTGTTCGTTACGACCGGCGTTGCGAAGGCGATCCTGCTTGCCTTTTTTCGTTTTTTTCGGAGCGGCTGTCGAACGCTGCAGCTTTTTCAGCGGATCTTCTGGTTGGTTCATCATCAAAGGAACCGCGACCAGGATCATGATCAGGCCGAGGACACCGACGACGATAAGTGGACCGAACTGCCCAAGATTTTCAGTCAGTAAGGTGTTGATTTGGGTCAAAATTTCCATGGTGCTGCCCTCAGACCTTAATGTTTGTCAAAATGCGCATGACGATCAAGTTCAACGTAAGCATGATGCCGACAAAGAAGCAGGCCGGAATGAACCACGGATGGTCAATCACCTCGTCATAATAGCCGGGGTCTTTTACAAGGATGAAGACAAGGCAGAAGACAGGGAAACCGGACAGGAACTTGCCCGACCATTTGGCCTCGGCAGTGATGGCTTTGACCCTGCGAAACAGGCGGAAACGTGCGCGGATCACCTGCGCCAGACCGGCGAGAATTTCTGCAAGGTTACCACCGGATTGCTGTTGAATACCGACGGCAACAGACAAAAAGCGAAGGTCCTGCATATCCAGCCGCTGTGCTAGGTCTTTCAGGGCTTCACCCACGTCGCGACCATAGGCGCATTCATCCGCGATGATGCCAAACTCGGTTCCCAACGGGTCTTGTACCTCATTGGCAACGATTTGAATCGTCGAGACAAATGGGTTCCCGACCCGCAATGAACGCACCATCAGTTCCACAGCGTCAGGCAGCTGTTCTTCCATTAAACCCATGCGCTTCGAGGCTTTGTGATTGACCCACGCATAAACGCCACCAACACCGATAGCGATCGAGATTGCTATCCTCAGAAATGTTGCAGTTGCGGTGCCGATACTAAGCCCGACAAAGGCGAAAGCAGAAACCAGCACCATTATCATGATCAATTGGCGCGGCGAGAACGCAATCGCGGCCTTCTGCGCCTTATCCGCGAGCAGTGAATAAAGCGGGATGGACTGCGTTTGCATATGCTGCTGCATTTCTTTGCGCAGCTGCTCAAGCACTTGTTCTCGACCGACGCCTTTTTCCAACATGTCCAAACGCCGGTTTACACGGCTGTTCAGGCTAATGGATTTTCCGAATGCGACCAGATAAATACCTTCGACCAGAGCCAGAACGGCGACGAAGATCACGACATATATGAGAGCCTCAATAGGCAGTTGCATCTCAGGTTCTCCTTACATCGTAGTTGGTTCATAGATGGCGGCGGGCAGGTCAAAGCCCCACAACCGGAAGCGTTCGGAATAGTGGCTGCGCACACCGGTGGCCGTGAAATGGCCTATAATCTTGTTGTCGGGTGTAAGGCCAACACGCTGAAATCTAAAGATTTCTTGCATTGAGATAACATCACCTTCCATGCCTGTGATCTCGGTGATCGAGGTCATTCGGCGTGAACCATCCTGCAGACGGCTGGCCTGTACAATCAGGTTCACAGCGCTTGAGATCTGGCTGCGGACCGCCTTGATCGGCATTTCGATACCAGCCATTGCGATCATGTTTTCCAATCGCGAAATGCCATCACGGGCCGAGTTGGCGTGAATTGTCGTCATCGAACCATCGTGGCCAGTGTTCATGGCCTGCAACATGTCGATCACCTCGGCGCCACGCGTCTCACCCACGATGATGCGGTCGGGACGCATACGCAGGGCGTTCTTCAGACAGTCGCGCGGGCTGACTTCGCCTTTGCCTTCCACGTTTGGTGGGCGGCTTTCCATCCGACCCACATGGGTTTGCTGCAGCTGAAGTTCCGCCGTATCCTCGATGGTCAGGATGCGTTCGGCATCGTCGATAAAGCTGGACAGAGCGTTCAGCGTGGTCGTTTTACCAGAACCCGTACCGCCCGAGACGATCACGTTCAGGCGGGTCGACACGGCAGCCTGAAGATAGGCGGCCATTTCTTCGGTGAACGCACCAAAACTGACCAGGTCGTCGATGCCCAGTTTGTCTTTTTTGAACTTACGAATGGACACCAACGATCCATCAACCGCAATCGGCGGCACCATGGCGTTGAAACGCGACCCATCGGCCAAGCGGGCGTCAACATAAGGGTTGGATTCATCAACACGGCGACCCACAGCGGATACGATCTTGTCGATGATCCGCATCAGGTGCTTTTCGTCCTTGAAGGTGATGTCGCTGATTTCCAGCTTGCCGGCACGTTCCACAAAAATCTGCTGCGGACCGTTCACCAGGATATCGTTGACAGTGTCGTCTTGCAGCAAGGTCTCAAGCGGGCCAAGACCGGTAACTTCGTCATAAAGCTCTTTGTTCAGTTGGAAACGATCGTCCCGATTCAGAACAATGTTTTTGGTCTCAAGGACTTCACTGGCAATGGCACTGATTTCTGAACGAAGGTCGGATTCGTTGGCGTTTTCCAGTGCAGCAAGGTTCAGGTTTTCAAGTAGTTCACGGTGCAACTCGATCTTGATCTCGCTCAACCGCTCTTTGCGCTTGCGCTCGCGATCGGATGCTGTCGGCTCAGCGGCCTTTTTTGCCACAGGCTTGCGGATCATCGCGTTTGCTGTGGGTGTCTGTTGGGCTGTAGAGGTGGGCGTTGCCGCCTTGACCTCGGCCTGAACAGGCTGCGCTTCGGGCTGTTTTTTGTATCTTGAAAACACGGCGGTTCCCCTTTCGGACCTGTCTTACGCAGCTTCTGCGTCGCTGCTGCCAAGGCTATGGAGCGATTTTGCCAGCTTTGCGATTTCACGGCGCAGCGGGTTTTTGGCGGCTGAACTTGCCAGCGGTAAACCATGGTCACCGCTTTGCATGACGGGTTTTCCCCCGTCCGGCAATTGCAGGTCGATGGATATTCCAAGGCTTTCACCCATCCGCTTGACGCGGCTTTTCCCGTTCAAATCGGTAAACTTCGGAGCTCGGTTCAACGCGAAACGCAGTTTGTTGAACGGTAGCTCTTCCGCCTGAAGAGCGCGCTTCAGACGCAGGGCGTTTTGTGCCGAACGCATGTCGAGCTCGATGACTGCA
This sequence comes from Ruegeria sp. AM7, assembly GCF_056535965.1. Classification (NCBI taxonomy): domain Bacteria; kingdom Pseudomonadati; phylum Pseudomonadota; class Alphaproteobacteria; order Rhodobacterales; family Roseobacteraceae; genus Ruegeria; species Ruegeria sp. AM7. The sequence continues at coordinate 572,404 of NZ_JBQFJE010000003.1, forward strand.
AAATACACATGGGCCGCTTGCAGGATGGTCTCGGACCATTGCACCAAGGTCGACGGCATGTCGACAATCACATAGTCAAAATGCTTGCGCGCGGTGTCGATAACACGCTGGATATCTTCCGGAGTGATCAGATCCAACGGCACCATGTCAGACGGCGCAGTCAGCACCTCCATCTTGTCCTCGTAGGACTGCAGCGCCTGCGAGAACATGTCGTCATCCATGGACGCCGTGTCAGACAGCATTTCGAACACTGTTTCTCGGCGCGGTAGATCCAGGTAAGTCGAGACCGTACCAAACTGTAGATCCAGGTCGATCAGGCATACCTTGGGAGAAGTCTTGTCCGACGTGGTCGCAAGTTCCCAAGCCAGGTTCACGGCCATGGTGGTAGATCCGACTCCACCAGCCAATCCGTGAACCACAAACAAGGCACCTTCCTTTGATGCCCCTTGTGGCAGAGACACGGCCGTTTCCTGTGTAACAACCGCGGGATCAGGTTTGTTCATACGCGCAATGGCTTCCTGCAACTCACCTTCCGGAAGCGGGTAGGGGACGAATTCGTCAGCGCCTTTCCGCAAGAGTTGGTGCAACGCTGCAGGAGACACGTCCTCGGCGATCAGGACCACTTTGATCCTCTTTTCCTTCGCGCGAGAGATGATTTCACCCATCATGGTCAGGTCATCTTCGTCCTCACCATCAATAGCTAGGGCCACGAATTCTAAACTTTCGGCTTCAGGTTGGCCGAAAAACGCAAGAGCTTCTGCGAATCCCAGATCGCCCCAACGCTCACCCAGTGCCGCTTCCATATCTTCAATCAGCAGATCAAAGTTCTGGACGTCACGACTGATCGTGCAGGCCAGAATGGCGTTGTTGTCTTCGTTTGTCGTGGCGTTCGTCATTAACAAAATCCTCGTCCAGAGGGCAGCAAACCGCGACGAACCGTTCAGGTTTGCCTCGGCGAGCTGATGCCCGGTTGCGGCTTTTTTTGCCGCACTACACCCAATTGTTGAGAATTTGGCTTGGAACTTAGGCGAGAATGGGGCGCAAAAGAACCAATTGTTGGGAATTGGGCGACGATGTCGCCCAATTCGCGTTATTATTGTTCAGATGCCTCAGCAGCATCCGCATCTTGAATCGCGCTTTCAGTTGTGGCGCTCTCAACGTATTCGCGGTAGATGACTTCCGCGTACTTGCCGTCAAGCAACTGAGGTTTGCGATCTACAAAGCCAGACACTTCTGTAATCGTGCGGCGGTTGCGGCGATCCCTGTTCGGCGTGTCGATCAGAGGCTGCGTTTTACCAAAGGAAACAACAGCTTCTAGTCGCGACCGCGAAATACCTTGCCGTGTCAGGAACGCGACCGCTGCATTGGCGCGACGCTGGCCCAGGCTTTGGTTATACGACTGAGAACCGACTCGGTCCGTGTGGCCGTACACGCGGAAGCGCGCTTCGGGGAACTGTTTGATCCAGTCGGCCTGCCGTAACAGTACACGCTGTGCGTTTGCGTCAAGCTGTGCGCTGTCAAACGCAAAGTTGATCTGTGTTGGTACTTCGGCAGCGAACCTCCGACCCAGGATCTGAGCATAGGTGAGTTCACCTGTCAGTACCTGCTGGTTATTGAGGGTCGCGTTTCCGAAAGCACCTTGGTCGATCTCGTATCCTGCCTCTCGCGTACAGGCGGCGACAGCGACCGAAAGACCCAGTGCTATTATCCACTTCTGCATTGGTCCTATCCTCCTAATCATTCCAGGATGTAGCCGTATGAGCTACCAAAGTCCTGCTTGGCGACTTCAGATGCACCACCCGAGCCAACACGCTCGGTACGCGCGGTTTTGCCATTGATGAACAGATCAAACTCGCTAGGAGGTTTCACCCGGTCCGTCGGCAGAGCCAGCGCTTCACCACGTGTGGGCGAAACCAGATGGGCGGTCACGATCACAACAAGCTCGGTTTGCTGACGCTGATACTCGGCGCTGCGGAACAACGCACCCAACACCGGAACATCTCCGAGCCACGGAACCTGGTTGTTCAGGTCAGTAAAGTCATCCTGAATAAGACCAGCAATCGCAAAGCTTTCACCATCCCGCAGTTCAACTGTGGTTCTGGTTCGGCGAGTGATGAAGGATGGTACGTTGTTCCCCGCAATCGTGAAGTCCGAGCTGTTGTCGATGGCCGACACTGACGTACCCATTTCCAGGTTGATCAAGTCGCCGTCCACAACGCGCGGAACAAACAGGATCTGAACACCAAATGCGCGGTATTCAATCGCGATGTTGCCGTCATCCGCAGGAACCGGGATCGGAACTTCGCCACCAGCAAGGAATTCTGCTTCCTGACCCGACAGCGCGGACAGGTTCGGTTCCGCAAGGCTACGCGCCAAACCTTTAGCTTCGAGCGCCTCCAGCAACAAGCGAACCTGTGTGGAGCCTGCGCCAAACCCGAACAGAATCGCACCTGTGTTGGTTTGTTGCAGAGGAATGTTATTATTCAACGCGTTAGCCAAAGCACCGGCAGAGTTTAGTGTGTTGAAGCCCCCGGTTACGTCGCTTCCAGCAAAGCCAAGCGACGCCGTCAGGCTTTTTGCCACTGATCGGCTCATTTCGGCAAAGCGCACTTTCAGCATAACTTGCTGGACGCCGCCGACTGACATCAGGTTGGAAACACGCTCGGGCGCGTAGCGCTCGGCCAGTTCCAATGCCCGCGCCAGTTTAGCTGAGCTAGAGATGGTGCCCGACAGTACAATACCATCATTTGCGGTCCGCACTTCGATCGGCTCATTCGGCAGGATCTGCCGCAGCCGCTCTTTGAATTCGGATACATCCGGGGAAACCCGAACGCGCACGTTTGCCAGCAAATTGCCAGCACCGTCGAACAATGTCAGAGTGGTCAGACCGGGCGCCTTGCCCAATACATAAATGGTACGGTCCGAAAGCGACGAAATATCAGCGATTCCCGCGTTGGCAATGCTGAGTTCGGCAAACGGTTCCTCACTCTCAACAACAATTGCGCGGTTCATCGGGACGTCCAGCGTTTCCGCTGTGCCCTTCTTTACCACACGAAGATTTTGAGCCCAGGCGGCATCGCCGACGGAACTCACTACAAGCGCCAACCCCAGAAGGGTTGCGCTAATCCAAGAATGTATTTTCATGTGACCTGCCTCTCCGATCACGCCTCGTTTTAGGGCTAATGCCTTATGTGCAATAACACTGCGTCAATTGCTAATTTATTGCAATAATCAATGGTTTCTGGAATTTTCCTTATGTGGACAATTCGCAACAACCAAAATGAAACAAGCCGCGCTGGGTGCGCGGCTTGTGCCAGTAAAGCCCTGATTTAACGTTAGTTTGTGCAGGGAATTTGACTCTGAACAATTTCTGCACCACGCCGGATATTAGTGTAGCACTTGCGCTCTTCCACCTTTGCCTCGACAGGCGCGGCTTCCTTGATTCCCAATAGCTTCCGCTGATCAACCTCAATCGCGCTGGCGACCGTTTCGTCCTGAACACCCACCAAGGCCAGAGACATCCGCCCGGTGTTTTGTGCCTGCGCCAGAGACGCAATCTGTTCAGGCGTTGCGGCCACGGTCACCGTACGCGCGATGCTTGCGCCCGTCAGATCAGACCCTGCCGTTTGGTCGACGGCAATCAGTTCGACGTTGGTTTGGATCAGACGCGTAATTTCACCACCTTCACCCGTAAGGGCCCCTGAAACTGAACCTGTCCAGTAAACATCGACATTGTCACCTGGCCGCAAAAAGCCGGATACTCCTGATGCAACATCGACTCTGATAGCAAAGGCCCGCATTCCCTTTTGAAGGCGCGAGGTCAGTCCAGCAGATTCTCCGGGTTTGGTGACCTTGACTTCCAGCAGAGCCTCATTTTTCTCCATGGCTCTCAGAATATACCTGTCGCCTTTTGCGTCTTCGGGAAACAATGTGGCCAGTTCCTGGAAGGTACCTTCTGGAAGTGCGTCTTCAGGCCATTTGACAAGTCGGACATCCTCTTGAACCAAGCGCTCTCCGTATTTCAACGGGCGGTTCGATACAAAAACGTCCACGGTGGCGATGTTGGTGGCATTTGCCATCGCGTCTTGCGCGGCTTTTTTCTCTCGTTCAAGCTGGGCTTGAGTTTGTGCGATGTAGTCTTGCGCCAGATAAACAGCGCCACCGGCCAAAGCGACCCCGACAATCAGGACAAGTCCAAATACTGCGCGCATTTGCGTACCCTCGTATTTTTCTGTTTTGGTTTTGCTGCCGTCATGCGCAGCTAATCTCAATCACAGCTATCGACGAATTGTGTCGAAAAGGGGGACAATCTTTGATTTTTTTTTCGTCCATGCCAAATCACGGATTTGGTCACCGACTGATGAGTCAGTAGCTGATATTGAATTCAGGTTGATGAACTTCCATCGAAGAAAGCGCAGTTCCTGTTTCCGAATCAACGTGTTGAATCGGATCTGAAAGGTTCAGGAAAATGATTGATCCAAAACCAACCAAGCCGGCCGTTAGAACCACCCAATCAACGGTAACGGCCCCATCTTCGTCTGCAGCAAAGTTTGCAATTCTGTGCATCATGAGAGACCCAACATATAAAGAAAGTCTAAAAAAAAAGGGCCACGCTCTTAAACCGTGGCCCCCTTCAAGTACGTTAAGTACTAAACTTAGCTTGCCGGCGTGATTGTCGTTACCGGAGTCGAAACTGCGGTGCCCGACAGCGCGCCTTCGACGGTGTCTGCCAGCTGGTTGGTGCCTTCGCCAACCTGGGTGTAAGCAACTGCTGCCAGGCCAACGATGGCTGCGGTCAGAACAACCCAGTCAACTGTTACTGCGCCGTCTTCGTCTTTGCGGAAGTTCTTGATGAACTTGATCATGTTACGTCCCTCCTAAAGGATCAAAAAAGTCAATTAAACCTTGGCGTCTTTCAGAGCTTTCTCTCTCAGTCCGCTCTCGACCGTCTCGGTATGGCATTATGTTTGACGGTCAGGCGTGGCAGGAATTGGGCCAAATCACATTTTTTTTCGCGGAAGTTTAACTTTTTCGCAGGAGTTTTAGTAACACATTGAAAATAAACAAATAAAAAATAGAAAAACGTAGGTCGACCTCACTGTCCCGATGTAATTTTACGGCAAATGAGGCGAAAATGCCCCAATTCACGTTGTTTTTATGGCTTTGAACGCAGATTCTTGGTTCAAATCAGTCAAAAGATAAAATTCATGAGGCGGGCAAAATGAATCTGCGGGACGCAATACTCTGCGCCGGTGCGGTGGCAATGCTGTTAACAGGGCCGGGCTCTGTTGTTGCTCAGACAATTGAACCACGCGGCGTCTATAAAAGGGTGAAGCCGCCGAAATCTGGGTCGCGGCCCAAGATCACCGTGCAGATATCGCCAGAGGAACACGCAGCCCGACCTTCGGCGCCCAGCACTGGTGCGGACCTGCAGGAATCTGAGATTATTACACGTACACGAGTCGCGCCGCCGAGTTTGCCGGGCGGGGCCGACAAACCCGCTGGATCCTATACGGCTTTTTGGGAAGAAGTGTCGCCCGCGCTAGAGCAAGCCGGCGCAGGACGTCTTGATCAAGCGATACAGGCATTGGCGGCCGTCAACGTGTCCTCTCCGCGATTGCAGACTTTGCAGAACATCGCTCAGCAGCAGGGGGTCGATATCCTGCGTTCGACAGTTGGTACGAATGTTTCGCCCGCGCTGGTGTTGGCCGTGATATCGGTTGAGTCTGCTGGCCGGGCTGACGCGGTCAGCCACGCGGGCGCTCAGGGGTTGATGCAATTGATGCCAGCAACGGCAAGGCGGTTTGGCGTTGAGGACAGCTTCCAGCCCGGTCAGAACATCTCGGGCGGGGTGAAGTATTTAAACTGGTTGATGGAAGAGTTCGGAAACGACCCGATCCTTGTGTTGGCTGGTTACAATGCAGGTGAAGGGGCCGTCCGCAAACATGGCGGCGTACCGCCCTATAAAGAGACGCGCAACTACGTGCCCAAAGTACTTGCTGCGTTTCAGGTCGCGCGGGCTTTGTGTCTGACCCCTCCGCAGCTCATCTCGGATGGGTGCGTTTTCCAGACGGCAAACTAAAAAAGGCCCACGCAGGTTGGTGGGCCTTCTTTGGTTCAGGCGACGATTGTCGCCTCAGTCGCAGCGCGCATCTCGTCTTCGCTGACGCCATCGGCCAGTTCGACGATCCGCAGGCCGCCTTCAACCACGTCCAACACGCCCAGATTGGTGATGATGCGATCGACCACACCCTGACCGGTCAAGGGCAGGGTGCATTCTTTCAGCACTTTCGAGTCGCCGTGTTTGTTGGTGTGATCCATAACGACGATCACGCGGCCTACGCCAGCCACCAGATCCATCGCGCCGCCCATTCCTTTGACCAGCTTACCGGGGATCATCCAGTTGGCCAGATCGCCTTTCTCGTCCACCTCCATCGCGCCCAGAATGGCCGCTGCGATCTTGCCGCCGCGGATCATGGCGAATGAGGTCGCACTGTCGAAATAAGCGGTGCGAGACAGTTCGGTGATCGTCTGCTTACCTGCATTGATAAGGTCGGAGTCTTCCTCGCCCTCAAAAGGGAAGGGGCCCATGCCCAGCATCCCGTTCTCGGATTGCAGGGTAATGTCCTTGTCACCCACATAGTTTGCCACCAGCGTCGGGATACCGATGCCGAGGTTCACATACATGCCGTCTTCCAGCTCGTCCGCCGCGCGGGCGGCCATCTGATTACGATCCCAAGGCATTATGCGTCCTCCTTCTTGCGGGTGGTGCGCTGTTCGATGCGCTTTTCGTGGCTGCCCTGAATGATGCGGTGCACATAGATGCCGGGCAGGTGGATGCTGTCGGGGTCCAACGACCCGGTGGGCACGATCTCTTCGACTTCGACCACACAGACTTTGCCGCAGGTGGCCGCTGGCACGTTGAAATTACGCGCTGTCTTGCGGAACACCAGATTGCCGGTTTCGTCGGCTTTCCATGCCTTGACGATGGCGAGATCGGCGAAAATGCCTTCCTCCATGATATATGTCTCGCCGTTGAAGTCTTTATGCTCTTTGCCCTCGGCGATCACGGTGCCTACGCCTGTCTTGGTGTAGAAGCCGGGAATGCCCGCGCCACCTGCGCGCATCCGCTCGGCCAGTGTGCCCTGCGGGTTGAACTCCAGCTCCAACTCGCCACTCAGGTACTGACGCATGAACTCGGCATTTTCGCCGACATACGAGCTGATCATCTTCTTGACCTGACGTGTCTGCAGCAGAATGCCGATACCGAAATCGTCGACGCCCGCATTGTTCGAGGCAAAGGTCAGATCCTTCGCGCCCGAGGCTTTGATCGCCTCAAGCAGCAGTTCGGGAATACCGCACAGGCCAAACCCGCCCGCCGCGATCAACATGCCATCCGAGATCACTCCGTCGAGCGCCTCAGAGGCATTGGCATAGATTTTCTTCATGGAAAACTCCCCCAATGACATGGTGTTGGGCGAGTTGTGCCGCCACGTCACGGGGAAGTCAATGAAACCAAGGGGGTGGTGGTATTTCTACCTATTCCGCCTTTTTGGTCGTCTTTTTAGCGGCTGCGGTTTTCTTTGGCGCGGCTTTCTTCTTGGGGGCAGCCTTCTTTTTGGTGCCCTTCTTGGCCGCGCGTTCGTTGACCAGTTCGATGGCCATTTCCTGCGTCACGTCTTCGGGCTTGATGTCCTTGGGAATGGTCGCGTTGACCTTTTCCCATTTCACATAAGGCCCATAGCGCCCGTCCAGCACCTGCATCACGCCGCCATCGGGGTGATCACCCAGCTCTTTCAGCGGTTTGGCCGCCGCCCGCCGCCCACGCCCCGGATTGGCGCGTTTTTCGGCCAGCATCTCAACCGCGCGGTTCATGCCGATTTCAAACACGTCATTGGGGTCTTTGAGGTTCGCGTAGACCGGCTTCGCCTCTTCCGGCATCTGGTGCATGATATACGGTCCGAACCGTCCGAAATTCGTACTGATCATGCCGCCTTCGGGGTGATCACCGATCTGGCGCGGCAGGCTGAGCAGGGTCAGCGCCTTGTCCAGATCCATGTCATCCTTGCTCCAACCACGGGGCAGAGAGGCGCGGGGCGGTTTCTTGTTCTCGGGCGTGGGCTCGCCGCGTTGGACGTAAGGCCCGAACCGGCCGGATTTCAGCCAGATTTCATCGCCCGCATCCTCGCCCAGCAGGCGCTCGTCACCTTCGGCCCCTTCGCCCGCGATGGGGCGGGTATAGGTGCATTCGGGGTAGTTGCCGCAGCCGACAAACCCGCCGGTGCGCGAGGTTTTCAGGTGCAACTGCCCCACACCGCATTTCGGGCAGACGCGCGGGTCTGACCCATCCTCGCGTGGTGGATACAGCTGAGGGGCCAGCGCCTCATCCAGCTTGTCCAGCACTTCGGAAATCCGCAGTTCGGAAGTCTCGCCGATCGCTGCAGAGAAGTCGCGCCAGAATTTGCCCAAGAGGTCTTTGTAGTCGCGGTCGCCTGCGCTGACATCGTCCAGCTCACCTTCCAGATTGGCGGTGAACTCATAGCCCACATACTGCCGGAAGAAATTCAGCAAAAAGATCGTGACAATCCGGCCCTTTTCTTCGGGGATCAGCCGGTTCTTGTCCTTGCGTACATATTCACGGTCCTGAATCGTGGTCACGATGCTGGCATAGGTGGACGGGCGCCCGATCCCCAGCTCCTCCATCCGTTTGACCAAAGTGGCCTCGGTATAGCGCGGGGGTGGCTGTGTGTGGTGTTGCAGGGCCAGAACGGCCTCGTTTTCGGCCAGCACGGCCTGTTTGTCGTCGCTGGTGGCCTTGACGAATTGATCCTTCAGCAAGGTCTTGGCGAACCGTGCCGGATCGCCTTGCGTGATCTGCGGCAGGCGCTTGTCGTCGTCATCGGCCACGTCGTCGCGGCCTTCTTCATAGACGCGCATGAAGCCGTCGAACATGACCACTTGGCCAGTGGCACGCAGGCCGACCTGACCGTCATCGCTGCCGATCTCGACCGTGGTGCGTTCCAGCCGTGCGGCGGCCATCTGACAGGCAATGGTGCGTTTCCAGATCAGGTCATAGAGCTTGCGCTGATCCTCATCCGTGACCTTCAAGTCGCTGGCATCGCGGGTCATATCCGTAGGGCGGATACATTCGTGCGCTTCCTGCGCGTTCTTGGCCTTGTTTTTATAGATGCGCGGGCTGTCTGGTACGTATTCCGTGCCGTACCGGTCGGTGATGGTATCGCGGGTGGCGGCCACCGCCTCGGGAGCCATGTCGATGCCATCGGTCCGCATATAAGTAATGTAACCAGCCTCATACAGCCGCTGCGCCACCTGCATCGCGTGACGGGCACCCATGCCGAATTTACGGCTGGCTTCCTGTTGCAGGGTCGACGTCATGAATGGGGCCGAGGGGTTCCGCGCGGCCGGTTTCGCCTCAACCGAGGTCACGCTGAGCGCGCGGCTGGTGATCGCCTGAACGGCCAGTTCGGCCTGAGTGGCGTTCTTCAGATCATGCTTGTCCAGCTTGTTTCCGGCCAGAGTGACCAGACGCGCCTCGTAAGTCTGGCCGCGCGGGGTTTCAAACAGCGCTTTGACCGACCAGTATTCAACCGGTTTGAACGCCTCAATCTCCATCTCGCGCTCGACGATCAGGCGCAGGCAGACAGATTGCACGCGGCCTGCCGATTTCGCGCCGGGCAGCTTGCGCCACAGGACGGGGGACAGGTTGAAGCCCACCAGATAGTCCAGCGCGCGGCGGGCGAGATAAGCCTCGACCAGCGGCATGTCGACCTGACGCGGGTTCTGCATCGCTTCGGTCACGGCGTCCTTGGTGATGGCGTTGAAGGTCACGCGACTGACCGGCGTGTCCTTCTTGATCGAGCGGCGCTTGGTCAGCGCCTCTTGCAGGTGCCAGCTGATCGCCTCGCCCTCGCGATCGGGGTCAGTGGCGAGGATCAGGGCGTTGTCTTCTTTCAGCGCGTCGGCGATGGCTTTGACATGCTTGCGGCTGTCGTTGCCGACCTCCCATTTCATCTCGAATTCATGTTCGGGATCGACGGATCCATCCTTGGGTGGAAGGTCGCGCACATGGCCATAAGACGCCAGAACCGTGTAGTCGGGGCCAAGATATTTATTGATCGTTTTGGCCTTGGCAGGGGATTCTACAACAACTACAGGCATTTAAGGTGAAACCTCGCTCGACGGATTATGCGCCTTCTATGATGGTGCAAAATGTGGAGGGCAAGAGCGAATTGTCAATGCGTTCCTTGAGGCATAGGAATTTAGCGGGAATTTCAAATTGATACGCACAGAATAACGGTACGTCCGGCAGGTCAGGCCGAGAGGGACAACAACCCGCCGGGTTGTCTTTGTATGCGTCCATCCAACTCCAGATCGACAAGCGCGGGGCCGATCTCTCCCGCCGTCGCGGCGATATCGCGGATAAGTTGATCTTCGGCCATGGGCGAGGGGCCAAGGCATGTTAGAATCGCCTCGTGCAACGCTGCAACCGTCGTGGGGGTTGTCGATTGAACAGGCGGTTCTTTGGGTTGGTGGTCGGAAAGAAGATCGCGTTTTGGCAGAGCTTCTATCACATCCTCAGCCGATCGCACCAAAGTTGCGCCATCGCGTATCAACAGGTTGCAACCACCCGCGCGGGCATCAAAAGGGTGGCCGGGGACGGCCAGAACCTCGCGCCCCTGATCCAGCGCGTCGCGCGCGGTGATCAGGCTGCCGGATTTTGCGGCGGCTTCGACCACCACAACCGCTTGCGCCAGACCCGAGATGATCCGGTTGCGGCGCGGAAAATGCCGGGCTTGCGGTGTCACGCCCATGGGCTGCTCCGATACACGCAACCCGGATTCGGCGATTTTATGGGCAAGATCAGTATTCTCGGCGGGATAGATCACATCGACGCCACCGGCCATAACAGCAACAGTACCTGTATCCAAAGCGGCCTTATGCGCCGCAGTGTCGATCCCGCGTGCCAGGCCAGAAACGATGACATGTCCTTTTTTGCCCAGATCCGTCGCCAACCCGCGCGCCATCCGCGCGCCCAGTGATGAACAGTTGCGCGCCCCTACCATGGCTATCGAGGGCCGGTGCAAGATCGACACGTCGCCAATTGCCCACAGCATCGGCGGGGCGTCATTGAGATCGTTCAAAGCGTCAGGAAAATCAGCGGACCCAAAGCACAAAAGCTGCGCTTTGGCAGCTTTTGCGGCCTTGAGTTCCGCCTCAATCACGCCGGGCGGGCACGTTTCATACCCTTCAATACCGGCAGCGCGTGCCATTTCGGGCAGCGCGGCCAGCGCATTCTGCGCTGAGCCATGTTCCCGCAGCAGCCGACGAAACGTCGCCGGACCAACCTTGCGAGAGCGCAACAGACGAAGCCAGGAAAACCGATCCTCTTCCGTGGTGGGTGGGAGTGTGGGGTGATAGGAAGAAAGCTGCTCTTCGGTCATCCGTTGCTCCGCCTGATTGCAGAACTGGTTTACGACTGCAGGAGTTAACAGCTTCTGAATCGCTTCAAATTTTCCCAATATTTTTTCGAATTGAGTCGTGAATATGATATAGTACTATGAAAATAAGGGGAAAAATTTCGTGTCCCTGCGCGATGAACCGAAGTTTTTCTGGAGCCAATAAGCGGTTTTCGGGGCGCAGTGTTAACCCTGCATCCCGACAAAACCGTTTTGATTCTGACCTATGCCGCCGATCCGCCGACGGTTAGCCCATCCATCAAGACAGTCGGCTGTCCAACGCCTACAGGCACCCACTGACCGTCTTTGCCGCACGTACCCATGCCGGGGTCCAATTCCATATCATTGCCCAACCCTCGAATGCGGTTCAGCGCGGATGGTCCATCCCCGATCAGGGTTGCGCCCTTTACCGGCGCTCCGATTTTGCCGTTTTCCACCCGATACGCCTCGGTGCAGGAAAACACGAATTTACCATTGGTGATGTCGACCTGACCACCACCAAAACCGACGGCCCAGATGCCGTCTTTTATTTCGGCCACCAGTGATGCAGGGTCGGCATTTCCGCCCAGCATCACAGTATTGGTCATACGTGGCATGGGTTTATGTGCATAGCTTTGGCGGCGGCCATTGCCGGTTGGCGAAACCCCCATCAGGCGCGCGTTCTGGCGGTCTTGCATGTAGCCGGTCAGGACGCCGTCCTCGATGAGGACGGTGCGCGAACTGGGCGTGCCCTCATCATCAACCGAGATCGAGCCGCGCCGATCCACAATCGTGCCGTCATCCACAACCGTGACCCCTTTTGAGGCGATTTGCTGCCCCATCAGCCCGGCAAAAGCCGAGCTGCCCTTGCGGTTGAAATCGCCCTCTAGTCCATGGCCGATCGCCTCGTGCAACAGGATGCCTGGCCAGCCAGGGCCGAGCGCGACTTCCATTACACCTGCCGGGGCAGGGACGGCGTCCAGATTGACCAATGCGATCCGCAGCGCTTCGCGTGCTTTGTCCTGCCAGTCGGCGGGGTCTATCAGACCGTCCAGGCCCACGCGACCTCCTCCGCCCGACGAGCCGCTTTCGCGCCGTCCGTTCTGTTCCACGATGACCGAGACATTCAGACGGGTCATAGGGCGCACGTCCCGAACGATCACGCCGTCGGGGCGTAGAATCTCGACTTCCTGTACTGAAGCGGCGATAGTGGCGCTGACCTGTACGACCCGCGTGTCCAAATCACGGGAAAAAGCATCAATCTCGCGCAGCGTTTCGATCTTGACCGGAAAGCTGGCGGATTCGATCGGGTCTTCGTCCGTATAAAGCCGCGTGTTGGTGGCCCGAGGCGCATCTGCCAGGGTGCCGCCGCCATCGCCAACCGCCAGGCGTGCCGTTTCTGCGGCCCGTTTCAACGCACCAATCGAGACATCAGTCGAATGGGCGTAACCGGCCACTTCGCCCTGCACGGCGCGCAGGCCGAATCCTTCGGAGGCGTCGTAGGATGCCGTTTTCAAACGCCCGTCGTCAAAGACCAGAGACTCGGATTTCCTGCGTTCGACAAACAATTCTCCGTCCTCGGCGCCGGCAGTGGCAGAGCGCAAAACCGCAAGCGCTTCGTCGTGTGGTAAAGCGCTTTCAAATGGTCGAAACGGGTCGTTGGGCATGGGTTGGGACCTTTCGGGTTTGATCCAGATCAAAAATAGCGTCTGTTTGACGCAAGCATTTTGCTTTATCTACCCACCGGAATATGGTTTTTAACGCGGCTAAAGACAACGGGAGAGGTGCGACTGATTCACACCTTTTCGCCAGGGACGCAAAGATCAAACGATCAGGACAGAATATGAAGAATGCTTTGATGCTTTCGGGCTTTATGACAGCCCTATCCAGCCTGCCCGCCATGGCTCAGGAGCTTGAGATTATTGGCAAACCGGTCGCAGGCGGTGTTGGCTTCCAGCCCGCTGTGACGGATTTGGCAACAGGAATCCAAAGGCTGGACGGGATGATTCTGGTGATCATCACCGCAATCTGTATTTTTGTTGCGGGCCTGCTGGTCTACTGCATCGTGCGCTACAATCAACGTGCCAACCCGACTCCGGCGCGGTTCTCGCATTATACTCCGGTCGAGATCGCCTGGACGCTTGGCCCGATCCTGATTCTGGTTTTCATCGGTGCGTTTTCATTGCCGGTTCTGTTCAAACAACAGGAAATTCCCGAAGGCGATGTGGTCATCAAGGTCGTGGGTAACCAGTGGTACTGGACCTATGAGTATGTCGATCACGACTTCGCCTTCGACAGCTACCTGTTGGGCCATCCTGCGACACTGGACGAAGGTGCGCGCCCGGCTGATGCTGATGTGACGCCGTTCGTTCTGGATGATGCCATGCGCGCCAAACTGGCTGACGCGGGTTACAGCGATGACGAGTGGCTGCTGGCAACCGACACGGCCGTTGTCGTCCCGGTCGGCAAGGTGATCGTGATGCAGGTTACGGCCTCAGATGTGATTCACTCGTGGACCATTCCCTCGTTCGGTGTGAAGCAGGACGGTGTACCGGGTCGTCTGGCCGAGCTGTGGTTCCAGGCCGACAAAGAAGGCATCTATTTCGGTCAGTGTTCCGAACTGTGTGGCAAGGATCACGCCTATATGCCGATCACCGTCAAAGTGGTCAGCGAAGAAGCGTATGAGGAATGGCTGCAAGGTGCTCTGGAAGAGTATGCTGGCCAGCCTGTCTCGTACCAAGTTGCCTCGAACTAAGCCCTTCGCGACCTAGGTTGAAACACGCAGGCTGCGCGGGGAGCGCGCAGCTTCTGCCCCCAAAGGACCGAACATGAGCGACGCAAGCATCAATGCCAGCCAAGTGACTGCCAAGGCGCACGCGGATGAGGCCAGCTTTGGCGATTATTTCGCCCTGCTGAAGCCGCGCGTGATGTCACTGGTCGTGTTCACGGCCTTGGTGGGTCTGCTGGCCGCGCCGGTGCCGGTGCACCCTTTTGTCGGGTTCTGTGCCATTCTGTTCATCGCCATCGGCGGCGGCGCGTCGGGTGCGCTGAACATGTGGTGGGATGCGGACATTGATCGGGTGATGAAGCGCACCAAGGGCCGACCGATTCCGGCGGGTAAAGTGCAGGAAGGCGAGGCGCTGTCTTTGGGGCTGGCGCTGTCGGGCCTGTCGGTGATCATGCTGGGGCTGGCGACCAACTGGTTTGCCGGTGCGTTTCTGGCGTTCACCATCTTCTTTTACGTCGTCGTCTACACGATGTGGCTGAAACGCTCGACGCCGCAGAACATCGTAATCGGCGGTGCGGCAGGGGCTTTCCCTCCGGTGATCGGTTGGGTCGCGGCCACTGGGACGATGTCGATCGAGCCCTGGCTGATGTTCGCCCTGACCTTCATGTGGACCCCGCCGCATTTCTGGGCGCTGGCTCTGTTCATGCGCTCGGACTATGACGATGCGGGCGTGCCCATGCTGACCGTGACCCATGGCCGCCGCGCGACGCGCTGGCACATTCTGGTCTACACGGCTCTGCTTGCCACATTGGCCGTGGGCACCGCGTTCTCGGGCATTGGCGGTCCGATCTATCTGACCGTCGCCGTGGTGATGAACGCGCTGTTCCTGCGCGGCGCGTGGCAGATCTCGCGCCGGACCGAGGAAGACTCCGAGGCGGACAACTTCAAGGTCGAGCGGTCGTTCTTCAAGCTGTCGCTGCTGTATCTGTTCCTGCATTTCGGTGCGATTCTGGCCGAGGCTTTGCTGAAACCCTACGGGCTGGGAGGTTGGTCATGAGCTTGCGCAAAAGCCATGAACTGCACGAACGTCGTTTTAGTCGCAATCTGGGCGTAGGCCTGACGCTGGCTGCGTTCATTGTGATCATTTTCGGCCTGACGATCGTGAAAGTCTCGGGCACGGATTTCAACATGGCGCCGCAGGAGGTGCAGAACTGATGGCTCTGTCCGGTCCTCAAAAGACGGTTGCGCAGACCGTGGGCGTCGTGGTGCTGATGGGCAGCCTCGCCTGGGCGGCTGTGCCGTTTTACGATTGGTTCTGCCGCGTCACCGGATTCGGCGGCACGACTGGCGTGGCCGAAACTGCGCCCGAGGATATTCTGGACCGCACTGTCACAGTCCGCTTTGACGCGTCAAAAGCCAAGGATATGGCGTGGGAGTTCAAACCGGTCGAGCGCGAAATGGAAGTGCGCATCGGCGAAACTGGCTTGGCTTTCTACGAGGCGTACAACCCGACCGACCGCCCGATTGCGGGGCAGGCGTCGTACAATGTCGCGCCTTATTCGGCGGGTGGGTATTTCCAGAAAATCGCCTGTTTCTGCTTTGAAGAACAGGTGCTGCAACCCGGCGAACGGGTTCAGATGCCGGTAAGCTTTTTTGTCGACCCTGAAATGGTCGAGGATCTGGAAGCGAAATATGTGCATACGATCACTCTGTCGTATACATTCTACGAAATTGACCTGCCCGAGGGCTATGCCGCCCTTGATGCGCAGGCTGATACAAACACGAACTAACGCCTTTAGGTGAGGGACGCTGATGGCACACGCTAAAAACCACGATTATCATATTCTGCCGCCGTCGGTATGGCCGCTGATAGGGGCCATTGGTGGCTTTGTGATGCTGTTCGGTGCTGTCCTTTGGATGCACGGCGTCACATCGTTCATGTTCTGGATGGGTCTGGTCGCCGTTCTTTACACCATGTTCGCCTGGTGGTCCGAGGTCGTAGCCGAAAGCCGCGCGGGCGACCACACGCCGGTGGTGCGCATCGGCCTGCGCTATGGCTTCATCCTGTTCGTCATGTCCGAGGTGATGTTCTTCTTTGCCTGGTTTTGGTCGTTCTTCAAACATCGCATGTATCCGATGTACGACTATGCGGGCACCGAGTACATCCAGCCCGACATCCACGCGGTGGACCCGTTCCACCTGCCGCTGATCAACACGCTCGTTCTGTTGCTGTCGGGATGCGCGATCACCTGGGCGCACCACGCTCTGGTACATGACAATGACCGCAAGGCGCTGATCAACGGTCTGGCCATCGGTATTGTGCTGGGTATCCTCTTTACTGCGCTGCAGGGCTACGAATACTATGAACTGCTGGCCCATGAAGGTTGGGAATTTGGTGGTGACCAGTTCTATTCGAACTTCTTCATGGCAACCGGGTTCCACGGCGCGCATGTGATCATCGGGACGATCTTCCTGACGGTTTGCCTGATCCGGGCCTTGCGCGGGGATTTCACGCCCGAGAAACACGTGGGTTTTGAGGCGGCTGCCTGGTACTGGCACTTTGTCGATGTTGTCTGGCTGTTCCTGTTCTTTGCCGTCTACATCTGGGGTCAGGCCCCGCTGTTCTGATCCGCTCAGATAGGTAAATTGCAAAAGCCGCCCGTTGGGGCGGCTTTTTCTCTATCAGGGGCGCAAGATTGCGCCCGATACAATTGCGCGGTTGCAATCGGGACCGCTCCGCCCTTAACAAGACGCCGGTTTCTGTAACAAGGTTTCACCTGACTATGCGCCGCATTCTTTTCCTGCTGATCTTTGGCTTTGCCGGTCTGGGCGTGCTGGTCTCGCTGGGTATATGGCAGGTGCAGCGGCTGGCCTGGAAAGAAGGTGTTCTGGCCGAGATCGACGCGCGTATTGAGGCTGAACCTGTTAGCCTGCCCCAGAGCGTATCGGAAGATGGTGACAAATACCTTCCCGTGACAATTTCGGGCGATATGGAGCCGGGGGAAATCCATGTTCTGGTCTCGGTCAAGCAGGTTGGCGCGGGCTATCGGATCATCCAGTCTTTCAGCACTGACGATCGCACCATTCTGGTGGATCGCGGCTTTGTGCCGACCACGGCAAAACAGGCCGAGCGTCTTGCCGGGCCGATGACCGTGACCGGCAACCTGCATTGGCCGGATGAGATCGACAGTTATACGCCCGAACCCGATATCGACGACAACATCTGGTTCGCGCGGGACGTGCCCAATCTGGCCGCCGCGCTTGGCGCCGAACCCATCCTGCTGATCGCCCGGTCGAAAACCGACCCGGGTATCACACCGTTGCCGGTGGACACGGCGGGCATTCCCAACGATCACCTACAATATGCAATCACATGGTTTGGTCTGGCTCTGGTTTGGGCCGCAATGACCGGTTATTTCCTGTGGCGCAACCGCGCCCCTGCACAGAGTGAAGAGCAATGAAATATATCTCGACCCGTGGCCAAGCGCCGGAACTGACCTTTGAAGAGGCGATGCTGACCGGCCTTGCCCGTGACGGCGGCCTGTACCTGCCGGCCGAGATCCCGGTGATGAGCCACGATGAGATCGCCGCACTGGCCGGTCTGCCCTATGAAGAGATCGCGTTTCGCGTGATGTGGCCCTATGTCAGCGGCTCGTTCACCGGGCAGGAGTTCAAGAACATCATTGCCCGCGCTTACGAAGGTTTCGGTCATGACGCCCGCGCGCCGATAAAGCAGCTGAACGAGAACCACTTCCTGCTGGAACTGTTCCACGGCCCCACGCTGGCCTTTAAGGACTTTGCCATGCAGTTGATTGGTCAGCTGTTCCAGGTGGCCCTGAAGCGGCGCAATGATCGTGTGACCATCGTGGGTGCGACCAGTGGCGATACGGGTTCCGCAGCCATTGAGGCGTTTCGCGGGCTGGACGCGGTGGATGTGTTCATCCTGTTTCCGCATGGCCGCGTGTCCGAGGTGCAGCGCCGCCAGATGACGACGCCTGCGGACAGCAATGTGCATGCGCTCGCCGTGGATGGTGATTTCGACGATTGCCAGGCCGCGCTGAAAGATATGTTCAACGATTTCGATTTCCGTGACGGGGTGAAACTGGCCGGTGTGAACTCGATCAACTTTGCGCGGGTGCTGGCTCAGATCGTCTATTACTTCTCGGCGGCTGTCAGTGTTGGCGCGCCGCATCGCAAGGTCAGCTTTACTGTGCCCACCGGCAACTTTGGCGACATCTTCGCGGGTTATCTGGCCAAGCGCATGGGTTTGCCCATAGATCGTCTGGTTGTGGCCACCAACCAGAACGACATTCTGCATCGCTGCCTGTCGGGTGAGGGGTATTTCAAGGGCGACACCATCCCTTCGATCAGCCCGTCGATGGATATTCAAGTCAGCTCGAACTTTGAACGGGCGCTGTACTATGCCTATGGCGAGGATGGCAGCGCTGTGGCGCAGTTGATGGATGAGCTGAAAAGCGGTGGCTTCAATGTCAGTCAGGGCGCAATGGAAGCCTTGCGCGAAAGCTTCGACTCGGGTCGTGTCTCCGAGGATGAAACGCTAGAGACGATCAAACACACGCTGGTCCATAGCGCTGAGCTGGTTTGCCCACACTCGGCTATCGGCATCAAGGTGGGTGAAGATCACCGTACGGTGGATGTACCGATGATCACGCTGGCCACTGCCCACCCAGCGAAATTCCCGGCGGCGGTCGAGAAGGCGAGCGGGGAACATCCGCCTCTTCCATCCCGCATGTCTGATCTGTATGAACGTCCGGAACGGGTGACGCGGATTGCCAATGATCTGGGTGCCCTTGAGGATCATATCAAAGGGCATATCGCCGAGTGACTGTCAGACAAGACCAACTGAAGAACGGATTTCGGATCGTCAGTGAGAACATGCCGGGGCTGCAATCTGCGGCCATCGGCATCTGGGTGACCGCGGGTGCGCGGAACGAGCGGATCGAACAGAACGGGATCGCGCATTTCCTTGAACACATGGCGTTCAAGGGAACTGAGCGGCGGTCTGCGCTGCAAATTGCCGAGGCGATCGAGGATGTGGGCGGCTATATCAACGCCTATACCTCGCGCGAGGTGACGGCCTATTACGCGCGTGTTCTGAAGGACGACGTAGCGCTGGCGATGGATGTGATCGGCGACATCGTTCTGAACCCCATCTTCGACCCGCGCGAGATCGAGGTCGAGCGCGGCGTTATCCTTCAGGAAATCGGTCAGGCTTATGACACGCCCGACGATGTGATTTTCGACTGGCTGCAAGAACAGAGCTATCACGATCAGCCCCTGGGCCGCACCATTCTGGGTCCGACCGAGCGGGTCAGCGCGTTTTCACGCGAAGACCTGTCGGGTTTCGTGTCTGAACACTACGGCCCCGAGCAGATGATCCTGTCGGCGGCTGGTGCTGTGGATCATGATGCGCTGATGAAAATGGCCGAAGAGATGTTCGGTCATCTGCAACCGCGCAAAGGGTTGATTGCCGAGGCCGCGAAGTTCACCGGTGGCGAAGCGCGGCAGGAAAAGAATTTGGAGCAAGCGCATTTCGCGCTGGCAATCGAAAGCCCAGGCTATCGTGATGATGCGATCTATACGGCGCAGATTTATTCCACGGCTTTGGGCGGGGGCATGTCTTCGCGGCTGTTCCAAGAGGTGCGCGAAAGCCGCGGGCTTTGCTATACAATCTTCGCTCAGACCGGGGCCTATGCGGATACCGGCACGACGACGATCTACGCAGGAACCTCGGCCGATCAGGTGGGCGAGCTGGCGACGATCACCATCGACGAGATGAAGCGCGCTGCCGAGGACATGAGCCCCGAAGAGGTCGCCCGCGCCCGTGCCCAGATGAAAGCCGGGATGCTGATGGGGTTGGAGAGCCCATCGAACCGGGCCGAACGTCTGGCGCGGCTGGTGCAGATTTGGGGCCGGGTGCCCTCGCTTGAGGATACGGTCGCCAAGATTGACGCGGTTAGCACCGAGGACGTGCGCGCCTTTGCCGAAACCATGGCGGTGCAGGCCCCGGCGGCGCTGGCGCTGTATGGTCCGGTCTCGGGCGCGCCCACTTTGGTGGAATTGCAGGAGAGGCGCGCGGCGTGATGCTTCTGGGCCGACGCAAGCTGAAACTTGAGACAGCGCGCCTCAGCCTGCGCCCGCCGGTGCATTCGGATTTCAACGACTGGGCGGCGCTGCGGCGGGCCTCGAAAGAGTTTCTCACCCCGTGGGAGCCGATCTGGGCTAAGGATCATCTAAGCCGCAAGTCTTTCACCAACCGGGTCTATTGGGCGCAACGATCCGTAGCAGGTGGTACCGCGATCCCTTTGTTCCTGTTCCGGCGCGAGGATGACCGGCTGGTCGGCGCGATCACGCTGGACAATATCCGGCGCGGCCCGGCGCAGGCGGGAACGTTGGGGTATTGGACCGGGCAGGCCTATGCCCGCAACGGCTATATGCGCGAGGCCATCGGGGCGGTCGTTCACCATGCTTTCACGCGACTTGATCTGAGCCGGATCGAGGCGGCGTGTTTGCCTGAAAACAAGCCGTCGCGCGGGTTGCTGGAGCGGTCTGCCTTCAAATATGAGGGCGTGGCGCAATCCTATTTGCAGATCAATGGGCGTTGGCGGACGCATGTTCTGTATGCCAGCCTGCGGTCCGACCGGCGCGGCAAAACGGACGCGGGGTAGGGGTATGGCGCGGACAAAAAAGCCCATGGTTTGGATCAGCTATGCGATGGTGAGCGTCTCAAACATCAAGGGGTTTGACCAAGACAACTATCTTGAAAACAACGAGCTTGCTGTCGATGCCATGAAACGGAACAACGTTGGAGAATCTTTGCCGGCGGATCGCTTTCCCAAGAAAATGTACGCGGAATACAAAGACAAAAAAGAAAAGAAACAGCCTGACCTGTTTAATGCTGGAGGGACCTGGACTGTTTCCGAAAAGTGCGCCACCGTTTTGCGTCAGTTTGATCTCGGCGAAGGAAATCTCTATCCAGTCAAACTGTTTCAACATGACCGCACCACACCGGTAGAAGGCAATTACTTTTGCCTGAACTTTGGTGCACAAAAAACCGCCGTTCTGACGGACCAATCGCCCCGCATTGATAAGCCTTATCCAAAATACGATATCTGGCAGCCACCAGGGGGAATGAAGGACAACGATATCGCGGTCAGCGCCTCGGCACTTGATGGGCCGGATCTTTGGATGGACCCGCAAATGCGCGACGCGTTTTTTGTGAGTGACGCGCTGACCCAAGCGTTGCGGGCCGAGAAGGTCTCTCGTGCATTCAAACTGCGCAAGTGCATCGTGATTTGATCGCCTGCCAAGGCTAACCCGCTGTTTTTCCCAATAATGAATCTGAAGGCGTGACATACGCACACGCTGCGCTACACTTTCCTCATGCGCTGGGTTGTTGCGGTATTGGTTTTGATCTCGGGCGGGGCTGCGGCGCAGGAGCGGCGGCCGAGCCATTGCATTGCTATTGCCGATGCGGTGCCCGGCATTGAATATGTTCACAAGGCGGCTTGGACGGATCCGGTGCCTGAGTTCTCGGTCCGGATCAGCTATGTCGCTCATGCTTCGTTTCTGATCCAGACGCAGGGGGGGCTGAACGCGGTTACGGACTTCACGGGTTTCATTGGCGGTGCGGACCTGATCCCGGATGTGGTCACGATGAACCATGCACACAGCACCCATTGGACCGCGAACCCGGATCCGGCGATTCCCCATGTGCTCCCAGGCTGGGGAGAGTTCGGGCAAGGGATCGAGCATCATCTGGATCTGGGTGAGATGCTGGTGCGCAATGTCTCGACCGATATCCGATCTGTCTATGGCGGGGTCGAAGAGCGCGGCAATTCTATTTTTGTGTTCGAGATTGAAGGGCTGTGTATCGGCCATCTGGGGCATTTGCACCATATCCCGTCAGATGCGCAGTTTGCGGCCTTGGGACGGTTGGATGTGGTCATGGCAGCCGTGGATGGGGGGACGACCATGCCTTTGCCCGAGATGGTGCAGGTGCTGAAACGGTTGAAAAGTTCGGTCATTATTCCGATGCATTGGTTCTCAGGCTTTTCGTTGGATCGGTTTCTCGTCGATATCCGGGACGAATTTCCAGTCGAGCGGGAAGGTGTTTCTGAGTTGGTCGTTTCGCTTCGCACCCTTCCGGACCGGCCAACGGTCGTGGTTTTGGAGCCTCAATACCTGATTGACATCGAATAAAGCTTGTCGGGTCTGCCGGAGTTGGGCAAGGAAAGCCTATGACTTTGAATCCCGCTGATGACGCCTTTGCCCATTCCGTCCGTGACGCCCTTGGCGACGAGGTCTTGCGCAAGCCCGAGCCGCGCTATGCTGAGGAGCCGCGTCGCAGGTTTTCAGGGCAGGTCGGTCTATTGGCGGCCCCACGCAGAACAGAAGAGGTCGCGGCCCTGGTGCAGCTGGCTTCTGCCGCGTCGGTGCCTGTTGTCCCCTATGGAGGCGGGACTGGATTGGTTGGAGGACAAGTCATGTCCGCCGGACCTGCGCCCCTTTTGATATCGCTGGAACGGATGACCGCGATCCGCGCTGTTCATCCGACGGAGAATATCCTGATTGCCGAGGCAGGCGCGGTCCTTGCTGATGTGCAGGCCGCCGCCCAGAGTAGCAACCGCCTGTTTCCTTTATCCTTGGCTGCAGAAGGATCGTGCCGGATAGGCGGCAATCTTGCGACCAATGCGGGCGGGGTCAATGTGCTGCGCTATGGCAATGCGCGCGATCTGTGCCTGGGGCTTGAGGCGGTCTTGCCGAATGGTGATGTCTGGCACGGGCTCAGCCGGTTGCGCAAGGACAATACCGGCTATGATTTGCGTAATCTTTTGATCGGGTCCGAGGGGACGTTGGGCATCATCACGGCGGCGTCTCTCAAGCTGTCCCCGCGTCCGGCTGGGGTCGGAACGGCGATGGTACAGGTTACGTCGCCCGAGGCGGCCATAGATCTGCTGGCTCTGGCGCGGGATCAGTTGGGCGATGGTGTCAGCACGTTCGAACTGATCCACAGGCAGGGGTTGCAGTTTTTGTCCGAGGTGTTGCCGGACCTTCGCCAGCCTTTCGCGGTTTCACCCGAATGGTCGGTGCTGATCGAGGTTGGTTTGTTCGGCGGATTGGACCCTCAGACAGCGCTAGAGACGCTTTACGCTGCTGCGGACACACGGGGCCTTGTGATGGATGCCGTGATCGCACAGAGCGAGGCTCAGCGGACGGACTTATGGGCAGTACGCGAGCGTATCCCCGAGGCGAACCGGCTGATCGGCTCGGTTTCTAGTCATGATATTTCAGTGCCGATTTCGGATATTCCCGAGTTCATCCGGCAGGGTCCGGGCGAAATTGCGCGTATTGGACCGTTCCGCATCAATTGCTTTGGGCATCTGGGTGATGGGAATCTGCACTACAACGTGTTCCCTCCGGCCGGGCGCCAAAGGTCGGACTATGATGCGCAGCGCGGACAAATAAAACGCGCGATCCACGATCTGGTGGATCAGTTCGGCGGTTCAGTTAGCGCCGAGCATGGGGTCGGCCGCCTGAAAACGGATGATCTTGAAAGGTATGGGGATCCGGCCAAGCTGACCGCCATGCGGGCAATCAAGTCAGCGCTTGATCCAAAGGGAATTATGAACCCCGGGGCTGTTCTGAAGTCATAGATGCGGCTCGGGTGTCCCCGAGCCGCTTGTGGCCGTTTTACGAGGCCGGCAAAATCACTTTGTCGATGACGTGGATAACGCCATTCGTTGTTTCGATATCTGCCTGAACGACAGACGCATCGTTGACCATCACGCCATTGTCCAGATCAATCGTCACTTCGCCGCCTTGAACGGTTGCAGCCGTCATGTCATCGGACAGATCGCCCGACATCACCTTGCCCGGTACCACATGATAGGTCAGAACGGCGATCAGCTGATCTTTGTTCTCGGGCTTCAGCAGTGTCTCGACGGTACCTTCGGGCAGTGCTGCGAAGGCTTCGTCGGTCGGGGCGAAGACAGTGAACGGGCCTTCGCCTTTCAGCGTATCAACCAGTTCGGCGGCCTGAACGGCGGCGACCAGAGTTTCAAAGCTGCCCGCGCCGACAGCAGTGTCCACGATGTCTTTCTTGGCTCCGGCGAATGCAGCCGATGCGATCAGAGCGCCGGACACACCGGCAATAGCGAGTTTGCGAAACATGGTAACAGATTCCCTTGTTGGAATGCCGTCAGTGGCATCGACAAGGGGTACGGCGCACAATCACAACAAGATCACTGAATATGTCGATAAATTGTTGTTGAATGTGCAGTGATCTGCGCTAAGACGACGCGGGTTGGAATTTCCACTCACGTTTTTGTGATCGAAGAGACGTCAAAGACCTTCGAATTCACACAAAACATGCACATCCATGTCCAGATCTTCCAGAACTTTGCGGCCGCCTAGCTCGGGCAGGTCGATGATGAACGAGCAGGACACGATCTCTCCGCCCAATCGTTCGATCAGTTTGATGCCGGCCGCCGCGGTGCCACCTGTGGCCAGCAAGTCATCCACGACTAAAATCTTTTCGCCGGGCTGGATCGCGTCATCGTGGATTTCGACGATGGCCTCACCATATTCCAGTTTGTAGTCTTGGCTGATCGTGGTGCCGGGCAACTTGCCCTTCTTGCGGATTGGAACGAAGCCAACGCTAAGCTGATGAGCAATCGCGCCACCCAGAATAAAGCCACGTGCCTCTAGGCCCACGACCTTGTCGATGCGCTCGCCCGCATAGGGATGCAGCATCTGATCAATCGCCATGCGAAACCCGCGCGGGTCTGCGAACAGGGTGGTCACATCGCGGAACATGATCCCTTCATGTGGGAAGTCGACGATGGTGCGGATGTAATCCTTGACCGACTTGTTTCTGGACATGGCGGACCCCTTTGGCGTCAGAATACGCTGGGCTGTTTGGCCCATTGGGGTCAGTCATGCAAGGATTGATTGTGTGATCTTATTTGCGGCGTTTCAAAAGAACGTTCGGCAAGCTCTTGTATCGGTACAGAGACGAAGGCAGCCACGACAAATGGGGTTTGCGCCAATTGCGTTGGTCTCGCAAAAGAAATGCCTGAGCAGCATGCAGATTCATTGCCATAATCCTTTTTTATTGTTAGGTGCTCGATAACTACAATTTCTATGCTATGTATATACATTGCATCGCAAAGAGAATCAAGGGTCTGTCAGGGATAGGGCGCGTGGCTAAGAAAGACGGTAAAGGTTCTACCAAGAAAAACAGTCAATTGGTTCTGCGTTTAGACAAAGACGAGCGTGATGCTTTCGTTGAGCTGTGCAAAGAATTGGATACCTCGGCCGCTCGGGAAATCCGGCGGTTCATCCGCGGTTTCATGAAGGAAAACGCCGAGGATTAGGCCGGGCGTCGCAGGACTGCGGTCGCCACGCCCATTCCGATCAGGGTCAACCCTCCGAATTTTGTCATGGCATTCAGGACGCCTGCGCGTCCGATCATCATGCGCAACCTGTCAGCCATCAACGCATAGGCCAGAGCGTTCAGCCATGCGAGGCCGACAAATGTCGCGATTAAGATGGCGAATTGCGGGCCCAGGGGGTCTGTTGGACGAATGAACTGCGGGACAAATGCGATGAAGAACGCAATGGATTTCGGGTTCAGGGCCGTGACAGCTGCAGCGTGCCCAAAGACACTGCGCGTTGTAACATCGCGGCCGGTCTCTACCGTCTCTACGCCGCCCACGGGCGCGCTGCGTAACAGCTTTACTCCAAGCCAGATCAGATAAGCCGCGCCTGCCCATTTCAGCACCGAAAACAAGGTTGCTGATGCCAGAACCAACGCCCCCAACCCAAGCAATGACGCTGTCATCGCGACCAGATCGCCTAACGCGACCCCCGTGGCCGAGGCGACAGCAACGCTGCGCCCTTTGGACAACGCATAGCTGAGAACCAGCAGAACGGTCGGGCCGGGGATCAGCAGCAAAGCGGTCGAGGCAGCCACAAAGGCAAGCCAGAGATCAAGGGACATAGGGCATCCTGTTAAACGTTTCGCACCACAAAGCCCGTGTGCTGGCGTCAGGTCAAGTCCTCGAACGATCCGTCACGAAGCGCATCAACGCTTCAAGCGGACCACGATGGAAGCGCCGACGCCAAACCAATGCAAATCCGGAGGATGCGATACAGAACCCGACGCCATACCCTAAAATCTGAACCGCGCTCAGGGAACCGTTCAGCAATCCGGTTTCGTCCAGAATACCCATGCCAATCAGAATATGCGCCACATACAGCGTCAGGCTGATGCGTCCCGGTGCTGTTAGGGCTGCAGCAATTCCCAGTCCCTGAATGCGGGGCCAAAGCTTCAGCAGCAACCCGATCACGACGCAGGATGATCCGGTTCCTGCCAGGATATAGAACGGGCCGGGTGGTATCGGCGCGGTCCCAAGATATGGGTCCGAGACCAGTATCCTGGGAAACAGGGCCAACACTGCGGCTCCAAATCCCCACATGATCAGGCGGTGTTGAATGCAGATCGTATGCAGTTGCGACCGCCCGATGGCCATGCCGATCAAAAGAAAAGCAGCCCATGGCAACACTGGGTGCCAGCCATTGAAAACAGCGTTGCGCAGAAAGCCGGGCAGGGTCCAAAGGTCGGTGTAGGTCAGTGTGCTCCAATCCCAACCCCGATCATAATCGAAGATCAGGTGCGCCAGAGCAGATAGCCCAACGATTCCCAGTGCCCCAAGCCACAAACCGCGTGGAGAGGATGCCAGAAATGCGGCTCCAATCAGGAAATACAACGCGTAGAAATGCAGGATATCGGCGTCAAACACCGTCATGTTGATTAGGCCGAGCACAAACAGAAACGCCGCGCGTCGAAGCAACACGCTGACCGAAAGCCGGGCCAACCCGATCCCAATGCCTGCCAAAATGACAAACAAGGCCGCCGCGCGCCCTTCCAATGCGTCTACAACACCAGAGGCCCAATCCTGACCCGGAACGACCTGTGCTGCGATGCGGAAGTTCACCAACACCATGCCGCAATAGGCCAGAAACCTGGCTGCGTCCAAAGCCTCGTATCTTTGCATACTGCCCTCTGATGCGGTCTCGACCGCAGTCTGACACGCCATTGTGGCGCAACTGCGGCTTAAATCCCCGGCCGGGATAAACAAATCGCGAGCGCGGGCAACGGTTCATTTTGGGTTCGGTACACAAGAGGAGACCTGCCCCACCGCCGCAGATAAAGAATGGATTAAACTCGCGAGTTGCGCCTTGAAACGTGGCACGTGATTCACGACCTCAGACGAAACCACGTGCTGCGCAAAGGAGTTGAAAATGGTGACCGATACGACCGATACGAACGCGCGCACAAATTCTGCGCGGTCCGGGTTCGGACGGCTGAAGCTGTGCTTTGTAGTGGCTTTTCTGTTGGTCGGAGTGCTCTATTCAGGCGTGCTTGGGTACATCTATTTCAACCAGCAATCATTGGTTTTCAAACCCGATGGTGAATTGCTGAAACCATCTGAAGTCGGGTTGGCGGACATGGAGGTTGTGTCACTGCCCATGGCTGATGGCACTTTGGTCACAGCATGGTCAGCCCCTGCGGTGCGAGAAGGTGCGCCGACGGTGCTGTTCTTTCATGGTCAGAGCGGGAACCTGAGCGACCGATCCGACAGGTTGCGCGAAATTCTCAACAGTGGGTTTGGCCTGTTCGCCCCAAGTTACCGTGGTTTTCCCGGAAGTGCAGGCGAACCTTCAGAGGAGGCGCTGATCGCGGATGCGATTTTGATGTATGACCGGCTAGAGGCCGATGGTGCCTCGGTCATTTTGCATGGTCAAAGCCTAGGGACAGGAATTGCAGCCGCCGTAGCAGCCGAACGCCCGAATGCCCGAATGCTGGTGCTTGAGGCTCCTTACACAGCGACAGTGGACATCGCGGCCGAGCGCTATCCTTTTCTGCCTGTCTCTGCCCTGATGAAAGACCAGTTTAGAACTCGGGACCTGATTGAGCGTGTTACAGTGCCAACTCTGATCTTCCACGGAACTCTGGATGAGACCATTCCGGTTGCGCACGGTCAGGCTTTGGCCGCACTGGCAGGCGAGACCGTTCAGTTGTTCGTCATCACGGGCGGTACGCATAACGACCTATGGTCACATGGCCTGTGGGATGAGGTGCAAACAGCCCTTTTGCGGTAGGCCGGATTACAATACCCGACCAGCCACAGCATCCAATTTGGCCAGCAGGGCCGGATCGCGTTTTTCAGGCGCGGTCAGGATCGCATATTCCAGCGCCCGGTCGCAGCCGTGCGGACAAGGCGCTCGGTCCGGCCCAAGCAGATCGGGCAGCCCCTTGACCAGTGCGCGCCCTTTCTCGGCATTCCCGGTCAGAGTTGCAATGATTGCGGTCACGTCGACTTCGCCATGGTCCGGGTGCCAGCTGTCGTAGTCGGTGACCATCGCGATCGAGGCGTAACACAGCTCGGCCTCACGGGCGAGCTTGGCCTCGGGCATGTTGGTCATTCCAATCACGTCGCAGCCCCAGTGTTCGCGGTACATTTTGGATTCCGCCAGCGTCGAGAATTGCGGTCCCTCCATCGCAAGATAGGTTCCGCCCCGGTGGATGTTTATCCCTGCCGCCTTGCCAGCGGTTTCGCATGCGTCCGACAGGCGGGGGCACGTCGGGTGGGCGACGCTGACATGGGCTACACAGCCGGTACCGAAAAAGC
The DNA here is from genome assembly GCF_056535965.1 of Ruegeria sp. AM7. Lineage (NCBI taxonomy): Bacteria > Pseudomonadati > Pseudomonadota > Alphaproteobacteria > Rhodobacterales > Roseobacteraceae > Ruegeria > Ruegeria sp. AM7. The sequence continues at coordinate 601,308 of NZ_JBQFJE010000003.1, forward strand.
TTTTGTCGCGGGCAAAAGTCCGGTCGATGAATTGATCCACGATCACGAAATCACCCGGCGCCATATGCTCGCGAAATGACCCGCAGGCCGAGACCGAGATGATATCGCTCACGCCCAGCCGCTTCAGCGCATCGATATTCGCGCGATATGGAACCTCGGTCGGGGAATGCACGTGGCCGCGCCCGTGGCGTGGCAGGAACGCCATCTCGACCCCGTTCAGTGATCCCGTTAGGATTTGATCTGACGGATCGCCCCATGGTGTTTCAACCGTAACCCATTCAGCGTTCTCTAGCCCGTCAATGTCGTAGATGCCTGATCCGCCGATAACCGCAATCTTGGTCTGGGTCACTTGTTCTCTCCGGGTTGTGGTGCCTGATCCGGGATTTGTGCGCCGCAGTTTCGGGTTTGACAAGGGTCAATACGAGTTACTGCAGCGTCAAAAGGTTACGGGTTTGCGCCTGCTGCTGAAAATCGCTCCACGCTGCATCAAATTGCTGCAATGGCCATGTCAGGTCCTGTGCTTGTCCATGTCGGTCACGGAAAACAAAGCGATAAGCGTCTCCGTCCAACATGGCAGCGATGATCTCATCCGCGCCGCTTCCGTCGAAGGTGCAACCAAGGCCGGTCAGACATCCAGGGCTGCGGGTGCGCCAGACAACGCCCTCGCTGCCGTCAATGCGGAAGCCGGACGGCCAGAACAAGGTGCCGGGTTCTATTCCGAATTCGACCTGAACTCCGGTTGGGGCAGGGGTAATGAAGACGTATTGTGCGCCGAATTTGGGGCGGTACGAGAAGACCTCGGCCCGGCGAATATAGCAGCGCTGCTTCAGCGCGCCGTATTCCTCGCGCTCGTCGCAGATCGAGTTCCACACGCCGAACGCTTCATAATGGGTCACGCGCCAATTGCTGGCCGTGTCATTGCCCTGCAGGTCCTGTGCGAACGCAGCCATCGGGGCTAGTAGGAAAAGGATCAACCATCGCATGGCCAATAGGTGCGTACCCGTGACGCCCGGTTCAACTCACGACTCTGCGATCGCTCGGTATGCGATTTTTGCATAGCAGCCTCCCACCTGATGCGGTGGCTCCAAGGTTCGATGACGGGTAGAAAGCCCCTTTCGCGCGCGCACCAACCGACAGGACATCTTATGCCCCGAGCCATGCTGGCAAGCTTTGCCAACCGTATCGCCAAACCCGACCTGCGTTGGGTGCCGGATGAGGGGTTGACCGCCTCGCGCTTGCGGATCGAGCTTTTGTCCGGCCTGACCGTGGCCCTTGCGCTGGTGCCCGAGGCTGTGGCCTTTGCTTTTGTTGCCGGTGTGCATCCGCTGGTGGGGTTGTACGCGGCTTTCATGGTCGGTTTGATCACGGCGCTGATCGGGGGGCGTCCGGGTATGATCTCGGGCGCGACCGGGGCGCTTGCGGTGGTAATGGTGGCGTTGGTCGCAGAACATGGGGTCGAGTACCTGTTTGCGACCGTCGTTCTTATGGGAATTTTGCAGGTGATCGCAGGGGCGATGCATTGGGGGCGGTTCATCCGTCTGGTGCCGCACCCGGTGATGCTGGGCTTTGTGAACGGTCTTGCTATCGTGATCTTTCTGGCGCAGCTGGGCCAGTTCAAGGTGCCCGGTACCATGGAGAACACCGGCCACGGCATGGGCGGAGGTGAGTGGCTCTCGGGTCTGCAGCTTTACACCATGCTGGGTCTGGTTGCGCTGACCATGGCGGTGATCTGGGTTATGCCGCGCATCACGCGGGTTGTTCCAGCCCCGCTGGCCGGGATTGCCGTCGTTGCCGCGCTGGTGATCGGTTTTGGTCTGGACGTGCCGCGCGTCGGTGATCTGGCCTCGATCGAAGGTGGCCTGCCGCCCTTCCACATCCCGATGGTGCCGCTGACTTGGGAAACCTTCGAGATCATCCTTCCCTACGCTGTCATTCTGGCTGCTATCGGCCTGATTGAATCACTGCTGACCCTGAACCTTGTGGGTGAGATCACGGGCAAACGCGGCGGTGCATCGCAGGAATGTATCGCGCAGGGCGTGTCCAACGTCGCAACCGGTTTCTTCGGCGGCATGGGTGGCTGTGCGATGATCGGACAGTCGATGATCAACGTGAAATCAGGGGGGCGGACTCGCATCGCCGGGATCGCCGCTGCGCTATTCCTGCTTATCTTCATCCTTTTTGCCTCACCACTGATCGAACAGATTCCTCTGGCTGCACTCGTCGGAGTGATGTTCATGGTGGTGATCGGCACCTTCGCCTGGAATTCGTTTAACATCATGCGAAAAGTGCCTCTGATGGACGCGTTCGTCATTGTGCTGGTGACGGTTGTGACGGTGATGGAGGACCTCGCGGTCGCAGTCGTAGTTGGCGTGATCGTCTCGGCGCTGGCTTACGCATGGAACAACGCAAAACGCATCCACGCGATTACTCGGGACTCGGCGACCGAGAAAGGTGCCAAGGTATATGAAATCCAGGGCCCTCTGTTCTTCGGGTCGTCCGACGGGTTTGTCGAACTCTTCGATGTCTCGAACGATCCTGAAACCGTCATTGTGGATTTCGCCGAAAGCCGTGTGGTTGATCAATCAGCACTTCAGGCCATCGAGAACATCGCTGGAAAATACGAAGCCGCAGGCAAACGGGTCATGCTGCGCCACCTGAGCCGCGATTGCCACAAACTGCTGAACAAGGCGGGCCATCTGATGGTCGATAGTGATGATGACCCGGATTATGAAATCGCGGTGGACTACTCGGTCCGCACCGGCATTCTGGGTGGCCACTGACGCTATAGGGAGGCTCTGCCTCGCGCTCCGGGATAATTGCAGCCAGATGGGTATAGGTTCCCTAGCTTCATCTGGCTAAAAATACCTCGGGGGAGACGCCCGCAGGGCGGCGGGGGCAGAGCCCCTTTTGCGATCAGTCATCGGGACGGTTGAGGGAAAACAGTTCCGTGACCACCGAGTAGTCGCGGTACCCTAGCCGTGCCAGTGGCTGGAATGTGGTGACGTCGAATTTACCGTCTTTCAAACAGTCGTCTCTTAAATGCACGCCAGTTACTTCTCCGAAGACAACGCGGTTTGCTTCTCCGGGCAGCTTCACGATCTGGGTCAGCTTGCATTCAAGGGCTGCCGGCGCCCCTTTAATTCTGGCGCAAGGAATGGTTTCACACTCTATTGCAGTCAAACCTGCATGGTCGAATTCATCCACGTGTTTCGGCAATCCCGCAGAACTTGCGTTCATTGCATCCCGATGCGCATGCGCCACGACATTCACACAAAAAACACCTGTGGCTTCGATGTTGGCGATACTGTCTTTGCCACCGTCCTGATCTGGTTTCGTGCCCGTCGTGGCGAACATAACCTGCGGAGGAGTGTATGCGACGCCGTTAAAAAACGAATACGGGGCCAGATTGTTCACTCCATCCATGTCGCGGGACGATATCCAGCCGATCGGGCGTGGCGTGATGATGGCGTTGAAAGGGTTATGCGGCAGACCGTGGCCGTCTTCGGGGCGATAGAACATATGTACTCCAAGCGTTTGCCCAAGGCGTAACGAAGTGCTAGGGCGAATTCCAGCAAGGAAAAGAGGGCAGGGGTGCAGCAATTCGCGATCAAGCCGGAGGAACCGGACGATTGGTGGGAGGTCGAGGCTTTGTACGACCTGTGTTTCGCGCCGGGGCGCGAGGCATTGTCCTCGTACCGTTTGCGTGATGATGTGCCACCTGTTTCCGGGCTTTCATTGGTTGCACGGGATGGGCAGGGGATTTTGGCAGGTGCGATCCGGTTCTGGCCCGTGCATGTCGGGGGTCATGATGCCCTGCTTTTAGGACCCGTCGCCGTGCACCCAACACACCAGGGCGAGGGTTTGGGCGGATTCCTCATTCACGAAGGCCTGCAAGCGGGGCGCGAAAAGGGGTGGCAGCGCGTAATGCTGGTTGGTGATGCGCCTTACTACGCAAGGTTCGGGTTCTCACGTTTGGAACACATCAAGATGCCTCCGCCAACCAACCCAGATAGGGTTTTGGGCGCGGAGCTGACTGAAGCGGCATGGTTCGGAGTCACCGGTTCGGTGACCCGATGGTCTCGCTGAGCTATTGAAAATCAGTCAACAAGTTCCGATGTTTCTGTCAGGAGGATTTCATGCAGGACATCGCTCTTGTAGAAAAACTGGATACAGAAGCCGAGTTGGATCGGCTTGCCGCGCATTACAAATCTGCAGGGGGTGCTGGCGTCAAACTGCTCAACAGTCTTGGCGGATCGGCTGAAACCTTGCTGGATCAGCTGCCAGACCCGGTCAGGCGGGGGCTGACAGGCGCGACTGAACAGGCATTATGGGTTGCTATGCACGCGGCAGAAGGTTCGCGGCGTGCGGTGCCGGATCAAAAGCCCTGGGTAAACACAGCGGTGACCACAGTAATGGGCGCGGCAGGTGGGATGGGCGGTGTGTCGTCCGCATTGATGGAGCTGCCAGCGACCACAACAATGCTGCTTCGTGCGATACAGGGTGCCGCCGCGTATGAGGGGTTCGATCCTTCAGAGGACGGAGTGAAGTTTGATTGTGTTCGCGTTCTTTCTGCTGCCGGGCCACTTTCATACGATGACGGCGCCGATCTGGGCTTTTTCTCGGTCCGCCTGACTCTGACAGGGCCGGCCATGCAAAAGCTGATTGCTGCGGTCGCGCCGAAACTGTCAGTGGTTCTGGGGCAAAAGCTTGCGACGCAATCTATTCCTGTCCTAGGGGCGTTGGCTGGCGGCGGGGCGAACTTCGTGTACAGCCGGTATTACCAACAAATCGCTCGGGTTCACTTTGGCTTGCGCCGCCTTGCCGTTGACGCCGACATTCCTCACGATCAGCTTTTACGTAAGCTCTCTGCGCGAATGTAGGATATTGGACAGCGCATCGCTTAACCGTGATGCGACAGCTGTGCCCATACGGTTACCTGCAGCCATAGAGGTATTGATATTGCGCTGATGGGCGGTATCTATTCCGCATCTGAAGTCTGGACGGATCATGATTCAATACGCGCTTAAATGCAGTAACGGTCACAGTTTTGACAGTTGGTTTCAATCGGCTGCAGCTTACGACAAGCTGGCAGCTGCAGGGATGGTGTGCTGTGCTGTTTGTGGTAACAGCGAGGTCGAAAAAGCGATTATGACGCCGCGTGTCCGGTCAGCCCGAACCATTGAGGCGCGCTCGGAACCCTCTGAACGTTCGGAAAAGTCGGTGGATATGGCGACACCTACACCGGGTGTTGAGCAGGCGCTGGCCGAACTACGTCGCAAGGTCGAAGAGAACTCGGATTATGTCGGCAAGGACTTTGCCAGTGAGGCTCGCAAAATTCATTTGGGTGATGCGCCCGAGCGGGCGATCTACGGCGAGGCCAAACCCGAAGAGGCAAAGGCCCTGATAGATGACGGCGTTCCGGTGGCGCCTTTGCCCTTTGTTCCAACGCGAAAGACCAACTGACCCATGCATATTGTGATCACCGGAGCAGGGCGAGGAATCGGACGCACTTTGGCGGATCGTTATCGGGCGCAGGGGCATAGGGTGACCGGAACCTCTCGTGATGGCAGTGCCGAGATCGTTTTGGATGTCACAAAGCCTGATCAGCAGCGTGAGATGGCGTCACAGCTTGGAGACACTGCCGTCGATCTGCTGATCTGCAATGCTGGTGTCTATCTGGATAAGTCGGAAAGCATCGCGGGTTACCCAGCTGAAATGTGGGCCCAGACATTTGCGTCCAATGTGACCGGAGTATTTCTGACAGTTCAGGCGCTTTTACCCAATCTGCGCAAGGCCAAGGGGAAAATCGCCATCCTGTCTTCGCAGATGGCCTCGCACACGCGGGCGCCGGGTGGCAGCTATATTTACCGCTCTTCAAAGGCGGCTGTGTTGAATTTGGGTCGCAACCTGTCAACGGACCTTCGTCATGACGGCATTGCTGTTGGAATCTATCATCCGGGTTGGGTACAGACAGATATGGGCGGGCCCGCCGCTGAGATCACCGTAGATCAGGCCGTGGATGGCCTGATGGCTCGGTTCAAAGACCTAACTTTGGAAAATACGGGCTGCTTTGACACCTTTGACGGCCAGGCCCATGCTTACTGAGCGGTCAGGGCAGCCGTCGGTATCTCATAAACTTCTCCGGGATCGACGAAGATCACCATGACATTGCCTTGCGTCTCATAGCTAAGGCGCGCGGCTGAATTTGTTGAATCCGGCACGCCATCGGTGAAATAGATGTTGCGGACTTCGCCGTTGCCCATTCCAACAGCCAGAGTGATTTGCCCATCGTCATGGCGGCGCAGCTCGGCATTGCAACTGCGCAGCGGTTCTCCGGCATTTGTTGCGCAAGGGACAGTTCCCAAAGCATTTTTCCCGTCCGTTCCGGCCAGTGTTGAAACCTGGGCCAGCGCTGGCGTGGACAAAAGAGCAAAGACAAGAGCAAGACGGGGCATGTTGGACTTCCTGGAATAACGGATGACAGCAAGCTGACACCGCTAGGAGCGGTTGTAAAGCGACCGTACGACGCGACCGAACAGGTTTTGAACACTTGCCCTTAACGCCCCCCTGACTTAAGACGCACGGGATCTGAATTCCAAGGCGCGGAGACGACTGCCCCCATGCCCTTACTCGTGATGAAATTCGGCGGCACATCCGTCGCCAACCTGGACCGTATCCGCCGCGCGGCCAAGCGTATCGGCGTTGAAGTGGCAAAAGGCTATGACGTGATCGTCATCGTCTCGGCCATGTCCGGCAAAACCAACGAGCTGGTGGGCTGGGTGAACGAGACCTCTCCGTTGTTCGATGCGCGCGAATATGATGCTGTTGTGTCCTCGGGCGAGAATGTGACCGCTGGTCTGATGGCGTTGACGCTGCAAGAGATGGATATCCCTGCACGCAGTTGGCAGGGCTGGCAGGTGCCGCTGATGACCACCAGCGCCCACAGCCAGGCCCGAATTGAGGAAATCCCGACCGACAATCTGAATCAGAAGTTCGGCGAAGGCATGCGGGTAGCCGTGGTCGCCGGGTTCCAGGGCATCAGCCCCGAGGGTCGTATCACCACGCTGGGCCGCGGTGGGTCGGACACGACGGCGGTGGCCTTTGCCGCAGCTTTTGGTGCCGAGCGGTGCGACATCTACACCGATGTGGACGGCGTCTATACCACTGACCCGCGCATCTGTGAAAAGGCGCGCAAGCTGGACAAGATTTCGTTCGAGGAAATGCTCGAACTGGCCTCGCTGGGGGCCAAGGTTCTGCAGACCCGCTCGGTCGAGCTGGCGATGCGCTACAAGGTGAAACTGCGCGTTCTCTCAAGTTTCGAAGAACAATCCGACGAGGCCGGCACGCTGGTCGTCGATGAGGAGGATATCATGGAATCCAATGTTGTGGCCGGTGTGGCCTATTCCCGCGACGAAGCCAAAATGACCGTCGTGTCCGTGGCCGACCGTCCCGGCATCGCCTCGATCATCTTCACCGCGCTCAGCGAAGAGGGCGTGAATGTGGACATGATCGTTCAGAACATCTCGGACGAGGGGCGCACGGATATGACCTTTTCCTGCCCCACCGATCAGGTGGCGCGCGCCGAAAAGGCCCTGCTGGCGATCAAGGATGCTGGTGAGCTGAACTACGCCGAACTGGTCGCTGACGAAGACGTCTGCAAGGTTTCGGTGGTTGGCATTGGCATGCGGTCGCAATCGGGTGTTGCAGCCAAGATGTTCAAAATTCTCTCGGATGAGGGGATCAACATTAAGGTCATCACAACTTCCGAGATCAAAATTTCCGTGCTTGTAGACAGGAAATACATGGAACTTGCGGTTCAGGCACTGCATGATGCCTTTGAACTGGATAAGGCGGCCTGAGCGTTTCAGCCAAGGGTCTTGCCTGACGCACTAATTTGGGTGGGCCATGGCGGACGGTACCGAAACAGAATCTCGTAAGCTGCTGGGGCGGCTGCGCGAAGAGATGGCGAGCGAGGCCGCCGGTCAGGAACGTCTTGACCGGATCACCAGCCTGATTGCGGATAGCATCAGGGCCGAGGTGTGCTCGATTTACCTGTTCCGCGATGAGGACACGCTTGAACTGTGCGCGACCGAGGGGCTGGCACCCGAAGCCGTTCACCAGACCCGGATGCGCATGGGCGAGGGGCTGGTTGGGCGGGTCGCCAAATCCGGCCAGATCGTCAATACGGCGGATGCACCTTCGGCCAAAGGCTTTCGGTACATGCCCGAGACGGGCGAGGAGCGGTTTTCGTCCTTCCTAGGCGTGCCGATCCAGCGCCTAGGCGAAAAGCTGGGCGTTTTGGTGGTTCAGTCGCGGGACGCGCGGGAATACTCAGCCGATGAGGTCTACGCGCTGGAAGTGGTGGCCATGGTTCTGGCCGAAATGGCCGAGCTTGGCGCCTTTGTGGGCGAAGGCGCGGCCTTGTCGCCCCGTCATCAGCAATCTGTACAGTTGACCGGAGGGCCGGCGCAGGAAGGATCTGCCGAGGGTCATGTCTGGTTGCATGAGCCTCGTGTCGTTGTCACCAACCCGATCGCCGAAGATCCACACCGCGAACGTGAACGCCTGATTGAAGCGGTGGATGAATTGCGGGTGGGCGTCGATAAGATGCTCGAGATTTCCAAGGATGGCGATACCGAGCAGTTGCAGGTTCTGGAAGCCTATCGGATGTTTGCCAATTCCAAAGGCTGGATGCGCCGGATGGAGGAAGACATCGCGCGTGGTCTCAGCGCCGAGGCCGCCGTAGAGAAAGAGCAGTCTCAGGCCCGCGCTCGCATGGGCCAAGTGACGGACCCTTATTTGCGCGAACGGCTGGCCGATCTGGATGACCTGTCGAACCGTCTGCTGCGTATTCTGACGGGGCAGGGCAATACCAATGGCGCAGATCTGCCCCCTGATCCTATCCTGATTGCGCGCAATATCGGCCCCGGCGATCTGTTGGAATATGGCCGGTCACTTAAGGGCATCGTGCTTGAGGAAGGGTCGGTCGGCAGTCACGCCACCATCGTCGCCCGCGCGCTGGCGATTCCGCTTGTGGTGCATGTAGGCCGCATCACGACCGAGGCGCTGAATGGGGATCATATCCTGGTCGACGGCGACAACGGCACCGTGCATCTGCGCCCCGAAGATACGGTGGTCTCGGCCTTCCGCGATAAGATCGCGATGCAGGCGAAGGCGCAGGAACGCTATGCCTCGATCCGCGAAACCCCGTGCGTGACCCGCGATGGTGAGCGGATCAATCTGGTGATGAACGCGGGGCTGATGGCCGATTTGCCGTCGTTGAACAATTCCGGGGCCGAGGGTGTGGGCCTGTTCCGGACCGAGCTGCAATTCCTGATCCGCACGCAGATGCCCAAACGATCCGAATTAGTTACGCAATATCAGCGCGTACTGGATGCGGCGGGCGAAAAGCGGGTCGTGTTCCGAACGTTGGATATCGGTTCGGACAAGGTGTTGCCCTATATGAAACACGTGGCCGAGCCCAATCCTGCGCTGGGTTGGCGCGCGATCCGAGTGGGGTTGGACAAGCGCGGCGTGATGCGCATGCAGTTGCAAGCGCTGCTGCGCGCCGCCAATGGCCGCCCGTTGTCGATCATGTTCCCCTTCGTTGCACAGGCCGATGAGTTCCGCGAAGCCCGTTGGGAGGTCAACAAAACCATCGAACGCGAAAAGCGCCTGGGTCACGTCCTGCCGGAAAAGATCGAAGTCGGGGCGATGCTGGAAACGCCCTCGTTGGCTTTTGCGCCGCAGAAATTTTTTGACGAGGTGGACTTCGTCTCGATCGGTGGCAACGACCTGAAACAGTTCTTCTTCGCCGCTGACCGCGAAAACGAGCTGGTGCGCCGCCGCTATGATACTCTGAACGTCAGTTTCCTCAGCTTCATCGAGCGTATCGTCGAACGCTGCAATATCTCGAACACGCCACTTTCGTTTTGCGGTGAGGATGCCGGTCGCCCGGTCGAGGCTTTGTGCCTGGCCGCTATGGGCATCAGGTCGTTGTCGATGCGCCCGGCCTCGATTGGTCCGGTCAAAAGCGTGTTGCTACGCGCCGATCTGCAATCGCTGCGCAAGATCATCGCGGATGCCCGGCACCGTGGTGAACAATCCGTGCGACCCGCAGTGATGGAATGGCTGCGTAATCAGGGGTGATCGCAGCGCCGCAGGGGGCATAATTCAAATCCGGTGTTGATTTTGACGCTGGTTTTGACTAGTTCCACGGTAAATGTTAGCGATAACATGCCTGGCGATGCCATTGAATCTGAAGGAGCCCGTCGATGGTTTCACGCGTTATTCCCGTTAACCCCTTTGATCTGGTGCTTTTTGGCGCGACCGGGGATTTGGCGCAGCGCAAGATTCTGCCCGGACTTTACCATCGATTCGAGGTTGGCCAGATGCCGCCTGACGCACGGGTGATTGGTACAGCGCGGTCTGACATGGACAGTGACGGGTTCCGCGAACAGCTTCGAGCCTCGATGCAGGAATTCGCACCCGGGTTCAAAAAGGATGTTCTGGATCGATTTTTGGCAAAGGTCGAATATGTGCCGGTGGACGCGTTGGGTGATGCGGGGTGGTCGGATCTGGCCAAGACCTTGCGCCCCGATGTGGTGCGCGCGTTCTACCTGTCCGTCGGGCCCAGCTTGTTTTCCGGGATTGCGCAACGCCTGAACGATCACGGACTTGCGACGCCGGACAGCCGTATCGTGGTCGAGAAGCCGTTTGGGCATGATCTGGCCTCGGCCAGGGCGCTGAACGAAGGGTTGCGGGCTTGCTTTGAAGAGCATCAGATTTACCGGATTGATCACTATCTGGGCAAGGAGACCGTGCAGAACCTGATGGCTTTGCGTTTCGCCAATTCCCTGTTCGAGCCGCTGTGGAATGCCACCCATGTCGACCACGTCCAGATCACCGTGGCCGAAACCGTGGGGGTCGAGGGGCGGGGGGCCTATTACGACCAATCCGGTGCAATGCGGGACATGATCCAGAACCACTTGGTTCAGTTGTTGTGTCTGACCGCGATGGAACCGCCCTCGAAATTCGCGCCCAACGCGGTGCGCGACGAAAAGGTCAAGGTGATCGAGGCGCTGGAACCGGTCGAGCCCAAAGACATCGCTCGCGGTCAGTACCGCGCCTCGGATGGTAAAAACGGCTATGTCGATCATGTGGGCGATCCGGCCAGCCGCACCGAAAGCTATATCGCGTTGAAGGTTCATATCGGCAACTGGCGCTGGGCCGGCGTGCCGTTCTACCTGCGCACGGGCAAACGCCTGCGCGCGCGTGAATCCGAGATTGCGGTGTTCTTTCGCGACCCGCCGCATACGATTTTCCCGAATGTTGGCCCTCTGCACGGCAACGTGCTGGTGATCCGCCTTCAACCGGACGAAGGCATCACCCTGCGCACCACGATCAAGGATCCCGGTCCGGGTGGGTTCCGTCTGTCCGACGTGGCGCTGGACATGAGCTTTGCCGAGGCGCTGGGCGCGGATGCACGGGCACAGGACGCCTATGAACGGCTTGTCATGGACGTCATTCGCGGCGACCAGACCCTGTTCATGCGTGGGGACGAGGCCGAGGCCGCCTGGGCTTGGGTTGATCCCATTATACAGGGTTGGGAAGATCGCGGTGACCGGCCTGCACGCTATGATCAGGGCAGTTCCGGCCCCGAAGAAGCCTTGATGCTAATGCATCGCGACGGGCGCCGTTGGCGTCAGATCGGAGGATAAACATGGTTCATTCTGTAGTCACCGACGTCACCCAACGTATCATTGACCGCAGCGCCGATCTGCGCGGCCCTCACTTGGAACGGATGGAACAGGCCAAGTCCAAAGGCCCGGCCCGCGCGCACCTGTCCTGTAGCGGTCAGGCCCATGCCTATGCGGGCGCGGGCGAAGACCAACAATCAATGGCTACCGGCACGGCTGGCAATCTGGGCATCGTCACCGCCTACAATGACATGCTCTCGGCCCATCAGCCGTTCGAGCGCTACCCGGCCCTGATCCGCGATGCGATCCGCGCAGCGGGTGGTACGGCGCAGGTCGCGGGTGGCGTTCCCGCCATGTGCGATGGCGTCACACAGGGCGAGGCGGGGATGGAACTGTCGCTGTTCTCGCGCGATGTGATCGCGCTGGCCACCGGCGTGGCGCTCAGCCACAACACCTATGACGCTGCCGTTTTCCTCGGCGTCTGCGACAAGATTGTCCCCGGCCTGATCATTGGCGCGCAGGCATTTGGCCATCTACCCGCTGTCTTCCTACCCGCCGGTCCCATGACCAGCGGTCTGCCGAATGATGAAAAGGCCAAGGTCCGCCAAAAATTCGCGACCGGAGAAGTCGGCCGCGACGAACTGATGAAAGCCGAAATGGCCGCCTATCACGGCCCCGGCACCTGCACCTTTTATGGCACCGCAAACACCAATCAGATGCTGATGGAGTTCATGGGCCTGCACCTGCCGGGTTCCAGCTTCGTCAACCCGAATACCCCCCTGCGAGACGCGCTGACCGAGGAAGGCGCGCGCCGCGCCCTGTCTCTCAACGCGCTGGGCAATCACTATACCCCCGTATGCCAGATCCTCGACGAACGCGCTTTTGTGAACGGGATTGTCGGCCTGATGGCCACAGGGGGGTCTACCAACCTGCTGATCCACCTGATCGCCATGGCACGTGCGGGCGGGATCGTACTGGACTGGCAGGATTTCTCTGACATTTCCGCCGTGGTGCCTTTGGTCGCGCGGGTCTATCCCAACGGTTTGGCTGATGTGAACCATTTCCACGCCGCAGGCGGGCTTGGCTATTGCATCGGCACTTTGTTGGAGGACGGCCTGCTGCACCCCGATACGCTGACGGTCGCAGGGCAGGGGCTGCATAACTACACCAAGGAACCCAAGCTGAAAGATGGCGAGTTGGTCTGGAAAGAAGGCGCGGGCCAAAGTCTGAACGAAAAAATTCTCCGTCCGGCCAGCGACCCGTTCCAACCCACCGGTGGCCTGTCACGCCTGACGGGCAATCTGGGAACGGGCGTCATGAAGGTCTCGGCTGTCGCGCCGGAACATCAGGTGGTCGAGGCCCCGGTCCGCGTGTTCCACGACCAAGATGCTGTCAAAGCCGCCTTCAAGGCAGGAGATTTCACTGGCGACACCATCGTAGTCGTTCGCTTTCAAGGGCCAAAGGCCAACGGAATGCCCGAACTGCATTCTCTGACGCCCATGCTGTCGATCCTGCAAGGCCGCGGGCACAAGGTCGCGCTTGTCACAGATGGTCGCATGTCGGGCGCTTCCGGCAAGGTCCCCGCTGCGATCCATGTGGTTCCCGAGGCGCTGGACGGTGGTCCCATTGCCTGCCTGCAAGACGGCGATATCCTGCGCGTTGATGCGGTAAAAGGCGATTTGGAAATCCTGACGCCCGGCGTGTTGGATCGCCCGCCCGCCACCGCCGACCTCAGCGCCAATCAGCACGGCGTCGGGCGTGACCTGTTCGGAGCCTTCCGCCAGAATGTCGGGTCCGCCGACACCGGCGCCAGCATTTTCGGAGTGTAAAACATGTCCAAAACCCAACGCACCCGCGAGATTTGCGCACTGGCCCCGATCGTCCCGGTTCTGGTCGTCGATGACGCTGCACAAGCACGGCCTCTGGCCGAGGCGCTTGTCGCAGGTGGCCTACCCGCGCTGGAGGTCACATTGCGCACCCCCTCGGCGCTCAGTGCGATCCGCGCCATGGCGCAGGTGCCGGGCGGTGTGGTCGGCGCAGGCACGCTGATCACCCCCGAAGACGTCCGCGCCGCGAAAGAGGCAGGTGCTCAATTCGGTGTCTCACCGGGCGCAACCGATGCGTTGATCGCAGCGTGTGAGGCCGAGGGCTTGCCGCTACTACCTGGTGCCGCCACCGCCTCAGAGGCGATGCGTCTGCTGGAACAGGGCTACGACATGCTTAAATTCTTCCCGGCCGAAGCGTCCGGGGGCGCCCCGGCGCTTAAGGCTATTGGCGCGCCCCTTCCGCAAATCACATTCTGCCCAACAGGTGGCGTGTCTCCGTCAAATGCACGCGACTACCTGTCCTTGTCGAATGTTGCCTGCGCAGGCGGTAGCTGGGTCGCACCCAAACAGATGGTCATGGATGGCGACTGGACCGGCATCGAAAAACTTGCACGTGAAGCGTCGCAGCTGATGGATTGACGCCGCGCCGGACGTCACTAAATTGGGCGTCAATTCAGACAGGTTGACCCCATGACAAACCACATCTCTCTCGCGCAGGGGCGCGAGTATCTGGCCATTCCGGGCCCCTCAGTAATGCCCGACGCAGTGTTGCAAGCGATGCATCGGCCTTCGCCCAATATCTACGATGGCGAACTGATCGAGATGATGCCCGCCCTGACCGCCGACCTTAAACGTGTGGCCCGAACCGACCACCATGTGGCGATTTACATCGCCAACGGTCACGGTACGTGGGAGGCAGCCTTGTCCAACGTGATCGCCCCCGGCGAAACGGTGCTGGCCCCTGCATCGGGTCGGTTCACCTATGGCTGGGCAGAAATGGCCGAAGGGATCGGGGCCACGGCGCAGGTAATCAATTTCGGCACATCCTCGGCGTGGGACTTCGACCTGATTGCCGAGGCCCTGCGCGCCGACAAAGCGCATGAGATCAAGGCCGTACTGGCGGTGCATGTGGATACGTCGAGTTCGATCCGCAATGATATCCCGGCTCTGCGGGCCCTTTTGGATGACCTGAACCACCCGGCGCTGCTGATGGCAGATTGCATCGCCTCGCTGGGCTGCGACCGGTTCGAGATGGACGCATGGGGTGTCGACGTCATGGTCACCGCCTGCCAGAAAGGGTTGATGACCCCGGCTGGCATCGGCTTTGTCTATTTCAATGAAAAAGCGGCCGCCAAACGCGCCACCATGCCCCGTGTTTCGCAATATTGGGACTGGATACCCCGCACCCAGCCTGAATTGTTCTACCAGTATTTCAATGGCACGGCACCGACGCACCACCTTTATGGCCTACGCGCGGCGCTCGATCTGATCCACGCCGAAGGGATCGAACATGTCTGGGCCCGCCACGAACGTCTCGCCACAGCCATTTGGGCGGCCTGCGAGACATGGGCCGATGGTGGAACCCTCCACCTCAACGTCGCCGACCGCACTTACCGCAGCCATGCCGTCACCGCGTTGCGCCTGAGCGACGGGCAGGGAACCCCGCTGCGTCAGTTCACCGAAACCCAACTTGGCCTCACCCTTGGAATCGGGTTGGGGATGGAGGATTGGGACGGCTGCTTCCGCCTTGGCCATATGGGTCACGTAAATGGCCAAATGGTGATGGCGATGCTTGGCGGGATGGAAACGGCCATGGCAGCCCTCAATATTCCTCGCGGCACAGGCGCGCTGGAGGCTGCTGCTACGATCTTGGCTGCGTGAACAGAGGGTCCGCTCTTCATCTGGCCAAAAATACCTTCGGGGGGAATCGCGCATAGGCGCGATGGGGGGCAGACAGCCCCCCTATGCGATCAGCCGCCCCGCGCTACGGCCAATGCCTCTGGCAGCGCGGCTGCAAACAAATCCAGATCAGAAACCGCGCCACAACAGACCCGAATGCAACGGTTCTGGGGCGCCACAAATGGCATTCGAACAAAAATACCCCGAGCGACCAGTGCCTCCAGCACAGCTTTGGCAAAAGCCCCATCCCGGCCACAATCGATTGCCACGAAATTCGTGGCCGAGGGCAAGGCTTTCAACCCATTGTCCCGCGCGATCTGTCCAATCCGATCGCGCGCGTCGGTGATCTTCGCCTGAACATGTTCCAACCATTCGGAATCCTGCAGTGCCGCCAGCGCACCGGCTTGCGCCGCGCGATTCATCCCGAAATGGTTGCGAACCTTGTTGAACGCCGAAATTAAACCGGGCGCAGCAATCGCATATCCCACCCGCGCACCCGCCATGCCATAGACTTTGGAAAATGTGCGCATTCGGATCACCCTAGGATCACCGGCATCAATCGGCGCAGCAGTACCTTCTGGCGCGCATTCTACGTAGGCTTCATCCAGCACCAATAAGCATCCTGCGGGAAGTTTCTCCATTGCAGAAACGATGTCTGCGCCCATGTGCCAACTGCCCATCGGGTTGTCTGGATTGGCCAAGTAAACCAACTTGGCGTCAACCTCTGCCGCCTTTGCAAACAACGCGTCAAGGTCTTCATGGTCACCACAATAGGGTACCTTGTGAAGGATCCCTCCGAACCCGGCCACGTGATAGTTAAAAGTCGGATACGCCCCGTCCGAGGTCACCACCGCATCGCCGTGATCAACGAACAAGCGCACAAGATATCCAAGAAGACCGTCAATTCCTTCCCCCACGACGATATTCTCAGGCGCGACGTCGTGATGGTCGGCCAAAGCGTTCCGCAAATCATAGTTCTCGGGATCGCCGTACATCCAGATGCCGGTGTCGGCCATCGCTTCGATCGCCCGTGGTGAGGGGCCGAAAACGCTTTCATTCGCACCCAATCGGGCCACAAATGCTGCGCCCTGCTGCCGCTCCTGCGTTTCGGGGCCGACGAACGGCACTGTGGCAGGCAAAGACAGGGCAAGAGGAGTGTATCGAGGTTGGGTCATGTGGGCAGATAAACGTAAGGTCACCCGTCAGGCAAGCTTGTGTTCCAAGCTGTCGCCGCGCAGTCTGCTTGCAAGGCAGCGGGAGGAACATTCATGCGCATCGTATTCGGCCTGATTCTGATCGGGCTTGCCTATCTGGTATTCTGGCCGGTTGATGTTGATCCCGTCGCATGGGAGCCCCCAAAAGCCCCGGAATTTTCCGGCGAATTTGCGGAAAATAACGCGCTGGATAAGCTGGAGCTGATCCGCCTGCCCGAAGATGCAGAAGGCCCTGAAGACCTTGCAATCACGGAAGATGGGGCGATCTACACGACTGCGTTGTCCGGTGCGCTGTACCGCATTGATGGGGATGCGCCGGAAAAAGTGGATGATCTTGGCGGTCGCCCGCTGGGGCTGAAGGCGGGACCGGATGGGGCGCTTTACATTGCCGACAGTTTCCGTGGCCTGATGCGCTGGACCGGCCCCGGTACGCTGGAAACGCTGGTTTCCGAGATTGCGGGTGCGCCGGTGGTTTATGCCAATCAGTTGGATGTGGCGCAGGACGGCACGGTCTATTTCTCGAATTCTACCGATCGGTTCGACCCCGAGACAATGGGCGGCACCAAGCCAACCTCGGTACTGACCATTTGGGAGCAGTCGGATACAGGCTATGTGGCCCGACGCAATCCTGACGGCAGCACCGAGAAAGTGGCTGAGGGGTTTGTCTATACCAACGGGGTCGCCCTGTCCCCGGACGAAGACTTTCTGCTGATCGCCGAAACCGGTCGCGCGCGCGTCCACAAGCTGTGGCTACAGGGTCCGAAATCTGGCCAGCGCGAGGTTCTGTTGGATAACCTGCCGGGCTATCCGGACAATATCGAGGCGCAGGGCGACGGGACCTACTGGATGGCGTTCGCCAGCCCGCGCGTGCCAACCGAGGCGCTTATGCCTTATCCATTTCTGCGCAAGGTGATCTGGCGACTTGGGCCAATGGTAAGGCCGGCACCGATTCACAGGGGAATGCTGATTCAGTTCGACGGTGAAGGAAACATCCTTCAGAACCTGCAAGATCCGGGCGGGCGGCTGGGTATCACGACCGGTGGACGGGTCGTGGGGGAAGATTTTTATGTCATGACGCTGGATTCGCCGTGGTTTGGTCGGATGTCTGCATCAGACCTGCCCCCACGTTGATCTGGAACTTGACGATCCTTCGGGGCATTGTTGTGCAAACCTGAATTGAGAGGCCCGCATGTCACGCGTATCCGTCGAATACAAAGATCATATCGCCCACGTCACGCTGACGCGCGGCGACAAGATGAATGCGTTGGATGATGCGATGATCAAAGCCATCCTGAACGCGGGTCAGGAAGTGGCCGCCTCGGACGCGAGGGCGGTAGTCCTGTCGGGTGAAGGCAAAAGCTTTTGCGCCGGGTTGGACATGGCCAGTTTTGCCAAGATGGCGCATATGGATCCGTCGGAATGGTTGATGACACGCAGCCATGAAGACGCGAATGAGATGCAGGAACTCGCTTTGATCTGGCGGCGTTTGCCCATGCCGGTGATCTGTGCGGTCCACGGCGTGGCCTATGGCGGTGGTTTGCAGATCGCGCTGGGCGCAGATATCCGGATTGCCCATCCCGACACCAAATTGGCGGTGATGGAGATGAAATGGGGCATTATTCCCGACATGGGGGGGATGGTGTTGCTGCCCAAACTGGTGCGCACGGATGTGCTGCGCCTGCTGACCTATACTGCGCGACCCATCGGCGCGGCGCAGGCGGAGGAATGGGGACTGGTAACCAAGCTTTCAGATGACCCGCTGACCGAAGCGATTGCGCTGGCTGAAAACATAGCCGGGCAAAGCCCCTCAGCCGTGCGCGCTGCAAAGCGCCTGATCGACTTAGCCGAAACTCAACCACGTGCCGAGGTGCTTTTGGCCGAATCTTCAGAACAGGTTGAGTTGATCGGAAAGCCCGAGCAGATGGAGGTCATCGCAGCCCAGATACAAGGCCGCAAGCCGGTCTTCAAGTGATCACCGCATGAAGGTGCGTCGCGCATCTCGGGCCATGTTATAGCGCATTTCCAGATCAGCGATGCGCGCCATCGCCCGCTTGCGGGCATTCGGATCGGTCAGCTTGGCATAGTCCTTGCGGGCGGTATCGAGGTCTTTCTTGATCGCAAATTCCTGGGGCAGAACACCCGCCTGCGCCATAATCCTGTGACCAGCTGCGACGGCTGGATCGCACTGCGCCTCGGACGAACGATCAGGCAGAGGTTTGCCTTCCCCTTCAAGGCCCCGCAATTGCCCTTCGGCTTGCGCCTTCCTGATCTGGCGTTCAATGAGTTTTCCAAACGATCCAAACATGGGCTGATTATAGGTCAGAGCAAGGCTAAGCGCTAGCGGATGCGGTTCGACACCAGATAGGCGAGCCCCCCTGCGAGCAAGCCCCAAACCGCGGCCCCCAGACCAAAGACCGAGATACCCGAGGCCGTGATCGCAAAGGTCAGAATAGCGGCCTCGCGCTCGTCCGGAATCTCCAGTGCGGCGGCGGTGGCGTTGGCCAGCACTCCGATCAGCGCAATTCCGGTCAGGGTACCCATCAGCAGCGGATCAGCGTGTAAGGCAAAGCCGGTTATGGCCACAGCGAACACGCCGAAGATGCAATAGAACACGCCCGCCATCACTGCCGACCAATAGCGTTGGGTAGGGTCGGGGTGACTGTCTTCGTTCGAACACATCGCAGCGGTGATCGCAGCCAGACAGGTGGCCGGTGCGCCAAACGGCGCCGACAGGATGCTGGACGCGCCAACGGACGAAAACAACCGACCCGATGCGGGCTTATAGCCAAAGCTGCGCATCACCGCGATACCGGGGATGTTCTGGGTGGCCATGGTGACGATGAACAGCGGGATGCCGATTCCGATGACCGAGGCCAGCGAGACTGTGGGCATTGTCCACACCGGGGCCGACACCCATTGCGTTGGCGCCACCGATGCCTCACCCGCGCTCAAGATGACCATGATCGCTGCGGCCACCACAGCTGCGGGCACGGCAAACAGGCGGTTGATCCGACCGGCGATGAACCATGTCAGGATTACGGGCAGCGCCTGCCAGGGCAACTCGACAGCGGCTTTGAACGGGACGATACACAACGGCAGCAACACACCGCCCAGCATCGCCTGCGCCAGTGTTGTGGGGATCGCGGCGGCGAGCCGGCCCAAGGGTCTCCACAGTCCGGCCAGTACCGTCAACGCGCCTGCACAAAGAAAGGCCCCCGTGGCCTCGGCAAACCCGGCGGCAGGCATGGCGGATACGGCCAGCAGCGCAGCGCCCGGCGTGGACCATGCCACGCTGATCGGCTGCCGGTACCATAGGCTCAACCCGATTGCCGTCAGCCCCATCGCAATCGCGGCCATCATCAAACCGGACGCCGACTGCGCCGCTGATGCCCCCATCGCGGCTAGCCCTTGCAACACGATTGGGAAGGAACTGAAAAAGCCGACAATCGCGACGACCAACCCGGTCGAGACGGTCTGGAGCGGAGGGGCTGCGCGTGTCATCTGGGCCTCGGGCGTTGTCCTGTGCCAGAGCTAACAAGCCTTTGAACCACGCGGCAAGCCCTTTGATGGCAAAAGAAAACCCCGCCAAAGGGGCGGGGTCTGCTTGAGCGTATATGCCTGAAGATCAGGCGATCTCGGCCAGCCGGGCCAGCGCCTCGTTCAGTTTGGCTTCTTCTTCCTCGCGGGCGGCGAGGTTGGCTTTAGCTTCCTCAACTACCTCTTCCGGGGCCGAGGCCACGAATTTGGGATTGTTCAGACGCCCGCGCAGGCCGCCCAACTCCTTGGCCAGTTTACCCTTGGCTTTTTCCAGCCGTTCCTTTTCGGCACCAATGTCGATGATATCGGCCAGGGGCAGACCGAAGGACGCGCCGGGAGCGGCGATCGAGATGGTGCCTTTTGGCAGCTCATCGGCCTTGGTCAGGCTGTCGATGCGGGCCAGTCGTTTGATCAGTGCCTCGTTCCGGTCCCATGCGGCTTGGCCATGGGCGTCGATCTCTGTCACCAGCATCGGCACATACAGCCCCGCCGGAACCCGCATCTGCGCACGGGCCGAGCGGGTGTTTTCGATGACCGAGATCACCCAGTTCATCTCACGATCCGCTTCCGCGTCGACCAGTTCGGTGCCATAGGTTGGCCAGTCGGCGTGGACGGCCATTTTCGCGCGGTCGCCGGTCAGGCCCCACAGTTCTTCGGTGATGAACGGCATGATCGGGTGCAGCAGGACCATGCACTGATCCAGAACCCAGCGCATGGTGGCGCGGGTCTCGGCCTGCGCCTCGGCGTCGTCGCCTTGCAGCAGGGGTTTCGACAGCTCCACATACCAGTCGCAGACCTTGCCCCAGACAAAGGCGTACAGCCCGTTGGCCGCATCGTTGAAACGATAGCTTTCCAGCGCCGCGTCAACCTCGGCCCGCACGCGGGCGGTTTCGCCGATGATCCAGCGGTTCACGGCGGCTTTGGGCTTCAGGTCGGCCACGTCCAGCTGCGGGACGGCGTCGGTGAAGACCTCGTTCATCTCGGCAAAGCGGACGGCGTTCCACAGTTTGGTGCCGAAGTTGCGATAGCCGGTGATGCGCTCCTTGGACAGTTTCAGCACGCCACCGATGGCCGCCATTGAGGCGTTGGTGAACCGCAGCGCGTCGGCGCCGAATTCGTCCACGATCTCCAACGGGTCGATCACGTTGCCAGTGGTCTTGGACATCTTCTTGCCCTTCTCGTCACGGACGAGCGAGTGCAGGTAGACGGTGTGGAACGGGATTTCGTTCACCACGGCCAGTTGCATCATCATCATCCGGGCGACCCAGAAGAACAGAATATCCGCACCGGTGATCAGAACGTCGGTGGGGAAGTAGCGCTCCAACTCCTCGGTCTGTTCGGGCCAGCCCAGCGTGCCGATAGGCCAAAGGCCGGAGGAGAACCACGTGTCGAGGACGTCGGGGTCGCGCCACAAAAAGAAATCGTCCGCCTCGCTTCCATGGGGATCAAGCCTTTTAAGCTGCCTCTGTGCGATGCCCGCATCATCTACTTCATGGATTCGATGAAGGGCGAAACTGCCGACCCCGTTTTCGCGCTCAGTACCATAGAAATCGGTTGCCAATTTTTGCGCGGTTTTGAAGTTTGCGGCGCAGAACGACACCGGGCTATCGAAATCCCATTCCGTCTTGCGAACAACGACTCCGTCAATCTCATTCGCTTTGTCTGATTTGACGCCCGGACCATACCAAACCGGAATCTGATGCCCCCACCACAACTGGCGCGAGATGCACCAGGGCTCGATGTTTTCCAGCCAGTGGTAATAGGTCTTCTCGCCCGACTCCGGGATGATCTTGACCGTGCCGTCCTTGACCGCATCCAGCGCGGGGCCAACGATCTTTTCGGCGTCCACGAACCACTGATCGGTGAACATCGGCTCGATCACCACCTTCGAGCGGTCGCCAAAGGGCTGCATGATCGGTTTGCTTTCGACCAGCGGGACCAGCGCCGCCGGGTCGTCATCCTCGCCCAGCTTGGTGCCCAGACGCGGGTCATCGGCGCGGGTCATCACGGCCAGACCGTCGGCGGTGATTTCCTCAACGACTTTCGCACGCGCCTCGAACCGGTCGAGGCCGCGCAGGTGATCGGGGATCAGGTTGATCGTGTCGATTTCGTTCTCGGTGAAGTCTTTGCCGCGGGCGTATTCCCGCGCCAAACCCGCTGCCTCGGCATAGGGCGCGCCATCGGCCCGCATCGCGCCTTTGGTGTCCATCAGGCGGTACATCGGGATGCCGCCGCGCTTGGCGACCATGTTGTCGTTGAAGTCATGCGCGCCGGTGATCTTCACCGCGCCCGAGCCGAAATCGGGATCGGGATACTCATCGGTGATGATCGGGATCTGGCGGCGGTGCTCTTTCGGACCAACAGGTATTTCGCAGAGTTTCCCGACGATTGGCGCATAACGTTCATCCGATGGATGAACTGCAACTGCACCGTCGCCCAACATGGTTTCAGGTCGCGTGGTGGCGATTGAGATATAGTCGCGCTCTTCCTCAAGCACGATATTCCCATCCTCATCCTTTTCGACATAGGTATAGGTCTCGCCGCCGGCCAGCGGGTATTTGAAGTGCCACATATGGCCGGGCGTTTCGATATTCTCGACTTCCAAATCCGAGATCGCAGTCTCGAAATGCGGGTCCCAGTTGACCAACCGCTTGCCGCGATAGATCAGGCCCTTTTCGTACATATCGACGAAAACCTTGATCACCGCGTCGTGAAAATTCGCAGAGTTTTCGTGGCCGGTGCGCGGATCACGCGGTGCGCCCGCCATGGTGAAGGCGTTGCGCGACCAGTCGCAGCTGGAGCCCAGCCGTTTTAACTGTTCAATGATCGTGCCGCCATATTCGCCTTTCCATTCCCAGACCTTGTCCAGAAACGCCTCGCGCCCCAGTTCGCGGCGACCGGGTTGCTGGGTAGAAGCCAGCATCTTTTCTACCTGCATCTGGGTGGCGATACCGGCGTGGTCCTGTCCGGGCTGCCACAGCGTGTCGAAGCCGCGCATCCGGTGCCAGCGGGTCAGGATATCCTGCAGCGTGTTGTTGAACGCGTGGCCTACATGCAGCGCACCCGTCACATTGGGCGGCGGGATCATGATGGTAAAGCTTTCGTCGCGCGAGCGGTTCGCGCCTGCCTTGAAGGCTCCGGCCTGTTCCCAGGCCTCGTAGATGCGGGCCTCGGCCTCGGCCGCGTTGAATGTCTTTTCCATCGCCATGGGGTGCGTCCTGCGTCATCAATCTTGGGTCAGCGATTGCAATAGCGAATGGAGGCGGGAAGGGGAAGGGTGCGTGTGCTATCCGGCCTGTGCAAATCGGGCACGGAAGTAATCCTGCACCCTCTGATAGGCCGGTTCGTGGAAATCCAGCGTCAGCAGAGAGTGATCCTTGCCCTCATATTCCTGCGTTTCAAGGTCGTCACCAAATGCGTCTTGTAGCCCACACATCAGCCGTTTCGGGGCCAGCTTGTCATCCGCATAACGCATTGCAAGCCCCGGGCCTTTGGCAGCCATGCCCGCGCGGGCTTGCGCGACATCATCGGGGCTCATGTGCAGTTCATCGCCGCCGAAGATCGGCAGAGCGGGCTGGCTGGCGACGCCGCCCAGAACCGCGTCCTCAGCCATCATGGTCAGGGCAAAGCTTCCGGTCAGGCACATACCGATGACACCCACGCCTGCTGCGTTGTCGCGGGACTTGATTTCGGCCGCCAGCGATCGCATCCAGCCCGCAATGGGGCTCTGACGGCCTTTGAGGAACATGTTGAACTCGCGCCGGACGCAGAACAGTCGGGCCATGTTGCGGCCCATTGTGACTTTGCCATAGGTGCCGAACATATGCGGAAGGTAGACACGAAACCCCGCCCCGTTCAGGCGTTTGGCCAGATCCAGCGTTTCCGGCCCGATCCCGGGCAATTCCTGCAGGATCAGGATGGGTGGACCCTCGCCCCCGGCATAAACGTCATGGGTTGCGGTCTTACCGCTCGTCATCGCGGCAGAGAAAGGGAAAACGGTATCATGTGTCCAGGTCATGGGGTCTGAGGCTATCGGAATCCCGCAGAACTTAAAGTCCAAACCCCTGTCTTTTTCTGGACATCGCCCACACGCGGGCTAGGGTCGCTTTCGGAACCGCGCAGGAGGGTCGCCCCATGGAAAAATTCGGCAGAAGCCAGCCCGTCAAACGGACCGAGGATCAGAGGTTTCTGACCGGGCAGGGGCACTACATGGATGATGTTGTACCAGAAGGTGCCCTGCACGCCGTGTTTGTCCGCTCGCAGGTGGCAAACGGAGTGATCACGGCGCTTGATCTGGACGCCGCGCGCGCGGCTGATGGGGTTCGGCTGGTGATGACGCTGGAGGATCTGAAAGAGGCCGGGATTGACACCGTGATCAATGCGGCGACGGTCAAGAACCGGGACGGCTCGCCCGCAGCGGCGCCTGCGCGTCACATGCTGTCGACCGACCGCGTGCGCTTTGTTGGCGAACCGATCGCGGTGGTTATCGCTGACACCCAAGCTCAGGCCCGCGACGCCGCTGAACTGGTCTTGGTCGAGATTGACGAATGCCCCGCCAAGCTGGACGTGGATGCGGGCGGAGAGACCTTGCACCCCGAAGCGCCGGACAATCGCGCCTTTGACTGGGGTCTGGGCGACGAGGCCGCGACCGAGGCCGCGTTCCAGGCTGCGGCGCATACTGTATCGCTCAATGTGGTGGATAATCGGGTCATAATTGCCTCGATCGAGCCGCGCGGTTGTCAGGCCAACTGGGTCGATGGCCGCCTGCATTTTGCCTATGGCGGGCAGGGGGTTTGGGCCATGCGCGCTCAACTGGCGCAAAAGCTGCGGGTTGAGCCTGAAGACATCCGCGTCACCACTCCGGATGTAGGCGGCGGCTTTGGTATGAAGGTGATGCCCTACCCGGAATACTTCTGTACGGCCGTTGCAGCGAAGACGCTGGGCAAACCCGTGCACTGGATGTCCGACCGGTCCGAGGCGATGCTGTCCGATCATCATGGCCGCGACCTGACCTCTCTGGCTGAACTGGCCTTTGATGCCGATCACCGGATCACCGCCTATCGCGTTCACAGCAAGATCAATCTGGGGGCCTATAACAGCCATTTCGGGCAGGCGATTCAGACCAGCCTGTTCAGCAAGGTGCTGATGGGCGTCTACGACGTCCAGACGACCTATCTGCGGGTCGAAGGGTTCTTTACCAACACCACACAGGTCGATGCCTATCGCGGCGCGGGCCGCCCCGAGGCGATTTATGTGCTAGAGCGCGTCATGGACCGTGCCGCGCGCGAACTGGGCGTGGACCCGTGGGAGTTGCGCCGCAAGAATTTCATCCGCCCCGAGGCGTTTCCCTACACTTCTGCCACGGGCGAGACCTACGATGTGGGCGACTTCAACATGATCCTGTCCCGCGCGGGCGAACAGACTGAGGGGTTTGCAGCCCGTAAGGCCGCCGATGCCGAACACGGCCTGATCCGGGGGCAGGGCCTGTGTTACTATATCGAAAGTATTTTGGGGGACCCTTCCGAGAACGCGAAAGTGGAGTTCTGCGAGGATGGCACCGTGAACCTCTATGTCGGCACCCAATCGAACGGGCAGGGGCATGAGACGGTTTATGCCCATTTCCTGTCCGATCAGACCGGAATTCCGGTGGGCCGGATCAATGTGGTGCAGGGCGACAGCGATCAACTGCCCCATGGTGGCGGTACTGGGGGGTCTCGGTCCGTTACGGTGCAAAGCACGGCCACACTGGCGACAATCGACGTCATGATCGCCGCATTCACGCCCTATCTGGCCGATAAAATGGGGGTGGAGGAAAGCGATGTGCGTTTTGACCACGAAACCTTCCGCGCGCCGGGGTCGAACATGACGCCCACCCTGACCGAGGCTGCGGAGATGGCGCGCGCCGATGGCCGCACTGATCTGCTGCAACATCACGCCCGCGCCAACCTGGATGCGCGCAGTTATCCCAATGGCGCACATGTTGCCGAAATCGTTATTGATTCTTACACCGGAGAAACCTGGGTTGACCGCTATACAGTGGTCGATGATTTTGGTAACCTTATCAACCCGATGCTGGCCGAGGGGCAGGTGCATGGCGGTGTGGTTCAGGGGATCGGACAGGCGCTGACCGAGCGTGTTGTGCATGATGCGCAGGGGCAACTGCTCACGGCTTCGTTGATGGACTATGCCTTGCCGCGCGCCGCCGAGATACCCATGATTAAGTTTACCTCGGCGCCGGTTCCGTCAACTTCAAACCCGATGGGGATGAAGGGATGCGGTGAGGCCGGCACCGTGGGCGCGCTGGCTGCAGTGGCAAATGCGGTTCAGGATGCGCTCTGGGATCACGGGGTGCGACAGGCGGATATGCCTTTCACACCTCAAAGAGTATGGGAGTTGCTGACGCATGGATCTGTCGCGGCTGAGTAGAAAGGTACTGGGATGGCTCGGACGGCCACTGCGGTCCGAACACTCAGCCGAGTCGCGCCACCGTGAACCGATCAGCCATGTGATTATCCTCGACGGGACCATGTCGACGCTGGAACCGGGGTATGAGACCCACGCAGGCCAGACCTTGCGCCTGTGTTGTGAAATGGGCAGCAAGGTTTCTGTCTTTTACGAATCCGGGGTTCAGTGGGAAAGCTGGAAGTCCTCGCTGGACGTGATGATGGGGCGGGGGATCAACCGCCAGATCAGGCGTGCTTACGGCTATCTGGCCTCGCGTTATAAGCCCGGCGACCGGATTTACTTCATCGGCTATTCGCGCGGGGCATACGGCGTGCGCAGCCTTGCCGGGGTGATCGATTTGATCGGGTTGCTCAAGGCTGAACACGCGACCGAGCGGAACATCAAACAGGCCTATCGCCACTATGAATGCAACGCCAACGGCAAGGCGGCGGCTGAATTTAGGCAAGCCTTCTGCCACGAGGATGTGGCGATCGAAATGGTCGGCGTCTGGGACACGGTCAAAGCGCTGGGCCTGCGCTTGCCGCTGCTGTGGCGCTGGGCCGAAGAACGCCACGCCTTTCACAACCATCAGCTCGGCCCCGCCACGCGCCACGGCTATCACGCCATGGCACTGGACGAGACCCGCGAAGTGTTCGAGCCGGTGCTTTGGAAGTGTACCCCGGGTTTCAAGGGTCATGTGGAACAAGTCTGGTTCCGGGGCACGCATGGGGATGTCGGCGGTCAATTGAACGGGTTTGAAGAGGCGCGTCCGCTGAGCAACATCTCTCTGATCTGGATGCTGGACAAGGCCGAGATGCACGGCCTGCCCCTGCCCGAAGGCTGGCGCGACCGCTTCCCGACCGATACATCGGCGCGGTCAGTGGGCACATGGCGCGGCTGGGGCAAGATTTTCCTGCTGCGTAAGTACCGAAAAGTGGGGCGTGACCGGTCCGAGCGGCTGCATGTGTCGGTCTCGCCAGAGGATTTGCCCCGCTGGATGCCCATGCCGGATTTGCCGTCACATCCGGCGCAGTGAATGGCTGTCATGTGCCAGTGGCTTTAAGATCACCGAAACTTCAATGTCAGGTTTGAGGCCATTGAGCCGAACCTAATATGTTTTAGACTCCTGCAATCAGAAGGTGTTTGCTTGGGGTTCGTTTGACGAATTCGTCTTCTATCCAGCGAAGTACGCGCCGTTGGCCACCAAAGGCCACCATCTCAATAGCTTCGTGGAAACTAACCCATCGGTAGTCACTGTGTTCATGATTCAGTACTACCGTCGCGGAAGCATCCACGAATGCGACAAATACGGGCGCTATAGTAATCGCATCGCGATCTGGTTCATAAAATTGCTCGCATATATCGGCTGAATACAGATCATTGGGTTTCAATCCAGTCTCTTCGAAAAGCTCTCGTACAGCCGTTTGAAAGGCCGTTTCACCATCTTCGATACCGCCCGCAACTTGACACCACTCGCCTATCAGTGACTGTGTTCTCTTTAGGAGCAGAACTTCGTACTGTGCGTCCGTTTTTCGAACAGCTACGAGCGATGCAAGGAACGATCTGATCGGAATTTCTGCCACGAACCAGCCTCTGTATCCGGTGATTTGCAGTGCTTTGTAGTCGATTTAGTTTAGACGGCAAAGTTTCGCTTTGTCCGCACAGCCAACGCTCCGGTCTAAAACACCCTCGCAGCTTTCCGCGAGGGATGTTCTCTGTCAGAGCTCGTTACGCCTTGTGTCGTTCTTGACTATGCAACGCTTCCAGCAACAGGCGTCGCAAAACGCCCGCGCTCTTTTGACCCCTGCAATAATGAATTAGGCTCTGGCGTTCCCAATCACCGCCGCCGGTCGCGACGTGAGCTCATGGGCTGGAACGCCACGCCCACATGCGCCTCGCAATAGGGTTTGCCTGCTTCAACCGGCAGGCCGCAGAACCAGAAATCCTCGGTCGCGGGGTCGCCGACGGGCCATTTGCAGGTTTTCTCGGTCAGTTCCATCAGTGTCAGCTTCTTGGCCTTCTTCTCGATCTCATTGACCTTGGCCAGCGCCTCTGGGCTGATCTCGTTTGCCGAGGGCTGCGGCGGAAGTGGCTGACCGGCGGGGATGATCTGGCGGCGGGCGGGCACGGCGGGCTTCGCCTCAGCAGCTGGGGCAGGTGCGGGGCGCGCGGGTTCGGTCTTTGGTGCAGGTTTCGGCTTGGCCTCGGCCTTGGGCGCTGCGGGGGCCGGTTTTTCCTTGGGCTCGGCCTTGGCGGGGGTGGCTCCGGTGGCGCGGTTCGACAGACCCAGACGGTGGACCTTGCCAATAACCGCATTGCGGGTCACACCGCCCAGTTCCTTGGCGATCTGGCTGGCCGACTGGCCCTCGCCCCACATCTTTTTAAGCAGCTCTACACGCTCGTCAGTCCAGGACATCATTTGCCTTTCAAAAGCGGAAAGCGGCCCCGGATTCGGGCCGCCTTGGGAAATCGTCTCAGCCCCCTATTTTAATCACTGCCGCCCGAGTTACAAGCGGTCTTCGAATCAGGTCAGAGGCAGAGCATGCAGATTCCCGCAGAACACACCGAACGTCGCTTTGGCAGGGTCAACTGGATGGGTCTTTACACGCTGTCCAGACGTGAGACCCTGAGGTTCATGTCCGTTTGGACCCAGACTTTACTTGCCCCATTGGTCACTGCCGGATTGTTTCTGCTGATCTTCAATATTGCCATCGGCCCCAGTCGAGCAGCAGTGATGGGGGTTCCGTTTTTAACTTTTCTGGCGCCAGGGATCATGATGATGACAGTGATCCAGAACGCGTTTGCCAATACGTCCTCTTCGATGATGGTTGCTAAAGTACAGGGCAACATCGTTGACACCCTCATGCCGCCTCTGTCGCCGTTTGAAATCCTTCTGGGCTATCTGGCCGGAGCCATCGTGCGCGGGGTGCTTATCGCATCGGTCGTGGCCGTCGCGCTGGCTTTGGTGTTGGGAATCGTGCCGAAATATCCTCTGATCGCGCTGGTATTTGTTGTCTTCGGTGGAGCATTGATGGGTGCTTTGGGCTTAGTGGCTGGGATTTTCGCCAACAAGTTCGACCAGATGGCCGCAATTACCAACTTTATTGTGACGCCTTTGGCTTTCCTGTCAGGCACGTTTTACTCGGTTCAGGCATTGCCACCAGTGCTGAATGTCCTCAGCCATGCAAACCCGATTTTCTACCTGATCGACGGATTGCGCTTTGGAATGATCGGGGTTTCTGACAGCCCAGTATGGGTAGGGGTGGTGATCTGCGGTGTGGCTACGCTCGTGATTGGCGGTTCGGCGTGGACAATGCTGCGGACAGGCTACAGATTGAAATCGTAGAAGCGGAAAAATCCTTAAAGTGAGAAAATTTGGTTAAATGTTAACGGCTTGTGTGTTAGACGGTCGTTGCAGATAACAGGGCGCGGTCTGAAAGGCTGAACATGCAGGAATTGATTGTTGGGGGCGACTTTGAAAGCCCCGGTATTTCGGATGCCAGCAATTTCCAGATTTTCGGATCCTATGGGTCATGGACAGGCACGGAAATTGAGATTGGCCGCGAAAACCTGTTTCTGAACACAGGCGATACGACGAACTTGGTTCTGGAGCTTGATGGTAACCGAAACGAAACCTCTGTCGCGGAACAAACCTTTACAGTCACTGGTGACAACAAATCTGCAACACTCAGCTTCGATATCGCAGCTCGTCAAACCGGCAGCGGTGGTCCTTTTGATGATCCTGTGTTGGTCGAAGTTCTCGACTCCAATAACAACGTTATTTTTACGCAGACCGTGACGCCCACTTCTGATGGGTCATTCACACGGGTAGAGTTCAATTTCGATTTTGGTGCCGAAGGCGACTATACTTTGCGATTTACCGAAGGGGGGGATGACAACAGCCTTGGCAGCATCCTCGATAATATTTCGCTTATGGTCTGTTTTGCCGCCGGCACGCGGATCAAAACGCCGCACGGTGATGTAAGGGTCGAAGATTTGCGGGTCGGTGATCTTGTGTCGACGTTGGAAGGTGAAGCAAAACCTATCCGGTGGATTGGCTCCAGAACCCTGGATCGGTTTGATCTTTTGGCCAATCCGCACATGCGTCCGGTTCTGATCCGCCAGGGCGCTCTGGGGCAGGGGATGCCCAATCATGATCTGAAGGTGTCACCACAGCACCGGTTGATGTTGCGATCCAAGGTGGCTCAACGGGTTTTGGGCGACGCGGAAGCGCTGGTTCCTGCCAAAAAGCTAACTCACCTGCCCGATATCGACGTTCAGGCGGACTGCACTGAAGTCCAATACTTTCATTTTGTCCTGGAAGAGCATTCGATCGTCATTGCTGAACACGCCTACACCGAGTCGCTGTACACCGGAAGCGAAGCGCTAAAGATGCTGGGTCCTGACGCTTTGGAAGAGCTGGCATTCCTTTTCCCGGAACTGACCGTTACCCAACCGACACCTGCACGCCCATTGCACTCGCGCGGCAAGCTAATCGAAAAGATGTGCCTGCGGCTTGTGCAAAACCAGAAACCGGCGGTGGAGCTTGCGCGATGACCACATCGTCTCTTGTCGAAGGCGGCACCACCATAACGCTTGAGACGGACCGGACGCTGCTGACCTTGGCTGCCAAGCTCGCCGAGAAACAAAGGATGTCGGCACAGGACGCCATTGGCGAAATCGAGCAGGCCTATACACGTGCGGCCGAGGCCGAGCATGGCCCCGAGTATCTGTTCTGGGCAAAGATTGGAAAAGATGGTGCGATTTCTGTCGCTCAAGTCCTGAAAATTGTTGAGGTCTTGACTGACCAATACCGCGAAGTTGCTCTTTCAGACGCAAGAAACAATTTCCCGGATGCGCAGATTGGCCAGTTTGTTGTCAATGTAATTGACCCGGTCCACCCACCTAAGGTCGCGCATTGGCTCAGCCCGCGCGCCACGGATATCAGCGGTTTGGATCTTTCCTTGAGGTGATCGGGGGGGTGGTACGCGCCTCGCGCCAGACCAGCACCAGTCCACCGGACAGGATGATGGCAGAACCGGTCAGGCTGATATGATCCGGCACTACGTGAAACACGGTAAAATCGTAAAGCGCAGCGAACACCAGGGTGGCATAGCTGATCGGCGCCACAAACGACGCATCGGCACGTGCCATGCCATTGACAAAGCACGCTTGCGCGCAGGCCATCAGCACGCCGATTCCCGCCAATGCGGCCCATTGTTCTGATGTAGGCATTCGGAAAACGAAACTGACTGCGACTGAGGCGATCGTTAGTCCCATCGCGTTGTTGATCAGCAGGATCTGCAATGGCACCTCGCGACCCGCAAGTTTTTTAATGAATATTAGTTCCATCCCGATAGATGCCGCGGCTGCCAGCGCCAGCAAGGCTGCAGATTGAAAGCTGTCGGGCGTAGGGCGCAGCAGAACGAGAGCCCCCGCCAGAGCGACGGCGGCGGCGAGCCAGCGCCAGGGGCCAATGCTCTCTTTTAGGAGTGGAATGGCCAGGATCATCGCAAAAACCGGGTTCAGGAACGAGATCGCTGTGGCATCCGAGATTGGTATATACGCAACGGAAGCAAACATCAGCGTGATGCCGACCCACCCAAAGCTGGTGCGCCCGATATGTAGACCCCAATGTGGACGACTGAGGCGCGGACGCAAAACGCCAACTGTGCAGGCGATCACCAGAAATGCGAACAGAAAGCGGCCGTGGCTGATCTGCATCGGGTGCAGAGGCGGGCCAAGCTCGTCGGTTCCAAGGGCTTTGGCCAGCAGGGTTGTTCCTGCCAACAGCGCACTGGCGGCAAGGATCAGAAGGGCCGCAAGGGGCGGGTTGTGGCGCGCAGGTGTCATGGTCAAGCGGTGGGGCACTCTTGGTCAAATGACAAGTGTCAATTTCACACAACAATCGCATTTTGAGTCGTGCGCAATTTTGGGGTTCCCTGACCGGGCGCGCCCCGCTATACGACGGGCATGATCAAAAACGCGCATATACTGCAACTCCGACGCCGACGCATCGCTGCGTAACCGGCCCGTTTGATCTATTGCGCTGTAAATCCGCGCAAACCTCACCAAATCAGTTGACGACAAGGGCCTTCGTGTATCACTCACGGGGCTTAACATATCGAAAAGGATGATCCGATGATCCCGTCCGTTCTGCCGACCTATAACCGTGCGCCCCTGACCTTTGTGAAGGGCGAAGGCGCTTGGCTGACCGAGGCGGATGGCCGACGTTTTCTGGACTTGGGCGCCGGGATCGCGGTGAATGCGCTGGGGCACGCGCATCCGGCGCTGGTCAATGCGTTGACGGAACAGGCGCACGCGCTGTGGCATGTTTCGAACCTTTATAACATCCCGCAACAGCAGGCGCTGGCCGACAAGCTTGTTGAACATACCTTTGCCGATACGGTGTTCTTCACCAATTCCGGGACGGAATCGTGCGAGTTGGCCGTAAAAATGGCGCGCAAGCATTTCTACGACAAAGGTCAGCCCGAGCGGGTCGAGATCATCACCTTTGACGGCTCGTTCCACGGTCGGTCTTCGGCCGGGATCGCAGCGGCCGGGTCCGAGAAGATGACCAAGGGCTTTGGCCCTCTGCTGCCCGGTTTCGTACATGTCACGTTCGGCGATCTCGACGGTGTGACCAACGCAATCACCGCCCAAACTGCTGCGATCATGATCGAGCCGGTGCAGGGTGAGGGCGGTATTCGTCCCGTGCCAGATGCAGAACTCAAAGCCCTGCGCCAGATTTGCAACGACAACGGCCTGTTGCTGATCTTTGACGAGGTACAATGCGGCGTCGGCCGCACCGGCAAACTGTTCGCCCATGAATGGGCAGGTGTGACGCCGGATATCATGATGGTTGCCAAAGGCATTGGCGGAGGCTTCCCCTTGGGTGCCGTTCTGGCCACCGAGGCTGCGGCCAACGGTATGACTGCGGGCACACATGGGTCGACCTATGGCGGTAACCCGCTGGGCTGCGCCGTGGGGTGCGCGGTGATTGATCAAGTATCGACGCCTGCATTCCTTGAGGGTGTGAACCGCAAGGCGGGCCTGCTGCGGCAAAAGCTGGAAGGGCTGATCGCCGATCATCCTGATGTATTCGAAGAGGTGCGTGGCGCTGGCCTGATGCTGGGTCTAAAATGCAAGCCCACCAATATCGATGTGGTCAACGCAGGCTACGACAACGAAGTTATCACCGTCCCCGCCGCCGACAATGTGATCCGTCTGCTGCCACCGCTGACCCTGACCGAGGACGACATCGCGCAGGCCGTGATCCGTCTGGAAAAAGCGGCCGCGCAGGTTGCTGCAAACATGGCCTCGGCCTGAGAGATAATTGAATAAAAAGTGACATGATATGAACCACTTCCTTGATATCCACAAAACCGACGCCGCCGCGCTGCGTGGCATGATTGATCAGGCCAGCGCGATGAAACAGGCGCGCCTTGGGCAACCCAAGGCGGCGCTGGATGATGAACAACCGCTCAAAGACCGGATGGTTGCGCTGATCTTTGAAAAACCTTCGACCCGGACACGTGTGTCCTTTGATGTGGGCGTGCGCCAGATGGGCGGGCAGACAATGGTGCTGTCCGGAAAGGATATGCAGCTGGGCCATGGCGAAACGATCGCCGACACCGCCCGCGTGTTGTCGCGCTATGTGGACATGATCATGATCCGTACATTTGACGAGACGATCCTGACCGAAATGGCCGAGTATTCGGACGTGCCCGTTATCAACGGCCTGACCGATCGTACCCACCCCTGCCAGATCATGGCCGATGTCCTGACGTTTGAGGAACACCGTGGCCCCATCGCGGGTAAAAAAGTGGTCTGGACCGGCGACGGCAATAACGTCTGCGCATCGTTCCTGCACGCGGCGGGTCAATTCGGCTTCAACCTGACCTTCACTGGCCCTGCGCAGTTTGATCCCGAGGAAGAATTTATGGGATTTGCCCGTCAGAAGGGGTCGCGGATCGTTGTGGAACGTGATCCGTTCAAAGCGGTTGAGGGGGCCGATCTGGTCGTAGCTGACACTTGGGTCTCGATGCATGACAGCCAATCCGCCAAAGAGCGTCGCCACAATCTGCTACGCCCCTATCAAATCAATCCCGAACTGATGTCTCATGCCAAGCCGGATGCGCTTTTCATGCACTGCCTGCCGGCCCACCGTGAGGAAGAAGCCACGTCCGAGGTCATGGACGGCCCGAATTCGGTGATTTTCGACGAGGCCGAGAATCGCCTGCATGCGCAAAAGGCAGTCATGCGCTGGTGTTTGGGCGTTTAACGTATGGAAACATCCCAGACGCGTAATCTGACGAGCGTTCGCGCGCTCGTCAGTAAGATCAAAACGCATAGTATGATCTTGCTCATGATCTCCATCGTGCCTTCGATCAGTAGAGCGTGGATTATGCTGCCTGCGATAGTTACTGATGCCAGCGTGGTGTGCGTCAATCGCCAGACCCGAAATCGAAGCGCTGTGCGCTGACGCAATATCCCCAGCGCAGCGGCCGCGAATGCTGTCCACATCGCGATCACGCCCCAAGCCGAGAATGGCGTGGGCGACGTGAAGGTGAGGGCATCAACGACGTCCGGCGGGCTGGTGATCCATAACCCTCCGACGTGGATCACAATCGCGCCCACCAATGCCATCCCAACCCAGCGATGCAGATGGCGGCTGAACACAGGCGTAAGACCGGGTAAGTCTTTTGCGGCCAATAGTGGCTGCAACAACAAAAGGCTCAGGCAGGCGACACCCGCAAAACCTGCCGCGATATAGACCGGATCCCGCCACGCGAGGTATGGGCTGAACCCAGCGGCAATGACCGGGATCAATACGACGGCGATCAGAACCGCCCAAATCGCCGTGATCTGACGCATGTTTCAGGCAGGTTGAAGTACGAAATGTGCGGCAAGTGTTTTGTCCCTCGCACTGGACATCACCGGGCGCAGGAACACCGTTTTGAATTCACCGCTGTCATAGGCCAGATGGCCATGCGGTTGGCCAAATGCAGGCACAATCTGCGGCATCTCCAGCCGAAACTCTCCGTTGGCATCTGTCAACGTGGCCCCGTGGCTTTCAGGGTCACGTTCATGGCCTTCGGTTGTGTGGGCCCAGATCTGGATGCGCTGGCCGGGTAAAGGCGCGCCATCGCCCGCGCGGCGTACAGTTCCGGTCATCCAGAAACCACCGCCTCCGATCAGTTCAACGATCGGCGCGCCCGCGCGATAGTTGTTGGACCCGCCCCGCATGGAGGGTGTTGCCGCCAAGCCCTTTGCCCGAGCAGGCACAAACAGACCCGAGGCCAACACGGCCCCTCCGCCCGCGATCAGAGAGCGACGGGTGAATGATGAACGGGTCATGGAAACCTCCTGAAGCCTGCAACCATGTAATAGATAGCACGCTTGCCATCCATTCCGAGGGGTGTTTGCGAATTGTGAATTCCTTTGACGGATGGCCAGTCGGCTGTAATCCTGACCTACAGGACGTTGTTGCCCATGAGACCCGCCACATGACCCAAACAGATCGCATCACCCCAGACGAAATTGCCGCTTTTCAGCGCGATGGGGCAGTTGTTCTTAGATCCAAGTTCTCGACCAATTGGCTTGATCTTTTGCGCGCCGGGATCGATGCCGATCTGGCCAACCCGACCGACAATTTTGCCCGTCATACCAAAGACCTGCGCGCGCCCGCGTATTTCGAGGATTACTGGGCTTGGAACAAGATTCCTCAATTCCGGGATTTCGTCCATAACTCGCCCTGTGCGTCGCTTGCTGCACAGCTTTTGGACGCCGAAGCGATCAATCTGGTCATGGACAACTGGTTCCTGCGAGAGGCGGGATCCACCTCGCGCCCACCGTTTCATCAGGATTTGTCCTATTTCGATTTCGAAGGGACAATGTGCGTTTTGTGGCTGCCGCTTGAACCCGTCACCAAGGAAAACGGTATTGCCTTCGTCAAAGGCTCGCATTTATGGGACAAACTGTTCATGCGCGTTCGTTTTGCTGACGGCCACCCAAGTTATGAACCGACCGAAGTTGCTGGACGTACATACCATCCACCGCCCGACGTAAACGCGGACCCAGATGCTTTTGAGCTGTTGCAATGGGATATGGCGCTTGGGGATTGTATCTTTTTTGACATGCGAACCCTGCATGGCGGGCTGTCCTCGGTCACACCAACCCAGACGGTTCGGCGGTTTACTTTGCGAATGACGGCACCGGACGGGGTGATCCGGTATCGTGGGGACTGGGCCAAAGGCGAACGCGCACAGTTCGAGGCCGCAGGATATCGCGAGGGTGATCGCATCGCGGGGCCGTTTTTTCCGCAGTTGTGGCCTCGTCAGGTTAGCTGATCTCATCAACTGGGTTGGGGGCCAGCGCACTGGTGGTGTGCGTATATGTTGATATTATTGCCGGTTAATGTGTCATACATTGCAAAAATGCACGAAACACAGATCGCAGGAGCATAGCCATGAGTTGGAATCCGACCCACAGCCCCGAATGCCTGTCCGAAAACACCTCTCTTGAGACGTTGATCATTCCTCGCGCGCGTGATCTGGGCGGGTTCGAGGTGCGCCGGGCTTTGCCCTCGGTCAAGCGGCAGCTTGTGGGGCCGTTCATATTCTTTGATCAGATGGGCCCGGCTGAGTTCATAACCGATGGCGGCATCGATGTACGTCCGCACCCTCATATCGGTTTGGGCACCGTGACCTATCTGTATCAGGGCGAATTTGAACATCGCGACAGTCTGGGCACCCATCAGATGATCTATCCCGGTGAGGTCAACTGGATGGTGGCCGGGCGCGGCGTGACCCATTCCGAGCGGACAAGCGACCAGACTCGCGGTACACGTCACAGCCTGTTCGGCATCCAGACCTGGATCGCCTTGCCTGAACAACACGAGGATATGGCCCCGGATTTTGAACATCACAAGCAAGGCGCGCTGCCCCATATCCAGGATCACGGCGTGTCCGCCCGCTTGATTCTGGGTTCGGCCTATGGCGAGACCAGCCCTGTGACGATGCTGTCCGAAACGTTTTATCTGGATGTGCAGCTTGATCCGGGCGCGTCGTTTCCCTTGCCAGATTATCATGAGGACCGAGGGGTCTATGTCACCCAAGGCGCGGTCGAGATCGCAGGCGATACATTTGATGCGGGCCGCATGATGGTGTTCCGCCCCGGCGACCGGTTGTCTGTGAAGGCCGGGCCGGCAGGGGCGCGCCTGATGCTGCTGGGGGGCGCAACGCTGAACGAGGATCGTTACATCTGGTGGAACTTCGTGTCGTCCTCGAAAGAAAAGATCGAGGTCGCGACACGGGAATGGAAAACGGCAGATTGGGCGAACGGGGCGTTCCACCTGCCGCCCGGCGATGATCAAGAGTACATTCCGATCTCGGTCGAGCTGGAACGCACCCGCCCAAGGCTTGCGCGCTGACGAGGCGTCAGGGGGTCTTGTCCACGACTCCGATCCCGGCGATCTTTACCGAAAGGGGAGGGTCGCCATGAAAATCGTGATCGCTGGCGCGGGCAGTATCGGGTGTTATTGCGGGGCTTTGCTGTCTCAGGGCGGCCACGATGTCACACTGCTTGGACGTGCGCGCATCTTTGCCCCGATCAAGGACCGAGGTCTGACGGTCACCGATTTCTCGGGTCTGCAGCAACATGTCTCGGACCTGACCCTCTCCGAGGTTCCAGCCTGCCTTGCAGATGCCGAAGCCGTCATCGTGACTGTCAAAACCCCGGCGACGGCCGAGATGGCTGAATTGATCGCGCGATACGCACCGTCGTCAGCGCCAATATTGTCATGGCAGAATGGGATGGAAAACACCCGGACTTTGCGCGCGGCCCTGCCGGGGCGGGATGTGCGGGCCGGGATGGTTCCGTTCAATGTGGTCCCGACCGACCCCGGCAGTTTCCACCGGGCGACTTCGGGAGAGATTGTGATCGAGAGTGGTGCCGGCGCGCTGGGGCAAAAGCTGAGCAGTCCGAACCTGCCAGTTGTTGAAAGCGATCAGATCGAGGCGGTGCAATGGGGCAAGTTGCTGATCAACCTCAATAATGCGCTGAATGCCTTGTCGGGACTGACGTTGAAGGACCAGCTTTTGGATCGGGAATGGCGCAAGCTGATGGCCGATCAGATGGCCGAAGCCCAGGCGGTGCTGAAATCAGCAGGTCTTTCCGTGGCCTCGACCACGCCGCTGCCAGCTTGGATGACGCCTTACATCCTGCGCCTGCCGACCCCGCTGTTTAGTCGAATAGCCGCCCGGATGTTGACGATTGACCCTTCGGCGCGCACATCCATGGCCTATGATCTGATGGACGGCAGACCAACCGAGATTGACAGCCTGCAAGGTGAGATCATTCGCCTCGCAGCTGTCCAGGGCCGGGCTGCGCCGATTTGCCAGAAGGTTCGCGACCTTATCGAAGGTCGACCCACAACGTCGATGACCCCACGGCAAATCAGGGGTTGAGCATTACTTTATTGAAAGGCTGTCAGCATCCAGAAGATCACGGCTGACATAGCTGCAGCAGCCGGAACCGTAACAACCCATGCCGCGATAATGGTCATGAAATGCGAACGCCGCACCAGTTTGCGCCGTTTATGCTCTTCTCGCGCCAAACGACGCTGGGGCGGTCGCTGCTGGTTCGAGGCTTTCCAACGGCGATCTGAATGCCATTCACGATAAAAACCAACGCCGAACACGGCGCCAACAGCGATATGTGTCGAACTGACGGGCAGACCCAGCCAGCTTGCCACGATCACGGTAATCGCAGCCGATAGGGCCACGCAAAAGGCACGCA
This sequence comes from Ruegeria sp. AM7, assembly GCF_056535965.1. NCBI lineage: Bacteria > Pseudomonadati > Pseudomonadota > Alphaproteobacteria > Rhodobacterales > Roseobacteraceae > Ruegeria > Ruegeria sp. AM7. Next base: position 640,728 of record NZ_JBQFJE010000003.1, read on the forward strand.
TCGGGTTCAGTTTGGTGATCTGGCTGCCAACCATGCGGATCAGCTTGGGGCCGAACAGGAACAGGCCGAAAGATATCCCGAAGGCCCCAATCACCATAACCCATGCCGGAATCGCAACTTTCGAGGCAAAGTCACCGAACTCGGCCGCGTGCACGATTGCGGCCAAGGGGCCGACTGCGTTGGCGACATCGTTGGCGCCGTGGGCGAAGCTCAGGAATGTAGCCGAGATGACCAGCGGCAAACCGAACAAGGATTTCAGTGATTTGGTCCGGTTTTCCAGCCCTTCGGATTTGCGGCGCACCCATGGAATAGTTGCCGACCACGCCAAAATTCCCGACAGCAGCCCAACCAGCAGTGCGATTTCCAGATCGACTTTCACGATCCGCTTCAGCCCTTTAACGGCCAAATATGTCGCGAATGCTCCGGCCATGACGCCGACCAGAATGGGAACCCATCGCCGTGCAGCAGCGATCTTGTCATCCTGATATTGAATTTTGGCCTTGATCAACGCAAGGAAACCCGCAGCAATCACCCCACCCAATACCGGAGAGATGACCCAGCTTGCCGCGATGGCGCTCATGGTTGCCCAGTTGACGGCGCTTAGACCGGCTGCGGCAATACCTGCGCCCATAACCCCACCAACGACCGAATGTGTGGTCGAAACCGGAGCGCCAACCCAAGTGGCAAGGTTCACCCACATCGCAGAAGATATCAGCGCAGCCATCATAGCCCAGATAAACACGTTGCTTGTCTGAACCGAGGCCGGGTCGATGATGCCTTTGGAAATCGTGGAAACCACGTCTCCTCCGGCAAGCAATGCCCCCGCGCTTTCGGCAATTGCTGCGATAACAATGGCGCCACCCATGGACAGCGCATTAGCGCCGACGGCTGGGCCCATGTTGTTGGCCACGTCATTGGCGCCGATGTTGATTGCCATATAAGCGCCGAACGCGGCTGCTGCGATAACGATTAGTCCACCATCTGCCTGGCCAAACAGAACTGCCGCCGACAAACCGGCAAGGGCAATAAAGGCCAACGCAATCCCCGGTGCCAGCATGGGGCGTGCCACGTGGACATTTGCGGTTTCAACGCGCGAGATACGATTCAGATCGCTGTCCAGCGTCTGCCATCGGGTTTTTGAGCTTTGGTCTGACATAGTGTTTCATACCGAAAATCGGATCGACGCATGCCGCTATCCGGTTTCCGGTTCAGGGACAACACCGTTGTCATCAATTTGTCGCTTAATTGTTACAATTGCCTCAGCAAGTCACGCAACTCGGGCTCGTGCACCCTCTTGGCTGCGGTCGTGGGCGATACCCACTCGCGTGTGCGCTGATCTTTTTCTGGGAAGTCTTCGGCCAGGTCCTGAACCTCGATGCGGAAAACCGTCGTCAGAACGGGTTGTGCCGAGCCATCCTTGAGGACTTTCTCATATGCAAATTGCCCGACGGGTTTTTCCTGAACGGTTCGCGCCCTTACCCCGGCTTCTTCCCAGGCTTCCTGTCTTGCGGTCTGCGCACCATTGAGCCCGTCAATCGGCCAACCTTTTGGTATGATCCAACGTCCGGTATCGCGGCTTGTAATCAGCAGAACCTGCACGCCCTCGTTTGTATTCCGAGTGCACAACGCGGCAAATTGCACCCTGCGCGGGCGCAGGATCAGAGGTCTTGCGACCTCTTCCCAAATATTGTGCAGCCATTTTGTCATGCTCTTACGCCCTGTGGTCAGGGCGCCTCCTCAGAGCAGCACATAACAACGAAATGGTATATGTTCAATGAAGGGGTGAAGGTTTGATAGGTGTTGGCGGTCTTTGTGCCCGGAAAATGATCAGACTGTCATCAGCGGATCAACGTCGGCGTTTTGCGCGCAGTGTCGGATCAGCTTGGGTTGGATCCTCTGGCCACGGGTGTTTTGGATACTGGGCGCGCATATCCTTGCGAACGTCTTCGTACGAGCCGGCCCAGAACCCCGGTAAGTCCCGTGTGATCTGGATTGGGCGCTGGGCAGGGGACAGCAGAGTGATCTTGAGGGGCTCGCCGCCCACCATCGGATGGCGGGTTACTCCGAACAGTTCTTGCAACCGGACCGAGATTTCGGGGGCCGCACCGCCGTAGTCAATCGGCACTTTCCGACCCAAAGGTGTTTCGAATGATCCGGGCGCGCGTCGGTCCAGCTCCTGTGTCTGGTTCCAATCCAACCGGGCGCGCAATGCAGGTAGCAGGTCGAACTTTTTCCAGTCGTCAGCCGATCGCACGCCGGAGAGCATCGGCAGCAACCAGTCCTCTAACGACGCGGCCAGCCCGTCAGGCGAGAAATCGGGCAGGTCAACGCCCTCGGCCCTGACCAATTCGACCCGCGCGGCCAGACGCGCCGATGCGCCGTTCAACCGCAGACCCAGATCGCGCACTCCGTCCAGCATCGCCTCTGCCACGATGTCTTCGGGCACGTCCTTCCAAATGCGGTCGTCCAGAGTTATGGCACCCAACCGCTCTTGCTGACGCGCAACAACGCGGCGGTCCCGTTTGGACCAGACGCAGCTATCTACCCAGTCGATCTGATCCGCAAACAGATCGCGAATTTCGCGCTCGGATATTTGCGCGGCCATGCGAACACGCGCCTCACGTGGGTTGCCGTCGGTGTCTGTGACAACCAGATAAGGGCTTGCTGCCAAAGTGTCGGCACTGTCCAACACCACACCTTTTCCGCCAGACAAAACATATCGCGGATCGTCACCCTTGCGACGCTGGCCGATACGGTCGGGGTAGGCCAGCGCAGCCATGGCTGCGGGGCTCAGATCAGATGGCTTTCCATTTCGACGCAGCCGCTTGGCTTCGGCCTTTATGCGGTCAATCGCTCCCGAATTCACTTGCCAGATGCGATTGCGTTGAAAAGCGCGCAGATCGCGCAGCGCTTCAAGCCGCAGCAACATATCGGTCGGCGCGCCGCGCAGCGGGTCTCGTTCGGCAATCAGCGCGGCCAGAGAGGATGCGTCCGGCCCGGCACGCTCTAGCATGTGGCCTAGCCGGGGATGCAGGGGCAGGGCCGATAGGGCGCGTCCGTGAGCGGTGATCCGCCCCTTACCGTCCAAAGCGCCCAACATGGTCAACAAGCTGCGGGCTTCGGCCATGGTGCCTTCGGGCGGAGGGGTCAGAAAGGCGAGGTCGTTCGGTTCAGCCCCCCAAAGCGCAAGCTCCAGCGCCAAACCAGTTAGGTCGGCGGCTTCGATCTCGGCTGGGGGATAGGCGGCAAGCGCGCCCTCTTCCCCTTTGGACCAAAGGCGATAGCAGACCCCTTCTGCCACGCGCCCCGCGCGGCCTGCGCGCTGGGTGGCCTCGGCACGTGTGACGCGTTCGGTTACCAACCTGGACATCCCCGAGCCCGGATCAAACCGCGCGCGTCGCGCCTGCCCCATATCGACCACAACACGAATATCTGGAATGGTTAGAGAGGTCTCGGCAATCGACGTGGCAAGAACGATCTTACGCCCGTCCTCAATCGGAGCTATGGCCTTGCGTTGTGCTGCAAAGGGCATTGCGCCGAACAAGGGGCGCAGCGTGCATCCGTTAGGCAAGCGTCCGGCCAAAGCGGTCTCGGCGCGGCGTATTTCACCTTCCCCGGGCAGGAACACAAGCATCCCACCTGCCGTTTCACGCTCGGCCTGAACCACCAGATCGACCAACGCGTCCACCCGCCGTGCTTGCGGACCAAGCGGGCGGTCCAGCCAGCGTGTCTCGACCGGAAAACTGCGGCCTGCAGACGTCACTAGCGGAGCGCCCATCAAATGTCCGACCGGTTCAGCGTCCAACGTCGCGGACATTGCCAGCAGGATCAGGTCGTCGCGCAGCGCGCCCATCACTTCGAGGCAAAGCGCCAGCCCTAGATCGGCATTCAAGGACCGTTCGTGGAATTCATCAAAGATCACTGCGCTGACGCCGGGCAGGTCGGGGTCGGATTGCAGCATCCGGGTCAGAATGCCTTCGGTCACAACCTCGATCCGGGTGGATTTGGAAACTTTTGCCTCGCCACGCACCCGGTAGCCGACAGTCTCCCCCACGCGTTCGCCCCGCGTTTCGGCCATGCGCTCCGCTGCGGCACGGGCAGCCAGCCGACGGGGTTCCAGCATCACGATCTTGTCAGCGCACAGGCCCGCCTCGAGCATTGCTAAAGGCACACGAGTCGTTTTGCCCGCACCCGGAGGCGCTTGCAGCACGGCGCGCCCCGAAGCTCTTAGGGCGTCCAGCAGATCGGGGATGGCGTCTTCAATGGGCAGGCGAGTCATGCGGGCTTTATCCGCCAAGCATCGGGCGGCGTCCAGTTCTGTGGTTTGCAGGTGACGACCTGCTTACATCCAGACGGACTCCGGCGCAGTCCGGTCTGGACAAATCGGCTTCAGCGACGGCAAGTAGTCGTGCCGCAAAAGATCGGGGTTAAAATGGAAATAGACAGCCTGAGTGACAGGATTTTAAACGGGGATCGGCGCGCGCTGGCTCGTGCAATAACCTTGGTAGAAAGCGGCCGTGCCGATCATCGAGCGCAGGCCAGCGAATTACTGGCGCGTCTCGCAGGCGCAGGGAGACAAGCATTGCGGATTGGGCTGTCAGGTACGCCGGGCGTCGGTAAATCCACGTTCATCGAGAGCTTTGGCATGATGCTGATCGGTCAAGGATTGCGCGTGGCGGTTCTGGCCGTCGATCCCAGTTCGACCCGTTCTGGGGGCTCGATTTTGGGCGACAAGACCCGGATGGAGCGCCTAAGCCGGGAACCTGCCGCCTTTATCCGACCTTCCCCCAGCCAAAGCCATTTGGGCGGTGTTGCGCGTCGAACGCGCGAAGCCATCGCCCTGTGCGAAGCAGCTGGGTTTGACGTGGTTTTGATTGAAACAGTTGGGGTAGGGCAGTCGGAAACCGTGGTGTCCGAGATGTCAGACCTGTTTCTTTTGCTGCTGGCCCCTGCAGGTGGGGACGAGCTGCAAGGGGTCAAGCGCGGTATTATGGAGATGGCCGACATCATCCTTGTCAACAAGGCGGATGGAGATCTCAAGGCAACGGCCACACGGACCTGTGCCGACTATGCCGGAGCGCTGCGTTTGCTGAGAAAGCGCCCGCAGGACCCTGAAGGTTTCCCGAAGGCCATGACGGTCTCTGCGGTTGAAGAGCATGGGCTTGAGCAATCCTGGGACGAAATGCGCTCTTTAACAAATTGGCGCAAGGAAAGCGGGTATTGGTCCACGAACCGAGCGGAGCAGGCGCAGTTCTGGTTTGAACAGGAAGTGCGCAATGCGCTCTTGTCGCGGCTTGCGACCCCACAGGCCCGCGCCGAGATGGAACGGCTGGGCAACGCGGTTCGAGAAGAGGGACTAAGCCCGTCAGTGGCGGCAGAAACACTGTTATCGAACCTGATGCCGGGCCAGGGATACTCCTGAAGACAAGAATTGCGTTATGTTAAACCGAGTTTCCCGCACTGCGTGCGGGGGGCTGTCGAGTGCGCCTAAAGATGGTATCCTGATCGTATAAATCGCAGGACCTGAGACTATGCCTCGTATCAATGGGACCAACAGTGGCGATGATATTGACGTCACAAACGACAGCGGGACGCTGAACGGCACTCCTCAAGGGTCTCCTATTGATAACATTCGCGGTCGAGGCGGCGATGACGATATCACGGTCACGGACAGCACGATTTCCGACAACGTGGTTGGAAATACGGGTAACGACAACATCGTCATTTCCAATAGTACTGTGGTGGGACGAGTGTCGGGCGGCGCAAATTCCGATACGATAACAGTCAGCGGGTCTAATGTAGGCTCTATCAGGCTTGGGGCGGGTAATGACACGCTCAATTTCAGCAGTACGACCGTCAGCGATGACGTCGTCGGCGGAAGCGGTACAGACACGCTGAACCTACCGGAAGGCACGGTCGTTAACGACGCCACATTCGGTACGTTCACGGTTGAGGCCGGGGTTGCCTATTCGGTGTCCAGCGGCACGTTCACGCTGCCGTCGGGCGCAACCGTCACATACAGTGCTTTCGAAAACGGGTCGGGCGTGCCGTGCTTTACTCGAGACACCAAGATTTTGACGACCAAAGGTGACCGTTGCATCCAGACGCTGAGGGTTGGGGACGAAGTTCTGACCCTGGGACAAGGCGTGCAAGCGCTGAGATGGATTGGGCGACGCAGCATTTTCAAGGCAGATTTACAGGCCAACCCTCGTCTGCGACCAGTTCGTATATCAGCAGGGGCGCTTGGTGATGGCCTGCCGCACGAAGACCTTTTGGTATCGCGACAGCATCGAATGCTAGTGCGGTCCCGGATCGCGCAGCGGATGTTTGGTGCGCCCGAAGTTCTTGTTGCCGCAATCAGACTTGTTGATACGCCCGGCATTTACGTTGACGAGAACGTGGATGAGGTAGAGTATTTCCACCTGCTGTTTGATGAGCATCAAGTTGTTTTTGCCGGAGGAGCGCCGACTGAAAGCCTTTTCACCGGTGTTGAGGCGTTGCGGGCGTTGGACCCCAATGCGCGGCGTGAGATTTTCGAGATTTTCCCGGACTTGGCCAAGGGTCTTCCCACGCGAGAAACCGCCAGATTGATACCTGAGGCACGGCAGCAAGCCCGGTTGTTGGAACGCCATCGTAAAAACGCTAAACCGCTTTTGTGGTCGCAAGCGGGACCTGCTGGATGAACAAACGAAGATGGCGTAAAGAATCCGCGCGATCCGTCTTGACCCTTCCGGCGATTCCCACTACACGCATCCAACCAGTTTTCGGGCGCGACTTCGGGTTGCGCCCCTTGTGATTTGGCCGAGGTGTTATGCCGGGCCTCCAGAAACGAAGGAAGAAACCATGTCGCGCCGTTGCGAACTGACCGGAAAAGGCCCGATGACTGGCAACAATGTCAGCCACGCCAAAAACAGAACTCGTCGTCGTTTCCTGCCGAACCTGAACGACGTTACCCTGCAGTCGGAAACCTTGGGTCGTGGCGTAAAGCTGCGCATCTCGGCGGCTGCTCTGCGCTCGGTCGACCACCGCGGTGGTCTGGACGCGTTCCTGGCCAAAGCCAAGGACGACGAACTGTCGGCTAACGCGCTGAAAGTGAAAAAGGAAATCGCCAAGGCACAAGCCTCGGCCTAAGCCTTTTTCACATGTTAAATATTCGGCCCTGTACCCATGATGGCGCAGGGCCTTTTCTATTGCATCAAAGTCAAAAAGCGCGATTTGGTGACAATCCGTGGATATGGAGTGATTTTGTTCACATACCTCCGCTCTGAATGAAGTTATGTTTAAGCATATTCATCCGACGGAGATCATTCTCATGTCTTTCAAATCTCTCGAATCTTTCTCCCTGTTGGCCGCTTTTTTCGGCAAAACCTTTGGGACATGTTTTCGGATGCAACGTCAGGTGAACAGGTTGCATACAAGCCTGACCAAAGGGTCTGTCAAGCGTACCGAGCGGGACGGTTGATACTTTCCTCCTGACCCACGGGCTTCAAGCATATTCGATTGCGCTTGAAGCCCTCTTAACGTCCGGCCTATATCAAAGGCGAAATGAAAGCTGTTCTGCATAAGACGTTGCCTTTTGTGTTGTCGCTGCTTGTCTTGCTCACCGGGCAAGGAGTAGCCGCGTCTAGGGGCATGGAAACTGCCGTTGGGCAGATGGTCTTGTGCACCGGAGACGGCCCTGTGGTCGTCTATACGGATGCGGATGGACAACCCACGCAGCCTCCGCATTTCTGTCCGGACTATGCGATGACGTTGCTTGGGGCGGTCCTTGATGTTTCGTCCCGCGTGCCCGAAGCGCCAAAGCCCGATCAGGTTCAACCCGCACGGACACGCCGCAACCTGATTGCGGCACCAATTCCACATCACCCTGCGCGGGCTCCTCCTGTCGTGTTCTGACAATCAACTTATTCTCAGACACTTAAAGCAGGAGAAGCCAGATGCGCTTTTCATTCAAACTATTGGCCACTCTGGCCGCCGCCACCATTGCAACCGCTGCGGTGGCACAGGATTCGATTGCAGTCGAAGACGCTTATGCGCGTTCCTCCGGCAAGACTGCCAAAGCCGGTGCGGCGTTCATGATGATCGAAAACACCGGTGACGCAGATGACCGGTTGATCGCCGTTGAATCTGAGGCTGCAGCGCGGGTTGAACTGCACACGCATGAGGTTGATGCCAACGGCGTTGCCAAGATGATCCATGTCGAGGAAGGGTTCGTGATCCCGGCGGGTGAAGCTCGTGCGCTGAAACGCGGAGGGGACCACGTCATGTTCATGGGGCTGACGGCGCCTTTCGAAGAAGGATCCACTGTCCCTGTCACTTTGATCTTCGAAAAGGCAGGCGAGGTCGAGGTTGACATTCCGGTTGATCTGAAGCGTCACGACGCTGGTGGGCACGGGTCGCATTCGCACTGAGGCTACGCGCGTCTTCGCGCCGCTTTGCGGCGGTCATCCACGCGTCAGGCCGGGCTGAGCCCGGCCTGCTTGCGTCGAGTCTAGCGGTTGACGACGCGCATCGAAACGCGGTCGCGGGCGGATTTGAAACGCAATGCGAGGAAGATCATGACCCCCGAGAAGGCCAGCGCCGAAAACGCAATGGCCCAGCCCAGTGCCACCATTCCGCTGCCTGGCCAGAACATCAGAACCAGCCCAATCAGCAACGCAACGATCCCTGAATTGCGAAAGGTTGCCGAATCTGGATGCTGATCCGGTATTTGTCGCCACGCCGCCAGCGAACCGACGCCAACAATCAGGGCCCATGCACCCAAAAGGAAGAAGGTCAGTCGCGCCACGCCCTCGGGCCAGATCAGAAGGACCAGCCCAATAAGCAAAGCGCCTATTCCGAACCCTCCGATCAGGCCGCGTCGGCCGAACCCAAACAGGGTGACGCTGCCGTCAAGCACCAGTAGCAGACCGAATAGACGCAACAGAAGCGAAATGCTGCCCGTCGGCCAGAACAACGCTGCAACCCCCAACGCACCGGCGAGAATGCCGCGCAACAAAAAAGTCCACCACAGATTGGCCAGCTGCTCTCCCATCGCTTCGCGACCGTCCAGGCTGTGGCTATCAAGGATTTCTTCGTGCGGCGTATGAGGGTCGGTCATGTGGGCCTCCGGTTGTGGTCGCGGGTTCAGTATACAATAAATCTCTTTTGTATCTGGCGTCTATTGTTGCCCCAGCAGGTCGTCGACCCAGCGTGGCACTGTCTCCGACGCCGGGCCGAGAATGACCGTTTCAAAGCTGGACGCGCCATCCGAGGGTTCAAGGTTTAATTCGACGGTCCGTGCACCAGCTTTGGCAGCCTCGTGCACGAAAGCGGCGGCCGGATAGACCTGCCCAGAAGTGCCGATCGAAGCAAAGATCGCAGCCTCGGAAAGGTGATCGTAGATGGTTTCCATGTGATAAGGCATCTCTCCGAACCAAACTACGTCGGGTCTGGCGGACGGTGCGGCACATGCGGGACAGGATTCACCCACGGACATCTCCGGGGGGGCAACCCAGCGGTGGTCGCACGCGGCGCAAAGCGCCCCTGCAAGGGTTCCGTGCATATGAAGAACGTTTTTGGCCCCGCCGGCTTCGTGCAGGCTATCTACGTTTTGGGTCACGATCACAACATCACCGGGCCAGTCGCGCTGAAGGCGAGCCAGCGCTTGATGGGCCGGATTGGGTTGCGCGTTCGCCGCCTGAATACGGCGCGCATTGTAAAACCCCTGTACTAAGGCCGGGTCGCGGGCAAACCCTTCGGGGGTGGCGACATCTTCTATCCGATGCTGAGACCAAAGCCCGCCTTCGTCCCGAAATGTGCCCAACCCGCTTTCGGCCGAGATTCCGGCTCCGGTCAGGATGACAATCTTTTCCATTCCTACCTCACACGTTACACCTTGGTGCATGAGCCACCGTATCCTGTTTGTCTGTTTGGGCAATATCTGCCGTTCACCCGCTGCCGAGGGCGTGTTTCGCGCCCGTGCACCACATTATGCGACTGACAGCGCGGGGACCTCGGGCTGGCATGTCGGCGACCCGCCCTATGGGCCGATGCAGAAGGCAGCAATGGCACGGGGGGTAGCACTGGGCGATTTGCGCGCCCGGCAGTTCTTGGCCGAGGATTTCAACCGGTTTGATTTGATCCTTGGCATGGATGCCGACAACATCGCCAATATCGAGGATCTGCGCCCCGAGGGCAGCGACACTCCGGTCCGCTTGCTGACCGATTTTGTCCCGGAAACCGGCGCGGACCATGTGCCCGACCCCTATTACACCCGTGATTTTGACGGAGCTTTGGACTTGATCGAGGCCGCTGTGGAAGGCCTCGCCGCTCATCTGCGTGGTTAGGGCATCACCTTAAGCCGACCGTCCAGCCAAGGCAGTTGCGTCAAGGCCGGGTCCACGATCTGGCTGCGCATCAATCGGCGCATCATATCGGCCACCTCTTGCGGAACCTGATCGGACCAGTCGGTGCGGGTGAACAGCGAGATCATTCGAGAAAAGTCCCCAAATGGGGCAGGGTGCGCCTCAAGCCCGTCGTGGAACCGGGCGGCGCGCATGAACCCTAAGGGCGTGGTGATGGCCCAGCCAAGGCCGCGCGCGACCATCGCCATCAAAGCGAGGTGCGAACCGATCTCGAACCGTTCCTCGAACTCTAATTTCTGGCGAGCCAGATGTGCCTCGATCTGGCGGCTGATAAGCTGTTCACGGGCATAACGCAGAAAGGGTAGGGTCTGCACTGCATCCTGCGCTCCTTTAGGGGTCACCAGAATGAACGGATCCTGCACCAGAGGGTATTCAGCAACGCCTTCAAGCACTTCACCCGAATGGGCTGATACGGCCATGTGCAGGCGCTGGGCTTCTAGGTCGGCGAACAGGTCAAGACTGGGCAGGGTGATCAGCTTGAATTTCGAACGCGTCAGGCTGTCGGCCAGCAATGTCGCCAGGCGGGGCGTCAGGTCATTGTCGAAATCGTCGATCAAACCGATGGACAGGGTGGTCAGATGGCCAAGGTCCATCACGGTCAACTCACTCTGAGCAATTTGCAATTCGGCCAAAACGGTCTCGGCACGTGCCAGAAAGCTGCGCCCGGCCTGGGTCAGCCGCATTGGGCGGCGTCCGTGGTCGACCAGTTCGGTGCCCAACGCATTTTCCAGATTACGCAATTGCTGGCTGACCGATGGCTGGCTGAGCCCGGTGATCTCGGCCGCCTGCGCCACCGAACCGGTGCGCGCCAAGGCCTCGAACACTTCAAGGCCCCGCAAAGTCAGCCCTTTCATCACCATCGCACATCCCTTTCGCTGCGCCTTTTCTGGGGCGCAGGACGGGTCAGGTCAAGGATGCTGAGGTGTTTAGCTACAGATCGCCTGCGCCATCTGGCCGAAATTCTGATACCGATCCCAAAGCGCATCGTCCCGCGCGGTGCGCGACATCTTCAGCTCTTGCGCCTGATGTGGGTCAGCGAACCATTTCGAGACGGTCTTCTGGTCGCTGCGCGTCAGCGCCTGATCGGCCACGCGCTGAATGCAGGTGCACCGATCCCGCGTCGCTGCCGACCGGTCCGACGCCAGACACGCCCGCTTGATTTGCGCGGCCTCAACCGCCAACGGAGAGCTTGCCACGGACGCAGCACAGAATGCGATTAGGAAGAACTTTTTCATGCTCATGCCTCGTTTTTGCCTGCCCGGAGGGATCTTGCGCCCCTCTCGGCTTTTGACAGAGTATGAATCAAACTGGATTCGGGATCAATCGGGGGGGCGAAAATGTGATTGCGCACCGACAGAACACCTGTGATGTATCAATTATTCCGCTTTCGTCTGCATGTAATTGGCCATATCGATCATATTCTTCCGGACAATACCGCCAAAATAGGCCTCAGCGTCTTGGGAAAGTCCGTCGGTTTCCGTGAGGCTGAAAAGGTTGCCTGTTTCAACGCAAGACAGCACCTCTTCGAACAAAAGAAAGTTCTCCTCTGGGGTTTCCCCTTCCTTCCCCATTTGGAGGCCGACCGCATAAGTGATGTACGCGGTCTCTATCAGCGTCATTCGTGCCTTGTTGGTCTGCTTTTCAATGGCCGCATCGCCTTTAGGGGGATCCGAACGGACGGTTTCCCAGAATTCAGGAAACCTCGCTTCCAATTGGCTGACTGTTGCATCGCAGTCTCTTTCTAAAACGACCGCGTCAGTGTTTGGGAAAAGTCTAGGGCAGTCAGGGCCAAGCTCTATACACGCGCGAAAGAACAACTCTCGACTTTTCTGATCACTAGGCTTGCTCAACACTGCAATTCGCAAAACCTCCGCCGCAGCTTCAGCGTGGCCGAGAGCAAGCCTCATTCTCCCCAGCTCTTGCGGCATCCAGTACCTTCTGGAATCGTTTAATGCCGGGTACTGAACCATGAGTTGTGAATAATACTCATCCGCTTCTTCAAATCGTTTAAGCTTAGTGAGCAGACGGAATTTACGGTTCACACTGTATCTCATGGTCGGCGCTAGAGCCAAGGATTGTTCGGCTGCTTCCAATGCAGCCAAGTCTTCATCCAGCCCATCGAGGGCAAAGCTTTTGCCCTGCCATGCTTCAAAGTCTTCGGGGTTCAATTCGATAGCCCGATCAAAGTCGATGAGTGCTTCTCCAGACTTGTCCAACCTGTACAGTGCGTACCCCCGACGTACATGAAGGGTGGCGAGCAGATCTGAAGACTTCACGCCCTCGGCAATCATGCGCGAACAAATATCAATTATCAGGTTGGGGTCCTGCTTGCGGTTGATGCACGGCTCAAAGGCGCTAGCAGTTTGCGTCTGTTCTGCCCGCTGGTTTTGAGTGAGGAGGGTCCAGAAAACAGCTAGCCCCACAACGGAAATAGCCGCCATGCGAACAATAAAGCTAGGTATTCTTTGCAGCAAAATCTTCGTTTCCTTGGTTGTGCCAATCGGCCAATTAGCTTGTGAGCGTAACGCTCAAAATCACCTTATGGCAGAATGCATGCCTTGTATTTCCCGTCAAGCTGTCGCGCGGGCGAAGAAAAGAGCCACTTAGTCTGTTTACGTTCTCATGCGGAGACCGTGTCTCACCTATAGTAATACTTATTCAGCATCCGCTTGACGGGTTCACCCCCTGTGTACTTTCATCCATTGACCAAACCCTAAAATCTCTACATATCCCCAACCCATGACAGACCTCGCTCATATCCGCAATTTCTCCATCGTCGCGCATATCGACCATGGCAAATCCACCCTTGCTGACCGGCTCATCCAAGAGACCGGAACGGTCAAGGATCGCGACATGAAGGAACAGCTGCTCGACAGCATGGATATCGAGCGTGAGCGCGGCATCACCATCAAGGCCAACACGGTCCGCATCGACTATACCGCCGAGAATGGCGAGGCATATGTGCTGAACCTGATCGACACCCCCGGCCACGTGGACTTTGCCTATGAGGTCAGCCGGTCCATGCGCGCGGTCGAGGGGTCGCTGCTGGTCGTGGACTCGACCCAAGGGGTCGAGGCGCAGACGCTGGCCAACGTCTATCAGGCCATCGACGCCGACCACGAAATCGTGCCGGTGCTGAACAAGATCGACTTGCCCGCGTCCGACTGTGACCGCGTGGCCGAACAGATCGAGGATGTGATCGGCATCGACGCCACCGACGCCATTCAGGTCAGCGCCAAGACGGGGCAGGGCATCCACGAGACGCTCGAGGCTATCGTACAGCAACTGCCCGCACCGCAGGGCAATCTGGACGCGCCGCTCAAGGCGATGTTGGTGGATTCTTGGTACGACGCCTATCTGGGCGTCATCGTTCTGGTCCGCATCATGGACGGCACGCTGAAAAAGGGGATGCGTGTCAAGTTCATGTCGAACAACACCCTGCACCATGTCGACCGCGTCGGCGTCTTCCGCCCCGAGATGGAGATGGTGGACTCGCTCGGCCCCGGTGAAATCGGCTTTCTCACGGCGTCCATCAAACAGGTCCGCGACACCCGCGTCGGTGACACGATCACCAATGACCGCAACGGCACCGAAGACGCGCTGGACGGGTTCAAACCCGCGCAGCCGGTGGTGTTTTGTGGCCTCTTCCCCGTCGACAGTTCCGAATTCGAAGACCTGCGCGATGCGATCGACAAACTGGCGCTGAACGACGCCTCGTTCTCGTTTGAAATGGAAACCTCGGCGGCACTTGGTTTTGGCTTCCGCTGCGGCTTCCTTGGCCTTTTGCACCTTGAGGTCATCCGCGACCGCATCGAACGCGAATATGATATCGAGCTCATCACCACTGCGCCGTCGGTGATCTATCACGTCTACATGAAAGACGGCGAAATGATCGAGCTGCACAACCCCGCCGACATGCCCGACCCCTCGAAGGTCGACCATATCGAGGAACCGCGCATCAAGGCGACCATTCTGGTACCGGACGAATACCTTGGCGACGTGCTGAAACTGTGTCAGGACCGCCGCGGCATTCAGCTGGACCTGACTTATGCAGGTAGCCGCGCGATGGTCGTCTATGACCTGCCGCTGAACGAGGTCGTCTTTGACTTCTACGACCGCCTGAAATCGGTGACCAAGGGCTATGCCTCGTTCGACTATCAGATGACCGGCTATACCGAGGACAATCTGGTCAAGATGTCGGTGCTGGTGAATGACGAACCCGTTGACGCCCTGTCAACCATGGTTCACCGCGACCGGGCCGAGATGCGGGGCCGGGCGATGTGCGAAAAGCTCAAAGACCTGATCCCGCGCCATATGTTCAAAATCCCGATCCAGGCCGCCATCGGAGGCAAGGTCATCGCCCGCGAGACCCTTTCGGCGCTGCGCAAGGACGTGACCGCCAAATGCTACGGAGGCGACGCCACGCGGAAACGCAAACTGCTGGACAAGCAGAAGGCGGGGAAGAAAAAGATGCGCCAGTTCGGGAAGGTGGATATCCCGCAGGAGGCATTCATCTCTGCGTTGAAGATGGATAGTTAGGGCTGTCCGACCGCGAGAGTGTTCAGAGGTCAAACAGGTCTTTTTGAATTAGTTCCTTAACTGGAAACACTCCAAGAAGTTGCCACGTTTGGGGGCGTCTCTTCATGTTCCCAAGCGCCAACACCAATCCGGTGCCGACATATTCTTCGCAATAGGTTCGTTGTAGATGCTGGAGAACTTCGAGTTCAGAGTAAAAGTGGCGAAGGCTAAAATATGCGGCTGATGTCTCCCAATCTGCACAGGTCTTGGTATGTTCACCATCGGCATCTTTGTACCGAAGCTTAAACTTGAAAGGGCAAGGTTCGTAGGACGCAAGCTCTTCTTCTAAAAGCGATAGCTGCTTAGCTTGATCTGCAAACTTCTGCCGGTCAGCTTCAATTTCAGATTTGGATAGGCGCTCCCAAGATAGCGAAACATCGGTTGGCCGAACGAGAGCTAACGAATGGCCGCGCTCAATCGCCGACTTTTCCGAAGGCTGAATAGCTCTTTCAATGAGACTAGATTTTTCTTCTGATCGTTTGCACTTGCCTACAATTTTGATGCTTTCTTCGTGCACCCTGCAACTCTCGGTCCGATTGTCATCTCTTGGAGGGCTATAGGTAAAATCCACGATGTCCCACCGCGAAAAAGCTTGACTGCCAGCTAGGCGCCTAAAGCGAATGGGAAAAAGCCTCTTCCAAGTCCCATCTTCGCGCAAACCCGCACAGCAAACTGTTTCTGAGTGTTTCTTACTCGGCTGCGGCGAGGCTTTGACGAGGATGGTAACGCGGGATTTGAATTCCATCTTGTTGATACTGCTCTGGTTTGTCTGCGACTAAATTAAATATTTCAAAGTTTTCACATGCAGCCGCATCCGCAATGTAGGAGCGATGGCAATGGGTTGCGCATCTTTCAAAGCACATCATGCAAGTTTTTTCGTCGGCAGCAATCATGAGAAGCTCACTGAATGCATCTTGCGCATTTTGAGTTTCAAAATGGTTAAGAAAAATGGATTCGAATTTAGTAAAGTTACCGGATTTGGCTGCCTCACGACCTTCCTTGGGGTCTCCCAATGCTCTGAAGTGTATGTATTTAATGCCTACTTCACCCAAACGTTCTGCAAGCTTGTTCTTCGAAAGCCCTTTTTTTCTCGAAATCGGCAACTCACGAACGTCTGCCAGAACCTTTATCTGCAATGCGACAAGCGTTTCGATAAGGTTCTCGACTGAGGAACCTTCATATCCGATGGTATATAGTTCCTTCATTGTGCCCTCACATTTTTCTGTTTGCAGAACGATAAACGAAATTGTGCCAATAGTAGGTTTTTCTTTGCTTGAAAACACAGAGTGATGCGCGGTTGCAATTTACTTTGCGCGGAACGCACCCGCCCGGCGGCACCGCCGGGCCGCGTCATGCTGAAAGCATGCCTCCGGCATGACCCGCCCCCGTCAAACCAAAGGTTTGCCTTCGACAAAACGGGCGGCGCGTTTGCGCCTCCCCTCGGGTCGGTCGCGGCCCTCCATTCTGTTGATGGGATAACTGTGACCCAACTCACAGTCTCGCTTTCTCCCTAATGCTAGTGTTGACCCTACGGCAACTTCGGCAGGAGGCCCCTATGTCCATGGTCCCTATCATCGCCCTCGGATCGGCGGGTCTCTATTCCATTGCCATGATCTCGATGAAGTTCTGGTGGAAAATCCCCGGCCTCGGCCTTGGCTTGCTGATCGTGGCAACTCTGCTGGCAGCCGCAACGTTGGAACTCGCCGCGCTGCGCGAGGAGCGGTTGGGCATCATCTATACCGGCATTCTGGGGGCCGAGGTTGTGCTGATCGCCATCGCCTCGTTCTTCTTGTTCGGTGAAAACTTCTCGATGCGCGAAGGGGTCGGGATTGCGTTGGTTGTCGCCGGAACCGCCTTGGCCTGGGCCTGATTAACCGCAATCTAAACCCTTCATGAAGCTTCCTTCACAAATGTTGTAACGCGTCTGCGCCCTCCCAATCTGTTCAGCAGGCCAGCACCGGCCCGGACACAAACGGAGGAAGAGACCATGACCAGATTTATGACTGCCGGAGCAGCCGCTCTGGCCACGAGCCTCAGCCTTGTCGCCGCAGCCGCAGCCGATACGCCGGACCTGCGCGGCACGTGGGTGGGCAGCTATACTGCCGTCGGCCCAAACCGGACAACGACCGGCGATGTGCCCCGGTTCAACAACGCCGAGTGGGTGCTGGATATCCAAAAGCAGCAGGACAATGTGTTCTGGGGGCCCAGTAAGTGGCGGTCCACTCCAAGCGGTGACTGGCGGATGCTGGATGCCACCGGGACCATCAGTCTGGATGACCCGACCCGGATCAGCATCGTCGAAAGCTCGGCCAATCCCGAGATCGGTGTGAATGCGCTGATCGATGCTCGGTATGAGGAAGGAAAGATCTATGCGGATTTCCGTAGCCTGCGTCGCGGAACGACCTACAGCACCGTTCTGGAACGTCAGGTGAACTGAAGCGTCTCTGGCCCGGTTGGGCTGTAGGGGGTACTGGCTGTAGTTAATCTGCAGCGCTTAGTAGGTAATCCCGGTCGGGTCGGAGCGCTTCTCAAATTGGTCTCCACAGGGAGGAGACGGGTCGGGCGGTGGCTGGATCGCTCGCGATAAGGGCAGGATGGTCCGATGTCGGAATGTGTTCCCGGCATCGGTTTCCTAACCCGTGCGGACCTTCAGCGCAGCCTCGTGTGGCGAAACGAAGCCGCTGTCCGACCCAACTTGTTGAAAATCCTGAAAATGGTGCGGCTGCGCGTTCGCCAGATTTTTGGTTGCCCCGGCAATCGCGTCACCGAGTATAGAGAATGCGCTGCCGTATCACCGGCTTCAGGTCACAAGCCGCGGTCGTTAAATAGCCTGCTGTACGTCACTTGCAGTGTTGCTGATCGCGTCGCCAGCTTTGCCGATGTCTTTCCCGACACCTTTTGCCGTTTCACACGCTGTCAAAGTCAATAGGGCGGCCCCAATCAGTAGAGTGCGGATCATCGTTTGCTCCATAGGTTTTGTTCTCTGAGCGTCGTAGCAGTTTTTCCCATATGTAACCAGCGGTTTGGGCGGTTTCAGTTTCGGTAAAGATAGGGGCCGCTGACCCCGGTTACCAGAAACACCAGGGCCGCGGCGCAGACAATGCTGGGACCGGCGGGCGTATCGGCCATATAAGCCCCCGCCAACCCACCCAACGCCGCCAAAGAGCCTAGGATCGCAGCGCAGACAGCCATGGCTTCGGGGGTTCGGACCAAAGATCGCGCAGCCGCTGCAGGGATGACCAGAAGCGCCGCAATCAGCAGAATACCCACGACTTTGATCGCCACGGCCACAGCCAGGGCCATAGCCAATGTCAGCCAGAGTTCCTCGCGTTTGGGATCAATACCAGACGCATAGGCCAAGTCTGGATTAAGTGTGGAAACCAGCAGGGCAGACCATCTCTGAACCATCACGGCCAGAATAAGAGCGCCACCGACCCAGATCGTCAGCAAGTCTGTTTTTGCCACGGCCAAAATGTCGCCGAATAGAAAAGCATCCAGATCAAGCCGGACGTCCGACAGAAGTGCGACGCTCACCAGCCCGGCCGCCAGTGCGGTGTGGGCGATGACTCCTAACAGAGTATCCATCGCGAAGCCTTTTCCCCTCAGCAGCGTTACGGTTAGTCCCATTGTAAGGGCCGCAACGATGATCGCGGGCAAAATTGGCAGGGAAAATGCGAGGGCCAGAGCAATTCCCAACACAGAAGCGTGCGCGGTTGCTTCGCCCAAGTAAGCCATGCGGCGCCAAACCACGAAACATCCAAGCGGAGCGGCTGCGATGGCTACTCCGACACCAGCGAGGGCCGCGCGCACCATAAAATCATCCAGCATCAGTCTGCCTTTTCCTGCGAGAGTGTCGAGCCGTGATCATGGTCGTGTGAATGACTATGCTGGTGTTGGTAAAGCGCCATTGTTCCCTTGGTCCCACTCCCGAACAAGGCGCGGTATTCCGGTGCGTCTGCAACCGATCGCGGAGAGCCCTCGCAGCAGATATGCCCGTTCAGACACAACACCCGGTCTGAGGCTGCCATAACGACATGCAAGTCGTGGCTGACCATTACGATCGCG
The DNA here is from genome assembly GCF_056535965.1 of Ruegeria sp. AM7. Classification (NCBI taxonomy): domain Bacteria; kingdom Pseudomonadati; phylum Pseudomonadota; class Alphaproteobacteria; order Rhodobacterales; family Roseobacteraceae; genus Ruegeria; species Ruegeria sp. AM7. Next base: position 659,777 of record NZ_JBQFJE010000003.1, read on the forward strand.
CATCCCAGATCGTGTCTAACCTGTTCTATACGTTGATAAAATGCGGCGGCACCCGGCTGGTCTAGCCCCTGGGTTGCCTCGTCCAGAAGAAGCAATTGCGGCTTCTCCAGCAACGCGCGCGCCAAAAGGACACGCTGGAACTGGCCGCCGGACAGCTTGGTCATCTGACGGTTTCGCAAGTCAGGTACACCCGCATGGTCCAACGCGGTTATGGCGTCACGTGCGGAAACGCGGCGGGGCAGGCTGAGGAACCGTTGAACCGTCATGGGCAAAGCCGCGTCCAGTGCCAGCTTTTGCGGAACATAACCAATCCGCAGGTTTTTGGCCTGTTTGACAGTCCCATGTGCGGGCAAAGCCGCCCCGATCATCGCGCGTAGTAACGTGGACTTACCTGATCCGTTTGGCCCGACAATCGTTACGATCTCACCTTCTGAAACAGTTGCGTTCACATGTTCAAGGATAGTTCTGCCGTCCGCGCGGATCGACAGGTCTTTCAGCGTAATCAGAGTTCTTGTCACGCCTGCAATCCTATGCATTCGGGGCACAGACCTTCGGCTTCGACAACGACGCGTTCGATCTGGAAGCCCGAAGTGTTCGCGGCAGCGCCCAGCCTGCCCTGAGTCAGTTCAGTTTCTGTTTCCGCGACGGCCTTGCAAGCCCGGCATATAAGGAAGGCCGGTACATGGTCGTGTGTCGGATGTGCGCAGGCAGCATATGCATTAAGTTGTTCGATACGGTGGACAAACCCGTTTTGAACCAGAAAATCTAGGGCTCGATACGCGACAGGCGGTTGCGACCCCATCCCTTCGGTGGATAGCACTGCAAGGATTTCATAGGCTCCCATGGCCTTATGTTCTTCTAGCAGGATCTCTAGGACGCGCCGCCTGACAGGCGTAAATTGCAAGCGTTTCGCTTTGCATTTGGCCTCGGCTTGCGCAAGGGCAGTCTGAACGCAATGCGTGTGATCATGTTGCCTGAAACCGACTGTACTCATTAGGGGCTCCGTCATTTTGTGGCTTGATATGTTATAACGTGAAGCATATCAAGCGACCAGTAAATGTAATAACATATCATTCAGGAGGCATTATGCTGCGTTCCACGGTATGCGTTCTTGGCGCTGTTATGGCTAGTCAGGTTGTTGCGGAACCCCCCAAAGTAGTTGCTGATATTGCGCCGGTTCATTCGCTTGTTGCGCGCGTTATGGATGGTGTCGCGGAGCCGGTACTGATCGTGCCGCCTGGGGCATCGCCTCACAGCCACGCCATGCGCCCGTCCGAGGCGCGCGCGTTGCAATCTGCTGACATTGTCTTTTGGGTTGGTGAGGAATTGACGCCTTGGATGGACAAACCGCTGAGCACTTTGTCGGCAGGATCACAAAAGATCTCGTTGCTAGATGTCGACGGTACGATCCTGCATGAATACCGCGATGTTGTCGATGAGAGTGGTCACGACGACCACGCGGATCATGATGACCATGCTGGTCACAAAGAGCATGACGGCCATGATCATGAAGACCACGCGGATCATGATGACCATGCTGGTCACAAGGACCACGACGACCATGGTCATGATGATCATGCTCATGACCACGACGGAGTAGACCCACATGCGTGGCTTGATCCGGAGAATGCGCGGACATGGGCTTTTGCGATTGCCAATACTCTTGCCGAGGTCGACGCCGAAAATGCGCAGGCATACCAAGACAATGCCAAGGCGTTCGACAATGAATTGGCTCTGCTTAGTGACCAGATCAACGCAGATTTGGCCGACATGAAGGCGCATCGTTTCATCACGTTCCATGACGCCTATCAGTATTTCGAAAAGCATTTTGGGTTGGAAACATCAGGCTCTGTCAGCTTGGGGGACGCGGCCAACCCCGGTCCCGCGCGCTTGGCAACGCTTCGGGAAAAAGTCTCGGCAGATCAAATAGACTGCGCTTTTGCCGAGCCTCAATACGACACCCGGCTGATAGAGACCGCGATTGAGGGGTCAGGCGCCACGATCCTTGATCTGGACCCTGTCGGAATCACTGTTGATCCAGGTCCGAAGCTCTATCCCACGTTGCTGCAGGCTATGGCACAGAGCTTTCTGGTTTGCGCAAACGGGTCGTGAATTTAACAGTTCGGCTCAGGCTGTCTGTTCTTCACAAAACAATTCATAGACCACTTCGAGCATACGTTTGGGGCGGTCATCAGCAAGGCGGTAGTAGATCGCCTTGCCCTCGCGGCGCGGCATAACAAGCCCTTCAAGGCGAAGTCGCGACAACTGTTGCGACACCGCAGCCTGACGCGCTGACAGCAACTCTTCCAGCTCTGTTACAGATTTTTCGCCGGATACAAGATGACACAGGATCATCAGCCGTCCTTCGTGGCTGATCGCCTTCAGAAAATTCGAAGCCCGCGTCGCGCTTCCTGCAATGAGCTCGATGTTATCGTTTGGTATGTCCTGCTTAACCTGCGCCAGTGCCATTATCTTGTCCTCTATGCCCAGTCGGGCGATGGTCTACGTAAAATCCGGACTCGGTTACTCGAGCCGCTTAGGTGCACATACTGACCAAATATGTCCATATGCATGAATCAAAATGACGTGATGGGAAAGAGAGCGTCCGCAGACAAAAGGGGCCCCTAGTTGAAAACGGGCAGTGGCGACGTCGCGCCACGCCGAAACAACTGCCGATGGCGGACAAAAAGCAATGTGTTGATCAGAAGTCTCCGGCCCCCCTTGCAGCCCCTCTATGGCAGCACTAAGACTCGGGTAACGTTTCTTCGGGTAAAGTCCCGATCCATAGCAAAGCAGGCAGGTTCCTAATGTTTGATCCCGTTGATACCTACATGAATACGCTCGTCCCCATGGTCGTTGAGCAGACCAGCCGGGGTGAGCGCGCTTATGATATTTTCTCGCGCCTGTTGAAAGAGCGGATCATTTTCATCAATGGCCCGATCCATGACGGAATGAGCCATCTGGTGGTGGCTCAATTGCTGCATCTTGAGGCCGAGAACCCGAACAAGGAAATCTCGATCTACATCAATTCGCCTGGCGGTGTCGTGACAAGCGGTTTGTCGATTTACGATACAATGCAGTATATTAAACCTAAGTGTTCGACATTGGTGATCGGTCAGGCGGCTTCGATGGGGTCGGTTCTGCTGGCCGGGGGCGAGAAAGGAATGCGCTTTTCGCTGCCCAATAGCCGCATTATGGTTCACCAGCCCAGCGGTGGGTATCAGGGACAAGCAAGCGATATCATGATCCACGCCGCCGAGACGCAAAAGCTGAAAGATCGACTGTATGACATCTATGTGCGTCATACAGGGCAGACAAAAAAGGCTGTTGAGAAAGCATTGGATCGCGACAACTTCATGAGCCCGGAAGAAGCAAAAGACTGGGGTCATATCGACGAAATCGTCGAAAACCGTGCGAAAATGGACGGCGACGAGAGCTGAGAATAAGTCCTCGCGTCACGTGCGCGAGGTACATTTTTGAGATTGTAGCCGCCTCAGTGGTGGCCTAAGCTGCAGCAACATGCGGCAAGCGCGGCCCCGGGCGGGGCCGCAGGGACGAAGCCCGAAAGGTAGAACATGGCGACGAATTCAGGCGGTGACGGCAAAAACACGCTCTACTGTAGCTTCTGCGGCAAGAGCCAGCATGAGGTGCGCAAGCTTATTGCCGGACCCACAGTGTTTATCTGTGACGAATGCGTCGAACTGTGCATGGACATCATCCGCGAAGAGACAAAGGCCAGCGGCCTGAAATCCAGCGACGGAGTGCCGACGCCCAAGGATATCTGCGAAGTGCTGGACGATTACGTGATCGGTCAGGCCACGGCCAAGCGGGTCCTGTCGGTGGCCGTGCACAACCACTACAAGCGTCTGAACCACGCGCAGAAGGCGGGCAGCGATATTGAGCTTGCCAAGTCCAACATCCTGCTGATTGGCCCCACGGGTTGCGGCAAGACGCTGCTGGCCCAGACACTGGCGCGGATTCTGGATGTACCGTTCACCATGGCGGATGCGACGACTCTGACCGAAGCGGGATACGTGGGTGAGGACGTCGAAAACATCATTCTGAAACTGCTGCAGGCGTCCGAATACAATGTCGAACGTGCGCAGCGCGGCATCGTCTATATCGACGAGGTCGACAAGATCACGCGCAAATCCGAAAACCCGTCGATCACGCGCGACGTATCGGGTGAGGGCGTACAGCAGGCGCTGCTGAAGCTGATGGAAGGTACCGTGGCCAGCGTTCCGCCGCAGGGCGGGCGTAAGCATCCGCAGCAGGAGTTCCTGCAGGTGGACACGACCAACATCCTGTTCATCTGCGGCGGTGCATTTGCCGGTCTGGATAGGATCATTGCGCAGCGTGGCAAGGGCTCGGCCATGGGTTTCGGGGCAGACGTGCGTGACAATGATGAGCGTGGCGTCGGTGAGATTTTCAAGGATCTGGAACCTGAGGATCTGTTGAAATTTGGCCTGATCCCTGAATTTGTTGGACGTCTGCCGGTTCTGGCAACGCTTGAGGATCTGGACGAGGATGCTCTGGTCACGATCCTGACCAAGCCCAAGAACGCGCTGGTCAAGCAATATCAGCGCCTGTTTGAACTGGAAGATGCCGAGCTGGCCTTTACCGATGACGCGCTCAAGGCGATTGCCAAGAAAGCCATCGAACGGAAAACCGGGGCACGTGGTTTGCGCTCGATTCTGGAAGACATCCTGCTGGATACGATGTTCGAGCTTCCGGGTCTGAAAAACGTGACCGAAGTTGTGGTCAACGAAGAGGCCGTGACATCGGAATCGCAGCCTCTAATCATTTATGCGGATGCAGCCGAATCTGCTTCGGCGGGTTAAGCCCGAACAGATCTGATCCATGCGGCGCGGTTCTCCGCGCCGTTTTCTTATGAGGATACTGAAATGATCAAGCGTATCTCATCAGGTGGCGAATTTGAACCTAAGCTAGGCTATTGCCGCGCCGTTGTTGCCGGAGGTTGGGTGCATGTCTCTGGTACGGTCGGGCAGGGTGATACCGTGGTCGAGCAGTGCCGCTCGGCACTGACGGTGATTGGAAAGGCGCTGACCGAAGCTGGTGCAGGCTTTTCAGACGTCGTTCGTGTAACTTACATGTTACCCGACAAGGCTGAGTTCGAGCCATGTTGGCCAATTTTGAGCGAGACATTTGGTGCGAATCCTCCGGCCGCAACAATGATCGAATGCGATTTGATCGACCCGAAATACCGAATTGAAATAGAAGTGACCGCGTATTTGCCGGAATAGGGGGTGCGGTCCTTGTGACACTGGACCTTGGCGCGCCTTTGGTCCATATCTGCGGAAACAGAATTGCCGGAGGCAGCCCATGGGTATCCTGAACAGTCTTTTGCGTGCCGTGACCTGGTGGAACGGGGCCACTCTGAACACGCAGATTTACACTGCGCGCAAGGGTGAAAAGGTCGGTGAAGATAACCAAGGCAATGTCTTCTACCGCAATGCGGATGACAGCAAGCGCTGGGTCATTTTCAATGGCGAAGCCGAGGCGAGCCGCGTCGACCCTGACTGGCATGGTTGGCTGCACCGTACATGGGACGAGCCCCCGACTGACAAACCATTGCCGCACAAATCGTGGGAAAAACCACATCAGGAAAACCTGACCGGTTCGGCGCTTGCCTATACTCCTGCCGGGTCCCTGCGTCGCCCGGACCCGATTGAACGTTCCGATTACGAGGCTTGGAGCCCCGAATAAACGAGGCAAATTATGTCGAGCTACAATGTTTCCGAAGTCCTGGTTGGCGGCGCCGTTTTGGCCTGTGCAATTGCTTTTGGGGTCTATGCCAGCCAGTCCACCGGCCTGTCGCAAGGTGGTACGGGTTATGAACTGGGCGCATCTTTCCGGTCGCTTGAAGGCGTCGATGTTGGAACGGATGTACGATTGGCCGGGGTCAAGATCGGCACTGTTACGGACGTAACGCTCAACTCCGAAACCTACCGGGCGGATACGACGTTTTCGATCTCGGACGGTATTCTGGTTCCGGATGACAGCGCGATTGTAATTTCGTCCGAGGGATTGTTGGGCGGTAACTTCGTTGAAGTGATGCCGGGCGGTTCGCCCTTCTATTTCGAGCCTGGTGATGAGGTCACGGATACACAAGGCGCGGTCAGCCTGATTTCGCTTCTGGTCAAGTTTGTCGCCGGGGATGGCAGCTAATGCGGCGTCTCGCCATTGTGCTTGCCATGCTGGCCGCCACGGGCGCATCGGCGCAGCAAAAAGTCCAGTCGGGGCCGGGTGCGATGCTGCGTGGGTTGGACAAGGTCAGCGGCCAAACCGTTGACGTCGAGATGCGAAACGGTGAAACACAGCCCGTTTTTGGTCTGGACGTCGCGTTGGGCGATTGCCGCTATCCGGCCGAGAACCCGACAGGTGATGCTTTTGCCTATCTCACGATTTGGGAAAATGGCAAGACTGACCAACTGTTTGACGGTTGGATGATCGCCACGTCACCAGCGCTGAATGCGCTGGACCATTCGCGCTACGACGTTTGGGTTATTCGTTGTATAACGCCATCCGGCGATTGAGTTAAGTCGGCGGTAAAATCCGCGCTGGCGCTGATCGCCTCTTCCAGTTCTTGCCGATATTGCGTGCGGGGTATTTCTATCGCACCCAAAGAGGCCAGATGCGCTGTCAGAAATTGGGTGTCGAACAGATGAAATCCTGTTCTGCGAAGCCTGTCTGTCAGATAGGCCAATGCGATCTTTGACGCATCCGTACGTCGCGAAAACATGCTTTCGCCGAAAAACGCTGCCCCAAGGCAAACGCCATAGACGCCGCCTATCAGGGCCGATTTCTCCCACACTTCCAGCGAGTGTGCATGGCCCGTGTGATGTAGGTGTTGGTACAGGTTGCGCAATTCGTCATTGATCCACGTGTCGGCGCGGTCTGCGCAGCCATCGACGACCCCAGCGAAGTCCCGGTTGATCGTGATGGAAAACCCGCAGTTGCGTATGCGCCGCGCCAAACTGCGGGAAATGTGGAATCCGTCCAGCGGGAACACACCGCGAAATTTGGGGTCGACCCAGAACAACTCGGGGTCATCGCGGTGCTCAGCCATCGGGAAAATGCCGATGGAGTAGCCATGTAGTAAGAGGTCGGGGGTCAGGCTCATACTGGAATCTCAAAGGGCGAAAGGTAAAAACCCTTCGCCCTTAGTATGTTAGTCGGCCATGTTCTCGGCAAGCCACTTTTCCAGCCAATGGATGTTGTAGTCACCGCTGTGAAGATCAGGCTCTTGCAGCAGGGCGTGAAACAGAGGCACGGTGGTGTCGATACCGTCCACGATCAGCTCGCCCAAGGCACGTTCCAGTCGCGCCAGCGCCTCGGCCCGGTCGCGACCCTGTACGATCAGCTTGGCAATAAGTGAGTCGTAGTAGGGCGGGATCGAGTATCCGTCATAGAGCGCCGAATCCATCCGCACGCCCAGACCGCCGGGCGCGTGATAGGCCGTGATCTTGCCGGGGCAGGGTGAGAAGTTGGGCAATTTTTCCGCGTTGATCCGTACCTCGATGGCGTGGCCGTTGATTTCCAGATCGTCTTGGCCGAAGGACATGTCCTCGCCAGCGGCAACGCGGATTTGTTCGCGCACCAGATCGACGCCGAAGATGCCTTCGGTCACCGGGTGTTCCACCTGCAGACGGGTGTTCATTTCGATGAAATAGAACTCGCCGTTTTCATATAGGAACTCGATGGTGCCCGCGCCGATATAGTCGATTTTGGCCACAGCGTCGGCGCAGATCTTGCCGATCTTCGCGCGTTCTTCGGAGGTGATGCAGGGGCCGGGGGCCTCTTCGAACACCTTCTGATGGCGACGTTGCAGCGAGCAGTCGCGCTCACCCAGATGAACGGCTTTGCCTTTACCGTCGCCAAATACTTGAATCTCGATATGGCGCGGCGTGGTCAGGTATTTTTCGATATAGACCTCGTCATTGCCAAAGGCGGCTTTGCCTTCGGCGCGCGCGGTCATGAAGGCGCTTTCCATGTCATCTGCGGTTTGCGCGACTTTCATACCGCGCCCGCCGCCGCCGGCGGTGGCTTTGATGATGACGGGATAGCCGAATTCCTCACCGATGCGCTTGGCGTCTTCCAGCGTCGGAACGCCGCCGTCGGAGCCGGGAACACAAGGAACACCAAGGGCTTTCATCGTGTCCTTGGCGGTGATCTTGTCACCCATGACACGGATATGTTCAGCGGTGGGGCCGATGAAGGTGATGCCGTGGTCTTCGACGATCTGCACGAACTCGGCATTCTCGGACAGAAAGCCATAGCCGGGGTGGATCGCCTGTGCGCCGGTGATCTCGCAGGCCGAGATGATGGCGGGCACGGACAGATAGCTTTGCGGGCTGGGCGGAGGGCCGATGCACACCGATTCGTCCGCCATGCGCACATGCATCGCGTCACTGTCGGCTGTTGAATGCACGGCGACCGTTTTAATCCCCATCTCGCGCGCGGCGCGGATGACGCGCAGGGCGATTTCGCCTCGGTTGGCAATCAGGATTTTGTCGAACATGGGCCCGCCTTACTCAACGATGACCAGAGGGGTGCCGAATTCCACAGCGTCGCCGTCACCGACCAGAATACGCTTGATGGTGCCCGATTTGGGCGCGTGGATGTGGTTCATGGTTTTCATCGCTTCGACGATCAGCAACGTGTCGCCTTCTGACACCGATGCGCCGACCGAGATGAACGAAGGCGCGCCCGGTTCGGGCTGCAAGTAGACCGTACCGACCATGGGCGAGGTCACGGCGCCAGGATGGCTGGCCGGATCTTCCTGCGCTGCGGGGGCCTCGGGTGCAGCAGGGGCTGCTGCTGCAGGGGCTGCTACGGGTGCAGCAGCGGGAACGGCCATCTGAACCGGCGCGGCCGCAGCCTGGGTCATACGGCTGACGCGGACGTTCAGGCTGTCTTCTTCGCCATACTCGCGTTTGACCTGCAATTCGGTCAGGTCATTTTCGCGCAGCAGTTCAGCCAGAGCTTTGATGAATGCCACGTCCGCTTCGTGTTTGGTGTCTGTCATGAGTGTCCTCGACGGTTCCCCTTTGGCCCGTCTGTGCGTTGCGGGCTTTGGTCTGATTACGCAGCGTTATAAGCCAAGCGCACTGCCATGAAAAGCGCGTCTCGACCTGTCGCGGTGCGGTTTTGGTCGAGTAATTCAAGCAAAAAGTCGCTAAAGCGGCATTCCAGAGAGTTTCGCCACAAGTTCAGGTAGTTTGCGGGCGCCGAATTTCTCAAGCAGACGAGCGCGGTAGGCTTCTATAGTGCGGTAACTCAGGCCCAGTTCGACGCCGATTTCCTTGGCGGATAAGCCGCGGCATGAAAGAATAGCAACCTCGCGTTCGCGCTGAGTTAGCTCGACCAGAGGGCGTTCCTCGGAGATGTCGGAAAAGCTCCAGATCCCGTGGCGGAACGGGTCGTCAGGGGTCAAGGATCGTCCACGCGCGCGGCACCAGAACAGATCGCCACTGCGTCGACGCATGACTCGTTCATCCGTGTAGTAGCCTGTCCCACGCATCACCTGCAGACTGCGCGCGCCGATCCTCTCCCAATCCGCGACTGATGGGTAAAGGTGCAGCAGCGGCATATTGCGGTACTCTGTCTCTTCCCCGCCAAACGTGCGCGCGAATTGCAGGTTGCAGCGCCGGATGATCCGGTTCTCCAGCTCTACAAGGCCAATGGGGGCGTATTCGAACGCAGGGTCACTCATTCTTGCATCGTGCCGGGAATTGACACGGAATTGAAGGGGTTGGGCTCAGAAACTGACGGTTGGGGCGCGAGCGTGCGTTCTGTCAGAATTGTTAACTATGTAAATAGAGCTTGAAAACTGGGCTTTAAGTAAAAGTATTTATTGAATAGTTCTGAAAACAGAAGGTAGTTTAGTTGCGGAACATGCCTTTGGGGAGGGGCCGAAACATGCGCGATACACTCACAGGTAGCCGAATTCGCGAGCGGCGTCTGATCGCGGGGTTGCGGCAGGCGGAATTGGCCCGAAAGGTCGGGATATCAGCGTCTTATTTGAACCTTATCGAGCATAATCGCCGAAGGATCGGGGGCAAGCTGCTTGTTGACATTGCATCGGCTCTTGCTGTCGAACCTTCGGTGCTGACGCAGGGGGTCGAAGCCACCTTGATCTCGGCATTGCGGGAAGCGGCGGCGGAATCAATCGGACAAAACGCCGAGATTGATGCGGTTGAGGAGTTCGCGGGGCGGTTCTCCGGTTGGGCAGGTGTGCTAGCACAGATGCATCGGCGCGTAGTCTCGCTGGAGCGCACCGTCGAAACGCTGTCGGACCGTCTAACCCATGATCCGCATCTTGCGGCTTCGATGCATGAGGTCTTGTCGACCGCCGCCGCCATTCGTTCGACCGCTGCAATTCTGGCTGAAACTCAGGAAATCGAGCCGGAATGGCAGGACCGTTTTCACCGCAACCTGCATCAGGATGCAGAACGGCTCGCAGACAGTTCGAAATCGTTGGTGACTTATCTGGACGATGCTGACTCGGCGGATGACCGGCGCGGCGTACCATTGGAGGAGGCGGAGGCTTTTTTCGAGGCGCGCAGTCACCATTTTCCTGAAATCGAAAGCGGCGGCAGCAGCAGCGAAGTCGATCTTGAGGCGCTTGATTCCGCCGCGGTAAAAAGCGTGACCCGCGCGTTTCTGGATGTGTATGCACAGGATGCGCTGGCGATGCCGTTGGAGGCTGTAAAGGCTGCACTTAAAGGGTCTGAACCTGACCCGCTGCAGCTGTCGCGGCAGTTTTCGGTGGATATCGCGACTGTCTTGCGCCGGTTGGCTGCTTTGCCGCCGGGCGTTCTGTCGCGACCGACTGGGTTGGTGATATGTGATGCCTCAGGCAGTATTTTGTTCACCAAGGCGGTGCCGGGCTTTGCGATGCCACGCTTTGGCGAGGCGTGCCCGTTGTGGCCCTTGTTTCAGGCATTAAACAGACCTCTTGTGCCCATCCGAAAGCGGATTGTTCAGTTGGGGCGTTCAGCGGCCGAATTTGACTGTTTTGCCTATGCATGGCCTCAGCAGGCTTTGGGCTATGACGACGCACCAGTGTATCGTTCTGTGATGTTGGTGCGATCAGTGGATGAAGGCCCTCAGGATACGCAGAATGTGGCTCGTGTTGGTCCCAGCTGTCGCGTGTGTCCGAACGCTGAATGTGAATCTCGTCGTGAACCGTCAATTCTGAGCGAAGGTTTTTGACAGTTTCCTGACAGACGGCGTAAGCTGGCCTAGACAGGTTTACGGATGGGTAGCCCGTCACGGGGAGGAATACTACAAATGAGCCGTAAGGTTCTGTTAATTGAGGATGAGCCGAACATTGCCGAGGCTATTCGGTTTTTGCTGACGCGCGAGGGTTGGCAGGTTGAAACGCATGCCGAAGGGTTGGACGCATTGCGGGTTATCCAAAGCGCCGACCCTGATCTGGTTATTCTGGATGTTATGTTGCCGGGCAAGAGCGGGATGGAAATCCTGCGCGACCTGCGCGAGCTTGAAGACCTGAAGACGTTGCCGGTTCTGATGCTGACCGCGCGCGGACAGCTGCGGGATCGCGAGATGGCCGAAAATGCCGGTGTCAGTCGTTTCATGACCAAACCGTTCTCGAATGCCGAGGTTTTGACCGCGGTGCGGGACTTGCACGCTCAGGCTACGCGGTCATGAGCATTAGCGAAGATCGACGGCCTCAGGGTGTTCGGCCTTCGCTGTTTTTGGAACGTCAAAGCTATCGCCGTCGCCGGCTGTCGGATGCTGCCCGCTTTTTGCCGATTCTAGGCGCCGCTTTGTTTGCCATCCCATTGCTGTGGCCGGGGTCTGATGAGGCAGGAGACGGCATCCGGCTATCGTCGGCCATCCTTTATATCTTCGTATGCTGGGCCGTTCTGATTGGCATCAGTTTGGTTTTTGGTTTTGCAGCCAGACGTATGGCCACTCAAGACGAAACCGATCAGAGACCAGACTGATGGCAACGCTAAACGTCCTGATTCTGGTGTGTTTGGGCTATGTTGTACTGTTGTTCGGTGTGGCCTTTGCGGCCGACAGGCTGGCAGCTGCAGGCCGTGGGGCGTGGCTGCGATCCCCCTTGTTCTATACGCTGTCGCTGTCGATCTACTGCACCGCCTGGACATTCTATGGCGCGGTCGGGAACGCTGCGCGATCGGGGTTGGAATTCGTGACGATCTACCTTGGTCCCACGCTGGTCATGATCAGCTGGTGGTGGGGCCTTCGCAAACTGGTAAGGGTGGGGCGCAGCCAGAGGGTGACCTCGATCGCAGACCTTATTTCTTCGCGTTACGGAAAATCCAACACCCTGGCTATTTGTGTGACCGTGTTGGCCGTTTTGGGGGGCACACCCTACATCGCCTTGCAGCTTCAGTCCATCACCCTGTCTTTCTCGATTTTTGCCGAGGCCGATCCGACAGGTCTTTATCGCGAAGGATCCAGTGTGTTTTGGGTCGCTGCCGGATTGGCAGTCTTCGCGATTCTGTTCGGAACACGGAACCTTGACGCCAATGAACGGCACCACGGGGTTGTGACCGCCATCGCGCTGGAGTCGGTGGTCAAGCTCTTTGCCCTTCTGGCTGTTGGGATCTTTGTGGTTTGGGGCGTCGCGGGCGGGCTTGGTCCCATGTTGGATCAGATTGATTCGTCCGAAATCGGTCAATGGAACGTGGATGCGGGGCGCTGGACTACTTTTGTGTTTCTGTCGGCCGCATGTTTCGTCTGCTTGCCTCGGATGTTTCAGGTCATGGTGGTCGAAAATTCGGACGAGGCGCATCTGAGGACAGCCGCATGGGCGTTTCCTCTGTACCTGCTGCTGATGAGTTTGTTTGTCGTGCCCATCGCAGTTGTGGGGTTGGACCTTTTACCCGAAGGATCCAACCCTGACCTTTTCGTACTCACCGTGCCTCTGTCTCAAGGGAATGAGTGGCTGGCGATGCTCTCGTTCATCGGCGGGTTCTCGTCCGCTACATCCATGGTGATTGTGACCGCCATGGCGTTGTCGACGATGGTGTCGAACCATGTTGTCATGCCGATCTGGCTTAGCACGCAAGGGGGGGCAGGATCGGTATCGGGGGATGTCCGGCATGTTGTTCTTATGGCGCGGCGGATATCCATTGCAGTCGTGATGGCGCTTGGTTTTTTTTACTACCGTTTGTCCGGTGGCGGAGCGGCCCTGGCGTCTATTGGCTTTATAGCTTTTGCCGGAATTTCCCAGATTTTGCCGGCCCTTGTGGGTGGTTTGTTCTGGCGCGGGGCGACCCGGACAGGGGCTCTTGTCGGGTTGACCGTTGGGTTTGTGTTGTGGATCTACACCTTGTTGCTGCCGGAGATGGGTGGCGGGTTCATGTCCGGTACCATCATTCAGAACGGTCCTTTCGGTTTGGAGTGGCTGCGTCCTCAGGCGTTGTTCGGGATCGAAGATATGGACCCGATCGTGCATTCGGTCATGTGGTCACTGTCTCTGAACACGGTGGCGTTCTGCGTGGCGTCGTTGCTGAGTTTTCCCAGCCCGCTGGAGCGCTTGCAGGGTGCGCAGTTCGTAAACGTTTTCGACCATTCCGTAGCGCCTCGCGGTTGGAGCGGCTTTGTGGCGCAGAGCGAAGATCTGATGATCATGACCCAGCGTATTCTGGGCCCGGGGCCGGCGCAGGACTTCTTTCAGGCCGAGTCGGAACGGCAGGGTGGACGTTCCAGTCTGCCGGAGCCGACACCTGCCTTTCTGGAACGGCTTGAGCGAGAGCTCAGCGGCTCTGTCGGCGCGGCGACGGCACATGCGATGATTGGGCAGATTGTGGGCGGCTCGTCGGTCTCGGTCGAAGACCTGCTGGCTGTGGCCGATGAATCGGCGCAACTGTTGGAATACTCCAGCCAGTTGGAGACAAAGTCGGCCGAGCTGACCCGCACGGCGCGCCAGTTGCGGGATGCGAACACAAAACTGACTCAAATCTCTGAGCAAAAAGACAATTTTTTGGGCCAGGTCAGCCATGAATTGCGCACGCCCATGACCTCAATCCGGGCTTTTTCCGAAATCATGCGCGACACTGACGGATTAAGTCCCGAGGAACAGACGCGCTATGCTGCGATCATCCACGATGAGGCGCTTCGATTGACTCGCCTGTTGGATGATCTGCTGGACCTGAGCGTGCTGGAAAGTGGCAGGGTGAACCTGAACATGGGGGGCGATACGCTGCGCTCGGTTCTGGACCGGGCCGTCTCTAGTGCCCTTGCAGGATCAAGCGCTGGTATCGAGGTGCGGCGATCCAAGGCGGCTGAACGTATTCCGCTTCACACCGACCTGGATCGGTTGGGGCAAGTCTTTATCAACCTTATCTCGAATGCGCAGAAATACTGCGACGCGGATGAACCTGTTCTGACCATCTCGGCTCATGACGTTGGTGGGCAAGTGGTTGTTGATTTTGCCGATAACGGCAGCGGCATTCCTCCGGAAGCTCGTTCAATGGTGTTCGAGAAATTTGCCCGTGTGAGCGGTGAAAAGGCCGGAGGCGCGGGCCTGGGCCTGGCGATTTGCCGCGAAATCATGCAGCGGCTGGGGGGCGAGATCACCTATCTTCCCGGTCAGGGCGGCGCTGCGTTCCGGGTTCGTGTTCCATTGGCCTACCGTCAGGCAGCTCAGTAGTGGGTGCGTAAAGACATTCGTAACGTCCGCTGGGTTAGACCGGATGTCAGGCACAGGAACGAAGGGCGGTTTTGGAAATGACGCAACCGGTCGGCACGGCGTTGGCGCGCAAGCTCTCGGCAAGTCAGGAGGAGCGGGGTGACAAACCGCGCTCTGTTCTGCGGGCTCTGCGATTGGCATTCGCACGAGCGGCAGGGGATGTGATGCAGCTGCCCCTGACGGTGATCGGCGCAAAACAATCATGTCGACCGGCGGATACATTGGCTGAAGTTGCCAAGGATGACTCGCTTTTCGTGCTGTTGGGAAATGGGGGTGGTGTTTCAGCGGCCGTGTGCCTTGATCCTGGCGCAGTGTCTGCAATCGTTCAGGTGCAGACATTTGGGCAGGTCATGTCGGACCCGCCTTCCGCGCGCGTGTGCACGGATACGGATGCGGCTATGGTCGCACCTCTGATCGAAGAGGTACTTACCCGCGCGTCCCGTATCGTCGAATCCTCGGGCGATCAGGCCGGTTTGACGGGGTATGAATACAAGGCGCGTTTGCCGGACAAGCGCACGCTGACACTGGCTATGGTCGAAGAAATTTATGACGTATACGAACTGACGGTCGAGCTTGGCGGAGGTGTGCGACAGGGACAGATTTCCCTGTTTCTGCCGGATCGACAAAAAGAGGGTGACCTTGGTGACCCCGACGAACAGGTCGCAGGCCCCAATCTCGAGCAGTCGACGGGCGTATTGCGAGCGGAACTGAACACGGTGATCTGCCGTATGTCGTTGCCCTTTGCGTCATTGTCTGGGTTGTCGGAAGGTGATGTTCTTCCGCTGGTCGGGGCGCGTGTGGACAAGGCCGAAGTCTTGACGATTGACCGATCACGGGCTGCTGTGGGTCGCTTGGGCCAATGTGGCGGAATGCGTGCGGTGCGATTGAACGAACACGAAACTATACCCAGCCCGCTAAACGCGGCTGAACATGAGTTTCTTGAAGCCCGGTCACCAATGGCGCAATCCAAGCCCGAGCATGATCTTGAAACAGATATTGTTCCGATCACCCCAAAGGCACTGGAAACGATTGAGGGTGAGTTGACCCTGGGCGACTCAGATCAAATTGCAGCCGAGATTTCAAAGCTTGCGGGGCTGGATGGCAAACCTGACTAATGCTGCCTAGTCGCTCACGCTGCGAAGTTGATCCAGCGCCGATCTGAGGTTCTCAAGCGCGTAACCGGCCTTGGTGGTTGCATCCAGAATGTCATCCGTGCTCATCCGGTCACATTGCCCAAGGGCCCAGACAACCGAACAGCGCGTGCCCGAAGCGCAATAGGCCAGAACCGGGCCGCTGCAACGTTCGGCAAGTTCGCGCTGAAGGGCGACGTTTTCCGGCGTCATCGTCTGGTGGGTCAGTTCCAGCACTTCGTATTCCATTCCAGCCGCGCGAACCGCCTGTCCAATCGCGTCAGATTGCAGGTCCATGGGAACTTCGCTGTTGGGTCGGTTGCAGATAACCCGCACAAAGCCCAAATCAGCAATGGTCTGAACGTCCTCGACCGAAATTTGCGGCGAGACAGCGTAGCGGGGGGTAATTGGTCGAATCTCCATGACAATTGATTAGGCCGGGTTTGCGGATCTGTCCAGTTGCGCCCCGACGACGGGTGCGGCGAACATCCCGGCAATCATGGCGATCAGGAACACCACTCCACCGATGCCACCATAGGTGACAGAGGCAATCGCGGGACCGGGGCATAAGCCGGACAGACCCCATCCCATACCGAACATCACGGAACCTGCGACCAGTCGACGATCCAGCTCGGGCGCGGACGCTTGCGGGTACTGCCCCCCTGTCAATGGTTGACCGCGCGCGGCGATTTTCCAGGCGACCAACATCGGCAGGATCGCTCCGCCCATTACGAAGGCAAGCGTCGGGTCCCAGTTGCCGAACACATCCAGCCAGCCCTGCACCTTCGTCGTATCGGTCATGCCCGAAATCAACAAACCCGCTCCGAACAGTGACCCAGCCAGCAAAGAGATAAGAACACGCATCAAACCCATCCCAACATGTGTCGCAGCAGGAACAGAGTTACAGCACCTGAACCGATATAGATGAGCGTTGCCACGATACCGCGAAGCGAGAACCGCGAAATACCGCAAACTCCGTGCCCCGAGGTGCAGCCATTCGCGATCCGGGTTCCGACACCAACCAAGATTCCTGCGATTATAACGACAGGCAGATTGCCGGTCAGATGAGTTTGCGGGGCAGGGGACATGAACAGCCACAGCACCAGGGGCATTCCGATCAGCCCCGCGACAAAAGCCAGCCGCTCGGCGGTGCGATCCGTGCTGTCGACCAGCCCCCCGAGGATTCCGCTGGCCCCCATTATGCGACCGTTCCCAAGCAGGTAAACTGCGGCGCCCAAGCCGATCAGTAGGCCCCCCGCCAATCCCCAAATCCACGCGATTTGCATTGTTCGCCCCCTTTCGACGCTAAAGCTTGTTGATGGGAAGCTTCAGAAAAACATCACCTTTTTCGTCCGCAGGCGGCATCTGACCTGCACGCATGTTGACCTGCAGAGACGGCAGGATCAGGCGTGGCATACCAAGGGTCGCATCACGCGCGTCGCGCATCTCGACGAATTCCTCGACCGGTCGTCCCTGACCGATATGCACATTCAGAGCTTTTTGCTCGCCCACTGTTGTCTCCCACGCGTATTCGTCCCGACCGGGTGCTTTGTAGTCATGACCGACGAACACTCGGGTTTCATCCGGCAGAGACAATATTTTTTGGATCGATGCATACAGCATCTCAGAAGACCCCCCAGGGAAGTCACACCGCGCAGTACCGAAATCCGGCATGAACAGCGTGTCGCCGACAAAGGCCGCGTCTCCAATCACATAGGTCAGGCAGGCTGGTGTATGGCCGGGTGTGTGCAACACATCTCCGCGCATCTGGCCAACGTGAAAGCTGTCACCTTCGCGGAACAAGGCATCAAATTGGCTGCCATCGCGCTGAAACTCGGTCCCTTCGTTGAAGATCTTGCCGAAGGTTTCCTGAATGGTCACGATTTGGTCGCCGATACCGATTTTGCCACCAAGTTCCCGCTGCAAATATGGAGCAGCCGAAAGGTGATCGGCGTGCACGTGGCTTTCCAAGATCCATTCTACCTTGAGGTCGTGCTTTCGGACGAAGTCTATGATCATATCGGCCGAGTTCGTGTTTGTCCGCCCCGAGGCATGGTCGAAATCCAGAACGCTGTCGACGATCGCACAAGCTTGACCTTCGGGTTCCTGAACCAGGTAGGACACTGTGAATGTGTCTGTATCAAAAAACGCTTTCACCTTAGGTGTCATTTTGCTCTCCGTCCGTGCCTCAGTATTCATATATTAAATGCGGAATATAAGGCAATCAACAGTTCGTGACTTGATGTCTGTCAAGGCAGCTTAGGCTGGATTGGCATAGAATTTAAACAATCCGCAAAACCACGCGATGACCGGGTACTTGGCAGGCGAGTTTTCGCCCGTAATCGGACTAAGATCGGTAAGTCTTAAAACGGTTACCTATATGAGGTTAATCAGACAGCATTTGGGAGGATGAACATGTCTACAAGCAATTTGTATTCCGAAGCTGAGCAGCTTGAAGCGAAGTTGCAGGGTGCCTGTCTTGAGACGCGGCTGGCTCTTCAACCCAGCGTGACCAAAATCATCGAGCGTATGCGTCAGCAAGGTGTCCACATCCCATCGCGGTTGCGGCGTTTGGATGCGGCGTTGTGCGAAGACGCGATGGAAGCGCGGTTTGATAATCTGCCAGTCTAAGGCACATTCTCAACTGAACGAAATTCCAAGTATCACAAGCATAAGCCCGAGAACCGACAGGAAAAGTGAGCCCAGGTTCCAAGGCAGAACGCCCTGAACAACGGCGCGCAACTCATCATCCGACAAACCGGACTTGCGCGCCTTCATCACCCGTAAAATGCACCAGACCAATCCCAGAAGGCCTGCGAGCGAGAGGGCAGCACCGCCCCATGTGATGATTTGAAACATGGTTCCCCACAAACGGTTCACTGATTTCCTCAGCGCTTATCGGATCGTGCTGCGTCAGACAAGCCTGACCATGGATTGTGCGCTTGCGGTAGGTGCAGAGGCAAGGTATCCCGCGAAAGCCGCTGTTAAAGCATCAAACCGCAATCGCTGAGAGAGACGAAAATGGAAGATATGACCGAAGATCAGGCCACCGCCAACTATCGTGTGACAGCGGGTGAATTGCGCCAGTTCATTGAACGCTTCGAGCGATTGGACGCCGAGAAAAAAGACATTGCTGAGCAGCAAAAAGAGGTCATGGCCGAGGCCAAGGCGCGTGGCTACGACACCAAGGTCATGCGTAAGGTTATCGCTCTGCGCAAGCGTGACCAGGATGATATTGCCGAGGAAGAAGCTGTACTTGAAATGTACAAAGAAGCGCTGGGCATGAGCTGAGTAAGTCCGGGCAACTTACAGGCTAATTTAGCGGGCGACAGGTCCCTATTTGACCGAAATTGTAGGGGCAGTAGAGGTGGCATCTCGATCATTGAGGTGCAAAGAATACGTTTATCGATTTTCTTGTCTACGGTCGAAGAAAGCGGACGCCGGTTGTGGTCTCCAACCGGTCGATATCCTGTTCGTAAAGCTCTGAAAACGCGTCCACAATATCCGAATTCCAGCCAGAAAGGTCGAGTTCTTCTTCGATTTTGTCCGGCTGCGCATTCTCTGTCAGAATCAGTGCAAGGGCGTCCGTGATCTCGCCCCGAGTCAGGTTTGAATCTGGCTGCGTTAAATCTGCTGCCTTCTGCTTTCCTTCGTCCGTCAGCAAAGACAGAAGCAGATCGAATTCCTTGTTGATCGGAGTATCGTCCGGCAGATCCGCAATCGCGCGGATAATGTCGCCCCAAATGAACGGCGTGTCTTCGTTACACCAAAGCGTTATTTTCACGTTGGGGGCAAGGTCGCGAATATCGTCAATCATACCGATCCAACTGAGACAGCTCAGGTCAGTGTTGTCGATAACCGCCGCGCGTTCCGCTTCTGGCAATGACATTAACAACTTGGGGATAAAGCTCCCAAGGTTTTTTAGGGCCAAAAAGATCTCGACCTGATGGCCATGAAATGCGTGCTCGAGCAGGGCCATTCTTTCGCCCGCGCGTGGGTAAAGCTGCCCGTCCAAAAGAGTTGCTTTGCGATCACCAGCGAACTCGTTGCTCAGGAAGATCGCGCGTTGAGCGTTTTCGTCCGAGGGCAGCACATGTCGCAACCGATCCTCGCCTTTTGGGGTCAAAGAGCCCGAGTGCAACGCCTGAAACACCGGGTTAAAAACTTGCCGAAATCTTCTAGGGCCAAAAAAACGGGTTCCTGTTTGGGACAGAGTCGTATTGTTGGTCTGTAAAGACGTAAGTAGCCGGCCTTCATCGGTAAAAGCAGCACCGGCGTGGATGGCAACCTGCATCGTTGGTATACTTCCTTACGTCTTTGGCCTTGTCTGCCGGATTACAGTCTGAGCGTGGTACAGTCAAACCCGGGCTATTACAAAGCGCTCGCCCGATTGGACAGGAAGAAAACGGACTTTCCTTAAGCAAGGATGAAATTTGAGGCTTGCAGTCCCTCGCCAGAGCCATTAATCGACACGCAATGCCCCTATAGCTCAGCTGGTAGAGCAACTGATTTGTAATCAGTAGGTCCGCGGTTCGAGTCCGTGTGGGGGCACCAATTGAACTAAGTGAAAATAAACAAATAATTTCGCATCGCCAGCGATGTGCGATTCGAATTTTCAAACGTTTTTCAAACGCGGCGGTGATTTGTTTGCCGCCTTGTTTAAACGGGCACTCGACTCACTCACTGTTGCCAACTTCGCGCCAAAGTCCTGCCACATAAGGAAAATAGCTTGCGCAGCTTGATCAGGTGATCGACCACATCGACGTAAGACACACCACGAAACTTGTCGGCATAGACAATCGTGCGGTCGCGCTGCCTTAGGGTGACTTGGCACCCGTCGTAGTTAGGCAATTGCTGATCCTTGATCACGCAGACGGTGCTAAAGTCATTGGCCTGTCCAAGATCGGCCCCGATCCAATAGCGCACATAGCCTTTCACTCGGGGAATGGCAGGGTCTTGGTTCGTTTCGTTCACCACATCGCCATTGGGCGATAGATCAAGTTCAAATCCTCGGGCATACCGCGCCCTCCATGCTGGTCGCGTTTTCAATGATGAACAGGTCGAAATAGGACATACCGTCTGACAGGAATTCGCACATGACCTCCTGCCTGAACCGTGTAGCCGATAGCTGGGATCGAAGACGTTCGACACGGGGCGCTAGGCGAGGGATCGACGTTCCGGGCACCTTGATCCGATGCACGCTGTCTTTGAGTTCGAGGAACAGGCTGGCGAACAGGTTGTTCTTCCCGGCGGGTGTGCTGGCGTAGAAAGTCTGCCCGTTGTCCTTGAGCATCGGCAGCAAGGCGACAACAACATCCTCGCCACCATTGGCACCGGGCAGATACGCCATCTCATCAACAAGCAGCAGATCGGCGGTGTAACCCCGGATCGTCGCCCCGGATGCAGGCACGGCGATGAACCGCCCGCCATTGCTACACTCAATCTCTGTCTGTGTTGCGCGCTCTACGACGAGATCGGTCGCACGCAGGTACAGTTGTACTTTGCGCGTTATCTCGCGTGTCTGACGTTCTGCGGGCGCGAGGCATATGGTTGTGCCGCCGCGCTCAAGTTCACGAACACCGCGCGTTGCCAGAACGCAGGATTTACCTGCCTGACGACAAACCAGCAGGGCAACGGTCTGAGCGGCTTATGTGATCGCTTCGACCTGCCAAGGGTCCGGCAAGGCGTTCGGGATTTCCTGTTGCAGGAAATGCGCCATCTTCGCCGCCGGGTCGAGATCACGTTCGAGGCCAAGGCACCAGTCATGAAAGGCATCAAATGGCATCGCCGTTCTCCTGACTGACGGAAAGAACATGGTGGCGCATCCGGCGCAGCAGCGGTTCGCGGGCGGCGGGCACCTCGTCACAAACCTCTTGCAGGATGGTGCGGAGCGTGACCCATTCCTTGGACTCGGCCAGAGATACGTTGACCGTCAGGTTTTGGGCCAGTTTGCCCTGCATGGTCGCAATATCGCGCAGGACTTTCCGCAACCCCTCCATCGCGGCCAGTGCAAACTCGTCATCTTCGTTCTGCTCTGCCTTGGTGATCAGTTTTTCGACCCGCCGCGCCAAGGAATCATAGGTCATGGCGATGTCCATGCGGTCTTGGTTGATGATCTCGGTATCTGCCTCAATCCCCCGAATGCGCGTCTCGGCCATGATTTCCCGGCGCATTAGCAAACGAAGAGAGCGGTCTGTTCGAGTGCGCAACTTGAAATTCTTTGCCTGGTCAAATCGATTCAGATTGCGAGATGTTTGAAGCAATATTCTTGAGGGTGCGTCTTTTAACACTTCAGGTCGCCGAAAGCGCATTGTACTCATAGCCTTGTGGCCGTATTGAGATTTTCAGGACCGAGTTAGGCCCGACACGCTCGCCCGCGTGGTGGAATGGTAGACACAAGAGACTTAAAATCTCTGGGCCGAAAGGCCGTGCCGGTTCGAGTCCGGCCGCGGGTACCAACTTCTTAGGCGACAGCAAGATTTGCGCATGCCTGAGACCAGCCTGAGGCACTTCGCTTCGCTGTCGTAAATCTGGGTGCCCGATGGATGGTTCTCGGCTAGTAGGTGCACTGCCGTCTGAGTGATTTTCGTTGTCATCTTTGATCTCCGGCGTAGGCCATGTTTCGATTGGGCCCTGAGAGGTCTAAGGACGTGCTATGAGGCGACGATGCCTTGTTCTTTAGGTCTTGTTTTTTTGGATTTCGCGGACCTTCAATAGGTACTGTTGCTGCATAAATTATGTCGGACTCGGTAACTTAAATTCCATCGCCCTAAGGCTTTCAGGTTCGATCCCAGCCATTCGCACCATTTGTTTATCATACCGGAAAGCCAAGCTGCCCAATAAGTCGCCAGATATCGCGGTTGGCTTCGGACAATTGGGTGACAACTTTTTCAATTTCCCGCATGGCCTCGTCATCGACTGTGTCTTCACGTCCCAGTCTGATGTCGGTTTTTCGGTCAGCGATGCGCATAAGAATCGTTTTCGGATTCCCGCTGTCTGGATCGAAGGAATAGATGCAGTGATTATACCGATTCCGGATGCCAGACAGTTTAGACAGGCGGTGTGTGTGCTCGAGTATCGGGTCCCGTATTTCAGCAGGCCGCCCTTCCATCTTGGCCAGACGTTCTACAAGGTCGATGCGCGCCCTTGTTGTGTTCAAGGTTAAAAAGATGATGACGGCCGTGTCTTTGGGCGTGCCAGACAGGCCGGCGATCAAATGGATCAAAAGGCTTTCGGTGTTGGTCCACATGTAATTCAGCCTGCCGACAAGCAGGATGAGACGATCGAAACGGGCTTCAAAATCTTCAGTCAATTGTCGTGTGCTGCGCCTCTTGCGGGGCGACCTCAAAAAAGAACTGTGCCGCCGCAGTTCGATTGCTGACACCGATTTTTCCCGCGACATTGTGTATATGTAACTTCACCGTATGTTCAGTGATCCCAAGATTTGATGCAATAATCTTGTTGCTTTGACCTTTTGAGACCAATCGCAACACCTGCTTTTCCCTTCGCGTCAGTTTGGAATAAAGCGGGTGCGGGTCTGTCGACTCAACCGAATGTTTCTGCGTTGGAGTGGTTGTGTTGCACACTGAGTTGGCGAGAAAACTGGGAAGATAAAGTTCTTCATGTAACAGAAGGCGAAGGATCGACCGCCACGCGTCGGGTGCAATATTCATCGGAAGGTAACCTATGTCCCCGTGTGCACCGGGATCCCAACGGTCAAACACAAACCGAGCCGCATCTTCCTTGCGATACGCAAAAACGAGACTACCCAGCCCTGCACTGTCCTTATAATGTTGCGGGCGGGCTAGAAAATCTTCTGTCAACATCTGGTCAACAATCAGAATTCTTCCTGGCCCATTGTTTTCTGATTCGTAAATTGGCAGGGACGCAATCGATTCGAAGCGATGCGTAGAGACACCAAATTCAGATTGAACACTTTCAATGGTCTGCTCTGAATAAAACAGTTCCTTGCCGATGAAATTGATAGAGAACTCTTCCAATAAATATTTACTATTCAGGGTATTATCCTGAAGCGGAATGTTCATAACCTCCCCCTTATCACTACCACGCCACACAAGCGGCGAAATCATTAACTGAACATTAGATTAATATTAACTGAATATTAATGCACTTGGGTGGATGACCATAGAAGAAAGTAGAATTTTCTTCCGTGTCCGGTAGTCCAATTGTGAAGAGTTCTAGAACTTTCGGCTAGGCGTCTTCGGTGCGATTTTCCAAATTAAATCTGGATATTTGCAGGAAGTAACTTGCAGGTTTTAAACCAATTTTTTGTTTCATCTCGACCACTCGCTGATGGTAGGTTGAATTTTTTACTATATAAAATATAGAGTTACCCGTTCTAGCGCTTACGGCTAGCTATCCAGATCACCTTACTGCTGCAACCATGATTGCACTCCAATTTGCGGAGTTGAATTTCCTATTGCGTCTGCACATCGCGCATTTTCGCGACGCTTTTCTTCAGACGTAGTTTCGGCTTGGCCGAGAAAGGAGGGTGGGAGAGGAATCACTGAAAAGACACGCACCCATGCGCGGTTTGCGCTTGCGTGCCTCATTGTTTCAACGCGCCAGTCACCGTTTTGGAGATGAATGACGGTCCGTGCGCTCAGTAAGTGGAATTTTTGATATGAGTAAACGTCAACAACCGCATAACAGCATCACAGACATTGATGAAGTTAACATCGGTACGGCATATGTTCCCGTGGACGCAGATGTTCACGTAGATGACGCCTATATTGAAGCTGATCTGACTGATCAGGACACCAATGTCGAAAATGAACAGGGTCAGGGCCAGGATCAAATCCAGGGTCAGGCGACCGTGGTCGAGAATGGACAGGGTCAGGATCAGGGTCAGGGCCAGGATCAGGGTCAAGGTCAAGACCAGGGTCAAGGTCAGGACCAGGGCCAGGGTCAAAGCCAGACCAATGGCAACAATGACAATTCGAACTGGGTCAACATCGACTTTGGCGATGCCGAGCCTTTGGGCCGTGACGACGATCTGGTCGACGTCGACGTATCCGGCGGGTCGTCGATTGATGATGTGATCACTGTTGGAAACGATTTCGATTACGATCCGGGCGACGATTTGAACCTGGATATCGATCTGAGTGGTGAGGGCAACGACATGTCCGCGATCAACCACCAGTACGCCAACCTCAGCGACGATGATCATCTGGGATCGGCTGCGGTAACCAATACCGGTAGCTTTGACCAGAACGGCAACGCGCGCGGCGGCTCAGCGACAGCCGATGAGGGCATCAGCACGCATTCCGACGGCGGCAACTCGGGCCAAGGTGGCAGCACCCATGCGGGGAATGCCTCGGGCAATACGACTGGCGGCGATGCATACGCACTGGGTGGTCACACCGGTGATGCCGATGGTACCGGTGTCGGTGGTGACGGTGGTAACGCGGGTGATGCGTCTAACGTCGGTTTGGGCGTGGGCTTGTCTGGTGCGGAATCCAACGGCAGCAGCAGTGCAGGCGCAGGTGGTCAAGCTATCAGTGACTCGGCCGCGCACAACAGCGGCGCTTCGGTTTCTGATGGCACCAGCGTAGCCGGAGAAGGCGGTAATGCCGGATCCGTCGGCTTGGGCCTGGGCCTGGGTCTCTCGGGTGCCGAGAACGGCGGTCTGTCCAGCGGCGGAGATAACGTATCGCACGCTGGTGCGCTGGGTGCTGGTCAGGGGACCAATGACTCTGACGCAAACGGTGCAAATGGTGGCGACGGTTATGCCGACACCGATGGTGTCGCGATCAACGCCGGAAGCAGCGACACCGAGGCCAATGACGCAGACGCCGGCAATCTGGGCCTTGGGCTTGCAGGAAGCCTGGCTGGCAGTGCGGCCGATGCGGATACCGGGAATGGCACAGGTGCAAGTGGCACTGGTGGCAACGGTAACGGCAGTGGTGGTACCGGCGGCAACGGCAACGGTGCAACCGGAACGGGCGGCAGCGGTAATGGTGCAGCTGGAACTGGCGGTGCTGGAACTGGCGGCGCGGGTACCGGTGGTGACTCGGGTCAGGTTGACGCAGCTCTGGCAGCTTTGAATCAGCAGAATGGTCTGCTGGGACTGAATGCTGGTCATGCTGATGCCAGCAATGGTGGCGGAGACACAAATCACGGTAATCCGGGCACCGGTGGCGTTGGTTCGGGCGCAGTCGGCTCTGGCGGCGATGGCACAGGTGCCTTCGGTTCGGGTGGCGACGGAACTGGCGGTGGCGCTGGTGGCGGTGACGGGACCGGTGGCGTTGGTTCGGGCGGCGATGGCTCGGGCGGAATGGCAACCGGAGGCACCGCGGGTGCGACTTCTGGCGCGCAAGGCGTTGGTGATCAAACCACGACTGGCCCGAACGTCACCCAATCGCCCGGCGATGTGAACGGAACCGCGAGCCTGCCGCAGAACAACAGCGGTGACGGTGGCGCGGCCGGTAGCAACACCACCGACGGGTCGGCAACAGGTACCGGTACCGGAACCGCGACTGCCGATGGTTTCGGTGGCGGTGGCGGCGCGATCCAGCAGGATGCGATGTCCAGCGGCACAGGTGCAGGGTCTGCTGATGCAACCAACACCGCAGGCGAGGGCGGCGACTCTGGTCTGTTCTCGGTCGCGGATACGGACGGGTCTGCAGACAGTCTGGCAAGTGCCATTGCAGGGTATGGCGGTGACGCGATGTCCGACAATGACGCAACCTCGACGGGCGCGGGCAGCGCGACCGGGTCGGCCATGTCCGGCTTTGGTGGCGGCGGCGGCGCTGGTGCCGGTAACGGCGGAACCAGTGGCGACGCGATCGGCTCTGCGACCTCGGGTGCGACGACCGGCGCAATGGTCAACGGCGGTGACGCTGCGGGTGCCTATTCGGGTGCTGGCGGGACCGGTGGCCATGCGGGCGAGTGGGGCTCCGGCAACGGCGGAGACGGCATTGTGAACGGCGAGTCCTATGCCTCGGCGGCAGCGGTGGTCGACACGTCGGCGTTCAACCAGTCGATTGTCATGGGCGCCAACGTTCTTGGCAACACGGTCGACACGACCATGGTCGGTGGCTCGATGACCTCCAGCTTCGCCAGCGACGACGCCGACGCGTAACTTGCGTGGTGGCAGGGTCAGAGCTTGGGTTTCCAGGCTCTGACCACTTCTGAAAAACTGTCGGGGCCAAGGACAGATGGCCCCGACTCAACTTAACCCAAGGCAGTTGATTTTGAACGCCGCGGGAAAGGAAATTGAAATGTCGTTTGATAGTATCAGTGAGACGATTGCCCATTTCATCGGAACTTTTGATCTAACGACCGAGCAAGCTCGGTTGCGAGATCAATATCAGGAATTTACTGCTCTCAGGCGCAAGGCTGAGATGGAAGAGCTGGAAGAAGGTGCTGCCGTGAAAGTGCGGGCAGACCTTAACCTTGACCCCGGAAAATACGACGCTTTACCCTATGCGCCATCGGTTAGTCATACTGACATTCCGTTGGCTCCAAACCCGCAACCGTTGGGGCCGATTCCCGATGGTCCATTGCAAACTGGCCCGGGTCCCGACCAAGTGCTTCCCGATGCGGCGATCGCGTCGACCTCGATACCGATCTTGGTCGCGAAACCGGTTTTGATCCCCGAACTGATCGGCTCGGCTGTCACCTATGCGATTCAGACATTGGACCTGAACGACAACGACACCATCGGTCAGGGGGATTTCCGCGATGTGGACTCATTGGTGCAGCAAGGTCAGGAACTGGCTGATGTTGCGCTTTCTCTACACGCGGTATCGTCCCCATCCTTTAGCATTTCCGATTATCAGTCGATCGAGCACCTCGAATCGATTGTTGCCGAGATACAGGCCCCATTCGAAGCCCCGTCTGAGGATGTGACTGTCCACCAGTTCCAAGGCGAAGAAGCCATGGGAACGATTGTGAACGGTGAACATGTCGAGGAACTTCCGGATTTTCTGGAATTGGTGCCAAGTCACCATCTTCCTGATGAAGAAGACGACAGTGACCACCCTGACTTGTTGCCAACTGAGTGGGATCAGTCAGACGATGCCGATTTTGGCGATGGTCACACCGTTATCGCGGGGGGCAACCTAGCGATAAACGAGGTCGCCATTACCGTCGGTTGGGTCGATGCTCCGGTAATTGCGGTCGGTGGGCAGTCGGTAAACCTAACCGTCGTAAGCCAAGTGGCAATTGTCTCGGATGTCGACGAAGGGCCCGAGGATAGTCAAAGCGAAACCACGGTGGTTCAGTCGTCCAGTATTGCAGTGGAATCCAATGAGGCGTCCTGGCTTGATGACAATGTCTCGGAAGAGGGACAAGATCCTCTTGTCGCGATCACTTGGATTTCGGGTGATCTGTTCGTCACAAATTTCGTAAAACAAGAAATCAACGCCACTGATATCGACCATATTGAAACCCAGATCGACGCCACGACCAGCCTGTTTGTGTTGGGTGACAACGATCTGGTGAATGAGGTCAGCGTCGTTCAGCTCGGCAGCTATTACGATCTGGTTTTAATCGGCGGAGACATGGTTTCGGTGGATTTTGTCCATCAGACGATTGCGTTGGTCGATGACGATGTGGTCTCGGGGGTGGTCGCCGAGGAAGACAATGACAACCTTGTCATGAACCACGTGGAACTGACGACCATTGGGGAAGACACTCATGAAGAGTTGTCAGAAACGCTGGCCGAAGTCTTACCTCTGCAAGAGATGGACACCGACGCTTTGGAAGATGCACTGCTGAATGATCCTCAATTTGCGGGGATGGAGCAGGTGCGGGTTCTGAAAATCGAAGGTGATCTGGTGCAGGTCAACGTCGTCGAACAGGTGACTACCCTGCAGGACCAGGATGATATTCACGTACAAGGAGGGAATGGTGCCATCGCTTCAGCACTGGGTGCTGGAAATGCGGTGCTGAATGCGGCGAGTATCTCGACCATCGGAGTGGACTCGGTCGTTATGGCATCGGAAGGCGAATATTCGGACGTCGTTCTGCATCAGGCGAGCCTGATTGACACCCAAGACGAAGATCTGGGTACAGAACTGGCCAATGAAGCCATCGCGATCCTGATGCAGGAAACATCTGGACCGGGTAAGTCAGACCTTGCCCCGGGGCACAACAAACTGACGCCCTCTGAAATGGCCAGCGTGGATGATGCGCTGTCCTCAATGTTAGCCTAATTTCCCAGTTTTTTTACGAGTGAACCGAAAGTCTGAGTATGTCGAGAACGTTTTCGTCGCGTCGCTCTCTCTTTGCCAGTCCTATGGACGGCGGGGGTGGGGCCAATCCAGTCAAATCAGTTGCCGCACGAACGGCGACGGCGTCCGGCATATTGCCCGAGTTACGATTAAGCGAAGACATGCGTGTGCGGCCTTTGAAAAAAGGGCCTGAAAAACCGGAAGCAAACAAAATCAGAGTGGACCCCGATCAAAGGTCCGAAACTGACGAAATTCAGAAACGCGCTGAATATTCCCTTCGGCGCGCTACGTCGCAGCCTGATCAAGGTCACGGTACTAAGGGCTGCGATGCTGGGGTGGCCGATGCTGAAGGGCTCGGTCCTGAAACCGCCAGAAAGGAGACCGCGCGGGTCCCCCCCCTGTCGCGCTCCAAAGGCGGTGCGAGTATTGGCACCACTATCGAGGCCAAGGCGAACCAACCTTTGCCGTTGAAAAAAAGCGGCGGCGGAGATGGTAGCGGGCCACCCCAGACCTTTCACAAACGCACCCCGCCCGAGGATTTTCAGCGTACTTTGCAAGTCTCGCTGCGTGCTATTTTGCGCAACCTTGCCTTTGTTCTGGTCCTGACCTGTGCGACGAACATCCTTATTCTGGCGATCCCGATTTACCTGTTCCAGATCAGTGACCGCGTGTTGACCAGTCGATCGCTGGATACGTTGATCATGCTGACCGCGATCGTGGCTGGCGCTGTCATCTTTCAGTCGGCCTTCGATGCGGTGCGTCGCTTCATGCTGATGCGAACTGCGGTCGAGGTTAATGCACGGCTGGGTGCTCCGGTCCTCAGTGCAGCCGCCCATGCTTCGTTGCACGGCACAGGGCGCGAATATCAGACATTGGGTGATCTTCAGCAGGTACGGGGTTTTCTTGTATCGGGGACTTTGATCTCGTTTCTGGACGTGCCATTTGCACCGTTGTTCATCCTTATGATCTTTCTGGTTCATCCCCAGCTGGGTATGATCGTGATCGTCACGGCGGTGTTGTTGATGGTCATTGCCCTTATCAACCAACGTATGACCGCCGGACCCTTTGCCGAGGCCAACCGGGCGCAATCCATGGCCAACCAGCATCTGGATTCGATGTCGCGCAACAGCCAGATTATTAATGCTCTGGCCATGATCCCCGAGGCCGTGCGTATTTGGGGCCAAGACACAGCGCAGTCACTGACGTGGCAAGTGCGGGCACAGGACCGGAACGTTATTTTCGCCGCTATTTCGCGAGCGGTGCGTTTGCTGACACAGATAGCCATTCTGGGGTGGGGGGCATTCCTGGCCCTGCAGGGCGAAATCACGGGCGGGATGGTGATCGCGGCGTCGATCATTGCCGGGCGGGCTTTTGCGCCCATCGAAGGCTCCATCGAAGGCTGGAACGGCTTCCTGCTGACACGTGGGGCTTACGGGCGGATCAAGAACTTGCTGTCCAACTCGGCGCTTCAGTTCGAGAAACTGCGCTTGCCGCGGCCAGAAGGTCGGTTGGATGTGGAACGGTTGCTTTTTGTCCCCGGCGGCACCAAGCGCGTTGTATTGAACGGGATCAGCTTTGCGCTGAATCCGGGTGAGACCCTGGCGATCATTGGAAACTCGGGCGCGGGTAAGACCACGTTGGGCAAAACACTGGTCGGATCGATTTTGCCGACATCCGGCAGCGTGCGTCTGGACCTGATGGATATCCGCAACTGGGACCCGCGCCAGTTTGGCGAAAGCATCGGATATCTGCCGCAGGATGTGCAGCTGTTTCCGGGCACCATCAAGGACAACATTGGCCGTATGCGCGAAGATGCAACGGACGAACAGATCCACGATGCTGCCGTTCTAGCCGATGTCCACAACATGATCGCCACGTTGCCCCAAGGGTATGAGACCGTTGTGGCCGCCGATGGTTCGCCACTGTCCGGCGGTCAAAAGCAGCGGATTGCCCTTGCGCGTGCCTTCTTTGGAAATCCGCGGCTTGTGGTTCTGGATGAGCCGAACTCGAACCTTGATGTGGCCGGAGATCAGGCGCTGGCACGGGCCATCGCGCAGGCCAAGGAAAACAAGATTACGGTCGTTGTGATTACGCAGAAGCCAACGCTGTTGAACGTGGTCGACAAGATCATGCTGCTGACGGATGGACGTGTTGCTTTGTTCGGGCAGCGCGAACAGGTGCTGCAGCAATTGAACGGCCCGCGCAAACAGGCTGGGCTTGAAGGCCAGCAGAAAGGGGATGCGTAATGAATGATCTCGTGCCGGTCAATAATGACCCCAAAGACCCAACTGTCTGGTATGCTGAAGTTCCGCGCTCGATCAACCGGTTGGTCGCAATTGGTTTAGTCATGTTGGTCGTTTGCTTCGGCGGCTTTGGCGTCTGGTCTTTCAGCGCACCGCTGGCTGCCGCGGTGATTGCGCAGGGAAGTTTCGTGGCCACTGGTCGCAACAAGATCGTCCAGCATCTTGAGGGCGGCATTATTGAAGACATCAAAGTTATCGAGGGCCAGTCTGTTCAGGCGGGGGAAGTGCTGATGACGCTGGACCAAACCTCGGCCGAGGCCAATGAACGAGAACTGTTCATCCGCAAAATCCGCTTGCAAGCCATGTCTGAACGTCTTGAGGCCGAACACAATGAGATGGATCAGTTGGAGTTTTCCGCCGAGTTGCTTTCAGCCACTGACGATGTCGAAGTCATGACCATTCTTGATGGCCAGCAGATCAGCTTCGAAGTATCCCGCAAAACCCTGCTGAATGATATCGCATTGTTGGAACGCAACATGGAGGCCCTCAGGATCAGGTCCAGCGGGTTCGAGGCGCAACTGGACAGTATGAAACGTCGCGCGGAAATCCTGCAGGAAGAATTTGAAACCAAAAAGGCGCTGTTTGACAAAGGCTTGGTTCGCAAGGGGGATCTGAACACGATCCGCCGCGTGCAGGCTGAGGCGGAGGGACAGCAGGCGAGGCTGGCGGCTGAGACGGCGGAAATCAACCAGATGTTGCTGAAGTATGACGAACAGATCACGCGGACACGTTCGGCCTATCGCGAAGCCGCGTTGGATGAGTTGGGTGTGATTGCAGCCGACCTGGAAAGTGTCCGCGAAAAGGCACGTCAGGCGCGTAGTGTTCTGGATCGTGCCGTTGTTCGCGCACCAGTCACTGGGACTGTTGTAAGGCTTCACTATCACACACCTGGGGGCGTGATCGAAACTGGCGAGCCTATTGCTGAAATCCTACCTGCCGATGCGCCCCTTATCATCGAGGCGCAGATTCCCCGGACCGAAATTGACAGCGTCGTGACGGGTCAGAACGCGACGGTGCGTCTGGTTGGGTTGAATCAACGCACGACGCCGGTTCTCAGTGGGGAAGTCTTTTATGTATCAGCCGACGCCTTAGTTGAGGAATCATCAGGGGCCCCTCAAGAGGTATACTTGGCGCGTGTCTCGCTAGCGCCGGACGAGATTGACCGGGTGCGGGGATTTATCCCGACGCCGGGTATGCCTGCCGAGATCATGATCCAAACCGAAGAACGCACTTTTGCGGCTTATATCGCCAAACCGGTGACGGACAGTATGTCGCGTGCCTTCCGCGAACATTGATCAGGGGTGTAGGGTCTTCAACCTACACCTTCCAGTTTTCGCATGTTATCTTGTTGCGAACACCAACAGGAGAAACGCCTATGTCCTTAACCGTGAAAGAGATGATGGAAGCCGCGAACGCCGCTGTTGAACGGATAGATATGGCCCGCGCGGCCGAGGTTCTGGGGCAGGGTGGGTTACTGCTGGACGTACGTGATGGGGCTGAATTGCAGAAAACGGGTCGGGCTGCAGGCGCGCATCACATCTCACGGGGTATGTTGGAGTTTCATGCCGACGATGCGATGCAATCTCATGACCCCGAGCTGCGAAAGGATCGTCCTATTGTTCTATATTGCGCAGCCGGAGGGCGCGCGGCGCTGGCAGGCAAGTTGCTAAAGGATATGGGATACGCGCAGGTTTATAATCTTGGTGGATTCAAAGACTGGGTTGAAGGTGGCGGCGACGTCGCGGGCTCCTGAAGCGAATGACTTGAAGCTGAATGTTAAAAGATCGACGCGGTAGCAGCCGCGCCGGTCGCTTTTGCGGACTTTCTCCTAAGCGTTCAGGAAGGCCCGAACCGAAGCCTCGAATTCACGGGGTTTTTCGGCGTGCAGCCAATGTCCCGCACCGGGTATTTTGGCGAAGCGCGCAGTTGGAAACAGCGCCCGGATCGCGGGTCGGTATTCGGGCAGCACATAGTCAGATTCAGCCCCGGACAGAAACAGGGTCGGCCTGTCCCATGTGCCTGTCAGCTCGGGAAAGCCCATGATTTTCGGCATCTCGGCAGACAGAGTATCCAGATTCAGCAACCACCGCTGACCCTTGATGTCCAGCGACTGGGTAAAAAAGCTTTGCAAGGCTTTCTCGACACCTTGTTCGGCCAGTTGCTGTTCGGCATCTGACCGACGCGTGACAGATGACAGGTCAACGGCGCGCATTGCCTCGATGAACTGGATCTGGCTATGCGTATAAGTAACGGGCGCGATGTCAGCGACCACCAGCTTGCGCAGTTTCTCGCCATGCAGCAAGGCCAGCGTCATGGCTGCCTTGCCGCCCATCGAATGACCGAGCACATCCGCCTGTCCACCAAAATGGTCAATCACCTCTGCCAGATCCTCGGCCATGCTCGGGTAGTCATGTTGTGTCGTCCACTTACTGTTGGAGTGGTTTCTCATGTCGACGGCCACGACCTGTCGCTCATCAGACAGCCTGCGTGCAATGACACCCCAGTTTCGGCCCGAGCCATATAGCCCATGGGCAATCAGCAAAGGCGGATTTGAAGTCGGTTCACCATGGATGATCGTGTTCAGCATGTCCGTGTGATACCTGTCGTGCCGACAAACAGCCAGCCCCATTGTGGCGCGTGCCCGGCCCGGATATGGTGCCGCGGCAGGAGGCCCCGATATGGCGCAAAACCCCGACATCCAAACTCAAATCGCGCAGACGGTGCAGTTGTTGCGCGACAAGTTGGGTGTGCAGGACAAGACTCTGACGGCCTCGGTCAGAAAAGCCAAACGTCAATTGCCCCGACGCATTTACAAACAGGCGCTGCTTTTGGCCGATGCCGAACAGATGGCGGCCCATCCCAAGCTGAGGCTGGTGCTGGACACGCCCAAACTGGCCCGCGCGTCAGAAGAGGTGCAGGATCATCTGACCGGCATAAATCTGGCCGACCGCAGGCTGGGCTGG
Source organism: Ruegeria sp. AM7 (assembly GCF_056535965.1). NCBI lineage: Bacteria > Pseudomonadati > Pseudomonadota > Alphaproteobacteria > Rhodobacterales > Roseobacteraceae > Ruegeria > Ruegeria sp. AM7. The sequence continues at coordinate 694,085 of NZ_JBQFJE010000003.1, forward strand.
TTTCTGGGAATGCTGGGTGGGTTGGCTTTCAACTTGTTGGCCCTGTCGGTTCTGCTGCTTGTGTTTCTGCGGTGGCAGGGCTTCATATGAAAAACGGCGCCGCTGGGGCGCCGTTCAGCTATTTGATATCCTGACACTTTACAGGTTCGGATAAATCGGGAAGCGCGCGCACAGTTCGGCCACTTCGGCCTTGACCTTGGCTTCGACCGCGCCGTTACCTTCTTCGCCATTAGCGGCCAGACCGTCGACCACTTCGATGATCCAATCCGCGATCTGGCGGAACTCGACCTCACCAAACCCACGAGTGGTTCCTGCAGGCGAGCCCAAGCGAATGCCCGACGTGATGGTTGGCTTTTCGGGGTCGAAGGGCACGCCGTTCTTGTTGCAGGTGATGTGCGCACGGCCCAGGGCCTTTTCGGTCGCGTTGCCCTTAACGCCTTTGGGGCGCAGGTCGACCAGAACTACATGGGTATCGGTGCCGTGGGTGACCGTGTCCAGACCGCCTTTGATCAGCTGGTCCGACAGCGCCTGCGCGTTGGTCACGACCTGTTGGATGTAGGTTTTGAACTCGGGGCGCAGCGCCTCACCAAAGGCGACAGCTTTACCAGCGATCACGTGCATCAGCGGGCCGCCCTGAATGCCGGGGAAGATGGCCGAGTTCACTTTCTTGGCGATAGCCTCGTCATTGGTCAGGATCATGCCACCGCGGGGACCGCGCAGGGTCTTGTGGGTGGTGGTGGTGGCCACATGCGCATGCGGGAAGGGGCTCGGATGCTCGCCTGCTGCAACCAGACCGGCAAAGTGCGCCATATCCACGTGCAGGTAAGCGCCGACCATATCGGCAATCTCGCGCATGCGGGCAAAGTCGATCTGGCGCGGGATGGCCGAGCCACCTGCGATGATCAGCTTGGGCTGGTGCTCTTTCGCAAGCGCCTCGACCTGGTCATAGTCCAGCATGTTGTCCTGCTGGCGCACACCGTATTGAACAGCCTTGAACCACTTGCCGGACTGGTTCGGGGCCGCGCCGTGGGTCAGGTGGCCACCTGCGTCCAGGCTCATGCCCAGAATGGTGTCGCCGGGTTGGATCAGCGCCTGGAACACACCCTGGTTGGCTTGGCTGCCCGAGTTCGGCTGAACGTTGGCAAATCCGCAACCAAACAGTTCTTTGGCGCGATCGATGGCCAGATTTTCGGCGACATCAACGAACTGACAACCGCCATAATAACGACGACCCGGATAGCCTTCGGCATATTTGTTGGTCATCACAGAACCCTGCGCTTCCATCACCGCGGCAGAGACGATGTTTTCGGATGCGATCAGTTCGATCTCGTCGCGCTGACGTCCCAGCTCGGATGTAATCGAGCCGAACAGCTCGGGATCACGGTCAGCGAGGGATTGGGTGAAAAATCCGGTATCACGAAGATTGGCGTTCATGGGGGCTCCACATACTGGGGGGTAATTTGCGAATTTCCTATCGGAAACTGACCAGCGGCAAAAGGCTTAAAGCGACGATTTGGCCAACTGCGGCGTCAAGACTGGCCTATCGGGGAAAGGTATGGTTGTTTCGGAACCAAATGTGCAGCACCGGAAACCGCAACAGATGATTCAGAGAATCGCTTTTCTTGCCAGCGACGCGAAAGTGGCGCAAACCGCGCGCGACACGCTGGTCAGGCGTTATGGCAACGCAGCGCCGCGTGATGCGGATGTGGTCGTTGCGCTGGGCGGCGATGGCTTCATGCTGCACACGCTGCACAACATGCAGCATCTGGATACGCCTGTTTACGGCATGAACCGTGGCACCATCGGATTTCTGATGAACGAGTTCCATGAGACTGACCTGATGGAACGCCTTGATGTAGCGGTAGAAGAGGTCATCAACCCACTGGCCATGCGCGCGATGGACCAGTCCGGCAAGATGCATGAGGCGCTTGCGATAAACGAGGTATCCCTGCTGCGGGCCGGTCCGCAGGCCGCACGCCTCAAGATCAGTGTGGACGGACGGGTTCGCATGGATGAACTGGTGTGCGACGGGGCGCTGTTGTCCACGCCTGCGGGGTCCACGGCCTATAATTACTCGGCCCATGGTCCGATTCTGCCGATTGGGTCCGATGTTCTGGCCCTGACCGCGATCGCCGCGTTTCGCCCGCGCAGGTGGCGGGGGGCTTTGTTGCCCAAGATCGCCAAAGTTCGGTTCGATGTGCTGGACGCGGATAAACGCCCGGTCATGGCGGACGCCGATTCGATCTCGTTCCCGGATATCGACTGGGTCGAGATCAGGTCCGAGCCTTCGATCCAGCATCGCATCCTTTTCGACCCCGGCCATGGGCTGGAAGAGCGGCTGATCTCGGAACAATTCACCTGATTTTGCGGGCTGTTGGCATTTTTTTCGCTCTTATGTGAACCAGTTCACAGGAGATTGATTAACCATGGATTAATGTGAACTTGCCCGGAGACACATCAACGGCGGGAGTGAGTGGCCGCCAACGGTGTTTTCGAAATGAACGCGCAGTTTTCGCGCTGGCAAGGGTAGGTGGTGCTACGCTTGTTATCGGATCTCCGGGCATATTTTAGAAAGTGGGCCCCGGGTACAAAACCCCGGGGTCAATTTCCTTTGGCAAGGGTCAGTTGACCTGATCCATCCTTTCCCACAGCGGTAGGCACATTTGCCCCACACGTGCCTCTATCGCGGCGGCAGCATCTACAGCCATATCCTCGCGCCAGCGCGCTGCAGCAATCTGGACGTTTATCGGTTGTGGCCCGTTTGGTAGATCGGCCAGACGCGCTGGAACACTGGCGGCGGGAAGGCCAAGGAAATTCATCGCGTAGGAATAGACCGCGCAGCCCAGAACTTCGTGGACGCCCTCGGGGCCTTCGGTGTCACGGTCGGGGCCGAAAAAGGGTTGCGGCAGAAACGGTGACAGAATCAGCGGATAATCCAGCATGAATAATGCCCATTCACGCGCGTACTGTGTTCGCTTGGCCAACATACCGATCAACTCGGTTCCGGTGATGGGCGGAAATTCCTGGAAGTATACTTCAAAGATATCGCGGATGGTTTGCGATCCGGCGGCCTCGATATCCGTTTTCAACAAGGTCAGAACTTCACCCATCAACGCGCGATACCCACTGCGCCCGCATTCGAACACGTCGGGTGTGTTCACCTCTTGCACGTCATACCCCGCGTCCATCAGCGCGTCACGGGCGGTGTCCAGCGCTTTGTCGACCTCGGGGTGTAAATCATAGCCGTAGGTGTCCTTGGTGAAGGCAACCTTGATGGGCCCGTCGGTCTTATCTCCGCGCCACGACATGGCAACATGAAACGGATCGCGGGGATCAGCCGCGATCAGGCTGGGCATCGACAGGTGCAAATCCGCAGCCGAACGGGTGATCAGCCCTTGCACTGACATGGATTGCGCCAGCAAACCCCGCTCGACCTTTTGACTTGGGTTAAAGGCGGGTACGCGGCCCAGGCCTGGCTTAACGGTCACAGCTCCGTTGGCGGCCGCTGGAAAGCGCAGGCTGCCACCGATATCATTGCCATGCGCCAAGGCCCCGATCCCCGCCATCACCGCCGCACCGGCCCCACCCGAAGATCCACCCGGCGAGATATGCCGTCCCCAAGGGTTATGCGTGCGGCCGTGTAGGTCGTTATCCGTGTCGGCCCGAAACGAGAACTCGGGTGTATTGGTGCGGCCGATCACAATAGCGCCTGCGTTTTGCAGATTTCGGACGACCGGGGCATCATCGGGTGCAATCACATCCTTTAAAGCAACGACGCCGTTCGTGGTTGCATGCCCTACTTGATCGACGTTGATCTTGATGGTGACAGGCACGCCGTGCAGTGGGCCGGGTTCCGCACCCCCGGCGACTGCATTGTCCAGTTCACGCGCATGGCTGACGGCCTCGGTGCTGAGGTCTTCGACGACGGCATTCAGGTCGGGATTGACCTGATGCATCCTGTCGATCGAGGATTTTATGGCGTCTTCCGCGCTGATCTCACCCTTGCGGGTCAGGTTTGTCAGGTCGGTGGCGTTCAGACGCCATAAGTCACGTATTGTCATGGGGCCTCACTGTCTGGGTCAGACTGTAGAGGCCCCAAGGCGGGTTGCAAGGGCAGGGGTGCAGCAGCGCTGCACTGTGCTCTATTTCTGGGCGTAGCCGAGTGTTTGCAGGGCGTCTGTGATCTCATCCAGAATGGCCGGATCGTCGATGGTTGCGGGCGTTTTGTAGTCTTTGCTGTCGGCAATCGACACCATCGTCCCGCGCAGGATCTTGCCCGACCGCGTTTTGGGCAGGCGATCCACCACAACAGCCTGTTTGAAGGCTGCGACCGGGCCGATCTTGTCGCGCACCAGCTTGACCACATCCTGCACGACCTCACCGTGGTCACGATCACAGCCTGCGTTAAGGCACAGGAAGCCAACCGGCATCTGGCCCTTCAACTGATCAGTTACGCCGATCACGGCGCATTCCGCTACGTCGGGGTGAGAGGCCAGAACCTCTTCCATGCCGCCAGTAGACAGGCGGTGACCCGCGACGTTGATCACGTCATCGGTGCGCGCCATGATGTATAGGTACCCGTCCTCATCGATCATGCCCGCGTCGCCGGTTTCATAGTAGCCGGGGAAATGCTCAAGATATGCGCTTTTGAACCGTTCTTCAGCATTCCACAGTGTCGGCAAAGTACCGGGGGGAAGGGGAAGCTTTACTGCGATGGCGCCCAGCTCTCCGGCTTTCATGGGGTGGCCGCCTTCATCCAGGATCTGCACGTCATATCCAGGCATTGGCTTGGCGGGTGACCCAAGTTTGATCGGCAGTTCCTCGATCCCAAGCGGGTTTCCTGCGATGGGCCAGCCGGTTTCAGTTTGCCACCAATGATCGATCACCGGCACTTTCAGTGCATCTTGCGCCCAGACGATCGTGTCCGGGTCAGCCCGCTCACCGGCCAGGTAAAGCGCGCCCAAATGGGACATATCGTAATTGTTGATCAGTTCACCTTGCGGGTCCTCGCGTTTGACCGCACGGATCGCTGTTGGTGCGGTGAAAAAGCTTTTGACCTTGTGTTCGGAAATAACACGCCAGAACGTACCGGCGTCAGGTGTGCCCACCGGCTTGCCTTCGAACACGATCGTGGTGTTTCCGTGGATCAGTGGCGCGTAACAAATGTAAGAGTGACCCACGACCCATCCCACGTCGGATGCTGCCCAGAACACGTCACCGGGGTCCACATTGTAGATATTCTTCATCGTCCAGTTCAGCGCCACCAAATGGCCTGCGGTGGGGCGAACGACACCTTTGGGCGCGCCTGTCGTACCCGAAGTGTAGAGGATATAGGCCGGGTCGTTACCGGCGACCGGAACACACTCGGCGGGTTCGACACCGTATTGGAAGCCGTGCCAGTTGAAGTCGCGACCTTCAATCAGTTGTGCAACCTCTTGCTCGCGTTGGAAAATAACGCAGAAATCGGGTTTGTGCTCGGCCAAATCGATGGCCCCGTCCAATAGGGGTTTGTAGTGGACAACGCGCCCGGGCTCCATCCCGCACGAGGCGGCGATGATTGCTTTGGGTTTCGCATCGTCGATCCGAACAGCCAACTCGTTGCTGGCAAAGCCTCCAAAGACCACCGAATGTACGGCCCCAAGACGGGCGCAGGCCAGCATGGCCTCCAACGCTTCGGGGATCATGGGCATGTAGATTATGACCCGGTCACCTTTTTCCACGCCTTTGGCCCGCAATGCACCTGCCAGCATCGCGACGCGATTGCGCAGCTCGACATACGAGATCTCGCGCTTGGTGTGGGTGATAGGGCTGTCGTAGATTATCGCCGTCTGCTCGGCGCGGCCGTTTTCCACGTGGCGATCCACGGCGTTCCAGCATGTGTTGACTTGGGCGTCCGAGAACCATTCGTAGATCGGAGCATTGTCGTCGAACAGGGCTTTGGTCGGTGGACGAACCCAGTCGATGCTTTTGGCGGCCTCCATCCAAAATTCTTCTGGGTTGGATTTCCAGCTGTCGAAAACGTCCTGGTAAGCCACGATGATCTCCTCCGATAGTTCAGTGCGCTTTGTGTAAAGTGGCCGAAGGGTAACGGACAAGCGACGCTTAAGTCGGAGCGTCACTTTATCGCAAAATATTTGCATATCTTTGGAAGTTGAGGTGCAAATTTTTGCAAATGCACTTTTGACACGCAGTATGGTGGGTGCCGTAGGAAATTTTTGCAAAGTTGCAAAGAGGGCTGAGCAAACAAGTCTCAGAATCATACCGGGCGCCTTAGCTGGCGCCCGGTTCGAATTATTGAGAGATCAGGTTACACGCCTACCCGTAGTGGGTGACGGGCGTACCCGCTATTGCGGCCATGTTCAGCAACCCGCGCGCGGTGATTGATGGCGTCACGATATGGGCCTTGTTGCCCATCCCCATCAGGATCGGCCCAACCTCCAGCCCGTCTGCTTTCATTTTCAGAATGTTTCGCACGCCGCTGGCCGCGTCGGAATGCGCGAAGATCAACACATTCGCGGCACCCTCCATGCGGGAATTCGGGAAGATGCGCGAGCGCAGCTCGGGGTCTAGCGCAAGATCAAGATTCATCTCGCCTTCATAGGTAAAGTCACGTGGCTCCGAGTCCAGAATATCCAGCGCTGCCCGCAGACGTTTGCCTGACCCTTCCGCCTGATTGCCAAACTGGGATTGCGAGCAAAAGGCGATTTTGGGTTCAAGCCCAAAGCGGCGCACGTGACGCGCTGCCCCGATTGTGCTTTCGGCCAGTTCCTCGGGTGAGGGCAGCTGATGTACATGGGTGTCAGCAATAAACAACGGCCCGTCTTCCAGGATCATCAGCGACAGCGCCCCGTGCGGACGTAAGTCTCCGTCGCTCAAGATTTGTTGCACATAGTTCAAGTGCCAGCGGTACTCCCCAAAGGTTCCGCAGATCATACTGTCTGCATCGCCCCGATGCACGGCAATCGAGGCAATCGCAGTGTTGTTGGTCCGCATGATCGCCTTGGCCAGATCAGGCGTAACGCCACGGCGCTGCATCAGTCCGTGATATGTATTCCAATAATCATAATAGCGCGGGTCGTCTTGCGGGTTTACGATCTGGAAATCCTCACCCGGCCGGACGGTCAGACCCAGCCTTTCGCATCGGGCATCGATTACATCGGGACGACCGATCAGAATCGGGGTCTCGGTGGTTTCTTCCAAAATAGCTTGGGCTGCGCGCAGGACGCGCTCGTCTTCGCCCTCGGCAAAGACGATCTTGCGGGACGCGGCCGAGGCGGCCTCGAACACCGGTCGCATGATCAGCGCCGATTTGAAAACGGTTTGGTTGAGCTGTTCTTTATACGCTTCGATATCGGCAATCGGGCGTTTGGCCACACCGCTCGCCATAGCGGCCTTAGCCACCGAGGAGGACACCACGCCCACAAGGCGCGGGTCAAAGGGTTTGGGGATCAGATAGTCGGGACCGAAGGTCAGTTGTTCACCCTTATAGGCGGCCGCGGCCTCGGCACTGGTGGTGGCGCGGGCCATTTCGGCGATACCGTCGACACAGGCGATCTGCATCTCATCGTTGATCTCGGTTGCGCCAACATCCAGCGCGCCGCGGAAGATGAAGGGAAAGCACAGGACGTTGTTCACCTGATTGGGAAAGTCGCTGCGGCCCGTGGCGATGATTGCATCCGGCGCAACTTCGCGCGCGGCATCGGGCAGAATTTCCGGGTTCGGGTTGGCCAGCGCAAAGATGATCGGGCGGCTGGCCATTTTCGCGACCATCTCGGGCTTGAGCACATTCGGCCCGCTTAGGCCAAGGAACAGGTCCGCATCCCCGATCACGTCATCCAGCGTGCGCAGATCGGATTTCTGTGCGAACTGGTCCTTGTGCGGATTCATATCCTCGGCGCGGCCTTCGTAGACCAGACCGTGAATATCGCACAGCCAGATATTCTCGCGCTTGACGCCTAGCTTGACCAACATGGACAGACAAGCAATCCCCGCCGCCCCGCCGCCGGTCGAGACGACTTTGATATCTTCGAACGATTTGCCGGCAACGTGCAGCGCGTTCTTGGCGGCCGCCCCTACAACGATGGCAGTGCCGTGCTGGTCGTCGTGAAAAACGGGGATATTCATCCGCTCGCGGCAGATTTTCTCAACGACGAAGCAGTCAGGGGCTTTGATGTCTTCAAGGTTGATCGCACCAAAAGTGGGCTCTAACGCGCAGACGATATCAGCCAGCTTTTCGGGATCGGGCTGATCGACCTCGATATCGAAACAGTCGATATTGGCAAATTTCTTGAACAGGACGGCCTTGCCTTCCATCACTGGTTTTGAGGCCAGCGCACCGATGTTGCCCAGCCCCAATACTGCCGTCCCGTTCGAGACTACCGCCACGAGGTTGCCGCGCGCCGTATAAAGCTCGGCATTTTGGGGGTCGGCCTTAATCTCAAGGCTCGCTTCGGCCACGCCGGGTGAGTAGGCGCGCGCCAAGTCGCGACCGTTGGCCATCGGCTTGGTGGCTTTGACCTCTAGCTTTCCGGGCTTTGGATGGGCGTGGTAGTCAAGCGCGGCCTGCCGCAGGCTGGGGGTGTCAGACATTGGCGATTTATCTCCGTTCTGAAATTTGATTGACCGTTAAACCATTTTTTCCGGCTTGGCTACGTTACGTCATTTTGCAGCATGTTTTCGGCGACATGAGCGCGTGAGTTGCATTTCAATTCAAAGTAACTAGTTTCGAGCATCTTCGAAAACCTGTCTTTCAGACGCAAGAACAAAGGCCAGACATGAGCTTTAATGAAGATCTCCGGACTGGTTCCAAAGGGCATATTCACTTCGGGCTTCCTGCTGCTCTGGCCGCAATGGCGCTTGTGTTGGTCGTTATCTCTATTTGGCCGGAACAGGCATCGCGTTTCAACCAAGAGGGCGGCGTGATCGAGACCGGCTCGGCTTTTGCTTTGCTGGCGGCGGGCTTTGCAGCGTTTTACCGCTTTCCCGGCGTCAAGCGCCTGTATATCGGCGTCGTGTGTCTTCTGTTGGCCGAGCGCGAGCTTGAAGCGGATGTTTACTCGGTTGGAACCTTTCCTCATACGATCCTCAGTGGTTTGGACGTGATGCTGGACATGACTGCCGTGCGCATTGTGCTGGCGGTTATCGTGTTGGGGGGGGTGATCTGGCACGGTGTCCCGACGGGTTGGCGTGCTTTGAAGGCACGCGCGCCGTTTTTGCTGGTGTTTTTCCTAGCTGGGATGTCGGCAGTGGTCGCGCAACTGCTGGAAGAGGTGTCCGGGATGATCGGCGCGGATATGTCTCAGACCATGATACTGCGCCTGTTTGTGCTGGAAGAAACGCTTGAGATGTTCTTTTCGATTGGCATTCTGGCCGCTGTTCTGATCGGATGGCCGAAAGCCAATACTGAAGAGACAGTGAATGACCGAAAGTCAGACCCAAGCTGAGATCCGCCTGCCTACGCAGGAGCTGCGCGACGATATCCCCTTTTTTACCAAGGTGCTGGGGATGCGGATGGATATGATCTATCCCGCCGATGACCCTCGGGTGGCGGTGTTTTCCGGCCATGGGCTGCGGTTGCGTATCGAAAAGGACGCGCCGGAAAGCCCCGGAACGTTGCGCATCCTGACCGATGACCCCGACAGTTTTGCCGACGGGCAACGCAGTCTTGTGGCCCCGAACGGAACAAAGGTCGAGATTGATGAGCTGAATCCACCCATGGTCATGCCCGAGACCGTTCATTCCTTCGTGGTGCGCAGGCTCAAGGATCAGGCTCCATGGATCATTGGCCGTGCCGGGATGCATTACCGCGATCTGGTGCCTGACCGGCTGGGCGGGTCGATCATCGCCAGCCATATCCGCATTCCTGATGGCGGGCCTGTGCCGGACATGGTGCATTTCCACAAGGTCGGGTTCCAACTGATCTTCTGCATCTACGGCTGGGTGGATGTGGTCTACGAGGATCAGGGCGACAAGATGCGCCTGACTGCTGGCGATTGCTTTATCCAACCGCCCGAAATCCGTCACCGCGTGCTTGAGGCCTCGGACAATGTGCAGGTGATCGAGATCGGCGTGCCTGCTGAACACGTCACCGAGATTGACCACGACATGGACCTGCCCACCCCGCACTACCGCCCGGATCGGGAATGGCAGGGTCAAAAGTTCGTCTTCAATCAGGCCGAGGGTGCGGATTGGGTGCCGTTCCGTCTGCCGGGATATATCTGCCGCGACACCACGATTGCGGAAAACACCAAGGGCGTGGCCGGGGTGCAGGTGGTGCGCAAAGGGCAGGGTGATCCGCAATGGGCTGCCCATGACACAGATATCCATTTCACCTTTGTAATGAACGGCGCGGTCACGTTAGAGGGTGAAGGGCGCGAGCCATACCCGCTGGAACAGGGCGACGCGTTCGTGATCCCTCCGGGGATGCGGACGCGCCTGTCGGACCCGTCGGATGATGTGGAACTGCTTGAGGTCACACTGCCCGGCAGGTTCAACACACGGCTGGGGTAAGAATTGCGGCGCGCGGGGCTTCACCTTGGCGCGCCGTTTCACTAGAACAGTATTTTTCTGACCAGATGATAAAAAATTGGGGAATCGCCATGAGCTTGAAAGACGCAGCCCTCTCTGTCCGCGAAAACGCCTATGCACCCTATTCAAACTTCAAGGTCGGTGCGGCGGTCCGGTCCGCAAGCGGCACCGTCTTTTCCGGCTGCAACGTGGAAAACGTGGCCTATCCCGAAGGCACCTGCGCCGAGGCCGGGGCGATTGCCGCCATGGTCGCCGCAGGTGAGCAGGAACTGACCGAGGTTTATGTGGTTGCTTCATCGCCTCAGCCCGTGCCGCCCTGTGGGGGCTGCCGTCAGAAACTGGCCGAGTTCGGCAAGCGCGAGGTCAAGGTAACACTGGCCTCGGTCGAAGGGTCTGAGATGGAAACTACCATCGGCGATCTGCTGCCGGGGGCCTTTGGCGCCTCGCATATGGAGTGAGCCATGGACGCCCGTTCGATCAACGCCAAGCTGCGCCGCGGTCAGGTGCCCACGGCCGAGGAACTGCGCTGGTTCGCGCAAGGTCTGGCTGATGGTGGCGTCAGTGACGCGCAGGCCGGGGCCTTCGCGATGGCCGTCTGTATGGGCGGTCTGGGCGCGCAGGGTCGTGCTGATCTGACGGTTGCAATGCGTGACAGCGGCGACGTTTTGACATGGGACGTGGATGGCCCGGTGATCGACAAGCACTCGACCGGAGGGGTGGGTGACAGTGTCAGTCTGGTGCTTGCGCCTGCACTGGCCGAGATGGGGGCTTATGTCCCGATGATCTCGGGTCGTGGGTTGGGCCATACCGGCGGGACGCTGGACAAGCTCGAGTCGATTCCGGGCGTGACCACTCAGATCAGCGAAGATCGTCTGGCGCAGATCTTGCGCGAAACGGGTGCCGCCATCGTTGGCGCAACGGGGCAGATCGCCCCTGCGGACAAGCGGCTATATGCAATCCGCGATGTGACGGCGACTGTGGAAAGCCTGGACCTGATCACCGCGTCGATCCTGTCCAAGAAGCTGGCCGCCAGCCCTGATGCTCTGGTGCTGGATGTCAAGGTGGGCAGCGGCGCGTTCATGAAAACCCACGAAGATGCGCGTAATCTGGCACGGGCTCTGACCCAGACCGCGAATGCTGCGGGGTGTCGGACCTCGGCGGTGATCACGGATATGAACCAACCTCTGGCCCCGGCGCTGGGCAACGCGTTAGAGATCTGCGAGGTCATGAAAGCCATGACCAGCGGGCAGAATTCGCCCTTGACTGAGATTTCGGCCGAGTTGGGCGGCGTTTTGCTGGTTGATGCCGGGATGTGCGCAACCTTGGATGAGGGGCGCGAGAAACTGGCCGAAATTATCCGCTCTGGCCGCGCGGCCGAAAGGTTCGGGCGCATGATGACCGCCGTCGGCGCGCCGCTGCATTTCGTCGACAACTGGTCGCGGTACTTGCCCGAGGCCAGCGTGATTCTTGAAGTTCCTGCGCCAAGCACGGGCTATGTCACCGCGATGAATGGCGAGGCGCTGGGCTTGGCAGTCGTCGCTCTGGGCGGCGGGCGGCAAGTTGAAAGCGACGTGATCGACCCCGCCGTGGGGATTTCCGATATCGTCCGGCTGGGCGACAAGCTGGACAAGGGTGCGCCGTTGGCCGTGATCCACGCCGCCCGCGAGGACGCGGCGCAACAGGCGGCGCAGGCCGTCCTGCAAGCGGTCAGCCTTGGGCCGGACAGCCCCTCGCTGCCGGGGATCGTGCATGAAAGGATCACCGCATGACCCGCGCGTTTCTGGTCGTGATGGACTCGGTCGGCATCGGTGGCGCGCCGGATGCGGATCACTTTTTCAACGGCGATCGGCCCGATACCGGGGCCAACACGCTGGCACATATCGCGCAGGCCTGCGCCGAGGGGCGGGCCGAGGATGGGCGCTCGGGCCCGCTGCACTTGCCTCATCTGGATGCGTTGGGGCTGGGGGCGGCGGCCCGTTTGGCCTCGGGCGCAGACACGCCGGGGTTGGCGGCGGAACCTACAGGCCTGTGGGGCTGCGCGCGGGAACATTCGCCGGGTAAGGACACGCCCTCAGGCCATTGGGAACTGGCCGGGCTGCCGGTGCCTTGGGACTGGCACTATTTCCCGGATACGCAGCCAGCCTTTCCCGCCGACCTCAGCCGGGCCGCCGCCGAGGCTGCAGGAACCGACGGCATATTGGGCGATTGCCACGCCTCGGGTACGGCGATCATTGCAGACCTGGGCGCCGAACATCTGCGCACCGGCTGGCCGATCTGCTATACCTCGGCTGACAGCGTGTTCCAGATTGCCGCGCATGAGGAGCATTTCGGCCTCGACCGCTTGCTGGAAATGTGCCGCACGCTCGCCCCGCGCTTGCACGAGATGAAAGTGGGCCGGGTCATCGCGCGACCATTCGTGGGCACGCCGGAACAGGGTTTTACCCGCACTACCAACCGCAAGGATTTTGCGATTCTGCCACCCGCCCCGGTTCTGACCAACTGGGCGCAGGATGCCGGGCGGCGGGTGCATGCGGTGGGCAAGATCGGTGATATCTTCTCGATGCAGGGGATCGACACGCTGCGCAAAGGCTCGGACGCGGACCTGATGCGGCACCTCTCCGATCTGGTCGATGAGGCGGAAGAGGGCAGCCTGACCTTCGCCAATTTTGTCGAATTTGACAGCCTCTACGGCCATCGCCGCGACATCAGCGGTTATGCCTTTGCGCTGGAATGGTTCGATCGTGAGATCGGTGCGATTATCGCCCGCCTGCAGCCCGGAGACCTGATGCTGCTGACCGCCGACCATGGCAATGACCCCAGCTGGATCGGCACCGACCATACGCGCGAAAAGGTGCCCGTTCTGATCGCCGGGCAAGGTCCGGGCCAGATCGGCGCGGTCAATTTCGCCGATGTCTCAGCCAGCATCGCACATCACCTGAACATCCCGGCGCAGGGGCCGGGGCGGAGTTTTCTATGAGCGTCGCAGACCTTCCCAAAATCGAATTGCACCTGCACCATGAAGGCGCGGCCCCGCCCGCCTTTATCCGGCAGTTGGCCCATGAAAAGCGCATCGACCTGAGCGGGATTTTCAAGCCCGACGGCAGCTATGATTTCCGCGATTTCGCGCATTTCCTCAGCGTGTACGAGGCCGCCTGTGAGGTGCTCAAATCACCCGAGGATTTCCGCCGCCTGACACTGGCCATCCTCGAAGAAAGCGCGGCGAACGGGGTGGTCTACTCGGAAACCTTCCTCAGCCCCGATTTCTGCGGCGGCGGAGACCTGCACGCCTGGCGCGACTACCTGACCGCCATTCAGGACGCGGCGGATGAGGCCGAGCGCAAATACGACATTACCCTGCGTGGGGTCGTGACCTGTGTGCGCCATTTCGGCCCGGAGCAAGCAAAGCTCAGCGCCCATTGCGCAGCGGAAACCGCTGGTGATTGGATCACCGGCTTTGGCATGGGCGGGAACGAGGCTATGGGAGCTCAGGGGGACTATAAGTGGTCCTTTGACTGCGCCCGCGAGGCCGGTCTGCGCCTGACCACTCATGCCGGAGAGTTCGGCGGCCCCGAAAGCGTGCGCGATGCCATCCGCGATCTGGACGTCGAACGTGTGGGCCACGGCGTGCGTGCTATCGAAGACCCCGATCTGATCCGCGAGATCATCGACCGGGACATCACGCTTGAGGTCTGCCCCGGCTCGAACGTGGTACTGGGGCTTTTCCCCGATTTCGCGGCGCATCCGATTGCCAAATTGCGCGATGCGGGTGTGAAGGTCACAATTTCCACGGACGATCCGCCGTTTTTCCACACCACAATGCGGCGCGAATATGAGATGTTGGCGCACGCCTTCGGCTGGCAGGCCGAGGATTTCGCCGCGCTGAACGAAACCGCCCTTACGGCGGCCTTTTGCGATGACAAGACCCGCGCGCGGGTCCGGACAAGACTGGAGAGAACATGAGCGAACACCTGACCGTCGTTGATCACCCGCTGGTGCAGCACAAACTGACGCTCATGCGGGACAAGGGCACCTCGACCGCGGCGTTCCGGCAATTGCTGCGCGAGATCACGCAGCTGCTGGCCTATGAAGTCACGCGTGAGATGCCGCTGACCACCCGCCACATCGAAACCCCGATGGAGGAGATGGACGCCCCCATTCTGGCTGGTAAGAAACTGGCGCTGGTGTCGATCCTGCGGGCCGGAAACGGGATGCTGGACGGGGTGCTGGAGCTGGTGCCCTCGGCCCGCGTGGGTTTTGTCGGCCTCTACCGCGATGAGGAAACGCTGAAACCTGTTCAGTACTATTTCAAAGCGCCCGAGGGGCTGAAAGATCGTCTGGTCATCGCGGTTGATCCGATGCTGGCCACCGGGAACAGTTCGGCCGCGGCGATTGATCTGCTGAAAGAGGCAGGCGCCACCGATATCCGGTTCCTGTGCCTGCTGGCTGCCCCCGAAGGCGTTGCGCGGATGAAAGAGGCGCATCCGGACGTGCACATCGTCACGGCGTCACTGGATCGAGAACTGAATTCCAAAGGCTATATCATGCCCGGCCTCGGCGACGCGGGCGACCGGATGTTCGGCACCAAGTAAGTCGGATCATCCGCCGCAGATATTCTGCAGCCGGACCCAATCGCGGTCCGGCAGGACTTGCTGTTGGGGACGTCCTGCCATTGGGTCAGCCTCGATCAGGCCCAACACCGTCTCACCGGTTACATCCTTGGCATAGGCAAAAGGTGTCGAGGGCAGAGCGGCTTGGGCAAAGACCTCCAGCAGGTCATCATCCGGCAGGGAAGGGCGGGGCTGTGACAGGACCTCTTCGGTATAGGCATCCACGATGTCGGGCGTCAGTTCGCCGGTTGTCAGCAGCCTAAAGGCAGTGCCCGCTCCGGTGCGGTCCAGCAGATCCTCAAGCGGATCCTGCGCCTGCGTTCGTGCGCGTTCTGCAATGATGTACCCTGCGGCAACCGAAGGATCCTCGTGATCTTCGACCAGCGCTCGGTTCAACAACACGATCCCGCCCGGCAGGCTGAGACTGCTTTGCACGCCCGCCGGAAGGATGACGACTTCGCGTACACCTGTGCGTGCGGCCAGTTGATCTAACGCTTCTTGCGCATCTTCGGACGTGCAGGCCCGCCCCGATACGCGCTCGATCCGGTCTAGGATTGTGCCACCAATATCATGCCGTTTGATCTCGGGAACAACCGCGACCACGTGGTTCTGAAGCGCAACCGGAACCCAAAGCAAAAGCAAGACCAGAACAGCGACAACGACACCCGCAACGCTGAACCACCGCAAACGCCCGGGATGCGGGCGCGCGCGGTCGATGGCGCGTTGCAAACGGTCTATCGCCTCGATCATGGTGGTTTCGGTTTCTTCCAGCTCCAGCGTCTCGTCCGGGTCGCCATCGGGGTTGAAGACCGCCGGATAACTACCCGGGTTCTGCCGTTCCAGCGCCGCGAGGGACCAATGTGTCAGCGCCTTGTCATTGAAATCCGAGATCGTCAGCGTGGCTTCGCCGATGGAAACCACGACCTCGCGCCGTTGAACGTCGGGCGAAGGACGCCACAGACCGGTGGCCTCGATCCGTTGGTACTGTTTCAGGGCCGTCATCACGGTGGGAACTGCTCATTATTGATTGAGGTCAGTTTAGCACGCAAAAATCCAGTGGCGCAAACCTGTTGCGCCTGGTTCTGTAAATGTGCTGGATGGTGCAGGGCCTTGGGGGCAAGGCGTTATTGATTTTACAACAAGGCTTATCATGTCGCCCGACACGCAGACCTCACCGATTTTAGCCTCGATCCTGATGATAAGCTCGATGGCGATCATTGGGGTGGTGGATAATGTGGTGATCTTGTTGGCCGAGACGATCGGCCTTTGGCAGTTCCACCTAAGCCGCGCCGCGTTGATGCTGCCGTTGATCGTAGGATTGTCGCTATTGGGTTTCGGGAAGTTGCGCCCAAATCGTCTGGGGCCTGTGATGTTACGCAGTGTGCTGATCACGTTGGCGATGTTGTTCTATTTTGGCGCGTTGGCCCTGATGCCCATTGCACAGGCCTTGGCGGGGCTGTTTACCTCGCCGATCTTTGTGCTTCTGATATCGACGCTGGCGCTGGGGCAAAAGATCGGACCCTGGCGTATTTTTGCTGTTTTTCTGGGGTTCACCGGCATTTTATGCGTACTGCAACCGAACCCGTATGAATTCGATGTAAAGACCCTTCTACCTGTCGCCGGGGGGCTGTTTTACGCGCTGAGCGCTGTCATCACGCGCAGTCATTGCGCAGGGGAAAGCACCGTCGCTCTTTTAGCGGCCATGGTCGTCACTTTGGGGTTGGCGGGGGCAACGGGTGTGATCGCCTTGACGGTGTTCCCGCTGGCATCGCCCGAGGGGCCTGCGGGGTTCGTCACGCGCGGTTGGGTTTGGCAGATGCAACCGGCGATCCCCTGGATCGTCGTTCAGGCCGTTGGATCGACTATCGCTGTTTTCATGCTGATCAAAGCCTATCAGATCGGAGAGCCGTCCTATGTTGCGGTATTCGAATACTCGGTCATGATTTTTGGCCCCCTGTTCGCCTGGGTTGCCTTTGGCCAGTCGATCGGCGTCATGCAGATCGCAGGGATTGCCCTGATCGCGACGGCGGGCGCCGTATTGGGCTGGAGAGCCGGGCGCACATCCCCCGAGAACGCCATCGCATGATCATTTCCAGGGGTCGGCGATACGTGTTTGTTCATATCCCCAAAAGCGGAGGGACATCGCTGTCTTTGGCTTTGGAGGACCGGGCTATGAAAGATGACATCCTTGTGGGCGATACACCCAAGGCGCTGCGACGCCGCAAGCGGTTAAAGGCGATGACGGGCGCAGAACGTCTCAGGAAACACGGCGTTTTGTCTGATATCGACGGGATAGTATCCGCGGACGAACTTCGGTCGATGTTCACCTTCACTCTGGTTCGGAATCCTTGGGACCGGATGGTCAGCTACTATCACTGGTTAAGGGATCAAACCTTCGAGCACCCTGCGGTCGGGCTGGCTCGCAAACTGCCGTTCACAGAGTTCGTTCTGCACGCTGACACAGCGCGGTCTTTCGCAGCCAACCCGGCGCGACGCTATATGACACTGGCGAACGGGGTCGAGCATTGCAGCGCGTATATCCGTTTGGAACAGTTCGAGAAAGACGCCGAGCCTTTGTTCGAACATCTCGGGTTCAGGCTGTCGCTGCCACAATCAAACCGTTCCGAACGTGTGGCAGACTACCGAGGTTATTTCACGCCAAAGACGCGCGCTGCTGTTGCTGCGGCGTGTGCCGAAGATATCGAAAGGTTCGGCTACGGCTTTGATGATTTCGGGATATGATCAGGGGTTGATTTGACGTCAACATTGCGCCAACCCGCAGACAGGAAAACTGGCGCATGCAGAACATGCGCCAGTTTTTTAGTTCAGGCTGCTTTCGCTTCGGGGTCGAAGCGGCCGTAGAAGGTCTGGCCTTTCTCGGCCATCTCACGCAGCAGCGGCGGGCAGGCGAACCGATCACCATATTTCGCCGTCAGTTGGTCGCAACGCTCGGCCGCATAAGGTGCGCCGATGATGTCGACCCAGCTGAGCGGACCACCGGACCAGGGCGCAAAGCCCCAAGCCAGGATCGCGCCAACGTCGGCCTCGCGGATGTCTTCCACTACGCCTTCTTCCAGCGCACGGACGGCTTCCAGAACCTGAGCGAACATCAGGCGTTCCTGAACTTCGATCAGATCGGGCTGGTCCTCGGCCAGCGGGAATTTGTCCTGCAGACCTTTCCAGTATCCCTGACGCTTGCCCTTTTCGTCATAGTCAAAGAAACCGGCATTGGACTTTCGACCCAGACGCCCCTCTTCCTCCATCCAGAAGATCAGATCATCTGCGGCGCTTGCCGGATAGGCATCGCCCATCGCGGCCTTGGTGGCGCGGGCGATCTTGGCCCCCAGATCGATCGAGGTTTCATCGGTCAGGGTAATTGGTCCCACCGGGAAGCCCAGCTGACGTGCGGCGTTGTCGACCAGCACGGGGCTAACACCTTCGGTCACCATACGGGCGCCTTCGTTCAGGTAGGGGATGATGCAACGGTTGCAGTAGAAGAACCGCGCGTCATTGACCACGATGGGCGTTTTGCGGATCTGGCGCACATAATCCAGCGCTTTGGCGACCGCACGATCACCAGTTTCCTTGCCCTTAATGATCTCGACCAGCAGCATCTTCTCGACCGGCGAAAAGAAGTGGATACCAATGAACTGATCAGGGCGCACGCTGGCCTTGGCCAGATCGGTGATCGGCAGGGTCGATGTGTTCGAGGCAAAGATGCAGTCGTCCGAGATAATCGCCTCGACCTTTTTGGTCATGTCGGCTTTGACGGCGGGGTCTTCGAACACGGCTTCGATGATCAGATCGCAGCCTTTCAACTTTTCCAGATCAGGTGTCGGAGTGATCAGGCCCAGCATGACGTCTTTCTTGTCTTCTGAGATCTTGCCCCGCTTGACCGACTTGTCCAGATAGGTCTCGGAATACGCTTTCCCTTTGTCCGCGGCAGCCTGATCGCGGTCAATCAGGATAACCTCCATACCGGCTTGAATCGAGACCAGCGCGATACCGGCCCCCATCATGCCTGCACCCAGAACACCGACTTTCCTGACCGACTGATCGGGGATCCCGGCAGGGCGCACGGCGCCTTTGTCCAGCGCCTCTTTGTTCAGGAACAGCGAGCGGATCATTGCTCCAGATGACGGGTTCATCAGCACAGTGGTGAACCAGCGAGCCTCGATCCGCAGGGCGGTGTCGAAATCGACCAGAGCGCCTTCATAAACCGCGCTCAGCAAAGCCTTGGCTGCTGGGTAAGCACCCTGAGTTTTGCCGTGCACCATCGCAGAGGCACCGACGAAGTTCATGAAACCGGCTGGGTGGTAGGGGGCACCACCGGGCATCTTGTACCCTTTGGCGTCCCAAGGTTTGACCAGATCAGTCTCCTTGGCGTTCAGAACCCACTCTTTCGCGGCGGCCATGGGGTCGGCGGCGATCTCGTCGATATAGCCAGCACCTTTGGCTTTTTTGACGTCCAGCATCTTGCCTTCCAGCAACAGCGGAGCTGCAGCAATCGTACCCATCTTGCGGATCATGCGCGTGGTGCCGCCCGCGCCGGGGAAGATGCCGACCATGATTTCCGGCAGGCCGTATTTGGCTTTGGGATCTTCACCGGCAAAGATGCGGTGGGTCGACAGGGGCAGTTCCATGCCGATCCCGGCGGCGGTGCCGGGCAGAACGGCTGCAATCGGCTTGCCGCCCTTCTTGGTTTTGAAGTCCATGCCTGCCAATTCAATCTTACGCAGCAGGGCGTGAATTTTCATCGTGCCTTCGAACAGGCCCTTGGCGGGATCGTCACCGGCCTCTTCCTTCATCACGGCCAACAGGTTCAGGTCCATGCCGCCGGCAAATGAACCCTTCTTGCCCGAGGTGATGATGATGCCTTTGATCTCGTCATCGGCCAGCGCCTGATCGATACAGGCGTCCAGTTGCGTCAGTCCGTCAAAGGACATCACGTTCATTGATTTGCCGGGAACATCCCAGGTGATCGTGCCGACGCCGTCGGCGTCTTTGGTCAGGGTAAACTCTGTCATCCGTCGTCTCCAATCTGGTCAGCCGTCAGCGGGCTGCCGTCTTTCCGGGTGAAGGATTCGCCATCTGCGTCGTCCTTCACCATCATGTCGATATCGCTATAAAAGCCGGTCTCGGTCGGGGTCCGCGTGCCCACCACCAGAAAGGTCGCGGGCGCATCGGTTTTGTTTACAAGGTGGTGGCCGTTGGGCTCACCTGCGGGCCAGGCCGCGCAATCACCGGGCTGCATCTCATGCTCACCATCGTCGTCGATCAGGGTGCAGGTGCCGGAAAGCACAATGGCGAACTCGTCCTGCTCCATGTGGTAGTGCCGCAGCGAGGACATCCCCGCAGGCTCCAACCGCACGATGTTGACCCCATATTGGGTCAGACCGCCCGCATCCCCCAGCCGCTGAACGAAACGACCTGCGGTCGCCTCGGCCAGCTTACCAGGATAGGACGATCCCCCAATAAACGGGATCTGAGAGAGATCCAGCTTGGGCATCAGACCCGCTCGATGATGGTCGCGGCACCCATGCCCGACGCAATGCAGAGCGTGGCCAGACCGGTTTCTTTGTCCTGACGCTCCAGTTCATCCAACAGAGTACCGATGATCATCGCGCCGGTTGCACCCAGCGGGTGACCCATCGCGATCGAG
This sequence comes from Ruegeria sp. AM7, assembly GCF_056535965.1. Classification (NCBI taxonomy): domain Bacteria; kingdom Pseudomonadati; phylum Pseudomonadota; class Alphaproteobacteria; order Rhodobacterales; family Roseobacteraceae; genus Ruegeria; species Ruegeria sp. AM7. The sequence goes on from NZ_JBQFJE010000003.1 coordinate 714,881, forward strand.
CCGCCGTTGACGTTGACCAGCTCGGGGTCCACATCAAATGCCTGCTGGAACCGCAACACGACCGAAGCGAAGGCTTCGTTCACTTCGAACAGGTCGAAGTCCGAAATCTGCATGCCATTGTCGGCCAGAATTTTCTTGGTCACCGGAACCGGGCCAGTCAGCATGATGGTCGGGTCCAGACCGATCTTGGCAGTGGCCTTGATCCGTGCGCGCGGTTTGATGCCGTGCTTTTCACCAAATTCCTTGTTGCCGATCAGAACGGCCGCAGCCCCGTCCACGATGCCCGAGCTGTTGCCCGCGTGGTGGATGTGGTTGATCTTTTCCAGGTGCGGGTATTTCAGCAGGGCGACCTTGTCGAAGCCAGGCATCTGCTCGCCCATCATCTGGAAGGCGGGGTTCAGGCTGCCGAGGCTCTGCATGTCAGTGCCGGGGCGCATGTATTCGTCATGGTCCAGAATGGTCAGGCCGTTGCGGTCTTTGACGGGGACAATCGACTTGGCGAAGCGGCCTTCTTCCCACGCCTGCGCGGCGCGGCGCTGCGATTCCATCGCCAGCTGGTCTGCCTGATCGCGGCTGAAGCCGTATTCGGTCGCGATGATGTCCGAGGAAATCCCCTGCGGCACGAAATACGTGTCCATCGCAAGCGAGGGATCAACGGCAATCGCCGCACCGTCCGACCCCATGGCCACGCGGCCCATCATCTCGACGCCGCCGGCGATGTAGCCGTCACCGGCACCGCCTTTGATCTGGTTGGCGGCCAAATTCACAGCTTCCATGCCCGAGGCGCAGAAGCGGTTGATGGCCAGACCGGGGATCGATTCATCCAAATCCGAGGCCAGAACTGCAGAACGGGCCAGACAGCCGCCCTGTTCCATCACCTGCGTGACGTTGCCCCAGATCACGTCTTCGACGGCGTGGCCTTCCAGGTTGTTACGCTCTTTCATGGCGTTAAGGGCGACGGCGGACAGTCGCACCGAGGTTACCTCGTGCAGGCTGCCATCCTTGCGGCCCTTTCCGCGCGGTGTGCGCAGGGCGTCGTAGATGTAAGCTTCGGTCATGATGCTCTCCTTAAGCTCGATCCGGCACTTGGCCGGGCATCAGGTCGTAGGGGTGTTGCCAACCCGGCTGTTCAGACAGCCGCGTCAGCCATTTGTCGATATTGGGCCATTCGGAACGGTCAAAGCCGAAGGGCTCGGGGTAATACAGGTATCCGCAGCAGCTGAGATCGGCGTTTGTCACGCCGTCGCCCACGATCCAGTCGCGGCCATCCAGATGTGCGTTCAGAATTTGATAGGCCGACTTCAAACGGCCCTGATTAAAGGCAATGACGTCAGCATTCCGATGCTCTGCGGGGAGGAAATTCATCAAAAATCGTGTCATGCCAGCTCCTGAGCTGAGCTTGTGATTGTCCCACAAAACCCAGCGCAGAACTTCGTACCGCTCAGCGTGATAATTACCACCAAACTTTCCGGTCTTTTCGGTCACATACGCTTGAATGGCACCAGACTGGCTGGTGCTGAAATCACCGTCTACCAAGACGGGCGCTTCGCCCATCGCGTTGACATTTGCCCTGTATTCCGGTGTGCGGGTCTGGCCGTTAAAGAAATCAACTTCGATTGGCTCCCAGTCCAACCCGGACATCTCCAAAGCCAGCGCAGCTTTGTACGAGTTTCCGCTGACGCTGAAACAGTGCAGTTTGATGGTCATCCTTAGCCTCCCTTGACGTATGCCCGACCTAGTGGTGCCGATGGCTTTCGCCCGCCCTGTGTCGGGCGGTTGCGGTTCTTTAACGTTTGCGCGCTTCGAGTTCCGAATTGAAGATACGCAAGCGGTGCGTCAGGTTCTCCTCGTGAATGACGCTGTTGAAGTTTTCAAACAGGAAAGACAGTGCTTCACCTTCGTCCAGACCGGCCTCGCGGGAAAAAGCCCTGAGGCGGCGATATCCGTCTTCGGTCATGGCAACCGGGAAACGGCGGGTCAGTCGAAAACGTTTCGGCATGTCTATCCTTTCGAAAACCCGGCTGCGGGAACGGCCCCGCAGCCGGTTTCAGATCAGAAGCTTGCCGCCTCGAGCGCCATGACGGTGTCGGCACCGGTCTGAATGCGTGCAAGGTGCAGCGCAGTAGCCGGCAGGCGACGGGCCATGTAGAACTGACCGGTGGCAATCTTGGTCTGGTAGAACTCGGTATCCGAAGTGCCGCCGTCAAGGGCTGTATAAGCCGCTTTTGCCATTTGTGCCCACATCAGGCCCAGGCAGACATGGCCGAACATGTGCATGAAGTCGTTCGAACCGGCCAGCGCATGGTTGGGGTTCTTTGCGCCGTTCTGCATGAAGTACATGCCAGCTGCCTGCAGATCCTTCGAGGCCGCCTTGAGCGGTTCGATGAACGCCTTGTCCAGCGCTTCGTTCTGGCCACCGTTTTCCTTGCAGAAATTCTTGACCATCTCAAAGAAGGCCATCACGTGCTTGCCGCCATCCGTGGCCAGCTTACGACCCACAAGGTCCAGCGCCTGAACGCCGTTTGCACCTTCGTAGATCATCGCGATGCGAGCGTCGCGGGTATACTGCGACATGCCCCATTCCTCGATATAACCGTGGCCGCCGTAGACCTGCTGTGCCTTGACGGTCATGTCATAGCCTTCGTCGGTCAGGAAACCCTTAATGACCGGCGTCAGCAGCGAGATCAGGCCGTCCGCATCCTTGTCATGCGACCGGTGCGCTTTGTCGATCATCGTGGCACCCCACAGGGCAAACGCACGCGCGCCTTCGGTAAAGCTTTTCTGATCCATCAAGCTGCGGCGGATGTCGGGGTGGACGATCAGCGGATCGGCCGGGCCGTCGGGGTTCTTGACGCCGGTTACATCACGACCCTGCAGACGGTCCTTGGCATATTCTACTGCGTTCTGATAGGCAGCCTCGGCCTGTGCCAAACCCTGCATACCCACGCCCAGACGCGCTTCGTTCATCATGGTGAACATGGCGCGCATACCTTTGTGCAGGTCGCCAAGCAAGAAGCCGGTAGCTTCGTCATAGTTCATCACACAGGTCGAGTTGCCGTGGATGCCCATTTTCTCTTCGACCTTGCCGACCGAAACGCCGTTGCGTTCGCCCAGCGAGCCGTCTTCGTTGACCATGAACTTGGGCACGATGAACAGCGACACGCCCTTAATGCCCTCGGGGCCGCCAGGGATCTTGGCCAGAACCAGGTGGATGATGTTGTCGGCCATGTCGTGGTCACCGGCCGAGATAAAGATCTTCTGACCCGACACCTTATAGCTGCCATCGTCCTGCGGTTCAGCTTTGGTGCGCATCAGGCCCAGATCGGTGCCGCAATGCGGCTCGGTCAGGTTCATGGTGCCGGTCCATTCACAGCTGACCATGTTGGGCAGATAGGTGGCTTTCTGCTCGTCGGTGCCGTGCGCCAGAATGGCCGAGGCCGCACCGTGGGTCAGACCCTGATACATGGTGAAGGCCTGGTTCGAGGATGAGAACATCTCACCCACCGCACTGCCGATCACGTAGGGCATGTTCTGGCCGCCGAACTCTTCGGGCATGTCCAGCCCGGTCCAGCCACCTTCTTTGACCTGCTCGAAAGCGTCTTTGAACCCTGTAGGGGTGTAGACGACACCATTTTCGTGGCGAACGCCTTCAGTATCGCCAACCACGTTCAGCGGATGCAGAACGTTTGATGAAATCTTGCCTGCCTCTTCCAGCACGGCAGCGGTGAAATCCGCGTCCAGTTCGTCGTAACCGGGAATGTCCGATCCCGATACGTTCAGCACTTCGTGCAGGATGAATTGCATGTCTTTGGTTGGCGCGTTGTAGACGGGCATTTGAAGCTCCCTTTAAAATTCGAATGTCCGGTGATTGGGACCGCCGGGAGTTACTCGGCGGCTTTTTTGTCGTTTTTCATCGAGGCGATCACTTTCTCGCCCCAACGCAACTGTTCCTTCAGATCGTCTATCGCCTGGGTCAGTTCTTCCCGGCGTGCTTCCATGTCGGCTAAGCGTTCACGGGCGATCTCAAATGTGCGGGTCATCTGGGTCATCTGCTGATCACCCACATGATACAGGTCCAGCAACTGCCGGATTTCCTCAAGGCTGAATCCAAAACGCTTACCGCGCAAGATCAGTTTCAGACGGGCGCGGTCACGTTTGGTGAACAGACGTTTCTGTCCTTCACGGATCGGGAACAGCAGTTCCTTGGCCTCGTAAAACCGCAAAGTGCGCGGCGTGACATCATAAGTCTCGCACATTTCACGAATGGTCATCAGATCTTCGGTCATGGCTTCAGCACTCTTGTTCACTGGCGTTGATGTGGTTCAGTTGCGCAGTTTGTGCGCCACTTACAACACGGAGATGGCGTTCGCGTAATCCAAACGCTACGTCACAAATAAGTTGACGTAACTTCCGTTTGCGTCAAGTGGATTTGAGGTCGGACGGCCGTAACGTCACGTCACGAATAGTGTCGGAAACAACCAGATTGGGGCGTGGAGGCGCAACAAAATAACCCTGCCAGTCAACAGCGCGACAGCAGGGTCGAAAGGAATAGCACTATATCGAAGGGCTGGGTGGCCGCGATCAGTTCAGAGAATTCGCAGTCTGATCGCGCATCTGTTGAAGGGCGTCGATCGCATCGTCAAGCTGTTGTTTCTGTGAATTCAGCTCGATCAGTTGAAGGTCAGCCATCTCGACAAACGTCTTCATCTGCGCCTGATTCCCCTGATCTTCGTAGATCAGCAACCACTGCCGGATGTCTTCCAGAGGGAACCCGTATTTGCGCCCCCGCATGATCAACGTCATACGCGCACATTCACGCGGACCGTAAAACCGCGAGCGGCCTTCACGATCGGGCTGCAAAAGCTCGATATATTCATAGTAACGCAGGGTGCGCGGGGTCACATCGAACTCGGCACACATCTCTTTGAATGACAAACGGTCGTCGGACATTCCTGATCTCCTCTGCGGCAGCCTATGACCTGTCGGCTTCAAGCGCAACAGGCGGGCTTGCTCTTTTGCGGGTCACACGCTCATAAAGGGATAAATCAAGAGGACACAAGCAGATGGTCGACAAAGCCGCTATTGCGCGCCAGTTCATCGAAGCGATTCCGCATGCGCGCGCGTTGGGTATGAAGCTGAACAAAATCGGGAATGGCGAGGCTGAAATTACGATGCCGTATAATGCCGAACTGGTCGGCGATCCGCGCACTGGTGTCATTCACGGAGGTGCGGTTTTTGCGGTGCTAGACACGTGCTGCGGAGCCGCCGTCATGAGCCATCCTGCCGCCCCCGGCGGTACGGCTACGATTGACCTGAGAATAGACTATATGAGGGCTGCGACGCCGGGTCAGAGCATCACGACCCACGCCACATGCTACCACTTGACCCGCAATGTCGCCTTTGTGCGCGCGACCGCGATGGACGAGGATCAGGAGTTGCCTGTTGCCACTGCCTCGGGGTCTTTCACGGTGGAGGGTTTGTGATGGCGCGGCAACGTCCCGAACCCATGCAGGTGGTCAAGCACAGGCGGGATGCGGCGCTGAACGCTATTGTCGATGGTGTCCCCTACATCCGGTTCCTCAATATTGCCTTCGACCGGCGCGGGGACGAGCTGACCGGAGTGCTGAATTTTGACGAAAAGTTGATCGGAAATCCCCTACTTCCAGCCCTGCACGGCGGGGTCACCGCCGCTTTTCTCGAAGTGACGGCCGTTATCACGCTGAGTTGGGAGTACTTCCTGCCCAGTATCGAAAGCGGTGAATTGGACGCCGATGCAATCGTCAAGGACGAGTCGATCCGGTTTCCAAAAACGGTCGATTTCACGGTCGACTATTTGCGATCGGGTTTGCCACGCGACGCCTATGCCCGCGCTTTTGTCAGCCGATCGGGGCGGCGTTATGCATCGGTTCGGGTCGAAGCGTGGCAGGACAACCACGCGCGTCCCTATGCGCAGGCATCGGGGCATTTCCTGATGCCGCAACCTAAGGCCAAGGACAGCTAGAACACCATGCAAGACGCTTCGGCACCTATAACGCATGGACGGGTGCTGAAGATTGCCCTTCCTATCGTGTTGTCAAACGCAACCGTTCCGATTTTGGGCGCGGTCGATACCGGCGTTGTGGGCCAGATGGGGCAGGCGGCCCCCATCGGAGCCGTCGGCATGGGTGCAGTCTTCTTGTCTGCGATCTATTGGATCTTCGGGTTTTTGCGCATGGGCACCACCGGTCTTGCAGCGCAGGCGCGCGGGGCGGGCGACACGGCCGAGACCGGTGCGCTGTTGATGCGCGGCCTGCTTCTGGGCGGTGCGGCGGGTCTTGTCTTTATCGTTACGCAAGTGTGGGTGTTCTGGGGGGCCTTCGCGCTGTCCCCGGCCAGTCCCGAGGTCGAGTCCCTGACCCGCGCATACCTTGAAATTCGTATCTGGGGTGCGCCCGCGACGATTGCGCTTTATGCCGTGACCGGCTGGTTGATTGCTATCGAGCGCACCCGCGGCGTGTTCCTTCTTCAGATCTGGATGAACGGGTTGAACATCCTGTTGGACCTTTGGTTCGTTCTGGGGCTGGGCTGGGGTGTCGAAGGTGTCGCCATCGCCACTTTGATCGCCGAGTGGACTGGTCTGGCGTTGGGTCTGTGGCTATGCCGCAGCGCGTTCGGTGGCAATCAGTGGCGCGACTGGCCCCGGATATTCAACGCTGTGCGTTTGCGTCGGATGGTTCAGGTGAATACCGATATCATGATCCGGTCGGTCCTGTTGACGGGCTCATTCACCACTTTCCTGTTCGTGGGCTCCGATCTGGGCGACGTCAATCTGGCGGCCAATCAGGTCCTTCTGCAGTTTCTTGAGATCACCGCCTTTGCGCTGGACGGCTTTGCCTTTTCAGCCGAGGCACTGGTGGGCGGCGCAGTGGGGGCGCGGAACCGGTATCAGGTGCGGCGGGCTTCGGTCATGGCGTCGCAGTGGGGTGTGGGCGGGGCCTTTGCCTTGGGCGCAGTATTTTATTTTGCAGGGCCTGCGCTGATCGACCTGATGTCTACCTCGCCCGAGGTCCGTCTGGCCGCGCGAGAATACCTGATCTGGGCGGCGCTGGCCCCGGTGATCGGGGTGGCAAGTTGGATGTTCGACGGCATCTATATCGGGGCAACCTGGACGCGGGATATGCGCAACGCGATGATCCAGTCGGTTGCGATCTACGTGGTTGCCCTGTTCTTACTGGTGCCGTCTCTGGGCAACCACGGCCTTTGGGCCGCGTTGATGGTTCTGAACATCACGCGGGGATTGACCTTGGGCTGGCGCTATCCCCGGCTTGAGGCGCAGATCGCTTAAAGCAGGTCCAGCAGGTTCTCGGGCGGGCGTCCGATGGCGGCCTTGTCGCCATTGATCGCCAGAGGACGCTCGATCAGAATCGGGTGTTCTGCCATCGCCGCGATCAGTGCGTGCTCGGACGTGGTTTTGGTCAGCCCGAGTTCCTTGAACTGTTTCTCACCCGTCCGCATCATGTCGATGGCGGGTACGTTCAAAAGGGTCAGTGTTGCACGCAACTCATCCGCCGAGGGCGCGTTTTCAAGGTATTTCCGCACCTCGACCTGAGCGCCGTTTTCCTCAAGCAACGCCAGCCCTGCGCGGGATTTGGAACAGCGGGGGTTGTGCCAATATTCGATCATAGCCAGTCCTCACGTTTGCTGCCCACGGCCTGTGCGACCGTGTCGAACCCGTCGCGCGCCAGAAGTTTGTCCAACCCTTGCGCGATCTCAGCGGCCAGTGAAATGCCGCCATAAACCATCGCCGTGTAGAACTGCACGGCAGAGGCTCCGGCGCAAATCTTGGCATAGGCCTGTTCCGCCGTGCTGATCCCGCCAACACCGATCAGGGGGATCTGGCCGTCGGTCAACTGGCTCAATCTCGCCAATACGCGGGTGGATTTGTCGAACAGAGGTGCTCCGGACAGACCTCCGGCTTGATCCTTGTGAACACTGCGCAGACCGTCGCGGGACAGGGTGGTATTGGTGGCGATCACCGCATCCACACCGGTTTCCTGCGCGACCTCGGCGATGTCCTGCAATTCGTCTTCGGTCAGATCGGGGGCGATCTTCAGGAAGACAGGCAGGGCACGGGGCAGGGCGTTGCGGGTTTCGATCACTCCCGCCAGCAACGCGCTTAGCGCGGCCTTGCCCTGCAGGTCGCGCAGTTTCTCGGTATTGGGGGACGAAACATTGACAGTCGCAAAATCCAGATGTGCCGCGCAATGGGCCAGCACTTTGGCAAAATCGCCGGGGCGGTCGTCGCTGTCCTTGTTTGCACCCAGGTTCAGGCCGATCACCGCGTCTTTGGGACGATCCGCCAGACGTTGGGCCATGACCGCCATGCCTTCGTTGTTGAAGCCAAAGCGGTTGATGGCGGCCTTGTCTTCGCTCAGGCGAAACAGGCGCGGTTTGGGGTTGCCGGGCTGCGGGCGCGGGGTCACGGCGCCGACCTCGATAAACCCGAAACCCACGCGGGACAGAGGTGTCAGAACCTCGCCGTTCTTGTCGAACCCAGCGGCCAGCCCGACCGGGTTGGGAAGGTCAAGCCCAGCCACCTGTGTGCGCAACCGGGACGAGGTCACAGGACCTGGCGCGGGGGCCAGCCCCGCTTTCAACGCCTTGATCGACATCCCATGCGCGGCTTCCGGATCCATCCGGTGCAGGGCGGCAAGGCCCAGTTTCTCGGTCAGTTTCATCCGAAGCTCTCTCTGCCTTGGGTCGGAGCGCAACGGATCAGGCGCGACGTTTCAACTGCCGCCTGACGATGCACGACCGCTTTTTGGTAATCCGGGTCTGTGACCATTTCCATGAACGCATGGGCGGTGGGATAGCGGGCGATAAAGACTGCGTCCCAAACTTCGTTTTGCGGGCCGATCAGAGTTGTTTGAAACGCGCCGCTCCAGAGAATTTGCGCGCCGATACGAGCGATGATCGGGGCCGTCTCGGCCCCGTAGTTGCGATAGGCCTGCGCGCCGGTCAGACCGGCATCGGCCAGATCATGGTCATCCGGGTACGCGGCCTTGGCGCGGAATTTCACCAGATTGAGCATTTCGATCGGATGATTACGGTCCAGATTCTTGAACGCCTCGAACTGAGCGCGCTCGGGGTCGATGTAGCGGGTCATTCCATCTCCTCGGGGAACTGGTGGGCCTGCCCGTCATAGGGCAAAGGTTTAGCCCAAAGCACATCTGTCATCCTGATCTGTCGGTAGAGATGCGGGAACAGCGCGCCCCCGCGCGAGACCTCCCACTTCAAGTCGTCCCCCATCGCCTCGGCGTCACAAGCCAGCAATGTCAAACCGTCGACCCCAGCGAAGTGCTTGGCGGCCGTCTCGGCCGCCTGTTCCGCTGTCGAGAAATGGACATATCCGTCGGAAACATCAATCGGAGCGCCATCTGTCGCCCCGTTGGATTGCAACGCGGCCCATTCGTCGGACCGGAAAATCTTATAAATCAGCATAGGGCCGTGATGCCCCGCGCAGCAGGTAGAATCAAGCCGGATTTCCCCCTTTGACTCTTCCCGCAACACGGCGCACCATCACGGCAAATAACAATAGGGAGTTTGAATATGTTCACCCGTTTGCTGACATCGGCCGCCGTTCTGGGCCTGACCGCAGGCATGGCTGCGGCCGAGTACAAGCTGACCATTCTTCACACCAATGATATCCACAGTCGTATCGAATCGATCAACAAATACGATTCAACCTGTGACGCCGAGGACGAAGCCGAGGGTAAGTGCTTTGGCGGTATGGCGCGGTTGAAGACGGCAATTGACGGGCGTCGCGATGCGTTGGACGGACAAAACGTTCTGGTGCTGGATGCAGGCGATCCGTTTCAAGGCTCGCTTTTCTATACTACCTATAAAGGTGCAGCCGAGGCAGAGTTCATGGAGGCCATCGGCTACGACGCGATGGCGGTCGGCAACCACGAATTCGACGATGGCCCCGAAGGTCTGGCGGCTTTCGTTGACGCGGTGAGCTTTCCTGTAATCTCCGGCAACCTTGATCTGTCATCTTCGGCAGAGTTGAAAGACCGCGTACAAGGGCATCTGGTTCTGGATGTCGGCGGGCAAAAGGTTGGTATAGTATCCGCTTTGGCAACCGATACCGTAGATACATCCAGCCCCGGCAAGGACGTTCTGTTCCAAGATGAAATCGACAGCCTGAAAGCAGATGTAGAGGCGTTGCAGGCCGAAGGTGTCGACATAGTCATTGCGCTGAATCACGTCGGTCTGGCCAAGGACATCGAAATTGCCGAGAAGGTCCCGGGTCTTGATTTGGTCATCGGCGGGCACTCGCATACGTTGCTGTCGAATACGCAGGAAGGGGCCGCCGGATCTTATCCTCTGATGGTAGGTGATGTGCCCGTGGTTCAGGCTTACGCTTATTCCAAGTATCTGGGTGAGGTTACTCTGACCTTTGACGATGATGGAAACCTGGTTTCGGCAGAAGGCGAACCGATCCTGTTGGATGCGTCTGTGACGCCCGATCCCGACGTCGCTGCACGAGTCTCCGAGATGGGCGCACCGATTGAAGAGATGAAGAAACGGGTCGTCGCCAACTCAGCTGCGTCGATCGAAGGCAATCGCGATGTATGCCGGGTTCAGGAGTGTGAAATGGGCAACCTCGTTGCAGATGCAATGCTGGCGCGCGTCGCGGATCAGGGTGCCCAGATTGCGATTGCAAACTCAGGCGGCCTGCGCGCGTCAATCGACGAGGGTGAAGTGACCATGGGCGAAGTCCTGACTGTTCTTCCGTTCCAGAACACTCTTTCGACTTTCGAGATCAGTGGTCAGGGTGTCATCGATGCGCTGGAAAACGGTGTGAGCCAGGTCGAAGAGGTCAAAGGTCGTTTCCCTCAGGTGGCCGGTATGACCTTTACGTGGGACCCATCGGTTGCGCCTAACGAGGGACGTATCACCGAAGTTATGGTGGCCAAGGATGGCGGCTATATTCCGATTGATCCGGAAGCGACTTACCTTGTGGTGACCAACAACTATGTTCGCAACGGCGGCGACGGATACAAAATGTTCGAGGGTGACGACAAGAACGCCTATGATTTTGGCCCGGATCTGGCGGATGTAACTGCTGAATATCTTGCGGAAAACGCGCCTTACACGCCGTACCTGGACGGGCGCATCAAGCAGAAGTAACCCGTTATTCTATTGGCAAAGGCCGCGCCATGCTGCGCGGCCTTTTTTGGTCAGTCAAAATCGTATTCTGGCCAAAGCTCGGGATCGAGGCATTGCAACATCGGCTGAAGGTGGTCGGATACGCTGCGCCAGCCGCCGATCGACTTAGTTGAAATCTTCTTACGCACCTGATCGATGCTAGCCGTCCTGACCTGCTTGGTGTTTTCCTCCGGATGCATCATCGTCTCGGTCCACTCGAGGTCACAGAACGCAGCAACCTGTTGGCTGTAAGTCTTTGGGTCTTCAACCAGTTTTTCGTATTGGACTGTCAGTATTCGGTCGCCAAACACCGTGTTCCAATGCGTCATGTAGCGTCGATACATATTCGCGGTATGCGCGATCGCCTTTTGGTTCGAGGCATACCGCATTCCACCCGCTGGAAAGCGCCTGATCCATTTTGACAAACCGACGTCCCGCGGATCCCGAAGCATGTTAATGATCTTTGCGTTCGGAAATGCTGCCAGCAAGAATCCAATTCGCTGGAAATTGTGTGGCATCTTGTCGACAAACGCGACCGATCCTTCTGGGATTGGGGGCATTAGGGCGCGAAAGTCCCGTGCGAACTCGCTTGCATTCTGCGAGCTGAAAGCATGAGACGCCTGCTCAAAATCACGCGAGAGATCGGCGGCCACCGTCAGCTCGCCACATCCTGCAACCCCGGGGGCAGAACTGAGCATCATCTCCATCAAGGTCGTACCCGAACGAGGCTGTCCCAGAACGAAGATTGGTACAGGGCTTTCGCTTATATCAGAGGACGGAAGATCGGTGTTTTCACGGAACTGCTCGGTGATCACTTCGAACTTTTGCTCTTCTGCCGCGAAATCGTACGGGATTGTTTCGTGTTGAATTGCGTTCGCGCGCTCGAATTGAGGCAGCGCAGCGTTAAGCCCCTGAGTTTTGGACAGCAAATGTGCCTTCGCAAATTCAAGCTCGGACAGCTTGTGTTCGCTATTTGCAATGGCTGTCTCAACCTTCTCGATTAAGTCGGGCGCACTGTCCTTGTTAGCCATTGTCGACAACTGAAGAAGTGAAAAAACGTGCTCGGGGTTTTGTGCTGTAATCTTACGCAGGATTTCACCGGCGGTTTCCTTGTCGCCGCTCTGGTGCAAATTGATTGCTTTTTGGAACGCGATGCTCTCGTTGTCCGGAGCAAGCTCGAAAGCTCGGGCAATGTCGCGCGTATTTTCTTCAACAAAGCCAATGCGCCCATAAGCTCTGGCGCGAGACGACAACAGGCTGGCATTGTCCGGGTCGCTCTCTAACTTCTTGGTTGCGTTGTCGATGATGGCACGCCAGTTGCTGCCTTTAAGCTCAATTTCGTCAATAACCCGGCTCAGCTCCTTGTTATTGGGAAATTTCTGCAGTTTTTGCTCGGCATACTCCAATGCTTTTGGAATTTGCCCGGTCTGCATCAAAGCGTTTGCAAGGTTTTCCGCAAACTGGGGATCGTTTGGCTTTCGTTTGGATGCCTCAACGAAATGCGGAATGGATTTTCGATACTGTTTCAGCTCGGTCAGGACAAACCCGGAAATGGCGTGAAAATCTGTGTCAGCTGGAAATTTCTTCAGACCCAACTGCGCCTTTTTCAGTGCCTGTTGAAGCTTGCCAGCCTCTAAAGCGGCCACAGCCTTGCCTTTTATGGTTTTCGCTGTTTGATTTTGCATGAGACCCCGTGAGAACCTTTGCCCGAACGAAACGAATATTGATGGTTCATCTCCTATGTGCGGACGGTTTGCAATAACTCTTCCAAACGACGCTATGGCGCAGCTGTTTTCAGCGCGGCCCGCGAATACGTTGCCCGCAGTGCCCAACTTTAACGTTTGCCCGACAAATCAAGTGCATGTGGTCCGCTCTGATCAGGCCGGGCGCACCCTTGATCCCTTGCGCTGGGGTTTTATCCCGCACTGGTACAAATCTGAAACGGCCGGGCCGTTGCTAATCAATGCCCGGTCAGAAACCCTGGCTGAAAAACCTGCCTTTCGCGCAGCCTGCCGCGAGAGGCGGTGTCTGATTGTGGCGACAGGGTTTTACGAATGGACGAAAACTCCGAACGGTGACCGCCTGCCATGGTATATCCATCGTCAGGATCAAGCGCCGATTGCTTTTGCGGGGGTCTGGCAGAATTGGGGCTCTGACGAGAACCGACAAGGGACATGCGCCATCGTGACCACGCCCGCCAACACGCGTCTTGGGGCCATTCATCACCGTATGCCATTGATCCTTGAACAACAGGACTGGCCACTGTGGCTGGGTGAGACCGGGAAAGGGGCCGCGCGACTTATGACGCCGGGTGCCGAAGATGTCCTGACATACCACCGCGTTGACCCGGTCGTGAATTCGAACCGGGCCAGCGGGTCTTCACTGATCGAGCCTCTGGTCGAATGACGGCTGTCCTTTTCAAGCCCGCTTGCGCAAGATAGATCGTTGGCATGGCTTTGACATTTAACAGTTTGCCCGATCTCTACGCGCACGACTTCGACACTGTGATCGACGTGCGCAGCCCCGCTGAATTCGCCGAGGATCACCTGCCGGGCGCCATCAGTCTTCCGGTTCTGGATAATGAAGAGCGCGCACGCGTCGGTACAATTTACGTGCAGCAAAGCCCATTTCTGGCGCGTAAACTGGGGGCGGCCCTGGTCTTTCGAAATGCCGCAAATCATATCGAAAACAGCCTGTCGCATCACGAAGGCGGTTGGAAGCCGCTGGTCTATTGCTGGCGCGGCGGTCAACGATCCGGGTCGTTTACTTGGATGTTGCAACAGATCGGTTGGCGGGCTGAGGTGGTTGAGGGCGGCTATCGGACATATCGCAGGCTGGTGAAGCGGTACCTCTATGATGAACCGTTGCCCCACCGCCTATATGCGCTGGATGGATATACCGGAACTGCCAAGACGGAGCTGCTTACGCTTCTTAAGGCCCAGGGCGTTCAAGTGCTGGACCTTGAAGGCTTGGCCAATCATCGTGGATCTTTGCTGGGCGAGATGCCCGGAGGACAACCCAGTCAAAAGGCCTTCGAATCCGTGCTGGCCGGTGCTCTGTGCAATCTGGATCCAAGCCGCCCGGTCGTTGTTGAGGCGGAATCGTCCAAAATCGGAACTCTGATCCTGCCGCCTTCGGTCTGGTCTGCATTGCGCAACGCATCGCGCATACTTGTGCGGGCAACGATCGCGGCCCGGTCGGATTATCTTGTGTCCGCCTATGAGGATGTCCTGGCAGATACCGAACGGCTCAAGGATCGCCTGTCGCCATTGCGGTTCCACCGGGGCCATGACGTGGTCGATGGTTGGATCAAACTGATCGAAGCCGGAGACAAGCGTGCTTTGACCAGCGCTTTGATGCAGCAGCACTATGACCCGGCCTATACCAAGTCCAGCCGTACTCGGGTGTCGAATGTGATCGCAAGTATCGATGCTGCGTCATTGGACGCTGTTGGTCTGAGCGATGCAGCGGATCAGATCAAAGCGGTTTTGGACCAGCTATGAAAGCCGCACGCCGGCCGTTTCCGTAATCTGTCCGATCACCACAGCTGGATACCCTGCTGCGCGCAGGCGCTCGCAAATTCCATGGGCATGGTCGGCGGGGACGGCGGCCAATAAGCCTCCGGCGGTTTGCGGATCAAAAAGCAGGTCGGCCTTGCCGCCTTCGGGTAAATCAGGGGTCGCGACGCGATTATCTGCAAACAGGGTCGAGCGCACGCCTGTCCGGGACAGTTCCAGCGCGCCTTTCATCAAGGGAATTGCGTCCAAATCCAGTATCGCGCCACACTCCGAGGCCTCGCACATACCCAGCAGATGCCCGGCCAGCCCAAACCCCGTCACATCGGTCATTGCATGGGCGTCGGCCAGCAGTCGGGCGGCTTCACCCTGCGGATGAACCATTTGGTCAAAGGCTTGCGCCACCCATTCACCTTTGGCCAACCCCGCCATTTCCGCGGCCATGATGACACCGCTGCCCAGTGGCTTGGTCAGGATCAAGGCGTCTTGCGCGCGGGCGCCGGACAGAGTGATCGGATCGCGCTCGCACAGCCCTGTCAACGTGAAGCCGATGGTCATTTCATCCCCCATCGAGCTGTGTCCGCCAACGATTTCGGCTCCGGCCTGTCGCATCACATCATCGGCGGTCGCCATGATCTCGGCCATCGTGCGGTGCTGCAGGTCAGCAGACATACGAGGCAGAATAAGCGTTGCCGTCGCAGCCTGCGGCGCGGCCCCCATCGCCCAGATATCCCCCAACGCGTGAACCGCAGCGATACGGGTCATCATTACCGGATCATCGGTCACAGCCCGCAGGTGATCCGAGGTCATCACCTGGCGCGTGCCACCGGTTGTCAGAATTGCGGCGTCGTCGCCGGGCAGCGATAAGACGTCTGGCCTTTCTGACCGGGGCAGCGCCGACAGGGCAGACCGCAATGCGCCACGACCCATCTTGGCTCCGCAGCCACCGCACATGGGTTTGTCACCAGCGGCTTCGGCAAGTCCAGCCGCGTGCTGTGCCGGTAGAGCAGTCTTTGCCATTTCAGGCAGGTTGCGGAATTTGTTCATGAAAGTTTGGTCGATGTGGTTTTTCCAACGCCACATCAACGGGCCGCTGAACGATGTTCCCAACCTCTCCCCCAGAGCGGATTTTCCGCCCAACGAGATTAGTTTCAAATAGTCTTTTTGGGGTGCATAGCGGCGCATTGTTCCGGCCCCAAGCGCGGCTCGGAGGTTGTTGAACAGGATTGGTGCCTCGCGGACTGCATAGACACCTGCCTTGGGGCGGGGGTTTTCGGACAAATGGGCGCAATCCCCGGCCGCAAAAATAGCGGGATCGCTGGATTGCAACTGGCCGTTTACGGAAATGAACCCGTCTTGCAGATCAAGCTCTGTGTCGGCGATCCAGCTGTAAGGGCGTGCGCCTGCTGCGCCGGTCACGAAACCTGCGGGAACAGTGCGCCCGTCTTTCAGTGCGACATGATCGTTTGCGATCCTGTCGATTTCGGCGTCTTCGATCACGTCGACGCCAAGCTCAGCCATGGTATGGCGGATAGTGGCGGCTGCCTTTTCCCCAGTCGCGGTCAGAGCTTTCGCATTGTCGATCAGGGTGACCTGCGCCGTTCGACCTTTGGCCTTTAGGGCGTGGGCCATTGCCATGATCAGTTCGACCCCTGCGACGCCGCCTCCGATCACGGTAACAGCGGCAGGGCCGGTGCCGTCCAGATAGGCCGCCCATTGTGCAGCAAAGGGGCCAAGCGGTTTCGCGGGGATGGCGTGTTCGGCAAAACCGGGCAGTGCCGGCATGTCAGAGGTGATCCCTACATTCACCGACGCCACATCGAACGCGACCGGAGGACGTCCGGGGACATGGACGGTACGGTTTTTGCTGTCGATGCCCTGAACGGCCCCCAATATAACTCGCGCGCCTGCGAAACGGGCCAGTTTAACAAGATCGATATCCAGTTCCCAACGCTCATAGTGACCGGCGACAAACCCCGGCAGCATGCCGGAATATGGCGCAGTCGGGCCGGGGTTGATCACAGTGATCCGCGCGCCGGGCAGGGGGTTCATCCCCCACATACGCAGCAGCAGCGCATGCGTGTGGCCTCCGCCAATGAGAACCAGATCACGGGTCAGGGGCAGCGGAGGCATGTGCATGGTTATCAGGTCTTGCTGTGGTCCGGGACGTCTTCGACCTGTTCGACCGCGTGGGTGGCCCAAAGCTCATCCTCGCCAGCATCCGGCAGATCGTCAGGCTTTTCATGGCGGTGAATATGCCATTTGGCAATGAACAGGGCCGTGATCGGGGCGGTCAGGAACAAAAACAGAGTGATCAGCAGTTCATGAAGGGACAGCTTGCCTTCCAGAAGTACCGAGTGGCAGATTGAGGCCAGCAAAACGCCGCCTACCCCCAAAGTGGTCGCCTTGGTCGGTGCGTGCAGGCGCGACATCGGGTCTTTTAACTTGATCATCCCAAACGAGCCGACAAATCCAAAGATGCCCGAGATAACCAGAAAGAAGGCGATCAACAGTTCGAAAATGAATGTCATTCCGCCCTCATTCAATAATGTTGCCGCGCAGCATAAAGCGTGCGTAGGCCACGGTTGAGACAAAGCCGAGCATGGCGATGATCATGGCGGCCTCGAAAAAGATCTCGGTGCCGAGATACAGGCCGTACAGCACAATCAAAGCGATCGTATTGATCACCATCGTATCCAAGGCCAGAACCCGGGTACCCACGCCATCAGCAGTGATGATCCGCCAAAGACACATCATGATTGCGGCCCCGAAACAGACAAAGGCAAATTGTATCGCCGCGTCGATCATTCGAAAATCTCCTTCAGCCGCCGCTCGTAACGTTGTTTGATCTGGTCGCGAACCGCTTCCGGGTCTGGCGCATCCAGGCAGTGAACCAGAAGACAGTGACCCTGAGCGGACAGGTCGCTGCTGACGGTTCCGGGCGTCATCGTGATGGTGCTGGCCAGCACAGTGATCGCTTCGGGTGTGCGCAACTCCAGCGGGACACTGATCCAGCTCGGTTTCCGGTCCGCGTCACGTTTAAACAGGATGATCATGGCCACTGTGACGTTGGCAACAACGATATCCCACAGCACAATCAGCATATATTCCGCGATCATTGGCCAGTTGCGCAGTTTCGGGCGGTCGGGCCAATAAGGTTGCGTGATGAAGGGGATAATAATTCCCAGCAGCAGGCCAAACACGACCGAGTTCAACGAACCCGTGTTGGCAAGCAATACCCAGACGACCGTCAGCAGAAATGTCAGGTGCGGGTGGGGGAAAATCCGGCGCAGAAGTCTGATCATTCTTCTCCTCCCAATACGGCTGAGATGTAGGCGTCAGGCGTGTAAAGCTGCTCGGCCGTTTTCGTGGCATAGGTCAGGGCAGGGCCGGCAAAAAGAGTTAGCAGAACCAAACCCAGAACCAGCCCGAAAACCGAGGTCAGAGCAAGAGCAGGATTGGGTTCGGGGGCTGGCTGCTCGGCCACGTCACCTTGGCCGCCATCGTCGATATGCTGCGCGTCGTGGCTTTTCCAGAAGATCAGTGTGCCGGCACGGGCCAGTCCGACAATTGTCACGAAGGACCCGATCAGCACGACGGCCCAGATGGCGTTTGCGTCCGGTGCGTCCCGTGCTGCGTCCAGTACCAGCAGCTTGCCGATAAACCCGGACAAGGGCGGCATGCCCGCCAACGCAATCGCACCGACGAAGAACAGGGCCGAGACCAGCCCGCTTTGCGGCATTGGCGCAGTCGGGGCGATCGCTCCGCCGCGACGTTCGACGACCAGATCGGCCACAAGGAACATCAGGGCGGTCGCCAGTGTCGAGTGATAGACGTAATAGAGAGCCGCGCCAGTGGCCGCTTCGGTGAACAACGAGATAGCGACCAACAGCGTCCCCATCGAGGCAATGGCGCAGAAGGCCACCATCCGGGCGATGTGCTGCGCGCCAAGGATACCAATCGCTCCGACGGCCAGCGTCACCAGTGCGGCGGGTTGCAACCATGTCCCGACCAGGCCCTGCGTGGCTTCGACCTCGGGGCCAAAGCCAAGCGTATACATCCGCAGGATCGAATAGGCCCCGACTTTGGTCATGATCGCAAACAAGGCCGCGACCGGCAGTGGCGCGTTGGCATAGCTGGCGGGCAGCCAGAAATGCAGGGGCAGAACAGCGGCTTTGATACAGAAGACCAGCAACAGCAGCACCGCGCCCACACGCAACAGAGCAGTATCCTCGGCAGGCAATTCCGCAACGCGCACCGCCATATCCGCCATGTTCAGCGTGCCTGTCACCGCATAAAGCGTGCCCAGCGCGAACAGGAACAGGGTCGAACCCAGCAGGTTATAGGCGACGTATTGCACACCTGCCTTTAGGCGAACCGCGCCGCCGCCATGGGTCATCAGGCCATAGGACGCGATCAGAAGGACCTCGAAGAACACGAACAGGTTGAAAGCATCACCCGTCAGGAAGGCACCACACACGCCCATGAGCTGAAAGTGAAACAACGCGTGAAAATGCTTACCCCTGTCGTCCCAACCTGAGGCGATGGCATATAGCACGATGGGCAGGGCCAGCAGCGCGGTCAGCAGGACCATCATGGCTGACAGCCTATCCAGCACAAGAACGATACCGAAGGGTGCGGGCCAGTTGCCCAGTTCATAAACCTGGATATCACCGCCTGCAGCTTGCGCCGTGATGGTCAGAGCGATCCCCAGCAGGCCCACCACTCCAGCGACCGAGAAGATGCGCTGCAGGTCAAGGTGGTAGCGCAGGACCATGATGATGAATGGGGCCAGGATCGCGGGCAGGACGATCGGCGCTACGATCCAGTGGTTCATGCGTCATCTCCTGCCGGGTCGGTATTGTCTTGCGCGGTCATGTCGATGTGGTCATTTCGCGCCGACAGATAGGCCGATAACGAGATCATGACGATCACCGCTGTCATGCCAAAAGAAATGACGATTGCCGTCAACACCAGCGCTTGCGGCAGTGGATCGGTGTAAGGGACATCCTCGTATTTGTTCAGCACCGCAGGCGCGTCCAGCGCCAACCGACCAGTGGCAAACAGAAACACGTTCACTGCGTAGGTGATCAGCGACAGGCCCAGAATAACCGGGAATGTACGACGGCGCAGGATCAGGAAAATCCCGGCAGTGGTCATGACGCCTACGGCAGAGGCAACCAGCGCTTCCATCAGACCTGCTCCTTCTCTTGTTCTTCTTCTGTCGGATCGTCACGCAGCGGGTTGATATCCATGGGGAATTCCTGCGCCATGCCCGGCTGCCATGCGAATCGCGACAGGCTGTCCAGCGCCAGCATCACGGCACCCAGAACGGCCAGGAAAACGCCGGTATCGAAAAGGATTGCTGTAGCCCATTCGAACTCTTCGAGCGGGGGCCAGTGAATATACCCGAAGTCACTGGTCAGGAACGGCCGTTCATTGAACCAGGCGCCGATGCCCGTTGCCGCAGCGATCAGAACACCCCAACCGATTGTGCCGTGGTAGTAGAACCGCTGGCGCTCGATCGCCCAAGTATAGCCGCTGGCCATGTACTGCATCAGGAAGGCGATTGCCACGATCAGGCCGGCGATGAACCCTCCGCCAGGCTGGTTGTGGCCGCGGAAAAAGATGTAGGCACCCACCATCAGAGCAATAGGCATCATCATACGCGTCACCACTACCATCATCAAAGGATGTGAATCCCCGGATTGAGGCCAGTGCGGCTTGCGGTTCAGCAGATAGGCCCGAACGTTGGTCGCCAAAACGGATTCCGTCAGCGCAAAGATGATCAAAGCGGCAATGCCCAGCACGATGATCTCTCCGAACGTATCAAACCCTCGGAAGTCCACGAGGATCACGTTGACCACGTTGGTTCCCCCGCCACCTTTGTAGGAATTGGCCAGATGGAACTCTGAGATCGTGGGAAAGGCAAAGTCCCTCAGCATCAGTGCATAGACCAGAGCACCTGTACCGATTCCGGCCCCGACCGAGATTGCTGCATCCCGCCACCGCCGCGCCGCGCTGCTGTCCCATGGTGTGTCCGTGGGCAGGAAGTTCAGCGACAACAAAAGCAGGATCATTGTCACCACTTCGACCGAGATCTGAGTCAGCGCAAGGTCAGGTGCCGATAGATAGTTGAACGCCATCGAAACAATCAGGCCAACGACGCCGATCAGAACCAGCGACAACAGGCGGTTGCGGTGGAACCACATGATAGCCAGTGTTGCGGCGACCAGACAGATCCAGCCGACGACCGGAATGATCTCAAGCTTAAGCGGTTCGCGGGTGACCGGACCGATCGTGCCCGTGGCATAGGCATAATATCCCAATCCCACGGTGAACACGATCAGGATCATGGCATAGCGACTGATCACACCATTATGCAGCGAATCCGTGATCCGGCGGCTAAGCGCAGTCATCGCTGCGATCACAGCTTCAAAGATCACCTTAGCCTCGGGGCGGGGCAGGGCGTTCCAAAGGCTTTCCGCCCGGCGATGCTGCGACAGCAGGAACAAGCCGCCCAGCGTTGCGACGACTGACATGTAAAGTGCAGGCGTGAATCCGTGCCACAGCTTGAGCGAATAGTAGGGCAGTTTTTCGCCGCCAATCACCGCGCTGGAAACCACGGCGACCAGAGGGCCAACAATCGCTGCGGAATACAGGCCGATCAGAACGACCAAAACAATCAAAAACACAGGGGCCAGCCAAAGACCCACAGGTGGATCATGCGGATGCGCAGGATAGTCGTCGCGTTTTGGACCAAGGAACACATGGCTGACAAAGCGGAAGGAATAGGCGGCTGAAAACAGTGCCGCCAGAAGGGCCAGCCCAGGCACCAGGTAGTGCGAATGCAGCCAGGTGGTGTGGACGGTTTCTTCCAGCATCATTTCTTTCGACAGGAAACCGTTCAACGGTGGCAGACCGGCCATAGACAGGGCCGCTATGGTGCCAATCGTGAAAGTGATTGGCATCAGGTGACGCAACCCGCCCAGCCGCTTTACGTCGCGCGTGCCCGTTTCATGATCGACGATCCCGGCGGTCATGAACAGCGCGGCTTTGAACGTTGCGTGGTTGATGATGTGGAATACGGCAGCCACGGCAGCAAATTTGGTGCCAAAGCCCAGTAGCATGGTGATCAGACCCAGATGCGACACGGTCGAAAAGGCCAGCAATGCCTTTAGGTCATCCTTGAACAGCGCAATCACCGCGCCCATCAGCATCGTCAC
Source organism: Ruegeria sp. AM7 (assembly GCF_056535965.1). Taxonomy (NCBI): domain Bacteria; kingdom Pseudomonadati; phylum Pseudomonadota; class Alphaproteobacteria; order Rhodobacterales; family Roseobacteraceae; genus Ruegeria; species Ruegeria sp. AM7. Next base: position 736,812 of record NZ_JBQFJE010000003.1, read on the forward strand.
CAGCCCGGTGGTGGCCACGATATAGAACCACGCATCGGTCCCGGCCAGAACCGGCCACATCCGCGCCATCAGGAACAGCCCCGCCTTAACCATCGTGGCCGAGTGCAGATAGGCCGAAACAGGCGTCGGCGCGGCCATCGCGTGGGGCAGCCAGAAATGGAACGGGAACTGCGCCGATTTGGTGAAACACCCCAGAAGGATCAGAATCAACGCCGGCAGGTAATAGGGTGAGGCTTGGATCAGTTCTTTGTTCTGAAGGATCACGCTCAGGTCATACGACCCGACGATATTGCCCAAAATCAGCATCCCGGCGATCATCGCCAGACCGCCCGAACCGGTGACAGCCAATGCCATTCGTGCACCCTGACGGCCTTCGGGCAGATGTTTCCAATAACCGATCAAAAGGAATGAGCTTAAAGATGTAAGCTCCCAGAAGATAAGCAAAAGAAGAATGTTGTCGGAGAGGACGATTCCGACCATCGCGCCCTGAAACAGCAGCAGATAGGTGTAGAACTGACCCATTGGGTCCTCACGCGACAGATAGAACCGCGCATAGAGAATGATCAGCAGACCAATGCCAAGAATCAGCAGAGCAAACAGGAAACCAAGTCCATCCAGCATGAAATTCGCGTTCAGGCCCAGAAGGGGTATCCAGTCGAACCGAGCGGTTACGACATCCCCGCGCATAACAGACGGAATGTGGATCAGCAGACCAGCAAGGGCCAGAAACGTGGTCAAACCCGCGGCCGAGGCTGCTGCATTTCGTCCTGCCCTGATCAGCAGGGCTGGAAACACAGCGCCGAGAAAGGGAAGGGCCGCGATGAGGAATAGGGACAAGTGCGATACTCCGGTCTTGGCGGTCAATGTATTACTGTTTTTGTAAGGGAAATTTTTCGACTGTCCAGCTATTGCAAGTTTTTCACTTCGTTCTAGAGGCGCAATCAAATGCATTTTTTGAAAAAATCTCTGACAAGAACTTGATCCCTACTCGCAAATTCTGCGCGGAATTGACTGTCTCTGTGTGATAGAACGTCGAAGACCGTTCAGGAGGGTCGGACGTGACAGACAAAACAGTCAAAAACCGCAGGTGGGTATTGGTTGGCGGTGGGGCGCTTGTCGCCACCGGTTTCGCAATCCGGGAATACCGCTTGATCCCGCCCAGCTATGCTGGCGGACATCTCAGTGTCGAAGCCGCGCACCAGCAAGCCCTGTCTGGCGACATTTTACTGCTGGATATCCGAACGCCTCGGGAATGGCAGGCGACGGGCGTGGGCGAAGGGGCCTATCCGCTGGATATGCGTCGCGACGATTTCGTCGCAGCGCTGGATGAATTGACCGATGGGAACAAGAATGCGCCGGTTGCGCTGATTTGCGCGCGCGGAGTGCGGTCTGCGCGGCTCAGCAACAAGCTCAGCGAGGCGGGGTTCACCAATATTATCGACGTGCCGGAAGGTATGTTGGGCTCCGCAGCGGGGCCGGGTTGGGTGCGTGCGGGGCTGCCCGTCGGCGCATATGACGAGGCAGGCCAATGATCCGCGCTGTCGCGATTGCGGTGGCCGCTGTATTTGCGGGGCAGGCCAGTTATGCCGCTTGCGCGGATCAGGATGAGGCGTGTCAGACCGACTCGGGAGCGTATCACATCGAACTGCCCAAAGCAGACAACGCACCTCTGGTCGTGTTTCTGCACGGGTACGGGGGCAGCGGTACTGGCACCATGAAGAACCGCAGCATGGTCAAGCCCCTGCTTGCACGGGGATATGCTGTGATGGCGCCCGAAGGGTTGGAACGACCAAGCCGCCCCGGAATCAAAAGCTGGAATTTCTATCCCGGTTTCGGTGATCGGGACGAGACCGCCTTTCTGACCGAAGTGGTAGATGACGCTGCAGAACGATTTGGTATCGACAGGGACCGGGTAATTTTGGGCGGGTTCTCGGCTGGCGGGTTCATGGTCAATTATCTGGCTTGCGATGCACCCGAGACGTTTTCGGCCTACGTGCCCGTGTCAGGCGGTTTCTGGCGACCGCATCCCGAAACCTGCGAAGGTCCGGTGCGCCTGTTTCATACTCATGGCTGGATTGACAATGTGGTGCCGCTGGAAGGGCGGCTGCTGGGTGGGGGCCGGTTCCATCAGGGCGATATCTTTGCCGGGCTGGAAATCTGGCGCTTGGCCAATGGCTGCGTTGATACCAAACCCAGCGGTTTTTCGACCACGGGCCCCTTTATGCGCCGCTATTGGGGCGGTTGCGCAGATGGCAGCGCGCTGGAATTTGCGTTGTTCCCAGGCGGACATACCGTACCTAAAGGCTGGTCCGATATGATGGTTGATTGGTATGAGGGCTTGCCCGGCGGGTGATCATTCTGCCGGGGTCATCACGCCTTCGCCCTCGATCACGCGCTTCAACTCGTCTCTGTGACGGCGGGCAGACCGGGTGATCGCGGGTTCCTTGACGTCTTCTCTCATCCCGACCATGCGGCGCGCAGATGCAGAAGATACGCCGCTGAGCGCGGACAATGGGATCGCAAAGGCCAGGCTGATCGCGATCGGGGCCAGCCAGATGGACACCAGGCCCGACAGAATGCCCACGCTCAACGCAATGCCACTTACCGTTTCCAGTGCGTGACACAGGACCAACGTGCGCAAGCCATAGCTGCCGCCATCGCGCGTTTGCGGAGACCACCCCTTTTGAACACCGAAGGCGGTGCGGAAGACGGCAATCATCTGCTGTACCATCAGGATGGGTGCATAGAGAATTGACAGCACCACTTCGGCAAGAAACGAGGTGACGAATTTCAAGCCACCGCCGAACTCGGCATAGCGCACACCGCTTAACGGCAGGGCAAGAACGCCCAGTACCTTGGGCGCCAGCAGCATGGCGTACATGACTAGGATGATCAGCACATGGCGGGTTTCCGACATCTCGGGCCATTGCGGGAACAGAGGGTTGTCTGGGCTGAAATAATACAGGACCGACGCGTCCTCACCCTGACCGATCAGCGCCCACATAACCAGCAGGGCAAACCACAGGGGCGACATCAAATATCCGACTGCACCGTGGAACATGTGGAAGCGGGACACCGCGCGGAACCCGGTCGAGCCCAGCAATTTCAGGTGCTGCAAGTTGCCCTGACACCAGCGCCGATCCCTCAGCGCGTGGTCGATCAGCGTAGGGGGCGTCTCCTCATAGGATCCGCGAATACGCGGCAGGAAGCGCACGGCCCACCCGGCGCGGCGCAGGAGTCCGGCCTCGACGAAATCGTGGCTCATGATCAGCTTTTCCTGACCATTGAAAGCGCGCAGCTTGGGCAGACCCGCGCTGGAAGCAAAGGCGCGGGTGCGGATGATGGCGTTGTGGCCCCAGTAATTGCCCTCTTGCCCGCACCAACGGGCCAGACCTTCGGCAAAGGCGATGCCGTAGACGCCGTTGGCAAATTGCTGCATCCGGGCAAAGACCGATTGCGCGCCGATCAGCTGCGGATAGCTCTGGATCAGACCGGCTCCGGGGTCGCGTGCCAAGGCGTCGGTCAGGCGGGTGATGGCACGGCCGGTCATCAGACTGTCGGCGTCCAACACCAGCATCGCATCCCAATCAGCCCCCCAGCGGCTGACCCAATCGGCGATATTGCCCACCTTGCGGTCAGTGTTTTCAGGACGACGGCGGTAATACAGCTCAAGGCCAGGGGCGAGCGTGGTGCGCAGCGCCTCGACACTGGCCTGCTCCTGCGCGGCGATCTCGGGGTCGCGCGTGTCGGACAGGATGAACATGGCATAGTGATGTTGTCCACCGCGCTTGCGCAGATCCTCCAGCATGGTGCGGGCATTGCCCAGCACGTTCCACGGCACCTCGTTGTAGACGGGCGTCAACAGCGCCACGCGCAGGGGCTGAGGGCGGCCTTCGCATTTGGGCTGTTCCTGCCGAGACAGGGACACCATGCCCAGCAGCACGGTGCAGACCGTGAAAGAAATCCAGAAGAAGTTAAACGAGATCAGCGTCAGCAGGATGCCTTCGATCAGGTTGATCCCCTCGGCCCCGAACCAGTCGGACATCACCCAAAGCAGCCCCAGAGTGGCCGCCATCGCAGGGGAAAAGGCCAGCGCACGCCAGAACCCGGCCGAGGCGCGCTTGCCATTCGGCACCTGCGCATCCCGAAACCCTGCGCTGAAATCCTGCGCGGGCATCGCCAGAGGGGCCTCGGGCGGCATGATATGCAGATCGCGGCTCATGTGGTCCAACGGTAGAGCCAAACCTCAGAGGCGGGCTGTTTGTCCTTCAGAAGCTGCGCGCGCAGCTCTACGTGGTTCCGCTCGCCCGGCTGGAACGAGAAGGCCAGCCGCAAGCCGCCGGTATCGGGGTTGCGTTGCAGGACGCCGTCCGAGGTATCGGCATGGGGCGAGTCAACAAAGATGGTCATCGCATCGGGGTCATCGAACAGGTCCGAGGCCTCAAAATCGATCACTGCCAGACGTCCTTCGCCGAAGGTATTGTCGCCCATCGCGGTGCTGATCACGCGCGGCATGGGCGTGCGCTGGGGTTCTTCGCCCCAGATCAGACGGTAGGACATGTCGATCTGGCTGCCGGCGGCATAGGGCTCGGCCGGGCGCCAATAGGCGACGATGTTGTCATAGATCTCCTGATCCGCCGGAATCTCGACCAGCGTCACAGTGCCTTTACCCCAATCGCCCTTGGGTTCGACCCACAGGCCGGGGCGCTTGTGGTAATTCGCCTCAAGATCCGCATAGTCCGAGAACTTGCGTTTCCGCTGCATCAGGCCAAAGCCGCGTGGGTTCGTATCCACGAACGACGAAATCTGCAGGCGGGTGGGATTGGCCAAAGGCCGCCACAGCACCTCACCCGCGCCATTGCGAACCATCAAGCCGTCGCTGTCATGAACGGCGGGGCGGAAGTCGTCAAACCGGCTGTGGTTGGTCTGGTCGAACAGGAACATCGAGGTGCCGGGCGCGATGCCCACATGGGGCAGCTCTTCGCGGGGGAAGAGCGTTGCTTCGACATCCATGATGCAGTCGGCCCCGGCGGTGACGTTGAACCGATAGGCCCCGGTCACGCTGGGGCTGTCCATCAGCGCGTGGACGACCATGTTGCGCTGGCCGGGTTTGGGGCGTTCCAGCCAGAAGCGGATGAATTCGGGGAATTCCTCCCCATCCGGGTCGCCGGTTTTCAGGGCCAGACCCCGCGCGGACAGCCCGTAAACCTCGTGCAGACCAATAGCGCGGAAATAGCTGGCGCCTTGCCAGACGCAGAACTCATCAGTCTTGCCGGGGCGGTGCATTTCGGTGCGCAGGCGCAAACCCGAGAACCCCAGCGTGTCGTCGATGGGCAGGGTCGGCACGTCTTCGGATTTGTCGAACATCGACAGATCGAACGTCACCGGGGTGGTCATCCCGTCCTCGACCGTTGAAACCTTAACAGTGCGGGGGAAGTACAGGCCTGGCGTAAAGAAATCGACGTTGAACGGCGTCTGGGTTTCATACCACAGCGCACGGTCCAGCCTGAACCGGATCGAGCGATACTGTTGATACGTCAGGTCCTGCCATTCCTGCGGCACCATCTCGCGCTCGGCATAGGGTTGGTTGGCCAGTTCACGGGCCAGCGCGATCACGTCATTGCGGTCAAAGGGGACCTCGCCACCGGCAGCAAAGGTGGCCGGAGCGAAAGCAAGCGCCGAAGTTGAGGCCAGAAATGCGCGACGTGTGAAATTCATTTTTTAAACTTCCAGGGGTGTGACTTGAACCAACCGGCCAGATAGGCCACGCCGATGATCATGGCAAAGCCAATCATGTTGGCGATGAAAACGCTGGCAACATCCCGCCCACTCAGGTCCAGCCCAACGCCGATCAGGCGCGCTGCTGCCATGGAAAAGACGAAAACCGCCAGCGACTGCTGCCCGACCTTGGTGATGACGGTCAGCAGGAATTCCCACACTTTCGCGGCGGCACCCTGGCCGGTTGCGATCAGGCGATGGCCATGCTCACCCGCGACGACCCAGCCCAGATAGGCCAGTGAGAGGAAGTGGACATAGCGCAGCAGGCCAAACTCGGTCTTGCCCCGCAGGTCCGAGGTCAAGGGCCAGCCCTTGCGCAGCACGGCACCCAATTCCGGCGCGGCATTGTTGATCCAGGTAAAGACCTTCCACGATCCAAACGGAGCCGAAAGGATCAGGAACAGCACAGCGGCCCAGATCAGGGTTTTCGATACGGGTGGGGCAGGGATCCACCCGCGCATGAAGGCAAAGCCGGTAAAGAACAGCAACTGCCAGCCGAAGGGGTTGAAGAACCACTGACGGTCTGACCAAGGCTCGGCCGGCAGGGCCAGCGCACCGGTTTGTGCCACCAGCCAAATCGCAATCGACGTGGCGGCCACGGCCCAGAACCCGATGCGATAGAGGCCCATGTAAACTGGCATCAGCGCCAAAACCACCAGATACATTGGCAGGATGTCAAAGTAGTTCGGCACGTATGTCAGCGTGAACAGGCCGACCATCTGTGGCGCAGGATCGTTGAAGAAATGCTGGAGGTTCAGCGAGGAAATGTATGTTTTCTCGAAGAAACCCGTCTGGTCCAGCGCCGCCATCGACATGGCCACAAAGAAAAACAGGCAGATATGCGCCCAGTAAACCTGCCAGATGCGGAACGCCACGCGAGCCGTCCCCATCCACCAACCCTTGCGGGCAAAAGCCCCACCGAACGCAATGGCCGAGGCCATGCCCGAGCAGAACACGAAAATCTCGGTTGCATCTGAATAACCGAACCGCGCCGGAATCCATCTGGCCCAAGGGTCGTTCGGGATATGTGCGATCAAGATGATGAACATCGCGATGCCGCGATAGAAATCCAGCCGCGGGTCGCGCACGCGGGCAGGGGCGGCTGCTTGAGCCGCCACAGGCGCAAAATCAGAAGCGGGCGATGCTGTCGCCATACGTGTTCTGTCCTTCTTTGGTCTTTTTATTTTTGTTATTCAGCCGGAACGCTTTGTGCATCCCGGTCATCGCGTGCCGCGTCGATCAATGCGCGGCGCGCAAGGGCGTAATTGTCCTCGCCACCGGCCCGTTTTGCGCGGCGGTCATCCAGGATGCGCTCGACCGCATCCAGACGCCCGGCGCGCAGGCCGGAATCAATTGTGATGCGCTCGAATACATCACGTTGCGCGTGACTGCCACCTGCCATCTGCATTCCGTCACGTGCAGTGGTCAGGAAATCAAAGGCTTGGCCGTAAAGGCCGTCACCAAAGGCCTCAAGCCCTTTGGCCGCCGCGATGCCCGGATCGGACATACGGATCGGGGTGTCGCCCTGATTGCGCTGGGCGTCTTTCTGGATGCGTTTCAGCATCTTGCCGGTTGCTTCGTCCCGGCTATCGCCGGTCAGAGCCAGCAAATAGTGGAGATCGGCAAAGATCAGGCAGCCGTCTTCGGTGCGATTGGCGCTCAGGTCAGCCAGTTCTTCCCAGCGATTGCCGACGTTTACGCCCTCAAGTTCCAGCCGAGACAGCAGCGACGTCGCGTTCGAGATATCGCGGTAATCGTCGGTTTTGTCCTGACGGATGTAGTTGTCATACAACTCCATCACCTGATCGACCTGACCCAGATCCAGATGCATCAGCGCCTTGTGCCACCAGACGTGATAGCGGAAGTTGTTACAATGCGCCCAAGCGTCCTCGCGCCCGGCCAGCCAGTCCAGACCCAGCTGTGCGTTGCCGGTCATCTCATGCACGTGGGCCACAGCATGCAGGCCCCATGCGTCATCTGACACCATCCACAGCGCCTGACGGCCTGCAATCTCGGCCTTCTCATAGGCACCGGTTTCCTCCAACGCGAAGGAATGACACCCCAACAGATATCCACGGCCCGCGTGATCAGGCTCATAAGCCGGCATCACACGTTCGATCGAGCGACGCATGCCTTCGGCGTCACCCAGAACAAAGCGAGTGGCATGGCTGAGCTTCATCGCCAGCGAGTCTTGCGGATGGGCGCGCAGGATTTCCTCGAACTTCTGAACGGCTTGCGAGGGCAGATCGGACAGATACAGCTCCAAAGCTTGCACATAAAGGCGTTCGCGTGCGGTTACCGGCTGACGCTCCATCGCTGCGTTGGCAGCGGCCAGAGCTTCGACGGCGACTGGCATCATCTCGCGGCGGCCCAGCAGAACCATGAACAGACCCTTGATCGCATGGCCCAGGGCAAAATCAGGCTCAAGCTCCAAAACTTTTCCCAGAAGCTGAGGCGTCACCGCCGCATGCGCCATGAACCCGAGCAGCACGCCATCCCATGCCTCGGCGCTTGCCGAATGGCTCAGGGTGTTCATCTGTCCGAAAACGTCTTGTTTCATGCTCGTGGTCCGATCCGTTGAGAATTAGTACATTATTCGACTTATCAGAGACTCTAGCGGGGTCGTATCAGTATCGACCGACCTCTCGAATTGGTGAAATGCTGTGTGTGCAAAACGTGAAAAAAACCGCCGATTCAACGGCATGTTTCAGCAACATGCCGCCGAATTAGGCAATGTGTTTCAGTCTTTGAACGGGTTTTCAGCGTTCAGAACGGCCTGAGTGTCCGCGCCAAAGGTCGGTGGGGCACTGCGATATGTTACAGGCGTTTTGGACAGTTTCAGTGGATTTCCGATCAGATTCACCTGTGCCGGGTCGGCTTGCATGGCGATCTGCATCTGCCTTGCGGCGACCTGATCGGTGGCAAAAACCTGATCCAACGTCTGCACCGGGCCAACGGGGACCTTGCGCGCCTCAAGCTGGGCTATGACGGTTTCAGTGCCATAGTTTTGCACGGCTGGGCGCAGAATTCCATTCAGCGCATCACGATGTTCCAGACGTGATGGGTTGGTCGCAAAACGGGGATCGTCCGCCAGGTCAGGCTGTCCGATGAAGTCACAGAACCGTCTGAACTGGCTGTCGTTGCCAACGGCCAGGATCACGTGCCCGTCTGCCGTCTGATAGACGTCATAGGGCACGATATTCGGGTGCCCGTTTCCGCGCCGTTGAGGGACATTGCCCGAAGTCAGATAATTTACGCCCTCATTGATCAGCCATGCAATTTGCGCGTCAACCAGCGCAAGGTCGATCTGCTGGCCCTCGCCCGTTTGATCCCGGTGGCGTAGCGCCGCCAGAATGCCGACGGTCGCGTACATGCCGCACATCACGTCAGCGATGCCAACGCCCACTTTCATGGGCGCGCCCTCGGAATCACCGGTCAGAGACATGATCCCGCCGTAACCCTGTGCCATCAGGTCATATCCGGGCTTCGACGCGTTTGGTCCGTCCTGTCCGTAGCCTGAGATCGAGCAATAAACGAGGCTGGGAAATTCCTGCGACAAGGTTTTGTAATCCAAGCCGTATTTCGCCAGCCCGCCGGGTTTGAAGTTCTCGATCAGAATGTCCGCGTGCGAGGCGAGACGTCGGATGTCCGCCTGACCCTCGGCTGTTGTGATGTCGATGGCCACTGATTTCTTGTTGCGGTTGGCCGACATGAAGTAGGCGCTCAGATCAGATGCATTGCCATCAGCGTCAGTCACATACGGAGGACCCCACTGGCGCGTATCATCGCCGCCGGTTGCTGGGTTTTCGATCTTGATCACGTTTGCGCCCAGATCGCCCAGCAATTGCGTGCAGGTCGGTCCTGCCAGAATGCGGGACAGGTCCAGAACCTTGATGCCCTTCAGCGGCCCCTCAGATCCGGCCATCATAGCCTCCACGGTCGATCTCGGCGGCGATGACGGTAAAGCCGTCGGCCTTGACCGCCGCATCCAGCGCCGCGCGCAGTTCTTCGCGGTTGCGCACCGTGTGGCCGTTACCGCCGAACGCGCGGCCCATGGCGGCAAAGTCGTGGCGGTCGAAATCTACGCCTGTGTTGCCCATCTGGCGCTGGCGCTGTTTCAGCTCGATCAGCGCAAGGCTGGCATCGACAAAGACCAGAAAGATTGGGTTGCCGCCCATCTCGGCAGCGGTCGACAGCTCTCCGGCGACCATCAGGAACCCAGCATCGCCCGAGAAACTGATCACCGGGCGGTCGGGTTCGGCCAGTTTCAGGCCAATCGCCATCGGCACGGCACAGCCCATGGTACACAGGGCCGAGGATTGGATCAGCCCGCGTTCCTCGGAGCAATCCCACATCTGGCTCAGCAGGATGCGATGCGCGCCGCTGTCGGCCGTCGCCAGAGTGTTGGCGGGCAGGGCAACGCGGGTTTCAGCGATAACCGCCGCGGGTCCCCAGTCGTCATCCGTGGGAAACGCCTGCGCCAAAGCGGCTTTGACTTGCGCGGGTTCGCCACCCAGCCATGTCTTGCGCGACGGGGTGCCTTTGGCGATGGCCTCCAGCGTCTCGCCGGTATGTGCCACCAAATTCAGCCCCGCCTGATGCATGTAGTGGTCATTGGGCACAGCCGAGACGTCGATCACGCGCTTTTCCGCTGGGTCCCAGATCTCACGCCAGCCGGGGCGCATTTCGATCGGGTCATAGCCCAGACACAGCACCAGATCAGCCTGTTCGATCAGCGGAACCAGATGTTTGTCAGCCAGCGGCGAAAGGCCCGCGCCACCTAGGCACAGAGGATGATCCTCAGGCACGACGCCCTTGGCCTTGTATGTCGTCACGAAGGGGATGTCGAAATGCTCCAGAAATGCCTGCACCACGTTGCGCGAGTCGTCATAGAGAATATCCAGCCCGACAATTGCGATGGGCCGTTCGGCCTGCGACACCCATCGGCGGGCTTTCTCGACGCAGTCGCCCGCAGGGGATACAGTGGCGATCTTCGCGCGGCGGCGCGGTTTCACCCCCGACACGCGGGTATCCGCGACCGAGATCGGCACGTCGATATGCACGGGACCGGGGCGCGGCTGATTGGCCAACGTAACCGCCTTATCGGCAATAATGTCTGCGCCTTTGGCGGTCAGTGTAAACGTCCCTTTGGTGATCGAGCGATAGACCTGCGCGTGATCCATCACCTGATGGGTATAGGTCAGCGCCTCATCCGCATCGACGCAGCCGGTCAGCACGATCATCGGCACCCGGTCTTGCAAGGCATTGGCGACCACGTTGATCCCGTTCATCGCACCGGGGCCAAGGGTGGCGACCAGAATGGCAGGCGCGCCATCGCGGTGATGCACGGCCTCGGCCATGAAACCGGCGGCGTTTTCATGCTTGGTCAGATGAAAGGTGATCCCGGCCTGTTCCAGCGCATCGACAAGGGTCAGAACCTCACCACCGGGCATTCCAAAGGCGTGGCGACATCCGGCCTCGTACAAACGTTGGGCCAGAAGGTCCGCTGCGCGGGGCGAGAGGTCTTGCATAAGTCATGCTCCGAAAAACTGTTTCACAGCAGATTGCGGAGGAAGGCCCCGGACGCAAGGCGGATCACGCCAGTGTGACTATTTGACTGCTGCTTCAGCCACAGCCTGAAACTTGCCATCCAGTTCCTCGGCGATCTCACGCAGGGAGGCTCCGCCCTCAGAAACGTAGGGCGCGAAGACAAAACTGGGAGTCTTGTAGGACAGGGTGGCGGTGCCGTCCTCATTCTCGGTGACATAAAAGCGGATCGGCGCCTCGATCATCGCGTTCACCGAGGTTTCCAGCACGCGCACCGCATAGTCGTTGTTGAAGGCCCCGATAACCCGATTGCCGGGGATGGTGATCCCGCGCGATGCGGCGGCCTTGGTCGGGCCTGCCTGCGTGACCACGATCAGACCATTGGCCTTGATGGCATCCTTGGTGTCGGCAACCAACGCTTCATAACTTTTGTCGGTTGCATAGCTGGCCCAGCCCGAAAGAGGCTCGTCTGCCAAAGCAGGGGTCGCTATCAGGGCTATCGCAGTCCAAAGGGCTTTCATCAGGGCCTCCTGTTACGGGGTTGAGACTGTGATGCCAGAAAGCGGGACAGGGCGCACTCACAATCTTGTGCGTTTTCCCAATTGCGCCTTTGGCCGGAAACCCCCAGAAACAGGCAAATGCCACCCGATGAGGTCCGAATTGGATCAGATGCGCCTGTTGATATGTTCGTCCTGTGCCGGTGCCCGCGATTACGGGGCTGAGGTCAAAGCTGTCGAATCCGCCCTGACCCAAGCGGGGATTGAGGGGCAGGTTTCGGTCGATCAGCACGCCTGTTTCAGTGGATGCTCTGAACCCGTGGCCATTGCGCTGCAGGCCGATGGCGGGGCGTCATATGTGTTTTCAGGGGTCGATGTCGCTTCGGACGCCGATGATATCGTGGCGACCTGCCGGACCTATCTGGAAAGCCCCAAGGGCTGGATCGAAGACGCCCGGCCTTGCGGGCGGCTCCGGATGTGTCTGCGGGCGCGTATCCCGGCGCTTTAGTCTACCTGTACCACGACTGCAGCGCTGACCGGCACATTGTCGACCATCAAAGGGCTGTGGCTGTTTGCGTTCAGCGAGACCGAGACTTCGACCTCGCCCTGCGGCAGTTGGTCGATATGCATCCAGTTACCGTACAGCCGGGCCAGTTTCTGACCATTCACGTAGACATGTGCATGCCCCTCGCCGTCGACATCTGGCTTTGAGGCATTTTGTGGCGAGAACTGAAAGTTCTGCGGCACAACATGCAGGTTCCAGCCCGCCATGGGGTCGGGGGTCAGGGTGATCTCAACCCCCGGAGCATCAGCACCAGCAGGCAGGTTGATGGCAGTCGAATGATCGTGTGCGGCTGCCTCGGCGTGAGACGAACTGTGATGTGCAGGATCGCCATGGTCATGGCCGTCGAAAGTGACGCCATTTGCAGCCGCAACCACAAATCCTGCACCACTGCCAAAAACTATGCCGATTGCAAATAAGGCAAGTGAGCGTGCCATTTTATGTTCCTTGATGGTAGTAGAAACACGCCGAGCTGGTCTCGGCGTGTTTATAGGCGTGCTGGTCAGGCCGCAGCTTCGGCACGCTGACTTTCATGTCGCCAGAAGTATCCGGCGAATGCCCCGACCAGAACCCAGGCTACCAGTCCGATGCCAAAGGCGCGTGCGGCAAACAGCGCTCCGATCTCGGTCGGAACGGGGCCGGTGAACACGTCCGGCTCGGGCGCGCCGATCAGATGTGGGGCCAACAGCAAGGCGGCTGCGATCACATAGCTAATCAGGGTGCCGCCAAAGGCAATCAGCCACATGGCAACGCCTGCTGCGGCGACGGTCGCAAACCACCAGATCTGACGCGCAGCGACATCGGCTGCTGCCACGCCGGGCACTTCTGGCGCGAGCGAGAATCCGGGTGCGAGGTGCACGGCAATGAACCCCGCAAGCCCCCACAAAACGCCGGTGCGCCCGTCAATCTTGTGGCCGTTGCCCTCAGCCACGGACATCAGCGCAATCATCATCAGCGCATAACCGGTATAGATAAGCATCGTGAAAATGACGCTCAGCGCATCGCGGAACAGGTCCGAGAACATTCCCGGCAGCTCGGGGTGAGCACTTACGACGTCACCGCCGAAATGGACCAATTCGCCTGATTCATACAGTTCCGCGTGCAGCAACACAGGTTGCACAAAGACCAACTGCAGCAAGGCGGCAATCAGCCCCGCTGCAGCACCAGCGAACAACGCGCTGGTCAGGATACGGCTAAACATGGGTTTAGTGGCAGGGGAAGCCGGTCGCGTGGCGCACATCGTGGGCTGCGTCATGCAGGGCCGCGGCCTGAACGTGGCCGGTCAGCGTGACGACGCCAAGGCCCAGAACCACAGCGAACATAACCGGAAGGATACCAACGCGTGAGGTCGATGCGGTCGTTGCTTGAGTTGCCATTTTTAGTTCTCCTTTACCGTCGCACCCGACGGTTGGTGTTTTCATTCGTGCCTGGCAGGTCTCCTGGCTCGCGGGTCGATGCCTCTGTTCGCCTTCCCCCTGAAACTCAGGAGTGGCTGGTTGAACAGGGCTCACCGCTTACAGTCGCGGGGGCGGCTGTGGATTCGATCGCGCGCGGTCTCACCACATTCCCTCTTAGCTTGCCGGTATTGCCGACAGGACCAGACAGGTTCATTTAGCCGTTACATCTGCTGCAGCGCAATCGTCATTTGCGACGTTTTAGGTCAGATCACGCGCTTTTTGAGAAGATAAATATCCATGATCCACCCATGATCAGCGCGCGCAGCGGCGCGGGTGTCCAGAATCGACTGTGCAACACCGGTCAGAGGGCCGTTGATCAGGATTTCTTCAGTCATGCCCACGTAAGCCCCCCACCAGATGTCATAATCTGCCATCTGAAGATGTTGGAACGAGCACTCACCATCCAACATGACCGCCACGTTTGATGCACCGTCCGGCCACCCTTCGTCGCGAATCCGCCGCCCCGTGGTCACGATGTAGGGTGCACCCAGTTCGTTGATCGGAATCGCGTGGGCCGCTGTCAACGCCTGCAGCGCTGTGATGCCAGGGATCACCCGCGTCGTCGGTTGAGGGTCCAACCGCGCCGCGATTCGCAGTGAGCTGTCGTATAGCGACGGATCGCCCCAGATCAGCAGCGCCACGTGCTGTGCACCGGGATGGGCGGCAATCGCCTCGCGCCAGCGCAGCGCAATTGTGTCGTGCCATTCGTCCACCCCGCGCAGATACCCGTCTTCCGAGCGGCGCTTGGGGATGTCGAAATAGGCGATCTGCGGCGGCGTGTCGGTCACCTGCGCAATGATCTTTTCGCGCAGCCCGGCCAGATCGGCCTTATTCTCGCCCTTGCGGGGGATCAGGATCAGATCCGCCGCGCGGATCGCCTGCGCGCCCTGAAAAGTCACGTGGTCAGGGTTTCCGGTGCCGATGCCGATCAAGGTCAGGTCAAACATCGTCAAACTCTGCCAGCGGGCCATAAAGGATCAGCGCCGGGGCGGTGCCTATCTCGTCCGCCAGTTTTTCGGACAGCGCGCCTACAGTACTGCGATGCAGCTTTTGTTCGGGGGTCGAGACGGATTCGGCCATTAGTGCTGGTGTCTCCAGCGGCAGACCGTGGGCGTTCAGCGTTTCGACCAGCAGAGGAAAAGTCCGCTTGCCCATGAAGACGACGGTGGTCGCATCCGGGTCGGCCAAAGCGGGCAGGTTCAGGTCCTCGGGCAGTTTGCCGCTGACATCATGACCAGTGACAAACTGGACCCGCCGCGCGGTCAGCCTGCGGGTCAGCGGGATGCCCGCCGCCGCCGCTGCCGCCACGGCCGAGGGGATGCCGGGGATGATCTCATACGCGATCCCGGCCGCGCGCAGGGCCACTAGTTCTTCTTCCAGACGCCCGAACATACCGCCATCGCCGGATTTCAACCGCACGACCCGCTGCCCGGTCAGGGCGTAATCCACCAGCAACCGGCTGACATGGTCCTGCTTGGGCGAGGGGCGGCCCGCCCGTTTGCCCACGCCTACCAGATCGGCATCGTCGCGCGCATGGGTCAGGATCGGCCCGCTGCTGAGGTCATCAAACAGCACCGCATCCGCCTTTTGCATCCGGTCCACGGCCTTCAGCGTCAGCAATTCCGGATCGCCCGGACCCGATCCGATGAACGAGACAAACCCACTCATACTGAGGCCTCTGCGATCAGGTGAAAGAACGTGCCCGTGACGTTGCCGCGTACCGAGCCGGTCTGCGGCCCTTCGGCCCCTTCGGCGTCAAACACGCGGGCCAAGGGCGCGTCGGGTTGTTCAATGATCGAAGAATAGTGGAACTCATGCCCCCGCAGGCCCGTGCCTACGGCAAAACCGGGCATCGGGGCCAACAACTCGGCGCGGCGATAGCCCAGATTGAACTTGCGCTTTTCATAGGACGTCACCAGTCCCAACAACCCGGCCATCTGATGCGAGACACCCTCTTTGTCGATCAGAGCCTGTCCCAGCGCCATATAGCCCCCGCATTCCCCATGCACGGGTTTGGTCTGCGCATGTTTCCGCAGGCCTTCTTGAAAGACGGATGCAGCGGCCAGAGTTCCCGCATGCAGCTCTGGATATCCGCCCGGCAACCAGACCAGATCTGCATCCGCCGCAGGGGCTTCATTCGCCAATGGCGAGAACGGTAACACCTCGGCCCCTGCCGCGCGCCAGCCTTCCAGCAAATGCGGATAGGTAAACGAAAACGCGGCATCGCGGGCCAGCGCGATCCGTTGCGCCGGGGGCCGCGGCAGCGCGGCGGACGATGGCCCATTCGGGCCTGAGGACGCCGCCCGCTTGATCGCCTCAAGATCGACATGCTCGCGCAGGAACGCGGCATAGCCTACAATCGCGCTTTCTAGATCGGGATGCTCGACGGCCTGGATCAGGCCCAGATGCCGCTCGGGCAGGGTCAGGTCGCCGCGCCGGGGCAATACGCCCAGAACCGGTAGGCCCGCGCGCTCCATGCCCAGCAGGGTCAACCGCTCATGCCGAGGGCTGGCGCAGCGGTTCAGGATCACGCCGGCAAAAGGTAGGTCGGGGTTATACATCCTGAACCCCAAAGCCGTCGCCGCCGCCGATTGCGCCTGACCGCCCACATCCAGAACCAACACCACCGGCCAGCCCATGCGCAGCGCAGTCTCGGCGCTGGAGCCATGTCCCAGCTCACCGGGTTTGGCGACGCCGTCGAACAACCCCATCGAGCCCTCGGCGACCACGATATCCGCGCCTTTGGCCTGTGCCGAAATGGCGCTCAGCAACGGCTCACCCATAGCCCAGCTGTCCAAATTGAATGAGGCCCGCCCTGCAGCTGCCCGGTGAAAAGCCGGGTCGATATAGTCCGGTCCGCTCTTGAACGGCTGAACGGTCAGGCCATCCTCTGCCAGCGCCCGCAACAGGCCCAGCATGACGGTGGTTTTGCCCGTCCCCGAGGACGGTGCAGAAATCAAAAGGCCCGGAGGGGTCGTCATCGTTTCATTCATCCTCGGGGCTCCAGCTGGACCAAGGGCTGTCGGCGCTTTGCGGGCGATAGCGGCGGTCGTAATCCTTGGAATACAGACAGCTTTCGTCGAACCCTTCGCCCGCCAGCGCGGGGCCGACCATGATCAGAGCGGTGCGGGCGATGCTGTCGTCCAACGCGTCTTTCAGGGTCTCCAATGTGGCGCGAATGATGCGCTCATCGGGCCAACTGGCGCGATAGACCACCGCCACCGGGCAATCGGCACCATATGTCGGGGTCAGGTCGGCAATAACCTTGTCCAGATTGCCGATCGACAGGTGAATGGCCAGTGTAGCGCCGGTGCGGGCGAAGTTCTCAAGCGTCTCACCCTCGGGCATCGACGATGCGCGGCCCGGCGTGCGGGTCAGTACCACCGATTGCGCGAGGCCGGGTAGTGTGAGTTCTGTGCCCAAGGCCGCGGCTGCCGCGGCAAAGGACGGCACGCCGGGGGTCACGCTGACCGGGATACCCATCTCTTTTAGGCGGCGGATTTGCTCGCCCATGGCGGACCAGACCGACAGATCGCCCGAATGCAGGCGGGCCACATCCTGACCGGCCTTATGCGCGGCCTCAATCTCGGCCATGATCTGATCCAGATCCATCGGCGCGGTGTTGATGATCCTGGCCCCCTCGGGGCAATGGCCTAGGATTTCCTCGGGCACCAGTGAACCCGCGTACAAACAAACGGGGCAGGACGCGATGATATCGCGCCCGCGCAGGGTCAGCAGGTCGGCAGCGCCCGGTCCGGCGCCGATGAAATGAACGGTCATGTCTGTCCTCCGATGGCGATGGCGCAGGTGGCCAGCCGGTCGTCTGATATTTGTCGGGGTGAAAGCAGCCGCGCGCCAGAACCGGCGGCGGCAAGGGCGGATGCTTCGGCCACGCTGCCGGTGCCGTAACTGGCGCGGCTGCGGGGCGAGCAGGTGAGCGTGCGCTGCCCGGCCAGATCAGCGGGCGCGATGAAATGCAGAGGCAGGGCCGTGGTTGCGGCGAATGCGGTCAGGGCAGCGTGGCCACGCTTTTCGGCGACAGTGGCCAATGCGTCGACCTCATGGCCTCCCACTGCGGCGTCATACGCCGCGCGCAGGCTGTCCACGGTCGCGGCGGACGAAAAGCCAAGGCCCGCGACGATCATAGCGTGACGCTCCACTGCACCACCGGATATGCGGATTTCCAACCCCGGCGTGGTCCCAATGGCGCAGCCTGAGCCAGTTCGATCCGCAGCAGATCGCCGCCGCGTTTCTCATGCCACTGCGCCAGCAGCGCTTCGCTTTCCAGCGTCACCGCGTTGGCCACCAGCCGAGTGCCTGCGGGCAGGGTCGCGTGCAGCCAGTCCAACAGCGCGGCGCTTAGGCCACCGCCTATGAACACCACATCCGGCAGGGCCAATCCGTCCAGCGCATCGGGCGCAGTGCCGTGGACAACGCTCAACCGATCCTGCCCCAGTGCGTCCGCATTGCGGCGGATACGTTCAGCGCGATCTGCGCGGGGTTCAATTGTGGTGGCCGTCAGCGTCGGATCACACATCAGCCATTCTATACTGATCGAGCCAGTGCCGCCGCCGATATCCCACAGATGCTCGCCACGTTGCGGAGCCAGCGCAGACAGGGTCAGGGCGCGGATAGGGCGTTTGGTGATCTGCCCGTCGGTCTCGAAAATCTCATCCGGCTTGCCAGAGGATTTCGGCAGTGCGCGCCCATCACCCGCGACCTCTAGCGCAACACAGACCGGGTGATCGAACCCACCCAGCAGTGCTTCGGTCAGTGACACACTGCGGGAACGTTCACGGGGGCCGCCGAGCGCCTCCATCACGTGCAGGCGGGTGTCGGCAAAGCCGGTTTCGGCCAGGTAGGTAGCCAGTTCCGTCACCGCAGCCCCGTTGCGCAGCAACAGAATGGCGCGCAGGCCCGGCGACAGATGCGGTCGCAGCCGGGTCAGGGGGGCTGCGTGCAAGCCGAAAGTCAGCGTCGCCTCCAGCGGCCAGCCCAGCCGCGCGGCGGCCAGCGAAAAGGTCGACTGTCCGGGCAGGGCGGTCCATTCCCCGGCCTCGAAATTGCGCGCGATGACAGACCCCGCACCGAACCAGAACGGATCGCCCGAAGCCAGCACCACGGTTTGCCGCCCCCGGAACCCGGTCAGCAGAGGTAAGCCATCGGCAAAGGGCACCGGCCATTCGACCCGCTGGGCGGGGCTCTCGGGGATCAGCGACAGATGGCGCGGCGGGCCCATGATGATTTCGGCGCGCTCCAGCACTTGACGGCTTGCAGGCGACAGGCCATCAAGCCCATCCTCACCCAGGCCCAGAACGGTCAGCCACGGAGCTTCATGCATGACACATCTCCTGATCCTTGGCGGCACCACCGAGGCCAACGCCCTGGCCAAAACCGTGGCCGAGCTGGGCATCCCAACGATCTATTCCTATGCCGGTCGAGTCGACACCCCGCGTCCGCAACCCCTGCCGGTGCGCGTGGGCGGGTTCGGAGGCGTGGATGGCCTGACCACCTATCTCCGCGACCATAGTGTAACCCATGTGATCGACGCCACGCACCCCTTCGCCGCGCAGATGAGCGCCAATGCGGTGGCCGCGTGCCTTGAAGCCGGGGTGCCTCTGGCTGCGCTGACCCGTCCGGCATGGACGGAACAGGACGGAGACCGCTGGCACCATGTTCCGGATATCGACGGCGCGGTGGCCGCTCTGTCCGGTGCGACGCAGCGGGTGTTTCTGGCCGTGGGCCGGATGCATCTTGACGACTTTGCTGCCCAGCCCCAGCACCGCTACCTGCTGCGACTGGTCGATGAACCGGGTACTCTGCCGTTGCCGCACTGCGAGGTTGTTGTCTCGCGCGGGCCGTTCACCTTGGCCGATGATCAGGCGCTGATGCAGCGCCATGAGATCCAGTTGGTGGTGTCCAAGAACGCGGGCGGCCTTGGCGCGCGCGCCAAGCTGGACGCGGCGCGGGCGCTGGGCCTGCCGGTGCTGATGATCGACCGTCCGGCCCTGCCGCAGCGGGTCGAGATGTCGGGCGTCGCTCAGGTTCTGGACTGGCTGGCTCATACCTGATCCTTGGCCGGAGTGAACCTTGGGGTGTAGACGATCGGCGCTCCGTCACGCTCGATCACGCGGGTGCGGGACGAGCCGACAATGACCACTGTCTGCATATCCGCCATCTCGGGTGTGGCGTCGGCCAGTGTCGAAATTCGAATGGCCTCATCCGCGCGCGATACGGCGCGGGCGAACAGGATCAGCCGTTCGGGCTCGCATTCCTCACGCAGGATTTCCAGTGTCTTTACAAAGCCTTCAGGGCGGGATTTCGAGCGCGGATTGTAAAACGCCATCGAGAAATCTGCCTGCGCGGCCAGCCGCAGCCGCTTTTCGATCAAGGACCACGGCTTGAGGTTGTCACTCAGGTTGATGGCGCAGAAATCATGCCCCATCGGCGCGCCCGCACGGGCCGAGGCCGCCAGCATCGCCGTAATCCCCGGCAGCACGTCAATCTGGATATTACGCCACTCGGACGGGCCATTCTCCAGCGCCTCAAACACTGCCGACGCCATTGCAAACACACCGGGATCGCCCGAGGACACAACGACCACGCGCTTGCCCTCAGCCGCCATCTGCAGCGCGTGCTGCGAGCGGTCGATCTCAACCCGGTTATCACTGGCGTGCAGCGTCAGCCCTTCGCGTTCGGCCACGCGTGCCACGTACGGAATATAGCCGACCACGTCCGTGGCCTCGGCCAAAGCAGCGGTCACCTCGGGCGTCACCAGCGCCTCATCCCCCGGTCCAAGACCGGCGATCTTGACCCAGCCGTTCATGGTCTGCGCCCCTGTCCATGCACGATGATGATCGAGAAATAGGGAGTGATGCCGTCGCAGTTTTCAGACAGCTTGCAGACGCGCTGATTGGGCATCTGGGCATATTCCACGATCCACGCCCGGTCAAATAGGCCAGCCGTTTTCAGCGCGCGCTTTACCTTGTCGATATTGCGTCCGATCTTCATCACGACCAGCGCGTCGGTCTGCGCCATCTGCTGGGCCAGAACGTCTTCGGACAGCGTGCCTGCCAGAACAGTCAGGATGTCATCGCCCCATGTGATCGGGTCGCCTGTCGCTGTCCACGCGCCGGACATGCCAGTGATGGCGGGTATAACTTCTACATCACAGACGTCGCGCAAGCGGTTGTAAAGATGCATGAAAGAACCGTAGAAGAACGGATCTCCCTCGCACAGAACCACCACATCCTCGCCTTTATCAGACAGCGCCTTTAGATGCGCGGCACAGACTTCGTAGAACGCTGCAAGCAGTTCGTTGTAGCGCGGATCGGTCAAAGGGATTTCGGTCGTGACCGGGTACTCCATCGGGAATTCAACGGCATTTTCGGGGATCATCCCATTGACGATTTTGCGCGCCTGTCCGCTGCGGCCGGGCTTGCGGAAAAACGCCACGTGGCGGGCATTACGCAGCAGGCGGTCGGCCCGCACACTCATCAGGTCGGGATCACCGGGGCCAAGGCCCACGCCATAGATGGTGCCGCTCATTCCGCGCGGCTCGCGATGGCGTTGACGGCGGCGACGGTGATGGCGCTGCCGCCCAGACGGCCCTTGACGATGCAGGATGGCACTGGCTGTGCCTCCCACAGGGCGTCTTTGGATTCGACCGCGCCGACAAAGCCCACGGGGCAGCCGATGATTGCGGCGGGGCGTGGGCAGTCGTGGTCTTCCAGCATGTTCAGCAGATGGAACAGCGCGGTGGGTGCGTTGCCGATGGCGATAACTGCACCGTCCAGATGCGGGCGCCAAAGCTCCAGCGCGGCCGCCGAGCGTGTGTTGCTCATCTCGGCGGCCAGCGGGCGTACGCGTTCGTCATGTAGAGTGCAGATCACTTCGTTGTCGGCGGGCAGACGGAACCGGGTCACGCCCTCGCTGACCATGCGCGCATCGCACAGGATCGGTGCGCCACTTTCCATCGCTGTACGGGCCGCGGTCACAAATCCGGGCGAGAAATGAACGAACTCCTCCAGCCCCACCATACCAGCGGCGTGGATCATGCGGACAGCGACCTGTTCCTCGTCGGCGTCGAACCGGGCCAGATCAGCCTCGGACCGGATGGTAGCAAAGCTCTCTTTATAGATCTCAGCGCCATCGGTTTCATAAGTATAGGGCATCAGGTGAAGTCCATATTCATCAGTGTTTCTTCGGTCAGGCCGGTCTGGCTGGGCTCATCCCCCGCGCGGCCTTGTTTGACAAGATCAAATCGTCCGGCATTGCCGATCAGGGTCACTTCGGCCAGGCCCATGCGCGCGCATCCTTTGGCGCAGCCCGAGACATGCAGGCTTCCCGGTACGCGTGCCGCCAAAGCGCGCGCGATGTCGCGGGTTTCCACCTGTGCCTGCGGGCAATATGGCGCGCCGGGGCAGGCGTCGGTGATCATCAGCGGGTCGGTGCCATCTGTGACAAAGGCTGGGGCGGGTATCGCCGCCCCGCCTTCCAACAGGATCAGCCGCCACGGGGTGACCCGCAGCGCCTCGGCACCGCATTGCGCGATCAGGTCTTTCAGAGCGCGTGCAGGCAATTGTCCGAAGGCCGCACCATAGAGCGTTCCGTGATCGCAAGGGCCAGGTTGCAGCGGCGCGCCCAACGGTCCCGGAGCTGTGCCCTGCCACTCCGGAGGCAAAGCCGAGACCACGCGGGCCATGCGACGGCTCTCGGGCGTGTAGGTTTCGGCGAACCAAGCGGCCAGGGCGATCAGTTGGTCGATGGCCTCGGCTTCTTGGACCAGACGCCCGGTCTCGGCCCCATCGGCGCGCAGGATCAGGCCGTCCGGGGCGGTTTCCAGCCGAATGTCAGCTGAATCACCCGCCAGCAGGCGCTCAGGCCCGGTGTCGATGGCAAAGCCAAACTTGGCGGGCAGGGCGGGCAGTTCGTCCAACCGATCGATCAGTTCTTTTGCCAGCCGGGCGGTCAGGTCTCCGGCTTGGTAGAGGGGCGAAACCAGTATGTTGCGGCGCACCTCGATCCCCGGTTCGGCATCCAGCAGGTTCAGCGCGGCAAGCTCGGCCAGCAGGGATTGATGATCCGGCTCGGCCACGCCCCGCAGCTGCAGGTTGGCGCGATTGGTCAGGTCGATGGTGCCATTGCCGAAGCGCTCGGCCAGATCACACAGACCCATGGCTTGCATGGCATCCAAGCGCGCCAGCCGGGGGCGCACCCGAACCACTAGCCCATCACCCGACATCATTGGTCGGTGCGCGCCGGGGCACCAGCCCTGGACGATGGGGACGCTCATCGCAGCCCTTCCAGATCCGCACGGATCGAGTTGCGGCGTGTGTTCCACAGTCCCGCCTCCAGCAAGGCGCGGAACCGGTCCTGCATGGCCTGATGCGCCTTGGGGTTGGCCTCGGCCAGAAAGGCGTCGACGTCTTCGTTGCCCAGCGTGGCATCGTGGTAGAGGTCGAACAGATGTGGCGCGACTGTGCCCGACAGATGCGCGAAGGATGCCATGTGATCCAGCGTTGCGGCAATCTCGGCTGCGCCCCGGAACCCGTGGCGTTGCATCCCGGCGATCCAACCCGGATTGGCGGCGCGGGCGTGGACCACGCGGCTGATTTCTTCGGGCAGAGTCCGCGCGCGCGGGGTGTCGGGGTTGGTATTGTCCAGATGATAAAGCTGCGCCGTGCCGCCTGTGATCTTTTTGGCGGCGGCGAACCCGGCCTCATGCGTGGCGTAATCATTGGCCAGCAACAGGTCAGTTTCAGTCAAATCCTGCAGGTGGACAAAACTGTCGGCATTGGCGACGCGCTGGGTGATGCCGTCCTTGTCCTGTGCGATGTGCTCGCCTTCCAGAGCGTAGGAGCTGGCGTCCAGCCATGCCTCACCCGCCTGCGCGCGTGCGTCGTCGGTATAGATTTCGGACAGTTGCGTCATGTTCACGCCATAGCTGCCGGGGGCGGGGCCATAGACGCGGGCGGCGGGTTCCTGACCGGCATAGGGGTTCCAATCGGCGGCCTCATCGCGCGCCGACAGCGCCCGGATCGCCTGACCGTACAGCGCCGAAAGCGTCGGGAACACGTCGCGGAACAGGCCCGAGACCCGCAGCGTCACGTCCAGACGCGGGCGGCTGAGGTCGGTGATCGGCAGAACCTCAATGCCCGAAACCCGCTCGGACCCTTTGTCCCAGACAGGTTTGACGCCCAGCAGGTGCAGCGCCATGGCAAATTCCTCACCCGCCGTGCGCATGGTGGCCGAGCCCCAGAGGTCGACGATTAGCCCTTTGGGATAATCGCCTTCCTCTTGCAGATGCCGCCGCACCAGTTCCTCGGCCAGTTTCACGCCCTGGGTATAGGCCGCGCGGGTCGGAACCGAACGTGGATCGGTGGTATAAAGGTTCCGCCCCGTCGGCAGCACGTCCGAACGGCCACGATAGGGGGACCCGGACGGTCCGGCCTCAATCCGCTTTCCGGCCAGCGCGTCCATCAGCGCGCGGCGCTCAGACTGGGCCGAGGGCGCGGGGTCGAAATTGCCGGTCACGTCGGGCACCCGGCCAAAGATGTGCAGACCGTCTCCGAACTGGCTTTCCTTGATGTCACAGACAAAGCGGTCGATGCGGGTGATCGCTTCGGCGGTGCAGGTGGCCTGATCCAACCCGAGGTCGTTTTCCAGCCCGATGGCCTGGGCCTCATCCCGAATGTCTTCCTGCAGGCGGTCGCGGCGCTTGGGGTCCAGACCATCGGCGTTCGAGAACTCATCCAGCAGCGATTCCAGCCGCACCATCCGATCGGGTGTGCCGCTTTCCTTCAGCGCGGGCGGTATGTGGCCCAGTGTGACGGCTCCGATCCGGCGTTTGGCCTGCGCGGCCTCGCCGGGGTCATTGACGATGAACGGGTAGATCACCGGCAGGTCGCGGATCAGCGCTTCGGGCCAGCAAGTGTCGGACAGGGCAACGGATTTGCCGGGCAGCCATTCGAGCGTGCCATGGGCGCCGATATGGATCAGCGCATCCGCGCCCAATCCTTTGCGCAGCCACAGGTAAAAGGCGACATAGCTGTGGCGTGGGGTGCGCGACAGGTCGTGGTAATCGTCATCGCGCAGCTCGGGCGTGCCGCGTTCAGGTTGCAGCGCGACCAGAGCCTTGCCCCGGCGCAGGGCGGTGAAGTGAATGGCATCGTCGGTGTAAGTCGGGTCGTCCTCGGGTGCGCCCCAGACCGCGTTCAGGTCGGCGCGCAGCTGTTCGGGCAGGTCGGCCAGCGCGGCCTGATAGTCGGCAAGAGGCCATGCGATCCGCGCGTCCAACAGAGTTTCAGAAATCGGTTCGGCGGGGGCGGTGTCATAGCCCTCGGTTTGAAGATCGGACAGCATCGCCTCAGCCGAAGCCAGCGCGTCCAGACCGACCGCATGGGCCATCTGCCAGTCCTTGCCGGGATAGGTGGACAGCACCAGCGCGGGCACCTGATCGACCTTGGGTTTGTCTTGCAAGTTCAGCCAGCCGGTCACACGGTCAAGGATCGCCTCGATCCGTTCCTCCTCGACCCGGTGGGCAAAGCGGGAATATTCCAGATGCGGGTCGCGCTTGCCGGGTTCCTTGAACGACGCGATGCCTGCTGAAATCCGCCCGTCCACCTCGGGCAGCACCACATGCATGGCGAGGTCGGCGGGCGAGAGACCGCGTTCCGCCTCGGCCCACGCCTTGCGGCGCGAGGTGGCCAGTGCGACTTGGAAGACGGGTACATCGGCGGCGTCCAGGGGCGAGGTGCCCGACGCGCCTTTACCCGAGAAGGAGGTGGCGTTGATGATCGCGGACGGGGCCAGCGATACGATGGTGTCGCGCAGCCAGTCGGCGGCTGCGGGGGCTTTCAGCGACGGGGCGAACAGGCCCACGGCCTGAAACCCGCGCGCACGCAGGTTGCGGATCAGGGCGGCCACAGGGGCCGTGTCGGCGGATGTCAGATAGGCGCGGTAGAAACTGACCACGACGCGTTTTGCATCGCCGGAGAACGCATGCTCTGCCGCGATCACACCGCGATCCGGGCACCATGCGCCGCAGTCGGGGATCGTTTTGGCTCCCATCACCGGACCCGCGTAAAGACCGGCTGCCAATGCCATCTGCGCCAAAGCGGCCTGCGCGGCAACCTCGCCACCGGTGTCACAGAGATGCGCCAAGCGGCGCAGGGTCGAGACGGGCAGGGTGGAATACTCATCCAGCCGCGTATCCTCGCGCCCGTCGGCGGGCAGGACGGCCAAAGCAATGCCTTTGGTCTGTGCCAGCGCCAGAACCTGCTGCAACCCATAAGCCCAATAGGGCACCCCGCCGATCAGACGGATCAGGATGCCCTTTGCGCCCTCCAGCGTCTGTTCCACATAGGTGTCAACGGACAGAGGGTGTTTCAGCGCCGTCAGATTGGCCAACCGTAGGGTCGGCATCCGACCTTCGGGCCCGCCACCGCGGTGCCAGCCTGCCGCGAAAGCACCAAGGTCGCTGTCCGAGAAGGACAGCACCACCAGATCCGCCGGGCTCTGGCCCAGATCGGTCGGGGTCTCGGTTTCCTCGAGCCCGTGGCTTTCGCGGAAGACGACGTGCATGGTTTACTCGGCAGCTTCGGTGGCGCCCGCGAGGATTTCGCGGATTTCAGCCTCTTTGATGTCGTCATGCTCGGCAATCACCACCAGACGCGAGCGGCGCTCTTCGCCGGGTTCCCACGGGCGGTCATACTGATGACGCACGCGCGCGCCGACGGCCTGCACCAGCAGGCGCATCGGTTTGCCTTGAACGGCGGCATAGCCTTTGACGCGCAGGATGTTCAGTTCCTTGGCCAGACGTTCGATGTTTGCGACCAGATCGGCCGGGTCCGATTGTTCGGGCAACTCAACGATGATGCTTTCGAAATCGTCATGCTCGTGATCGTGGTGGCCGTCATGATGGCTGGGACGGGCATCCATGTCATCCTCGGCGGCGGCCTCAAGGCCCAGCACGACGCGCACGTCGACCACACCTTCGGCCACTTCAACCACGGGCAGAGGGCGCGGGGCCTCGGCGGCGATGATCTCTTTGGCTTTGGCGACACCTTCGGGGCCGGCCAGATCGGGCTTGGTCAGCAGGATGATGTCGGCGCAGGATATCTGATCCTCGAACACCTCGGACAGTGGAGTCTCGTGGTCGATGGAATCGTCGGCCATGCGCTGGGCATCCACCGCTTCGACATTAGGGGCAAAGCGACCGGCGGCCACGGCCTCGGCATCGGCCAGCGCGATCACGCCGTCCACGGTGATTTTCGACCGGATATCGGGCCAGTCGAACGCCTTGAGCAGCGGTTTGGGCAGGGCCAAACCGGATGTTTCGATCAGGATATGCTCGGGGCGCGGCTCCAGCGCCATCAGCGCCTCGATCGTGGGGATGAAATCATCGGCCACGGTGCAGCAGATACAGCCATTGGCCAGTTCCATGATGTTCTCCGCCGGACAATCGGGGATGGCACAGGATTTCAGGATATCGCCGTCCACGCCGACATCGCCGAACTCGTTGACCACCACGGCCAGACGCTTGCCCTGCGGGTTCTGCATCAGGTGTCGCACCAGCGTGGTCTTGCCCGAACCAAGAAAGCCGGTAATCACAGTAACGGGAAGTTTTTCCAAAGTGGACATGTCAGGCTCCAATCGGGGGAATGCGCGAGGCGCAGTTTTTGCGGAAATGTTCGGGGCGCTCGCGCCATTTGACCAGACCGTCTTCGGTGGCCAGATATTTGGTCGCGCCGTCGACGATGACGTCGACATGATCGACCTCGTTCAGGTTCTCATAAACAAAGGTCCAGCGCTCGGGCCCGCCGCGCAGCACGATGGAGCAGCCCTGATCGCAATTCGACAGGCATTCGACGGCCTTCAGCGCCACGCCCTCGGGCAGTTCGGCCTGTTCCAACGCCTTGTGCAGCAACGTGCCGGGGCGCTGGGCGTCATCTTCAACAGGCAGGCCGCGGCGGCAGGTGGTGCAAACCAGCAGCTCGACCGGAGCGGTTTCGGTCATGTCTCTCATCCCCCTAAATCCTCATCGTGGGGGACGGGGTTTCATGCGGGTCGTGCGTGACCCGGCACCGGAACACCCCGTCCGGTTTCAATCGCGGGTGCTGGCAGGTCTCCCGGCTTGCGGATTTCAGGGCGGTTGCCCTGTCGGATGACCCGCCTTCCCGGCCTTGCTGGCCAGTGGCTTGGGCACCCTCTCCGGTCACGGTCGCGGGGGCGGCTGCGTTTGACGGATGACCCGCTGACGCATTCCCTTTTCATCCATCTGCAGATGGACACCAACGGATCGGACATGCGGCACCGGGCAGGCCCTTGTCAAGCGAGTCGCAAACATCTTTCGCACCTCGGGTTAAAAGCGACCTGACAGCGTCGCTGGGCGGCATGACTTTGGGTGGGGCGGCATGGTGCCATGAACAAAACGACGCCAAAAAAGGAGGTGTATCGCATGAAGGTGGGCTTTATCGGCTTGGGCAATGTGGGCGGCAAACTGTCAGGGTCTTTGCTGCGCAACGGGATCGAACTGACGGTACATGATTTGAACTCTGACCTCGTCGACGGCTTCGTGGCACAGGGGGCCAAGGCCGCCGAAAGCCCGGCCCAGCTGATGCGCGATTGCGACGCGGTTATTACCTGCCTGCCATCGCCTGCCGCTTCGGACGCGGTGATGCAGGAGATGCTGCCTGAGGTCAGCCCCGGCAAAATCTGGATGGAGATGTCCACTACTGATGAAGCCGAAGTCAAGCGACTTGGCGCCCAGGTGATCGAGCGCGGCGGCGCAGCGGTAGACTGTCCTGTATCGGGTGGCTGTCATCGCGCCGCGACGGGCAATATCTCGATCTTCGCGGGCTGCGACCGGGCCACATTCGAGCGCATACTGCCCTTTCTGACCACCATGGGCCGACGGGTTCTGCATACCGGTGACCTAGGGACCGCTTCGGTGTTGAAAGTGCTGACCAATTACCTCGCCACCGCCAACCTGATCACCTGCGCAGAAGCACTTGTGACCGCCAAAGCCGCCGGGATGGATCTGAACACCACATACGAGGCAATCAAGATCTCATCCGGGACATCCTTCGTGCATGAAACCGAAAGCCAAGTCATTCTGAACGGCTCGCGGGACATTTCGTTCACGATGGATTTGGTGAAAAAGGACATTGGCCTGTTTCAGGATGTGGCGGACCGGGCGGGGGTGCCGCTCGAGATCAACCCGGTGATGATGCGTATCTTTGACGACGGCATCGCCCGTTATGGCGACCGAGAGTTATCCCCTAATATTATCAAGCGGTTGGAAGAGGCCACCGGGCTGGATATCACGGCCCCCGGCTTCCCGTCCGAAATGGAAGACTACGAGCCGGAAGCGTCCGGATACGAGGTTATTCCTCAGGGACGTCGGGCCGAATGACGCAATTACACTGCGCGAAAACGCTTTGACCGGCTTGGAAAAGTGGCGGCGAGTTTTGGGCTCGCTGCCACTTTTTTAGACCACTGAACTACCCGAACCACCGGGGCAAGAGTCAATTTGTGCGCGGATAAACCTAAGTATCGTCAATAGACAAACGCCAGAAAAACCTGTTCGAAGACTTCAAATACCAAGTGCCAATCGTGTCGCAAGTTACGAGCTTGCATTCCCGGGGGCCGCCCATTTTCCGTAAACCCGGTACTGCCCGTTTCGTTCATGCCTGTGCGTTAAGTAGGATTTCGCCTGCTTACTTCGCGACGACAAGGTCGTGCAAGCATGTATGCCAAGTTGCTTTTTTCCAGTCGCAAATCCAAAAACGCCTGTGTCTTGGTGAACATCAGCGTCCTTTGTCAGATCAAGGACCGTATTTGTGACTTTAGCTTGAAAGCGGTAAGCCTAACATCAATCGGCGCACGCCAACGCCGCGCAGCGTTGCCCTGAGTTGAACGGCGCACTCGGCTATCCAGACTGTCACTTATGGTTTTTAGCCCATCCCGGAGGGCGTCGCCTGGGGCAACCCAGTAACATTCGGTCAATGGGTTACCCGGTCTTGGTTCAGTTTTGCACGATCCCCTCAGAACAGGAGAATCCCCGATGACGTGCATCGGGGCCATTGGCCGGCCTGTGCTCAGTAGTTCTCATGGATTAGGGCTTCACTGCCGAATTGGTGGGTGTACTCTACATCCCGAACCCGGCGGATACAGAACTGTGCGTCGTATCCCGCGGCGATGATCTCATAGTCAGCCTCTTTAGCGAACTCGTTGACGGCACGGCACACACCCGAATAATGCTTGGGATTCGAATACCAGTCGTCACCGATGATCACTCCGCCGGGAGCAAGAATCGAGTCAATAAGCCGCAGTGTCTTCATCACTTCATCGTAATGGTGACCACTGTCCAGATAAACGAAGTCAAGCTTTTCGGTCAGCCCAGCGATGAAGTTGTCTTCAAAATCCTCGACAACCTCGACCATATCATAACCTTCGGTCCGGCGCAGCATGTCCTCCTTGGCCTGCTGAGTTGTCAGTTTGTTGTCGTTCGTGTAGGGTCCAATGCCCCAGTCAAACCGCTCGCCGAGCTTCTCCCATGGATCGACCAGATACAGTTTCTCGGGTTGAAGATAACGGCAGATAACTGTCGAGAAATGACCGCGAAATACGCCAAATTCGGCGCCAACTCCGCCTTTTTTCGCGTACCGCAATATCCAATGCCTTTGTTCTGCGATTTGTTCATGGGGAAACTCATCGACATGCGGAAACGGGTCTTGTTTCTGTGCCTCGTGGACTTCGTTTTCTTCTTGTACTTCGTTTGCCTCTTGTACTTGAGGCGCTTGATCATTCTGCTTTTGCTTGTCTCGTTTGCGGCGAAAAAACACTATAATAATCCTTGAATTGGGGTCTTCGCAATCTTGCTTAAAAGGTGCCATCCCTGTTGCCAAGAAGTAATTTCGACGCTCTTCCTACTGCCCGAAGTAAAAGCCAAAAACTGCCGAAGCGATCCAAGCTGACGTTAAAAAAATTGGGCACCTCCGAGGATTTGAACTCGCTACCATGTCGCCCGGAAGGTAGCTCACACAGATTTTTTCAAGTTGAGGATATAGTCTATTCTTCCCGCCAAGCACCGTAGTTCCAATCGTCTGAAATTGGGTACGACGATTGATGCCACCTATGCTGGATTCGACATCCCGCGCGCCAGCAAGAACTACATCACAGCCAAAAATCTCTAAACGAGCGCACGTCTGCGATTGAACGAAGAAATATTTCGTGACGGCTGGTTTTTGCGTTCGTCTTTTTGTGCCACGTGTGTAGCACTAAATGACTTTTCCTGTACTCCATATCCGTGAAACTGCCTCTGTTTTCGCTTTTCACACCTTTGTCGAGCAGAGTGGGGCGCATTGATTTTACGTTCCAGCCGGGCAGTTCCGCTTCGTCCCAAATCCCGTTCAGTGCCACACTGGGATTATTAGTGCCGCTTTAGCTACGTCTGCGATGTTTCCCCCTTCTGGAGCTACAAAGACTAGTTCCCCAGTATCTGCACCCCAAATTGCATTTTCTTTATCTACTGCAAGAATAACAGCAGTCGGGAACGTCGCGTCCATCCACCACGGCCAGTCGCGTCACGACAGTGTGTCGGAAGCTGTGGAAAACCAAGCCGGTCTCTTATATGAGCAGTTTTTTCAAGAAACTCTCGTTGCACCAGCGTCCAAGGTTGCGTCCATATGCGGGCAGCGAGTGCGCAGCGATATTCTTACAGATGTTCTCTTTTGCTCAGAAGACGGAGGGATAGGCCACCGGAAGTAATAAACACCGTGTCTAGAAAGGCTTAGGTAGGATGACTGCATCATTGTAGGTGTGCCGCAGGTCTTTGCGAACTCATTCAGGGTCAAACCATTCTCAGTGAGGTATTGAGCAAGCTTCATATGTTCCGTATTCCGTTATACGGAACGATTCGCAAGTCTTTTTGAACCCTTTAGTTCGTTAAACTTTCCTCACGTTCCGCAACGTGGAATAGAGGGGGTATGAAGAATGCATCCACAGCGTCGTTTGGCAAAATCCTACAGAAGGCCCGTTCATCGAAGGGCCTATCCCTTGATCAGGGGGCCGAACTGCTCGGCGTCCCTAAGACCACGCTGTGGCGTTGGGAGAGCGGTGAGACCAAAGTCCACGCCCACAGGTTGGTGGACATTGCCGCTGCGTACAGCCTGTCTGTCTCGGCCCTTTTTGAGGGTGAAACCGTGACAGCACCAACGCACACAGACTTCGAACGCCTCGGCATCGTTGTCGAACATATTGAACGGATCATTCAACAGTTGGGCAACCGCCCTGAACCCAAAGCGGTACGTACGGCTGTCGTTGAGGTGCTGCGGCTGGAAACCACACGTGTTTTTGAGACCACCGACAGCGAGTTTGACCCATCGCGGTACAACGGCCTCGTGGAAGGCATTCTGGGCAAGCCGTCATGAACGCAGTTGAGATCGAACAGGCCATCACGGAACTTGCAGAACTCACCTTTGACGGGGCCGAGTTCCCCTTCGCCTTCCTAGAAGCCTTTGGCAACAAGGCCACCGCGATTAAGAAGCTCCGCAGCGGGGCCTCAAACAAGTCCGACATCGATGGGGTCCTGCAATCGGGCCATATCCACCTGAAGACCTGTGATGTGGGCCACGTGCCGCAAACGCTGACGGACCTCAAAGATAGCAAGGCCACCCAAACCAAACGCAACAAGGTGCGGTTCTTGCTGGCCACCGACGGTCAGACCTTCGAAGCAGAAGACCTGCTGACAGGGGATACCGTCTCCTGCACCTATGACGACTTCCCGAACCACTTCGTGTTCTTCTGGCCCCTTGCTGGCCTTAGCAAGACCAAACAACTCAGTGAATCCGAGTTTGATGTTCGGGCCACCCTGCGCCTGAATAAGCTCTACACCACCCTCAGGGCCGACAACCCTGACTGGGAAGGCCGCAGCCACGACATGAACCACTTCATGGCACGGCTGATCTTTCTCTTCTTTGCCGAAGACACCGACATCCTGAACGGCGAAGAGCTATTCACCGACACCATCGAACGCATGGCCAATGCGGACGGGTCCAACACCCATGAGGTGATCAGCGAACTCTTCCGTGCCATGAACACGGACTACCCTGATCGCGATGGGACTGATGCGTTCGCTGCATCGGGCTAAGAGTCCTGACAAAGACCCGACGAGCAGAACGATCAGTGACCCAAGTGCTGGCCCTCTATTTGCCGATGCTACCGTCGATGGTGACGAGGCCAGCGGGCTGATCTACGTCTTGCGTTCAAAGTCTGATTTACCTGTCGTGACGCAGAACCGTGACCTACTGCACAAGATTGGTGTCACTGGTGGTACCGTTGAGAAGCGGATTGCCAATGCCAGACTTGATCCCACATTCCTGATGGCCGACGTGGAAGTCGTGACCACCTACGAATTGTTCAACATTAACCGTGTGAAGCTGGAAAACCTGCTGCACCGCATCTTTGAAGCTGCTCGGCTAGATGTGGGGATCAAAGATCGCTTTGGACATCCCGTTACCCCACGAGAATGGTTCCTAGTGCCGCTCTTCGCAATTGATGAGGCCGTAGAACGGATCAGGGATGGGTCTATCAAGGGAATGGCGTACGACCCTGAGACGGCAACCCTGCGATAGTTCTACGCGGGTTGTATTTTGCTCAAATGCCTCATCGCTTCAGCCTTGAGATACTCCATATCTAGCTTCGCCAGAGGGATTATAGAAGTTACTCGTTGATGCAGGATATGAGGCATTCGATATATTTGTGGCCCATATGTCTGCACTGAGTCGCCGCCAACGTAGTGACCCATCACAATCTGAACAAACTCTTGGTCTGGAACCTCGCAGCCCGCAAGGCGGTAGCTGTGACGTAGGCTGTGTGTTCGCAAGGAAAGAGTATTCAGACCACTGGTCGGATTTTGCTCACCATGTTTTCGGAACGCATTCATGAAAGTCCGCGATGTATAGCCCCCACGGTCCTTTCCTTTTGCGTGTGGCAGGTTTGGGAAGAGATGACGATGACCGCGATCCCTAACGGCATCAACATATTGAAGGAAGCCAAGCTCTATCAGTCCATTATGTATCGGGATCGTGCGATGAGATGAGAGGGTCTTTAGCTTCTTAGCTAGCGCGGGGTCCTCATCTTCGAGGTTCTCTGCAAGGATGTGTGGAACAGGTTCGATGACTACATCAGTGACGTGTAGCTGACTGATTTCATCCAGTCGCGCCCCCGTGTAAAAGAGCAGGAGCGGTATCCAAAAACGTTCCGCAGTTTTCGTGACAAAAATCTGATCGGAAAAAACCAATTGCAACTGTTCGGTCGTGAACGGTTCCACTGGGTTCTCTGGTTGTCCAACAGGCTTTGAGAAGCCATCGAACGGGTTTCTCCAGTTGCGATCCTGAAACAGGCTGGTCTCTTTAAACGCAAAGTCCAGTGTGCGTTTAACACCCATTAAGTTCTTGTTGATTGCACCCTGCTTGATGGTCTTTGCACCAGTTTTGCCTGCCCATGAAATCTGTTGCTTTACGGACTGTGAGCGGATGGCGTTTGGAGGACGAACAGGGAGTTGGATCAGGGCGTCCCTGAACTGCTCTACATGGCTGCGGTCGATCTCCGAGACATCCATGTCACCATGGAACTCAATGAAGCGACGTACCGATGTGCCAAAGTCTGAACGGGCGCTATCCCCAATTTTGGTGTTGATTTGTAGATAACGTTTGAAGACCTTAGATAGTCTGCGGTTTGGATCAACTTTCTTGACTCTCTTCAGTGTTCCGAAGGTCGAGGGGGTAGGGCCACCAAGTTCAGCTATCACATCCTTCCACTGGTTGGATATCTCAGGGTTCGACACGAGGTACTCGTCCAAACAAGCGTCAAGCAGAGCTTCGAAATCGGGCGTTCCTGCTTCAATGGCAAGACTATCAGTCCTGTTCATCCAACTCGTCACGTACTGTGTCAGATCGGCTTTCTTCCGAATGATGGGGCGGGGTGCCTCATCTCCAATGGGTTCCAGTTCGCCCCAGACATCTGGGTAGGCTTCACGTGCAATGTTCTCACGATTGATCAGTTGAAAATCGATGCCCCATTGGGTGGCAAGGTCTTCGACCTCCATTTGGCTAACACGGCGGTAGGTGCCGCTTCTGGCTTGCTTTAGCTGTTCGTCTGTTTCGACCGTTCTGCGTCTACAACGTGCCTCAGCCTCGACCCTGCTGTCTGTATCAAGGGTGTGCCGCCACTCTTTTTGGTCGATAAGAGGTCGAACATCAGGAGGTACCACTCTTTCAAAGTGGTACCAGCCGCCTCTAGGCTTGAGATATTTCATGTCCTGTCCTGACCGCCTTCGCACACAATTTCGCACACGGTTTCGCACAAACCTTCGCACATCCCAAAACGCAACACCCTGTAAAACATGGTGTTAATTGAAATCATTGGGGATTTTGGGTCAAGAAAAAATAATGGAGGCGAGTACCGGAATCGAACCGGTGTACACGGATTTGCAATCCGCTGCGTCACCACTCCGCCAACTCGCCTTTTCAAGTAAAATCAAATACTTGTCGTGGTGTGACAGGCGTTTTAGCAGCTTTCGTCTGGGGCGTCCAGAGGGGTGGACGCAAATTTCAGTCTGCTTATTTGTCACAGCAGTGCTCTTGTTCTGAATTATTGTCTGATATCGTAAGTTTGAAGGCACTGAGGCGTTGCCGGTTTCTTCTGGATATGGCACAAGCCACGCACACTAGGGAACAGAACGAGCGATCCAATGACAGATTTCGCAGCCCGTCGCCGTACAATGGTTGACACGCAAATCCGACCCTCTGATGTCACGAAATTTCCTATCATCGACGCGATGCTTACCGTCCGGCGCGAGAATTTTGTCCCGGATTCGCAGCGCGAGGCGGCGTATGTCGAGGAGCTGATCGACCTGGGGAACGGTCGCTGTATGCTTGAACCCAGAACTCTGGCTAAGATTCTGGACGTGTTGAATATTTCTAATGATGAAGCCGTGTTGGATATTGCTCCGGCCATGGGGTATTCGACAGCAATTGCAGCGCGGATGGCCGAATTGGTCGTGGCCGTGGAAGACGACGAAGATCTGGCAGCAGAGGCTCAGACCATTCTTATGGATGCAGACGCCGACAATGCCATCGTCCATGTCGGGCCGCTCGAGCAAGGCGCGACCGAGCATGGGCCATACGACGTGATCATGGTGCAAGGAGGGGTCGAGCAGATTCCGGACAGGCTGATTGATCAGTTGAAAGACCACGGTCGAATTGCGTGCGTGTTCATGGAAGGTGCACTGGGCACCGTTCGGATCGGCCATAAGTCGAATGGCCGTGTGACCTGGCGTCATGCGTTCAACGCCAATGCACCGGTTTTGGCAGCATTTTCCACAGAAAGTGTATTTTCGCTATAAATCCGTGATAGTTTTTTCTGTCGCCTTGATTAGTTGAATACAAACGCGCAAACTGTCGACAGGGCAGCGTAATTTTTGATTTGAGAGGATTTCGTGATGAGTTCCAAGGCGGGAGGTAAACTGGTCAAGGCGATGGCGCTGACGGCCGGAATTGCGCTTAGTGTTTTCCCCGGGCGGTTCGCTTGGGCGGATAATCTGACGGATGCATTCATCGGGGCATATAATACGAGCGGCTTGCTCGAGCAGAACCGGGCTTTACTGCGTGCTGCTGACGAAGACGTTGCGATTGCGCTGGCAGCTTTGCGGCCGATCATCAACTGGACCGTGCAAATCAGTCAAGACTACACTCGCTCGACTGTTGATGACGTTGTGAACCGTCAGGAACCGACTAACTTCTTTACCGGCCTGACGTTGAGCCAATTGATCTATGATGGTGGGTTTTCGGTGCTGGGCAAACAGTCTGCGCAGGAAATCGTTCTGTCCACGCGTCAAAACCTGATTGATATCGAACAAGCCGTTTTGTTCCGGGCTGTGAACGCTTATCTGGATGTGGTTCTTCAAGAAGAGACCGTTCAAATTCAGTTAAACGATGTCGAAGTCTCGGCCGAAGAGCTGCGTGCGTCGCAGGACCGATTTGACGTTGGTGAAGTAACTCGTACTGACGTGGCGCTGTCCGAAGCACAGCTTGCCAGTGCACAAGCAGAACTGGCGGTCGCGCGCGGTAACCTCAGCACCGCGCAGGCCGAATATGTAAACGCTGTTGGTAAAGCCCCCGGCGCTACGGCGGGTCAGCCCAGTTTGCCGAGCCTTCCCAATTCAGAATCTGAGGCCATTGCTTTTGCGCAACGCAACCACCCGGCGATCCTGTCATCGCAGCACGAAGTGCGCGCTTTTGATCTGCTGGTTCAGCAGCAAAGGGCCAATTTGGGTCCGAACGTGTCGCTGAACGCCGATGCAGGTATTACCGAGAGCTTTGACAATGATGATGACCTCGAAGATGCAACGATCGCGTTGAACTTCAACCAACCTATTTACGCCGGCGGTGCGTTGGCCGCTCAGGTTCGTCGCGCTATGGCGACACGTGATGCATCCCGCGCCAACTTGCTAAACGTCCAAAAGGACATCACTCAGGGTGTTTCGGCATCTTATGCCAACTTTCAGGCCGCAGCGGCTAGTCTCCGGGCCTCGACAGAACAGGTTCGGGCCTCGCAAGTTGCCTTTGATGGCATCCGCGAAGAAGCAACATTGGGTGCACGGACCACGCTGGACGTGCTCAATGCGCAGCAGGATCTGCTGGATGCGCAGTTGAACGAAGTTGCTTCGCGCACTGAACGGTCGCGGGCGGCATACCAGCTGCTGCAAGCGCAAGGCTTGCTTACCGCTGAACGCCTGGGTCTTGCGGTGCAGATTTATGATCCGACGCTTTACTACAATCTGGTGAAGAAAGCCCCAGCTCAGGTTAGCAGGCAGAGCAAGGATCTGGATCGCGTCCTCAAAGCATTGCGGCGTGATTAAACGCCGCGACTATCTGTTGTGAGGTTGAAAGTGTTTGGCTACACTCAATCCTGAGGAAAGAGTGGTATTCAAGAATGTCGGACAATGTCGCAAACGGGAATGTAGAGGACGTCCTGTCCTCTATTAAGCGGTTGGTAAGCGAAGAAGGCCGCAAAATCCCGGATATCATGCAATCCACTCGTGCGCGTAAGCCTGGCCGGTTGGTTCTGACCGATTCCTTACGCGTAAGCGAATCCCAAGGCGATAAGGAAACTCCGTCTGATGCGAACGTATCAGGCTATGCGGCAGAGGTCTCTGTGAAGCCCATGGTTCTGCGGGCGTCCGACGCAGTGAAAGAAAACGAGCCACGCATTGAAGAGCCAATAGAACGCGTAAACGATCCTGTTGAAAGCCTGAGCTCGAAGATCGAAGCGCTGGAGGCGGCGATCGCCAAGACAGAGGATCAGTGGGAACCCGACGGTGAAGGTCAAGATGCCTATGCTGGGACCTTGACCCAGTCGTTGAGTTGGCAGGCCGAGGCTGACGAAGACGAAGCAGACGCACCGCTCGTCTCGGAAACCAAAGCCACTTTCATCCGCGATCCGAAGGTGACGGCGCAGGCTGACCCGGCACAAGACGTTAAATCGGAGCGTACACCGCTGGATGAAGACGCATTACGGGACTTGATCGCACAGGTGGTTCGCGAAGAACTGCAGGGCGTATTGGGTGAGCGGATCACGCGCAACGTTCGCAAACTGGTGCGGCGCGAAATCTACCGCGCGCTGGCGGAACACAAGCCCGACTAACGCTTACGCCCTGCGTGGTGTTTCGGCCAGCGAAAGCAGTCGGTCCAGGTCCATGTTCTGTTCCAAATGATTGGCCATTGCGTCCAATGTCTTGTCGACTCCGTCCTCATAGGACAGATCAGAAGTTACGCCTAGTTCCGACAAATACCGCGCGCGGAACGCATCCGATGAGAATATGCCGTGCAAGTAGCTACCGCGGATGCGCCCGGTTGTATCAGTGGCACCTTCGGCGCGGCCTGCAACCTCGAGCCAGGCGCGCGCGCAATCGGGGCCATCCGTGCGACCCATGTGGATTTCGTATCCAGTTACCGGCTCGTGTCCCGGTAGGGCGCGCGCCGTTCGGAGTGTCACTTTTTTCTGGCCGACCATGACGGTCTCAACATTCAAAAGACCCAAACCTTCGACAGTACCGGGCCGCCCATCCACGCCCTCGGGGTCAGAGATGGTCTTGCCAAGCATCTGGTAGCCGCCGCACAGACCCAGCACATGCCCTCCGCGCCGTACATGGGCATAAAGGTCAACGTCCCAACCCTGTGCGCGGAAATAGGTTAGATCACCGATGGTGGATTTGCTGCCGGGCAAAAGCACGAGGTTTGCGTCACCGGGTAGGGGGCGTCCGGATGGAATGACCTCTACCGTGACGCCGGGCTCGGCAGACAGCGGGTCCAGATCGTCGAAGTTTGCCATGCGTTCTAGTTGCGGGACGACAACTTTGCATGCCCCACCGGTGTGAGAGCGGATGTCCATCATGTCTTCGGCGGGCAGCTTCCAAGCGTCTTGGAACCACGGCACGACGCCCAGGCATGGCCAACCGGTGCGTGCGGCGATGTCATCGCGCCCCTCGTCGAACAGGGACACATCGCCCTTGAATCGGTTCACTGCAAAGCCCTTGATCATCGTAAGGTCACCGGCATCCAGCACAGCCTGTGTACCCACAATCTGCGCGATCACGCCGCCGCGGTGAATGTCGCCGACCAGCACTACAGGTACGCCTGCGGCGCAAGCAAATCCCATATTGGCAATATCACCCTTGCGCAGGTTGGTTTCGGCCGGACTGCCTGCGCCTTCGACAAGAACCAGATCGGCATCACCGCACAGACGGTCAAAGCTTTCCAGCGCGGCGCTCAACAGCTTGGATTTGTCCTTGCGGTAGTCACCCGCCTTCATCGTGCCCGCCCTTTGACCCTGAACGATGATTTGAGCACCTGTATCGGTCTCGGGCTTCAGCAGGATCGGGTTCATGTCGGTGTGAGTTGGCCTGTTCGCAGCCCACGCCTGCAGCGCCTGCGCACGCCCGATCTCACCTCCGTTTTCGGTTACGGCTGCGTTGTTCGACATGTTCTGCGGCTTGAACGGAGCCACCCTAAGTCCACGCCGTGAATAAGCGCGTGCCAGGCCGGCCACGAGAACCGATTTGCCCACATTGCTGCCAGTGCCTTGAATCATGATGGCGCGAACCATGATTGATCTCCTATAACCTGTCGGGCACATGACCCGATTTGACGGCAGAGGAAAAGACCGGATGAACACACCCGCCCATCTTTTGATCGGAGCCGCAGTCTTTGCCCGCCCGCCGCAAGGGCGCATTCTGCGCGCAGTGTTGATCGGATCAGTTTTGCCGGATCTGTCCCTTTACCTGATGGCTGGTGTGTCGCTGTTCATTTTGGGTATCCCCGAGCAGGTGGTCTTCGGGCAACTGTACTATTCCGATGCATGGCAAACAGTGTTCGCCATCGACAATTCGTTTCTGGTTTGGGGTTTGGCTCTAGTCGTGGCGCTGTGGGTGGGCGCGCGGCCTGTGGTCCTTGGGGCCTCGGCCGGGTTACTGCATTTGATAACCGACTTCGTATTGCATGCCGGGGATGGGCGGCCGCAGTTTTGGCCGATAAGCAACTGGGTCTTTCACAGCCCGGTCAGCTATTGGGACAGTGCCCATCATGCGCAATGGGTTGTTCCCGTCTCGATCACGGCGTGTGCGGCTTCCTACGTGATACTCTGGCGGCGCGGGTTAGACGCTTCGACCAAGATGTTCTTTGGGGTGCTGCTTGGGGCGGAAATATGGGTCGCGCGGCAATGGCTGATGTTTTTCTGAGATAGCCACTGTCCAAAAGAAAAGCGCGCTCTGCAATGCACGAGCGCGCTTTTTCTTGGAAACAGCGGCTTAGGTCAGGCGGCTTCGGCCTGCTGAGCAGCGTTACGGCGTTCGCTTTCTTCACGCGACAGTGCAACCGAAGTACGCACACCGCGACCAACGAAATCCATCAGTCCGCTCACAACCCGTTCGTTCGGGTCGATACCGGCGCAGGACAGCACTTCGCGACCGTCGCGCGAACGTGCCCAGCGGGCAATTTGTTCGGGGCCATTGCCATATTTCTTGTCATCGGCAATAGCATCATCCAGCGCAGCCAACACAACGGCTGCAAAAAGTTTGCGCGCACGGTTGCCTTGTTCGTTGTTAAAGGCGGTGCCGTCAACGAAATCTCTCATCTCGTCTTCCTTGTTGTTCTTGCTCTTGCATTTTCGGCGTGACGGTCCTTATGACCGATAAAGTGTGATTCGGATACAGCTAAAATGCATAGTTGCGTTGCGTCATCTGCATAGCTCGCTGCCCCTGCAACACAAGGTTTCGTTGTCTTGCCACGTGTTGTCCCGCCAGATATAGGGAGCGCAACTGACGCATCAACCGTTTGTGAAGGATTTATGTCATGCCCAAGATAAATGGGAACGAAATTCGCCCCGGCAATGTGCTTGAGCATAATGACGGTCTTTGGGCCGCTGTCAAAGTTGATCACG
This sequence comes from Ruegeria sp. AM7, assembly GCF_056535965.1. Lineage (NCBI taxonomy): Bacteria > Pseudomonadati > Pseudomonadota > Alphaproteobacteria > Rhodobacterales > Roseobacteraceae > Ruegeria > Ruegeria sp. AM7. The sequence continues at coordinate 778,160 of NZ_JBQFJE010000003.1, forward strand.
TAAAGCCCGGAAAAGGCGGCGCTTTTGCTCAGGTCGAACTGCGCAACCTGCGCAACGGGTCGAAACTGAACGAACGGTTCCGCTCGGCGGACAAGGTGGAACGGGTGCGGCTGGAACAGAAGGATCAGCAGTTTCTCTACGAATCCGACGGGATGCTGGTGTTCATGGACTCCGAGACCTATGAGCAGATCGAACTGCCATCGGACCTGTTGGGTGAGCGTCGCCCTTTTCTGCAGGACGGCATGACAATTGTTGTCGAGTTCTACGAATCCGAGGCGCTGAACGCCTCGTTGCCCCAAAAGGTGACCTGCAAGATCGTTGAAACCGAACCGGTCGTAAAAGGTCAGACCGCGGCGAACTCGTTCAAGCCGGCCATTCTGGACAATGGCATCAAGGTCATGGTTCCCCCATTTGTTGGTCAGGATGAGATGATCGTGGTGAACACTGAGACCATGGAATATTCCGAACGCGCCTGATCCGCGTTGAAATCACCAAGAGGCCGCGTCAGAAGCGATACGCGGCCTTTTTTATGTGCGGCGCTTGATGCGGCGGTATTGCTCGGGGTTGGGGCCGAACAGTTCCAACATCAGCTCATACTTGATGCGGTTGGCGCTGACCTGTCGGTAGAAGGCGATCAGAAACGCGGTCGGTCCCTGTATCCGGGCCAACCCGCTTGTCGCAGCGACCACAGTGCCAACATCTGTGCGGCCTTCTAGGACCAGCCAGCCACCCAGCATCAATATGCCAACAGTACCTGCGCCATTGATGACGCTCAGCAGGAATTTGGCGGATAGTTTCCAGATGAACATTTTGCGCCGAGTTTCATAGATTGAATCGAATTCAGTCTCGATCTCGCGCGAGGTTTCCTCGATCTGCTCAGTGGTCAGTCGGTCGGTTGCATTGCGCAGGATGCGGACGCGTTCGGCGACAAAGACGTTCACTTTGCGCTGTGAAACCAGCACGATGACGATCTGCGGAACGATCATCGAGAACGCGATCAGCCCCAGTCCCGGTTGAGTCGATGAGATATAGCCGATCACGCTGATCAACGTCCCGATCTGCACGACGGGGTCAGAAAAGGCACCACCTGCGAATTTGCCAAGCTCTTCGGCCTCGGCGGAAATGGCGGTGGTCATGGTGCCCTTGCGCACATCTTCGCCGGTTTCATTCAGATCGGCCGAACGCAACAACAGCCGTTGGCGGATCAGGCGGATCATGTCTTCGCCCAGTGTTCCGGCGCGATAACCCAGAACCCATTTCAGGCCGAGGCTTAGAAGAATGACCGCCATCATACCGGCCCCTAGCCACAACAGGCGGTCGGCCTTCACATCGTCGGTTGTAAGGTGATTGATAATGTCGCGCTGAAATTCAAGCGGCGCAGCCGCCAAAGCGGCCACGGCGATCGAAAGAATGATAAGGATGATCTGCCGCCCGGCACTGGCACGCCAGATTGCCCTATATAGTTTGAACATGCCCGCACCCGTCTTTTGACCCGGTTGTATTGTGACAGGGCCAGGGTAGGGGGTGCAATCTATACGCGCTGTGCCGCAGTTCAGCCGTGCCGCTTGCGCAACAATTCAATCGCTTAGACGAACGTTGGCCAGATCGGCCTGCATATCCCCTGTGGCGCGATCCAGTCGCAGATAGGCAATACCCGCGCCGCTAGATTGGGTGAACAAGGTTCCCACTGGCTTGCCGTTTGCAAAGATCTCAGTCCCGACCGGGGCGCTTCCATCTACCGTCACGCGGCGCAGTCCTTTGCGCAGCTCGGTTTTGTGCTTCATCCGAGCTGTAACCTCTTGCCCGACATAGCAGCCTTTCTTGAAATCGACACCGTTCAGCGGTTCGAACCCGGATTCAAGAATATAGCTTTCTGGGGTCAGTTCGATGCCTGTTTCCGGGATGCAATGGCGAACGCGGATGTTATCCCAATCGGAGCCGTCATCACTTTCGGGAGCTGCGGTGTAGTCCCGCCAGCCCATGTCAACGTGACGCGGGTCAGGTAAGGCACCTTGTGGTGCCAGGCCGGTGCCTCGCTGCAGGTTCAGCCCACTTTCCTCGATGGTGACGTCTGCACGCAGCTTGTACATCCCAAAACGTTTGACCAGCCCTTCGGCCAAAATCTCGGCCACATCCAGCAGAACAGCATCGTCCTCGCGTTTGAGGAAGAAATCGGCAAGATACTTGCCTTGCGGAGTCAAAAGCGCAGCATAGACCAGACCATCCTGAAGCCCGCCGATGTCATTTGTCACCAGCCCTTGCAGAAAACTGTCAGTGTCTGCGCCGCTTAGGCGCAGGATGCGGCGATTGGGCATGGGGGTATCCTCGTGCTTTCCCTCGGTCCCGTGATATAGGAGTTCGCGCCGACAAGACCAGAGGGTAATCCACGTGCCAGCACCGATCTCGATTGTCATTCCGACTTTGAACGCGGCCGAGACCTTGCCTGCGACCCTTCAGGCATTGATGGAAGGACTGCACACCGGGCTGATCCGCGAATTGATCGTTACGGACGGCGGATCCACCGACCAAACTCTGGAGATTGCAGATGAGGCCGGGGCCGAGATCGTCACCGGCGCCCCGTCGCGTGGCGGGCAGTTGCGTCGCGGGTGCAAACAGGCGAGAGGCGAGTGGCTGTTGGTTTTGCATGCCGACACGGTTCTCGAGGATGGTTGGACCAAAGCTGTCGGCGACCACTTTCGATCAGGCAAGCCAGCGGTTTTCCGACTGGCGTTTCGCGCTGCTGGATTTGCGCCCGGTTGGGTTGCTGGGTGGGCCAATCTGCGTAGCCGGGTGTTGGGGTTACCCTATGGGGATCAGGGGTTGCTGATCCCGCGACGGACTTATGAACAGGCCGGAGGGTTCCCGGATCAACCCCTCATGGAAGACGTTGCACTCATGCGCAAGGTGCGGGGCGTCGCGTTGTTGCCTTCTCGTGCGTTTACGAGCGCGGATCGATACCAGAAGGCGGGGTGGATGCGCCGAGGTGCGCGGAATCTGTGGACTCTGTTGCGGTATTTTCTTGGGGCAGATCCTGCAAAACTGGCGCGGGCGTATCGGCGCTGAAGGCAGTGCGCAATTCTACGATCGACTTGCCCAATCGGAACGGGGCGGCGAAGCTGACAAGGCACAAAGCGATAATCTGCAGCACCAGGATATGTGCGTTGGCCTGCAGGTATTCCCATTCGTCTTTCAACTTCCCGACTTGCGCAATCAGATCCTCATAGCTTCGGGCAAGGATCAGATAGTCACCGGCAATCGCAGGCACCTTGCGGCGCATATTGTCGATGGCAATCTGGGTCTTGTCGTCAACGGTCGTAAAGACAAGAAACTGGTCAATGTCGAAAGCGTTGGCCTTTGCGGCCATCGCGCGTGCGTCGTCCATATCGTCTTTTGCCTGACCTCCGAATAGGAAGTGCAACCCTTGCAGCGGCGCGACTTCGTTGGTCACGGCGATAAACAGGGGCAGGTCAGCGTTGCTGGCGGTTGAGGCCGATAGGAACTCCACCTTTTCGCACAGAACGCCAATGTCATCATCATAGGCCGGGTCGCAAAACCGCAGGCGAAAGCGGGCAGCGTCCCGGTCAAAGGCCAGTGTAGCGGCATAGGCTACGTCGATCTGCCGGTCCAGCCGAGAACTGTCGGCGGTGTAAAGACCGGCCAAAACGGCAACCAATGCACCGATACCGCCCAACACGACCCAGACCAGATCGGCCAGTTTCCACGCCCGATGCCCCGCAGGTTTGCGGAACAGAAACCCGGTGCCCACGAGTCCGACCAGAAAGAACAGGATCAGCAGCGGCAGTTGGTTATCGGCGACAAAGCTCATGCCCATAAAGTGAACGCGCGGCCCCGAAGTGGCAACACTGATCACGGGCAGTTGTAAATTATAGCAATTTCAGATGTTAAGAACCCGAGCTTTGGCCGAATTTACGGAACAGCTTGGTGCGGTCAAAGGCGGCCTCAAGCTCGTCGGTGCGGTTCTTGACTGAGTCCCAAAGGCGTTCCTGAACCTCGGCGATGGCGCATTCCATCAGTGTCAGGATCGACGCCATCGAATCCCAAGCGGACGGCACCGCGATCCGTGCGGCAAAGGTATGTTTGGCCAGCCGGTGAATGGGAGAACGCCACTGGTCTGTGAACAGCACAATCTCGGCCCCGCGTTCCTGACAGAGCTGCCCGATAAGCATGGTCGAGTTTTCGTACCGTCGCACGTCCAGCGCGATCAGGACATCATCTTTGCGTACATCCAGCAGATCATGGGTCCACGACGCAGCCACCGGTAGCATTCGGACGTCGGGGCGGATCATTTGCAAATGCAGGTAAAGGTACTGCGCCATTGTACCCGTGATGCGCCCCCCAGTGATGAAAATGCGCCGATCGGGATCAGATAACAGGTTGCAAAAACTGTCGAATTCTTCCGGGTCAACCTCATCAATCGTGCGCTTTTGATTGGCGAGGGATTGCTGGGAGTAGCGGTTTAGGATGTGTTCCTCGGGCAAGTCGTTTTGCCAGACGTCGCGCTTTGCTATGGGGCCCGAGATCATCTCTTTCACTTCGCCCCGCAGGGCGGCCTGAAATTGCGGATAGCCGTCAAACCCGGTCTTTTGCAACATCCGCGCAACTGTGGTGGTCGAAACCGAGGCGGTGCTGGCCAATTCGGTGATGCTGCCCAGCCCGGCCATTGGATAGTCATCCAGCAGAACACTGACCAGTTGCCGTTCCGAAGGCGTCATCTTGTCCCGATGGGCCAGCAGCCTGTCCGTCACCCGCACTGAACGATCCTCCTGTATGCGACAAAGGCATAATGTGAATAATTTTTCATCAAGATCAAGTGTGGAGAAAATTATACAGGAAAATTATTGACAGGTGATCGGACTGTGTGGAAATTTTTCCGCAATGAGGATTTTGGGAATCGCAGGGCAGTAGGTTGGATTTCGGAACAGTCGTTCACACGGATATGGCAGACGGTGCGCCAAAGGTCGTTCTTGTCTGCGAGCACGCGTCGAACCGGATCCCGGCGTTTCTGGGGGATATGGGGCTAAGTGCTGAGGCACGTGAAAGCCACATCGCATGGGATCCCGGAGCTTTGGCGGTGGCCAAGCGGATGTCGGTGCAAATGGCGGCACCGCTGGTACATGGTGGTGTGTCGCGGTTGGTTTATGACTGCAACCGGCCGCCCGAGGCAAAAGGCGCTATGCCGTCGCGCAGTGAAGATATCGACATACCCGCAAATACTCGGATGACGCAGGATCAACGGCAGGCGCGGATTGAGGGCGTCTACGAACCGTTTCGCCAAGCCCTCTCCAAGCTGATCCTGCAGCACCGGGGAACGCTTGAGCTGATGGTGACGGTCCACAGTTTCACTCCGGTCTATTTGGGCAAGCGCCGACAGGTCGAACTGGGCATCCTGCACGGCGCCGATGACCGGTTTGCAGCAGCGATGATGGCGCATAAAGCGGTTGAAAACCCCTATGTTACCATGTTGAACGAGCCATACTCGGCCGCCGATGGTGTTGCACACACTCTGGATGCGCAGGCTTTGCCGAATGGTTTGCTGAACGTGATGATCGAGGTTCGAAACGATCTGATCCGCACGCCCGAGCAACAAAATGCGATGGCGGGCTGCCTTGTTCCTTGGATATCGCGAACCCTTTCGGGGTTTGAAGAAAGGGCGGCAGAATGATCCGGGCCATGCGCGTATATGTCCGTGTTGTTGACGCGATCAATTACAGGGTCGGACGGGTGATGATGTGGGGTCTGTTCGTTATGATGGGCATCCTGCTGTGGTCGTCGATCTCGAAAACCTTCTTCCTGCCATCGCTATGGACCTTGGAAATGGCGCAGTTTGCCATGGTGACCTATTACATCATGGGTGGGCCGTATTCGATCCAGCTGGGCTCGAATGTGCGGATGGACCTGTTCTATCACAACTGGAGTCACACGAAAAAAGCGTGGTTCGACGCTTTCACCGTTCTGCTCTTGATCCTGTATCTGGGCGTGCTGTTTTACGGCGGGCTGGGGTCCACTGCTTACAGCCTTGGATATTGGGGGGATTCTCCGATCTCGTACTTCACTGGTCTGTTGACCGGCAGTGAAGAGATCGGGCGGCTGGAACGCTCGTCCACCGCATGGCGGCCTTACATCTGGCCGATCAAGGCGATCATGGTGCTGGGCTTCTTCCTGATGCTGCTGCAGGCAATTTCGGAATTCTTCAAAGACATAGCCCGGATCAACGGGCAGGAAATCGGGGTCGCTCGGGCATGAGCCAGGAATATATCGCCATTTTCATGTTCGCGTCGATGATGCTGATGCTGTTCACAGGTCAGCGCGTGTTTGGCGCGATCGGAGCGGTCGCCACGATCGCGGCGCTGACCCTGTGGGGCACAGGCGGGCAGGACATCACCTTTTCGGCCGCGATGAAGTTGATGAAATGGTATCCGCTGCTGACGCTGCCAATGTTTATTTTCATGGGGTATGTGTTGTCGGAAAGCCGTCTGGCCGATGACCTGTACCGGATGTTCCATGTCTGGATGGGGCCTGTGAATGGCGGGCTTGCCATTGGCACGATTGGCCTGATGGTGCTGGTATCGGCCATGAACGGGCTGAGCGTCGCGGGCATGGCCATTGGCGCGACCATTGCGCTGCCCGAACTGCTGCGGCGGGGTTATGACAAGACGATGGTCACGGGGGTCATTCAGGCCGGGTCCAGTCTGGGCATTCTAGTGCCGCCCTCGGTCGTGCTGGTGCTCTATGCGATGATCGCACGACAGCCGGTGGGGCAGCTTTGGCTGGCGGGGATCGTGCCGGGCCTGCTTATGGCGGGTATGTTCATCCTCTATATCTGGATTCGTTGCCGCATTCAGCCCGAGCTTGGCCCCGCGATGAAAGACGCCCATGAGGTGCCGCGCGCGGAAAAGCTTCGGCTGCTGGGCGCGGGTGCGCTGCCACTGATTATCTTTGCGGCCATGATGGTGCCCTTCGTGAATGGCTGGACCTCGCTGGTGGAAAGCTCGGCCATCGGGGCGCTGACGGCGCTGGTCGTGTCGGTGCTGAAACGGCGCATGACGTGGAAGATTTTCGAGGATTGCACCAAGCAGACGCTGGCGATTTCGTGCATGTTTATGTGGATCATCCTTGCGGCTCTTGGCTTTGGCGCGGTGTTCGACGGGCTGGGTGCGGTGAAAGCCATCGACAACCTGTTCACCGATCAACTGGGCTTGTCGCCCTGGGTGATCCTGATCCTGATGCAGCTCAGCTTTATCGTGATGGGTACGTTTCTGGACGACACAGCAATGCTGGTCATCGTGGCGCCGCTTTATGTGCCTTTGGTGGGCGTGCTCGGATTTGACCTGATCTGGTACGGGGTGCTTTATACGATCACCACCCAGATCGCCTATATGACGCCGCCCTTCGGCTATAACCTGTTCCTGATGCGCGCGATGGCCCCGCCCGAGATCACGCTGCGCGACATCTATCGCTCGATCTTCCCGTTCGTGGCGGTGATGGTGCTGGCGCTGACAATCATCATGATCTTCCCGGAACTGGCCCTGTGGCTGCCCGGATATGTCTACGGAAATTAACAAGAATGCCCGCTCAAGAGGCACGCAAACCTGCAACAGAGAGGAAATGACATGACAACAAGACGTAAGTTTCTGAAAACAGCCGGGGTCGGCGTTGCCGCTGCACCTCTGGCCGCGCCGGCATTGGCGCAAAGCACGATCACATGGCGGATGCAGACCTATGCCGGTCCTGCGCTGGCTGCTCACGTGATCGACCCCGCGATCGAGATGTTCAACAAGATCGCTGGTGACCGGATGCAGATCGAGCTGTTCTATGCTGATCAGCTGGTTCCCACCGGAGAACTGTTCCGCGCCATGCAGAAGGGCACGATTGATGCGGTTCAGTCGGATGACGACTCGATGGCATCACCCACCGATGTGACCGTGTTCGGCGGCTATTTCCCATTTGCCTCGCGCTACTCGCTGGACGTTCCAGTGCTGTTCAACCAGTACGGTCTGAACGAGATCTGGGATGAGGAATACTCAAAGGTCGGCGTCAAGCACATCAGCGCGGGTGCTTGGGATCCGTGCCACTTTGCCACCAAAGATCCGATCAACAGCCTGGCCGACCTGCAGGGCAAGCGCGTCTTCACCTTCCCGACAGCGGGCCGCTTCCTGTCGCAGTTCGGTGTTGTGCCAGTTACTCTGCCGTGGGAAGATATCGAGGTCGCGGTGCAAACCGGCGAGTTGGACGGCATCGCGTGGTCGGGCATCACCGAGGACTACACCGTGGGTTGGGCCGATGTGACCAACTATTTCCTGACTAACAATATCTCGGGCGCATGGGCCGGGTCGTTCTTTGCCAATATGGACCGCTGGAACGAACTGCCCGAAGACCTGCAGACCTTGTTCCGCGTTTGCTGTGATCAGTCGCACTACTATCGTCAGTGGTGGTATTGGGGCGGCGAGGCCAGCCTGCGTGTCAATGGCGACAAGATGCAGCTGACCACGATCCCCGATGAAGAATGGGCGCAGGTCGAAGAGGCCGCCGTTGCCTTCTGGGATGAGATCGCGGCTGAATCCGAAACCAAGGCCAAGGTTGTCGAGATATTCAAGCAGTATAACGCCGACATGCTCAAGGCCGGACGGCCTTATCGCTACGGCTAAATTCCATACAATTTCGGCGCGCGGCCTCGGTCGCGTGCCGGTATTGGACCTCTGGACCCCCGACCTCCGATGCTAGGCTTGCCTCTGATACAGACAAGAACACGCTGGTCGCGCTTTGGCGTGAACCGGGCGAGGAGGGTATAGGCCAATGGCGATAGCTGGGTTCCTGATCGAGATTTTTGCGGCGACCATGTTGCTGCTATTTGCGGTGCGGCTGGTCCGTACGGGCATCGAAAGACGTTTTGGCGCATTGTTCCAGTCGCTGCTGACGCGTCACTCGAACACTTTTGTTGCCGGTGGGGCCGGAATGGTTCTGGCAACGATCCTGCAAAGCTCGGCTGCGGTTACAGTTTTGCTGACCGGTTTTGCCGCGGCAGGCATGGTCAGCTTTGGCCTTGCATTGGCAGGGGTGCTGGGCGCGGATCTGGGCGCAGCGCTTGTCATTCAGGTTTTGTCTTATGATCTGGGCTGGCTGCAGCCCGTGCTGCTGGCGCTGGGCGGGTGGCTGTACCTCAAGTCCGACCGCGCCAATGTGCGGCTGATCGGGCGCATTGTTCTGGGCATCGCGTTCATTCTGGTTTCATTGCAGTTCTTGCGCGATGCGGTTGACCCGATCCGCGAGAGCGCCTTTTTGCCCGCCATCGCGGGCTATCTGGAAAGCGACTATTTCAGCGCCTTTATCGTGGGCGCGGTACTGGCCTTTGTCATGCACAGTTCGGTTGCGACGATCCTGATGTGCGTGACACTGGTTCAGATCGGAGCCATCCCTTTTGCTGCCGGGCTGTCGCTGGTTCTTGGGGCCAATCTGGGCTCGGCCTTTATTCCGATCTGGCTGACCCGTGACCTGACCGTTTCCGCGCGTCGTATTCCACTGGCCAACCTTCTGCTACGCGGCAGCGCGGCGCTGGTGATGCTGATCGTGGTCAACGTGACCGGCACGCATCAGACGTTGATGGTCGCGGGGGCAGGGCAGTCGTTGATCCTGGCTCATATCGGATTCAACCTCGCCGTTTTTGTGCTGGCCACAGGGTTCGTGAACTGGATGGAGCGACCGATGGCGCTGCTGCTGCCCGAGCCCGAGGTTAAGGCGCACGCGATGGACCACTTCTCGGACGCGCTTAGCCCACTGAACGATCCCAGCGTTTCGGGGGCGAATGTTGCGATGTCCTCGGTCCGGCATGAGCTGTTGCAGATGGTCACACAGGTTGAGCGCATGTTCCGCCCGGTTCTGGATATCTATGAGCAGGATGACAGCGATGCGATCTCGGCCCTGTGGCAGCAGGATGAGAGGGTGAACGCGCAGCTGACCGAAATCCGACGCTTTGTTGCCCGACTGCCGCGCCAGAACATGAACAAAGCGCAGATCAAGGCCGCGCGCGGCCTGGTCGAATACGCGATCCGGCTTGAGGCGGCGGGAGACGTGGTGTCGAACCGCATGACCCGAACCGCGCAGATCAAACACACCGAACGCACCGATTTTTCGGCACAGGGCTGGAAGGAACTCAAGGATTTGCACGCGGCGGTGCTGGCCAGTTTCTCACTGGCTCGTCATGTGCTGCTGGTGGATGACATGGATTGCGCCCGCCGTCTGGTGCTGGACAAGGCCGAGGTTAAGCGCCTGTCGCGGAACAGCCGAAAGGCGCATTTGAAGCGGCTTGAGAGGGGGCAGACCGAAAGCTTTGCCTCAAGCGATCTGCATCTTGAGACGTTGCGCGCCATGCGCGACCTGCACGGGCATATCGCCGCCATCGCCTATCCGATCCTCTACCAAAGCGGGCAGGTGCTGGAGACACGTCTGGTGATGGAAATGGATAACGAAACGGTCGAGGACTAAGGCCGAGGGCAAGAGCTTGGGACAACAGTCCCGGAAAGTGACAAAGGATGAACGGGATGGGCAATGAAGCACGTTTGAACGACCTGAAAACCAAGGTCGAAGCCGGTGAGGTCGATACCGTGCTGGTCTGCATGGTCGACATGCAGGGGCGTCTGATGGGCAAGCGGTTCCACGCGGGGCATTTCGTGGCCGGTGCGTGGGAAGAAACCCATTGCTGCAACTACCTGCTGGCAACCGATCTTGAGATGGCGACGCCCGATGGCTATGCCGCAACCAGTTGGGAGCGCGGCTACGGCGATTATGTGATGAAGCCCGACCTGAGCACTCTGCGCCCGGTTCCGTGGCTTGAAGGAACGGCCATGGTGATGTGTGACGTGCTGGATCACCATACGCATGAGGAAGTGCCCCACGCGCCTCGGTCCATTCTGAAAAAGCAGGTGAACCGGCTTAAGGCCATGGGCTATGACGCCATGTGCGCCACCGAGCTGGAGTTTTTCCTGTTCGAGAAGAGCTTTGACCAGATCCGCAAGGAAGGGTTTCGCGATCTGGAGCCGATCTCGGGATATAACGAAGACTATCACATCCTGCAGACCACCAAGGAAGAACATGTGATGCGCCCGATCCGTAACCATCTGTGGAACGCGGGAATACCGGTCGAGAACTCGAAAGGTGAGGCTGAGACCGGGCAGGAAGAGCTGAACATCAAATACGCCCCCGCGATGGATACGGCCGAGTATCACTCGATTGCCAAGAACGCGGTGAAAGAGATCGCGTGGCAGCATGGCCATGCCGCGACATTCCTGCCGAAATGGCATCATGAGAAAGTCGGTAGCTCGTCCCACGTGCATCAGTCGCTTTGGGCGGATGGAGTGCCAGCCTTTTTCGATGAAAAAGATCCACTGGGCATGTCGGGTATCATGAAAAGCTATATGGCGGGTTTGCTGAAATACGCCGCTGATTACACCTATTTCATGGCCCCCTATATCAACAGCTATAAGCGGTTCATGAAGGGTACTTTTGCGCCGACGCGGATCATCTGGTCGGTGGACAATCGCACGGCGGGGTTCCGTCTTTGCGGCGATGGAACCAAGGCGGTGCGGGTGGAGTGCCGTATACCTGGGTCCGATATGAACCCCTATCTGGCGATGGCGGGGATGCTGGCTGCTGGGATTGCCGGGATCGAGGAAGCGCTGGAATTGCAGCCTCCGACACAGGGCGACGTCTACCAGGGGGAAACGGGCATGATCCCCGGCAATCTGGGTGCGGCGCGGGATGCGTTGCATGGGTCGGCCATGTTGCGCGCGGCCCTGGGGGATGAGGTGGTCGATCACTACGCCCGCGCGGCAGAGGTCGAGATTGAAGAGTTCGAGCGCGTGGTGACCGATTGGGAAATTGCGCGCGGGTTTGAGCGGGCTTAGAGGTGGAAGCGAGGGGCCAGCCCCTCGCGCTCCCCGAGGTATTTTTGGCCAGATGAAGCAGTGATCCTGTTTCTTTCGGATATGGAGTGAAGATGGGGCAGATGTTGAAATGTGTCTCGCCGATTGATGGATCGGTTTATGCAGAGCGTGGAGTGCTGTCGGCAGAAGCGGCTTTCGAGTCCGCCGCGCGGGCGCGTGCGGCGCAGGCGGAATGGGCGGCGCGCCCATTGCAGGAGCGAGTTGATCTTGTGATGGCAGGTGTGGCTGCTGTGGGCGCGATGAATGATGAGATCGTGCCAGAGCTTGCGCATATGATGGGCCGACCGGTGCGCTATGGCGGTGAGTTTGGCGGGTTCAATGAGCGCGCCAGCCATATGGCTGAGATTGCCGCAGACTCGCTGGCCGATATCGCCGTGGGTGAGGATGAGACCTTTAAACGCTATATCAAGCGTATCCCGCATGGGGTCGTGTTTGTGGTGGCGCCGTGGAACTATCCTTATATGACGGCGATCAACACGGTAGCGCCTGCGCTGATAGCGGGCAACGCAGTGGTGTTGAAACACGCCACGCAGACCTTGCTGGTTGGTGAGCGTATGGCGCAGGCCTTCCATGCGGCGGGAGTGCCTGCGGACGTGTTCCAGAACGTGTTCCTCAGCCATGACGTGACCAATGATCTGATCGCGGGCAAGGCGTTTGACTTTGTGAACTTCACCGGCTCGGTCGGGGGCGGGCAGGCGATGGAGCGTGCGGCGGCGGGCACCTTTACTGGCGTTGGTACCGAGCTGGGCGGCAAGGATCCGGGCTATGTGATGGAAGATGCCGATCTGGATGCGGCGGTCGATACGCTGATCGATGGGGCTATGTTCAACTCGGGCCAGTGCTGCTGCGGGATTGAACGGATTTATGTGCATGAGAGGCTTTACGATGGCTTCGTCGCCAAGGCCGTTGAGGTCGTGAAAGGTTATAAGCTGGGCAACCCGCTGGACGCCAAGACGACGATGGGCCCGATGGCCAATATTCGCTTTGCCGACGAGGTGCGCGCGCAGATTTCTGAGGCGATCGCTGCAGGTGCCGTCGCCCATATCGAGACCTTCGCCGAGGATGATGGCGGGGCTTATCTGACTCCGCAAATTCTGACCAATGTCACCCACGACATGCGTGTGATGCGGGATGAGAGCTTTGGCCCTGTGGTGGGCATCATGAAGGTCTCGTCCGACGAAGAAGCCATCGCGCTGATGAATGACAGCGAATTTGGCCTGACCGCCAGCCTCTGGACCCGCGATGTGGATCGCGCCGCGCGGGTGGGCGATCAGATCGAAACCGGCACCGTGTTCATGAACCGGGCGGATTATCTGGACCCGGGCCTGTGCTGGACCGGCTGCAAGAATACCGGGCGCGGAGGCGGATTGTCGGTCATCGGCTATCACAACCTCACACGTCCCAAATCCTACCATCTGAAAAAGGTGACATCATGAACCTTGTTGGAAACTGGTCCTATCCGACCGCGATCAAGTTCGGCGCTGGCCGGATCAAGGAATTGCCCGAGGCCTGCGCGGCGGCCGGGATGAAGCGCCCCTTGCTGGTGACCGACAAAGGGTTGGCCGATCTGCCGATCACCACGGCCACGCTGGATATTCTTGAGGCCGCAGGGTTGGGTCGTGGGCTGTTCAGCGACGTGGACCCGAACCCCAATGAAAAGAACCTCGAAGCCGGGGTTGCCGCCTATAATGCGGGCGGCCATGACGGGGTGATCGCCTTTGGCGGTGGCTCGGGGCTGGATCTGGGCAAGATGGTTGCCTTCATGTGCGGCCAGACGCGGCCCGTTTGGGATTTCGAAGATATCGGCGACTGGTGGACCCGCGCCGATGCCAATGCAATCGCGCCGATCATCGCCGTGCCGACCACCGCCGGGACGGGGTCCGAGGTGGGGCGCGCCAGCGTCATCACCAACTCGGAAACCCATGCCAAGAAGATCATCTTTCACCCCAAGGTTCTGCCTGCGGTCGTGATCTGTGACCCTGAATTGACCGTGGGGATGCCCAAATTCATCACCGCAGGCACCGGTCTGGACGCGTTCGCGCACTGCGTCGAGGCGTTCAGCAGCCCGCATTACCATCCCATGTCCCAGGGCATCGCGCTGGAGGGGATGCGGCTGGTCAAGGACTACCTGCCGCGCGCTTATGCCGACGGTACCGACATCGAAGCCCGCGCTCAGATGATGAGCGCGGCGGCGATGGGGGCGACAGCGTTCCAAAAGGGCCTCGGCGCGATCCACGCGATGAGCCACCCGATTGGCGCGGTGTTCAACACCCATCACGGCACCACCAACGCGGTCTGCATGCCCGCCGTGCTGGACTTCAACGCGCCCGTCATCGCGGACCGGTTCCAGCAGGCCGCGGCCTATCTGGGCATCGAAGGCGGCTTTGACGGCTTCCGCGCCTTTGTGCAGGAGTTCAACGACAGCTTCGCCATCCCGCGCAAACTGTCCGATCTGGGCGTGACCGAAGCGTCGATCCCGGAACTGGTCAAAGGCGCGATCATCGACCCGTCCTGCGGCGGCAACCCGATTGAACTGACCGAAGACAACCTGACCGCGCTCTTCAAAGCCGCGCTGTAACAGGCTTGCGGACCCGCTCCCTCACCTCGCATACTGCGCTGAGGTGAGGGAGATTTTCATGACCAAAGAGATTGTTCTGATCCACGGCGCCTTTGCCGGGCCGTGGTGTATGGAAGACTACGCCGGGTTCTTCCGCGCGCGCGGCTGGACGGTGCACACCCCCGCGCTGCGCTATCATGGCGGGGACCCCAAGGCCGAGCCCGATCCCGGCCTGACGGACACCAGCGTCATGGACTACGCCGATGACATTGCCGCATTCGTGCAGGGGCTGGACAGCAAACCCGTGCTGCTCGGCCACGCCATCGCCGGGGTGGTGGCGCAGCAGGTGGCGTCGCGCGGATTGGCCAGTGCCATCGTCCTGATCAACCCGAACGCGGCCTGGGGGACGTTGCCCGAAACCGACGACGAACGCGCCGTGCCGCGCGCGCTGATGGAGGGCGGGGCGTTCTGGAAACAGCCCATGCGCGTCGATTTCGACCTGATGGCCCCCTTTGCGCTGAACAAATTGCCCGAAGCGCAGCAGCACGCGGTGTTCGATCAGCTTGGCCCGGAAAGCGGGCGGGTGATGTTCGAGATGTTCTTTTGGATGTTCGACGACCACCACGCGATGAAGGTGGATATCGACAAGGTCAACTGCCCCGTCCTGATCGTTTCAGGGACCGAAGACCGGGCCGTGAACCCCAACACCTGCCGCGCGCTGGCGAAACTCTACGGCGACCGCGCAACTTTCCTGCCCGCAGAAGGACACGCGCATTTCCTGTTCATGGAGCCGGGGTGGGAAGGCCCAGCCGGGCAGATCGCCGACTGGCTGGGCCAGAGATTGGAGGCTAGCGGCTGATCTGAAAGCTGCTTTGGGGTTTCCAACTCATGCTGCCATCGTCGTTTTTGACGCAGCGCAGCAGGTGTTCTTCGCGCGTGGTCGAGGTGGCGGTGACGTTGTTGTCGCCAAAGATCACCACAAACGCATCCATCGAATAGGCCATGCCCGCGTAATAGCAGAACTTGGCCTCTGCCCCGTCAGGGATTGGGGATGCGGTGGTCAGGCTCTGCTGCGCGGTCACTTGGCTGGCCAGCAGGGTCAGCGCCAGCCCGAGGGGTAATGTCTTCATGTCGTCCTCCCGTTGATAATTCAGTTGGTCAAATGGGTCTTGGACGCTCGGGAACCTCAAATATCGTTCTTGAATGACGGGTTGAGGGTAAGTGTGAACGGGATCAACGGGTTAGGCAAGGGGGGGTGACCATTGTTCAAGGAGGTTGTTGGTCTACCTTCAATCGCTGATAAAATTTTCAAATTAGCGAATGCGCTCTAGCGTGAAGGCAGACGGCTATCAGATGCCGAGAAAGGACTGACCACTTGACGGTTGAGTATTGCTATTTTGGCGTTGTTTTTCATAAGGAGGACTGCAAACATAGGTAGAAAATATTTTTTCAAGATGTACCGAAGGTTGACAATGAGTAAATATTCACATGGCGGCCCAGAGTTGGGCCGAATTCACAAACGTAACAACGACAAAAAGTTTTTCTGCCACTTTACTGGTTTTCTTGAGGGCGTAGCGGCAAGTGGATACCTAGAGGTTGGCGAAATTGAGCCGTTGATTGCAGAATGCGAAGAGTTCGTTCGGCACGTAACGGATGGCGATGCAAATGATATTATCGAAGATTTTGGAGTCGATCTTTTGGATCATTCGTCCATCGACACGGTTGTCGAAATACGTATGAAGGAAATCGAAGAATCCTGCGAAAAGAGCCAACTCAACCGTTTTCTAGGATTTTGCCGTGGCATTGTGTGCGATGGGAAAATCACTTTGACCGAAGCGGAAGCAATAGTATCGTTTATCGATCGAAACCCATCATTACTAGATACGGTTGGGGTTAAGCAGATCCTTGTTTCATCCGTAGATGCAATTGCCGACGGCATTGTTTCAGAAGAAGAGTCTGACGAACTTTGCGAAGTCATCGGGCATGTAGTGGGTGATTGCTACGGCGATACGGGAATCGCACAAACTACCGGAGTTGCGAATTATCAGGAAACGCGCCTTGAAAGCATCGAAGCAGATTTGGACGGGGCAGTTCTCGTTTTGACGGGAAATTTCAAAGCGAATCCCAGATCAATCTTCGAGAAGCAACTTGAGGCTTACGGCGCCCGAATGGCTCGAAGTGTTTCGGGTAAAGTTGATTTCTTGATAATCGGAGGTGAGGCTTCCAGAGATTGGATAGAGCTAAACCGAGGCACCAAGATTCGTAAAGCACAAGAATTGCGTCTAAAATCGGAGCGCCCGTTGTTTATTTCTGAAAGCCAGTTGCTGCGGTTAATGGCACAATAACCCTATCTCAAACATCCAATTCCTCCACAAACCGCGCGTTCTCCTGAATATACTGGAACCGCAGTTCGGGCTTCTTACCCATCAAGCGCTCTACCAGATCGCCGGTTTCGCCGGGTTCGTCCTCATCAATCGTGACGCGGATCAGCTTGCGCGAGGCCGGGTCCATCGTGGTCTCTTTCAGGTCCTTGGCGTCCATTTCGCCCAGACCCTTGAAGCGCGACACGTCGATCTTGCCCTTGCCGCCCAAACCTTTTTCCAGCCATTCGTCACGCTCGGCCTGGTCCAGACAATAGACACGTTTGGCCCCTTGGGTCAGGCGATACAGAGGCGGGCAGGCCAGATACAGGTGGCCCGCGTCGATCATCGGCCGCATCTGGGTGAAGAAGAACGTCATCAGCAAGGACGCGATATGCGCGCCGTCCACATCCGCGTCGGTCATGATGATGATCTTGTCATAGCGCAGGTCGTCGACGTTGAACTTGGTGCCAAGACCCACACCCAGCGCCTGCGTCAGGTCGTTGATCTCGGCATTGGTGCCCAACTTGGAACTGGCCGCGCCCAGCACGTTCAGGATTTTGCCGCGCAGGGGCAGCAGGGCTTGCGTTTTGCGGTCCCGCCCCATTTTGGCCGAGCCACCGGCCGAGTCGCCCTCGACGATGAATAATTCGGTGCCGTCGCGTGTTGAACTACTACAGTCCACCAGCTTGCCGGGAAGACGAAGTTTTTTAGTGGCGGATTTACGTTGTGTCTCTTTCTCGGCTCGTCGGCGCAGACGCTCCTCGGCTCGGAGTATCACAAAGTCGAGGATCGCGCCGGCAGATTTCGTGTCCGCGGCCAGCCAGTTATCGAAATGGTCGCGGACCGAATTCTCAACCAGCCGCTGCGCCTCGACCGTGGCCAGACGATCTTTGGTTTGGCCCACGAATTCCGGCTCGCGGATAAAGCACGACACCAGCGCGCAGCCGCCGGTGATCAGGTCTTCGCGGGTGATCTGCGCAGCTTTCTTGTTGTTGATCAACTCGCCATACGCCTTGATCCCCTTGAGGATCGCGGCCCAGAACCCGGCTACATGGGTTCCGCCTTCGGGGGTGGGGACGGTGTTACAGTAGGATTGGATGAACCCATCGCGCGAGGGCGTCCAGTTGATCGCCCATTCGACCTTGCCCGGTGTTCCAAATTTCTCGGTGAAATCCACGGTGCCCGCGAAAGGCTGCTCGGCATAGGTGGATGAGCCGTTCATCGTCTCCTTGAGGTAATCAGACAGGCCGCCGGGGAAGTGGAACGTGGCTTCGGTCGGGGTTTCGCCATCGTCGATGGCGGATTTCCAGCGGATTTCGACGCCCGAGAACAGATAGGCTTTGGACCGGATGGATTTGAACAGACGCGCGGGTTTGAATTTGTGCTGGCCAAAGATTTCCGCGTCGGCGTGGAACGTCACGGTGGTGCCGCGCCGGTTGGGGGCCGCGCCGACTTTTTCGACCGGGCCCAGCGGTATACCGCGCGAGAACCGTTGTTCGAACAGCGTCTTGTCCCGGGCCACCTGCACGACCATCGAATCCGACAGGGCGTTCACGACCGATGCCCCAACCCCATGCAGACCGCCTGAGGTCTGATAGGCCTTGCCCGAGAATTTACCACCCGCGTGCAGGGTACACAGAATGACCTCAAGCGCGGACTTGTCCGGGAATTTGGGGTGCGGATCAATCGGGATGCCGCGCCCGTTGTCGCGCACGGTCAGGGCGTAATCTGCGTGCAGTTCCACCTCGATCCGGTTGGCGTGACCGGCGACCGCCTCGTCCATCGAGTTGTCGAGGATTTCGGCCACCATGTGGTGCAGCGCGCGCTCATCCGTGCCGCCGATATACATGCCGGGGCGTTTGCGAACGGGTTCCAGCCCTTCAAGCACCTCGATCGAGGAGGCGTCATAGGTGGAAGTCGCTTCAGGCGTCAACAGATCGTCGGGCATCGGTGCTGCTCTTGTTTTTGAGTTTTATCCATTATGGCAGGTGATGTGGTCCGGGGGAAGAGGGGCGCGAAGTGTTGTAGAAAAATGCGAGGATCACGCAGGTTTTCGCATATGGCCTGTTTTCGACTAAGATGGAGACAGTTTGTATTTTTTATCAACTAGGGGCAATTGGATGACCGCAAATTCCGCAGAGTTTATTGGTGACATTCCGACATATTATGACACTGGTCTTGGACCAAATATTTTCGTCGATTACGCGCAACACTTGGTCGAGACATGTTGCAGCGAACCCGCTAGCGAAGTGGTCGAACTTGCAGCCGGAACCGGCATAGTCAGCAGAATGCTCCGAGATCAGTTGCCTGCAGCAGCAAACCTGCTGGTCACTGATTTGAACGCGCCGATGTTGGATGTTGCCAAGACTAAGTTTTCTAGCTCGGAAAACGTTCGTTTTGACGTTGTCAACGCGATGGAACTGCCATTCGAAACACCAAAGTTCGATTTGATGGTGTGTCAGTTTGGCGTGATGTTTTTTCCCGACAAAGTCGCCTCGTTCCGTGAGGCCGCGCGCGTGTTGAAACCCGGAGGGCGTTACGTTTTTAATGTCTGGAGTTCTATGGCTGAAAACCCGGTTTCGCAGATGGCTCAGGACGTTGTTGCGCAGGCCTTCCCGGACGACCCTCCGGGCTTTTACCAAGTTCCGTTTCACTACGGAGACCCGCAGGCCGTATTGGCTGACTTGTCCGCCGCCGGTTGGCACAATGTGACATTCCAGACGATACGGTTGAGTAAAAAGATACTGGATCCCGCGGCATTCTCACGCGCTTTGGTGTTCGGAAACCCTTTGGTGGACGAAATAAAAGAGCGCGGCGGTGCCGATCCCGAGGAGGTCGCGGTGGAAATGGCAAAGGCATTGGATCAGCGTTTTGGGTCAGAGGACATGGTGATGCCCTTGTCGGCCACGACTTTTGTCGGACAAATGGATTAACCCCACCTTTGAAATCGAAGCTTGCCTCCTGGGGCATCGCCGGTAACAACTCAATCTGGGATTGACGCGACCAAAATCGTAAGGAAGTGGAATGAGTTGGATCAAGACGGTGCCCTTCGAGCAGGCAACAGGTCGACTGAAGAAACTGTATGAACGGGTCACCGGGCCGGGGAACAACGTTGACAACATCATGATGGTGCATTCCCTGCGCCCGCATTCGATGGAAGGCCACATGGCGTTGTACAAAAACGTGTTGCACCATTCGGCCAACACCATTCCGAAATGGTTTCTCGAGGTTCTGGGCGTCTGGGTCAGTTCGTTGAATCGTTGTGGATACTGTGTCGAGCATCACTTCAGTGGTCTACAGCGTTTGCTGGACGATCCTGTACGCGCAGAAGCTATTTGTGCAGCGATTGAGGCCAAAGCGCCAGATACTGCCCCTTTGGATGCCGCGCAGGTCGCGGCCATGCACTATGCGCGCATGTTGACTCAGGCACCGGCGGATATGACAGAAGCAGATATCGACGCGTTACGCGCGGCGGGGTGGGATGACGGCCAGATACTCGAGATTAATCAGGTCTGCGCCTATTTCTCGTATGCCAACCGCACTGTTCTGGGGCTGGGGTGTGACACCGATGGGGATGTTTTGGGACTATCGCCCAACAACTCCGAGGACCCGGCGGATTGGGGGCATCGCTAGGCCGTCAGGCACCACTCCAATCCAGAATTGCCTGCGCCATTGCGTCAGGTCGCTGGTGATGCAGCCAGTGATCGGCACCGGGAATATCGACACGCTTCAGGTCGGGCGCGAAGGCTTCAAGCCCAGAGGTCGCCTCTGGCAGCAGCGCTTTGTCCTCCGGTCCCCAAAGAAGCAGATGCGGGCATCGGACCATCAGGCGCTCTACCGGCAACTCGGGCAGGTCCGTCAAAGGCTCGCCCGGTTTGGCCACCACCAAAGGAGAAGCGCGATACCAGTTCAACATAGCGTTCAACCGACCGGGCCGAGCCCATTCGGTGCGATAGTCTTGCATCTGATGATCAGACAACCAATCCGACCCCATGCCGTATCTGAAGAAACGTTCAAGCAGGGCGAAGTTATTGGCTGAAAATCGATCGGCTGCGTCCTCGGCGCGCAGGTCATTGATATATTGCGAGGCTGCGGACTGCGCGCCTCCTGCCGCCATGGCGCGCTGAAACGGAACCGGATGAACTCCGTTCGCGATGATCAGGCGGTCGACCAGTTCGGGCCGAAACATAGCCAGACCATAGGCCACCGAAGCCCCCCAATCGTGACCCAGAACCGTTACGGGCCCGCCCTGCGTTTCGATCAGTGCGGCCATGTCCGTCACAAGGTTGGACAGTGTGTAGTGGCCAACGCTTTCCGGCACCCAGCTTTGCCCGTAACCGCGCTGATCGGGCGCAACACAATGGTAGTGCGGGGCGAGGTACGGTGCCAGATCGGCCCATGCGCCGCCATATTCTGGAAAGCCGTGCAGCATCAGCAGCGTGGGCAAGTTGGGCTCGCCCCAACTGCGTAGAAAAAACGGCTGACCGTTGAGCGTGACAAACCTGCTGTCCATGAGATTAACCCTAAGCTCTGAGGCCGAAAAACTGAACACCAAAGATACAGCAGTTTGACACCAATCAAAGCGCGATGTGCCAGTCCCTGTTAGCCTTTTATCTAACAAGCTTAGCAAGGAGAAACTGAATGGAAACAGCGGCACAGATAGAAAAGACAGAAACGCCCGTTACTGTGGTGCCCGCCTCTGCAGCGCCCAGTCCCGAGAAAATCCGTCTGGCCTTTGAAAGCGGCAAATACCCCTATGGTCGCAAAATGGCGCGCAGGACGTATGAGGCGCAAAAGGCCGAGTTGCAGGCCGAGTTGCTGAAGGTTCAGCTGTGGGCGCAAGAGACGGGTCAGCGGTTTGTGTTGTTGTTTGAAGGCCGCGACGCTGCTGGAAAGGGTGGCACGATCAAACGGTTCATGGAGCACCTGAACCCGCGTCAGGCCCGTGTGGTCGCGTTGAACAAACCCACCTGGGAAGAAAAGGGTCAGTGGTATTACCAGCGCTATATTCAGGAACTGCCGACCGTAGGCGAAATGGTGTTTTATGACCGCTCCTGGTACAACCGCGCGGGCGTTGAGCGGGTGATGGGCTTTTGTTCGCCCAATGAGTATCTGGAGTTCATGCGCCAGACCCCGGATTTTGAGCGGATGCTGGTGCGCTCGGGCATTCAGCTATACAAATACTGGTTCTCAGTCACGCAGGAAGAGCAACAGCGCCGGTTCAAAAGCCGTGAAACCGACCCTCTGAAACAGTGGAAATTGTCACCGATCGACAAGGCGAGCCTTAGCAAGTGGGACGATTACACCGAGGCAAAAGAGGCGATGTTCTTCTACACCGACACGGCCGATGCGCCCTGGACGATCATCAAGTCCAACGACAAGAAACGTGCCCGTCTGAACACGATGCGCCACTTCCTGTCGACGCTGGACTATCCCGGTAAGAACCATGACATCGTAAGCGACCCGGATCCGCTGATCGTCGGGCAGGCGCATCACGTGATCCATCGGTCCGAGCACATACTGGGTACGTCTCTGCATCCGGACGCTTGAAAGGGCCATTCGAAGCTGATTACCGGCTCTTGATTGAGAGTCTCACCTTGAAATTTCGTTGATCTGGTCTTGTCCCGGCTTCTAGCCGGGCATAAGGCTGGGGCAATGAATAAGGTGATGACATATCGCGGCCACTTCCGGGCCATCGCAGTGCTCGGCCTGCCGTTGGTGGGCGGGCATCTGGCGCAGTTCGCGATCGGCTTGACCGATACAATCATGCTGGGCTGGTACGGGGTCGAGGCTTTGGCTGCTGTAACCTTGGCCAGCAGTTACTATTTCGTGCTGTTTCTGTTCGGGGCCGGGTTCGGCTGGGCCGTTATGCCTATCGTCGCCACGGCCGCTGCGGAAGAGGACGAGACGAGTATTCGCCGCTCCACCCGCATGGGGTTGTGGCTGTCACTGATCTATGCGGCTCTTATGATGCCGTTGCTATGGTGGTCCTACCCGATCCTGATTGCTTTGGATCAGGACCCTGATGTTGCGCGAACGGCTTCCCAGTACCTGCGGGTTGCAGGGTGGGGCCTGTTCCCGGCGCTTATCGTGATGGTCTTGAAGTCTTATCTGGCCGCGTTGGAACGGACCCAGATCGTTCTTTGGATTACGGTCACAGCCGCCGTGGTCAACGGCTTAACTAACTATGCGCTGATCTTCGGGAACTGGGGCGCGCCCGAGATGGGCGTGATCGGCGCCGCCGTTGCATCGGTGGTTACACAGATCGTTTCGTTGGTCTTTGTGGTGATCTATGCGGTGCGTGCCTTGCCCGAACACAGCCTGTTCCAGCGTTTCTGGCGCCCGGATTGGGAGTTCTTCTTCAGCGTCCTGCGTCTGGGCGTGCCCATCGGATTGACTACTCTGGCCGAGGTTAGCTTGTTTGCGATGTCCGCGATCATGATGGGGTGGCTGGGTCAGGTGCCGTTGGCGGCGCACGGGATCGCGCTGAATTTGGCCTCGGCCACTTTCATGGTGCATCTGGGCCTGTCGAACGCGGCCACGATCCGGGCGGGTAATGCGCTGGGCCGCAAGGACCGGGCGCATCTGGAAAAAGGCGCGATTGCCGTAACGGGCATGTCTTTGGTGATGTCGGTGCTGACCGTCATCCTGTTCCTGACCTGCGCCGAGCCGTTGATCTCGTTGTTTATGGAAACAGACGATCCGCAGCGGGGGGAAATCCTGTTGATTGGCACCGGGTTGCTGGCCATGGCGGCCCTGTTCCAACTGGTCGATGGCGCGCAGGTGATTGCGCTGGGCCTGTTGCGTGGTTTGCAGGACGCCAAAGTGCCGATGGTAATGGCGGGGCTCAGCTATTGGGTCGTGGGCATTCCAGCGTCGTATTACTTTGGCTTTGTCCGGGGGATGGACGGAATTGGAGTCTGGCTGGGTCTTGTGCTGGGGCTGGCTTGTGCAGCGGTACTACTGATGGCACGGTTCTGGATGCGATCGGTTCGGTCTGTACCGGTGGCGGCTTAATCCTTGCTGAGTCGATCCGCCTTTTTGCGCACGAGGACGCTGCGCAGGTCATGCATGGCCATCAACAATCTGTCGGTCACATCCTCAAGCTGATCATCGGTCGCTTTTGACTGTGCCCATTGGGCCGTCAGGTTCAGGTAATCCACGGCCCGGTGGATATCATCCATGTCGCGCTGGGCCAGCAGGGCCTTGCGCGCCTCCATCCAGCGCGCGATTTCGGCTTGGTCGGCTTCGGTCAGGGTGCGCTGGCCTTGCGGTTTGACCTCGCCATTTCGGATGTTGATGACAGCGATCTGGTCCATCTCGATCCGCTGCTGGCGGTTTTCCGTGTCGATCCGGAATACCGCCGCGCCATTCTCGCGGATACGGAAATAGTATTCAGGCAGTTCAGTCGCCATACGGCCTCCGGGCTCAGGTCAGTGCAGCGCAGAAATTTTGGATGCGGGTGCAAGCCTCGGTCAGCGCCTCATCCGATGTAGCATAGCTGACACGGAAATTCGGAGACAAGCCAAACGCGGCACCAAAAACAACGGCAACGTTAGCCTCTTCCAGCAACGCTGTGGCAAATGCCTCATCCGATGCGATCACGGTACCCGCCGGGGTTGTTTTTCCGATCAGCCCCGCGATCGAAGGATAGACGTAAAAAGCACCTTCGGGCGTGGGGCAGGTGATGCCGTCGATCTGGTTTAGCATCTTCACCACAAGATCGCGGCGTCGTTTGAATGTCTCGGCATTGGGGGCCAGAAAATCCTGCGTGCCGTTCAGCGCCTCGACCGCAGCCCATTGGCTGACCGAACATGGGTTCGAGGTCGATTGCGATTGGATCTTGCGCATCGCTGCGATCAACTCGGCCGGGCCTGCGGCATACCCGATCCGCCAGCCGGTCATGGCATAGGCTTTGGACACACCGTTACAGGTTAGTGTGCGCTCATACAGGCCGGGTTCGACCTTAGCCGGAGTGCAAAATTCGAACCCGTCATAGGCGAGATGTTCATACATATCATCAGACATGATCCAAACATGCGGATGGCGCATCAGGACATCGGTTAACGCCTTTAGCTCGGCCCGGCTGTAACCCGCACCAGTAGGGTTGGACGGAGAGTTGAAGATGAACCACTTGGTGTTCGGCGTGATCGCGGCCTCAAGCTGTTCGGCCGTCAGCTTGAACTGGTTTTCCAACGTTGTTTCCACCACGACCGGCGTACCGCCTGCCAGCAGAACCATATCGGGGTAGCTGACCCAGTAGGGGGCGGGGATGATCACTTCATCTCCGTCGTTCATGGTGGCCATCAAGGCGTTATACAGCGTCTGCTTTCCGCCGGTACCTACCGAGATCTGGGCGGGCGAATAGTCCAACCCGTGATCACGTTTCATTTTGGCACAAGCCGCCTGTTTCAACTCGGGGATGCCATCGGGCGCGGTGTATTTCGTTTTCCCCGCGGCAATGGCGGCGACAGCCGCGTCCTTGATGTTCTGCGGCGTGTCGAAATCGGGTTCGCCCGCGCTCAGTCCGATGACGTCGCGCCCTGCGGCCTTCAATTCGGCGGCTTTCGCTGTCATTGCGATGGTCGGTGATGGTTTTACGCGTGACAGTGTCGCAGACAGGAAACTCATGATCGGCCTCGGTTTGTATGTTCAACCTGTCTGTCATAGGGTGCGCCCGAATGACGATCAAGCGATATGCACAGTGGAATTGGAGACGCGAATGAACGACGAAAGCGACTGGTACGGCCCGGAATCAGCAACTTTTGGCGACCGGCTGGCAGGCGCGCGTGAAGCGGCAGGTATGACGCAATCGCAGCTTGCGCGGCGGCTTGGCGTCAAGAAGGCCACGATCGTCGCTTGGGAAAACGACCTGTCTGAGCCGCGCGCCAACCGTTTGTCGATGATGGCTGGAATGATCAACGTCTCGATCATGTGGCTTTTGACTGGAGAGGGTGACGGTATGGATGCCCCGGTTGAAGTGGTGGAAAACGCGCCTGAGCTTGTTGAAGTCGTGACCGAGTTGCGCGCCATCCGTGGCGAGATGCGGGCCAGCGCCGAACGGGCCGCAAAGTTGGAGAAACGCGTGCGCCTGATGTTGGAGCGAAATCAATGACCGAGCCGCGTGACGTTCAGATCAAGCGATTGAAAATGCGCTCCATGCGCCGGGGGATTAAGGAAATGGACCTGATCCTGCAGGCGTATGCCGAACGCAATTTGGCGGCGATGGACAGTGCGGGGTTGGAAACCTATGACGCACTGCTGCACGAAAATGATCAGGACCTGTATCAATGGGTGACCGGGCAGGTCGCCGCCCCAGAGCGGTTCGGGGATCTGATAACTGATATCGCGCAAACATTTCAAAAATAAAGAAAAGACGGTTTAACCGAATTTTCGGTTTTTCGATTCATTCTGCCTGAAACAGCGCGATTGAATCGGAGGATCGGATGAGTATGGAAATGCAGGTCTCCGCGCACGGGGCCAAGGGCTTCATGACCAGTTATCTTGAGGCGCTTGCCCTTGTCGAACGGCTGCACCGTTTGCTTTTGGACGTCATCAAGGACGAGTTCGAACGTGTCGGCGTACTTGAAATCAACGCGGTTCAGGCGTTGCTGCTTTTCAACATCGGCGATCATGAAGTCACGGCAGGTGAGCTGAAAAGCCGGGGATACTACCAGGGCAGTAATGTCAGCTATAACCTGAAAAAGCTGGTTGAGATGGGCTATATGCACCACCAGCGTTGCGAGATTGACCGCCGGTCGGTCCGTGTGCGTCTGACGCCGCGTGGGCGCGAAATTCGTGACACAGTGTCCGAACTGTTCGCTCGTCACGCCGATGGGTTGCAATCACGCGGGGTGTTGGGTCTGGAAGGGATTGAGGACATCACCACCTCTCTCCGTCGGGTTGAACGCTATTGGACGGACCAGATCCGTTATATTTACTGATTAGGGTCGGATGTGTGACCCGGCGTCGGACAGGACCAAGCCCTCAAGCTCGCGGATTAGCTTGCGGGTCATCGCATCCTCATAAGCTTCGAACCCGACGGCAACCTCGACAAAGGCGTCGGGGCCCAGAATGACCCAGGCATTGTAGTAAGCGGATAACTCACTGATCTGTACGTCGCGCTTGTCCCCGACATTGGCGTCATCGGGGCCGATAACCAGACCGTTGACGGTGATCCCGCTGGCTTGCAGTGCTTGTTTCACCTCGCGGGGGTGAGGGCCAATGTTGTGCTTTCCGTCGCCAGAAAGGTCCAGCGTTTGCTTCCAGCACTCGGGCTGTTGGGACAGTAATTCAGCCCCAAACAGCATTGCCGATCCAACTGCTGTCCCCTGAGGCGCCGAGCTGCGCGTTACCGAGTTTAACAGGTTTGAAATGCCAGCTAGTTGTTCGTCGGATCGGATTTCTGTCCAGTCCAGCAGCATGCGCTGATGACTGGCCTCACTCCATTCGAATACGGCGAGCCGCACCGCAGGGCCAAGGCCCGAAAGAAGCAGTTGCTTGACCTTGGGTTGTTGCAGGGCAGCGGCCAGACCACCGAGTTGCAACCTGTATTCGGTACTATCGACCGAGCCAGAGACATCCAGACCCAATGCCAGAGCCTGTCTGCACTCAGACAGGGCGGGTGTTCCCAAAAAGGCTGCGACAGCGGCAAGGTACCGGATCATTTTGGCGCTTCACCGGACAGAGCGCCGATTTGCAGGCCCTGCAATTCCCTCTCAAGCTTCCGGCGCATGGCGCGTTCGAAGTCCTCAAACCCTTGCGCCACTTCAAGAAACGCGCCCGGGCCATGCAGGACATTGTTCTCGAAAAACGGGATAAGGAACAGCTCACCTTCGAAATCAGCAGCGTTGATGACCAGCCCGTTTACCACGACGTCCTGAAACGGAAAGTGGCGGTAGGCCGAATCCGGCCCGTACCCGTCATTGTTCGACCCATCACCAGATAGATCAATGGTCTGGAAAAGGCAGGGCGGGGCTTGCTGCATCAGTGTCGCACCAAAGGCCAACGCATATCCCATCGCCGTGGCCGAACCGCTGTCGGATCGAACTGATTGCTGCACCGTCGTGGCTGCAGCCAGCAAATCCGCCCGTGTACGGATCATCGACCAGTTCAGAATGACGCGCTGCGTGCTGCGCCCGCTCCATTCATAGACCGCAAGCGCGACGGGCATTGGCGATGAGAAAAACGCCTCGGTCACTTCAGGCGCGACAAGAGCTGCGGCCAGACCCTGCCTTTGCAATGTGTCTTCAGTGGCGTCCACCGAGGTCGATATGTCCATCGCCAAGGCAAGCGCCAGCCGGCACGTCTCGGCCCGCAGAGGGCTGGCCAGTGCGGCCAGTCCCAAGGTTGCCAGCCAGCGGATCACCAGTGGCCGGTGCTTTCCATGCTGGCCCAGGGTTCGGCGGGGTCCAGCGCGTCGCCGTTTTGCAGAAGCTCGACCGAAATGTTGTCTGGCGAGCGCACAAACGCCATACGCCCGTCGCGCGGCGGCCGGTTGATCACCACGCCATTATCCTGAAGCAGCTGGCACATTTCGTAGATATTATCGACCCCGTAGGCCAAATGCCCAAAATGCCGACTGTCGCTTGGCAATTCGTCGTCACCATCCCAGTTGTAAGTCAACTCTATCGGACGATCTTCTTGCCCCGGAGGTGCCATGAAGATCAGCGAAAACCGCCCCTGTTCACTGTCATACCGACGGGTTTCTTTCAGCCCCAGCAGTTCATAAAACGCCATGGATTTCTCAAGATCTTTCACACGGACCATGGTGTGGAGGTATGTCAGCCCCATTGCGGTTTCCTTTTTTGTTCAGGTGATGCCATGCACCTTAGCGCGCTAACATAGTCTGTCGAGGGGCGCGGCGGACACAATTTAGAGTTTGCGCAAGTTAGCGCACATATCGCGGTTCCTGTCGTGGTTTTGCCGATATATAGTGGTCTGCGACTCATTCGCTGGAAAGGAAATTTCATGCCGCTGTCCTCTGACCAACTGACCGAGATCGAAGCGCAACGGGCGCAATCGTATCAAACGCGTCGTGTTGTTGCTCCGGGGATGGAGGATCACCTGTACACCGCGCATCAGGTTCTGGACCACGGTTTTGTGCGTGTGATCGACTATATGGGCGATGACGCGGCGATTTGTCAGGCTGCCCGTGTGTCCTATGGCAAGGGTACCAAATCCGTACAGAATGATGAGGGCCTGATCCGTTACCTGATGCGTCACTGGCACTCGACCCCTTTTGAAATGTGCGAGATCAAGCTGCATGTGAAACTGCCCGTCTTTGTGGCGCGGCAATGGATCCGGCATCGTACGGCGAATGTGAACGAATACTCGGCGCGCTACTCGATTCTGGACCGCGAGTTCTATATCCCCGCGCCCGACCATGTCGCGGCACAATCCGAGGTGAACAACCAGGGCCGCGGTGACGCGCTGCAGGGCGAAGAAGCCGCGCGCGTTCTTGAGATGCTCAAGGCAGACAGTGCCCGTTGCTACGATAATTATGAGGCTATGATCAGTCAGGATGGTCAGCAGGGTCTGGCACGTGAACTGGCGCGGATGAACCTGCCGGCGAATATCTACACCCAGTGGTATTGGAAGGTGGACCTGCACAATCTGTTCCACTTCCTGCGGCTGCGAGCGGACCCCCACGCGCAATATGAAATCCGGGTATATGCGGACACGATGTGCAAAATCGTCGCCGACTGGGTTCCTTTCGCTTACAAGGCGTTTGAAGATTACCGTCTTGGCGCGGTGAATTTATCCGCGCAGATGGTCGACAGCCTGCGGCGGATGCTGGCCGGAGAGGCCGTGACGCAGGAAACCTCGGGCATGACCGCCCGCGAGTGGCGCGAGTTTGAGGCTGTCATCCGCGAAAGCTAAGCGCATATCGTTTGTCTATACGTATTGTTGTGAAGCTGTTACATTGGCTTCATGACATGTCTTTCTTACATCCGATTTGCATGCTTTGTTTGCTTGCTTGGCAGTCCGGTTTTCGCCAAGTCTCCGATTGCCGAGGTATTGTGTGAACCGACATCCCGAATGCACGACAAGCTTGAACGTCAATTCGGCTCGCAGCGCGCGGCCACCGGGGTGCGCAGTCCCGAACAGATCATGGAAGTCTGGACTAGCGAAAAAGGTGATTGGACGATGGTTGTCACTTACTCGACCGGTACGTCCTGCATCGTTGCGATGGGTCAAGACTGGTTAACGCACGCCGACGCAGATCCGGCGCGCGGTTAACATTGGTCGAACCATCATTGGTCAACGGCCGGAAATTGGCCGTTGCCCTGCTTTGTCTTCCCGTCGGGAGGGGGCCTTACAACGGTTTCAAATCGGCGGCCATCTGGCGACCGTCGCGTCCGTCCTGCAATTCGTATGAGACTTTCTGATTGTCTGCGAGCCCGGTCAGACCTGACCGTTCAACAGCCGAGATATGTACAAATACGTCCTTGCCACCTTCATCGGGGGCAATAAACCCATAGCCTTTAGTGGTATTAAACCATTTCACGGTGCCAGTTGGCATTTCCCGTGTCTCCTTCTACTTACACGTTGTCCCACAAATTGGTGGGGGAAGTGATTGACGCCACCGCCTTTCATCACCGCCGCGCCCAAACGCTTCGGCCCGAATTGCGTATTTCGTCTTTTTCAACATTGCACGGTGAAGTAAAAAATCAAGAATTACCGGAACACGTTGGCGAAATTGCCTAAAATTCGCACAAGCACAGGAAGCCCCCGAAAATGCGTCTATATGGACTAAAGAACTGTGACACCTGCCGTAAGGCATTGAAGTCATTGCAGGATGTTGAATTCATCGACGTCCGCACCGATGGCGTGCCTGAAACAGTGCTTTCTAAGGCTCTTACACATTTCGGCGAGGCTTTGCTCAACACCCGGTCCACGACATGGCGAGGCTTAAGCGATGACGAACGCGCCCGGGCACCATTGGAGTTGTTGCACGATCATCCGACCTTGATGAAACGTCCTTTGATCGAGCGTGACGGGCAGCTTTTCCTTGGCTGGACGGCGGCGACGAAGGCGGCTCTTGGCGTCGACTGAGCGGATGCTTATCTGCAAAGGCGCAAGCAAGAGGGCGAAAGATGCGTAACGCAGCGATGATTTTGGGTGTGATTGCCGGGCTAATCGGCATGTTGGTCGGCTTTGTCGGCTATGGCTATGTCGAACTGATCGACCGGTTCGGAGAGATCGACGGACTTGCCGAGCAGGTCGACAACGCGCAGTTTATCCAGACTATGTCGATCCTTGCGCCTCTGCTGGCGATTGCCGGTGGGGCCATGGCCAAGGCGCGGGCATTGGTTGGGGGGCTATTGTTGCTGGTCTCAGCAGGCGGCATGTATTACGCGTTTGGCTTCAATGCCTTTACCATGTTCCCCGTTGCATTTGCCGGGGTCGCAGGGGTCCTTGGGCTGGCCGCGGGTAAACCGGACGAGCCCAAGGCGCATTTCTAGATCACTTCAGGCGCAGGATGCGGTCGATGGAAATCGGGCCTGCACCGTTGATCACGATGACCAGGAACAGGAAGGTCCACATCACACGCTGGTCCATCAAGGTGATGGCATTGTCGAACAGCCCACCCAGTTTCACACCGTGACCGGCGACATCAACGATGGTTTGAACCCATACGAAGCCGATCATGGCCAGGGCCGCGACGCGGGTGAGTAGACCCACCAGCAGCAATGCTGGCAGAACAAACTCGGCCACGGTGCCTAGAAAGATCACGATACGCTGGAAGAAGGTCATCTGGGTGACGTCATACAAAACGGCTTCAGCCGCTTTGGGGAAGATCTGGCCAAAGGCACCGGCTGACGCCGAGAAGATCGACCCGTCAATCTTCAGAGTGGCCGAATTCCAGTAGTAAACAAGCAATACAGCAACAAAAACAAGCCGTGCCAGGGTCGGTGTCAGCCAGTTGGCCGAGCTGTCCAGCCGTCCCAGGACATTGTTGTGAAGAGAGATCAGGGCAGTCATTGTGCCAGCCTTTCGATAGTCACAGAAGTAATGGCGCCACCTTGAAGCAGAGGCGCCAGAGTGGCCCCAAGATCAAACTCGGGGGTGGTAGCGGATACGCTTTCGAATGCTCGACCGATCGTATGACCAGTCTGCATCTTAGATATCCAATCTGCGCCGCCTGCAGGCAGCAGATGCGGCGCGGGATCAAATTCGGGGCGGGTAACCAGCACGTCTTCAGCACCGGGCTGGGGTTTGGGGGCGTCGTCCAAGGTGTTGAACCGCCACAAAGAGAATATTGGCCACTCAGAGCAGACCACCTGCATTGATGGTGCGAATTCCAGCTTGGCCCGCATGACCTGTTCTGGGTCCACGGCCAGTGCGTCACCCGGTGCAGGCGTGCTGTCCGCCGCGTGGTAGGAGCGACGCAGGGCCAGCTCCAACCGGGCAACGTCGGGCAAATATCCCAGGTGCGAAAGTTGCTCCATTCCCGCCAGAAATTCAGGGAACGCTTCGCCGTAGAACATCATCATCGGCGTCGTCGGGGGATACTGGCGTAGGAAAATTCCCGACAGACCATCCATGTTTTGAGCGCCTAACAGCTTCGCGATTACCGGGAAGGCCTGATGCATTGCTTCGGTCAGGGACACCGCAACATTGTTGCGATAAACGCTGAACCGTCGGCCTGCCGGTTGGGCGCGGGCATCCACCAACCCCTCTGGAACCGCCTCAGACGGGTTCAAAAGGGCAGTGTGAAAGGTGGATTGAGACACGCTCATGCCGGGATGCGGTCCAATGCCGCTTGTGCCCGGTCAGCCTCGGCTCGAAGAACAGGCCATTCGGGAACGTCTGTATCCCATTCGATCAGGACTGGTTTCGGACCCGATCTTTCCAGCACGTAGTCCAGCAAGGCCCAGACGGGGTCCACGACCTCGCGCCCGTGGCTGTCGATCAGCAGGGGGCGACCGTGGTCATCTTCGTCTTCATCGTGGCCGCCTAGATGAATTTCGCCAACTTTTTCCAGTGGATAGGCGTCGATATAGCCTTGCGGTGAGAAATCCAGATTAGTGGCCGAGACGAAAACGTTGTTCACGTCTAGCAAAAGGCCGCAGCCAGTGCGGCGCGAGATTTCGCGCAGGAAGTCAGGCTCGGACCACGTACTTTCCTCAAACGCCAGATAGCTGGAAGGGTTTTCCAGTAGCATCTGCCGCCCGACAACCTCTTGTACCTGATCGATGTGTTCGCAAATACGGGCAAGTGTTGCGTCAGTATAGGGCAGAGGCAACAGGTCGTTCAGGAAGTGGCTGTCATGGGTAGACCACGCCAGATGCTCCGAGAAACTGGCCGGGTTCAGCCAGCCGACCAAATGTTTCAGACGGGCCAGATGATCGGGGTCCAATGGGCCTTCGCCGCCAATGGACAGGCCGACACCGTGCACAGAAACAGGAAACTGTTCCGACAAGTGGCGCAGCTGCGCCAGCGGACGCCCGCCATCGCCCATGTAATTCTCGGCATGGATTTCCAGCCATGCCACCGGATGCGCGTGATCCAGAATCTGCTGAAAATGCTGAGGTTTGTATCCGACACCCGGCGCTGCGGGCAGTCTGTTTGATCGAATAGCGTTGTCCAGCATAACAATAGTCTCCGGTTCGCGACAAAGAGGCGGGCGACAAGGCCCGCCCCTTCGGTTTTCCTAAGCGCGGGCTTATGCCGGCAGGTCGCGGTCCAGCGGCTCGAGCGAGCCTTTGCGGTCCGAACCGTCTGCGGTCTGGGGCAGCTCGATATCGGCGCAGGTGCCTGCGTCGACCAGCGTCCATGCGTTACCCTGATAATCAACGGTCGAAGTGCCGGCGCAGGTGGTGCCGGGGCCTGCTGCGCAATCGTTTTCACCTGCCAGCGAAACGCCATAGCACTTTTCTTTGGCTTGGGCGGTTGCGGTGGTGGCGGCACCGGATACGGCGGCTGCGACTGCGGTTGCGATAACCAGGGATTTAGCGGTGTTCGACATCTCGGTAATCCTTTTGATGACTGCGTATGTCCGTGTTTGACACTAACAAAGGTAGTAGCTTGAGTGGCAGAGTTGAATTCACGAGCCCGTGTCTCACAACCCCGTCAGGCACTGTCATGCCCTATTGCAGGTTAACACATTGTTTTTGAATTCGAAAAAGGAAAATATTTCAATCCGGCCCCGATTTTGAGGCCGGATCAGCGGTGAATTTTCACCGAATGTTACAGCAGATCGGGCGGAGTCGCCGACTTGGAAAGTTCAATTGTTACAGCCTCAAGTGATTGAACCTGTGTTTGTTTCTCACCCAGACGGCGAACGCTGACGGTGCGTTCTTCAACTTCACGGTGTCCGACGGCCAGAATGACAGGCACTTTGCCGACTGAATGCTCGCGAACCTTGTAGTTGATTTTCTCGTTGCGAATGTCGGCCTCGGCCCGGACACCAGCGGCGCGCAGGGTTTCGACCACTTCATTGACGTAGTCATCCGCCTCAGAGGTGATCGAGGCGACAACCACCTGACGCGGGGCAAGCCAGAAGGGCAGCTTGCCCGCGTGTTCCTCGATCAGGATGCCGATGAAACGTTCGAACGAGCCCAGAGTCGCGCGGTGTAGCATAAAGGGACGGTGTTTCGCGCCGTCTGCGCCGACAAAGCTGGCATCCAGACGCTCGGGCAGGTTGGGGTCAACCTGCAGCGTGCCGCATTGCCAGTTGCGCCCGATCGCATCGGTCAGAGTGAACTCCAGTTTGGGTCCGTAGAACGCACCTTCGCCTTCGAGGATCTCATAGTCGTACCCGGCCGCCTTGCAGGCATCACCAAGGGCCTTTTCGACCAGATCCCAGCTTTCATCCGACCCGATCCGCTTTTCCGGGCGGGTGGACAGTTTGATCGTCCAGTCGTGGAAGCCCAGATCGGCATAGACCTTGGACAGGAAGGCGATGAATTTGGCGGTCTCGGATTCGATCTGATCCTCGGCGCAGAAGATATGGCCATCATCCTGCGTGAAGCCACGCACCCGCATGATCCCATGCAGCGCGCCCGAAGGCTCATAGCGCGCGCAGGAGCCAAACTCGGCCATGCGCAGCGGCAGATCGCGATAGGACTTCAGGCCCTGATTGAACACCTGCACGTGGCAGGGGCAGTTCATCGGCTTCAGCGCGTTGATCGCCTTTTCGCGGGCGTGATCTTCGTCAACCTCGACGATGAACATGTTTTCCTGGTATTTGTCCCAGTGGCCCGAGGCCTCCCACAGTTTGCGGTCAACAACCTGCGGGGTGTTCACCTCGACATATCCGTCACGCTCCTGCATCCGGCGCATATAGTCTTGCAGGGTGGTGTAGATTTTCCAGCCGTTGGGGTGCCAGAAGATCTGGCCGGGGGCCTCTTCCTGCATGTGGAACAGGTTCATCTCGCGACCCAGCTTGCGGTGGTCGCGCTTGGCGGCCTCTTCCAGCATATGCAGGTGCGCTTTCAGCTTTTCCTTGCCGGTGAAAGCCACGCCATAGATACGCTGCAGCATGGCGCGGTCGCTGTCGCCGCGCCAATAGGCACCAGCGATGGACATCAGTTTGAACGCGTCGCCGGGCAGTTGGCCGGTGTGCTGCAGGTGCGGGCCGCGGCACAGGTCCTGCCAGTGGCCGTGCCAATACATGCGCAGTGGCTCATCGCCCGGAATGGCTTCGATCAGTTCGACCTTATAGGGCTCATTATTGGCCTTGTAGAACTCGATCGCGCGGTCGCGGTCCCAGACCTCGGTGGTGACGGGGTCGCGCTTGTTGATGATCTCTTTCATCTTTTTCTCGATGAGGCCGAGATCTTCGGGCGTGAACGGTTCTTCACGGTCAAAGTCATAGTACCAGCCGTTTTCGATGACGGGGCCGATAGTGACTTTGGTGGCGGGCCAGATTTCCTGCACGGCGCGGGCCATGACATGCGCCAGATCGTGACGGATCAGCTCATTGGCCTGTTCCTCATCCTTCAATGTGTGGATGGCGATTTGTGCGTCGGCCTCAATAGGCCATTGCAAGTCCCAATGCTTGCCGTCAACCGTGGCCGAGATCGCCTTTTTGGCCAGCGAGGTCGAGATATCGGCTGCCACCTGCGCAGGTGTGATGCCTGCGTCATAGCTGCGCGCATTGCCATCGGGGAAGGTGAGTGAGACGGATTTTGAATCCAGGGCCATGGTGGCTCTCCTCGTCGGTTTGGCGCCCACTGAACGCCCGGTTGCGGGTTATTTGCGTTTGGGTGCTTTGGCAGGTGGGTGCGCGTGTGTCAAGTGTTGGGGCGAGGGGCCAGCCCCTCGCGCTCCCCGAGGTATTTTTAGCCAGATGAAGGACGGATCGGGGAATTGCGGTTGGGTTTGAGACGTGCATGATGTGCCTAAAGCAAAGAGGGTTTTATGGCAGTGGCTGAATTTCTGGGCACCGCGCAGGGGCGGCGGTTGGCGTATCACAAAAGCGAAGGGGCGGGGCCCACGATCGTTTTTCTGGGTGGGCTCAAGTCAGATATGGAGGGCACCAAAGCGGTGCATCTTGAGGCGTGGGCGCAGGCGCGCGGGCAGGCGTTTTTAAGGTTCGACTATTCGGGGCACGGGGAAAGTTCCGGCACGTTTGAAGAGGGATGCATTGGGGACTGGCATGAGGATACAGTTGCGGCGATTGAGGCGCTAACCGAAGGGCCCTTGGTCGTTGTGGGATCGTCGATGGGCGGATGGCAGGCGTTGCTGTTGGCAAAAGCGATGCCGCAACGGATCGCCGGGGTGGTCACAATCGCTGCTGCGCCGGATTTTACCGAGGACGGGTATTGGGCCTCGTTCAGTGATGAGCAGAAGGCGGCGCTGGAGACGGTCGGGCATGTGGAGTTGCCCTCGGACTACATGGAGCCTTACGTCATTACCAAGCGGATGATTGAGGACGGACGGCAAAGGCTGGTCTTGCGCGCAGCGCTGAATTTGCCCTTCCCAGTTCGGTTATTGCAAGGCACTGCGGATACCGCCGTGTCCACTGAAACTGCCGTTCGTCTGCTGGAGCACGCCGACGGGCCGGATATGAGGCTATTGCTGGTCAAAGACGCCGACCATCGGTTTTCGGATGGCCCTTGTCTTGAGCTGATCGAACAGGCGGTACTTGACGTGATGCCATCACAATGAAGCGCGCATTGGTTTGGACTGGTCTGCTATTTGTCGCAGTAGGTGTCGGGACCTATTGGTTTGGTCCACGCGAACCGGTGGAACTCAACCCCACATTCGAGTCGCGCAAATTCGGGGAAGGTGTTCAGGTCTATTTCGAAAGCACAGAATCGGCATATGACGATATCGTACCCGGTGTCGAAAAGCGCGTGATCTGGCAGGACGGGTTCAAAGAGCAGCGCACACCTGTTTCCATTTTGTATCTTCATGGGTTTTCAGCTTCATCCGAGGAAATCCGCCCGGTCCCCGACTTGGTGGCCGATGCGCTTGGGGCCAATCTGGTCTACACACGGCTTCAAGGTCATGGCCGCAGTGGCGAGGCAATGGCTGAGGGCACGGCCTCGGGTTGGATGCAGGATGTCGCCGAAGGATTGGCCGCAGCCCGCGCCGTTGGGGATAAGGTTGTAGTGATCTCAACCTCAACCGGCGGGACACTTGCAGCAGCAGCAGCGGTAAACCCTGAGTTAAGCCAGGATGTAGCGGGGATGGTATTCGTGTCACCGAATTTCGGTGTGAATGCGCCCGGGGCTTGGATTCCTGGTTTGCCATGGGCGCGAAGCTGGTTGCCTCTGTTGATGGGTGAAACCCGTGATGTCTCGGGGCCAGACGAAGAAAAGAACACCTATTGGTCAGCGTCCTATCCTTGGGAAGCAGTGGTTCCCATGACTGTATTGGTGGATGTGGTCTATGCGCTTGATTTTTCGGATGCGCAGGTGCCGGCATTATTCTGGTTCTCGGATGACGATCAGGTGGTGCGCCCTGATCTAACCCACAAAGTTGCGCAAGCCTGGGGCGGACCGGCTGTGGTCGAACTGGTGACTATGGGCCCCGAGGATGATCCCGCATCGCATGTCATAGCCGGACGCCTGATGTCGCCGGGGCAAACCGATGCGACCGTATCGGGCATTCTGGCATGGCTTAAAACTCTGGGGGTCGAATAACCATGCGCACACCGGGCAGCATGTGGAGCCTTGAGACGCTGGGCCGCGTGCGACTGTCCAAGCATTTCTACATGCGCGATTTCCTGTATTCCGAGATCGGGAATTTCTTTGAAAAACAAAATCTTCCGGTCAATCCCGACCTTGCCATCGAAACAGGTCAAGCCCTGTGCAAAACCTTACTGGATCCTTTAGAGGAAACCTTTGGGCGTGTCGCCATACGCTCGGGCTATCGGTCGCCGTCGCTGAACAGGTTCGGCAATGAAAACCGGCTGAATTGCGCGCGCAACGACAATC
This sequence comes from Ruegeria sp. AM7, assembly GCF_056535965.1. Lineage (NCBI taxonomy): Bacteria > Pseudomonadati > Pseudomonadota > Alphaproteobacteria > Rhodobacterales > Roseobacteraceae > Ruegeria > Ruegeria sp. AM7. Next base: position 816,432 of record NZ_JBQFJE010000003.1, read on the forward strand.
CATTGGAGTGCCACATCTGGGATCGGGGTGAAGGGGACGCGCGCATTGCGGGGACTTCGATCGTGATTCCTTGGTTTGCTGATCAGTATGACGCAGGCCGTGACTGGCGGGATCTGGCGTGGTGGATGCACGATCATCTGGACTATTCCGAGATATGGTTTTTTCCCAAACTCTGCGCGTTTAATTTGGTCTGGAGGCCGATCCCTCACAAGCGGATCGACAGTTATATTGCGCCGCGCGGATGCCTGTTGCGACCCGGCGCCGAGCCTGCAGAAAATCAGCATCGACGGCGCGCACGCTATGCAGATTTTCCGCTGTTCAAAGGGATCGCTTACCCCTGAACTTTTGCTTGCCCAGTTCAACAAAACTACGCATCTTGCGGAAAACGTAACACAAAGTGGTCGATTTCAAGGAGGCCCTGTGTGATTGAATCGTTGGTATTTCTGCCCGGGTTTATGTGTGATGCACGGCTGTTCGGAGCCCAGATTTTGCGGATTTCTGGTGCTCGTGCTGTGACGGTTGCCCCGGTATCGGGCGGCGAGCGGATCGAGGAAATAGCCTCGGGTTTGTTGGACCAGTTGCCTCATCGCTTTGCGCTCTGCGGGTTCAGTATGGGCGGAGTCGTCGCTTTGGAACTTGTCCGCAGGGCCCCTGACCGGGTGACGCGCTTGTGTCTGATGTCTACCGACGCCCAGGCCGATACACCCCAGATAGCTGCTGACCGAGAGGAGTTGATCGTAGGGGCCAAATCAGGCCGGTTCGAAGAAGTCATGCAGCGCTTGATTGGAACAGAGACGCTTGCTCCGGGGCCGGGACGCGTGCCGATTCTGAACGAGGTTATGGCCATGGCAAAGGATCAGGGGCCAGAGCTGTTTGAACGGCAGATGCGGGCGCTGCAGAGGCGCGCGGATCAGCAACCTGCGCTTAGGCACATAAACGTGCCGACACTGATCATTTGCGGGGCACATGATCAGCTTACGCCAGTTAAGCGGCACCGGTTCATGGCCGAGATGATCCCTAGCGCCGAACTGAAGGTTATGGAAGACGCAGGGCACTTGCCGCCGTTAGAGACGCCCGCAGAAGTCACGCAAGCGCTGGAAGAATGGCTGAATATTAGAGTCGGGTTGCCTTACTTATAAAGTGCTGAACGTTCAGCCTTGGTTAGTAAAACAGCGGTTTTGATCGGATCACCCGTGCCGATGTCAAAAAACGGAGTGTGCTTCCAGCTTCCTGTCAAAAGAGACTTGAGTACCCGTGAGACAAGCCCGAAAGCCGCGTATCCCAGCTTTTCATGCTCTTGCCTGCCGCCGGGTTTTGGAACAAAGCCACGTGTGGTGACAGGGCCGAGGGCGGATGTATCCAATATGCGCGCGACGATGAAACCAGCGAACGGGAATTTCGCTGTGCGTGACGTGGTGGCCAATGGGGCATCGCAACAACTGGCGTACCAGCGTAGCATTCCTTTTGGGCTGAGTTGCATCAATGCCAAATGTTCGGCACCGGTTTCGATACGAACTTCTTCGGGCAACATCTGCAGAACTTCGACCGGCCCGGGCGCGGGATCGGGTTGGTTGAAATACAGCTGGGCCGCGCGGCAGTCGTTGCAATAGCAAACGACATGTGTCGAAGACGTTATACCTGCCGCGGTAATATGACCGCGCAGGCAACCACAGGAACAGGCAAAGGCTGTATCCACTGCCTTTACCTTACGCATCTTGGTCAGGCGACTTTGTTTTTATTTGCCGGGCGACGTTGAGGCTTGCGCGTGTTGGCGTTCATGAAATCGATGACCAACGGACGAATATTGTCGCGCCAGCTTCGCCCTGCGAAGATGCCATAGTGGCCAGCGCCGGGCTCGACGTGGCTGGCTTTTTTCGAATCCGGCAGGCCGGTGCAAAGTTCAAGCGCTGCGATACACTGGCCAGGCGCAGAGATATCGTCATTCGCGCCTTCAACCGTTTTCACTGCCACGTCGGTGATCTTGCCGATATCTACTTTGTGTCCCGCTACAATGAATTCGTTCTTCGCAATTTCACGGTTCTTAAAGATGCGCTCCACGGTGGACAGGTAGAACTCGGCTGTCATATCCATCACTGCAAGGTACTCATCGTAAAAGCGGTTATGTGCGTCATGATCCGACGCCTCACCGCGCATGACGCGCTGAATTTGATCCGAGAACGCCTTGGAGTGGCGATCGGCATTCATCGACATGAATGAGGCAAGCTGCAGCAGGCCTGGATAGACCATGCGCCCGACGCCTTTGTACTTGAAGCCCACGCGTTGGATCATCGTTTCTTCCAACTGTCCCATAGTCACGCGCCGGCCAAAATCGGTGACGTCAGTTGGCGTTGCATCCGGGTCCACCGGCCCGCCGATCAAAGTCAGGGTGCAGGGCTGTGCCTTTGGCTCGACCTCGGCCAAATAGGCTGTCGCGGCCAAGGTCAAAGGAGCAGGTTGGCAGACGGCAACTACATGCGTTTCAGGGCCGAGTTCCTTCATGAAGTCGACAAGGTAGAGCGTATAGTCCTCGACATCGAACTTGCCTTCGGACACGGGGATGTCGCGCGCATTGTGCCAATCGGTGACATACACTTCGCAATTGACCAGCAGGCTTTTGACTGTGGACCGCAACAGGGTGGCGTAGTGCCCGGACATGGGCGCAACCAACAGAACCTTGCGAGGTTGTTCTTCTCGTCCGTTGACGCGGATGTGGATCAGGTCGCCGAAAGGGCGCTCCAACACTGGCACGATGTCAACCAGATGATCTTTACCATCTTCGCAGGTGAAGGTGCGAATGCCCCAGTCTGGCTTTGCCACCATACGCTGAAATGTCCGTTCGGTCACTTCGCCCCAGGCAGCCATCATGCTGAACGCGGGATTGGGCACCATTGCAAACAGCGGGTACGAAGCCATCGCACTGGCCGTCGCGCCCATCCATTGGTTGGTATTGCGCATGGTTTCCATCAGATCGTAGGTCATCATGTAGCGCATGGATTGGGCCCCCTATGAGTGTCAGCCTGTACGTAAGGACTTTTCGTCGCTTTGCCTTATAGTTTCCGCGACGTTATTCTGCATAGCAGAAAATAGTAGGGGGGAATTGTTAAAATGACAACAACCGAAGACCGATCGCCAGAGCTAAACGAGGAACACCTTGAACGGCTTAAAGAAAATATGAATAAAGTCGAAGCTTTGTCGAAGCGGCTGGTTGAAGTCATGGCCGGAAAAACTGCGCATTCCCCCGCTTTAGATGGCCCGAATCAAGATCTTTTTGCAAAAGCAGCAACGGCCTATATGACCGAGGCATGGCAAAATCCTGCCAAGCTGTTGGAGCATCAGATCGAGTTTTGGGGAAAGTCAGTTCTGAACTTTGCCGAAGCGCAGCAGGCCCTTGCGTCCGGAAACACCGATGCTGAGGAACCCGGCCCGAAGGACAAGCGGTTTTCCAACCCGATGTGGGACACAAACCCCTATTTCCGCTTTGTACGCCAGCAATATCAGACAAACGCCGAAGCGATCGCTCAGGCGGTCGCGTCAGTTGACGATATGCCCGAAAAAGACAAGCAACGCCTTCAGTTTTTCTCGCAGCAGATCATCGACATGATGTCCCCCACGAATTTTCTGGCCACAAATCCGGATGCCTTGGAAAAGGCGGTTGAGACCGAAGGTCAATCCTTGATTAAGGGTCTGGAGAATCTCGTCTCTGATCTCGAAGCCAACAATGGCGAGATGGTCGTACGTCTGGCCGATGAAAGCGCGTTCGAGATTGGAGGCAATATTGCCACGACACCGGGTGAGGTGGTCTACCGCAACGAGTTGATGGAGCTGATCCAGTACAAACCCGCGACCGAGACCGTTTTCGAAACACCGATCATTCTCTTTCCGCCTTGGATTAACAAGTTCTACATTCTGGACCTCAAGGCGCAGAACAGCCTGATCAAGTGGGTGACCGAACAAGGCTATACCCTATTCGTTGTCAGTTGGGCGAACGCGAATGCCTCCCACGCGGATATCGGGATGGGCGACTATATCGAGCAAGGCTATCTGACCGCGATTGAGCAGGTGAAACAGATCTGCAAGGTCAAGCAGGTCAACGCTGTCGGCTATTGTATTGCGGGAACGACGCTTAGCCTGACGTTGTCGCTGCTCAAACAGCGCGGGGACAAGTCGATCAAGTCGGCCACATTCTTCACCACCTTGACCGACTTCGGAGATCAGGGCGAGTTTACCCCGTTCCTCCAGAATGACTTTGTCGACGGGATCGAGGATCAGGTCGGCAAAGACGGGGTTCTCAAAGCCTGGGTGGTTGGGCGAACGATGTCTTTCCTTCGGTCCAATGACCTGATCTATGGTCCTGCAATCCGTAGTTATATGATGGGCGAAACCCCCCCGGCCTTTGATCTGTTGTTCTGGAACGGGGATGGCGCAAACCTGCCCGGTCGAATGGCAATCGAATACCTTCGGGGTCTTTGCCAAAGCAATGATTTCGTCAATGATGGGTTCGAGCTATTGGGGCACAATCTGCATATCCGCGATGTGGATGTGCCGTTAATGGCCATAACATGCGAAACCGATCATATCGCGGCATGGAAAGCCTGCTACCGTGGCGTGCAGCAGATGGGCTCGCGGTCAAAATCGTTTGTTGTCTCGCAATCCGGCCACATCGCGGGGATCGTCAATCCGCCCAGCAAGAAGAAATACGGACACTATACAAATCCAGATTTAAAGGCAGATGCCGATGGTTGGATGAAAGAGGCGGATTTCCATGAGGGATCGTGGTGGCCTCTTTGGGAAGCTTGGTTGAAAAAGCGTTCTGGCAAGCAAATCCCGGCGCGTGAACCGGGCGATTCGGACCATCCGTCTTTGTGTCCGGCTCCCGGAGCCTATGTTTTGGTCAAGGCAACCGATTGATTTATCAGGGAACCCAAAGTTTTTTCTGCACCGCAGCGAGAAAATTCTTGCAATGCTGCGGTGCAGCAATCATATTGTCCTCAAGCTGATGAAAACCGGGGCAGGCCCGGTTCGGCAAAAAGGATTTGGACAATGGCTAAGACACAAGACTTCACCGCTGCTCTGAAAGACATCATGGGCGCGTTTCCCGTTGACACCACCGCACTGGAAGGTGCCTTCAAGTCGACCGCAACCCTGAACGAAAAACTGTCGGGCGTTGCTCTGGAAGCTGCAGAGAAATCGGCAGAAATCTCGAACAAATGGACCAAAGACACTCTGGCCAAACTGACCGAGATGTCGAAAGCAAAAGCAGAGCCTGCTGACTACGCAAAAGCCGCAACCGACTTCGCAAGCGCGTCGGCTGAAGTTGCCGCTGAAAACATGGCTGCTTTCGCTGAAATCGCGAAAAAAGTTCAGAGCGAAACCGTCGAGCTGCTGATGGCTGCCGGTAAAGACGCTGCAGAAGACGCAACTGCTGCTGTCAAGAAAGCCACCAACGAGGTGACTGCTGCTGCCAAGAAAGCAACAGCTGCCAAGTAAGTAAGGCCGCGAGGCGCACCCATCCTCCCATCTGGTGCAATCGCGTCGGGCAGGTCGAAAGACCTGCCCTTTCTTTTTGTTCTGCAGTCGCATAATCTCTGCTGCAACGCATCATCCTTGGGGAGGGTTAACGGTGTCAGAACAAGAAAAACCGTTGTTGATCAAACGCTATGCCAGCCGTCGGCTGTATAACACCGAGACCAGCGACTACGTCACGCTAGAGGATATCGCCGTCTTCATCCGCGATGGGCGCGAAGTGCAGATTATCGACCTGAAGACAGGGGATGACCTGACACGCCAATATCTGTTGCAAATCATTGCGGAACACGAAAGCCGGGGCGAAAACGTTCTGCCGGTGAACGTGCTAAACGATCTGGTCCGCAGCTACATGCTGCCGGGCGGGGGTATGATGCCTCAGTTCCTGCAAAGCTCGTTCGAGATGCTGCGCGAAAGCCAGTCGAAGATGATGGAAAACATGAGCGCCATGAACCCGATGTCGCAGATGCCGGGGTTCGAAGCTTTGCAGGCGCAGCAACAGGCGTTTTTGAAGGCGATGACCGGTGGACTTTCGGGCAACTGGTCCGGCCCTGACAAAGAAGAACAGCCCGCGACAGAACCCAAAGAGGATCTGGACGAAATCAAGAAACAACTGGCTGAGTTGCAGCAAAAGCTATCCAAGCTGAATTGACGCGACCGGTCATGCTCTGGCTTTTTTTGGGTGTCGCATTGGCGTGGTCAGGCCCTGCGCTGTCTCAAGGTGTTTATTCGGACGATTGGTCCGAGGTTTGCAGGTTGGGCAGCGCGGCCTCACTCGGCTGTGACGCTGTGCGTGAACGACAGATCCAGGACGCGACGCAAGTGCCCTGGCGCGCAGTCGGTCGGGTCAATTTTGCAGGCCGGGACCAAAGATCACATTGCACTGGCACTCTGGTGGCAGAGCGTTTGGTTCTGACTGCGGCGCATTGCCTTTTCAACACGGCACGCAACCGTTGGATCCCACCCGCCAGCATACGGTTCGCAGCCGGTTATCAGCGAGGAGAAGCGGTCGCGGTCTCGGGCGTTTCGGGCTATCGGCTGCCGCCGGGGCAGGGACCAACAACGTTCAACCGGCGCGCAGATCTGGACTGGGCGCTGCTGGAACTGACCGAGCCTCTTGGACAACAGATCACACCGGTGCCTTTAACGAAAGCCACTGCGCCCTCATCCTATCTGGTGGGCTATCCCGGCGTGCGGCCGCATGTCCTGAGCCGCACCCCGTCATGCCCGCCAACCCGCGCAGAGCAAGGAATTTTAGTGGCTATTTGCCCCGTGATGATGGGGGATTCGGGCGCGCCGCTTTTGGTAGATGGCCCGGAAGGGCCACAGGTGGCAGCCGTTCTGTCGCGTGTGGCCGCGACCGCGCAAGGGGTCACGGCGCTGTTTGTCTCGTCGGACCTTGTTGGTCCTCAAGAGAACTAGCAGTTAGGTGCCATAGACCGGAACCGGCCCGGTTACTTCACCAACCGAAGCCAGTAGGATGTCGGCGATTACGTCTAGTTCCTCACGCGTCAGACGCACGGGCAGGCGCACGTCACACGCCTTCATCAGCATGTCACGTGTCTGCGGCAGTTCAAACTGTTCCGGCAGGAACTGCCAGTTCCAGAAGGCGCGAGCGTTATCCTCGCTTTGACCAAAGACCTGAACCTTGACCCCACGCGCCTCGGACGCTTCGGCAAAGGCGCGGATCTCGTCATCGCTGAGGCCCACTAGATTGAACTGGATCGAATCCGGTGCGCGGCGCTCGGGCGACAGGGGGGCAGGGACGTCGATGAAATCCGAGCCATTCAGACGCTCGGCCACATAGTCATGATTGGCCAAGCCATCCTTGACGCGCCGCGCCAGTTCGGGAATCTGGGGCCGGATCACGGCGGCGCTGAGGTTGCTCATCCGCAGGTTATACAGTGGTAGTTTGTTCTGCCAGCGGGCAAAGGCCTGTTCCAACTCGGGAGAGTTGTCGCCATGCGGGGTTTTGTGCTTCTTCCAGTTATGCTCATACGCGCCCGACATGATCACGGCCTGCGCCACCAGATCGGCGTCGTCGGTGATCAGAATGCCACCTTCGCCCGCGTTGATCATCTTGTAGGACTGAAACGAGAAACAGCCGACCTTGCCAATCGTGCCGATATTCTTGCCGTGCCATGTAGTACCCAGCGAATGCGCCGCATCCTCGACAACCGGGATGTTGCGCGCGTTGCACAGTGCCATGATCGCATCCATGTCGGAGGTATGGCCGCGCATATGGCTGATGATGACGGCCTGAACACTGTCCAGCTTGGCCTCGAAATCGGCCATGTCGATGCGATAGTTCTCGCCCACTTCGCACAGAACCGGAATGCAATCCGCATGAACGACCGAGGACGGTACGGCCGCAAAGGTAAATCCGGGGATCAGCACCCGCGCATCCCGCGGCAGACCCAATGCCTTGAGCGACAGGAACAAAGCGGCCGAGCAGGACGATACGGCCAGCGCGTATTTCGCGCCCAAAAGGGCCGCGAATTCATTTTCCAGAAGCGCGACCGGCGCGTCTTGTGGCGCGGTATAGCGAAACAGGTCGCCCGACTGCATCAGGGCGTCGATGGCCTCACGTGCGGCGGTGGGGATGGGTTCGGCGTCATGAACGTTAGGAGGAAGCGTCATATTTGATTTTCCCAAATTCTATCTTTGGAAAAGATAAAGCTAAAAGGACGTCAATCCAAGCCCCTACGTTACCATGCAGCAAAATTTCACCGAACTGTTGTATTTGAGGGCAATTGCATCCCGACCGCCGGATTGCGTCTTGCATCTGTCGGGGAATCCGGGTGGCAATGGAACAGCCTACACGTTGCATTTCACGGTTCGGATTGTTCCCATCATGCTTGCTAGACTAACTTTTTCACTGTCCATTCTCGCTCTACCAGCTCAGGCGCAATACGTCCTGTCTGACGGAACCGAAGTCGCGCCGCTTGAGATGTTTCAGGAATGCGACGTCTGCCCCGAGATGATCGTGTTGCCGTTGGGAGAGTTCCTGATGGGTGCGCCACCGGGAGAATCCAAGCGTAACTTCCATTGGGACAAAAAGGGATTTCGTCTTGCGACACCGGAAGAGCCCTATATTGCCCATCACGAAGGGCCGGTTCACCCGGTAACGATCGATATGCCCATCGCCATGGGGCGCAACGAGGTGACGCATGACCTGTGGATGGCCTGTGTAAACGACGGAGGATGTAGAGGACATGTACCACGCGATTGCGTTTTACAGCGCGATGCTCCCTGCGTAGACGTCCGTGGGAAATACCCAGTCGTTGATGTTTCTTATTTAGACGCTGTTTCTTATACGAATTGGCTGAATCACAAAGTCGAAGCAGATGTGTACCGTTTGCCAACCGAGGCAGAGTGGGAATACGCGGCCCGCGCTGGGACGCAGACCCCTTTTGCTCAGGGCGAGGAAGTAAACACCGATCAGGTCAATTTCCACGGCAAGCCGACCGAAGAGATGCTGGGGCTCAAGCGCCCTGATCTGGCGCGGCGCGGCCATCCGGTTCCGGTCGATGAACTTGACGCCGCCAATGCGTGGGGATTGCGGCACATGTCCGGAAATGTCGTCGAGCGTACAGTGTCTTGCTGGTCTCTAACTCACATAGAATTGGCGACTGCGAGTGAATATCTTCATCACGCTATGCGATCTAGTTGCCCTGAGCGTGTCGGGAGAGGGGGCGCGTATTGGACCGCAATGGACTTCTCACGGGTCGCTTCACGCGGGCGAACAGATGAAGATGCAAGGTTAATGACCGCTGGATTTCGAGTGCTACGCGATTTTAGGTAGTCTGCAAAATCTCAGTTAACCGACCCGCTATCAGACACCCAGCCGATCCCGTAACGCAAACCACGTCATCGCCAGTACCAGCAGGGGGCTGCGCAGGGCGGGGCCTCCGGGGAAGGGAAGGGCCGGGACGCGCGCCATGGTGTCGAAGCCCTCGGCCTGTCCCTGAATGGCCAGTGCCATCAACTGCCCCGCATGGGTTGCGGTGCCGACCCCGTGGCCGGAATAGCCCGAGGCGGACAGGATGTTGGGCGCAACCCGCGTCAGATAGGGCATCCGCCGCATGGTGATCGCCAGCGTACCGCCCCAAGCATAGTCGATTTTGACGTCGCGCAGATGCGGGAAAATCTCGGCCATCGGCTTGCGGACCTTGGCGGCAATGTCTGCCGGGAAGCGATAGCCATAGCTTTCGCCGCCGCCAAATAGCAGCCGGTTGTCGGCGCTCAGGCGAAAGTAGTTCACCACAAACTTGGTATCAGCCACCGCCACGTCTCGGGTCAGAACACGGGCGGTATCGGTGCCCAAAGGCTCGGTCGCGGCGATAAAATTGTTGATCGGCATGACCCGCGCGGCGACCTTGCCGTTCAGATCGCCCAAGTATCCGTTGCAGGCCAGAATGACGTGATCGGCAGTGACCTTGCCCTGCGCGGTGTGAACGACGGCGGGCCAGGTTTCCTCGACCCCCGTCACCTCGGTGCTTTCATAAATCCGCACACCTGCCTTGGCCGCCGCCTGCGCCAGACCCAGCGCATAGTTCAGCGGATGCAGATGCGCGGCTCCCATGTCCAGATAGCCTCCGCGATAGGCGGGCGAGGGGCACAGGCTATGGCCCGCGCCTTCGTCCAGCAGCTCCATCTGGTCATAACCATAGCGCTCGGACAGGTGCGCCGCGTGATCGTGCAATTCCTGTTGCTCGCCAGCGGACAGGCCCAGAGCCGCGACGCCCGGTTTCAGGTCGCAATTGATTTGATGCTTGGAGATCAGCGATTTGACCAGCGCCTTTGCATCCTCGGCCAGATCCCACAGCTTGGAGGCGTCGTCATCGCCAACCAGCCGCTCAAGATCTTCCTGATCCATCCGTTGGGCGCTGCCCAATTGCCCGCCATTGCGGCCTGATGCTCCAAAGCCCACGCGATGCGCCTCAAGCAGCACAACGCTGAACCCTGCCTCGGCCAGATGCAGCGCGGCGGACAGGCCGGTATAGCCGCCGCCGACCACACAGACATCGGCCTTTTCATCGCCCTTCAGAACAGGAAAGCGGTCGATCGGGTTGGCCGTGGCCGCGTACCAGCTGGCCGGGTATTCGGCCTTGCGGTCGTTGGAATAAAGCAGGTTCATCGCGGATCAGACGTTCAGCAGGAGATGCTCACGCTCCCACGGAGAGATCACTTGCAGGAACTCTTCATACTCGGCGCGTTTGACGATGCCATAGACGCGGGCAAACTCAGGGCCCAGAACCTCATGCAAGGCAGTCGCTTCATCGAACAGGTCCAGCGCGTTGCCCATGACCTGAGGGATATCGCCTTCGCCTTCGTAAGCGTCGCCATAGAACTGACGGCGCGGGCGTTCCTGTTGGACCAAGCCCAGATAGCCGCAGGCCAGTGACAGCGCTATGCCCAGATAGGGGTTGCAGTCCATCCCGGCGATGCGGTTTTCGACCCGGCGCGCCTCGGACCCCGACAGAGGCACGCGGATGCCGGTGGTGCGGTTGTCGCGCGCCCATTCCAGATTGATCGGAGCAGCGTGATCTTTCACATAGCGGCGATACGAATTCACATAGGGTGCCATCACAGCCAGACCCGAGGGCAGGTGGTTCTGCAACCCGGCGATGAAGTGGTAAAACGCGTCCGTCTCGCCCCCTTGCGGGCCGGAAAAGATGTTCTGCCCGGTCTCAATGTCGATGATCGAGTGGTGGATATGCATGGCCGAGCCCGGCTCATCCACGATCGGTTTCGCCATGAAGGTGGCAAAACAATTGTGGCGCAGCGCGGCCTCGCGGATCAGGCGTTTGAAATAAAAGACCTCATCCGCCAGCTTGACCGGATTGCCGTGGCGCAGGTTGATCTCCAACTGGCCCGCGCCGCCTTCCTGCGTGATGCCGTCAATCTCAAATCCCTGATGTTCGGCGAAATCATAGATGTCGTCGATCACCGGGCCGAATTCGTCCACGGCCGTCATCGAGTAGGCCTGCCGCGCGGCCGCCGGACGGCCCGAGCGGCCCATCATCGGCTTGATACTTTGCGCAGGATCCACATTGGGCGCGACCAGAAAGAACTCCATCTCGGGGGCGACGACGGGTTTCCAGCCCTTATCGTGATACAGCTGCACCACGCGTTTCAGCACGTTGCGCGGGCTGAACGGGATCGGGTTGTCATCGCGGTCGTAGGCATCGTGGATCACTTGCAACGTCCAGTCACCCGTCCACGGCGCGGCGGATGCGGTCGTGAAGTCGGGCTTCAGGATCATGTCCCGTTCGATGAATCCGTCCTCACCCGCGGCCTCTCCCCAGTCGCCAGTGATGGTCTGGTAAAAGATGCTGTCTGGCAGGTGGAAGTAGGATTGCTTGGCGAATTTCGAGGCAGGTACCGCCTTGCCGCGCGCGATGCCGGGCAGGTCCGAGATGATGCACTCGACCTCATCCAGTCGGTGGCCTTCGAAATAGCTGCGGGCTGCCTGCGGCAGTTGTTCGGTCCAGTCGGCCATCAGGCCCTCTCTTTCTTCAAAAACTCCGCCATGAATTGCCCGATCTTGGGGTTGTCGTCATTGGCGGGCAGGCGGTCAGTGGCCGCTTGCATCAATTCATCGGGGACCACGCCTTTGCCGCGTGTCTCGATCAGGCCCTGGATAAAGCTGTCACCATATTCGGGGTGGGCCTGTACCGTCCAGATCGTGTCGCCATAAGCCACCATGGCGTTGCGACAGAAATCGTTGGTACCGGTGACGCGCGCGCTGTCGGGTAGGGCGACTACCTGATCCTGATGCCAAGCATTCAGCGTAACTTTCTGGCCATCAAGATCATAGTCGGTGCGCCCAACGGCCCAGCCTCCGGTGAACTTTTCAACCTTTCCGCCCAGCGCCTGTGCGATGATCTGGTGGCCAAAGCAGACGCCAATCAGCGGCTGGCCTTTGTCGCGGATCGCGCGGATCAGATTTTCCAGCGGGGGGATCCACGCGTGATCCTCATACGCCCCATGGCGCGAGCCGGTGATGACCCAGCCGTCGGCGGAGTCTGTGTCGTCAGGGAACTGGCCGTCCACCACGTTGTAGGTCTGAAACGTAAAGCCGTTGCCGCCCAGCAGAGTACGGAACATGCCGTCATACGTGCCGAAGTCTGAACGCAGCTCATCCGGAGGGTGGCCGGTTACAAGGATGCCGATTTTCATAGGTCACCAAATTTGATCAAATTTATCCTAGCCGACCGCACAGGGTCGGGCAAGAGGCTACACTGCCTCGACATAGCTGAGCCAGTGTTCGTCGGGTGGACGCTCGGCAAAGCGGCGGATTTCCTGCCGTTTGGTCATCGCCATGTAGCGGATCAGATCGGCAGGGAAGACGCGCGCCACGTGGGGGTCGGATTCAAAGGCCACAACAGCAGCCTCCCAATCGCCCGCCAGTTGCGGCAGGCCGTCGATATCATAGGCGTTGCCGGTGATTGGGGCGGGCGGGTCGGTTGCGTCCTCGATCCCGTTCATCGCAGCACCCAGAACGGCGGCCAGCATGAGGTAAGGGTTGATGTCGCCTCCGGCCACACGATGTTCAATCCGGCGTGCGGCAGGGGCACCGCCGGGAATGCGCAGGGCGGCGGTGCGGTTCTCATAGGCCCAGCTGGCGCCGGTGGGCGCGTGGGCACCGGGGACCAGCCGCGTGTAGGAATTGCCGTGCGGCGCAAAGATCAGCGTGCTGCCGGGCATCGCCGCCAGACACCCCGCAATTGCGTAGCGCAGGATGTCCGTCCCCTCGGGGCCTCCATTGTCAAACACATTGCGGCCCTGATCGTCCACAACCGAGAAATGCACATGCATTCCGTTTCCTGCGTCATTGGCATAGGGTTTGGACATGAACGTCGCGGTGAACCCGTGTTTGCGGGCGAGACCACGCGTCAATACTTTGAAAAGCCATGTATCATCGGCGCAGCGCATGGCGTCCTGATGGTTCAGGTTGATCTCGAACTGGCCAATGCCGCTTTCGGAGATGGCGGTCTGGGCGGGAATGCCCATCGCGGCGCAGCCATCATAAAGCTCGGTGAAAAACGCATCGAACGCGTCCATCTCGGCCATGGACAGAACAGCCTCATCCACCAGCCGGCGCCCGGTAATGGGGTTCATCGGCGGTTGTGGCTGCGCGCCAGACGAATCCAGCAGCGTGAACTCCAGCTCGGTCGCCGCGATCACCGACCAGCCGCGCTGGGCATAGCGGTCCAGTACAGCGCTCAGCGCGTGGCGGGGGTCCCCGGCGAAGGGGGTGCCGTGGTCATCATAGAGGCACATAGGAACCAGCGCGGTTTCCATGTCCAGCCAGGGCATCGGGACCGGGCCGCGCTCGGTCGGCAACAAAACACCATCGGCGTCACCGGATTCAAAAACCAGTGGACTGCCGTCGATATCCGCGCCCCACAGGTCCACATTCAGCGCCGAAAATGGCATCCGCACGGAGCCTTTGTCCAATTTGTCGGAATACGAGGGCGGCACGCGTTTGCCCCGCAACTGACCGTTTAGGTCACAGGCTGCAACGCGAAAACTGTGCAAGGCGCTCAGGTCCATCGGGGGCTCCATCATTGTGGTTTCCCCGAGGTGTAGTCGACGCAACGCGCCTTGTCACGGAATTTGATCAAATTAACCCCGCGCCGAGTTCAGGCGGCGCGGGGCAGAGGGTCAGGCGAAGCTGACGCCGTTTTCGGCCATCGGATGTTCGGCCACCAGAATGCCCGACATCGCGTGGATCGCATTGGCCAGCGCCGGTGCCGAAGGCGGGGTTCCGGGTTCGCCCACACCAGTTGGCGCTTCGGCAGAGGGTACGATATGCACGTCGATGGCGGCGATATCACTGATGCGCAGCGGCTCATAGTCCGGGAAGTTGGACTGATCGACCGCCCCGCTGGTCAGGGTGATCTGGTCGCGCATCACATGGCCGATGCCATAGCCGATGCCGCCTTCCATCTGCGCCTTGACCACATCGGGGTTCACCGCAATGCCGCAATCCACGGCACAGGTGACCTTTTCGATCTTGATGCCATCTTCCGGATCGCCCGAGATTTCAACGACTTCAGCCGCGTAAGACCCAAAGGATTTATGCACGGCGATTCCTTGCGAACGGCCAGCAGGCGCGTTGCCCCAACCCGCTTTTTCCACCGCCAGCTTCAGAACGGCAGCCTTGCGCTGCTGATCGGGGTTGGCGCTGTCGGACAGGTGGGCCAGACGAAACTCGACCGGGTCACGACCTGCAGCTTCGGCCACCAAGTCCATCATGGTTTCCATCGCATAGGCCGTATGGGTATGACCCACTGAGCGCCACCACAGAACCGTGGTCGCCTTGGGCGTGTCGGTCAGGCCAACCGCCATGCCGGGGATGGCATAGGGGCTGTCGGCCACACCTTCGACCGAGCTGTGATCGACGCCATCATGGACCAGAACGGCCTCGAACGCGGTGCCTTTGATCACCGATTGCCCGGCGATCTGATGTTGCCAGCCTACGATATTGCCATCCGTATCCAGACCCACACGCACCTTATGGCCGAAGGCAGGACGGTAGTAACCGCTGCGAATGTCATCCTCGCGCGTCCAGACCAGTTTCACTGGGCGCGAGCGATCGGTGACCACAAAGGCCAGCGCGGCTTCGACCTGATAATCCGCATCGGGCGTGGCGCGGCGACCGAACGAGCCTCCGGCCAGCATGGTCTTGATGTGGATCTTCTCGGGCGGCAGCTGGAAGATCTGCTGATAGGCCATATGCGGCCCGGTCGGCATCTGCGCGCCATCATGCAGGACGATGTCACCCTCGGCGGTTTGCTCGATGGTGCAGTTCAGCGGCTCCATCGGCGCGTGGGCCAGCAGTGGGAAGTAAAAGGTCTTTTCAACCACCTTATCCGCACCGTCGATAGCCGCAGAAACCGCTGTCACATCCGCCTTGTTCACGTTGTAGGTGGGTTCCGCATCCAGCGCGGCCATGATCTCGGACCTGATCTGATCTGAATCGCGGGTCTCGGCCCCCGACATGTCCCATTCGACCTCAAGCGCGTCGCGGGCCTGGATCGCGGCCCAAGTGTTTTCGGCATAGACCGCAACACCCGCCTGATTGGGCAGAACAGCGGCACTGATATAGCCTTTGACCTCTTTTGATGCGCTGTCATCAAAGCCAAGTGCAATTCCGCCCTTGGATTCCGGGCGCTTGATCATCGCGACCATCTGGTTCGGCAGATGCACATCCATCGCATACATCGCCTGACCGTTGCCCTTGATGGCCGAGTCCTTGCGGCGCACGGCTTCATTGCCGATCAGGCGGAATTCGGACGGGTCTTTCAGGCGCGGCTCGGCCGGCGCTTCTAGCTGCGCAGCGGCCGCCACGAACTCCGCAATCGGAGCGGACTTGTCGCCGGCCTTGACGATGCCTTCCTCGATAGTGATGCCCGATGCGTCCACGCCCCAGCTTTGGGCGGCGGCCTTGATCAGCATCTCGCGTGCGGCAGCACCGGCCTGACGATATTGCAGCCAGGAATTCGCCATCGCGGTCGATCCGCCTGTACCCTGGAACGGGCCGAACAGCAGGTTGTTATAGACATTCGGGTCCGACGGCGCAAATTCATATTCGATCTGATCCATGGTCAGGCCGATTTCCTCGGCGATCAGCGTCGGCAGGCCGGTGGCCGGGCCCTGACCCTTTTCAAAATGCTTTACGATGGCGGTTACGGTGCCATCCGCGTCGATTTTCACGAAGGGGTTGAATTGAGCGGTCTCGGACGAAGCCGCCGCCAGCGCGCCATCGGGGCGGGCGCCGACCAGCAGCACGGCACCGGCAGCAGCGGCACCTTTCAGAAACCCACGGCGAGAGGTGTTGATGGTCATGGATCAGGCCTCCAGAATCTCGGACGCGCGCTGGACGCCGGCGCGGATGCGTTGATAGGTGGCGCAGCGACAGGCGTTGCCATACATGTACTCGTCGATTTCCTCGGCCGAGGGCTTGGGGTTTTCGGACAGCAACCCGACAGCCGACATCACCTGACCCGACTGGCAATAGCCGCACTGGACCACGTCCAGTTCGACCCAGGCTTGCTGGACTGCGGCGCCGATTTTGTCGTCGCCCACGGCCTCGATCGTGGTGATCTCGGCATCTTCGACGTCTTCGATGTAGGTTTGGCACGAACGCACGGGCTCGCCGTTCAGGTGCACGGTGCAGGCCCCGCAGGACGCGACACCGCAGCCGAATTTTGTTCCGGTCAGCTTAAGCTCATCCCGGATCACCCAAAGCAGGGGGGTGCCGGGTTCGGCGTCGACCGTGTGGGTCTGGCCGTTCAGTTTCAAGGTCAGTGACATGAGGGGGGATACTCCATGTTGGGCTGGCTACCTGAATCGGTAAACTTGCGGGTTTACCATAGGTGACGTTTTCAATCGTGTAAACCCGTGGGTTTACCTAGTGTTTGACCTTGTCATGTCAATGGGACTATAGCTTTCAGACATGAACGAATGCAGCGCGCCGAATGCGGCAAAACACGCTCAGATCATCGAGGCTGCGGTGGCCGAGTTCCAGGAAAAGGGGTTCGCCGCCGCCAGCATGGACCGTGTTTCCGCCCGCGCCGAAGTGTCCAAGCGGACGCTGTATAAGTATTTCGAAAGCAAGGAAAACCTGTTTCGCTCTATTGTGGTCGAGCTATCAAACCGCTTTGCCGGTGTGCTGGATATCCGCTATGAAAAAGGCCGTGATATCCGCGATCAACTGATCGAACTGGCATGGGCCGAAGGGCGCATCTTGATGTTGCCCGAGGTGATGGCGATGTCGCGTATGGTGATCAGCGAAACTTTGCGCAACCCCGATCTGGCGGCAGCGGCGCAGGGCAAACTGGATAAGACTGCGATATTTGTGTCGATGCTGAAGGACGCGGCAGAAGACGGGCAGTTGCGGATAGACGACCCTCAAAGTGCCGGGCAGGAGTTCATCGGGTTGATCAAGGCAAAGGCATTCTGGCCGATGGTCTTCACTGGCAGCGTCCTGAGTGAGGCCGAAATGACGGCCACGATTGACAGCAGTGTTGAGATGATACTTAGCCGTTATGGCATTTGACCCGCCTTTGCCTGTGGCGTTTGTGGTCTAAACAATGCTAGACGCCCCCCTCGTAAGATGTGTTTCGAGGTAAAAGCCAGGAAAATGCCAGAGGTTCAGATCGCACATTCAAACCACGCCAAAACTCGGCGGGCGGCGCGGCTCTCGGTTGCGCCGATGATGGATTGGACGGACCGCCATTGCCGGTATCTGCATCGGCTGCTGAGCGGTCAGGCTTTGCTCTATACGGAAATGGTAACGGCCCCGGCGTTGGTCCGAGGTGGGGCGATGCATCTGCTGGACTACAGCCCGCAGGAACACCCTGTGGCGTTGCAACTGGGCGGCTCGGACCCGCAAGAGCTGGCGCAAGCCGCGCGGTTGGGGGCCGAGGCGGGTTATGATGAAATCAACCTGAATTGCGGCTGCCCGTCCGACCGGGTGCAATCTGGCACGTTTGGTGCAGTGCTGATGAAAGATCCCGCGCGTGTAGCCGAATGCGTTGCGGCGATGCGCGAGACTGTAGGCGTCGAGGTCACCGTGAAGTGCCGGATCGGAGTAGATGATCAGGACCCTGACCTCGTGTTGCCCGCGTTTCTGGGTGCGATCCACGCTGCGGGTTGCCAGAGGGTTACAATCCACGCACGCAAAGCGTGGCTTCAAGGGCTGAGTCCAAAGGAGAACCGCGATATCCCTCCGCTGGACTATCACTTGGTGCACCGCATGAAGGCGTTGTTTCCCGACATGCATATCTCGATCAACGGTGGAATAAACTCCTTGCAGGAGGCGCGCACGCATTTGGATGCCGGTCTGGATGGGGTAATGATCGGGCGCGCTGCCTATCACCAGCCTGCGGACGTCCTGGCAGGTGCAGATCCGTTGATCTTTGAGGCTGGGCAACCTGCGGACCCGTTCGAGGTGGTTCACGAGATGGTGCCTTACATCGAACAACACCTTGCCAGCGGCGGGCGTTTGCATCAGATCACCCGCCATATGCTTGGACTGTTTGCAGGGCGGCCAGGGGCGCGTGCCTGGCGGCGCGTCTTGTCCGAAGGCGCCGTTCACGAGGGGGCAGGCCCAGAGGTTCTGTTGCAGGCGCTGGATCGGGTCGCGCCCGACGCGCAGGTCGAAGTGAGTTAAAAAGCGGCCAACCGGCCGATATGGGGGGGGAATGCCCGAGACGTTTTTGCTGGCCCAGATGCTGGGCCTATTGCTGGTGATCGGCGCATTGGCCGGAGTTCTGGCGGGCTTGCTAGGGGTTGGCGGCGGCATCGTATTGGTGCCTGCATTTTTCTATGCGTTTCAAACCCTTGGTTATGGCGGCCCGCAATTGATGCAATTGTGTCTGGCGACGTCTCTGGCGACCATCATCGTGACCTCGGTCCGGTCCGTGATGGCCCACAACAAAAAAGGGGCCGTAGACTGGGAAATTTTGCGCGGCTGGGGGGCGGGTATCGCAATTGGGGCAGTGATCGGAGTTACCGTGGCTTCGGCCCTACGCACCGAGGCACTGCAGGCGCTGTTTGGCATTCTGGGGATGGTGATTGGTGCTTATCTGGGTTTCGGAAAATCTGAATGGCGGCTTGGGGACACGATGCCCAAGGGGCTCCGCCGGGCCGCTTTGTCACCGGGTGTGGGGTTTCTGTCGGTATTGATGGGGATCGGAGGCGGCAGCTTTGGTGTGCCCTTGATGAGCCTGTTCAACACGCCCATTCACCGGGCCGTTGCGACGGCAGCTGGCTTTGGGGTGATCATCGCGGTTCCGTCCGTCATCGGGTTTCTGTTTTTGAGTATCGCACCTGAACACCGCCCGCCAATGACCGTTGGCGCGGTGAATTTGGTGGCATTTGCGATTGTTGTGGCGATGACGACGATCACCGCCCCTTGGGGGGTTAAGCTGGCGCATTCAATGGACCCCAAACCGCTCAAACGTGTTTTTGCCGTTTTCCTGACGCTGGTGGCCCTTAACATGCTGCGCAAAGCGATGGGCCTTTGACGACGTTTTGGCAGAAAGGCTGGGTAAAGTTTCCCTATGACCCCGCCATCGCTGAATGGGTCGCACACGCTCTGCCAGCCGCTCGGGCTGCAGTTGTTGATCCGACCCATGCCGGGTGGTTGGACTGCCAAGGCACGTGGTTCATCGGTGTGGATGCGCTGGACAACGATGCAGAGGGCAGGGTGGGGCGATCAGGGCCGCTGCAGGGCCAGGCGCTGGAATTCGTGACCGAGCATTATGGAACTCTGCCGCTGCACAAGGGGCAGGTGTCTGTGATGTATCCCGGCTACCCCAAGCCACGCCGCGGTGAAAGCGAGGCCGCAGGGCGTTACCGACGCAACCGTGATGCGGCGCATGTGGATGGGTTGCGCCCTATGGGTCCTGACCGCCGCCGCAGGGTGGACGAGCCGCACGCCTGGATACTTGGCCTTCCGCTGACCGAAGTGAGCGCTGATGCTTCGCCGATGGTTTTATGGGAAGGCAGCCACAAGGTCTTGCGGGCAGCTTTCGAAAAGGCTCTGCATGGTAGACCGCGTGATACGTTGCACGAGGTGGATGTTACAGACATCTATCAGTCTGCCCGACGCGAGGTGTTCGAGACCTGCACTCGCCTGGAATTGCCCGCCAGTCCTGGTGAAACGTATCTTTTGCACCGTCACTGCCTGCATGGGGTGGCCCCTTGGTCGGACAGTGCTTCGGCTGGGCCAGATGGTCGGATGATCGCCTATTTCCGCCCGGAATTCCAAGGCGGTGTGGCCGAGTGGATCGAATCCCCGTAACCTACAGCCATGTATTGGTTAGGAGGTATGGGGTCATGATTACGGTCCACACACTCGCCGACGGAGCACAGATTGAGGTCGAGCTGTCCGGCGAAGTCACCAGCGCAGATTACAGCGATACTTTTATTCCCGCCATTGAGGCCGCGCTGATCGAACATGAAACCGTTCGATTGATGGCAATCGTTCAGCCCGAATTCAAAGGGTACGACCTGGGTGCTGCCTGGGCGGACACCAAGCTGGGCCTGAGCCATTGGCGCGGGTTCGACCGGATTGCCGTGGTGGCCGATCATGGTTGGGTGCAGACCAGTGTGCGATTGGCCGCTCCGATCTTGCCTTGTCCGGTCCAGGTTTTTGAGCTGTCCGAGGTCGAAACAGCGCGCCGTTGGATCCGCGAATCCCTCGGTTCGATTCATGTAACCGATCTTGGTGGGCCATGCGTTCAGATCAGCCTGTTGGGTAAGGTTGACCCCGAAGAGTATCAAAAGGCCGAGGCGCATCTGGACCAGATGCTTGCGGGCAAAACCGGTTTTCGCCTGCTGATCGACCTGCGGGAGTTTGACGGATGGCAGGGATTGTCTGCTCTGGCTGCGCATTTCCGACTGGCACGGGGTCATGTCGGGTTGCTGGATCGTGCGGCGATTGTTGGCGACAAGGCTTGGCAGCATATGGCGCAACGCGTGGCCGGTCATGTGCTGGGCACCCGATCCCAATATTTCCCGTCGGAAGATATTGAACACGCGAAAACTTGGCTGGCTGCAGGATAACAGGCGCCATCAAGTTGGCTCGCCCTTGAGTTGACGTAAGGTAAGTGTGCTCGCCTCTGATTATTTCTTGATCAGTCAGTCAAAAAAGAAATAGGCTTCAAGGGTTTCCCGGTCTTACCACGTCTGGAAAACACCAATGCTGAAGCGCGCCGTTGTGGGTTGCCACTCACTCACCACTTGTCTTCGAACTTGACCCCCTCGGAGTTCAGACCAACCTGCAACGGCGCAGGCTCAGCCTGTGGCTCAGGATTTGTTCAGGCGGGCTGAACGACCGCCACGCCGTTTCGCAAGCTGCGGCTTTCGTGCGGGCAGGGCTTCCATGATCTCGGCGCGTTCGGAACTGTCCATCTTGGACCAACGTGTGATCTCGTCGATGGTCCGATAGCAACCAGTGCAGATCCGCTCGGTCGGGTGAACGACACAAATCTGGACGCAGGGGCTTTCGACCTCGTTCCGTTTCCAGACCATGTTTGTCATTGGTGTCATCCGATCCTTAGAGAAAGCGCAATCTGTCCAGCGCTCCTTGCAGAATATAGCCTGCTGCAACGTGGTCGATAACCTGTCCGCGACGTTTTCGTGTCGTATCCGCCTCGAGCAGTGCCTTTTCTGCCGCAACCGTGCTGAGACGCTCGTCCCAGAACCCGATGGGAATTTCGGTCAAACGCATCATGTTGCGGGCAAACGCGCGCGTGGATTGGCACCTCGGACCTTCTGACCCGTCCATGTTTTTCGGCAGGCCAAGAATGACCCCTCCGATCTCGCGCTCGGCGATCAATTCCAGCAGGCGCGCAGAGTCCAGAGTGAACTTTTTGCGCCGAACGGTTTCCAAAGGGCTGGCCACACCGCGCATCCGGTCCGAGACGGCCACACCGATGGTTTTTTCGCCCAGATCCAATCCCATCAATGCGGTCATCGGTGTGAGCGAAGCGGCGAAATCCTCGAACGCGTCATGGATCATTGCGCGATCCCGGCCTGCAATGCGGCGGCGTCAATGATCTCCAACGCCTCGGCATCCCCGGCAAAGACCGCGTTTGCCTCTTGCATGATGTCGATCGCGCGCTGACCTTCACCCAAAACGCCCAGTGCACTGATCAGCCGCGCCCAATCCTCGGGCGGTCCGCCTTCGGTCGCCAGTCGATTCGAAAGCTGGTTGACCATGCCCATGATCATCTGTTGGCGTTCTTCAGGTGTCAGGTCTGCGGCGGCTTCCACATCTTCCTGAGACGGTCCGGACGGGGCCGGGATGTTCGGTGGGTTGAAGACACCGGCGCGGAACGCCAACTCCTCCAACTGGGCGCGCATGGCCTGTGCCCAGGGCGAGTCTGCGGGCGATGTGCGCAGCGCCTCGACCCAGATGCGATATCCGATGTCGGGACGGCCAACCTGTGTCATCATCCGTCCAAGATAGTATTGCGCGGGGCCGTTTCTGGGATCGCGTTGCAAGGACCGCCGAAGTGCGTCTTCGGCTTCGGGTGATATATATCCGTCAGCGGCCAGGATCATCATTTCGGCCAGATGTGCGTAAGCATCTGCAGGGACCGCTCCACCCGAGAGTTCAATCACCCGCTGCTGCGCTTTGTATGCGGCTGCAAAATTGCCAGCATTCGCCTCGTGCTGGGCAAGCAGTACGTGCCCCTGCAAATCGTCGGGACGTTCGGCAACCGTATTGCGCAGCTGTTGCAACAGGTTGGCGTATCCTTCGTCCAGCTGCTCGGGCAAGTCAGGTAGAACTTCGGCTTCGGCTTCGGCCTGGCTGGGGCGTTCGGCCCGCATTGTTTCGGCCAACTCTTTACGCAGCGACAAGGGCTGGTCCGGCAATCCGGCGGCGCCCATCTGGCGGTACATCCAAAAACCGCCGCCGATCAGGACAGCGGCAACCACGACAATCGCCACCGTATTGGCCCAGGCTGGAGGGCCATCCTGTGTCCCCTGCGCCGGCATCTGCGCGTCAGCTGACAGAATCCGGCGCGAGATTTCGGTCCGCACCCGTTCCGCATCGGCCTCACTGATCACACCACGTGCAAGATCACGGTCCACACCAGCCAACTGCTCGCGATAAACGCGAAGGTCAAAAGCGGCTGCGGGTTCGCGGTTTTTGCGTCCCTTCAGCATGGAATATCCAAGGAACACTGCGATCAGCAGTGCGGTCAGGATCAAGAGGGCCCAGAAAGTCATGTTAGCTCCTAAATGGCTGCCTTGACTTAGACCCGCGAGCAGTCGGAAAAAAGGGGCAAATGGCCGCGAGACGACTTCATGTCGCAATATTGAGGGCTATGTCGCAATAGTGCGCTATTACGGCGTTGGATGGCAGGGGTATACTGCCGTTACACGGCATATCTGCGCACAATCACCGAACCGGATGGATTCGCTTATGAAACACTATTCAGCCTTTGCTGTGGCGCGCGAAGCGCTGCGCTATCACACAGGATGGGAGCGCGCTTGGCGCTCGCCCGAGCCAAAGAAGAAATATGATGTGATCATCGTCGGTGCTGGCGGCCATGGACTGGCCACGGCGTATTACCTTGGAAAGAACTACGGCATCCAGAATGTCGCGGTGATCGAAAAGGGTTGGCTGGGCGGTGGCAATACCGGCCGGAACACGACCATCATCCGGTCGAACTATCTGCAGGATCCGTCCGCGGCGCTGTATGAAAAGGCGCGCAGCCTGTACGAGGACCTGAGTCAGGATTTGAACTACAACATCATGTTCAGCCCGCGTGGGGTGATCATGCTGGCGCAGACCCAGCACGAGATCCGTGGCTATCAGCGCACGGCCCATGCCAACGCGCTGCAAGGCGTGAAGACCGAATGGATCACGCCTGAGCGCGTCAAAGAGCTGGTGCCGATCATCAATCTGGACGGGCCGCGCTATCCGGTTCTGGGCGGTCTGTGGCAGGAACGCGGCGGTACGGCGCGCCATGACGCGGTGGCGTGGGGCTATGCCCGTGCGTGCTCTGCCATGGGGATGGACATCATCCAACAATGCGAAGTCACGGGCGTCCGGTCCGACAATGGTCGTGTTGTCGGCGTCGATACCACTAAGGGTGCGATTGATTGCGAAAAACTGGGCATCGTGGTCGCGGGCCATTCCGGTCAACTCGCTGAGATGGCGGGCTTCCGTCTGCCGCTTGAGGCCGTCGCGCTGCAGGCGCTGGTGTCCGAGCCGATCAAACCCTGTATGGACGTGGTCGTAATGGCTAACACCGTGCATGGCTACATGTCGCAATCCGACAAGGGCGAGATGGTGATCGGCGGCGGCACCGACGCCTATAACAACTTCACTCAGCGCGGTTCGTTCCATCATATTGAGGAAACTGTGCGGGCGCTGGTCGAGACATTCCCGATGATTTCGCGTCTGAAGATGCTGCGCCAGTGGGGCGGTATTGTGGATATGACAGGTGACCGGTCTCCGATCCTGTCGAAAACGCCGCTGGGCGGGTGCTTTATTAACGCAGGCTGGGGCACCGGCGGGTTCAAGGCCATTCCGGGCTCGGGCTGGGGCATGGCGCAATTGATGGCCACCGGCCACTCACCGCTGACCGAGGCCTTCACGCTGGACCGCTTCAAAGAGGGCCGCTTCATCGACGAAAGCGTCGCCGCTGGGGTGGCGCATTGATGACATCCCGAACCGCAAACAACGACATCCGCATGTCAGACGTCATGCCCGTTGTCTCCCATGGCGCCTTTTCTAATCGCTTCAGCTTTGTCATACCCGACGTCAGGCGAGTGTGGGCGATGTACCTGTTCAGACTGTTTTGGTCCTGTTCGACTTTTGACAACAAGCCAAAGCCCCGCAGCCAAAACAAAAATTCCGACGATCAAAGTTATCAGCGGTCCAATTTGCATGCTCTCAACTTGGGCGTGTGGTCGAACGATTTCAAGCGAGGAGTAGCCCCATGCTGATCCTGAACTGCCCTTATTGTGGCGTCGATGCCGAAGAAACCGAACTGGCCGCAGGTGGCGAGGCGCATCTGAAGCGTTTTGGTCCAGGCTCGTCCGATGACGAGTTCCACGACTATCTGTTCATGCGCGAAAACCCGAAAGGCGTTCATTTCGAACGCTGGCGTCACGTGAATGGCTGCGGCAAGTGGTTCCATGCGGCGCGTTGCACGCAAACGCTTGAGGTGTTTGGCACATATCCGGCCCAGACCTCCGAGCCGCCCAAAGAAATCCGCGAGGCGATCACCGCCAAGCGCCCCGGCTGGACCTGGAGAGAGTTCGAATGATCCGCCCAGCCACCCGTAATTCCGCCTGCGAAAGGTCCGCAACATGAGCACCCGTCTCGCAAATCAAGGCCGGCTGATCGACCGGTCGAAACAGGTCACATTCACCTTTAACGGCACCTCGATGCAGGGCTACGAGGGCGACACGCTTGCCTCAGCCTTGCTGGCCAATGATCAGATGATGATGGGCCGGTCGTTCAAATACCATCGTCCGCGCGGCGTTGTCGCCAGCGGCGCGGAAGAGCCGAACGCTCTGGTCGGTCTGGGGCAGGGCAACCGGTTCGAGCCGAACCAGCGCGCCACCACGACCGAGCTGTTCAATGGCCTAACCTCGATCTCTCAGAATCACTGGCCCAATCTGGAATTCGACATCGGCGCGGTGAACACAGCGCTGGCGCGGTTCCTGCCGGCTGGCTTCTACTACAAGACGTTCATCCATCCGAAACCGTTCTGGAAACACGTCTACGAGCCGTTCATCCGTCAGTCCGCCGGTCTGGGCAAAGCGCCCGACAAGGACAGCCGCGATGCAGACACCTATGAACACTTCTACCACTTCACCGATGTTCTGGTGATCGGCGGCGGTGTTGCGGGTCTACAGGCTGCGAAAGTGGCTGCCGCGTCCGGTGCCAAAGTCATGCTGATCGAGCAGACCGCCTATTGGGGCGGGCGCGCTCCGGTTGACGGAGGTACGATCAATGACGAGCCTGTGGATAAGTTCGTGGAACAATTGGTTTCCGAACTCGAAACAATGGACAACGTCACGATGCGCAATCGCTGCATGGGGGCCGGGGTCTATGACCATGGCTACGTGCTGGGATATGAGCGCTTGACCGACCACAAACCGGGCACCCAAGGCCCACGTCACCGGCTGTGGCGCATCCGCGCGAAACAGGTGGTAACTGCCACCGGCGCGATCGAGCGTCCGTTGTCCTTTGCGGGCAACGATGTGCCGGGCGTGATGCTGGCCTCGGCCATGCGCGACTACGTGGTGAACTGGGGCGTGACCCCCGGCGAGCGTGTGATTGTGGCCACCAATAACGACGACGCCTATCGCACCGCGATCACCCTCAAGAAAGCCGGTGTGGATGTGCTGCGCGTGGTCGATGCACGCGACACGGCTGGTCCGCTGGCGAATGAGGCGCGTGAACTCGGTATCCGCGTTGACCCCGGCAAAGCGATTGCCAAGGTCAAGGGCGGCAAACGCGTCAAAAAGATCGAACTGTGCAATCAGGAAGGCATCGGTGGCGCGCGTGAAGAGGTCGAATGCGACGCGGTTGCCATGTCGGGCGGCTGGTCTCCGGTCGTTCACATGTGGTCGCATTGCGGCGGCAAGCTGATCTGGGACGAGGCGCAGGCGCATTTCCGTCCTGATCCGTCGCGGCCTCCGCTTGGTGCTGATGGCGAAGGGTTCGTGCTGGCCGCGGGTTCGTCGAATGGCCCGCTGGCGCTGGGCGACGTTCTGGCCGACGCGGATGCGGCGGGTAAAGCAGCGGCCAAGGCGGCTGGGTTCACGGCGAAGCGCACCAAGGCTCCGGTCGGTGAGACCACGGCTGAGGCTCCGATGGCGGCGGTCTGGCTGATGCCGGCGAATGCCGAGATCGGTTTGCGGATGAAATCGTGGCTGGATTTCCAAAACGACGTCAAAGTATCCGACGTACAGCTGGCGGCGCGCGAGGGTTACGAAAGCGTCGAACACACCAAGCGTTACACCACGCTGGGCATGGCGACCGACCAAGGTAAGTTGAGCAACATCAACGGCTTGGCGATCCTTGCTGATGCGCTGGATTCGGAGATTCCGAAGGTCGGCACCACCACCTTCCGCCCGCCCTATACGCCCATCTCGCTGGCGTCGATCGGCGGTGAAGCACGCGGTGAGGTGTTCCAGCCGATCCGTCAAACTCCGATGCACAACTGGCACGACAAGAACGGTGCCGATTGGGAGCCCGTGGGCCATTGGCGTCGGACCTATGCCTATGTCCGTCCCGGTGAGTCCGTGCATGACGCGGTGAACCGCGAGGTGAAGAACACCCGCGAAAACCTCGGCCTGCTGGATGCTTCGACCTTGGGCAAGCTGATCGTCAAGGGCCCCGATGCAGGCAAGTTTCTGGACATGATGTACACCAACATGATGTCCACGCTGAAGGTCGGCAAATGCCGCTATGGCCTGATGTGTTCAGAGAACGGCTTCCTGATCGACGACGGCGTTGTTGCCCGCATCGACGAAGACACATGGCTGTGCCACACCACCACCGGCGGGGCCGAGCGTATCCATGGTCACATGGAAGAATGGCTGCAGACCGAGTGGTGGGACTGGAAAGTCTACGTCGCGAACGTCACCGAGCAATACGCGCAGGTCGCGGTGGTTGGCCCCAACGCCCGCAAGGTGCTTGAGAAGCTGAACGCCCAAGCAGGCGGCGGCATGGATGTCTCGAAAGAAGCGCTGCCTTTCATGGAATGGCGTGACGGCAAGATCGGCGCGTTCGATGCGAGGGCCTACCGCATCTCGTTCTCGGGTGAACTGTCCTATGAAATCGCGGTTCCCGCGTCTCAGGGTCAGGCGTTCTGGGATGCTCTGATCGACGCGGGCAAAGAGTTCGGCGTGATGCCTTACGGCACTGAATGTCTGCACATCCTGCGGGCCGAAAAGGGCTTTATCATGATCGGGGACGAGACAGACGGCACCGTGATCCCGCAGGATCTGGGGCTGCACTGGGCGCTGTCGAAAAAGAAAGAGGACTATCTGGGCAAGCGCGCCCACACGCGCACCCATATGGCGGATCCGGACCGTTGGAAACTGGTGGGTCTTGAGACTGTGGATGGTTCTGTCATTCCCGACGGTGCCTATGCAGTGGGCGAGGGCGTCAACGCCAACGGTCAGCGCAACATGATCGGGCGCGTCACCTCGACCTATTACTCGGCCAATCTGGGCAAAGGCATCGCCATGGGCCTGATCAAGCACGGTCCTGACCGGATGGGCGAGATTGTCGAGTTTCCGGGAACCGACGGCAAAACCTACAAAGCCAAGATCGTCGATCCGATCTTCTACGATAAGGACGGGGAGAAGCAGAATGTCTGAACCCATCAGCGCACTGAACCACGCTAGTTATGACGGCATCGCCAAGGTAGCGGAATGCGGCCTGCAAGGCATGATCACTCTGCGCGGCGATCCGTCCGACAAGGTACTGGCCAAGGCCGTCAAGGACGCTACCGGGCAGAAAGTGCCCGGTCAGCGCGAGGCAAGCGTCAACGGGGATACCGGCGTGTGCTGGATGTCTCCGGACGAATTGCTGGTGCTGGTGCCCTATTCAGAGGTGAACGCCAAACTGGCGCAGATGACCGAAACGCTTAGTGGCACACATGCGCTGGCCGTGAACGTGTCGGACGCGCGGGCGGTGTTCAGCATCTCGGGTACAAACGCGCGCGAAGTACTGAGCAAACTCGCCCCGGTCGATCTGTCGGCCGCGGCGTTCCAGCCCGGCGAGATCCGCCGCTCGCGTCTGGCGCAGGTGGCGGGCGCGTTCTGGATGGACGACGCCGAGACCTTCCGCGTGGTCTGCTTCCGCTCGGCTGCGGATTACGTCTTCAAACTGTTGAGCGTTGCGGCACAACCGGGCAGCGAAGTTGGGGTTTATTGAACCCGGCAGGACGTTGCGCGCGCCCGGCGCGCATCAAATGCCAGCGGGCTATGCGGTGAGCAGTAGTAAGCTTTTTGCTGCGTTTTGCGAATTGGTTGGATTGTTCGGGCTGGGACTAAGACGACTTTGATCACGGATTTAGAGAGGGCATCAAGGCTGCCCGACGTTCACAATATGGAGCTATGCTGTTTTGGTGATTGTCTTTCGAGCATATATTTTTTTGATTTTGGCTTTGACGACCGCCACTCCGGGATCGGCTGAAACCAGCCTACTAAGAAACTTCCTTTCGAACTGTGGCGAAGCCTATTTTTCCGGCTTTCGACCGAGTCTTTCAGGTTTGGAGCCATCCAAGCTACAGGACTTGGAGGGATATACGCTCTTTGACTTGGAGAACGGATACGCTGTTGCTGTTTCCAACCCTGAAAGCAGCGTAACCTCTTGTGGGTTGAATCTGCGATTTGCAAGCAGGTTCGAAGGTAGCGTGCAAGACGAAGTCGACGAGGTTCTCCAGTGGATAGCCTACAGAAAAGCTGACGGGATATTAACCTACATAAAGTCTGTGGAGGAAGATGGGGTAAATGCTACATACTTCATGTATCGCACTCCTGATAAACAGATCCATTGCCCGGTTTTATTCTTTGGACACCGGATAGATCAGTCTCAACCCGAATTGGGACTGATAATTGCAACGTATGAGCTCACTGTTTGTAGGGAATTTTTCGGTTCATAGCAGGAGGCTGTCAGGGCGTATTCAAGGTTCTTTAGTCTTACAATAAGGAGCGTCTTAATCGTGCAGCAGAATCGATCTGAACCGTGACAATGACTCAGGCGACAGAAGATCGTCGCGCGCGCAGGGCCGCAGGTTGTCATCCAGAACGGCCCCGTAGAAGGACAAACTGTCCAGAAGCTCGCGCATTTTGTGCGACCGTTCGCTATCCTCCAACAACGGGGCGTGAAGCGAAAGTAACAAGGGGGGGCGATGTTGTTTCAACCACGACAGTAGAGTTGGCAGAACAAAGTATTCCGCCCCTTCGATATCCATTTTAACAAGCGACACCGAAGACAGGCTTACAGTCTTCTCGAACTGCTCCCATGCGATCGTCAGCGCGTCAGTTCCATGTAAGCCATCGTGCAATAAAGAACTGGTAGAATCCCCCGGCTCTCCTCGTGTTGACGCCATGCGGGCCACACCAAACGCGTCAGAAAGCGCCACACCAAATGCGGAAACGTTGCGGATGTCGTTCAGGTCCAGATTCCACGCAAGATGGCGAAAGGCTGTTGGGTCCGGTTCGAAACACCACACATGCCGTGCCTTTCGCGCGCCGTATAAAACGGTAGGGCCGATCCATGCCCCAATGTCCAGATAATCGCCGTCACGGCGCAAGAATTTATCCAACACGGCAAAAGTCTGGGGCTCCCACTGACCAGCAGTGGCCTTGCGCCAGAATTTCGAATGGTAGGGGTCCAGTCGAAACCGTTCTCCATTCAGACTGCCTGCATAGTATCCGCGGGCGCGGTAAAACATCTTGCGCGCCTGTGTCAGCATCGCGGACCTCCGGGTTTTCTTGTCTCTGCCCTTGACCTATGGCCGTTGCCAAAGCATTTAACCTTTGGAACCGCAACAATCATTTCAACAGGGGGCCGAGATGGCTTTTGAACTTCCTGATCTTCCTTATGCACATGACGCGCTGGCAGCCAAGGGCATGTCCGCGGAAACATTGGAATATCACCACGACTTGCACCACAAGGCCTATGTCGACAACGGCAACAAGCTGATCGCCGGAACCGAATGGGACGGCAAGTCGATGGAAGAGATCATCATGGGCACCTATGACGCGAATGCTGTCGCCCAGAATGGTATCTTCAACAACATCAGCCAGTTGTGGAACCACAACCAGTTCTGGGAGATGATGGGCCCCGGCGATAACGCCGTGCCCGGTGAGCTGGAGAAGGCTCTGGTCGAGAGCTTTGGTTCGGTTGACGAATTCAAGTCGCAGTTCAGCGCGGCAGGTGCTGGCCAGTTCGGCTCGGGCTGGGCATGGCTGGTTAAGAACGCCGACGGCTCGCTGGCTGTCACCAAGACAGAAAACGGCGTGAACCCGCTGTGCTTTGGTCAGACCGCGTTGCTGGGCTGCGATGTGTGGGAGCATTCCTACTACATCGACTTCCGCAACAAGCGTCCGGCCTACCTGACCAACTTCCTGGACAATCTGGTCAACTGGGAAAACGTCGCCTCGCGGATGTGATCGGCTGACCGATTGTACTTTTTTGAGGGCCTGCTTGCGTAAGTGAGTGGGCCTTTTTCTTGTCAAGGAAACACTTGCGAAAGGAGGTTGAGGTTTCGGTTGTACCCTACATGTCTATGACCGCTTTCAGCCCAAAGCCGACATTCTCCAGAGTGGGCTTTACAGCGAGCCAAGCAACAACGGTTCAGCAGCGGGAGTTTCGCAGCGGCAACATTCTCAGGAGACGCTAGTGAAAGTCGGCCACTAGCACAGGAAATCCATTTTTTCCTCTGAGCAGCAAAAAGACAGAGAATCCAGTAAGCCGCGTTCTCGGATCAACTGACGTTTCGTGCAACTAGCGACGCGTCTTCAATAACGCCATTGCAAGCTCACTTCGGGGTTTCGCCAAAGAAACCTCCAAAATATGCGCTCATTGCTAACAAAACACCAACCAGAATGACGATCACAAGCAGTGCCACGCTACCTTTGGCAAAATATCCCAATGAAACTAAGCCAACCACGAAGATGCCTACTAAAAAGTAGAGTACCGTATTGTCCATCTTTACCCCCGAATGAGTTGTCTAAACTCAACAACTACATGCTCCACAAAAAACGACCCAAAGACCGCTAAAAAAGGTGACGTCAAACCTCTTTCGGTGACTGTCGAATGCCGCTCAGCGTGGCGAACAAGACCGGGACCAGGATCATTGTGAGCATCGTACCCACCGTCAAACCGCCCATGATCGTGACAGCAAGACCGACCCAAAAAACGTCTGGGAGTAGCGGTATCACACCCAAAACGGTAGTGGCGGCGGCCAGTACGACGGGGCGAAGTCTTGAGGCCCCGGCATTCAAAACGGCGTCATAGCCCGGCTGACCTTCGGCCAAGTTATCGTTGATCTGATCAATCAGAACGATTGCATTTTTGATCATCATGCCCGCTAGGCTCATGCCCCCGAGCAATGCAACGAACCCAAACGGTGTATTTGTCAGAAGTAGGCTCGGAACAATACCTATCAGCACAAAAGGTACAGTCAGGAAAATGACCAACGGTCTGCGGTATGAGTTAAATAGCCCAACGACAATCAGTGCCATGATCGAAAACGCGGGGATCATACCCGGAATCAAAGACGCTTGCGCGGACACTGTGTCCTCGTACTCTCCACCCCATTCCATGCTGTAGCCCGGTGGCAAGTCAGCCTCCAAAGCTTCGAATTCGGCAAGAACTGCGGCGCGATAACTTGGCAGAGTTACGCTATCGATTGGATTGGCTTGCACAGTCAGAACACGGCGCCGGTCGCGACGATTGATCGCTGGATCTTCGGGCTGAATATTCACGCCGCGTACAACCTGTGCCAATGGGACAGGCTCAACAGAAAACGGAGACTGAAGTTGCAGCAGTTCAAAGTTGTCGACGGCTGCCACATCTTCTGCGCCAGGCCGAACGATGATTGGCAGCAACTCGTCACCTTCGCGGTAGAGGCCGACCGAACGCCCGTCAAATGCACGTTTTGTTGTGTTTCCAAGATCTTCATAGGTGATACCGGTCCACCGTGCTCGGTCCTGGTCATAGTTTGGGACAGTTTTCAGGACACGGTTGCGCCAATCGGTGCGCGCCACTTTCGTCCATTGATGCTGATCCAGTATCGCAACTGCTCTGTCACCAATTTCGCGCAGAGTCTCAGGATCAGCATCCGATGGGCCGATGATGCGGTTCTCGAATGCCCAGGTGTTGCTGGGGCCCACACCGAATTGACGTGTGAAAGAGGTCGCCTCAGGCATGTTGGCTGATATCCAAAGCGATATCTCTTTGGTCATCTCGGGAATGTCGCGGTAGTCCTCGACATTCACAATGACTTGCGCGTAGGACGGGTTGGTTCCCTCGGGGTCGACCGGCAGGTAGAAACGCGGCGGGCCAGCTCCGATAAAGCTGGCGATGCCGGTCACACGATCGTCCATTTCAACCTTTTCTTCGATCCGTGAGATCGCTTCTAACACGGCTTCAATCCGAGTTCCCTCGGGCGCGTAATAGTCGATCATGTATTTGGTCATCGACGAGGTCGGGAAGAACAGCTGCGTGACAGAGCCAAAACCAACCCCAGCAATAATTAGGGCACCCAAAGCCACGCCGATCGTTACGTAGCGAACGCGGATCGCCGCAGCCAGAAAGCGGCGGTAAATCGCATAGAAACCGGTGTCAAAAGTCTCGCTTGCTCCACCTTTTGGCTCCGGTAGCATGGCAACGCATTGCAGTGGCGTAACCGTCATCGACAGCAACCAACTGACCAGCAGCGCGATCCCGACAACTGAGAAGAGTGTTCGGCAGTACTCCCCTGCGCTCTCGACAGATGCAAAGATCGGGTAGAAAGCCATGACCGCGACAAACGTGGCCCCAAGCAACGACATGGCGGGACGCGTTGCGGCTTCAATCGCGGCCTTTGCTCGGTCCATTCCTTGCGACATCCGTACCATCGCGCCGTCCGCTACGACGATCGAGTTGTCTACCATCATGCCGAGCGCAATGATCAATGCACCCAAGGACATGCGCTGAAGATCTATGCCCAGTGCTGCCAAGGGTATGAAGGTGGCAAGGATTGTTAGAATCAGCCCGCTGCCGATGATGATCCCCATCCGAACACCCATCGCCAAAGTTAAAACGACCAGGACGATTGCGACGGCTTGGGCAAGGCTCACAAGAAAACTGCTGACCGCAAGGTTTACGTCATCGGATTGCCAATGAACCCGTTCAACCTCGATGCCCATCGGCAGGCTTGCGATCAGTTCTGATACTCTCGCATCTACCGCCTCACCAACACTGACAACGTTGACACCAGACTGGAAGGATATGGCTAACCCAATAGATGGAAGGCCATTATAGCGCATCATAGTTATCGGTGGGTCAATGTAGCCTTCTTTAACCTCAACGATGTCGCCCAGCCTTAGCAACTCTGGCCCACGACGTTGACCGCTTTGAGCCTGATCCAGACCACTCGGTCGGACGACTAGATCTGCGATGTCAGTTGGGCTTGTGAAGGTTCCGCTGGGCGCAATGCGCATGCGGTAGTCACCGACGTTTACCCGCCCTGCATCCACGATCGCATTCTGGGTTTGTAACGTGTTGAGAATTGTCTGAGCCGAGACTCCCAATGCGGCCAAGGCTTCTTCCCGTGTTTCCAGATAAATGACTCTGTCGCGTTCGCCCCAAAGATCGACGCGGCCGACGCCGTCGATCAACGAGAGCTCTCGCTTGAAGTCTTCGGCATACCCATCAAGCTCCTGAGCGGAGAACCCATCGGACGTCATCGCCAGAAGCAGACCAAAGACATCACCGAAATCATCGTTGATGGCAGGACGACCCGCGCCAGGGGGTAGGTCTGTTTCCACGTCTCTGACTTTCCGACGCAGTGTGTCCCAGATTTGCGGTAGCTGGTCCGACCAATAGTTCGGGCGAATTTCGACTTTAATCGTCGACACACCCGCCCTGCTTTCGCTCGAGATGTAATCAATCTCCTTAATTTCCTGGAGTTTCAGCTCGATCCGTTCTGTGATCTCTTGCTCAACTTCTTCAGGGCTGGCGCCGGGATAGAGGGTGGTAACAACCGCAGTTTTGATAGTGAACTCGGGGTCTTCTAGCTGCCCCAGACTAAAAAAAGCCGAAATGCCGCCCAACGTAAGCATGACTACCGTGAACCAAACGAATTTGGCGTTGCGGATGGAGAACGCCGCGAGACCCATTACTCTGTATCCTCGGAGAGTCGTGAAACTTTTTGGCCTTCTCGCAAAGAGTTCGCTCCGGCAGTGACGACCACATCACCAAATTCCAGACCTTCACTAACGGCCACCCCTTGCGACCGGGGCGTGCCAAGCGAAACCTTCCTCGCCGTTACGGTTTCTGAGCTGGCATCGAATACCCAGACATGCGGATCTGTTTCCCCTTCAGGCACGAAAACCGCGCTGGCAGGAACCATGATCGCATCGAATGGTTCGTGCCCCTCCTTTGGCTGGCCACGGACGCGCCCAGCCATACCCGGAAGAACAAGTGCGTCTTCCGGTTGATCCATAATCAACGTGACAGGGAAGGTTCGGGTCGTCGCCGAAGCCTCGGATCCAATCTCGCTGATTTCCGCCGGTAGAACCACATCCCCCAGAGCATCAAAAGTAACGGTGATGTCTTCAATGTGGGGGATCAGGGCGATGTATCGTTCGGGGATATCGATCACCACTTCGATGCGTTCGGCATCCAAAATGCGCAGCACCGGAGTCTGAGCGGCGACTTCTTCGAAATCTTCAATGTATTTGCCGACAACACGACCATCGAACGGTGCCGCCAAACTCGTATAGGTTAAATCCAGAGTGGCTCTGTCCAGAGCGCCTTGAACAGAATTGATGGCCGCCTGAGCGGATGTCTCGCCAGCGATAAATCGGTCGAGTGTAGCCTGAGCAGCAACGTCCTTTTCGACCAGCGATCGTTGCCGATCTGTTTGCAACTTGGCGTTCTCAAACGTTGCCTGTGCGCTTTCGAGTTCGGCGTTAAGCCGGTCTACTTCAGCCTGGTATGGGGCAGGATCCAAGGCTGCCATAATGGCACCCTTCGTTACAAGATCGCCAACCTGAACATCGACGCCAACAACATTGCCCGGTACGCGAAAGGCCAAAGAGACTTCGCGCGCGGCCCTGGCTGTTCCGACAAAATATCGGTCATGCAAACTGGAAAGGTCGGAAATCTCGATGGCTCTGACAGGTCGAATAAGTGTTTGGGTCGCATCTTCTTCCTTCTCCCAGCAGCCGGCAAGCAACACGAAGGCTAAAAGCCAAACCGATAATCTCTTCATATCCCCCTCCCGTGCCGCACGCGTTCCCTTCTTCGTCTCTTTGAAGGTGGCCTAACTTGCGGATTTTGCGCCTAAAGCTGCTACAATTGTACGCGCTTACCAATCAAAGTCAAAAATTCGAATTTGTTTGAGGGAGGTGGAGAGAAACCCGAGTAACTCTTGTCAAACTGACAAGACAACTTCGCAGTACGACGTCGCCTCGATGCTGCTGTTTGTCTTATAGGCAGCACAGAAGGCTGGTTTTCGAGTTAGTGTAGCTGCGTCAAAAGGTAAGCGTGCAGAGGTTACACCGCGATTGAGCAAAGCCACGACCGTCGTCCCGGCTAACGTGTGGAGCGGAAATGTCCGCATTTGGCGAACCGCTGTTATTGCCTACTTTTGAGCCAATAGCGGCATTGTCCCGCCAACCGGACGTTCATTCGGGTAAGGCGTGCTGCGGTGCGGCCAAACGGCAGCTTCGCCTCGCACGGCAGAAAACAAAATTGGTTGCACTGTGCGGCAGACTTTGATTGTCGGTTCGCTTATTAGCATCTTCATCCGTTTCTGGTTCGCTAGCGTACCCATCGGTAGTTTCCCGCCGATAAATTCGAATTAATCTGAATGAGTATTGTACGGGCCCCGGTCGTCCCTAGCTATATTAGGCGGAGGGAGAGAACCGCCAATCTGCTAAAAATGCTCAAGGAGCGCGCTGAAAAACCGTTGGCGCGCAACAGGATACCTATGTCCGTTGAACAAGGGATAGTCATATAAAACCACAACAGGAGATCACGATGGTCGCACTTTCACAGGGAACTTGGATTGTCATTGCTGACGGCGAAAAAGCACTGTTCATGGAGAACATTACAGACGCGGAAGACCCGAATTTGATGATTGTTTCCGTCGAAGAGACCGACGGGCCGGCAGGCCGACCATCGGATCGTGCAGGGCGGCGCGCTGATGCTGGTCCGAACCAGAAATCCGCAGTTGAAGAACCCAGGTGGAAAGCACAGGCGAAGTCTCTGTTCGTGCAAGACGTCGCTAACCTGTTGAACCGAAAGGGGTTGAAGGGAGCGTATAAACGGCTTGTCCTGGTCGCCAGCCCTCATGTCCTGGGTCTTTTGCGTCGGCGTCTGCACAGCGAAGTTCTGGGCAAGGTCGTGGCCGAAGTTGACAAGACCTTGACCAACCACCCGCTCCATAAAGTCGAGCAGGTTTTGATTAACCGTTTGAAGCCTGCAACTTAGACTAAATTCCGAAAGCAGGCGACACGCTCGCCTGCTTATCCCCTGGGGGCAGCCAACAGTGTCCGCAGATTTGCCATGGCCGTTTCCGGCCCGTCGACCCACGTAATGAAATCGCCCAGCGAAGCGTCGGCAAAGCCCTGACCAATGACCTGCTGCACCAGATCGTGCAGGGCGTCCCAATACCCGTCCACATTCATCACCAGAATGGGTTTGTCGTGCAGGCCCAACTGGCGCCATGTCAACGCTTCGAACAGCTCGTCCAGCGATCCGGGTCCGCCGGGAAGGACGACAACCGCATCCGCGTTCATGATCATGACCTTCTTACGCTCGTGCATCGTTTCGGTGATCACAAAACGGGTCAGGTCGGTCTTGCCAACCTCGCGCTGCAACAGGTGAACTGGGATGACGCCGAATGTGTCTCCGCCTGCGTCTTGTGTGGCGCGGGCGACCTCTCCCATCAGCCCCACATCTCCGGCGCCGTAGACCAGACGCCAGCCTTCTTTGGCAAGGTGCTGCCCGAATGTGCGTGCAGCCTGCGCATAGGCCGAATTAACACCATTGCGTGACCCGCAATACACACAGACGGATTTCTGGGTCATTATATAGGCTCTCCGGGGTTGTAACTGCGGTTTTGACCCCTGATAGCGGGATTGATAGATTGGCTCAACCGTCACGCAGAATGTGTGGAAGTCAAAGCATTTGCGCTGCGGAGTGAAAGGAAAAAAATGGACGCCAAGTCGGGAAGCGAAAGCACCGGTCCTGTCACCTGGGGGGTGATCATCGGGATACTGGTTCTGGTCGGGGCCACGGGGGCCTATATGTCCGGGGTGTTTGACCAAGGGCCCGAAGAGTCGGGCGCTCAAACGGGTGTAGTCGATCAGCCGGTTCAAGACACCGCAACAGAGCAAAGCGCGGCCGTGTCCGAGGGTGAAGGCAGCAAACCAAGCCCTTCGGAAAACACAGAAGCGGAAGAGACCGAGGCTCCCGCAGAGCCGAAAGTAGAAACGGCCCAAGCAGAAACCGAAGCGGCGCCCGAATTGTCACCGCCGACTCTTGATCAGATATTCGTTGAACCGGACGGGAACGCGGTTTTGTCCGGCTCGGCTGAGCCAGGTGCTTTGGTGCGCGTCCTGCTGGATGGGGAAACTCTGCACAGCTTTACGGTCGACGGCAGCGGTCAGTTTGCCGTATTCGTCACGATCCCGTTCGCCAACACCGCGCGGGGGCTTGTGTTGGAGACAGACA
Organism: Ruegeria sp. AM7; assembly: GCF_056535965.1. NCBI lineage: Bacteria > Pseudomonadati > Pseudomonadota > Alphaproteobacteria > Rhodobacterales > Roseobacteraceae > Ruegeria > Ruegeria sp. AM7. The sequence goes on from NZ_JBQFJE010000003.1 coordinate 854,926, forward strand.
GAGGCGATCAGCCGGTCCGGTCGGATGACTACTTGATCGCTGCCTTGCCCGAGCCCAAGGTCGAAATTGCGGCGGCTGAACCCGCTGAAGACACGGTGGCAACGCCCGAAGTGCAGGAATCCTCTTCGGCAAGTGCTGGAACTGCGCAGACCGAGACGTCAGCGCCCGAGGATGATCAGGTCGCGAGCGCCAGTAAGCAGTCCGACGATGAACATAACGAGACGGGCGCCCCGACACAGGGCGGCGAACAGCTAGACACCGCGCAAGCGGAAACCGCTCCGACCGCGGATGCTGTGCCTAACGCTCCGCAAGAGCCTGTGCAGGAAGAAACCCAAAATCAACAGGTTGCGATACTGCGTTCGGGTGAAGACGGGGTTGAGCTGGTGCAACCTGCGTCTCCGCAGGACAGCGCATCGGATCAGGTTGCACTGGACACTATCGGGTATTCCGACGCCGGTGATGTCGAGTTGACGGGCCGCGTGCCTGACGGTTCGGTGGTGCGCCTTTACCTGAACAACCGGTTGGTTGCGGATTTGCCTCCAACCGATGACGGTAAGTGGCGCAGCGAGCTTGAGGGGGTCGACCCCGGTGTTTACACCTTGCGGGTGGATGAGGTCGGTACGGACGGAACTGTCGTCAGCCGTCTTGAGACGCCCTTCAAACGCGAACCGCTAGAGGTTCTTCGCGCTGCGGATACCGCCAATGGGTCTGCCGCACCCGATGCGCCGGTCATCCGTTCGGTCACTGTTCAAGAGGGCGACACGTTGTGGGCAATCTCGCGTGATCGCTATGGGGACGGGCTTTTGTTCGTGCGTGTGTTCGAAGCCAACCGCAATGCGATCCGTGATCCTGATCTGATCTATCCAGGGCAGGTCTTCACCATTCCCGAGTAATCCTGTACCTCTGGCCCTCTTGGGTCGGGGGCCAATCTCTGACCGCAGTTTTGGTACGTGATGAGACGAGCAGCCCATATGCATTCCGACGACATGCCCGAGGTCGACGAACGCCGTTCCGGGTGGCGAACGATCCGCAAGGTCGCCCCCTATCTATGGCCCGAGGATGATGCATGGGTGAAACGACGTGTCATCATCGCCATGAGTATGCTGGTTATCGCCAAGCTGATCGCTGTCTACACGCCGATCCTCTACAAGGGCGCGGTTGACAGCCTTGCCGCCGAGGGGGTGCCTCCGCTTGCACTTGGAGCCGTTGGGCTGACGGTCGCTTACGGTGTTGCACGAATGATGACGGTTGGGTTCCAGCAGTTGCGCGATGCGGCGTTTGCACCTGTCGGTCAGCGGGCATTGCGGGCCTTGGCGCTTGAGACCTTTCAGCACATTCACCAATTGTCGATGCGCTATCACGTGACCCGCCGTACCGGTGGGCTTAGCCGGATCATCGAGCGTGGCGTCAAGGGGGTCGAGTTTCTGCTGCGATTCCTGTTGTTCTCCATCGGGCCTTTGATCCTTGAGCTGCTAATGGTTGCGATCATCCTGATGTGGCTGTTCGACGTGTGGTATCTGGTTGTGGTCGCGGTCACCATCGGGCTGTACATCTGGTTCACTTTTGCGGTGACAGAATGGCGCGTAAAATTGCGCCGTGAGATGAACGATCAGGACACCGAAGCCAACCAACGCGCCATCGACAGTCTGCTGAATTTTGAAACCGTCAAGTATTTCAATGCGGAAGAACGCGAAGCTGAACGCTATGACGTGTCGATGAAGGCGTACGCGGGGGCCGCGCTCAAAACGGCGTACTCATTGGCTTTCCTGAATTTCGGGCAGTCCTTCCTGATTACCTGTGGGTTGATCGGTGTCATGGTGCTGGCCGCGCTGGGCGTGCAGGCGGGTACATTAACCGTGGGCGATTTCGTGATGGTGAATGCCTACATGATCCAGATTACGGTGCCCTTGAACTTTCTGGGAACGGTCTATCGTGAGATCCGGCAGGCTCTGGTTGATATGGGGCAGATGTTCGATCTGTTAGAGCAGCCGGCCGAGGTAACGGATAAGCCCAATGCGCCTGCGCTGGATGTGACCGGCGGCGAGGTGACGCTGCAGGATGTCCGCTTTGGGTATGATCCTGACCGTGAAATCCTGAAGGGCGTGTCGTTGACCGTTCCTGCGGGGCAGACTGTGGCAATCGTGGGGGCAACAGGGTCGGGTAAATCCACAATAGGGCGTCTGCTGTTCCGGTTCTATGATGTGACCGGAGGGGCATTGAAAATCGACGGGCAGGACGTACGGGACGTGTCGCAAACCAGCCTGCATTCGGCCATCGGAGTTGTCCCGCAGGATACCGTATTGTTCAACGATACGATCCGATACAACATCGCGTACGGCCGCAATGGTGCCACGCAAGAGGATGTCGAAGCCGCCGCAAGAGCGGCGCAAATCCACGACTTTATCGTTACATTGCCCGAAGGCTATGACACCAAGGTTGGGGAACGTGGGCTGAAACTGTCAGGCGGGGAAAAACAGCGGGTTGGGATCGCGCGCACGTTGCTCAAGAACCCTCCGATCCTGTTGCTGGACGAAGCGACCTCGGCGCTGGATACCGACACCGAGCAAGAGATCAAGGACGCGTTGGCCCAAGCTGGCAAGGGACGCACGGTGCTGACCATTGCCCATCGTCTTAGCACAATCGCCGAGGCCGATCGTATTGTTGTGTTGGAACGTGGCGAGATCATCGAACAAGGCACTCATGACGAATTGCTGCAGCGTGAAGGTCGGTACGCGCAATTGTGGAACCGGCAGCAATCGGATGCGCAAGCAGCGTAATCTTGTGCTAGACTTCGGGATATTCTCCGGAGGTGTTGGAATGCGTCAGTTTTTGTGGATCTTCTTTATTTGCGTGGCAACGCTGACATGTAGTTCAGCTTGGGCCGGAGATGATCCCATCATAGGCGTCTGGAAGACCGAGCCGGATCGCAAGAACCTGACGTCTCACATCAAGATCACCGCGTGTGGCGATGCGTTTTGCGGGCAAATCCTGTCGGCGTATGACGCGTCGGGCAAAGAGGTTCAGACGCCCAACATCGGTAAGAAACTGTTTTGGGATGTGACCAGCGAAGGCAATGGCAAATACGGAGGGGGCGAATTCTGGGTTCCCCTGATTGACGTGGATGCCGTGCCGCAGATGACGCTTGAGGGCGATACTTTGCGGGTGAAGGGCTGCGAGCATCATATCTGCGCTCATCAATCCTGGACGCGCCTGTAAAGAAGTGGGGCCGGCACTGCCGACCCCGATGTATTACTCAGCGGCCCTAAGAGGTGACCCCGGGGGAGTGTCCTTGCGCGGGTCTTCGGGTTTGTCGTCCCAGATCACTTCGGCCGATTGTGCTTCAAGTGCAGCCTTGTCGGTCTCCATGTCCTGGGCGACCTGGCTGGACTGACCGCTGGACGCACGGACCACAAGTTTCGCAAGCAACACTGCATAGGTCGAAACCCAGACGCGCAGGGCTAGGAATGATGGCGTGACGATCAGGGTCAGGATGGTGGCAATTCCCAAACCAAAGACCACAGCCGTTGCAAGTTGCTTCCACCACAGTGCAGTCGGGCTGTCGATGGAATAACCGCCGTTGATAAAGTCCAGCGACAGGCCGAACATCATCGGGGTCAGACCTGCCATAGTGGTCAGGGTGGTTAGCAGAACCGGACGAATACGGGCCTCGGCGGTGCGGATGATCGCCTCGATCCGGGGCATGTAGCGGCTGTATTCCTGATAGGTGTCGATCAGAACAATATTGTTGTTCACCACGATCCCGGCCAATGCCACGATCCCCGTCCCCGTCATGATGATCGAGAAGGGCTGCTGCATTATCATCATGCCCAGCAACACACCGGTGGTCGACAGCACCACCGCCAACAGCACCAGAACCGAGTTGTAGAAGCTGTTGAATTGCGCCAACAGGATCACGAACATCAACCCCAGCGCACCCAAGAATGCATTGGCAAGGAAAGCCCCGGATTCGGCCTGTTCCTCTTGGTCGCCGGTCCATTCCCAAGTGATCGCCGGACCAAAGGGGTTCGTGTCCAGCCATTCTGTCAGCACTGCAATGCGTTCGTTGGGATTCACCGGCGAGATCGACGCGGACCCTTGGTCGATCAACGCCTGAACGGCGCCCACGTTTTCAGACCCGGTCAGCAACACAACATCGTATTCAACGCCGTTGGTGCCAGTCAGGCTTAAATTGGTTGCAGTTGCGTCTTCAGCGACCTGTCGCAACACGGCCAACCTTGTGGAGGTGCCGTCAGCGGCCTGAGTTGTAACCTTGCTGAGCCCCGGTTCCACATCCGCCTTCACATCGTAGTATCGCTGCTGGTCGACACGGTTGATCTCGGCCAGTTTTGCAACCGGCTGGCGGGTTACAAAGTTGGAAAGCGGGACCAGTCCGTCAGCTGTCCGGACTTTCAGAGTATCCAGCGTCGACAAGACGCGATCTTCATCGGGCAGGCGAACACGGATCTCGATCTCTTCATCGACCGTTTCGGGGCGCATTTCCCCCAGCAACAGGCCCCGCGTAACCAGTTGCACCATCGCTCCTACGGTGGCTACATCTGCGCCAAACCGGCCCGCTTTTGCGACGTCGACGTCAATCTGCCAGTCGATACCCGGCAGTGGCAGGGTGTCTTCGATCTTGATCAGGCCGGGAGTTTCATCGAACATCGCCCGAGCGGCGGTCGTGGCGGCTGTCAGCTGCTCTCGGTTGTCGCCCTTGAGGCGCAGGTGCACGGGTTTGGCCGAAGCCGGGCCTTGTTCCAAGGGCAGGATTTCCACCACGATCCCTGGCAACGTCGCCAGTTCCGCGTTCAACTGATCCAGAACGAAGTCACCGTCATATTCCGGAGCGATCGTCTGGCGGTCCAAAAGGCCAAAGAGGATCGGCTCGGACAGGGTAGGGCGGTCCTCCCACGGGATGATCTCGAACTGTACGCGACCGATCGTGTCGGCTGGTTCCTGTGCGCCACCGTTGTTCTGGTTCAGCCCCCCTTCACCGGCAAACGAAAAGACATTCGTTACCGCAGGATGGGCACCAATGATTTCCTCAGCGGCCAGCACCATCTCGTCTTTTTCCACCAACGAGATATTGCCCCGTGCGCGGACATAGGCCGTGGCCTGTTCCGGCTCGCTTTCGACAAAGAACTCGACCCCGCGGTTGTTATTGCCGTAGGCGGTGATGACCAGCATCACCAGAATGGCAACGACGACGATGGAAACGACCGGCATGATCGGGTTGCCAACCAGAAACTTGATGAAATGCCCGAACCAAGTGTGTTCGCGCACAGTATGCACATGCTGATCCGGAGCGCGCTCGATCTTGATCGCGCTCAGCGTGATCGACCCGGCAAAAGCTCCGAGGATGAACAGAACCGCGCCCAATAAAAGGCCACCCGCAGGGATCAGGAAGGCTGGGTTCAACATCTGCATCGCGCCGAGGAACATCAGCAGAAGGGCGGGCGGCACCATAAGGGCGCGCATGTTCCATGAGAACCGCGCACGTAGCCAGTGCGAGGCGCGGTCAAACATACGGCTCAGACGGCCCGAAACACCGCCCATGACGGGCAGGTAGATTAGGGCAACGATCAACGAGGCTGACAGAACAAAGATCAGGGTGACCGGAAGCATGCCCATGAACTCACCCGGTACGCCGGGCCAGAACAGCATGGGCAGAAACGCGCACAGCGTTGTCGCGGTCGAGGACACGATGGGCCAGAACATCCGCTGGGCGGCTTCGACATAGGCGTGCATTGGTCCGACGCCGTCCTTGATGCGTTTGTCAGCATACTCCACGACAACAATCGCGCCGTCGACCAGCATGCCCACCGCAAGGATCAGACCAAACATAACGATGTTTGAGATACTGACACCCATGACTGCAAGAAAGGCGAAACACAAAAGGAACGAAGTCGGAATGGCGAACCCGACCAGCAGGGCTGCACGTGTACCCAATGCGGCCAGCACCACGATCATAACCAGTGCAATCGCCGTCAGGACCGAGCCTTCGAGCTGGCTGACCATTGATCCGACGATGCGACTTTGGTCGTTCGATGTGCCAAGCTGGATCGCGGCCTGCATCTCGGGGGGCCATTTGGTGCGAGCCTCGGCAATGGTCTTTTTGACGTCTGCGACCGTGTCGATCAGGTTAAAACCTTTGCGCTTGACCACCTGCAACGCGACGGTGGATTCGCTGTTGAACCGGGCAGTGCCTTCGCGATCCTCGAACGTGTAATTGATCTGCGCCAGCTCTCCCATCGTGACGACGCGGTCGCCATTAACCTTGACCGGCAGGTCATACACGTCCTGAGCCGTTTTGAAAGATGAAGGAATCTTGACCGAGAAGGTACCTTGTTCGGTTTCGACCTCACCGGCTGCAATCAGTTGGTTGTTGTTCTGGACGACGTTGATCAATTCAGCGGCCGTGACGTCATAAGCTTCAAGCCGCAGCGGGTCGATGATGACCTCAAGCAGTTCGTCCCGGTTGCCCGCAATGCCGGCTTCCAGAACCGAATCCATGGCCTCAAGATCGTCCTGCAAATCTTTGGCAACGCGCGCCATCGTGCGTTCGGGGACCGCTCCGGTCAGGTTGACGATCACGATCGGGAATTCGGAAAAGTTGATCTCGGTCAGGGAATACTGTTCGGCCCCGTCCGGAAACTCGGCCTGAGCGCTGTTCATCGCGTCGCGCACATCGGCCATGATGGCTGTCTTGTCCCAGCCAAAGTCGAACTCGAGCGCGACCCCGGCATAGCTTTCTGCCGCCGTCGAGGTCATCTCTTTCAGGCCGTCCAGGTCGGCCAGCTCGGTCTCCATCGGTTTGACCAGAAGGTTCTCAGAGTCTTCGGCCGAGATCCCCGGAAACTGAACCGAAACGAACAGGGCAGGGATTTCTATGTCCGGCTCGCCTTCCTTGGGCAGGCCAACATAGGCAAAACCACCGATCACCAGCGAGATCGCGATAAAGGCGAGAACCATGCGGGCCCGGCCAGCGGCCCAACTGACGATACCGGTCATTCGGAGGGTTCCTTGTATGTAGGCTCAACCGTCACACCGCTGGTTACGAATTCCTGACCCACAACAATCACGTCAACGGTTTCGGGCAACCCACCCAACCACACGCCCTCCGACGAGTCGCGCAGCAGACTGACAGGCTTGAAGTCGACCACGTTGCCACTGCCGATCGTCCGAATGCCCACTTTTCCTTCGTGGTTCAGGGTCAGGGCCGATTGCGGCAGCAGATGGGCTTTGGCGCCTTCCGCGGCAACGCGGATGTCCGCAGTCTGACCGTCGCGGATCGAAAGATCGGGGTTGGGAACGGTAACTTCAACTTCGAAGGTTCTCGTGGTTTCATCGGCCGATCGGCTCAGAAATGTTACGCGTCCGGCGACCTGAAGTCCGGTTACCAATGTTGCCGAGGCCTCGGACCCGACAATCACACGGTTGACCTCGGCTTCGGGGACAAACCCAACCAGCTTGATCGGGTCCAGCTGGATCACGGTCGCACACAAAGAGCCCGGTTGCATGAGACTACCCAGTTCAGCAGTATCGCTTTCCAGCAGGCCGTCAAAAGGTGCCTCGATGGTCTGACGATCAATTTCGCGCCGTGCGGCTTCGACTTCGGCGATGGCGGCTTCAATACCAGCGCGTGTCGCCTCAAGCCCAGCCTCGGCGGTCTTGATCCCTGCCTCGGCTGTGCGCATGGCCGCCTGGCTTGAAATTTTGCGTGTTTCCGAGCCGAACCCGGTTTCAGACAGGCGCTCGGCGGCGGTCAGGTTGATCTCGGCCTCTGCGACCAGGGCGTGCGCCTCTTCCAGACGGGCTTCGGCTTCGGGGATACGGCTTTCGGCCTCCAGCTTGCCCGCCATGGCCTCGGCCAGGCTGGCTGGACGCGTACCCGGATCAAGTTCACACAGCAAGTCGCCGGCTTTCACAAAGCTGCCTTTGCGTTTGGGATCTGAGATCACGGTCGAGGTTGTTTCGGCCAGAACTTCGACCTGCCGGTTGGCTTTCGTCTGCCCACGCAGCAGAACAGCACTGTCAATTTCGCGTGCGGATGACCTAACGGCAACCACGCCGACGACGGCCTGAGAAGTCCCCGAAACAGCCTCACCTTGTGCGTCAGAAACGACATTTTCGTCGGCTTCCGCACGGCCAGCCAAAGCGAAAAGGGCGTCGCGTTCGAAAACTAGCAGAAACAGCGCGACGACAACGAGCAAGGCATTTACCAGTGAAATCAAACGCATGTAGAATTTCTCCCAGAATTCTTCGCCAAGATTTCTTCGGCGCTCAGGCATAAATGTGGGCCCGATTATGTATCTTTTCTACGCTGAACTGAATAGTTTGGTTCACATTTTTGCGCAACCCTGACGGGATAGGGTGAAAATGTGCGAATTCCGGCCCTTGGCTTGGCAAGGGTGCCGGGGTATGACATGGCGCCATACACCACTGACACAGCCCGGAGGGCAGGGATGAGCGACGTCGACAGTTTTATTGATGAGGTGACCGAAGAGGTGCGCCGAGACCGCCTTTACCTGCTGTTGCGCCGGTGGGGGTGGATTGGTGTCCTGCTTGTGGTTCTTATCGTCGGCGGTGCCGCGTTCAACGAAATCCGCAAATCGCGGGCAACTTCGCAGGCTCAGGAATTGGGCGACGCGATTCTTGCGGCGCTGGCAAAGAACGACTCGGGTGAACGCGCAACCGATCTTGCAGCCGTCGAGAGTGCCTCGCCGGGTGGTGACGCTGTTCTAAACATGCTGCTGTCCGCATCACAGGTTGAAGCCGGATCCGAACAGGATGCAGTGGATAGCCTGAACACGATTTCGGTTCAGGGGGACCTGCCAGAAATCTACCGTGCGATTGCTGCCTTCAAAGCGCTTCTGTTGCAAAGCGATACGATGCCCGCAGCCGACCGCCGCCAACAATTCGAGGCGCTGGCTGCGCCCGGTGCACCGCTGCGATTGCTGGCTGAAGAACAACTGGCGCTGATAGATGTCGCCGAGGGCAACACCGATGCGGCTATCGAACGGTTACAAACACTGCGGCAAGATGCCGAGATCGGTGTTGACCTGCAGCAGCGCGCTGCGCAACTGATTGTGGCCCTTGGGGGCATACCGGAACCCTTGGTGGCCCGTCAGGGCTGACCTGCGGCGCAAACAACACTGACAGACGAGTTCGGATCATCATGGTAACAAGTCTCTTTTCTCGCGTTGGAGTGTCGGTCGCATTGGCCTCTGTCACGCTTTTGGCGGCATGTGAGGAACCTCAGGTCATCCTGGCTGGCGTCCGCGAGGATATTCGTCCAGCCTCGGACAATGAAGCAGTTGAAACACGCGGATCGAAACCGATCAGCCTGCCGGCACAACAGGCCAACGCCAATTGGTCGCAAAGTCCTGGCACTGTTGCCTATCGTACAACGCACCCGCAACTGCGTGCGACCCCTCAACGGGTTTGGTCGGCGTCGATTGGGAAAGGGGATTCGCGCAAACAACGGATTACAGCAGAGCCCGTCGTCGCAGGCGGCTTGATCTACACACTGGATTCCGAGGCTAATGTTACCGCGACCTCGACCCAGGGTCAGAAAGCTTGGAACACGAACCTTATTCCCGCAAATGATGGTGATGAGGACGCAACCGGCGGCGGAATGGCGTATGCGAACGGAGTGCTTTACGTGTCGTCCGGGTTTGGCCGTCTGACAGCTCTGGATGGCAAGACTGGGGCAGTCCGCTGGCAAAAGCGCTTGAACGCGACAGGAAGTGGCGCGCCACTGGTCAACGATGGGCTGCTCTATCTGGTGGCAGGGGACGAAACAGGTTGGGCCGTGGATACCAGCAACGGACGCATTGCCTGGCAGATTCAAGGCACACCGAGCGTGGGTAATGTTCTGGGGGCTCCGGCCCCTGTGATCGCGCAGGATTTTGCGGTGTTTGCATTTGGGTCTGGCGATGTGGCTGCTACTTTTCGCAAGGGCGGAATTCGTCGCTGGAATGCTTCGGTCGCCGGAGGGCGTCGTGGACGGGCGGCGGCTCAGATCGTGGATGTGACCGGAGGGCCGATGGTGGCCGGGGACACTATCTATATCGGCAACCATTCGGGCCGGACCGTGGCGTTCGAGATCGGATCGGGCGAGCGGAAATGGACCGCCGATGAAGGTGCAATTGACACTGTATGGCCGGTTGGCGGAAGCCTGTTTCAGATCAGCGATCGCAGCCAGTTGGTGCGTCTGGACTCGTCCGATGGGGCGGTCATCTGGGCGCAGGATCTGCCGGGTTTTGTCAAGGACAAGCCCAATCGCCGAGGACCGATCGTTGCCCATTATGGGCCCATTCTGGCTGGGGGGCGCATTGTTGTTGCCTCGAATGACGGCTTTGTACGGTTCTACAATCCCGTTGACGGGACGCTGTTAAACCGTGTGGAAGTGCCTGGCGGGGCGACAACTGCGCCGGTTGTAGCGGGGCAGACGCTGTATGTCGTATCGACCAAAGGTGATCTACACGCTTTCCGTTGACGCAAAGATGCGCTAAAGGGCGCGTCTGAGTCTTGAAAGTTGAATGTTATGTCGCTGACCCTCGCCATCGTGGGGCGCCCCAATGTGGGCAAATCCACCCTGTTCAATCGCCTTGTGGGCAAACGTCTGGCCTTGGTCGACGACCAGCCCGGCGTGACGCGTGACCTGCGCGAGGGCGAGGGGCGTCTGGCGGATCTGCGCTTTACCGTGATCGACACCGCCGGGCTTGAGGACGCGACCGATGACAGCTTGCAGGGCCGGATGCGCCGTCTGACCGAGCGTGCGGTGGACATGGCCGATGTCTGTCTGTTCATGATCGACGCGCGCGTGGGCGTGACACCGACCGATGAGCTTTTCGCGGATATCCTGCGCAAACGTTCGAAACATGTGATCCTTGCAGCGAACAAGGCCGAAGGCTCGGCCGCGGATGCCGGGGTCCTTGAAGCGTATAACCTTGGCCTTGGTGAACCCGTCCGCCTGTCGGGTGAACACGGCGAGGGGATGACGGACCTTTATACTCAGCTGATGCCTTTGGCCGACGCGGCCGAAGAGCAGGCGCAGGATGAGGCCCCGGAAACCGATATCGAACTGGATGAGGATGGAGAGGGCGAAACGCCTCTGATCACTGCGGCCAAGCCATTGCAGGTGGCCGTAGTAGGTCGCCCGAATGCCGGAAAATCCACGTTGATCAATAAGATCATGGGCGAAGATCGTCTGCTGACAGGCCCCGAGGCCGGGATTACCCGCGACGCGATCAGCCTGCGTATTGACTGGGCTGACCCGGATGGCGATAGCACGCCGATGCGGATTTTCGACACGGCGGGTATGCGCAAAAAGGCAAAAGTTCAGGAAAAGCTGGAAAAGCTATCCGTCTCGGACGGCCTGCGCGCGGTGAAATTCGCCGAGGTCGTGGTGGTCCTGCTGGACGCGGCGATTCCGTTTGAACAGCAAGACCTTCGCATCGCCGATCTGGCCGGGCGTGAGGGCCGTGCGGTCGTGATCGCGGTGAATAAGTGGGATATCGAAGAGGACAAGCAAGAGAAACTGCGCGACCTCAAGGAATCCTTTGAACGTCTGCTGCCGCAGTTACGCGGTGCGCCTCTGATCACCGTGTCTGCGAAAACAGGCCGAGGGCTGGAGCGCTTGCGCGCTGCCATCCTGCGCGCCCATGATGTGTGGAACCGCCGTGTACCGACTGCGGCGCTGAACCGCTGGCTGACCGCCATGCTGGAGCAGCACCCGCCGCCAGCACCGCAGGGCCGCCGGATCAAGCTACGCTATATGACGCAGGCCAAAACCCGCCCGCCGGGATTTGTGGTGATGTGCTCGCACCCTGACAAGATGCCCGAAAGCTATAACCGCTATCTGGTCAATGGTCTGCGAGAGGATTTTGACATGCCCGGCACACCCATCCGCCTGACGCTGCGCGGGCAGGGTGACAAGAACCCCTACAAGGGACGGCGCAAGAAAAACGCTGGTGCTTTAGCCAAGCATCTCAAAGGTCGCGCGTAACTGCGCCAATTTTCAGCATTTTCGGCGGTAGGGCGTGACATGCCTCGAACTGCGCGCTAGCATTCAAGCGCGTGCATCTGTTTTTGCACGCACGGGTTGCATGCGGAGATTCCGCACCTAATTTCAAATTGATATTGAACCGGGCCATCGTGAGGGGCGGGCTGGATGGATCTTAGGGAATACACACGGCAATACGCAGTCCAGGACAACCGGCTGGCTGCGCTGAGTTACTTTGGAACTTTTGCCGTTTATTTTACGTCGCTGGCGCTGGCGATTGCATATGTGGATCAATGGTTCATCATGATCCCTGCCGGAGTTGTTTTTGCCTTCTCAGCTGTGCGGCTTTACGTCTTGCAGCATGATTGCGGGCATCACTCACTGTTCGAGACGCGCCAGCAAAACGAGTGGGCGGGGCACGGGCTGTCCCCCTTCACATTTGCCCCTTTTGAAGTGATGAAGCAGAACCATAACCTTCACCACTCGGGCATAGGCAATCTGGAACATCGCGAAACAGGGGAAATCCACACCATGACCCTGCGTGAATGGAATGAGGCAGACTGGAAAACCCGTTTTTTCTATCGCCTTTATCGCAATCCGTTCATTCTGGTTCCAGTAGGTGCGTTGTTTACCTATTTCATTCGTTATCGCTGGCCCAAAAACACTGTCCGGTTTGGGGTGGCGGGGGTGGTACTGCACAACCTGTCGATCGTCGTATTTTTGGGTCTGCTTTACCTCATCGCTGGCGGTACCGGCATTTTGGTGTGGATTGTGTTCTCATTTCTGGGCGGGATGCTGGGTGTGTTCCTCGTGTACCTCCAGCACAATTTCGAGGACACCTACTGGGACCGCCGTCCCGATCTTGACCCCAAGCTGGCAGCTTTGCACGGTTCCTCTGCGCTGGATTTCGGCTGGTGGTTCGACAATGCTGTCGCTTGCATCACGTTGCACGACATCCATCATTTCAATGCGCGTATCCCATCCTATCGGCTGCGCGAATGCCACTATAACCTTCCTGCCGAGTATACGCCCCGTCGGATCAAGTTCCCCGAGGCCGTCGCGGCACTGAACCTCAAGCTGTGGGACGAGGATGCCAAACGACTGGTACCGTTCCCAAAGAAGACGCGGACAACAAATCTGGCCCATAGCAGCTAGCCTATAGATTATATCGCTTGCGAAATGTATATTCTGTGTATATACAATTTCTTGGGTGATGAAGAAAGGACAAAGAATGACCGCAGTGACTAATGTCAAAGGTGTAGGCGAAGCGTTGGGAAAAGCGCTTGTAGCCAATGGCTTCAAGACAGCCGAAGCCATTGCCAAGGCAAAGCCCGCTGATCTGGTCAAGGTCCCGCGAATTGGGGCGGCGCGCGCTCCTTTGTTGATTGCCGCCGCGAAAGAAGCGGTATCGTCCAAACCTGCAGCCAAACCAACTGCAAAACCTGCAGCACGTCGGACGGCCGTACGCAAACCGGCCACGCGTAAACCTGCGGCTCGCAAGACCGTGGCGGCTGCCGCCGCCGAAAAACGTGCGCAAGAGGCTGCGCGTAAAGCGGCCGAAGAGAAAGCAGCAGCAGAAGCTGCCGAAGCAAAGGCAAAGAAAAAAGCCAAAGCTAAGGCCAAGGCTGAAAAGGCGGCAAAGAAACGGGCCGAAATGGAGGCCGTGTTCTCGAAAGCCAAGGATAAGGTGAAGGCCAAGACGAAGAAGGGCAAAAAGTCCAAAAAGGACGACAAAGCCAAAGACAGTAAGAAAAAAGATGACAAGAAAAGCAGCAAGAAAAAGGATAAGAAAAAGGCGAAGAAGTAAGACCTCTTCGCCCTTTGATCTTGTTGTAACCGGCGGCTGCAGCGCGCCGGTTTTCTTATGCCAGTGTGCCGTCCGTTTGCAGCGTCAGCTTGCCGCCCAGATAGGGGGAGAGCACCTCGGGCAGGGTGACTGTGCCATCGGCGTTCTGGCCGTTTTCCAGCACCGCAATCAGGCAACGCCCCACCGCCAGACCCGAGCCGTTCAGGGTGTGGACATATTCCGGCTTACCCCCGCCTTCGGGACGGAAGCGCGCGTTCATGCGGCGGGCCTGAAAATCACCACAGGTCGAGACCGAGCTGATCTCACGATAGGTGTTCTGACCGGGCAGCCACGCTTCGATGTCATAGGTGCGGCGCGCGCCAAAGCCCATATCGCCGGTGCACAGGATAACGGTGCGATAGGGCACGCCCAGCTTCTCCAGAATGCCCTCGGCGCAGCGCAACATGCGTTTCTGTTCGTCGTCTGAGTTGTCCGGATGCGTGACCGAGACCATCTCGACCTTTTCAAACTGGTGCTGGCGCAGCATGCCGCGTGTGTCTTTGCCCGCGCTGCCAGCCTCGGACCGGAAGCACAGCGAATGCGCGGTATAGCGGCGGGGCAGGTAGCTTTCCTCGATCATCGTGTCGTTGACGATATTGGTCAGCGAAACCTCGGACGTCGGTATCAGCCACCAGCCTTCGCGCGTCTGATAGCTGTCCTCGTCGAATTTCGGCAATTGGCCGGTGCCCTGCATCATTTCTGACAGAACCAGAACGGGGCCGTTGACCTCGGTCAGGTCGTTTTCATTGATATGCGTGTCCAGCATGAACTGCGCCAACGCGCGGTGGATGCGGGCGACGCCGCCGGACAGCAGTACAAAACGCGAGCCAGAGAGTTTGGCGGCGGTTTCAAAATCCATGCCGTGCTGAACGGATTCGATTTCGAAATGCTCTTTCGGTGCAAAGTCCAGTTCGCGCGGGGTGCCCCAGCGGTTGACCTCGACATTGTCGTTTTCGTCCGCGCCTTCGGGCACATCCTCGGCGGGCAGGTTGGGAATCACTGACAATGCGTCGCTCAGGGCATTGTTCAGATCGCGTGCATTCTCCTGAAGGTCCGCGACTGCGGCTTTTTTCTCGGCCACGAGCGCGCGCAGACGTTCGAACTCTGCCTCGTCACCGCGCCCTTTGGCGGCACCAACTTCTTTACTGGCTTTGTTCTGTTCTGCCTGCGCTGTCTCAGCGGCCAGAATTTTGGAACGTCGACGTTCATCAAGTTCAAGGATAGCTGACGACACCGGCGCGTCCCCACGGCGCGCAAGGGCGGCGTCGAAGGCGGCAGGGTTTTCGCGAATGGCGCGGATGTCGTGCATGTCTCAGATCCTTGAATGCGTGAATCACTGAGACCGCTTATGCACCATCTGAAAGGCGGGGTGTAGCACCGGTTACGACTTATCTGCCCCCTCGTGGGATTCATGCGCCAGATGGCCATCCCATTCTTCGACCGGGATCTTGGGTTCGGGTGGATCAGCCATGTAAGATGGGGTCATGATCTGTACGCCGTTCTCATTGAACACGGCCACGATGTTGCGGTGCAGGTCGGATCGGATCTTGGGAATGATACTGCCGCGCGTGGTATAGCCATTGATTTGGTAGTTGATCGCGTAATCGGCCAAAGCGGTCCACAAAACAAAGGGTTCGGGCTTGGCTTTGATCCCTTTGGTTCGGCGGGCGGCCTCGATCAGCATGGCCTCGACCTTCTCAGGCGGTTCCTCATATCCGATGCCGACAGTGGTGTGCAGCAACAGCCCGCTGCCATCGGTTTTCTTGGAAAAATTCACCACGTCCGAGTTCATCAGCTGCGCGTTGGGGATCGAGATCAGCTCATTCTTGATGGATTTCAGATGTGTCTCCATCAGCTTGATCTGAACCACGTCACCAATGTGGTCGCCAATCTGGATACGGTCGCCGATTGAGGTCGAGCGGCGGTAAATCACGAAGAGCCCGGCCAGCATGTTCGACACGACCGAGTTCGCACCTAGTGACAGCATCGCGCCTACAAGAATGGTCAAGCCTTGAAAGGCAGCCGAATCTGATCCCGGAATGTAAGGAACGGCAAAGACCAGCGCGATCAGGACGACGACGACGCGTGCAATGTTGAAAGTTGGACTCACCCAGTGTTTTTCAAAATCCCTCAGATCGAATGACCCGGCCTCGACGGCGTCAAAGAACACGCGCATGCCCCGAATAATGTAAAGCGTCACCCAGCTGATTAGACCCAGCATGATCAAATTGGGGAAGTAGCTTAGGATACCCCTAAAGATCACCAGAACAGGTTCAGTCAGGTAGGTCAGCAGAAGCTGTGCGAAGTAGCGCGTCTCGGCAAAGGCCAAAAGGACGAAGGACAGGTAGTAGTAGAAGCCCAGAAAAAAGACGACCAACAGGACGAAATTCAAACCATAACGCACCAGCGCGGCGATCGCCTCGGCCTGGACGCTTTTGGCGGTGGCGGTTTCCACGTCCTTCAGATGTCTGGCGACAAATTGCAGGGTCTTGCGGCGAATGCGACGGTGCAGCCATAGGATAACTACGATGAACAGGGCAAAGCCCACGGTCCAGGCAATGGCTTCCAGAGCACCCGACACGCGAGCCTGTTCGGTTCGATTGGCCCGGTAGGCAACAATTGCATCATGTATTGCTTGGCCATGCAAAAAGCTGAGGACATCCAATTCCATCTGATCCAGCTCGGAGTCGGCTTCGGTCACGATAGAAACCGCCAGACCATCCACCAGAATGCGGGTGCCAAGATCCGTCACCTCATAAGTGACGTTTACGTCCTCGTTGTCTGATGCTTCGGCCGCCTGAATGATGTTGTCCTGAACGGTTGCCGCGCGCTCGGGTGCAGGCAGCGCGCTGGAGCCGCGCAGGAAAAACAGCATGTCACCGTCAATAATCACCGGTGCCTTGAATGATTCCGATTCCTCCTCGACCTCAGGGGCTTCGGCAGGCGCGTCCTGCGCTAATGCGCTAAAGGGAAAAAGCGCTGTGCAGACGATGCATGCCCAGAGGCGCAAGAATACGGCAAGTGATTGTATAAACGACGACATTGGGCCTCCTGCCGTCCAACTATATCTGATCGCGCATGTGTTCAAAGTCGCTTTCTGCAACCAAGAAGCAATTCTGTGATCATAATGATCCAATACCTGCAAAAACTTGCGATGCCATTCCTTGCAAACAGGCAGTGCAAAGAATAGGTTCTCGCAAAATTTGCGGACCTTTCCGCAAACACCAAACCAAAAGGAATATCCCATGGAAGGTGGCGCAATCGCCCAGTTTCTCCCGCTGATCCTGATCTTTGCGATCATGTATTTCTTGCTGATCCGTCCGCAGCAGAAAAAGATGAAGGAACATCAGGCCATGGTCGAGGCCGTGCGCCGGGGCGATCAGGTCGTCACCCAAGGTGGTCTGATCGGCAAAGTGTCGAAGGTTAAAGAAGGCGAGAACGAGATTGAGGTCGAGCTGGCTGAAAACGTCAAGGTCCGTGTTGTCAAATCGACCATCGCTCAGGTTCTGAACAAGACCGAGCCTGCGAAGTAATTTCGCGCGATATCTCGTTGAAAAGGCAGGGTAATGCTGCAAATTGATACCTGGAAGCGGGTTCTGATCTGGTCGGTCTGCGTGATCGGCCTGCTCTTGGCCCTGCCGAATGCGTTCTACACGCGCGTCGAGCAATCCAACGATGCCAAAGCCGCGATCGAGCTTGGCATCGACACCTCAGACATGCAGGCTGAGGCGGCGCAGTGGCCGAAATGGCTGCCGTCCTCGCTGGTCAATCTGGGGCTGGACCTGCGCGGCGGCGCGCATCTTTTGGCCGAGGTCAAGGTTCAGGACGTCTACGAATCCCGCATGGATGCCATGTGGCCGGAAATCCGCGACGCTTTGCGCGATGAGCGGGCTACGGTTGGCACGATCCGCCGTCAGGACTCGGCCCCTGACGAGATTCGCGTGCGCATCAGCCAGCCCGAGGGGATGGCCCGTGCTCTTGAGGTCGTGCGCGGTTTGGCCCGTCAGGTCCAGACGCTTTCGGGCGTTGGCGCAACGGATATTGAAGCCCGCGCCGAGGGTGACACCATCGTTGTGCAACTGTCGGATGCCGAAAAGCTGGCCTCAGACGATCGCACCGTGCGACAGTCGCTTGAGATCATCCGCCGCAGGATTGACGAGGTCGGCACCCGCGAACCCACTATTCAGCGTCAGGGCGCGGATCGTATCCTGATTCAGGTGCCAGGCATCGGCTCGGCGGGAGAGCTGAAGGACATCATCGGCACGACAGCCCAACTGACCTTCAATCCCGTCGGCGGTCGCACCACCGACGCAGATGCAACGCCGGGTATCGGGCAGGAAGTTGTGCCCTCGATTGATGAAGAGGGCGTGTATTACATTATCGACTCTGCCCCTGTTGTAACGGGCGAGGAGCTGGTTGATGCCCAGCCTGCGTTCGACCAGAACGGCCGCCCGGCGGTCAGCTTCCGGTTCAACACCTCGGGCGCGCGTAAATTCGGCGACTATACGCTGGAAAACATCGGCGCGCCGTTTGCGATTGTGCTGGATGATGAGGTAATCTCGGCCCCCGTGATCCAAAGTCATATTCCGGGCGGGTCGGGCATCATCACCGGTAATTTCACCGTCGAGGAAAGCACCAATCTGGCCGTCCTACTGCGCGCAGGCGCGCTGCCTGCCGGGCTGGATTTTCTGGAAGAGCGCACCATCGGCCCAGAACTGGGGCAAGATAGCATCGACGCCGGTAAAGTGGCGACCATCGTCGCCTTTGTGGCCGTGCTGGTCTTTATGGCGCTCAGCTATGGTCTGTTCGGTATCTTCGCCAATATCGCGCTGATCCTGAACGTTGGGCTGCTCTTTGGCCTGTTGTCGCTGATCGGGGCCACGCTGACCTTGCCGGGGATCGCGGGCATCGTTTTGACCGTCGGTATGGCGGTGGATGCCAACGTGCTGATCTTTGAACGTATCCGCGAGGAACTGAAATCCGCCAAAGGTCCGGCGCGTGCCATCGAACTGGGCTATGAAAAGGCCCTGTCGGCCATTCTGGACGCGAACGTCACCACATTCATCACAGCGACGATCCTCTTTGCCATGGGCAGCGGGCCGGTGCGCGGTTTTGCCATCACTCTGGGTCTGGGTATCCTCACCTCGGTCTTCACCGCGATCTTCGTGACGCGCCTGATGATCGTGATTTGGTTCGAACGCCGCCGCCCGAAAACGATCGAGGTTTGATCATGAGACTGAAACTTGTCCCGCAGGAAACCTCGTTCGATTTCTTCAGCCGCTGGAAGGTCTGGCTGGGCATTTCCGGCCTGATGATGGTCGTGGCCTTCACGTCCTTCATGCTGCAAGGTCTGAACTTCGGCATCGACTTCCGGGGCGGCACCACGATCCGCACCCAATCCGCGCAAGAGATCGACGTAGGCGCCTATCGCGACGCCATCGCTCCGCTTGAACTGGGCGATGTCACCATCACCGAGATTTTCGACCCGACCTTTGGCGAGGACGAAAACGTCGCCATGATCCGCATTCAGGCGCAGGACGACGCCGAAGCGGTCTCGGCCGCGACGGTAACGGCCGTGGAAGAGGCATTGAAGGCGGCAGCCCCCGATATTCAATTCGTGTCGGTCGAATCCGTCGGCCCCAAAGTCTCGGGCGAGTTAATCCAGACCGCCGTGATCGCCGTTGTCCTCGCGATCGGGGCCGTGCTGGTCTATATCTGGCTACGGTTCGAATGGCAGTTTGCCCTGGGGGCGGTGGCCGCGCTTGTGCATGACGTGATCCTGACCATCGGCATCTTCTCGGAACTGCAAATCCGGTTTGATCTGGCCATCATCGCGGCGCTGCTGACCATCGTGGGTTATTCGCTGAACGACACCGTTGTTGTCTTCGACCGCGTCCGCGAAAACCTACGCAAGTACAAGAAGAAAGACCTGAAAGAGGTGCTGAACATCTCGATCAACGAGACCCTCAGCCGGACGGTCATGACCTCGGTCACAACCCTGCTGGCGCTGATCTCGCTGTACGTGCTGGGCGGAGACGTCATCCGTGGCTTTGTCTTCGCGATGATCTGGGGTGTGATCGTGGGGACGTATTCCTCGGTCTTCGTGGCCTCGACCATCTTGCTGTGGCTGGGGGTCAAACGCGACTGGTCCAAGCCGTCGAATACGGCGGGCAACCAGTTTGCAAACGTCGACGCCTGATCTTTTCGGCCAGTCCCCTGTGGGGCTGGCCATCCTTTTATGCGCCGCCTTCCTCAGCGGCATCGTGCGCGGCTTTTCCGGCTTTGGCACGGCCTTGATCTTCCTGCCTATCGCGACGCCCATTCTGGGCCCGTTCGGCGCGCTGATAGGGCTAACCATCATGGACATCTTCGGGCCGCTCCCCAACCTGCGCCGTGCGTGGCGCGAGGTTGAGCGGGGTGACCTGATCCGCCTTGTGGCTGGATGCGCGCTGATCTTACCGGCTGGGCTTTGGGTGCTGACGCAAGTCGACCCAGATGTGTTTCGATACGCGGTCAGCCTGCTGGCCCTTGCGATGTTGGCTATCCTGATCCTGGGCCTGCGCTACCACGGTCCTGTCGGCCGCGCGATGGTGGTCGGAATCGGCTGCGCGGCGGGGTTCCTGGGCGGAGTCGCGGGCCTACCAGGCCCCGCCGTGATCCTGTTCTACATGTCGCGCCCTCTGCCAGTTACCGTCATCCGCGCAACGATCCTGCTGTTCCTGTTCGCGTTTGACTTCCTGCTGTTCGGCTATCTGACCGGAATGGGCCGTGTAACCCTCGCGGCCGCGCTGCTGGGCCTCATGCTTGCCATCCCCAATCTGATCGGCAACTGGCTGGGCGGCAAGATGTTCCGCCCCGAATACGAGCGGCTCTACCGCGCGGCTGCATATGTCGCGATTGCGCTTGCCGCCTTGTCGGGCCTACCACTTTGGGGCTAAAACCCCACCATGCGATTGAATGAGATCACCTATACCAACGCCACCCCGATAGACGGCTACGGCCCCGGCTTTTTTCGTATCGGCGGACAGGTCCACGATGGTCCGGTTCTAACCGGCCCAAACGGAACAACTGGGTGGAACGGGTATGACGACCAAACACCTCTGCTAGACCTCGCCGATCACATCGACGTGCTGTTCATCGGTACCGGTGCCGAGCTGACCCATATCTCGGCCACCCTGCGCCGCACGCTCGAAGACGCAGGCATCGGCGTCGAGATCATGAATTCCCCGGCCGCCTGCCGCACCTACAATGTGTTGCTGTCTGAGGGTCGCCGTATCGCGATGGCCGCGCTCCCTGTCTGAAGGATCTTCCTTCATCTGGCCATAAATACCTCGGGGAGTGTGAGGGGCTGGCCCCTCACTCCTGACCTGACCACACAAAGCCACCGCCAAAGCTCTGCGGCAATTCCCACCTTTTGTCCGCCTCCACAATCCGTTAAGCGGACGCTATGACACTGACCGTGACCGATCTGGCCATTACCCGTGGCGGCATTCCCGTGCTCGAAGGGCTCAGCTTTACGCTGCCTGCCGGCAAAGCGCTGATCCTGCGTGGGCCAAACGGAATCGGCAAGACCACTCTTTTACGTACGCTGGCCGGGCTACAGCCTCCGCTGCAAGGCCGCATTGAAGGGGCCGAGGATCAGATCGCCTATGCCTCACATTCCGACGGGCTGAAACCCACGCTGACGGTTGTCGAGAACCTCAGCTTCTGGGCCTCGGTCTTTGGCACGCAAGGCATCCAGCCCGCGCTGGACGCTTTTGCCCTGAATGATCTGGCTGACCGCCACGCGGGCAACCTGTCGGCTGGGCAGAAGCGGCGTCTCGGGCTGGCGCGGATGCTGGTTACGGGGCGGCCGATCTGGATGCTGGACGAACCGACCGTCTCGCTGGACCAAAACGCGGTGAAGATGTTCGCCGACGCGGTACGCACGCATCTGGGGCAGGGGGGCTCGGCCCTGATTGCCACCCATATCGACCTCGGCCTGGACGGAGAGGTTCTGGATGTCGGCCCCAACAAGGCCAAACCCAAACCCATCGACGATTTCGACGGAGGTTTCCTGTGATCGCCCTGCTGTTGCGTGACCTGAAACTGGCGCTGCGCGCGGGCGGCGGGTTCGGCCTTGGTCTAGCCTTTTTCCTGATTGTCACCGTATTGGTGCCGTTCTCAGTGGGGCCGCAGTCCTCGCTGCTCTCGACCATCGCGCCGGGTATCCTGTGGCTGGGCGCTCTGCTGGCCTGCCTGCTGTCGTTGGACCGCCTGCTGGCGCTGGATTGGGAGGACGGCTCGCTCGACCTGCTGGCCACGGCACCGCTGCCACTGGAATCGGTGGTCACGATCAAGGCGTTGGCCCATTGGCTGACCACCGGCCTGCCACTGGTACTGGCCGCGCCTTTTCTGGGCGTGCTGCTGAACCTGCCGGTGCCGGGGTTTTCGTGGCTTGTGATCTCGCTGCTGATCGGCACTCCGGCCATGAGCGTCATCGGCACCTTCGGCGCTGCCCTGACCGTCGGCCTGAAGCGCGGCGGTTTGCTGCTGTCGCTGCTGGTCTTGCCGCTTTACGTCCCCACGCTGATCTTCGGCGCTGAAGTCGCCCGCCGAGGCGCCACGGGGATGGAAACCCAGACCCCACTGCTCATGCTGGCGGGGATCACTGCCGCCACTATTGCGTTGCTGCCGTTTGCCAGCGCCGCCGTTTTGCGTATCAACCTTCGGTGACGTGCTCAAACATTGACTGAGGTCAATTGAGAACACGCCCGACTCGGACTAGATAAGGCCCATGTCTATCGCAGCCAAAGCCAACGCCCTCTGGGAATACGCCAACCCGCGCAAGTTCCTTGCGACCAGTGAACGTGTTATGCCGTTTTTCTGGATTACGTCCATCGCCTGCATCGTGGTGGGGCTGATCTGGGGGTTCTTCTTCACGCCCGATGATTACAAACAGGGATCAACCGTCAAGATCATCTACCTGCACGTCCCGGCGGCGCTGATGGCAATCAATTGCTGGCTGATGATGTTGGCCACCTCGCTGGTTTGGCTGGTGCGTCGCCACCATGTCAGCGCATTGGCTGCCCGCGCGGCTGCGCCCATTGGCATCGTGATGACACTGATCGCACTGGCGACGGGCGCAATCTGGGGTCAGCCCATGTGGGGCACGTGGTGGGCCTGGGACCCGCGCCTGACCTCATTCCTGATCCTGTTCCTGTTCTACCTGGGCTACGTCGCCCTGTGGGAAGCGATCGAAGACCCGGATACCGCCGCCGATCTGACCTCGGTTCTGTGTCTAGTGGGATCCGTCTTTGCGCTCCTCAGCCGCTATGCGGTGAATTTTTGGAATCAGGGGCTACATCAGGGTGCGTCTGTCATGCGGGCTGCGGCAGTGACCGGTGCAGATACCGAGGAAAAGGTCAGCAATATCTATTTCTATCCGCTGCTTCTGTGCATGATCGGTTTTGTCCTGCTGTTCATCGCGCTGGTGCTGTATCGCACGGGTACGGAGATCCGCGCGCGCCGGATCAAGGCGCTGCTGGCGCGAGAAAGGGTAAACGGATGATCCCTGATCTTGGAAAATACGCCGACACGGTGATGTGGTCCTATGTCGTCTCGATTGCTTTGCTGGTCGCGTTGATCGTGTTCAGCGTGATGCGAGGCCGAAAAGTCCGCGCCGAGATGGAGAAGGTCGAGCAAAGGATGACGCGCAATGGCTAAAATCTCGCCTCTGATGGTTGCGCCACCGCTGATTTTTGGGGCGTTCGCCGTGCTGGCCGCCGTGGGAATGTTTCGCGACGATCCGAACGCGCTCCCCTCAGCCCGCGAAGGACAACCCGCGCCGCCGGTTGTATTGACACAGTTCGAGGGCAAGCCAAATTTCGACGATGCCACCCTGCGCGATGGTGAAGTCAAGCTGGTCAACTATTGGGCCAGTTGGTGTGCGCCCTGCCGGGTTGAGCATCCGAACCTGCAGGCGCTGTCTGACGAAGGCATCCCGGTCTATGGAATCAACTATAAGGACCAGTTGGACAATGCCGAGGGCTTCCTGACTGAACTGGGTGATCCCTATGCAGGAATTGGACGTGATGAGCAGGGCCGCATGGGGCTGGACTGGGGCGTTTATGGCGTGCCGGAAACCTATGTGATCGACGGCGAGGGTACGATCATCCTGCGCTTTGCCGGCCCGATCACGCAGAGGGTGATCGAAAGTACGATCCGCCCGGCTTTGGAAAAGGCGGCAGCCAACTAGAACCCGCCCCTTCTTCTGCTCAAAAACACTTCGGAGCGGGGGGCAAAGCCTCGTAAAACAAAGGACGCCTGCTGGCGTCCTTTCTGGTTTCAGACCTGGCCTTAGATCACCCCACTTTGGCGAGGTTCCGCAGCACATAGTGCAGCACGCCACCGTTTTCGATGTATTCAATCTCGGGCGCGGTATCGATGCGGCACTTCAGGGTGATGGTCTTCTCGGACCCGTCGCCATAGACAATGGTGCAGGGCACCTCTTGCAACGGCTGGATCGTGTCCAGCCCGTGGATCGAGACCGTCTCGTCCCCCGTCAGACCCAGCGACTTGCGGGTATCGCCGCCGGTGAATTCCAGCGGAATGACACCCATCCCCACAAGGTTCGAGCGATGGATACGCTCAAAGCTCTCGGCGATCACCGCCTTCACGCCCAGCAGCGCCGTTCCCTTGGCCGCCCAGTCGCGGCTGGAGCCCGCGCCGTATTGCTCGCCGCCGAACACCACCAGCGGCGTACCTTCGGCCTGATAGGCCATCGACGCCTCATAGACCGAGGTCTGCTGCCCATCCGGCCCTTTGGTATAGCCGCCCTCAACGCCATCCAGCATCTCGTTCTTGATGCGGATATTGGCGAAGGTGCCGCGCATCATGACCTCGTGATTGCCCCGGCGGGACCCATAGGAGTTGAATTCGCGCGGTTGCACCTGACGGTCGGTCAGATATTTGCCCGCAGGCGTCTGCGTGGCAAATGACCCGGCGGGCGAGATGTGGTCGGTTGTCACCATATCGCCCAGAATCAGCAAAACCTTGGCCCCGTCGACGTTTGAAATCGTGCCCGGCTCGGGGCTCATGCCCTGAAAGTAGGGCGGGTTTTGGATATAGGTCGATGTGGGCGGCCAGTCATAGGTTTCTTGCTGGGGCACCTCGACATCCTGCCATTTCTCATCGCCTTTGAAGACATCGGCATACTTTGACTGGAACGCCTCGCGGGTGACGGTCTGCTGGACCAACTCGGCAATCTCGCTTTGGGTGGGCCAGATGTCTTTCATGAAGACGTCGTTGCCGTCCTTGTCCTGCCCGATCGGTTCCGAGGTCAGGTCGATATCCATCGTTCCTGCCAGCGCATAGACCACCACCAGCGGCGGCGAGGCCAGATAGTTGGCGCGTACATCCGGCGAAATCCGCCCCTCAAAGTTGCGGTTGCCCGACAGGACCGAGGTGGCGACTAGATCGCCCTCGGCAATCGCCTCGGACAGTTCCTTCTGGATCGGGCCCGAGTTGCCGATGCAGGTGGTGCAGCCATAGCCCACAAGGTTGAAACCGATCTTGTCCAGATCGGCCTGCAGACCGGCGGCCTCAAGATAGGCCGAGACAACCTGCGACCCCGGCGCGAGCGAGGTTTTGACCCATGGCTTGCGGTCCAGCCCCAACGCGGCGGCCTTGCGCGCCACAAGTCCCGCGCCGATCATCACATAGGGGTTCGAGGTGTTGGTACAAGAGGTGATCGAGGCGATCACGACCTTGCCCGATTCCAGCGTGTAATCTTCGCCTTTGACGGGGACTTCCTTGCCCATTGGGCGCTTGAACGTCTCGGCCATTTCACGCTCGAACGCCGATTTGGCATCGGTCAGGGCGACGTAGTCCTGCGGCCGTTTGGGCCCCGAGATCGCCGGAGCGATGGTGCCCATGTCCAGGCTCAGCGTGTCGGTGTAGATCGGGTTGTAATTCTCATCCCGCCAGAGCCCGTTTTCCCTGGCATAGGCTTCAACCAGCGCCAGACGATCTTCATCCCGGCCGGTATTACGCATATAGCGCAGGGTCTCGCCGTCGATCGGGAAGAACCCGCAGGTCGCACCATATTCCGGTGCCATGTTCGCAATGGTCGCCCGGTCGGCCAGTGGCAGACGGTCGAGACCTTCGCCAAAGAATTCGACGAATTTGCCGACCACGCCCTTTTCGCGCAGCATTTCCACGACCTTCAGCACCAGATCGGTGCCGGTGGTGCCTTCGACCATTGCGCCCGTCAATTCAAAGCCCACAACCTCGGGGATCAGCATCGAGATCGGCTGACCCAGCATGGCTGCCTCAGCCTCAATCCCACCAACGCCCCAGCCTAAAACGGCCATGCCGTTGACCATGGTGGTGTGGCTGTCGGTGCCGACCAGCGTGTCGGGGTAGGC
The DNA here is from genome assembly GCF_056535965.1 of Ruegeria sp. AM7. Lineage (NCBI taxonomy): Bacteria > Pseudomonadati > Pseudomonadota > Alphaproteobacteria > Rhodobacterales > Roseobacteraceae > Ruegeria > Ruegeria sp. AM7. The sequence goes on from NZ_JBQFJE010000003.1 coordinate 881,189, forward strand.
GACTTCATCCCCGTTTTGGTCGGTGTCGATCCAGACGGTCTGCGCCAAGTATTCAAGGTTCACCTGATGGCAGATGCCGGTTCCGGGGGGTACTACGCGAAAGTTGTTGAACGCCGACTGGCCCCATTTCAGGAACTGGTACCGTTCCATGTTGCGCTCATATTCACGGTCTACATTCATCTGGAATGCGCGCGGATTGCCGAATTCGTCAATCATGACCGAATGGTCGATGACCAGATCGACCGGGTTCAGCGGGTTGATCTTTTGCGCGTCACCGCCCAAGCCCTTGATCCCGTCGCGCATCGCGGCCAGATCGACCACCGCCGGAACGCCGGTGAAATCCTGCATCAATACGCGGGCCGGACGATAGGCGATCTCGCGTGGGTTTTTGCCGCCATTGCTGGCCCATTCGCCAAACGCCTTAATGTCATCGACCGAGACGGAAAAGCCCGCATCCTCGAACCGCAGCATATTTTCCAGCACCACTTTCAGGGCGGCAGGCAAGCGCGAAAAATCGCCAAGTCCGGCCTCTTGCGCGGCGGGGATTGAATAATAGGCAATGGACTTGCCATTCACGCTTAGACTGCGGCGTGTCTTGGCGGTGTCCTGTCCGGTTTTGATGGGCATCAGGTGGCCTCCCTCTCAAATGACTTGGAAATTGGGATTCGCTATGGGTTTTCTGTAGCATGATTGTCTCCTGTTTGGGCGCAGGAAACCGTTCCCATTTATCTTGTATGCGGTGGTATGCAATTCAAGAGGCTTCTGTTGCGGTTTCTCAAGAAACCTTGATTGGTGGGTGAAGCGCAAAGAATGGTACACCATTCACGCAGGTTATCGCATCCAGACATAATAGTTATCAGCCCGAGGTCAGATATGATCAGAACCGCCGCCGTTGCCTCTTTGCTTTCACTTGTTTTGACCGCTCCTGTAGAGGCCGAAAGCGACCCGGTCGTGATCGAGCTGTTCACCTCACAAGGTTGTTCGTCCTGCCCGCCTGCCGACAAGCTGATGCACGAGCTGGTCAAGCGCGATGATGTGATCGGTCTGGCCCTGCATGTGGACTACTGGGATTACATCGGTTGGGAGGATGAATATGCCAAGCCCGACCACACCTTGCGCCAGCGGGCCTATGCCCGTTGGGGGGGGCGCTCGATGATTTACACGCCGCAGATGGTCATCAACGGTCAGCAAGATGTTGTCGGCGCGAAATCGCAAGAGCTTGAACGGATCATCGACGCCCACCTGACTGCCGCGCCCGAGGCCGAGGTCGTGGCTGCACGTGTCGGAAATGATGTGACGGTGGATGTCACCCCAGTCGACCTGCCAGATGGCGGGACCTACGACGTGCGGGTGGTGCAGTATTCACCCATGCGCCATGCCTCGATCCGTCGCGGAGAGCTGGCGGGGCATGAGCTTGACTATGCCAATGTGGTCGAATCCTGGCAGATGGCCGGGAAATGGGATGGGGTCGCGCCGCAGCAGTTTTCAGCGCAGCTGACATCGGATTTGCCCGCGGTCGTTCTGGTGCAGATGGCCGGACACGGCCCGATTGTTGCGGCCGCTAAGGTCAAGTAATCAGGGCATGTCCTCGGGCTGCACCCCCAGCCCATTCCACGTTTTCCACCGGCGGTGAATCCAGAACCACTGACCCATGTTTTTACGAACCATGGCCTCAAGATCGTCATTGGTGAACTGGGTCATTGTTTTGGGGTCGGTGTGCTCGACAGGGTCGTGCAGCACGATTTCGAAATCAATACCGTTAGGTTGGCGTACAGCATAACAAGGGATCAAAACGGCGTTGTATTTCATCGCCAATTCCGCATTCAGTACCGAGGTGACAGCGGGTTTTCCGAAAAACGTCAACTCTTCACCGCCATGCGCGTGGAGATCGGACACAATCGCAATGATTCCGCCTTTCTTAAGCGTGCGAACCATTTCGACCATGCCACGGCGACCCTGTTCGAACATCGGGGCGCCGGTCTTGTAGAAGGCCTCAACATACATATCGTTGAAGTATGGGTTAGCCATACGGCGATACAGGCATCCAATGGGTTGCCCGCTGCGGGTTTGTAGGGCTATCCGCGCGGCAAGGTAATGCCCAAAATGCGCCGTGATCATCATCACCGGCTTGCCTTGTGCAACCGCGTCGTCAAACGCGGCGATACCAGGACCAGAAATCTTGGCGTGGCTTTGGCGTTCGGTGAAGCCTGCGGGTGAAAAATGCTCCATGATTGCGCGCCCGGCATTGTCGGGTACTGCCTTGCAGATCCGGCTGACCTCTTCTTCCGGCAGCTCCGGGCAGGTCAGCTTGAGGTTGGTTCTTACGCGTTTTGTAAAGCCGACCACAGGAGCCAGAGCGCGCATGAGCGCGCCCATGGTTGCTATCCGCCGCTCGTAGGGCAACAGCCGCATTGCGCCGATTACGCCCCTCAGAAAAAGACCGGTCACATAGTATTGGCCAAGCTCAAAACGGCTGAGTTCAGACTTTTCAACGGGCATTCAGAGGTCTCGGCGGCTGCTTCCATTTGGATTTCAGACATACAAGCCGATGGTCGCAACCACAAGCGTTCAGCGAAACATGCTGAAGGCACGGTCATTCTTCGGTTTCGTCTTCCACCAAAGAGATCGCACCGTCGTCCACCAGGGCGCGAATGGCGCCGACAATTTGTGTCATGGCGTCTTCACCTTCTGCCTGTTTGACCTTGCCGCGCTCAGCCATTTCCTCGCGCAGATTGTTTGCCATCCGCGAAGACATGTTGGTCAGAAGATATTCGACTGAGGCCTTGTCGCCTTCGGTATCAGCCCCTGCAAGGGCGGTGACAAGGACGGGTTGGTCGACACTCCGCAAGACTGCAGGAACATCCCTGGGCAAGATGCGGGCAGGGATATGGGCGAAGGTGAAAATTGATTGCCGCACGAGGCTGGCAAAATCGGAATCTTCTTCGTCCAGCGCCGTTAGCAGGCCATCGCGAGTGGACGCAGCAGATTGGTTCAGAATGGCGCCGACCCGTTCGCTGGGGCCGTCGTTAAAGGCGGTTGCTGGTCGTTGATCAAGCTGCGCCGCTAGAGACCAGCCAATCCGTTCGACAGCCTCGGGCGTGATATTGGTGGTTTTTGACACGGCGTAAGTGATGCGCCGCGCCACGGGGCCGGGCAGATGCCCCAGCATTTGCGCAGCCTTGGCGGTTTCCAGTTTGGACAGCATGACAGCGGCGATTTCGAGGCATTCGGCCTGCGCGATCTGAGCCAGATCTTCGGCCGGAATTTCCCTGAGACGCTGCCACGGATCACCGACCTGGCGTACACCGGCCACTTTGCGCAATCGTGCCGCTGTTGCCGGAGCGATCTTGCCGTTCACGGCGTCCAATGCGCCCGCCAATCCGTGAGGGAAGGACAAGCCGATACTTTCCAGAGCCTCGGCAAACTCGGCAGCGACGGCGTCCAGTGTTACGCGATCCACCAGCCCCATTTGCCCCAGCTGATGAGTCAGTTTTTCCTGTAGCTCGTCGGGAAGCTCCTCCAAGGGAATGTCGGCCCCTTCGTTCAGCAATAGCCTAACAACGACGGCAGCCTTTTCCCGGCTGCTGAGTGCGCGTGGTACAACGCGCGGGGCATCGTCAACACTGTCGCTTGCGGAAGGTGTGGCCCCCGGTGCCACCTGTATCAATGTGTTTGTGTCCTGCATCTGCCTGCGGTGCCAAATTGCTGTTCCGCAGGCAGACTACAGAGAGTCGGGTAAAGAAAAGCTGAAGCTTAGTAGTTGAAGGTCAGCCCGCTGCGGATCGCCTCGCGCAGGGATGCCTCGGCCCAAGTACCCTCACCACCGCGTGCCTTGATCTCGCGCCATTGTTCGATGGCCAGATCAGTTTTACCCGCGGCCACAAATCCCTGCGCCATATAGGACCGTGCAAGAATGTTGTCAGGGTTCGTCTTGATGGCGTCCTGGTAATAGGCATTTGCCAGTTCCAGCTTACCCATCTTGCGGAAGGTAAAGCCCCAATAGGTCTGCACGCGATCATCGTCCTGATCCATGATGCGCAGAATGCTTTGGGCATTTTCGAATTGTCCGTCATACGCAAGTTCGCGCACTGCACTATACAGTTCGTCTTCCGAAAAGCTGGTTTTGTCGGGCTTTACGCAACGGCCACGATCTTTGTCATACACCCGACCAAACAGGCATTTCTTTGTCGTGTTCGTTGTTTTGGGGGGACGGGTGTCGTTTCCACCCGCTGCATATACGGCGGGTGCGAATGCAAATGCCTGAAGGGCAATGGCAGAAGCTAGTACGAGGCGCATATTCCTACTCCGTTCTCTGGGCTGTTCTGATCAATCATAGTGCGATCTGACAAAAAGCTAACAACCGCAGGCTCGCTTTTATTCACGAGTAGGAAATAATTTCTTAGCCGCTGACGTTTTCTTTACAGCTGTGGCTTACCGCGTCCCAAGAGGTTCCGGGCGCACAGGACTGTGTTTGTTCCGTGTGCGCACCGCAAGCCAAAGCGGCGGTGGTCGAACTTGCCAGCGCCAACGCGCAGATAAGAGATCGGATCATTGTGTTTCTCCTGATTGGAAATACACAAGCATTCTATCTGAATTTGGTCGAATTTTCAAAAGAACAAGGCCCGGATCCGCCAATGCAGTCCGGGCCTTTGAAAGGATTGATAATAGTCAGCTCACTCGCCGAAGACGCGGGCGAAGATCGTGTCTACATGTTTGGTGTGATAACCAAGGTCGAATTTCTCTTCGATCTCGGCGGGGCTGAGGGCGGCAGTGACATCCGCATCGGCCAGCAGTTCTTTTTTGAAATCAGTGCGATGTTCCCAAACCTTCAACGCATTGCGCTGGACCATGGCATAGGCGTCTTCGCGGCTGACACCCGCTTGGGTCAGGGCCAGCAGAACCCGTTGGCTCATGACCAGACCGGGGAACTTGTTCATGTTCTCCAGCATGTTTTCAGGGAAGATCAGCATCTTGTCGATCACACCGGTCAGACGGGCCAGCGCAAAGTCCAGCGTGATCGTCGCATCCGGGCCAATCATCCGTTCAACCGAGGAATGTGAAATATCACGCTCGTGCCACAGGGCCACGTTCTCCATCGCCGGAATCACGGCGGCGCGGACCATACGCGCCAGACCGGTCAGGTTTTCGGTCAAAACTGGGTTCTTCTTATGCGGCATCGCAGACGAGCCTTTTTGGCCCATCGAGAAGAACTCGGCCCCTTCCAGAACCTCGGTCCGCTGCATATGGCGGATTTCGATAGCGATGTTTTCGATGCTGCTTGCGATCACGCCCAGTGTCGCAAAGAAGGCGGCGTGACGGTCGCGCGGGATGACCTGCGTGCTGATCGGCTCGGGCACCAGACCTAGTTTGTCGCAAACATGCTCTTCAACCGCGGGATCGACATTGGCAAAGGTGCCGACCGCGCCGCTGATGGCGCCGGTTGCAATCTCGGCCCGCGCGTCGCGCATCCGGGACAGGTTGCGGTCCATCTCGGCGTAGAAACGCGCAAAGGTCAAACCCATGGTGGTGGGCTCGGCATGGATGCCGTGGCTGCGGCCGATGCGGACGGTGTTCTTATGTTCGATCGCGCGGCGTTTCAGGGCGGCCAGCAGACCTTCGAGATCGGCGATCAGCAGGTCGGCGGCGCGGGTCAGCTGCACGTTCAGGCAGGTATCCAGCACGTCGGACGAGGTCATGCCCTGATGCACAAAGCGTGCCTCTTCACTGCCCACATGTTCCGCCAGATGGGTCAGAAAGGCGATGACGTCATGTTTGGTGACGGCTTCGATTTCATCAATCCGTGCTACGTCGAACTCCACATCCTTGGCTTTCCACACTGCCTCGGCGTTTTCGCGCGGGATCACGCCCAGATCGGCCATGGCGTCACAGGCATGGGCTTCGATCTCATACCAGATGCGGAACTTGCTTTCGGGCGACCAGATGGCAACCATTTCAGGGCGGGAATAACGTGGAATCATTGGCAGCGGCACCTTATTGTGATTTGGCAGGAGGCGTTGCGGCGGGGTTTAAACCCGACCCGCCACAGGAACAAGGTGCGAGTGCGCAGATGAGACGGTTTGCCCTTATTTTGGCCCTCTGGCCCGGTTTTGCCGCCGCGACTGAGTTCTGGCCGCTGACCGGAGATGAGATTCAGTCGACTTTGGCCGGGCAGACACTTAGCTACGCAGAGGGCGTAACGCAGAACTTCGAAGCAAGCGGAGTGACGCATTACTTCTCGGGGCGACCCAGTGCTGGACGTTGGGCGGTGCGAGAGGACAGGTATTGCTCGACCTGGCCACCGTCCGAGCTGTGGGCTTGTTATGACGTTTTGCAAAGTGGTTTGATCATTCGCTTTATTGATGACAATGGCGAAATCACGGATGGGTATCTGTCCGAATGAACGCACCCAGCGATTTGTTTGATTTTGAAGGCCAATGGACCTTAACCCGAACAATCCGCGATGCGCGGGCAGGGCAGGTGGTGCAGGCGGACGGAACGGCCGTTCTGCGCCGCGCCGATCACGGATTGGTCTATGACGAAGAGGTCACGCTACGCATTCCCGGTCAGGCCGAGATGAAGGGGACCCGGCGCTATATGTGGCACGCGGATCGTGATGGGATCGCGATACATTTCGAGGACGGACGGTATTTTCACCGGTTGAAACTAGGTTTGCAGCAGGTTGCCGATCACCATGATTGCGCACCTGACAGCTATGACGCGACTTATGATTTTGGGAACTGGCCGCGCTGGAACGTGCGTTGGGTCGTATCCGGGCCGCGAAAATCCTATGAAATGGACACGCAATACGTCCTGCGATAACGTATTCACCTTGAAGTGATCGCCCGGATTGGGCATTGCTGTTGCGGAATTCCGATCCGAATTGGGGAGAAGTGAAGATGAATGCAAACGTACTGGCCAACGCGATTGGCCCGCGTGAGGGCACAGCACTGCGCGTCAAGCAAGTGGTTCTGGTCGCGCTGGGCATCGTTGCTCTGGCCGTTGCCGCGAAAATCAAAGTACCGATGTTTCCGGTACCGATGACAATGGGCACTTTTGCAGTGCTGAGCATCGGCACCGCATATGGCGCGCGTCTGGGTCTTGTGACCATGCTGGGCTATCTGCTGATTGGTGCGTTGGGCTTTGATGTATTCGCGGGATCGTCGGCCGAGAAATTTGGTCTGACCTACATGATGGGTGGCACTGGCGGCTACCTTGTCGGCTATCTGATGGCGACCGTTCTGTTGGGCGCTTTGGCAGCACGCGGCTGGGACCGTTCGGTCGGAAAGCTGGCGTTGGCGCTGGTTCTGGCTAACGTCCTGATCTACGTTCCGGGCCTGCTGTGGCTGGGTCAGCTTTATGGCTGGGACCAACCGATTCTGGAGTGGGGTATGACTCCGTTCCTGGTGGGCGATGCGGTTAAACTGGCGCTTGCAGCCCTGTTGATCCCCGCTTTGTGGAAGCTGGTGGGCGACGCCCGCGCCTGATTTTCCGCACAACTTACATTTACGACCCGCGCTCGGAGCAATCCCGGCGCGGGTTTTTTGCTGTGCCAAGACTGGACAAACCCGAAGATCACAGGTCAGTCTACGTTAAAAGAAACAATAGGTTATTTGGATATGTTTTTGCGATTGAGCTCTGCTTTTGCGGCGATGTGGTTAAGCGCTGTTCCGGCCTTGGCCGAAACGCCTGTCACGTATACCGATAACGGGCGCGCGCTGTTCAGCTTTTCTGTGCCCGACTTTTGGGCGGTCCGCACCGGTGGCCCGCGCGAGATCGAGGATACCGAACTGGGTGATCCGCGTGCTGTCGCGCGGGTGATGGGCGTCCGGCCTGTGACCGATGATACGGTTTGGATCGGGTTCGTATCCCCGGTCGGGGTCGCCTCTATAGATGGCGGGCTGCGGTATTTGCAGGACATTGACAAGTTTCTGGTTAAGTCCCCGGTTGTATCCGATACCGTCTTGACCCGGATCGGCGGGCTTCCCGCACAGGTGATCCGTGGCACCGGAACCCGTGAAGGACGGGGGGTCAACTTTACCGCAACCGTGATCGATCTGCCGCGCGACCGTGTGGCCGTTGCTGTCGCTGTTCTGCGCGACGGCGCGGATCCGGCTTACGTGGACGACCTGAACGCGGTGTTCGATTCGTTCCAGGCAGCGCGGTGAGGAGAGTGGACATGACCAGTAAAATGATCAGAAGAACCTTTCTGGCGCTAAGCTTGGGTGCCGCCAGTTTCACGCTCACGGCCTGCGACGGAGTCACCGTAGGTGTCGGCTACGGGTATGACCCGTTTTATGACTCGCTGCTATGGAACGACTATTATCACGATGTCGACGTCGATATTGATGTTGATCGCCCTGTTCGTCCCAGACCGCCAGAGGGGCGCCCCCCTGCGCGACCCGTGCCGCCAATTGGTAAACCACCCGCGCGGCCTCGTCCGCCGGTTGCGAAACCTCCGGCACGACCGCGCCCGCCGGTCGCGCGACCGCCAACCGCGCGCCCACCGATTCATCGCCCGTCGCCGCGACGGTAACGGGCGTCAAGCCAGCAATTCGGTGGTGATCTGAGCCGTTCCTTCAAGTGTCCTGTGAACGGGGCACTTGTCGGCAATCTCAAGCAACCTTGCGCGTTGTTCCTGATCCAGTGGGCCTTCCAACCGGATTTTGCGCCGGAACAGGTCGACTTTGCCGTCGCCTATCAATCCGGCGTCCTGCGCGTGGACCTTGTTGTGACAGACATCGACCGTGATACCCGTCAAGGGCCACCGTTTACGGCGCGCATACATCCGTATTGTCATCGAGGTGCAGGCCCCCAAACCTGAGGACACAAAACCATAGGGCGACATGCCCCGGTCAGTGCCGCCATAGGACGCGGGTTCATCCGCGATTGCGTGGTGTCGGGGGCCGGACTGAATATCCTGCAAAAAGCCATTCGGATCAGCCTCGGTCACGCGGACGATGCCTTCGGGCGCGCCGGGTGGTGGGGCAGGCGGGTGGAGCGCGACATAGCGCGTCACCCAGGCTGCGATAACGTCCGCAGCATATTCAGCGTCCGAGGCGCGGGTGATCAGGTGGTCGGCGTCGTCCAGCGTGACAAAGCTTTTGGGATGCTTGGCAGTCAGGAAAATCGTGCTGGCGTTGTCGATGCTGACCGTTTCGTCCAGTGGGGCGTGCAGGATCAACAGCGCGGCCTTCAGCTCTTTGATGGCAGGCGTCATCGCGGATTCCGAGATATCGTCAACAAACGCTTTGCCAATGCGGAAGGGTCGCCCACCCAATGTCACCTCGGCCGAGCCTTCTTGTTCGATCTCGGGCAGCGCTGCTTGGAAATGGTGCGATACATGGCCCGGATCGGCAGGCGCACCCAGTGTAACCACGGCCTTGACGCTGGGAATTCCAGCACGCGCGCGCAGAACAGCGGCGCCGCCCAGCGAGTGCCCGATCAGCAGAGACGGTGGCATGTCGCGCCTTGCCAGGTAGTGCGACGCCGCGATCAGGTCCTCGACATTGGATGAGAACGTGGTGTTGGCAAACTCGCCATCGGAATGGCCCAGCCCGGTGAAGTCGAAGCGCAGAACAGCAATACCCATCCCAGCCAGACGCGCAGCGATCCTGCGGGCTGCGGGGATGTCTTTGGAACAGGTAAAACAGTGTGCAAACAAAGCGGTGGCCAGCACCGGACCGTCCGGCAGGTCAAAGCGCGCAGCAAGTTGGTTGCCGTCGTGACCGGCAAAAGTAATACGTTCGGTGGGCATGGCAGTTCCTTACGTCGCGAGTTGCCTTAATACTGTGGGCTTACTTGGGGTCGCTCAACCCATTTGTCGTGGCCGTCACGGGAAGGTGAGGAAAGATCGCCCCTATAGATCATGGCAGTTAAAGCAGAGAAGTTAAAGTATCACCGATTGTGATGAATAGACTTTCAAATATTCGTTTTAATAAAGGAAGAACCTTCCCCATCTTGGGCTTGTGAAGCAAAGCAGCCAAGGAGGCAATCATGGCACATGTCACTTCCGCACCCCGTGGCGCAACACCGCGCCCAGACATTCTGATCGTTATCGCGTTGGCGGGGGTTATCGGTTTTTCAGCCGGTCAGAACTGGCCGAACACGCACTCGGTCAGCGCAGTGATGGCCGAGGACTGGCATGGTAACGTCAAGCGTTCGACCTGGCCGGATTAAAAGGTCAAACGAGCCCCATCAATTGGGCATCAAAGGGATAGGTCGAAAGGTTCTCATACCCGTCTTCGGTGATGAGAACCTGATCTTCCAGTTTGATCGAGAAGTCCCCGCCCACTTCGCCGACGGCGGCTTCGACGCAAAGGACCATGCCGGGCTCAAGAGGGTAATCATACGCGCCCGGCACTGCCTTGTCCGGATAAGCGACCAGAGGCCATTCGTCACACAGCCCCACCCCATGCATCAGGCAACCATATTTCTGCGCCTGAAACTTGTCGTCCAGTCGATGACTGTTGGCGGTCAGTTCTGGGATCATGACGCCGGGTTTCAGCATCTCCATATTGGTCATGATATGCTCATGGGCGTGCTGCATGGCATAGATCATGTCGGGTCGCGGTTTTTGATCACCGACCCACCATGTGCGTGAGATGTCGATGCAAATCCCGTACGAGCCGATAAGATCCGTGTCGAAGGCGATGATCTCGTTGGCTTGCGTAATGCGCGGGCCACATTCCTGAAACCAAGGATTCGTACGCTGCCCCGAGGCCAGCAGTCGGGTTTCGATCCATTCGCCGCCGCGCCGGATATTTTCAGCGTGAAGAATAGCCCAGATGTCGTCCTCGGACGTCTTGCCGTCGCCCACATTGGCACGGGCAAATTTCTCCATCTCGGCGACGGCTGTTTCGCAAGCGTGGTTCGCGCAGCGCATCGCCAGAATCTCATCCGGTCCTTTGATGGAGCGGGTTTTTTCGGTGACCTCTTCGCCTTCCATGATCTCGAACCCTTGCGCTTCCAAAGCGCGCAACCCGTGCAACATGATTTTGTCGACAGCCAGCCGCATGTTGCCGCCACTATGTTCTTCGATCAGGGCGCGTACTTCGTTCGAAAACACATCTGCCGCCACATCCACCTTGTCGCCACGGTCGAAATAGAACAGATCCGCGCCCGAGCGCTGTTCGCGTACCAAGGGGTTGTAAGTCGAAAGAAACGGAGAATTCTTGTAGTCCCAGATTACCATGTAGCCGTCCGCACAGAGCAGCACGGCACGAAACGGGTTATGTGTGTTCCACAGCTGCATGTTTGTGCTGTCGGTCGCATAGCGGATGTTGAGCGGGTCAAACATCAGCAAGCCGCCGTAACCACGATCAACGACAGCTTGGGTCAGACGTTTCCATCGATATTCGCGCATTGATGCCAGATTGGGCAGGGTCAGGCCAGTGGCCTCCCATTCGGCAAAGGCCAGTTGTGTTGGGCCTATCTCAATCCGGTCCAAGTTGTTTGGTGTACCGTCGCCAAGGGTTGCGCCCTTTGTCGGGTCGATCTTTCGGCCATCGCGGTAGTGAGTGTTCATGGCGGCCCTCCCTGCCTATTTATTAAGCGTGGAGAATCATTACGCTGTCGTCTTGATATTTTGCGACGGTCGGCTCGTCGCTTTTTGACCGACATCAGAATGGTGTGGTGGTAAGTCGACCGCATGACGATTTTGCAAAGCTCGATCCCGTACGACCCTCTTTCGGAAAAGCCCCTGCCGGGCATCCAACCAGCCAGCATGGAGACGTGGCTGCAACGTGATGATGCCTTCGCCGCACAGATGCAACATCGAGGGGCGTTGCTGCGCGATCGTCGCGCTGACGTTTTGGCGCTGGATCCCGCCGCCGAGCCTGCCGCGCAAGAAGTGTTGGATCTGGTGCTTCACCACGCTTATCCGGGGTGTTCTGGCACTGTCATTCGACCGGATGGGCAAGAGGTTTGCATTGATCGCAAACACCCGATGGAGACCCTTTGCAATTTGGTGCAAGAGGACATTTGCATCCTGCAAAAGCGGGGTGAAGAGCATGTTCTGACCGGTGCAATACTGTGCTTTCCGGCCAGTTGGCGATTGTCCGAGAAATTCATGCGTCCGTTGATAGACATCCATCTGCCGGTAGACAGCTACGACGAAAACGTTGCGCGCCGCGTGCAACGCCTGTTTGATGGAATTCAACCCGGCCGACCACTGTGGCGTTACAATGCTTTGTGGTACGACGACGCCGAGTTGTACCAGCCACGCAGTGCGCAAGAACCACGCCACATCAAGGACCCCGGTACTGCGCCTTATTTACGAAGCGAGCGCCAAACCCTGCTGCGTCTTCCCAAATCGCAGGCAGTCATATTTTCGATCCACACATACGTTTTGGCAGCAGAGAGTCTGCGCAAAATAGAAAACCCCGCCTGATGGCGGGGCCTCCTAGGAGGGTCTTGTTTTGTGAGTTACATGCCCAAAGCGCTGGCAACGCCCGCGAAAGCCCCGCTTGTGCTGAGAGCAGAGATCGCTACGGAATAGGCAAGTACCTGGGTGTTCAGGCGAAAGTCTTCGCCCCTTATCAGGTTCACAGCGGCCATTGAGGCCGCGATCGGGACAGACACACTGGCCACGGCACCGGTTAGTCCCCAACTTGTAAGTCGAAGGATGTCACTTGGTTGTTCGTGGTCGAGGGGGGGCGTGTCCTCCTGATCTATTGGCTGCTCGATAGGTTCTGTCCGAAAAGCGATGCTGAGCAACTGCTCATCCGACAACTGGATCGGCCGGGCTGCCGGAGGCGGCGCCTTTTTTTGTGGCTCGTCCAGAGGGTCTTCCTCAATAGTGTCCAGCCCCGCAAATGGGCCAGAAACCGCCTCGAAAACTTGCTTTCTATTCCGCTTTTTTTTAGCGGGGGGCAGAGTGTCAAATGCGCTCATGAATTGTTCGATGGTCAGAACCGTGTTGGGTGACAACCACTCGATCCGTTTGGTCGCGCAGATGTCGACCATACGATACAGGATCACCACCAACATTAGTTCCGAGATTTCAGTGTCATCCAGCAATTCTGAAACCGGAGACACAGTGATTGTCAGTCGATTTTGCGGCAAGGTCACGACGGGGCGTTTAATCGTTTTCAACCCGGCCGCGCGGTCCACACGTTCGATCCGTGTCTCGCTTGCTGGCACCTGAGTGTCCAGAGTCAGTCGCACAAGATACTGACTGCAAACGATGCTGGCTTCGGTGGAATCGAGTACGCTTTTACGCTCTACCAGATGGCCGTAATCTTCCAAAGTCGCAGCCACAATCGCGCTGAAACGCTCGATCGCGCCATCGGTATCGCCGTCAAACTGCAGGCCACCATGATAGCTGTTCTTCGGAGTCACTGCGCATTCCTTCGCCGCACGTTGAGTTCAAGAACAGGTTAACAAGGAAAATAGGGCAGATTTGGGCGGTGATGGAAAAAAATCACAAATTGCAAAGATTGATTACGCTCTGGAAACCTAGGCATTTTGGGGGCCGTTTAATGTTCATGGCAAGAATGTGACCAAAATGTGGGGTGGTTGTGCGGAAATGTGGCCAGGGTCACCCGTCGATTCGGGCCGCCATGATTGCGATCGATTGTTGGTACACAGTAGCCGCATTCCATTGCTGGATGACCGCAAAATTCGGCTGCCCCGGTTGGTAGCCGCGCCCCGGTTTCCAACCCTTTTTGCGCAAAAAGTTGGCTGTCGATGCCAGCGCGTCAGTCATGTTGTAAAAGTCAACGTTACCGTCACCTGTTGCGTCGACACCGTAGGTCAACGCATTGCCGGGTAGAAACTGTGTGTGCCCCAATTCGCCATGTTTTGCGCCCTTGGTAGCTGTCGTAATGCTGCCTTGATCGACCAGTTTAAGGGCACCAATTGCGTGGGGAATAAAGAACTCGGACCGACGACAATCATAGGCCAGCGTGGTGATAGCCGATACAACCTGACTGTCGCCCATAAAACCACCAAAGCCCGTTTCCATCCCATGGATGGCAATAAGAACACCTGCGGGCACTCCGTATTGCCGTTCGAGAGCGGCGTAAAACTGAGGGTTTCGTGCTTTTCGTTTGCGCCCTTGCGCGACGATTGTGTCCGCTCCGCGTACTTGCATGAATTTGTCTAACGAGTACTTGAAGCTTTTCTGATTGCGGTCTGCGGCAATTGTTCGGGTGGCATAGGTCGTTTGGGCCAATGCCTGAAGCCCCTTTTTCTTGACGCCAGCACGTTTTGCCTGTCGCGAGAAGTCTTTTTTCCAGGCTTCAAACCCGGCGCTGGTGTTTCCACATTGGGCAGCAAGCCCAGCTGTAGGAAGGAAAACGGTCAGAGCAATTGCCAAGCGCAGCATCAGAATAATCCCAGAATACACACCCCAACCTTACGATGCGTCTTTGGTCTGGCAAAGGGCTTAGTACAGGTCCAACTCTCCGCAGTGCTTGAGGGCCTCAAACCACTCATCCGGCGTTTTGTTGATCTTGGCATGTTTGACCATCATGGCGTTCATGTTCGGAAGGTTGGACGAGTCCGGCCAGTCCTCGGGGCTCCACAGGTTCGCGCGGATCACGCATTTAGGGCAGTGCGCAAAAACAGTTTGCACCTTAATCAGAAGTGCAAGTTTGGGCGGCCGGGCTTGCACAGTCATAGAGGCCAGCAGTTTTGGATCAGCGCATATTTGGGCAGTTCCTCGGATACGCAGCGTCTCCATCTTTCCTGGCACGAAGAAGATGACACTGGCGCGTGGGTCTTTCAGGATGTTGTGAAAGGTATCCACCCGTTTGTTGCCGGGTCGGTCAGGGATGGCGATCAAGTCGTCCGACAGCACCTGAACAAAGCCACATGGATCCCCACGCGGGGATACATCCAAATGCCCGTCCGGATTGGCCGAGGCGATCAGGCAGAACGGCGAGGTCGCGATGAAGTCGCGGCACATCTGGTCAAGCGTGGGCAGTTCCTTGGCGATGATCTGGGGCAGGGGCGCGCCGGTGATCCGTTCCAGTTCTTCGGGTGTGGTCACGAAGTTGGTGAATTCGGTGTCCATGCGATCTCCTCCTGTCGTTAGTGTGGAAGATCACCCGGAATGAGACAAGGGCGCCCGGTTGGGCGCCCTTGAAAGAATTTTCATCGAAAATTCTTGGATCAGCAGCTGTAGTACATGCCGTATTCTACAGGGTGCGGTGTGTGCTCGTAGGTTTCGACCTCTTCCATCTTCAGCGCGATGTAACCGTCGATCTGGTCTTTTGTGAACACGTCGCCCTGCAGCAGGAAGTCGTGATCGGAGGCCAGAGCTTCTAGCGCTTCGCGCAGCGAACCACATACGGTCGGGATGTCGGCCAGTTCTTCGGCCGGCAGATCGTACAGGTTTTTGTCCATGGCTTCGCCCGGATCGATCTTGTTCTTGATGCCGTCCAGACCAGCCATCAGCAGAGCAGCAAACGCCAGATAGGGGTTCGCAGCTGGGTCAGGGAAGCGGGCCTCGACGCGCTTGGCTTTCGGGCTTTCGGTCCACGGAATACGGACACAACCCGAACGGTTACGGGCCGAGTAGGCGCGCAGAACAGGGGCCTCAAAGCCTGGGATCAGACGCTTGTAGCTGTTGGTCGCCGGGTTGGTGAAGGCGTTCAGGGTTTTGGCGTGCTTCAGGATGCCGCCAATGAAGTAGATCGCTTCGTCCGACAGGTCGGCATATTTGTCGCCAGCAAACAGCGGCTTGCCATCTTTCCAGATTGACATGTTCACGTGCATACCGGTGCCGTTGTCGCCTGCGATGGGCTTCGGCATGAAGGTCGCCGATTTGCCGTAGGCGTGCGCAACGTTGTGGATGACGTACTTGTATTTCTGCAGCTCGTCCGCCTGCTTGGTCAGGCTGTCAAAGATCAGGCCCAGCTCGTGCTGACAGGACGCAACCTCGTGGTGGTGCTTGTCCACTTTCATGCCCAGACGCTTCATGGTCGACAGCATTTCCGAGCGCAGGTCTTGTGCTTCGTCAATCGGGTTGACCGGGAAGTAGCCGCCCTTGACGCCCGGACGGTGGCCCATGTTGCCCATCTCGTATTCGGTGTCGGTGTTCCAAGACGCGTCGGTCGCATCAACTTCGTAGGATACTTTGTTGATGCTGTTCGAGAAACGGACGTCGTCGAACAGGAAGAATTCGGCCTCGGGGCCCATGTAGGCAACGTCGCCGATACCCGATGCTTTCAGGTATGCTTCGGCTTTCTGTGCAGTGCCGCGCGGGTCACGCTCATAGGCTTCGCCGGTGTCGGGCTCGACAACCGAGCAGTGTACGCAGATGGTTTTTTCCGCGTAGAACGGATCGACATAGGCGCTGTCGGTGTCGACAACCAATTTCATGTCTGATGCTTCGATCGACTTCCAGCCTGCGATCGACGAACCGTCGAACATAAAGCCTTCGTCCAGGAAATCTTCGTCAACCTGATCGGCCATCAGGGTCACGTGCTGCAGCTTGCCGCGCGGGTCGGTAAAGCGAACATCGACGTATTCTGCGCCTTCGTCCTTGATCAGCTGAAGAACTGCGTCCTTGCTCATACTCTCTATTCCTCTGATTGGAGTGTTCGATTACAGCGCGTCCGAGCCGGTCTCACCGGTCCGAATGCGAATGGCTTGTTCTACGGGCGAGACAAAGATCTTGCCGTCGCCGATCTTGTCGGTCTTAGCGGCCGAGACGATGGCGTCGATGGCAGCATCGACCTGATCGTCGTCCAAAACGACTTCGACTTTCACTTTAGGCAGAAAGTCGACCACGTATTCCGCACCGCGATACAGTTCGGTGTGGCCTTTCTGGCGACCAAACCCTTTAACCTCGATCACGCTGAGACCTTGGACGCCAACGTCCTGCAGCGCCTCTTTTACCTCATCGAGTTTGAACGGTTTGATGATCGCTTCGATCTTCTTCATCCCGGGCTCCCTTTAACTCTTGTCAGGATGGCAGTGACCACGTCTAAGATCGGGCGGCAATCGGATTGCGAATTTGGTCCCGTTTGGCCGCTGGGAAAATAGGCTTAGGTTTAAATTTTAATCAGATTGCATAAAAAGTAATCGAAATTGAATCGACTGGGAATTTTGAGATGACGGAACTGCTGACGGCTGCTCAGATGCGGGCCATCGAACAGGCCGCGATTGAGTCTGGTGAGGTGACCGGACTGGAGCTGATGGAGCGGGCTGGGCAGGGCGTTGTCGATGCCATTTATGAGGAGTGGCCCGAGTTCAAGGATCGAGGGGCCAGCCCCTCGAGCTCCCCGAGGTATTTGGGGCCAGATGAAGGGGATCCGCTGCGCGCCGTGGTGTTGTGCGGGCCGGGGAACAATGGCGGTGATGGGTTTGTCGTCGCGCGCCTGTTGCATGGGCTGGGGTGGGGCGCTGAGGTGTTTCTGTATGGCGACGCAGAAAAACTGCCTCCGGATGCGCGGGTGAATTATGAGCGGTGGGTGGAGTTGGGTGTGGTCCAACAGCTGTCTCAGAAACGTTTACGCAAGGGTTCTTTCGCGGATCTTTATGTTGACGCTGTATTTGGAACTGGACTGAAGCGCGGTTTGGACGGCGAATTGTTCAGCGTCATTCGCCACCTTTCTGGTGTGGACGGGGACCACTATGCTGATCGCATGGTTAGCATAGACGCTCCATCTGGCTTGTGCTTGGACAGTGGGCGTGTACTGCATCAAGAGCCGCTACGCCTATGGCCGCGAGAGTTGCTGGAAAACCTTCCACCAGAGGCACGGAGCAGGGTTGCTGATGCCGGAGGCGCGCGCGCTTTGCATGACCGTTTTGCAAGGTTGACTGTATGCTTCGACAGCCCAAAACCGGGTCACTTTCTAGCACAAGGGCCCGATTTATGTGGAAAACTTGTCGTGAAGGACATCGGCATATCCCGGCAGCGTTGTCGATTTAATGGGGAACCTTTTGACAATGCATTTGCATTTTCCCCCACATCTTTCAGGGGAGCAACTCGGCCGGTTTTTCTAAAACTTGCCGAACCCCAAGGGCGGGTTGAAGATGAGCGCAGGTGGATGGGAACGCCTTTCTATCGCTTGCCCAAGTACAACCAGCATCACAAATACACCCACGGTCATGCCCTTATCCTTTCGGGCGGTGCGGCGAAAACTGGTGCTGCGCGGTTGGCGGCACGGGGGGCTTTGCGGATTGGGGCTGGGTTGGTGACGCTTGGGGTGCCGGGCGCGGCTCAGATGGAGGTGGCGGCGCAGGTTACGGCCCTCATGGTGCAACGGGTTGATGGGGCCGAGGGGTTTGCGGAGGTGCTGGGCGACGAGCGATTGAATGCGCTGTGTCTTGGGCCGGGAATGGGGATGGAGCGGGCGCGCGAACTGGTGCCAGTTGCGTTGCAGGCCAAGCGGGCAACCGTGCTGGATGCGGATGCTCTGACGGCGTTTGCGGATGATCCGGCGGCTTTGTTCGGGCAGTTGCACGAGAATTGCGTTCTGACCCCGCATGGGGGCGAATTTGCACGCCTGTTCCCGGATATTGCCGAGAAATTGGCGGCTACGCCAACCAAAGGCCCGGCCTATTCCAAGGTGGATGCCGCGCGCGAAGCCGCCAAGCGGGCGGGGTGTGTGGTTCTGTTCAAGGGGCCAGACACGGTGATTGCCGCGCCGGATGGGCGATGTTCGATCAATGCCGCTGTCTATGATCGTGCGGCACCGTGGTTGGCCACGGCCGGGTCAGGGGATGTTCTGGCAGGGTTCATCACGGGCCTTTCGGCGCGCGGGTTCAGTCCGATGCAGGCGGCGGAAACGGGCGCTTGGCTGCATGTGGAATGCGCGCGCAACTTTGGTCCGGGTCTGATCGCCGAGGATTTGCCCGAGCAGTTGCCTGCTGTTTTGAAACAGATCGAAGCCTGATCGCGCTTTGAGGCAGTCTTGTGTTGCTGTCTGTCTCTGCCACGTCGCGGGAACCTAGTCACCAACAATTTTAGACAAAAGACGGTCAAAACAAGGCTGATCGGGCAGTTGCCTCTTGCACGCGGGGGGCTGGGCAAATAGAAGGCGTCAAATTTGCCCGGCGCGCCGTTTTGCGCGCCCCGAATCCTATGGGGACTACCATAATGCAGGTTACCGAGACGCTGAACGAAGGTCTGAAACGCGGCTATAACATTGTCGTATCCGCCGCCGAGCTGGACGACAAAGTGAATGAGAAACTGGTTGAAGCGCAGCCAGAAGTCGAAATGAAGGGTTTTCGCAAAGGCAAGGTGCCGATGGCGCTGCTGAAAAAGCAGTTCGGCCAGCGTCTGCTGGGTGAAGCGATGCAGGAAAGCATCGACGGTGCGATGAACAAGCATTTTGAAGACAGCGGCGATCGTCCGGCCCTGCAGCCCGAGGTCAAAATGACCAACGAGGACTGGAAAGAAGGCGATGACGTCCATGTCGAAATGTCCTATGAGGCTCTGCCCGCGATCCCCGAGGTTGACCTGAAATCAGTCGAGCTGGAAAAACTGGTCGTCAAAGCCGATGACGCAGCCATTGAAGAGGCGCTGAACAACCTGGCAGAAACCGCGCAGGATTTCAAAGCGCGCCGTAAAGGCTCGAAAGCCAAGGATGGCGACCAGATCGTATTCGACTTTGTCGGCAAGGTTGACGGTGAAGAATTCGAAGGTGGCTCGGCCGAAGACTACCCGTTGGTTCTGGGCTCAAACAGCTTCATCCCCGGCTTCGAAGAGCAGCTGGTTGGTGTTAAAGCCGAAGAAGAAAAAGACGTTAACGTCACCTTCCCGGCCGAATACGGTGCCGAGCATCTGGCCGGAAAAGACGCTGTTTTCACCTGCACCGTGAAAGAAGTGAAAGAGCCCGTCGCAGCCGAAGTGAACGACGAGCTGGCCACCAAGTTTGGCGCTGAAGACCTGGAAGCCCTGAAGGGCCAGATCGCCGAGCGTTTGGAAGCCGAATATGCCGGCGCTTCGCGCGCAGTCATGAAGCGTGCCCTGCTGGATGCGCTGGACGAGAAAGTCTCGTTCGACTTGCCGCCGTCGTTGGTTGAGGCGGAAGCCAAACAGATCGCACACCAGCTGTGGCACGAAGAAAACCCGGACGTTGAAGGTCATGACCACGATCCGGTCGAACCCACCGACGAGCACAACACATTGGCCGAGCGCCGCGTGCGTTTGGGCCTGCTGTTGGCCGAGCTGGGGCAGAAAGCCGAAGTTGAAGTCACCGATGCCGAGATGACTCAGGCGATCATGAACCAGGCACGTCAGTACCCGGGTCAGGAACGTCAGTTCTTTGAGTTCGTGCAGCAGAACGCTCAGATGCAGCAGCAACTGCGTGCCCCGATTTTTGAGGACAAGGTCATCGACTATATTGTCGAGCTGGCTCAGGTCACCGACAAGGACGTCAGCAAAGACGACCTGCAGAAAGCTGTCGAGGCTTTGGAAGAGGAATAAGTCTCTTTCGCCCCTTTCGGGCGAGCAAGATAAAACGCGGAGCCGTCTGGAAACAACGGCTCCGCTTGAGTGGCTTACGCTATGAGGTGAGGGGGTCAGGCCTCATGAGCGAAAGCACGGGGGGTACTCAGCAGAGCGAACTTCTGCTCTGGCGTAAACTTATCCGAAAGTTCTTCAATCAGCCTCAGAACAGCGTCAACTTCGTCTTTCGAGGTGGCTGCACCCATTTGTTCCACAAAGTACTTTTCGAGCTGATTGAGCGGCTTACGGTCGTAGTTTGCAGCCTTGGGTGCTGCTTTGGTCTTGTCGAACAACGCGCGTGCTTGTTCGTCGCTTAGAAACACATCGTGCGCGATTCCTGCATATTTCCGAATTCCGGAAATCCTTTCCTCCGAGCAATCCATAAGTGCGGCCATGGCAACAACTTTGCCCATTGGTTTGGCAGAGCCCAAATAGTCATACGGAGCGTTACCAGACCGTTGCAGAACCCGGTTCATGACAGGATCAATCACAGCGATCGAATCCAGCACCCCTGCCATCTTTGCGTATTCGAACGACCCTATCATGACCTCGCTGGTTACGTACGAGACCGAATTTTCGCCCCTGCCACGCCCCAGTTTCTTTGTGTCGACGCAAAAACGGGTTGCTTCCCACACTTGCGCGCTGCGCACAGGCGGTTCGCCGTCCAGGATCGAGTTAAACACGTCTGCCAACATATGTGGCCCCGTGGTCTGCAGCAGCCGCATGCAGCCTACGACGTCCCCCTCGTCGTTCAGGCTGACCACGTGTGCAGGATTAAGCGTATCAAATTTGTCGACTTCCCGACCGTCGCGGATGTTCACATCCCATCCCAAGCGGTCGCCGAAAACGCGCGCGCGCAGTTGATACATTTCGTCCAAGACGTCTTTGAATTTATGTTGGTTTATACCATCAATCACGATGATCATTTCCATCCCCCTACAGATTGGTTACCGTGAATGGAAAATTAACCAAGTTATGATCTGAGACTATTGGGGGTTTCCCGTAGAGAAGCGGTTTTTTGGTTAACCAGGGGCGATTATTCCAAGTCCTATGGCGCGACCAATCGCCTGTGGCGTGGTCAAAGCCCCGAGTTTCTCGCGGCCGGACCTAACGTGAACTTCAACTGTGCGGTGCGAGATCGAAAGAATATCTCCGATGTCCTGCTGTGACTTACCCTCGGCCACCCATTGCATAATCTCTTTCTCGCGAGTGGACAGGGTTGGAAGATACAGGGCTTTTGCCAAAAGACCGGATTGCATAACGGTGTCGTGTGCCTGCACTGCCGCCAATTGCAGGTCTCCCATAACGTGTCGCTTCAGTCTTTCCCATTCCTCATCCGAGCAGTTGCGGGTCACGTTCAGCAAGCCACATTCGCCATAGGGGCCCCGGACCGGAACGGTCAGCCCCCGGGGGGTAATTCCAAAGTCGTGGGCATCTTTGAAAACCGTGTGAAACTTTTCATCTTGGCTAAAACGACTCCAGTCCACCGGTGCGATGCTAAGCATGGATTGGTATAAAGTCGGGTCGAAGTGATGAAACCCTTGGCTTCCGTAGTGGATCTTCCATTCATCGGGGTAATTTGCATAGCCCTGAACATCCCCTTTGACGGGGTTGAAAGTTGCATAGGATGCGTAATCAAAGCCAAGTTCGTTGCAAACGGCATTGATAATGTCCGCCGCAGACCTTTCTTCTTGTTCGATCCTGGCCAGGTCGATGAGCTTCAAGTGTCTAACCTTCATGATGACTATCCTCTCCCCAGAGCATAGTCGTATCTGTCCAAATTAAAGTATACGTTGCGTCACCTTGATGATGTGACGCAAGCAAATAGTTCGCTTTGCATGGTGTTAATGCAGCGAAATGGCAATAGATACGTAGGAACTGGCCTGTTTTTGCAGCGGTATTTTGCGGATTGTTGCCGACTGCAGGACAAGTTGTCTCACTCGGGTTTCAACCCAGTCTCGACCAGCAATCCGCGGGCCTTGGCCTCAGGCCAATAGCCCTTGGCGTAAAGAAAGATCGCGCGCTGCTGATCGCCATCGGATAACAACCATGCTCCGCGCAGGTATTTTCCCGCAAATTCCAGATTGGTATCGGCGTCCAACAGGCCCTGTGGGTCACCACTGTAACCCATGGACCGGGCTGTCGCCGGCAGGATCTGCAACAGGCCATAATAGGGACGGTTCACCGCCCACGGCCGGTGCGTGCTTTCTCGGATGGCGAGCTTGTGAACCAACTCTCGCGGGAGCTCGTAGTGATCGGCCCATTTGTTGATGGAGGCCCGCAACTCGGGCGTCTCATTGGGGTAAAGCGGAGGATCAAATGCGGCACGTGTCGGGGTGTCTGGGCTTCCGCATGCAGCAAGAGGCGCGGCGAGCAACAGGGCAATCAGATTACGGCGCATGATTTTGGTCATCGAGATCTCCGTCGTTTGTCGCGATACTAGGAAACTTGGTTTCGTCCGCAAGGGTAGCGGAAAATTCCGGCTGAAATATGCCGTTGAGACCTTGAATGAAAAAAGGCCGCGCATGATGACGCGGCCTTTCTCAAATCCAGTGAAGAAGATCAGGCTTTTGCTTCGTCTTCTTCCGCAGCGGGTGCTTCGTCAGCACCCAGGTCATCGTCGTCCGACGCGGCCGAACCGATGTCGTCGAACAGCTCGGCGATTTCGAATTCAGCGGCTGCTTCTTCTTCGGCAGCCAGTTCCTGGATCGACTTGCCCGAAGCTTGCAGTTCGGCTTCTTCTTCCGAACGGGCGACGTTCATCTGAATCTCGACTTCGACCTCGGGGTGCAGTTTGACTGCCAACGAGTGCAGACCCAGTTCCTTGATCGGTGCGATCAGGGCGATCTGTTTCTTGTCGACGGTGAAACCAGCTTCGGTTGCAGCATCTGCGGCGTCACGCGGAGTGACCGAACCGTACAGTGCGCCAGCATCCGATGCCGAGCGAATCACGATGAACTGCTGACCGTCCAGCTTTTCAGCCAGTGCTTCAGCTTCTTTCTTGGTTTCCAGGTTGTGCGCTTCAAGCTGCGCCTTGCGGGCTTCGAACGAGGCGATATTCGACTCGGACGCGCTCAGGGCTTTGCCTTGGGGCAGCAGGAAGTTGCGGGCGTAGCCGGGCTTGACGTCAACGACGTCGCCCATCTGACCCAGTTTCGCAACGCGTTCCAGTAGGATAACTTGCATGTCAGTCTCTCCTTACTTCACGGCGTAGGGCAGCAGGGCGAGGAAGCGGGCGCGCTTGATAGCACGGGCCAGTTCACGCTGCTTTTTCGCCGAAACGGCGGTGATGCGCGAAGGTACGATCTTGCCGCGCTCAGAGATGTAGCGCTGCAGCAGACGGGTGTCTTTATAGTCGATCTTCGGCGCGTTATCGCCCGAGAACGGGCAGACCTTGCGGCGGCGGAAAAATGGTTTTGCGGCCATGGTTTATGTCCTTTCGTCAGGCGTTGATCAGCGGCGCTCGCGGCGGCCTTCGCGCTCGTCGCGCTTCTGCATCTGGACCGAGGGGCCCTCGGCATGTTCGTCGACCTTGATGGTCAGAACGCGCATGACGTCTTCGTGCAGGCGCATCAGGCGCTCCATTTCCTGAACCGCGCCAGCAGGCGAGTCGGTTTTCAGGAAGGCGTAGTGGCCTTTGCGGTTTTTGTTGATCTTGTAGGCCATCGTCTTGACACCCCAGTACTCGCTTTCGACGACGTTGCCGCCGTTGTCAGCCAGAACGGTGCCGAAATGTTCGACAAGGCTTTCTGCCTGCGCGTTGGACAGATCCTGACGCGCGATCATTACATGCTCATACAGTGGCATGTGCACTCCTGTTTATATCAAGGCGCATTTCATAGGCGGGGCCATCTGCTCCTTCGCGACCCTGCCACGAGAGGCTGCGCGATTCATACGATTAGCGAAGGATGGCCCCGTATACACGTTTATTGCGACGGGGCAAGTCCCGTCACATATGCCTTGGTGAAGTCGTGCTATTTCCACCGCGACGCCCAATTCCTGACGCTTTTCAATTCGATCTTAACTCTCATACCGGGACAATAACCGGACACACCGGACCCAAGTCGGCAACCTGAGAAACAGGGTGAGAGAAATGACCGCGATTAATACGAATACACTAGAACAGACCGCGTCAAACGCGAGTTTTGAGAAATCCGTTCCAGTTCTGATCGCGTTCGCGCCGAACTGGAAAGTCCGCATGATCCTTGCGCGCATGGTTGGTGCGTTCCTGATTGTGATGGCATTTTCAATGTGGCTCGCTCCGGGCTCTGCCATGGCTGCCGAGGTCTGGCCAATCAAGCTGGCCGCATCGCTTGCCTTTCTTGTTGTCGGTGTAAGCCTTCTGACCATTCAGGTTATGGATGCCCGTCCTGATGCGTATTTCGATCCGATCCGCCGTGAGGTGCGCGTTTTGCAAAAGAACGAAAATGGTCGGCCCCAGACTGTCTTGCGCCGCAGCTATGATACGCTGGGTGGTGCTAAGTTCAGCGATGATCAGGTCGAGCTGTTTGACGTTGATGGTAGCCTGCTGATGAAGCTGCCGTTGCAATCGGCGGATGTCAGCCGAGCGCTCAAGGGTCAGCTGAGTGGAAGTGTAACAATCTTCGCCTGATTTTTATTCTGTTCATATAAGAACAGAAGTTGTGAGAGAATAAAGCTTGTGTGCTGCCCTTGGGCGGCACATTTTCGTTATCGAGCAACCCAACAGGTTTGCATCCACAACATTGCGGAGTTTGTCATGAAATCCACCCTTCTTGCTGCTGCACTGGCCGTGTCGGCGACTTCGGCGTTTGCCAGCGCCGAGAAATACGTTCTGGACCCAAGCCACAGCCAGGTCATCTTCAACTACAATCACCTTGGTTTCTCGACGACCTATGGCATGTTCTCGGGTTTTGAAGGCGAGATCATGTTCGATCAGGAAAACCCGGCAGCGTCCAGCGTTTCTGTGTCCATGCCAGTCGTTGAGATGTTCACCGGTTGGAAACCGCGTGAAGATCACTTTATGACCGAAGATTTCTTTGGCGTGACCGAAGGCGACCTGATCTCATTCACGTCGACCGGGATCGAAGTTACCGGTGAGAACACCGCCAACATCACCGGCGACCTGACCATGAACGGTGTTACCAAATCGGTTGTGCTGGACGCCAAACTGAACCAGGTCGGAGAACACCCGATGGCTGGCAAGCCTTGGGCCGGTTTCGACGCAACGACCACGCTGATCCGCAGCGATTTCGAGTTGGGCCAGTTTGCCCCGTTCGTAAGCGACGAAGTTCAAATCCAGATTTCGGTTGAGGCGCAGAAAGCAGAATAAGCCGCTTTTATCCGTTGAAATCGAAACCGCCGGAGCTCAGGCTCCGGCGGTTTTTTTACTCTCCGCGTGTCGCGATCAAGTCTACCAAAACGATGACCGCGAACCCCAATGAGTCCTCGGTAGGCTGCGAGGTGCCGACGTCGAAATCCATTCGGTTCAACTCCAACTTGCCAGAGACTGTGGCGGTATCGCCCTGCAGATCCAGAGTGAAGGGCAACACCACGTCGACAGATTTGTCGCGAATAGTCAGAGGCCCGCGTGCCTCGTACCCGGTTTCGGTCTTGAACAGATCGGCTGTGAATTGCGCTGTCGGAAATTGCGCGCTGTCGAAGAAATCAGACCCCATTGCCTGTCCGCTGACTGTGCCGAGGCTCAGGGAAGGGATTGAGATCGTTACATTTGCCGATCCGGCCAAACCGGCTTCTGCTGGGTCGTCAAACGCGATTGCAGCAGTCCAGTCGGCGAAACTGCCAGTTACGGGACTGCCTAATTGGCTAATGGTGATACCCAATGTGCCTTCTTGTACCTGCCAATCCGATTGAACCTCGGCCAGTTCGGCGGCATCGGTATGGGCGTGAGAGTGATGGCTGAACGCGCCGATTCCCCAGCCACCGATCAACACGGCACCCCAGACAACCAGCGCGGCAAACGCTGGTGTTGCCGAATGATGCTGCGCTGGAGGTTCCGGTGACTGCGCAGAACCGGGCAGCATACGCCTCAACGTGCTGTCCTTGTCGATGACATGGTGTTTCACCGCCCCGGCAATGTGCAGCACCAGAGAGCCGCCAAGCGTCCATACGAAAAGCCAATGCAGGCTGGCGGTGAATTCGGCCAGATGCTCGGATTTGGGGACCAAAGGCAGGTTTTGCCCAAATGGCCAAAGGATCGGCGCAAATCCCTCGGCTGCCGCGTGGTGAATCCAACCAGTCAGTGGCACCAGTACCAATGAGCCGTACAGCAGCCAGTGTACGGTTTCCGCGGCAAAAGCCTCGGGCTTATTATCGGCATTCAGAAGGCCGGGTTTGGTTTGCGTCAGGGCCCACAGGATGCGTGCGAGGGCGACGAAAAAGACGGCCACGCCGACAGTCTTGTGTAGCGAGAACAGGCGCGCCGCACGTGAGATGTCATCTTCTGTCGTTGGGATGTTCGGATCATAGATCGCCTGAGCCAGTTCGTTGGCAAAATACCCCAGAGGGAACGCGGTAAAGATCAGCAGTGCGGTCAGCCAGTGGAAGGCCTTGGTGACACTGCCATAGCTTGAGAATGTATTGGTCGAGGGCATCTGGCGCTCCGGGGGTTAGGTGGCTTCGCTCAAACTAAAGCCATGGGATCAGGACTCAAGGGGGCAGGGCGCACAGCGACGGTGCCTTTGTGCAGAGATCAGGCAGTGCTTGTGCCGCGCGGTTTCACAGTTTACACCCCGCCGCAACCTAACGTCATCCAAGAGGTTGCAATGACACGCGCATTTGTTTTCCCGGGGCAAGGTGCCCAGACCATCGGAATGGGCAAAGCTCTGGCCGAGGCTTACCCTGCCGCAAAGGCGGTGTTTGACGAGGTGGACGAAGCCTTGGGCGAAAAGTTGAGCAGCCTGATCTGGGAAGGCGATATTGCCGAGCTGACCCTGACGCAAAACGCACAGCCGGCTCTGATGGCCACGTCCATGGCGGCGATGCGCGCGCTGGAGGCCGAGGGCGTCTCGATCACCGATGCGTCCTTTGTGGCGGGGCATTCGCTGGGAGAATATTCCGCGCTGGCCGCTGCTGGTGCGCTGACGGTTGCGGATACTGCGCGTCTTCTGCGCACCCGCGGTCAGGCGATGCAAAGCGCCGTGCCAGTGGGCGAAGGTGCGATGGCCGCGATCCTTGGGCTGGACCTTGAGGCCGTGCGCGCCGTGGCAGATGAGGCCGCACAGGGTGAGGTTTGTCAGGCCGCAAACGACAACGACCCGACGCAGGTTGTGGTCTCGGGCGCGAAGGCTGCTGTGGAACGCGCGGCCGAGATTGCTAAGGAAAAGGGCGCCAAGCGCGCGGTCATGCTGCCTGTCAGCGCGCCCTTCCATTGTGCCTTGATGCAGCCTGCTGCTGACGTGATGGCCAAAGCTTTGGCAGGGGTTGAAATCAAAGCGCCTGCCGTGCCGCTGATTGCCAATGTGCGCGCCGAGGCGGTCAGTGACGCCGATCTGATCCGTCAGTTGTTGGTCGAGCAGGTCACCGGCTCGGTCCGCTGGCGCGAAAGTGTGCAGTATATGGCCGCGCAGGGCGTGACCGAGACGTGGGAGATCGGGGCGGGGAAAGCTCTGTCCGGGATGATCCGCAAAATCGACCGTTCGATCGCGGGTAAAGCTGTCGGCACGCCGGATGACGTGCAGAATGTGACCCAAGCCGAATCGTAAGATACCGCGCGTCGCGTGACGCGTAGCTAAAGGATAAGAGAATGTTTGATTTGACAGGTAAGAACGCACTGATCACCGGTGCCTCGGGCGGGATCGGTGGTGAGATCGCGCGCTCTCTGCATGCCGCAGGCGCTACGGTGGCGCTTTCGGGCACGCGTGTTGAGCCGCTGGAGGCGCTGGCCGCCGAACTCGGCGATCGTGCCCATGTGCTGCCCTGTAATCTGAGCGACCCTGAGGCTGTGGCCGCCCTGCCAAAGCAGGCGGCGGATGCGATGGGGTCGGTCGATATTCTGGTCAACAACGCGGGTATCACGCGTGACAACTTGTTCATGCGCATGTCGGATGACGAATGGCAGAGCGTAATCGACGTTAACATGACCTCGACCGCGAAACTCTGCAAAGGCGTGCTGCGCGGCATGATGAAGGCGCGTTGGGGCCGGATCATCAACATTTCGTCCGTGGTGGGCGCGACGGGCAACCCCGGTCAGGCGAACTATGCCGCGTCCAAGGCGGGGATGGTCGGGATGACCAAGTCGCTGGCATACGAGGTCGCAAGCCGCGGAATCACGGCCAATGCGGTGGCGCCGGGCTTTATCACTACGGCGATGACCGACAAGCTGACCGACGATCAGAAGGCGGGCATCCTGGGTCAGGTTCCGGCCGGACGTATGGGGGACGCGTCGGAAATTGCCGCGGCAGTTCTGTATCTTGCCAGCCCCGAGGCCGGATATGTGACCGGAACCACCTTGCATGTAAACGGCGGTATGGCCATGTTGTGACCACCTGTCGGGGCAGTCGCGAAAGCGTTTGCCTTGGGCGTTGTCTGTGCTATAGGCGGCGCATCAATTCGGGGGTCGGCCACAGGGTCGGCCTTCTAGTTTCCCGGCAATCGGGAACCCAAACCGCCCAGACGGGCAAATCAAGGCCAGCCTGAGCGGGCAAGGGCAGAACCGGGCACTATGCCCTGAAATGGAATGAGGAATAGACATGAGCGACGTCGCAGATCGCGTTAAGAAGATCGTTGTTGAGCACCTGGGTGTTGAAGAAGACAAAGTAGCGGAAAACGCTTCCTTCATCGACGATCTGGGCGCAGACAGCTTGGACACCGTTGAGCTGGTCATGGCCTTCGAAGAAGAGTTCGGCATCGAGATCCCCGATGACGCAGCCGAGACCATCCAGACCTTTGGCGACGCCGTCAAATTCATCTCTGAAGCGTCCTAAGACCTTAGAGAATCCAAAAAAGCGGCGCTTCCGGGCAACGGAGGCGCCGTTTTTTATTGCGTGGACGTTATTCGGGCTTGTCAGGGGCTGTTTTCGTCCGCACCCTTTCCGCTGAGGCAAAAAATTCAGAGCGGGCAGGGCATGATACGATCCACCCCGATGATAAATACGGCACGCTTGACGCTCTGCGCCATGCGGCCTGAGGATTTCAACCGGTTCGCCGAGATCTGGCGTAACCCGTGTGTCGTGCGGCATATCGGGGGCAAGCCAAGGTCGCGCGGCGAAGCCTGGGATTCGTTCTTGCGCAATGCGGGTCATTGGCAGATGGCCGGATTCGGCCAATGGGCTGTAATTCAGCAATCGAATCGGCAGATGATTGGACAGGCCGGATTTTTCTACGGCAATCGCGCGCTGGGCGAGGATTTCGACGGCTTTCCCGAAGCAGGTTGGGTTCTTGCGCCGGAAGCCCAAGGGCAGGGCATGGGCCTTGAGGCCGCGCAGGCCGCCCATGACTGGTTCGACCGGATTATGCCCGGACCGTTGGTTGCAATGGTAAATTCCGACAACTTGGCTTCGCAAAAACTAGCGGCGCGGTTGGGATATGTCGAAATGCGCGAGGATGATTATCAGGGGTCTCGCGTGTGCCTGTTGCGGCGAAATGGTCCTCCGACGCGGCACTGACAGTTCGGTTTGCGATGCCGCAAAAAGCCTGCGGTTTGCCGAAACTGGTAATTTCGCGGACCGGTACTGCGTGTATTCTGATCTCATGTGCAAAGGATTGAGCGGAGGATCAGGCTCATGAGGATTTACCCCACTATGGAATTGCAGAACGGCCGGTGTGTCACGCTGGACAAGGGCCGTCTGGACGAAGCTATGATCTGGCATGTGAACCCTGCCGAAACAGCCCGTAGCTGGGCGGCCGCAGGGGCGGAATGGATGCACCTGACGGATTTCGACGCCATCGAAGGGCGTGATAGCAATTCGGAGCTGGTCGAAGAGATCATCCGGTCAGCCGAAATCCCGGTGCAGTTGGCTGGCGGTATGCGCACGCGCGAACAGGTCGAACGCTGGATTGACAAGGGAGCGGGCCGGATCGTCATCGGGACCTTAGCTGCTTGGGACCCCAATCTGGTGAAGGAATTGGCCAAGCTGTATCCGGATCAAATCGTTCTGGCTGTTGATGTCTGGCAGGGCTACGTCATGACAGAGGGGTGGCGCAGCCAAAGCGCCTTTACGCCGGACGCATTTGTCGAAGCATTTGCAGACACGCCTTTTGCGGCCATTCTGGTGACCGATATTGATAGCGATATGAGCGATGTCGAAGCTCAGCTGGGTCTGATTTCCGGGTTGGCAGAAAAGTCGCGCACGCCGATTATTGCCAGTGGCGTGGTGCGTTCTGCCGACGATATCTCACGGCTGGCTTACATCCCGAATATCTCGGGTGCGCTGGTTGGGCGCGCGCTATTCCGTAAGACATTGGAACTGTCCGATGCGTTGGAGGTTGCCACCGCTGCGCATGAACCGGTCGCAGAGTTCCAATAATCGAAGACCAACCCAAGGACGCCGCCCTTTCAAGCTATAGCAAGGGCGGTTTTCCGCCTTTTATGCTGTTTGCCAGTGTGCCGAGACCAAGTCGGCGAGAATAGCTTTCCGGCGGAATGTACCCTTGCTCTTGCCCCCACACCCCGGGCCGGGGTATGAGCGTTTCTTAAACACGAAGCAGGCAAGAGGCACTTCATGCGCAGAGTCGTCGTAACCGGTCTGGGATTGGTCACTCCGTTGGCCAGCGGGGTCGAGGAAACCTGGTCGCGGCTGCTGGATGGAGAATCCGGCGCTGGTCCGATCACTCAGTTTGATGCCGAAGGCAGTGGGGTCACAACGACCTACGCCTGCGAAGTCCCGCGCGGGGACGGCACCAATGGGACGTTTAACCCCGACGATTGGATGCCGCCGAAAGAGCAGCGCAAGATCGAGGATTTCATCCTGTATTCCATCGCAGCGGCCGATATGGCCTGCGAAGATGCGGGCTGGATGCCCGAAGATGAAGAAGCGCGCTTGCGCACCGGAGTCCTGATCGGCTCCGGGATTGGCGGTCTTGGGTCCATTGCGGAAACAGCCAATCTGATCCGCGACAAGGGTCCGCGCCGCGTCTCACCGTTCTTTATTCCGGGCGCGCTGATCAACCTGGCCTCGGGGCAAGTGTCGATCCGACGTGGGTTTAAGGGGCCAAACCATTCGGTTGTAACGGCCTGCTCGACTGGTGCGCATGCTATCGGTGATGCAAGCCGCATTATCCGCGCAGGCGATGCGGATGTCATGGTTGCTGGCGGTGGTGAAGGCTGCATCTGCGAGATCGGCATCGCGGGATTCAATTCGTGCAAGGCGCTTTCCACCAAGTTTGCCGATGACCCCAAGAAAGCCAGCCGTCCGTATGACATTGATCGTGACGGTTTTGTCATGGGTGAAGGCTCTGGGATCGTGGTGCTGGAGGAATACGAGCACGCCAAGGCGCGTGGTGCGAAGATTTATGCCGAGGTTCTGGGCTATGGCATGTCTGGTGACGCCTATCACATCACTGCGCCTAGCGAAGATGGCGATGGGGCTGAACGCTCGATGCAGGCCGCGCTGCGCAGCGCGGGCCTTGAGCCCAAGGATCTGGACTATATCAACGCGCATGGCACATCGACCATGGCGGATACCATTGAATTGGGCGCGGTCGAGCGTTTGCTGGGCGATCATGCGGCGAATGCCACGATGAGCTCGACAAAATCCGCAACGGGCCACTTGTTGGGTGCTGCGGGCGCGATAGAGGCGATCTTCTCGATCCTCGCAATCCGTGACCAGGTTGCGCCTCCGACGATCAACTTGGATAACCCGGCGGTTGAAACTCCGATCGACCTGGCCCCTAACGCCAAGCGCGAACGCAAGATCGATGTGGCGCTTTCAAACTCTTTCGGCTTTGGCGGCACCAATGCCAGCGTGATCTTCGGAAAGGTCAGCTAAATGTGGCGGGCCCTGGCATCGAACATGCTGACCATTCTAGTGGTCGGCTTGTTCTTGATGGGTGGTCTGATCCTGTGGGGGCAGTCGCGGTACAAAAACGAAGGCCCGTTGGAAACGGCGATCTGTTTAAGGGTCGAACGCGGATCGAATATGGGGGAGGTCAGCCAGCTTCTGCAGGATCAGGGTGCAATCAGCAGTGCCACGGTTTTTCGTATGGCGGCGGATTACACTGACCGGTCCCAGCAGTTGAAGGCTGGCAGCTTTCTGGTTCGCGAAGGCGCGTCGATGGAACAGATCATCGGCGAAATCACCAGCAGTGGCGCCAGCACCTGCGGGTCCGAGATCGAATATCGCATCGGTGTGACCCGTATCCAGACCCGTGTGCGTGAACTGAATCCTGCCACTCTGGCCTTTGACGAAATTGCATCTTTTGACGTCACCGATGAAGACGTGCCCGCCGCGTATACTGAGAAAAGCGAAGATGCGGACACGCGCTATCGCGTTTCAGTTGCCGAGGGCGTGACCTCGTGGCAGGTGGTTGAAGGTTTGAAACAGATTGGGGCCTTGACCGGTGAAGTGACTGAGATTCCAGCCGAAGGGATGTTGGCGCCTGATAGCTACGACATCGCGCGCGGAACTGATCGGATGGCCGTGCTGAAGGGAATGCAGGACAAGCAGCAACTTCGGATCAACGCGATCTGGGAAAGCCGTCAAGATGATCTACCGATCTCGAACCCCGAAGAGATGCTGATCCTTGCCTCGATCATCGAAAAAGAAACCGGTGTTCCACATGAGCGTGGGCAGGTGGCCAGTGTATTCGTCAACCGTTTGGAGCGCGGCATGAAGCTGCAAACCGACCCGACGGTGATCTATGGCGTTACCAAGGGACAAGGCACGTTGGGACGCGGATTGCGCAGAAGTGAGCTTCGTCGAGCAACCCCTTGGAATACTTACGTGATTGACGGCTTGCCGCCCACGCCAATTGCCAATCCGGGGTTGGCCAGTCTTGAGGCCGCCGTAGCACCCGAGGAGACAGACTATGTGTTCTTCGTGGCGGACGGAACGGGGGGGCACGCTTTCGCGGAAACGCTGGACGAGCACAACCGAAACGTCGCCAAGTGGCGCGAGATTGAAGCCCAGAGGAACAGCTCGGGCAACTAAAAAAGGGCCGCGTCCGAAACGCGGCCCTTTTTTATTATGCTGCTGGACGCCTGCGGGGACGGCGCCGTTTAGAGGCGGCGGGTTTGGACCCGGACTTGGCCCCTTGTGGCTTACGCGCCCGGAAACCGCCCTGTTTGCGAGGCTTCTTGGGCTCGGCGAATTCAGGCATGGTTCCGCTGGCGACCGGAATGTCGATTTTCATCAGCTTTTGTATTTGCTTCAGTTGGTCCAACTCATCCGGAGCGCAGAAAGCGATGCCCTCACCCTCGCGCCCTGCGCGCGCCGTGCGGCCAATGCGGTGGACATAATTGTCAGGCACTTCGGGCAGGTCATAGTTGATCACGTAAGCGACGCCTGGAATGTCGATGCCACGCGCAGCAACGTCGGTTGCGACCAGCACATTGACCTCGCCAGCGCGGAAGGCCTTGATGGCGCGATCCCGCTGACCTTGGCTTTTGTTGCCGTGGATCGATGCCGCGTTGAACCCGTCTTTGACGAGGTCTTTCATCAGCCGCTCGGCCCCGTGTTTGGTGCGCGAGAAGACCAACGTCAGAGCGTCCATATCGGCCGAGAGGATTTCACGCAGCTTGCGAGGCTTGTCCGCCCGCGACAGAAAGTGAACGGATTGAGTGATCTTGTCCGCTGCTTTACCCGGGGGCGAGACCTGAATGCGCTGCGGGTTGTTGAGGTAAGATTGGCTCAGCTCTTCCATCTGTTTCGGCATGGTGGCCGAGAACAGCATCGTCTGGCGCGGCGTGCCCAATGCGGGTGCGATTTTTCGGAGCGCATGGATAAAGCCCATGTCCAGCATCTGGTCGGCCTCGTCCAACACCAGATGGCGCACTGAACCAAGGTCGACGGCTCCGCGCTCCATCAGGTCGATCAAACGGCCTGGGGTGGCGACCAGAATATCGGTGCCGCGCGACAGGAACGAAATCTGCTTACCGATGGATTGGCCACCGACAACGGTGGCGACGCGTAGTTTTGTCTTTTGCGTGAGGGTACGCAGGCTGTCCGCGATCTGGTTCACCAGTTCGCGCGTAGGCGCAAGGATCAAAGCCTTGACTGTCTTGGGTGCAGGTTTGGCCGGTTGCGCAAGCAGGTGATCAATCAGCGGCAGGCCAAAGGCCAGCGTTTTACCGGTGCCGGTCTGGGCCAGCCCAAGAATGTCATGCCCATTCAGCGCCATCGGGATGGCCTGGTTTTGGATCGGGGTGGGTTGGGTAAAGTTCGCCCGTTTCAGGGCGTCGTTCAAAGCCGGGGCAAGGCCCAGCATGTCAAAGTCGAACACGTAATAATCCTTTAATATCCGCAGCTTTGAGCGCGGATGCGTATTGCCGCGCAAAAGCGCGGCAGGCAGGGTTTAGCGAGACCTCGGGACGCACAGGCGTATCCTGCACCGTCTGGCCGTCGCATCAAGAACCCTGCGTGAAGGGGAACCAGGAGAGATATGGTGCGCCGGTGGGGCTAAGGCCCGAATGCTCACGCGGCGGCGCTGATGGCGTGCACATGAGGGTTGGCGCGGGCTTTGTCAAGTATTTGTCTGAAGGACCGGCGGTCGGAGTTCCAAATTCTTCTGGCGTTCTCAATCAGTTTGAGCCATCGATTTCCGAGTGGCGGTTTAGCGCGTGGTGACGCTTCGGGGCGAAGTTTGGGGTTGGGAATGAAGGGAAGTGCACGGCAGGGCGATAGCCTGAAGCTCGCCAGCGGTGCCCTGGTTCTGGGCGGTATGATGTGGGGACTGTACTGGATCCCTGTCCGCTACTTCGTAGATCAGGGGCTGGACGGGGCTTGGCCGGGGATTGTGATGTATTCGGTCGCGCTGCTTGGCCTTTTGCCGCTTTTGTGGCGCGACCGGCACGATCTGGCACGGCGCTGGCAGGATTTGATGTTCAGCGGCATGTTCACCGGTGCGGCCTTTGGTCTGTTCACGATCAGTCTGGTCTATACGGATGTCGTTCGAGCCATCCTGCTGTTCTACCTGACGCCGGTTTGGGGCACGATCTTAGGTCGGGTTTTTCTTGGCGAGCATCTAACCGGAACCCGCGTTTTGGGGTTGGTATGTGGCCTTTGCGGCATGGCGATCGTCCTTGGCAGCGGCCACGGCATCCCTTGGCCCAGCAATGCAGGGGATTGGGCGGCGCTGGTATCCGGCATGGCTTGGGCGGTGGGCACGCTGGGTTTGTATCGCTCCTCGGGTATTTCAGTTCCGGGGCAGGTTTTTGCGTTTATTGCCGGGGCTCTGTTGCTGTCGCTGATCAGCCTGGTGTTCAGCGCAGGCGCGGTGCAACAGCAAAGCGCGGTTGTTGTCGGTGTACTGCCCATTGCGGTGCTGTCAGTGCTGTACACTTTGCCGATGATCTTTCTGACGATCTGGCCCGCGACTTTACTGACACCGGCCCGGGTGGGGTTGTTATTGATGAGCGAGGTTGTGGTCGGCCTGATTTCGGCTGCTGTGTTTTCGGGCGAGCCCTTTGGGCTGCGCGAGGCCACGGGGGCGGTACTGATTGTGAGTGCCGCCGTGCTGGAGATCGCTCGGGGCTGAGCGAATTTACCGGTGGCTAGATAGATCAAACGCCAACAGTCTTAACAGGCAGTGCGGTTCCCGTTGCATGGGTGTTGCACAACATATTGACTTTGCGCACTTTTTTCCGTAGTGTTTGTGTCATGCTAGGAGAGATGGGCAACGGCCCCGGGGTGACCCCGGTGGCCGTTTTTCGTTTCTGTCGTGCGGAGAAAACTCACGCATGAGGTCACAGGCACACATGACTTTGATTACCCCGGAAGAGCGGATGTCCCAGACGGCGGAACTGTTGCAGTCGCTGGAAACATCCATTCGCGGTTTGCGCCAAGCAGCAGAAGAACTGCGCAGGCAAATCGGAACCGGGGAGGATGCAGATCTTGCCGGAACGGCAAAACAACTGGGTCAGTTAGAGGGGCTGATCCGAAGTTGTCAGAAAGTGGAGACAAGCTTTGTCGAACAACATCACAGACAAGCCGGAATTGCCCAAGGGGGATACGCGCTCGACCTTGAGCGCGCTCGATTTGAAATCGGGTGCAGGCTGGCTCGCCTCCGCCGATGCTGCGGTGAGGGACAGATTTCTGAGTGAGATCGGGGAGGGGGGGCTGTGCGCCCTCCCTTTCCTGTTTGAATTCTGGGCGCTGCCGCATCAACTGCCGCCCGAGGGCGACTGGCGGTCCTGGGTGATCATGGGCGGGCGCGGGGCGGGCAAGACGCGGGCCGGGGCTGAATGGGTACGGTCGATGGTCGAGGGGTCTTTGCCGTTGGATAAGGGTGAGGCGTGTCGGGTGGCCTTGGTCGGTGAGACCTTTGATCAGGTGCGCGATGTGATGATCTTTGGCGATAGCGGGATTTTACAGTGCTCGCCGCCGGATCGCAGGCCCACGTGGAAGGCATCCGAGCGCAAGCTGATTTGGCCCAACGGGGCCGAAGCGCAGGCGTTTTCGGCGCATGACCCCGAGGGATTGCGCGGGCCGCAATTTGATGCGGCTTGGGTGGATGAGTTGGCCAAGTGGAAGAAGGCCGGGGAGACCTGGGATATGTTGCAATTTGCGCTGCGGCTGGGGGATCGGCCCCGGGTCTGTGTGACGACAACACCGCGTAATGTGAGGGTTTTGAAAGATTTACTGGCCTCGCCCTCCACCGTGCAGACCCATGCGCCGACCGAGGCGAACCGGGCCAATCTGGCGGAGTCCTTCTTGGACGAGGTGCGCGCGCGCTATGCGGGCACGCGGCTGGGGCGGCAGGAGCTGGACGGGGTGCTGCTGTCGGATGCCGAGGGGGCGCTTTGGACGGGCTCGATGCTAGATGCGGCGCGGGTAGACACTGTGCCTGAACTGGACCGTATCGTGGTGGCGCTGGACCCGGCAGTAACGGCGGGGTCCAGTGCGGATGCCTGCGGGATCGTGGTTGTGGGGGCTCAGCTACAGGGGCCGCCCGAGGAATGGCGGACCTACGTGCTGGCTGATCGCACAGTACAGGGCGTTGGCCCGGCGGGCTGGGCGCAGGCGGCGATTGACGCGATGGATGAGTTCGGGGCCGAACGGCTGGTGGCCGAGGTCAATCAGGGCGGGCAACTGGTGGAAGAGGTCGTGCGGCAGGTGGACCCTCTGGTGCCTTATCGCGCTGTGCGGGCCTCACGCGGCAAGGTCGCGCGAGCCGAGCCCGTGGCGGCGCTGTACGAACAGGGGCGGGTAAGCCATGTGGCGCAGTTGGACGCGCTGGAGGAGCAGATGTGCCAGATGACCGCGCGCGGGTATCAAGGGCAGGGCTCGCCCGATCGTGTCGATGCGCTGGTTTGGGCGCTGCATGAGCTGGTTGTGGGGCCTGCGGGGGTGTTTAGAAGGCCGAGGGTGCGGAGTTTGTAACGATTGTGTTCAATTGTT
Source organism: Ruegeria sp. AM7 (assembly GCF_056535965.1). Classification (NCBI taxonomy): domain Bacteria; kingdom Pseudomonadati; phylum Pseudomonadota; class Alphaproteobacteria; order Rhodobacterales; family Roseobacteraceae; genus Ruegeria; species Ruegeria sp. AM7. The sequence goes on from NZ_JBQFJE010000003.1 coordinate 919,088, forward strand.
CGTAAAGTCGATCAACCACTTCCAACACTTTTTACACCTTCAAAATTGCTTGGTTTCCACTCTTGTAACCCGGTTCTCATCGTATAGAGGTTTCTACAGGGACAACATTCATTGTCGGAGCCGGGAACATTTTAATGGCAAATCAATCGAAGATTTCAAGTTTGCTTTTGGCGGCATTACTACCGCTTTTTCTAGCTGCGTGCGATCCGGTTACGCCGGAAGAGCGGCAGGAATTTTTGCTGCGGCGAGAGATCGTTAGTTCTCCGGAAGCACTGGAGAAAGCCATATCGAATTCCACCGTCATTTACCGAGATCCAAATCAGTTCATTCAACAACATGGAACGCAGGTTGAACACTATGCGCCAAACGGCAAATCGTATCTTTGGTATCCAGGCAATAGTCGAGTTGTAGTTGGGGATTGGCAGGTGCAAGCGATAGGTGCTTCTAGCCCCAAGCTTTGTCATCGGTATGGTGCGAACACTTACAATCCAGTAACCAAACAAAGTGGTGGATCGTGGGAGTGCTCTCCTGCACCTTATTCGAACACAGACATACTGAAGGGCAATCCGTACAATTTGAAGGCGGGTAACACTCCGCTGGTGATACCTGATCGTGGTAGGTACTATCCTGAGCATTTTGCAAAGTGGCTCGGTCAAGACCCAACCAAAGTGCCGTACTTGAGCAAGATTCCGAGAGCGGCTTCGCTAAATCGAAAGATAGCCGCAGAAACCCAGTAATGTTTCGGGGCGACTTTGGGTGCGCTGACACATTCTATATCTGATCTTATGTTGCTGAGGTTTGAATGGCCGTTTTCTTAATGGCAGCGGCCATTTGAAGATGTGGCTGAGCCGGATCACGCTATCGGATCAAGACTGCCGTTGCCCAACCCCCGTACGCCCCATTCCCAAGGCTTAAACTTCTTTCCGTCATAACTCCTTTCAACAAGCCGGACACAGCGGCGACAGAAAGGAGCACAGATGGTATTCGATTTCTTGCGTCGTGGAGCGGCCGGGGAAGCGCCCGAGGCGAAAGCCAGCGCGGCGGGTCCCGTGGTGGCGTGGCAGACGGGCGGACGCGTGGCGTGGAGCCCTCGGGATGCGGTGTCGCTGACCCGCACGGGGTTCTCGGGCAACCCGGTGGGGTTCCGGTCAGTCAAGCTGATTGCCGAGGCGGCAGCGGCGCTGCCGTTGGTTCTGCAGGATCAGGCGCAGCGCTATGACGCGCATCCGATCCTGTCGCTGATGCGCCGCCCGAATGCGGCACAGGGGCGAGCGGAGTTGATGGAAGCCTTGTTCGGGCAGTTGCTGCTGTCGGGCAACGCTTATGTCGAGGCCGTGCAGGCAGAGGAAGGCCTGCCGGTTGAACTGCACGTCCTGCGCTCGGACCGGATGAGCGTGGTGCCGGGCGCGGATGGATGGCCCAAAGCCTATGATTATACGGCGGGGGGAAAGACACACCGGTTCCCGGCGGATGCGATTTGTCACATCAAATCCTTCCACCCACAGGACGACCATTATGGGTTCTCGCCGATGCAGGCGGCGGCGATGGCGATTGACGTGCATAACAGCGCGTCGCGGTGGTCGAAATCGCTGCTCGATAACGCGGCGCGGCCTTCGGGGGCGTTGGTGTGGAAGGGAGACGGCCATGGGGTGATGGCCGAAGATCAGTTCCGCCGTCTGTCCGACGAGATCGAACAGAACTATCGCGGGGCGCGCAATGCGGGGCGACCGATGGTTCTGGAAGGGGGCCTGGATTGGAAGCCGATGGGCTTTTCGCCGTCCGATATGGAGTTTCAAAAGACCAAGGAAGCCGCCGCCCGCGAGATCGCGCTGGCCTTTGGAGTCCCGCCGATGCTGCTGGGAATACAGGGCGACGCGACCTATTCGAACTATCAGGAGGCCAACCGGGCGTTTTACCGTCTGACCGTGCTGCCTCTGGTGACGCGGGTGGCGGCGGCGGTGTCGGAATGGCTGGCCGGGTATTCGGGCGAGGATCTGATGCTGAAACCCGATCTGGATCAGGTGCCTGCGCTGTCGGCGGAACGCGATGCGCAATGGGCGCGGGTCAATGGCGCCGATTTCCTGACGGATGCTGAAAAACGCGCGCTGCTGGGGCTGCCGGAGCGTGCGGATGGCTGAGGGGTATCCCCCGTTCGATTGCGCGCCGGGCCTGCGTCTGGCCGCGCATGAGAGGGTGGCCGAGATCCAGCACGACCATCTGTGCCGAAGGCTGGATCAGATCGAAGAGATGATGGAACGGCTGGAGAAACGGTTGTGGCTGACGGTCTATGGCGTGGCGGCAGTGATCCTGGCGCAGGTGTTTCAGTCCTTCCTTGCGGCGACGCCGTGAAATCAGAGGCTTACGAGGAGGTTTTCATGGATTTGGAACACAAATTCGCACGGTTCGGAGACGGGCTTTCGGTAACGGATGATGCGGTGATCGAGGGCTATGCCAGCCTGTTTGGTCAGGTGGATCAAGGCAGTGACGTGGTGCAGCGTGGGGCGTATCGAGCCTCGCTTGACGGTCTGGCGAAAGCGGGGCAACGGGTCAAGATGCTGTGGCAGCACGATCCGGCGCAACCCATCGGCGTCTGGGATGAGGTGCGCGAGGATGACCGGGGCCTGTGGGTCAAGGGGCGTCTGCTGGAGGCCACGCAAAAGGGCCGTGAGGCGGCTGAATTGATCCGCGCGGGTGCGATGGATGGTCTGTCGATTGGCTATCGCACCAAGCGGGCCGTGAAGAATGAAAAGGGCCAGCGGGTCCTGACCGAACTGGAGCTGTGGGAGGTGTCCTTGGTGACGTTCCCGATGCTGCCCAGTGCGCGGGTGGCAGCGAAGGGCGTTGAGCCTGACGCGCAAGACACCTGGCGCAGTATTGCCGAGGTGTTCAACACCGCCCGGCAGGAGCTGGCGCGGACCTAGCGCGCCTCAACCCCCACCCAAGAAATGGAAGTGCTGATGAGCAAGACCGAAACCCCGGCCTTGACCGGAGAGGGTGCGCCCCTGGTTCAGGAGGTGAAGCAGGCGATGACTGGCTTCGTGAATGAATTCAAGGGCCTCAAGGCTGAAGTGAAAACCCAACTGCAACAGACAGAAGAGCGACTGACCATGCTGGATCGAAAATCAACCATCGCGGCGCGTCCGCACCTTGCGGCCTCGATTGAGGACGGCGCACCGCATCAAAAGGCGTTCGACGCCTATGTGCGTTCGGGCGAGGATGACGGCCTGCGCGGGCTTGATATGGAGTCGAAATCCCTGTCCAGCGCCGTGAACAGCGATGGCGGCTATCTGATCGACCCGCAGACCGCCGAGATCATAAAGTCGGTTCTGAAATCCACCGCCTCGATCCGCTCGATCGCGTCGGTGGTGAATGTCGAGGCGAACTCGTTCGACGTGCTGATCGATCACACCGATGTGGGCGCTGGCTGGGCCGATGAGAACGCCGCCGCGACCGAGACGGCGACCCCGTCGATCGACCGCATCTCGATCCCGCTGCACGAACTGAGCGCATTGCCCAAAGCCTCGCAGCGTCTGCTGGACGACAGCGCCTTTGACGTCGAAGGCTGGCTGGCAGGTCGTATTGCAGACAAGTTCGCCCGCGCCGAGGCTTCGGCCTTTATCAACGGTGATGGTGCCGACAAACCCAAGGGTATTCTGAACCACACCAAGGTCGACAATGACGTTTGGGACTGGGGCAACATTGGTTATGTACCCACCGGCATCGACGGCGGTATTGAGGCGGATGCGATTGTCGACGTGGTCTATGCGCTGGGCGCGCAGTACCGCGTGAACGGCACCTTCGTCATGAACTCGAAAACCGCCGGTTTGATCCGCAAGCTGAAGGACAGCGATGGCCGCTTCCTGTGGTCGGACGGTCTGGCCGCGGGTGAGCCTGCGCGCCTGATGGGCTATCCGGTGCTGATCGCTGAAGACATGCCGGATGCGGGCACCGACAGCTTCTCGATTGCCTTCGGTGACTTCCAGGCGGGCTACACCATTGCCGAGCGTCCCGACCTGCGCGTCCTGCGCGACCCGTTCAGCGCCAAGCCGCATGTCCTGTTCTATGCGACCAAACGCGTCGGCGGCGACGTAAGCGACTTTGCCGCGATCAAGCTGGTGAAATTCGGCACCGCCTAAAGCGGTCTGAATCCTCGGGGGGCCATTGGTCCCCTGGGGCGGCGGGCGCGGGCCGGGGTGAAATCCCTTGCGTTGTCTAGCTGCTCCCCTCCGTCCGAGCAACGTGGGGCGGCGCGTGCCCGTCAATTCCTGAAGTTACGGCCCCGGAGGGGTCCGAGATTGCGGAGTGTATGGATGATGTTGATCGAAGAGACCGCCATCGCGGATGCGGCGCTGCCGGTGGATCAGTTCAAGGCTCATCTGCGGCTGGGAACGGGTTTTACCGAAGACAGCGTGCAGGATGAAGTGCTGAAAGGCTTTCTGCGGGCGGCGATTGCAGCGATTGAAGCGCGTACCGGCAAGGTGCTGATCACGCGCGGATTTTCATGGGATCTGAACAGCTGGCGCGATGCGGCGAGCGAGGTGCTGCCGGTGGCCCCGGTCACGGCAATCAGCGCAGTGACGGTGACCGACGCGGCCGGCACCGGTACGGTTGTGGACAATGGCCGGTATCGTCTGGCGCAAGATAGCCAGCGTCCGCGTCTGCGTCCGGCGGGTGCAACCCTGCCAACCATTCCCACGGGCGGGTCGGTCAAGATCGCCTTTACCGCAGGGATGGCTGCGGATTGGGGGGCTCTGCCCGCTGATCTGGGGCAGGCGGTGCTGTTACTGGCCGCGCACTACTATGAATACCGAGATGAGACGGCGCTGGGCGCGGGCTGTATGCCCTTTGGCGTCACCAGCCTGATCCAACGCTACCGGATTGTGCGCTTTGGTGCCGGGGTGGCGCAATGAAGACGCCCCGATTGAACAGAAAGCTGGTGCTTGAAGCTCCGGTGCGCAGCGCAGATGGGGCTGGAGGCTATACCGAGACATGGGCTGCGGTTGGCACGGTTTGGGCCGAGGTCACCGCGCGCAGCGGGTCCGAGCGGTCTGTCGCCGGCATCCCGGTCTCGCGTGTTGGCTATCGCATCGTGGTGCGCGGCGCACCCGAGGGGGCGTCCATGCGCCCAAGCCCGGATCAGCGGTTCTCTGAGGGCCCGCGCCGGTTTGTGATCCGCGCCGTGGCCGAGCGCGACCCGAGCGGCCAGTACCTGACCTGTTTCGCAGACGAAGAGGTGGCGGCATGAGTTACGGCGTTTCAGCTGCTTTGCAGGCGGCGGTGTTTCAACAGCTGTCGGGCGATGGGCAGGTCAGCACGCTGTCGGGCGGCGCGATCTATGACGCGGTTCCGGCGGGGGCGGTACCCCAGACCTATGTGACGCTGGGCCCGGAAGAGGTGCGCGATGCCTCGGACCGGTCGGGCGCGGGGGCAGTGCATCGGTTCACCGTGTCGGTGGTGTCCGAGGCCGCGGGCTTTGGCACGGCCAAGACGCTGGCTGGCGCAGTGTGCGACGCGCTGGAAGGCGCGGCACTAAGCTTGGATCGGGGACGCCTTGTGGGCCTGTGGTTCGAACGCGCCAGCGCCCGGCGCACGGGAACGGGCGGCGCGATCCGCCAGATCGACCTGAGATTCCGCGCCCGCGTGGAAGACGACTAAGCAATCAACGGAGAGAGCATATGGCTGCCCAGAACGGAAAAGACCTGTTGGTCAAAGTGGATATGAACGGCTCGGGCGTGTTCGAGACCATCGCGGGCCTGCGCGCCACGCGGGTCAGTTTCAACGCGGAAAGTGTGGATATTACCAGCCTTGAAAGCCAGGGCGGATGGCGCGAGCTGCTGTCGGGGGCGGGGGTCAAATCGGCCTCGATCTCGGGCTCGGGCGTGTTCAAGGACGCGGGCACCGATGAACGCGCGCGTCAGTTGTTCTTTGATGGTGAGACGCCGGATTTTCAGGTGATCATCCCTGATTTCGGCATCGTTGAAGGCGCGTTTCAGGTGACTGGAATCGAGTACGCGGGTTCGCACAACGGTGAGGCCACCTATGAGATGAGCCTGGCCAGCGCCGGTGCCCTGACCTTCACAGCGCTGTAAGCCGATGGCCAATCCGTGGACGGGTGAGGTGGCTTTGACCATCGATGGGCAGCCTCGGGCACTCAAGCTAACGCTGGGGGCTTTGGCGGAACTGGAACAGGAACTGGGCACCGGGACTTTGGTGGAATTGGTGCAGCGCTTCGAAGGCGGGGCCTATTCCAGCGCTGATGTGCTGGCGCTGATTGTGGCGGGGCTGCGGGGCGGCGGGTCGGATGTAACCCGCGCCGACATGCTGCACGCCGAGATCGAGGGTGGCCCCATGGCGGGTGCCCGTGCTGCGGCCGAGCTGCTGGCCCGTGCCTTCATGGTGCCGGATCGTTGAGCGGGTTCGACTGGCCCGCCCTGATGCGGGCCGGGATGACCGGCCTGCGTCTGACGCCGGACCAGTTCTGGCGTCTGACCCCGGCCGAGCTGAGGCTGATGCTGGGGCAGGGCGCGGGGATGCCCGCGATGAACCGGGCGGGGCTGGACGCATTGTTGGCGGCTTACCCGGACAAGGAACAAGGAGAGCGTGATGACGACGGATCGTGACGGGTTGGACGACCTGCAGGAACGGGGCGAGGCGCTGGGCGACTCGCTTGGGGATGCCGCGTCGATGGCGGCGGCGTTTGACGGCCAGATGAAGCGGATCAAGGCCGCGTTTGAAGAGACCGGCAAGGATGTGGCGACGCTGGAGCGCGGCATGTCCGGCGGGCTGCGCAAGGCGTTTGACGGCGTGGTGCTGGACGGGATGAACCTGTCGGATGCGCTGGACGTGCTGAAGAACTCGATGATCCGCACGGCCTATTCGGCGGCGATCAAACCCGTGACGGACCATTTCGGCGGCATGCTGGCCAACGGCATCGGTGGTCTTGTTCAGGGTATTCTGCCCTTTGCCAATGGCGGCAGTTTCAGTCAGGGCCGGGTGATGCCTTTTGCCAATGGCGGCGTGGTCAGCGGCCCCACCACATTTCCGATGCGCGGCGGCACCGGTCTGATGGGCGAAGCCGGACCCGAGGCGATCATGCCTCTGGCACGCGGCCCCGATGGCAAACTGGGCGTGCGCACCTCGGGCGGCGGAGGCGCGGTGAACGTCGTGATGAACATCACCACGCCGGACGTGCAGGGCTTCCGCCGCAGCCAAAGCCAGATCGCCGCACAGATGAGCCGCGCCTTGGGTCGCGGCAATCGCAATAGATAAGGGAGCAGGTCATGAATTTCCACGAAGTCAGATTTCCCGCCAGCCTCAGTTTTGGCTCGGTCGGTGGTCCGGAACGGCGTACGGACATCGTAACGCTGGCTAACGGATTTGAAGAGCGTAACACCCCGTGGGCGCATTCACGCAGACGCTATGATGCGGGTTTTGGAATGCGGTCTCTGGACGACATCGAAACGTTGATTTCGTTCTTCGAGGCGCGGCAAGGGCAGATGTTCGGGTTTCGCTGGAAAGACTGGTCGGACTATAAATCCGGCGCGGCGACCGCTGAGGTCGACAAGGCTGATCAGGTCATCGCGCGTGGCGATGGGGTCACGACCGTATTCCAGTTGGTCAAAACCTACACGTCTGGTGGGTTTGAGTATATCCGGCCGATCCTCAAACCCGTCCTGGGAACCGTAAAGCTCGGGCTTGAACAGGATGAGGTTCGCGAAGGTGTGGATTTCGAGGTCAATCTGGCGCGCGGCCACGTGACATTTGCCGACCCGCCTCCGGAAGAGGTCGAAATCACTGCTGGGTTCGAGTTCGATGTTCCGGTCCGGTTTGACACCGACAAGATTCAAACCAGCGTCGCCAGCTTTCAGGCCGGTGACGTACCGAATGTTCCAGTGGTCGAGGTGCGGGTCTGATGAACAGCGCAAAAGATACCCTTGAGGACCACTTGAAAACAGGCCTGACCACGACTTGCCGATGCTGGGCGATCCAGCGTGCGGATGGTCAGGTCTTTGGCTTCACGGATCACGACAGGGAACTTGGTTTTGAGGGTCTGACCTTCAAGGCAAGTTCGGGGTTGACGGCTGCAGCAATCGAGCAGGCGACTGGTTTGTCCATTGATAACTCAGAAGCCATGGGTGCACTGTCGGATGCAGCCGTTACGGACGATGATATCGAGGCCGGACGTTTTGATGGCGCGGAAGTCCGGGCTTGGCTGGTCAACTGGGCCGCGCCGGAACAGCGCGTCCTGCAGTTTCGCGGGTCCATCGGGGAAATTCGCCGCTCGGGTGGGGCTTTTCATGCCGAATTGCGCGGGTTGACGGATTTGCTGAATCGCCCTCTGGGAAGGATTTATCAAAAACCCTGTACGGCTGTACTTGGCGATAGCGTCTGCCGGTTCAATGCTTCTGCCGCGGGCTATCAAGCTGAGGCCGAGGTTACCGAGTTGACCGCAGGCAGTGTGTTGGAACTGAGCGGCGCTTTGGGGCCGGATGCAGCGTGGTTCGAGCGGGGTCGCTTGGACGTTATCTCGGGTCAGGCCATCGGCTTGTGGGCGTCGATCAAGCAGGACAGCCTCAGACCGGGTGGCCGCAGCGTTACCTTGTGGTCTGGGATCAGTGGTGGTCTGGCCGTGGGTGACAGAGTCCGGTTGACCGCCGGGTGCGACAAGCGCATGGAAACATGCCGGAAGAAGTTCAACAACTTGCTGAACTTTCAGGGATTTCCCGATTTGCCCAGCGAAGATTGGGTCATGGCTGTTCCCAAAAAGGGCAATCCCAATACAGGGGGCAGCCTGCGATGAGCACGATCCGCGATCAAATAGTGGCGGAAGCCCGAACATGGCTGGGGACGCCGTATGTGCATCAAGCTTCGTGCAAAGGCGCGGGCAGTGACTGCCTTGGGTTGCTGCGCGGTGTCTGGCGCGCGGTCTTGGGGCCCGAACCCGAATCCGTTCCGAGCTACAGTATGGATTGGTCCGAGCCGCAAGGGGATGAGCGCATGTGGCAGGCTGCAAGGCGACATCTGACAAGCAAGGCTGTTGAAGACATGGAACCCGGCGATGTGTTGTTGTTTCGGATGCGTGACGGGCGCGTTGCGAAGCACGTGGGCATTGTCAGCGAGGGTGGTGAAGCCTCGCGTTTTATTCATGCCTATTCCGGGCACGGCGTTGTTGAAAACACGTTGAGCGACCCCTGGCGCCGCCGGGTTGTCGCTTGTTTCGGTTTCCCGCTGGAGGATTTCTAGATGGCTACAATTGTACTCTCGGCAGCAGGGGCTGCGATTGGTGGCGCGATTGGCGGAACGGTCGCTGGTCTTTCGACGGCTATCATTGGCCGTGCCATCGGCGCGACGCTGGGTCGGGTCATCGACCAGCGTTTGATGAGCCAGTCCGTTATGGGCGGCGGCAGTGAAGTTGTTGAGACCGGCCGTCTGGACCGCTTTCGCCTGACTGAAACCGGCGAGGGAGCACCCGTATCGACCCTGTTTGGACGGATGCGCGTTGGTGGGCAAGTGATCTGGGCCTCGGATTTTCTGGAAACGCGCAGCACCTCTACGACGACGCAATCGGGAGGAGGTGGCAAGGGCGCACCCAAAGCGCCCGAAGTCACGACGACCACCCATAGCTACAGCTATTCCGTTTCACTGGCGATCGCGGTTGGCGCGGGGCAGATTGCTGACGTGCCCCGTATCTGGGCCGACGGTGAAGAGCTTGAGCGCGCAGGCCTGAACATGCGCGTGTATCATGGAACGGATGATCAGTTGCCCGATCCGCTTATCGAAGCGGTTGAGGGCGCGGGCAATGTTCCGGCTTATCGCGGGACAGCGTATGTCGTGATTGAAGATCTGCAGCTGGCGGCTTTCGGAAATCGTGTTCCACAGTTCTCATTCGAAGTCGTGCGCCCCGATCAGGCGGGTCTGCCGGAAACACATGATGCGTTGTCCCGTATCGTGAAAGGCGTAGCGCTGATGCCGGGCACCGGCGAATACGCATTGGCGAGCACACAGGTGAATTATACCAAAGGTCCCGGCCAAAGCTGGGCGGCGAATGTGAACTCGGGCTCGGGCGTGCCGGATCTTGTGACCTCGACCAGAGCTTTAAGCAAGGAACTACCTGCCTGCGACGCCGCTTCGCTTATCGTTTCATGGTTCGGTGATGATCTTCGTTGCGGCGTATGCCAGGTGAAGCCGAAGGTTCTGCATAAAGAACTGGAAGGTGAAAACATGCCATGGCGCGTGGCTGGCGTGACACGCGGCGCTGCCGAGGTGGTGAAGCACGAACAGGATCGCCCTGTCTATGGCGCCACCCCAACAGACCAGTCGGTGATTCAGGCGATTCAGCATTTGAAACAGACCGGCAAGCGCGTGATGTTCTACCCGTTCATTCTGATGGACCAGTTGCGCAATAACGGTCTGCCGGATCCTTGGTCTGACGCGTCGGATCAACCTCATCTTCCGTGGCGGGGGCGTATCACCCTCAGTCGGGCTCCGGGACGCAGCAGCTCGCCGGACGGAACAGTCGCGGCAGACCTTCAGGTGGCTTCGTTTTTTGGAAACGCCCGTGCGGACCATTTTACCGTCGTTAACGGCGAGGTGGTCTATTCCGGCCCGCAAGAATGGGGCCTGTTCCGTTTCATCCTGCACTATGCAGCGTTGTGCCAAGCTGCGGGGGGCGTTGACTCGTTCTGCATCGCGTCCGAGATGCGCGGACTGACACAAATTCGCGGTGCATCAGGCTTTCCGGCGGTGGCGCAGATGCGTGTTCTCGCAGCCGAAGTGCGCAAGATTTTGAGATCACAGACCAAGATCGGCTACGCTGCCGACTGGAGCGAGTATTTCGGCTATCAACCCGCGGATGGCAGTGGCGATCGATACTTCCATCTGGACCCGCTTTGGGCAGATAGCAATATCGACTTTATCGGTGTCGATAACTACATGCCGTTGTCCGACTGGCGTGATGGCGAAGGTCATGTGGACGCCCGCGACGGGGCAAAGTCCATCTATGACCTCGACTACCTTCGCGGCAACATCGAGGGTGGTGAAGGGTACGACTGGTTCTATGCGTCACCCGAAGAGGCCCAAGCGCAAATACGGGCCCCGATCGAGGATGACGCTCATGGCGAGCCATGGATATGGCGGTACAAAGATCTGCGGAATTGGTGGTCGCAGCCACACCACGAACGGATCGGTGGCGTCCGCCAACCAGATCGCACCGCTTGGGTGCCTGGGTCCAAACCGATCTGGTTCACGGAATTGGGCTGTGCCGCGATAGACAAAGGAACAAACCAGCCGAACAAATTTCTGGACCCAAAGTCATCGGAGTCGAGCTTGCCCGTGTATTCCAACGGCCAGCGCGACGATTTTATGCAAGTTCAATACCTACGAGCGGTTCTGGGGTATTGGTCCGACCCAAAGATCAACCCGATCTCGAACGTATATGGCGGCCCGATGGTGGACATGTCCAATGCCTATGTCTGGGCCTGGGACGCGCGCCCATTTCCCGCCTTTCCGAACCTGCGCAGTCAATGGAGCGATGGCGAAAACTATGCCCGCGGCCATTGGCTGAATGGGCGCTCGGGATCGCGAACTTTGGCCTCTGTGGTCGCCGAGATCTGTCATGGCGCGGGCGTCACGGATATTGACACCACGGAGTTGCACGGAGTCGTGCGTGGATATGTGATCGAACAGGTTTCGGACGGGCGCGCCGCGTTGCAGCCACTGATGCTTCGGTATGGCTTTGACGCTATCGAACGCGACGGCGTGTTGCGTTTTCAGATGCGCAACGGGCGGGCTCCGGTTCAGCTTGATAGCGACCTGCTTGCAGCCAGTTCCGAGATCGATGGCACCATCGAACATCGCCGCGAAGCCGAGGCGGAGATGACCGGTCGTGTCCGACTGCGATTTGTCCAGTCCGATGCGGATCATGATATCGTCTCGGAAGAAGCCGTTTTACCGGACACGAGTACCCATTCGGTTTCCGTCAATGAGATGCCGTTGTCGATGACACGCGCCGAAGGCCGTCAAACCGCCGAGCGGTGGCTGAGCGAATCTCGCGTATCGCGAGAGAGCGTCCGGTTTGCATTGCCGCCTTCGATGCTGAATGTCGGCGCGGGTGATATCATCACCCTGTCCGGTGAGCAGGGCGCGCGGTATCGTATCGACCGGCTCGAACAGGCCGAAATGCAGATGGCAGACGCAGTTCGCGTTGAACCGGGTGTTTATACGCCTTCCGATCTGCCGGACGACGACATCACGGAAAACCCGTTTGTGGCGCCAGTTCCCGTATTTCCAGTTTTCCTGGACTTGCCGCTTATCACAGGATCCGAGGTGCCCCACGCACCTTATCTGGCGATCTCGGCTGATCCATGGCCGGGAAGTGCAGCGGTTTACTCCTCTGCGACTGATGAGGACTATGCTTTGCAAGAGGTGGTCAGTGGGCAGGCCGTTGTCGGATTCACGCAATCGCCGATGCGCCGGGCAGGTGCGGGGCTGTGGGATGAGGGGGCGCCCCTGAGTGTTGAACTGATTGCGGGTGTTTTGGAATCCCGACCACGCGACGCGTTGCTGAACGGCGCAAACCTTGCGGCAATCGGCGATGGATCACCGGATAACTGGGAACTGTTTCAGTTTGAACGCGCCACTCTGCAAGAACGCGGCATCTACACTCTGTCAGGTCGTCTTCGGGGACAACTGGGGACAGATGCCAAAATCCCGGATGTATGGCCCGAAGGCTCGACTTTTGTGCTTTTGGACCAACGGGTGTATCAAACCAACCTGCTGAGGTCTGAGCGCCGTGTGGCCAAGCACTACCGGATAGGTCCTGCGGCGCGCAGTTATGATGATCCGTCCTTCGTCTACAGGGTCGAGGCATTCAACGGCAATGGTCTACGCCCTTATGCGCCATCCCATTTGCGAGTTGCCAAATCTGCGGGTGACGATCAACTGTCGTGGATACGTCGCACGCGCATCGACGGAGATGATTGGTCGGGTATCGACGTACCATTAGGCGAAGAAACGGAATCCTATCTGGTGCAAGTGCGCGCCGAAGGGGCGTTGGTGCGCGAACTGATCTCAGCCAATCCAAGTTGGATATACACGGCCGCAATGAAATTAGCCGACGGAGTAAACGCGGGATACACCGTGCAGGTTGCGCAGGTCTCGGCCAGCTATGGTCCGGGTCTGCCTGTCAGCCTTGACGTAAGCTAAGTCATACGTCCGGCTCTTCACAGAGATGTAGGTGCTGCGGCGCGCGTGCTATTGCGTGCGCCGGCACCTGACCGGTTTTGCCTGTGTCGGCGCATGCTTACCGAGGCCGAGTTGGCAGATCGGTACATGCGTCGAACCGGTCATCTTCATCCGGTATTCGGCAATAGATTGCTGGTAACCGCAGCGTGTATCCGGCCCTTGGACGTTGAACCCAGTTTTGACGATCTACAATACTGTCAGTGTTTCGCGATGGTTTTGAACAGTCTGGTACGGCTTCATCTTAGCCAGACGCGCAGCTGACGCATTTTGTGGCTGCCAGATCCAGTTTTAGCCGACCTGCAGGAATCTCTTCTCCGCAATCTTCGCAGAAACCATACTCGCCGTCCCGAATCCGGTTCAGAGCGGCGGTCAGTCTGCGCCGTTCCAGATCCCGATTGGCTTGATGTGCTTTGGCCATAGCCTGGTTTTGCAACGCGTCCATCCGGCTAAGGCGGCCAACAGCCTGCTGATCCAACTCAACCACAGCCTGCGCGCTTTTGCCCGATGCTGTGCTGTCTGCCAACTCGTCCAGACGAGCGAGGATCAAAGCGCTAAAATGTGCCAGTTCCGAGTCATTCATTTTCGTTATCGTGCGGATCACGGGTTTGCGTTTGGTGTTTTTGCCACTAAATGGCATCTTAGGCGCAGCAAAGGATGAAAAGCCATGTTGGAAAAGCGCAGTCACGTGACCCCCGTCGATCCCGTTTGGGATCGTATCACGACCGAAGCTCAGGCGGCCGTCGAGAATGAACCGCTCATGGGCGGGCTTGTCCATGCTTGTGTCCTTCATCACAAAAGTCTTGAGCGGGCGTTGTCATATCGCGTTTCTGCCAAGCTGTGCTCGAACGAGATGTCGATGATGGTTCTGCGTGAAATCGTGGACGAGGCATATGCCGACGACCCATCACTGATCGAGGCCGCGCGCGCAGACCTGATGGCCGTATATGAACGTGATCCGGCCTGCCACCGGTTGCTGCAGCCAATTCTTTATTTCAAGGGTTACCAGGCGATGCAGGCCTATCGTGTGGCGCATTGGCTTTGGCGTAAGGGTCGGTATGACCTGGCTTACTTCTTCCAGATGCGTTCATCCGAGATTTTTGGCATCGACATTCACCCTGCAGCGAAGATTGGCAAGGGGATCATGATCGACCATGCGCATTCCATAGTGATCGGTGAAACTGCCGTGGTGGGCGACAACGTCTCGATGTTGCACTCGGTGACGCTGGGCGGAACCGGCAAAGAAGAGGAACAGCGTCACCCCAAGATCGGGAACGGAGTTCTGATTGGGGCGGGAGCCAAGGTGCTTGGGAATATCGAAGTCGGCCATTGCAGCCGCATAGCGGCCGGTTCGGTTGTTCTGCAGGAGGTCCCCCCCTGCAAAACCGTTGCGGGTATTCCCGCCAAGATCGTGGGCGAGGCCGGGTGCGACCAGCCCTCGATCTCAATGGACCACATGCTGGGTAAAAACCAGTAAGCAGTCTTAGTTCGAGGGGTTGTTCTTTTCGTTCAACCGCTTGAGACGACGTTCTTCCCGGCGCTTTTTGCGCTCTTCAATGCGTTTCGCACGATCGGCTTCCCATTTGCCAACCGCACTCTTGGAATTGAACTTCGAGTTCTCTCCTGGATAGCTGTTTGGTTTGGCGTAGGCGTCGGCAGGGGCAAGCGCCGCCAGCATCAGCAGAACCAGAAATGTGCGTGTAATTTGAGTGATGGTCATATGGCACCTGTGCGTCTTTGAATGTCGTACCACTAATCTGGAGTCCCACAGGTCCCCGAGCAATAGTTCGCCCGATCACGTCGGCTCACATCCCGTCAGGCCATCAAAAAACCGCGCCGGGGTTACCCGACGCGGCCTCTGCAAGTCAACGGGAATCAGGCCAGCATAACCATTGGATTTTCAAGGTTTTCCACGATGGCCTGCAACAATTCAGCCCCAAGCGCACCGTCGATAACCCGGTGATCCACTGACATGGTGACGGACATGACGGTTGCTACGGTCAGCTCTCCATCCTCGCCGACAACCGGTTTCTTGACGCCGGTGCCCACTGCCAGAATTCCCGCGTGCGGGGGGTTCACGATAGCGTCGAAATTGTCGATGCCGAACATGCCCAGATTCGAGATCGCAAAGGTGCCGCCCTGATATTCATGCGGTGCCAGTTTGCGTTCACGCGCGCGCCCGGCCAGATCTTTCATCTCGGTCGATAGCGCGGACAGCGATTTGGTGTCGGCGTCCTGCAGAACCGGGGTGAACAGCCCGCCCTCGATCGCGACAGCGACGGCCACGTCCGACGGCTTCAGTTGCAGCACCCGGTCACCGGCCCATACCGCGTTACAGGCCGGAACCTGTTGCAGCGCGTTGGCAACGGCTTTGATGATGAAGTCGTTGACGCTGAGCTTCACACCCCGACCTTCCAGCTGTTTGTTCAACTGGCTACGGAATTTGAGCAGCGCGTCCAGTTTTATATCGCGACGCAGGTAGAAATGCGGGATGGTCTGCTTGGCCTCGGACAGGCGCGCGGCAATAGTTTTGCGCATCCCGTCCAGCTTGATTTCTTCGTAGTCGCGACCCTGGTACATCTTGGCAACCGCATCTGCCGAGGGGCCAGCCGGAGCTGCCGCCGCCGGAGCCGCCGCAGCCGGTGCTGGGGCCGGAGCCGTGGCGGTGGCTGTCGCGCCTTCCACATCCGCTTTGACGATGCGGCCATGCGGGCCAGAGCCGGTGATCTGCGCCAGATCAAGGCCTTTTTGCGCGGCAATCCGGCGGGCCAGCGGCGAGGCAAAGATACGACCGCCATCGGCCTTGACCGGAGCAGCCGGGGCAGGGGCAGGCGCCTCGGACGCCGCTGGCGCGGCGGCCTCGTTACCTGCGGCGGCTGCCGGGGCAGCCGCGGGGGCTGCGGCAGGTGCTGCGCTGATGTCGTCAGCGCTTTCACCGTCTTCCAGCAGAACAGCGATGGCAGTGTTTACCTTCACGCCTTCGGTGCCCTCGGGGATCAAGATCTTGCCAATCGTACCTTCGTCGACGGCCTCAAATTCCATCGTGGCTTTGTCGGTTTCGATCTCGGCCAGCAGGTCGCCGGACGAGACAGTGTCACCCTCTTTGACCAGCCATTTGGCAAGCGTGCCTTCCTCCATGGTCGGGGATAGGGCGGGCATCAGAATTTCTGTAGGCATCTGTGTCGCTCCTTACCGGTAGGTCACTTGTTTGACGGCGGCGATCACCTCATCGGTGGTGATCAGGGCCAGCTTTTCGAGGTTCGCGGCATAGGGCATCGGAACGTCCTTGCCGGTGCAGTTGATGACCGGCGCGTCGAGGTAATCGAACGCTTCCTGCATCACGACCGAGCTGATATAGCTGCCAACCGAGCCTTGCGGCCAGCCCTCTTCGACGGTCACCAAACGGTTGGTTTTCATCACCGAATTGATGATCGCGCCGGTGTCCATCGGACGGATGGTGCGCAGGTCGATGACCTCGGCGCTGATACCTTCTTCGGCCAGCTTGTCGGCGGCTTCCAGCGCGTATTGCATCCCGATGCCAAAGCTGACGATGGTCACGTCCGAGCCTTCACGCCAGATGCGTGCTTTGCCCAGTGGGATGGTCAGATCATCCACTTGAGGCACGTCGAAGGAGCGACCGTAGAGGATTTCGTTTTCCAGGAAAATCACAGGGTTGGGGTCGCGGATGGCCGATTTCAGAAGACCTTTGGCATCAGCGGCCGAATAGGGCATTACGACTTTCAGGCCGGGGATTTGCATGTACCACGCGGCGTAGTCCTGCGAGTGCTGCGCGGCCACGCGGGCAGCGGCACCGTTGGGGCCGCGGAATACGATGGGGCAGCCCATCTGGCCACCGGACATATAGAGCGTCTTGGCGGCGGAGTTGATGATTTGGTCAATCGCCTGCATGGCGAAGTTGAAGGTCATGAACTCGACAATCGGTTTCAGGCCGCCAAAGGCAGACCCCACGGCGATGCCGGCAAAACCATGTTCGGTGATGGGGGTGTCGATCACGCGCTTGCTGCCGAATTCGTCCAGAAGACCTTGGGAGATTTTGTACGCACCCTGATATTCGGCGACTTCTTCGCCCATCAGATAGACGTCTTCGTCACCGCGCATTTCCTCAGCCATCGCGTCGCGCAGGGCTTCGCGGACGGTTTCGGACTTCATCTCGGCATCTGCGGGCCAATCGGGCGACAGATCAACCACGGGCGCGGCAGGTGCAGGCGCGGGGGCCTCAACCGCCGCCGGGGCGGCTTCGGTCACCGCTGCGGCTGCGGGCGCAGCCGCGGGCAGGGCGGAAGCGTCTTCGCCTTCTTCCACAAGGACCGCAATCGGGGTGTTGACCTTGACGCCTTCGGTGCCTTCAGCGATCAGGATCTTGCCGACGATGCCTTCATCGACGGCTTCGAATTCCATCGTCGCCTTGTCGGTTTCGATCTCGGCCATGATATCGCCGGATGATACAGTATCGCCTTCTTTGACCAGCCATTTGGCCAGCGTGCCCTCTTCCATCGTGGGCGAAAGGGCGGGCATGAGAATTTCGGTTGCCATGTCTTAGTCGTCCTCTCAGGCGTAAATGTCGGTCCAGAGCTCTTCGACGGAAGGCTCGGGGCTTTCTTTTGAGAATTCGGCGGCCTGGTTGACGACCTCTTTGATCTCTTTGTCGATCGCCTTCAGGTCGTCCTCGGTCGCGTGTTTGCCGGTCAGCAGCAGTTCGCGCACGTGTTCAATGGGGTCGCTTTGTTCGCGGACCTTCTGAACCTCTTCACGGGTGCGGTATTTGGCTGGGTCTGACATCGAGTGGCCGCGATAGCGGTAGGTCTTGACCTCAAGGATATAAGGGCCTTTTCCGGAGCGGCAGTGTGCGACGGCTTTCTCACCAGCGGCTTTGACCGCAAGCACGTCCATGCCGTTGACCATTTCGCCCGGGATTCCGAATGCTTGTCCGCGGTGATAGATATCTGCCGAAGAGGTGGAGCGCGCTTGCGCTGTACCCATGGCGTATTGGTTATTCTCGATCACGAAAACCACCGGAAGGTCCCACAAGGCGGCCATGTTGAACGTCTCGTAAACCTGACCTTGGTTCGCCGCGCCGTCGCCAAAATAGGTGAAGGTGACGCCGCCGTTTTCCTTGTACTTGTCGGCAAAGGCCAGACCCGCACCCAGCGGAACTTGCGCGCCGACGATGCCATGGCCACCATAGAAGTGCTTCTCTTTCGAGAACATGTGCATCGAGCCGCCTTTACCTTTGGACAGGCCGCCAATACGTCCGGTGAGTTCCGCCATCACGCCGCCCGGGTCCATGCCGCAGGCTAGCATGTGGCCGTGGTCGCGATAGGAAGTAATCCGCTTGTCGCCTTCTTCGGCAGCCGCCTCAAGTCCGACGACAACAGCCTCTTGCCCGATATACAGGTGGCAGAACCCACCGATCAGGCCCATGCCATATAGCTGACCAGCCTTCTCCTCGAATCGGCGGATCAGCAGCATTTCCCGGTAATATGTGGTGAGTTCTTCCGCAGAAACATTTGGTTTCTTTGTGGTTTTTCGCGCAGCCATATCGGCGATCTCCCCCTCTCGGCAAGATAGTTTAGCGTTAAACTATTCAATAAAGCATTTGTCGCTTTGTGGCGAGGAGAAATGTGACGCCGCGTCGAAACCTGCGGAAATCGTCGCGAAGGTGTTTTGGGTTTACTCAGTAGAAAGGGTCACTGAATAACGATCTCATCCGAACGGATCATGCCCAATACTGAACGCGCCTGCTGATCCAAAAGGTCCAGATCCAAATATGTATCTGACAGACGGCGTGTGAGGTTTTCCATCTGAGCAATCTCGGCTTCCAGATTCCCTAGATCGCGCGACAGGGCGTCCCGTTCCGCTGCAATCTCGACCCGTCGGAACAGGCCATAGTCACCCTGAACGGCAGCAAAGGTGAAATACACACCCAGCATAAAAGCTACCATAAAGAATGCGACTGCGCCCAAACCGGGCCGATGGGAACGGGACACTCTGTTTACCGCCGTATGAAACGCCTCAATAACGGGCCCTTTTTGGACCTCTGAAAGTACTATGTCACAGGCGATTCGGGTTGTGAATCCCCTGATTCGCAAAAATGCGTCAAAGGTCGGATTTTTATTGATCCAGCGCGGCGACACCCGGCAGAGTCTTGCCTTCCATCCATTCCAGGAACGCGCCGCCCGCGGTTGAGATATACGAGAAATCCTTGGCCGCGCCCGACGCGTTCAGTGCCGCGACCGTGTCGCCTCCGCCCGCGACGGATACCAACTGGCCCGAACGGGTCAGGGCGGCGGCCTTGAGCGCGGCGGCGTTGGTGGCGGCGTCAAACGGCTCGATCTCGAACGCGCCCAGCGGGCCGTTCCATATCAGCGTCTGGCTTTGGTCGAAGATATCCGAGATCGCTGCGACACTGTCGGGGCCTGCGTCTAGGATCATGCCCTCGTCAGTACACTGGTCCGCAGGCAGGATCTGGTGCGGCGCACCGGCCTCAAACTTTTCGGCGACAACGATGTCAGTGGGCAGAACGATGGTGCAGCCCGCGCCGTCGGCCTTGGCCATGATTTCGGCCGCGGTGCCCTTCATCGCGGTTTCGGCGAGGGACTTGCCGACATTCACGCCTTTGGCCACGAGGAAGGTGTTGGCCATGCCGCCGCCGATCACAAGATAATCCACCTTGGTGATCAGATTGCCCAGCAGCTCCAGCTTGGTCGAGACCTTGGCCCCGCCCACCACGGCCGTCACCGGGCGTTTCGGTGCGCCCAATGCGCCCTCGAGCGCCTCAAGCTCGGCCTGCATCAGGCGACCTGCACAGGCGGGCAGCAGCCGGGCAATGGCCTCGGTCGAGCTGTGGGCGCGGTGCGCGGCGGAAAACGCGTCGTTGCAATAGACATCGCCCAGACGCGCCATACCTGCGGCCAGATCGGCGTCATTCTTGGTTTCAGCCGCATGGAAGCGAGTGTTTTCCAGCAGCAGCACCTGGCCGGGCTGCAGCAGTTCAGCGGCCAGTTCGGCCTCGGTCCCGACGCAATCGGCGGCGAACAGAACATCTGCGTCAAAGGCGGTGGTCAGGGTGGGGATCAGCTGTTTCAGCGACAGGTTCTCGCGGCGCTCGCCACCCGGACGGCCGAAATGCGCCAGCAAGATCGGCTTGCCGCCTGCTGCAAGGATATCGCGCACGGTGGGTACGATGCGCTGAATACGGGTGGCGTCGGTCACAACGCCGTCAACGACCGGCACGTTGATATCCACGCGCACCAGCACGCGCTTGCCGTTCAGATCCATATCGTCCAGCGTTTTCCAGCCCATCGTTCCATCCTTGCCGTTAAATACGATTTAGGCGGTTCTTTTCCTGCATTTTGCCCTCAGGTCAATGCGTCACTTGGCATTCACGCCCATGCCGCATAGGTATTTGCGCAAGACAAACGACAGGAGGGCCTCATGGCCGAGATCAAGGATCCCGAAAACACCATCATCATCGAACTCAAAGGCGGCAATGTCGTCATCGAGCTGCTGCCCGACGTGGCCCCCCAGCACTCGGCCCGGATGAAGGAACTGGCGCGCGGCGGTGAGTATGACAACGTGGCCTTCCACCGTGTGATCGAGGGTTTCATGGCCCAGACCGGCGACGTTCAGCACGGCGACATGGAAGACGGGTTCAACATCCGTATGGCAGGCACAGGTGGGTCGTCGCTGCCCAACGTTCCGGCTGAGTTTTCGAAACTGCCGCATGACCGGGGCACGCTGGGTGCCGCGCGGTCGCAGAACCCGGATTCAGCCAACTCTCAGTTCTTTATCAACTTCAAGGACAATCACTTCCTGAACGGCCAATACACCGTTTACGGGCGCGTCATCGACGGGATGGAGCATGTAGACGCGATTGTTCGCGGCGAGCCGCCGATGAACCCCGACCGGATGATCAGCGTCAAGGTGGCGGCCGATGTATAAGCTAGCCGCCGCCTTTGCCGTTTTGGCCAGCCCCGCGCTGGCCACTGGCCTTGAGATCGAGATTGAAGGTGAGGGCGCCAATGGCACCGTGACTGTCGATCTGTTTGATGACCTTGCCCCGAAACATGTCGAGCAGATCAGCGCTCTGGCGGCTGAAGGCAAATATGACGGGGTGGTCTTCCACCGCGTGATCGAAGGGTTCATGGCGCAAACCGGCGATGTTGAACATGGCCGTCTGGGCAGTGACCTGCGCCGCGCCGGGACAGGCGGGTCGGATCGTCCCGATCTGGCAGCCGAGTTTTCGGACTACAATTATGATCGTGGCGTGATCGGTATGGCGCGAGCCCAGGACCCCAACAGTGCAAATTCGCAATTCTTCATCATGTTTGCGCCGGGGCCGTTCCTGAACGGCCAATACACGGTTGTAGGTCAGGTAACGGGCGGGATGGACGTCGTCGATGCCATCAAGCGTGGTGACGGACCTAACGGCGCAGTGATCGGACAGCCTGATGTAATGAAAAAGGTCACAGTGACCGAGTAACAGAAAAGGCCCCGTGGCAATGCGCTTCGGGGCCTTTTTTTAAAGGCTCAATCGTCGCCGATCACATTCCAGATGATCGCGCCAATGATGCCCCCCGCCAATGGGGCCGCCCAGAACAGCCATAGCTGCTCCATCGCGGGGCCTTCGGCAAACAGGGCAACTCCGGTTGATCGGGCCGGATTGACCGATGTGTTTGTCACCGGGATCGAGATCAGGTGGATCAGTGTCAGGCCAAGGCCGATGGCAATCGGCGCAAACCCGGCTGGTGCAAATTTCGACGTCGAACCCAGAATGATTAATAGGAAGAAAGCGGTCAGCGTGATTTCGATCACAAGCGCCGATGCCATTGAATACCCCTGCGGCGAGGCCTCATCGAAACCGTTGGTGGCAAAACTGCCAACCCCTTCGAAACCCGGCGCGCCGCTGACGATCACGTATAGGACGGCGGCGGCAGCGACAGAGCCCGCAACCTGAGCGATCCAATACGGGATGAGAAGCTTTGGCGAAAACCGGCCACCAACTGCAAGGCCGAGACTGACTGCCGGGTTGAAATGCCCGCCCGAGATTTGACCGACCGCATAGGCCATGGTCAGAACCGTCAGGCCAAAGGCAAAGGATACACCCAGCCAGCCGATGCCCACATCGGCCACACCAGCTGCCAGAACGGCGCTGCCGCATCCGCCCAGAACCAGCCAGAACGTGCCGAAGAATTCGGCCATGAGTTTTGATGACATGAAAAGCCCTCCCAAAAACAATGGGTTCACTATAATTCAAAAATGAATTTTTGTGAAACTGTACTGTCAGGCCCAGCTTGCAGGGTCCAGTTGGAATAATTTGGCCAGTTGTTCGTAGACCTCGGGCGCCTCGGACTTGAGCGCGACGGGCCGTTCAAAGAAAACTTCGACCGAGACTGCAAAGAACTCCTCATGCCCGGTAGCGCCATAGGGGTCGATAACGGTGTGTCGACCATGTTCGACGGCGCTGACATGCGCGTCATAGGCGGTCAGGAACACCCGTTCCCATTCCGCAAAGCTCTGACCGTTGCTGAGGATTGGCACTCCGTTTGTGCCCCCCGAGAGGTCGTCGACCTGATGCGCGAACTCGTGCAACACGACATTCTGCCCGTCGCGATCATTCAGCGCGCCTTGCTGGCTGTGCGTCCAAGACAGGATCACCGGGCCGCGATCCCAACTTTCGCCCGTGCGCACGATCTCTTTCTCGCTGACAACATAGCCATCCTGCCTGCGCTGACGCGACTTGAATGCAGCGGGGTAGATCAGGATCGTGGTCAGGTTGTCGTACCAAATATCCCGATTGACCAGTAACAGACTGGCCTGTGCGGCGATGGCCAGTTCCATCTCTTCGGTGACGTCCAACCCGTCACAACCAAAAAAGCGGACCTGATCCAGGAATAGATTGACCTTGCCGTCCAGCTTGGCCCTCAGATCTTTCGGTAGGCGGCGTATCAAAGGCACCTGAGCGTCGATCACACGACGCTGATGATCGGACAGCGGGGCGGCCAGCAGCGCATTGCGCGCCTGAGTCTTGGACCAATGGCGATAGGCAAAAAAGCCGATGACCAACAGCAGAACCGAGAAAAAAAACAGCATTTGCAAAGACTACTATGCGCAACCGAGGCTTGAAACCAAAAACGCCGCAGGTTTCCCCGCGGCGTTCATAGAATAAGGCAGAGCCTGCTTTACTGTTTGACCTCTGCAGCCGGGTTTGCACCACCCTTGGCGCTGCGGCCGGGGTTCAGCGGGTCGTCCTGACGCTGAACCGAACCTTCGAAATGCGCGCCGCTTTCAATGGCGATGGTCTTGTGGATGATGTCGCCTTCGACACGTGCGGTCGAGGTCAGACGGACTTTCAGACCGCGCACGCGGCCTACGATGCGGCCGTTGATCACGACATCATCTGCAGTGACCTCACCCTTGATGGTCGCAGTTTCACCGATGGTCAGCAGATGGGCGCGAATGTCACCTTCGACAGTGCCTTCCACCTGAATATCGCCGGATGTTTTCAGGTTGCCGGTGATGTGCAGATCTGACGACAGAACCGAAGCCGGGGGCTTGGGCTTGGGCGCAGTGCTGGCCTTGGCTTCTGACGGCGCAGGCGCGGCAGGCGTCGCGGGGGCAGCCGGTTTTGCGGCCTCTGTGTCTTTGGTTCCGGGCTCGTTGATTTTGCTCTTAGAAAACATTTCTCGCAGCCTTGATGTAAGTCATTGGGTTAACAGGTTTTCCATTCACGCGTACCTCGTAATGAAGATGCGTGCCGGTCGACCGTCCGGTGCTACCCATATCAGCAATATGATCCCCGCGCGAGACCCTTTGACCAACCTTTACGCGTATCTTGGTGTTATGAGCATAAAGTGTCTCAATTCCGAAGGCGTGCTTAATTTTTACCAATCGCCCGAACCCTGACTGCCAGCCAGCATGGGTGACCACACCATCGGCGGTCGCGAAGATATCCGTTCCATGCGCACCAGCGAAATCGGCACCGTTGTGCATGCGGCGTCCGCCCGTTTTGGGGTCGCGACGGGTGCCGAAGCCACTGGTGTAACGCACCACCGCGTTCACGGGGCTTGCAAACGGCGCCTTTTCGGCGGCAATGCGATAGAGGTTCAGCTGGTCCATCTGCTGCAGCAGAGTATTCGCGCGGACTTCGTCGGGGGTCAGTTCCTCGCCGCGCGTGCTGAAGGATATGGGGGTTAGGGGGCCGCCCATGCCGCTGTACCCGCGCCGTACTTCTTCAATGATACGGTCTGTGGGCATTCCTGCCTGACGGAACATCTTGTCGAGCGGCTCGACCGAGATAACCATCGCCTCTTCCAGCTGACGGAAGATTTCGTCGCTGCGTTCCTGCATGAGCCGGATTTCCAGCTCAAGGTCATCACGCTGTTCAAGCGCGTCCCTGGCGTCGGCTGCGATCTGGTCCCGTTCCAAGGCCGTACGGGCCAATGCCTGGGTCATGAAATCCATCTGAGCCGGATTGCTTACATTTGCCATGTAAGCGTCCGCGCCATCCTCCTGCTTGAGGCTGACCAACTCCAGACGCGCGTCTTCGCGCTGCTTCATGGTCGCACGCAAAGTAGTCTGAATGACTTCAATGCCCGTTTCCAACTCGCGGCGGCGGTTTTCCGACGCCAGAAGCTCGGATTGCATCGTCGAAATTTGTTCAAGCGCCGTGTTGAAACGGTCCTGGGCCATTAGAGCCTCAGAGGCACGCATATCCCGCTCAGCCGAAAGTACGTTCAGACGTTCCTGATAGGTTGTCTGATCCCGCTTGGCCTGCTCGCGGAAATTACCTGATCCAATGCTGTCCATCAGCAGGATTGCGGTTGCGACGGCAGTCCAGCCAACGAAGACAGCGACGCCCGCAACGGCAATCACCTGCGTCTCGGAACTGAGACGGATAAACTGCGTATCATTATCAGATTTCAGAAAAACCCGGCGTTCAGGAAAGTGCCGCTCGAGCAGTGAGTGTAGTTTGATTGCCAGACGTGTTCGCACGCGTCTTCCCTCTGTCCATCCCCAAATTCGGGACCGGTTGTGAGTGTTCTCCGTCCCTTGGGGCAATTGCATAGAGGGGACATGTGATTTGGGCAAGTTTGTTAACTAGTTCACACATGAAACCGGTTTTTTCCCGCCAGTTTTAGGCGGGAAGTTGCCGATAGCGTCAACTTGCGCATGTTTAATGGGCTTGACCTGGCGCAGGCAGGTCTTCGGTCAGAGGCCAGTAAAAGTCGGGTGGCAACCCGGCTTCAGCGCGTTTTTCCTCGTTGAACGGAGGTTTAAGGACCCCGTGGAAATAGCGCCGTACAAGCTCATGAAACACATCCTTGGGATCTGCATTCTCTCTTCCGCACAAAAAGTGGAACCATTTTGATCCATAGGCGACATGTCCCACCTCTTCGGCATAGATGACCTCAAGCGCGGCGATCGCGTGGTCGTCCTTGGCTTTGCGGAAGATGTCGATCATGCCCGGCGTGACGTCCAGCCCGCGAGCTTCAAGCACCATTGGAACAACCGCTAGGCGGCCCATCAAGTCCTCGGCCGTGTCTTCTGCGGCGCGCCACATGCCGGCATGGGCGGGCAGGGCACCATAGTGACTGCCCATGCGTTCAAGGCAATCGCAAACCATTTCGAAATGGCGCGATTCTTCTTCGGCGCATTTGACCCAGTCGTCATAGAACCCAATTGGCATGGGAACATGCCCGAACCGCGCAATGATATCCCAATGCAGGTCAACCGCATTCAACTCGATATGGGCGACTGCGTGCAGCAGAGCGATCCGTCCCGCTTCGGTGCCAGGTTTGCGTTTGGGTACTTCGCGGGGAGACAGCAGTTCAGGCCGTTCCGGCCGCGCCGGTTGTAGCGGAGGCGTCGAGGTGCCGACCTCGATCTCGGGTGTATCGCCTTTCCGCGCCGTGAACCATTCGGCAGCATAACGTTTGGACAGGGCGGTCTTGGCCCGCCCATCCGCCGTGGTCAGAACTTCGGTTGCCATCTGGGTCAGTGTTTTGGGCACAGGTCCGCTCCGTTCAGGTTTGGGCGGGTCTTAAACCGGATGGCAACCGCAGGAAAGAGCCGTCAGAGCGCGCGCACCGCCTCAAGCACCTCGTCCACATGGCCGGGCACTTTGACCTTGCGCCAAACGCGGGCAATCTTGCCCTCGGCGTCGATCAGAAATGTAGACCGTTCGATCCCCATCGACTTGCGGCCATACATGTTCTTTTCGACCCAGACGCCATAGTCTTCGCAGACGGTTGATCCTTCGTCGGACAAAAGCGGCGTGGTCAGGCTGTGTTTGGCGACGAATTTGTCATGCTTGGCGACGCTGTCGCGCGAAATGCCGAAAACGTGAGCCCCGGCATCGGCAAAGGCCTGAAGTTGTTCCGAGAAACCGATGGATTCCTTGGTGCAGCCCGGCGTATCATCACGGGGATAGAAAAACAAAACGACGGCACCTCCGCGCAGATCCGACAACGTGACCTCGCCACCGCCGTCACGGGGCAAAGTGAAATCAGGGGCGATGTCTGTAACGTCGGGCATTGGAAACTCCGTTAAAGGTTTTTATGTGCTGCTCGGGATCATAGGGCGGTACGAGCGGGTTGAAAGGCGTGGATAGCAATTTGGTGCAGCACGACGAAAAAAGTGCAGACCAGAGCCAGACACCTCGGCGTCGCAGGTCGCGCCGCCGGTTGGCCGCCTATGTGACCCTTGGCGTTACTTTGACACTGGGCGGGTTGGCTGTTGCCGGTTGGTTCTTTCTGATCGGTCACCAGTTGCACGCGCCGCAATGGATGCGCACTCAGGCTGAAAAACGGCTGGATCAGACGTTGGGCGGTTTGAAGGTCAGGTTTGGAGAGGCGACGTTTTTTGTTAATGAGCAGTGGCTTCCTCGCCTCAAGTTAAGTGACGTGACGATCAGCGACGCGACCGGGCAACAGATCGCTCAGGTCGGAGATCTGCGCACGCGC
Source organism: Ruegeria sp. AM7 (assembly GCF_056535965.1). Classification (NCBI taxonomy): domain Bacteria; kingdom Pseudomonadati; phylum Pseudomonadota; class Alphaproteobacteria; order Rhodobacterales; family Roseobacteraceae; genus Ruegeria; species Ruegeria sp. AM7. Next base: position 946,312 of record NZ_JBQFJE010000003.1, read on the forward strand.
CTGTCAATGCGGGGCCTCCTGCGCGGGCAAATCCGGCCCCGCCGCATCATCCTGCAGGATGCGCAGATCGCGCTGACGCGTAACAAGGACGGAGCGCTGTCGCTGACGGTCGGATCCGGCAGCTCTCCGGTGCAAGAAGCGCCGACGCTGGCCGAGTTGATTGAAGAATCGGATGACGTGTTCTTGTCACCGATCTTGTCCGGTTTGCGCTCGGTCGAGCTGCAATCGCTGACGTTGGATTACCAAGACCTGCGGCTGGGACGGGCTTGGGTGTTTGATGGCGGTCATATCAACGTAACGCGCGATGGGGACGAGATGCGCCTTGCCACCGGGTTCTCGGTTCTGACGGGACGGGACTATGCCAGTTCGATTGAGGCAAACTACACAAGCCTTCTAGGCAGCCCACAGGCGAGTTTCGGGTTTTCGATCACAGACTTACCAGCTGAAGATATAGCGGGGCAAAGCCTCGCCCTGTCGTGGTTGCAGGTTCTGAAAGCCCCGATTTCAGGATCTTTGCGTGGCAGCGTCGATGACCAGGCGTCTCTGGGCCCACTATTCGCGACACTGAACCTTGGTGCGGGTGCAGTTCAGCCGACGCCCGAGACGCGCCCTATACGGTTCGACTCGGCCCGTACATATTTCACCTATGACCCGAGCCAGCACGTACTGGACTTCAACGAAGCATCCGTGGTCTCGGATCTCGGGGCGGTTCAAGCTGAAGGCAAAGCGTTTCTGGAGGGCATCGAAGATGGTACGCTAGAGAGCCTGACCGCTCAGTTGAAGCTGAACGACATCGACATCTATCCCGGTGGTCTTTTCCCGGAATCGTTGGAATCAGCCCGAGCTGAGTTGGACTTTCAGATGAAGCTCCTGCCTTTCGAACTACGCCTGGGGCAAATGACGCTTGTCGAAGCTGGTCATACGCTGCGGGCCTCGGGGCGCTTGCTGGGTCGCCCGGACGGATGGGTGGCGGCGCTGGATGCTGATCTGGACAATATGACCGCGGACCGATTGCTGAACTATTGGCCCGAAATTTTGGCTCCTAAGCCGCGCTTGTGGGTGTCAGAAAACCTGTACGAAGGCGATTTTTCGGGCGTAGAATTCTCGCTGCGCCTGCGCCCTGAAACCAAGCCAGATATCTATTTGGGGTTCGGTTTCGATAACGCAAAGATAAGATTCGCCAAGACCCTGCCGCCCATCCAGAACGCGCAAGGGCGGGTGAGTTTGTTGGAAAACCGGTTTACGGCCTCGGCAGAAAGCGGCGTTGTTATCGCCGATCAGGGTGGCGCCGTGGATGCATCGGGGACGTCGTTTATCATCCCTGACACGACACTTAAAAAGAACTCGCCCGCGATTGTGCGGATCAAGGCCAAGGGTAAAGCCACTGCCGCGCTGTCGCTGCTTGATCTGCCGCCACTGGAGTTGCTGAGCAAAGCCGGATTGCCAGTAGATCTTGCAGCAGGAGATGTCAGCCTGTCAGGCACGCTGTCGCTGCCGATGAAGAAGGGGCTAAAGTTCGAAGACACCGAGTTCCACTTTACCGGTGACATAGACAACGTGGAAAGCGATCGTCTGGTTCCGGGGTTCGTTGTCAGTGCCGACCGGCTGACCCTGTCCGGAGATCAGACTGCCGTCGAGATCGGAGGGTACGGCCTGTTTGGCGACGTTCCAATGCATGCAACATGGCGACAGCCCATCGGAGGGGCAGCTCCGCAACGCAGCGAACTCTCAGGCGAAATCGAACTGTCTCCGCGTCTGATGACCGAGTTGAAGGCCGGGCTGCCGCAAGGGATGCTGACCGGAGAAGGGACGGCTGACATCACATTGGGCATCGGCGCGGGCGAGCCCACAGAGCTCACCGCGACTTCTGATCTGGTGGGGGTCGGCCTGTCGATCCCCGAACTGGGTTGGAGCAAAGGCCGTCGGACCAAAGGCGCAATGACCCTCGATGCGACGTTGGGCGATCAGCTGCGGGTCAACTCGTTGAAACTGGATGCAGCAGGACTTCGCAGCACCGCGTCGATTTCGTTCCGCGAGGGTGGTGAGTTCGATAAGGTCGAATTCAGCTCGTTCGATCTGGGGAACTGGCTTGCAGTTCCGGCGGAACTGGTCAGCCGCGGCGCATCCGTGCCCGATATCCGGGTACAGGGCGGGGTGATGAATCTTGGGGCGGCCACCTTCGGAGGAAGTGGTGGCAGTGGCGGCGGAGGCGCTGGAAACGGGCCGAACCTGGATGTGGTATTGGACCGCCTGCAAGTGACAGACAGCATCGCCCTGACGGGTTTCAAAGGCGATTTCCGAACCACGGGCGGCGTCACCGGCGCGTTCACGGCACGTATCAATGGTGCTGCGCCGGTTCGGGGTACTATCACCCCCAGAGGTGCACGCAGCGCGGTCGAATTGACATCAGAAGATGCCGGTGAGGCGTTGCGATCTGCCGGGGTGATTACGCAGGCCCGCGGCGGAACCTTGACCATGACATTGGAACCAGTAGGCAACGACAGCAACTACGACGCCTATCTGAAAATATCAAACACCCGCATAACCGATGCTCCGGCGATGGCGGCGCTGCTGAACGCCATCAGCCTTGTCGGTTTGATCGACGAAATGGCCGGGCAAGGCATCTTTTTCTCGACTATCGAAAGTCGGATGCGCATTACGCCGACCGAGATCAAGGTCTTAAGTGGCAGCGCCGTTGGTCCCTCAATGGGGCTGTCGTTCGACGGTACGGTTGATCTGGCAAACGGGCTGCTAAATCTGCGGGGGGCGATCTCGCCGATCTACCTGGTCAATGCGATCGGTAGTGTTTTCACCAAGAAGGGGGAAGGGGTGATCGGCTTTAACTATACGCTGACCGGCCCGTTGAGTGCGCCTAAAGTGTCGGTCAATCCACTGTCCGGTCTGGCCCCTTTGTTTTTACGTAATCTGTTACGTGCACCGGCGCCGACCGTGGCAGATGGCCCGAATGCGCAACCCGTTCGACCCGACAAGCCGAAAAAGACCTTTGGGTCTCCGTCCGGCGATCGGTGAATTGGGCTGTTGCTGAATCCACTGGGGCCTTGTAAGGCGCGCGCATGAAACTGAGCGATTTTGATTTCCACCTGCCTGAAGATTTGATTGCCACGCGGCCTGCGACCCCTCGGTCATCGGCGCGTCTGTTGGTTGCAAACGGCGACGTGACTTCGGACGCGCATGTTTTCGATCTGCCCGACTGGCTGCAACCCGGAGATCGCCTTGTTCTGAACGACACCCGCGTGATCCCCGCACGGTTGAGCGGCCGCCGTCATCGGGACAGTGCGCAGGGGCCGGTCTCAGCCGCGATCGAGGCGACCCTGCTGGAGCCGCAGGCGGACGGGACATGGGCCGCTTTGATCAAGCCGTTGAAAAAGGTCAAACCCGGTGAGGATATCCGGTTTTCGGATGAGTTGAGCGCGACGCTGGACCGGGTCGAAGACGGGCAGGCCCACCTGCGGTTCAATCTGACGGGTGAGGATTTCGACACCGCGCTGGAGCAGGCCGGAGCGATGCCTTTGCCGCCCTATATCGCTGCCAAGCGCCCGGCAGATGAACAGGACAAGACCGACTATCAAACCATATGGGCGCGCAATTCTGGCGCAGTCGCGGCCCCTACGGCATCGTTGCATTTCGACCCGGCGTTGATGCTGGCACTTCAAGCGCGGGGCGTGGCGATTACTCATGTCACATTACATGTCGGGGCGGGGACTTTCCTGCCGGTCAAGGTCGAGGATGTAGCAACCCACAAGATGCATGCGGAATGGGGTCGGGTCAGCGAAGCGGCCGCGCAAGAAATCCGTGACACCAAAGCTGCTGGTGGCCGGGTGATCCCGGTCGGCACAACAGCGTTACGACTGATCGAAAGCGCGGCGCGCGGTGGCGACATTCAGGCTTGGGAAGGTGAGACAGACATTTTCATCTACCCGGGGTTTCAGTTCAACGTGACCGACGCGCTGATGACGAACTTTCACTTGCCGAAATCTACATTGTTGATGCTGGTATCGGCATTGATGGGGCAAGATCGGATGCGCGACGTCTATGCCCATGCGATTGAACAGAAATATCGCTTCTTCTCATATGGGGATGCGTCGCTGCTGGTCCCAAAGTGACGTAAGTGTCGGGATCACGTCATCGTAATGTCGTAGACAAACACGACGGATACCCGCTTTCATATCAAAACGAACCTAAACGTCAGGTCGGCATAATTCGGAGGCCCCAATGATTCAGGTCCTTTCCAGCGCATGGGCGCTTCTTCTTGGGATGGGTCTTCTTATGATAGGCAACGGCTTGCAGGGGACGATCCTCGGTGTCCGTGGCGAGATCGAGGGGTTTTCGACCCTCCAGATGTCATTCGTGATGTCGGCCTATTTCGTGGGATTCCTCGGCGGATCCCGCCTTGCGCCCGAGATGATCCGGCGTGTCGGACATGTCCGTGTCTTTGCTGCGCTGGCCTCATTCATTTCGGCAGTGATGATCATGTATCCGTTGCTCACCAACGAGATTGCGTGGATTCTGGGCCGGGTTGTGATCGGGTTTTGCTTTTCCGGTGTGTATGTCACCGCTGAAAGCTGGCTGAACAACGCGGCCAACAACGAAAACCGCGGGCAAGCGCTGTCGCTTTACATGATTGTGCAGATGACCGGGATCATCTCGGCGCAGGGGCTTGTCCTGATTGGTGACCCGTCCGGCTATGAGACGTTCGTGATCGCCTCGATTCTGGTTTCGGTTTCTTTTGCACCGATCCTGCTGTCGATCTCGCCGACACCGGCCTTCGATACCACCAAACCGATGACCCTGCGCGAGTTGATGGGGAAATCTCCGTTGGGATGTGTTGGGATGTTCCTTCTGGGCGGCGTGTTCTCGGCCCAGTTTGGCATGGCTTCGGTCTATGGCGCGCGGGCAGGTTTGTCATTGGCCGAAATCTCGACCTTCGTGGCCGCGTTCTACGTCGGAGCGGTGCTGCTGCAATACCCTCTGGGGTGGTTTTCGGACCGGATGGACAGGCGTTTTCTGATTATGCTGGTGGCGATCACTGGGGCTGCTGGGGCGGTCTGTGGCATGCTGTTCGGCGTGTCGTTCCCGATCCTGTTGGTCTCGGCTTTTGTCATTGGCGGCATGTCTAACCCGCTCTACTCGATGCTGATCGCCCATACGAACGACTTTCTGGAGCATGAAGATATGGCAGCTGCGTCCGGAGGGCTGGTGTTCATTAACGGTATGGGCGCAATCTCGGGGCCGCTGATTACAGGTTGGTTGATGGGGGACAAAGTCTTGGGACCGCCGGGCTTTTTCCTGATCATTGCTGCGTTGCTGGCCATGACGGCTGTTTATGCGATGTACCGCATGACACAGCGCGCCGCGATTCCCGTCGACGAGACCGGTACAATGTCTCCGATCTATCCAACATCCTCGCCCGTTGCCTTCGAGGTCGCGCAGGAAGTGGCCATCGAAGCGGCCGAGGAAGCGGCCGAGGCCGAGCAGGATACGCAGAATGTTGCCTAAAAAACGGAATTATTGCGCAAATGTTGCAATATGTTACTGTCACAAATCTGTAAAACGCCCTTAAATGACGTTACGTCCCTGGGGAGGCGAACATACGGAGTTAAGGGCAATGGCAGGGCCTGAAGACGTACTGAGTTATTGGTTGGATGAAGTCGGCCCCAAGGGTTGGTATTTGCAGGATGAGGCGCTGGATGCCGAAATCCGGGAAAAATTCCTGACCACGTGGGAAGCTGCGAGTGAGGGCAAGTTCTCACTTTGGCTTACCTATCCCAGCGGCGCGCTGGCCTACATCATTCTGATGGACCAATTCCCGCGCAACATGTTCCGAGGCAGCGCCAAGGCGTTTGCGTCTGATCGTGCGGCGTTGTCGGCCGCGAAATGTGCCGTCGACAAGGGTTGGGATCTTAGGATCGACGAACCCGCCAGGCAGTTCTTTTACCTGCCACTGATGCACTCTGAGAACCTGTGTGATCAGGAACGCTGCGTGCGACTGATGTGTCAAAACATCCAAGGCGATGCCAGCAATCTGTTGCACGCCCGAGCCCATCGTGAGGTGATCCGCCAATTCGGTCGTTTCCCGTACCGGAACGAGGCGCTGTCGCGCCCCATGACCGAACACGAAGCAGCCTATGTGGACATGGGTGGCTATGGGGCGACGGTGCGGGAATTGCAGGCTGCTGGTTAACTACCTGGTACGCACCCACGAATAGCGATAATTCGGTCGGCGGCAACGTCGGCCGTGGTTGTAATAGCGGTTTGTATCAGCTCATCCGGTGCTTCGGTCAGGTCTGCGATGCGTGTCTGAGCTGCTTGCAGTTTAGTTTCGAGCCCGTCGAGTTTACCTAGTGCCGCAGATATCTGTTGCGCTGTGGCGCTGTCGAAAAGGATTGTATTGTCTCGCAGCGAGGAAAGCTCGCTGCGCAAGGCCGTCAATTCTCCGCGCACGCCCTGAACCTCGTCTTTAAGCGGGGCAACGATGTGAAGGTTCTCTGCGAAGGCTGTCGTGACGCCTTCGACGGTCGATGCTAGTTTCCAGCCCAAAAACAAACACAAAGCCACCAGGATCAGCGTTGCGTTCAACATAGCAAGCAACAGGTCGGAGAGTGTTCTGGCCATGATAAGTCATTCCAATTCGTCGTGAAAAAATAATGGGTCGGGTTGCCCCGGTATCTATGTTCTAGCCATTAGCAACTGTGCGGTATAGGCTGAAAAATGCGCGATAAGCGCGAATTGACCCGCCGTTAGTAGTGTCGCGGGCAATTTCGTTGATGCATGTCTAAATATAGTTTAATGGTGAACTAATTTCTGCATCGACCTGCGCCGAGAGGGAAACATGGCTGCAAAATCTTTTGATCTTATCGTAATTGGCGCCGGCCCTGGCGGCTATGTGGCCGCCATTCGTGCGGCGCAGCTTGGGCTGAAGGCTGCTGTGGTAGAGCGCGAGCATCTGGGCGGCATCTGCTTGAACTGGGGATGCATCCCGACCAAGGCGCTTCTGCGCTCGTCTGAGGTGTTCCATTTGATGGAGCGGGCAAAGGATTTCGGCCTCAAGGCCGAGAAGATTGGCTATGATCTGGATGCGGTGGTTAAACGATCACGCGGAGTTGCGGGCCAGTTGTCGGGTGGCATTGGCCACCTGTTGAAAAAGAACAAAGTGACCGTAGTGATGGGCGAGGCGACGATCCCCGCCAAGGGCAAGGTTTCGGTAAAGACCGATAAGGGAACCGAAGAACTGACGGCCAAGAACATCGTTCTGGCCACCGGCGCCCGCGCGCGCGAGCTGCCGGGGCTTGAAGCAGATGGTGATCTGGTCTGGACTTACAAGCACGCGCTGCAACCGCCGCGGATGCCGAAGAAGTTGTTGGTTATCGGTTCGGGCGCGATCGGTATCGAATTTGCCAGCTTCTACAACACGCTGGGCGCGGATACGACCGTGGTCGAGGTGATGGATCGCGTATTGCCTGTCGAGGACGCGGAAATCAGCGCGTTTGCCAAGAAAGCTTTTACCAAACAGGGCATGACCATCATGGAAAAAGCGATGGTTAAGCAGTTGGATCGCGCCAAGGGCAAGGTTACCGCGCATATTGAGGTCAAAGGTAAAGTCGAAAAACACGAGTTCGACACCGTGATCTCGGCCGTTGGAATCGTTGGTAACGTTGAAAATCTCGGGCTGGAGGCTTTGGGTGTCAAAATCGACCGAACCCACGTTGTGACGGATGAATTTTGCCGGACCGGGGTCGATGGGCTTTACGCGATCGGGGATATCGCGGGCGCGCCTTGGTTGGCACATAAGGCAAGCCATGAGGGCGTCATGGTTGCTGAGTTGATCGCTGGCAAACATGCGCATCCGGTCAAACCGGAAAGCATCGCGGGTTGTACTTATTGCCAGCCGCAGGTCGCCTCGGTCGGCTATACCGAAGCCAAGGCGAAAGAGCTGGGCTATGACATCAAAGTGGGTCGCTTCCCCTTTATCGGAAATGGCAAAGCAATCGCGTTAGGTGAACCAGAGGGGATGATCAAAACCATCTTTGACGCCAAAACCGGTGAATTGCTGGGCGCGCATATGATCGGCGCAGAAGTCACAGAGTTGATTCAGGGCTACGTGGTCGGACGTCAGTTGGAGACCACGGAAGAAGACTTGATGAACACGGTTTTCCCGCATCCGACCTTGTCGGAAATGATGCATGAAAGCGTATTGGACGCTTACGGCAAGGTCATTCACATGTGATCGACCAGAGTGGGGGCGCTGCCCCCGCCGCCCTTTGGGCGACTCCCCCGAGGTATTTCCGGCCAGATGAAGAGACGAATCCTTCATTCATCTGGCCAAAAATACCTCGGAGCGCGAGGCAGAGCCTCGCTGAAAACCTAGCGCGTTAGCGCGTCCAGGATGCGGGCCCAGGACCGGATGCCTTTGTGAAAGCTTTTGACGTCGTATTTCTCATTCGGCGAGTGAATTGCGTCATCATCGTTGGCAAAGCCGACAAGCATCGAGTCCAAACCCAGCTCGGTATTGAAATATCCGACCACAGGGATTGAGCCGCCCATACCAGTGAAAACGGCCTCGCGGCCCCACTCATCAGACAATGCGCCGCGGGCGGCTTCGAATTCAGGCCGTTCTAGATTCATGACCGAGGCCGGAGAGCCTTCCAGATCATTGTCCCATTCGACATTTGCGTCGGCGGACAGACGGTCCTCGACATGTTTGCGGATTTTGTTGCGCAAATCATCGGGATCCATGTCGCCAACCAGACGACAAGTAATCTTGCAGTGCGCGCGTGACGGAATCACCGTTTTTGAACCTGCGCCGTTGTATCCCCCCCACAGGCCGTTGACTTCGAGCGTTGGCCGCGCCCATTGCTGTTCGAGTGTTGAGTACCCTTTTTCACCGTGCGGTTGAGAATAGCCCACGGAGTTAAGATAGTCTTCCTCGTCAAACCCGCAGCCTTGCCACTGACGAAGTTGGTCAGTTGGAACTTCGTGGACGCCATCATAAAAGCCTTCGACAGCGACGCGGCCGGACGCGTCGTCATAGAAAGAGGCAACGATCCTTGACAATTCGCGCAGTGGATTCAGACCGGGGCCGCCGTAATGCCCCGAGTGCAGATCGATACGCGGACCAATGATGGTGAATTCGTCCTTGAGCATCCCGCGCAGTTGCGAAGCGATCGAAGGCACGCCGCGCGACACCATCGAGGTATCGCAGACCAAAGCCAAGTCGGCTTTCAATTCGGCGGCGTTCTCGCGCAGGAAAGGCACCAGAGAAGGTGAGCCGGACTCTTCTTCGCCTTCGAAGAAAAATGTGATGCGACAGGGCAAGGTACCGTGCACCGCTTTCCATGCACGGCAAGCTTCGACAAAGGTCATCAGTTGGCCCTTGTCGTCAGATGATCCGCGACCTCGGATGACAGGGCCGTTTTCTGTGTCTTCGATTGCGGGGTCAAACGGATCACGGTTCCACAGGTCTAACGGGTCCACTGGCTGCACATCATAATGCCCGTAAAAGAGAACATGAGGGGCGTCGCTGTCTTCTCCGATGTGACCAACGACCATCGGATGACCTGATGTTTCGCGCTTTTCGGCATGAATGCCGATTGTTTTCAGATCGGCGACCAACCAATCGGCGGCCTGGCTGACCTGAGCGTCAAACGCGGGATCCGTCGAGATGGAGGGGATGCGCAACAGCTCCATCAGGCGGTCGATTGAGGTTTGCAAATCGGCGTCGATACGGTTCAGAACTGCGTCAAGCGTCATGGAAGGCTCCTGCCAATGGGATTTATGGCCGAACCCTATCAGCGCGGATGGCGCCGTCCAGCCCATATGCCGGCGAATATTGGGTAGTATCGGAAACATGGCGCGCTGCCCTGCGTCGTTTCCCCACGTCCGATAGCCGTAACTTTACTTGTCGCGTCACAAGTGAGGCGATATTTGATGCAAATCAAATAAGCATTCCCGGACTCGGTTATATGGTCCGAGCACTTGGGAACACATCGGCGTCGTTCGAAAACGGGGTCGTGGAATATGTCCGGTCAATGTGGATTGGCTGGGCTGTTAAGGAGATACCGGTGGACTATACTGCTCAGCTCGATACTGCGATTGCCAGGCTGCACGACGAAGGACGCTACCGGACCTTCATCGACATTGAACGTCGCAATGGTCATTTCCCGCATGCGGTTCACACCCGCCCAGACGGGTCCCAGCAAAACATCACGGTATGGTGCGGCAACGACTATCTTGGCATGGGGCAAAACCCTGTTGTCCTGAACGCAATGCACGAGGCTGTAGAGTCCGCCGGTGCCGGTTCGGGCGGTACACGCAATATTTCGGGCACGACGGTTTACCATAAACAGCTTGAGGCCGAGCTGGCCGATTTGCATGGTAAAGAAGCTGCACTGCTGTTCACCTCGGCTTATATTGCCAACGACGCGACGCTGAGCACTTTGCCCAAACTGTTCCCCGGTCTGATCATCTATTCGGATGAGTTGAACCACGCCTCGATGATCGAAGGTGTGCGTCGTAATGGTGGAGCAAAACGAGTTTTCCGTCACAACGACGTCGCGCATCTGCGCGAACTGCTTGAAGCCGACGATCCTGCCGCGCCCAAGCTGATCGCGTTCGAATCCGTCTATTCGATGGATGGTGACTTTGGTCCAATCGAAGAGATCTGTGATCTCGCCGATGAGTTTGGCGCTCTGACTTATATCGATGAGGTCCACGCGGTGGGCATGTATGGCCCTCGGGGCGGTGGCGTGACCGAGCGGGACCGTCTGGCCCACCGGATCGACATCATCAACGGCACGCTGGCAAAAGCCTTTGGCGTCATGGGCGGCTATATCGCGGCAAGCGCGAAAATGTGTGACGCAGTGCGTTCTTACGCGCCGGGTTTCATCTTTACCACGTCTCTGCCGCCAGCCGTCGCAGCGGGTGCCGCGGCCTCGGTCGCTTATCTGAAGAATGCTCCTGAACTGCGCGAGCAGCACCAGACGCAGGCCAAAATTCTCAAGCTGCGTCTGAAGGGGTTGGGCCTGCCATTGATCGACCACGGCAGTCACATTGTCCCGGTGATTGTTGGCAACCCGGTTCACACCAAGAAGCTGAGCGATATGTTGCTGGATGACTATGGCATCTATGTCCAGCCGATCAATTTCCCGACCGTTCCACGCGGGACGGAACGCCTGCGGTTTACGCCGTCACCTGTTCACGGACCCAATGAGATGAACAGTCTGGTTCAAGCGATGGACGAACTTTGGTCACATTGTGCGCTAAATCGCGCCGAACTCGCAGGTTAACCTCACGCCAAAGTGTGCAACGTGTTTTTCACGTGTTAGGCTTAAGCTAACAAAAGAAGCGACCGAATCGTGTAGAATTGATTCGGTTCTTGCGTGAAACACGCGTAGGCAGAATGGGGCAGCAGGGATGATTGGGCGCAGATCTCAGCGCGAATCCGAAGATGAAACCGACGTCCGGCCAAAGGGCTTTGACGATTACGAGGTGAGTCTGGGTGATCGGATGCGCGGGGAACGCGCAACGATGGGCAAATCCCTATTGGATGTCCAACGCGAGCTGCGGATCAAGGCCAACTACATTGCAGCCATAGAAGACGCTGACCCTGACGCGTTTGATACACCGGGTTTTATCGCAGGTTACGTCAGATCTTACGCGCGCTACCTGGGTATGAACCCGGATGAAACCTTTGCAACCTTTTGTGCCGAAAGCGGGTTTGAAGTTGCCCATGGCATGTCGGCCGAAGCATCGGTTGTACGCAAACCAAATGGAGGGCTGCCCGCGCGTGGTCCGATGGGGCGCGATCCTTTTACCTCTCCTAACACGCCGTTTGTTCCCGGACGTGAGTCGTTTGTCAGCCAGATCGAACCGCGTGCAATCGGGTCTTCGCTGGTTTTGCTGGCTGTAATATGTGGCATAGGATACGGCGGATGGGCGGTGCTGAACCGCATTCAGCAGGTTCAAGTGAGCCCGGTTGAGCAAGCACCCGTTGTTCTGTCAGACCTCGATCCGTTGGACGTTGCGCGCAGTGCAACACCAGACGAACAAGTGGCGGCGACCGATTTGCCAAGTGCTGAAGCTCTGGACCGGCTGTATCGTCCCCAGGCGTTGGACCTGCCGGTATTGGTGGCCCGAGACGCGCCGATTTCTACGCTGGACCCTCGCACAGTTGGAACATTCCAACCGCCCGAGCCGCCTCAGATCGAAGTGGCCGAGGTGCACACGGTCGAACGTCCCGCCTTGCCGCAGGTTGTTGAAAAGCTGGATACGACGCTGAAGATTGTGGCCGTGAATCCTTCGTGGATGCGCGTAACTGCTGCGGATGGCAGTATCATATTCGAAGGCACATTAGGGACGGTAGAGCAGGGCAACACTTTTGAGGTGCCTCTGACGGAAGAACCTCCGCAACTTCGGGCCGGCGCGTCGGGCTCTGTTTACTTTTCAATGAACGGTGAACATTTCGGCCCGGTAGGTGCGCCGGGAACAGTTGCTAAAGGCGTGATTCTATCCAAGGACGCTGTGGCCGAAACCTACAGCGTTGCGGATCTGGAAGCCGAGCAGAACAGCGCGCTCAAGCGCCTTGTGGCCGAGCTTCAGGCGCAGGAACCTGTTGCCGCATCTGAGTGATCTAGCCATTGCGATAGTGGGTTAAGCGAACTATCTAAAGGCGCAACCTAGTCTGTTTTGGACCTGTTCCCATGTCGCTCAATCACGTTCGTCCGTGGCGCAATATCTATCGCCGCAAATCCCGTCAGATCATGGTTGGCGATGTTGCCATCGGCGGCGATGCCCCGATTGCTGTGCAGACCATGACCAACACTCTGACAACCGACGTTGCAGCAACGGTGGCGCAAGTGCAGGCCGCAGCCGAGGCCGGAGCGGATATCGTGCGGGTTTCGGTCCCGGATGAGGCGTCTTCGAAAGCGTTGAAAGAGATCGTGCGCGAAAGCCCTGTACCGATCGTGGCCGACATCCATTTCCACTATAAACGCGGGATCGAGGCGGCTGAGGCGGGTGCTGCCTGCCTGCGGATCAATCCGGGCAATATCGGCGACGAAAAGCGCGTGCAGGAGGTGATCAAGGCCGCCCGCGACCACAATTGCTCGATCCGGATCGGCGTCAATGCGGGGTCGCTGGAAAAGCACCTGCTTGAGAAATACGGCGAGCCATGCCCCGAGGCGATGGTCGAAAGCGGGCTCGAACATATCCGCATTCTGGAAGACAACGACTTTCACAACTTCAAGATCAGCGTGAAGGCCAGTGACGTGTTCCTGTCGGCGGCGGCCTATCAAGGTATAGCCGAGGCCACAGACGCCCCCATCCATCTGGGCATCACCGAGGCTGGGGGGCTGGTCAGCGGCACCATCAAATCCGCCATTGGGTTGGGCAATCTGCTGTGGATGGGGATCGGCGATACGATCCGCGTCAGCTTGTCCGCGGACCCGGTAGAAGAGGTCAAGGTGGGCTATGAGATCCTGAAATCTCTGGGCCTGCGCCATCGCGGGGTGAACATCATCTCATGCCCGTCTTGTGCGCGGCAGGGGTTTGACGTGATCAAAACGGTCGAAGCGCTGGAACAGCGGCTGGAGCATATCAAGACGCCCATGAGCCTGTCGATCATCGGCTGCGTCGTGAACGGCCCCGGTGAGGCGCTGATGACCGACGTTGGCTTTACCGGCGGCGGCGCGGGGTCTGGCATGGTCTATCTGGCGGGTAAAGCCAGCCACAAGATGTCGAACGATCAGATGATCGATCACATCGTCGAGCAGGTCGAAAAGAAAGCGGCCGAACTGGACGCGGCAGCTGAGGCTGCGGAATAAAATCCAATTTCTAGTCTAGCTGTCACGTTATGGCCTGAATCTGCAGTTTTTATGTCGGTATAGATTTCGCAAGCCGGAGCAGTGAACACTGAAAGTTAAAACCATTTGCGCGGGGCTTATGATCACCGTTGTCGCTGCTTGTAGCACCTCTTCCAACATCTACGACGACCGACCAAGTTTTATCCATGTGCCGGTTCCTCCGACCCAAGGAACCCAGCTTGGGTATTTGTCAGTGAATGTTGCGGGCTTTAACGAAAACGGGGTCACTAAACGAACCGATGTTCGTATAAGCCCAGGCGGGCAGGGCAAACCACGTGGAAAACTGACGCCCGTAATTCAGGTTGATCCGCAACTTACCTCGCGGGTGGCGCTGTCCTTGCGGGATGGGCAGGATTCTCAGGCAGCGTATGCGTTTGCGCAGCAAATCGCGCGTGTCACTTATTGTCCTTCAGGACCAATCGCCAAGAATACGGGAATACGCAAATACTCAAATCCAAAAGATTTGCAGGCGATTCTGTCAGAAAGCCAACGTCAGGGGCGTGATGTTATTCCGGCTGGTATCAGGGGTGAGGCAGTCTCGGCAACAGATTTTCGGACCAATAGCTCGCCAACATGGGTCGTGTCGATGAAGTGTAACGCGCCTTTCCCCTACGACTAACGGGTAAAAGGGCGGTCTTGCCGCCCCCATGCTTTTATCCCTGTTCGGCACGCACGCCCTCAGCGATCTGCAGCATCTGATCGGCAGTCAGATAGCCGCGCAGCATTTCAGTGCCCAAAACGAAAGAGGGCGTACCTGAAATCTGCATCCGGCGCGCCAATTCACGGGTCTGGTTGATCTCGTCGGTCACACGATCGCTGTCCATCGCTTCCATGATTGCATCGCTGTCCAGCCCAAGGCCATCTGACAGGCGGCGCAGGGTGACTTCGTTGGGCTCTCCGCCAAATTCCAGCAATGCATCGTGGACTTGTTTATAGGCGTCGTCGCCAGCTACGTGTTTTGTCGCCACGGCAAAGCGGGACGAGACGACGGACGCGTCGCCGAGGATCGGAAACTCTTTGATGACCAAGCGGATGTTGCCATCCTCGGCCAGCAATTCGGCCACTTCAGGCACGGCTCGACGGCAATAACCGCACCGATAGTCCATGAACTCGACAAGCGTGATATCGCCGTCCGGGTTTCCGCCAACCCAGCTATAGCCGTCGTTGAACAACTCATCTGCATTGACGGCCACCAGCTCCTTGTCGGCAGCGGCCTCGGCAACGGCGTTGCGTTGTTCAAGCACGTTTATGGCTTCGATGATCACTTCGGGGTTTTCCAGAAGATATTCCCGAATCTGAGCGCCGAACTGCTCTTTCTCGGCATCGCTCATGGCGTTCAGGTCCAGCGCCTGTGCGGGACCGGTGATCAGGGAAAGACCCAGAAGGGCCGGTGCAGCATGTCTGAGGATCATTTCCGTTTCCTTTTCTTTTTTTCTGCTTGTTCCGAGGCAATCAGCACATCCTGTGCCCGTTGCCAACCAGGGGATCCCTCGGGCAATTGCCCGACGGCGCGTCTTGCGTGAATACCTGCATCTGCCAGCTGGCCTTGCAAGGCAAATCGTTCGGCGGTGACTGTAGATGCCATGCCGTTATTGCCGGTTTGTGAATAGGCAACGCCCAGATCGCGTAGTAGTCGCGCATTCTTGAAGTCCCTTGCCCGTGCCTTTTCAAGCACTTGCAGGGCGTTCTTCGTTTCACCATGCGCCAAAAGGGCGCGACCGTATCCTGCCAGAATTAAAGGATCATTGGGCGTCATCTCGACCGCGTGGCGGTATGCCGCGACAGCTGCCTCCACTTGCCGATTTTCAAGCAGGATCTGCCCTTTTAATTCGTAGTAAAACGGATCGTCAGGACGGATAGCCAGTGCTGCGTTTATTGCAGCACGCGCGTTATTCAGGTCCCGGTTTTGGTGATAGGCGGCGGCCTCGCGCATCAGGCGAATGTCCTGAGCGGTTTCCTCTTTGGCGCGGCGCATTGTCCAGCTTGGGGATCTGAGAAAGGCGGATAGTTTGCCTTTAACACGGGCAAACCAATAATTGGCGTTCTGATCTGGAAGAGCGCTATCCCCGAACGCGTCCAAAAAGGTTTGTGCGGCCCGCAAGCGTTCGCGGCTTGTGGGATGCGAACGCATATAAGGGTCCTGGTTGATCTCGCTCAGCAACTCCTGCCCTGCGAATTTCTGGTGTAGGGCAACCATGCCGCTTGGTGAAATGCCAGCCCATCTGAGGTAACTGGCGGCGCTTTGGTCGGCCGAGGATTCTTCGGCCCGCGTGTGCCCCAGAAAGCTGCGCAAGGCTGAACCTGATGTGCCCGCGGCGATACCAGCCGCAGCCTCGCCGCCGCCTGCGGCCGCGACGACCAAGGCAAGGGCTGTTCCCAATTGCGAATTGCGTTGTGCGGCCTTTAGGTTTTCAACCCGGCGCGCCAGATGGCCATTGGCGATATGCGCGGCTTCGTGGGCGATCACGGCCTGCAGCATCTCGGGGGACTCGACGTTCAGGATCAGGCCGTAGTTCAGATATATGGTATTGTAATCAATGACAAAGGCGTTGAACGTACTGTCATTCACTACCAGAATTTGAACTCTGTTGGTGTTCAATCCGGCAGCACGCAGCACGGGAAACGCCATCTCTCGCAGGCCATATTCGATGTCCGGGTCGCGGATCAGGCTTTGCGCGGCGGACTGCACAACTGTCGCGGCCCATGTCGCTACAAGCAGCAACAGGGCCGGGATTGACGCCAGCCTGGATACACGTTCAAAAGCCATGTCAGCAACATGGGAGATGGGCATGCGAAACTCAACCCGGTCCGGGGTCGATCCGTTTATTGTGATGGACGTGATGGAGGCCGCGCGCAAAGCGGAAGAAGCCGGGCGCACCATCATCCACATGGAGGTCGGCCAGCCTGGCACCGGCGCCCCCACGGGGGCGACAGCCGCGTTGACCCAAGCGATGCAGCATGAGCCGCTGGGCTACACTGTCGCGCTGGGTATGCCTGCGCTGCGTCAACGCATAGCTCGGATGTATGGTGAATGGTATGATGTCGACCTCAACCCTGATCGGGTGGTGGTCACGCCCGGATCGTCTGGGGGGTTTTTATTGGCGTTCACCGCGCTTTTCGACGGCGGAGACCGGGTTGGAATCGGCGCACCGGGCTATCCATCTTACAGGCAGATTTTGAAGGCTTTGGGGCTGGTGCCGGTCGACCTGCCCACTGCACCGGAAAATCGTTTGCAGCCCGTACCGGCGGATTTTGCCGGGCTGGACCTGCAAGGGTTGATGGTGGCCTCTCCGGCAAATCCCACCGGGACAATGCTGGATCGCACGGCAATGGGCGCGCTGATCGAGGCGGCGCAGGGGCAGGGGGCCTCGTTCATCAGTGACGAGATTTACCACGGGCTGGAATACGAGGCCAAGGCTGTCACCGCGCTGGAGCTGACGGATGAGTGCTATGTGATCAATTCCTTCTCAAAATATTTCTCGATGACAGGTTGGCGCGTCGGTTGGATGGTCGTGCCCGAAGATCAGGTGCGAGTGGTCGAACGGATTGCCCAGAACATGTTTATCTGTGCTCCGCATGCCAGTCAGGTGGCGGCGCTGGCCGCGATGGGTTGCGACGAGGAATTGCAAGCCAATCTGGATGTATACCGCAGAAATCGCGCGTTGATGCTGGAAGGGTTGCCCAAGGCAGGGTTTACAAATATCGCGCCTCCTGACGGGGCATTTTATGTTTATGCGGATGTCTCTGAACTAACCAATGACAGCCAAGCCTTCGCCGCCGAGATTCTGGACAAGGCCGGTGTCGCTGTGACCCCGGGGTTGGATTTTGACCCTCAGCGTGGGCATACGACTTTGAGGTTCTCGTATGCGCGGTCAAGCGATGATATCGCCGAAGGCCTAAGCCGACTTGCGCGCTTCATGACCGAGCGGGGATCGTCCGAGGCCAAAGCCTAAGGCGTTCACAAGTGGGCGTAGGTCGGTTAGTCTTGTGCGCAAACGATCTTGGGAAAACTCGAGGCCATGAGCAGGATATTTTTTGCCATAGCGCTCATCTGCGCGCTTGCAGGTTCAGCCTTTGCGCATGATTTCAGCGCATTGGCCCGGATTGAACCTGCAAACAGCCATGTCCAAAATGATGGGCAGGCTGGGGTTCGTGTACAGCTTGGTCTCAGCCAGGGTGTGCCGTATCGGGTGTTCACCCTGGAAAACCCCTATCGCGTCGTCCTCGATTTCAAAGAGGTCGATTGGACCGGGCTTGAGAGCGACAGTCTTTTGCAGGCGGATCGCGTGACGTCTGTGCAATTCGGGGCCTATGTGCCGGGGTGGTCTCGGATGGTGCTGGAGCTTGGCGCGCCAATGGTCGTCGATACGGCGGGCCTGCGGATTGATTCCGCGTCCGGAGCCGCTGAGTTGTCTTTGCGCCTTAAGCGATCGACTGCGGAAACCTTTACCATCAGTGCCGGCGCACCGCGACAACCGGGATGGGATCTGCCGGAAGCCGCTGATTTACCCGACGCTCACCCCAATGACGGTCCGCGTCCGCTGCGTGTCATGTTGGACCCCGGACATGGCGGTATTGATCCGGGGGCCGAGGTTCAGGGCGTGAACGAAAAGTCCCTCATGCTGACTTTTGCCCGCGAACTGCGCGAGCTTTTGCTGCGTCAAGGCGGGTATGAGGTGATCCTGACGCGGACAGACGACCATTTCGTGTCGCTCGAGCGGCGCATTGCGCTTGCGCACAGGGCTGGGGCGGATGTGTTCATCTCGCTGCACGCGGATATCCTGTCAGAAGGCCGCGCACATGGTGCCGCTGTTTATACCTTGTCCCAAGACGCCTCGGATGTGGCCAGTCACAAACTGGCCGAACGGCACGATCGTGCCGACCTGATCTCGGGTATTGATCTGAGTGGTGCGGACGATCAGGTGGCGGATGTTTTGCTGGATTTAGCGCGTCAGGAAACCCGTCCACGCACAGATGCGTTGGCGGGGGCTTTGGCCAACGGAATGGCTCAGCAAGGCGGACCGATGAACAGCCATCCAATCAGAACAGCGTCGTTTTCAGTGCTTAAGGCGGCCGATATACCTTCGGTTCTGATCGAACTGGGCTTTCTGTCCAGTCCCAGAGACCTGAAAAACATAGTAGATCCCGAATGGCGCATGGGCATGGCGCGGGGGATCCGTGACGGGCTAGAGGATTGGCGTCAGCAGGATGTGATCCGGCGGTCCCTGATTGGTCAGTGACCCTGCGGCGTAATCCGGCTAATATGGGTCATCGTGTTTTGACCCAGAGCAGGCGCGCCCTTATATAGACCGCACCGCGAGCAAAAGGCAGTGACGTGATCCGTTTCATATTTTCAATCTTCGGGGCGATCTTCAGCCTCGTGACCCTTGGTGTTTTCATGTCCGCGCTGGTGATTGGCGCGATCTTCTGGATGTATGGGCGCGATCTGCCCAGCCATGAATCGCTGGCGCAGTACAAACCGCCCACGATCAGTCGGATCTATTCGGGCGAAGGCCATTTGATCGACGAATTCGCGCAAGAACGCCGCTTGTTCACACCGTCCGAGGAAATTCCCGATCTGGTGAAACAGGCCTTTATATCGGCCGAGGATAAAAACTTCTACACGCATCAGGGCTATGATCCACGTGGGATCGTCGCTGCTGGGGTCGAGGCGGTGAAGTCGAAGGGCGAAAACGTGCGTGGTGCGTCCACGATTACGCAGCAGGTGATGAAGAACTTCCTGCTGTCCGGCGACCGCCGCGCGGAGCGTAAGATCAAGGAAATCATCCTCGCCACCCGGCTTGAGGATACATTGGACAAGGAACAGATTCTCGAACTCTATATGAACGAGATCTTTCTGGGCCAGAACTCGTATGGTGTGACTGCCGCTGCCCAGACTTATTTCAACAAGACGTTGCAGGAACTAGCTCCGCATGAGGCTGCGACTTTGGCGGCGATGCCCAAGGCGCCTTCGGACTACCACCCGGTGCGCGAGAAAGAGCGCCTGCTGGCGCGCCGCAACTATGTGCTGCGCGAGATGAATCAGAACGGGTACCTCGACTTGGCCACCTATGAGGCCGAGGTGGCGCAACCGCTGCGCTCGGTCCAAAACGGCGATTTCGAGAGCTTCCGCACCGCATTGCCGCCGCGTGACTATTTCACCGACGAAATCCGCCGCCAATTGAGCGAGGATTTCGGTGAGGGTGAGTTCTTTACCGGCGGCTTCACCGTCCGCGCCTCGGTGGACGAGGAAATGCAGGTCGAGGCCGCCAAGGCCCTGCGCACAGCGCTGCAGAAATACGACCGGTCGCGCGGAAAATGGCGCGGCACAGGTGAGGTGATCGCTGAAAATGCCCTGTCGAATGAGGCGCAATGGCGTGAAGCACTGGCGATTACGGAAATCCCTCGTGATGTTGAGCTGCCGACGCAATGGTATCCGGCCGTTGTGCTGAACGTTGCCGATCAGTCCCTGACCGTGGGTATCGAGGACGGGCCGGCAAACGGTACCGTACCTCGTTCAGATATCCAGTGGATGCAGGGTAATTTCTTTGACAACTTCAAGCGCGGCGACGTCATTCTCGTGATGGCCGGGGAAGAGGGCCAGTGGTCCGCCCGACAGGTGCCCGAAGTGCAGGGCGGCTTTGTGGCGATGGACGTGAACTCGGGTCGTGTTCTGGCGATGCAGGGTGGGTTTTCATATCAAGACTCGGTGTTCAACCGCGCCACGCAGGCGCAACGACAGCCGGGCTCCAGCTTTAAACCGTTCGTCTATGCCGCCGCGCTGGACAGTGGCTACAGCCCAGCAACCATCGTTGTGGACGCCCCGATCGAGGTGAACACGCCGCAAGGTCTGTGGCGGCCCAAGAACTCGTCGAACAAATTCTACGGCCCGACGCCCTTGCGCACGGGGATTGAGCAGTCGCGGAACCTGATGACCATCCGTTTGGCGCAAGAAGTCACGATGCCCGTGGTTGCGGGCTATGCCGAACGGTTTGGAGTTTATGACCGGATGGGCGCATTCCTTGCGAACTCGCTGGGGTCAGAGGAGACGACGCTTTACAAAATGGTCGCCGCCTACGCGATGTTTGCGAATGGTGGTGAGCGGGTCGAGCCCACTCTGGTCGATCGCATTCAGGATCGGTTCGGCAAGACGATCTATCGCCATGACGACCGGCAGTGTCTGGATTGCAACTCGGCATGGTTGGAGCCTGACGAGTCGCCCACCATCGAGACCGACCGCTGGCAAGTCATGGACGCTATCACCGCGTATCAGCTGACATCGATGATGAAAGGTGTAGTGGATCGTGGGACTGCATCTGCTCATGTAAAATTGCCGGTGCCAACGGCCGGCAAAACCGGTACGACCAACGAATCCAAGGATGCATGGTTTATCGGCTTCACCTCGAACATCGTGGCCGGGTGCTACATTGGGTATGATCGCCCGCGTCCGATGGGTAGAGGTGCCTATGGGGGGACAATGTGCGGCCCGGTGTTCCAGAGTTTCATGGAACACGCCACCGAGAAGTATGGCGGCGGTCCGTTCGAAGTGCCCGAGGGTGGCCATTTCATCAAAATCGACCGCTTCAGCGGGGCGCGCCTGCCTGCGGACGCGACCGGTGACTATGTCGTCGCCGAGTATTTCCGCGATGGTGTGGATGGCTTTATCGACCGGGTTTACGATGGTGGGTTTGCGATGGGCTCGGACCTGCCTTTGTTTGAAGAGGCCAGCTCGGGCCGACAGGTGACGACATCGACCGGTGATACGATCACTGTTGGCCCCAACGCCAGCCAGGGCGATCTGCAGGGCGGCGGGCTCTACTGAAATCTTTAAGGGCCGCTCTGTCTTGTAGCGGTCCCATGCTCTTGCTATCACGCAGCACTGATCAAGCAAGTTGGGACGTAACCATGCGCGCCGAAACCCAGAATATCGTGGCGGAAATCGAAAAGTCGCTGGAGCTGCTGGCGCAGCGTATGGACTATGAAACCGCACCTCATCGTCTTGAGGAATTCAACGCGCGTGTTGAGGACCCCAACCTGTGGGACAACCCCGAGAACGCGCAGAAGCTGATGCGCGAGCGGCAGATGCTGGTCGATGCCATTGAAACCTATGAAACCATCAAGACCGATCTCAGCGACAATATTGAGCTGATCGAGTTGGGCGAAATGGAAGAGGATGACGAGGTCGTCGCCGACGCCGAGGGGGCGATCAAGGCGCTTGGCGAAAAAGCCGCCAAGAAAGAGCTTGAGGCCCTTCTGGACGGCGAGGCCGACAGCAACGACACGTTCCTCGAAATCAACTCGGGCGCAGGGGGGACGGAAAGCTGCGACTGGGCCTCGATGCTGGCGCGGATGTATGTCCGCTGGGCCGAGAAAAAGGGCTATACGGTTGAACTGCAGTCCGAGACCGCAGGTGAAGAGGCCGGGATCAAATCGGCGGCCTACAAGATTTCCGGTCACAATGCGTATGGCTGGTTGAAGTCGGAAAGCGGTGTGCACCGTTTGGTGCGAATTTCGCCCTACGACTCGGCGGCCAAGCGGCATACATCGTTCAGTTCGGTCTGGGTCTATCCCGTGGTTGATGACAATATCGAGATTGAGGTAAACCCCGCCGATATTCGGATTGATACCTACCGGTCGTCCGGTGCGGGTGGTCAGCACGTGAATACCACGGATTCGGCGGTGCGGATCACGCACATTCCCACCGGTATCGTTGTGACCAGTTCCGAAAAGTCGCAGCACCAGAACCGCGATATCGCTATGAAAGCGCTGAAGTCGCGCCTGTATCAGCAAGAGCTGGACCGCCGGAACGCCGATATCAACGCCGCCCATGAAGCCAAAGGCGATGCGGGCTGGGGTAACCAAATCCGGTCTTACGTGTTGCAGCCTTACCAGATGGTAAAGGACCTGCGGACCAACCATGAGACCTCGGACACAAAGGGTGTGTTGGATGGCGATCTGGACGGGTTCATGGCGGCCACTTTGGCGCTGGATGTAGCTGGTAAGTCCCGGTCCGAGGCGCAGGGCGACTAAGCTGGGCAGGGGGCTCTGCCCCCGCCGCGCGATGCGCGACTCCCCCGAGGTATTTTTGGCCAGATGAAGTCGATCCCCGTGTGGTTGCTGCTGTAAAAGATACATCTAAACAGTGGGTTTAAATGGGGATAAGCCCCGGATAGGCTGATCGAGTCAGTGTGACCTGTCAGCCGAAGAGATCCGAATGAACCTAAGCCAGATTACCGCAACCGCGTTGGTGACCGAATTGTCCGAGGGGCGGGTCTCTGCGTCTGAAGTGATGCGTGCCACGTTGGACCGCATAGCAGCGGTGAATGGCGATTTAAACGCCATAGTTGGATTGCGCGACGAGGGCGATCTGTTGGCAGAGGCGGCTGAGCTGGATATTGGGGCGAAGCGGGGTCCTCTGCATGGGGTTCCGATCGCGGTCAAAGACTTGGTCAATGTGGCCGGGGTTGTGTCGACCCAAGGGTCGCCGTTGTTTCGCGATCATATCCCTCAGAAGGATGACATGATCGCTGCCCGGATGCGGGCGGCCGGAGCGATTTTGATCGGAAAGACCAACACGCCCGAATTCGGATTGGGGTCACACACGTTCAACCCCGTTTATGGTGCCACGCGTAACCCATATGATTCATCCCGAACTTGCGGTGGATCTTCTGGTGGCGCGGCGGTTGCTTTGGCGTCCGGTATGGTGACGCTGGCGGATGGCTCGGACATGATGGGCAGTTTGCGAAATCCCGCCGCGTGGAACAATGTCTACGGGTTTAGACCAAGCTGGGGGCGGGTTCCGTCCGAACCAGTCGGAGACACGTTTCTGCATCAGCTTTCGACCCTCGGTCCGATGGCGCGTTGCCCCGAAGATTTGGGTCTGCTTTTGGATGTAATATCCGAGCGTGACGCGCGACAGCCCTACAGTGTGAAACCTGAGCCCGTTGGGCCGGTTCGCGCACACGACCTGACAGGGGTTCGTATCGGTTGGCTTGGCGATTGGGGCGAAGCCTATCCGTTCGAAGACGGGATAACGGATCTGTGTCGGGATGCAGTGTCCGTTCTTGCCGGGTTGGGGGCACAGGTCGATGAAGTCGTGCCTGATTTCGAAGCCGAGCGTCTGTGGGAAAGCTGGACGGTGCTTAGATCATGGAGCATCGCCGCCAGCCTTGCCCCTCTGACCGAGCATAGATCAATGTTGAAAGACACGGCGCAATGGGAACTGGATCGGGGGCTTGCCTTGACCGCAATGCAGGTTCACCGCGCCAGTGAGATGCGTTCAGAATGGTTCCGGCACGCTCTTGAAATGTTCAACACCTATGACGCGCTGATCCTGCCATCGGCGCAAGTCTGGCCTTTCGAGATCGAAACGCCGTATCCGACCGAGATCGCTGGCACCAAAATGGATACCTACCACCGTTGGATGGAGGTCGTTCTGCCAGTGAGCCTGATTGGCTTGCCGTGCCTGTCAGTGCCGGCGGGGTTTGGCTCAGAAGGCGTGCCGATGGGGATGCAGATTTTCGGTCCGCGCGGTACGGACGCAAAGCTTTTGTCAATCGGGGCTGCCTATCATGCGGCGACTGAGTGGCCACAAAAAAGACCCGCCAGCTAATAAGCGACACAGGGAGGAGGGAGACAGAATGGAGAAGCCTTTCGGAGTTCCGAAAATGGGGCCGGTTACGACAGACATGTTGCGTGAAGCCTTGAGCCGGGCTTGGGCGGATTTTCGACGTGCGCCGATCTATGGCCTTGTGTTCGCAGGATTCTATGTCCTCGCAGGCTGGGCAATGGCGTGGGTCACGGTACAAACTCAGACCTCGTATTGGCTGGTGCTGGCCGCGATCGGATTCCCACTATTGGGGCCATTTGCAGCGGTTGGGCTGTATGAAGTCTCTCATCGGTTGGAGTTGGGGGAACCACTGGATTACGCGTCTATTTTCGGCGTTGTGGCGCAACAGGGTCGACGTCAGCTGCCCTCAATTTGTGCGATCATCGTGGTCATGTTCCTGTTCTGGTTCTTCCTTGGTCACATGATTTTTGCACTGTTCATGGGACTGTCGACCATGACCAACGTTTCCACCTCTCTTGAGGTTTTTCTGACTGTAAATGGCCTGACGATGCTGGCGGTCGGAACTTTGGTCGGAGCGGTTTTTGCCACCCTTCTTTACATGATCACTGTACTGTCCATCCCAATGTTGCTGGATCGGGAATTGGATTTCGTGACAGCGATGATCGCCAGCTACAGCTATGTTAGTGCGAACCTGACGGTGATGCTGGGTTGGGGCCTATTCGTCGCCCTGCTGACGTTTCTTGCGATGATCCCATGGTTTCTGGGACTGCTGATTATCTTGCCGCTGCTTGGACATGCGAGCTGGCACTTGTATCGGCAGATCACACAAGCCGAATCCGCTGCTGCAGAGCCAGGTTAACGCACGTTTATTCTAAGCGTTCAGGGCCTTGGCATGCGCACGTCGGGCGGTGCGGGCTGCGCTTATGGCTGCGGCGGGTTGTGTACCGAGGTAACGTAGATTCAAGCGACGCATGGTTGTCTCGTTGGCCGTGGTTTTGGATAAGCAAATCGCAACACCTCGCCAGGTGTCCGGCTGATCTCCTCCACAGCGAGTCATCAGGTAAATTTTGCTGTTTTGCGCCGTACGGTTCGACATCAATATGTAGACTTGGCTTCCTGCGCAGGCGGCGATGCCCTGAACTTCGCGCAACTCAGGCGGGGTCGCCTCGCTGGCCGTCGGCGGTTCGTAGCTGCGGATCATGGTGCATTGCGGCAGGCGCCGCGCATGGATCACGCGGTACCGTGTCGCCTGCGCCCCGTCCAGAGCGGTTTCCGAGACATAATAAAAACCGGCGGGCAGAAGGTCCTCGGTCAGAGTGCCGGGCCCGGAACCCAGAAATTCTGTCAGAGCAGTTGCAGCAGGATGAGGCGCAGGCAGATCGATTTCGTTAAGGGGTCGTAGAAGAATACGTGCGTCCACGTCGAAAAAACTGCAAATACGATTAAGCACGTCGGGCCGCGGAAAGCTCTCTCCGCCAAGGTACCGGTTGAACTGAGTGCGGTTGATCCCAAGCTGACGGCACAGTTCAGAAATCGAGGGGTAGTCCGATGCCAGCAGTCGAAGATTATCGCCGAACATCTTGCGCAGCTCAGCCGGGCTGCGGGTTTCGTTGGTCATTTCTGTCCCGGTCTTATTATGTGTTGCCGTGTTAACCTTGTTTGTCCGAGCAATAGACCGGACAATTGCGCTTCAATCGTACTGAGGACCCTGACCAGCGCATCCCAACGCCACGTCACAAGACGAGGCTAACGTCCTGATGCGTAAAAGCAATAGTCTTTTAAGTATATTGTATGGAATTTTTGGTGTTTTGGACCGTTTTGGGCAACACATTGCTAAAACGCGTGCAGCCGCTATCAAACCCGAGTTGTCCCGTCCGCTACGTAAGCGCAGTGGACGGGACAGAATATTCAGTCGCCGCGCAGCAGTGCGGCGACACCTGTGCGGGCGATCTCGATCAAACCCAACGGACGCATCAGATCGGCAAAGGCGTCGATCTTGTCCGGCGCACCGGTGATCTCAAAGATGAATGAATTCAAGGTGCTGTCGACCACATTGGCACGGAAAATATCTGCCAGACGCAGCGCTTCCACCCGCTTGTCGCCTTCGCCGACGACTTTGATGATCGCCAGTTCCCGCTCGACCGATGGGCCCTCGACCGTCAGGTCATGCACCTCATGCACGGGCACGATGCGGCCCAGCTGCGCCTTGATCTGCTCGATCACCTGCGGGGTTCCGGTGGTGACGATGGTGATGCGGCTCAGGTGACCAGTGTGGTCCACCTCGGCCACAGTCAGGCTTTCGATGTTATAACCGCGACCCGAAAACAGGCCGATCACGCGGGCCAGTACACCGGGTTCGTTTTCGACCAGAACCGCGATTGTATGACGTTCCTGCACGTCCGAGAAGGTCGGCCGTAGGTTGTAAGCGGAATGGCGGGTAGAGCCTTTTTTGATATGTAGGGCAGACATTTACGTCCCTTTCATCATTCTGCAAAAGCCGGGCACCGGAGCGCCCGACAAAATTCGACGAATTTTGTTAAACCAGAACCGAACCTTTGGAGTCGATCACGCCCTGCGTCTCGGCCTCGCCCAGCAGCATTTCGTTATGGGCCTTGCCCGACGGGATCATGGGGAAGCAGTTTTCGTGCTTTTCAACCAGACAGTCAAAGATCACCGGGCCGTCATAGTTGATCATCTCCATGATCGCATCATCCAGATCGGCGGGGTCGGAACACAGGATGCCTTTGGCCCCGAACGCCTCAGCGAGCTTGACGAAATCGGGCAGGGCCTCGGACCACGAATGCGAGTACCGCTCGCCATGCAGCAATTCCTGCCACTGGCGTACCATGCCCAGACGTTCGTTGTTCAGGATGAACTGCTTCACGGGCAGGCGGTACTGAACGGCGGTGCCCATTTCCTGCATGTTCATCAGCCATGACGCTTCGCCCGCAACGTTGATCACCAGCGCATCCGGGTGGGCCATCTGCACACCGATCGAGGCCGGGGTGCCGTAGCCCATGGTGCCCAGACCGCCCGATGTCATCCAGCGGTTGGGGTCTTCGAACCCGAGGTACTGCGCGGCCCACATCTGATGCTGGCCGACCTCGGTCGTGATATAGCGGTCGTGGTTTTTAGTCAGCTCTTCAAGACGTTGCAGCGCATATTGCGGTTTGATCGTCTTTTCGCTGTTGGTGTAGGCCAGACAATTGACCTTGCGCCAGTCGCTGATCTGTTCCTGCCACTTGGCAACCGCAGCTGCATCCGTTTTGCGCCCACGCGCTTTCCAGACTTTGAGGATATCTTCCAGCACATGCGCCACGTCGCCGACAATCGGGATGTCTACACGTATCACTTTGTTGATCGACGAGGGATCAATGTCGATATGCGCCTTTTTCGAATTCGGCGAGAACGCATCAATCCGCCCGGTGATCCGGTCGTCAAACCGCGCGCCGATATTGATCATCAGGTCACAGTCATGCATCGCAAGGTTGGCCTCATACAGGCCGTGCATTCCCAGCATACCCAACCAGTTCTTGCCCGAGGCCGGATAAGAGCCCAGACCCATCAGGGTCGAGGTGATTGGAAAGCCGGTCGCATCCACAAGCTCGCGCAGCAACTGGCTGGCCGCGGGGCCCGAATTGATTACGCCACCACCGGTGTAGAAGACGGGCTTTTTCGCCGTCTCAATCGCGGCAACCAGCTCGGTGATCTCTTCCAGATCGCCTTTCAGAACCGGTTGGTAATGCGAGGTCGAGGGTTTCGGCCCGGTATATTCGCCCGAGGCGAACTGCACATCCTTGGGGATGTCGATCAGCACCGGACCGGGGCGACCCGAGGTGGCGACGTGGAACGCCTCGTGCATGGTCTCGGCCAGCGAGTCCGTGTCCTTCACCAGCCAGTTATGCTTGGTGCAGGGGCGGGTGATGCCAACGGTGTCAGCCTCTTGGAACGCGTCCGAACCGATCATGAAGGTCGGAACCTGACCGGTCAGAACCACGATCGGGATTGAATCCAGCAACGCATCTGTCAGGCCGGTCACCGCGTTGGTGGCACCGGGGCCTGAGGTCACAAGCGCAACGCCGGGCTTGCCGGTCGACCGCGCATAGCCTTCGGCGGCGTGCACGGCCCCCTGTTCGTGACGCACCAGAATGTGGCGAATGTCGTTTTGCAGAAAAATCTCATCATAGATCGGTAGCACGGCGCCGCCGGGGTATCCGAATACCGTGTCCACGCCCTGATCCTTGAGGGCCTGAACCACCATCTTTGCGCCGGTCATCTCACGTGTCATCTGCTTTGCTCCGTTCGCGACATGTGTCTTGCGTTTTGCCAAAAAAAAGCCCCCGAGATTTTCGGAGGCGCATGGGTTGGATTATGGTTTACCGTCACCGGCCCATGCGCGTGTTTCCTACGATTACGACTAGCGCTTTCATCGCCAGAGGCTCCTTTTTTGCGTGCAGGGACATTATGGGCGGCGCGACGGGGCGTCAACAGGCAATCGCACCAATTTTCTATCTCAGGCAGTGAATTTTGCGACATTTTATTGCGCAGATTGCCGCATGCCTGGAATTTTTGCGAAATAGGGGCGCTGATTCCCTGCATTCGCCTGTTTCGCTCGTGCTCAAAAGCGTCACGAGGATGTCCGAAACGAGCATGATTGCGGCTCAAAGCTGAGGCAACCTGATCCAGACCTTTGCTGGCAACGGAGGCAGGCTATGCTGCATGATCTGATTGATCTGGGACGGTATCCGATAGATTGTCCGGACTCGCGGGCATATGAGCAGTTAATCAACGATCTGCGAAAAGAACTGGATCAGGATGGCTGCGCCGTCATGCCGGGGTTCGTTCATGCCGAAGGTGTCGCGTCGCTGTTGCAAGAGGCTGAGCGTGTCGCAGGTCACGCCCATCGCTCGTTTAACCGGACGAACGCCTATTTCACGCAGGACGATCCTACGCTGGAAAGAGGCCACCCGGTGCGGCAGTTTTATGATCGTTCGAACGCGTTTGTGCCTGCGGATAATTTCCCGAATTCCGGGCCGCTGAGGCGTATTTATGAGTCTGAACCTTTTTTGCCTTTTATCCGGGCGGCGCTGAATGAACCGGAAGACAAGTTCTTTCGCTACGATGACCCGTTGGCGGATGTGATCATCAACGTTGTGGAGGAGGGGCAGGGTTTTCCATGGCATTTCGACACCAACAACTACACGGTCACACTGGCCATTCAAAATGGTGAGGCAGGCGGTGCGTTCGAATACGTCCCGAACCTTCGAACCGCCGAGGACGAGCAGTTTGAATCGGTCGCTTCGATTCTTGACGGTAGCAGGGCAAGGGTCCGTGAATTGGAACTGCTTCCCGGCGATCTGCAGATATTCCGTGGGCGATACGCGTTGCACCGGGTGGCCCCTGTGAAAGGGCCGCGCAGCCGTTACGTCGGCATTTTCTCATTCGCCGAAGCCGAAGGGATGTGTGGCAGCGTTGAGCGAACCAAGCAGCTTTATGGTCGGGTGCTACAACATCACCATGATCGGGAGGGGCTGAGAAACGATCCATTGCTGGATTGAAACGTGGTAGCCTGCGCGTGAGAAAGATTTGCCACCGGAGGCGCGTATGCCTGAAATATTGCAGCTCACCCCATTTGTATTGTGCTCTTCGTTGCTAAAGCAGATAGACTTCTATTGCGACCGTCTTGGGTTTGCTTGCGGGTTTCGGCAAGACAATTATGCGTTTCTGTCGCTTGGCCCAGTGGCCATTCGTTTGCTGGAATGTCCACCGCGAGAAGACGGGCGGCAGTTAGGCGATGAGCAATCGTTCTACATAGACGTGGATGATGTTGACGCGCTGTATGAAACCTTGCGCGCGGGGTTGGAGAGTTTGCCCGAGGGGCGCGTGCGGCCACCATTTGACCAACCTTATCAGCAGCGCGAGTTTCACGTCATTGATGAAGATGGAACGCTGGTCTTTTTCGGTCAGTACATCAGGCCACGGGGCTGAGTGCTCCCGCCCGTTGTCAATGCGCCTGCGGCGCATCTCCGCCGGTTGGGCCGGGCAGCGCGTGCCGCGCTGCGGTCAGAAACCGGGGCTGGTGCCCTGCAAGACTCCATGCTCGAGCGCATAGCGAGTCAGACCGGCGGTCGAAGAAATTCCCAGTTTGCGTTTGATGTTCTTGCGGTGGGTCTCGACCGTGCGGACCGAGATGTCCAACGTTTGGGCTACTTCTTTGTTGGATTTTCCCTGCGCCAGCTCCAGCAGAATAGTCTGTTCCCGACCCGTCAGGGCCTCGCGCGCACCACCGCTTTTGGGTTCCAGCGATCCGCTGGCCCCGGTGCACAGGTATTGCTCGCCTTGCATAACGGCATCTATGGCCTTCTTGATCTCGTCCGTCGGAACATCCTTTAGGACATATCCCTTGGCCCCGTGACTGAGGGCCGTTGAAATGTATTCAGGGCTGTCGTGCATGGACAGGACCAGAACGCGGGTTTGAGGCAGGCGCTCCAGAATGATCTCGGTCGCGCTGAGGCCGCCCATTCCGGGCATGTTCAAATCCATCAAGATCACATCAGGTGCCAGAGTAGCGACCTGATCTACGGCGTCTTGCCCGCTGCTGAGCGTTCCGACAACAGTGATTTCGTCGTAGCTTTCGAGGATCGACTGTATCCCTTCGGCGACCATCGGGTGGTCGTCTACGATAAGGACACGGATTGTGGCGTCGCTCATGTACCGGCCTTTCGGTTGGGCGTGGCGTCTTCCTGCGGCGGCAGCAAATGGCTGAGAGGCAGGCTGACCTCGATCACCGTGCCGCTGCGTGGGCCGCGTGATGACAGAATACGCAGCGATCCGTCAAGCTGTTCGATACGCTCCTGCATGTTTCGCAGCCCGATCCCCGTACTGCCGTCGCCGGGTGCACTGCGCAGTCCGCGGCCGTTGTCGGTGATCCGCATGGTTGCGCCCTTTTTGTGGCCGCGCAGGTCTATCGTAACACGAGTTGCGCCGGAATGGCGTTCGATATTGGTCAGGGCCTCTTGCGCGATACGGTAGAGCGCAATCTTGCTGTCCTGATCCAGACGGTTGCGGAAGACAACCGTTGAGAACTCGGTGTCGATTCCGGTGCGGTCCCTAAAGTCATCGGTCAATGCTTTGAGGGCAGGGCCAAGCCCGAGGTCGTCCAAAACGCCGGGACGCAGGTCGCGGCTTATGCGACGAACTTCGGTGATGGCAGATCCCAGATGGTCGATGCCCTTGCCCAAAGGGTCACGCGCGCCCGCATCATCGCCACGTTCCAACCGCCTGCGGGCATTATCCAACGCATAGCGCACGCCCACAAGGATCTGGCTGATCCCGTCATGCAATTCGCGCGCCACGCGGCCGCGCTCTTCCTCTTGTGCATCGAAAACGCGTTGTGTCAGCTCTTTCAGCTTTGCGTCGGCCAACCTGCGCTCGCGAACGTTCAGCAGCATCCCCGATGTGAAAACGATCAGAACAGCCGCCAGAACGATAGCGCCGATGTATCCAAAGGTGCGCTGCACACGGGCCTCGACCTCGGCACGGGCATTGGCGACGGTTGCTACGATATCGTCGATGAAAACGCCGGTTCCCACGGCCCAGCGCCAGTCCTGCAGGCCGACCACATAGGCGATCATCTGCGCCTCTTCCCCGGTCGAGGGCTTTTGCCACATAAAGCTGTGCCATCCTGCCCCCTGACGGGCGAGGCGAATGAACTCATCCACGACAGGGGTGCCATCGCTGTCGGTCAGCCCTTCCCAGTTGCGGTTGATGAATTGCGTCTGACGCGGGCTGACAAGGTTGTTGCCGTCATAGTCATAGACGAAGAAGAATCCGTCCTTGCCGTAGATCATCGCCGACAGGATCTGCGTCACAAGATTCTGCGCGACCTTGTCGTCGGGCGTGGCGCGGCCATAGATATAGGCAAACCCGTTGCGTGCCTGAGTGACGTAGTTGCGCAGTTCTTCCTTCTTGGCTTCGATCAGGCGACGTTCCAGTGCCTGAATTTCGCGCTCGGCCGTGGCGCGGGCTTCCTGTGTAACAAAGAACGCAATTGCCGCTACGGCCACCAATAGCGGGATAGCTGCCACAAGTGACAGTTTCTGGCCATAGGTCAGCGAGATCAGGTTGCGAAATCCTTTCATGGACGAATCGATACGCAAGCGCGCGGGAAAATGCAAAATCTTTGCTCGCGACCGGTTTTTTCTATCGTTCGCGAGCGGAAAACACTGGACGTTTCCGCAATTTCAACGCCTCGCCGCAGAAAAACCGGCTTACCTACGTAGTAGTAGGTATTCACATTCAAATTCCTGTCATTAGGCTGGCGCGCACTGAAAACGACTGCCCCGACAGCGCTCGGGGAATTTGACTATGTAGGGGAGGAACACTCATATGGATCGTCGTTCATTTCTAAAAACATCTGCTCTGGGCGGCTCGGCTGCAGCGGCCACCACGCTGGCAGCACCGGCTTATGCACAGGGCAAGCGCACTCTGACCATGGTGACCTCGTGGGGTCGCGGTCTGGCGGGCGTTTTTGACAGCGCACAGCGTTGCGCCGACAGCATCACTGCGATGTCCGATGGCGACCTGACGGTTGAAATCAAAGCTGCGGGCGAGCTGGTTGGTGCGTTCGAGGTGTTTGACGCCGTTTCGTCCGGTCAGGCCGACATGTACCACGCGGCCGATTATTACTTTGTGGGTCAGCACCCGGGCTACGCATTCTTCACCGCTGTACCGTTCGGCATGACTGCGCAGGAACTGGTGAACTGGTACTACCACGATGGCGGCATGGAGCTGCATGACGAGCTGGGCGAAATCTTCGGCCTGAAATCCTTCCTGGCCGGGAACACCGGTGCGCAGGCGGGCGGCTGGTACTCGAAAGAGATCAACGGCCCCGAGGATTTCCAGGGTCTGAAATTCCGCATGCCGGGTCTGGGTGGTCAGGCACTGGGCAAACTGGGCGCATCGGTTCAAAACATTCCGGGCTCGGAAGTGTACCAGGCGCTGTCCTCGGGTGCGATTGACGGCACCGAGTGGATTGGCCCCTGGGCGGACGAAAAAGCCGGTTTCCAGGAAATTACCAAGACATACTACACTGCGGGCTTCCACGAGCCGGGCGCAGGTCTGTCGCTGGCAACGAACCGCGACGTGTTCGACGAACTGACACCTGCACAGCAGAAGATCATCGAGATCGCGGCTGGTGAAGCACACCAGTGGAACCTGGCGCAATTCCTGGCCAACAACGGCGCGGCGCTGCAGCGCCTGCAGTCGGGTGGCGTGAAGGTTCTGGAATTCCCCGACAGCGTCTGGGATGCCTTCGGTCAGGCCAGCCAGGAAGTTCTGGACGAAAACATGGGCGACGAGCTGTTCAAGAAAATCCACGACAGCGCAATGTCGTCGATGGCAGCGTCTTCGGCATGGAACAACCTGTCGTCGGGTGCCTACACCACCCAGCGCGACCGCGTTCGCGGCTAAGCAGCGTTTCTTCGACCAAACGGTTTCCCCACCACGCGTGGGGAAGCCTTTCCCGTTGCAACAGCGCGGTTCGGACAGCCGCGCATCATAGGTGCAACTGACGCGACCTGGGGACAACATGCAGGACGAAAACGGTATCTCGTTCTTCGGCGCCCTGTGGAATGGACTTGTATGGTTCATCCAGAACATTGCCGAAGCCTTCTATAATTTCGGATACGCCATCACGCATCCGCAACTCTGGCTGGACTGGTCAGACAAGGCGTCGATCATGCGCTTTGTCTACTACGGTGGCTCGGTCGAGTTTTTCTTTGTGATCTTCACCTTCTTTCTGGTTCTGACCGCCGTCGGCCTGTACCACCGCAATTTCATGTGGGGGATGGTGCGGGTTCTTGAGGGCTTTGCGAACACCACTGGCCGGTTCTTTGCATGGGCCGGTTTGCTGATGGTCATCCAGCAGATTGTCATCGTTTTCATGCAGCGTGTGTTCACCCGCCCTGATATGTCCTTTGGTCTTGGTATCCCATTCACTCAGGATATCAGTTGGTTCGCGGAAGAACTTAAACTATACAACGCCATGGTGGTCTGCCTGTGCTGTACCTATACGTTCGTGCAGGGCGGGCATGTGCGCGTTGACCTGATCTATGCCGGGATCAGCCACCGGGCGAAACGCGTAGTCGACATGTGTGGTGCAATTCTGTTCATGATGCCGATGGCCGTGCTGACCTGGATGTATGGCTGGTACTTCATGTGGCGGCACCTGATCGTGCCGAAACCCTCGGCCAGTGATGCGTTGGATCGCCTGATTGCCAAGTCTCGCGCGCTGCGCTGGAACGTGGAAACCATCGGTTTCAGCCCCAACGGGTTTAACGCCTACTTCCTGTTCAAGATCCTGCTGGTGGCTTTTGCGGCCATGGTGTTCCTGCACGCCATCGCATTCCTCTACCGCTCGTTCCTGGAATACTCGGAAGGGTCCGAGAGCATCGGAAAACACCTCGACAAGGACAGCCTTGGTGAGGGTGAAGAAGCCTACGAAGGCGCACATTAGGGACGGAGACCCAGACTATGTTATTCGGACTTGATGGCGTCGAGATTGGCCTCATTATCGTATTCTTCTGCCTTTTCGGAGGCATCCTATCCGGTTTCCCGGTGGCGTTCGCCATCGGTGGGGCAGGGATCATTTCCTTCGGGATCATCGCGGCGCTGGACAGTGCCGGACTGCTGATACATCAGGCGATTGATACCAGTTCCCAAGCCTACCGGGACCTCGTGAATTCGGGCGTCAAACCTGACACGGTGTCGGTGTTCCGCTTCCCGGATTTACCAAGGATCGCCGAGCCGGTCTTTGTGCAGGGCTGGGAAACCGCGCTGGACCGCAACGTGTCCTTCATCGTGAACCGTATGAACGAACGCGTGCTGGCTGGTCAGTCGATTGAGACCCTGCTGGCGGTGCTGATGTTCGTCCTTATGGGCATCACACTGGAACGCTCGAAGATCGCTAACGATCTGCTGACCACGATGGCACGTGTCTTTGGCCCTCTGCCCGGTGGTCTGGCCGTGTCGATTGTGGTCGTGGGGGCGTTTCTTGCGGCCTCGACCGGGATCGTGGGCGCGACCGTGGTGACGATGGGCCTGCTGGCGCTGCCAACCATGCTGCGCAACAACTACTCGCCGGAACTGGCGACTGGTGTGATCGCGGCCTCGGGCACATTGGGGCAGATCATCCCACCCTCGATCGTGATCGTTCTGTTGGGGACACTGGCGGGGGATCTCTATTCCACCGCGCAGGAAACACGCGCGCAGGATGCGGGATGTACCGACGCGCTGACCTATCTGGGTGAGCCCGCCGTTGTCTCGGTTGGGACATTGTTTCAGGCTGCCTTGCTGCCGGGGATCATGCTGGCGCTGCTTTATGCGCTTTATGCCTTTGGCTATGCGTTGCTGAATCCGGAGAAGGCCCCGGCCGTTGAAATGTCAGGCGGTAGTGGTGAGCCGATCACCCGTGCCGAAGGTCTGACCTGGTTGCTGGGTGCACCGGTTGCGCTGATCGTGGGTATGATGGTTCTGAGCAGTGCTGGTGTTGTCGGAAGCCAGAACATCAGTGTCTCGGCCTTCTCGGATATCGGTGAGGGCGCGTCGCTGCGCACGAATGTGTCCGAGCAGTGCAAAGCCTCGATGATCGAACTGCATGGCCAATCGGCCTGGGATGAGGCGGTGGCCGAGCAAGAGGCCATCGATGCCGCAGGTGGTGCCGCCGAATCGACCCGCTTGACCGAAGAAGAACTGGTTGCTGCGCAACAAGCCAAGATTGCTGCTGCCGCGCCGATCGGCACGGGTGTGGCTGTCATGGTCGTGTTGCTGGGTCTGACGCTGGTCATGGGTCGCGGCATTGCGCCATCGAAGCCGACGCAGCCGCTGATCGTAGGGGCAATCGGCTTGTTGCTGATGCTGCTGGTCGATGTCCTGCTCATTGCGCCGACTACGTCTTCCGGTGCGACCTTCATGCTGCTGGCGGTGCCGTTTGCGCTGGCCATCTATGGCTGCAAAGAGGCCGCTGCGCGCTGCGCGACCAATGATCTGATCCGCGTGGTCTTCCCGCCGCTGGTTCTGATCATCGCGGTTTTGGGCTCGATCCTTGGTGGTGTGACCAACCCGACGCCCGCTGCGGCGCTGGGGGCAGGCGGGGCGATCATGTTGGCCGCGTACCGCAAGCTGCAGGATCAGGGCCGCTCGGCCAAGGTGATCATTTGGGCGACTTTGGCCGTGATCGTGGCCTTGCTGATGGGTGTGAACTTTGACCTGCGCATCAACCAAAGCGATGTCAGCGTCGAGACCTGGATTGCCTTCATCGTGGCCTATGGCGCCTATCTGTTTGCCCTGTTTGGCTTGCTGTTTGGTTGCTGGGTCTTGTTTACCAGCGGGGTTCTGACGCCCGTGGTGCGTGAGACGGCCAAGGTGACCTCGATGGTCTTCACCATCCTGATCGGCTCGCAGTTGCTGAACCTTGTGGTGATCTCGTTCGGGGGTGAGCACTATATCCAGCAGTTCCTGCGCAGTTTTGACAACGAGTTCACGGTCTTCCTGATCGTGATGCTGGTACTGTTCATTCTGGGCTTTGTGCTGGATTTCCTCGAGATCATCTACATCGTGATCCCCATCGTGGGCCCGGTGATCTATGGCGGGTCGTTCGATCCGAAATGGGTGACGATCATGGTGGCGGTGAACCTGCAAACCTCGTTCCTTACGCCACCTTTCGGGTTCGCGCTGTTCTACCTAAGGGGCGTTGCGCCTAAAGAGGTCACAACAGGTCATATCTATCGCGGGATCATTCCATTCGTACTGATCCAGGTAGTCGGGATTGGTATCCTTTGGTTCTTCCCGTCCATCGTGACCATCGTGCCGGATCTGATCCCGAATTGATCAGGCCGACATTAGAATAACAGACCGGAGGCCCTGTGGCCTCCGGTCTTTTTTTGTTCAGGCTTTTGCTTTGGGATGCGTCAGTTTTGCAAAAGCAGTCTCAGACTCGTGGTCGATATCCAGCGTGGCGGGGGTCAGAGTCCCTGCGTCGGGGTCATTGAATACCGCCCTGTCCAGCTTGCCGACACGCTGCGCGACAATCGTGGTGACAACCGCGTCTCCGGTGATGTTCACCACCGTCCGCATCATGTCGATGATCCGGTCAACGGCGAGGATGATGGCGATCCCGTCCAGCGGCATTCCCAGTTGATTCAACACCATGGCCAGCATCACAATCCCAACGCCAGGCACTCCGGCAGTGCCGATTGAGGCAAGAACCGAGATCGAGATGATTGTCATGGATCCACCAAGGCCCAGATCAATCCCATAGGCATTGGCCAGAAACACCGTCGCCACGCCATGCATGATCGCGGTGCCGTCCATGTTGATCGTCGCGCCCAACGGAATGCCGAACGAGGCAACCGAGCGGTCTACACCGATGCGCTGCGTCACGCATTGCATCGAGGCCGGGATCGTCGCGTTCGAGCTTGAGGTCGAGAAGGCAAACACCTGCGCCGAACGCATCTTGCGCAGAAACGCGCGTGGGCTGAGGCCGGTGCAGGCATAAAGCAGCACCATCAACGTCACGCAAAGGTGGAAGACAAGCGTCAGGCTGATGGTCGCCAGATATCCGATGACGGGGGCAAACAGGCCGAACCCTTCCAGCGCAAATGTCTTGGCAATCAGGCAGAAGACGCCGATCGGAGCGAAGGCCATCACGATCTCGACGATTTTCATCGCCAGTTCGTTCATGAAGGTACAGCCCTCGACAAAGGGTTTGGCGCGGCTTCCGATCATTAGTACGGCGATACCAACAACGATCACGTAGAAGATGATTTGCAGCATTTCGCCATTGGCTAGCGCCTGAACCGGGTTCTTGGGGATGATGTTTGCCAGTATCTGCCACGCGGTATCCTGCGTTGCGACGGACACATCCGCGCTGGCCATATGCAGACCGTCGAAACCCATGCCGGGGTTGATGATGTTGGCAAACACAAGCGCCGTCATCACCGCCAGCGCCGTGGTCGCCAGATAGGTCACAAAGGTCAGCCCTCCGACACGCCCCAAGACTTTGAGATCACCAATCCCAATCACGCCGCACAGTAGGGAAAACACCACCAGCGGCACGACCAGCATCTGCAGCGCGTTCAGGAACATCTGACCGACCATGGTGAACAGGCCGTTGACCACGTGCTCCTGAAGGAACGGGATGTGCCAATAGTTCAGGGCCAGTCCAAGGGCTGAACCAAGCGCAAGGGCCGTCAGAATTTGCGTCGTCAGGTTGGCCGCAAGCAGCCGTCGCATAGCATGGGTCATTGTCCGTCTCCCTTTCCCAAAGCCAAACCCGCAGGTCGGGAACCTGTTGCATCACGGGCTGTGTCATTGAAGCCCAGCCGCCCGGATCTAAACGGGGCCGAACGGCTGAGGATCAGGAGTACTTGGTGACGTAGGGTAAGGATTCAATCGCTGGGCGTTGGGAAGTCGCCATTTAGATGATTAATAATTCTTCATCTTTTCTGAGGGATCGGCCCCGAGACAGTCAATATGCTGGAACAAGCGCTAGCTGAACTCGATCAAGTCCCAGCGATTTCCAAACGGGTCACGCCAGACCGCGACGGTTCCATAAGGTTCATGACGCGGGGTTTCCTCGAACGTTACGCCAGCTGCCGTCATGGCCGCATGGTCGCGGTGAAAATCATCCGTCGCCAGAAAAAAGCCGACACGTCCGCCGGTTTGGTTGCCTATGGCCTTGTTTTGATCGACGTCAGCCGCTTTGGCCAGCAGCAAAGACCCCTCGGGCGCGTTCGGAGGGGCCACGCGCACCCAACGCTTACCATCACCCAAATCAATGTCCTGCTCGAGCGTGAAGCTCAGGGTTTGCGTGTAAAATGAAATTGCAGCATCGTAGTCTGGCACCACGAGGGTCACCGCATGCAGGCTCTGACGCATGGGACTTCAGCCTTTGGTCGGGTGTCGGTCAGGCAATTGGATATTCGCCACTTGTTCGGCAATCGGAGCGGTGGACAGAGGGTGGTGGCCCGATCCTGCAAGATCATCCGGGTTTCCGACCTTGACCCATTCACCCTGAATATATGCCTCTAACCCCGAAAACCGGGCCTTATATCCCATCTTGGGGCTGCCAGGGACCCAATATCCAAGATAAACATAGGGCAGCCCGGCCTCGCGTGCGATGTCGATATGATCGAGGATCATATAGGTGCCCAAGGAATTCCGCGGTTGATGCGGGTCATAGAACGAGTAGACCATGCTAAGCCCGTCATCCAGAACATCGGTCAGACTAACGGCGATCAGGTCATCGGTGTCGGGGTCCGCATATTCAACAACGCGGCTGCGGATCGGAGTTTCCTCGATCATTGCGGCGAATTCGAACACGTCCATATCGGCCATACCTCCATCGGCATGGCGGGTATCCAGATAGCGGCGAAACAGCTCGTACTGTTCATCGGTGGCCCAAGGCGAATTGGCCTTGCGCTGCAGGTACGCGTTTCGCTTGACCGCGCGCTTTTGGCTTTTGCTGGGGGCAAACGCGGATACGTCGATACGCGCTGACAGACAAGCGGCGCAATCGGCACATGACGGCCGGTACAGGACGTTTTGCGAGCGCCGGAACCCTTGTTGCGACAAAGAGTTATTCAGTTGATCCGCCCCTTCGCCCTGTAGGGCTGTGAACAGCTTCCGCTCCATCCTGCCCTCAAGATAAGGGCAAGGCTGTGGGGCCGTCACATAGAATTGTGGCGCGATAGGCAGCGTGTGTCGCATGAAAGTCCCGTGTTTCCTGACCGGGATGATAGCAATCGATCCCGGAGCCGCCAAGTGATTCACGCGACAGGGTTACTATTACGCGCGCTGGTTGATCATCACCGTTCCAAGGAAGGAATCCGTCAGGC
This sequence comes from Ruegeria sp. AM7, assembly GCF_056535965.1. Taxonomy (NCBI): domain Bacteria; kingdom Pseudomonadati; phylum Pseudomonadota; class Alphaproteobacteria; order Rhodobacterales; family Roseobacteraceae; genus Ruegeria; species Ruegeria sp. AM7. Next base: position 986,655 of record NZ_JBQFJE010000003.1, read on the forward strand.
CCTGTCCGCGGGAACTGGTCAGCATCATGATGACCGAGATGACCTGCACCACAAAGATCGCCATGCTGACGAAATATCCCGCTGTATGGGCGATAGCCTTGCCCAGGTCCATCCGTGCGCCGAATGCATCGCGCAGTTCGATTCCCATAAAACGCATGCCCAAAGTGGCCGACCCGTTCGCAATCGTGACGACACGGTAGACAAAGCTGATGACGGCGTAGATCAGAGGCAAAAAGAACAGTCCGGCAAAAAAAGTTAGAAAGACCGGCACAATACAAAGCAGCGATATCAGCGCGATATCGAACAGCCAGGCAACAAAGCGCTTGGTCGCCACCGATTGATAGAATTCCGGTTGGCGATCTGGATCTGGTAGATGAGTCATATAGGGATATCCGCGTCGTTGAATGGGTTCACCCTGTCCCGAAAACCGGGGCAGGGCAAGGATCAGATCAGGCGCGTGCGTCGCTTTCGTCTGCATCGTGGTTATCACGGGCGCGTTCGTCCATGAACTGATCGAACTCGGCCTTGTCTTTGGCATCGCGCAGGCGGCGCAGGAAGGCTTCGAAATCCTGTTGTTCGCGCTCGAGCCGGGCCAGGGTGTCGGCCTTATAGGCATCAAAGGCGTTGTTGCCCGACGGTTTCATCGCGCTCATGTGGCTGTTCCAGGACGTGCGACGGCTGCAGGATTTGCTGAACATGCGTTTGCTCCAGATCATATAGGCCAGAAGGGCCAGGCCCACAGGCCAGAAAAAGATGAAACCTAGGACCATGGCGGCAATCCAGGCGCCTTTGCCCTTGTCGTCCAGCCAGGCCTCGATACGGTGCAGCCATCCCGGATTTGAAGGGACGGCGGGGTCGGATAGTGCGGTCATTTTGGTCTCCGGGGTTGATGTAAATTGCCTTCACATTGAATAGATGGGAGTTGGGCGGCAGGTTGCAAGGGGTATATGTAAAAATGTTTTACATTGACTTTGCGGGGGTGTCGCAGAGATGCAGATAGGACTTGTGCAAGCCTTTGAAATCAGGCCATTTGGGGGCAGTAACACGCCGGAGGCCCCATCATGTCCGCTCTGACGATCCACCGAATGCCACGCCCTTTCGATCCCGCGTTGGGTGAAGAAACACGGGGACTGGTTGCGGATCTGACGCCGGAACAGGCTGATCTGATCGCGGGTGTCGCGGGCTCTAGCCCGTATCTCAAAGGGTTGATCGAGCGGGAAAAAGACTGGCTGGCCGGGGCCTTGCAGCAGCCGGATCAGGCGCTGGCCGAAGTGATGGCCGCCGCCCGCACGCTGCCGCCGGATCAACTGAAGCCCGGTTTGCGGAGAGGCAAACGGCGGATGGCGTTGCTGACCGCACTGGCCGATGTGGCGGGGGCGTGGCGGCTAGAGAAAGTCACGGCGGCGCTGACGGATTTCGGTGCGCAGGCGGCTGATGTGGCCGCTAAGGCCGAGATCGCGGCGCTGATCCGGCGCGGCAAACTGCCGGGCATGACCGAGGACGACGTTGAGACCGCCGCTGGGATGATTATTCTGGCCATGGGCAAGATGGGCGCGCATGAGCTGAATTACAGCTCGGATATCGACCTGATCGTGTTGTTCGACGAAACTCGGTTTGACCCGGATGATTTCTACGAGGCGCGTCATGGCATGGTGCGTGCCACGCGGAACTTCTGCGCCACGCTTAGCGATAAAACCGCTGATGGTTATGTGTTCCGCACGGATTTGCGTCTGCGCCCCGATCCGGGCGTGACGCCTGTTTGCATAGCGGCAGAGGCCGCCGAGCGGTATTACGAAAGCCTCGGCCGCACGTGGGAGCGTGCCGCCTATATCAAAGCGCGCCCCTGTGCAGGGGACATCGCGGCGGGGCAGCGGTTTCTGGACACGCTGCGCCCCTTTGTCTGGCGGCGGCATCTGGATTTTGCGGCCATTCAGGACGCCCATGACATGCGCCTGCGCATCCGCGAAAACAAAGGAACCGGCGGTGCGCTGACCATTCCGGGCCACGACATGAAGCTGGGGCAGGGCGGCATTCGTGAGATTGAGTTCTTCACCCAGACCCGCCAGTTGATCGCTGGGGGGCGTGACCCCGATCTGCGCGTCCGAGGCACAGTGCCAGGGCTGGCTGCGCTGGCCGAAAAAAGCTGGGTGCCGCAGGAGGTCGCCGACAAACTGACCGATCATTACCGCGCCCATCGCGAGGTTGAACACCGCATCCAGATGATCCACGACGCCCAGACCCATAAGGTGCCGCAATCAGAGGAAGGGATCGCGCGCGTCGCCTGCCTGATGGGGATGGACAGCGAAGATCTAACCTTTGACCTCACCCGCCGCCTGACCGAGGTGCATGAACTGACCGAAGGGTTCTTCGCGCCCGGAGCAGTAGCCCCCGCGCCGACCCCCGAGGTCACCTTTGACGAAGGCGTCATGGCGCGCTGGCCGACCTATCCAGCGCTGCGCTCGCAACGGGGCGCGCGTATATTCGAGCGGCTGAAACCGGAACTGCTGTCGCGTCTGGCCAAAACCGCGAAACCGGACGAAGCGCTGCTGGCGCTCGATGGGTTCCTGTCGGGCTTGCCTGCAGGTGTGCAACTGTTTTCTCTGTTCGAGGCCAACCCCCATCTGATCGACCTGCTGGTGGATATTGTTGGCACGTCTCATGCGCTGGCGGGACATTTGTCGCGCAATGCCTCAGTCTTTGATGCGGTGATTGGCGGCAGTTTCTTTGACGACTGGCCCGGGCAAGCGGTGTTGCGGGCCGATCTGGAGCAGGCGCTGGCGCAAGAGGCGGATTACGAGACGCAGCTGGATTTCGCCCGTCGCTGGTGCAAGGAATGGCATTTCCGCATTGGCGTCCACCACTTGCGCGGGTTGATCGACGGGGCGCAGGCCGGGCAGCACTATGCCGATCTGGCCAGCGCCGTGATCGCCGCGCTTTTGCCGCATGTGGCCGGGCAATTCGCCCGCAAACACGGGCCCGCGCCGGGGCGTGGGGCGGCGGTGCTGGGCATGGGGTCGATCGGGGCAGGGCGGATCAATTCGCAATCAGATCTGGACATGATCGTGATCTATGACCCGCTGGATCAGGACATGTCCGACGGTCCGCGCCCGCTGGCCACGCGCACCTATTACGCGCGGTTCACGCAGGCGCTGATCACGGCCCTGTCCGCGCCCATGTCGCAGGGGCGGCTCTATGAGGTCGACATGCGCCTACGCCCTTCGGGCAATCAGGGACCGGTGGCGACCAGTTGGGCCAGCTTTACCAATTATCAGCAGAATGAGGCCTGGGTGTGGGAGCACCTGGCCCTGACCCGCGCCCGTGTGGTGGCCGGGGCCGCTGAACTGGCGCAGGATATCGAAACCTTCCGCGCCGAGTTCCTGACCCGTCCCCGCGATACCGCGAAGGTGCTGCGCGAAGTGGCCGAGATGCGCACGCGGCTTGCCGCTGCCAAATCTCCGGCCGGTATCTGGGATGCCAAGAACGGCGCAGGCCGCATGATGGATATCGAACTGATGGCCGAGACGGGCGCGTTGCTGTCCGGTCTGCCGCAGCGCGATGTGCATACGGGGCTGGACGGTGCGGTCGCTGCCGGGCTGCTGGAGGTCGCGCAGGCGCAAACGCTCAAGGGCTGCTATGATCTATGCTGGTCGGTGCAATGCGCGGCCCGGCTGCTGTCGGGCAAGGTGATCGAGGCCGACAAGATCGGCGAAGGTGGCACCGCTTTCCTGTGCCGGGCCACCGGGTTTGAACAGGTCGAACAGCTCCAGGCCGCGCTGCAGGACAGTTACGACACCGCCGCCGGGATCATCGGCCGCGTGATTTCGGAGGATACCCATGGCGCGCAGTGACGACCCCAATGACCACAAGGGCCTGATCCGCGAGGCCTATAATATTGAGGGCATCACATTGCCCGAATGCCGGACCATCTTTCTGGACTGGGCGCTCAGCCTGCCTGCGGATCGGGACCAGACGCAGGCGCTGACCGATCTGCACGCGGTCTACGCAGCGCAGGCGGATCACCCGATGACGCAGGTGCTGACCGAGGGATTGCAGGCAGCACAAAAACCCAAACGCCGCGGCGGCTGGCGGTCCCGCGATCGCTAGGGCTTTTCCCCGCGCGCCGGAGCCACTAAGAGGAGCGGCATGACCCAATCCTCCGACCGCCCCCGTATCCGCCTGAAACCCAAAGCCAATGCGCGCGGTCTGCGCCACGGGTTCCCTTGGGTCTATGCCAATGACATCGTCACCGACCGCCGCACCCGCAAAATTCCGGCGGGGGCTTTGGCGGTGTTGGAAGACGAAAACCGCGCGCCCATTGCGCTGGTCGCAGTAAACCCCGAGTCCAAGATCATGTGCCGCGTGTTGGACCGCGATCTGGATGCCGAACTTAACGCCGAGTGGTTCGAAACCCGCCTGCGCCGCGCGTTAGATATGCGCGAGCGCCTGTTCGACGCGCCTTATTACCGTCTGATCCATGCTGAGGCGGACGGCTTTCCCGGCGTCATCATCGACCGCTTTGGTGACGCCTGCGTCATCCAACCCAATGCGGCATGGGCCGAGGCGCATCTGGACACTCTGACCGACGCGCTGGTCGCGGTGACCGGCGTGACCACGGTGCTGAAAAATGCCTCGGGCCGGACACGCGGGCTTGAGGGGCTGGACGATGCCAACCTTACCCTGCGCGGCACGGCCCCCGATGCGCCGCTGCCGGTGCCTATGAATGGCGCGACCTATATGGCCGACCTGACCGGCGGCCAGAAAACCGGGCTGTTCTATGACCAACGCCCCAACCACGCCTTCGCGGCGCGGCTGGTACAACCCGGCGCGCAGGTGCTGGATGTGTTCAGCCATGTGGGCGGGTTCGGTCTGGCGATGCTGGCTGGCGGAGCCGGGCAGGCACTGTCCGTGGATGGCTCAGCCGCTGCGCTGGAATTAGCCGCCCAAGGCGCGCAGGCGTCCGGCTGTGCCGACCGGTTCCAAACCCGGCAGGGCGATGCCTTCGATGTGCTGACCCAATTGGGCGAAGAGGGCGCGCAATTCGACGTAGTGATCTGCGACCCGCCTGCCTTTGCGCCCTCGAAACTGGCACTGGACGCGGGCCTACGCGCCTATGAACGCATCGCGCGTCTGGCCGCGCCGCTGGTCAAACCGGGCGGATATCTGGGTCTGTGCTCGTGCTCCCATGCCGCCGATCTGGGTCGTTTCCGCGACGCCTCATCGCGGGGGATCGGGCGGGCCGGGCGGCAGGCGCAACTGATCCATACGGGTTCTGCCGGACCAGACCACCCGCAACTGCCGCAACTGGCGGAAAGTGGCTACCTCAAAGCCGTGTTCTACCGGCTGTGAGGGCGGTTCTGGATACCTGCGTCATCTACCCCACGGTGATGCGAGAGATGCTGCTGGGCGCGGCAAAACTAGGTCATTTCGATCCCATATGGTCGGCGCGCATTCTCGAAGAATGGGCCCGCGCCGCCCGCAAGCTGGGCCCTTCGGGCGAGGCACAGGCCCGCGCCGAAATCGCCCTGACGCAATCGCAGTGGCCCAAGGCGGAACGCGCGGCGCAACCGGGTCTGGAACAGCGCCTCTGGCTGCCCGATGATGCTGATGTTCATGTGCTGGCCACCGCCATAGCCTCGTCATCAGATGTGATCGTCACCATGAACGCCAAGGATTTCCCCCGCAACATCCTGTCGGAGGAGGGCCTGATCCGCCAAGACCCCGACGCGCTGCTGCATGGCTTCTGGAAAGCCGACCCGCAAGGCCTGTCGGACATTGCCAATCGTGTTCTAGCCGAGGCCAACCGCCTCTCAGGCGACCAATGGACCCTGCGCGCACTGATGAAAAAAGCCCGCCTCCCACGCCTAGGCAAAGCCCTCACCACCTAAACCCGATCCGCTCTTCATCTGGCTGAAAATACCTCGGGGTGTGTGAGGGGCTGGCCCCTCACGGCCGCAACCTATCCACCCGCACTCCAACGCTGTTCAAGCGCCTCCAGCGCCGCAATCCGCTCATCCGTCTTGGGGTGGCTCATCAACCAAGCAGGCGTGACACCGGCTCGTTGTTCGGTCAGCTCTTCGAGCTTGTGGAACAGGGATTTCTGCGGTCCTATTCCGATCCCCGCTTTGGTCAGCAGTGCGGCGGCATATTCATCCGCCTCATATTCATCGCCGCGTGACAAGCGCGAAGCCAGCAGATGCGCGAGCATATTCGCAATCCACGCGCCGATAAACGGAATGAACCGGTTCAACACCATCATCAACGCCGTCCGCAGCGCGTTCTGACCGGAGAAATCAATCATCCGCCGCCTCGCATGACCCAAGGCCACATGGCTCAGCTCATGTGCGATCACACTGGCCATTTCCTCGGCCGAGACGTCGCCATCGCGGAACTTGCGATAAAACCCCCGCGTGATGAAAATCCGCCCGTCCGGCGCGGCCAACCCATTTACAGGGTCGATTTCGTAGATGTAGACCGGCACCCGCTCGATCTCGAGCGCCGCCGCCAAACGATCGGTCATGCGTTTCAGCGCAGGGTCCGCCAACTCGGTCGATTTCGCGTCCAATTCGCGATGGGTACGCCACACGGAAATCCGGTACATGACGACGGCATAGGCGATGGCCAACAGGATCGGGGTCAGGCGCAGCATAGATCAGATATGGGGCTGCGCAGAGGCCGAAGCAACAGGAAAATGACGCTGCGCAACAGCCTGTGAGGGCGCGTTGACCGGTCGCGGGTGGCGTGTTTAACCTGCGGCATGACACAGATCCAGACTTCCTGCACCTGCGGCCAGACTCACGTGATTGTCAAAGCCGCGCCGCGTGTTCGTTTCCGCTGCCACTGCACGAAATGCCAATCCGTTTATCAGGCGCCCTACGCGGATGCCTTGCTGCTGCGCCGGGGGCAGGCGCGTCCTGTTGATCCGTCAACCATCAAATGGATTCACACCAAAAGCCCTTCGCCTCTGTCACGCGGTCTGTGCAAATCCTGCGGCGATCCGATGCTGGCCTACCTGTTCGGCGCGCTGTCGGTGGTTCCGGCCCGCACGGCGCAGCAGATGGAACTGCCACAGGTCGATTGCGACATCTATTACGGCACGCGGGTCGAAGATCAGTTGGACGACGTCCCAAAATACTCGGGCGCGGTGTCAACCTATCTGGGCCTGACTTTACCCCTGACCCGAGTGCTGGCATTGCCGGGCCGGGAGCCAACAAGCAGTTAAGAGCCGGTTCAGCGCGTCAGTTCGCGCATTCCTTGCTCTAGCCCGGCCAGAGTCATCGGTACCATGCGGTCCTCGAAAATCTCGCGGATCATGCTGATGGAATGGGTGTAGTCCCAGTATTTCTCGGGCACCGGGTTGATCCACAGGTTTGAATTCCACTGATCGCGGGCGCGTTGCAGCCAGACTTGCCCGGCCTCTTGGTTCCAATGCTCATTGGCACCGCCGGGATAGGCGATTTCATAGGGGCTCATGGAGGCGTCGCCCACGAAAATGCATTTGTAATCAGGGCCGTAGGTGCGCAGCACTTCGTGTGTGGGCGTTTGCTGATCCCAGCGACGGGCATTGTCGCGCCAGACGCCTTCGTAAAGGCAATTGTGGAAATAGTAATATTCCAAATGCTTGAACTCGGTCCGCGCGGCCGAGAACAGCTCTTCGACCACCTTGATATGCGGGTCCATTGATCCGCCCACATCCAGAAACAGAAGCACTTTGACCGCGTTGTGACGCTCGGGGCGGGTTTTGACGTCCAGATAGCCGTGTTCGGCGGTGGCACGGATGGTGCCGTCCAGATCCAGCTCGTCCGCCGCGCCTTCGCGGGCCCAGCGGCGCAGGCGTTTCAGGGCGACCTTGATGTTGCGGGTGCCCAGTTCAACTGTGTCGTCTAAGTTTTTGAATTCGCGCTTGTCCCAGACCTTGACCGCACGCTGGTGGCGGCTTTCCTTCTGGCCGATGCGCACGCCCTCGGGGTTATAGCCATACGCCCCGAACGGAGAGGTTCCGGCAGTGCCGATCCATTTGTTGCCACCCTGATGGCGGCCTTCCTGATCCTTGAGCCGCTCTTGCAGCGTCTCCATCAGTTTCTCGAACCCGCCCATGGCCTCGATCTCGGCCTTTTCTTCTTCGGACAGGTGTTTCTCGGCCATCTTGGCCAGCCATTCGGCGGGGATGTCCACGGCCTCGATCACCTGATCAAAGCTGATTTCCTCCAAGCCCTTAAAGCTGGCGGCGAAGGCTTGGTCGAACTTGTCGATATTGCGCTCGTCCTTCACCATCGAAACACGGGCGAGGTAGTAGAACGCCTCGACATCATAGGTGGCCAGACCCTTTTTCATGCCTTCCAGAAAGGTCAGGTATTCGCGCAGGGATACTGGAATACGGGCTTTGCGGAGGTTCTCAAAGAAGGGCAGGAACATGGTTACGAAATCAGTCTGACGATGATCAGTGACAGGATAAGGCCCACCAGCGAAAAAGCGATACCATAGCCCGCGGCGTATTGTGCCATGTCCGCACCACTGCCGTTACGCTTGCGCGCGGCCATCGCTCCGAGGATCGCCCCCAGTAATGCCATTCCCAGAACTACGACCATGCGTTAACCGCCTCTGTTATTCGCGGGTGCCTCTGCAACGTCCTGCATCAGCGACCGGACCACCGTTTCCGAGCCAAACCCGTAGCGTGCCCACCCCAGACTGTCCAGCCTGACGGAACGTGCTTCGGTTGCGCGTCCCGCCTGATTTAGAGCCTCGGATTTCAGCAGCAATAGTGTTGCCAGCTGCGAGGCGTTTTCAGCGCGCGTCATAACGTCGATGGCTTTGTCCAATTCGGGCAGGAATTGTGGTCCGCTGCCTTGAGCCAAGGCATAAGTTCCAAGTTGGGTCGTGATATACGCCTGATGAATTTCTGTGTTTGGTGTCGCGCGCAGGAATTGCAGGGCGGTGTCATAGTCGCGCAAGGCTTTTTGCGGATTGTCGAACTGCTCCATCCGACCCATCAGAAAATAGGGATAGGCACGACGGTGGTCGGTCCATCCTTGTTCCGCACCTATCCGGGCGGCGCGACTGGCCGAGCGCAGTCTGGCATCAACACTGCGGTTTGGGTTGAGCGAACTCTGGATGGCTCGGATCCAGTCTCGCGTGGTCTGGGTCGTTGGTTGCGTCGGCACGTTTTCACCGCGCGGGTTCAGACGTTTGAGCACGTCAGGTATGACGGCCTCGACCTCTTCGCGGGTCATACCGCTGCGCAGCTCAGGCGCATAGGCCGCGCGCAGGACCAGCATATCGAACCCAGTCAGAACGGTGTGTATGTTGTCGTCGTTAAAGATCGAATCCGGTAGATGATACAGATCGTTTAAAGGGCCTAAAGCCTGCGCCAGCTCTTCGTGCAGGCAGTCGCGTTTTTCCTGTGGGCTGGCGTCGAAGGGGATGAAAATGCCCAGTCTTTCCCGGTTGCGCAGGCGGAGCCAACTGCTTTTCTGTTTGCGCCGATCCCGGCGGTATTCCTCAAAGTCCGAAGAGTTGGGCACCACGAAACAGGCCGCCTGGGGCAGGATACTTTGGATTTGCTCCTGGCTGACGGCTTCGATGGTGATATTGGCGGGGCCGTCCTGGATTTGCCGGATATCGATCTCGGCTTCACGCTGTAAGCGGGTCAGAAGGCGTCGGAGATCGCGTTGCATTGAAGGGGTGACCTGACCCGTAAGGCGCACGGTTACCGGTTCTTCAAACCGGGTGAAGACAGGCAGCGCAGTGCCGCTTTCCAACGCGAAATGAAGCGACACGAAATCCTGCGCGATATTCACGTTGGATCGCGTGGGCGGGGTAGGGCGCGCGGTCGCGAATGACTTGGCCGGCGGCAGGATGTCTTCGGTTGGTTTGACGCGCGTCGGCGGTTCGGGTGGGGTGACCGTGGTGCAGCCTGCAAGGGCCAATCCGAACACCATCGCACCAAGCCTGATCATGGGCGTTGATACCGGATGAAGGGCGTTTGCTTGCCGATACGGTCATAGAGCTTGCGCGCAGTGTGGTTGAATTCCTGCGTCAACCAATAGACCGAGGGCGCGCCCTGACGGTCAGCTTCGTCATACACAGCCTGAATCAACGCACGGCCGACGCCGGTACCGCGTGATGCCGGGGTTGCGAACAGGTCTTGCAGATAACAGACAGACTCTTCCTTCCACGCATGACGGTGGAACAGGTAGTGCGTCAGCCCGACCAACTGTCCGGCGCTTTCGGCGACAAAGCAGGAAAAATCGTTCGGGTCATCCCCCAAAAGGCGGGCAAAAGTGGTGTCATAGGTGCCGTCGGGAACGGTCGTTTCATAGAACGCCAGATAATCGCGCCATAGTTCGGCCCATTGGGCGCGATCATCGGGCCGCAAGGCGCGGATCGTAAGGGTGTCAGACACTCAGCTTGTCCCATCTGCTCGGATGCCCGGTCTTCGGGCTGTCGTTAACCAATGCTGACAGCCCGCTTGCCGTATGGCAAGGCCGATCACCCCATGATCAGCGTTTGCTGCGCGCCATAAAAGCCAGACGTTCGAACAAGTGCACATCCTGTTCGTTTTTAAGCAGCGCGCCGTGAAGCTTGGGTAGGGCATTCGCTCCGTCGCGTTTCAGATCTTCGGCGGTCAGATCCTCGGCCAGAAGCAGTTTCAACCAGTCCAACACTTCCGAGGTCGAAGGTTTTTTCTTCAGCCCTTGCGTGTCGCGGATTTCATAGAACTGCGTTAGTGCGGTGGTCAGCAGCGCGTCCTTGATGCCGGGGTGATGAACCTCGACGATGCGGCGCATCGTGGTCTCATCGGGGAAACGGATATAGTGAAAGAAACACCGGCGCAGGAAGGCGTCGGGCAGTTCCTTTTCGTTGTTCGAGGTGATGATCACGATAGGCCGGTTCTTGGCTTTGATCGTCTCACCGGTCTCGTAGACGTGGAACTCCATCTTATCGAGTTCCTGCAGCAGATCGTTGGGAAATTCGATATCGGCCTTGTCGATCTCATCAATCAGCAGCACGACCTTTTCGTCGGCATCGAACGCCTGCCACAGCTTGCCTTTGCGGATATAGTTCGACACGTCATGCACACGCTCATCGCCCAGCTGGCTGTCACGCAAGCGGCTGACGGCGTCATATTCGTACAGGCCCTGCTGCGCGCGGGTGGTGGATTTCACGTTCCACTCGATCATCTTCAGACCCAGCGCACCAGCCACCTGTTTGGCCAGCTCGGTTTTGCCGGTGCCGGGTTCGCCCTTGACCAGTAGCGGACGCTCCAGTGTGACCGCGGCATTCACCGCGATGGTCAAATCATCAGTGGCAACATATTCGGCTGTGCCTTGAAAACGTGCGGTCATGGGGTCCTCATCCTGTATCGCGCGGCCTGTGATCTTCGGGTTACAGAGCAGTGAGGATTTTTACAACCCGCGTCGCTGCGTACCGTCGCGCCAAATTGGTCAGCGAGTCCAATGCCTTTGGTTGATTCGAGCGCTAACAGACCCTGCGGCATTTTGGGGATTGCCTTGAAAAGGTCCGCCAATTTTCACAGAAAAACAAGGTTTTGTTGTTTGATGTCTCATATTTAGACTGATTATGATCACACTTGTCCGGCGCTACGTTTGCATAGTGACAATCCCCGCGCCGTCAGATAAACGCTCCGCAGAAGGGAATGCCTCATGTCTGGTGAAGAGAGTGCACTCGGCGTTGAAGGCCACACCGAGGGAGCAAAAATGAAGCAGGAAGTATTTCTGCCCGAAGATTATCGTCCAGCCGAAGACGAGCCATTTATGAACGACAGGCAGCTTGAGTATTTTCGTCGCAAGCTGTTGGACTGGAAGACCGAACTTTTGGCAGGCAGCCGCGACACGATCGAAGGTCTGCAGGACAACACCCGTAACATCCCCGACGTTGCCGACCGCGCAAGCGAGGAAACCGACCGAGCTTTGGAACTGCGTACGCGCGACCGTCAGCGCAAACTGGTGGCTAAAATCGACTCGGCCCTGCGCCGGATTGATGAGGGTGAGTATGGTTACTGCGAAAAAACAGGCGACCCGATCTCGCTGAAGCGTCTGGATGCGCGCCCGATCGCAACCATGACGCTCGAGGCGCAGGAACGCCACGAGCGCCGCGAGAAGGTGCACCGCGACGATTGATCGCTGGTACTGCGGGAGATTCCAAAACGCCGAGGCCTGTCGCCTCGGCGTTTTTGCGTTTAAGGCGGGGTCATGAATATCGACGGTCTGAAATTCAGTGTCATTGGGGGCGGTATCGGCGGGCTGGCAGCGGCTTTGGTGCTGCGCCAACGCGGAGCGCAAGTTACGGTGTTCGAGCAGGCCCCGGCCCTGACCGAAGTAGGCGCGGGCTTGCAGATCAGCGCCAATGGCATGGTCGTGCTGCGCGCGCTGGGCGTGGTTGGCGCCGAGCCGCAACATGGCCAGCTGTCCCATGGCACGGTGCTACGCGACTATCGCAAAGGGCGTGTGGTCAGCCGTATGCCTGCGCCTGCGGCCGGGCCGACCTACTATTATCACCGCGCAGATCTGCTGGACCTGCTGCGTGCTGCAGCGATCGAGGCGGGGGTTGAGATCCGTCTGGGTGCGCGGGTCGAGACGGTCCTAAAACATCCCAACGAGGCCGAGTTGGTGTTGGCCAATGGAGAACACCTGCGGTCGGAATGCACCATAGCGGCCGATGGGGGGCGCAGCACCATTCGCCCGATCCTGAACGGGGCCGAGGCGCCTCAGTTCACCCACCAGATTGCATGGCGCGCAACGATCCCGTGGTCGCATCGTGATGAAACACCGCGCGCGTCGCTGACCATGGGACCTGGTCGCCACGTCGTCACCTATCCCCTGCGGGACCAGCGTCTGATGAACGTGGTCGCGATCGAGGAACGTTCGGATTGGCAGGAAGAAGGCTGGCGTCTGACCGGCGACCCCGACGACCTGCGCACGCGGTTTGCCGATTTCGGGGGTCCGGTGGGTGATATCCTGTCTCAGGTGACCGAGACCCATCTATGGGCGCTGTTCCTGCGCCCCGTAGCGCAAAACTGGCAGAACGGACGCCTTGCCTTGCTGGGGGATGCGGCCCATCCCACATTACCTTTTATGGCGCAGGGGGCCTGTCTGGCGCTGGAGGATGCATGGTGCCTTGCCCGCGCCTTCGAGGATCAGTCGGGTGTTACACAAGCCCTGGCCTCCTATGAAGCCCGTCGCCGTCTCCGAGCCACACGTGTGGTCGCCGCTGCAGGTGCCAACGCCCGCAATTTCCACTTGAGCGGCCCCATGCGGCTGGCAGCGCAGATGGCCCTGATGGCAGTGGGGCCGCAATTGTCAAAAAAATACGAGTGGATTTACAGCTACGACGCTACGGCGTAGCGCCTAAAGGTCCAGATCCACCCAAACCGGCACATGGTCCGAGGGTTTTTCCTGCCCGCGCACCGCCGCATCAATCTGGCAATCCCGCATCAGATCGGCTGCCTGTGGTGTCAGCAGGAAGTGGTCGATGCGAATGCCGTCATTCTTGTTCCAGGCACCGGCCTGATAGTCCCAAAACGAATAGTGGCCGGGGCCCTGAGTGCGTGCGCGAAAAGCCTCGGTGAATCCTAGGTTTAGAATCTTGCGAAAGGCTGCCCGGCTTTCGGGACGAAACAGGGCGTCCGCACGCCACGCATCGGGCCGCGCAGCATCCTCGGCCTGCGGGATGATATTGTAATCTCCGGCCATCAAGGCTGGTTCTTCGCTTGCAATCAAGTCGCGCGCGCGGTCGTAAAGTCGTTCCATCCACGCCAGTTTATAATCGTATTTGGGACCGGGGGCGGGGTTGCCGTTAGGCAGGTATAACCCGCAGATACGCAGAGCTTGTTTGCCAATCACAGTCGCCTCGATCCAGCGCGCCTGTTCGTCCTCGTCATCGCCGGGCAAGCCGCGTGTGACGTCTTCCAAAGGGAGTTTAGATAGGATCGCCACCCCGTTGAAGCTCTTTTGTCCATGGGTTTCAACGTTATACCCGCGTTCTTCGAATATCTCGCGGGGGAAGTTCTCGTCGACCGATTTAATTTCCTGCAGCAGGGCGATGTCCGGTTGTGCCTCGTCCAGCCACCGGGGCAGGGCCTCGGCACGCGCTTTGATCCCATTGATGTTGAACGTGGCGATTTTCATGCGCGGCCCTCCAAAGCTGTTGGCAACCTATCGCGCAGAATGAACCCAGCGGCAAGTGGCGGTATGGGATGCGAGGCGCTGCCTCGCGCTCCGAGGTATTTTTGGCCAGATGAAGAAACGGATTGTTAACCAGCTTTTGCGATCTATAGGACGCGGTACAGGCGGAGGCGCCGATGACCGCGCCAGGTGAAGCTCTCCGGCGGAAGGGTCGGAGAGCGGACCCCTCTTCATCTGGCTTAAAATACCTTGGGGGTGTGGGGGCAAAGCCCCCACCGACGCTACATCGAAAACGACGTGCCGCAGCCACAGGACGATGTGGCGTTGGGATTATCGATGACAAACCGCGCACCGATCAGTTCCTGAGTAAAGTCGATGACCGCATTTTCCAGAAAGGGTAGGGAAACCGAGTCCACGATGACCTTTTGGCCTTTGCCTTCCAACACAAGATCATCGTCTTTCGGCTGATCCAGCGCAATTTCATATTGAAACCCGGAACATCCGCCGCCTTCGACCGCGACGCGCAAAGCCTGCCCCTGATCCGCAGCGCCGATTTCGGCAAGACGGTCAAAGGCGCGTTCGGTGACTGTGGGGGGCAGATTCATGCCGGACTCCAAAGGTTTATTTCCTTGCTGCGCTACAATATATGTAACCAAAGGACAGGCGACAAGGACAAGACCTTTGGACAGAGCGGGTTTTGCCTCGGATCCCGACCGCGCACGAGGGCGGTTGGTACCGGAGGACGAGAGCAGTTTCCGGTCATGCTTTCAGCGCGACCGTGATAGGATCATTCATGCCAGCGCGTTTAGGCGGCTCAAACACAAGACCCAAGTGTTTGTCGAACATGAAGGGGACAGCTACCGCACCCGTCTGACCCATTCAATCGAAGTGGCGCAAGTTGCACGGACTATTGCCGGGGCCTTAGGTCTGAACCCCGAACTGACCGAGGCCGTGGCGCTGGCGCATGATTTGGGTCACACGCCTTTTGGTCATACGGGCGAAGACGCATTGCACGCGCTGATGCGGCCATATGGCGGGTTTGATCACAACGCTCAGGCCATTCGGATTGTCACCAAGCTGGAACGCCATTATGCCGAATTCGACGGTTGCAACCTGACTTGGGAGTGCCTGGAAGGCATTGCCAAACATAACGGTCCGGTGGTTGGTGAATTGCCCTGGGCGCTGGCCGAGTGCAACGGCGCGTTTGATCTGGAGCTGCACACTCATGCCAGCGCCGAGGCGCAGGTTGCGGCCCTATCCGACGACATTGCCTATAACAATCACGATTTGCTGGACGGTTTGCGGGCCGATTTGTTCAGCGATGATGAAATTCAAGCCCTGCCGATTGTGGGTGCATGCTATGCCGAGGTTGATCGCGCCTATCCAAATCTTGATCCGTATCGGCGCAGGCATGAAGCTCTGCGGCGCGTTTTCGGGGTCATGGTCTCGGATGTGATCGATACATCTGCCGCGTTGATTGCCGAATCCGGAGCGCTATCGGTGGAAGATATCCGCCATTTGGGCCGCCCGGTGATCCAGTTCTCGGGGCAATTGTGGGCGCAGTTGCAGGATATCCGCGCCTTTTTGTTCACCCGGATGTATCGCGCGCCCTCGGTGATGGAGGTCCGGGCCGAGGTTGGCAAGATCGTCGAGGAACTGTTCCCGATTTATCTCGGGGACCCCCGTCAAATGCCTGAGCGATGGCACGCTGATATCGAGGCTGCTTCGGATAAAACGGCTCTGGCCCGGATCGTGTCAGACTATATCGCCGGAATGACGGACCGGTTTGCGATACAGGATCATGTACGGTTGACAGGGCGACCCGCGCCGACGGGTCACTCGATCCCGATATAGGCCAGCGCCCAGACCTGTTGGCTGGCTTGAGCGTCGGCTGCGTCTGCATCGTCGGTTGGCGGGAACACGATCATGGTGGGGCCATATCCTCCGACGCCCATCGGTGCACCGTCGGCATGGGTGGCTAAAATAGGTTTGTACGTCGAAATGCTGTCCCATGGGATTTCCGCCTGATACCCGTCCATTGCCATGGGACGTGCGGTTTTTCCTTCGGCCCCCGCAAGGATCATGACATCCGACAGCAGCGGGCCACTAAACGTGTAGTCGCGTTGATGATCGGGCGGGCCATAGGGAATGGTGATCTGAACCTGGGGCAGGCTGTCCAGAAGGGCTGCGTCAAACCCTGCTGCCCCGTCATGAGTCACTTCGAGAAACCCAAGCAGCCCGCCGCCATTCTCGCCCCGCGCGGGCAGGTTGGTCTCAGTGACCGCGCCACCCAGTGTCACCAGCACATGTCCTTGCGGTGCGGGCATTTCGGCCAGAACGGGCAGGGCATAGGACAGAAGCAGGCTTAGGGGCAGGGCAAGGCGCATGAATGGTCTCCGATTAGGCAATTCTGCGCGACTTTAATGGGGAATGCGCTTAAACCAAGAGCAAACTTTAGGCATCCATTGACCTTGCTGGTTTGCGTGGTAAACCGCCGGGCAAGCAAAAGGACATCCGAAATGAACCTGTTTTCCGAGATCCGCGCCCTGGTACTGGACGCGCTGGCACAGATGCAGTCCGAAGGCGCGCTGCCCGAGGGGCTGAGCTTTGACAACGTGGCCGTTGAGCCTCCGCGCGATGCCGCGCATGGCGATATGGCGACCAACGCGGCGATGGTGTTGGCGAAACCCGCCAAGATGAAGCCGCGCGACATAGCCGATGTGCTGGCCGGTAAGCTGGCCGAAGATGACCGGATCATCAGCGCCGAGGTGGCAGGGCCGGGGTTTTTGAACCTGCGTCTGGCGCCGTCGGTCTGGCAAGGAGTGCTGGCTGCCGTGTTGGAACAGGGAACCGATTATGGCCGCTCGACCATGGGCCATGGGCAGAAGGTGAACGTGGAATATGTCTCGGCCAATCCCACAGGTCCGCTGCATGTGGGGCATACTCGAGGCGCGGTTTTCGGGGATGCCTTGGCAAGCCTGCTGGCCTATTCCGGCCATAATGTGACGCGTGAGTATTACATCAATGACGGCGGCGCGCAGGTGGATGTACTGGCGCGTTCGGCCTATGAACGCTATCGCGAGGCCAACGGCCTGAGTCCCGAGATTGCCGAGGGGCTGTATCCCGGTGACTACCTGATCCCGATCGGCGAGGCGCTGAAAGAGAAATACGGCGATAGCCTGATCGACAAGCCTGAAAGCGAATGGCTGGAAGACCTGCGCAACTTTGCCACCGATGCGATGATGGACCTGATCCGCGCCGATCTTAAGGCGCTGGGCGTTGAGATGGATGTGTTCTTCTCGGAAAAGTCGCTCTACGGTACAGGTCGGATCGAGGCTGCGCTGCAGTCGCTGACCGACAAAGGCCTGATCTATGAAGGTGTGCTGGAGCCGCCTAAGGGCAAAAAGCCCGAGGATTGGGAGCCGCGCGAGCAGACCCTGTTCAAATCCACCGAACATGGCGATGACGTGGACCGCCCGGTTAAGAAATCGGACGGCGCTTGGACTTATTTCGCGCCCGATATCGCCTATCACTATGACAAAGTCAGCCGTGGCTTTGACGCGCTGATCGACGTGTTTGGTGCCGACCACGGCGGCTATGTCAAACGGATGAAGGCGGCTGTGTCAGCTCTGTCTGATGGCAAGGTGCCGCTGGATATCAAGCTGACCCAGTTGGTAAAGCTGTGGAAGAATGGCGAGCCGTTCAAGATGTCAAAGCGCGCTGGGAACTTTGTCACCCTGCGCGATGTGGTGGATCAGGTGGGGCCGGATGTGACCCGCTTTGTGATGCTGACCCGCAAGAATGACGCCTCGCTGGATTTCGATTTCGACAAGGTGCTGGAGCAGAGCCGCGAGAACCCCGTGTTCTACGTGCAATACGCCCATGCCCGCGTCATGAGCGTGTTGCGCCGCGCTGCTGAGGCCGGGATCGCCGCAGATGATGCGACCCTCAAAGGGGCCGATCTGAGTAAGAACGATCACGTATCCGAGCTGACAGTCGCCAAAAAGCTGGCCGAATGGCCGCGACTGGTGGAAATCGCCGCCCGCACGAATGAGCCGCACCGCGTTGCGTTCTACCTCTATGAACTGGCCGGAGACTTCCACGCGCTGTGGAACAAGGGCAACGACGAAACCCAGCTGCGGTTCATCCAGGATGGCGATGTTGCCACAAGCCAGTCAAAAATCGCTCTGGCCCGTGCCGTTTCTGTTGTGATTTCAGCGGGTCTGGGTATTCTTGGCGTTACCCCGGCGCAGGAGATGCGGTAACAAACACCGCCCGACGCACCGGTTCGAGGTAGGCAAGAAATGACCCGCGCGCCTTATTTCCCGGCGCGAAACGGGCGGTGAGGCGGACATGGCGAACTACGATTACTCGGGGCAAATGCGTCCCGAGCAGATGCATTACACGAATCAACCGCATCCTCAGGATGGGTACGACTATTCTGATGAGATGCACGGATACGAAGATGCGCCCCGTGCCGCCGGTTTAGGTCGGATCGTGAATGCGCTGGGCGCGGTTGCATCCCTGGCCTTGGTCGCGGGGATCGGTGTCTGGGGCTACAAGCTTGTGATGCGCGATGTCAGTGGCGTTCCGGTGGTACGTGCTGTTGAAGGCCCGATGCGTATTCAGCCAGAAAACCCCGGTGGAACCCCCGCTGATCATCAGGGCCTTGCAGTAAATACTGTCGCTGCGGTTGGGACGGCAGCGCCTCCGGCAGATCGTCTGATCCTTGCTCCGCGTCCGGTTTCCCTGACGGATGAGGACACGCCGGTTGAACCGCTGCGTGCAACCCCTGCGGTGCATGTGGTTGAAGAGGAAATCTCGAACCAGGAGGCGGCTCAACTGCGTCAAGGCGCGGTTGATGCGTTGGTTGCCGAATTGGCGGGTGAGGCCGAAACGCCCGACCCCGAAACAGACGAAGGTGTGCAGCTGGCCTCGTTGGGTCCGTTGGATGATGAACCCGCGATTGATCCTGCCGATCTGGCCGCGCAACTGCCGGACCCTGCGGTTGCAGCCCTGCCTGGCGTCCGGCGCTCATTGCGTCCGAACACGCGGCCCGCACGAACGACTGCCAGTGGCATTACTGCATCCAGCAAAACCGAAGATGCTATCAACGCGGCTGTCAAAGCGGCCGTGGGGCTGGATGTCGATCCGAACGCGCTGTCCAAAGGTACACGCATGGCCCAATTGGGCGCGTATGAAAGCCCTGATGTCGCGCGGGCTGAATGGAATCGTCTGAATGGGCGTTTCGGTGAGTATATGGATGGAAAACAGCGTGTTATCCAGAAAACCTCAAGCGGTGGCCGGACGTTTTATCGCCTGCGGGTTCTGGGCTTTGATGACCTGAGCGATTCACGCCAGTTCTGTGCCGCGCTGCAAGGGCAAGGCGCTGACTGTATCCCGGTGGCCGCTCGGTGACATTCTGCGCCGCGATTACCGATGCCGAGGGGCTGCGCCTGACGCCTCAGGAAAAGAAACTGTTTCGAGAAACGAACCCGTTTGGGTTCATTCTGTTTGCCCGCAATATCGAGACCGAGGATCAAGTCCGCGCCCTATGTGATGAGTTCCGCGAGGCGGTGGGTCGCAATTGCCCAATTACCATTGATCAGGAAGGCGGGCGCGTGCAACGCCTGCGCGCGCCCATTGCGCGCGAGTGGCTGCCGCCGCTGGATAACGCTGAACGCGCCGGGGATCACGCCGAACGCGCGATGTATCTGCGCTATCGCCTGATCGCGCGGGAATTGTTCGAGCTGGGCATCGACAGTAACTGTGCCCCCATGTTGGATCTGGCGCGCGCAGATACGCACGCTTTTCTAAAGAACCGTTGCTATGGGTCTGACCCTAAAAAGGTTTCAAGGATTGGGCGCGCCGTCGCGAAGGGGCATCTTGAGGGCGGTGTACTTCCCGTTATCAAGCATATGCCCGGCCACGGGCTGTCAACGCTGGACAGCCACCACGACCTGCCGCATGTGGACCTGACACAAGAAGCGCTGGAAGGGGCCGATTTCGAACCGTTCCGGGCTTTGAACGATCTGCCCATGGGGATGACCGCGCATCTGGTCTATGACCGGATCGACCCGCAACCGGCGACGATTTCACCTACGATGATCGGCCTGATCCGTGGCAAGATCGGGTTCGATGGGCTGATCATGACCGACGATATCTCGATGAAAGCCCTGTCCGGCGCGCCCGAAGACATCGCCGGGCAAGCGCTGGCTGCGGGCTGCGACGTGGTCTTGCATTGCAACGGCCCGTTCGAGGCTCGCGCCAAGGTGCTGGACGCCGCTGGCGAGATGACCCCGCAAGCGCAAAAACGCGCCGAAAAGGCGCTGTCGATGCGGCAAAAGCCTGTGGAACTTGACATCGAAGCCGCCGAGGCGGAACTATCTGCCCTAATGGGCGGGCAGGTATATGAACGATAACCTTTTTAGCGAAGATCCGGTCTCGGTCGCGGATCGGCTTGCTGCCGAGGCGTTGATTGTCGACGTTGACGGGTTCGAAGGCCCGCTGGATGTGCTGTTGACCCTGTCGCGGACGCAAAAGGTTGACCTTCGGAAAATCTCGGTTCTGGCTCTGGCGCAGCAATATCTGACCTTCGTGGAAAAGGCTCGTGCGCTGCGGATCGAGCTGGCCGCTGATTATCTGGTCATGGCCGCGTGGCTCGCCTTTCTGAAATCACGCCTGCTGCTGCCGCCCGATCCCGATGACGAAGGACCGTCGGGCGAGGAATTGGCCGCGCACCTGGCTTTCCAACTGGAACGTCTGCAGGCCATGCGCGACGCGGCTGCCCGTCTGATGGCGCGCGACCAACTGGGGCGCGATTTCTTCAAACGCGGGCAGGGTGAGGATATCACCCGCATCCGTACAGTGACCTATTCGGCCACGCTGCTTGACCTGATGCAGGGCTATGCCCGTATTCGTACCCGCGACGAATTCCGACCCTTTGTCATGGACCGCGATGCCGTCTTTACCATGGAACAGGCGCTGGAACGGATGCGCCCTCTGATCGGGTTTGCGGGCGCGTGGACGGATATGGAAACCTATCTGCCCGATGGCTGGGACGCCGATCCGGTGCGGCGGCGCTCGGCCACGGCGGCGACATTCGCGGCCTCGTTGGAGCTGGTGAAAGAGGGACATATGGAAATCAAACAGAGCGAGACGTTTGCTCCGATCCATCTGCGCAAGAGGACCGAAACACGTGACTGAAACCTCTGAGGAAACCGGCACACTGTTCGAAGCACCCCCCTTGGCCGAACAGGAGCGCATGGTCGAAGCCGTGCTGTTCGCCAGTGCCGAACCGGTGACGATCGGCGATCTTGAGGCCCGGATGCCTCATGGCAGCGATGCGGCGCAAGCGGTTGATCTGTTGCGCAAACGATACCAAGGCCGCGGCGTGCGCGTGGTGCGCGTGGGCGAAGCCTGGGCCATCCGAACCGCCCCCGATTTGGGATTTCTGATGCAGAAGGAAACGGTTGAGACCCGCAAGCTCAGCCGTGCCGCGATCGAAACTCTGGCAATCGTGGCTTATCACCAGCCCTGTACACGGGCCGAGATCGAGGAAATCCGTGGCGTGTCCGTCTCGCGTGGGACTATCGACCAGTTGCTGGAAATGGAGTGGATCAGGCTGGGCCGCCGACGGATGACTCCAGGCCGCCCGGTGACCTTCGTGGTAACGCCGCAGTTTCTGGATCATTTCGGGCTGGAAAACGCGCGCGACCTTCCGGGGCTGCAAGAATTGCGCGCCGCCGGGCTGCTGGAAAACCGGCCGCCTCCGGGAACGATCCCAATGGGCGAAGGGCGCGAGGATGAGGATGACGACGAGCAGACCGAGCTGTTCGAGGAAGAGTGATCGCGCAGCCCTTTTGTTGACGCAAGAATCACCTATGTTGAGGCGCAGGAAACGGAGTTAAGCAATGAATGCCAATCGAATGATAGATATGATTGTGCGTCAAGTCATGCGTCGGCTTGTGACAAAAGGCGTCGATAAAGGGTTCGACTTGGCGGGCCGAGTTGGAAAGCCGCAGCAGGGACAGCCTTCTGCAAATGATCCTCAAGCTGCACAGCACATGAAACAGAACGGCGACCGTCAGGCGCAAAACATGAAACAGATGCAGCGGATGACCCGCCAGATGCGGCGGTTCATGAAGTTTTAAGAGACAGCTTTAAAGTGCTTGGATAGTTTCAAGCCCTGTCCCTGATAGTTTGACGCGATGCCTGCCCCATAGAGCTGCGTGGGCATTTTAGCCATTTTTTCGTAGACGAGCCGTCCCACGACCTGCCCATGCTCTAGCACGAATGGGGCCTCATGGCAGCGCACCTCCAATACGCCGCGTGAACCTGCACCCCCAGCGGCAGCATGACCAAAACCAGGGTCGAAGAAGCCGGCATAGTGCACCCGGAATTCACCAACCATAGCGAGATAAGGGGCCATTTCGGCGGCATACATTGGTGGGATATGAACAGCCTCGCGGCTGACCAGGATGTAGAAAGCGCCGGGATCAAGGATGATGCGCCCCTCGGTGGTGCGCACTTCTTCCCAATATTCCTGCGGGTCGTATTCACCAATCCGGTCCAGATCGATCACCCCCGTATGGGGCTTGGCACGGTAGCCCACCAGATCGGTATCGGGCAATTGCAGATCGACCGAAAAGCCCAATCCGTCCTGAATCACTGCGGGTCCATCCACCAATGGCGACTCGGCGTGCAGCGCGTTTAGTTCCGCATCGCTCAGCACCGCTTGGCCCTCACGGAACCGGATTTGGTTCAGGCGCATTCCGGGCCGCACCAGGACCGAGAATGATCGCGGGCAAATCTCGGCATATAGCGGCCCGGTATAGCCTGCGGGCACCCGGTCGAACTCGGTGCCGCCATCGGTGATGGTGCGGGTCAGCAAATCCAGCCGCCCAGTCGAACTTTTGGCGTTGGCCACGGCGGTCACGCTGTCGGGCAGTGCGAGTGATTCCATCAGCGGCACCAGATAGACGCAGCCCTTTTCCAGAACAGCGCCGTCGGTGATGTCGATGCGGTGCATCTCAAACTCGGTCAGACGGTCGGCGACGGATCGCCCTTCGCCCGCCAGAAACGACGCGCGCACGCGGTAAGCGACTGTTCCAAGACGTAAATCCAGACTGGCCGGTTGTACCTGTGCGTCGATGACCGCTGGGTTTGCAGTGATTTCACCGCGTGCGATCATGCCTTCGATTTGCTGGTTTGGGCATACACCTGTCATCTCGATCCCCCTGATGCCAGAGCGGGATCTGGCCTGTCTGCCATAAACGTCGGTGTGATTTGGTCGGGCTAGCAGGACTCGAACCTGCGACCTTCCGTCCCCCAGACGGACGCGCTACCAGGCTGCGCCATAGCCCGACGTTGAGGTGTTCATAAAGACTTTCCCGGCGGGGGCAAGAGGAAATCATCGCCTTTTTTCTTATCCCGCGGATCGGTTTTCAATTCTGTTCAGAACAGCGCGTAGTTCTTTTGCGACGGGTGCAATCCGGCGCAAAAGATCATCGTCGAAATCGGTTCGCGCCCAGGCGCGGGCTGCAATTCCGGAAATCGCCGATGACCGTTCGACATGGCCAGGTGCAACCGCGTCACGCGGCATAGATGTGTCTTGTGGCGTGGACGGAGCGGGTTTTGCAACGGGGCTTTCGTTAGGCGCAGCGGGGGCGGGGGCCGTGCCGCTATCTCCCAAGTCCAGAGTGATCTGCTGGCTGGGCTCTGGTTTTGCAGTAAATGGAACCACCACCGCGTCATTTGCCTTGGCTTCGGGTTCGGCGGTTTCATCAAGCCCCTGCGACAGCGAAGCCACATAAGCCACGCCTTGCTCACGCAGAATGCGCTGCACGCCTTTGATGGTGATCCCATCTTCGTGCAGCAGCTTCTTGATACCCCCAAGCAGGCGCATGTCGTTAGGGCGATAATACCGCCTTCCACCTGCGCGTTTGACCGGTTTCACCTGTGTGAAACGGCTTTCCCAAAATCGCAGGACATGGGCCTGAACACCCAGCCAGTCCGCAACTTCACTGATCGTGCGAAAGGCGTCGGGTGACTTGCTCATGGTGTCGCTGTCCTGATGTTACTTGCGGTTCCCAGCGGCGACGCGATCCTTCATCAGGTGCGACGGGCGAAAGGTCAGCACGCGACGCGGCTGAATAGGAACCTCTTCCCCGGTTTTGGGGTTGCGGCCGATGCGGGCAGTTTTGTCCCGAACGCTGAACGTCCCGAAGGATGAAATCTTGACCTGTTCGCCGCGCACAAGCGCGTCGGACATATGGTTCAGAACGCTTTCGACCAGTTGCGCGCTTTCATTGCGTGAGAGGCCAACCTCACGAAAGACGGCCTCGCTCAGATCCATTCGGGTCAGTGTTTTGTCGCCCATGCCAATTCCCCTGTTGATGGTAAAGCATAGGGTCAGGGCAAATTCACTGTCAATATCAATGAATTGCACGGCTGTGTGTAAGCCGTTTTGCGCCTGTTACCACCGCAGGAGGACAGAACCCCACGCCAATCCACCCCCGATTGCCTCTGTCACCAGCAAATCGCCGGGTTTGAACTGCCCGCGTTGCTTTGCGACGGACATAGCCAGGGGAATCGATGCAGCAGACGTATTGCCGTGGTCCTGAAGTGTCACGACAACGTGATCCATGGGAACGCCCAGCTTCTTGGCGGTGCCCTGAATGATGCGAATATTCGCCTGATGGGGAACGATCCAGTCCACATCCTCATGTCCAAGGCCAACTTTTTCCAAGCAAGTTTCGGCAGTGGCGGTCAGACGTTCCACCGCTTGGCGGAAGAGTTGGTTGCCCTTCATACGAAGAAAACCAGTGGTCTGGGTCGAGACGCCTCCGTCTACGTAAAGCAGGTCTTTGTAGCGGCCGTCGGAATTCAGGTCAGTAGCAAGGATACCGCGATCCTCGGCTGTACCAACCCCTTCCTGGCGTTCAAGAATCAAGGCACCAGCGCCATCACCGAACAACACACAGGTGGACCGGTCCGTCCAATCCATGATTCGGGAAAAAGTCTCGGCCCCGATCACCAGAACCCGCTTGGCCTGATCCGACAAGATCAGAGCGTTGGCATTGGTCAGAGCGTAGACGAATCCCGCACAAACGGCCTGGACGTCAAAGGCAAAACCTTTGGTCATACCCAACCGTGATTGCACCATGGTGGCTGCTGAGGGAAAGGTCAGGTCCGCCGTCGAAGTTGCCAGCACGATGGCGTCGATGTCATCCGCCGTCAGTCCGGCATCCGCCAGTGCGGCTTCGGCTGCTTTGGTCGCCATGTCCGAGGTGGTTTCACCTTCGGCTGCGAAATGACGACGTTCGATACCCGAGCGGGTTTTGATCCACTCATCAGATGTATCAAGCGACTCTTCAAACTCGGAATTCGGAACGATGCGCTCTGGCAAATAATGTCCGACACCTACAACAACTGAACGGCCTGCCATGTTGGGGTACTGCCTTTTTTGTTATTCGCCCGCCTTGGACGGTGCGTGGGCGGCATCTTGTGCAAGCTCGACCGTCGATGCAACCCGTGCCGCCAATTTTTCAGAGAACCCGGATTGCGCCAGGGTAAAGGCCAGTTTCACGGCGGCCGAAACTCCGGTGGCATCTGCACCGCCATGAGATTTCACGACCGTGCCGTTGAGACCCAAGAAAACCCCGCCATTCACACGGCGCGGGTCGATACGTTTCTTCAACCGGTTCAGCGATGTGATGGCCAGAACCGAAGCCAGCCGGGACAGGGGCGAGTACTTGAATGCCTGACGCAGAAGGTCCCCGATCAGGCTGGCCGTGCCTTCGCCGGTCTTGATTGCGACATTGCCGGTAAACCCGTCGGTTACAATGACATCCGCCTTGTCACCGGGGATGTCGCTCCCTTCAACAAAGCCCACGAAATCAAAGCTGGCCTGTTCCGCAAAGTCCGAGATCATGGCGTGCGCTTCTTTCAATTCAGCGCGGCCCTTGTGTTCTTCGGTGCCCACATTCAGCAGGCCGATCCGGGGACGCTCTAGCGCCATGCCGTTGCGCGCGTAAGAGGCGCCCATCAACGCGTATTGCAACAGATCCTTCGCATCGGCGCGCACATCGGCGCCCACATCCAGCATCACGTTGAACCCCTGCGGGTTGCGCGAAGGCCACAGAATCGCGATAGCCGGGCGGTTCACACCGGGCAGTTTGCGCAGCCGTATCATCGACAGCGCCATCAGCGCGCCGGTGTTGCCGCAGGACACTGCACCATGCGCTTCGCCCTGACGCACCGATTCCAGCGTCGACCACATCGAGGTTTGCTTGCCGTTGCGCACAACCTGACTGGGTTTATCCTCCATCGTGACCACGTCGGTGCAATCACGAAAAACGACGCGCCCGTTCAGGACACGTCGTTTGGCAACAAGCTTGCGCAATTCGGCTTCAGGTCCGTGCAGTATGAACGCGATGTCGGGGTTCTTGTCCGCCGATTTGGCGATTCCCGCCACAACGATAGCGGGGCCCGAATCTCCGCCCATAGCGTCAACCGAGATTGTGATCCGTCCGGTTTGCGTGGGCTGTTCCGTCATGCCTTGGCCTGCGCTTTGAAAGGCTTAGGCCGCGTCTTCGTCCAGGTCGATTTCGTCGGCCTGAGCGACGACCTCACGGTCATCATAGTGGCCGCAGGACGCACAGACGTGGTGCGGGCGCTTCAGCTCGCCGCAGTTTGCGCATTCGTTCGGGTTTGCAGCAACCAGAGCGTCGTGTGCGCGGCGGTTATTGCGACGCGACTTGGAAACTTTGTTCTGTTGGACGGCCATGGTCTCAACCTTTGTCTACTGAGGGTCCGCAGATTCGCTGCCGACCGGGTTTCATTCTTCGTTTTTTACGTGGTTTGACGCGCGTTTAGGGGACGAGCCCCGCAATGTCCAACCCAAATTCCGATGAGCGCGCGAAAATACTGCGATTCTCGACATGTTCAAGCGATTTTTCTGAGGGCGTGCTATGACAGGAAATCTGTCCCGTGTCACTCGTCTTTTTTCAGCGCATCGCGCAGGCTGGCAAGCCCGGCAAAGGGTTTGGCATCTTCATCTGTCATCGCCTGTTTGCCCGGCTCGGTATAGTCCGCCTGTTCCAGTTCCGCACCATCTTTTCGGGGGTATTGGGGCAGGGCCAGCGACAGAGCCTCAACCATTACTAATGCAGGGTCGATCTCGGGGCCCAGCGGTTCCGAATCGTCTCCTTCGGGAATTTCGAACTCTTCCTCATCGGGGTCAGCCCAGTCTGCCACGTACACGCGTGCGATCGGCACGTCGATCCGGGTTGTGACCGGTTCCAGCGTGACGACACAGGGCTGAATCACTGTCGCTCCCAGCTTGCCCGCCAGCACCCAGTCGCGTTTACCCTGAGCCCGGACATCGCCAACAAAGCTCAGCTTGCGCAGGCCCAGCAGGCCCAGATCTTCTCGGATAGCCGCAAGCTCTTTGGCGTCAGGGCGCAGGTCAAACGGGGTTGATGTGTTTTGGGGCAGGTCGGCCACCCGCAGAGATGTCTGGTTGCTCATTCGTGACCCTTTCCTGTGTTGAACCGGGGCTGCGGTTTGATGTAAGCGGATAGGGTCCGCAAGGGGCCAAGGCAAGAGGGTGCGCATGTTAAAGGTTGTGAACAGGTTGAAACCGGCGTCCAGAACGCTTGTCTTTACGGCCTGTCTGGCGGTGGCCAGCGCTTGTACACCGATTTTCGAGAATCACGGCTATATCCCTCCGGCAGAGGAACTGGCCGAGATAAAGGTCGGCGTCGATACCCGCGACAGCGTGATTGAGGCGGTTGGCGCTCCCAGCTCCTCTGGTGTAGTGCGGGATTCGGGTTTCTACTATGTGCGCTCGAAGGTGCGCCACTACGGCCCCAAGCGCCCCGAAGTGGTCGAGCGTCAGTTGGTTGCGATCAGCTTTGACCAGCGGGGCGTGGTCCGAAATATCGAGCGCTTTGGTCTGGAAGACGGTATCATCGTGCAGCTTGATCGGCGTGTCACCGACTCGAGCATCGAGGGCACGGGCTTTTTGCGTCAGCTTTTGGGTAATATCGGCAACTTCAATCCGGCAAACATTCCAGGCGCGACCAACTAATTCGTGGTTCTGTCTTGCCGTCGTCATGGGACGGTCACACATAGTGTGATACCCACGCGACAAGTTGAAACGGGTCGGCAACCGCGGAGGATGCGACCATGCCTGTATTGCTTGGCAAAGGCCGATACCGCGCACGTCTGGCGCAAGACGAACAGGATTTGAGGGCGGCTCAGCGGCTACGCACTCTGGCCTTTGCGACGGATCAAACCGACTGTGACGCGTTTGATCCGATCTGTACCCATATCCTGGTCGAGGATACCGGATCAGACGGGCGCCTGGTGTGCTGCTTTCGCATGTTCACGATGGAAAATGGGGCCGAGGTCGGTCGCAGCTATTCCGCTCAGTTTTACGATTTGTCCGCGCTTGAGGATTTTCAGGGGCGGATGATCGAAATGGGGCGTTTCTGCATCCATCCCGATTGGACTGATCCCGATATCCTGCGCGTGGCCTGGGGGGCGATGACGGCCTATGTGGATCAGAACAACATCGAAATGCTATTTGGCTGTTCATCTTTTGCTGGCACCGAGACAGACAAGTATCTGGACGCGTTCGCAATGCTCAAACACCGCCATCTGGCGCCGAAACGCTGGCTGCCACGGGTCAAGGCGCCCGACGTGTTCCGCTTTGCAGCGCGTCTGCGGCGGCGGCCTGATGCGAAAAAGGCGATGCTGCGGATGCCGCCCTTGCTGCGCACCTATCTGATGATGGGCGGCTGGGTCAGCGATCACGCAGTAGTGGACCGGGACATGAACACGCTGCACGTGTTTACCGGGCTTGAAATCGGGGCGATTCCCCCGGAGCGC
Organism: Ruegeria sp. AM7; assembly: GCF_056535965.1. Taxonomy (NCBI): domain Bacteria; kingdom Pseudomonadati; phylum Pseudomonadota; class Alphaproteobacteria; order Rhodobacterales; family Roseobacteraceae; genus Ruegeria; species Ruegeria sp. AM7. The sequence goes on from NZ_JBQFJE010000003.1 coordinate 1,015,694, forward strand.
AAACGGCTGCTGCGCGCGGTGGCCGGGTAATCATCGTTGACGCCTGTGCCGTGCCGGTTTAGCTGGCGGGCATGGCGAGAATTCCTTTGTTGCAGATGTCCGGCATTTCCCTGACCTTCGGGGGCGATCCGGTCTTTTCCGAGCTTGATCTGGTGGTTCAACCCGGCGACCGTGTGGCGCTGGTGGGGCGCAACGGGTCCGGCAAATCGACCCTGATGAAAGTGATGGCCGGTCTGGTCGAGCCGGACAAGGGCGACATCGTTGTGCCTCCGGGCAAGTCGGTCGGTTATATGGAGCAAGACCCCGGCATGGAGGGCTTTGCCACGCTGGGCGACTATGCCTCCAGCGGGCTAGAGCCGGGTGAACTGTACAAGGTCGAACGCGCAGGCGAGGGGTTAAAGTTTGATCCAGCGCGCCCGATTGAAACCGCCTCGGGCGGGGAGCGTCGCCGCGCGGCGTTGGCCAAGTTGATGGCCGAAGCGCCCGACCTGATGCTGCTGGACGAGCCGACCAACCATCTGGATATCGAGGCGATTGCCTGGCTTGAACGAGAATTGGGCGCGACCCGTGCGGCTTATGTGCTGATCTCGCACGACCGCGCCTTTCTGCGCGCCTTGACCCGCGCGACCTTGTGGATCGATCGGGGCGCGGTGCGGCGACAGGAACAGGGGTTTGACGCGTTTGAGACATGGCGCGACAAGATCTGGGACGAAGAGGATCAGCAGCGCCACAAGCTGAACCGCCTGATCAAGTCCGAGGCGAAATGGGCCGTCGAAGGCATCAGCGCCCGTCGCAAACGCAATCAGGGCCGGGTGCGTGCCTTGCAAGCGTTGCGGGCCGAAAAATCGGCGCAGATCAAACGTCAGGGCTCGGCCGCGATGACGCTTGAGGCGGGGCCGAAATCCGGGCGAAAAGTGATCGAAGTCAATGGTTTGGCCAAGGCTTTTGATTCAAAACCCATCGTGCGGAATTTTGATCTACTGGTGCAACGCGGCGACCGGGTGGCCTTTGTCGGGCCAAACGGTGTGGGCAAGACCACGCTGCTGAAAATGCTGCTGGGGCAGGAAACCCCGGATGAGGGCGCGGTGTCTCTGGGCACCAATCTTGAAGTCGCCGTCTTCGACCAGACCCGCGCCCAGCTGGACCCCGAGATGACCCTGTGGGACAGCCTGACCGGCGATCCCGAAATGCGGGTTTCGGGCAAGGCCGATCAGGTGATGGTCGGCGGACAGCCCAAACATGTGGTCGGATACCTCAAGGAGTTCCTGTTCGACGAACGGCAGGCAAGGGCGGCGGTCAAATCCCTCTCGGGCGGCGAGAAAGCGCGGCTTTTGCTGGCCAAGCTGATGGCCAAGACGTCCAATTTGCTGGTGCTGGACGAGCCGACCAACGATCTGGACGTGGAAACGCTGGACCTGCTGCAAGAGCTGCTGGACGACTATGACGGCACCGTTTTGTTGGTCAGCCACGACCGCGATTTTCTGGACCGTGTCGCCACGACGACCATCGCGATGGAGGGCAACGGCCGCGCCACTGTCTATGCGGGCGGTTGGTCGGACTACATCGCGCAGCGCGGCGATCTTCTGCCCAAGAAGGAAGAGAAATCAAAGCTTTCAAAGCCGAAGATCAAGCAGGAGGCTCAGCCGAAGGCAGGTCTTTCATTCTCGGAAAAACACCGCCTTGAAAAGCTGCCTGCCGAAATGGAACGGCTTGAGGCCGAGATCGGCAAGCTGGAAGAACTCATGTCCGACCCCGAGCTGTTCACCCGCGAGCCGGTGAAATTCCAGAAAGCCACCGAGGCTTTGGTCGAGCGGCAGGAAAAACTCGCTGCTGCTGAAGAAGAATGGCTGATGCTGGAGGAAAAGGCTGAGGGCGCCTAAGGCAAGTTGCGGGCTGGGTTTCCAACCACGGTCTGCCCGGCGGCAACATCCTTTGTGACTACGCTACCCGCGCCGATGGTGGCATTGTCGCCGATGGTGATACCGGGCAACAGGATTGCCCCGCCTCCGATCCAGACATGTTTGCCGATTGTGACAGGCAAACCAACCTCCAGCCCCTGCGCGCGGTCTGCCGGATCTTTGGCATGTTGGGCGCAATAAATCTGCAAATGGGGCCCGAACATCGTATCGTCGCCGATCCGGACCGGGGCCGTATCCAGAACGACGCAACCGGCGTTGAAATAAACTCTGTCACCCAGATGAATGTTCATCCCATAGGCACAGTGAAACGGTGCCTCTAGCAAACAGTCCGCGCCCACATGACCCAAGAGGGCGCGGAGTTCCGGCCCCATGTCGGTGCGCCGATCCGGCGGGCTGGTGTTGTGCGCATGAACGGCGCGTCTGGCCTGATCGCGCAAGGCGTTCAGTTCCGGGTCCAGACAACAATACCACTGCGCTGCCTGCATTTTCTCGCGTTCGGTCATGAGGCAGGCTTACCGCATCCGCAGCGCACCGTCGATCCGGATGACCTCTCCGTTCAGATAGCCCATTTCCACGATGAACCCGGCCAGCCGTCCATATTCGCGCGGATCGCCCAGACGAGCAGGGTTGGGCACATCGGCGGCCAGCTGTTGCTGTACCTCTTCAGGCAGCCCAGCCAGCATGGGGGTCATGAAGATGCCCGGCGCAATTGCCATCACACGAATACCCGAGGACGCCAGATCGCGCGCCATGGGCAGGGTCATGCCTACGACCCCGCCTTTCGAAGCCGCATAAGCGGCCTGGCCTTTTTGTCCATCAAACGCGGCGATTGAGGCGGTATTGATGATCACTCCGCGCGCGCCATCGGGTTCGGGGTCATTCTTGGCCATCTCGACCGCCGCCAGGCGGGATACGTTGAATGTGCCGATCAAATTGATGTCTATGGTGCGTTGAAACGCGTCCAGAGGATGCGGGCCCTCGCGTCCAACTGTCTTGACGCCCACAGCGATCCCGGCGCAGTTCACGGCTGCGGTAATGCGTCCCATCCGCTCAACTGCGAAGGCCATTGCTTTGGAAACAGATGCTTCGTCGGTAACGTCGGTTGGTATGAAATGCCCACCGATCTCGGCTGCGACCTGCGGGCCACGGTCGGCATCGCGGTCCAGAATCGTTACCTGCGCGCCCTTATCCGCGAAATGGCGTGCTGTAGCTTCGCCCAGTCCCGAGGCGCCTCCGGTAATCACGGCGGCGGTGTTCGATAGCTGCATTGCAGGTTCCTCCGAGTGATATGAACAAGTGTTCATTAACTTGGCAACCCCCTTGGTGTCCAGTGATCGAGCATGGGTTTGTTATGTCTTGTGCGCAAAACCTAAAGGTATTCTCATATTCGGTTAATCCGCCTTTCACGCCCAATCGCCACTTCGTGACTGAAGAAATTCGCGAATTCGAGTGTTTTGTGATTGGAGGTGCTGTGATGCGAAATTTTTTGAAAGGTAGTGCTTGCGGGCTGCTTGTCGTCCCGTTGGCTGGAGTAATTTATGTAGGCGAGGTCGCTGCTGCGACAGAGACCTGTAACTGGAAAACGGCGCGCGACGCGACCAAACGAGGAGACTATGCGTCTCTGTGCGAATGCGCGCAAGTAACACCCAGCTTTCTTGAACGTCTGCAGCGACAGGCGGATTTCGATACCACGCTGCGGGTCACCAGCGAACAATGTCCGGGCCTGACCGGTTTGCTGACCGATCTTCCGACGGCTTCGATAGGTGCAACGGGTTTGAACGGAGAAAGCCGCAGCAGCGACCAGTTCGCGGATGCTGGTCCCGGAGCAGGGGGCGGCGGCCCCGGTAATGGCGGTGGCGGCGATGGCCCCGGTAATGGCGGCGGCGGCGATGGCCCCGGTAATGGCGGTGGCGGCGATGGCCCCGGTAATGGCGGCGGCGGCGATGGCCCCGGCAATGGCGGCGGCGGCGATGGCCCCGGTGATGGCGGCGGCGGCGATGGCCCCGGCAATGGCGGTGGCGGCGACGGTCCCGGTAACGGCGGCGGTGGCAACGGTGGCAACAACGGAGGCCCTGGTAACGGCAACGGCAATGGTGGCAACCCCGGAAACGGTGGTGGCAACAACGGGGGTTCTGGTCCGGGCACCGGCAACGGCGGCGGTAACAATGGGCAGGGCGGCGGCTCTGGAAACGGCGGCGGCGGCAACGGAAATGGCGGAAACAACGGAGGCGGTAACGGCGCTGGCGGTCAGGGGAACGGAGGCAACAATGGTGGCCCCGGTAACGGTAATGGAAACAACGGTAACCCCGGCAACGGCGGCGGCAACACTGGCGGTTCCGGCCCCGGCACCGGTAATGGCGGCAGCAACAATGGTCAGGGCGGCGGCTCGGGCAATGGAGGTGGTGGCAATGGCAACGGTGGAAACAATGGCAACCGTGGGAACCGTTAACTTAACCCGCATATGAAATGACAACGGCCACCCTGCAAGGTGGCCGTTTTTTTCAGGAACAGGCGTATGGGTTTTAGCCCATTTGCACCAAAGCGTGACGTTTCTTCCCGGCGCTCAACTTGATCGGCGAAGACAGCGCGTCTGCGTCGATCATCAACCCTGCGTCAGTCAGGGGGGCATCGTCCAGCTTGGCCCCGTTCTCGGCGATCAGGCGCTTTGCTTCTTTTCCAGACTTGGCCAGTCCAGACTTCACGATCAGCTGAACAATCGAGGCAGGCAACTCATCTGCTTCGACAGTCAGGGTCGGAAGGTCATCGCCCACACCGCCTTTTTCGAAAACCTCACGCGCGGTTGCTTCGGCCGTGGCTGCGGCCTCGGCCCCGTGCAGCAGGGTCGTGACTTCGTTGGCGAGGCGGATTTTGGCTTCGTTGATCTCGGACCCTTGCAGCGCGGCCAAGCGGTCGCATTCATCGACGGGCAGTTCGGTGAAGATTTTCAGGAAACGCCCTACATCGGCGTCGGTGGTGTTGCGCCAGAACTGCCAGAACTCATAGGCGCTCAGCATGTCGCCATTCAGCCAGACGGCACCGCCCTGCGACTTGCCCATCTTGCGGCCATCGCTGGTGGTCAGCAGGGGTGTGGTCAGGCCATAAATCTCATGATCCAGCACCCGGCGGGTCAGGTCGATACCGTTGACGATATTGCCCCACTGGTCCGATCCACCCATCTGCAGCACGCAGCTATAGCGGCGGTTCAGCTCAAGGAAGTCATAGGCCTGCAGGATCATGTAGTTGAATTCGAGGAAGCTCAGCGATTGTTCGCGATCCAGTCGCGATTTTACGGACTCGAAAGACAGCATCCGGTTGACCGAGAAATGCCGCCCGATATCGCGCAGGAAATCGAGGTAGTTCAGGCTGTCCAGCCATTCCGCATTGTTCAGCATCAGCGCGCCGGTCTCGCTGTCATCATAGGACAGGTACTTGGCGAACACCTTTTGCATCCCGGCGATATTTGCGTCGATCTGTTCGGGGCCCAACAGGGGGCGTTCATCCGACCGGAACGAGGGGTCGCCCACCTTGGTCGTACCGCCGCCCATCAGAGTGATCGGCTTGTGGCCGGTCTTTTGCAGCCAGCGCAGCACCATGATGTTCATCAGGTGCCCCACATGCAGCGACTGCGCGGTGGCGTCATAACCGATATAGGCTGTTTGCACCCCGCTGATCAGCGCCTCGTCAAGGCCCTGATAATCGGTGCAGTCGGCGAGAAAGCCGCGCTCGATCATCGTGGCGATGAAATCCGATTTGGGGTGGTAGGTCATATCCGTGCCCTTTGGGTTTATGTTGCGGGGCAGTGTATAGGCTTTGGGGGTGGCAAGGAAAAGGCACCTTTTGCACGAAAAGCGCGGGCCACGCCCGATGTGGCTTGCACTGTCTTCGCGTTACCGTGCAGGTTGAGGCCAACGCGCCGGATCAACGGGCGCGACGAACACGAGGGCAAACATGGGTCGGGCGATCAGCAAAACGGGCGCAGTCAGGGCATTGGGCGCCATGTCGGGCACGTCTCTGGACGGTGTTGATACGGCTGTGGTCGAAACCGATGGTGTGCGCATTCTGGGTTTTGGTCCTAGCGGATACCGGGCCTATTCAGATGCCGAGCGCGCCGTTTTACGGGCCGCGCTGGGCCAGTGGCACGGGCCCGACGTCGACACCGCCGCCGAGCTGGTGACGGTTGCCCATGCAGAGGCGTTGTCCGAGTTCGATGAGATCGACCTGATCGGCTTTCACGGTCAGACCCTGGCGCATGAGCCGCGCGGGCGTGGGACGTTGCAAGTGGGCGACGGCGACGGTCTGACACAGGCGCTGGGTGTTCCGGTCGTGTGGGATTTCCGCAGCGACGACGTGGCGATGGGGGGCGAGGGTGCTCCGCTGGCGCCGTTCTTCCATTTTGCCTGCGCCAAGTGGATCGGCGCGACTGAACCCTTGTGTTTTCTTAACTTGGGCGGGGTGGGGAACCTGACCTATGTTGACCCCAGCTTTGACGGCCCCGAAGCCCCCGGCGCGCTGCTGGCCTTTGACACCGGCCCGGCCAATGCGCCCGTGGATGACCTGATGCAGGCGCGGCTGGGCCTGCCGATGGACTGGGACGGCGCGCTGGCCCGCCAAGGGTCGGTCGAGGCGGGCGCGCTGGAGCTGTTCCTGTCCGAGCCGTTCTTTCGCAAGATGCCCCCCAAATCGCTGGACCGGAACGACTTTGCCGAGATGATCCGTCTGGTGCAGGAACTCTCGGACGCCGACGCCGTGGCGACCCTGACCGGCATGTGCGCCGCAGGCGTGATGCAGGGGATGGAGCATTGCCCCAAACCCCCCGCACGTGTGCTGGTGACGGGCGGAGGCCGCCGAAATCCGGTGCTGATGGACATGCTGCGCGCGGGCCTCGATTGCGCAGTCGAGCCGGTCGAGGCCGTGGGTCTGGACGGAGACATGCTGGAAGCCCAAGCCTTCGCCTACCTCGCCGTCCGCGTAGCGCGGGGCCTGCCGACTTCTTGTCCGGGAACAACCGGCGTCAGCGCGCTTGTGGGAGGAGGCGTGGTGAGTAGCGTCGCCACCGGCTGAGCTGGTTGTATTTTGGGGTACAACCTATAAGTTAGTTAGCATGTTTTTGTATTTGAGTTTTCGGTTTGTGAATCTTCCAGCGGTAGCGTGTTTTTTGACCTTGCTAAGTGTGCAGGGGGGTGATGCCGCAGATATGAAAATCGACTTCAGCGGGCAGCGAGGACGCATTGAGTCACAACCGCTTGTGCATGAGGCAGGCGATTATTGTGCACCGCCTGAAACTTTTGTCTCAGTCAGCTTTCGCCAAAAATTAACTTCTTGGGGTTCTGACATAAGACCTTTCCTGCAAACTGACTCAAACCCGAAAGATGTTACGATTCGGCGTTCGGGTGAAGTAGTGGAAGATCAAATCGGGACGCGGTTTCGGCGAGAGGTTTCGAGTGCCCGGTTTACGAATAATACATTGTTGTCACAAGAATTTTGGGCTGAGAGCACGCTCTTTCTGAGCGGAAAAATCTACTTTTGCGAATACAGTGGTTTTCTCGCTTTTGTACGCGCAAAAATTGACATGACGGGGAAAGCTGGGAACTTCGGGGTTCAATCGCAATGGTCCTTAGATCCAAGTACCAATCAACTGCGAATAGTCTCTAGATACTCAAAAGTGCTTTCAGAAGAAGGTGCAATAAAAGATATTAGTTTTCTTGGTTTGAGAGGTTTCCGAACCCCCGATATTGGACGCGTAAATTTGGAGTTTTTTGCGGCGGATGTCGATTTCGACCTAATAGATGGCGAAGGGACGATGCCAATTGACGTTCGGGCGTCTTTCTACGTCGATTTAACGCTCCCGAGAGAAACACATGAGTAGGTTTGGGATCCTACTTTATGGCACAGTTTTCTTGGCTCTGAGCCAAGTTGCCTACGCTCGTGAGTGGAACGTGGTCCCTCCAGAAAAACCTGACACCCACGTTTCCTTGCAAATTGCAGAGCATTCTTGTCCGGAACACTTCAAGCCGGTTTTTTTGTCTGCGGAACTGAGGGGTTATCAAAAGAAACTGGTTGAGAACAAAAATCCGGGCAATTTTTTGCCTGCATGGTCCAGTCGGGTGAAGTCTATAGGTACACCAGATCTCGATACGCGTGTCGCGGTTACGGCGTGTCTGTATCGGTCATATTTTCTCCCAATCCAAGCAAGCGTCACGTTTCTTGGCGATTGGGGCGAGGAACGAAAAGAAGCGCTTCAAGTGCAACTGAGCGCGGAGAGTCAGAAAGATGGCCTTCGACTTGGGTACAACGCGTATCTGTTAAGCGGACGTGATGCTTTGGAGGGTCTGAGCGATGTCGATAAAGAGGCCATCGAAGCTAATGTTGCGGGCTTTCTCGTTTTTCGTTTTGGGAACAATCCTGTATCTCTGTCGAGATCAGACCACGAGGATGATTTGGTTCATCTGAAGTCCGCAAATTTCAGCTTTTTTGTACCCATTTTCGTTGAATAGCTGTGTTACCGCCCAATCGACCGCCCATACTCCACCGAAAACGCACCATACCCGTCTGACGTGGACTTCAAATGCGCTCGGGTCCATTCGTGCAACACGGGAAGCTGGTGAAAGGGGACATTCGGAAAGGCGTGGTGCTCGGCGTGGTAGGGCATGTTCCAGGCCAGAAAGCGGATCAGTCGGTTGGTGAAGGTGGTGCGGGAGTTCTCAAGCATATTTGCGACCGGTGGGCAGAGCCCGTGTTCGGCCAGAAGGTACAGCCTCAGAAAGGGCTGGCCGACCAGAACGGGGAGCAGCCACAGCCACCACAGCACGGGTGATATAAACAGGCTGACAAGCGCTATGGCGTAGAGGCCCAGCAGCACCCGAGCCTCTAGCCTCATGGCTTTGTGCTGACGCGCCGGTAGATAGGGCGCGTTGATCCGGCCACGGGCATTTTGCACCAGAAATTGCGCCATGCCGCGCCAATAGGGCCAGCCGCTGAGGTAAATCAGCAGGCTGGGCCAGTTATCGGGCTTGGGTTTGCCACCCAGTTCGGGATCATTCTCGGGGTGGTTGGTCCATTTGTGATGGGCCAGATGAAAATAGCGGAACCAGACAAAGGGCAGGGCAATCGGAATCGCCACCAGATGGCCAATGGTCTCGTTCAGCCAAGGGGATTTGAACGGCGTCTTGTGCGTGCATTCATGGCTGAGGGTAAAGAGGAAGACCAACAGGATACCCTGAGGCGGGATCAGCAAAGGCCAGAAAGGCACCCGCGCGATGATGCCGATACTGGTGGCAGACACCGCCAGCACATACAGCGCCAGATGCCGCAGCCCGGCCGCGTTGGACCGCTCTTGTAGCTTGTCTTTCGCATCAGTTGGAATGGACGCGATGAGGGCGCGGTGATCCATGGCCTAACCCTTGGGGATATCGAAACCCGGCGCGGCCAGCTCGAACCCGTCGAACTCGAACCCCGGAGAAACCGTGCAGCTGACCAGCGTATAGGCGCCAGTACTGCGTGCAGCCTGCCAGTGGTTTTTGGGAACGATCAGTTGCGGCGCGCCTTGGGTTAGATCTGAGGATAGGAAATGTTCGGTCGCCGGGCCGTCATCCGAGGCGCTGAGCGACAATATCAGCGGATCTCCCGCGTGATACAGCCAGATCTCGGTCGCGTCGACACGGTGCCAGTGGCTGCATTCCCCCTCGGCCAGTAGGAAGTAGATACAGGTGCCGGTGGCGCGGCCTTCGTTGTCGGCGCGCCATGTCTCGCGGAACCAGCCGCCTTCAGGGTGCTGTTGCAGGTTCAGGTGGTCGATAATCTCTTGTGCGGTCATGAGGCCCTCGGGGTGTTTGGGGCGATTATGCACGGGATCGCGCGATCCGCTATGGTATTCGCGCAGATGAGGAATATGTTTGCCGCATGACTCTGACGATCCCGTTTGACAACAGCTACGCCCGCCTTCCCAACAGCTTTTACGCTCGGCAGGCCCCGGTGCCAGTGAGAGCGCCGCAACTGATCGCCTTTAACAGCGATCTTGCGGCGATCCTTCGTGTGAGCCCTGGTGAGGTGCAGGATATGGCCGAAGCCTTTGCCGGGAATACGCTACCCGAGGGGGCAGAGCCGATCGCACAGCTTTATTCGGGGCATCAGTTCGGCAACTACAACCCCCAGCTGGGAGACGGCCGCGCGGTGCTTTTGGGCGAGACTGTCGGAACAGACGGTGTGCGCCGTGATATTCAGCTGAAGGGGTCGGGCCCCACGCCTTTCAGCCGTCAAGGGGACGGGCGCGCATGGCTGGGGCCTGTGCTGCGTGAATACGTGGTATCCGAGGCGATGCACGCGCTGGGCATTCCCACCACACGAGCTCTGGCAGCTGTCGAGACCGGAGAGATCGTTTTGCGCGAGGGCCCAATGCCCGGCGCTGTCCTGACCCGTGTTGCGCGCAGTCATTTGCGTGTGGGGACGTTTCAGGTTTTTGCTGCGCGGGGACAGTTGGACAGCCTGCGCCGCCTGACCGAATACGCGATTGAACGTCACTACCCACAAGCCGATGGACCGATGGGCCTGTTGCGCGCCGTCGTACAGGTGCAGTCCGAGTTGATTGCGGCTTGGATGAGTGTTGGTTTCATCCATGGGGTGATGAATACCGATAACTGTTCGATTGCCGGAGAGACCATCGACTACGGCCCTTGTGCGTTCATGGACAGCTATCACCCCAATACGGTCTACAGCTCGATCGATCGGATGGGGCGCTATGCCTATTCGAACCAGCCCGACATCGCTGTCTGGAATCTGGCTCAACTGGCCACCGCCTTGATCCAGCGGATGGAGGACAAGGACGCGGCGGTTGAGGAAGCGACCGAGATCATTCACGCCATGCCCGACCTGTTGCAGCAGAACTGGTTAGCACGTTTCCGGGCCAAGATCGGCCTTGCGACCGAAGAGGATGGCGATCAGCAGTTGATCTCGGACCTGTTGGCACGGATGGCGCAGGGGCAGGCGGATTTCACCAATACGTTTCGCGCGCTAGGTAGTGACGCGGCGCGGGATCAATTCGCAGATCCTCAGGCATTCGATGCATGGTCTGAAGGGTGGCATTCTCGCTTGGAAGGCGAGGACGACCCAACGGCAACCATGTCCTCTGCGAACCCGGCCTTTATTCCTCGTAATCACCGCGTGGAACAGATGATACAAGCGGCGGTGCAGGGCGACTATGCACCGTTCCAGCGGTTGAATGACGTTCTTTCACGCCCCTATGAAGATCAGCCCGAGGCAGTTGACCTGACACATCCGCCGTCAGAGTCTGAGGTCGTTCACGCCACGTTCTGCGGCACCTGAGGGCGACCCAGAATCTGGAATTGCAGACAAGCCTCTGACACGTCGATGGGCAAGGTCGGTGATATCAGCCCACTATCCGCCAGCATGACAGATTCGCGTTTGAGCTGGATTTCACGTCCGGTTTCCGACTTCACATAGGTGCCCGATGTGCTGCGATCCGACAGGATCAGCTTGCCATCCTTCATGGTCAAAACCATGTGCAGGCGGGACACCCATGGTTGGCTCAGCACCACGTCGCAATCCGGTGAACGGCCTATCTTTAACTCGCCATTGTCCTGACACCGCCACGAGCGGTCCTCATGGGACACAACAAGCGTCAGCCCCTCGGGTGCGTTGAAATGCGCCTCGGTTCGACCATAAGACAAGGGCAGCCGCGTCTGGGTGAAAGTGCTCATGGTTGGGCTGATCAGAGAATGCGCGGCGAATAGCTCGGTCAGACCCTTGAGGTTTAACCGACCCAGTGGTTTGAGCATGCGGCGCAGGGAATCCGGCAACAACCCGGCGGCATCTTCACTGACGCATGCCTCACCGGGATTTGCCGCCGTTGCAAGGCGGGCGGTGATATTTACGGCCTCGCCATACACCCCTTTTTCGGCCAAAACGATCTGTCCGGAGTGGACGCCCACATGAACGGACAGAGAGGTTTCAGGCGATCCCTCGATCAGCTCCAGCACTGCGTTTATTGCGGCATTGGCATCCAGAAAGTAGCTAAGGACATCGTCCCCCTTCTGCCCAACCTGCGTGCCGCCATGTTGGCGCAACACATGTCTCAACCGATCCAGTTCGAGTTGGATCAACCTTTGGGCTTCTGTGTCCCCGACAGCCTTGTAGAGCGGCGTGCTTCCCGAGATGTCGGCAATTACCAGAGTGGCGAAGGTGGTTTCCACGTGAAATCCTTAGGTTCAGTTTGCGGCACTCTAGCTGCGCAGAACAGTTTGCACTCGCGATTTGCGCTTGTTTAACGCACTTTGTGGCGAAATTCTCCTTTGAAAGTTGTTATGTGCCTAACTCTTGGAAATTTCATGTTGCGCTGGGCGCAGGGCGTGGCACTGTTGGGGCTGATAATCAGCCCCGAACGCTATGACCTCTCTGCCCACATTGCGCATTGCCAGCTACAATATCCAGAAATGTGTCGGTTTGGATTTCCGCCGACAGCCACAGCGTATCATGCAGGTCATTGATAGCATGAAGGCGGATATCGTTGTTCTGCAAGAGGCCGACAAACGCCTGCCGCCGCGCCCGGCAGCCCTGCCGCACTTCATGTTGGACGAGGCCGGTTGGGAGATTGTCGATCTTGGAGGGGCGGGTAGTCTGGGCTGGCATGGTAACGCCGTGATCTGGAAAGGCGGTGCGATTGAGGTGCGTCAGACAGGCCATCACGATCTTCCGGGGCTGGAACCGCGAGGTGCGGTCAGAGTCGAATTTGACACCCCCATCGGCCCTTTGCGGGTCATGGGGATGCATCTGGGTCTATTGCCGGCATCGCGCCGACAGCAAATTACTCATATCCGCCGATGTGACGAAGACCTGCACGATATGCCTACGGTTTGGGCTGGTGATTTCAATGAATGGTCGCGCCAGCCAGTGCTGGACCATCTGGCGCCGGGCATGCGTTTCCTGCCTCCGGTCCCCAGCTTTCCCGCCGCACAGCCACTGGGTGCACTGGACCGGATCGCGCTGGGCGCAGGGCTTGAGGCGGTGGTGCATGGTGTCCACGATGCGCGGCCTGCGCATATTGCATCGGATCACTTGCCCATCTGGGCTGATCTGCGGCGCGTGGCCTAAGATACAATTCCCCGGTGGCGCAGAGTGCGCAGACGTACTAAGACAGAGAACCGAATATATCCCCGAGGGTCACTCATGTCCGATACGATCATCGCCCGTTGCGAAGCCAAGGGCCTGCGCATGACAGGTCAGCGTCGTACAATTGCACAGGTGCTGCAACAAAGCGAAGATCATCCGGATGTCGAAGAACTGTATGCCCGCGCCTCAAAGGTCGATGCGGGGATCTCCATCGCCACGGTCTATCGCACTGTAAAACTGTTCGAAGAGGCAGGGATTCTGGAGCGTCTGGAATTCGGCGACGGTCGCGCGCGGTATGAAGATGCTGAACGGGATCACCATGATCACCTGATCGACATGCAAACAGGTCAGGTCATTGAATTCGTAGACCCCGAGATCGAAGCGCTGCAGGAAAAGATTGCCGCCAAGCTGGGCTATAAGCTGAAAGGCCACCGGCTGGAGCTGTACGGCGTTCCGCTGGAACAAGACTGATTCATCACGAATCCCGAACGGTGATCGCACGCGAATTCATCTTTCTCGTGTGGATATCTCTTGCCTGAGTGATGGGCTTTCGATTTCTGTGAAGGGGCGGGCAGCGCTTTTCTGACGGAACGGATCATGAATAACGTAAACGGCATTTTATTGGTCGTCGGCGCGATGGCGGCCTTTGCGCTTGAGGATATGTTCATCAAGCACCTGTCGGTGTCAGTTCCGACCGGTCAGATCATGATTCTTTTGGGCGCGGTCTGTGGATTGGTCTTTGCCATTATGGCAGTTGGCACACGCAAACGGATCTTTGACAGGGTCGCATGGCGCCCTTTGCCGCTGATCCGCGCAGGCAGCGAAGGGATAGGCGCGATTGCTTTCGTGACCGCGCTGGCTCTGGTCGATTTGTCCACGGTGGCTGCGGTATTTCAGGCCATGCCGTTGGCTGTGACTGTCGGGGCGGCGCTGTTTCTGGGGGAACAGGTCGGCTGGCGCAGGTGGAGCGCGGTAGGCGTTGGTTTCGTCGGGGTATTGATGATCATCCGACCGGGTTTTGAAGGGTTTCAGCCCGAGACCCTGTTAGTCGTTATTAGCGTTGTTTGCATTGCCGCGAGGGATCTGATCACGCGTCGATTGGATGCCGACATTGCGTCGTCGGTTGTGGCTCTGCAGGCTTATATCGCGGCGATTTTGGGTGGGCTGGTGCTTATGGTAGTTCAGACGCAACCGCTTGTCCCACTTGGTTCTGCGCAGATGGCGCCGCTGATCGGCGCCGTCATCTTCAGTGTCATCGGCTACTATGGCATCGTCACCGCTATGCGAGTGGGCGATGCGTCGGCGCTGACTCCGTTCCGCTACACGCGATTGGTTTTTTCGATTGCCGCCGGCATGATTATGTTTGGAGAGCGGCCGGACCTAATGACGATTGCAGGGGCCTCACTCATCCTTGGCTCGGGCCTTTACACTTTCCTGCGGGAACGTCGTTTGGCGCGGGATATGGCCGCTGTGGCCTGACGGATCGTCGCAGGTTTGCGCAAACACCTGCCGTGAATTATGTTAGCGATAACATGTGTGGTTTACTTTTCGCCTCGTGATGGTATGAGGCGTGCAACTTATTGCAGCCACAGGGACGGGCCTCATGAGCACGATTATCGACATCCACGCACGCGAAATTCTGGACAGCCGGGGCAACCCAACGGTTGAGGTGGACGTGATCCTGGAAGACGGCACCATGGGCCGGGCGGCTGTGCCCTCGGGCGCGTCAACTGGGGCCTATGAGGCGGTGGAAAAGCGCGATGGTGACAAGGCGCGCTATATGGGCAAGGGCGTGCTGGAAGCGGTTGCTGCTGTGAACGGCGAGATTGCCGAGGAACTGGTGGGCTTTGACGCGACTGAACAGGTTGCCATCGACCAGGCGATGATCGAACTGGATGGGACCGAGAATAAGGGCCGTCTGGGCGCAAATGCCATTTTGGGCGTGTCGCTGGCCACAGCCAAGGCGGCGGCGGATTTTACCACTCAGCCTCTGTACCGCTATGTAGGCGGCACCTCTGCCCGCGTTCTACCAGTGCCGATGATGAATATCATCAATGGAGGCGAACATGCGGATAACCCGATCGACATTCAGGAATTCATGATCATGCCGACCTCGGCCAGCAATATCCGCGAGGCGGTGCGCATGGGGTCCGAAGTGTTCCACACACTGAAAAAAGAATTGTCCTCAGCCGGTCTGGCCACCGGTGTCGGCGATGAGGGCGGCTTTGCGCCGAACATCGCCTCGACCCGCGAGGCACTGGATTTCATCCTGAAGTCCATCGAAAAGGCGGGCTACAAGCCGGGTGAAGAAATCCATCTGGCGTTGGATTGCGCCGCCACGGAATACTACAAAGACGGCAAATACGTGCTGGCGGGCGAGGGGATCACACTGACCTCCGAGGAAAACGCGGCCTATCTGGCGGCGCTGGTCAATGACTACCCGATCATCTCGATCGAAGACGGCATGTCCGAGGATGACTGGGACGGTTGGAAAGCCCTGACCGACGCCATCGGCAACGAGGTGCAACTGGTGGGTGACGACCTGTTCGTGACCAACCCCGAACGTCTGGCCGAAGGCATTGATCGCGGCTGCGCCAACTCGATGCTGGTCAAGGTGAACCAGATCGGCTCGCTGACCGAAACGCTGCGCGCCGTCGATATGGCGCACCGTGCGCGCTACACCAACGTGATGTCCCACCGCTCGGGCGAAACCGAGGACGCCACCATTGCCGATCTGGCCGTGGCGACGAACTGTGGTCAGATCAAAACCGGCAGCCTCGCGCGCTCGGACCGGTTGGCCAAGTATAACCAGCTGATCCGCATCGAAGAGTCACTGGGTGAAGTGGCCGAATACGCCGGGGCGTCGATTCTGAAGCGCTGATCAGCATAAAACAGATAAATCTAACCCGGTCTTTCAAGGAAGGCCGGGTTTTTCATTTTGAAACCCGAATCCTGTGGCAACTAGAGAGCTGTGTGCCTTTAGTCGCACGACCGAAGTACGCTGCCGGGCCGTTCTTGTTCGCCTAAAAATTGCAGTCAGGTGACGCTAGGTAAAGATTCTTCAATTATTTCTGGAAAAATTGTGCTTCGATTCTAATCCCTTGGCAGAAGGCTGAGGCCATAACCCCAATTATGTGTGAACTTTTACCTATAAGCGAGACCCTGCCGCCAAGTATCTTGGAGGAACTACAGAAAAGGAGAATACCATGTCAGGTTCGAAATTCCTTCTCGCGGTTTCGTTGATCGGTACTGTTTTCATGGCGGCCTGTTCGGCGCCCGGAGTGTACCCAATTTCAGGTCAGTCAGTCTCGACTTCCGACCCCGTGAAGAACATGGATTCCCCCACCTATATGTACAGCGGTGAAATGCGCTAAGGCGCGTTCTCCGGGGGGCTGAACAAACTACTGCTATCAGAGCTTTTTGCTCATCAAAACATACCGATCGCGCGGTTTGAAGCCAGTGCGCAGATATAATCTCTGCGCGGTTTCGTTGGTGCGGTCGACCTCAAGATGGAAAGCGGTTAGCCCGGCTCCGGCCAGGGCTTTCGGCAAATCTAACAGGACTTCTGTGGCGATGCCGCGCCCGCGGACTGCGGGGCGGATGTAAATCTCGTCGATGAAGGCATCCATGCCGCCGAACTCGATTGACCAGCCGAAGGTCAGTATGACGTAGCCAAGCGGCGCGCGGGCAGGGCCAATCAGGTAGACGCAGCCATGTGGAATGCCCTCAAGCAGCGGAGCCAGTGCTGCGCGCCTGTGATCGGTATCTTGGTCGATGCCAGCTTCGGCGTGGAATGCCGAGACGAGACCGATCAACCTGTCCAAATCCTCGGGGCGGGCGAGTTTCAATGCTGCGCTCATAGTCTTGCCAGCCTTTCGGTGAGCAGGTCAAAGAACCCCTGCGCGTCGACGTCACCCATGAACATGGCGTTCGCAGGGCGATCGGTGACGCGCCACCAATCGGCTACGGTCATCCCCAGTGTCAGCTCCGATTGGGTTTCGATCTCGACATTGATAAGGCGACCCGAGAACAGCTCGGGGCGGATCAGATAGGCGGTGACGCAGGGATCATGCAGGGGGGCGCCCTCTGATCCGTATTTTTCCTTGTCGAACCGTTCGAAGAAATCAGTCATCTCGGCCACCGCGTGTCCGACCTTGGTGTCCAATGCGCGGAAGGCGTCGTTGCGATGCGGCGTGACCAGCGCGTCATGGGTTACGTCCAGTGGCATAACCACGATGGGCGCGCCGGATTTGAACACGATATCAGCGGCTTCTGGATCGACATAGATATTGAATTCCGCCGCCGGAGTGATGTTGCCGACCTCAAAATACGCTCCGCCCATCAGGACGATTTCCTGTATGCGGTCGACGATATCAGGGGCCTTGGTGAAAGCCGTCGCGATATTGGTGAGGGGGCCCAGCGGGCACAGTGTCACCGTGCCCGATTCCTGCGCGCGCAGGGTGTCGATGATAAAATCGACCGCGTGCCCTTGGGCCAGCGGCATTTGCGGATCGGGCAGAACGGGACCGTCCAGGCCGGTTTTACCGTGCACGTGCTCGGCCGTGACCAAAAGGCGGTTCAGCGGCCGATCACAACCTGCATAAACCGGCACGTCCGTGTGGCCGGCCAGTTCGCAGACGATGCGCGCGTTCTTGGCGGTCAGCTCAAGCGGCACGTTTCCGGCGACAGCGGTGATGCCCAGCACGTCGATCTCATCCGGGCTGGCCAGCGCCAACAGGATGGCGACGGCGTCGTCCTGACCGGGGTCGGTGTCGATAATGATTTTGCGCTGCATGGAGGTCTCCGAGGGGGCTGAGGCGCGGACACTCGCAAGTGTCACAGCACTTGTCCAGCGGTTTCAGGCCCCGGTCGGCACATCCACCGGCGGGAGTTTGCCATTGGCGCGGTGTTCTTCGGTTTTCACCTCGTCCCATAGGGCGTCCATCTCGGCCAGATCGCTTTGGCTGGGTGTTTTACCGCGTTCGGCCAGGCGGGATTCGACCTGTTCAAAGCGGCGGGTGAACTTGGCGTTGGTGCGGCGCAGTGCGGCCTCGGGCTCGATCCCCAGATGACGGCCCAGATTGACGATCACGAACAGCAGATCGCCGAATTCATCTTCGAGCGCGTCGGGGTCCATGCTGTCGCGGGCCTCTTCCAGCTCGGCGGCTTCTTCGTTGATCTTGGCCAACACATGGCTGGCATCGGGCCAGTCGAACCCGACGCGTGCGGCGCGTTTTTGCAGCTTATGGGCACGCAACAGGGCAGGCAGGTTGGCGGCCACACCGTCCAGCGCGCCTTTCTGTTCCTTACCTGCACGTTCCGCCGCTTTGATCGTTTCCCAATCCAGCGTCTGCTGTTCGGCCGACTTGTCACGGGATTCGTCACCGAACACATGCGGGTGACGCGCGACCATCTTGTCCGACATGGTGCGGACCACGTCCTGAAAGGTGAAATGTCCCGCTTCTTCAGCCATTTGCGCGTGAAAAACCGATTGAAACAGCAGGTCGCCCAGCTCTCCCTTCAGCTCGTCATAAGCCTTTCGCTCTATGGCGTCGGCGACCTCATACGCCTCTTCGATCGTATAGGGGGCGATAGTCGCGAAATCCTGTTCGATATCCCATGGGCAGCCGGTTTGCGGGTCGCGCAGGCGACGCATGATTTCCAGCAGACGTTCAATGCCAGCATCGCTATCGTGGATCAGAGGATTTTCGGCCATTGCGAACCCTTTCGTTCCGGTGTCAGATGCATCCATTCCGCAGACCGCTACAGGAGTCCACCCCAGATGCCCGTCGTCAACCGAATTGCCGATTTTGCCGCCGATATGACCGCATGGCGGCAGCACCTGCATTCGATCCCTGAATTAGAGTTTCAGTGCCACCAAACGGCAGCTTTTGTCGCCGATAGGCTGCGCGAGTTTGGTGTAGATGAAATACATGAGGGCATCGCTACAACCGGTATCGTCGCAATCATCAATGGGCAGGCCGAGGGGGCGACGATCGGATTGCGTGCCGATATGGATGCGCTGCCGATCCCGGAAGAAACGGGCGTGGACTATGCCTCGAAACATCCCGGTAAGATGCATGCCTGCGGCCATGACGGGCATACCACGATGCTGCTGGGCGCGGCGCGTTATCTGGCTGAGACACGGAATTTTGCGGGCCGCGTGGCGTTGATCTTTCAGCCTGCCGAAGAAGAGGGCGGTGGCGCGGATATCATGGTTCAGGAAGGCATCATGGACCGGTTCGACATCGCGCAGGTCTATGCGCTGCACAATGCTCCAAATCTGCCCGAAGGCGCTTTTTACACCACGCCTGGGCCGATCATGGCCGCGGTTGATACGTTTCACGTTCACATTCAGGGCGTGGGCGGTCATGGCGCCATGCCGCATGAGGCCCGCGATCCGGTGATGGCCGCCTGTGGCATCGCTCAAGCACTGCAGACCATCGTCAGCCGCAATCATCACGCGCTGGACGATCTGGTGGTTTCGGTCACCCAAATTCATACCGGCACGGTTAACAACGTCATTCCCGACACGGCCTATATCAACGGTACCGTGCGCACCTTTGACCCGGAGGTGCAGAAGATGGTGATGGAACGCATGGCGCAGATCGTTGCCGGGCAGGCGGCCTCATACGGGGTTGAGGCCGAGCTGGATTACGAGGTCAACTATCCCGCCACCATCAATGATGCCGGCAAGGCCGGATTTGCCGCTGAGGTGGCCCGCGAAATCTCGGGCGAAGGGCTGGTGGTCGAAAACATGACCCGCAACATGGGGGCCGAGGATTTCTCGTACATGCTGAACGCGCGCCCCGGCGCGTATCTGAATCTGGGGCAGGGCGAGGGCGCCGGGCTGCACCATCCGAAATACAACTTCAACGACGAAATCGCGCCTGTAGGGGCTTCGTTCTTTGCGCGGATCGTCGAAAAGGCACAGCCGTTGGGCTGACAAGGAAAAGACATGGGACTGGAAGACGCAAAAACTCAGGTGGATGAGGCATTCACCAACCCCGATCTCAAGGGGCTGTCGTTCGAGAATACGTTTGGCGGGGCGACCTCATTCCTGCGGCGGTTGTACACCAAGGACCTAAAAGGTGTGGACATCGCCGCGACGGGCGTACCGTTCGATCAGGCCGTTACCAACCGCCCCGGCACAAGGCTGGGTCCGCGCGCAATCCGCGAGGCGAGCGCACTGCAGTCGCCAGATGCGCCTTATGGTTGGCCGTTTGATGCGCTCAGCGAGCTGGCCATCGTGGATTATGGAGATATGGCCTATGACTATGCCAATATTCCGGCCTTTCCCGATACGTTGACGGATCATATCCGCACGATTCTAAAGGCAAATGTGGCCTCGGTCGCGTTGGGTGGTGATCACTATATCAGCTTCCCGATCCTAAAGGCTTATGCCGAAAAGTACGGGCCGATGTCGCTGCTGCAATTCGATGCGCATACGGACACATGGGCCGACGATGATATGTCGCGGGTCGACCACGGGACAATGTTCTACAAGGCCGTAAAATCTGGGATCGTGGACCCGAAACGCTCGGTTCAGGTGGGTATTCGCACCACGAACGAGGACACTTTGGGCGTCAACATCATCGACGCGCGAGAGGTTTACGAATCCGGCCCTGCCGCTGTTGCGCAAAAGATCAAAGGCATTCTGGGCGACAGCCCCGTTTACCTGAGCTTCGACATTGACGGTCTGGACCCGGCGTTCGCGCCGGGCACCGGGACACCTGTATGGGGTGGGCTGAGTTCGATCCAAGCGCAGATCATCCTGCGTGACATTGCCGGGATCAACATCAAGGGCGGTGATGTGGTCGAGGTCTCTCCGCCCTATGACACATCGGGCGCGACGGCGATTGCCGGGGCCCACGTAGCGACCCAGATTATTTGCCTTTTGGGGTGGAACAAGCTCATGCCTTAACCATTGGTTAGCCATCTTTCCGGTATCACCTTAACCAAAAGGTCGGACGGGAGAGATACGGGCATGACACAGTTTAACCAACCCATCAGCGGCAATGATCTGGCGCGGTTTTCGGGGCCGAATACGTTCATGCGCCTGCCGCAGGCGGAGTCTCTGGCGGGGCTGGATGTGGCCGTTCTGGGCATCCCGATGGATATCGGCACCTCGTGGCGGTCGGGTACGCGGTTTGGTCCGAAACAGATCCGCGCCGAAAGCGCGATGATACGGCCCTACAACATGGCCAGTTTTGTCGCGCCCTTCGACAGCCTTCAGATTGCGGATATCGGCGATCTGGCAATCAACACGTTTTCGTTGTCCGAAAGTTTGAAAATAATACGCGAAAGCTATGACGCAATTCTGGCGCAAAACGTGACACCGGTTGCGATGGGGGGCGATCACTCGATCACCTTGCCGATTTTGCGGGCGATTGCGGCCAAACATGGGCCGGTCGCGCTGGTCCATGTGGATGCCCATGCTGACGTGAATGATGAGATGTTTGGTGAAAAGGAAACTCACGGCACCGTCTTCCGCCGCGCCTATGAAGAAGGGCTGATCGTCCCTGACAAAACCTTTCAGGTCGGTATCCGAGGCTCGGGCTATTCCGCGTCGGACTTCACCGAGGCCAAGGGCTGGGGATTCAAGCAGTTCCCAGCGTGGGAACTGTGGCAACAGAATCTGACCGTGATCGGCGCACAAATCCGAAAGGAAATAGGAGAGCATCCGGTTTACGTTTCCTTCGATATCGACAGTCTCGACCCATCCTTTGCCCCCGGCACCGGCACACCCGAGATTGCCGGTCTGACCACCCCACAAGCGTTGCAGCTGATTCAGGCTTTGCGAGGGATGAATGTGGCAGGGTGCGATCTGGTCGAGGTGTCTCCGCCCTATGACCCAACGGGGAACACGGCGCTGACCGCTGCCAACCTGCTGTTTGAAATGTTGTGCATTTTATCCGGAGTGACGTGACGGTACGGGGTGTCAAACCTTGCAGAGGGGGCGCGTGCCGTTAGTTTGCCCTCAAATCAAAGGGATAAATTATGAAGATGGTTCTTTGGCTGATCGTGGGGGCGGTGATCGCACTTGGATTTTACATCCGACTTGCGCCCTCGGACCCTGCGCGCTGGCATGTGGCGGTTGCTGGTACTACGGATGAGGACATGCAGGGTGGGGTCATCCGCGTGGTCGAAACTGGGCCAGACGGCCTCGCAAAACTGGACGTGCTAGTACAAGCCACACCGCGCACCACCGTTCTTGCCGGATCTGTCGAAGATGGAATGATCACTTATGTCACCCGTACCCAAGTAATCGGCTTTCCCGACTACACCACGGTTCAGCAAGACGGCGAGGTTCTGCGTATCCATGCCCGCCTGCGCTTTGGGCGTTCAGATTTTGGGGTAAACCGAGACCGTGTTGATGGGTGGCTTGCTGCGCTCCAGCCCTGACGACAAACACCCCTCGGACACCTCGCGCCACATCGGTACGTTCAGTGACATTTGGCACTGCGCCATGAACATGCGGCCATCGACTTGCAGGCAGATCATCTGGCCCAGATCCACGCGCGCGCCTGACTTATCCGTGCAATAGCAGTCGCGCACCTTTCCGTCCGGCCCGACGTAGTCCGCCATGGCAGGCACCGCAAACAGCGATAAAATCAAAACCAACCCCTTCATGACGGGTAGCTTAGCACAAGCTCGGCCCTTGACCAAAGCCGCAGATTAGGGGACACCGCCGGGATGATCCCCGAAGAACGCCTTGAGCAGATAACCCAGCGATTCCAGTATCTCGAAGCGGCCATGTCCGATGGTGCCTCGGGCGGGGATATTGCGGCTCTGGCCAAAGAATATTCCGACCTCAAGCCTGTGGTCGACCAGATCATGGCGTGGCGGCAGTTGCGCGCCGATCTGACTGAGGCTCAGGCGATGCTGGCTGATCCCGACATGAAGGAGCTGGCCGAAGAGGAAATCCCCGATCTTCAGGCCCGTATCCCACAGGCCGAACATGCGCTGCAACTGGCGCTTTTGCCTAAAGATGCAGCAGACGCGCGCCCCGCGATGTTGGAAATCCGCCCCGGCACAGGCGGGGATGAAGCCGCGCTATTCGCCGGTGATCTATTGCGCATGTATCAGCGCTACGCTGAGGCGCGTGGCTGGCGGTTCGAGATTATCGAGGAGCAGGCTTCGGACCTCGGTGGGGTCAAGGAAGTCGTGGCCCATATCAAGGGTGACAGTGTCTTTGCCCGCATGAAATACGAATCCGGCGTCCACCGGGTGCAGCGTGTGCCCGAAACCGAAAGCGGTGGGCGGATTCACACATCGGCTGCGACGGTCGCAGTTTTGCCCGAGGCCGAGGATGTGGACATTCAGATCGACGCGAATGACATTCGGATCGACACGATGCGCAGCTCGGGCGCGGGGGGACAGCACGTGAACACCACCGACTCGGCGGTGCGGATCACTCACTTGCCGACAGGGCTGGTTGTGACCAGTTCCGAGAAATCGCAGCACCGCAACCGAGAGATTGCGATGCAGGTTCTGAAAACGCGTCTCTATGACCTGGAAAGGCAGAGGATCGACAGCGAACGTTCGGCAGATCGCGCCAGTCAAGTCGGTTCGGGTGATCGTTCCGAGCGAATCAGGACTTATAATTTCCCGCAGGGCCGTATGACCGATCACCGCATCAACCTGACCCTGTATAAACTGGATCAGGTGATGCAGGGAGATCTGGATGAAGTGATCGACGCGCTGACCGCCGATGATCAGGCGCGCCTGCTGGCCGAGATGGCCTTATGAACGGTCTGCAAACAGCGGCTCAGGCGATGGTGGCAGCCACGTCTCGCCTGCGGGCTGCAGGGGTCGATGATCCGGCACGTGATGCGCGCGTCCTGCTGGCCCACGCTGCCCGAATCGAAGCCAGCCGGGTCACCCTGATTGCGCCGGAAGAGCTGTCGCACGAGATCGCCGAACGCTATGATCAGCTTATTTCGTTGCGCGCCATTCGCGTTCCCGTATCGCATCTGCTGGGCGAACGTGAGTTTTATGGCCGCAGGTTTCGCGTAAGTCGTGATGTTCTGGATCCGCGCCCTGAAACCGAGATTCTGATCGAGGCCGCGTTGAGCGCACCGTTTGATCATCTGTTGGATCTTGGAACGGGTTCGGGCTGTATCCTGATCACACTGTTGGCCGAACGCGAAAGTGCTTCGGGTGTTGGAGTTGATCTAAGCGAGGCCGCCTGCCTGCAGGCGAGCGCCAATGCGATTCAACATAAGGTCCAAGCCCGAGCCGAGATACAGCAATCAGATTGGTTTGAGAGCATAGAGGGGCAATTTGACCTTATTGTCTCGAATCCGCCCTATATTTCGGTGACAGAGATGAATGATTTGTCACCCGAAGTCCGCGAGCACGAGCCTCGCATGGCGCTGACGGATGAAGGGGACGGGCTAGGAGCCTATCGTCGCATTGCTGCCGACGTCCCGGATTATCTGGTCCCCGGCGGTCGGGTGCTGGTGGAAATCGGCCCGACGCAGGGTCACGCGGTTGCCGCGCTATTTCAGGCGGCTGGGCTGGCAGAGACTCGGATTATTCCTGATCTGGATGGCCGCGACCGTGTTGTCTTGGCCAGAATGCCTGAGTGACGACACGTACTGAGGCTGAAAAGCGCCGATTGATGTAAAAAAGCTGCGAATTTTGGGATAAAACCCTTGTCTGAACGCGCAGGACATGTTTACTCAGGATTAGTCGGAGAGGTTGACGCTATTGCAGCGCACCCCTGACGCCAAGCCCAAAAAAGTCGACATCGCGTTCCGGCTAAAGCCTTTGAGCAATGCAAGACGCGACGTGATCGACAGTGAATGACAAGGCTGACGAAAGTAGATGAGATCTTCCAAATCCCGCTCGCGGGCCAAGAATAACCGCAATCGTCCTTCTGGCGGCAACGTTGTAAACCGGGTCTTTGACAGCTCGGGGCCGGAAGGCAAAGTGCGCGGCACGCCCCAGCAGATCATTGACAAGTACAACCAGCTTGCCCGTGACGCGCAGCTGTCCAACGACCGTGTGGCTGCTGAGAACTTTCAGCAACACGCCGAACATTACCTGCGTTTGCTGAGCGAAGCGCAGCGTGAAATGGAGGCACGTCGGGAAGAACAGGAACGCCAGAACCGCGAACGGCAGGCCGAACGCGACCGGGAACGCGCGGAGCGTCAGGAACGTGAAGCGGCCCGACAGGCCGATCCGGCCGAAGCGCCGCAACCAGACGTCATGGATTTCAACGCCGAAGCTGCCCCGGAATCCGGTTTGGTGGAAACGCCCGAGGCCAAGGGGGCTGATGTTCCCGAAAAGAAAGAAAAGCCTGCCCGCAAACCGCGTGCACGCAAGCCAAAACCAGCACCTGCCGCTGAAGAGGCTACTGCCGACAAGGGTGATGCACCTGAGGCGGCCGAGTAGGCCGCGTTAGATATGGAATGGAAAGCCCTGGTCAAGTGACCGGGGCTTTTTTGTTTTCAGCCCGCGCGGATTTGGCGCGCCAATGCGCAGAAGGCTTCTAGCGGGACCTGTTCTGCCCGCTCGGTTGGTTGAATGCCGGCGGCCAATAGGCGGTCTTCGATATCGGAAGCGACCCCCTTCAACGAAGCGCGCAGCATCTTGCGGCGTTGGTTGAATGCGGCGGCGACGACACGCGACAGGGTTGCGGCATCCGCGGGGTGCCGGGGTTCGGGCAAGGCGGTCAGGTGGACAACGGCGCTTGAAACTTTCGGCGGCGGGGTGAAAGCCTCAGGCGGTAAAGACATGGCGATACGCGCATCCGCCCGCCATTGCGCCAGGATGGCCAATCGGCCATACGCCTTGCTGCCGGGTTGGGCAACAATACGCTCGGCCACTTCGCGCTGAAACATCAGAGTCAGGCTTTGCCAGAATGGCGGCCACTCCGGAGGGGTCAGCCAGCGGACCAGCAGTTCGGTACCGACGTTGTACGGCAAGTTGGCTGCAACTCGAATCGGCGGAGTGAGATGCGCCATGGGGTCGATTTCCAGCGCGTCACCATTGATGATTTCCAGTCGTCCGGGGTAGGCGGCAGCAACCTCGTTCAAAGCTGCGATACAGCGCGTGTCTTTTTCGACCGCCACAACCTTGCGCGCGCCCTCTGATAAAAGCCCACGGGTCAAACCGCCGGGGCCGGGGCCGATTTCGAGAACGTCACAGGCACTGAGATCACCGGCCTGCCGCGCGATTTTTGCCGTCAGGTTGAGATCCAGCAGGAAGTTCTGTCCCAACGACTTGCGGGCCGAAAGCTGGTGAGCCGCGATGACCTCGCGCAGGGGGGGGAGTGTGTCGATTGCGCTCATGATCCGATTACCGTGGCGCGGGCTGAGGTAAAGCGCCAGTTTTTTTGCCTCTGGCGGGGATATTTTTAGCCAGGTGAAGGATCAAGCGCTTTTTGCCATGCGTTGGGCCAGTTTAAGGGCTTCGATCATGCTGGATGGGTTGGCAATGCCTTTTCCGGCAATATCCAGCGCCGTGCCGTGATCCGGCGAGGTGCGTATGAACGGCAATCCCAGCGTGACATTCACGCCCCGGTCGAAATCGAGGGTCTTTATCGGGATAAGCGCCTGATCGTGATACATCGCAACTGCTGCGTCGTACCTGGCGCGGGCCGCTGCGTGAAACATCGTGTCGGCAGGATGCGGGCCGGTGACCGTGTAGTCATCTTGTGGCAAGGCTTGGATCAGTGGCGCGATCCAGTCAAGCTCCTCATGTCCCATTTTGCCGCCTTCGCCTGCATGTGGATTCAGGCCAGCCACACTGATGCGAGGTTTTCTGATGCCGAATTGTGCACGCAGACCTTGGGCTGTGATCTCGATCGTTTCGCGCAAAAGATCTGGTGTCAGCGCGGCAGGAACGCGAGACAGCGGGATGTGGATCGTGGCGGGCACCACCCTAAGTTGGTCGCTGGCCAGCATCATAACGACGCGTTGCTGTCCTGCGAGGGCTGCGAGAAACTCGGTATGTCCGGGGTAAGCAAAGTCCGCGCCTTCCATCAGGGCCTTTTTATGGATCGGTGCCGTACAAAGCGCAGAGGCTCGACCGGACTGAACCATAGATACGCCGAGTTCGATCGCGTCGATGACGCTGGGTGCGTTTGCCGCAACGGGTTGGCCTGGTGTGTTGGCAGACGGAAAATCAAGGTGCAGCACAGGCAGGGCCGTCGCGCAGATCGCGGTCGCCTCAGAAAAATCTGTGATCCTCTGAATAGGCGTACCGGCAGGAAGATGGTTGGCATCTCCAATGTAGACAAAGGGGCATGTTCCGCGTAGCTCTGCCCAGGCTTTTGCAGCGATCTCTGGGCCTATGCCTGCGGGATCGCCACAACTCAGCGCGATTGGGGCTATCATTGCTCGATGATCGTTGCGTCCGCACGCAATTGCTCGAGTAGGCTTTCGGCAAAGGCAGTCAGACGTTGCTGGGTCAGAGCATTGGCGACATCCGCGCGCGAAGTTTCCTCGCCCCGGTCCAGAGTACGTGTGCACAGCATCAAGAATTTCAGCGTCTGACCATTGTTGCCGGTCAGCGCCGTCGAGACCTCGTTCAAGTCCAGCTTCGACAATTCGAGTGCGACGTCGCGAGGGATTTCCGACGGGCTGGCTTCAATCCGTTGCAGAACGTTTTCGGGTTGGTCTTTTGCAAGGCCATAGAGATCATCGCAAGTATCAACCTCTTCGCGCAGATCGGCAGCACGGGCCAATGTTTCCGCGCTGCGGCCACCGGGAAGGTTGTAGATCGCATAGTCGATTTTTGAATAGGTCGGAGTACCCGACGCAAGTTCGCGTAGGCCCCGAAGCTGAAACAGAGCGACTGCGTTTGGCAAAGAAATGGGTTGCGTTATTTCGCCATTCTTCAGACCGATGATCACCGGTTGCAGGGCGGGTGGCAGGTCGGTCAGGTTCAGCCAGTCCAACTGCCCCCCGTTGGTCCGGGTACCTGCCGCAGAATACTGCGTCGCAGCTGCCGAGAACGCATCGAATCCTTCCAGAAGTGCGATCTCTTCAGCCAACAATTCGACCTGTGCAACCGTTTGCTGATTTACGGGAATGATGACTTCGGACAGCAGAACTTGCAGCCCGCCACTGCCCGATTGACCAAGAGCGCGGTTGACCTCGTCTTCTGATGGGCGCGCCTGCGACAGGAATCTCGCGCTGATGAAGTCGCGCCACGACAGTTGGTCGGCCACAAAATCGCGGACGGTCTCGCGCGAAACACCTGCCTCGGACAGAAGCTGAAGGAACTCATCCGTCGACAAGCGACCGCGGGCAGCAAATTCGTCAATGCCCAGCTGAACGGCCTCGGGGCTGGCAGATATCCCAGCCGCGCTCATGGCTTGTTTGCGCAGACGATCGTCGATCAGGGCTTGGCGCACCTCGGCGTCTGACGCTCCGGGCGCACCAAGAACGGTCAAAAACTGCTGGCGCTGCTCAAGTTCGTACCATGTGACGATATCCTGATTGACCTTGATGGCTGGGGAAAACAGGCTCTGGGCCAGGCCCGGCGACACGCTCAGACACAACGATACGACCGCAACATAGGCGACTGGCCTGATCACAACGGATCGGATGAGATTGGAGAAACCTGAAATCAACTGCATCTTCTCTTGAACTCTTGGCCACCACCTTCAACGGAGTATCCCGTCAGGGCTACCGTAAAGCCGAATTCAGTGGAAGGCTCAATACTAGATGACGAAGTAAAACGTCTGCTGACGGTCATGTTAACCTGCACGCACTCATTCTGGTACGTAACACCCACGCCATACCGAATGGGTTCGGACTCGCTCAGATCGTAACGGGCGACGGCTTCCGTTAGCCAGTTCTGGTCGACCCTATAGCGCCCATCCAATCGAATCTCGGATATTTCATCGTCCACGTTCTCGTCTGGGTCTGGCTCCTGCCAGATATAGCTGCCCGACAACCCAACGGTTTCTTGTTGCCAGGCAGCGCGCATTTCGGCCTTGGCAAAGCTGAAATCTCCGTTCAGCAAGCCGCGGCCTGCAAGTGACCACCCATTTGCGGTTTGCAATTGACCTGCAAGCAGCAGATCCGACGATGTTCCCTGCAGTCCCGATGTCAGATTGAACTCTGGGTCGGGATCTGCGCGAAACACTTGCCCGACTGTGGCCAAAGCCCGGCGTCCGTTCGCTCCGTAGCGCGCCCAGTTGACACCAATGACGCCGGTTGCCCCATCTTCGCGTCGATCCGGGGCTGGAAAACGGGACAGCGACAGCAAGTTGCCCTGATCGAATTCCTGAAACGTACTTTCGTCGATTGGCACATCATTGGTCGAGACTTGCGTCCAACCGATCTGAGCAATTGGCTCTAGCACCTGCGTAGCCCCGGATTGCTCGCGCCGTGCCATGGGATAGCGCAGGGTCAACGCCGCCCGGGGGGTGGTGCGGGTTTCTTGATCAGGGAAATTACTGTCGTGGCGGATGTTGAACGTGTCAATCGAGGCCCCGAACCGTGCGTCCGCACGCAGACCCGAGGTGAAGATCCAACTGCGTAGCCATTCCGCGTCAAAGGTCGCTCGGGCCACATCGCGACCAACGACGTCCTCGTCACTTGTGCGTTCATGGGCGTGTGTTATGAAACTCAGCCGTGTTTCGCCGCCGATCGACGTCGGGAAGTGGCGTTTCTGATAGTACAGATCGAATACACGAGATGGAATTTCGTCCTGATCTTCGCTGTCGCGCAAGGTTTTGTAATGGATAAAGCTGGTGCGGAAGGCGGTGTCGCGTTTGATCCGCTCTAGCGCAACTTCGCTGCGCAGGCGGTCGAAATCGGGCAGGCCATAATCGGCCAGGTAGGCGTCATCGGACGTGGTTTTAATATCGAACGTGAACCGATAGCCGTTATTCAGATTGAAAAAGCCATCTGCGAAGAAGTAGCCGCGATCCTCTCCGGGCTGAAGATCGTCACGGGTATGTGCGCCCAACAAGCGAAGTCGGCCACGCTTGAACGCCTGACGATACCGATACCCCAGCGTCCGAGTTTTTGAGGACAGATAGGGCGTCAATGTCAGGTCTTTGTGGTCTCCCAGCTTGAAGAAATATGGAACCTGAACCCCCGTGCCCAACTGCGACGTTGTGCGAATCGAAGGCACCAGGAAACCAGTCGCCCGGTCCAGAGTGGGGTCAGGCAGACGCAAATAAGGGAAATAGAAGACCGGCAGGTCCAGAATTCGGAATTGTGCGCCCTCGAAATACAGTTGTCGTTCAAGCTGATCGTGGGTGACCTTACGGGCCCTGATTTGCCACAAAGGCGGTCTGCCATCAGAACAAACATGACATGACGTGGCCGATACCTTGCTGAACTGTGTGTATCTGCCACCTGCGCGCGTTGCCTGAACCGATGCGACTTGGACCTGTTGGTCAAACACCATCCGCGCACCGATCAGCAAGCCGTTTTGAATACCGTCGTCCAGTTCAGCCGAATCCGCCAGAATCGTGGTAGAGCCGCCCTGATCAATGCGCACGGGGCCATCTAGGGTGAGTTGCCCGGTGTCCCGGTCATATGTGACCCGTTCGGCGGTAATTTTTGCATCGCCCTGAAATGCCTCGACATTGCCTTCGGCGACCAGAACACGTTCGGGCGTGATGAAAATCCTGTCCGCAACCAGCAGGGCTGGCTGCTCTTGCTGCGTGGCGTCCGTAGGCGCGTTCACACCTGTTGCGGATTGTGCGTAGATCGTCGCGGGCAAGGTGATCGCGATGGCTGCCGACAACAGAAGACTGGGAAGCAACCGCATCAGCCGTCCTCCGCGTGAAGCAAGAGACCAAGCGACAACAGTATAGCAGCGAAAGGCGGAGCCCAGGCCGCGACGATAATAGGCAATTGACCGTTTTCCCCTAATATTTGGGCAAAATTGCGCACGAAATAAATCGCGAATCCCAGAAGAACTGCAGACAGAACCGCAATTCCCGTGCCGCCGAATCTTACATGGCGCATGGTGAAGGCCGCGCCGATCAGAACCATCGAAACCAGAAAGAAGGGCCGCGCCAGTTGCACTTGCAACCAGACTTCATATTGCTTGGTTGAAAACCCGGCCTCGCGCAGATCCCGGATCAGCTCGGGCAGATCATAAACCGAAACCGATCCCTGCTGCCCCAGCGTGTCGAGAATGCGCTGCCGTGTAAGCGACGTCGGAACCTCGAGCTGTTCGTGAACGACCGAGTTACTCTCGGGGTTTGTGTCTTCCGCGAGGGACCAGACCTTGGCATTGTCCAATACCCATTTGCCCGGCCTCAGCTCGGCGTTGTCGGCCGAGACCTGCTGGGTCGGGGTTCCTTCTTGTGAGAAAGTGATGATCGTCACGTTATTTAGCTTCAGTGTTTCACCGTTGGACGTACCTTTGGCGTGAATTACGGACTGACCGTTCTGTGATCCCTGGCGCAGCCACAAGCCCTCGCTGCTGATCGAAAACGCTGACGTGCCGTTGTTGCGGTAAGAGTCGGACAGGCGATTGTATTCCTCGGATGTTGCCGCAGAGATCGGGTTCAGCAGAGCTACGGCCGTGGCTCCGATCAATAGGGCCAATGCGACCGGCGCTAATAAAGACCGTATGCCTGAGCGACCAATTGCGCGGGTAACAACAAGTTCAGAACTGCGCGCCAGCCCAACGAACAGAGCGATCGTTGCAAGGATAACCAGCAAGGGCAGCATTTCGCTGATCGCAGCCGGTGTGTTCAGCAAGGTCAGATGCAGCAAGCGCCCGAACGAAAGGTTTTCGTCGTCGAACCGGCGCACCTGTTCGATCAGGTCGATTAGAATCAGCAACGTCAGGAAAATGCCGCCGATCACCAGAAAGTTTTGCATGAACCGGCGGGCAAAGTATCGGTCGAGGATCACGGCAGAACCCTCGCCGTTCCTGCTAACGCGAAATAACCACTAGCCCTCAGGTCAGAATTACAACCGCTCGCGCCTTGCCGCGACGGCATATGCCTGCCCTGTCTTGCCACTTTGTTCTCCCCCGAACCTGCCGGAATTTTTTCTGGACTGTACTGCAATTGAAGTGCGGGGAAAACTGCTATCTGGTCAAGTTGATCGGGGCGGGCTAGGTCTTGGGTCACAGATTTTCAGGAGTTCCCAATGAGCAGTCTAATCCCGATCCAGTTTCAGACTTTTGACGTGGACATGATGGCGCAAGCCGAGGGCCGAGTCGCGATCATCGTTTCTGACGACGGCAAGATGGGTCCTGCCGCGCGCCGGGCCAATCGCCTGACCCGCGGTGCTGTCGCGCGGCTGGTCGAAAGCGAACAGTTCGAAAAGGTGAAATCGGGCGAGGTGATCTCGTTGGCATGGCCCGGTGGCATGGCGGCCCAGGCGCTGGATATTCTGATCCTGGCGCGCCGCCCGGATGTGGCCGAGGCCCGCAAGGCTGGTGTCGCGCTTGCGAAACTGGCCGGTGGCAAGGCGCTGTTGGTGATGGCGGCCAACCAGACCCGCTCCGAGGATCTGGCCATGGGGATCGCCCTTCGCAGTTACGAGTTCGACGCGCACAAGACCAAAGACTCTGATCCTGCCGCGACGGTCACTATTGCGCATCAGAAACCCGACGAGGTCGAAGCCGCCTTTGCGCCGCTCTATGCTATTGCCGACGGTGTGCGGATGACGCGTGACCTGACGAATGAGCCCGCCAATATCCTGACAACAACAGAATTCGCTGACCGCTTGGCCGAGATGAAGGATCTGGGCCTGGAGGTTGAGGTTCTGGAAGAAGACAAGCTGGAAGAGCTGGGAATGCGCACATTGCTGAGCGTCGGTCAGGGCTCGGTCAGTCCGTCGAAGGTTGTGGTGATGCAATGGAACGGTGGCGACAAGGGCGATGCCCCGCTGGCACTGGTGGGCAAGGGCGTTGTTTTCGATACCGGTGGGATTTCGTTGAAGCCTGCGGGTGGAATGGAAGACATGACCATGGATATGGGCGGCGCAGGTGTCGTTGCGGGCACCATGCGCGCGCTGGCCAAGCGCAAGGCTAAGGCTAATGTGGTCGGGCTGGTGGGGCTGGTCGAGAATATGCCCTCGGGCAATGCCACGCGCCCCGGCGATGTAGTCAAGTCGATGAAGGGAGACACGGTCGAGATCATCAACACAGATGCCGAGGGTCGTTTGGTTCTGTGCGACGTGATGTGGTACGCGCAGGAACGGTTCAGTCCTGTGGGCATGGTTGATCTGGCGACCCTGACCGGAGCGATAATCATTGGTCTGGGGCATGAGAATGCGGGCGTCTTCTCGAACAATGACACCTTCTGCGAGGCCTTCCTGAAATCGGCCAAAGCCGAGGACGAGGGCGCGTGGCGGATGCCCTTGGGCGCGGCATATGACAAGCAGCTGAAGTCTCGCATCGCTGATATGAAGAACGTAGGCGGGCGGCCTGCGGGCTCGATCACCGCCGCGCAGTTCCTGCAGCGCTTCGTGAAAGAGGAAACGCCGTGGATTCACCTGGATATCGCCGGTGTTGCCTCGGTGGCGTCCGAGACGTCCTATGCTCCGAAGGGTGCAACTGGCTGGGGCGTGCGTGCGTTGAGCCGTTTTGTGCAGGACAATTTCGAGTAATCGGATGGGTGCCGTCTATTTCTACCACCTGACCCGGCAGCCGCTGGAAGCTACGCTGCCGGTTTTGCTGGACAAGGCCCGGCAGGCCGGGTGGAAGATTGTCGTGCGGGGAACAGATCCCGCACGGATGGACTGGCTGGATGAAAAACTGTGGCTGGGGCCGGATGACGGGTTCCTGCCGCATGGGCTTGCCGGTGGGCCGCACGATGCGGCGCAGCCCATTTTGCTTACGACCGGACCAGATGTGTCCAATGACCCGGCTTGCGTAATGGCGGTGGATGGTGCGCAGGTAGGGCCGGACGAAGTGAACGCTCTGGAACGGGTCTGTATCCTGTTCGACGGCAATGACGAACAGGCCGTTCAGCATGCGCGCGGGCAGTGGAAGACCCTGACCGGCGCGGGGTGTTCAGCGCAATACTGGTCCGAAGAAGCGGGCCGTTGGGAAAAGAAAGCCGAGGCCTGAGCCTTGTGCGCTAGTTTTCAGGAGATCGATACATGGAAATGAAGCCCTTGGGCCGAACAGGCGTTATGGTGACCGACCTGTGCCTCGGAACAATGACTTTTGGATCGCAGACATCCGAGGCGGACGCTCATCGCCAGATGGATATGGCGCTGGATACTGGGATCAATTTTGTCGATGCGGCCGAAATGTATCCGGTCAACCCCATCGCCAAGGAAACCATCGGACGCACCGAAGAATACCTTGGCAACTGGAACGCAGCCAACGCTGCGCGTCGTGAGAGTTATGTTCTGGCGACCAAGCATTCGGGCGCGGGCATGGTCCATGTCCGAAACGGCGCGCCGATCAACGGTCAGTCGATCCCCGAAGCCATCGAGAATTCTCTGCGACGATTGCAGACCGATTACATCGACCTCTACCAATTCCACTGGCCGAACCGGGGCAGCTATATGTTCCGCCAGAACTGGAACTACGCTCCGTCCGGCAAGAACACGGCCGATGTGTTGGACAATATGTCGGAATGCCTCGAGGCGCTGCAGGCGCAAGTTGATAAGGGCAATATTCGCGCTTTTGGTCTGTCGAACGAAAGTGCATGGGGCACCGCGCAGTGGCTGCGTCTGGCCGAGGCAGGCGGTGGGCCGCGGGTGGCATCGGTTCAGAACGAGTATTCATTGCTGTGTCGGCATTTCGACACTGACATGGCCGAATTGAGCGCGCATGAAGACGTTGGATTGATGGCGTTTTCGCCTCTGGCGGCAGGGTTCCTGACGGGCAAGTATCAAGAGGGCGCAGTTCCCGAGGGCTCGCGCATGTCCTTCGTGCCCGATATGGGCGGTCGCCACCGTGATCGGGTTTTTACGGCGGTGAGCGCTTATCTGAACATCGCCGAGAGACATGGATTGGACCCGGTGCATATGGCACTGGCCTGGTGCCGCACGCGCCCATTTGTGATGACGGCCATATTCGGAGCGACAACAGTCGAGCAACTTGCGCATATTCTTGACGGGAAAGAGCTGAAACTTTCCAAAGAAGTGATGCGCGAGATTGGCGATGCGCATCGGGCACATCCTATGCCGTTCTAAAGTCTTTCCGGAGGTGGATAGGGGGCTCTGCCCCCGCCGCCCGTTCCGGGCGACTCCCCCGAGATATTTTTGGCCAGATGAAGGGGGATCCGGTCAGTGATGGGTGGGGTGCGCGCGCTCTTGCCTGAGGTCGCGGGCAGAAAGGCCGTGGGCAGTGCGAAAGGCGCGGGCAAAGCTGGATTGTGATCCAAAGCCAGTGGCCAGCGCCACATCCATCAGCGACATGTCGGTGTCGGTGACCAAGCGGCGGGCCTCGGCCAGGCGCAGTTGCAGGTAGTGGTCCTGCGGTGTGGTGTTCAGGCGCAGGCGGAATTGTTGCTGTAGGGTGCGGGGGCTGGTGCCTAATGTCTCGGCGATATTGGCCAACGGCAGCGGGTCATCCAGCGCGGATTGCATCAGGCTGTTTGCCTTGGCCGTAAGGGTCGTGTGACGGTGCGGCGCGCCGGTGCGGCTTTGCGGTTTGGCTGGGTCGGGGGCTCCGTCATAGAGGAACAGGCCGGACACGCGCGCGGCAAAGCCTGCGCCGTGGCGCGCGGCGATGATGTGCAGCATCATTTCGACCGCCGGGATCGCGCCGCCTGAGGTTAGGCGGTTTTGAGAGACGGTGAAGCGGTCGGGGCGCACGTCGACCTCGGGGAAACGGGCTGCGAAATTGTCCAAGTCTTCCCAATGGGTTGTAGCTGCGTGGCCGTCCAGAAGGCCAGCTTCGGCCAGTAGCCAGGGGCCTCCGTCGATGCCGGCCATTGTGGCGCCAGTGTTTGCGACCCGGCGGAGACCAGCCAGCAGGCTGGGGGTGGCGTGGCGTGCCAGTTGGAACCCGGCAACCACAATCATCAGGTCGCAGCCTTGCAGGCGGGCCAAAGGGATGCCCGGCACGGTCAGGGCGCTGGTCAGCATCGCGGGCTGGGCCGTGGCGGTGACATAGTCCCAGTCGAAGGCGGGGCGATCGGCCAGACGATTGGCTGCGCGCATGGGGTCTACAGCGGATGCAAAGCTGAGCGTATTGCAGTCGTCCAGCACCAGCACCGCCGTTTTCAGGGCGCGATGTTCGGGTTGCAGTATGTTTTTTGCGGATTTCATCAAGTTCGATTCGCATTTTGGCAAGTGTTTTCACAAGGCTGCGTCAGAGTCGCGGGTAACGCAAATCGATTGCCGGGGAGAAGTCTGGGGAAAACTCAGGGCAAAACCGGGTATAAGCTGGGGAGAACGCCATGCCTTTGGAAATGAACCGCGAGGTCTTTATCACCTGTGCCGTGACGGGCTCGGGCGGAACGCAGGATCGCAGCCCGCATGTGCCGCGCTCGCCGCAGCAGATTGCCGACAGCGCGATTGCGGCGGCTAAGGCCGGGGCGGCGGTGGTGCATTGCCATGTGCGCGACCCCGAAACCGGCGCACCCAGCCGACGGCTGGACCTGTATCGCGAGGTGACGGACCGGATTCGCGATGCGGATGTGGATGTGGTGCTGAACCTGACCGCCGGGATGGGCGGGGATATCGTGTTCGGTGGCGTCGAGAGCCCGTTTCCGGTGGCTGAGGGCACCGACATGATCGGTGCGTCAGAGCGCGTGGCTCATATCGCGGAATGCCTGCCCGAGATATGTACGCTGGATTGCGGCACCATGAATTTTGCAGAAGCCGATTACGTCATGACCAACACGCCCGGCGCGCTGCGGGCGATGGGGCAGATGATGACGGATATGGGTGTGAAGCCCGAGATTGAGGCCTTTGACACCGGGCATCTGTGGTTTGCCAAACAGTTGGTGAAAGAGGGAATTCTGGAGCCGAACGCTTTGGTCCAGCTATGTATGGGCGTGCCGTGGGGCGCGCCGGATGATCTGAATACGTTCATGGCCATGGTGAACAATGTGCCCGATGACTGGACGTTCAGCGCGTTTTCGCTGGGCCGCAACCAGATGGCTTATGTGGCGGCCTCGGTGCTGGCGGGCGGCAATGTGCGCGTCGGGCTGGAGGACAATCTGTGGCTGGACAAGGGTGTTCTGGCCGAGAATTGGCAGTTGGTCGAGCGTGCGGGGAC
Organism: Ruegeria sp. AM7; assembly: GCF_056535965.1. Taxonomy (NCBI): domain Bacteria; kingdom Pseudomonadati; phylum Pseudomonadota; class Alphaproteobacteria; order Rhodobacterales; family Roseobacteraceae; genus Ruegeria; species Ruegeria sp. AM7. The sequence goes on from NZ_JBQFJE010000003.1 coordinate 1,052,866, forward strand.
GATCATCGAGAATATGGGGGCTAAGGTTATCGGGCCTGCTGATGTGCGCGAGAAGCTGGGTTTGACCAAGCGCGCGCCGGTCACGAAGTAAACGTGATTGGGGGCCAGCCCCGTCGCCATCTGGGCTTGTCCCAGTGGCGCCACAGAAGGCGACCCCCGAGGTATTTTTAGCCAGATGAAGAGGCGGATCGACTTGAAAACAGCGGCAATCATTGGTGGTGGTGTGATCGGCGGCGGATGGGCCGCGCGGTTTCTACTGAACGGGTGGGATGTTCGGGTTTTTGACCCTGATCCTGAGGCTGAGCGCAAGATTGGAGAGGTCCTGGACAATGCGCGGCGTTCGTTGCCGGGGCTGAATGATGTTCCGTTGCCACCCGAGGGTGCGCTTAGTTTCCATGAAGATATGGCCGAGGCTGTGCAGGGCGCGGAGTGGATTCAGGAAAGTGTGCCCGAGCGGCTGGACCTGAAGCTGAAGGTTTACAGGGGGTTGCAGGAGGCGTGTGATCGGGGCGCAATCATCGGCTCGTCGACCAGCGGGTTCAAACCCTCGGAACTGCAAGAGGGCGCGTTACGGCCCGAACAGATTGTGGTGACGCATCCGTTCAACCCGGTGTACTTGCTGCCGCTGATCGAACTGGTGCCGACGGACAAGAACCCGTCCGAGATGGTCGAGCGCGCGCAGAGGCTGCTGAAATCGGTGGGGTTCTTTCCCCTGCATATCAAGAAAGAAATCGACGCCCATATCGCTGACCGTTTCCTTGAAGCGGTTTGGCGCGAGGCGCTGTGGCTGGTCAAGGACGGCATCGCCACCACCGAAGAGGTGGATGAGGCGATCCGCATGGGATTCGGCATCCGCTGGGCCCAGATGGGTCTGTTCGAGACCTATCGCGTGGCGGGGGGCGAGGCCGGGATGCGGCACTTTATGGCGCAGTTCGGACCGGCGTTGAAATGGCCCTGGACCAAGCTGATGGATGTGCCCGAGTTCACCGATGAGCTGGTCGATCTGATCGCCGATCAGTCTGACGCGCAATCGGGGATGCATTCGATCCGCGAACTGGAGCGGATTCGCGACAACAACCTCGTGGGGATGATGCGGGCGCTTAAGGCGCAAGATTACGGGGCAGGGGCTGTGCTGAACCAGCATGACGCGCTGCTGAAACCCGGTGCTCTGCCGACGATGGAGGAGGCCGATCTGAGCCAACCGATCCTGACCTTGTCGCGCGCGGTGCCGCTGGATTGGACCGACTATAACGGCCACATGAACGAGGCGCGCTATCTGGAGGCCTTTGCCGCTGCCACCGACCGGTTCATGGAGATCATCGGTTGTGATGCGGATTATATCGCCTCGGGCGGCAGCTATTTCACGGCTGAAAACCACATCCGCTATGTGGATGAGGTGCATGCAGGCGCAAAGATTCAGGTGCGCACGCAGATGCTGTTGGGGCAGGGCAAGAAGCTGCACGTTTTCCACAGCATGTACGAGGGCGACAAGCTGCTGGCCACGGGTGAAAGCTTTCTGCTGCATGTCAGTCTGGACACACGCCGTCCAAGTGCTCCGTCAGCGCAGATCGAGACGGCCATGGCCCGTATTGCCGAGGCGCAGGCCGGGTTGCCTTATCCCGAGGGCGCGGGGGCGGCGATCCGTAAACCTGCATGAGCGGGCGGGTTCTGATCACGGCCGGGGCCTCGGGCGTCGGCCGGGCCATGGCCGAGGCGTTCGACGCCGTTGGCGCGCAGGTCTGGGTGGCCGATCTGGACGCAGAGGCGTTAACCGCGTGCCCGGACCATTGGAAACGGTCGCAGGTGGATGTGGCGGATGAGCCCTCGGTTGCCGACCTGTTCGCCGAGATTGCAGCGCAATGGGGCGGGCTGGATACGCTCTGCGCCAATGCAGGGATCGCCGGGCCGACGGCGTTGGTCGAGGATGTGGCGCTTGACGAATGGCGTGCCTGTCTGGCGGTCAACCTTGAGGGGGCGTTTCTGTGTGCGAAGTACGCTGCGCCGCTCTTCAAGCGTCAGGGCAGTGGGGCAATCATCATCACCTCGTCTACGGCCGGGCAATACGGCTATCCCAACCGCGCGCCCTATGCGGCGGCGAAATGGGGTGTCATCGGGCTGGCCAAAACACTGGCGATGGAGCTTGGCCCCCACGGCGTGCGTTGCAACACGATCTGCCCCGGCGCGGTCGAAGGTCCCCGGATGGAGGGCGTTCTGGCCCGCGAGGCCAACGCCAAAGGCATGACGCGAGATCAGGTGTATAACGGCTATGCCGCGGGCACCTCGATGGGGCGGTTTGTCGAGGGGCGCGACGTTGCCGATATGGCCGTGTTTCTGGCGTCAGACGCGGCGCGTCTGGTATCTGGGCAAGTGATCGCGGTGGACGGGCATACCGTCAACCCCGACCCCAAGATCTAGCCCTGATTGGGACCACGAATCTGGCGGATGGTCTGGCGGACCGCCTGCCAGTCCTGCGCCTGTTGCATATTTCCGGCGGCCTCGCATTCGCGCATCTTCTGCGCGGCTTCAGCCTCGGCTCTGTCTCCGTGGGCGGAATATAAGGCCCGTGCGTATTGGGCGGTTTGCATTGCGTCCATTCCTGTGCTCCTCCGTTCATTATCGGAATGCGAAAGGGTTCGCGCCCAGTGACGATAGCACAGGATTGAGTTCAACGCATACTGTCACGTAATGCGCGCAGATGGCCGGGAAAATCCCGCGCGGTGACGTCGGCCTCGCGGACCAGAGTGTCAAAATGGCGGGTGAACGTTTCGATCCGGTCGCGGTCGCGGAACGCCATATAGTGGCTGCCAGCATAGAACACGCAGAGCAAGGGGCCAAAGATCGTGACTGGTGCCGAATAAAGCCTTTTTGCATCAAACAGATAGATGCGCAGGCGGGGATAGAGTTGGTCGCACAGCGCCAGTAGGTGGTCGATCTGATCCTGACGTGTTTGCAGATCCAGCCCTCGGTAGTACCCAGATGCGCTTGCGAAGCTTTCGATTTCAAACAAGGGCATGGCAATTTCGTAGTCCGATTGCGCCCGGCGCATCCAGGTTAACCGGTCTTCGGACGCGCCGATGGCTTGATCTGCCGTCCGACCCAGATGTGGTGCATACTCCCATTCCAGAACGGCGCGAGTTTTTAACATATCCGGCAAAGTCGCTGGAACGTAACGGATTTTGTATCCGGCGGCCTCTTGGTGCCATTCGAATATCCGCTCATCCACCAACGCGCGGGCGGCCTCGGTCACGGTTAACGCACCGGCTAAAAGTTCGGCCGCGCTTTCGGGTCTGTCCGATAGCGACAGGAGCCAATCCGCCGAGACCCCCAGCGCTGACGCGCAGCCACCCACCACATGGGCATTCGGCAAACGAGCTCCATCGCCGGTCAGAAGTTGCGACACGGTCGAGCGATCCACGCCGATGTTTCGTGCCAGAGCACTTTGGCTAACGTTCCGCTCCTCCATCGCGCGGGCAAGGCGGAGGCGGAACTGTGCGGCACGGTCTCGTTTGTCGATATTTGCGGACATGTGTTTGATTTTATCACAAGTGATGAATTTTGTTAATCACATTCAGAATGTTCACCATCTGCGTGATCCGTAATTCTTAAGCCATAACAAAAATATGGGTGACGGAATGGAGACACGACGCAGATCAGTCGTGAAGGCCGTATTGTGGAATGCGGTGGGCTTTGTCGTTATGAGTTTTGTGGGGTTGATCGCAACCGGATCAGCGGCGATCGGGGGCGGCTTGGCTTTGGTCAACACGGCCATCGGCCTGACGCTCTACGTGATTTACGAACGTATATGGGCAGGTATCTCATGGGGCCGCAATGTCTGAGCGTGCAGGGCCTGAATGGGGCACCCTTGCCCTTATCATTGGGTGCTATGGGGCATGGTTGGCAGTACTGTTTTACCTACCGTTATGGGCAGCGGTGCCAGTGGCAGGCGTCGTGGCGGCACTGCATTCTTCGCTGACGCATGAAGCGATCCACGGCCACCCCTTTCGGCAAAAGGCTTTGAATGAGGCGTTGATGGCGTTGCCGTTGACACTGTTCATTCCGTACCGCCGGTTCCGCGACCAGCATCTGGCGCATCATCGTGACGCGACGCTGACCGACCCCTATGACGACCCGGAATCGAACTATCTGGATCCACAGGTCTGGGCTGGTCTGCGCGGTTGGCAAAAACGTTTGTTGGCAGTGAATAACACGTTGCTGGGGCGCATCGCTCTAGGTCCGGCTATTGGTCAATTCGCGTTCGTTCGGAATGAGTTGCGGTGCATTTTGCAACCAGATATCCTGCTTGCCTGGGTATTCCATCTATGCGGTGTTCTGGTGGTGCTGTGGATTGTGTCGCTGTCGCTTATGCCGATCTGGGCCTATGTGTTGGCCGCCTATCTGGGGCTGGGTTTGGTGAAGATCCGCACCTTTCTTGAGCACCGCGCCCATGATCGGGCTTCTGCTCGTACGGTGATCATCGAAGACAGCGGGCCGTTGGCATTTCTCTTTCTTCACAACAACCTGCACGTGGTTCATCACATGAATCCAGCGGCGCCGTGGTACCGATTGCCCGCCCTTTATCGCGCAGGGCAAGACACGTACTTGGCGCGGAACGAGGCTTATGTCTATCGCTCTTACGCGCAGGTGTTTCGAGCCCATTTCCTAAGGGCCAAAGACCCAGTGCCCCATCCGCTCTGGCCAAAGGGGTAAATTGCGGCCACAAGGGGCGGTATGAGCCTCTGGATACCCGTCACCATCGCCGCCGCTTCGTTTCAGACCGTGCGGTTTATGCTGCAAAAATCACTGAGCAGCGTGAAATTGTCCGCCGCAGGTGCGACCTTTGCCAGATTTGCCTATTCGATGCCGTTGGCCGTTCTGGCGCTTTGGGTCGCGCTGCGGCTCAGCGACCTGTCTTTGCCTTCGATGCCACCGATGTTCTGGCTGTTCGCGGCCATTGGCGGCACGTCGCAGATATTGGCAACAATCTGTGTGGTCGCCTTGTTCAAGCAACGCAACTTCGCGGTCGGAATCACCTTCAAGAAAACTGAGGTGATCCAGACCGCTATCGTCGGTTTCCTTGTTCTGGGTGATCAGATTTCAGCCGGAGCGTTAGTCGCCATTCTGTTGGGCCTGACCGCAGTTCTGCTGCTGTCGAAAAACCCAGAGGGGGACGGCGCGTGGTGGAAACACCTGACCAATCGCGCGTCACGGCTGGGGCTGGGGTCGGGGATTCTGTTTGCCTTTTCCTCGGTCAGCTACCGGGGCGCATCACTACAGCTTGGCGAGATCGACGCATGGTTCCGCGCTTTGGTGACACTGGCCGTTGTTGTGACATTCCAATTCGTCAGCATGGGGCTGTGGCTGCTGTGGCGAGACCGCGCCGAACTGCGCGCGGTGTGGGAGACGCGGCGCACGGGCATCTTCGTGGGCCTCACCAGCCTGAGCGGGTCGTTTTGCTGGTTCTTCGCCTTCACACTGCAGAATGCGGCTTATGTGAAGGCGCTGGGGCAGGTCGAACTGATCCTCAGCCTGTTTGCTTCGATCCTGTTCTTCCGCGAAACCATCACCCGGCGCGAGATCGCCGGGATGGCTTTACTGGGAGCCTCAATCCTGGCCCTGGTGCTAACGATTTAAGAGGCGTCGGCTTCGGCCAGATCTGTCACGCCTGCACGGCGCTCGTCAAAGCTCAGCGCGATGAAGCTGGGCAGGTGATCGCCCATGCCAACAACCGCCGGACCTGAATCGTTGCGGCGACTACGGCCACGCGGTTCCTTGTCCTTTCGGCGGTCCGAGTCCTTCTTGCGCTCGGGCTTTTTGTCGGCCTTTGCCTCGTCCGTCGGCTTGGCCTTTCTTTCGCGCTTGGGCTTTTCGTCCTTGGGCTCTTCCTTGACCGGATTGTCAAGCCGGGGAATGTCCTTCTGGATCAGCTTCTCAATTGCATCCAGCGCCTTTTCATCACGGCCCGAGCAGATTGTGATCGCCTTGCCCTCGCGCCCCGCGCGACCGGTGCGACCTATGCGGTGAACGTAATCCTCGGCATGGCCGGGGACGTCGAAGTTGAACACATGGCTGACCGAGGGGATATCCAACCCCCGTGCCGCCACGTCCGAGGCCACCAGCAGGCGCAGTGAGCCGTCGCGGAACCCGTCCAGCGTTTTCATGCGCTGCGACTGATCCAGATCGCCGTGAATGGCGGCGGCGTTATAGCCGTATTTCTTCAGCGATTTCGCGCAGATATCCACATCCGTCTTGCGGTTGCAGAAAATAATCGCGTTGGTGCAGCCTTCACCCTCGGCGTCGATCAACGCGCGCAGAACCTTGCGCTTGGCGCTGGCCTCGCGGTCGCGGCGGCCACCTTTGAACATGACTACGCCCTGTTCGATCGTCTCGGACGCGGTGGCCTGACGAGCAACCTCGATCCGGGCAGGGGCAGACAGGAACGTGTCGGTGATGCGCTCAATCTCGGACGCCATGGTGGCCGAGAAGAACAGCGTCTGGCGCGTGAACGGCGTCAGCGAGAAGATGCGTTCGATATCGGGGATGAAGCCCATATCCAGCATCCGGTCGGCTTCGTCCACCACCATGATCTGAACGCCGGTCAGCAGCAGCTTACCGCGCTCGAAATGATCCAGCAGACGACCCGGCGTGGCGATCAGAACGTCCACGCCCCGATCAATCAGAGCCTCTTGTTCCTTGAAGCTGACGCCGCCGATCAACAGTGCTTTGGTCAGTTTCAGGTGCTTGGTGTAGGTGTCGAAGTTCTCAGCCACCTGCGCGGCCAGTTCCCGCGTCGGGCACAGCACCAGCGAACGCGGCATCCGCGCACGGGCGCGGCCACGGGCCAGCAGAGTGATCATCGGCAGCGTGAAGCTGGCAGTTTTGCCGGTGCCGGTCTGGGCGATGCCCAGCACATCCTTGCCCTCAAGCGCAGGTGGAATCGCTCCGGCCTGAATCGGGGTGGGGGTTTCGTATCCGGCTTCCTCAATGGCTTTGAGGACCTTTGGGTTCAGGTTCAGTTCGTTAAACTTTGTCATGTATGTCCGGTTCAAGCGGACACTAGACCTGGCCCGCGCGTATGAAAGTGTGCCGGGCCCGGATGGCCATGCGCATCCCGCGCATTTCGGCTGAGGCGGGACATAACAAAAACGTAGGGCAGGGTCAAATGAAGAGGGTTTCAGACCCCTGTGCTCCGATACTGTGCAGATTTAATGCAACAATTCAGATGCTTCCAGGGAAGTGTTTCGCAAGCTTTTGGTCCAGTTCCAGTGGCCGATGCCGGATCAACCCGTGTTGTGCAAGCCGTGCCCGCACGTCGGGCTGCGCGCCGCTGATCTCATCGAAAAACGCGCGCAAGCCGTCGACACCGTCCTCGGCTTCGATCCAGCTGAGCAATTCGTTCATGTTCATCCCGCCCTCATCCCGCGGGACATTTGGTGTCATTCCGGGTTTGTATGACCCACGCTCAAGCCGGAACCGGTAATGCGCCAGCCAGTGATCCCAATCCGGGGCGTGCCGGTGGCAGAGCGCAGCCTCGGCAAGTTCCGCTTTGCAGATCAGGCGTTCTCCATGCTGGAACAGCCCGTGAATGCGAAAGTTAATGCCCGGCAAACCGGTGCGGGCAAAAACCTTGCCTTGCAGGTGACTGAGAAACCCGCCCTTCACGAAAGACCCATAGTTGGGATAGAGCGCTTGCACCGTCGCGGTGCGATCAGGCCCCGAGGGAATATAGGCTTTGTACAGGTCCTCGGCTTCGGCCACAGCCTCTTCCGGGCGGACGCGGACAAAGGGGGTATCCGGTGCGACCCCGGCCAGCAGATCGGCCACCGGGCGGTCGGGCCACAGAAACTCGTCGAGATCAATATGCAGCAACCAGTCTTCGCTGGCCTTTCGATAAGTGAACGAGGCATTCGCTGTCTGGCGTACCTGATGCTTGTCGGGGCGCGCCCGCTGACGATTGGCCCAGAACCCGTCGTCGCAATTGCGGACCTCAACCTTTGGGTGGCGATTCAAGGCATTGAACGCCTTGGGGCAGGGCTCGTCCAGATAGACATGCATCCGATCAACCCCAAGGTCGAGGTGATAGGCTACAAAGCGCAGAATGTCCGGGGCCGTCCCCCAGACCGTCGAGACAATTCCCCAGGTCGGTTTAGCGCCCATGCGCGGCCCTTTGGCCGGTCACGCCATCATTTCCTTGGTGGCCGTCAGAGTAAGGTCGGGATAGTCCCGCACCACCCGATCGATATCCCATTGCAGGCGCGTCAGATAGACGATGTCGCCGTCATGATCATGCGCGATGTGCTGTTTGTTGGCGTTGACGAATTTGTCCACCGCCAGCTTGTCACCACTGACCCAGCGGGCAGAGGTGAACTGAGACGCCTCGAACCGCACGGGCAGGCCGTATTCCATCTCGATCCGGCTGGCTAGCACTTCGAATTGCAGTGCGCCTACGACACCGACGATAAAGCCCGAGCCGATCGAGGGTTTGAACACCTTGGCCGCGCCTTCTTCGGCGAATTGCATGAGGGCTTTCTCGAGATGCTTGGCCTTCATCGGGTCGCCCGGACGGACGGTTTGCAGCAGTTCTGGTGCGAAGGACGGGATGCCGGTGACGCGGATCGCTTCGCCTTCGGTCAGTGTGTCACCGATGCGCAACTGGCCGTGGTTGGGGATGCCGATAATGTCACCGGCCCAGGCCTCTTCGGCCAGTTCGCGATCCGAGGCCAGAAACAGCACTGGGTTTGAGATTGCCATGGGTTTCTTGGACCGCACGTGGGTCAGCTTCATGCCGCGCTTGAAGTGACCGCTCGCCATCCGCACAAAGGCCACCCGGTCGCGGTGCTTGGGGTCCATATTGGCCTGCACCTTGAAGACAAAGCCTGCGACCTTCTTTTCATCTGGCGCGATCTGACGGGGTTCGGCCGATTGCACCTGAGGCTGCGGGCCATAGGCGCCGATGCCCTCCATAAGTTCTTTGACGCCAAAGGAGTTGATCGCCGAGCCGAACCAGATCGGGGTCATATGCCCCTCCAGCACCGCCTGCGGGTCCAGAGCGGGCAGCAATTCGCGCGCCATCTCGACCTCTTCCAACAGCTTCTCAAGCAGGTGCTCGGGCACGTGTTCGGCCAGTTTCGGGTCATCCAGACCGTCGATCTGAATGCTCTCGGCCACCTTGTTACGGTCGGCGCGGTCCATCAGTTCCAGCCGGTCGCGCAGCATGTCATAGCAGCCGATGAAGTCGCGCCCCACGCCAATCGGCCACGCGGCGGGCGTGACGTCGATGGCCAGCATTTCTTGAATCTCGTCGATGATCTCGAACGTATCGCGGCTTTCGCGGTCCATCTTGTTACAAAAGGTCAGGATGGGCAGATCGCGCAGGCGGCAAACCTCGAACAGTTTCTGGGTCTGGCTTTCCACACCTTTCGCGCCGTCGATCACCATCACGGCGGCGTCCACCGCCGTCAGGGTGCGATAGGTATCCTCGGAAAAATCGCTGTGGCCGGGTGTGTCCACCAGATTGAATCGAAAATTCCCATAGTCGAACGACATGGCCGAGGCGGAAACCGAGATACCGCGATCCTTCTCCATCTGCATGAAGTCCGACCGTGTGCGCCGCGCCTCACCCTTGGCGCGCACCTGACCGGCCATCTGGATCGCGCCCCCGTACAACAGGAACTTTTCCGTCAGCGTCGTCTTGCCCGCATCGGGGTGCGAGATGATCGCGAAGGTCCGGCGACGGGCGATCTCGGGCGGCAGGGTGGGTTGGTTCGAGGTATCAAGCATGACCGCGCGTATAGGCGGGGAAACCCGCCGAGGCAAGACAAAGGGGGTGGTTCGAATCGTACACCTATGGCAATAAGAACATATAGGGAACAAATAATGGAGAGGATCAATGAATTTAAACGAAATCGCCGCCGAACTGGTCGCAGGCTGCCGTGAGGACCGCGCCAAGGAAAATCTTGAAAAGCTCTATGCCGAGGATGCCGTCTCGGTCGAGGCGCAGGATTTCATGGATATGGGTCGCGAAACCCATGGCCGGGATGCAATCCGCGGCAAGCATGAATGGTGGGAAGGCGCGCATGAGGTCTCAGGCGCGTCTGTGAGTGATCCGATGCCACATGGTGAGGACCGCTTTGCCGTGATCTTTGAAGTGCAGGGCAAGGTGAAGGAAACTGGCGAAGCCTTTGATATGAAAGAGGTTGGTGTCTATCATGTCGCAGATGGAAAGATCGTGCGGGAAGAGTTCTTTTACTGATCGCTAACGACTGGTTTTCCCCATCTGGCCAGTGCTGGACATGTGGGCAACAACAGATGGGGAGGATCACATGGATCTTGGTATCAAAGGAAAACGCGCGCTGGTCTGTGCCAGCAGCAAGGGTTTGGGTTTGGGCTGTGCCGAAGCTTTGGCCGAGGCCGGTGTTGATCTGGTCATGAACGCCCGCGGCGCCGAGGCGCTTAAGGCCGAGGCCGCGCGCTTGCGGGACACCCATGGCGTGGATGTTCAGACGGTGGCTTGTGATGTGACCTCGTCCGAGGGGCAGGCGCAGGTGATCGACACCGCGCAGGGTATTGATATCCTTGTGACAAACGCCGGTGGGCCGCCTCCGGGCATGTGGTCGGATTGGGAGCGTGAGGATTTCATCAAGGCGCTGGATGCCAACATGCTGACACCGATTGCGTTCATGAAGGCGCTTCTGCCGGGAATGATGGACAAGGGTTGGGGGCGTGTGGTGAATATCACGTCACAATCCGTGCGTGCGCCCATCGCCGTTCTGGGCCTGTCGAACGCGGCGCGGACGGGGTTGACCGGCTATGTGGCCGGAACCGCGCGGCAGGTGGCCCCGCAAGGGGTGACGATCAACAACCTGCTGCCCGGTATCCACGCCACCGACCGCGCGGATGCGCTGGACAGCGGGGTTTCCTTGCAAAAGAACATTTCGATGGACGAGGCGCGGGCCGAACGCGCCGCCACGATCCCCGCGCGCCGCTATGGCACACGGCAGGAATTTGGGGCTGCCTGTGCGTTCCTATGTTCGCAACATGCGGGCTTTATCGTGGGCCAGAACATCCTCTTGGATGGCGGCGGAACTAACTTGACGATGTAGGCGATGGCGCAGAATTTCTCTCTGAAAGATCAGCTGTTTAATGCAGAAAAGACCCGCTATCTGGCGGGGCTTTTTTCGGCAGCCGACCCCGCTTTCGAGGCAGAGGCGTTCGAGGTTCAGGTCATGTCCCGCCTGCTGGATCTGGAATTGAAAGAGCGCATGGCGTGGATAGCCGACTGCCTGCAACAGGCTTTCCCCGGCGCGCTGCCGGACATTGCGCCCACGCTGCTGCGCGCGCTGCCGCCGCCACTGGACCCGTCAAAGAAAGATGATGATTTCGGTGATTTCATCTTTGCACCCTTGGGCGATTGGGTAGTGGCCGCTGGCCTCGATCATCCGGATCTGGCCTTAGATGTGCTTGAGGAGCTGACGCAGAGGTTTTCGATGGAATGGGCCATTCGTCCGTTCCTGAACGCTCATCAGGAAACGGTGTTGGAACGGATGCGGGCGTGGTGCGCGCATGACAGCTATCACGTACGGCGTCTGGTCAGCGAAGGCACCCGCCCACGTTTGCCCTGGGGGCAGGCGGTGGGGTTGGAGCTGACCGACCCGTTGCCTTTGTTGGATCGGCTGCACAGTGATCCGACGCGATACGTGACGCGCTCGGTCGCGAACCATCTGAACGATATCACCAAGAAAGACCCCGATCTGGTGCTGGACCTTCTGCAGCAATGGCGCGAGGGCGGGCAGGACGCAGATGAGTTGCGCTGGATGACCAGCCACACCCTGCGTGGTTTGGTGAAATCAGGCCATCCCGGCGCGATGAAGATGCTGGGGTTTGATCCTGAAGCGGCGATTTTGGCCGATATTCAGGTGCAAGGAGATGCCCGGATTGGGGGTGCGCTGAATTTCGATGTGGCGCTCAGTGGTGCCGGAGATCAGCCGGTTCTGGTCGATTATATTATTCACTTTCAACGCCCTGGCGGTAAAACCTCGGCCAAGGTGCACAAGTTGAGACAGACCGCGCTGCGGGATGGTGCGCTTACGCTAAGCAAGACCCACAAGCTCAAGGGAAATGCGACCACGTTCAAACTGGTGCCCGGCCCACACCGGCTGGAGGTTCAGGTGAACGGGCAGGTGCGCGCTGGTGTGGACTTCGACCTGCTCGGGTAACGCTTTTGTAAAATCGCACATGTGCGGATTGCGCCACGGCCCTTGCTGCATTAGCTGATCCCCTACCAGACACAGGGGATACCTTCGATGAAGCATGAATCGGTGCAGAACTATTACGGTGACGTCCTTCAAAGTAGCGCGGATTTGCAGACCAATGCCTGCTGCACGCCCGATGACATGCCGGATCATGTAAAGAAAATTCTCTCGAAAATTCATGATGATGTGCTGACACGTTACTATGGATGCGGGCTGATCGCGCCGCTAGATCTGGAAGGGATGAGCATCCTTGACCTGGGCTGTGGTGCCGGGCGCGACGTTTATGCGCTGTCGGCGATGGTCGGCGAAAAAGGCCGTGTGGTCGGCGTGGACATGACGCCCGAACAGTTGGATGTGGCCCGCGCTCATCAAGAATACCACGCGCAGGCGTTCGGCCATGGTGCGTCAAATGTGGAATTCCACCACGGCTATATCGAAAAGCTGGACGAGCTGGACCTTGAGCCCGGTTCCTTTGACATCATCGTTTCCAACTGCGTGATCAACCTGGCCACTGATAAAGAGGCCGTTCTGCGCGGCGCGCACCGTCTGCTGAAAGATGGCGGCGAGATGTATTTCTCGGACGTCTATGCCGACCGCCGCATCCCCGCCGCCATGGCCGAGGATGAGGTTTTGTATGGGGAGTGCCTGTCGGGCGCGCTCTATTGGAATGATTTCCTGTCAATTTCGCGCAAGGCCGGGTTTGCCGATCCACGCCGAGTGACGCATCGCCCGCTGACCATCGAAAACCCGGTGCTGGAAGAGCGCGTTGCGCCCTTGAGCTTCTTGTCGGCCACGTATCGTCTGTTCAAACTTCCCGAACTGGAACCGGCCTGCGAGGACTACGGCCAAGCGGTGATCTACAAGGGTACGATTCCCCACGCGCCGCATCTGTTCGAGCTGGACGATCATCACGCAATCGAGGCGGGCAAGGTCTTTCCGGTGTGTGGCAACACCTGGATGATGCTGAAAGACACGCGATTTGCGCGCCATTTCGAGTTTATTGGCGATTTCTCAACCCATTATGGCATCTTCGAAGGCTGCGGTGGCGAAAGTCCGTTCGAAGTCACGGGTACAAACACTGGTGAGGCCGCCTCGGGCGGGTGCTGCTGATCGCTTGCGCCTGACGGGCGGGGTTGCTATCCCCGCCTAAGCCCGATGGAAATGATCGGGAAAGGCTACGGGGTCCTTCGGTGACAGTGAATTCTACTCCTCCACGTCTGGAAATCCGCAATCTGGTCGCCCGGTACGAAGGGCGTGTGGTGGTGGATGACGTCTCGCTAAGTGTTCAGGCGGGGCAGGTGACATGTCTGCTAGGGCCGTCTGGCTGCGGCAAGTCGACCACGCTGCGTATGATCGCCGGGGTCGAGATGCAGGAGTCCGGCCAGATCTATGTGGATGGCAAGCTGATCTGCGACACGGTGTTTCGTGTCCCGCCCGAGCGGCGCGAGATTGGGCTAATGTTTCAGGACTTTGCCCTGTTTCCCCATCTAAGCGTTGCCGACAACGTGGCTTTTGGCCTGAAGGGCCACAAAGACGAAAAACGCGCGCGGGTCGAGGAGCTGCTGACGAAGGTTGATCTGATGCGCTTCGTCGACAGCTACCCGCATCACCTGTCGGGCGGCGAACAACAGCGGGTCGCACTGGCGCGGGCTTTGGCGCCGCGTCCCCGGATCATGTTGATGGACGAACCGTTCTCGGGGTTGGATAACCGTCTGCGCGACGGTATCCGGGATGAGACACTGGCGATCCTCAAAGAGGAAGACGCGGCTGTAGTTTTGGTGACGCATGAGCCGGAAGAGGCGATGCGCATGGCCGATGAGATTGCCCTGATGCGGCGTGGTAAGATCGTGCAGCAGGGCGCGCCCTATAATGTCTATACCCGGCCTGCGGATAAAGCGGCGGTTGCATTCTTCAGTGATGTCAATGTGTTGAGGGCGCAAGTTAATGGCGCTTTGGCAGAGACGCCATTTGGGCGCTTTTTGGCTCCGGGCGTACCTGACGGCACGGATGTTGAGATCGTCTTCCGACCCCAGCATGTCAAACTGGATTTCGACCGTAACGGCAAAGGGCCTCTGCCCACGCCAACCGATGGCGTGGCCGCGCGAGGCGTGGTCCAGCGGGCGCGGTTTTTGGGCAACGAAAGCCTGATCGAGTTCCGCATGGACTATGACGGTTCAATCCTGAAAGCCACTGTGCCGAACGTCTTTGTTCCGCAGCCGGGGCGTGTCATGTGGCTGACCATTCGCCGCGACCGGTGCTTTGTTTTCCCCGAATAATCTCTGACGTGGCAAATTAGACCCAGCTGATGCGTGAAAGCCGCAGTTTGCGTGCGCGCGTCGCTTGCCGAGGCGCGGGGCCGGGTCTATCAAGGGAAAAACGCAGGGATGGATGGGGCATATGCGTATTCTTCTGACCAATGATGACGGCATCAATGCACCGGGTCTCATCGCTCTTGAGGCGATTGCCGCCGAGCTTGCCGGGCCGGACGGAGAGATTTGGGTCGTTGCGCCCGCGTTCGAGCAATCCGGCGTCGGACATTGCATCAGTTACACGCACCCGATGATGGTCGCTAAACTGGGTGAACGCCGATACGCCGCCGAGGGCTCGCCCGCTGATTGCGTGCTGGCTGGTTTGCATGACGTGATGAAGGATGCGCCGCCTGATCTGGTGTTGTCAGGGGTAAACCGGGGCAACAACTCGGCTGAAAACACGCTGTATTCCGGGACGATCGGTGGCGCGATGGAGGCCGCTTTACAGGGTGTCCCTGCGATTGCCTTGTCGCAATACTTTGGCCCGCGCAATCTGGGGCTGGATGACCCATTCGAGGCCGCAACGCGGTTTGGGGCCGATCTGGTGCGCAAAATCTTGGATGCGACGCCAGCCGAGCAGGGCGATTATCGTCTGTTCTACAACGTAAATTTCCCGCCTGTTCCCGCGGACGAGGTTCTGGGCACTCGCGTTGCGGCCCAAGGGTATCGCCGTGACACACATTTCTCGGTCGAGCCGCACAGCTCGCCCTCGGGGCGTCGGTTCCTGTGGATCAAGGGCGGGTATCAGCACAATCCGACCGCGCCGGGGACGGATGCGGCAGTCAATCTGGCGGGTTATATTTCGGTCACACCGATGCGGGCGGATTTGACAGCGCATGACACGCTTGAGGCACTGAAGACAATCGAATGACCGGGTTGAGCGCAGAAACAAAGATGCAGTTCCTTTTTGCCCTGCGCTCTCGCGGGGTGACGGATGCGCGCGTATTGGCAGCGATGGAGCAGATTGATCGCGGCAAGTTCGTCAAGGGTTTGTTCGCAGACCGAGCTTATGAGGACACGCCGCTGCCGATTGCTTGCGGCCAGACGATCAGTCAGCCTTCGGTCGTGGGTCTTATGACTCAGGCGCTGGACGTGCGACCTCGGGATACGGTGCTCGAAATTGGGACCGGGTCCGGGTATCAGGCGGCTGTCCTCTCCAAACTGGCACGCCGGGTCTACACGGTCGAGCGACACAAGCGGCTGGTGCGCGAAACCGGCGACCTGTTCCGCGAGTTGGGCCTGACCAATGTGACCGCGATGCTGACCGATGGATCATTCGGTTTGCCTGAACAGGCTCCGTTTGATCGTATCATTGTGACTGCGGCCGCCGAGGACCCGCCAGGGCCGCTCTTGGCGCAGCTCAAAATCGGCGGTATCATGGTTTTGCCGGTGGGGCAGTCGGATACGGTTCAAACATTGATCCGGGTTCGGCGAACGGAAGCCGGCTTGGACTATGATGAATTATTGCCCGTTCGGTTTGTTCCCTTGCTTGAGGGATTGGGCAAAGACGAGGCGTAGAGGCTTTTTTGAAAACCCACCGGAACCCCGGCCAACAGGGGCAGGTGATGAGGACAGAAAAAAGATGAGAGCAGTTTCCAAATCAGCGATGATGCGCTGCGCGACCGGGATGGTTGCGCTGGCCGTACTAGCCGGGTGCGAAGGCCCGCTTGATTATGATCTTCGCGGTCAGATCGGAGGGTTTTCCACCACGCATGCGGTCCAGACGGCCACCACGAACCGCCCGCCGCCGGATGCGCGCGGCGTGATTACCTATCCGACTTATCAAGTTGCCGTTGCGCGCCGGGGTGACAAGGTCAGTGACATCGCAGCGCGGGTGGGTTTGCCCGAAGCAGAGCTGGCCACGTTCAACGGCCTCAAACCCACTGATACGTTACGGGACGGTGAAGTAATCGCTCTGCCGCGCACGGTCAGTTCGGTAAGCTCGGTCGATATTGCGACAATCGCAGGGACCGCCATCGATGAGGCACCAGCGGATGGCTCGGTCCGCACGTCGACCTTGGCGCCTGCGCAGCCTACCGCGACACCAGTACCTCCTGCTGCGCCGTCAGGACCCGAACCCATCAGGCACAAGGTGAAACGCGGCGAGACTGCGTTCACGATCTCGCGCCTTTATGACGTGCCGGTGGACGCGCTGGCGGATTGGAATGGTCTGGATTCGGACTTTACGGTTCGGGAAGGTCAGTTCCTGTTGATCCCGATCAAGACGCAGCCCGCGCCGCAACAGGCCGCTGTGCCAGCAACCAACGTCACGCAGCCGGGGCAAGGATCACCCACTCCAACGCCGCCAAGTGCGACTCAGCCTTTGCCAGACGAACAGGTCGCCGCGCCGGTTCCTGCGCCGGATGTAACGGCTGAGGCACCGACCAATCAGAGCAACTCGGCGCTGGGTTTGCCGGTGACCGGGACAATCATTCGTACCTATAAGAAAGGTCAGAACGAAGGCATCGATATCGCTGCGGCACCGGGCACCGCAGTTAAGGCCGCCGAGGCCGGAACCGTGGCTGCGATCACCGCGGATGCCGACCAGGTGCCGATCATCGTGGTCAAGCACAACAATGACCTTCTGACTGTCTATGCAAATGTCGAAAGCATCACAGTCGAAAAGGGCGATCGGGTGCGGCGAGGCGAGAGAATTGCAGCCCTAAGGGATGGTGACAATGCCTATGTCCATTTCGAAGTCCGCAAAGGGTTTGAAGCGGTCGATCCAGAGCCGTTTTTGAAATAAAAAATGGCCCTGTCCGGGCCATGCCTCCGGCGGGGTATTTTTGGCCAGATGAAGGGCGGATCACGCTTTGGGGTCGAAGTCGCTCAGGCGTTTGCCGGGCTCATCTGTGAACAGTTCGGGCAGGGGGCGGATGGCTTCGATCAGGTCAATGCGGAAGACGCGGAAGCTGTCTCGCAGCTCACACCATGCGGTGAGTGTCCAGACGCGGCCCCAGTATTCCATATGAAGCGGGCGGATCGTGCGCTCGGTCAGCACGTCGTCGATGCGGCGGTAGTTGAGGTGCAGTTTCTGGCGTGATTTGATGGCGGCGCGGATCGGGGCCATATGCGCCAGCCCACGGGCGGCATCGGCAAAGGGGTAGACGGCGAATTTCCAGGTATCAGCCTCGGCCACGACTTGTGTGGGCAGGACGGCGTCGATCTTGTCGGCCAGTGTCTCGGCGGCGGCTTTCAGCTCGGGGTCGGCGGCTTGGGCCACGATGGCCATGCCGAGGTTCAGCGCCTCAAGCTCGGCTGGGGTCAGGTTCACCGGGGGCAGGGTGATCTGCTCGCGCACCATGTAGCCGACGCCGCGCTCGCCCTCGACCGGGACGCCTGAGGCGACAAGCGTGTCCATGTCGCGATAGATCGTGCGGACCGACACCTCGAGCCGGTCCGCGATGTCCTGCGCACGGTGCAGTTTGCCGTCGCGCAGGATCTGGATGATATCGAACAGACGATCCGTGCGGCGCATGTCACGCCGTCCGGACCGCGTTTAAGCGGTCATGTTCCATAGCACTTTCTCGTGACGCATCTGGATGCTGTCGGGTTTGATCGCCGTCATCAAGGCGGCGGCGAAGTCTTGTTGTGGGAACTGCGCGGCGGCATTTTGCGCGGCTTTCATGTCGGTCCAGACGACGTAGTCGGTCCAGCGGCCATCCTCGCCTTGGCTCAGCTGTCGATGCGCAAAGCCGGGGGCCGCGCGCACGAAGGCTTCGGTGGATTGGCTGAGCTTCACGAACGCCTCGGGCGTGGTGCTGTCTGCGAGCGAAAAGGTGACGATTTCGGCAACATGGGTCATTTCAATCTCCGTTGACCAGGTTTCGATGATCCCTTCCTAGTCACGTGCAACTGACATAAACCTGTCAGTTGAGAAAATCCAGCGCCCAAAAAACGCGTGAACGGAACGAATTCGAACGCGGATTTGATCTGGCGCACTGTTGTCCACCGCTCGTCAGGCGTAGACACATGGCCAAACAACATTCCCGACGCGTGGCGTCGATGTAGAAGGAGACAAGACATGCTTAACAATATCGGCCTTCCCGGCCTGCTGCTGATCGCCGTTGTGGTTCTGGTTCTGTTTGGCCGCGGCAAAATCAGCTCGCTGATGGGCGAAGTGGGCAAAGGCATCACCTCGTTCAAGAAGGGCGTCAAAGAGGGCGCGGATGAGCTGGAACAGGACGCGTCCGAGATGGCCAAGGACGTCACCCCCGAGACCGACAAAGACAAGGCCTAAGCGCAGATGTTTGATCTGGGCTGGACCGAGCTTCTGGTCATTGGCGTTGTTGCCCTGATCGTTGTGGGGCCAAAGGACCTGCCGGTGCTGTTTCGCAATGTGGGGCGGTTTGTCGGCAAGGCCCGTGGCATGGCGCGCGAGTTCTCCAGCGCCATGAACGAGGCCGCCGATCAAGCGGGCGTCAATGAGATCAAAAAGGGTCTGAACGCTGCCACCAACCCTGTCGGCAGCGCCAT
Source organism: Ruegeria sp. AM7 (assembly GCF_056535965.1). Taxonomy (NCBI): domain Bacteria; kingdom Pseudomonadati; phylum Pseudomonadota; class Alphaproteobacteria; order Rhodobacterales; family Roseobacteraceae; genus Ruegeria; species Ruegeria sp. AM7. The sequence continues at coordinate 1,071,899 of NZ_JBQFJE010000003.1, forward strand.
GGATGGCGTGAAAGAGGCCGCGCAGGATTTGGCCAAAAGCATGGACCCGACCAAGTTCGACCCCGACAGCGAAACCGGCAAACTAGCGGCCGAACGCGCCGAGCAGGCCAAGAAGATTCAAGCCTCGACCGCGCGCGCCGCCGCCGAGCGTAAGGCGAAAGAGGCCGCTGACGCCCTGGCCAAAGCCGAAGAAGCCGAGGCCGCGTTGAAAACCGAAAGCAAAACATGACCAAGACCGACGAGATCGAGGACAGCTCGGCCCCATTGATCGAGCATCTGGCAGAACTGCGCACGCGGCTTATTCACTGCGTTGTGGCGTTTCTGATCGGGATGATCATCTGCTTTACAGTGGCCACCCCGCTGTTCAACTTTCTGACGCAACCGTTGTGTGACGTTCTGGCCGAGCGCGGGCAGGATTGCGGGCTGATCTTCATCTCGCCGCAGGAAGGGTTCTTTGTAGCCATCAAGGTCTCGCTGCTGGGTGGGTTCATTCTGGCCTTTCCCTATATCGGGATGCAGATGTGGCGGTTCGTGGCTCCGGGATTGTATAAGTCTGAAAAGAACGCGTTCCTGCCGTTCATGCTGGCCTCTCCCTTCATGTTCCTGTTGGGGGCCAGCTTTGCCTTCTACGTGGTCACACCGCTGGCGTATGACTTCTTCCTTGGCTTCCAACAATTCGGCGCTGAAGGTGAGGCCGTGACGGATGGCGTAACCGCCGCACCGCTGAGCGTGGTCTTTCAGGGCTCAGCACAGGAATATCTGAACCTGACGATCAAGTTCATCGTAGCCTTTGGTCTGTGCTTCCAACTGCCGGTTCTGCTGACGCTGATGGGTAAGGCGGGGCTTGTGACGGCCGAAGGTCTGGGCTCGGTTCGCAAATACGCCGTGGTCGCCATTCTGGTGCTTGCCGCGCTGGTAACACCGCCCGATGTGATTACCCAGGTGATCCTGTTCGTGGTGGTCTACGGACTGTACGAAATCTCGATCTTGCTCGTGGCCCGTGTCGAGAAAAAGCGCGAAGAACAGCTGCGCGCTGACGGCTACTATGACGACGAAGAAGAGGCGGATGCCGATATCGTCGACGAAGATAGCAAGTAAACCGGCTTAACCCGGATCAGGCGCGCCCAGTCGTGGCGCGCTTTTGTATTTTTCAAACGAATTGAACTGGAAACTCCGCAATATTAACGACATAGGCATCACCAATGCGTATTTTTGTACTTATTTGAGGCCTCTACCAATATGATTAGTAAATGTCTGATTCCAGTTATTGCTCTTGCAGTATCTGGCAGCGTCGCTGCTGCAATGGTCTGGACCGAAACGCCGGAAAGCCCAGGTGAACCGGTCGAGTTTTGTTTTCACGACGTCTGTGAAATGACACGCTATGTGACCGAAGGTGCCTCGGGTAATTGGTCGTTTTTCGAACTGGCCAATGGGTATCATGAATCTCGTCATTTTAGCGAAGTGACTGGTATTTTCAGGACATATGCGTCGCTAAATGAATCCGAATTGACCCAGCAAGACATCTCGGCCATCAGTTTGCGTGACCCGCAGCGGTTGTCAGAGGGTATTACGGTCTCGGCTGATGGGCGTTTTGCTTCCCTGAGAGGTGCGATTACTCAAACGCGTGTGGATGAGTTTGAAGCGGTCTTGTCGCAAAATCCGAACCTGCTAGGTGTCTCCCTCGACAGCCGCTACGGAGACGGTGCAAGCGCACTGGCGATCGGGACAGCGATCTGGGAACGACGTTTGTCGACATTCATCTCTGAGGATGCGCTGTGTGCCAGAGCCTGCGCAGTTGTCTATTTTTCGGGCTACGACCGGGAAGTGCGGGGCTGGTTGTCTGTATCACCTTTGGTCGATCCGAAAATTGAAAGCGACGCATTGTTCAATGCAATGTGGGAGCTTCTGGTGCACAAAGCCGAAACAGATCAGGACATTATAGCGCTCTACCAAACGCTACACTGGACCCAATCATATATCTTTGATGAACAGGACAAGAGCAACTATTCCCTCGACCGCGACCTCCCCGGAGATGCGCTCAACCGCTAAATGTCCAGTTGCAGCCGTGCGGGGAAAATGATTTGAACGCCGAAACAGCCGGAGGCCCTGATGGATGACCAAGCCCTGAACCGCATTGCTGATGCCTTGGAACGTATGGCGCCAGCCCCCTTGGCAGCACCGGATTTCGGCGTGGCCCCGGCTTTTGTCTGGCATGTGGACCCTGACCGGCTGGAACCAGTGACCAAGGTTAACCGGGTCGATTTGGACCTGCTGGTGGGCATCAACCGCTCGCGCGACACGCTTCTGGACAACACACGGCGCTTTGCGGCTGGGTATAAGGCAAACAATGCGTTGCTCTGGGGTGCGCGGGGTATGGGTAAGTCCAGCCTTGTCAAAGCGGCCCACGGGAGTCTGCAAGATGAATACCCCGATCTGAAACTGGTTGAACTTCAGCGCGAAGATATGGGCTCGGTTGCCCGCCTTCTAAACCATCTGCGCGCCGCGCCGCACCGGTTCATCCTGTTCTGCGATGATCTCTCGTTCAGCCATGATGATCAGCACTACAAGTCACTAAAGGCCGTGCTGGACGGCGGTATCGAAGGCCGCCCGGAAAATGTGGTGTTCTACGCCACCTCGAACCGCCGACACCTGATGCCGCGGGACATGATCGAAAACGAACGCTCCAGCGCCATCAACCCGTCCGAGGCGGTCGAGGAAAAAGTCTCACTCTCCGACCGCTTCGGCCTTTGGCTGGGCTTCCACCCCTGCGATCAGGACGAATACCTCGCCATGATCAACCGCTATTGCGCCGCCTATGGTGTCGCCGTCGACCCCGACACCCTGCGCGCCGAAGCCATCGAATGGCAGGCCACACGCGGCGCACGTTCTGGCCGCGTAGCGTGGCAATTCTTCGTCGATCTGGCCGGGCGCACCGGCGCGCATATAGGCTGATCCGCCCGCTTCATCTGGCCAAAAATACCTCCGCCGGAGGCATGGCCCGCAAGGGCCATTCCCTTATAGCGACGCCAAAATTCGGGCCGCCTCATCCGCAGGGCTCGTCAAAGCATCACGGTCCTCGCCGGGATGAAACCGCGCGCGCACGGCCGTTGGCATGGGCGCAGGTTCCACAATCGACACACGTGGCCCTGTGCGCTCGGTCTCGGCCGCCCAACTGCGGGCCAAAGCCATCTGAGCGCCCTTGGTCGCGCCATAGATGCCATAGAACTTGTCGCCCGCTTTGGGGTCGTCAAAGAACACGGCATGACCGCTCTCGCCCAGCAACGGAGCGATATAGGGAATCAAAACCGAAGTCGCCGTGGCATTCACATTGACGGCCTTTGCCCATTCTTTCGGGTCGATAAAATGCGCAGGCGTCAGAGCCGAGCTGTGAACAGCCGTGTGCAGCCACAGATCCACCTTGCCCCAACGATCATGAATACCCCGGCACAGCGTCGCCATGGCGTTCGGGTCTGCGATGTCCATGGGGGCCAGCGTGGCCGCGCCGCCTTTGGCCTGAATACGGTCATCCAGCTCTTCCAGCCCACCGGTGGTACGGGCGACAGCGACAATGTGGTACTCGGGGGCCAGCGCCTCGGCCAGAGCAGCGCCCAAGCCCCGTGACGCCCCAGTGATTAGGGCAATTTTGGTCTGATCGGTCATGACAGCGGTTTGAACCCCCGCAGGCAGGGCGTCAAGACGGTTTAGCTGCCGGGAATGACGATGCGCCGGGTCTGGCCGCTTTGTCGCAGCATCACGCCATCCGGATCAATTGCCACCACAGTGCCCGAGGATACGCGGCTGCCGGGCTTGACCTCTTTCACACGTCCCGACGACATTCGCATGAGCGCGCGCAAATCCGATTTCGGGCCAAAAACCCCAAGGAGGGATACAGAGTTCTTTTTAAGCGCGCTTTTTTGCGTGGCCGCGCTTTTGACGGTGGCGTTCGACATAAATTCCGGCCGGGCCGCAGCGGCCCGATCCCTTGTTGTGAGTGCTTGGTAGGCGGGGCCTTAACAAAGCCAACCAGTAAGAAAAACCCCCCTGGGGGATCACGAAAACGACAGCGAATGTGCCCGTGGAGAAGCCCTTGAGCTTACGTTTTCTTCGCCGCAGAGTTGTGGGCGAAAACCCACCGATCCAGTGTGCAAGGGCAAAAAGAAAGCCCGCATCACTTCGGTGACGCGGGCCTTCGTCATTGCCGATTCGGTAGATAAACTAACCCGAGGCCAGTTTCGCGGCGTTCCACGATCCGCCGGGTACCTGCATATCTTCGCGTTTTTTGCTGACGCGGCTGCTGTTTTCCAGCGTGTCCAGGTAATCCCCACTGACGCTGCCAGTGATGTAATTGCCGTCGAAACACGAACAGTCAAAAGCCTCGATCTCGGGGTTTCCTTCCTTGGCCGACCAGATCAGATCGTCGAGGTTTTGATAAAACAGTGCATCCGCTCCCAGTTCCTGCCGGATTTCTTCAATATCCTTGCCGTTAGCGACCAGCTCATGCTTGGTGGGCATGTCGATGCCATAGACATTGGGATATTTCACAGGCGGCGAGGCGCTGGCGATATAGACTTTCTTCGCTCCGGCCTCGCGGCACATCTGCACGATTTTCTTAATCGTGTTGCCGCGCACAATGGAATCGTCGATCAGCAGCACGTTGTGACCTTTGAACTCCAACGGAACCGCGTTCAGCTTGCGGCGCACAGATTTCTGACGCTCTTCCTGACCGGGCATGATGAAGGTCCGGCCCACATAGCGGTTCTTAACCAAACCCTCGCGGTATGGGATGCCAGTTGCCTTGGCGACCTCCAGCGCGACGGGACGGGCGCTGTCGGGCACAGGAATAATACGGTCGATATCCAGACCGGCGGCCTCGATCTGTCGGGCCAGTGTTTGACCCATGCGCATCTGGGTTTTGTAAACTGAAACCCCATCCAGCAGCGAATCCGGGCGCGCCAGATAAACATACTCGAAAATGCAGGGCGTCAGTTGCCCATCAACCGCCTGGAATGTGTGCATGTTGCCGTCCAGATCGATCAAGATCGCCTCGCCGGGTTTCACATCGCGTAGTTTGTCAAAGCCGTTGATGCCAAAGGCCACATCCTCAGAGGCAAAGGCATAGTCGTCACCCTTTCCATCCACATCACGCTTGGCGACCGAAAGCGGGCGAATGCCATAGGGGTCACGGAAGGCCAGCATTCCAACGCCTGCGACAAGACAGATCACCGAATAGGCGCCCTGTACCCGCTCCATCGTCATTTTGACGCCGGCAAACAGGTTGCGGATCGGTTCTGCATTGCCGTTGACCTTGATCGCATCGGCGACCTTGTCGGCCAGCACGTTCAGCAGGATCTCGGAATCCGAAGTGGTGCGCAGGTGGCGGCTGTATTTTGCGGTCACCTTTTCCCGCTGTTCGGCGGTGTTGGTGATGTTGCCGTTGTGGACCAGATAGATGCCGTAGGGCGCATTGACGAAAAAAGGCTGTGCCTCGGCCGCGCTGAGCGAGCCTGCGGTCGGATAGCGTACATGACCCATGCCAACCTTGCCCAGCAAGGTTTCTGCGTCCTTGGCGTTGAACACGTCTTTGACCAGACCGTTGGCCTTTTTCTCTCGGAAGAACTCTCCGGTATATGTGACGATCCCCGAGGCGTCTTGCCCCCGGTGCTGCAGCATCAGCAGCCCGTCATAGATTTCCGCAAAGACATCATGTGTCCTGCTTGCGATCCCCAAAATCCCACACATGTACGGGCTCCAATTTTCTATGACGATTTGAGAGGTTTCGGTGACTGGTGGTGCTGGATGGCAGTATCTGAGGACTCGATCGCCTGACAGGCGTTGAATGCGCGCGCTTTGTCCTTTGCAGGGGCGGGCACGTGAGAAAACAGATACAGCAAGATCGGCAGCTCCGATTCCATGTCAGTTCGGCTCTCACATAATGCCTTACGGTGCCTGTGTCATCAAAGGATCACAATTGCGATTTGACGCAGGTGGTTTTTGCGGGAATTGCGCTTCAAATAGTGACAGGTCAGGCCGCATGTGCTGTCATTTCTATGATTACCAATTTTCTGTTTTGATACCATTCGGACGGACCTACCCATGTGGCAACACAAACAAGGACAAAAAAAAGAAACACAGCCAAAACGCAGATGTCACCGATGCCGTGGCATGGGGCGGTCTCCCTGTCCGATTTGCAACGGCGCGGGCGAAGTTGTCAAAAGCCGAGACATTCACGGAAAACCAATCTTTACACGGTGTACCGGGTGTTTTGGGCTCAAAAACATCAAATGCACGGTCTGTGCGGGTGAAGGGTTCACCTGAGCAATACAGTCTTGCCGAAAAAAAAGCCCGGTCCAAGCCGGGCTTTTCGCTTATTCTGTGGTTGCCGGGGCGGCTTCGGGTGTGACCTCGCCGCCTTCTGTGCAGCTTGCTACCAACTCTTCGTATTGGCGTGTCACCCAGCCGAGCGCTTCTTCGGGGTTCTGTTCTTCGATCTGACCGCTGAACTGTTCAAACACCTTGGCCGAGCGGCTTTCATCGACGATCGTATATGACTGACCTGTCATGACGGTATCGTAGACAAAGAATGCGATTGCGACCAGCAGGATGCCGCGTGCGATCCCGAAGAAGAAGCCAAGTGCTTGATCCAAACCACCCAAGGCCGAGCGTTGCACAAGCGACGAAAACAGAGGGGTGAAGATGCTGACCACGATCAGCGCCACCGCAAAGACCGCCGCAAAACCGGTGATTACGGACAATTCGCAACTGTCTCGCAGGAAATCTCCGACGACCGGAATCTCTTTCACCAATGGCACTGCTTGAGGTGCAAAAATAAAGGCCAGTACCGCGGCGGCGACCCATCCCGCAATTGCCAGAATCTCACGCAACAAACCGCGGGAATAGGCCAGAAGGCCCGACACCACGATGATCAGGGCAACTACCCCGTCAATAATTGTAAAACCTTCCATGGCCCTCGCCTGTAATTTTTTCAGCCTCTTAAGGCGTTACCTTAACCTGCTCCGAAGGTTTCGCCAACAAACCCCACTAAATCAGAGGGTCGGGTGAGTGTCAGACCTGCCACAGTGCCGGTTTTGCCACCTGCCGGAGCTATGGCTGATGTGAAACCAAGTTTCTGGGCTTCTTTCAACCTATTTTCGGTCTGTGCAGCTGGTCTTAGGGCACCTGACAGAGAGATTTCTCCGAATACGACGGTGTCTGAAGGCAAAGCTGTATCCTCGCGGGCGCTCAGCAAAGCTGCGGCCACGGCAAGGTCGGCTGCCGGCTCGCTGATTTTTAGTCCGCCCGCCACATTCAAGTACACGTCCAGCCCGGTGAAGGGGACACCGCAGCGGGCTTCAAGGACTGCGAGGATCATGGCCAGTCGACCGCTATCCCATCCTACGACCGTACGTCGTGGTTGGGAATGTGGGGATGGTGCGACAAGTGCTTGTAATTCCACCAGAACCGGGCGGGTGCCTTCGATCCCGGCAAACACGGCAGAGCCAGGGCTGGGCGTTCCGCGCTCGGACAAAAACAAGGCAGAGGGGTTTGTCACCTGGGCCAGTCCTTTACCCGTCATTTCGAAAACACCGATCTCGTCCGCAGGACCGAAACGGTTCTTCACCGCACGCAGGATACGGAACTGATGGCCACGTTCCCCTTCAAAATAGAGCACAGTGTCAACCATGTGTTCGACGACACGGGGGCCTGCGATCTGGCCCTCTTTTGTGACATGGCCGACCATGATGATCGAAATGCCATGTCGTTTCGCAAACGTGGTCAATTCATGCGCTGCGGCCCTTACTTGTGACACCGATCCGGGGGCACTTTCGACATTGTCCGCCCACATAGTCTGAATCGAGTCGATAATGGCAAGGCCGGGCTTTTCTGCCTCAAGCGTGGTAAGGATGTTGCGCAGGTTGGTTTCGGCCGCCAGTTGCACCGGCGCGTCCTCCAGCCCCAGACGGCGGGCGCGCATCCGCACCTGAGCGCTGGCTTCCTCGCCCGAGACATAGATGGTCTTGACGCCTGCACGAGCAAACCGTGCGGCGGCTTGCAGCAAGAGGGTGGATTTGCCGATGCCCGGATCTCCGCCCACCAGCAGGGCCGAGGCGGGGACAAGGCCACCGCCCAGCACGCGATCCAGTTCCTCGACCCCACACAATGTGCGAGGCGGAGGGGTTTCCTCGGTCGACAGGTCCGTGAGTGCGATGGTCTGGCCCCGCTTGCCGCCGAGGGATTTCTTGGCCGGGCCAGCCGAAAGGGGGGCTTCTTGTATTATTGTGTTCCACTCGCCGCAGCCGTCACAGCGGCCGGACCAGCGAGAATGCGTGGCGCCACAGGCCGAGCATGAAAAAGTCGTCTTTGCCATGCGGCCCTTGGTGCCTTAGGTAGGGCGGTTCTTCAAGCCCTTGCGGGCTTTCATCGCCGCCGGTGGCATGCCGCGTCCTCAGGCCCGTTGGGCCATCGTCCGCGGCGGGCGCCTGTGGCGCCTATTCAGCGGCGCGAGGGGGCGACATCGCGATGACACTGGATTCGGTGGACTTGTGCTCGTCCGACTGCGATTGCAGTTGCGTGGACAACTCGGGCAACAGGTCGAACAATTCGTCACGCAGGCGGGCGAGTTGCGATTTGGCGATCGATTCCTCGATCTCGACATCGCGGGTCCATTGCCGCAGTTCTTGCTGGATGGTTTGCGCGTCACCGATGCGCTGTTGGAATTGCTCGATCTCTTCTTGACGCTGCTGGAGGAACGTACGTGCCCGCGCCACGCGTTCGTCGCTGTAGGTGACGGCGAGTTCGTGGCTGATCTGGCTCATTTGCGCGGCCAGTTCGAGGATTTCCGGCTCTAACGATTGGAGGTTGGGATGTTGGCGCAGAAAAGCGATACGCTCTTTGACCGCGTCGAATTCGGACGACATCATGAACGTGTCACCTCGGTCCGCGGCATGGGCCATTTGGTAGGCGTAGGTGATGTCGTGCATGTTCATCGCGAACTTGCGATGCGCATTCTCAAGCGCCATCATGCGACCGTTTGCGGGCAGATAGAAGGCCAGCATGAGAATCAGTACGGTCAATCCGATCTGGATAAACATGCCCGCATCTATAGCCGGTGCGGTGCCGAATCCGGCCTGCATGGACAGCCAGGGCAGGGCCCCAAATGCCGCTAAGGCGGTGGTCGTCACGGCTGCAAGCGCAGCCGCGCAGATTAAGAAAAAGGTCAGTCTTAAAAAGGCATTCTGAAATTGCAATGTTATGTTTTGGAGGGCGGCCATGGTTGTCGATCTCCTTCTAGAACCGGAACACACCGGAGCCAAAGCGGACAAGACTTAACGTACAGACATAGATCCGCCACGGACCCGAAACTACAATTTGTTGCTGCTCGAAATATTAAGATGATACTTGGGTAAATGTTTTCAATCAATTAGCTTTAAGCTTTTCGTGAGGCGGATGTCATCTCTGTAATATGTCCCAATGCCAGCGAGGCCAGAATGCAGCCCGTGAACAGGTAAAGACCCCATGCGGTCTCAACGGTCGCGTAAGAGATGCCCTTGGCCAGCGTGATGTAAAGCGCGATCAGGAAAATATCGGCCATGGCCAGCTTGCCGAGGATGTTGAGCGCGGGCTGGACACGCGGGTCCAGCAGGTTCCATTGGATCAGGGCGGTGCCGATGGTTTTGATATAGGGCGCGAAGAGCGCAAAGACGGTGACGACCAGCGCAAGAAAGACGTCCGAGTGCCACAGGGATTGCAGGCCGGTGATGACGCTGATCTCGCTGAGGCCGAAGATCGGCAGGAGGCCCGCGCGCATCAGCGGGGCGAACCACGCGATGGGGTAGAGGATCAGGAGCGAGAGGGTGGCGAGGCGGAGGGTCATTGCATTGGTAAATCCGGTTCTTGTTGCCAACATCTATGGGCCGACAAATCCAGTCGCAAGTTTTTCCTTGAGGTCGCAATTGCCCGTGTTTAAGTGATTTAGGGCTTAATTATTCTTCTTGGAGTTGTATTGCCTGATCCTGTGATAAAAATTGTATACGGTCCGTCTGCACTGAGCAAAGGTGTCTCTAATGCGTCGACAGGAGGACTAGGCGCTCTTCTGTCCGCCGGCAGTTCGGCTGCTGACAGATTGCCCTTCGACCGGGAGCAACTTTTTGGAGTGCTGCATTTCCGGTTGTACGAAACCAACCGTGCTAGACAAAGGGCCAATTGGTTTGGAGGACGGATTTACAATAAGTTTTCTGGTGAAGATCCCGATTATATTCCAGTTTCGGGAACGCATTTGACGCAAACACTGGATGCAATCCGAATTCAGGCTCCGGACTTTGTAGTTGCTAGTGGGCACTACCTGCTGAGATATGACTATGCCAAACGGGCCTATGACCAATTGAAAAGCGAACGGCAGCAGGACGGCAATTAACGCACCGCCTCAATCGGCCCTTCAGCACTGCCACTGATGAACTGCTCGACATAGGGATCACCCGACGCATCCATCTGCTCAACAGGGCCGGTCCACTGTATGACGCCTCCGTGCAGCATCGCCACATTATCGGCAATGGCGCGGACGGAACTCATATCATGGGTGATGGTCATGGCCGTTGCGCCCATCTCGGTCACGATCTCGCGGATCAGGTCGTTGATGACGCCTGACATGATCGGGTCCAGCCCTGTGGTGGGCTCGTCAAAGAAAATGATCTCGGGCTCGGCGGCGATGGCGCGGGCGAGGCCCACGCGTTTTTGCATCCCGCCCGACAGTTCCGAAGGGAACCGGTCGGCAACGTCCGATTTCAGGCCCACACGCCTCAGTTTATCAATCGCGATCTCGCGGGCATACTCTGCGGGGCGCTTTAGCGGGCCGCGCAGCAGACGGAACGAGACGTTCTGCCAGACGGGCAGAGAGTCAAACAGAGCCGCGCCCTGAAACAGCATCCCGAACCGGGCCAGAAACGCATCGCGGTCGCCTGTTGCCGCGTCCTTGCCATCCACATAGATCATGCCGCTGTCGGGTTTGATCAACCCGAGAACGCATTTCAGCGCCACAGATTTTCCGGTTCCCGAACCGCCTATGATCACCATCGAGGTGCCCTTGGGGATATCGAGGTTCATACCTTGCAGGACACGGTTATCACCGAAGGCTTTGTGTACATTCTCCAGCCGTATCATACCGAAAAGAACACCCCTGTGAGAATGAAGTTGGCGGCCAAGATCATGATCGCCGCCGCTTCGACCGAGGATTTGGTCGCACGGCCCACGCCCTGCGCGCCGCGGCCCGAGTTCATGCCATAGTAGCAGCCCATCACGGCCGTGATGAGGCCAAAGGTTGCACCCTTGACCAGCGATGAAATCACATCGTGCAATTCCAGAAAATTGACCGTGTTCTGAAGGTAAGCGGCAGAGTTGAAACCTAAGTTCTGAGTGGCAACCACATAGCCGCCTGCGATGCCAATCACGTCGCCCACGGCAACAAGCACTGGCACGGTCAATATGGCTGCCAGAACACGCGGTGCGGTTAAGTATTTCATCGGGTGCGTGGACAGGGTGACTAGCGCGTCGATTTGTTCGGTCACTTTCATCGTTGCGATCTCGGCCGCGATAGAAGAGGTCACGCGTGCCGCGATCATCAGACCACCAAGAACTGGTCCCAGCTCGCGTACCATGCCGATGGCCACGATCTGAGGCACCACGGCCTCGGCGTTGAAACGGGCGCCGCCAGCATAGATTTGCAGCGCCAATGCGCCGCCGGTAAAAATGGCGGTCAGGCCGACAACGGGCAGAGAAAGCCAACCGATATTCATCAGCGCAACGACAAATTCGCGTGGATAAAACGGAGGGCGGAAGACGTGTGATATCGCATCCACTGTAAACAGTGCCACCTTTCCAAAGGTTGCAAATACAGTCAGGACGGCACGGCCTATACCGCCCAGCAGTCTCAAAGGGTTCATTCCACGTAACCTCGGGAATAACGCGCACCGAGCGACGTGAGGATCTCGTAGCCGATAGTGCCTGCGGCCTCGGCGAGGTCGTCTACGGTCTGGTGGCCGTTGAGAATGCGCATTCGTTCTGGGTCCTCAGGCAAATCAGTGACATCCACGGTGATCAGATCCATGGAGATACGCCCAACGACTGGGCAGGGTTGACCACCTGCGAACGCATCAATGCCGCCCCCGATCGCGCGGTGCAGACCGTCAGCATAGCCCGCTGCAACGGTCGCGATACGTGACGGACGGCGCGCGGTCCAACTGTTGCCGTAGCCAACAGTCTCGCCCTCGGCCAACTCGCGGACCTGAATGACGGGCAGGTCCACCGTCACCACAGGTTTCGCGTCGGCAAAAGGCAGACCGCCGTACAGACCGACACCAGGCCGGCAGAAGTCGAAATGGAATTCCGGCCCCAAAAGTAACCCTCCGGTCGCAGCCAAGGATCGTTGGGCCGAGACTCCATCAGTCATATCGCGGAAAGTCTTGAGTTGTTGCCGGTTCATCGGGTGATCCGGCTCGTCCGAGCAAGCCAGATGCGACATGACAACCACCGGGTTCAAATCCTCAACCCGCGTGCGCAGCTCGGCCCAATCGGATGGCTCAAAGCCAAGTCGGTTCATGCCGCTGTCGAGCTGGATGCCAAATGAATGCGAGGGCAGGCTTTGTTCGTGGCGCAGAAACTGTTCGGGCGAGTTCAGCAAAGGTGTCAGGTCGTTCCCGCGCAGCAGTTCGGTATCGCCTTCCATATGCCCTGAGAAGACGCCGATCATCGGACCTGGGCCAACAGCTTCTCGGACGGCTGCGCCTTCTTCGGCGACGGCAACAAAGAACTTGCGAACACCTTCTTCGGCGAGGGTCTCCGAGACAGGACCCGCACCCAAGCCATAGGCGTCTGCCTTGACCACGGCGCCGGTCTCGACATTCGTTTTCGTATCTAGTGCGCGCCAGTTGCTGGCGAGCGCATGCAGGTTGATCGTCAGACGTGCGGTACTCATGGAACTGTTCATGACATTGGATCGCTGCAGGTCAAGGGGGTACGCACCGTTTATTGCCGGTTTGACGGGAACGTGGGCGAGGAATGGCTTGTCAGTATGGCAAACAAGGAACCTATGCGCCGAAAAGATCAGGGCTTATTGTCTTCACTGCGTCATCAACACAAGATTGGTGCGAGAATCATTTACGCTCATCCTGGGCGTCAGCAGGAGTAGAATTTGTGCAGTTTTCATCAGGTGTTACCGGCATGGAAGCCGAAATCCCCGAGTTCTTCCGGGCCGTTTTCAGCGCATCCGAAGGGTCGGATGAAGGCGAAGCGTTGAAAGCGCTGACTGTTGCACTGATCAAGACCACTGAGGCCGATGATTTGCTGTGCGTGACAGTGCATACATCCGAGCGCCTGTGCGGGTGCATTTTCTTTTCTCGCCTGACCTATGACGAAGACCCGCGCAAGGTGGTGCTGATGTCCCCGGTTGCGGTTGCTACAGGTCGTCAGAAGCAAGGGATCGGACAGAAGTTGATCGCGTACGGGTTGGAACAGGTTCGCCAAGCAGGGGCCGAGGTCGCGGTGACTTATGGTGACCCGGCCTATTACGGCAAGTCGGGGTTTCAGTCGATGACACCAGAGTTCGCGCGACCTCCCCACGATCTGAGCCAGCCGCATGGGTGGCTTGGCCAATCGCTGAACACCAAGGAATTTAGGCCAATAGCCGGGCCCTCGCGCTGCGTGCCAGCCTTCGATCAGCCCGGGTTGTGGTGACTGTCAGTAGCCTTCGATCTGGCCGTCCTGCTGCCAGGGTTTGACCAGATTGCCAAAGCGGGTGAACTGCGCCTCAAACGACAGTTCGACCGTGCCGATGGGGCCGTGACGCTGCTTGCCGACAATGACTTCGGCCTTGCCATGCAGGCGGTCCATGGCTTGCTTCCACTCTTCCATCTTTTCCAGCTCATGATCGCCGGGCTTTTCACGCTCTTTGTAGTATTCCTCGCGGAACACGAACATCACAACGTCGGCGTCCTGTTCGATCGAGCCCGATTCCCGCAGGTCTGACAGTTGCGGGCGCTTGTCGTCGCGACTTTCCACCTGACGCGAGAGCTGAGACAGGGCGATCACCGGGATGTTCAACTCCTTGGCGATGGCCTTCATGCCCATCGAAATCTCGGCAATTTCGTTGACGCGGTTGTCGGACATGCCCCGGCAGAGCTGCAAATAGTCGATCACCAGCAGATCCAGCCCATGCGTTCGTTTGAGCCGCCGCGCGCGGGCGGCAAGCTGCGAGATCGGCAGGGCAGGGGTGTCGTCGATGAACAGCGGACAGGCTTCCAACTCCTTGGCGGCGTCCACGAACCGGCGGAACTCGGACTCGGTCATATCGCCTTGGCGGATCTTGTGGCTTGAGATTTCAGAGGCTTCGGCCAGAACCCGGCCGGCCAGTTGTTCCGCGCTCATCTCCAGAGAAAAGAACCCGACCACACCGCCATCCACAGCCCCTTCGGACCCGTCCGATTTGGTGCCGCGCTTATAAGCCTTGGCCACGTTGAACGCCACGTTGGTCGCCAATGAGGTTTTCCCCATCGACGGACGACCTGCCAGAATGATCAGGTCGGATGGGTGCAGGCCCCCAAGCTGTTTGTCCAAATCGGCCAGACCGGTGGAAATCCCCGCCATGCCGCCACCGCGCTGATACGCTTCGTTGGTGACGTTGACGGCTTCTGTGACCGCCTTGAGGAAGGATTGAAATCCCTGTTCGGTCTGGCCCTGCTCGGACAACTGGTAAAGCTGTTGCTCGGCCTCGACGATCTGTTCCTTGGGCTCGCTGGACACATCAACCCGTGCCGCCTTGTCCGAGATGTCGCGGCCCAGCCGGATCAATTCGCGCCGGATGGCGAGGTCATAGATCATCTGGGCATAATCATGCACCGCAAACGCACTGATCGAAGCACCCGCCAGCTTGACCAGATAGGCGGGGCCACCCAACTCTTTCAGGCCCTCATCCTCGGCCATGAAGGACTTCAGCGTCACGGGCGAGGCCAGCGCATTCTTGGCGATGCGATTGGCCGCGACCTCATAGATGCGGGCATGGACCGGATCATAGAAATGCTCGGCCCCAATGATCGAGGCCACCCGGTCATACAGATCGTTGTTCGTCAGGATCGCACCCAGAAGCTGTTGTTCAGCCTCAATGGAATGCGGCATGGTTTCAGCGTTCTGAATCTGCGCCGCTGCCTGCTCGATACTGCTTATCTCGTTCATTTTGTCCCCACTGCCCTGATGAGGTTCTATACGCGAATGCCCGTCCCAATCCATCTGGAAATCCCTGTGGTTAACTTGGGGTAAGACCTAGGGATAAGTTTCCAGACAGTTTGGATATCTGAATGTGTATCGCTTATTATGTAGGAAAAGTGGGGAAAGTCACCAGATATCGTGTTTGGCGCGCCGATTCTTCCGGGCTTATCCCCAAATTGTCCACAAGAGGTTTACGTGGGTTTGTTGGCTTCCTGCCAGCCACGCGGGTCGTTCAGGAAGGCCTCGACCCCGTCAAGTGTCTCAGCGTCAAAGGCTTTCTGCGCCTTGGCCTCGGCCAGAACGTCCCACCACGTACACAGCGAATGCAGCTTCACGCCATGGTCGCCCAGCGTCTTCTCGGTCTCGGGGAAGATGCCGTAATAGAAGATCACCGCCGTATGGCCGCAGGTCGCGCCGGTGTCGCGGATTGCATCCACAAAAGACAGCTTTGATCCGCCATCGGTGGTCAGATCCTCGACCAGCAGAACGCGCTCACCCTCGGACATTGCGCCCTCGATCCGGGCGTTGCGGCCGTACCCTTTGGGCTTTTTGCGCACATAGGTCATCGGCAGGGCCATACGCTCGGCGACCATGGCGGCAAAGGGGATGCCCGCCGTCTCGCCACCGGCGATATTGTCGAACGCCTCGAACCCGGCATCGCGCATCACGGTGACGGTCAGGAAATCCATCAGGGTCGAGCGGATACGTGGGTATGAGATCAGCTTGCGGCAGTCGATATAGGTCGGGCTGGGCAGGCCCGAGGCCAGCGTGAACGGCTCGCGCGAATTGAAGTGGACGGCTTTGATCTCCAGCAGCATGCGCGCGGTCAGGCGGGCGATTTCGGTGCTGTCGGGGTACGAGCTGGGGATCATGGTGCAAACCTCTGGGCTGAAAACAGGTTGCGGGCTGATAACGCGCGGCACCCCCCAGAGTCGAGGGGGCGGGCAAAAGAAAAGCGGACCCGGAACGGGCCCGCTTTGCACATTCAGTTTGACGCGCGATCAGCTTGTCATGTCATAGGCGCGTTCACCATGTACCGACAGGTCGAGGCCGTTGGTCTCGGTCTCGGTATCCACTCGCAGCGGCGTGATCAGCGCGACCAGTTTGATCAGCACATAGGTCACGACGGCGGTGAAGACACCCACGATGACCAGGCCACCCAACTGTGCAGTCCAGGCGCCAAGGCCAAAGACGGCGATCATGATGGTGCCAAAGATGCCCCCGACGCCATGCACGGCGAACACATCCAGCGTATCGTCGATTTTCAGAACGTTGCGGATGACATTGACCGCTTCTTGGCACAGCACACCAGCGACGGCACCGATGATCAGCGCCTGAACCGGATCCACATAGCCCGAGGCAGGTGTAATGGAGGCCAAGCCAGCGATCGTACCGGTCACCAGACCAACCATCGACGCCTTGCCATATTTGATCCGCTCGTACAGCGCCCAGGTCAGCGAGGCGGTGGCGGCCGAGATATGCGTCACGGTCATCGCCATCGCAGCTCCTCCGTCAGCGGCCAGTTGCGAACCGCCATTGAAGCCGAACCAGCCAACCCACAGCATCGCGGCACCGATCATGACAAAACCCGGATTGTGTGGGGGCGTCGTGCGGTTGCGGCGCGGGCCCAGCACCACGGCGATGATCAGCGCGGCCAGACCGGCGGTTTCATGCACAACGATTCCACCTGCGAAATCGCGTACGCCGACTTCTCCCAGAATGCCGCCATCAGTCAGGATGCCTCCGCCCCAGATCCAATGCACCACCGGCGCATAGCACAGCAGCATCCACAGGCCCGAGAAGGTCAGAACAAAGCCAAAGCCCACGCGTTCCACATAGGCCCCCACGATCAGGGCCGGAGTGATGATGGCGAATGTCATCTGAAACGCGAAGAACAAAATCTCGGGCAGCGTGCCCGACAGGCTGTCAGCATCGACACCGTTCAGAAAGGCTTTGCCCAGACCGCCCCACAGGCCCGATCCGCCGTCACCGAACGCGATGGAATAGCCTGCGACCAGCCACAGGATGCTCATCAGGCAGGCGATGCTGAAACAGTGCATGAAAACGCTCAGCACGTTGCGGGCGCGCACGAGGCCACCATAGAACAGGGCCAGGCCCGGCAGTGTCATGAACAGGACCAGGGCGGTTGCCACTATGATCCAGGCGGTATCGGCTCCATTCATCAGCCGCTCTCCTCTTCAGCTTGCGTGGCGGGGCTTGAAGCGGAGTGCGGGTGGGGAAAAAAGAGGCAATCGTGAAAAAAGGCGCCCATTTATAGGGCTTTTGTTTAAGTGATGATTAAATGTGCGTCATGGTTGTAGGATTGCAAAATAATTAGGCGGTATAAGAAAGCGCATCTGACAACAAATTCAGCGCGTGATCGCGCGCAGCCAGCCGAACGGCGTCGCGGCCAAGTGCACCAAATTCCATGGTTTGCGTTTGGGTCAACTGCCCTGTAGCGGCGATTCCGAAGCAGACGCGCCCCTCGGGTTTGAACTCGGACCCACCGGGGCCCGCAATGCCGGTGATCGACACGGCCAGTTGCGCGTTGGAATGGTGCAGGGCGCCCTCGGCCATCTCAAGGGCAACTTGTTCCGAGACCGCGCCGTGCGCGTCCAGAGTCGCCGCCTGTACGCCCAACATCTGCTGTTTTGCGGCATTGGTGTAGGTCACGAAACCTCGGTCCACCACGGCCGAACTGCCGGGGATGTCAGTCAGCGCCGCGGCGACCATACCCCCGGTGCAACTTTCAGCGGTGGCGATCATCACTCCTTGCGCCTTGGCGCGGTCCAGCAGCGCGGCGACGGTCATAGCCCCAGAACCCCATGCGCAATCCCGGCCAGGATCAACACGCCGATGGCGGCAAAGACCCCGGCGATCACATCATCCAGCATCACGCCCATCGCATCCCCCTTGCGGTCGGCCCAGCCAACCGGGCCGGGTTTGGTAATGTCGAACAGACGGAACAACAGGAACCCTGCAACCCAGCCGGGCCACAGCGCCGTGATCTCGATCCCATGCGCCCATGAGGGGTAAGAGATCGCCCAAAGCGCGATGAACTGGCCTGCGACCTCATCTACGACGATCTCGGACGGGTCGTGGTCCTCTTGCCCTGCGGTCATCGCGCGGGTCGCCCAGAGCCCGCCAAAGAACACCGCAAACGTGGCGACTACCAGCAGGGGAAAACCACCCAGTGTATGAAAGACCCACGCCAAGGGCAGGGCGGCGAGCGATCCCCATGTGCCGGGCGCGGGGCGTAGATAGCCCACACCACAGACGGTTCCGATCAATTGTGCGGCGCTCATGATTTCACCAGACAGGCCGTGGCGAGCGAGGCAATGCCTTCGCTGCGGCCCGTGAAGCCCAGCCGTTCAGACGTTGTCGCCTTGACCGAGACCTGATCGGTCCGCAGTCCCATGATCCGGGCCATCTCGATCCGCATCGCCTCGGCGTGGGGGCCGATCTTGGGGTATTCGCAGACCAGCGTGCAATCGACATTCGAGATCGCGTATCCCATCGTCGCGGTCAGTTCGACCGCGTGGCGCAGGAAAATCTCGCTGGCGGCCCCTTTCCATTGCGGGTCCGAGGGCGGGAAGTGCTGGCCGATATCCCCCTGCGCCAGAGCGCCATAGATCGCATCCGTCACGGCATGCATTCCCACGTCAGCGTCCGAATGTCCCTGAAGGCCGCGATCATGCGGCACCTGCACGCCGCACAGGATCACATGATCCCCGTCGCCAAACCGATGCACGTCATACCCGTTGCCCAGCCTTACATCCATATTCGTTCCCAATATGCGTTCCGCCCGGGCAAAATCCTCGGGCCGTGTGATTTTGATGTTATCCGCATCGCCCGGCACGATGGCCACGTCCAGTCCTGCGGCGCGGGCAACCTCGACATCGTCCGCCGCGCCGCCCGCATGAGCGGCATGGGCCGCGACGATGGTGCTATAGTGAAAACCCTGCGGTGTCTGTGCGGCGAAAAGGCCGGTGCGATCCTGCGTGCCAGTCACCGTTTGTCCGTCTCCGGTCCAAAGCGCATCCGTGACTACCAAGCCGGGCGCGGCAGCGGGGCTGGCTTCGAGCGCCTGCAACACGTTGTGAATAGTCTGAGCACTGACACAGGGACGGGCGACATCATGGATCAGAACGCGGGTCACATCCAGATCGCTCAGGGCGGCCAGCCCATTGCGCACCGAACCCGGACGATCTGCGCCACCTGCGGTCAGGATCAGATCTGAAGCGGCAAATTCTTCCCAGACGGTGCTGTCCTCGGGCGACAGGACCAGCACGATGTGATCGACTTGCCCGCGAAACCGCTCAATCGTACAGTCCGCGACGCGGCGTCCGCCTAGCGGTCGCCATTGTTTCGGGATACCTCCTCCGGCGCGCAGGCCACGTCCTGCGGCAACGATTATGGCTGCGGTGGTCATGGGCGGTGTCTCCGATAAATTCGGGGCAATGTTTAGGGTGCGGTGAATGCAGAGGCAATCACCCGCGTTGGTCCGCCTAAAAATTAAGCAAGTGATGATTTTGCGGGCTTTTCAGCTGCCGTTTTGTTGTTCATATACGCTCAATTCGATATCTAAGTCGCAACTGCCCAAGGATTAAGCACGTTGACTCTTCAACTCGCAGACAAAGACCTGACCCCGCCGGTTCTACTGGCTCCGATGGCCGGAATCACTGACCGTCCGTTCCGCGATCTGGTGATGCGCTTTGGCGCGGGCATGGTGGTTAGTGAGATGGTCGCCAGTCAGGAAATGGTGCAGGCCAAGCCCGGTGTGCGCGAGCGCGCCGAGTTGTCGGCGGATGTAGAAAACACCGCCGTTCAACTGGCTGGGCGCGAGGCGCATTGGATGGCCGAGGCCGCCCGGCAGGTCGCTGATCGGGGCGCGCGGGTGATCGACATCAACATGGGGTGTCCGGCCAAGAAGGTCACGAACGGCTATTCCGGCTCGGCGCTGCTGAAAACGCCGGATCATGCGCTGACATTGATCGAGGCGGTGGTCGCGGCGGTTGATGTGCCGGTCACGCTGAAAACGCGGTTGGGGTGGGACGACAAATTATTGAATGCGCCGGACGTCGCGCGGCGCGCGCAGGAGGCAGGGGTGCAGATGGTGACGATCCACGGGCGCACGCGCTGTCAGTTCTATAAGGGGCAGGCGGATTGGCAGGCGATCCGCGCAGTGAAAGAAGCGGTCGATATCCCCGTCATCGCAAACGGAGATATCGTGGATTCCGGTGCTGCACGCACGGCGCTGGACCAATCGGGCGCGGATGGCGTCATGATCGGGCGGGGTGCTCAAGGTCAGCCTTGGGTTCTGGCGCAGGTCTGCCACGATCTTTATGGCGCGCCTGCGCCGGTGGTACCTCAGGGCGAGGACCTGATCGAGATGGTGCGGGCGCATTATCAGGCGATGCTGGGCTTTTACGGCACCGATCTGGGGCTGCGCGTCGCGCGCAAGCATCTGGGATGGTATATGGATCAGGCTGGTACGCCCGCAGCCTTGCGCCGCGCCGTTCTGACCTCTCGCGATACCGACGAGGTGATCCGCCTGCTGGGTGACGCCTTAAGCACTGAGGCGGAGGCAGTCGCATGAATTCGGACAAGAGTATTTGGACTTCGCTTCCGGTACCGGCCTTCATAATTGATGGCGATGATCGGATATCTGACGTTAATTCAGCAGGTGAAGGTTTCCTGAACGCTTCACGCAAATCGGTGATCGGGCACCCGGTTTGGGATCAGATTGCGGTCGACGCACCTCTGGAAGAGGCGTTCGAGCGCGCGCGGGCGCAGGGAACACCCTTGTTCGTGAATGATGTAGATGCGGGCTCAGGCAATCGTGCGCCGCTGCAATGCGCGCTGCAGATTGCCCCTTTGGTCGGGCATCCGGGGTCGATGATCATGATCATCTCACCGCGTGAGTTGGCGGGGCGGATGACGCGGGGCAATACCGTTAAATCGGCGGCGCAGTCGGCGATCGGCATGGCCGAGATGCTGGCGCATGAGATCAAGAATCCACTGGCTGGTATCACTGGCGCGGCGCAATTGCTGAGCATGAATATCTCACAGCAAGACCTTGAACTTACAGACCTTATCGTCGCTGAGAGTCGTCGTATCGTAAAGCTGTTGGAACAGGTCGAGCAATTCGGAAACCTGTCAGAGCCTGATTTCAAGCCAGTGAATATTCATGATGTTCTGGACCGCGCACGCCGGTCGGCCTTGCTGGGATTCGGCGCGCATATGAAAATCATCGAGGAATACGACCCTTCGTTGCCGCTGGCCTATGGAGACCCGGATCAATTCCTGCAGGTTATTCTGAACTTGTTGAAAAACGCGTCTGAAGCTGCTGATCCCAAAGGTGGAATAATTCGCATCAAGACGTATTTCGAACACTCCTTCCGACTTCGGCGCAGTGATGGTTCGGGCCATTCCCTGCCATTGCAGATCGAGATTATCGACGACGGGCCGGGCCTGCCCGAGAAAATCCGCAGCGATATCTTCGACCCGTTCGTGTCGGGCAAGGAAAACGGCACCGGCCTGGGGCTGGCGCTGGTGAGCAAGATCATCTCGGACCATGACGGCTGGATTTCCGCCGACTCGGTGCCGGGCCGTACGGTGTTCCGCATTTCGCTGAGGCGGGCACCGAAGGATGTAACGTAAGACAAAGCCGGAAAGAGCTTAAGGAGAGCACCAAATGGATGGAACAGTTCTGGTCGCAGATGACGACCGCACGATCCGCACCGTTTTGACACAGGCCCTGACGCGGGCAGGATGCAAGGTGCATGCGACCTCTTCGCTGACCACGCTGATGCGCTGGGTTGGTGAGGGCAAGGGGGATGTGGTGATCTCGGATGTCGTAATGCCGGACGGCAACGGTTTGGAAATGCTGCCAAAAATCGCTCAGGACCGCCCAGGTTTGCCCGTCATTGTGATCTCGGCCCAAAACACGATAATGACGGCAATTCAGGCGGCCGAGGCGGATGCTTATGATTATCTGCCCAAGCCCTTCGACCTGCCGGATTTGATGAAGCGTACTGCGCGTGCGCTGGAGCAGAAACAGCGCGTTCAGACTGAAGTGGCGGAACCTGCCGACGAGCGTCCGGAAGAATTGCCTTTGGTCGGACGGACACCGGTAATGCAAGCGCTTTATCGGTTGGTTGCACGGGTGATGAACACCGATCTTTCGGTCATGATATCTGGTGAAAGTGGAACGGGTAAATCGCTGATTGCAAGGGCAATTCACGATTTCTCGGATCGTCGGACGCTGCCATTTGTAACTGCAACTGCGGCCGATCTGCGGGATCTGGAAGGCCCCGCGCGGGTGATGGCGCGTGTGCGTGGCGGCACGTTGCTGATTGATGAAATTGCCGATATCGAGGATGAACTGCAGGCCCGTATCGTGCGCATGATGGACACGCCCGGCGATCACGTCCCGCGCTTTATGGCAACCAGCCAGTCCGACCTGACCGAGGCGATGGAGAGTGGGCGCGTGCGTCAGGATCTCTATTACCGTTTGTGTGGTGCGACCATTCATGTGCCAGCATTGCGGGAACGGGTGGACGACATCACCTTGCTGGCCGATCACTTTCTGGCACGAGAAGAACGTGAACACGGCACCAAGCGCTGGCTTAGCGCAGACGCGGTGGAACTGGTTCGACGCTATTCCTGGCCGGGTAACGTGCGGCAGCTTGAAAACGCAATCCGCCGCCTGAGCCTGACCAGCCGCGCCGATGAAATCTCGAAAGCCGAGGTTGAGATGGTGCTGGGCAGTCAGCCCGAAGCTGAACCTGTCTTGGGTGACGGCGAGCGCGAAAAACTATCGGCTTCGGTTGCGCGTCATCTGAGGCGGTATTTTGATCTGCACGGTAATTTGCTGCCACCTCCGGGTCTGTACCAACGCATTCTGCGCGAGGTCGAGGCCCCGTTGATTGAATTGGCGCTGGATGCAACTGGTGGAAATCAGGCAAAATGTGCTGATCTTCTGGGGATTAACCGGAATACGCTGCGGAAAAAGATTACAGACCTCGATATTCAGGTGACACGCAGGCGTAAACTGATGTAATATGGCCACACAATGCGTGGCATCCGGGTTCTGGCCCGGCAAGGACCACGAAATATGGCGGTTAGCCGCGAAAGCGGCGCATCAGGATGAGGGCAGACGGTGGCATCCCGAGCACAGAGCGGGCTGATCCTATCGATTAATCGGTGGCGAAAATCCCGAAAGCTGCGCAATTTTAGCACCTTGGGTCTGGTTCTGCTGGGCCCTGCTTTGGCGTTGGCGACGTATCTTGTGATCGGCCCCTTTGACCTTGGGGCTTCTGCGCCAACTCTGCGGCTGATCCTGCTTGCAGACTTGGTCTATGTACTGGTCGTTGCGGCGCTTGTGCTCAGTCAGGTTGGCACGTTGA
Source organism: Ruegeria sp. AM7 (assembly GCF_056535965.1). Classification (NCBI taxonomy): domain Bacteria; kingdom Pseudomonadati; phylum Pseudomonadota; class Alphaproteobacteria; order Rhodobacterales; family Roseobacteraceae; genus Ruegeria; species Ruegeria sp. AM7. The sequence goes on from NZ_JBQFJE010000003.1 coordinate 1,095,559, forward strand.
TTGCGGCACGGCGTGCGAAATCCGCGGGCTCGCGCCTGCACCTCAGACTGATCGGCGCATTTACGCTTTTAGCGTTGGTTCCAACCGTGACAGTTGCCATCTTCGCCGGATTGACGGTGAACATCGGACTTGAAGGCTGGTTTTCAGACCGTGTTCGGCAGGTTGTGGGCTCATCTCTCACGGCCGCTGAAGCTTACGAGCAAGAGCACCGCGAGGGCTTGACGCAGGACGCCACAGTTCTTGCGCGATTCTTGGACAACTCACGCGCAGTGGATTTCTATATCTCGGACGCCGAATTGCGGTCTGTGTTGGCACAGGGACAATCTCAGATTCAGCGTGGTCTGCGCGAGGCTTATGTCATCGACGGCAGTGGCGAGATCAAATCGCGCGGCGACAGGTCGTACCTGTTCAACTACGAAGCTCCGACGCCAGAGCAACTGGTCGAAGCCGCTGATACGGGCCTTTTGATCATTGCAGATTGGCAGAACAGCGAATTCCGGGCGTTGGTTCCTCTGCGCGCCTTTCTGGATCGATACCTTTATGTAAGTCGCGAAGTCGACGGGCAGTTGCTGACCTTGCTGGACGACACCAAGGAAACGGCACAGTTCTATCAACAGCTTGAAAGCGACCGGGGCCGGGTTCTGTTCGAGTTTGGTCTTTTATATCTTGGCTTTGCGGTCATTTTGATCCTTGCTGCGATGTCTTTGGGAATGTGGTTTGCCGAGCGCCTCTCGCGCCCGGTGGGGCGGTTGACAACGGCGGCCCAAAGGGTTGGTGCGGGTGATCTGAGCGTTCAGGTGATTGAAGAGGCCAGCGATGATGAGATCGCGATGCTGGGCCGTTACTTCAACCAGATGACACGGCAGCTGAAAGGTCAGCGCGATACTCTTCTTGAGAATACGCGGCAAATCGAGCGCCGCCGGCGATTGTTTGACTCGGTTCTCAGCTCGGTCACGTCCGGGGTTGTCGGCGTAGATCCGGACGGTTGCGTAACATTCGTGAACCGCTCGGCTGAGCGGTTGCTGGACTGGTCGCGTGGCGAAGAACACTTGGCCATCGGCATTGCCGTTCCTGAATTCCTTCCCCTGTTCGAAACGCTGAAGGACAGCGGTCAGGAAGCGGTTCAGGGTGAGGTCAAGGTGACCCGTAAAGGGCGCTTGGAAAACCTGTTGGTACGTATGGCCACCCGCCGCGGCGAGGACGGTGGACTTGAAGGATACGTGGTTGCATTTGACGACGTAACCGATCTGGTCAGTGCGCAGAGGTTGGCAGCCTGGGGGGACGTGGCGCGCCGCATCGCGCATGAGATCAAGAACCCTTTGACCCCGATCCAACTGAGCGCGGAACGGATCAAACGCAAATTCTCGACCAAGCTGGATGAAGAGGATTGCGACAAGTTGGTGTCGATGACGGATGTCATCGTGCGTCAGACTAATGATTTGCGCCGGATCGTCGATGAATTTTCGAAATTCGCCCGGATGCCCGAACCCGAGCGGCGCGAGGAAAACATTGTCGAGCTGGTGCAAGAAGCGGTCTTGTTGCAGCAATCGGGACAACCGGATGTCGAGATTCTGGCCTCTTTGCCAGACCAGCCCATCCAACTGGATGTGGACGCGACAATGTTGAACCAGGCTTTGACGAACCTGATCAAAAACGCGGGTGAAGCTATCGAAACGCTGAAAAGAAAGGGCGCACCCGACAATCTGAAGCCACAGATAAAAGTGGACGTGACGCCCGATGACGCGGGTACGGTGATAACGATAGCAGATAACGGAATAGGTTTACCGGAAGACAGGGCGCGATTGTTCGAGCCCTATGTGACCACACGAGATGAGGGGACGGGCCTTGGCCTGCCCATCGTTAAGAAAATAATCGAAGAACATGGCGGTGCACTGACTTTGGAAGATGCACCGGTATTTGACGGACAGGACCATTTTGGCGCGATGGCCGTGATCCGGTTGCCGGGGGGCAATTTCCCCCAATCCTCGGCGCCACAAAAGCAGGCAATTAAAACAAACAAACTGAAAGCAGGCCAAAGATGAGTGACATTCTAATCGTAGATGACGAACGCGATATTCGCGAGCTGGTGTCCGACATTCTGGAGGACGAAGGCTATTCAACCCGGCTGGCTGGCAACTCGGACGAGTGCATGGCCTCGATCAATTCCGAGCCGCCGGGTCTGCTGATTCTGGATATTTGGCTGAAGGACAGCCGTATGGACGGGATCGACATTCTTAAGGCGGTCAAGCGCGACAATCCTGATGTGCCCGTGGTGATCATTTCGGGTCACGGGAACATCGAGATCGCCGTCGCAGCGATCAAGCAGGGGGCTTATGACTTTATCGAAAAGCCCTTTAACATTGATCAGTTGATGGTTGTGATCCGTCGCGCGATGGAAACCTCGCGCTTGCGCCGCGAGAACGCCTCGCTCAAGCGCAAGGAGGTCACGAATTCCGACATGATCGGCAAGTCCGCCTCGTTCCGCGCGATGCAGGGACAGTTGGACAAGGTGACCAAGTCGAACGGTCGCGTCATGCTCAGCGGTCCTGCCGGATCCGGCAAAGAGATCGCAGCGCGGTACATTCACGCCCATTCGAACCGGGCAAACGCGCCATTTGTGACGGTCAATTGCGCCGGTATCGAACCAGAGCGTGTGGAAGAGGTTCTATTTGGCCGAGAATCATCAGAGCGCGGCGTCGAATCCGGATTGCTGGAAGAGGCTCATGGGGGCGTTGTCTACTTTGACGAGGTTGCCGATATGCCGTTGGGGACTCAGTCCAAGATCCTGCGGGTGCTGGTCGATCAGCAATTCCAGCGTGTTGGCGGGTCAGATAAGGTGCGGGTAGATCTGCGTGTCATTTCGTCGACCAACAAGAACCTCGACGAAGAAATTGCGGCAGAACGGTTCCGCGAAGAGCTGTATCATCGCCTGAATGTTGTTCCGATTGACGTGCCCTCGTTGGAGGATCGGCGCGAGGACATTCCGGTTCTGGCGCAACACTTCATAGAAATGTGCAATGAGACGCAGGGTCTGCCGGTGCGCGAGATTTCGGATGAAGCCGTGGCTTTGTTGCAAACCATGACTTGGCCGGGCAACGTGCGTCAACTGAAGAACTTGATCGAGCGTGTGCTGATCCTTGGGGATGGGACCGGCCCGATTGAGGCCAGAGAACTGCCGACCGAGGATGAAAAATCCGACGACTCCGGTCGTGTGGTTTTGTCGGGTGCACTGGCAACTCTGCCGCTGCGCGAGGCGCGCGAGGCGTTCGAACGTGAATATCTGCTGACGCAGATCAACCGGTTTGGCGGCAATATTAGTCGCACCGCCAGCTTTGTCGGGATGGAACGCAGCGCGCTGCATCGCAAGTTGAAGTCGTTGGGCGTTGTGACATCGAACAAGTCGGGTGCGCGGGTTGCGCAGATTGACGAACCTGAGCCGGCGGAATAATCCGCCGGGTCTTTAACCCGCCTGGCCAGGTGTGATGATCTGGAAAGAGCCATCGTCAAATTTGACGAAACAGGACTCGGTGCTCAGGGGTGGTAGTTCGGTTGTGCGAACGGCGGGCACGCGGCTTTTAACGCTTTGCTTACAAGGCGGCAGGCTGATCGGGCGATAACCTTTGGCAGCCATGCACTGTGCTTCGACTGTGTTGCGCAGGCCTTGGTTGACATCGACTGTGTAGATCTGACCAGGTTGCCACCAACCGCCAGTGCGGTGGCATCGGCCGCGGCTGTCGCAATATGTTCGTCCCGGCCAATAAGTCGGCGGCCCCTGACGAACTTGATTGGCGACTGGCGCATCATTCAGGGCCTGCACCTGACATTGCGTCGTCTCGGTCTGCACGCGCGATACACTTTCGCCCTCGCGATAGTACATCGACAATGGTCCGCATGCGGTCAGGACTGTCAAAGGAATGAGTAAACGAATTACTGTTTTCATGGACTTAGAATGCCCTGACCTTTGGGATTTTACAATTCAATTGACCACTTCGGGACCATCTGTCATTCAAAACGTTCAGGCAGAAGGGCCCACGATATGAAGGTCATCATTTGCGGCGCTGGCCAAGTAGGCTGGCAGATTGCACGGCATCTGTCGGGCGAATTGAACGACGTGACGGTAGTGGACAATAACCCTGATCTTGTCCGCAGGGCTACTGAAACGCTGGACGTTCAGGGCATTGCCGGCTTTGCCAGCTACCCGGATGTCTTGGAACGCGCTGGTGCGCGCGATGCCGAGATGATCATTGCCGCGACCCATTCGGACGAGGTGAACATGGTCACCTGTCAGATGGCGCATTCCGTTTTTTCGATCCAGCGCAAGATTGCGCGTTTGCGGTCAAAATCCTACCTGCAAGCTATTCACTCAGATCTCTACCGTCGGGATCACCTGCCGATAGACGTCGTAATCAGTCCCGAGCGCGAGGTGGCCGCTGCCGCCATGCGCCGCCTTTCGGCGCCTTCGGCTTTCGATACCGAGATGTTCATGGATGAGAAGGCACAGCTTTTGGGCATCCGTATCGATGAGGATTGCCCGATCGTGAACACGCCCCTGAGGCAGCTGACGGATCTGTTTTCGACGCTCAGTTCCATCGTTGTCGGGGTGCGGCGCGAGGGTACGTTGTTTGCGCCGGAATCCGAAGATCAGCTGTTCGTTGGTGACGAATGCTATGTCTTTACCAATGTCAAAGACGTGGACCGCACGATGGAGGTTTTCGGCAAAGCGCAAAGGAAACAGGATCGCGTGGTGATCGTTGGTGGCGGCAATGTCGGGCTGGAAGTCGCGCGCACATTGGAAGAACGCGAAAGTCGTGTCCGCGCCAAGATTATCGAGCGGGACCGCAGTTGTGCAGAACAGGCTGCCGAAGCATTGGAGCGGACAATTGTTCTGAACGGCGATGGTCTGGACGCTGCGCTGCTGCGTGAGGCCGGGATCGAACGGGCGGATGCCATGCTGGCCGTGACGGATGACGACCGGGCCAACATGCTGGCTGCCGTGCGAGCCAAAGCTGAAGGATGCGCATTGGCGATTGCTTTGATCAATGACCCCAGTATGGTTGCGCTGATGGGGCCGCTTGGCATTGATGCATATATCAACCCGCGCGCGACAACGGTCAGTTCGATCCTGCGCCATATCCGGCACGGGCGGGTGCGGCAGGTCTATTCGATTGGGGACGCCGAGGCCGAGGTGATCGAGGCCGAAGTCCTCTCGACCTCTCCAATGGCCGGGCAAAGGCTGCGCGACATTGACTTCCCCGAAGGTGTTCTGGTGGGTGCGGTCCGCAAGGGTGATGAGTTGGTGCGTCCCTCGGGCAGTCTGCGGATCGAGGAAAAAGACGTGGTCGCGATCTTTGCAATGGCCAAGGATGTGCCAGAGGTCGAGCGCTTGATGCAGGTTTCGATTGATTTCTTCTGATGGCGCGGGTTGTTGCACATCAGATCGGACTGGTGCGGCGCTTGCCGTTGTTCTTGTTGATCTGGGGCATCGCCGCGGTGTCGATGTGGATACCTGCGGCTTATGCGCTGGCTTTGAATGATCATGATACCTCGCGGTCGTTCTTCTACTCTGGATTGCTTGGTTTGTTCGTGGTGGCCACGATTGCGTTGGCCTCATCCAATCGTATTCCTCGCCGGGGAACTCTTGGGCAATTGGCCGTGCTGCTGGCATGTTTCACGGTGCTGCCACTGTTTCTAGCGGTCCCGCTGCATGATGCGATGGGGAACACGACTTTTCTGAATGCTTATTTCGACATGGTTAGCGCGATGACGACCACGGGGGCGGATATCTTCCCTGACCCTGAACGGTTGAGCGCCCCTCTGCATCTGTGGCGGGCCCAAGTAGGGTGGATGGGCGGGTTGCTGATGTGGATTTCGGCGGCGGCCATTCTTGCGCCGTTGTCGCTGGGCGGGTTCGAGGTAACGGCCCGTGGTCAGCCGGGACGCCCTGTGACGGGCGTGGCGCAAAGTGAACGTGTTGATCCGCGCGGCCGTCTGATCCGCGTAACCCGGACGCTGACCCCGGTTTATGCCGGGTTAACGCTGGTGATCTGTTTGTTGCTGCTGATAACCGGGGAAACCGGCCTGACCGCGATTTGTCATGCGATGTCCACGATGGCGACGTCGGGTATCTCTCCGGTTGGGGGATTGGAAGGAGCGCAGGCCGGGATCACTGGTGAGGCGATCATCTTTCTGTTCCTTTTCTTCGCGTTGTCGCGTCTGACGTTTTCCACCGATACGGCAACAACCGGGTATTCGCGGTTGGACAAAGACCCCGAGTTCCGGATCGGCCTTATGATCGTTGTCGCGGTCGCCGCACTGTTGTTCACCCGCGTTTGGGCCGGAGTGAATGAAATCGGCAACCAACTGACGCCGGTTCAAGCGCTCAGTGTGATCTGGGGTATGGTTTTCACAGTATTGTCCTTTTTGACCACCGCTGGGTTCGAAAGTGCAAACTGGAACGATGCGCAACAGTTGTCTGGGTTGGGAACTCCGGGTCTTGTTCTGTTGGGAATCGCGCTGATTGGCGGTGGTGTCGCGACCACAGCCGGAGGGGTTAAGCTGCTGCGTGTGTTTGCTCTCTACCTGAACGGTGCGCGCGAGATCGACAGGCTGATCTACCCGTCTTCTGTTAGCGGGCTCGGGGGCGGAAATAAGCGCATCCAAAGCGACGGCGCCTTTATTGCGTGGATCTTTCTGATGATGTTCGCGTTGACGGCTGCATTGTTCAACTTGTTGTTGGCAGCAATGGGCGCGGGGTTCGAACAGGCGATGGTTTTGACCGTTGCCGCCCTTAGCACTACGGGCCCTTTGATCGAGTTGGCGACTGACGTGCCCATCAGACTGGTTGATCTATCGGGGGGCGCAAAGCTGACAATGTGCGCCGCCATGGTGATTGGACGACTTGAGACACTGGCAATTATCGCCTTGATCACACCGTCCTTGTGGCGGGACTGAGAATCAACACTCGTGTTAATGATTGATTTTTCATCTGGAAACTCGGTTAACGACACTCCATACTCCGCCAGAGGGAGCGCGTTGGTCCGCAGCGCGTAGCAAGAACAATGGCGAGTTTATAAAAATATGGCTTCGGACAGACAGAATCTGCAGGACGCGTTCCTGAACAATGTACGTAAGGCAAAGGTCCCGGTCACAATCTTCCTGATCAACGGTGTGAAATTGCAAGGTGTGATCACGTGGTTTGATAACTTTTGCGTGTTGTTGCGCCGCGACGGACAGTCGCAGCTGGTTTACAAGCATGCGATCTCGACCATCATGCCATCACAGCCGATTAACCTGTATGAGGGCGAAGACGCCTCTTGATGGAACATGACAGGACGCGCACCCGCGCCTGGGTGCTGCATCCGGAAATCAAGTCAGATGAACAGCGCCGTGTCCCCGAACCGGCGCTGGCAGAAGCGGTTGCTTTGGCCGCTGCTTTGCCCGACCTTGACGTGGTCGGGTCAGAAATCGTGCGCTTGCCGCGGGCGCAGGCCGGTTTGTTGTTCGGCAGTGGCAAGATCGAAGAACTGGCCGAGCGGCTGCATGACAACAAGATCGAACTGGTGCTGATCGACGGTCCGGTGACGCCTGTCCAACAGCGCAACCTTGAAAAGGCGTGGAAAGTCAAAATCCTCGACCGGACGGGACTGATCCTCGAGATTTTCAGCGACCGCGCCCGAACACGTGAAGGTGTTCTACAGGTCGAGATGGCCGCACTCAGCTATCAACGGACACGATTGGTACGCGCCTGGACCCACCTTGAACGACAGCGGGGCGGTTTGGGTTTTGTCGGCGGTCCGGGTGAGACCCAGATCGAGGCTGACCGCCGTGCGATTGACGAACAACTTGTTCGCTTGCGGCGGCAATTGCAGAAAGTTGTCAAAACCCGCACCCTGCATCGTGCGGCCCGTGCCAAGGTGCCGTATCCGATTGTGGCGCTGGTGGGCTATACCAACGCGGGCAAGTCCACTTTGTTCAACCGTCTGACCGGTGCCGAAGTGATGGCCAAAGACATGCTGTTTGCCACGCTTGATCCAACTATGCGCCGGGTTGAACTGTCTGATGGTCCCGAGGTGATCCTGTCGGATACGGTGGGGTTTATCTCGAATCTGCCGACCGAGCTGGTGGCTGCCTTTCGCGCCACGTTAGAGGAAGTTCTGGGTGCCGATATCGTCGTCCATGTCCGCGACATCAGCCACGAAGAGACTGAAGCACAAGCGCAGGATGTCGAAACCATCCTGACGTCTCTTGGGGTCGAGGATAACCGCCCGCGTCTGGAAGTCTGGAACAAGATTGATCTGTTGGACCCCGAGGAACGCGAAGCAGCTGTTGCCCGTGCGGATCGTGACCCTGAGGTTTACGCGCTTTCGGCGGTCACAGGAGAAGGGGTTGGCCCGCTTTTGGCCGACATCGCGACCAAGCTTCAAGGCGTGCGACACGAAATGACGCTATTGCTGGGCTATGCCGAGGGGGACAAGCGGGCATGGTTGTTCCGTCAGGACGTGGTTCGGGCCGAAAAACAGACCGAGGATGGTTTCGAACTGACCGTTCTATGGACGGACAAGCAAGCCGCGCAATTCGCAGCGCTTTAGGCGTTATTTCCCGTCGATCTGGCGTTGATAATCGTCGGCGTCGCACCATCTCAGCGAGGTTTTCACCTTGTGGTCCTCGGTCAATTCCCACTCTTCCCAGCCGCGGGCGATGACATGGTTGCCGGTTTGCGCGTGATGACCTTCCAATGTCCAAACAAAGATGGCGTGACTTCCTGCCCATCGCATCATGTCGCAGCGCACCTCGAGGTCAGGAAAGTCTGCGTAGAACCCGCGCGCCATTTCAGCAACTGCGGCCGGTCCGACAATCGGCTCTCCTCGGTTTATCGTGATTTGCCCGTCAGGAGCGTAAAACCGCGCCACTTCGTCAGGGTAGCCTGAACTCCAGGCAATCGCATAATCGCGCGCGAGATTGTTCAACCTATCCCGAATGCTGGCCATAAATACCCCCAAACCAAATGTCTTTGCCTTAGGGGAGGGTACGGCAAAACCACCGCTTTCGTCCACGTAAGCTGAAAAAAGGGGCAAGGTCTTGCCGAACAGGGGAAATTAGCGTGGGATCAGGTTGGTAACGCCGACCGCAGCCGCGCGGGCGAGATCAAGGTCCAGTGACATTGGAATATACTCTCCGCGGCGCCACAGTTGGGCTTGATCATCATAATAGCGGGATAGAAAATGACCCGACTGACCAGTTGCCGTTATAAAGACCGAGCTGTCGGGGTCGGCAAAATCATAGACGCCCCGATATCCTGCACCATGAACGTTCTGGAACGGGTCCGGCCCTTCGCCCGAGGTGCGCCCGCGTAGCAAAGTATTGTCTCCGCCGCTGGTGGATTGGCGGATATTGACAAAGAACCGCAGAACCGGGACCGAGCCCAGAACCGGGTGATCATGGGTCGCCTGATGCGCATCGCCCCAGCGTAAGGATTGCAGCGCGCCGCCGTATTTCTCGGTGATCCAGATCAGCGCATCATCCAGTGCAAGGCGGGCCATATCACTACATGTTTCCGTTGGTGCGCTTTGCCGAACGTCGCACCAGACCGCCGCGCCATCAATGTTCCGATAGACGCGTTCAATGAACAGCGGCTCGACATGTTTAAACTCTGCCGCGATCGGCCCCAATTCGTCCGAGATCAAACGGATCTGAAGCGCCCGCAGCCACGCCGCATAGATCAAAGGTTCAGGCAGATGTTCGTTCATCTCGCCATTCCACTCGGCCAACAAATTAAGTGCAATCTGACGTTGCCGTTCCGGTGTACCTTCGGGGGCCGAAGCTCCGGTGAACCACAAATCTGCCCCGATCAGCGGCAACAGGGACCGCGCAGTGAAGCTTACGGTGTCCAGCTGTGCCTCGATAAAGCTGTCGCGCGTATGGACCTCGCGCGATTGCATCAGCCTTTCCCATCTGTGAATGCGTTGGGTATCGCCCCATTCATACGACACATGTCGCGGGAAAGGGCGGTTGATCACCTTGTTGTTGGTATTACCTAATATACCGCCTGCAGGGGCCACGAATTCGGGGTTATCGCCATAGGGCAGACGTCCCTGCCAGCGGTTCTCGTTCAGCCAACCCGGTGTCGGAATGCGTCCCCGGCTTTGGTTTCGCAGGTCGCGGCGGGGCATCGCGCCGATCAGTTTCATACCAATGGTATCCGTATCGACCAGCGAAAGGTTCTGGGACGGAGCAATGAAAAGCTCGGCCGTGTCAATCGCCTGTCGCACTGTGTCCGCATTCATCAGCGCCATTGAAGCCGACATCGAGGTATCCTGCGCGCTGAGCGCAGTCCACGACAACGACGTTACATGCCCCGGAGGAGTGATGGCTCCCAAGTCAAAGTCACTGCCGGGCAGGACAGGTCCGTTCTCTGTCCATCGCAAAGTCAGTGTAATGGGCGCTTCGTCCTTTATTTCTATGATCGATGGACGGCTGCGGAACTGTTTGAAACCGTCGTGCGTCAGGTATTCTTCGGGGTTGTCGGGGTTGAGCTGTTCGATATGTATGTCCTGGTCGTCCAGATAGGACGATGTCAGCCCCCATCCCAGACGATCGCTGCGCCCGGTCATGATTGCAGGAACGCCGGGGATGCTTGCCCCGATCACGCCACCCTTGGCCAGCTGCAGCCGGGCCAGATACCAAATGCCTGGCGCTGTAAAGCCCAGATGCGGGTCATTGGCCAGCAAGGTGCCCCCGATGGCCGAACGTGAAGGTGCGGCGCTCCAGGCGTTTGAGGCTCCGGCCAGTCCGCGCTCGGGAAATGGGGATAACGGGGTATCGGGCTTTGGGGTGCCCGCCGCGTAGCGGGGAACGCCGGGAAACAAAGTTGCGTATTCGGGTAGGGCTGCGATCCCCGACCCCGGAACATCGGGTAAAATATCAGCCAGTCTTTCGGCATCGTTCAGCATTAGCGATGTGCGCGCCCGCAGCACCTCATCCTCAAGATGTCCGGACAGTTGCAATGCCATCAGCTTGATGACCGCTAGGCTGTCGCCGGGTTGCCAAGGAGAGACCGGCGCGTTGAACAGGAACATCTCGGGTGCGCCGCGACCCAACGCGCTTTCGTTGATCTCGGCCAGACGTGCGTTTACCCCCGAAGCATACGCCCGCAGGGCTGCTTTGGTATAGTCGTCCTGAACCGTGACCGAGCGATGGGCCAGCCCGTACAGGTCCAGTCTGCGCAACAGTTTGTCGATGTGAACGGTGCGCGCGCCAAAAACCTCGGATAAACGTCCCTGTGCGGTTCTGCGCAGCACGGTCATCTGCCAAAGCCGGTCCTGAGCATGCGCATAGCCCAGCCCAAAGTACACATCCGGGTCAGTCGTACCCAATATATGAGGAACATTTGCGGTGTCGCGGACGATCTCGACCGGGGCTGTCAGGCCCTGAACTTCGACCGTCTGATCATATTCCGGCAAGGATTGACTGGCCAGAAAATACACCAGCAGGACAGCGGCCAAAGTTAACAGAACGAGGCCCGATGCGATACGCACCAGCCAGCGAAATACTATAGCCATCTGCGGTCCAATTTCCTGTTCATCCGTCGAGTGGCGCAAGAGTAAAGGAACCCATCGCGAACCGAAAGAGCAGCGCGGGCAGTTTGTTCCACCGCGCCGTTACGAAAAGCAAACCCCGCCACTGACCGGGGTCAGGGCGGGGCGAAACCGGGGGTCTCCGGTTCGGGTCTTAAGGAATGACCCGTGTGTATTTGGTGCCTTCTACGGTGGCGCCAATCTGCAGGCCGGCTTGGCCAAATACAGCAGCTAACACCGGCGAGCGCAGTGTCGTTGTGTCGGTCGACAGGCTATCGCCCTGATCGCTGACCACATAGCCGATATCGGCCCCAGCGGTCCAACCGCTGGAACGGCGGAAATCGTTTAGCGCGTCTTGCGTCATGAAGAACAGGACATGTGCATATTGCTGCGCCCCGATCTGCAGCCCGGCGGTGCCTTTGACCGCCGAGTAATAATCGACAGTGGCGCCGTTGATACGCAGTGCGCCGCGGCCATATCCGCCACCAAATACAAATCCGGCTTCGGTGATCAAAGGCATGACCAGCATGCCGTTGGCCTTTTCGGCGATCTCGACCGTGTTGGGGTAGCGCGCGTACATTTCGGTCAAAGTCGCATCGACACGCGCATCAATCGTGGCTGCGTTCGAATTGCCGACACCGTTGCCGCAAGCGGCAGTCAGGGTCAGGCCGGCCATGCCAATGGCAAAGCCACGACGGCTTAGTCGGGGGGAGTTGGAACTGCTCATGTTTTTTCTCTGTATAACTGCCTGAATTGTCGGGTGTTCCCGATCTTATCTGCAAGGATACGCTGATTGATTCTGTGTGTCACGGGAAAGCTGGCCCCGTACTGATCACAATCGGCGAAAATTCGCGACAATATGTCTATTGCCCTTGCAACAGCTTGGCGACTGCCGGTGCGAAATAAGTCAGGATGCCGTCACACCCCGCGCGTTTGAAGGCAAGCAGGCTTTCCAGCATCACTTTTTCCCCGTCGATCCACCCGTTCTGCGCCGCGGCCTGAACCATCGCGTATTCGCCCGAGACCTGATAGGCGTAGGTCGGTGCCCCGAAGGTGTCCTTTACTCGGCGGCAGATGTCCAGATAGGGCATCCCGGGTTTGATCATCACCATATCCGCGCCTTCGGTCAGGTCGCGTTCAATCAACCGCAGGGCCTCGTCCGAGTTTGCCGGGTCCATCTGATAGGTCTTTTTGTCACCGGTCAGCGCGCCTGAGGCACCCACCGCATCGCGGAACGGACCATAAAAGGCGCTGGCGTATTTGGCAGCATAGCTCAGGATCATTACATTATGGTGCCCTGCCGCTTCCAACGCCTGACGCATCGCTCCGATCCGACCATCCATCATGTCCGAGGGGCCGATAATGTCTGCTCCGGATTCGGCCTGCGCGAGTGTCATTTTGACCAATGCTTCGACGGTCTGGTCATTCACAATCTCGCCATCTACGACATAGCCGTCATGGCCATTGATGTTGTAGGGGTCCAGCGCCACGTCGGTCATTACTGCGATATCAGGCGCAGCTGCCTTGATGGCCCGTATTGCCCGATTGGACAGATTGTCAGGGTTCCAGGCTTCGGCACAGTCCTCGGTTTTCAGGCCGGGATCGGTGTAAGGAAAGATGCAGATTGCCGGGATTCCAAGCGCCTGTGCCTCGACAGCGGCCTTTGCGATCAAATCGACCGAACGGCGGACCACGCCGGGCATAGATGGTACGGGCTCTTCTACACCTTCTCCGTCGCGGACAAAGACCGGCCAGATCAGATCATCCGTGGTCAAAGTATTCTCGCGCACCAAGCCGCGTATGGCTGGCGATTGACGGGCCCTGCGAAAGCGGGTCAGGGGATAGGGGGCGATGGTGGGTTTCATGTCGCACTCTCCTTGAATATTCCCGCATTGGGTGGCATGAATTCCGCGTAGTCTCAAGGGTAACGATGGACGCGCCGGTGCGAAGAGGGTCCCTGGTGACAGTGAACAAGGGGCCGATGCGTGAACTTATACTCTTCGATCTTTGAAGTCATTGACATGCGCAGCTTTTCCAATCTTTGGTATTGGATCGTGCTGGCGGTGCTTTGGTCTTCGGCTAGCCACTGGGCGATGGGGGTTCCGTTTGATCTCGTTTCGCGCGCCCGTCGCAACGGAGGTCAGGCAGAGCAGGATCTGTTGGATATCGTTCGGATTAACGTTAATCGGCTGATTTACATCGTCGAGGTTTCGGGACTGGTTATTCTGGCGTTTGGCTGTTTCTTTTTCACAGGGCTGGCTACGCTTGGCTTTTACTACGGGATTGAACTTGCACAGGCGGTATTCTTGTTGTTGTTTCCGGTCGGTTTGGTCATGCTAATCAACATCTCGGCGGCTCGTAAGTTGCAGCAAACCGAGGTTGGTCTTGAACCGGTTGCCAAAATACTGACCCGGTGCAGGATTTATACGCAGATTGTCGGAATGATTTCGATCTTGTTCACCTCGCTCTGGGGTATGTATCAGAACTTTTCGATTGGCGTTCTGGGATAGAGAATTCGGAAAGGCAGGGCGATGAAGGCTCCGAACCATGTCACGGTTGGCGGCGCGCCCGAAGGGTTTGACGCGCAGCTTGTCCTGAATGAGATCACCCGCTCGGGCGGACCGGTATGCCATGTGGCGCGTGATGACAAACGGCTTGAAGCGATGCGCGCCGCGTTGGCGTTCTTTGCGCCCGATATGCCGGTCTTTGTATTTCCGGGCTGGGATTGTCTGCCCTATGACCGCGTCTCGCCCAATGCCGATATCGCTGCCGCCCGCGTGGCAACGCTGGCCGCCTTGGTGCATCAGATGCCCGATCGGTTTGTGCTGCTGACCACGCTGAATGCAGCGACCCAGCGCGTGCCCGCGCGCGAGGTTCTGCGCGAGGCTGCATTTACTGCCCGCGTCGATCACCGCGTGGATGAGGCCGCGCTGCGCAATTTCCTTGTCCGCATGGGTTTCACCCAAAGCCCCACAGTGATGGAGCCGGGCGACTATGCCATTCGCGGCGGCATCATCGACATCTTCCCTCCGGGCGAGTCCGGCCCCGTGCGTCTGGACCTGTTCGGGGACGTTCTGGACGGCGCGCGCCGGTTCGATCCCGTCTCGCAGCGCACCACCGAAAAGCTGGACGTAGTAGAACTGGCCCCGGTCTCCGAGGTCATTCTGGATGAGGCCGCCATCACGCGTTTCCGCCAGAACTATCGCATCGAGTTCGGCGCGGCGGGCACCGATGATCCTCTGTACGAGGCGGTCAGCGCAGGGCGCAAACATCAGGGCATTGAACACTGGCTGCCCTTCTTCCACGATAAGCTGGAGACGCTGTTCGACTACCTTCCCGAAGCCTCGATCACCGTCGATGATCAGGTCACGCCCGCGCGTTTGGCGCGGTGGGACACGATTGCCGATCAGTATGAAACCCGACGTCTGGCGCTGGAAAACCGATCCCGTATGGACACGGTCTATAAGCCGACCCCGCCGGGTCTGCTCTATCTGGACGATGCCGCGTGGGAGGCTGCTGTCGGCGATCGTCGGGTGATGCAATTCAGCCCTTTACCTCAGGCCAGCGGGCCGGGCGTGATCGACGCTGGCGGGCGGATCGGACGCAACTTTGCACCCGAACGGCAGCAGGAAAGCATCAGCCTGTTTGGGGCTTTGGCCGCGCATATCACGGACAAGATGGCCAAGGGACCGGTGCTGATCGCGTCTTATTCCGAAGGCGCGCGAGAACGCCTGACCGGTTTGATCGAAGACGAAGGTCTGGCCGAGGCGATCCCAGTCACCGACGGCACCCGCGTCGGCAAACGCGGGCTGCATCTGGCCGTCTGGGCGCTGGAGCATGGGTTTGAGACCCCCGATTTGACTGTCATCGCCGAGCAGGACGTGCTGGGCGACCGCCTGATCCGCCAACCCAAGAAACGCCGCAAGGCCGAGAACTTTCTGACCGAGACCCAATCTCTGACGCCCGGCGATCTAGTGGTGCACGTGGATCACGGCATCGGCCGCTATCAGGGGTTGGAGGTCGTCACCGCCGCCGGTGCCGCCCATGAATGTCTGCTGCTGGAATATGCCGAACGGTCCAAGCTGTACCTGCCGGTCGAAAACATCGAGCTGCTGTCGAAATACGGCCATGACGAAGGGTTGCTGGACCGCTTGGGCGGCGGCGCATGGCAGGCTAAAAAAGCCAAGCTGAAAGAGCGCATCCGCGAGATGGCGGACAAGCTGATCCGCATAGCCGCCGAACGTGCGCTGCGCAAAGCGCCGGTGATGGACCCGCCGCCCCACGCGTGGGAGGAGTTCAGCGCGCGCTTTCCTTATCAGGAGACCGACGACCAGTTACGCGCGATTTCCGAGGTGATTGAGGACATGCATTCCGGCGCGCCGATGGATCGCCTGATCTGCGGCGATGTGGGTTTCGGCAAGACCGAAGTCGCCATGCGCGCCGCCTTTGTCGCCGCCATGTCTGGCGTGCAGGTGGCGGTGATTGCGCCGACCACGCTTCTGGCGCGCCAACACGCGGCCTCGTTCAAAGAACGCTTCCGGGGGTTCCCGCTGGAGGTGCGGCAGTTGTCGCGGTTTGTATCTGCGAAAGAAGCGCAACAAACCCGCGATGGCCTGGCGCGTGGCACAGTCGATATCGTGATCGGCACCCACGCACTGCTGGCCAAGGGCATCCGTTTCAACAATCTGGGCCTGCTGATCATCGACGAAGAGCAGCATTTCGGTGTCGGCCACAAAGAGCGCCTGAAACAGTTGCGCAGCGACATCCACGTCCTGACCCTGACCGCCACGCCGATCCCGCGCACTCTGCAACTGTCCCTGACCGGGGTGCGCGACCTGTCGATCATCGGCACGCCGCCCATCGACCGTCTGGCCATCCGCACCTATGTCAGCGAGTTCGACGCGGTCACCATCCGCGAGGCCCTGCTGCGCGAACATTACCGTGGCGGGCAGAGTTTCTATGTGGTCCCGCGCATCTCGGACCTGCCCGAGATCGAAGAGTTCCTGAAAGAGCAACTGCCCGAACTGACTTATGTGGTTGCCCACGGTCAGATGGCGGCGGGGGAACTTGATGACCGCATGAACGCTTTCTACGACGGCAAATACGATGTGCTGCTGGCGACTACGATTGTGGAAAGCGGGTTGGATATCCCCACCGCAAACACGATGGTCGTGCATCGGGCGGATATGTTCGGCCTGTCACAACTCTATCAAATTCGCGGCCGGGTGGGGCGTTCAAAAACCCGCGCCTATGCTTACCTGACCACCAAACCGCGTAAGAAACTGACCGCCACGGCCGAGAAACGCCTGCGCGTACTGGGCTCGCTGGATACGCTGGGGGCCGGGTTCACGCTGGCCTCACAGGATCTGGACCTTCGTGGCGCTGGCAACCTGCTGGGCGAGGAGCAATCGGGTCAGATGCGCGACGTGGGTTATGAACTCTACCAGTCCATGCTGGAAGAGGCGATTGCCAAGATCAAATCCGGCGAGATGGAGGGGCTGTCCGACAGCGACGACCAATGGGCGCCGCAGATCAATCTGGGTGTGCCGGTCCTGATCCCAGAAGACTACGTACCCGATCTGGACGTGCGTCTGGGTCTGTACCGTCGCTTGTCCTCGCTGTCGACCAAAGTTGAGCTAGAGGGCTTTGCGGCGGAATTGATCGACCGGTTCGGCAAGCTGCCCAAAGAGGTGAACACTCTGATGCTGGTCGTCCGCATCAAAGCCATGTGCAAACGCGCAGGTATCGCCAAGCTGGACGGGGGGCCGAAGGGCGCGACCATTCAATTCCACAACGACAAGTTTGCGTCTCCGCAGGGGCTGGTTGAGTTCATTCAAAACCAGCGCGGCATGGCCAAGGTAAAGGACAACAAGATCGTTGTGCGGCGCGACTGGAAGAATGATGGTGACAAGATCAAAGGGGCTTTTGCCATCGCTCGTGATCTGGCCGAGAAAGTCATCGCCCAGAAAAAGAAGGCCAAAGCAGGCTGATGCCGGTGCAGGGGGCGCTGCCCCCGCCGCGCGTGCCGCGCGACTCCCCCGAGGTATTTCGGGCCAGATGAACAAGGGATCCCAGTTTCATCTGGCTAAAAATACCTCCGCCGGAGGCATCGCGCATCAGCGCGATTTAGCTTTGCATCGCGACTTGGGCGCAGAAACATGAGGCTGCGACTGCCCGATCAGCCCGAGCCAAGGCAAGGTCCAACCGTTGTCTGATCTGTTGGATTTCGACCGTTTCGTTCCGCGCCTTGAGGCAATCGTGTAGGCCCTTGAGGCTCCAGACGTTGTCCGGGTGGATCGAGGCGCGGCTGAGTGTGCCGCCAAGGCCAAGGTCTTCGCGATAGACGGCTTCGGCCTCGTTTACGTGGCCTTGTTCGAACAAAAGAGCGCCTAGCGCATGACGGGTGGGTTGCATCCAGCCCCATGGCTCGTCATAGGGCAGGTTGTCGTCCAATTCGACCGAGCGGCGCAGGTGGGCATAGGCCGCGTCGTAGTTTTCCTTTCGGTATTCGATCTCACCCCGCAGCATTTCTCGGGCGATCTCCAGCAGGTCTACAACACGGTTGTTGTGCATCAGACGAGTTTCGGGGACGCGGGATTTGGCTGATAGAAAGAGTTGTTCTTCGGTTTCGGCCTCGGCCACGTCTCCGGTCGCGGCATAGGCAATCGCGCGGGCGTAATGCGTGGTCGCGGTCAGCGTGCGATATAGGTCAGGGTCGGAGGGTAGGTCCAGCGCCTTGGCCTCATCCCATCGACCAAAGCGGATCAGGATATGGGGGGCCATGGACATATAGCTTTCGAAGTAATCGGCCATGGGCGGGCTTTCGATGCGCAGCATGTCTTCGGGTGTGGTGTCCCAAAGGCCCTGATTGGCGCGCAGGGCAGGTTCCATCTGTCCCAGAAACAGCGCGCCGTAGATGACGAAGTGGTAGTCGTGCTGACGGTAGCCTGTATAGATATTGAACGCGCCTTCGCGCTCGTAATATTTTAGGTCGGCCTCGATGGCCTTTTCGTTCCAATGGACCACGTTGTGATAGTGGCCGCATAGCACGTCGATATGGGTGGGCATGTGCACCAGATGGCCGGCATCGGGGACCAGGGTGCGCAGGACGTCGCCCGCTTTCAGGGCTTTTTCAGGGGTCGGCGACATCTCCATCAGATGCACATAGAGATGCAGCAGACCTGGATGCGACATAGCAGCGGGACCATGTGCCATGGCGTCTTCCAGCGCCGCTTGCGCCTCGACTGTGGCGGCACCTTTGGCGGGATGGCCGGTTTTCAAGTCCCACATTTGCCAGGGGGTCAGGTTCAGAAGCGCCTCGACATAGATCGTTCGCAGGTCCAGATGATCGGGCTGTGCGGCAAAGGCTTGGCGCATGGCGTCGGCGAAGTTGTGGTCCCAGACATGCATGTCGGGGATCGGATCGCGCCGAGGATATCGCGCGGGCAGGGCGTGGATCAGGGCCTGCTCGACTGGTGACCCACTGTCTGCCAAAGCAACCGCCTGCTGGGTCGCGTCATAGGCCAGCGCCAGCGCCTTTTTCTGCCCTCGATCATCGCGCAAATCCCAAGGCAGGTTGTAATTTGGCCCTGCCGCATAAGCGATCCCCCAATATGCCATCGCACAGTCGGGGTCGGCATCGGCAGCCTTTTGAAAGCAAACGACCGCTTCGTCATGGTTATAGCCATAGGTCCAGTTTAATCCTCGGTCGAACCACAGCTGTGCCTCGGGCGAGGTGGTGGTGACCGGGCAGGAATACGTGCCCAAATCGTAATAATCGCTCATCGGCTTCTCCCCTCGGGTTGGGAGAAGCCTAGCGCGATTTAAAAATCTTGCACAGATCAGGCAGGCAGTCGGTTTTCGATCCGCCCCATATGCAACATCAGGACGAAACCCAGTGTGCTCATGGTCAGAATGCCAGCGCCCAGCGGCAGAATGGACCCATCGAACAGCAACCCGATCGAACCGGCAATGACCGCAGCCAGAACGGTTGAGACCGCGCCGATGACCGAGGCCGCCATGCCAGCGATGTGGCCCATCGGCTCCATCGCGATGGCGTTGAGGTTACCCATGGTCATTCCGGCCATGAAGAACACCGCCGTTTGCCAACTGACGAACAGCGCGAAGGAGAGGTTGGCCGACAGGTCGAATGAATTCAGCAGCAGTACAGATGAAGTAAACAGGATCTGACCGCCCAATACCCAGGTCACAATGCGCCGCATTCCCAACCGTACCACCAGCGCCGCATTCAACAGGCTGGCCGAGCCGGACATCAGCGCGACGAAACCAAACCAAAACGGGAAGCTATGGGCGCTGTCGTGGATCTCGCCATAGACCTGCTGGACCATTGTCAGCATCGTGAACAGCATTCCAAGGCACAGGGTCTGAACCAAAATCGACACGCGGACCGAGGGATGGGCAAACATCTGACGCGCCGCATCCAGCATCAGCGGAAAGCGCAGGGGGCGGCGGTTCTCGGGTGTCAGAGACTCGGGAAGGCGCAGGCCCATCCAGACGATGGTGATCAGCGAAAATAGCATGAAACATACGAAAATGCCGCGCCATCCCGTCAAAGCGATGACACCTGCGCCCATCATCGGAGCAATCGCAGGGACCAGAGTAAAGATCATCATAGCGATAGAGACGATGCGCGCCATTTCACGCCCGGAATAGAGGTCGCGGATGATGGCCATCGCAACCACGCGCGGGGCGGAACAACCCATTCCCTGGAAAATGCGGGCGATGAGTAACATCTCAAGCGATGAGCTGGCCCAAGCCACCGCCGCAGACACAATGTAAAGCGCCGAGCCCACATAGATTACGGGTTTGCGGCCAAACGCGTCTGACAACGGGCCAGTGAAGAATGTGCCGATACCCATCCCCAACACAAACGAGGTCAGGATCAGTTGCGCCTTGTTGATGTCATCAGGGCTGAATTGCGCGCCGATATCAGGCAGCGCAGGCAGGATCGAGTCGATGGAAAAGGCGATCGTCGCAAACATCATTGCGACAAGCGCGACAAACTCTCCGCGTGACATACGATGCGCCATTGGGCCCTCCTGATCTGTTCGCGCTATCACGCGCAGTCAGGGGGCGCCAGCCATGTCGATGCACAGGGGGCTGTGCTAATTTGCAGAGGAAGCCTCAAGTTGAGACATGATGTCAGCGATTACACGTTCCCACATCTCGGGCGGTTGCGCACCGGGAACCGCATGCTGGTTGGCCACGATAAAGGTGGGGACCGAGTTCACTCCCATCTGACGTGAGTGGCTGTCGCGGTTGCTGATATCTTCCCGGTCCGCGTCTGACTTGAGCAATTTCAGAACGACAGCGGCGTCCATGCCGATTGTATCTGCGATATCGGCCAGAACCTCATGGTCGCCAATGTCACGGGTCTGCACGAAATAGGCATCAAACAGGGCGTCCACGGCCTGGGTCTGTTTGCCTTCGATCCCGGCCCAGTGAATTAGGCGATGTGCGTCCAGCGTGTTGGGGGTGCGCTTCATCCCTTCAAAGTCGATTTTCAGACCTGCGTTTTCGGCGTGTTCCACCACCGGCGCATAAGCGCGCACCGCGCCCTCTTTGCCACCGAACTTGCGTTCGAGGTATTCGCGGCGGTCCATACCAGCATCGGGCATGTCGGGGTTCAGTTGGAAAGGGTGCCACTCGATAACGAACGGATGATCAGGGACCGCGGCCAATGCCTTATCCAGATGTGTTTTGCCGATGTAACACCACGGGCAGATCGGATCGGACATGATATCAAGCTTGACGGTCTGGGTCATGGTTGGCTCGCCTTGAAATAGGCCGGAAGCGCCCGGCGCAGGAGTTTTCCGTTGCCGCCAGTCGGAAGCTCGGGCAGGTGGATGAAAGCGCGGGGTTGTTTGTACCGCGCCAGGTTGGCCTCCACATAGGTGCGCAGGACCGTCTCGTCCAGCTTTTCCGGCCCGGTGTAGAAGGCTGCTATCAGGAACGTGTCCTGTTTGACCTCGACTGCGGCAGCGCCGACCTGTGTGATGCCGGGAAGCTGCGACAACACGGCTTCAACCTCGACAGGTGACACGCGATAGCCGCCCGCGTTCATCATGTCGTCATCGCGCCCGAGATAGGTGATCTGACCGTCTATGGCCATGGCGCCCTGATCGCCGGTCAGAAACCAGTCACCCTGCATCCGGGCCTGTGCCTCGTCCGGGGCGTTCAGATAGGTCAGCATCAAACCCGGATCATCGCGGTGAATGGCGATGGTGCCTTCCTGACCCTGCGGGACCGGACCATCCGGGCCCAGGATCGCCACACGGCGACCGGGTTGCGGTTGTCCCAGCGCCTCACCCCGTGCCGGATGGTTGGGGCTGGACGAGATGAAGGTCGAGCATTCAGACATTCCGTAGGCTTCGAACAGCTCAGTCCCTGTGGCGCGCAGCCAATGCTGGTGCAGAGTTGGCGACAGCTTTTCGCCTGCGCATAAGCCGTGGCGCAGTTCGGGCAAATGCAAAGTGCCAGTCGATGAGACAATTTTGCGAAATACGCCCGGCGCGGCTGCAAAGATCGAGACCCTGTGGTCGCGTATCACATTTGGCAGTGAGGTAAGCGCGGTGCCGGGGTCGGGGATCAACGCGGTCGCTCCGATGGTCCAGGGGTCCATTAGCCCCGTGCCCAAGGTGTAGGTCCAGTTAAATGCGCCCGCATGACACAGTCGGTCATCCTCGCGCAGCCCATACCAGCCGTCGACCATCATTTGTCGCGCCCAGATCGCACGATGTGCATGCGCCACGGCACGCGGTTTACCGGAAGTACCAGACGTATAGACCGCATAGGCCAAACGCTCGGGGTCACCCATCTGGAACGCGGCGGGCGGTAGGTTCCGCATCGCGGCAAGGTCTGGCAGGGTGATCTGCATCGGGTGATCCGGGCATGCGACCGAGGGGTCTCGGAGCACGGCGGTGGGGTTCAGATCTTGAATGATCTTCGCCGTCTCGGGCGCAGTCAGCTGCGACGACGTAGGAACGGGTACAATCCCAACTGCGATTGCTCCTAGATAGGCGATGGGGAAATCAACAGTATTTCCAAGGCGCATCAACGCGATATCGCCGGGGTGCAACCCGGCCTGAAGCAGCCCGGCGCCTGTTCCCAGAATAGCCTGTTTGAGCGCGGCATAGGTCCAGTCCTGAGGATCATCTCCGCCGATGACGGACAAGGCCGTCTTTTCCGCCAGACGATCTGCATGACGCAACACATGGGCCGCCAGATTGAAAGGCGCGGGACAGGGCGGGGGAGGGCCTTGATCAAACACAGACAGCATGGGCCTTGGCTAACGTGACGACTGCCGCGTTGCAAGCGGGACAGCCTGCCCCTATAGAAAGACGCATGAGCAAAGAAGACCAGACATCGCTGATCCGCATCGCGCGCGAAACCGGAGAACACACGGAACTAGAGCCGCTGGACCTGGGTGCCCGTGTGCGCGAATTACGCAAGGCGCGCAGCTGGACGCTGGAACAGGCGGCCACGCAGGCGGGGCTGGCGCGCTCGACGCTTAGCAAGATCGAGAACGGGCAAATGTCCCCTACCTATGACGCGCTGAAAAAACTGGCCGTCGGGTTGGAGATTTCAGTGCCTCAGCTGTTCACGCCTCCGCAGCGCGAACAGGTGATCGGGCGGATGTCAGTCACGCGGATGGGCGAGGGCGCGGCACACCCGACCACCACCTATGAGCATGAATTGCTGGCCGAAACGCTGACAAAGAAGCAGATGCTCCCTTACCGCGCCCGCGTTCGTGCCCGGTCAATGGATGAATTCGACGGCTGGGTGCGTCATGACGGTGAAGAATTTCTGTATGTGCTGACTGGGGTCGTGCGGCTGTATACGGAATTCTATGAACCGGTCGAAATGCGCCGTGGCGACAGCGCTTATTACGACGGCAGCATGGGGCACAACGTCGTATCTGTCAGTGATGAGGACGCGATGATCCTTTGGGTGACGTCACTTGCCTAGCCCGCGGCTGAACTCGCGGTTCAGTCCTTCGGTGAACAGGAAGTCTTCCAGCTCTTCCCGAGCTTCATTCACGGTCAGGTGGTGGCGCTTGGCCAGATAGGCTTCAAATCCCTTGCGATCTTTGCTGAGTTGCGTCTTGTCCTGTTCGCGCAGGTTCGGAAAACGCCGTTTTGCCCGCGCGTACATCGCATCCCAGTCTTGCGTCAGGTCAGTCCAGTTCAACATCTGTTCGCATCCCGTTTTTCAGGTTCCATCGCTGCCCGGCCCTCCAATAGGTTACGAAGGGGGGGCTGCGCGGGTCGCATGACAAAATGTCGCACCCTTAAGGTGCTTTGGGCGCAATACAAAAAAGCCCGTTGCAGGCAAACCGCAACGGGCCGACGGACCGGTGTTTGGAGTGAGTGGAGGCTGGTCCGTGATTGTTGTGCGCCGCGCGGCAGGTGGAAGGTTATGGTATTAAAAACAAATGAATATTATGGCCGCGAGAAGCGTGTCTCTGTCAAAAGGCTACAACGCAAAGATGTATTTCGTAAAGGTATTTCTACGGTTCTTGTGAATTTGATGAAATTCAAAGGTGTAAGCAGCTTATGGTGGGTGAGTATCTGCAACATACATCATGTGGGGAATGTTGCAGATTGTGCTGATTTCCGCCGAGGGCCTTTTCTGACCTTCAGGTGCCAGAGTTGAAAGCCGCTAGGGCTCGTACCACCAAACCTGAGGCATGTACTCCGGCCCGTCGCCGTAGATTGGCAGGACCTCTGGCTGCTTCAACTCTTTGGCATGCGCGATACGCCCGACATCGAAGTTCCAGATTGGAATGACATAACGACCAGCGGTCAGAACCCGATCCAACGCCCGTGTGGCGGCCACGAAGTCCTCGCGACTTTCTGATGCCAGCATAGCGTCGATCAACCCGTCGACAGCAGGTGACGCCACGCCCATCAGGTTGCGTGTTCCTTGAGAGTCGGC
This sequence comes from Ruegeria sp. AM7, assembly GCF_056535965.1. NCBI lineage: Bacteria > Pseudomonadati > Pseudomonadota > Alphaproteobacteria > Rhodobacterales > Roseobacteraceae > Ruegeria > Ruegeria sp. AM7. The sequence goes on from NZ_JBQFJE010000003.1 coordinate 1,120,089, forward strand.
ATTGTCGCTACCCCAGTACAAGCGTTGTTCATTGCCGGGCGACAACGACAGCGCTCGGCGGAAGAAGGTCATGTCGAAATCCAGATCGCCAGTTCGTCCAGTGAACTGAGCGCTGTCGACTTGTTCGATGTTGACCTGAATCCCAAGGCGTTCCAGTGCGCGGGAATAGATTTCGATTGCGGTCTCACCCTCGCTGTCGCCTTGTTGCAAGAGGACGTTAAGTGTGAATGGCTTACCTTCCGCGTTGCGCAGCATTCCATTTTGAATGGTCCACCCAGCTTCGGCAAGCAATTGGGATGCTTTGCGGATATTGGCCCTGTTGCGCGCGGATCCGTCGCCTTCGGGCAGAGAATACCCTTCAAGGGTGCCTGGCAGCAAATCCTCCTCGAATTGCAGCAAAAGCTCCTCAACCCGCCCCGTCGCCGCGCCGGGTTGCATGGCCAATTCCGAGCCTGAGAAATACGAAGTGATCCTTGGTTGGGCGCCGCCAGTGATTGTGTCGTTGATGAACTCGAAGTTGAACGCCAGCATCAATGCCTCGCGTACACGCCAATCGTCAAACGGCGCCTTGCGTGTATTTATCACAAACCCTGTCATTCCTGAGGGCTTGCCGTGGGGTATCTCGGTCTTGATGACATCTCCACGCTGAATTGCCGGGAATGTATATTGCGTGTCCCACTTGTCCGCGTTGAACTCACGAACGGCCGTCAGTTCTCCGGCCTTGAAGGCTTCGAACAGGACAGTCCCGTCGCCATAGAACTCAATCCGTATTTCATCCAAGTTCATCGTGCCGCGGCGGAAGGGAATATCTGCCCCCCAGTAATCTGGATTGCGACGCAGGTTCACGTAGCGGCCAGCCTCATAGCTGTCGACCAAATACGGTCCGGTACCTAGGGGAATGTCTTGCAACGGGGCATTCGCGAAATCCTTTCCCTCCCACTGCGCTTTTTGAAGGATAGGTCTCAGACCGGCGATCAGGGCCAATTCGCGATCGGGTTCATTGAAGGTGATCCTGACAGAGCGGGGGTAGGTCTGTTCGATACTGTCTATTTTGTCCCACAACCCGCGATAGCGCAGGTGACCTTCAGTTCCCAATATCTCATACGACCAGATGACATCGTCGATCGTGACCGATGTTCCATCCGAGAAGCGAGCGTCTTCGCGCAGCGTAAATTCGACCCAAGAGCGGTCCGGCGCAGTGTCGACTGATTCGGCTAACAACCCGTAAAGAGTGAAAGGTTCGTCCCAAGATCGCCCCATAAGGCTTTCATGGGTCCAAAATCGCAATTGCCACGGGGGGGTCCCTTTTTGCACAAACGGGTTCAAACTGTTATAGCCGCCCGTATTTCCGAAAACGACTTTACCGCCTTTTGGCGCGTCTGGATTTGCATAGGGCAAAGACACAAAATCCGGTGGTAGTGCCGGGTCGCCGTACATAGCTATGCCATGGGCCGATTCTGCATTGCCTGACGCAGCGGCAAAAACAATAGTGATTCCCGTGATCACAAAGCGAACGGGGCGGAGAAAATCGGGGCTCATTTTGGAAACAATCCTGCTCTGGCCTTATTTTGTTGGGATTTATCGTACCGATGATTTTTCTTATTATCAAACTTTTAGCTTGGACGAAGGCGTGGAATTGCTTATAAAGGATGCACTGCTCGATAGGTTTCTTGCCTGTATGAAACCTGCCTCAATAACTTAACGCCCGCTTCGTGCGGGCGTTTTTTTTGGGCGGTATGCATGTCTGAAACTAGGCTTCGATGTTTCCCGTTCCCTTTGCAGGTGCAGCATGGCACTGTGCGTCCAAAGTGATTTGCAAGGGAGAGGCGGCATGAGCCTGACGGGAAAAACGGCGATTATCACGGGGTCGAATTCTGGTATCGGACTTGGCGTCGCGCGCGAGCTGGCCAAGGCCGGGGCGAAAGTGGTTTTGAACTCGTTCACCGACAGGGATGAAGACCATGCCCTAGCCGAAGAGATTTCAAATGAGACCGGTACAAAGGCGCGATACATTAAAGCTGACATGTCCAAAGGTGATGAGTGCCGCGCCCTGATCGAGCAGGCCGGGGCCTGCGATATTCTGGTCAACAATGCCGGCATTCAGCACGTCGCGCCGATTGATCAGTTCCCGGTCGACAAGTGGGACGCGATCATCGCGATCAACATGAACTCGGCCTTTCATACAACTGCTGCGGCGCTGCCGGTGATGCGGCAGGCCGGGTGGGGGCGTGTGGTCAATATCGCCTCGGCTCATGGCCTGACGGCCTCGCCTTTCAAAGCGGCCTATGTGGCGGCCAAGCATGGGGTTGTGGGTATGACCAAGACGGTTGCCTTGGAGACGGCGCAGGAGCCGATCACCTGCAACGCTGTCTGTCCGGGCTATGTGCTGACGCCTCTGGTCGAGGCGCAAATCCCTGATACGATGAAGGAATACAACATGAGCCGTGAGGACGTCATCAAAAACGTCATGTTGCAGCGCCAGCCATCCAAAGAGTTTGCGACGGTTGAACAGCTTGGCGGAACGGTGCAATTCCTATGCTCGGACGCGGCGGCGCAGATCACGGGGACGACGATTTCTGTGGATGGCGGCTGGACCGCGCTCTGAGTCAGGAGTTTTTCGGTGAAACGCATCAATCTGGCTTTGCAAGGCGGTGGCGCGCACGGGGCGTTTACCTGGGGCGTGTTGGATCGGATTCTGGATGAAGAGGATATCGAGGTTGCGGCGATCACCGGAACCTCGGCCGGGGCGTTGAACGGGGCGGCATTCAAGTCTGGCATGGTGCGTGATGGACGCGACGGGGCGCGTGCCAACCTGAACGGATTGTGGGAGCGGATGGGCGCCGTGGGAGACATGCGGTTGGCCAACTGGATGCAAGCGATTGAACCCGCTCAGGTCGCGCAGGCGATGGAATATTCGCTGCCCTTTTCCGTGGGCGATGCGTGGTCGCGGCTGGTTTCGCCTTATGCCTATGGCCCGTTCTACCGCAATCCGCTGGAGCCGGTGGTCGACCGGTTCAATTTCGATCAGGTCTGTGCGGATGACGGCCCGCAGCTACACGTGTGCGCCACCTGCGTGCGCAGCGGCAAGATTCGTGTTTTTACCGGGGATGAGATTTCAACCGACGCGATTTTGGCCTCGGCCTGTTTGCCGACGCTGTTTCAGGCGGTTGAAATCTTTGATCCCAAATCGGGCCGGACCGAAGCCTATTGGGACGGGGGATACACCGGCAACCCGGCGCTGTATCCTTTGTTCAATAAAGACCTGCCAGATGACGTCGTTATCGTGAATATCAACCCGCTGGAGCGTGACGAGGTGCCGAAGACCCCGCAGCAAATCCAGAACCGGGTGAATGAGATCAGCTTCAACTCATCCCTGTTCCGCGAGTTGCGCGCGATCAGTTTTGTGCAGCGCCTGCTGGCCGAGGGCAAGCTGCAGGCCGGTGAGATGAGCCGCGTTCTGGTTCATATGATTGCCGATGACGATCTGATGAACGATCTGTCGGTGGCGACCAAAACAGTGCCGAACCCGGTGATCCTGCACAAACTGAAAGAGGCGGGCCGCAAGGCCGCGGATCGTTTTCTCGCCGATCACAAGGATGATCTGGGTCAGAAAAGCACCGTCAATCTGCCCGAAATGTTCAGCTGATTATTCCGGCGGCTGGGTCGGATCTTTGTCGTTGGGGTAAACCAGCCCGGCCGAGATCACCAGCTTGGCGGCATCCTCGATGGACATGTCCAGCAGGATCACGTCCTCTTCGGGGAAGAACAGCAAAAACCCCGAGGTCGGGTTGGGCGTAGTGGGAACAAAGATGCTCAGCAGGTTGCCACCGGTCTCGGCGCGGTCGCTGACCTCGCCCCGGGCGGTGGTCGACACAAAGCCAATCGCCCAGATGCCCCGGCGGGGATATTGGATCAGGCAGGCTTTCTCGAAAGAGCGTTCGGTCTGGGCAAAGACCGTTTCCGAGATTTGCTTGATGCCCGAATAGACCGACCGCACCACAGGCATCCGGTTCACAAGGCTTTCGGCGAAATGGATCAGCGAGCGGCCCAGAATGCCCTTGGCGATCCAGCCGACCAGCACCGTGAAGATCAGGAAGATCACCACGCCCACACCGCGCAGGTTGATGCCCACATATTCGGAGGGCTGGAATTTCTGCGGGATCAGCGGCAAGACCGCGCTGTCGATCCAGCCCACGACGGACCAGATCAGCCAGATGGTCAGCCAAACCGGTGCAATGACAACGATGCCCGTCAGGAATGACGCGCGCAGCCGGGAAAACAGGCCCGGTCGGCGGTGAGGTTCTTCGTCAAAGGGCGTGTTCATTTCGGTCCTGATTGGGCGGTCCTGAGTGATTTGCCGAATTAGTTAAGCAGTCCGGGGCCTTGGTACAATAGCTTTGCTCACTCGGACAGGGCGCGTGCGATTCCGGCGGCCAATTTTGCGTTATTTCTGACCAATGCAATGTTCGCGGTCAGCGAACGCCCCTCGGTTTGTTCATAGATGCGCTGCAACAAGTAAGGGGTGACGCCTTTGCCTGTGATCCGATGCGCGTCGGCGTCCGCTTGGGCCGAGGCGATGATGGGGGCCAGTTCCTGCGCCGGGATTTGGTCTTCGGCGGGGATCGGGTTGGCTACGAGTTGCCCGCCGGGCAGCCCAAGGGCGCGGCGGGTGGCGTGTGCGTTGGCGATATCCGCGGGGTCGTCCATGCGCAGCGGCGCAGCATAAGGCGATTGCGCCGACCAGAAGGCGGGGAATGCGTCCTGTCCATAAGCTATGACGGGCACGCCCAACGTCTCTAGCACTTCCAGCGTTTTGGCTAGATCTAGGATCGCCTTGGCCCCGGCGGCCACAACCGTCACCGGGGTTTGCGCCAGTTCGTGAAGGTCCGCTGAAATATCGAATGAGGTTTCAGCCCCTTGATGCACGCCGCCGATCCCGCCGGTGGCAAAGACCTGAATTCCCGCGTAATGCGCAGCGATCATTGTCGCGGCGACGGTGGTGGCCCCGGTGCCGCCGGTAGAGATACAGGCCGCCATATCAGCGCGCGAGATTTTGGCGACACCCTGCGCCTGACCAAGCGCTTTGAGTTGATCCGCTTCCAGCCCCACGTTCAGCACGCCGTCGATGACCGCAATGGTTGCCGGAACCGCACCCGCATCGCGGATGTCCTGTTCGACCTGCGCCGCGACCTCGATGTTCTGAGGGTAGGGCATGCCGTGGGTGATGATGGTGCTTTCCAGCGCAACTATGGGCTGGCCTGCGTCTTTGGCGGCGCGGACCTCGGCCGAGTAGTGGATGTCGATCACAGTGGGGTTTCTCCGGAAACGTAAGTGGCAGCGGCGTTCAGGGCGCGGGTCAGGGCTGCGTCGGGGGCGGCCCCGGCGGCCTCGGACGCGATATGCGCCGCCATGAAAGTGTCGCCCGCGCCGGTCACGCGGGTGACCAGAACGGACGGGGGTGTTTGGGTCAGGATGTCATCTGCGGTGCCGATGGTGGCCGAGTTGCCGCCATCCGTGACAAGCACCCTCAGCGCCCCGCGGTCCAGCAGGCCCTTGGCGGCGGATTCGGAATCGGTGAATTCGCGCTGACAGAGGATGCCCGCTTCTTCGAGGTTCACATAAAGCGTCGCGCGGGCGTGTTTGAGGAAGGGCAACAGGCGCTCGGCCTTCCCGGGTGAGGCCGGCGCCACGCGCAGATCGGCCTTGGCAAAGGCCGGGCTTTGGGCGATTTCTTCCAGCAGGGTCAGCGTCAGGTTGCCGTCCAGCGCAATCGGGCCGTCAAACGGCGTGTCCGTGGATCCCAGCGGTCCTTGCATCAGCGGGCGCAGGATTTTGGCCCCTGCGGCCTCTAGCGAATGGGCATCCGCAATGGCGGCGATCAGCCCGTTGGCCCCTTCGACCGCCATATAGCGGTCGGTCGGCAAATCCTGCGAGCGGTAGATATGGTCCGTGACCATGCCCAACCGGGCGCAGGCGTTGACAAGCTCATCTCCTTCGGCATCGCGTCCAATGGCAGTCAGCAGGGTGGGCGTCATGCCGAACCGCACCAGCGTCATGGCGATGTTCATGGCCACACCGCCGGGCAGGCGGGTGATCCGCCCCGGCACGTCCGAGCCCTGCCGCATGGCGCTGGCCGAACGTCCGATCACGTCCCACAGGACCGAACCGATACACAGGATTTCGCTAGTCTGAGTCATGCCCGTGTCATGCCGCAGCACCCGCGCGGGTGCAAGGGTTAACGCTCACATCGCGTCGGTCAGGGCCTTCAGCGCAGCGACCGGATCATCCTGCGACCAGATCTCATCGCCGATGCCAAAGAAATCGGTATGCAGCGACAGCGCGCGGATCAGGTCGGGGGTCAGGCCACCTTCGGCCACAACCGGCACCTCGATCATCTCGGACCACCACTGGAACAGGTCTTTTTCTGCGATTGTGCCGTCGCCCAAGGTCGATGTGCCCACCGGGCCAAATGCCACGTAATCCGCGCCATGCTCGCCTGCCGTCATGCCATCATGGCTGGAGGCCGCGCAAAAGCTGCCGACGATGGCATCTGCGCCCAGTTCCTTCCGCGCCGCGCGGACCGAACGCACGCCGTCGTCCAGATGCACCCCGTCCAGCCCCAGCCGCTGCGCAAGCAGAACATGGTTCGAGATCACGATCGCCACATCACGCGCATGAGCGACCTCGCGGCAGGCATCGGCGGCGCGGGCGATGGTGTCTTCGTCATTGCCAGCCAGAGCCAGCCGGATACAGGCGATCTCCGTGCTGTCCAGCACGCGGCCCAACTGCTCGGGGAAGGTACTCAGGGTGATCGTGGGCGGGGTGATCAGGTAAATCTGCGGCTGCTCGGGGGTGTCCATTGGCGCGTCCTTCGCTTTCAGTCTTTGGCGCGGTTTAGCGGATTGCGCCGGGGAAGCAAACTTTTATGCCGGATATTGGCGCAATTGGCCGCCCGGACGGCTTGCCCTGCGCCAAAGCGCCGATTACAGCAGGCGGAACTTTCGGAGACAGCCATGCCCAGCGACAAATCCCAGCCTTCCTTTGTGCTCGTGCGCCCTCAGATGGGCGAAAATATCGGTGCTGCCGCGCGGGCGATGTGGAATTTCGGGCTGGACCGGATGCGGATTGTTGCGCCGCGTGATGGCTGGCCGAACCCCAAGGCCGTTGCCATGTCCAGCGGGGCGGGGCGCTTGTTGGACGAGGCGCAGCTTTTTGACGATCTGGCCGGGTCGTTGGCTGACAGCACCTTTGTCTTTGCCACCACGGCACGTCAGCGCGGGTTGACCAAGCCAGTCTACAGCCCCGAACGCGCCATGCAGATGGCCGCCGAAAAGGTCGCGGCGGGCGAAAGGGTTGCCGTGCTGTTCGGCCCCGAGCGCGCGGGGCTTGAGAATGAAGATATCGCCAAAGCCAATGCCATCATCTCGGTCCCGGTGAACCCCGAATATGCCTCGCTTAACCTCGGGCAATGTGTGCTGCTGACTGCCTATGAGTGGATGCGCCAAAGCGCCGATGTGGTGCATGAGGCCACCGATCTGGGCAAGGGTGACTGGGCCACGGGGATCGAGGTCGAAAAGCTGGTCGAACATTATGAAGACCGGCTGGAGGAGGCGGGGTTCTTCTACCCGCCCGAAAAGGCCGAAGGGATGAAGACCAACCTGCGCAACCTGTGGTCTCGGATGCGAATGACGCGGGCGGATGTGCAGATGTTGCACGGGATCATGCGGCAGATGGTCCGCTGGAAGGACAAGGGCTAAGGCTGGACCTATCTTCCGCTTCACCCTAGCGTGCGACGAAACAAGGACATGAGGACAGCATGAGCGGCAAGCGCAGCATCTTCGAAGAGGTCTCGGGCGACCAGAAACAAGAGGCGGTTCAGCCCGGTATGATCGACCGTGGCCGTGGCGGCGCGCGCAAGGCGATCCGGGCGTGGCTGATGATGCTGTTCGCGCTGGTTGTGATCATGATCGCCGTGGGCGGCCTGACGCGTCTGACCGATAGCGGCTTGTCGATTACTGAGTGGCGTCCGATCACCGGTGCCATCCCGCCGATGTCCGAGGCCGACTGGCAGGCCGAATTCGACAAGTACAAGGAAATCGACCAGTGGCGTATCCAGAACCAGTGGATGGAGCTGAATGATTTCAAATTCATCTACTGGTGGGAATGGGGCCATCGCCAGTTGGGGCGCGTGATTGGTTTGGTCTGGGCCATCGGGTTCTTTGGTTTCTTGGCCGCGCGGAAAATCCCTACCGGCTGGACGGGCAAGCTGCTGATCCCCGGCGTGCTGGGCGGAGTTCAGGGCGCCGTTGGCTGGTGGATGGTCGCCTCGGGCGTGACGCAGGGCGAGGGGATGACTGCCGTTGCCAGCTATCGCCTGACCACCCATCTGGGGTTGGCTTTTGTGATCCTCGGGTTCCTGGCGTGGTACATCTTTGAGCTGGGTCGCGAGGAGCGTCACCTGATGCAGGCCCGCCGCGCGAAAGAGGCGAAACTGTTCTCGCTCTCGACCGGCCTGATGCATTTCGCTTTCTTGCAAATCCTGATTGGCGCACTGGTCGCCGGGATCGACGCAGGGCGGTCCTACACCGACTGGCCTTTGATCGGCGGGCAGCTTTTGCCGCCCGATGCTTTGATGCTGGAGCCGATGTGGCGCAACTTTTTCGAAAGCCCCGGTCTGGTGCAGTTTATTCACCGCTGTGCGGGCTATCTGCTGCTGATCTTCGGCGTCATCGTCTGGCGGCGCGGCGGCACCAGCGCGCATCCGCAAACACGGTTTGCCTTCAACGCGGCCTTTGCAGCGCTGGCCCTGCAAGTGGTGATTGGGATTGTGACCGTGGTTTATGCCGCGCCGTGGCAGATCGCTATCTTCCATCAGTTCATGGCCGTGGTCGTCTGGACCCTGATCCTGCGCGCGCGTTTCCTGACCGCTTACCCAATCGCAACCTCGATCCGCGGAGCGTGACATGACCGCCTTTGACGACCTGATGGCCTTTCAACGGGAAACCTCGGCGCTGGGGCAGATTGCCGGGCGGCTGGGCTGGGATCAGGAAACGGTGATGCCGCGCGGAGCTGCACCGCAACGGGCCGAAGAAATGGCTGCGATCGAAGCTGTCCTACACGCTCGACGCTCTGACCCGCGCGTGGCCGAGTGGCTTGATCAGGCCGACCCGCAGGATGAAGCTGGCAAGGCGCAGATCCGAGAAATCCAGCGGTCCTATGAGCGCACGGTCAAAGTTCCCGCTGACTTGGCCAAGGCGATTGCGCGTGTCACATCCGCGGCGCAAGGCACATGGGCGCAGGCCCGTGCGGACGAGGACGTGGCGACCTTCCTTCCCGTGCTGCAAGAGGTCGTTGCCCTGAAACGCGAAGAGGGTGCGGCGCTGGCCCAGGGCGGTGATGTCTATGACGCCATGGTTGAGGATTATGAGCCCTACACCACGGGCACTCAAATTGCCGAGATATTCGACCAGATGCGCCCGCGCCTGGTGGCCCTGCGCGCCGCTGTTCTGGATCGCCCCGCGCCGCAAGCCCTGACCGGCTCTTTTGACGAACTGACCCAGATGCGCCTGTCGCAGAAACTGGCGACCACCTTCGGCTATGACCTGAACACCAGCCGCGTGGACAAGGCCGTGCATCCCTTCAGCTCGGGCAGCGGTCTGGACGTGCGCATCACGACCCGCACCAGCGAGACCGATCCGTTCAACTGTTTCTACTCGACCATCCATGAGGTCGGCCACGCCGCCTATGAGCAAGGCATCGACCAAGCCTATGCGCTGACCCCGCTGGGCAGTGGGGTGTCGATGGGTGTGCATGAAAGCCAAAGCCGGATTTATGAAAACCAACTGGGCCGATCCCGCGCCTTTACAGGCTGGCTATTCGATCAGATGACAGCGGCGTTTGGCGATTTCGGGATCAGCGACGCCGACGCATTCTATGCAACCGTCAATGGCGTCCACAACGGCTATATCCGGACCGAAGCCGATGAGGTGCAATATAACCTGCATATCATGCTGCGCTTCGATCTGGAACGCGCCCTGATGGCCGGAGACCTGCAGGTCAGCGATCTGGAGGCCGCGTGGAATGACCGTTTCAAGGCCGATTTCGGCTATGCGGTCGACAAGCCCTCGAACGGGTGTTTGCAGGACGTGCATTGGTCGGTGGGGCTGTTTGGTTATTTCCCGACCTATTCGCTGGGCAATGTCTATGCCGGGTGCCTGTATCAAGCTCTGCGCGTGGCGCTGCCCGATCTGGACGCGCAATTGGCGCAGGGCGACACGTCTGCTGCGACCGGTTGGCTGCGCGAGAACCTGCAGCGCCACGGTGGGCTGTATGCCCCACGCGAAACCATACAACGCGCCAGCGGGATCGAGCCCGAGGCCGGTCCTTTGCTAGACTATCTCGAAGCCAAATTCGGCCAGCTTTACGCGCTGTAACCCTCACGTTCTTGTGTTGAGGCATGGGAATTCCCGCCTCAACCGATAAACTATCCCGGATATGTTCTGGGAGGAGCGCATGTCGTTCAGAAATAAGGTCAAATCCCACGCTGCCGTCGTCCTGACAAGCGAGGGATTGCAAAGCGCACGCCGAACGGTGCGGGAAACACGTCGACGGCTAAGCGGCACACCTCATGTCGTTCAATACTTCCACGACGTGAGAGATCCTTATTGTCACCTGAGTGTGCAACTTCTTGGCCAACTTCGCGACAAATATGACGTGCGGATCGAACCGCATCTCATGTCGCGTCCGACATCGGATATCCTGCCTGCGCCAGAACAATATCGGCACAACGTCTTGCTGGATTCTGTGAGGTGGGCAAAACGATTGGGTTTGAATGCGCCGGGGAATATTTCGCCTGAAGGTCCGGCATTTGATCTGGCCGAGCGGCGGCTTGCAGCCGAGCTGAACGGGGTAGATTTTGTCAAAGCGGCTTCGCAGATTAGCCAAATGCTTTGGTCAGCCAAGGACATACCCGATGGGCCGCAGGCCGATCCGATACAGGCGCGTGCAGATGGCGATCGGGCGTTGCAGGCCGCGGGGCATTATCTGGGTGGTACGGTTTCCTATGGTGGTGAATGCTATTGGGGGCCAGACCGGCTCGCCTATTTGGAAACTCGGCTTGAGGCGCTTGGGCTGGGGCAAGCAAACCCGTTTATCGTGCCCGAGGTCAGCGAACCCACGCTCGATGCTGCGGGACAGGAACTGGAGTTCTTCTTTTCTTTCCGCAGCCCTTATTCCTACCTCGCATTTGATCGCGTCCGGGATCTGACGGCCCGATCGAATGCGAAACTGATCCTTCGACCCGTATTGCCGATGCTGATGCGGGGGCTTCCGGTTCCGAGCGCCAAATCCTCATACATTCTCAAGGATTGCGCCCGCGAGGCGCGACGGCTGGGCATCCCGTTTGGCCGCATCAGCGACCCGTTGGGTGCGGGGGTCGAACGTGGATACGCTTTGTTGGACCATGCCGAGGCCCAAGGGCGGCTGGCCGAGTATTGCTCGTCCTTCATGACGGCGGTCTGGTCCAAGGGGATGGATGCCAGCACCGATGCTGGGCTGGCCTATATTGTCACGGCTGCCGGTTTGGATTGGAACGCGGCGAGGGGGGAGATTGAATCCTCACACTGGCGCGACAGGGTTGAAGTCAACCAGGCCAGACTGCAGCAAATAGGTCTTTGGGGGGTTCCTAGTTTTCACCTCGTTGGTCAAAGCGTATGGGGCCAGGATCGGCTTTGGGTTCTGGTAGACCTGTTGCGTGGAAAGGCTTAGTTTCACGGCCGAACGGATTGGATTTGCGCTATAAATTGCCCGGAACATGATCGCGCAGGCCGCCCCCCAAGCGATTCCGGGTTGAGGAGATTCCTCAGCACATTCAGCCACAACACTAAGTTTCTCATTCAGAAAAAACAGCCCCGCAGCAAAAGGTGCGGGGCCGGATTTGTTGTTAGCAGTTTTGCCTATTCCTCGGCTTCTTCGTCACCTTGATCGGCGATCCATGCGACGCTAACGACCTCTTCGCCTTTCCCGGTGTTAAACACCCGCACGCCGCCTGCGCTGCGCGACCGGAAGGAAATGCCGTCGACTGGCACCCGGATCGACTGCCCCTTGGAGGTGGCCAGCATGATCTGATCGTCGATCTCGACCGGGAACGAGGCCACAAGCTCTCCGCCGCGCATGGCTTTGTCCATCGCCGCAACGCCCATGCCACCACGCCCGCGCACGGGGTAATCGTGGCTGGAGCTCAGCTTGCCCGCACCGCCCTTGGTGATCGTCAGGATCAGGTTTTCGGCGGCAGACATCTCGGCATAGCGGTCCTGCGGCAGAACGCTGTCGGCATTGCCTTCCTCGTCATCGCCCTCGGCCTCATCGGTGACACCGGCCATCAGGCGGCGCATTTTGAGGTAAGCCGCGCGCTCGTCCGAGCTGGCGTCGAAATGGCGGATGATCGACATTGACACCACCTCATCCTCGCCGTTCAGGCGCACGCCGCGCACACCCACCGAGGAGCGGCTGTTGAACACCCGCACATCCGTGGATGGGAAGCGGATCGCACGACCGGATTTGGTGACCAGCATCACGTCATCATCCTCGGAACAGATGCGGGCGTTGATCAGCTTGGTCTCGGCGTGTTCGTCCTCGAACTTCATGGCGATCTTGCCATTGCGCTTGACGTTGGTGAAATCCGACAGACGGTTGCGCCGTACGGTGCCCGCGCTGGTGGCGAACATGATCTGCAGGTTCTCCCATTCCTCATCCGGCACATCCACGGGCATGATCGCCGCGATGGACACCCCGGTCGGGATCGGCAGAATGTTGACGATCGCCTTGCCCTTGCCGGTCCGCCCAGATTGCGGCAGGCGCCAGGTCTTGAGCTTGTAGACCATGCCGTCGGTCGTGAAGAACAAAAGCTGCGTATGGGTGTTGGCCACAAAGAGGGTGGTGACCACGTCCTCTTCCTTGGTCTGCATCCCCGACAGGCCCTTGCCACCACGCTTTTGCGCCCGGAAATCGGCCAGCGGCGTGCGCTTGATATAACCGCCCGAGGTGACGGTCACGACCATGTCTTCACGCTCGATCAGGTCTTCGTCTTCCATGTCGCCGGACCAGTCGACGATCTCGGTGCGACGCGGCACGGCGAACTGATCGCGCACTTCGCGCAGCTCATCGCCGATGATCGACATGATACGCTCACGCGAGGACAGAATATCCAGGTATTCCTTGATTTTGGCGGCCAGTTGCTCCAGCTCATCCGTGACCTCTTTGACGCCCAGTTGAGTCAGGCGCTGCAGGCGCAGTTCGAGGATCGCGCGGGCCTGAACTTCGGTCAGGTTATAGGTGCCATCATCGTTCATCTTGGACAGAGGGTCGTCGATCAGGCGCAAATAGCCCTCGATCTCGGCCGCAGGCCAGCGACGGGTCATCAGCTTTTCGCGCGCTTCGGCGGCGTCGGCGGATGACCGGATCGTGGCGACCACTTCGTCCACGTTCGACACGGCCACGGCCAGACCACACAGGATGTGGCTGCGTTCCCGCGCTTTGCGCAGGTCATAGGCGGTCCGGCGGGCGACGACGTCTTCGCGGAAGTCGATGAACGACGTCAGGAACCGGCGCAGGGTCAACTGCTCGGGCCGACCGCCATTCAGGGCCAGCATGTTGCAGCCGAACGAGGTCTGCATCGGTGAGAAGCGGTACAGCTGATTGAGCACCACTTCGGGCGTTGCATCGCGTTTCAGTTCGACCACGACGCGCACGCCGTTGCGGTCGGACTCGTCCTGCACATGGGCCACGCCTTCGATGCGTTTTTCGCGCACCGCTTCGGCGATCTTTTCGATCATCGAGGCTTTGTTCACCTGATAGGGGATTTCATCCACGACGATCGCATAGCGATCCTTGCGGATCTCTTCCACGCGGGTCTTGGAGCGGATGATCACGCTGCCACGGCCTTCCAGATAAGCCTTGCGCGCACCGGACCGACCCAGCATGACGCCTCCGGTCGGAAAATCGGGTCCGGGGACGTATTCAATCAGTTGTTCCGACGTCAGGTCTGGATCGTCGATCAGCGCAAGTGTGGCGTCGACCACTTCGCCCAGATTGTGCGGAGGGATATTCGTCGCCATGCCAACAGCAATACCGCCGGCACCATTGACCAGCATGTTGGGGAAACGGGCGGGCAGGACGGTCGGCTCTTTATCCTTGCCGTCATAGTTGTCCTGAAAATCGACCGTCTCTTTTTCGATATCGGCCAGCAGAGAGGCGGCGGGCTTGTCCATCCGCACTTCGGTATATCGCATGGCCGCCGGGTTATCGCCGTCCATCGAGCCAAAGTTGCCCTGACCATCCAGTAGCGGCAGTGACATCGAGAAATCCTGCGCCATCCGCACCAGCGCGTCATAAATCGCGCTGTCGCCGTGCGGGTGGTATTTACCCATCACATCGCCGACCGGACGGGCCGATTTGCGATAGGCCTTGTCATGGGTGTTACCGGTTTCGTGCATCGCATACAGAATCCGCCGATGCACCGGTTTCAGCCCGTCGCGCAAATCGGGGATCGCGCGGCTGACGATGACCGACATGGCATAATCCAGATAGGACGTGCGCATCTCGGATTCGATAGACACCGTCGGACCGTCATAAACGGGGCGCTCGGGCGGGGTTTCATCCATGTTTTCTGGGGTTTCTGGCGTATCGCTCACGTAAACTGCCCGATCTTTGGCTTGGGTCTATATCTTGTGGATGCACTCTATCAGACCCGGCACATAAGGTGCAAGCAAGCTGATCATTTCCGCCGAAAAAGCCAGGGTAACAGTTGGGTAACATATTGTTATCCAAGTATTAGGGGGTTTCCGTGTTACCCTGAAGAGACCTTGCAATACACTTGGAGGTCTGCATGGCGCAAAGCGAAACCGAATTGATGCTGAAAGGGTACGGGCTGACGACGGCGGAATTCTTCTATCACATGCCCGACTATATTCACGTTCTGAACACGTTCATCTGGCAGGATTACGATCTTGCCCCGGACCATCCGAAACTGTTCGATTTCATCGAATTCTGGCAGCGCGAGATCGACGGCCCGCTGCATTCCGTGCGCTATACGCATCGCAAGATGATCGCGCCGGGCGAATGGCGCAACATAGTGGGTGAGTTTCGAGTAAACTAGCGGATCAGCCGACCCGCCATGCATAGACTGAGCAGCCGGTTGAACCGCTGCCTGTAAAGCTGTTGCCATCTTCGGACAGGCGTCCACGCCAAGTCACCGTTATGCCCGGAAAGTAATCTGTCCCGCTGAGTTGCTGATCGTTCAGAAAGACCACAGTGTTGGCGTTCTGTCCCAATGAATCGGTGAGGCTTCCGGTATACTTATTCCCGCCCGCTTTGGCATAATTGATTGTTCCCGTAACCTTGATGACCAAGGCGCAGGTCGCTTTGTATTTCCAGCTTCCGGTCAGGGTCACAGCCGGTGCTGTCGGAGTTCGGGCAGAGGCCACGGCTTTGCAAACCGTTCCGCTTTTTGCGTCAAGCTCCTCTAGCGCGTGTTTCGTGCCCAGATCATCAGCGCCCAGTTCCGAGCCACTGGCGGACAGATAGTTGGCAAAAGCGCGTCGGGTTCTAGGGCCTGCGATTCCGTCCGCTCCACCGGCGCTACATCCAAGCCTATTCAATGCAGCTTGTGTTTCGCGCATGACCTTAATGTCATCGGAGACAACTGGCAGCTCATCGTCGCCGGGAACAGTGTCATCGGTCTGCGTTAAGGTATCTGAGCTGACCAAAACCTCTCGGAGTTGCAGTGCAACTTGATAGGAATAGTCATCAGATTGATCCGAGTAGTTTTCGAGAAACGTGTCGAAAGCGGCAATCGTGCCGACGGACCGCGCAATGCTCAGATCGGCGCGAATATCCGTTGCGGGCACCGCTGCGGCTGCTGTTGTCTCCAGAGCGGCGGGCGTGAAATAGAAATCACCCAGCAATTCGTCATAATACGCAGGGACTTGGTTATGCTGAACAGTCCGCGACAGATCACGCACTTCGGTACGCAGGTCGGCGACCATACTGCGCAATTCCAGCCCAGGTTCCGACAGACGCGGCAGCAGGGCGCGGGTGAACACCGAGTTTTGCGCCGCGTCCTCATCGCTCAGCCGGTCTAGGGCCATTTGACCGGCGCCAGCCGAGAAAATCACGAACATCCCTTGCGGCGTGTTGATCCGACCAAGACCACGTGTTCCGCCGATGCTGCGCCCATTCGTCGTTTCAAAAGGGTTGTCGCGGCATGCATCGATGATCGCAATAGAGGTCCGCGCACCAGTGGCACGCACACGATCCAACAGGCTCGACAGGGCTATGGACTCGGCTTTTACAAAGCCGGTCTCGCCGGACGTGGGGGTTACAATGTCGGTCGGCAGCAGATAGTTCTCTCCGTCGATTTCAACGCCATGTCCTGCGAAGAAAACAAACGCGGTATCGCCCGCATCCAATTGGGATGTGAACTCTGAAATGCGCTGATTCATGCCGCGACGATCAAGGTTGAGGCCGGTGATTGTCTGGAAGCCCAAACCTTGCAGTTTTTCCGAAACTGCCTCGGCATCGGCCACGGCCTTTTGCAAATCGACCACCGTATCGTAGCTGTCATTTCCGATGACGAGGGCCAGACGCTCTTGCGCGAACAAGGGCATGCCAATGAACGCAAACCAAACGATCCAAAACCATTTCATCCGGGCTACCTTTCATCAGTCGACCTGCGGAAAACATAGCGTGTAGTAGTGAAAAGGTCAGTGACTTCGATTACATTGCCTTGTCGGGCATGGATCGTAGATTTTGAAGCGTGTTTGCTTATGATCTGTTTTCAAGAGTGACCGTTCGAGGAGGAGCAGATGAACAGGTTAAGTTTCGTGATCGCAGTCGCGACCATGTTGGGCAGTCCGGTTTTGGCGGACGGCATAATGGGAAACCTGAAAAAAGGGGCCGAAAAGGTCGGGCAAACTGTCGGCAAAGGTGTCGATGCGGTTGGTGATGCCGTAGATTCGACCACTGAACTTTTGTCAAACGAGGCTACGCCGGAAGAAACGCGTGCCAAGTTGGACGCTATGGCCAGCCAGATTTTGGACCAGCTCATGGTCGAAAACCCACAGGCTCAGGCGCTATATGAAGTAAGCGCAGGGTATGCTGTGTTTGATTCCCGCAAAGTCACTGTATTCCCGGTTGCCGCTGGTTACGGGCGTGGGGTGGCCGTTTCGAAAGAAACGGGCGACCACACCTATATGAACATGGGCACGGGCGGTGTCGGGGCTGCGCTAGGCATTGGCGGATTTGAAACGAAATATGTGATCCTGTTCGAAACTCAGGCAGATTTGGACAAGTTTATCGACCAAGGATACGATGCAACTGCAGAAACCGAAGCCATGCACGGCTACGAAAAAGAGGGCGAGACCCTGCGTTTTACCGATGGGAGGTCATTCTTTGTCCTCAGCAAAAAAGGCTGGCGCGTGTCCGCAGGGGCTTCGGGAACTAAATACTGGAAGTCTCCCGAACTGAATTAGCCGGAACAGCTCGCACCGCCCAACACGCAAAACTTGGCGCAATGAGGATGGTTCAGATGCACGTCCGCTTCGGCTTCGGCCAGAGTGGACCCCATTTCGAACTCGGGCTCATACGCCAACAAGGTGCAGGCCAGAACCGCGGGCTTTTCCGCGCCCTTGCGCTTTACGACCATCCGCGCATTTGAACACATGACGGCTTCGGGGGATTTGTCCAGAATGCCCCAGCAGGCCGTCGTGATCTCGGGTACTTCGATGGTTTCATCCATTTCGGGGAACAGAACGGTTTGTGCCGGGTTTTGTGCGTCAATATCAAACCCGTGTTGCTGGAAGAATGACGCATATCCGGCCCGGCTGTCAGCGTCACTGTCGCCCCACACGGTACGACCGGCAACCGCCATCTGAAACCCGTTGTCGCGCAGCCACTCCATGCCGGTAACAGTCTTGGCAAAGCTGCCTTTGCCGCGCTCTTCATCATGCAGGGCTGGGTTGTAGTGGTCGACGGAAATCCGAAGGGTCAGCTTTTCCCCATAATCCTGCTGCAACGCCAGCAGTCCTTCGCGCATCTTCCGGCGCATCATTGGCACCATCGCATTGGTCAGAATCAAAACCTCATAACCGCGCTCCAGAGCGGCGCGGGTCATGTCGATCATCTCGGGGTTCATGAATGGCTCGCCGCCGGTAAAGCCGATCTCGCGTATGGGCCAGTTGCGCTGTTCGATCTGGTCCAGATAGTCGCGCACTTCGTCAGCAGTGATATAGACCAGTGCGTCATTGGTCGGGCTGCTGAGGATATAGCAGTTCTGGCATTCGATGTTGCACAAGGTACCAGTGTTGAACCACAACGTTTCGGGGTTCTTCAACGCCACCGTCGCACGGGTTTGCCCGTCCGCTGTTACCAACTTGTCCTGAAATTTGCCGATATTGGCGCTGCTTGGGGCGTTGTCTTTCATTCCGGTATCCGGTTCTTTGAAGTCATGTCACTGACTTAGCTGTTTGATGTGGGTTCGTTAAGTGCGACATCAACGACCTGACATAGTTTTGAAGATGAGGATAATGGCCCTGATGATTGCGCTAACATTGGACATCACCCAGAGGGCAAGGTAAGGAAAACACATGGTTTCTCGTGTTATCCCTGTTGATCCGTTCGACCTGGTCATATTTGGCGGAACCGGTGATCTTGCGCAGCGCAAGATCCTGCCGGCACTGTTTCGCCGGTTTTGCGCCGGGCAATGGGCCGAGGGCGCGCAACTCATCGGGGCTGCGCGGACCAATTATGACAGCGTTTCGTTTCGAAAAGTCGTCCGCGAATCGCTTTTGAAATTCGCTGCAAAGCAGTGCAAAAACGGTCCTGCGTTAGAGGCATTTTTGCAGCGTATTGATTATGTCTCGCTAGACGGCTCGTCAAAGGATGGGTGGGCGCAATTGGCGGACAAGCTCAAACCCGAGCGGGTCCGGGCGTTCTACTTTTCAGTAGGGCCAAACCTGTTCGGACCCTTGGCCGAAAGGATCGAGGCTCATGACCTGATTTCGCCATTGACGCGGATTGTGGTGGAAAAACCTTTTGGCCATGATCTTGCCAGTGCTCAGGCGCTGAACGCGACATTGGCCGCTTATTTCTCGGAAAAACAGATTTACCGGATCGATCACTACCTTGGAAAAGAGACGGTCCAGAACCTGATGGCCGTGCGCTTTGGAAACATGCTGTTCGAACCGCTCTGGAACAGTCAATATGTCGATCACATCCAGATAACGGTGGCCGAGTCCGTCGGGATTTACGGGCGCGAAGAGTATTACGAGCGCGCGGGTGCGATGCGTGACATGATGCAGAACCACCTGATGCAGTTGTTGTGCCTGATCGCGATGGAGCCTCCGGCGAAGTTTGACCCCGACGCCGTGCGGGACGAAAAACTCAAGGTGATCCGCGCTCTGGACCCGGTCGAGCCCCATCATATCGTTCGCGGCCAGTTCGAGGATGAAGGTACCGGGTATCGCCAAATCGTGGGCAATCCGCGCTCGACCACGGAAAGCTATGTGGCGCTGAAGGCGCATGTCAGCAATTGGCGATGGGCGGGCACTCCATTCTATTTGCGCACCGGCAAGCGGTTGGTTGCGCGGTCTTCGGTGATCAACGTTATGTTCAAGGACGCGCCGCACTCGATCTTTGGCGCTGACGCCGGCCGGCACGCGAATGTCTTGTCGATCCGGCTGCAGCCAAACGAAGGCATCACCTTGAAGGTGACGATCAAAGAGCCGGGGCCGGGCGGTATGCGTTTGGTCGACGTGCCGCTGGACATGAGTTTTGCCGAGGCGTTGGGGCCGGAAAATCAGGACCCACCCGACGCGTATGAGCGGTTGGTGATGGACGTCATACGCGGCAACCAGACCCTGTTCATGCGCGGCGATGAGGTCGAGGCCGCATGGGCCTGGACCGATCCGGTTATTGCGGGTTGGCAGGCGCGCGGCGATGTGCCGAAACCATATGATAGTGGCAGCACAGGTCCGGGCGACGCCGAGCTGCTGATGAAACGAGACGGTCGCCGCTGGCAAGGAATAAACCCATGAAAATTCAGGAATACCCCGACCGGGACATGCTGGCTATCGACGTTGCCAACGCGTTGGCCGGAGAGCTTGAGGCCGCCTTGCTGCACCATGACATGGTCTCGTTCGCGGTGCCCGGCGGCACCACGCCGGGGCCGATCTTTGACGGATTGTGCGCCGCTGATCTGGAGTGGGACCGCGTTCGCATCCTGCCCACCGATGAACGCTGCGTCCCCGGTGACAGCGAGCGTTCGAATGAACGACTGATCCGTCAACGCTTACTGACAAATCGCGCTTCGGTCGCGCAATATGTTCCCCTGTATGTCGACGGTAAAGACCCGGACGCAGTTCTGCCCGAGATCGAAAGCCTTATCTCCCCGGTTCTGCCCTTGTCTGTCCTGGTTCTGGGCATGGGCGAGGACATGCACACTGCCTCGCTGTTTCCGGGGATGGAGGGGCTTGCCGCTGCCTTGGACAGTCACGCACCGCCGCTGGCCGTTGCGCGTACACAGACCCAGCCCGAAGCGCGCATTTCGCTGACGGCACCCGTACTGGACGGAGCGCTGTCCAAGCATCTGGTTATTTTCGGCGCGGCCAAGCGCGACGCTTTGAACAAGGCGATGGCCTTGCCACCGGAAGAGGCACCGATTGGTGCTGTTCTCAGCGGTATGACAGTTCATTGGGCGGAGTGAGGCGATGAAACTGGATGATCTCAAGGGTCTGTCGGGCGACACTAAGACCATTCTGCAGCTTTTCGATCAGGACCCCGACCGGGCGCAGGCGTTTTCAACCTCGACCGGTGATTTGTTGTTCGACTATTCAAAGACCCAGATTGACGCCGATATTTGCACAGCTCTGATTGGTCTTTGCGACCAATCGAATCTGGCTGATCGTCGTGACGCCATGTTCTCGGGCGCTAAGATCAACGAAACCGAAGGCCGCGCAGTTTTGCATACAGCGCTGCGTAACCTCGACGGTGGCCCGGTCCAGGTCGACGGGCTGGATGTCATGCCCGACGTTCTGGACACTCTGCAACAGATGCGGGTCTTTGCTGAAGAAGTGCGTGGGGGAACCTATGCTGGGGCAGGGGGCAGTTTTACCGATGTGGTGAATATCGGCATTGGCGGGTCCGATTTGGGGCCGGTGATGGCGACGCATGCGCTGTCGCCGTATCACGACGGCCCTCGGCTACACTATGTATCCAATGTGGATGGGGCGCATATCGCGGATATTCTGCGCCAGCTGGACCCGACGCGTACTCTGGTGATTGTTGCCTCGAAAACCTTCACAACGATCGAAACCATGACCAATGCCCGTACGGCACGGGCTTGGATGTCCGAGGGGGGCGGCGATCCGGCACGCCAATTCGCTGCCGTCTCAAGCGCCATGGACAAAACCCGGGCCTTTGGCATTCCCGAAGAGCGCGTGTTCGGGTTTGCCGATTGGGTCGGCGGGCGATACTCGGTTTGGGGGCCGGTGGGCTTGCCGGTGATGATCGCCGTGGGATCGAACGCGTTTGACGCATTCCTGCGCGGCGCTCAGTCGATGGACGTTCATTTCCGAGCCGCCGATTGGATCGAGAATATGCCGGTGATGCTGGCCCTTGTGGGTATATGGCATCGGCAAGTGCAGGGGCACGCCAGCCGAGCGGTTTTGCCCTATGATCAACGTCTTCTGCGTCTGCCCGCCTATTTCCAACAGCTTGAGATGGAGTCGAACGGCAAATCCGTCGCGATGGATGGTTCAACCTTGGATGTACCCTCGGGGCCTGTGGTCTGGGGGGAACCCGGAACCAACGGTCAGCATGCCTTTTACCAACTGATCCACCAAGGCACCGATGTGATCCCGTGCGAGTTCATGGTCGCAGCCCAAGGACACGAGCCTGAATTGGCCCATCATCATCGCTTGTTGCTGTCCAACTGTCTGGCGCAATCCGAGGCATTAATGCGAGGTCGATCCTTGGAGGAGGCGCGAAACCGGATGGCCGCCAAGGGGCTGGACGGGGCGGAGCTAGAACGTCAGGCGCGCCACCGTGTCTTTCCCGGTAATCGTCCGTCGACCACGTTGATCTATCCGCAGCTTACACCGTTTGTGCTTGGTCAGATCATTGCGCTTTATGAACACCGTGTATTTGTCGAAGGTGTTCTGCTGGGTATCAACTCGTTCGATCAATGGGGTGTCGAACTGGGTAAAGAGCTTGCGACCTCGCTGGGTCCGATCGTGGACGGAGAGGAAGACACCGCTGGAAAAGATGGTTCGACTGCCGCATTGGTCGAATACGCGTTGCGACACCGGGCTGAGTAACCCTCTGCTTGCCGCCGTGCGGGCGCACAAACATGTTGTAAGGCAATGGATTGCTTGGCAGGGTTTTCCCAATCACTTGGTCTTTCAACTGGCCGAGCTAATATGTGATGCCGCCGACAAGAAGCGGTATCAATAAAGGGAGGATGTCCATGCTAGGACAAATGATGACGCAGCCGCTGCTGATCTCGTCGCTCATTGTGCACGCGGATCGGTACCACGGCCAGACCGAGATCATCTCGGTCGAGACAGACGGGTCGGTGACTGAAAGCAACTGGTCACAAGTGTCCAAGAACGCGCGCAAGCTGGCGTCGGCGCTGACGGCACTGGGGCTAGAGCCTCAAGCGCGGATCGGTACACTGGCATGGAACAATCGTCGGCATCTTGAAATCTATTATGGAACCTCTGGTGCCGGGTTTGTCTGTCATACGATCAACCCCCGCCTTTTCCCTGAACAGCTGACTTACATCATCAACCACGCGCAGGACCGTGTGCTGTTCTTCGACGCGACCTTTATTCCTCTGGTCGCGGCGCTGAAGGACCATCTGACCGAGGTCAAACACTTTGTTCTGATGGGACCGCGAAACGAGGATGTGATTGCCCAAGTCCCCGGCGTGCAGTTTTATGACGAGCTGATCGAGACAGGCGATGCGGGCTTCGAATGGCCGAGTTTTGACGAAAACACTGCATCCAGCCTGTGTTACACCTCTGGCACGACCGGAAACCCCAAAGGGGTGCTGTATTCCCATCGCTCGACTGTTTTGCATAGTTTTGGTTCGAACACGCGCGACGTGATCGGGTATTCGGCGATGGATGTGGTTATGCCTGTAGTGCCGATGTTCCATGTGAACGCGTGGGGCTCACCCTATGCTTGTGCCATGTCGGGGTCTCGCATGGTTCTGCCTGGGCCGGATCTGCATGGTGAAGCATTGGTCAAGCTGATCGACGCTTATGGTGTGACGCTTGCTATGGGGGTTCCGACGATCTGGCAGGGCTTGTTGGCCTATGCACAGAAATCGGGCAGCAAGTTGGACAGCCTTGAACGCACTGTGATCGGCGGCGCCGCGTGCCCACCGTCGATGATTGAGACATTCCGCGAAACCTATGGCGTGGACACGGTTCATGCTTGGGGCATGAGCGAAATGAGCCCGCTTGGAACCGCGAATTATCCCTTGGCAAAGCATGGTAACCTGCCAATCGAAGAACAACACAAGCTGCGCGAAAGCCAGGGACGCCCGTGTTATGGGGTCGAACTGAAGATCGTGGACGATGACGGGAACGAACTTCCAAATGATGGGGAAACGCAAGGTGACCTGATGGTTCGCGGCCATTGGGTTTTGGATAACTATTTCCAGATGCAGGATGATGATCTGCTGCAGGATGGTTGGTTTGCTACTGGCGATGTCGCCAC
Organism: Ruegeria sp. AM7; assembly: GCF_056535965.1. Lineage (NCBI taxonomy): Bacteria > Pseudomonadati > Pseudomonadota > Alphaproteobacteria > Rhodobacterales > Roseobacteraceae > Ruegeria > Ruegeria sp. AM7. The sequence goes on from NZ_JBQFJE010000003.1 coordinate 1,143,867, forward strand.
GCTGGACCCAGACGGTTACATGACCATTCGGGACCGATCCAAAGACATCATCAAGTCGGGTGGCGAGTGGATCAGCTCGGTTGAGCTGGAAAACATCGCCGTGGCTCATCCCAAACTTGCTACGGCTGCCGTCATCGGCGTTCCCCACCCGAAATGGGATGAACGTCCTTTACTTGTTGCGGTCAAGGCTGAAGGCCAAGACCCAAGTGAAGATGAGCTGTTGGCGTTTTTTGACGGTAAGATTGCCAAATGGCAGGTGCCGGACAAGGTGGTCTTTGTCGATGCACTGCCGCTGAACGCGACGGGAAAGGTGCTTAAACGCAACCTGCGCGCAGATTTTGAAAACGCACTGACAGCTTAGGTCTGCAGAACTAGAGAGAATGGCTCCGGCGGTAGGGATCGAACCTACGACCAATTGATTAACAGTCAACTGCTCTACCGCTGAGCTACGCCGGAACGGTTCGCGCCGTATAGCAATCACAATCTCTGCCGTCCAGAGGGGAGAGGGAAGTTTTTTTGACGAAAAAAACTCGACCGCAGGACGACGATCGTTTCATGCCAAATCAGTGTGCCTTCGAAGGGGATTTGGCTCCGGCGGTAGGGATCGAACCTACGACCAATTGATTAACAGTCAACTGCTCTACCGCTGAGCTACGCCGGAACTGAAGGCCGTATAGCAACCCCGAAAATTGCCGTCCAGAGGGGAAAGACCCGAAATAACGAAAAATTTTTCTGATCATGCAATTCGATGGAATTCGGCTTCTACAGCCAGGTTTCCCTTCGGATAAGCCATTGATCTGACAGTTAAATCTACCAAATGAGCGAACACGTTACGTTCGGCGGCAGGAAGCAGCGCTTTGGGAGTTTCGATGTAGATTCGCTCGGCCAATTGTCTCGCCGTGCCGGGTTGATCGGCAAGCGCACCCAGAATCTGTGCCTCGCGTGTCAGGCGATGCTGTATCAGCCAATCCAACCGCGCAGCTGGGTCAGTGATAGGAGCACCGTGTCCTGCGTGAAAGGTTGACCAAGTGCGGTCGCGCAGACGGTGACAGGCTTGCATAAAGTCCGTCAGATCTCCGTCCGGGGGTGACACCAATGAGCTGGCCCATCCCATAACATGATCGGCGGTGAAACAGGTATCACCCCAGCCCAAAGCGATGTGGTTGCCCAAGTGCCCCGGGGTATGAATGACCTCTAGCTGCCACTCGTCACCTTCGATGATTTCGCCATCGGCGAGTTCGATATCTGGACGAAAGGCGGTATCGATTCCTTCGCCGCCGCCAGCCAGCCCCTGTTGTGCCAGGTCCGCCATCACCGTACTGCGTCCAGCTTCGGGACCCCCAAAAGCCAGAATCGGCGCGCCGGTGCGCCGCGCCAATGGAGCGGCGAGCGGAGAGTGATCCAGATGGGTATGCGTGACGATGATATGGCTTATGCGTTGACCCGCTTGAAGGGCGGATAGAATCGCGTCCAGATGTGTCTCGCTCATCGGTCCGGGGTCGATGATCGCGCAATCCTTTGTGCCCAGCAAATAGGTATTCGTCCCGCGATACGTCATCGGCGACGGGTTCGGCGCCAGAATGCGTCTAAGCCCGGCTTGCAATTCGACCGCTTGGCCGGGCGGTGGGTTGAAATCATCGGGGGCCTGCATTCTGCGCTCTTTCTCTTGTCCGATCAGCCCGTTAGGTTTAGCGCATGTCGAGTGCATGGCTCAAACCCTATATGCCGCGCAGTCTTTATGCGCGAGCGGCCCTGATACTGGTTCTGCCAGTGATCGTGCTGTTGCTCGTTGTTGGCATCGCCTTTTTGCAGAAACACCTTGAAGACGTGACTGCGCAGATGACACGCACGGCTTCCCGAGAGGTGATGCTTGTGCTTGCGACGATGCAGGATGCCGAGACCCAGCAGCAAGCCATGGCCGAGATTCGGCCTGATCTGAGCGCGCTTGAGATGAAGGTGCGTTTTCTTGGCATCAATGAACGCCCCGAAGTTGGCTACCGTCGCTGGTACGACTTCATTGCGCCGCAGGTCGATTCCGATTTGCATACCTTTCTACCCAATCTGGTGGCAATTGCGCTGCCCAGCGGGGATGAGGCGCGCCTATATTTGAATACCGATTTGGGATTGTTGCAGCTTACAATGGATCGGCGACGCTTGTCTCCGGCTGCCCCGCACCAGTTGATTGTGACGATGGTGTTTTTCGCGGTCATCATGACGTCGATATCGTTCTTGTATATGCGCAACCAACTGCGCCCGATTACACGGTTGGCTGATGCAGCCCAGGCGTTTGGCCGCGGCAGGGTCGTGCCGTACGCGCCCGGAGGCGCAATTGAGGTCAGAGCCGCTGGAAACGCTTTTCTCGATATGCGCGCCCGAATCGAGCGGCAAATGGAACAGCGCACCATGATGTTGTCAGGTGTCAGCCACGATCTGCGCACTCCCTTGACCCGTCTGAAACTGGGGCTGTCGATGTTGCCCGAAGATGAAGCCACGCCGTTGCAAAAAGACGTGGACGAAATGCAGCTGCTGCTGGACGCGTTTCTCGACTTTTCACGCGGTGCGGCGGAAGGCGCGCCCGAACAGGTGGATCCGTCTGAGTTGTTGAAACAGATCGTCAACGACGCCCAACGGGCCGGTCACACCGCTGAACTTGTCGCAACCGAAGGCTCGGGTACCGCCATGTTGCGTCCAACGTCGATCCGCCGGGCGGTCGAAAATCTGATCGGAAATGCTGTTCGATACGGAAACCGAGCTGAGGTTAGCTTGTCCGTTACCCCTAAATCTCTGCGTATCAGGGTTGAAGATGATGGGCCGGGCATTCCGCCAGAACAGCGCACCGAGGCCGTGAAACCGTTCTCGCGCCTTGACCCGGCGCGCAACCAGAATCAGGGCAGCGGTGTTGGTCTGGGGCTTGCAATTGTTGCGGATATTGCCCGCGCACACGGGGGTGTTTTGCGGCTTGGGAAAAGTGAACGCCTGGGTGGGCTCAGCGCGGATATCATCATAGGACGGTAATTTGGTAGGCCCGGCAGGACTTGAACCCGCAACCAAAGCGTTATGAGCGCTCTGCTCTAACCAATTGAGCTACAGGCCCGCCTGAGCGCTTTGAGTATCACGGTGAACGCCCGCGTCAAGCCTGACCGTTGCAACGACGGCCACAATCGACTAACCCGCGCGGGAACCATTCATAAGGGGTTGGCCATGACAGCGGGCAAGAACGGAATCACCTATGCGGACGCGGGTGTTGATATTGATGCAGGCAACGCGCTGGTCGACCGGATCAAACCTGCGGCCAAGCGGACCAACCGCTCGGGCGTGATGAGCGGGCTGGGCGGGTTTGGCGCTCTGTTCGACCTGAAAGATGCTGGATACACCGATCCTATTCTGGTGGGCGCGACCGATGGTGTGGGCACCAAACTGCGTATCGCTATTGATACCGGCGTGGTTGATGGTGTGGGCATTGATCTGGTGGCCATGTGCGTCAACGACCTGATCTGTCAGGGCGCCGAGCCGCTGTTTTTCCTCGACTACTTCGCCACCGGCAAGCTGGACACGGATACTGCCGCGCGGATCATCGAAGGCATCGCCGAGGGCTGTGTGCAGTCCGGCTGTGCCCTGATCGGTGGTGAGACGGCGGAAATGCCGGGCATGTACCCCGATGGCGATTTCGATCTGGCCGGGTTCTCGGTCGGCGCGATGGAGCGTGGCGCGCATCTGCCCGCAGGCGTGCAGCAGGGCGATGTACTGCTGGGTCTGGCGTCGAATGGGGTGCATTCCAACGGCTATTCGCTGGTGCGCAAACTGGTCGAGATTTCGGAGCTCGGCTGGGATGCCGCATCGCCGTTCAGCGACGGTACGCTGGGTGAGGCACTGCTGACGCCCACGCGTCTTTATGTCAAACAGGCACTGCAAGCGATAAGGGCCGGGGGCGTGCATGCGCTGGCCCATATCACCGGTGGCGGTCTGACAGAAAACCTGCCGCGTGTCTTGCCCGAAGGGCTGGGTGCCGGGATCGACCTGAACGCCTGGGATTTGCCGCCCGTCTTCCGCTGGATGGCCGAGACCGGCGGGATTGCCGAGACTGAGATGCTCAAGACCTTCAACTGTGGCATTGGCATGATCGTGGTTTGCGCCGAAGACCGCGCCGAAGATCTGGCCGTTCTTTTGACCGAGGCGGGCGAGAGCGTCTCGCGCATCGGCTCTGTCACTGATGCGCCCGGTGTAGCCTACACTGGCAAACTGCTGTGAGCCATAAGCGCGTTGCCATCCTGATCTCGGGCGGGGGGTCCAATATGGTGTCGCTGGTCGATTCCATGACCGGCGACCACCCCGCGCGACCCTGTCTGGTGCTGTCCAATGACGCGCAGGCCGGGGGGCTGGTCAAGGCCGCCGAACGGGGCATCCCGACGGCTTCGGTCGATCATCGCCCGTTCAAAGGCGACCGCGCTGCGTTCGAGGCAGAGCTGCTGAAACCGCTTGAGGCCGCGCAGCCTGACATCGTCTGTTTGGCCGGATTCATGCGGGTTCTGACCGGTGGTTTCGTATCGCGCTTTCAGGGGCGGATGCTGAATATCCACCCGTCACTGTTGCCGAAATACAAGGGCCTGAACACGCACGCCCGCGCGATCGAGGCAGGCGATGAGGAACATGGATGTTCGGTTCACGAGGTAACGGCGGCATTGGATGACGGTCCGATCCTTGGCCAAGCCCGTTTGCAGATTGAGCCAAACGACACACCTACGACTCTGGCGGCACGGGTTCTGGTGTGGGAACATAAGCTCTATCCAGCCGTGTTGCGCCGCTTTAGCTCTGGCGACCACACACCTGTGTTGCTGCCCTGATCGCCGCAGAGTGATTTACACGCCAGTGTTATTCGGCCTATGGTCTGGGCTATCGCCCTGAACGGCACAAAAGCGACGGGCTACGACGAAAAACAAGAGCAAGAACACCACCGCGCATGAAGACCCTGACAACGACGCAAGAGCTGGCCGAATTCTGCGAGGCCGCTGCAAACCACGACTACGTTACGATCGACACCGAATTCCTGCGCGAGCGGACGTATTATTCGAAACTCTGTCTGGTGCAATTGGCGGTGCCATCTTCGGACGAGAACAGCGCAGTGCTTGTCGATCCACTGTCTGAGGGATTGTCGCTTGAGCCTCTGTACGAACTGTTCAGAAACGAGGGTGTGGTAAAGGTTTTTCACGCGGCCCGCCAGGATCTTGAGATCTTCTGGGTTGAAGCAAATGTGTTCCCGACGCCCCTGTTCGATACCCAAGTTGCCGCGATGGTTTGCGGCTTCGGAGAGCAGGTCGGTTATGAAACGTTGGTGCGCAAGATTTGCAAGCAGGGTTTGGACAAGACCTCGCGCTTCACCGACTGGTCTCGCCGTCCGTTGTCGGATGCGCAAAAGACCTATGCCTTGGCTGATGTGACCCACCTGCGACAGATCTACGAACATCTGGCGAAAGAGTTGGTTAAAACGGAACGCAGCCATTGGGTTGCGGAAGAACTGCGCACACTGACCCACCCCGAAACCTATGATATCCGCCCGGCAGATGCGTGGAAACGGGTTAAGACACGAACGAACTCGGCCAAGTTTTTGGCTGTGGTACGTGAGTTGGCCCAGTTTCGTGAGGCCTATGCGCAAGAAAACAACGTACCCCGCAGCCGTGTGTTCAAGGACGACGCGCTGATCGAGTTGGCCTCGACCAAGCCGAAATCCCCGTCTGATCTTGGTGGCTCGCGTTTGTTGCTTCGCGAGGCGCGCAAAGGTGCGATTGCCGAAGGTATTCTGGCGGCCGTTAAAAAGGGTGTGAATTGCCCGCCTGACCAGATGCCGCGTGTTGATAACAGCCGCGACAAGCTAAAGGTCAATCCGGCGTTGGCCGATCTGCTGCGGGTATTGCTAAAGTCCAAGACCGAAAGTTCGGGCGTGGCAGCAAAATTGATCGCCACCAGCTCGGAGTTGGATCAGATCGCGGCGGGCGAGCGTGACCTGCCTGCGATGTCAGGTTGGCGGTTCGAGGTGTTTGGCGAAGACGCCCTTAAACTGTGCGAAGGTAAGATCGCCTTGGCAGCCAAGGGCCAATCGGTCAAGGTTGTGTCGTTGTAGCCGACTTAGCGCCGCCGCGATTCCAGAGCATTTTCCTGACCGACTACGCGAACCAGACGGATGCCTTGCAGATCGTCTTGTGACACGTTGATTGCATCCAACACCTGACGTGAACGTTCAGAGCCTTGATTGGTTGCTGTGGCCGGATACGAAACGCGGAAGGTATATTCCAGTACGCCATTCTTCTGGTTTTCTTCACTTTCAACACGAACGAGTCGGGCATCATAGGCGCCCTGACGTGCGGCGACGCCTGTGACCAGAATGATCGCACCCCCGGGTGTTGGGTCGATCCTCAGCTCATCAACGCGCGCAATAGCAACGCTGTTGTCCACGGGGTCTGGCCGACTGAATAGGCCGGCGCCTTCACGCTGTTGGGGCACCAGTGCGTTTGGGTCATTGGCCAAAGTCTGTGTCGGTGCAGGCGCGGGCGTGCTGGACCCAAACCAGTTGGTCGGATTTACACGCGACTCGCGCCATCCGCTACAAGCCGACAGTGTTAGCGTGGCGACCAAAAGAACAGACAGTGTTTTTTGCATGGATTTAAAGCTCTGACCGGTATTTCCTGAACTGGCCTAACGCAAATTCCCTGCTTTGAAAACCCACGCTGGGGCTGGACAGGCAGGGGGCAGAGGCATAGGTCACGATTGTGACCGCAATGAAAGGACCGCAGGGATATGGCAACGCCTGCCTTTGAAGACATCGTCGAGGATTTCGAGTTTCTGGAAGACTGGGAAGACCGCTATCGCCATGTCATTGAGCAGGGCAAGGCTATGGAACCCCTTGAGGACGCGCTGAAAGTTCCCGCAACCAAGGTTCATGGCTGCGCCAGTCAGGTCTGGCTGCATCCGGTTATCGAAGCTGGAGTATTTAGGTTTGACGGAGACAGCGACGCGCTGATCGTGCGCGGCCTGATCGCGGTCTTGCGGGCTTTGTACAATGGCGTGCCGGTTGCCGAGGTTGCCAAGGTTGACGCCAGCGCAGAATTGGCGCGATTGGGCCTGAACGACCACCTCTCAGCGCAGCGGTCCAATGGTCTGCGGGCGATGATCGAGCGTATTCGCGAAGTTGCGCAAGAGAACGCGTGACGTAACTCAGGTGCGATTGGCCCAATCTGTTAACGTCGACTCGAGATCGCCATATCCGGTGAAACGCCTTTCGAATGCCAGACCAAGGCGGTCGGCGCATTCCTGAGCGCGTTTCGTCAGCAACGGGTCGTCAGTCTGAGCCTGATAGACCAGTTTCGTGTAGTTGCCGAAATATATGTCGCGCAATTCAGGATGCCGGTCCAGGCCCAGCGGCTTCCAAACAAAGGCGTCAAACTGGCGTGCCAGAAAATCGGTCAGGTAGAAGGCGGTGGTTTCGTCCTCGCCGCGTGCGTCGAAAACATCATTGCCTTCAAAAAATGAATAGCAATGCGGGCCTTTGACCATCTCGACGCCTAATTCTGCACACGCGTTTTGCAGCAGGCCGCCGGTACCGCAATCGGCATAGACCACATAGATCGTGTCGTACTGCGTGCGATGCTTGGTGATTGCATCCTGCACGGCTTGGGTGATCCGCTCGGGGTGGACATGTAAGATGGCTGGCAGGCAGGTCAGGTCCATATGGTCCCAACCATTGCGGTTCTTCAGGTCCAGAATCTCGCGTGCCAGCGCGCCGCAAGCCAACAACAGAATTTGCCCTTGCGCAGCGGACTCGAATCCGTCCGTCGTCAAGCTTGCATCGTCTGGCAGATTGTCCTGCGGCATGGCTTGGTTCCTGCGCCTTAGATGTAAACGAAAAGGGCCGCCCGTTGCCGGACGGCCCTGAATTCAGATGTCCGTCTGATCAGCCCGCCAGTTGGTTGTGCTTGCGCGACACGAAGTCTTTCGCGGTCTCAACGGCGACGGCCGCATCGCGGCAATATGCGTCAGCACCAATGGCTTTTCCGAACTCTTCGTTCAGCGGAGCGCCACCGACCAGTACGATGTAGTCTTCGCGCAATCCTTGCTCGACCAGAGTGTCGATCACGACTTTCATGTACGGCATGGTGGTTGTCAGCAGGGCCGACATGCCCAGAATGTCGGGCTTTTCGGTTTCCAGTGCTTCCAGGTAGTTCTCGACCGGGTTGTTGATGCCGATATCGACGACCTCAAAACCGGCGCCTTCCATCATCATCGACACTAGGTTTTTGCCGATGTCGTGGATGTCGCCCTTGACGGTGCCGATCACCATCTTGCCAACGCGCGGCGCGCCGGTTTCGGCCAGCAGCGGTTTCAGGATGAACATGCCGCCCTTCATCGCGTTTGCGGCCAGCAGCACTTCGGGAACAAAAAGGATGCCGTCGCGGAAGTCATGGCCCACGATGGTCATGCCGCCAACCAGCGCCTTGGTCAGAATGTCATAGGGGGTCCATCCGCGTTCCAGCAGGATGTTCACACCTTCTTCGATTTCTTCCTTCAAACCGTCGTAAAGATCGTCGAACATCTGTTCGACCAATTCCTCGTCATTCAGTTCGGACAGGACGATGTCTTCTTCATCGGACATTGGGTGTTTCCCTAGAGCTGTTCGGGCTTGGCGCCCATTGGTGGCATTTTTTTCGTTTTGGCCAAAACGTCGCATTTAGACTGTGACGATTGCGACCTTGGCGGTTCCGAGACCGACCTATACGTCAAAATATTGATCAACTCGACGTCATAATCTGCAAGATGATCCTGCATTCGGTTCAATTCCGGCATGTTTGGCCAAGCGATTTTGAAATCAACACGTAAGACGAGGGGCGCTTGCCTGAACCGCGCATGGCGCGTATACCCGCAGGGGGAACATAAAGAGAACAAATATGACTGACGCGCAAATCCGGGGCCGAGGTGTCGCTACAAATGCTGCTGGTCGGTTCGAAGCGTTTACCACTGAACGCTGCGCGGATGGATGGCCCGAGGACGATGATCTACCGCCATTGCGCACCGAGTTGCGCGACGAGGTCGCGCGTAGCATCATAACCTACAACCGGTCGCCCGATTTGCCGTTTGATCGCTCGATCAACCCGTATCGAGGATGCGAACACGGGTGTGTTTATTGCTTTGCGCGGCCGTCCCATGCCTATCTCGGTCTGTCGCCGGGGCTGGATTTTGAAACACGCCTGATCGCCCGGCCCAACGCGGCCGAGGTGCTGCGGAGGGAACTGTCCTCGAAATCCTACAAGGTGGCCACAGTGGCGTTGGGCACCAATACTGACCCTTACCAACCGGTCGAAAAAACACGCTCTGTCACAAGGGATTGCCTGCAAGTCTTAAGCGATTTTCAGCACCCGGTCGGAATCGTCACCAAAGGTGCTTTGATCGAGCGTGATCTGGACCTTCTGGCCCCCATGGCAGCCAAGGGGCTGGTACGGGTGGGGATTTCCCTGACAACGTTGGACGCCGGCCTGTCGCGCCGGATGGAGCCTCGTGCCCCTTCGCCCCGGCGGCGTCTGGCGATCATACGGCGGCTGACCGAGGCAGGGGTACCGGTGCGGGTCATGACCTCGCCTCTGATCCCCGGCTTGACGGATCATGAGCTTGAACAGCTGCTTGAGGCCGGGCGCGACGCAGGTGCCGATGCGGCCAGCTGGATCATGCTGCGTCTGCCACGAGAAGTGTCCGAGCTGTGGCAGCATTGGTTGGCAGATCATGAACCGGCCCGCGCGGAGAAAGTCATGTCGAAACTGCGAGAGATGCATGGGGGCCGCGACTATGACCCGCGCTGGGGGCATCGGATGCGCGGTGAGGGCGAATACGCCGCGCTGATTGCGAAACGATTTACCGTGGCGGTCAAACGGTTGGGGCTGGCCTCGCGCACCCCGGCGTTGCGTCTGGACCTGTTCACGAGGCCACCGCAGGCGGGCGACCAATTGGCTTTGTTCTAACGAAAAACGCCCCGGAACCGGTCCGGGGCGTTCTGCAATCTGTACCCGCAATCAGCGGTTTTCGATATCCACATAGTCGCGAGTGGTCTCGCCCAGATACAGCTGGCGCGGACGGCCGATCTTGTTCTGGGGGTCGGCGATCATCTCTTTCCACTGGCTAACCCAGCCCACGGTGCGCGACAGGGCAAAGATCGGCGTGAACATCGAGGTCGGGAAGCCCATCGCCTCGAGGATGATACCCGAATAGAAGTCCACGTTCGGGAACAGCTTTTTCTCGGCGAAATACGGGTCTTCTAGGGCCTGCTTTTCCAGCGCTTTGGCAACCTGCAGTTTCGGGTTGTCTTCGATGCCCAACAGATCCAGCACTTCGTCGGCGGACTGTTTCATCACTTTGGCGCGCGGGTCAAAGTTCTTGTAGACGCGGTGGCCAAAGCCCATCAGGCGGAACGGATCGTCCTTGTCCTTGGCGCGGGCGATGAATTCGGGGATGCGATCAACGCTGCCGATTTCTTCCAGCATCTCCAGACATGCTTGGTTTGCGCCACCGTGCGCCGGACCCCACAGGCAGGCGATGCCAGCCGCGATACAGGCAAACGGGTTGGCACCCGAGCTGGACGCCAGACGCACGGTCGAGGTCGAGGCGTTTTGCTCGTGATCTGCGTGCAGGGTAAAGATGCGGTCCATCGCACGGCTGAGGATCGGGTTGACCTCATATTCTTCGGCCGGAACGCTGAAGCACATGCGCAGGAAGTTCGACGCATAGTCCAGATCGTTGCGCGGATACACGAAGGGCTGACCAGTGTGGTACTTGTAGGCCCAAGCCGCGATGGTCGGCATCTTGGCGATCAGACGGTGCGAGGCTACCTCGCGCTGATGCGGGTCCGAGATATCGGTGGAATCGTGGTAGAAAGCCGACATCGCGCCGACAACACCCACCATGATCGCCATCGGGTGCGCATCGCGACGGAAGCCGCGATAGAAATACTGCATCTGCTCGTGCAGCATGGTGTGGCGGGTGATGGTGGATTCGAATTTTTCCAGAACCGGCGCGGTCGGCAGCTCTCCGTATAGCAGCAGGTAGCAAACCTCGAGGAAGTGGGATTTGCCGGCCAGCTGGTCGATCGGGTAACCCCGGTGCAGCAGTTCGCCTTTTTCGCCGTCGATATAGGTGATGGTGCTGTCACAGCTGGCGGTCGACGTAAAGCCGGGGTCATATGTGAATACACCTGCCGTTCCGTATAGCTTACGGATGTCGATCACGTCAGGCCCAGCGGTCGGTGAATGAATCGGCAGCTCATAAGTTTCGCCATTAAGTGATAGAGTGGCTGATTTGTTGCTGTCGGTCATAGTGTCCCTTCCTCAATCATGCGCAGTATGGATCGCTGTCCGATCCTGCGGGCAACGGATGCGCGCAATCGCGCAAACCGGGTGTTAGCGGAGCAGCGTTACCCAAATGTGAACCTTTTACTCAGGTCGCTGCGTCAGAAAGCCGTGCCAGGGTTTCATCCCGCCCAAGCACCAGCATCATATCAAAAACCGAAGGTGTCACCGCGCGGCCTGCCAGAACGGCGCGCAACGGCCCCGCCAGCTTGCCGAACTTGATGCCTTGTGCTTCCGCAAAGGAATTCAGGGCGTCCTCCAGTTCGCTTCGCGTCCAGCTAACACTTTGCAACTGCGGCGTCAATTCAATCAGTATACCGTCGGATACTGAGTCAAGCGCCTTGGCCGCTTTCTCATCCGGTTGAATAGGGCGGGAAGTCAGGGCAAAATGAGCCTTTTCAAGCAGTTCGGGGAATGTGCGCGCCCGATCCTTGAGGCAATACATCGCACGTTCCAGATCACTGGATTGTGTTTCTATCAGCGCAGGTAGGTCAGCCGCGGCCAGATACGCCTCGATTTCCTGCCGCAATGCGGCATCATCGGCGACGGCAATATGCTGACCGCACAGGTTTTCCAGTTTTTTCAGATCGAAACGGGCCGGGCTTTTGCCGATTCCGTCCAGATCGAACCATTCTTTCGCCTGCGCGTCGGTAAAGAACTCGTCGTCGCCGTGACTCCAGCCCAGACGCGCCAGATAGTTGCGCATCCCGGCCGCCGGATAACCCATAGCCTGGTATTCCTGAGCGCCCAACGCGCCGTGGCGTTTCGACAGTTTCTTGCCATCGGGCCCGTGAATGAGCGGGATGTGCGCCCAGACGGGAACATCCCAGCCCATCGCCTGATAGATCATCATCTGGCGCGCTGCATTGTTCAGGTGGTCGTCGCCCCGGATCACATGGGTGACGCCCATATCGTGATCGTCCACTACAACGGCCAGCATATAGACCGGCGTCCCGTCCGAACGCAGAAGGATCATGTCGTCCAACTGATCATTGCGGATGGTCACGTCCCCCTGAACCTGATCGCGGATCACCGTCTCTCCGTCCTGCGGGGCCTTGATGCGGATCACGAAAGGCGCGTCGGGGTGGGTCGCTGCGTCAGCGTCGCGCCAAGGGCTGCGGAACAGGGTTGATTTGCCCTCGGCCTTCGCTTGGTCACGGAAGGCGGCGATTTCTTCTTGCGTCGCAAAGCACTTGTACGCTTTGCCCTCGGCCAGCAGTTGATGGGCGACCTCAGCATGACGGGCGGCTCCTTCGAACTGGCTGACGACATCGCCATCATGGTCAAGACCCAGCCACGCCATACCCTGCAGAATGGCTGCCGTCGCCTCGGGGGTAGAGCGTTCGCGGTCCGTATCCTCGATCCGCAGCAGGAACTTGCCACCGCGACCACGGGCATAGAGCCAGTTGAACAGCGCGGTGCGGGCGCCGCCGATATGCAGAAAACCGGTGGGCGAGGGGGCGAAACGGGTGACGACCTGATCGGACATTGTTTGGATTAACCTTTTGGTAACCGTGTCGGGCATAGTTTGACGCCTGTCTAACGAGGCTGAGAGACGGGGGCAACCATGCGTGTTCTGGCCCGGGTCGAGGCCGCTTTGCTGAACCAGACAGGTTACCTGTTTCAATGGTCTCCGGTCTGTCTTGCGATCGGAATCGGCCTGTACTTCGGTTTGCGGTCTGAGCCGGAATGGCAAGTCTATGTCGGCGTTCTCGCCGCGGGTATGGCAGCTTTGGCTGCTGCGCGCTGGATGCGGCCAGGCTGGGCGTCGTTGGCAATCGGGGGGGCGCTTGTGTGTGCGGGGTTTATCCTTGCAGGAGCCCGCGCCCATACGGTGGCAGAGCCGGTCTTGTCATGGCGTTACTACGGCCCGGTCGAGGGGCGGGTCGTTGCCATTGACCGCTCTGCGTCGGATGCGCTGCGGGTGACGCTGGATCGGGTGCGAGTAGGGGACGTACCAATAGATCGCAGACCGCAGCGCGTCCGGCTATCTTTGCATGGCGGTGATGCTTCACTTGTGCCAGGACAGCGGATCATGACCACCGGTCACCTGTCTCCGCCACAAGGCCCGGTCGAGCCCGGCGGGTTTGATTTCCGGCGTCATGCTTGGTTTCAGGGTTTAGGTGCGGTCGGTTACACCCGCGTTCCTGTTCTGACGGTTTCGGGTCCGAATCCGGCGGGCGTCCGCATCACCGCGTTAAGGCTGGCATTGTCCGAACATGTCCGTGCAGTGTTACCCGGAGAGACCGGAGGGTTCGCCGCCGCAGTAACGACAGGGGATCGAAGCGGAATGGGGCAACAAACGCTTGCGTCTTTGCGGGCGTCGAACTTGGCGCATTTATTGGCGATCTCCGGTCTGCATATGGGGCTACTGACCGGTTTTGTTTATCTGCTGTGCCGCGTTGCTTTATCGGCGATTCCTGCCATCGCGCTTAGGGTCTCGGTCCGAAAGATCGCGGCGGTTGGTGCACTTATTGCCGCGACGCTGTATCTGCTGCTGTCTGGCGGAAACGTGGCAACCGAACGCGCCTTTGTCATGGCCACCGTGATGCTGGGTGCGATTTTAGTCGACCGGCGGGCAATCTCATTGCGCGCGGTCGCCGTGGCCGCGTTGATCGTTTTGATCCTGCGGCCGGAATCCCTCTTGAGCCCGGGTTTTCAAATGTCCTTCGCGGCAACCACGGCGCTTGTGGCGGTGTTTGGTGCGTTGCGAAATGCTGGCCCGGTTCCGGGGCCGAAATGGTTAAAGCCAGTGATTGGATTGCTGATGTCGTCTGCCATCGCAGGGCTTGCGACGGCACCGATCGGAGCTGCACATTTCAATACCATGTCCCATTATGGCTTGCTGGCTAACATGTTGTCAGTCCCTGTGATGGGGACCGTCGTTGTTCCTGCAGCCGTCGTTGCAGCCCTGTTGGCACCGTTTGGTCTGGACTGGGTCGCGCTCGCCGTTATGGGCCTTGGGTTAGAGTGGATATTGCTGGTTGCTGAGACCGTATCAAACCTGGATGGAGCGCAAGGCTATATCGTCAGCCCGCCTTACTATGTATTGCCACTGTTCGCTTTGGGGGCGTTGTGGACGGTTTTGTGGCACGGGTCCGCGAAATGGGTTGGTTTGGGACCATGTATCGCGGCCGTGTTCATATGGGGTCAGGGTGAACGCCCCGATGTCTTGGTCGCGGATTCAGGTGGATTGGTCGGGGTCTTGACGGACAAGGGGCGCGCCTTGAGCAAAGAGAAAGGCAGCGGGTTCATCGCCACAGTATGGTTGGAAAATGATGGCGATGGTGTGAACCAGAAGACAGCCGCCGACCGATGGCCCCCAGCTGACGACCTTGTCCAAAGATATGTGTGGAAGGGGCAGGAGGTGATCCACCTGACCGGAAAGCGATCTGCAGGTAGCTTTACCGAGTGCCACGAAGGCCAGATTGTTATCTCAGCTGTGCCAGTTGTACTAAGCGGAAATTGCGTGTTGTTCGACCCGGATAAATTGATGGAGACCGGAAGTCTGGCGTTTCAGAACGGTAAAATAACGACCAGCGTAGAGGTCATCGGTCGCAGATTGTGGTCCCCGGAGGAAGCCGAAGACCGCCAGACACAAAAAGGTCAGTAGCTGCGGATCAGGCCGACCAATCGGCCTTGCACCTTGACTTTGTCTTCGGGCAAGACGCGGGTTTCATAAGCCGGGTTCGCGGCCTCAAGCGCAATGGCATGACCGCGGCGAAAGTATCGCTTCAGTGTTGCTTCTTGATCTTCAACAAGTGCCACTACGATATCGCCGTTGTCTGCGACCGATGTCTCGCGGATCACCACGACGTCGCCGTCATTTATGCCTGCATCGATCATCGAGTCGCCCCGAACCTCAAGCGCGTAGTGCTCGCCCTTGCCGGAAACCATTGATCCCGGCACAGCAACGCGGTGCGAAACGTGGCTGATCGCTTCAATCGGAACACCCGCCGCGATACGGCCCATGACTGGCAATTCCATGGCATCCACGGTAACGGGTTCGAAATTCGCCGGTCGCGGCCCTTCGGGCTTGTCGCCTTCGATCACACGTGGCTTAAAGGCAGCTGTCGGCTCGCCGCCAAGACTTTCGGGCAGTTTGACGATTTCGATCGCCCGCGCCCGATGGGCAAGTCGGCGGATAAATCCGCGTTCTTCCAGCGCAGTGATCAGACGGTGAATTCCGGACTTGGATCTGAGGTCCAGCGCGGCCTTCATTTCGTCGAAACTAGGGGGAACACCATCCGCTTGAACACGTTTGTGGATGAATTCCAACAAATCCAACTGCTTCTTGGTCAGCATTGCTCACACCTCGTCGGTCATGCGTTTTCTTTTGTTCTACGCATGTTCACGTTTTGTGTCAACGGATTTGAGCGTTTGCTAAATCGGTAGGTACAGGACCTCATCGCCAGCAGGCCGCGCCGGATCATTCGGCTGCCGTACCAACAAGGCATTGGCCTGCGCCAGGACGCTTAAAAGTGAGCTATCCTGATCGTCGCAAGCCCGTATGCCATCATTGTCAAGAATGGCGCGCATATAGTGTTCGCGCGGACCATTCTGGCCGAGCGGGGCAACCAGTTTAGCCGTTTGGAACGGCGTCAAAGCCTCGGCCAGCCCCACCATGCGGCGCACCATCGGCACTAAAAAGAGATAGCCGCAAACCATTGCACTAACAGGGTTTCCCGGCAACCCAACCATTGCAGCCTTACCAAGCCGCCCGGCCATCAGCGGCTTTCCGGGACGCATGCGTATCTTGTAAAATGACCGCTCCATCCCGAGATTGGCGGAAACGTCCGACACCAGATCATAGTCCCCGACCGAGGCTCCTCCGATCGTGACGACCAGATCAGCGCCTGTTGCCAGATCAAAGGCTGTTTCAAGCGAAGCGACTGTGTCTCGCGCGATAGGCAGAATGCGGACTTCCGCTCCAACATCTTCTAGCAACGCCTTGAGACCAAAGGTGTTTGACGCGATGATCTGGTCAGGGCCGGGCGTATCGCCCGGCATGACCAATTCGTCTCCGGTCGAGATCAGTGCAACGATCGGCTTGCGGGCGACGGGAACCTCGGGGATGTTCATTGCGGCCATAAGGGCCACATCCTCGGGGCGGATGCGACGAGGGGCAGAGATCGTTGTGCCGGATTTGAAATCAACACCCTTGGGTCGAATGTTGGTCTTGTCGCCGGGCATGTCCGTGATTGCAATAAGATCGTCTCTGCGTTCAGTATCTTCTTGGATCACGACAAAATCCGCGCCGTCTGGCACGGGGGCTCCGGTGAAAATGCGAACTGCCTGACCAGCGCCAACTTGACCGGAATACCTGCGCCCAGCGGCGGCCTCGCCGATGACTTTGAACATTGCGTGCAGTTCGACTTCGGATGACTTGACTGCGTATCCATCCATCGAAGATGCCGCAAACGGAGGTTGATCGCGCTTGGCCGCAACGTCCTGCGCCAAAATCCGACCGGCCGCTTGCGAGAGTGAAACGGTTTCTGCAGGCAGGCGGTCAACCAGGCCAAACAGAAGGGCCCGAGCGTCTTCGACAGTGATCATTTCGCTTCGTAACGGCCTGATTTACCGCCATCTTTCAGCAAGACTTTTATGCCGCCGATCTCCATTGCTTTGTCGACAGCCTTGGTCATGTCGTAAACTGTCAGGGCTGCGGTCGAGGCCGCGGTCAGCGCCTCCATCTCTACACCTGTTTGACCCGAGGTCTTGACGGTCGCTTCAATCTGAACGCCCGGCAGATCCGGGTCCAACGTCAGTTCGACGGCCACCTTGGTCACGGGCAAAGGATGACACAGCGGGATCAGGTCAGGGGTTTTTTTCGCGCCCATGATACCAGCAAGACGTGCAACGCCCAGCACATCACCCTTTTTTGCACGCCCTTCTGATATTAAATCAAAGGTTTCCTGCGCCATCTTGATGTGCCCAGCCGCCACGGCAACCCGGTCTGTTACCGCCTTATCGGACACATCCACCATGTGGGCTTGGCCCTGCGCGTCAAAGTGAGTGAGCGACATTACATTACTCCGGGGATCAAAGGGTTAGCCAGCAAGTTCCGCGTCGCCGCAGTGACATTGTCCTGCCGCATCAGGCTTTCGCCGATCAGGAAGGACCGTGCGCCATAGCGGGCGATGTCGGCCAGGTCGGCAGGCGTGCTCAGACCGCTTTCGCAAACAATAGTCCGATCGCCGGGCACCAGTTTTGACAACCTGCGCGTTGTATCAAGAGTTGTCTCAAACGTCTTGAGATTACGATTATTTATTCCAATCAGACTGCTTTTGAGCTTGGTTGCGCGTTCCAGTTCGGCCTCGTCATGCACTTCGATCAGGACATCCATGCCCCAGTCAAAGGCCGTTTGCTCCAACTCGGCGGCTTGTTCATCTTCGACCGAGGCCATGATGATCAGAATACAGTCAGCGCCCAAAGCGCGAGCTTCGACAACCTGATACGGGTCGTACATGAAATCCTTACGCAGCGCAGGCAATGACGTCGCTGCGCGGGCCGCCGTCAGGTATTCTTTGGCCCCTTGAAAGCTGGGCGTGTCCGTCAAAACCGACAGACAGGTTGCGCCGCCATCTTCGTAGGCTTTTGCCAGTACCGGAGGGTCAAAATCCGGGCGGATCAAACCTTTTGAGGGGCTTGCTTTCTTCACCTCGGCGATCAGGCCATAGCCGGATCGCGCGGCGGCGGTCAGTGCTGTCGCAAAACCGCGCACCTCAGACGCAGACTTGGCTTCATCCTCCAAATCTTTTAAAGACTTAGTGGTCTTATCTAATGCGACTTCCTCAAGCTTGTATGCTTTGATCTTGTCCAGAACCGTCTCGGTCATGCGGCCTCCTGAGTGATGCGGGCCAGAACCGCGATTTTTTCTTTGGCAGCGCCGCTGTCGATGCTGTGCGCGGCCTTCTCGACCCCGTCCTTGAGGTCGCTTGCAGCGTCGGCCACCACCAGTGCAGCGGCAGAGTTCAAAAGGACTGCGTCCCGATACGCGGACGGAGTGCCATCCAACAGGGCGCGGAAGGCAACAGCGTTTTCTTCAGGTGTTCCGCCCAGAATGTCCTCGAACGGGTGCACTGGCAGGCCAGCATCTTCTGGATGCAGTTCAACCTCACGCACACCGCCGTTTTCCCATGAGGCAACCCAGCTGACACCAGTGATGGTCAATTCGTCGGTGCCATCGGACCCATGAACCAGCCATGCGTGTTCGGTACCAAGCACGCCAAGCGTCTCGGCCATCGGACGGATCAATTCTCGGCTGAACGCGCCCGTCAATTGCCGTTTCACTCCTGCCGGGTTTGTAAGTGGCCCCAGAATGTTAAAGATCGTACGTGTCCCAAGTTCCTGACGTGTTGGCATCACGTGGGCAATGGCCGGATGGTGCATGGGGGCCATCATGAAGCCTATTCCAGCCTCTTTTAGCGCTTTTTCAACGACTTCTGGCCCGACCATCACGTTGATACCCATCTGGCCTAACGCATCGGCCGCACCGGATTTCGAACTGAGGTTCCGGTTCCCGTGTTTTGCAACTGTGACGCCAGCGCCCGCGACGACAAAGGCTGTTGCGGTAGAGATATTCAGCGTTCCCTTTCCATCGCCACCTGTGCCGACGATATCCATCGCGCCGCCTGGCGCATTGACCGCGTTACATTTGGCCCGCATCACTGCTGCCGCCGCCGCATATTCGTCGACCGTCTCGCCTCGGGTTCGCATCGCCATCAGCAAACCGCCGATCTGGCTGGGTGTGGCGGCGCCATCGAAGAGGATGCCAAAGGCCTGTTCGGCTTCGGCGCGCGTCAAAGGCCGATCGGCAGCAGTGCCGATCAGCGGTTTTAATACGTCGCTCATGCGGGGACTTTCATCTCGGACAGGAAGTTCTTGAGCAAGGCATGGCCGTGCTCGGATGCAATCGACTCCGGGTGGAACTGAACGCCGTGAATGGGCAGCTGCTTATGTTGCAGGCCCATGATCGTCCCATCTTCCAGCTCAGCTGTGATTTCCAGGCAATCGGGCAGGGTGGTTCGGTCGACCACCAGCGAATGGTACCGGGTTGCCTCGAAGGGGGAAGGCAGCCCGGCGAACAGACCTTTCCCAGTGTGATGCATGGTGCCCATCTTGCCGTGCACAATCTCATGGCACCGAATAACGTCACCGCCGAATGCTTGCCCGATGGTCTGATGCCCAAGGCAAACGCCCATCAAGGGGGTCTGGGTTTCAGCAGCTGCCTGTGTCAGCGCCAGGCAAATCCCGGCCTGATCCGGGTCGCATGGTCCGGGGCTAAGAAGGATTCCAGCCGGGTTCATGGCCATGGCCTCTTGCACATCCAGCGCGTCATTTCGCCGAATGACCATTTCGGCACCAAGTTCGCCTAAATAGTGTACCAGATTGTAGGTAAACGAGTCGTAGTTGTCGATCAGCAGCAGCATTTGGGCACTTGTCTCGGGTTGGGCATTTGGGACTGGCGATACAGCCCCGAGCCGCGATATAATGTCGGGACATACATGCTCAGGCTTGCGAGGCAGCGTCAAGAGGACATCCGGTTCCATACGCGCTTGCGGGTGAGTGTCGCAGAAGACGACGCAGGCAATCGAAGCAGGAATTAGTCGAAAGGCAATTAGAATGGGCGGATTTCTAGGAGGGATGATCGCAGGTGCGGTCGTGATAATGCTGTTGGGAGCGGCGTTGTCTCTAACCACGCCCCTGTCGCGCAAACCCGTTGTTGCGGATGTTGCACCCGAACCTGCACCAAGCGAAGTACCCGAGGTCGAGGCAGACAAGCCCGAAGCCATTGCAGATGCCGATTTGGTCACTTTGCCCGCGGCAGAGCCTGAACCAACCGATCAACAAGCAGATACGCTGGCAGGGCTTTCCGAAATTGAAGAGGCTCCGGATGATCAGCCGCAGGTCAACGAATCCGCGCCTGTTGTCGAAGAGGCAGCCGTCGTCGAACCTGATGAGGTGGCAGTGACGAGTGAGGCACCTGTTCAGCCGCAAGCGCCTGCAGTTTTGCCAGATACACCTATTGCCGAAGGGCAGCCCGAATTGATTGAGGAGCCCCCAGCCCCTCCAGCCCCGGAAGTCGCTGCACTAGAAGTACCTGTCGAACAGCCCCAGCCTGAGTCTGTCGAGCCGGAACCGGACCAATCCCAGGCTGCCGAGTTGGAACCGGCCCCTGACTTTGAATCGGAAAGTACAGAAGCAGAGCCTTTGCCGGAAATTGCCGCGCTTGAGCCGAAGGAAGATTTGCCTGAAGAAAATCCCATCGCGGTTGAGGGTGATGAAACAGACCTCAACCGCTCTCTGCCGCGCATCGCAGCCGTTCCACAGATCGGTGGCGACCAAAACGGCGCGGGGGGATCAACGGTTGGTCGGCGCGTTGTCCCGCTGACCGAACGGGACAACGCTCTGGCTGATCAGGTCGGATCAGGTCAGACTGCGGTGCCGGGAAAACCGATCGAAGCCTATGCGGCCAAATTCGATAACCCCGACGCGAAACCGCTGATGTCAATTATCCTGATTGACGACGAAGGCGCTTATGGTGCCGAAGCGTTGCAGGATTTCCCGTATCCGATCAGCTTTGCCGTCAGCCCCTCCGACCCCGACGCTGCCGACAAGATGGCCAGACATCGCTCTGCAGGTTTCGAGGTTCTTGCGATGGCGGATCTTCCTAAAACCGCCAGTGCGCAGGATGCCGAAGTGTCAATGGCCGTATGGTTGCAGACCTTGCCAGAAACGGTCGGTATTCTCGAAGGGGTCGAGACAGGCATTCAGGGCAATCGCAAGCTGGCTGATCAGGTTGCCGCTATTGCTGCCGGGACAGGCCGTGGCTTGATCACCCAGGACAACGGCCTCAACACGGTTCAGAAGCTGGCTGCCCGCAATGGGACGCCGTCCAGCGTGATTTTCCGAGACATAGACGGCGCACGTCAGGACCCAAAGACCATGCGCCGCTTTCTGGATCAGGCCGCATTCCGGGCCGGGCAGGAGGGGACGGTTGTCATGCTGGGACGGTTGCGCCCTGATACCATCTCGGCCCTGCTTGTCTGGGCCCTGGAAGACCGGGGGGGACGTGTGGCCATGGCACCGATTTCCGCCGTCATGAAACAAGCCGTCCAATAAGCCCGTATGGCTGGCCAGTTTGGCCAGCCGTTTGATCAGCTGTTACCGGGTCCCGTAAAGCGCCCAGCATCAGCAGCCGCGCGTCGGATGGCATTGGATTTGTGCACGGTCTCCATGAATTCCGCCTCGGGGTCGCTGTCATAGACAACACCGCCGCCGGCCTGAA
The DNA here is from genome assembly GCF_056535965.1 of Ruegeria sp. AM7. Taxonomy (NCBI): domain Bacteria; kingdom Pseudomonadati; phylum Pseudomonadota; class Alphaproteobacteria; order Rhodobacterales; family Roseobacteraceae; genus Ruegeria; species Ruegeria sp. AM7. The sequence continues at coordinate 1,165,536 of NZ_JBQFJE010000003.1, forward strand.
TATACAGCTTGTGATCTTTCACAATCGCTGTGCGCAGGGCGATACACATATCCATGTCTCCGCCTGCGCTGAAATATCCGACCCCGCCGCCATATACACCGCGCTTTTCAGGCTCCAATTCGTCAATGATCTCCATCGCGCGGACCTTGGGTGCGCCTGAAACCGTGCCTGCAGGCATCCCGGCAAAGAACGCATCCAGCGCGTCTTTATCTTCGGCCAGTTCACCGACCACGTTCGACACAATGTGCATCACGTGGCTGTAGCGTTCGATGATGAATTCTTCGGTGGGTCGTACGGTGCCGATCTTTGCCACGCGGCCTGTGTCGTTGCGGCCCAGATCCAGCAACATGAGATGCTCGGCCAGTTCTTTCTTGTCGGCCAGCAGATCGGCCTCGTTCGCCTTGTCTTCCTCGGGGGTCGCGCCACGGGGACGGGTGCCTGCAATGGGGCGGATCGTGACCTCATTGCCAAAGACACGCACCAGAATCTCGGGGCTGGCGCCCACGACCTGAAAGCCGCCAAAGTTGAAGTAGAACATGAAGGGCGACGGGTTCGTGCGGCGCAATGAACGATACAGTGCAAAAGGCGGCAGCGGAAAATCCTGCGTCCAACGTTGGGCCGGAACCACCTGAAAGATATCGCCTGCGCGGATATAGTCTTTGGCTTTCTCGACCGCTTCCATATATCCCGACTTGGTAAAGTTCGAGACAGGCGCGGCCACTTCGGACGCGTCGCCCAGATCGCGGGTTTCAGCGGGCATGGCGCGTTCCAGATCGCGAACGGCATCCATCACGCGCTCGGCCGCTTGGGCATAAGCTGCTTTGGCGGACTGACCTTCACTGACCCATGCGGGGGAAACAACGGTCACCTCACCTTTGACGCCGTCCAGAACGGCCACGACCGAGGGACGCAACATCACCGCATCTGGTAGCCCCAGTGGGTCAGGGTTCACGTCTGGCAGATACTCGACCAGGCGCACCATGTCATAACCCAGATAACCAAACAGCCCGGCGGCAGCCTGAGGCAGATCATCGGGCAGAGCGATCCGACTTTCAGCAAGCAGTGCCCGCAAATTATCCATCGGGTTGCCATCCTGAGGCTGGAACGCCTCGGGGTCGAAACGCGCCGACCGGTTCAGCTGGGACACGTCGCCCTGGCAGCGCCAGATCAGATCCGGTTTCATACCAATGATCGAATAGCGCCCGCGCACCTCTCCGCCGGTAACCGATTCCAGCATGAACGCGTCTTTTTGCGCGCCCGTCAGCTTGAGCATCAGGGAAACGGGCGTATCCAGATCAGCCGCAAGGCGCGTATAGACTACCTGATTTTCGCCAGCCTCGTAGGCGCGGGCGAAACTGTCAAACTCAGGGGTAAGGGCCATATCGGTCTCTTTTAATAGCTCGCCTGAACGGCATTCAGGGCGCGCTGGTCCACGGTTGGTCGGGCACGAACCTGCGCATCGCGGACAAAAGCGTCGAAAATATTCTGTGCCAAAGCCTGGTCCAACTGCGCAGCAAGGGCCTCTCGGGCTTGCCGCAGTTCGTCTGTTTCATCTGGCGGCAGCAACTCTTCCAGACGGACGATCAGGGCGGTGCCCTCACCGGAAACAACGCGCAGTTCGCCGGGCTCCATTTCAAACACCTGAACCATGAAATCGGCAGGAACATCTTCAAGGAATGCTGTACGCGTCAGGGCGTTCTCGACCCGGAATGGCAAACCCGTTGCGGTGAAATCGCCATCGCCCTCAAGCTGCTCAAGGACAGTTGCGGCCTGTTCCTTCAGCGCCTTGTTCGTCTCGGCCAGAGTCCATGCGGCGATCACACGGTCGCGCGCGCTGTCCAGCGGTTCGGGGCGGCGAGGTAACACTTCGTTCAGGCGCATTGCAAAGATCGAGCCGTCTTCCAGGAACGCGACCTCGGGGAAATCGCCCTCGTTCACGGCTTGTGCAGCAGTGCGGAAACCGTCATAGGCCGCTACCCCGTCCTCGCTTTGCGTGGTCCAGTCGATCTGACCCAGTTTCATCTCGGTTTCGCCGACCAGCTCTTCCAGCGTGGCACCACCTGCCAGCAGGTCGTTGATGTCTTCGGCTTGCGCCTCAATCTGGCGACGCGCGCGATCTGCGGCCAGCTCTTCGCGCAAGGCTGGGGCCGCGTCTTCGAATGAGGTGTTGTTTTCAGCCAGCGATCCATTGATGCGGAACAGAGCCGGCCCCAGAGAGGACGGAAGCGGGCCGACCACGGCGTCCAGATCGGCAGCAAAGACGTCGTCAGCTGCGTCCCCCAGATCGTCGCGGGTGACGTCGCCTAAATCAACATCGCTCAGTTCAAGCTCGCGCTCACGCACCAATTGCTCGAAGGTTGTTCCGCCAACCTCAAGCTGGGCTTTGGCTGTTTCGGCGGCGGCTTCATCCGCAAAGGGCAGGCGTTCGACAAGACGGCGTTCGGGCTGCAGATATTCGTCAGCACGCTGGTCATACAGACGACGGACCGAGTCTTCGTCAACGTCTACACTGTCCAGCAACATCTCCGGAGAAAGGATCGCATATGTCAGATTCTTGGTGCGGGGCAGGGTGAACAGATCCCCGTTTTCATCGTAATAAGATTGAATTTGCGCGTCTGTCGGCGCTGCAATCGGCGTTGCCAGTGCGTCCGGACCCAGCGTTGCCACTGTAAAGCTGCGCCGCGCGCCGACAAAGTTCATCATCGCATCCGTGAGGGTTGCAGGCATTTCGATACCACCCATGACCGCGCCCTGAACGATGGTTCGAGCCGACTCTTTACGCAGGTCGGATTCGAATTCGGCATCGGACATTCCGACCTGATCCAGTTGGAATTCATAGGCGTCGCGGTCAAAGTTCCCGTCGATCCCCTGGAAGGCCGGGATTGCGACAATTTCCTGTTGCAGGTTTGCGTCCCCGATCGAGATGCCCAACAGCCCAACTTCATTGTCCAGCGACGCCAGCGCCGTCAGGCGCGACAGTGCCAACTGATCCAACCCGAATTCATGTGCCTGCGCGATCTGCAGCGGCTGACCGGTCTGTTGTTCCACGGCGCGGATTTCGCGTTGCAGCTCGCGGACATATTCATCGACCGAGACGCTTTCGTTCCCGACCTGTGCGACAGTGCGCACTGTGCCGGACAAGCTGGTTGCGCCAAACCCTGCGAGCCCCAACATCAAAAGGCCCATGAGGATCCAGACAAAGGTCTTCGATAGCTTTTTTACGCCTGCGGCCATGGTGCCCTCTTGTTTTGTGGCAAAGGTCTGCCCTGTCGGTTGCGGCCCTGAATACGATGCGCGCCGCCGAGGGGCAAGCTCAGAAGGTCAACGCTTCGAGCCGGTCGAACAATTGCGCCAGTCCGGCGCGGTCCAGGTTGGCAAAAGCCACTCGGACTTGCTGCTTTCCAGCCGGGTCTGTGTCGGGCATGAACATCGTTCCCGGCAGCAACAGAATGCCTGCCTCGGAAACCAGTTTTTGCGCCAATATTTCCGAAGGCATGTCGAACGGGTGTTCGAGATAGGCAAAATACGCGCCCAGCCCCAGCAGCCGCCAGCCTTTTGAGGTCAGGCGCGGCAGCATCTCTTGGATGGCGACACGGCGATCAAGGATCTCATCCCGCTCGCCCGCAACCCATTGGGACAGGTTTTGCATCCCCCAGAGCGCCGCAAACTGCCCCATCTGGCCAGGGCAGATGGCGACTGTATCCAGAAACTTTTCGATTTCGGCCAAAAGGTCGGGGTTTGTCGCGATGGCACCGACGCGGTGGCCGGTCAGCCGATAGGCCTTGGAAAAGGAATACAGGTGAACCAGCGTTTGATCCCAGTCGGCCTGGCTGAACAGGCGATGCGGCGGACCGCTGCGGCTGTCGAAGTCGCGGTATGTTTCGTCGACCAGCAGCCGGATGCCGGTTTCGCGGGCAAGATCATAAAAGGCTTGGACCAGATCGGATGGGTATTCCACACCGCCGGGATTGTTCGGAGTAACCAATGATATTGCACGGGTTCGATCCGTGATCAGCGCCCGGGCGGCGTCGGGGTCAGGCAGAAGGTCGTCATTGGTTTGCAAGTCGACCGCCGTCACCCCGGTCATATCAAGCCACATTTTATGATTGAAATACCATGGGGTTGGCAGGATAACCTCATCCCCTTCATCAGTCAGCGCCGAGATCGCCGCGGCGAAAGCCTGATTGCACCCCGAGGTGATCGCCACCTGGGATGGTTGTACTTCGGCGTCATAGTGCTGGCTGATTTGTGTAGCCAGCGCCTCGCGCAGGTCAGGATTACCCAGAACGGGGCCATACAAATGCGCTGCATCTGTATTGACCGCGAAATCCGCCATTGCCTGACGCAAGGCCAGTGGCGGCGGGTCAACAGGGGCCGCTTGGCTGACATTGATCAGGGGGCGGTTTTCGGAGAAGTCCACGCCTTCAAGCCAGCGACGCGCCTCCATCACCGGAGGAGGAAAAGTGGCGCTGGTGCGGGTCTGTTTCATGGCGTGGCTGCTGTTTGCGAGGCGTTGCCTCGCATTCCCAAGTATTTTCGGCGGAAGAGGCTACGGATCAGTCCGTGCCGCGATAGGGCTCGACATATTGTAGGGCCATATCCCAAGGGAAGAAGATCCAGGTATCTTGGCTGACCTCGGTGATGAATGTATCCACCATCGGGCGGCCCTTGGGCTTAGCGTAAACGGTGGCAAAATGTGCGTTGGGGTACATCGCACGCACCAATTCCAGCGTTTTTCCACTGTCGACCAGATCGTCAACGATCAGCACGCCGGTACCATCGCCCATCAACTGAGCATCGGGGGCTTTCAAAACCTCCGCCTCGCCTTGTTCTTGGTGGTGGTAGGAGCGAACACTGATTGTATCGACGGTGCGTATATCAAGCTCGCGGCTGACGATCATAGCAGGCGCCATGCCGCCGCGGGTGATTGCGACCACAGCGCGCCACGCACCGTCATCAGGGCCTTGCCCGTCCAGACGCCAGGCTAAAGCGCGGGAATCACGGTGAATCTGATCCCAGCTGATATGAAAGCCTTTTTCATGGGGTAGGCGGTCTTTGGCGCTCATCGGTGTTAACCCTTCTCAACGTCTGGTGCATCGACGGCCTTCATACCGACAATGTGATAACCCGAATCCACGTGCAGGTTTTCACCGGTCACGCCACTGCTGAGGTCGGACAACAGGTACAAGGCCGAATTGCCAACATCGTCGATGGAGACATTGCGACGCAGGGGCGAGTTATACTCGTTCCACTTCATGATATAGCGGAAATCGCCGATGCCGCTGGCGGCCAGCGTCTTGATCGGGCCGGCCGAGATTGCGTTGACGCGGATACCGTCTTTGCCCAGATCTTCGGCAAGGTACTTGACCGATGCTTCCAGTGCCGCCTTGGCCACACCCATGACGTTATAATGCGGCATGACCTGCTCGGCCCCGTAATACGTCAGTGTGATCGCGCTGCCGCCGTCGGTCATCATCTTCTCGGCGCGTTGCATGACCGCTGTGAAAGAATAGACCGAAACGTCCATGGTGAGTTTGAAGTTGGCACGAGACGTATCCACGTACCGACCGCGAAGCTCGTTCTTATCCGAGAATCCGATGGCGTGAACTACAAAGTCCAGTTTTCCCCATTTCTCTTCAAGCGCCGCAAACAACGCGTCAATCGACTCTTCGTCACTGACGTCGCAAGGCAGGACAATCTCACTACCAAGCTGAGCGGCCAGAGGGTCAACTCGTTTCTTCAGCGCGTCGCCCTGATATGAGAATGCAAGATCGGCCCCCGCGTCGGACAATGCGCGGGCAATCCCCCATGCGATTGATTTGTCATTGGCCAGTCCCATGATGAGGCCGCGCTTGCCGGCCATCAACTGATTTGACATGTTCGGTTCTCCGCCTGTCCTTCGCATTATGTCTGGATGGTTTATGCCATTGGATGGCCTGCATCAAGGCCGTGTGCTCTTGCTCGTGGCGGGTTCTGGCCGTAGTGTGGTTAACAAGAGTTTCCAGGGGATGGAAATGAGTGAAAGAGACGGCATTTTTGCTGGCACCGATCCGTTTGAAATCGCGACTCGGTGGCTGGAGGACGCCAAGGGCAGTGAACCAAATGATCCTAATGCGATTGCCTTGGCGACCGTAGACTCTGAAGGGTTGCCCAATGTGCGGATGGTCCTTCTCAAAGAGATCGAGCGGGATGCGTTTGTGTTTTATACAAACTATGAAAGTGCAAAGGCAGCAGAGCTGGACAGCGCTGGCAAGGCAGCTTTCGTGATGCATTGGAAATCTTTGCGGCGTCAAATCCGAGTTCGTGGTACAATTAAGCGTGAAACCGGGCCGCAAGCTGACGAGTACTATGCGTCCCGCTCACTCAAAAGTCGTCTTGGGGCCTGGGCTTCGAAACAGTCACGCCCCCTGAGCAGCCGATCGGCCTTGATGGCTGAAGTTGCAAAAGTTACGGCAAAACTGGGTCCGAACCCTCCGCGTCCGCCGTTTTGGGGCGGATATAGGCTGGAACCAAACGAAATAGAATTCTGGGCCGACGGTGCGTTTCGGCTGCATGACAGGTTCCAATGGCGGCGCGATCAAGCGGGCTCTGGGTGGCAAGTGCAAAGGTTGAATCCATGACTTTCGCGTATCGTGAAATGCAACACTCAGAGATCAAAGGGTTTTTTCGGCTTGAATTTGTGTGCCAATCCCATACACATCGGACCCTTAACAAATTGAAAAAACTCGCGATGGAAACACCGTGCCAGAAGATCTGAACAACATGTACCGCGTTCGCGGGCACGTAAAATGGTTCGACCCCGCCAAAGGTTACGGGTTCGTTGTGTCTGACGAAGGCGGTCCTGATATTCTGTTGCATGTGAACGTGCTGCGCAATTTCGGTCAAAGTTCGGTGGCTGATGGCGCCGGGATCGAGATCATGACGCATCGCACGGATCGGGGTGTCCAGGCAGTTGAAGTGATTAGCGTTGATCCGCCTGTGCGAGCCGACTCGATGTTGTTGGCGGACTTCGCGGAACTTGACCCGGTTGAGATCGCCCAAGCCCCACTTGAGGCGGCACGGGTCAAATGGTTCGACAAAGGCAAGGGATTCGGGTTTGCCAACGTCTTTGGTCGCGGTGAGGATGTGTTTCTGCATATCGAGGTACTGCGTCGGTCAGGTTTGGCCGACCTTCAACCCGGAGAAGCGCTTGCGATGCGTGTCATTGATGGAAAACGCGGACGTATGGCGGCTCAGGTCATGGCCTGGGAAGCGGCGCTGGACGACTGAATCACCATGAAACGGCGGCTGGCGGTTCTGACGACTATTGCAGTTCTTTGGACGAGTTCAGCGTTTGCCGCATGCAGCCCCGACCGGGTTACACTAAGAAATAACAAATCCCAGGTCAGTTTCGATATCGAGCTGGCTGTAAGCCCTCAGGAAAGAGCGCAGGGTCTTATGTTCCGCGAGTCTTTGCCCCAACGGGCAGGGATGATGTTTATTTTCGATCCGCCTCAGCCCGTCGCGTTCTGGATGAAAAACACGCTGATTCCATTGGATATGATTTTTTTGGATCGCAGTGGGTCGGTCGTACATGTCCACAGCAACGCCATTCCTGGCGACCTGACTCCGATTGAGGGGGGAGATTCGGTTTATGCGGTCCTGGAAATCAATGCAGGGCTGGCCGAACGTTACCTGATCACGCCCGGAACTCAGATGCGGCACGAAGTTTTTTCACAAGGTCCTGCAATTTGGCCCTGTTAGGGCTTTTCAAATCAGAACAGCGCGTTTAGGAAGGCGCACGGTCCGGGGCGTGGCGCAGTCTGGTAGCGCACCTGTTTTGGGTACAGGGGGTCGTGAGTTCGAATCTCGCCGCCCCGACCATCTTTTCAATCCTTTAGAAGTGTTGAGGCATTTGCTCCGAGGTTCATTGAACCTCGGGAGCGCCTTTTCTCAGAAGCAGATACTCTCGTCACTCATAGGAACGCCTTGCCGACAAATGTAGTTGCCAAGGCGCTCGTCTGAACTGAGGACGGAAATTTGGCTCAAGCCCCGTCGCTTTGCATTCTTCGGGAAATTTCCGTCATTTGAGCTTCGTTCAAACCAGCGCTCGCCCAAGGATCTTTGGGAATACTACGGAAAATACCTGGCGGATCGGAAAGCGGCGAATGATTTGGCTTACGTCTGGAAATACATCGGCCCTGAACTCGGGTCATTTAGTCCACAGCAAATCAATGATGAGGTTGTTGCCAACTATCTGGAAACAAGGAAGGCAAAATTTGTGCTTCGAAACAATAGGCAGCCATCCAGGACAACATTGCGCAAGGATATCAGTGTATTGCAGGCCGTCCTCAACTTCGCGGCGAAGAAAAAGGTAATCGAAAACGCCATAAAACTTAATAAACCGCCGAAGGGCCGACCCAGGGATCGGTGGTTGGATCTCGACGAGATCGAGAAATTTCTGGAGGCCTGCAAGCAGTCTCCACACATCTATGTGGGTGCCGCGCTGATGTTGTCCACCGGTGGACGGCTTGGTGCAATACTGGAGCTCACATGGGATCTTGTGGATCTACGTGGGCGTACAATTGATCTAAGCGTTGGGGAGGGCGACCACATGAAGAATCGCGCCATTGTGTCCATCAATGATGGTCTTCTCAACGTGTTGACGGAACAGAAACAACAAAGCGACTCCACGTATGTGGTCGAGTATCGACGCAAACGCGTAAAAAAAATCTACAAGGGTTTCAAGGACGCGGCCAAACGCGCAAGCCTGGATGATGTATATCCTCACGCGCTTCGGCATACAGCGGCAGTCCACATGGTCGCCAGTGGGTGTTCAATGGCAAGGGTGTCGCAATACTTGGGGCACGAATCCATTGCTACTACCGAGAGGATTTATGCTCGCTTTGCTCCCAAGCATCTTCACGAGGAAGCCAAAGCCCTCGATTTCATCAAGATTCCCACATAACTAACATGTCGTAGGACGGCGGCCAGGAATGCCCGCCGTCCTACGATGCATGACAGTTGCTCCTAAGTTCAGTGAACCTATCTCCTTTTGCAAGCCAGTGTTTCTAGCGGCAAACGGTGTGAAAATATGGTCATTTGAGCGAAATCGACCTTACTTCCGTGAAGTCCACCTGTTTTGGGTACAGGGGGTCGTAGGTTCGAATCCTGCCGCCCCGACCATTTCTTCTTACAATGTTGGTGATCCACCCATTGCCTGGTAGAGCGCACTTAGCGCTTTATCCAGAGTCTTGCTTTCGACCGGCACCTGCACGGGCGGACCTGTCCTTTGGGGGACATTAAAAAACACTTCGGCATCGATCCTATAGCCAGCAGTGTTTTTGGTCGATGTCAGGCGCATTACGCTTTGCGGCAAGTCCTGAGGATATCCCTCGTAATTGAGAATCAGATAAGCAGTCGTGTCCGGAGGCAAAAGCTCGGCGCATTCAAACACTTGATTCCCGACCCGTTCGAACTGCTCTCCTGGACCGCTACAGCTGACTTCGAACGTATCAAACAGACGCTTTGGATAGTCTTGAAACTGTGCGCTGCGGGTTGGAGTGGGCACATCTTGTGCTGTGCACGCCACGATCAGGCCCATAAAGGATAGGATTCCAAGCCTCGGTATCAATTCCTGCATCCTTGATCTGGCGTTTGGCGCGGTATGCCCGGATGTGTTTGTCCGAAATGGGCCGTGCTGATTCTGCTTCAGTTTAAATACCTTAACGCAGGTTTATCAAATCCCGATAACTGTGCCGGAAATCACAGTTAATTGCGCGTTAGATTTAGTCGGCGACTGACCAATACCGGTGGATGAACTTGTGGAGGAATCGGGAAACACCTCGTTTCACGACGACGTTACTACCCGGTCAACAAAAAAGATTTCAAAAATGACGGAAAAATGACGTTGACGATCTATGGCTGAATACGCCAAATTGTATGGGCCGAATGTGGTGCTACTAAATCTGGTAGAAAATCCAGAGGGTGGCACAGGGCGAGGGTCGGAACGCACATCATAGTTACGTGCAACCGTTGAAACGGAATTTCGTTGCCATCGGCAGCGAAAGGTTCCTTGCGCCCGATTTTCTGGCACGGCCAAAGGTTCGCTTTTTCGAACTTGAGGCGAAAAGGACAAGTGATTGAATCTAGGGCGGCGGACATGAAGATTGACAGAAAATTCACCAAATCAGGACAGGACGCTTATGCGGAGTTGGACTTTGTTTCGGCAACGTCAGAAATCCGTAACCCTGATGGTACGATTGTTTTCCGTCTGGACGATATCGAAGTGCCCTCCAGCTGGAGCCAGGTGGCAAGCGATGTCATCGCTCAGAAGTATTTCCGCAAGGCGGGTGTTCCGTCCAAGCTGAAGAAGGTCAAGGAAAAGGATGTACCTGAATTCCTGTGGCGCTCGGTTCCGGCGGATGGCGCGGAATTCGAAGGTGAGACTTCGTCCAAACAGGTTTTCGACCGTCTGGCAGGCGCATGGGCCTATTGGGGTTGGAAGGGCGGCTATTTCTCAACCGAGGAAGACGCGCGCGCCTATTTTGACGAGATGCGCTATATGCTGGCGACCCAGCGCGCCGCGCCGAACTCGCCACAGTGGTTCAATACGGGCCTACACTGGGCGTATGGAATCGATGGCCCGGCGCAGGGGCATCACTATGTTGACTATAAAACCGGCAAACTGACCAAGTCGAAATCCGCTTACGAACATCCGCAGCCGCACGCGTGCTTCATCCAGTCCGTCGATGATGATCTGGTGAACGAAGGCGGCATCATGGATCTGTGGGTGCGTGAGGCGCGCCTGTTTAAATATGGCTCGGGCACCGGGACCAATTTCAGCCATCTGCGCGCCGAAGGTGAATCGCTGTCGGGTGGTGGTAAATCCTCGGGCCTTATGGGCTTTCTCAAGATCGGCGACCGCGCCGCTGGCGCGATCAAATCAGGCGGCACAACCCGTCGAGCAGCAAAGATGGTAATCGTCGATGCAGATCACCCCGATATCGAGCAATTCATCGAATGGAAGGTGATCGAAGAGCAGAAGGTGGCCTCGATCGTTGCCGGATCGAAGATGCACGAAAAGATGCTGAACGGCATTTTCGAGGCCATCCGCTCCTGGGACGGCGCCGCCGATGACGCCTATGACCCGAACAAGAATGACAGCCTGAAAACGGCTGTGCGCGAGGCCAAAAAGGTCGCAATCCCCGAGACTTACATCAAGCGCGTGCTGGATTACGCGCGGCAGGGTCACGACAGTATCGAATTCCCGACCTATGATACGGACTGGGACTCTGAGGCCTACAGCTCGGTCTCGGGCCAGAACTCGAACAACTCGATCCGCGTGACCAACGCGTTCCTGACGGCTGTTGAGAAAGACGCCGATTGGGAGCTGATCAACCGCACCGATGGCAAGGTCGCCAAGACCGTCAAGGCCCGCGATCTGTGGGAGAAAGTCGGCCATGCCGCGTGGGCTTGTGCCGATCCGGGCATCCAATTCCACGACACGGTCAATGAATGGCACACATGCCCCGAAGATGGTGAAATCCGCGGCTCGAACCCGTGCTCGGAATACATGTTCCTGGATGACACGGCCTGTAACCTGGCCTCGATGAACCTGCTGACCTTCCTAGAGGATGGTGAATTCCAGGCGGCGGATTACATGCACGCTTCGCGTCTGTGGACCCTGACGCTGGAAATCTCGGTGACGATGGCGCAGTTCCCGTCGAAGGAAATCGCGCAGCTGTCTTACGACTTCCGTACTTTGGGTCTGGGCTATGCCAATATCGGCGGCCTGCTGATGAACATGGGCTACAGCTATGACTCGGACGAAGGCCGGGCGATTTGTGGCGCGCTGACCGCGATCATGACCGGTGTTGCCTATGCGACTTCGGCCGAGATTGCCGGTGAGTTGGGCGCCTTTAAAGGCTATGAGCGTAACGCCGATCACATGCTGCGCGTCATCCGCAACCACCGCCGCGCGTCGCAGGGCGTGACCGAGGGGTATGAGAAATTGGCCGTGAAGCCGGTGCCTCTGGACCACGGCAACTGCCCGGACAAACGTTTGATCGACTTGGCCATGTCGGCTTGGGATGAGGCGCTGAGCCTTGGTGAGAGACACGGCTATCGCAACGCGCAGGCCACCGTGATCGCGCCCACCGGCACCATCGGTCTGGTGATGGATTGCGACACCACTGGGATCGAGCCGGACTTTGCGCTGGTCAAGTTCAAGAAGCTGGCCGGTGGCGGTTACTTCAAGATCATCAATCGTTCGGTGCCTTCGGCGCTGGAAAAGCTGGGCTATTCCTCGTCTCAGATCGAAGAAATCGTGGGTTACGCAGTCGGTCACGGCACCATCGGTAACGCGCCGGGGATCAATCACACATCGCTGACTGGTCACGGCTTTGGCCCCAACGAGTTGGCGAAAGTGGAAGCAGCACTGGAAAGCGCCTTCGACATCAGGTTCGTTTTCAATCAGTGGACGCTGGGCGAGGATTTCTGCACCGGCGTGTTGGGCATCCCGGCGACCAAGCTGAATGATCCGACCTTCGACCTGCTGCGCCATCTGGGCTTTACCCGCGCGGATATCGAAGCGGCGAACGATCACGTCTGCGGAACCATGACGCTGGAAGGTGCGCCGCACCTGAAGGAAGAGCACTATTCCATCTTCGACTGCGCCAACCCGTGCGGCAAGAAAGGCAAGCGTTTCCTTGGGGTTGATAGCCACATCACCATGATGGCGGCAGCGCAGAGCTTTATCTCGGGTGCGATCTCGAAGACGATCAACATGCCGAACGACGCGACCATCGAAGACTGCCAGAAGGCATATGAGTTGTCGTGGTCGCTGGGTGTGAAAGCCAACGCGCTCTACCGTGACGGCTCGAAACTGTCTCAGCCTCTGGCCGCTGCGCTGGTCGAGGATGACGATGAAGCGGCGGAAGTTCTGGAAAGCGGTACGCCCGCCGAAAAGGCCGCCGTGCTGGCCGAGAAGGTCATCGAGAAGGTCGTCGTCAAGGAAATCGTCCGCTCGCACCGCGAGAAGATGCCGGAGCGCCGGAAAGGCTACACTCAGAAAGCCATTGTGGGCGGCCACAAGGTCTATCTGCGGACGGGTGAGTATTCGGACGGCTCGCTGGGCGAGATTTTCATCGACATGCACAAGGAAGGCGCTGGCTTCCGGGCGATGATGAACAACTTTGCCATCGCGGTGTCGGTCGGCCTGCAATACGGCGTGCCGCTGGAAGAGTTCGTGGACGCCTTTACCTTCACCAAGTTCGAACCGGCGGGGATGGTGCAGGGCAACGACTCGATCAAGAACGCGACGTCGATCCTGGACTATATCTTCCGCGAACTGGCCGTGTCCTATCTGGACCGCACCGATCTGGCCCATGTGAAGCCCGAAGGCGCGACCTTTGACGATATCGGTCGGGGCGAGGAGGAGGGTGTCTCGAACGTGTCCGAGATCAGTGAAAGTGCGGCGTCCAAGTCATTGGAAGTGCTGAAGCAAATCAGCTCTACCGGTTACCTGCGCAAGCGGCTGCCACAGGATCTGGCTGTGTTCACACCGCAAGCGGATGCAACCGGAATGGCGGAACCTGCCGCCGTGTTCGAAGCGCCTGCTGAAACCGCAGTGGCGACCGGCATGGACGCTCGCACCAAAGCTAAGATGCAAGGGTACGAGGGCGATCCCTGCGGCGAATGCGGAAACTATACGCTGGTGCGCAACGGCACCTGCATGAAATGCAACACCTGCGGTGCGACCAGCGGGTGTAGCTAAGGCAAACGCCCCGTCAGGCGGGGTGTAGGGACCTGGGCTTTCCCCCGAATGCCCGGTCCCGACGAATACGGAAGAAGGCGCCGAGACTTACCGACGATGCCTTTTTCCACTCGGCCGACATGCCCGTGTCGGCCGGGAACAGGGTGGGGCGGAATATTGCTCTTTCCCACTCTCTCACGGGACGGGTGCGCTCGTCCCATGCGCAGTCCAGGCCGCAGGCAAAAAAACACCGGGCGGTCAACGATATGAGCCTGGATGGCGAAACTTAAAGGGGGCCTCGGCCCCCTTTTTTTCATGCAGTTACGTCGGCAAGTGAATGTTGAATTTCGCGCGCAATTGCTGATCCAACAGAGGATCAAAACGAGCGGGCGACGGAGCGGACAAGATTTCCTCTTTCCGGGCCGTGGCCTTGGCGATCAGGTCGGGTTTTCCCAACTCGGCCCATTCCTTGGGTGACGTTCGGTCGCCATAGGTCGGATACACGTAATCCGCTTGCATTCGGCTTAGCGTTGCATCGGTGCCAAGGTAATGGCCCGGGCCGCCCATGCAGACTTCGGCAATCTGGTCGAGCGCCAGTGTTTCATCCGTGACTTCGATCCCACGAACGCAGCGCTGCGCCTGTCCTATAATGTCATCCCCCAGGATCAGGCTTTCAAAACAGAAACCCAGCAATGAGGCGTGCATTCCAGCGGCCTCGTACACCATATTCACGCCAGATAATCCCGCCATGACATTCGAGCACATCTGCTCCCAGCCGGCCTGCATATCTGGCATTTTCGAGTCCGATGCGCCGGCCGCCGCGCCGCCGGGAAGATCATAGAACTGGTGCATTTGTCCGCACCCGGCAGTCAGCAGGGCTTGCTCGCCCGAGCCGATGGACATAGCGCCGGTTCGCAGATCCAACCCAAAGGGCCAGGTGCCAAAAACTGCAGGAGCGCCGGGGCTTACGGCATTTACATAAACCAGTCCGGCCAAGCATTCGGCGGTAGCCTGTGTGATCGCGCCTGCAATGGTCGAGGGGGCCGTCGCACCGGCCATACCTGCGGACAACAACAGTACCGGCATTCCAGCCTTGATACACTCCTCCATCACTTCGCAACTTTCGGTGGCGAATTTCATCGGAGGAACAACGAAACAGTTCGAGTTCGATACAAATGGTCGCTCGCGCCACTTGTCCTCTCCGCCTGCGATCATGTGCAACATCTCAACCGCTGGGGCGACATGGCTGGGCTCTGTGAACGACGTGCCGATGTGTTTGAACGTGCCAGAACAGGCGGCGTACACGGTGTTCAGGTCCATTTCCATGTTGTCCGTGATGTCACGACACACCATAGGGCGTTGAACGAAATGGATATTATCCAATTGCTGACAAATCCGCGCTGCATCGTGCAGGTCCTGAACGGTCGAGTCCCGATACTCCCGACCATGGGCGTCGACCATGCTGACAGCAGCACCCGCGGTGCCATAGTGGACGCGTGTGCCCGCCAGATCGAGATCCATCTGCCCATCGCGGCTGTGCAGGGTCACGGAACGATTGGCATTGGCAATCGTGTCTTCTACCAGCGCCCGTGGAAAGCGAATGCGCCCGTCGTCGCCCAAGGTGCATCCAGCGCCGACCAGATAGTCAATCCCGCTTTGCGGCGCGTCCGCAAGCCCGATCGTTTCAAGCGCGGTCAGCGCGGCCTCGTGTATCTGTTCAACCTGCCGAGGCGTGAGCGGTTTCAGTGTTCCGCCTTCAAGGCCAGGGCGAACGGGGCGCAAGTGATCGGGAAGGGCCGAGGCACGGGCCGCGCGACGTGCGGCGCGGCCGCCGCTGCGAGAAGAGGTACGGGATTGGTCGTTCATATCAAAGTCCGATTGGTGAGTTGCGAGTGGTCTTAGGGCGGTTCAATCCCGGACTGGTCGCCCTCGGGCCGCGCGACCACGATCCGCACCGATGGTGCGGCTGATCAGCCGGATCTTCCAAACGTCACTGTGCATACAGGTCCTCACCTTGTAGCGAACAGTGTTCCAAGTCGAACCGGCTCATTCTGTCCTGTTTGCGACTTCGACGACCAAAAGCGAAACAAACCTCAGTTTTTCAGCGCACAGATTACCCTGGGTAAAGAAATTACCCGCTTGGTCTGGAAATCTGTTATACTTCGGTCACTTATTTAACAGCAATTCGTGATCTCAATTGATTTTTAACGATTGGCTTCCAGTTGTATGGCACTCTGAAAAGAATACTCGAATGTTTTGATGAAAGGCTTTTGTAGTCTAATGAACCATCTGCTGCCCATCATTGTCGCGATGACACTGACCGGCACCAACCCGGCTTTTGCCGAGGATTGGAGCGGGGCTTATGCAGGATTCAGCTTTGGTTATGCGGATGCAGATGGCCCGAACGGCGCAAGCGGTAGTGATTCTAGCTTTGGTCCTCATGTCGGATATGATCACGATTTCGGGAATTTCGTTCTGGGAGGCGAGCTTGAGTACAATCGGCTGTCTTTGAATCTGGGTCAGAACGAAGGTAGTCTGGATAGCATGACCCGCGTGAAACTGCGTGGCGGGTACGATTTCGGATCTGCGCTTGGGTATGTAGTTGTGGGGGCCGCACGAGTGGATTCGTCGGTCGAAAATGACACAGCTGCGGTCTACGGAATCGGTGTTGCCTATCCGGTCACCGATAGATTTGTCATCAGTGGTGAGGCTTTGCGTCAGAACTTTGACGATGTGACCCGTTCAGACGGCGGGTTGGACTCTAATGTGTTTAACCTACGAACGACCTTCCGGTTCTAAGCACTGCTATTTAACTGACGTGCTGGTTGGCCAGATCTTTCGCGAAATCACAGATGGTCTGCGAAGCATAGGAAAAACGCGCGCCCTAGGATGTATCCTGTAGCCGCAGTGCCAAATCTCTCGCCACGCGTTACTGCGATGCGATGTGTATACAGCAGCGCATTTGCGAGCTCTAGATCGCTGAGGCCAGTCGCATGCACATCCGGCATCAGGTACATCGCGCCTTGCGCGGACATTTAGCCTACCGTGGTCTGCGCGCGTGAAATTTCGATTGCCAGAGCTCGTCTGCGGCGGAACGGAGCCACTGTTTCGCACAGCAGGCCCGTGCCGGGAACTGCTTAACAGCCCGTATGGCTTTGCCGTGCGGACAGGTTCATCTCGGCTAGGATCGAAGGATCGGCTCGGATGTTATGCTCGCCAATGGCCAGGACGGTTGCGGCAATCCCCTCGCTGATCATCCGACGCGCGCGGCAGAATAAATCCTATCGGTTACGAACGCGCTCGGTAAGCTGGCTGATGCGCTGCGACAGTTTCATGCGCGACCTCTGCGTGATGCGTTCGGCTGACAGGCCCAGAGGTATAAGTGATTGTCAACGGTTGGGGTAACAAGGCTTGGCGTGATGCGATCTGCGTGATACGAGGGAGGCATGAACCGGACGACCTGTATCATTATCCGCTGCATTTCCTGCTGATTTATCAAGCGGGCCGGTTTCTTTCGTTTTCATCCCTGAGACAAGTTGCTAAGCCCGCGCCAACGCGAGACGCCACGCCGTTCTTAGGAGCTGACCGATGACAACGATCAAACTGCACAACACAAGGACCCGGACGAAAGAGGATTTCGCGCCGATCAGTGCTGACAATGTGCGGATGTATGTCTGTGGTCCGACGGTCTATGATCGCGCCCATCTGGGCAATGCGCGGCCCGTGGTGGTGTTTGACGTGCTGTACCGGTTACTGCGCCATACCTATGGCGCGGATCACGTGACCTATGTGCGCAATTTCACCGACGTGGATGACAAGATCAACGCAACCGCTGTGGCGCGTCAGAAAGCCGGCGCGCCGGGCACATTGGAGCAACTGGTGCAGGAGCGCTCGGACGAGACGATCGGGTGGTACCTGCACGATATGGGTGCGTTGGGTGCGTTAGAGCCTAACCAGATGCCGCGCGCGACGAAGTACATTCCGCAGATGATTGCGATGATTGAAGGGCTCATCGCCAAGGGCCATGCCTATGCTGCCGAGGGGCATGTGCTGTTCGCCGTTGACAGCTGGAAAGAGCGTTATGGCGCGCTTTCGGGGCGGTCGGTCGACGACATGATTGCAGGGGCGCGGGTTGAGGTTGCGCCTTACAAGAAAAACCCGATGGATTTCGTGCTGTGGAAGCCGTCGAGCGATGAGCTTCCGGGTTGGGACAGCCCGTGGGGACGGGGGCGTCCGGGATGGCATATCGAATGCTCGGCCATGAGCTATGAGCTGTTGGGTGAGAGTTTCGACATTCACGGCGGCGGCAATGATCTGATGTTTCCGCATCATGAGAATGAGATCGCACAAAGCTGCTGTGCCCATCCCGAGGGCGAGTTCGCGCGGGTTTGGTTGCACAATGAGATGCTGCAGGTTGAGGGCAAGAAGATGTCCAAGTCTTTGGGCAATTTCTTCACCGTACATGATCTGTTGGATCAGGGCGTTCCGGGTGAGGTGATCCGGTTTGTGTTCTTACAGACGCATTACCGCAAGCCGATGGACTGGACTGAGAAGAAGGCGCGTGAGGCCGAGGCGACACTGCGCAAGTGGCGGGCGCTGACAGCGGGCATCGAGCCCGCCGCCAGCGCGGCCCCCTCGGTGATCGCCGCGCTGGGTGATGACCTGAATACGGCGGGGGCCTTGGCGGAACTCCACCGTCTGGCGGCAGAGGGTGATGCGGCGGGGCTGTTGGCCAGTGCGCAGGTTCTGGGGGTGTTGGAGCCTGAAATGGGTACTTGGGCCGATACGGGCTCGGCAGGTCTTTCGGGCCATGCGGCGCGTCTGACAAAGGCGCGCGCCGAGGCGATGCAAAGCAAGGACTTCTCGGAAGTGGACCGGTTGAAGGCGGCCTATGTCGCGGCCGGGCTGGAAGTGCGGATGAGCAAGGACGGTGTGGAACTGGTGCCGGGGGCCGGGTTTGACGCTGCTAAGCTGGAGGGCGTGTGATGTCGAAGGAACGGCTTTATCTTTACGATACCACTCTGCGCGACGGGCAGCAGACCCAAGGCGTGCAGTTCTCGACCGCTGAAAAGGTGCAGATTGCCAAGGCTCTGGACGAGTTGGGCGTGGACTATATCGAAGGCGGTTGGCCCGGTGCAAACCCCACCGACAGCGCGTTTTTCGAGGTTGCGCCAAAGACCTCGGCCCGGTTGACAGCGTTTGGGATGACCAAACGGTCGGGGCGTTCGGCCGAGAATGATGATGTGCTGGCCGCCGTGATGAATGCTGGCACGCAGGCTGTCTGTCTGGTGGGCAAGTCCCATGACTACCACGTGACCCAGGCGCTTGGGATCGCGCTGGAGGAGAATGTCGAGAATGTCCGCGCCTCAGTCGCGCATATCGTGGCGCAGGGGCGCGAGGCACTGTTCGATGCCGAGCATTTCTTTGACGGCTATAAGGACAATCCCGCCTATGCGGTTCAGGTCTGCCGGGCGGCTCTGGACGCAGGCGCGCGCTGGATTGTGCTGTGCGATACCAATGGCGGTGCGCTGCCAGCCGAGGTGTCGCGCATTGTGACCGAGGTGATCGCCGCAGGGCTGCCGGGCGATCGCTTGGGCATTCATACGCACAATGACACCGAAAACGCAGTCGCCTGTTCGCTGGCCGCCGTCGACGCAGGCGCGCGACAGATTCAGGGCACGCTGAACGGGCTGGGCGAGCGGTGCGGCAATGCGAACCTGACCGCTCTGATCCCGACCTTGTTGTTGAAAGAACCCTATGCGTCGCAGTTTGACATCGGCGTCACCACACAGGCGCTGGCCGGTCTGACGCGGATCAGCCGGATGCTGGACGATATCCTGAACCGGGTGCCCAGCAAACAATCGGCCTATGTGGGGGCCTCGGCCTTTGCGCATAAGGCGGGGCTGCACGCCAGCGCGATCCTCAAGGATCCCTCGACCTATGAGCATGTAGATCCGGGCGCAGTCGGCAATGCGCGGATCATCCCGATGTCGAACCAGGCGGGCCAGTCGAACCTGCGCAAGCGCCTGACCGAGGCGGGGCTGTCGGTGGAAAAAGCCGATCCGGCACTGGGGCGCATCCTTGACCGGATCAAGCAGCGCGAGGCCGAGGGCTATTCCTATGACACCGCGCAAGCCAGTTTCGAGTTGCTGGCGCGGGATGAGCTGGGGCAGCTGCCCGAGTTCTTTGAGGTCAAGCGGTACAAAGTGACCGTTGAGCGGCGTAAGAACAAATACAACAAGATGGTGAGCCTGTCCGAGGCCGTAGTCGTGGTTAAGGTCGATGGTGAAAAGAAGCTGTCGGTTAGCGAATCCCACGACGAGCACGGCAGTGACCGGGGGCCGGTGAACGCTCTGGCCAAGGCTTTGTCCAAGGATCTGGGGCAATATTCGCAGGTTCTGGCCGATATGCGGCTGGTGGATTTCAAGGTGCGCATCACCCAAGGCGGGACCGAGGCTGTGACCCGCGTCATCATCGACAGCGAAGACGGGCAG
This sequence comes from Ruegeria sp. AM7, assembly GCF_056535965.1. Classification (NCBI taxonomy): domain Bacteria; kingdom Pseudomonadati; phylum Pseudomonadota; class Alphaproteobacteria; order Rhodobacterales; family Roseobacteraceae; genus Ruegeria; species Ruegeria sp. AM7. Next base: position 1,185,765 of record NZ_JBQFJE010000003.1, read on the forward strand.
GGGCGGCGCTGGTCGACCGTGGGTGTCAGTGCGAACATAGTCGATGCTTCGTTCGAGGCGCTGCTGGATGCGATCCAGTGGAAACTGGTGCGCGATTGCGGACCGCAGGCGGTGGTGGCCGAGTGAGCGTTGCCTTCGACGATGACGTAAAGGCCTGCGCCGCACTGGTGCATCGCGCTGATCCGGATCGGTTCATGGCGGTGATGGCGGCTCCGGTTGCGGTGCGGCCCAAGCTCTTTCCGATTTACGCACTGAATGCCGAGGTGGCGCGTGCGCCGTGGGTCACGCAAGAGACTATGATCGCCGAAATGCGTCTGCAATGGTGGCGCGATGCGTTGCAGGAAATTGCCGAAAGTGGAACTGTGCGCCGGCACGAGGTGGTGACGCCCTTGTCCCGTGTGCTGTCGCCTCATCTGGCCGCGCAACTGGATGAGTATGTGGCTGTAAGGCGTTGGGATATATATCGTGATCCGTTCGAAGATCAGGCCCATTTCGACACCTATCTGGACCAGAGCGCAGGTAGCCTGATGGTTGCTTCTGCGCAAGTTCTGGGACCAGCGGATGAGGGCGTTTTGCGCGACTTCGGCTATGCGGTCGGCGTGGCGAATTGGTTGCGCGCGATCCCCGAGCTTGAAGCGCGCGGGCGCATCCCATTGTTGGACGGCACACCTGACGGGGTGCGGGCGCTGGCGCAAGCAGGGTTGGACCGGTTGCGGCGGGCGCGGGCGAATGCGGCGATGGTGTCGGCACAGGCACGTCCGGCGCTATATTCCGGGTGGCAAGCCGAATGGGTGCTGCGTCGCGCCATTGCCAAACCGGATCGTGTGGCTGCCGGGGATATGGCGCAGGGGGAAATGCGGCGCAGGTTGTCCCTGATGTGGACGGCCGCGCGAGGGCGCTGGTAGGCGATCAGGCGGCCTCGGGTTCCGAGGGCTTCAACACCAGCCACAACAGCGCGCCGCCGGCCAAGGTCAACAGGGGGATCATGGCTAGGTTCACCGCCGTCCACCCCTCGACCGCCGAGCCGCCAGAGCAGTTCATCAACCCGCCCGAAGCAAGCGAGGCAAAAGTCACGCCGCCAAACACCAGCAGGTCATTCAGGCCCTGCATCCGCCCGCGTTCATTCACGTCATGGGCAGAGGCCAGCATCGTAGTGGCCCCGATAAAGCCAAAGTTCCATCCGATGCCCAGCAGGATCAGGGCGATGAAGAAATTGCCAAGCTCGACCCCTTGCAGGGCGACCACTCCGGCTGCGCCCAGAATGGCGAGGCCGAGGGCGACGATTTTTTCGACTCCAAACCGGGCGATCAACTGACCGGTGAAAAAGCTGGGGATATACATGGCCAGAACATGCCCAGTCACCACATCGGCCGCGTCATTGGCCGAATAGCCGCAGCCGACAACCGCCAGCGGGGTTGACGTCATGACAAGGTTCATCAGCGCATATGACACCATCGCGCAGATGATCGCGACCGCGATGCGCGGGGTTTTCAACATCTCAAGCCGGGTGCGACCTTTGGGTGCGCCCTCCGCCATTTTTGCCGGGGTCGGGATGTCGAGAAAGAAGAACAGGACCGAGCCGATCACATTCACCGCAATCACTGCCATATAGGTGCCGAGGAACGGGATCACATAGGCAGTGGATGTCAGCTTGACGATCTGTGGCCCGATGATCGCCGCCGCAAGCCCTCCGGCCATGACATAGGAAATCGCTTTGGGGCGGAAAGCGTCCGAGGCCGTATCGGCAGCGGCAAAGCGGTAAAAGCCGTGCGCGCTCATATAGATACCGGTCAGCAGGCTGCCCAGCAGAAAGATGGGGAATGACCCCAGATACAGGCCGTAAGCCCCGACCAGACCACCAAGCGCACCTGCAGTTGCGCCCACCAGAAAGCCAACGCGCCGTCCCCAGCGCTGCATGATGGCCGAGATCGGCGTGGCCGCCAGCATTGACCCTAGCACGATCAGTGAGATCGGCAGCGTTGCCAGACAGGCATTGGTGGCCAGCGACTCGCCCGCCAAGCCGCCGACGATAAAGATCATCGGCATCTGTGCGCCCAGCACCGCTTGCGCGGCCACCAGAACGGCGACGTTGCGTTTGGCCTGGCTGTCATCGGGGGTAGTGGCGGTCATCGTCATGCGCTCATGGGTATCCGCGAAAACCGCAGCGCACAAGCGGGTTGCATATGCGTCAAAGCAGCCTAACGTGTGCGCAATCAAACAGCCTGAGGCCCGCATGTCCGTCGGACGTATCATCGAAACCAATGACTGTGTGCGTGAGGGGGCCGAGTGGCTGGGCAATGCCTGTCCGCGCATGTCTTATGCGATGGATCAGGTGGGGCCGTTGCCGCTGCGCCGCAAGCCGGACGGGTTCGCGCAGCTGCTCAGCGCGATAGTCAGCCAGCAGGTCAGCGTGGCCTCGGCCAATGCGATCTGGAAACGGTTGCTGGACGCGAAACTGACCGGCCCGCGCAAGATCATGTGGGCCACGGATGATGACCTGCGCGCCGTTGGGCTGAGCCGTCAGAAAATTCGCTATGCCCGTGCGCTGGCCGAGGCGCGTATTGATTACAAGGCGTTACGCGATCTTCCTGACGCGGATGTGGTCGCCATTCTAACCGAGGTTTCTGGCATCGGGGTCTGGACCGCCGAGATCTATGCCATGTTCTCACTGGGCCGCGCCGATGTGATCGCACCCGGCGATCTGGCCCTGCAGGAGGCCGCGCGCATCCTCTACGATTTGCCCAAACGCCCGACCGACAGGGAACTGCGACAGATGGCCGAGGCGTGGTCGCCCTGGCGGTCGGTTGCGGCGCGGGTTTTGTGGGCCTATTACCGGGTGGCAAAGGAACGAGAAGGGATCAGATGACTCGAGTATTGAATGCGCTCCGAAAAGAGCCGGTTTCGGGCGACACGCGCTCGGTCGTGGTGTTTGTGCATGGCTACGGCGCCAACGGGGCCGACCTGTTGGGGCTGGCCGACCCGCTGGGGGAACACCTGCCGGATACGCTGTTTGTTGCGCCCGACGCGCCCGAGCAAATCCCCGGTATGCCTAACGGTTTCCAGTGGTTTCCGATCCCGTGGATCGACGGCTCGTCCGAGGAAGAAGCGCGCCGCGGTATGGAAATGGCCGCCGACGACTTCAACGCGTTCCTCGACGCGCTGATGGTGGATGAGGACGTATTGCCCGAACAGGTGGTGCTGTTCGGCTTCAGTCAGGGCACGATGATGAGCTTACACGTCGCCCCGCGCCGCGAAGACCCGGTAGCCGGGATCGTCGCCTTTTCTGGCCGGTTGCTGGAGCCTGAGCTGCTGCCCGATGAAACGGTTAGCCGGATGCCAATCCTTCTGGTGCACGGCGACGCCGATGACGTGGTGCCGCCGCAATCGCTGCCAGAGGCGGCCGAGGCCTTGCAGGCTGCCGATTTCAAAGAGGTTTACGCCCATGTCATGAAGGGCACCGGCCATGGTATCGCGCCTGATGGCCTGAGCGTGGCGTTGGCCTTCATGCGTGACAAGCTGAGCCTTTGATCCAATGATCGCAGTTCGGCCGATGATGCCCGAGGATGTGGCAGCCGCGTGCCGGATACTTAACCAGATTATCGAGATCGGGGGGACGACTGCGTTCGAGATCCCTTTCTCTGAAGCACTTTTCGCGCAAAGTTATCTGGAAGGGCCGGACAAGATTTGTTGTCATGTTGCGCTGGACCGTGATGGCGAGGTGGCCGGTTTCCAGTGGCTGGGATCGAATGCAAAATTGCCTGACGACTGCGCCGATATCGCCACTTTTGCGCGCCGCGAACCGGTTCTGAAAGGTGTTGGGCGCGCGCTGTTTGCCGAAACCTCGAAACATGCGGCGGCTTTGGGGTTCAGCGCGATCAATGCCACGATCCGGGCCGATAACCGGCAAGGGCTGAGTTACTACGACAAGATGGGTTTTCTGGACTACTCGGTCGCTTATGGCGTTCCCCTTCGTGACGGCACACCGGTTGATCGGATTTCCAAACGGTTTGAACTGAGAAAGGGTTAGGAATGCTAGTCGTTACTGGAACGGTTGAGGTCACGCCGGAAGGCATTGAACAGGCGGCAAAAGCCGCGCAGGAAATGGTGGCGGAAACGGTGAAGGAACAAGGCTGTAACGTCTACGAATTCAGCCAGGTTCTTGGGCATTCCAACCGCTTCCGAGTGTACGAAGAGTGGGAAAGCCAAGCTGCGCTTGAGGCGCATATGGCCACGCCGCACATGGATGCGTTCCGCGCGGTCTTGGGCGAGGTTGGCGTGATCTCGAACGATATCTGTCGAATCGTTGGTGGCGAGAAGCAGCCGCTGCGGTAATCAGCCCCAAAGGTGGGGTTCCGTGAACTCCACCGAGTTGCCGGCCGGGTCGCGCACGTAAAGCGAGCGCACGCCGTTGGGCCAGTCGAACTCGGCATCCAGCGGTACGTTCCAGTCCAGCAAGTGTTTGCGCATCACCGCGATCTGGTCGCGGCGCATGGACAGGCAGACATGGCCCGGTCCGCGCGCTCCATGAGGGGGCACGGGCAGGTCGGGATTCAGCGGCGGTTTCTCGGTCTCGTCAGCGTTGAAGATCAGCAGAACCGTCGCGCCCACGCGGTAGAACACATGACGGTCGGTGACCCGCTGGATTTTTTCCAGCGCCAGAACCTCACCATAGAAGTGTTCGGCCGCGTCGAGGTCTTCGACGTACAAAGCCGCCTCAAGGATGCCCAGCGGGGTGGGGATATCCGACGTGATTTTCATGGCCTAAGCCTATCACAATGGGCGGTTTTTGTCACCGACGGGGTCGGCGGTCGCGTTTGCGTTGCGGGGCCGCGTTGATCGCGGGTTCGGGCAGGCTGTCCCATTGGCCGGGATCCAGCCCGTCCAGCGTCCAGTCGCCAATGCGGGCGCGGATCAGGCGCAGGGTCGGGTGGCCCACAGCCGCCGTCATGCGCCGAACCTGCCGGTTCTTGCCTTCGCGCAGGGTTAGCTCGATCCAGCAATCGGGCACTGTCTGACGTTCGCGGATCGGAGGGGTGCGCGGCCACAACCCATCGGGTTCATCCATCATCCGGGCCTTGGCGGGTCGGGTCACGCCATCTTTCAACTCAACCCCGTCGCGCAGCGCCTTTAGCGCGGCGGCATCGGGCAGGCCTTCGACCTGTACCCAATAGGTTTTGGCCATCTTGTGCTTAGGGTCGGCGATATGCGCCTGCAGCCGCCCATTGTCGGTCAGCAGCATCAGCCCTTCGCTGTCACGGTCCAACCGCCCGGCGGGATAGACGCCCGGCAGATCGATGAAATCCGACAGGGTGCTGCGCGGTGTGTCCGCATTCGCCCGGTCGGTAAATTGCGGCAGCACGTCGAAGGGTTTGTTGAATCGAATGAACCAGCTCATGACCCTCGCCATAGCGCGGTGGAAACTGTCGCGCAACCTGTGGATAACTGTCATGTGCCTGTTACGCAGGCAGCTTACCCATTCCCCGAGATATTGTGGATACTCAGGGCTTGTCAGAGTTTTAACACGATATATAGTTAGCGTAAGGCCGGGGCGGGTGTTCCCCGCTCTGATGTCAAACGGGCAGAGCAGAGCGAGGAGCGATTCTGATATGGACGCAGACTTCAGGACCGAATTTGTCAGGGAACCCGGTGCGCTAAAGCATCATCCGGCACTGGTTTTGAACGCCGATTATCGCCCTTTGTCTTACTATCCACTGTCCCTTTGGCCATGGCAGGAGGCTGTGAAAGCCGCCTGGCTGGATCGGGTGGACATTGTGGCCGAGTATGACGAGGTCGTCCGAAGCCCCAGCACTGAAATCCGAATACCGTCGGTTGTTGTGCTGAAAGACTATGTAAAACCCAGAAAGCGCGTGGCCTTCACGCGCTTTAATTTATTTCTAAGGGATGAATTCCGCTGCCAGTATTGCGGTAGTCGGGGGGATCTGACGTTTGACCACGTGGTGCCGCGTGCCGCAGGTGGTGTGACCAGTTGGCAGAATGTGGTGGCGGCGTGCAGCCCGTGCAACCTGCGCAAAGGGTCGAAATCGTTGCGGCAGGCAGGCATGAATCTGCGCAAGCCGCCGCGCCAGCCCGATGCCGAAGCCTTGCGCAACGTCGGGCGGAAATTCCCGCCCAATCACCTGCATGACAGCTGGATCGACTTTCTTTACTGGGATGCCGAGCTGGACGAGTTCTGACGCCAGGCCAGCATCCAGAATACAATCAGCACAGTCGAGATTACGCCGTTCCAGGCGGCCATGGACAATCCGAACATCTCCCACGGGATGTCATCGCAGCGTACAAGGGGCGCGGTCATGATCTGGTCGAACAGGTCCTGAGTCGATAGTCCTCCGATATCACCGGAAGTGCAGCTTGAGGGGCCTTCCCACCAGCCTTGCTCGACCCCGGCGTGGAAAAAGCCGATAGCGGCAGTGGACAGCGCAGCTAGTGCTCCGACGAGGGGTAAAAAGTTCAAACGCGGCAGCGCCAGAGCCAACGCGCCTACAACGAAAGCTACGGCATGAGGATAGCGTTGCCAAATGCACATTTTGCAAGGTGCCATACCGCCAAGGTATTGAAATGCCCACGCCCCCAGCAGCAACGCGCCAGAGCCTCCGGCAGCGACCAAAATCAGTTGCGCTCTTCGTGTCATATGTATTTCACCACAAGAAAGCCGCCGAACAGCAGGATGATGAACAACGTGAACATCAGGCCCAGTCGCTTTTCGATGAAGGCGCGGATCGGCTCTCCAAAGCCCCACAAAAGACCGGCTACAATGAAAAAGCGCAATGCACGGGCCAGAATCGACGTCGCAATGAATGTGCCCAGAGGCATGCCGGTCCAACCCGACATAATCGTGATGACCTTGTAAGGAAAGGGGGTCACGCCCGCCGCCAGCACAGCCCAGAACCCGAAATCGTTGAACCGGGTGTTGAATTCCTCCATCGCGTGAGCCTTGCCCATGGATTCCAGGATGGGCTGACCGAGGCTTTCATAGAAAAACGCCCCAATCGCGTATCCCAGCAACCCACCGAGCACCGATGCGACCAACGCAACTGTCGCGATCAACCACGCGCGTGACGGTCGCGCCAGGATCATCGGAATCATCAGCACATCTGGCGGAATCGGAAAGAACGAGCTTTCAATAAAGGCCACTACGGCCAATGCCCACAAAGCGTGCGGGTGTTCGGCCAGACGAATAGTCCAGTCATAGAGTGATCGTATCATTCGGCGCCAAAATCCCGGTCAACAGATGGGTTAGCCAAATCACGCAGTCATCCTAGGGTCAACTGCCGCCGGAAAAACAAATGACGATGGGTTGTTTTTTGCCTCTGGACCTTCCTGAACTTGGGCGCTAATCCAGTGTTCGTGGCCCAAGTGGCGGAATGGTAGACGCAGGGGATTCAAAATCCCCCGCCTTCACGGGCGTGAGAGTTCGAGTCTCTCCTTGGGCACCACATCTTCCGGTAAGCAAAGTGTATTGGCGACCCTTAAGGGTCCGGTCGGAGGCTGAGCCAGACCAGAAAGCCGATGAACAGGAACACATTGATGTTTAGAAGCGTGTCAATCAGGGAAGTGCTCATGGGCGGTCCTCGCGGGCCAGTGATTTGATCAGGCAGATAACCAGTACCGGAACGATGAAAACAAAGGCTATGGCCGACAAGGCTATGATCGACCGGACAAGCCCAATGTCACCAACAAATATCATCGCCAGCCCTAATGCTCCGAGAATCGCCCCCCAGATTGTGCGTATGCGGGGCGAGGGGTTCTCGTCCCCACCGGTTCCGATCATCGCCAAGGTGAATCCGGCGCTGACCACACTGGTAATGACGAACAGAAATGCCGCCAAAACCGTTGCGGCCCTCGTCAAGCCGTCCAATGGAAACCGTTCCAGCAGAGCAAAGGTCGTGGCGTCCAGATTTTGCGCGTTTATCGCAGACAGTTCTGCGTCTTGGCGCAGGGCGTCGTAAAAGCCTAAGCCTCCGAAAATTCCGAACCACAAGATCGAAAACAGGGTGGGTGCGACGATAACGCCTACCAGAAACTCACGAATGGTTCGCCCGCGCGAAATACGAGCGATAAAGATACCCACAAAGGGCGACCAAGCTAACCACCAGATCATGTAGTTCAGCGTCCAGCCCTGAAACCAGTCGACGATGATATCATCGAAAAACTCGGCGGTCGAAAACCCGGCGGGTAGAACTTCGAACAGGTACCGGCCAAACCCGGCGACGATGTCGTTCATAAGGAATGATGTTGGGCCGAGCAGCAGCAGATAGATCATCATACTGACAGCAATCAGCATCGCGGCGTTTGACAGCAGCGCCATCCCGTCGCCAAGGTCCTTGCGCAGCGGTATAATGAACGCAACACAAAGCGCGACAAAGACCGGTATCGTCAGGGTGTCGGGGTTTTCAACTCCGATCAGGCCCGCCAACCCTGTCTGTATCTGGAAAACCCCCATGGCCATTGACCCGGCCAACCCCACAGCGATCGCAACGATTGACAAAAGATCGAACAGCCAGCCCACCGACCGGGTCCAGCGCATATCGCCAAAAGTATCCAGTACTGGTGCGCTCAAAAGCAAGGCCCTGCCTTTGCGATAGGCGAAATAGGCGATAACCAACGCCACGATTCCGTAAATGGCCCATGCGTGAAACCCCCAGTTCAGGTAGGTGACGAACATGGCGTAGCTGGCCGCTTCCGGCTCGTCGCGGTATTGCCGCAGAACTTCGAAGTGGGTCAACGGCTCGGCGGCGCCGTAAAATAACAGGCCGACGCCCATCCCGGCGGCAAACAGCATAGCGATCCAAGCCGGGGTGGAAAATTCGGGCGTACCCGTGTCCTTGCCCAAACGAGTGTTCCCGAACCGGGAAAAGGCTAGAAAGAGCGCGACGAACAGCAACCCGCTGACCTCGAGCATGATAAACCAGCCGCGGCTGTTGAATTGAGTCGCCACTGCGGCAGCGGCCAGTTTGCCCAGCCCTTGCGGGTCGGCAAGCCCCCAAACTGCGATGGCGGCACTTAGGGCAAGCGCAATGGCCAGCAGCGGGCTGAACGATGTTTTGTTCACGGCTTTTCGCCTTTTCTGTTCCGTGTTTGAACGAGCCAACCAAACCAGTCCGTTAGGACCGGCCAATGGCTGAGTTTGAAGGGGTATACACTCAAATTCGACTGATGGGGAAACTTTGGAAAATTCCGTCATATATGCGGAATGAGGACGTTACGTTATGAGCAGGGGTTGACAAGATGAGTGTCTGAATGAAACGTCGTCTGAGTTGGGAGATTTTGGAATTTCAGATGCTTGACCCTGTTGCATGATAGGGTGGCTTGCCGTACCGGCATGGTCCCAGATGGGGGCCGCTGACATGTCTCTCATCCACAATAAGAGTTTGGGAGTTCTCAAAAATGAAAAACAGCAGCAAGCTAAGCCTTGGCGCGTTTGTCACGGCAGCCATGATGGCTCCGGCAGCTTATGCGGAAGAATTCATCACCATCGGTACCGGCGGTGTGACTGGCGTGTACTACCCGACCGGTGGCGCGATCTGCCGTCTGGTGAACAAAGGACGCAAAGAGCATGGCGTTCGGTGCTCGGTCGAGTCGACCGGCGGATCGGTTTACAACATTAACACCATCCGCGAAGGCGAACTGGAGTTTGGTGTGGCCCAGTCCGACTGGCAGTACCATGCCTATAACGGCACCTCGAAATTCGAAGATGCTGGTGCGTTTGAAAATCTGCGCGCTGTGTTCTCGGTCCACCCCGAGCCGTTCACCGTTGTGGCGCGGGCCGACTCTGGCATCAGCAGCTTTGAAGACCTTAAGGGCAAGCGCGTGAACATCGGCAACCCCGGTTCCGGTCAGCGTGGCACCATGGATGTGGTTCTGGACGCGGTCGGCTGGACCATTGACGATTTCGCCCTGGCATCCGAGCTGAAAGCAGCCGAACAGTCGGCAGCCCTGTGCGACAACCAGATCGACGCGATGATCTACACCGTGGGCCACCCGTCGGGCTCGATCCAGGAAGCCACCACAGCTTGTGATTCCGTTCTGGTCAATGTGACCGGCGACGCGATTGACGGCCTGATCGACGGCAACTCGTACTACCGCACCGCGACCATTCCGGGTGGCATGTATCGCGGGTCGGACGGTGACACTACGACTTTTGGTGTGGGCGCGACTTTCGTGACCTCGGCGGATGTGTCGGACGACGCGGTCTATGCAGTTGTCAGCTCGGTCTTCGAAAACTTCGACGATTTCAAAAAGCTGCACCCGGCTTTCGCCAACCTCAAGCCCGAAGAAATGATTTCCGACGGTCTGTCGGCTCCGCTGCATCCGGGCGCCGAGAAGTACTATAAAGAAAAAGGCTGGATTCAATAATCCAGACCTGATGCGGAGTGCCTTCGGGCGCTCCGCCACCCAAGCCCGGCGTAACCGGGTAGCGAATAAGGCCAAAAAGGTCGCATGACGGGGAGACATCCTGATGAGTTCCGACACCCAATCCAATCGCCCTCTATCCGAAGAAGAACTGCAGGATCTTGTAGCTTCGTCCGATGCAGGGGGGCGTAATCCGGTTGGCAGTGTCGGGATTTTTCTGGCTGTCGTCGCCGCGCTTTGGTCGGTGTTTCAGGTCGTTCTGGCCTCGCCGATTTCCAACGTGGTGTTGCCGGGCAGCGTGGTGAACAACTCGCGCCAGATTCATCTGGCTTTTGCGATGTTCCTGGCCTTTGCGGCCTATCCGGCACTGAAATCCAGCCCGCGAAACTACATTCCCATTCAAGACTGGATCATGGGCGCTCTTGGGGCGTTTGTGGCGCTTTACGGGTATTTCTTCTACGACAAGATCGTAAACGCCGGTGGTCTGGCGGATGATACCGACAAGTGGATCGCGTTGGGTGGTCTTTTGCTGCTGTTCGAGGCCGCTCGCCGCGCGCTTGGCCCGGCTATGGCAATCATCGCGACGATCTTCTTGGCTTATGTGTTTTTTGGGTCTGGTTCGGGCATTGAAGTGCCAGTCTATAGATGGTCTGCTTTGCTGGGGCTGATCGTTTTAGCTTTGTTGGCATTTCGTTTTGTAAGCATCGCCTTGGCTATCCCGATTCTAATTGTTGGAATCATGGTTATTCTAGGTGTGCCGGAAGTGATCCAGTGGAAAGGGGCCAGCCTGAAAAAGGCCATGAGCCACATGTGGATCACGTCCGAGGGCGTGTTCGGCATTGCCCTGGGCGTTTCGACCAAATTCGTTTTCCTCTTCGTGCTGTTCGGCGCATTGCTGGATAAGGCCGGGGCAGGGAATTACTTTATCAAGATGGCCTTTGGCGCGCTTGGCCATCTGCGGGGTGGTCCGGCCAAAGCGGCTGTTGTCGGGTCAGCCGCAACCGGCCTGATCTCGGGCTCGTCGATTGCCAATGTTGTGACCACTGGCACCTTCACCATACCGCTCATGAAGCGTGTGGGCTTTTCCAGTGAACAGGCGGGCTCGGTCGAGGTGGCGAGTTCGGTGAACGGACAGATCATGCCGCCGGTGATGGGGGCTGCGGCCTTCCTGATGGTGGAATATGTAGGCATTTCCTATGTCGAGGTGATCACCCACGCCTTCCTGCCCGCCGCGATTTCCTACATCGCGCTGGTCTATATCGTTCACCTCGAAGCCGTGAAGCGTAACATGCCCACGCTGGGCAATCGCGAGGTGCATCTGGCGCGGACCGTTGTCGGGATGCTGTCCTTCTTCCTAGTGTTCGCAGGGCTCTGCTATAGCTCGCAATTCCCGGTCGAGGCGGTCACGGCGTGGGCTCCGTCTGCGGCGGGTCTGATTCTTAGCCTGATTGTGTGTGCGGTCTATGTGGTCCTTCTTTTCCTGGCGTCTCAGGTCCCGGATCTGGAGCCGGACGATCCAAATGCCAAAGAGGTAGAGCTGCCGGTTATCGCCGAAATTTACAAAGCGGGTCTGCACTATCTGCTGCCGATCATCGTGCTGGTCTATTTCCTGATGATCGAACAGAAATCGCCCGGGTTGTCGGCGTTCTGGGCCACCGCACTGCTGTTTGTAATTCTTGTGACGCAAAAGCCGCTCAAGGCAATCTTTAGGGGTCAGAGCAACCTTTACGACACCTTCATCGACGGCGTGGCCGATCTGTGGCAGGGCCTGATCGACGGCGCGCGGAACATGATCGGAATCGCGCTGGCCACCGCCACGGCGGGTGTGATCGTGGGCACCGTGACGCTGACGGGCGTGGGGCAGGTGATGGCTGATCTGGTCGAGTTCCTGTCGGGCGGCAACCTGATCCTGATGCTGGTGATGGTCGGACTGCTCAGCCTGATCCTGGGCATGGGCCTGCCGACCACTGCGAACTATATCGTCGTCAGTTCTTTGATGGCCGGAGTTGTGGTTGAGCTGGGCGCGCAAAGCGGGCTGATCGTGCCGCTGATTGCCGTGCATCTGTTCGTGTTCTATTTCGGTATCATGGCCGATGTGACACCGCCTGTGGGTTTGGCCAGCTTCGCTGCAGCTGCCGTTTCGGGCGGTGACGCGATCAAGACAGGCTTCACCGCGTTTTTCTACAGCCTGCGCACCGTAGCGCTGCCATTTGTGTTCATCTTCAACACGGATCTGCTGTTGATCGACGTCACTTGGGTCGAAGGCATAATCGTCGCTATATTCGCGACCATTGCCATCCTCGTCTTCACTGCGGGGACAATGGGCTATTTCCTGACCCACAGCCGTATCTATGAAAGCATCGCACTGATCGCCGTGGCCTTTGCTCTGTTCCGACCGGACTACTTTATGGACCGGATCGCGCCTCCGTACACATCGGTCGAACCGGCTGCTTTGGTCGAAACGATTGGCCAAACCCCACCGGGAACCGAGATGCGACTGGTCGTTGCCGGCCCCGATTTTGACACGCTTGAGATGACTGATACCACGGTCGTCGTGACCGTCGGCGACGAAGAGGGCGGCGAAGCGCGGGTTGAAGCTTTGGGGCTGTTGCTGATCCCAGAGGATGGGTTGGTCAAATTGGAAGAACCCTTGTTCGGCGCGCCGGTTGCCGATGATTTGGACATCTTTGACTATTACGGGGATGAGGCGGTCCGTCTGACCTCGGTCAGTGTGCCGTCCAGCCAGCCTCCGAAACAACTGATCTATATCCCGGCGATGATATTCCTGGGTCTGATCGCCTTCCTGCAACGTGGCCGTGCCACCAGACAAGAGGTGCCCGCATGACAAACTCTGTCCTCTGTGCCGTCGACATAAGCAATGGTGATCTGGATGTCCATGTCCTCAAAAAAGCGGCTACCTTGGCCCAGATGGAAGACGCGCAGCTTGATGTTGTAACTGTTCTGCCGGATTTCGGCGAAAGCTGGGTGTCCGGTTTCTTTCAAGCCGATTTCCATGAAAAAGCGTTGGAAGAAGCGCAGACCAAACTGACCGATATGTGTGTCGCGGCGCTGGGTGCGGAACGGAACGAGACTGTCCGCCATGTGGTTGCAACCGGTACAGCCTACCAGGAAATCCTGAAAACGGCCGATAGTGCCGGGTCGGATCTGATCGTGATCGGAGCGCACAAACCGGATTTCAAGGACTACCTTCTGGGTCCGAATGCGGCACGGGTGGTGCGACACTCTAACGTCTCGGTTTTTGTCGTTCGCTAGTCAGTATCCGGTCATTTCAAGGTAGCCACGACCGCTGTGGCTGCCGGTGACGGTAACCGGACCCTCCCAATATTCAAACATCGTCGCCATCCAGGAATCCGGCGTCATTGCCGATACCTCGACATCAAGATCGCGATCCGGCAGCGTGACCTGCCACCGAATGGGCACATCACGATCAGCCACCTGTGCCGTGTCCAACGGACGGACCCGTACAGCACCATCGGGCAAAGTGGTGGTTGTACCGTCAGGGGCAATCCACGTGGCGGCGGTAAAGTCCCCACGGCCCCCCCTTAGGCGGAAGGCCATCAGCTTGTCACCGTTATCGAAGCTGAGGGAAAACCAATCCCACCCGGTCTGGTCGGCTGCCAGCGGCTGCGATGACCATTCGCGGTCCAGCCAGGCTTGCCCTGTGACAGCGATATCACCGTCAGGCAGCCGCAGCGTCCCTTCAACGGCGTAGAAAGGTTGCGAGTAGTAGTAACTGGCTTGCCCGTCTGCGGATTTGACGGAATACCCGCCGTTTCCATGGAAAACCAACGGACCCTGCGCGTCGAGGGACACGTCATACCCAAAGTCAGCCCCCTGAGCGCGAAGGTTCAGGCGATCCAGATCGTCCCCCTGCATGTACCATTCATCGATCCACGCCACGAACGGGTCGGCTGTGACGCCCGCCTGACCAATACCGCCACGCGACAGGCGCTCTGCAAAGTAATGCGCTTCGGGTGTGGTGACAGCTGCGTGGCCCATCCAGATTTGAGGGCTTTGCCACCCTTCGACTTCGTTTGGTCTGAGGGCCGATCTGAACAGGGTCCATTGCAAACCATAGCTGCGCCCATCCTCTCCGGTCAGGTTTGCCGTTAGATACCACCATTCGATCCGGTATGACGGGTGCGGACCGTGATCTTGCGGAAAGCTGAAATCATAACCTTCTTGAGGTACGTCGAACCCTTCTGCCGAGCCGCCCAAACCGGCGTAGCCTTGGCTCTGTGCCATGCTTGGTAACAGCAAAGTCAGTATCAAGAGGACATATTTAACGCTCATTGGCGAACACCCTTAAAAGGTCGGCGGGCGGCAGTCGTAACAGGCGAAGTGCAGGCAGAGCAGCCGCGATGAGAGCGGCCACAAGGGTGAGCACCAGAAGATAGACCCAATCCGATGGAAACAGATACATCGGCAATCGCCAGCCGAAGGCCTCGACATTTATGACCGCCAGTAGGGTCCATGCCAACGACAACCCAAGCGGCAGCGCGAAAACCGCCGTCAGCGCCGCAAGCAACACGCTGCGCAACAGCTCTAGCCGGGCTAGACGCGCTCGTGTTAACCCCAGCGCCCAGATCGGCGCAATTTGCGGCAAGCGCTGCGTCCACAGTGTCAGCAGGCTTGTCAGAAGCGCAAATCCCGCGACACCAAGTGTCAGGATGTTCAGCGCCGAAGTGACGACGAATGTTTTTTCAAAAACCGCCACGGATTGCGCCTTCATCGCCGCCTGTTGAACGACCGACCGCGATGGCAGATCAAAGCGGTCACGCAAGGTCTGGGCCAGTTCCGTTGCCCGATCTTCAGGGACTCGGATGCCAAAGCCACGGATTTTCGCCCCGGGGGAGATTTTATCAAGGCGATCCATCGAAACGATGGCTTGTCCGGTGGGGTTGCCATAATCAGAATACACCCCGGCTATGGGCAAACTGAGGTTCGCGCCAAGGCTTACAACGTCACCCGGCCAAAGGTCTTCGCGCCGGGCCAATTGTTCGTTGATCAAGATTGCAGTTCCGTCCATCACACGGTCCCACGTTTCTGATGAAGATGCGATCAGCGGCCATTTTTCGCGATAGGTCTGATCGTCGACAACGCCGTACAAAAACAAAGGTCCCGAACTATGGGACAGCTCCACGTTGCGAATAGGTAGTAACGCGTCAACTTGTGGAGCAAGCCACTCGGCAATCTCTTGCGCCTGTTGTTGATCGGAAGGTGTCAGGTACAGTTCGGACGTCAGGCGTTGATCCAGCCATCCGGTAAAGGTCAGTCGAAAGCTGGACACCATCGTGCCCACACCGACATTGGCAGCCAGGGCCAGCAACAGGGCCATCAAGGCCAAGGACAGACCGGGAAGCTGAGCGCGCATGTCGGACCATACCCATTGGGCGATCGGGCTTGTTGCACGGCGTTGCAACACTTGCAGCGCGAGGGATAACAACGTTGGCAAAATGAGCGCGGCGCCGACCAGAAAGCCGGCGACCATGGCAAAACCGCTTACCAGACCTCCGACCAATAGGTGCGCTGCGACACCGCCGAGGATCGCCAAAACGCCTGCAATTGGGGAAAGCCACCTGTCCGACGCCGCTACGCGCCACGTCTGAAGCCCAGCGCCCGACAACAATGGCATTCGGGACAAGCGGAACAGGGCTTGCCCGCTGGCCAGCAAGGTGCCACCGACGGCCATCGCAAGGCCCGCCAGAACCCATTCAGGTTGCAAGGCGATCTGGCCACTCACAGGTGCCCCGTATAAACCGCGCAAAGTGGCTGCTACATCGGGCAGCAAGGCGCCTGCAATGAAGAATCCAAGCATCAGGCCAAGGATGCCTCCGACGATGGCAAAAAGGGTCAGTTCCGCCATGATCATCCAGACCAGTCGCCGCATCGAGACCCCTAGTGCCCGTAAGGTGCGGATCATTGCGCGCCGCTGTGCAAAGGCAAGCCCGACCGTACCGTGGACGATGAACAGCCCAACTGCAAAGGACAGCAATCCAAAAGCTGTCAGGTTCAGATGGAAACTGTCAGTCAGTTGGGCCGTGTCCAGTTGCGAGGCTGCGTCTATCCGTTCCAGAGACGGAGCGACGACGGCAAGCTCTGGCAGGTCGCGTGGTTGGAACGGTAAGATGATGAGCCGGGACAAAAGACCGGGGCGGTCCAACAAAACCTCGGCCACACCTATATCTGTCAGGATCAGGTCTGATGGAAGGTTATCTGTCACCACCATTGGTGGCAGGTCCTGGGTTCCAGTTAGCAACGTGGCCAACTCAGGGTGTACCAGCAATCGGCCCGGAGCGGTCAGTATCTGGGCCGGATCAGGAGGAGTTTCGCCTTCCTCCATCTGGGTGACTGCGGGCAGGGCAGGGTAGCTAAGCATGTCGACACCCAGCACTCGAACCGTGCGGCCGTTTATGCGCATCGAGCCCTCCAGCGCGGCGGCCACTTGCCATCCTGCACGCCTCAGCTCGGTGTAGCGCGCTAAGGGAAACAGGCCCGAGGGGTCTTGAAGGGTATCGAATTGCCCCAGAGCCAACTGGTTGTTCGCCCTTTGATAACTGGCCCTGGCTTCAGAATTGATGGCTTGTACAGCCGACCACAGCGCTGTCGCCAGCGCGATCCCGATCAGAAGGGTGGCGAGTTGTATTCGATGCGCGCGCCAATGGGACAGCAGGGCCTGAACAACGGCTTGCGTCATGCTATGCGACCACCGCTGAGATGCGCGCGCTTGTCCAGCCGGCCTGCAATCTCGCCTGAATGTGTCACCAAAAGCAGAGCGGTCCCGGTCTCGGAGACCAGCGACAACATCAGGTCCAGAACATTCGCGCTGGCGGTTTCGTCAAGATTGCCCGTCGGTTCGTCGGCAAGCAGCAGCTTGGGCCGAGACGCCAGCGCGCGCCCGATAGCGACGCGTTGTTGTTGGCCGCCCGACAGGGTCTCGGGGTAGCGATCCAGAAGATCAGACAGGCCCAACCGGTCGGCCAGATGGGCGTTCCAGTCTTTATCCTCTTGCCCCGCAAGCCGGGCGTGGAAGGATAGGTTCTGCCTGACCGTCAAAGATGGGATCAGATTGAACTGCTGGAAAACAATCGACAGGCTATGCCGGCGTAGATCGGCCCGGCCGGGGTCGTCGAGCGACGACAAACCTGTGCCATCCAACGTGATCTCTCCGTCTTCGAAACTGTCCATCGCCGCCGCGAGGTTCAGAAGGGTGCTTTTGCCGCTGCCGCTTTCACCGGTCAGTGCCAAAGTCTGGGCCGTGTCCAAGTCAAGCGAAACACCCTGAAGCACCGGACGTCCTCCGGGGTAGGATTTTCGAACATTCTCGATTTTCAGCAGCATTCTGATCGCTCTCTTACCGTGCGCCACAATGTGGACCCAACGCAGCCGGAGTCCAGCGCTGACACGGATTCGTTTCCATTCGTCGCAGCGGATCACGCAGGGTTGTCCCGATGGGTCTAACCAGTCATTGTTGCAGAGCTTTTTCAGAAGGCAAAACGAGATACGGACACATGACCTTACTTGAACAGATCGTATGGGGCAGCATCTATCTTGGGATTTGCTTCGTATTGGAAATCATTCTGCTGACGTGGTGCACGCAGGTAATCCGCATCTTTGCGTTGCGACTGGAGAACAGCAAAAGGTTTTTCACCATTGCAGCTCCGTTATGTGTGGCATTGGTGTTTATCGTCGCGATCCATACGTTTCAGGTCTGGCTATGGGCGGTGGTCTGGATCCTGGGGGATATTCTGCCCGACTGGAACACAGCGCTGTATTTCTCGTTGGTGACGTTCACGACGCTTGGCTATGGTGACATCGTCTTGGGCGAACCCCTGCGTATCTTCGGCGCTTTTGCGTCGGTGACCGGTCTGTTGGCCTTTGGTCTGTCCACAGCCTTCATGGTGGCCGTGATGACGCAGGTCTTCAAAGAAGAGCTTATGGGTTAAAGGATCGGCGCAAACAGGCGCGCCAGGGGCGATCCGAACCGGATATAAGCGCGCTGGTCGGGCAGGTTCCGTTCAAGCTCATAACTGTTGTCAAAATCGTTCCTAAGCATTTCGGCGACGGCCTCGGCGGCCCTGCTGTCAAAAAACAGGGCCATCGCTTCGAAATTCAGCCGGAATGAACGGTTGTCCAGATTTGTCGTACCCACGGCAGCAAGAGTGTCGTCCACCACGAAAACCTTTTGATGCATAAACCCGTCCGTGTAGCGAAAAACACGAGCACCGCAGTCCCGGATTTCGTCGAAATAAGCAAA
Source organism: Ruegeria sp. AM7 (assembly GCF_056535965.1). NCBI lineage: Bacteria > Pseudomonadati > Pseudomonadota > Alphaproteobacteria > Rhodobacterales > Roseobacteraceae > Ruegeria > Ruegeria sp. AM7. Next base: position 1,204,414 of record NZ_JBQFJE010000003.1, read on the forward strand.
GGCAGCCAGCCATGGAAGGCGGTGGTCAATGACTTCGGGGACCAGAATGCGCACATCGACGCCGCGCAGGGCAGCATGTTGAAGGGCCGTCATCACATCGATATCTGGAACGAAGTATGGCGAGGCGATCCACAGGCGTGTTTTGGCCTCGGCGATGGCGGCAAAAAACATCATGGCTCCGGTCTCGGTTTCGTCGCCTGGGCCGGTTGCCACAAGAAGGGCGTTCATGTCTTGATCGGACTCCGGCCCTGCCCAGACCAGTTCGTCAATCAAGTCTTCTTCATGCGCCCAGTGCCAGTCTTCCGTGAAAATCAGTTGCAGCTGGCGGACAATGTGACCGGTCATCCGGATATGCGTGTCCCGCCAATGGCCAAAATGCTTGTCCTGGCCCAAATACTCGACACCGACGTTGTGGCCGCCGATGAACCCGATCTCACCATCAATAATCACTGTCTTTCGGTGATTGCGATAGTTCAGCTGAAACCGATGCTGGGGGCCGCGGCGATCACGCGGGTTGGCGATTTCGACACCTGCATCGCGCAACTTGTCCAAATAGGCTGTCGGCAAACTGTAGCTGCCAACCGAGTCCGTCATAAAGCGAACACTGACGCCTCTTTCCGCTGCAGCGATCAACTTGGCTTGCAAACGCTGCCCCAAAGCGTCGTCGCGAACGATGTAGAACTGTATAAGAGCGTAGCTGCGCGCTGCGTCAATGGCCTCGAAGATCGCATCGAATGTGGCCTGTCCGTCGACCAGCAACTGCGCACCATTGCCGCGCGACACAGGCAGATGGGCCAAAGCCTCGAACGGCTTTGGGTTTATCTTCATCGTTTTGGGGTCGGGTTTAGAAAAATCAGCGAAGGTCTTGATCCCCTCGACCACGCTTTCGCTTTGCTTGCGCGCGATGCGGTAGCCCCGAAACCGGTGATGGCCCAGAAACAAATACAGTGGGACACCAAAAACAGGGGCCGAGATCAGGAAAACCACCCAACCGACGGCCCCTTGTGGTGTTCTTGCTGTTTGGGCCGCGCGTAAAGCAAAGATGGCCGCCGTCACGTAAAGGCAGAAGACGGCGACGGAAACAAGCAGTGTCCACATCGTGTTAGCGGCCCTTCTTCAATCTAGTCCGAGCCAGTGTAGACGCGTTTCCAGTCTTCGGCCATATCAACGATAACCCATCCCATATCGGGACCAAGATCCAATCCATCCACCAGTTTTCCTATTGGGCTTTCGCGGTCATAGGCCCATTCGCGCGCCGCGTCTGTATGACGGATCAACACTCCTAGCCTTGGTCCGTCTCCGGCAGTTGTCCATTCAAGCATTGCGAAATCTCCGTCGGAGTTGCCCGCGGCAAAGATCGGCCGCCGCCCGATAGTGCGTTCGATGTTGATGGGCTTGCCTTCCTTGTCGTCGATGAAGGCGATGCCCGGCGATTTGACGATAGCCGGTTTGCCATCCAACGTTTCGTAGGTTGAAGCAGAATAGGTACCCAACACCTGTTCCGGCGGAATGCCATAAGCTTCTTCGGCGAAGACACGCATGAAATGCAACCCACCTCCGGACACGATATAAGTGCGAAATCCTTCATCTCTGAGGTAGCGAAGAAGCTCCACCATCGGTTGATACGTCATCGCATCATAGGTTAGGCCGGTTTCAGGATGTTGTGCGGTGTTTAGCCATTCCTCGACCGCCACCTGGAATGCGTCGACGCTCATACCAGAATGCGATGCGTTGATAACTTCGATCAGCGCGTCATGCCCACCTTCCGCAATGGCTTGCACATCGCGTTTGGCGGCGGCTTCTAGAACAGGGCTGCTCAGTACGGACGGATCTGCTTCAGCCATTTCTGACAGACGGTCCATTGCAAAAATGAGCTGGAAATAGACAGGCTGTTCCGCCCAAAGGGTGCCGTCATTGTCAAAAACGGCAATTCGGTCGGCTGGTGTTACATAGTCCATCCCCTGGGGGTCAGTGACAGAGCGTACAAAATCGATAATGCGGGCCTTGGAGGCGGCATCCTGCCAACTGGGTAGCGGATCAGCATAAGCAAAAACCGCTGAAACCGAGAGAAGCCCAGAAAGAAGAACGGCTTTCATGATCAATTCCTTATATCTGAAAATCGCAAGGGGCCGTTGTTTTTGAAACGGCCCCCTGAAGTCTTGCTGTCGACATTAGTTGTTTGTCGGAGTCGCCAATTTCTCCATCACCTGATCCAGATTGAAGCTGGCAGCTTTCTGGCGTGGAGGGAACTCTTGGAATGTTGCCAAGAAGTTACCGACATATTGCTGGGCAGGTACCAAGAAGTACGCTCGATCCAGCAGCCAGTCGTAATAGGTGTTGGACGTCCGATAGGCGCGTTCATATGGGTCGCGGCGCAGGTTGATGATCAGAGGGATACGAAGCTCTGTCCACGGTTCGATCCATGCGCGCAGGGTTGCCCATGCTTTCTGCTCAAGGAAGATCAGCTTCCAATCATCAAAACGCAGTGCCGTTAGGTCGCCATCATCCGAGAAATAGAAGATTTCACGACGTGGGCTTTCAGCTGCCTCACCAGTCAACAACGGTAAGATGTTGTACCCATCCAGATGCACTTTGTAGTCACGGCCCATAGCAGCCGAGCTATATCCGGCTTTCAGCTTTTCTTTGATATCTGCGTCACCGGCGACCGCCAGATAGGTTGGCAACCAATCCATATGATGCACGATCTCGTTTGTGACGGAACCGGCTTCGATCTTGCCAGGCCACCGCACCATCGACGGCACGCGCCAGCCACCTTCCCAGTTGGTGTTCTTCTCACCCCAGAATGGCGTTGCGGCCGCGTCTGGCCACGTGTTCATGTGCGGGCCGTTGTCGGTCGAGTAATGGACGATCGTGTTGTCGGCGATGCCAAGCTCATCCAGTAAATCCAGCAATTGGCCGACATGAATGTCATGCTCGATCATACCAGCAGTGTACTCGTCTGCCACACCGCCAAAGATCTCGTTCGCCTGGGCGCGCATTTCGTCTTTGACATGGGTTCGGAAGTGCATGCGAGTACCATTCCACCAAACATAGAAGGGTTGACCCTGTTCGTTCGCGCGCTTGATGAAATCAATTGCCGCAGCGACCGTTTCTTCGTCAACCGTCTCCATACGCTTTTTAGTTAGCGGGCCGGTGTCTTCGATTGTTCCATCGGCTTTGGACTTAATGACGCCTCGGGGACCGTATGCTTCGCGGAACGTGCGACCGTCAGCAAGAACAGCATCACCGGGGTAGTCTTCATTTTCCGGTTCTTCTTCGGCGTTCAAATGATACAAGTTTCCGAAAAACTCATCAAAACCGTGGTTTGTGGGGAGATGTTCGTCCTTATCACCAAGGTGGTTTTTTCCGAACTGCCCGGTTACATAGCCGTGGTCTTTCAAAAGTCCGGCTATGGTGGGGTCTTCGACCTGCATACCCAGATCGGCACCCGGCAAACCAACTTTTGACAATCCAGTCCGGAATACGGACTGACCCATAATGTAGGACGAGCGGCCGGCTGTACAGGATTGTTCGCCGTAATAGTCGGTGAAGATCATGCCTTCCTTGGCCACACGGTCAATATTCGGAGTTTGATACCCCATCAGTCCCATGGTGTAGGCTGAGATGTTGGACTGGCCAATGTCATCGCCCCAGATCACCAGAATATTGGGCTTTTGGTCTTGCGCCCAAGCTGGCAGCGCCAAGGCCACGGCGAAAGTCGCCACAGCAATCCGGCGAAGCCCAATCCGCCAATTCATGGTCGTCAAACGTGGTGGTGACATGGTTTTCTCCCGATCTATATGGGTCAGAAGGACCCAAAGAGTCTTGTTGAAAAAAAAGGTTCAACATAAGGAAATTGAACCGTTTTAGAAAATTTGCTCGACCTTTTGGCAGAGTAGCTCGTGAAGGAATCGAACTCTTTTACTGTATGGTAAAAGGTGGACTTTAAATTTATCATATGATCACATTGGAAATTACTAATGTTTGATAAAGTTAATAATATGAACCTCTTGCGGGAAGCCACTTGGTTTGCCGACCGCTCGCAATGTTTCCAGGAAGATTTATTGAACTGCGGGATGGTGCGGGCGTTTGAAACTGGTGAAACGCTTTACCATCACGGTGATCCGGTCAATGGGCTGTACGCTGTGTTGGATGGTGGGGTTTTATTGGCTGTTCCGGCAGATGATGGGCAGGACTTAGTCTTTCACCGCCAAGGAGTTGGTTTCTGGTTTGGTGATCTGGCAATGTTCGCGAACTCATTCAGATTGATGAGTGTAGTGACAACTTGCGAGACTACAGTACTGTTTTTTCCAAGTGCGCGGATCAATAGCCTTGTACAGAAACATCCGGACTATATCCGAGATTTCTACGCATTGACCCACTACAATATGCGGACTGCTTTGAGGGTTATTGCCAACCTTCTTGTAACCGGGGCCGAGAAAAGGGTGGCTCTTCGTTTGCTTCATCTGGACGAGGGAACGTCCAAATCCGATGGCTGGATCATAGTATCTCAGGAAGAATTGGCAGAGATGGTGGCTATGTCCCGTCCTACGCTACACAGAAGCCTTCACCGATTAGAGGATTTGGATTTAATTGAAATCGGTTACGGCCGCATCCTGATAAAAGACAGGGCGGCCCTGTTTGCAAATTGCCAAACCTGAACTCAGGGATTTAGCGGCGGAAGTGCCGTCGGTTTACGCTGTGTGCTCTTTGACAACGAGCCGATAGCCGCGATGGCACCTGACCAATCCGGCTCAGCACCCGATTTCGTTGCAGCATATCTTGTTGCGGATATCGCAGCCAAGTGTCGTTCCATGACACTGGTGTCGACCGTTTCCACCGTGCGCGACTTCCATAAATCCAATGCTGAATAGGCTTCTGACAGGTCCTGTTCATTTAGCGCAGTTTTTAGTTGCGCTAACGCGAACTCCGGCGACGCATTGTAGATTTGTGCTTGCACCTTGCGCCTGCGTCGATACCACGGAACCATAAAACGAAATACGGCAGCCAAGACTAACGTAAAAAATATAACGTAGGGAGTGACCTGCAGAAGGTTCCGTATGTCAAGTTGTTGCTTGGCTGGCCCCGTCAATTGCAGGTCTATTGCTGGTACCTCGGCTGTTTCAACACTGTCGGATTCAAGGTTATACCAACGCAAGGTTACAGGCGGCAGCGTCGTTTTTCCTGCTGCTTGGGCAAGATAAACCACCTCGTCAACGCGCTGGCCCGAAAGGATTCCACGGTCCTCGGATTCCGAAAACCGCGGGTCTTTCGGGTAAGCCTTCAGCAGCGGATCGTCCGTATCCGCCAAAAGCGGGGGTATTAGTATTGAGCTGGTTCCATAAATATTTGCCGTTAACTTGCGCGTAATGGCGTCTCCCGCATGTAGTTCGGAAGGCCCTTCAATGTCTTGATTTAGTTCAAAACCGTTGGCGATGATTAACGGGTCCAACCCTTGTGCGCCTTCAGGCACTTCGACTGACAAAGAGATTTTCGGAAGCGTTACGGTGCTTTGCACGGGCTTATTCGTGTCAGGATCCGCAAAAGTGACTTCGACATCTTGCTCGCCAAAATCCAATTGGCCGGGTGTCAAAGGGTAAAGTCGATAACTGCGCTGGACCCCGGACCAAGTTTTACCATCAACTGTGTCACTTATTGGGCCCGAGGCGCGCTCAGGCAAACGAACCAGTAGATTTTCTTGTTCAAGGGACGGAAACACCGGCGGGGACGGCATGAAGGTTGGAACAAGAACTTTCACACGAACCAGGGCGGGTTGGCCGACGATAACACTTTCTTCTGGAACTTCGACAGACACGCGTGGTTCACTGGAGCTTTCCGATTGTGGTAGCGCGACTGATGGTGCGACCAAACATATGAGAAGAACCAAGTATCTCATTGTTCTTGAGCCTGATTGTCCAGAAGGAAACGGTTGCGCAAGAAATCCTGCATGTCAGTGTCAATCGCACTGATCCATTGATCCGCTGGCAACGGAGCAGACCCGTCTACAGGTGCTTGGGCGGTCGTATCTTGGCCGCGTCCATCCTCATTATCGAAAACGGTGTCGTCCGCTCCGATACCTGCTTCTTCTCCGGTGTCGGACTGCTCTCTGGTGGTTTCAACATAAGCAAGAATAGCCTGTGAAACTTCAAAATTGTGTTGTGCCTCAGGCCAGCCTGGTCGCCTCTCAAGAGCAGTTTCGAACGCGGAAATTGCAGGCCGGTATTCTCGGTTTCGAATTCTTGCCAAGCCTTCTGCAAATGCGGCCTCTGGGGTGTTTAACTGGGTCAAAACGGTGATCGCCTCGGGGTATTTTCCCGCTTTCAACAGTGCATAACCTTGGTGGTACGGGTCTTCGAATAGGTCAGCAGCCTTTGCAAACTCTTTGTTATTCAGCGCGATTTGCCCCTGTTGATCCGGTGTCAGGAACCAATCTCGCCAACCTTCGGCCTGGGCTGGACCTGACGGAGAAGCTAAGAAGCATGCCAGCAATACCCACTGTATTACCCAACCGCGCCTGAACCACAGCAAACACATCAAGGCCGCGGGCCAAGCAAAAATCCACCCCTGATCGCGCCATTTCACAAGGTCGTTGTCGTCCAGCGCGCTGGTATAGGCAGATTTGATAAGCCTTTGTAATTGCCTGATGTCTTGATCATCGTTTGAGAAATGAACCACTTGCGCACGTTCAAGATTGTCCAATTGCACAATTGTATCACCCTCGGGAAGCATAGTCAGAAACAAAAGCTGAGTTTCGGTCGGTTTCATATTCTGCAGCTGCGACGGCTCTATATCATCCAAGACAAAAAGGATGGCTCCTGCCGTTGTGTTACCTTTCAGTATGTCTTCGCCAATTGCCAAAGCGTCAGCGGCTGAATCCCCGTCTTTGGGCATGACTGCCGGTTCCAAGCCTTCAAGCAAGGGGCGTAGGATATTGGCGTCCTCAGTCAAAGGGGCTACGCGGTGCGGTGACCCGGCATAACCCACGAGCGCGGTCTGAGCACCAGCGCGAGCGTTGATGAGATCGGTGATTTTGAACTTTGCGCGCTCTAACCTGGAGGGCGATAAGTCAGAATTCTCCATACTTTCCGTCACCTTCAGTGCAATAACTAAAGGTGCGGTGTCAGCAACCAATGGGTTTTCCATTCGAGACCAGGTCGGGCCTGCCGCAGCCACTACTATAAACGCGCTCGCTATCATCGCGATGTCAGCTGGGTAAACTCGGTGGGTTTCTGCAGCGCCAACCCGTAATGCTTCTGCAAGGTGCGGGGCGATACTTTCCGAGAATTCCTGTTTCTGTGATTTCTTGGGGCGGGTTATCCACCAAAGAAAGAGGACTGGGATAAGAAAAAGCAGCCAATACGCTCGAATAAAATGAAATTCCACCAGTACCTCAATCATTGGGGCCACCTGCGGTGCTGAAAAACGCTGAGATAGGTTGAGATCGCAAGTATCACTATCACCGCGGCCAACAGCGGGTATTGACCGAGGTTTTCCCTTGGGCGGAAACTTTGCGTTTCTACGATCCTTGGGTTTTGCGCATCGATCTGCTGGTAGACATCGGTCAGGGCGTCTTCATCGTCTGCAAAAAAGTACTGGCCACCCGTGCGTTCCGCGATATCCTGCAATGCCTGAAGATCGACACGGTCTTCTCCGGTCGCGCTCGGATCGCCGACGCCAATCGTGTAGACGGCAACACCTTTTTCGGCCGCAATGGCGGCTGCATTGATCGGGGTCATCCTGCTGGAAGTGTCGGCTCCGTCGCTTAGGACGATCATCAAACGCTGATCAACGTCGCTGGATTCGAACGTACGAATGCCCAATCCAATAGCGTCACCAAGTGCGGTGTTGGGGCCTGCCATTCCAACCGCGGTCTGATCAAGAAAGCCGCTTAAGCTTTTGGCATCCTGCGTAAATGGGGCTTGTATGAAGGCTTTGGTGCCGAAGACTATCAAAGCCATTCGATCACTTTCACGCTCGGAAATGAAAGTGCGCATAACATCTTTCACAGCCTCCAACCGTTGTTTCGGCGTGCCGTCGGTTGACGTGAAGTCTCGCTGATCCATTGATCCTGAAATATCGAGCGCCAGAACAACGTCGCGCGCGGATTTTTCGAGTGTTATCGGGTCAGCCAGTCTTTCAGGTCGCGCAAGTGCCAGTACCAGAAGAAACCAGATTAGTATGACGGTAAGCTTGGGTAGTTTGGCGCGATTGCGTATCGACGAACCGGACCGCGGCTCTATGCCACTCGCGTTAGCCACGCGGCGGAAAAAGGGTATTCGGATCGAAGCCGCTTTTTCGCGATATGGCGGAGCGAACCAATAAACGACCGCAGGTACCGGTAAAAGAAGGAAGGCCCAAGGCGCAGCGAAGGAGATCACCAGGACACTCCTTCAACACGATGTGTTTTTATCCATTTTTTCGCAATTTCAGCGAGTTCTGGATCATTTCTCGTCGCTTTGTAGGGCGCTTCGGTAAGAACATGTCCTAGGGCATCAGGAAAGACCGCAGCCGAAGATCGGTTCAGGAAATCAATCCACTCTCGACCATAAAGACCTGCAACCAGCGAGCGCGGATACACCGCCAGTGCCGTTCGGCGCAAAACGTCGGCAATCTGGGCTACATCGCCTTGAGCGTCGTCAATATTTGCTAGAGCCAATCGGCGGTATGCATTCAACTTGCGGCGCCGACGTATTAGAAGCGCCGCGCAAGGAACTGCAAAGATTAGTAAAACCGCCAAAATTAACCACCCCACGGTTTGCGGTGTCATCGCGATCACCTGTGGCTCTGGCGCGGGTTTCAGCATGTCCAGCAGTTCGACAAGGGACTTGCCTTCGACGTCGGCACTCATCTCGGACCTCCGCCATGACCGAACAGTTTCAGAAGTTGTCCGAGCGCTGGTTCAGCAGTTGTCAACGGAACGATGGGGAATCCATATCTTAGGGACCATTTGGACAATTGGGCCAGCCGATCTTCCATAGACTCTCGGATTCGCTGTGCCAGATCGGGGGTTGAGCCATCGATCTCGATCTGCTGTTCTCCGTCCGAGACGGTCAGCCTTGCCTCGGTCGGAACTGTATGAGCGCTGGGATCGGAAATGTTAAACAGGATCAGGTCGTTGGCGTGCGACAGTCTGCGAAACAGGCTTTCAGAGTTCTGGTCCACACCGTCGAAGTCAGAAAATACACAAACAAGCGCATTGGTATGAGCGATACGCGCTGCCTGCTTCAAAACTTCGTTCAACGTAACGGACGTTTCGAACCGCAAATCTGCATTCAGATTGCAGTTCATGGCTCCGACAGAAGTTAGAAATCGCATAAGCGCCGCCGCACGTCTTTGAGGGCGATGTTCTGCAAGACCAGTGTCACCGAACACAATACCTCCTACGCGGTCGCCTTGCGCCAAAACACGATGCGCTGCGATTGCTGCTGCCTCTGCGGCCACAACAGATTTCATGAATTCCTTGGTTCCGAAGAACATTGAAACCCTTTGATCAACCAACAACAGGACAGGGCGGTCACGCTCTTCGGTGTAAACGCGGACGTGGGGGGCACCTGTTCTGGCTGTGACTTTCCAATCAATGGTTCGAATATCGTCGCCGGGCAGGTAGTTGCGCAGTTCTTCGAAATTAAGTCCACGTCCGCGCAATCGAGAGGAATGCCGCCCGTTCAGGATCGAACGGGCTGGTTGTTTTGGCAGCAAGCTAAGCCCGGTAGACCTGCCACCAAGTTGCAGCAAGTGCTGCGCAGTCACATGGATGCGGGGATCAGAGGGATATGTGGCATTTCGGGCCACGGCGCCAGCTTAGGGCAGGGCCACAAGGCGAAGAATTTCTGCGACAACATCGTCAGCCGTTTTCGCCTCGCCTTCGGCTTCGAAACTAAGTGTTATGCGGTGTCTGAAAACGTCATGCGCGATGGCCCGGATATCAGCAGGGTCCACATAGTCGCGCCCGTTCATCCAGGCGTGTGCACGCCCGCATTTGTCAAGTGCCAGCGAAGCGCGCGGGCTTGCACCTATCTCAATCCAGTTGGCCAAGTCCTCGCTGAACTTGTCGGGTGTTCGTGTCGCTTGCACCAAATCGGCCATATACTTGTCCATTGCGTCTGACACATGTATTTGTCCAATTTCCGCCCTTGCGGTGAACACAGCGTCTTGAGGGATCGGCGCAGGAGCTTCGGTTCGGGATGAAGAAGCGGTTGCGTTGTCTTCACCGCGCACAAGCCGAATGACCTCGACTTCGTCTTCGACGGGCGGATAAGTGATCTGTACGTGCATCAGGAAGCGGTCCATCTGCGCTTCGGGCAGCGGGTAGGTCCCCTCTTGCTCGATGGGGTTCTGGGTTGCCATCACTATGAATAACGGGTCCATCGTGTGGGTCGTGCCCGATACCGTGACCTGACGCTCTTCCATGGCTTCAAGCAACGCGGCCTGAACCTTTGCCGGCGCTCGGTTGATTTCGTCCGCCAGAACAATATTGGCAAAGATGGGGCCCGGCTCGAAGCGGAATGTTCCGCCATCAGGTGTTTGTTGAAACACTTCGGTTCCGGTGACGTCAGACGGCAAAAGGTCTGGAGTAAACTGAATTCGGCTGAACTGGGCATCCAAGTTACGGGCCATTGCCTTGACGGCCCGGGTTTTCGCCAGGCCCGGCAAACCCTCGATTAGCAAGTTTCCGTTCGCCAAAAGTCCGATCAACAGGCGGTCGATCACGTCGGACTGGCCGATAATCGACTGCCCCATCCGAGATTTCAGATCATTTATTTGATTGTGTGCATTCATTGCTTATTCCAGTTGAATCTTCATGCTGCAGGGATGCAGTTGGGATAGTAACGGTTGCTCGGAATTGCGCTGTGCTAGCATCAGGTTAGCAGCTCGCTGCGTTACGTTCCACTATGGAATTCCCGCCCTGAGGCGAGCCAGATTAGCGGACAATTCAGAACGAACTGGTCCAAGGTGTGGCTTGTCCCGAAGCGTTTTTATCCAGTGTTTGGGCGGCTGTTTTCCCCCTCCGCGGCTCCATGTCAGGGAATTGAGGATGATCTGCGCATTTGCATCCAGAGCGTCCGGTATTTCATACCCATTTAGCGTTGCCCAAACGCCGCTCCATAGGCGGGCAACCGACCACGGATTGTAGCCGCCGCCACCTAAAACGAGGAACCGCGGCGCCAATTTCTGCAAACTCGACACTGCCCTCCAATGCGCATTATTGGACAAGGTCAAACGAGAGAGGGGATCTTCGGCCACAGCATCGGCACCGCATTGAAGAAGGATGGCTTGAGGGCGAAACGCAGCGGCGGCGGGTAGTATCAGCTCTTCCAAGATGGCAAAGAATTCGTCGTCATTGAGGCCCCGAGGAACGGGCAGGTTGAAAGCCGCTCCTCCCGCAGTGTCATTCAGTGTTCCACTGAATGGCCAGCGGCGCTCTTCATGAATTGATATCATCCTGACCTTAGTAGAACCGTGGAACGCAGCCTCGACTCCGTCGCAATGATGGGCGTCGATATCGACGTAGACTATCCGGCTCAATCCGTGACGGATGAGGGACTGAATCGCCAAGACAGGATCATTGAGGTAGCAAAACCCGTTGGCTCGGTCGGATAGACCGTGATGAGTGCCGCCGGCAGGGTTAAAGACAATACCGCCTTCGCGGATTAGTTCCGCACCCAGCATCGAACCACCCGCAGCGGTGGCTGGTCGACGATACATCTCGGGGAAAACCGGGTTGGACAGGGTGCCCAGCCCGTGTTTTTGCCGGGTTTCGTCTGATACGAATTGCGACGCCTCTGCCTTTTGCAGCGCATCTATGTATTCAGGCGTATGAAACGCATGCAGCGCCTTTGGTTTGGCGCAGGGGCTCACGCGATAATTTGCAGCCTTTAGCCAGCCCAACGCGCGACACAGATCAATGACTGTTGAAACGCGGGGAATCGCCAGCGGATGTTTCGCACCGTAGGTGGACTTCCGAAAGATTTCGGCACCAATGAAAAGAGGGTGCTGCATCGCTTCAGGTTTCTGTGTTGCCCTGGTCATCCCAAATCCGACCGTCCAGCGACATCAAAACCGCGATTGGGCGCAAGGCGGGGATATGGCTGAATACGATCAGGATGCAGACCGTTAAAGGCACACTCAGGAACGCTCCTATCATGCCCCAAACTGTTGTCCAGAAGGTCAGAGCCAGGATCACGAGGAAGGTCGACATATTAAGTGACCGGCCCAGCATCGCCGGGTCCAGAAAGTTGCCGATAGCGAACTGAATCGTCCCGCAACCGAATACGATGATCAGGAAAGGGCCGATGGTTTCGAATTGAACCAATGCAATCATGGCCGGAAACACCACGGCAATAATCGACCCGATTGAGGGGATGAAGTTCAGTGCAAATGTCAACACGGCCCATGTTTCGGAATATTCTAGGCCAAGAACTCGGAACACCGAGTAACTGATCCCCGCCGTAATTAGACTGATGAAGGTTTTCACGCCCACATAGCGTTGCAGGCTGAACGAGATCGCATCCAGCACCGCAGCGAACTCGGCACCGGTTTTTGGGTTCCCGGCGGCTAGCCGGATTTTCTTGCGAAAGGCCAGTCTTTCGGCCATCAAAAATGCGACGTAAAGGCTGATCAGGAAGAATTGGTTCAGCAGTGATGTGGCGCTGCCCAGCAGTACGCGCGCGACATAGGTCATGTCGATATTGATCAGATTGTCGCGTATGAAGGTTGTTACATTGTTGCCCACAAGCCCAGTGATCCGATTGACGGCTCCGTCGAACTGGCTTTCGTAGTCGCTGATCGAGCGTGCGAACTGCGTCGCCTGACTGCCCAGAATATACATGATCATGAACAACCCTGCCAAAACCACGGTAACGCCTGCAATATTGGCCAACCAGACAGGCGCGCGGGTCAGGGCGATCACACGGTCGCTAAGCGCCATGATCAGAACGTTGATCAAGAGGGCCATGGTCAACGGGATTAAAAACGCCGCCCCCGCATAAAGCGCAAGCACTGTCAGCGTCGCCACAATGGCCGCATCGCGCACGACCGCCAGTTTTATGCGCGGCGAGGACGCGGAGTTTTCTGGATCCAGGGTCATTCAGCTGCCTGTGACGTTGCAGGTTGGATTACCTTGATCCTGCACAGACCGGAAAATTATGCAATGCATCCAGATGTTTGGGGAAGTTAATTTGCCCATTTTTGGGTTTTGATGGTTCTGTGATCGCGTTGGGCGGGTTAGGCTTTGATCATGATTTCTCAAGTGATTCCTTCGCTGAGTCGCCCAATCCAAGCTTTGTGGCTGGCCATTGGACGGTTCGGTGGCAAAAACGGCCTTGTCATGAGCAGCCATGTTGCCATGTCGTTGATGTTGGCACTGTTCCCGTTTGTTCTGTTCACAGTGGCATTGGCCGGGTCCTTGTCACAAGGTTATGTCACCGAGGAACTGATCGAATTGATCTTTGGCGCATGGCCCAAGGATGTAGCCGATCCCATTGTATCCGAACTTCGCGCAGTGCTAGAGCAATCGGGGTCGGGCGTGATTACTTTGGGCGGCCTTTTGGCGATCTTCTTTGCCTCGAACGGGGTGGTTGCCGTCAGGGCGGCCATGAATCAGGCTTATCATGATCAGGACAGTTGGCCATTCTGGAAAACCCGGCTGCTGTGCCTTGGTCTGGTGATCATCGGTGGGGCGACAATTCTGGCCATCGCTGCAGTCGAGGTCATCTTGCCGGTTTACACCAAACTGGTTTCGGAAAAGACAGATGTAAACGTATCGCATTGGTTGTCCGTGGACCGCTTGCGCTGGACGTTTACCGTCGCCGTTCCAGCCGGAACTGTCTTATTGGCGCATTTGATCCTGCCCACACGGCGCCATTCCATGTCACAAATTCTGCCTGGGGTCTTGCTGACCTTGGCGCTTTGGGCCGCGGGCGGATGGGGCTTTTCAATCTACATCAGCCAATTCGCATCCTACAGTGCCACCTATGCAGGTTTGGCCGGAGCGATGGCTGCCCTGATCTTTTTGTATCTCTGCGCGGCGATCCTGATATTGGGTGCGGAATACAATGGCGCGCTCATGGATCTGCAAGTTAGCGATGATGGGAACCAATCGTGAAAGCTCTTTGGATTATCCTTGGTCTGATGCTGCCGACCTTCGCCGCTGCTCAGGTGCCCGTCTATGTCGGTTCCGATCAATGTAAAGACTGTCACGAGGCTGAGGTCGCGGCGTGGTCGCAATCTCATCACGCCTTGGCCTGGACAGACGTGGAGGACGGTCATGTTGTTGCGGATTTCAATGGTACGCAGTTCGACCATGATGGGATGTCTGTCCGTTTCTCCGATGACGGCGAACTGCGCGCCAGGGTCACGGAGAAAGACGGGGTATCAAACGATTACACGGTACACTCGGTAGTCGGTATCGAACCCCTGCAGCAATATCTGTTCGAAACCCAACCGGGGCAATTGCAAAGCTTTGATGTCGTTTGGGACACTGAAGAAAACCGTTGGTTCCACTTATATCCGGATCAGGACCTGCCGCCCGATGATGGGTTGCACTGGACCGGCCCCTATAAAAACTGGAATGCGCGCTGTGCCGAGTGTCACGCCACTGGCTTTAACAAGAACTATGACGCAGGCACGCGCTCATATGCGTCTACCCAGGCGGAAATCGGGGTTGGATGTGAAGCATGCCATGGGCCAGGCTCGGCGCATATTGACTGGACGAACGGGCAGGGGGGCAGCCCCGACCTGACGGAATATGGCTTCACGATGGAATGGGGCGCGGGGCAGACTGAGGCCGAGATACAGCAATGTGCTGGTTGCCATTCCCGACGCGAGGCGCATGGGGATGGCAACCCGTTGCCGGGTACGGCGTATCACGATGCCTACAACCTGGCGGTTTTGCGGCCGGGGCTCTACCACCCGGATGGCCAAATTCTGGACGAGGTCTACGTCTATGGTTCATTCCTGCAGTCGCGGATGTATGCGCAAGGGGTCGGCTGCATGGATTGCCACGAGCCACATAGCGCGATACTTAAGGCAGAAGGAAACGGGCTTTGTACGCAATGCCATTCGGTTGCGGGGAATGACCGCTTTCCGACCCTTGCCCGCGCAGAATACGACACGTCTGCGCATCATAACCATCCCGATGGCAGCGCAGGGGCACAGTGCAAATCGTGCCACATGATTGAACGGGTTTACATGGGTGTGGATGGCCGTCGCGATCACAGTTTTCGCGTCCCGCGTCCCGATCTGGCGCTGGGTCAGGATGCCTGCACCGATTGCCATACGGATCAAAACCAATCCTGGGCTGCCGCACAAATAGCCGATTGGTTTCCGGAATCGTCTCACCGTGGTCCCCATTATGGAACTGTATTCAACGCTGCAATGACGGGGCAGGCCGAAGGATCATCGGCGCTTTTGGGTATTGCGGGTGATCAGACGCAACCGGGTATTGTCAGGGCGACAGCCGCATATCTATTGCAGAACTACGGCTCGGCCGAAGTTGCTGCACAGACGGCAGGACTGCTGTCTGACCAAGATCCTTTGGTCCGGGCGAACGCAGTGGTGCTGCAACGTTCCGCCGAGCTCCGCGATCAGATTGAGCGGCTGGAACCTTTGTTGTCCGATCCGTTGTTGAACGTGCGTATTGCTGTCGCCAAAGAGCTTCTGACCATTCCGCAACAAGCCCTGACCGCCGGGCAACAGTCAAAGGCTGGTCAGGTGATGGCAGAATGGCAGGATGCCATTGCCAATCGGCTGGACTTTCCAGAAACCCATATGGTGCTGGGCGGGATGGCTTTGACCTTTCGAAATGCGCCAGCCGCCGAACGCGCCTTCCGTGAGGTGATACAACTGGATCCACAGAGAGCTGAGGCATGGCCCATTCTGGTGCAACTGGTCCAACTCAACAGCGGAACCGAAGCCGCTCTGGACGTGCTAAGTCAAGGGTTGGATCGGGTACCCGACCACCCGGAACTGCTGCAACTGCAACGGCAGTTGACCCGGTAAAACGGCACCGCTTCGCCCGGTTTCGGCCATTTTCGCGGCAAATTTCACCTGTAACAGGTCTGGGCGGGTAGAAAACCCGTTGTGTTAAAAGGTGCCCCATGTCCGACAAACCGGTCCATACGTCGCAACTGCAACGACCACTTTCCCTATCCCAACGGATCGAGGATCTGCGAACGCGCAAGCCGGAATACTTGAACCATGGTGAGGCGCTGTTGATGCAGGGGATTGCTACGGCGTCACTGCGTCAACAGGTGCTGGCGGGTGATTTTATTTCGCTTGAAGATTAAGGTCAGCCACGAAAGCCTGTTGCTACAACAAATTTTTCGGAACTGTCCGACCGAGAAGCGGGCGGTTTTACGTTGGCGACCTTGTTGAACTTCTGTTTCAGCAACTTTTGCAAGTCGCCTTCTGCGCCCCCGGCAAGCACCTTGGCCACAAATGTTCCACCTTCCTCAAGGACATCAAAGGCGAAATAGGCGGCAGCCTCGCACAACGCCATGATACGCAAATGGTCTGTCTGCTTGTGCCCTGATGAGGCTGCGGCCATGTCCGACATGACCACATCGGCCTTGCCGTCCAACCACTCTTTGACCTTGTTGTCCGCGTCGTCTTCCATGAAGTCCAAAACGTGGGCGATTGCACCTGCGACCGGTTCGACCTCTTGCAAGTCCACACCCAGAACTGTCCCGATGCGCTTACCGCTTTTCTCACCCAGCGCATTCACTCGTTTGACGGCGACCTGCAGCCAGCCGCCAGGAGCACAGCCCAAGTCAACGACCCGAGCACCGGGGACCAAAAAACGGAATTTGTCGTCCAGTTCCAATATCTTGAACGCAGCGCGCCCCCGGTACCCCTCGGCCTGCGCACGCTTGACATACGGATCGTTCAACTGCCGCTCGAGCCAGCGGGTCGAGCTGAGTTTGCGTCCTCGGGCGGTCTTTACCTTAACCTTCAGATCGCGTTGTCCGCGTCCCGAGTTGCTTTTTCCAGTCGGTGTTTTGGCCATGTGTGGTCTCCTGAAGACTGGGGGCGTTTACCGGCTTGGTCTAGGGTTATCAAGTTGATCCTGTCGGTGCGTCCATCAATAGCAGATCGGGCCAAGGAGAAGAAACATCAAAGCCCAGCAAGCCCAGACAGTTTGCCCCCGTGGACAAAACGGAGGGCTTCGGAACATCAGGGTGCGAAACCTCGTTCAAAAACGCCAGCGCATCCAGACCTTGGTTGTAGGGCACTGACAGCGCAATGCCCCCTATGGCCAGTGCATAATGCGGCAGGGTGTTTGAAATCTGAAAACCGGGGCAGAACACGTCAAATCCGGCTGCTTCAAGACAACAAATCGTGGTTGCTGCGGTCGATGTGCGATAGGCTAGGGCAACAACGGTCAGCGGCATCGAAGATATGGTCCTAAAAAGGTCCGTCTTCCAACACACCGTCCGCGCTCATTTGCGCGTACAGCAGACCTTCGCGCAGTCCGCGATCGGCTACCGAAAGACGGTCGGTGGGCCAGCAGCGCAGCAACGCCTGCAAAATGGCCGAGCCCGACATGATCAAAGCCTGTCGGTCATCGCCGATCCTTGGGTCACGGCGCCGTCCCTGAGGACCAAGCTCCAGATACCCGCGTATCACCTTGTCAATCTGATCGCTGGTCATACGCAGACCGTCCACTTTGGTTCGGTCATAGCGCTTTAATCCCAGATGTGACGCGGCAACAGTTGTAACCGTGCCGCTGGTGCCAACGATCTGGAAGCCCTCCCGTGTCTGTTCGTCCTTGTAGGGGGCAAAATCTGCAAGGTTTTCCTCGAAAAACCAGCTCATAAGCGCAAAGCGGGCCGAGTCGTCTTCGACATCGTTGAACTGATCGCGCAGGGTTGCGACACCCAAGGGAACACTGATCCAGTCCACAACTTTGGCAGACGGAAAGGGGTTGTCGGCGGTTTGAAACCCGTGATGCAGTCGCATGATCGCTGCGGGCCTATCGCGGCGCAAAACCGAAGAAAGGTCGATCCAAACAAGTTCTGTCGAACCGCCGCCGATATCAACGACCAGCAACTGCTCGGTCTTGGTCGACACAAGCGGCGCGCACGAGATAACGGCCAGACGGGCCTCTTCCTCGGGCTGGATGATCTCAAGGGTCAGGCCGGTTTCCCGTTTGACCTGCCGGATGAAATCACGCGAATTCTTGGCGCGACGGCACGCTTCGGTGGCAACCAGCCGCATCCGTTTGACTTTGTTACGCTTCAGCTTCTGCTGGCAAATTCGCAATGCCTGAATGGTGCGCGCCATCGAAGACCGAGACAGCCGTCCGGTCCGTTCGAGCCCCGCGCCAAGCTGCACGGATTTCGAGAAACTGTCGACCACATGAAAGCCGCTGCCCTTGGGCTGGGCGATTAACATGCGACAACTATTTGTACCCAGATCCAGCGCCGCGTATAGCGCATCTGGATCGGGCCTTGCCGGCGCGGGGCTTTCGACCGCTTTCGGGAACGCGCCCGCACCTTTGGGACGCTTGGGCGCCATTCGTAACGCCCTCCGATTTTCGAGTTACCCCGACCATAGGTCGCGTGTTCTGATCGCGCAAGACACTCATTATAGTGATGAGAATTTTGATATGCGTGAACGTTGAACTATTCGTTACAAACCCGCTATCCCATCGTGAGCCAAAAGGTCGTTTGAAATACGCCTTGTGTCGAAAACCGACCGACTTGTGCCCATATAGAAGTCTAGAACCGGTTCATCTGGTTAGGAGGAATCAACAGCGATGCCTGACGTCACCATCGTATACTGGCGCGATATTCCCGCCCAAGTCATCGTCGGCAAAGGCCGGCGGGGCGCAAAGCGGCAATTGGAGGAGCGGTTCGAGCAAGCCATCGACCGGGCGGCCATGAAGGTGAATGCCAAGGATAGCGATGCCTACCTGGCCGAGTGGCGCAAAGCCGAGCCTTTTGCGGTTGAGGGCGATCCGTCCGATATCGCCGAGGCCGAGGCAGCGCGCTTGGAAGCTGAATATGATCAGGATCGCATCAAAGCTCTGATCGCGAATGATGGTTGGGCATGAGCCCGAGATCTTTATGGGAGGCCACGATGGCTCTGTTGAACTTCAAGAAACGTGCTGCCGTCGAAAACGGCCCTGTGAACCCGACCGTCGAAGCCTTTTTGCAGGGCTACTCGATTGAAGTGATGCCCCGCACCGCCGAAAAGGTCGAAGACTTCAAAGCGCTGCTGCCCGAAGGCACCCGCGTCTACATCGCTCATATCGAGGGCACGCCCATCGAGGACATGGTCAAGACGGCCAAACGTCTGGCCGATGACGGCTATCCGGTCATGCCGCATTTTCCTGCGCGGATCATCAAGGACGCAGCCACGCTGCAAAACTGGATTTCGATGTATCAGGGCGAAGCGGGTGTTGAGCAGGCTTTGCTGCTGGCTGGCGGTGTCGAAAAACCACATGGCGATTTCGAAAGCTCAATGCAGCTGCTGGAATCTGGCCTGTTCGACAAAGCTGGTTTCAAACGCCTGCACGTGGCTGGCCACCCCGAGGGCAACAAGGACATCGACCCTGACGGCTCGACCAAAAATGTCGATGACGCGCTGCGCTGGAAACAGAAGTTCAGCGAGACGACGGATGCCGAAATGGCGCTGGCCACTCAGTTCGCCTTTGATGCCAAACCTATCATTGCATGGGCGGATGGTCTGAAAGCAGCGGGCATCGACTTGCCAATCCATATCGGTATCGCGGGTCCGGCCAAGCTGCAGACCCTGATCAAATTCGCTATCGCGTGCGGCGTTGGCCCCTCGCTGAAGGTGCTGCAGAAACGTGCCATGGACGTGTCCAAGCTGCTGTTGCCCTATGAGCCTACCGATGTTCTGACCGAGTTGGCCAACCACAAGGCGGCCAACCCGGATTTCAACATCACCAACATACACTTCTTCCCGCTGGGTGGCATCAAGACCAACGCCACCTGGGCGATCAATAACGGCGGCGCTTCGGCAAAGCCAGCCAACTCCTAAGGAACGGACATGACCCGTACAGTCGTAGAATCAAAAACAAAAACCGCCGTTCTGGGCTTTGACGAACCGTTCTGCGTGATCGGAGAGCGGATCAACCCCACCGGACGCAAGAAACTGGCAGCAGAACTTGAGGCGGGCGATTTTTCGACCGTTGAGAAAGACGCGCTGGCCCAGGTTGCAGCAGGCGCAACCGTTTTGGATATCAATGCGGGCGTTGTCTATAACTCGAACCCCAACCCAAACGAGACCGAGCCGCCGCTGATGACCAAGATCGTCGAGCTGGTGCAGGGTCTGGTTGACGTGCCGCTGTGCATCGACAGCTCGGTTCCTGGCGCGCTTGAGGCGGGCCTTGAGGCGGCTGAGGGTCGTCCGCTGTTGAACTCGGTTACGGGTGAGGAAGAGCGTCTGGAGCTAGTGCTGCCGCTGGTCAAAAAATACAACGTTCCGGTTGTGGCGATCTCGAACGACGACACTGGGATTTCCGAAGACCCGGATGTGCGGTTTGCCGTTGCCAAAACCATCGTTGAACGGGCTGCCGACTACGGCATTCCCGCCCATGACATCGTGGTTGACCCGCTGGTGATGCCGATCGGTGCGATGGCAACCGCTGGCCAGCAGGTGTTTGCGCTGGTCCGTCGTCTGCGCGAAGAACTGGGCGTGAACACCACCTGCGGTGCGTCCAATATCTCGTTCGGTCTACCCAACCGTCATGGCATCAACAACGCGTTCCTGCCGATGGCGATGGGCGCTGGCATGACTTCGGCGATCATGAACCCGGTGGCCTTGCCGGTTGGCCCCAAAAAACTGGCAGAAAAGAAGGCCGAGGTTGAAGCTAAGGGCATCGTTCTGCCTGCGGACATGGACGATGAGACCTTCTGCCAGTTGTTCGGACTAGGCTCGACCCAACCGCGTGCTGGTAAGGAAATGGAAGCCATCCGCGCCGCCAACCTGCTGACCAACAATGACCCGCATGGCGGGGCGTGGATCAAATTCAACAAATCGCCTGAAGAAGCCGCTGCAGCAGGTGGGGCAGGCGGTCGTCGCGGCGGTGGCCGCCGGCGCCGCGCCTGATCTTTCGGGAATGACCTTAAAGGCCGGGCCAAGTGCCCGGCCTTTTTCGTTTTGACACCGATCAAGGCTGCTTGCGGTCGTTATTGCGACACTGCCCATGATTTCACCAGATCAGGGCATTGAAATGACCAAACACTTTCCCCCGAAACTGGCCGAGGCCGATCTGTCGCTGCGATTGGGCAAGAAAGAATATTTCGAAGAGCTGGTCGATCTGCAGGCGCAGCTGGCACTGATTCAGCAGGCATTTCTGTTTCACGGGCTCAAGGGCGTGTTGGTGTTCGAAGGCTGGGACGCGGCGGGCAAGGGTGGCACGATCCGCCGTATCAGTCAGGCTTTGGACCCGCGCAGTTTCAAGGTCTGGCCCATCGGGGCACCCCGCAATTACTATCTGAACCGTCACTATCTGCTGCGGTTCTGGGAGAGGTTGCCGCCCGCGGGCGCGATCTCGGCCTTTGACCGCAGTTGGTACGGGCGGGTACTGGTCGAGCGGTTGGAAAAGTTCACGCCGGAACACCGCTGGCGTGCCGCCTATGCTGAGATCAACGATTTTGAACGGATGCTGGTGGATGACGAGACGCGGATCGTAAAGCTGTTCTTTCACATCTCACCCGAGGAACAGATGGCGCGTTTCACCGAACGCCTGCGCAATCCGATGAAACGCTGGAAACTGACCTATGAGGATTTCCGCAACCGCGAACGCTGGGCCGAGGCCGAGGTGGCGGTGGATGAGATGTTGGCGCGTACCTCAACAGAAATCGCGCCGTGGCATGTGATCCCGGCCAACAACAAGAAATACGCGCGGATCAAAGCGATGCGCGCGATTGTTGATACGTTCTCGGACGGGATCGACTTGAACCCGCAGCATCTGGATCAGCGCACGCTGGACGCGGCCAGCGAAGCCTTGGATGTGGAACAATCGTTGATAGACAGCCTGCGCGCCCGCACGGAATAATCGCGTGTTAGTCTGCGGAATGGCGCTTGCGGTCTGGTCGCGCGGGATGCTATTCCGATCCAAGCGGCGGGTATGGTGAAAAGGTATCACACGAGCTTCCCAAGCTCTTGTTACGGGTTCGATTCCCGTTACCCGCTCCAAATAATCCCGCTAAGCAATTGTAATTTAACGAATAAAAAATGGGGCAACCTAAGTTGCCCCACATTCTGCCCCACATTTGGTTTGCTATACACGCCGGTTATGCGGCTTTCCCTTCGATCAGGTTTTCCAGATCCGCGACCTTTACCATGTTGACGCCGGTGCCCCGGTGAATGGTCAGTTTGCCGTCTTTCTCGTACCTGCGGATCGAGTAACGGGACAGGCGGTAGAGCGTCGGGATCTCGGTCACCTTCACGTAGACTGGTTTTTGCTGGCTCATGTGCGTTGCCCTTTAAGCGTTTGAGATTTTTTTGAGTTGAGCGGCGGCGTCCCGCGCGACTGCTCCAGATGCCGGGTCCGCCCGCAGGTGGTCCAGATCCGGGTGCGAGGGGTCGATCAGCGCCACTAGGAACGTTCTGGTCAAGGCATGGTATTCGCCGCCGCCTCTTGGGGTGTATGCGTCGAATGCGGCTGCCGCGAAGGCACCAGCTGTCGTTGCGGCTTTTTCCAATTCGCGCTGTTCTTCGGTCAGGTTTGCCCCACTCATAAACGCATCAACGGCGTCGAGCATATCTTTGGCGGCTTGTTGGTGATCCATTATACAAGGCGTCCTTTTGCTCATGCGTCACCTTCTTCATTTTTGGCGATTGCCAGTTCCAGTGCCAGTTCTTCCCGCCCGCCTTCGGGCAGCGGAAAGTCAATTCCCTCTTCACTAACGACCGAGGCGAAGTAAGGGCTGCGGAGCGTCAGGCCCTTTCGGTCCTGCCAGTGCCGAATTGCCAACCGGATCGACGCTTGCAGATCGTCAACGTCGCGTTGGGACAGTTCTTCAAGCGGATGCTGGTTGCCGTCCTCGTCGCTGCCACATCCATTATCGTCCATGCGTTCGTGAACATCTTCCAACCAGGTGGACACATTGAACCATTCAGCCAGATCATTGTGCCGGTCCTGACAGTGCGCAATCACGAACGACGTGCGCCATTCACCGTCGCCGTGAAGATAGTCACCCAACCCATCGGTGACGGCATTAATGATTACGTCGGCCCGTGTATCCTCCGGGCCAATCTGAAACCGATCTTCGCCAAAGGAGGCCCACCAATTCCATTCTCCGGGGCATGGGTGTGCAATGCTCATGTTCTGTCCTTTCCAGCGTTCGCTGCGTCCTTCTCCCAATCTGGGGTCGGCAGTGTGATTTTAACCTTGCGGTGCTGAGTGCTGTTGGTTTGCGCGATGGCAATCTTGGTTTGCATCGACTGTTCGTTGTTGCGGGGCCGGTGGATGTTCATCGGCGTTCGGTAGTGCCGGTGATCGTTGGTCGTTGACGGCCATTTGATTTGTTGTTCTGTCTCGCTCATTTCCCTACCTCTTCAATTTCCGCCTCTGCGACGATGGTCTTAACCACCTCGATCCCATGCAGGGCGTTTTCCTTGCGCGTGAAGCTGCCACTTCTCATCACGGCTTGACCGTTTCGCGCGATCAGATTGAAGCGCCAGAATCCGTCAGGACGCCGTTCCAACTGAAACTTCGGGCTGTTCATGTATTTGTCCTCTGCAGTCTGCGGTTGTCGCGCTTGGACCACCGGTCGGCCCTTAAGCGTCGGTGATTGAGCGGGGCCAGATCATCAGGCAAGCGGTAGTGCCGACCTCTTATGTCGTATGTTCCGCGCCCGATTTTGATGTAGACATGGCCCTCTCGAATGGAGAGCAACGCGATTGCTTCCGGCCAGATCACGCGCATCATGTCGAAAAGGTCGTAGCATCTACCTTCGGTGAATATTTCGACCATATCGGGGTGCGAATTGCGCAAGCGGGCGAGAAACAATTCAACGTCGTTCATAGGGCCAACGCCTGTTGTTGATCGTTCCCACCTTCCCTGTAGAGTCGACGAAGAACCGTTTCACCTTTCCAGCCGGCGTCCCAGACCAGCCATCCGTTGCGCTGGGGCGGGCTGCCACCGTCGCGAAAGTCGATTTTCCAGCAGCACACGTAGGCGCGGCTGACCGGGAACGTCTCGTGCAACTCGTCCAGACCGTTCATCCGGGCGGCAATCCAATCCCAATTCAGGAGCATGGCCACGTAGTCGACCTGTCCGAGTTCGAACAGGAGCTTGATATGCTTGAGCCACCGCCCGTGGCCGTCGCGTGCGCTGATTTCGTTGTAAGGTGGGTTAGTTACGATCCGGCGGGCCGGGGCTAAGCCCAAGTTGGCGTGAGTGCCGTCGTAGCTATAGAACGGACGCACCATCGTTCCGGGCCAGCCACGGTCAACGATATCTGAGCCGTACACCTTGAACTGCGCCAGTTGCAGAACATGTGCAATATGACCGGCGCCTACCGCGTTTTCCCAGATCGGACCACCGAGTTCCCGCAGGCGTTCGCCTTCTGCACCCAAGAACGCCCAGGTCGCATCATAAGGGGTCGGGTCAAAATCCAGCGGGTCGCGTTCGTCTTTTGGCGACGGCGTTTTGGGAAGATCGCCGAACAATGGGGTGGTCGCTTCGGGGCGTTTGTTCTTACCACTGATCGCCTGAAACAAGGGCTTCGCTGACGTTGCGCTCATCGTACAAAATCCGCTTCGCAATAGTTGCTGATCGGGTTCGCATCCGCGCCGACCAGTCTCAGCCCGCCTCTTTCCGCCGCCTGACAGGCGCGCTCAAAATCGTCTTTTGTGGCCTCCCAATTCAGACTTTTGACCCAGATTTTCGCCTTGGGAACGGTGGTCATCAGCTTGTCAAAAGCCGACCATGCCTGTTCCAACTGTGGAAAGGGGCCGAGGACGATAACGGCGAGGGCAACGCGCCATCCTTGCCCGTCTGCGGCTGGGTGCGGCGGCAAGGCAAACCAATCGTAGGCATCGGCGAACCGAATTTGTTCTTCTGTCAGGTGCATGGTGGTCTCTTCTGAAAGGCCCCCCCCGGTGCCGGATAGGTTGGCAGGTTTGCACCGGGGGGAGGCACCCGGCGCGACAGGCGGCGCGCCGGGGAGGTAGCTTAGTTGGACTTGGCTTTAACCACGTCCATGATTTCGGCGTAGAGTTCCGGCGCGCCAGCTTCGATATCCTTCAAGCCCTTGTCGCTGTAGAACTGCAGCACGGCTTCCGGGGTCACTGCATCCTCTTCCAGATCGTTCATGATCGACCCGTGGATGCTTGCGAGTTCTTCGTAGGTTTTGCCGGTCTTAGCGGCGGGTGCGGCTTCCGTCTTGTCGGCCAGCACTTCGCCGGTCTCCGTGTCGATTTCATCGTCAGGGGTTTGTTCAGCCGCGGATTCCTGTTCCGGCTCTTTGGCCTTCTGCGCGGGCTTCGGCGGGGTGCGATCGACAGGCTTTGCGGGCTCTGCTTCGATGGTTTCACCCTCGGGCAGCGCCGCCATGATATCCGCGTCTTGGGTGGGCTTCGCCGGATCTGCTGCGGGCGTCACGTCCTTGTAATCCCGGTCTAGTTCCAGTTCGACCGATGAAGGCATTCCCACCATGACTTCCGGGCAGTAAAGCCGGATCAGCATGGTTGCGGAGCGATAGCGCAACATCTGTTCCGGCATGGAGCGGTACTTGGCGTTCTTGGTCCAGTTTTCCGCCTTGGCCATCGCCATGTCAGCGGTGACTTTCACTTTCTTGCCGGTCGCGGCCAGCACCCCAAAAGCGGTCACAGACAAGCTATCACCGCTGCCTTTGATTTCCCAATCAATAGGGTCTTTGAAAACCCCGTGTTGATTGGCCTTCGATATCATATAGGTAGCATTCCAACCGGGGGAGCCGTTCACGAAGTAGATGTTTTGGGCGATGGTCAAAGGGTCTTCTTTGAGCCGTTCAGCCATGTTCAGAACCAGCACGCCGTTTGCGGTCGCTGCATCTGCGCCACCTTCGCGCAGATGCTTGGGCACCAGAGGCGACATGCCGAGCATACGACCCACGCGAACCATGTGTTCGAATTTGCTGGGGTCCATCAGGGATGAGCCGGTAAAGCTGACTGGCGCTGCGGGGGGCACTGCCTGCGGTTCGTGTTGGGTGATAGCGTTCATTTCTGGTTCCTTTCCAGGTCTTTAAAGAGAAGTTCATTGCCCGCCTCGTAGGTGAGACGAACGACACAGGTGCGCAGCACGTTGGACGAGCCGCGCAGCATTTCGGCGCGCTCACCAGCCGCGTCGTAGCTGGTGTTTTCCGCTTCCATCAGGATCGGGCCTTGGTTCTTGAACTCAGCCACGACCGCGTAGCAGCCATCGGGTTCTCGGGCGTCAAACGCGCCCAAAACTGGATTGCTCAAGGCTCAATCTCCGAAGAGGCAAACGGGCTGACGAGCGAAGTTTCCTCAAGGCGCTTTTCAATGGTGCGCATGTGCCAGTCAGGCACTTTGATATCGGCCACACTGTCCCACGGAGACGGCCAGACACCGGTTGCAAGGCATTCTGCGAAGGTGGCGACGCCCTGTTTCACGTCCAGCCAGCCGTTATCCAGCAACGCCCGTCCTGTGTCGCTGGTGGCGCGAAGAGTCCGAACAGCTACGCGATGCGGGGGTTCCTTGCAAACGACCACATACATGACGCCTGCGGCCCGGATCCCCAAAACCTTTTCCAGAGACCACAGCATGATTGAGCCCTGAATGTCGTAGCGCAGATCCAGCATTGAGGACCGTTCCCACGCTTCGATGCCTGTGCGATCCGTGGTTTTAAGATCCACGATAAAGCGGCCGCTTTCCTGCGGCATCTGATCGGGGCGAGACTTGATGTAGATCCCGGCCTCATCGTCGCGCACGATCAGAGATTGCTCGTTCAGCGTTCCCGCCATGGCGCGCATGACAACCTGGTTGGCGCTGATTGCGTCGGCCATATCGCAAACCGCCTGCCACTCAGCTTCCTTGATTACGGTGCGCCCAAGTTCTGTCTGTTCCGCAAGGAAGGCTTTTGCGGCCTTGGTGCTGAGTGCGCCATTGGAGGACAGTATGTCATTGGGGATCACGGAAACCGTTTCGCTTAGCAGTTCCGGTTCCAAAACCATTGTGTGCGCAGCCGTACCGACGTTGAACGCCTTCTTTGCTTTGGGTGCGATGCGCTTCGGGTTCAGGGGCGAATTGAGCCAGTATTCCGATGGGTCTGCGATCAGTTGCTTGATGGAACTGGCGCTAAGGGATGGGCCATCGCAGCAATCGCCGTGGTACTCTTCGTTGGTCAGGTCATAATGGCCAGTGGCCGTGATCTTTGCCTTTGTCGGGGCTTCAATAACATCCTTCACGATGTTGCTCCTTCGCTGTTTTTCTTGGATTTTCCAACCACGCGCGCGTGTTCGTCCCTGCGCCAGTTCTCGGCCTTCATCTGCGCCTGCATGGGCGTGTCGCCCTTGATGAGAATGGGGAGGGTGGTTTTATCTTTACCGATAAGAGCAAGGTAGGGATCGCCTTCCGTCATCGGCTGATACAGCCGGATAGGCAGATCCAAGATGCTAATCTTGGGCATAGGGTTACTCCGGTGGGGTTAGGGTGTAGTCAACAAGGCCAAGGTGCGATGCGGCACGTCTGGCCATGCCTTCGGTCGCATACTCAAACCAGCGACCCGTTTTGCAGCACTCAATCTTCCACATGTCAGTGAAGCCTGATGTACGTTGCCATTTCGACCAGATCGAACGCGCTGGCCGAAAGGTCTGTCAGAAAAGGTGCGACCTGCGCGGCTATAGCGATAAACACAACTGCAGCCGCGACAGTCTGCACCCCTTCGAATAGAGGAATTAACTTGTTTCGCCGCTGATAGGCCGCGTAGGCTTCTTTGACGCCGCCAGCGGTCCATGGGGACATGTCCGGGCGTGGGGGGAAATCCATCTCAACTAGCTTAGCGAAAGCGTTGCGCGGCATAACATGGTAAGGGGTAAAATCGAGATTTATGCGCTGTCCGGTTTTGTCATTGACTGCATAATGCTCATACTTATAGCCGTCTTCGCTAATATGATCTTCCTCGACCAAATAGCTCCATAATCCCGTTTGACTGGTCATTGCGTCTTGCATGTCCGGCCTTCCTTTAGAAAGTAAACATTGACACAATGATGCAATTTGCAACATTATGCAACAGTAAAATGAGAAAATAATCGCCGACCTTATGAGAAATGCTGCGGAAGGACGGCTTGTTGCGAGTGAGATTCTAAATGGTACAACGTCCAGAAGGGTTGCCGGTCTATGCGCTAGAGACTATCGAACGCTGGCGGCGCGAGCATATTTGCCATTCAAGTTTGGGGCTTGATGGGCTGTCCAGACTGATGCTGTCCGCGTTCTTACCCGGTGGAAGGCCGTGGCCTAGGAGGACTCTTTCAGTCTATTTAGACGTGCCCCCGACGACGTTATTGCGGAGATTGCAAGACATGCAGCACGCAGGATCTGTCTTCCACGATACTCTAGGCTGGGAGCCCACGCCCGAAGGCTCGACTTTTGCGCGCGCGTTGGTGTTGGAAACCATTGATATTGTAGAGGGTAAGCGCGCAGGCTACTCGGCGCTTGTAAGAGAGTATCTGAGCGGGACCAAATTCAAAGTTAAGCCAGAGGCGGAAACGATTTCATTCCCGCCAATTTCCAGCTCAATTTCGCGCAACCAATAGTTGATCGGGAAGGGGGGTCCAAAATGGACACCCCTATTGTTGCAAATCGAGACACGCAGCTATACTCCCGCCACCAGAAGCTTTAAAATGATGCGGGATGGAATGACTAAAGTAATTAAGGAGCAGCGCCCAGGCACACTATCTGAGGCTGAGCAAGAAGAAACACTATTGGGGCTGTATCGCGGGATGGACTTAACCGAGAGGTCTAGCTTTCTTCGCCATGTTTTGACTCGGAACCCTTTATTACCTGCGCCATGTCGAGCCAAGCTCGCCGCTGCTCAGGAGCGGCTAAGCGAAAGGCTTCCACAAGGTACTCTTCATCCGTCTTGTCAGGCGCAGTGAAGTCCACAAGCTCTTGGGGATCTACCATCAAGGCCGCAGCTATTGCGGCCTGTTTTTTTGTCGTAAGCTGGCGAACGCCGTTTTCTAGTTGAGCCAAATAAGATCGCGACAAATCGACCTTCTTTGCTAAGTCATCCTGCGTGAGCCCTTTGGACTCGCGAAGCTCTTTTATTCGAAGTTTCATACTCTTTCCCTGATGGCCGTCTTGGTCACCTACTCATCACTTGTAGCCTTCGGGCAGGCTTTGCAACACTTTCTGCTGAATATGTCATTGACGCATATAGCATAATGTTGCAAAAAGCAACTATGATGACACTAGAGCAATGGATCGAGCAGAACCATTCCGGGGCAAAGCAGGCCGACGTCGCTGCGGTTCTCGGGATTGGTAGAAGCTACCTGAGCCAGATTCTCAGCAAGATGCGGGAACCGGGCCGGAAAACTCAAAAGCAGATCTACGAAAAAACCGGCGGCAAGGTGACGCCCGACAGCTGGCTTAAACGTTCGACCGCTCCAGAACCGGCCCCGAAGCCGGAAGAAGAGGTGATCGAACCGTAAATCATGGACCGCCTAACTCCGTTGCCGCCACTGGACGGCAAATCGCGGCGGGATGCTTTCAGGTGGGCGGTCGGGGGTTTGATGCACTTCCCCTCATTGGTGCCTGAAATCTCGCCACCCAGTCGGCAGCCCCAGCCGAGAGCCCGTGAGGGTAGGGGCCCAACAACCAAAGGCAGCTTGGCAATGACTGAATATGGCAGGAAGAGAATGATTGAGCGCATCACTGCGGTCACGTCCGAGGCTGAATTGAAACGGATGGTGGATTCCCTATCAGACAGTGCCAGCCGCGACTCAGAGATTTATGCTGCTGTTCTGCGGATGGGGCGTCATTTCAGACAGAAAAAGAAATGACCCAGAGGATGACCATAGCGCAGTATCGCGCGGCGCAAGCGGGCAGAAAAGGCAATAGCCGTGAACCTGGTAAGCGCGGAAACAAGTACGGCGCAGAAAAAACCCAGATTGACGGGATCAAGTTCGACAGCAAACGCGAGGCTGAGCGATACACGGAGTTGAAGAACCTCGAACGGGCCGGGGTTATTAAGGATATTGAACTACAAGTTCCAATCTCATTGCAAGGCCGCGATGAGCCACTGCAGGGTGAGAGCGGTAGGCGTCTGACCTATCGGGCCGACTTCACCTATGTGGATTGCGATACAGGCAAGTTGGTGGTCGAGGACGCCAAGGGCCATAAGACGAAAGATTACCTCCTTAAAAAATCCATCCTGCGCGCCCAAGGCGTCGAGATTGTGGAGATTTGACGCGTGGACGGCTGGATCAGAATTGAACGCAAAATCTTCAAGCATGATTTCTTTGCTGTCGAGCCGATGAGTGAACGAGAGGCGTTCGTCTGGCTGATTGCCCGCGCCGCCTACAAAAACACGCGGCACCGCGTCGGGTCCAAGATGCTGGATGTACCACGCGGCAGTTTCTTTGCGACCCAACGTGAAATGCAGCGCGAGTGGCGCTGGAAGTCGTTGAAACGTGTGCAGAACTTCCTGTCGCGGTTGGACGCCGAGGGCATGATAAAGTCAAATGCGAAGTCAGGAAAAAGTCAGATAACTATCTGTAATTACGCCGATTATCAGGCAGGTGAAGTCAAGCAGGCGTCAAACGAAAGTCAGCCGGAAGTCACTAAAGAAAGAAATAAACAAAACACTGATGGTGGTGATGCCGCGTATGCGCTCGAAACACCAGCATTGGATTTGCCGCCTGACGCCACTGACCGGGACACTATCCTCAATGCCATGGGCCTCGACCACACCGGTTTGACGGCGACCGGTCGAATGCTGGGCGGCATGGGGGACATGGCCGAGGCGCAGCGGTGGGGCGCAGATCTCGGGTTGTCACTGGACGAGCAATGCACGGTGATCCGGGAAACCATGAGGCGCAAGCGAGACGGCCCGCCCGGTTCGTTCAAGTATTTTTCTCCGGCCATGCAGCGATACGCAGGCCAGAAAACCGCGCCAGCACTAACACCAACACAAGTTGAAGGAGGGCACCATGGATCAGCACCAAGAGGGTCGCGCCGTGGCAACGACGCGAAATCCAGCTTCATCCGTTCGTTCGCTGAAGGATAAACCGATCGACGCAGAACACGCACGCTGGATCAGGGCGCGTATCGCAACGCTGTTGAGTTTCTATTGGACGCCTGGGGACGAAGCGATTGCGAAAGGTCAGGCACACCAATTCGTCCGTATTCTCAGCGACTACAGTCGCGAAGAGGTCGACGCGGCAGCGACCCGATACGAGGCAGAGGTTTCTAACCGGGCACCGAATCCAGCGGCTATTGTCGCCCTCATCAACGATGCTCGAAAAAAAGCCGTCCTTCGCATGAGGCTCCGGGAAGAGCACTTGGCAGCCCAGAGGGAAGAGCAAGAAAGGGAGGCGCGCAAAGACCTTTATCCTACGCCCGAGGTTTCTGAGCAAATCATGCGCGAAGCAGGGATTGAGATTAAACGGGTCGGGGGGCGTGGTCGTGGCGCAAACCGCTAAAATCAAAAAGGATGAGTTCGTTCCGCTCTGGGAAAGTGGCGTGAAGGTCAAGGATATTGCTGCAGAGTTCGGCGTACACCCAACGGCGGTCTCTTGCGCTGCCCGTCGCTTCGGCCTGAAAATGCGGAACCATTCAAACGTAGACACAGACAGTCAACTGGAACCCAACAACGACGATATCAAGCCAGTTAGATCACCGCTGGATCCACGTCCCGATTTTCCCGAATCTCGCGACTTAGCGCTGATCGGGAGCGATGGAAAATATGCGCTGATCTATGCGTTTTCGCTCGAATGGGGCCTGCCTCTTACCACAGTTCAAGCCCGCTGGCATCGACTGCGCGCAGCTTTGAGCGCAACCAAGAAACCCACAGTCAGAAAGGCTCAAGCATGAATGATATTACCATGACGATGACCGCCAGCGACGGGACCACCACAGGCCCGTTTACAATGGATCAGCTTGCAGCCGCATCCGCGACCGTGACCGAACCGCTGACTGCTAAGGCCGCCGCCATCGTGATAAAAGACGGGAAGTGCTCAACTTCTTATCTGCAACGGGCCTTAGCTATTGGGTACAACCGCGCAGCGGGGATTATGGAAACGCTGGAAGCCTTGGGCATCGTCACATCGGCTGACCATGTTGGAAAGCGTGAAATCGTGGCAACTGAGGTTCCGCCAGACCTGGTACGTGCCTGTGAGGCGGCGGCCACAATTGCTAAAGGTAAGCCGCCGATGAAAGAAACGGCAGCGGACCAAGAGGTGTCAGCCAGCGCCTACCGTGTGACAGCAGCTGAGCTACGTCAGTTTATAGAGCGGTTCGAGCGCCTGGAGGCCGAGAAAAAGGACATTGCTGAAAGCCAGAAAGAGGTTATGGCCGAGGCCAAGGCGCGCGGCTATGACGCGAAGGTTATGCGCAAAGTGATTGCCCTGCGTAAACGTGACAAGGACGATGTTGCCGAAGAAGAGGCGGTTCTTGAAATGTACAAAGAAGCGTTGGGGATGGCCTGACATGTCCAGCTTCACCGATCCCCTTATGATTGTGGCCGTCCCTGAAAAGCGGAGCGGCCTTTCGCGTTTGCTGCCACCGAGTTTTCACCGCCCGAAATGGACATTGGCGCGCGGCTTCACCTATTACGTGGGCTCTCTAGATGCTCCAAGCGACGTGATCAACGTGCGCTGGGGCTTCTCGTTCGATGGGGCATCTGTGCCGTTTCCGTTCCGGGTATTGGTGCCCATGGCCCATCCGAGCTATATGCAGGCTGCCGCTTTGCATGACTGGATGATTGAGCAAGGCACCTATCGCCGCAGCTACATTGACCGCGTGTTCCTAGAGGCTCTTGAGGTTTTGGGTATGCCAAAGATCTGGCGCTACTCGATGTACGCCGCCGTGAGGACAGGCGGGCTGCGACGGGCTTTTCTGAAAATGGCAGGGTTCGACAATGGGTAAGCGCGACTTTTCCAAGATGACCGAAACCGAGTTTCAGGATTTGATCCGCCATCGCAGGAAAAACCGAATGGATGCCTGCGATGCTCTTCCCAAGGAGATCCGGGAACTGGTTCACGACTATGGGTATACCGTTGTCAAAACGGCCATGGACCTAGGCTTGAAGAAGCCCCGTCACATCAAGCACATGGTGGAGACCGTATTGAACGAGTTCAGCCCCACGCGCGGCACATACTCGTCGCAGGGCACCAGCGCACCGGGAAACAGATAGAAAACCCCGCCAGATCGGCGGGGTTTCCATTTGGGGCAGCGAATTATTCACGCAGCTATTCACTACCTCATTATCGTCTTGAGCGCCGGAAATTCTTCGCCCTGTTCAATCACCAGTTTCATGCCGAGATATTTAATTTTGCCGCTTTCCAGCTTCTCGCCTTTGTCCAGCGCCTCAAGTGTTATCCGCATGAGCCAGCTATACAGACCCTCATCTTTGCTGCGTGTCTCGTGCCAGATCTTCCGAACGCGCAAGCTGGCCTTATCGATTGCGTGACCAGAGACTTCAACTGTGGGCATGGTGTCGCCGCGCCTGTCCAGTTCCGCCCGAGCTACATCAGACATGCGCGAGTTTTCGTTAATCATCCAGCGCAGGTAGGAGACGGGCAGGCGGGTGATCAACTCGCCTTTGTGCTTTCCGAAGTCAATTCGGACACCGTGCGTGTTTACTGTCATAGGGTCGCCTTCTCGCAATATTTGATGTTTTCGGGGAAAAGGGTGATCGTGCAGTCGGGGCTATAGTCCTGAATGAACTCAGCCAGCATCAGCGCGTTTTGGTTCTTGCTGCATTGAGGCAGCCAACCTTGCATTGAGCACAAGTGACCGTCCGCGTCGCGGGCTTCGGCGCACCACCCCAACGCCCTGACTTCATCGGGCGTTTTGAGGTTGATCGGGTTAGGGTTCTTCACTGGCCTGTCTCCTTGATCGTATAGCGTCCGCGCTCCGTCATGATCAGATACCCGCTTTTCGTCAGGCTCTTGATCGCCCGGAAGAACGTCGGTCGCGGAATCGGCGCGGCCAGAGGATGCGCGATTAGGTCAGCCGTCCTGAAAATGGGTTCCTTTCGGGCCAGGTCACAGGCTGCATAGTACAGGTCTCGCTCCGTGGGGCTCAGCACGTTCAGGCCAAGCAGTTCCTCACCGGCGAGAAGGTGGCGGCGCATTTCGGCCATCGTTTGAAGGGCTGCGGTGGTCATTGGGCGTTCACTTTCAGGGGGTAACGATCGAATGTTTCGGTTTCCGTTTCTTTCTCGGCATCGACCAGAGCGGCATTCTCTAAAACCTTCTTGGCATAGATCATGCGGGCGAAGGTTTCTGGATCTACACTCGAAGTGGCGACATAGAAGGCTTCTGGTGTCGCAATGCGGTCAAGCGCACCCTCCAACTCAGCCACGCGTGCTGCTAGGGCGTCACGCTGCTTTTCGCGGTGATGTAGCTTGGTTTCTGTCCAGCAAGCCTTGCTGAACTCAGGCGCGTCATTCTCTGCAATGCAGGTGATCCCGTCTTGGTTGGGGCTGTCCATGTTAGGGAACATGCAGGCCACATCATCGAAGGTGTAGCGCGCCGCCTCGTCCTTAATGCCTGTGTATCCAGCATTCCCGACGCGATAGTACAGGCCGCGCTTTTCCAGCAGGTACATTGGAGTGTCACTTTTGGCGGCAGTCATTGGGCTAAACCCTTATGGCGGCGCTCAACGTATCCCTTGGGCCCTTCGAGCCACGCGCGAACGTTTGCCTCTTCTTCGGTCACGGCGTCCTGCGACATCACCAGTCGAACGTGTTCCCGCAGGGCCAGTTCACCGTACTCGCCCGCTTCGTTCTCTAGCCCGCTTCCTCTTGCGTCAGAAACCGTTTCCAATAACTGACGAATAAAGGTTTCAGCCTCATCGACTGTCAGGGAGTAGGACGAGGTCCAAGGCAGGCCGGTGTTTCTATGCGAGACATAAGCGTCCGTTTTTACGACAATCTTGCCGTCATCTTTTCTGATTTGCGCACTGGTTTTGGTCATTTCTTGCTCCAAGTCTTTTTGATGTGCAGGAGGGCAGGGCCGAAGGTGTTCCAGTACGCCATACTGAGCGCAAAGGGTTGTTCCTTGAGCCATGAGAGCGGGAATAGAACCGCTGCCAGCAGGCACATACCCAGCGTTTTGAAAATACGGGCGATCATTAGGTGTTCTCTCCACATTCACGGAATCCGTAGGTTTCGATCAGATCCGCGCCATGGATCGGTGGCGCGGGGCGTTTGCTGTGGGCTGCGTTTGTGAGAAACCATGTGCCCAGATCCGCGTTGCCCAACTGGCCCGCGTAGAACTCTTGCCATGCCCAAGGGGCAATAGAGCCGTTTTTGATGGTCATAGCGTGCATTACCAGCTTAGCGCGCCGGGTGACGCAGACGTTCGGGTGAGACAGGAACACACCAGCGGACGAGGCGAACCGACCCGTTATGCGTACAGCATCGACGCTTTCTCGCTTTTCGAGGTATCGCGCCAGGTGGCCACCGGACGCCCAACCCGAAAGCGGCTTAACCGTCAGTGTGTCGGATGCGGCTGGCGTGGCCAGCAGCAAGGCCATAGCGGTGCAGATGCGGGCAATCATGTGAATACCAGCAGCAGGTATGCGACCAGCGCGGCGACCACGGCAAACAGCGCCACTGGCGGCGGGTTATCTTCGTCCTCTGGCACGAACTTTCCGGCCTCATAGGAGAGGTACAGAGCGCTACACAGCAGGAAAAATGCGATGATGTTTGTAATGATGGTCACTGTTTTTGATCCTGTTCTTGGGCGGGGGCTAAGAGCCCCCGCACAGCAAAATAAATGGCACGGCATGTGCCGATCAGGGCGAAGATGATGAAGTAAGCAAGCATCGGTCAGCCTTTCTCAGACACCTGGCGCTCGGCGTGTTTGACGCTCAGGTGTTCACAGTTGGCCTCCACCAGAGCGGCCGCCACGTCTGGACACACGCTGTTGCCGCAGCAGGAGACTTGGACGTACTTGGGGAAGGAGTTGAACAACCACTCACCGTCCTGTTCCTGCCAGACGCCTTCGATCACGTAGTCAGATGGGAAACCCTGAGCGTTGAATAGTTCGCGGGGTGTGAGCATCCGCATACCAATGTCAACGACCACGAAGGTTTGACCGTCGATTTCCAGCGTGACGAACTCGCCGCCGTCCCATTCGCCATGGTCGCGCAGCAGATCCGCAACAGCGCGGGCGCGATCCTCATGTTCTGGACCGAACTCTGGCGCGGCCAACTCTGCCTGCATGTGACCGAAGCGATCCTTCACCGTGACCGTGTGGCAGGGCTCATCCACGCGCGCGCCATTGTCGGCGGTGCCGTAGTATTTGGCGAACCATGGGGCTACGACGGTTTGGTGTGATCCGGTCATGGTCAGGGTGGAAATCGGCGCATCAACGGGACGGCCCGGATTGACACCCTTTCTGGCCTTATTGTGCTGAGCCAGAAACGCCGCTGCGGGCGCGTGTTTGATGCCACCGGCAACGACCGTGCCCAGCGGCGCAAACGGGTCTAGCGAGCGTGGAGCCTGCCCCTGACGTTCCCCGTAGCCTGTTTGCACCAGCAGCGGCGAGATAACTGCGTTCTGATCTTTCTTGCTGGCCGTGATGGTGTGCGCCGGCACTTCGCAGCTTCGGTTGCTGCCGCCTTGCTGAGCATAGGTCAGGATGGGTGAGAACAGCGCGTGGGAGATTCCGCCCGAAGTGACCGTACCATGCGGCTCTGTCAGAGGGTATTCCCGGCGCCCACCGCTGTCACCGTGGGCCACGCTCAGCAGGGCCGGGGTGATCACCGCCGAATGCAGGCCACCGGCCAGAACCGTTGGGTGCGGGCCCGTGACCGCACTGGCACGGCGCGCAGACCCCTTGAGGCTCATCAGGTAAGGCGCGACCTCGCACAGCCGGGCACCACCCGCCGTGATCGTGTGCGCGGGCTCATCAGCGCCGTTGAACGGCTTTTGAGCGTTGCGCATGGTCATCAGGTGCGGCGCGATCACGCCGAGCGGAGCCGCGCCGCCGGGTTTCTTCACCCAGCTGTTCGCCGTCACCGTGGGCATAGGTTCATCCATCGCCACGCCGGTTGCACCGCTGTTGAACCGCGTGATTGACGGCGCAATAACCGCCTTTTCACCGCGATTGGCCCCGGTGATCGTCTTGAGTGGTTCGCTTGCATCCTCAACGCGCCCGCCATGGGTCAGGTTGACGACGAAGGGCTTGTTTGCGTTCAGGACATAGCGGCCCATGCCGCGCGCGATCCGGGCCAGCGTGTTGCCGGTCAGCGGGCGCTTTGGAGCGTTGCACTGGTTTTCCTTGCCGTATGCAACGGCCTCTTCCTTGGTCAGAAAGATCGAAGGGCAGGGGATCGACCAGTCGATGCACTCCGCCGCCGTGCGCCATGGCAGCAGCTTGCCCTTTTTAACCGCGGCTGATTTCGGGTCGCCGTGGGTCGGCTTGGGCCAGACGATCGGTCGCCCATCGCGCCGCGCCACCATGAAGAACCGCTTGCGGATCGTCGGCGCACCATAGTCACAGCCGCGCAGCGCGTTCCATTTCAGCTTGTAGCCCGCCTTTTTCAGCCGCTTGACCCACAGTTCGAAGGTCATGCCCGCGAACTCTTTGACCGGGCGGCCATCTTCGCCCACCGGGCCCCACGTCTGGAACTCTTCCACGTTCTCCATCAGGATCACGTCGGGCTTCACCTTCTCGGCCCAATCCACAATTACCCATGCAAGATCACGGATATTGCGGTCCTTGAGCGCCTTACCCGACGCCCGAGAGAAGTGTTTGCAATCAGGCGAGGCCCACAACAGCCCGACCTTGCGGCCCTTGGCGATTTCCAGCGGGTCCACATCCCAAATGTTTGAATCCAGGTGCAGCGTATCGGGGTGGTTTGCCTCGTGCAGCGCCAGTGCGGACGTGCTGTGGTTGATTGCAACGTCAGGGCTGCGGCCCAAGGCCATTTCAATGCCCGTGCTGGCACCGCCGCCACCTGCGAAGCCGTCTACGATCATGGGTAGGTCGGTCATGCGGCTTCCCCCATGCGGTCGATGTTCTCTTGGTGAACGGTAAAGGTGTAGGCAGCGACCCACGGGTTAGCGTCCCAGCCAAAGCCGCGATCCGCGTTTAAACCGTCCCACAGAGCATGGAAGCCGTCCCGAGCGGTTTTGGCCACGCCATTTTTAAAGGCGGAAACTCGATCAGTGGACCATCCAGTTTGGTAGATAAGATCAGATTCTCCGGTCCCAGTTTGATCGGCAGAGATACCGACTTCCCATGTGTCGTGGATCAGCCCCTCGGCCTGCGCGTCCTTTTCGCAGATGTCCTGCAACCGCTGAATGCGGACGTCGGTCACTGTTAGGGTCATACGCGATGCCCAACGGTGCATGTGGATGGAAGGCCGCTTTTTCAGATGCGGTTTAGCCCAATCATCCGAAAGGTTGCACTGCTCCTGAATCTTGCGAATGCCCCACTCGTGGTTTTTGATGTCTTTTTCATCGACCTCGTAGACAACGCATTCGTTTTCTCCGTCGTCAGTTAACCGATGAGCCTCACGCACCCACAGGCGATCACCCGGCCTGATTTTGATAAGCCTGTGTTCCGCGAGAATGCGGCTGGCCAATTCGCGCTCTGTATCTGCGTAGATCGTCGGGCCGTGTTTCGTGACCAAGCAGGTGTAGAAGCCGAGCCGCAGGCCGGATTTATTCGGCTCAAAGTCGGGCTGCGGCTTCAAAATGCGCCGCGTCTGGGTCTTGCGACCGTCCAACAGAGCCTTAACCATCGGTCCAGAGAATAGGATGGGGTGGTCAGTCATGCCTCACCGCCTTTCAGAGATTTGGGAACTTCATTGTACTCGACGCCATCCAGAAGACGGCCAGCGGCTTTCTTGCTGACGCGGTACATCGGAGTGCCTTCGACTTCCTGCCACGACCACTTGCCGGAACTCGGGAAATCCGGGGAATACTCGCCCCACTGCTTAAAGAAAAACGCGGTGCCAGCTGCCTTGCACTGATCGCGCAGGCTACGAGCCCAATCGGGATGCAAGGGGCGGGCGTTCGGGCCGCTTTCCCCGCCACAAATTACCCAATCAATTGATGGAACCTCGTGGTCAGCACCGCCGTTGTTACAAGCTGGGCAGTAAACATCGCTGTCGTCACCCCAATAGTCAGAACCACACAGTTCCGACGACCCAACCCAGCCGCAGGACGTGCATAGGGTCATGTAGTAGTGGGCTTCTGTCTCAACGCGGCCATCAGGGCGCTTTACGGTTCTTCCAGTTGGGAGCCAGCGCTTCCAGTCTATCGGCCCTAACAGCGGCTCCACGCTGATGAACCGAACAGCGGCACGTGACGCCAACAGATCGGGGATGCGCTCGACTGCGCGTTTTTCATCTTCGACCGAGACACCAAGCCAGACGTTGGGCAGGGGCCAATTTGTGCGAACATCAAATTCCGCCCCGGAAAACCGTTCAATTCCGACAATCTGCCAAAAATCAAACGGCCAGCACCGTTCGAAGCGGTCCGATACCAAGTCGAGAACCCGGCCATAGCAGCGCATCATGTATTCCCGCATCCGGTCTGCGCGTTTGGTCAACACCTGAAACGTGTGTTGCGGGCAGAGCGCCATCACTGCGAAAATCCGGTCAATCCATTCGTCAGGAATGTCCTTGTGAAACAGATCGCCCATGCTGTTGACGAAATAGGTGGTCGGCGTCTGACGCTTGAGCGGTTCCAATAGAGCCTTTTCCACCAATGCGACTTTGCCGGTGAAAACGGGCTTGCCATTCACCAGTTCGGCAGTGCCGTGGTATTGCGGCGTCTTGGGGTTGTTGGACAGGCGGTAAGCCATCCGCATGGCGTAGCAGTTTGTGCAGCCGGGGGAGGCAAGGGAACACCCGACAATCGGATTCCACGTGCGTTCGGTCCACTCGATTTTTGTTTGTTGGCTCATGTTGCGCCTCGTATTTTAAGCCCCAAGTCTTTGGCAGCGTTCAATTCGACGGATGAACCACCTGCCTCTCGGGCCCGTTGCTTGTATGCGGCTCGGATTTCGGAAGCACTCGCGGCGGGCTCTACACCCAGAACAACCCACCATGCTTTGTCAGGCGCGTCGGAGACGGCCTCTGGCGATGGCAGGGCGGTGAAGCCTTCGAATGCTTGGTCTAGGATTTGCTGGGCCCCGTGTCGCTCCATAGATCGTAGGGCTTCAATGGCCTTGCCTATGGCGCGGCAGTTCTCCCACGGGCGGCGGTACGTGTCACAGGGCAGGCAGATCAAACGCTTGCCCTTGGTGAAGTAAACCGCAACGCCGGGGTCTTCGTGCAATTCAGTGAGCCCATCCCTGTAGGGCGTCCCGTCCCGGCGCGTAGGGATGTTGGAGGATACCACAACGTTTTTGGCGTTGAACCGCTCCAATTCCTGCATCATTTCCTCAAACGCCTGTGTCGGGCGCACCTTAAATTGGCTGTCGGGGCGGGATTTCATCCTTCGCCTGCCCAAAGGCCACTGCAATGGGAATGCTTGGGTCATGTCGCTTGCTCCACCGCCAGATCAGCGACCCGCGCCATCATCTGCAGTTGTTCGATGGCCATGGTGCGGCCGGCACCCATATCGTTTTCCAGAAGCGCCAAGAGGGAGGGGAGTGTGCGAGACCAAGTCATTTTGATTTCGGTGACTTGACCAGTCTCATAGGCGCGCTGTTCGGCTTGCATATGATCCGCCGCCGCAGCGCGCTCTTCTTCTGCTACAACCTCAATTTCCTCCTGCAGTGCCACCATGTCTGTTCCATCCGGGGCGATCACTGAACCATCCATGTTGACGACGGCCACAAGCTCTTTGTCGGCGTTGTAAACAGCGCCGCCGACAACGTGGGGAAAATGGTGGCAAGCCTTGAAGCCCAAAAAAGCACTCCTGGCACGGCTCGCGTTTGCAATTGAGTTGAGCCAGACCGGCGATGCATCCTCACGCTCAATGCGTAGGCTGAAAGGTCCGCTTTTAAAT
This sequence comes from Ruegeria sp. AM7, assembly GCF_056535965.1. Lineage (NCBI taxonomy): Bacteria > Pseudomonadati > Pseudomonadota > Alphaproteobacteria > Rhodobacterales > Roseobacteraceae > Ruegeria > Ruegeria sp. AM7. The sequence goes on from NZ_JBQFJE010000003.1 coordinate 1,245,539, forward strand.
GGCATATGTGTTTCTCCGTCTTGAAGCTGGTCATGCTGGCGCATGGGATGAGGGCCGCAGATCGGCCCCGCACCGATGCGTCAGGCGGTTACTCTGGCAAGTTGGGCTGCGCGTTGTGTGGCCATCCAGCGCAGTTGCTCAATTCCAGCCTGCAAGCCACTGTCATGCTCTTTTCCGTTGATGCTAGCGCTGCCTTTGATGTGTGAGAACTGAGCCCAAAACTCGTTTCGGTCGGTAACGCCTGCGGCCTTCTCAAGTTGTCCTATAGTCATTGTTTCTTCCGGTTTGGTTGGGGTTACAGGAGGATGGGCAGCAGCAGGAAAAGCAGGGCGATGCCACCCATCACGCAGACCGCGCCGATCAGGTCGCCAAGCAGCGCCCAGCGTTCGCGTTTGATGACTTCGATGATCTTTTCCATGTGCCGTTCTCCTTTGTCTCATTCGTATAGTAACATGTTGCAAATAGCAACTGAAAAAAGTGCACATGTCGCAAAAAGATGCGTCGCAAAAGGTGGTCAGGATGGAAGTCAAAAAGAAGTCAAGTAAAATGCTGATAAATAAAGTATAATTCTTCTAATGAAGTCAGGAGGGGGTCAAACTGGAAGTCAACGAGAAGTCACTAAAGTAAGAAATAAACAAATACACTGGTGGTGGTGGTCGGTGCGATGTGCAGCAAAATGTTGCTTATTGCGCCGATGACGCATAACCTGCGTGTGATTTTGAGGCGCAAGAGGCCCAGCCCCGGAATGAGCAGCACCGCAGGCAATCCAGCATTGGTAGATACCGCATGGTTGGACGCATTCGGCTTGAATGCGCGTCAACGGGCGTTTGTGCTTGCCTATCTGGCTGATCCGAATGGGAAACAGGCCGCAATCGGCGCGGGCTATGCGGAAGGATCAGCCGAGGTCACAGCATCACGATTGCTAACCCACGCTAAGGTGGCTGCTGCCATCGCAGAGGGCCGCAAACGGATCGAGAGCAAGGCAATGCTGGATGCGCAGGGGGTAGTGGACCTCTGGACCCAGATCGCGCTGGCAGACCCCAACGAACTAACGCAGCACATCATCGCGCCCTGCCGCTACTGCTATGGCGTCGACCACCAGTTCCAGTGGAAAACAGAACGGGAGTTCACCGAGCGCAAAGCCGCCGTGGTGTTCGACATGTTCTCGGACGATGACCTGCGCGACAAGGCTATGGCAGGTCTGATCATAGACCCCCGCATCCCCGACGACGCGGGCGGATACGGCTATCGCCTCACAGACTCGCCAAACCCGGCTTGTCCTGAGTGCTCCGGCATGGGGATGGAAATCACCCGCATGGCCGACACGCGAAAGCTCAGCCCCGCTGCGCGCCTTCTCTTCGACGGCGTGAAGGAAACCAAGCAGGGTATCGAAATCAAGATGCAAGACCGGGGCAAAGCGCTTGAGAACATCGCCAAGCACTTCGGCATGTTCGCGGGCAAGGTGGATCCAGAAGAGCGGCACCCGCTCGAACGCCTCGTTCAAAGCATGATGAGCAGCACCAACGCCGTACCGGTCAATACCGCCAGCGAACGCACGCACCAGGTTCAACCGTCAGCACACCCGCTGGACGTTACCGACGATCACACCACCCAAGATGGAATGGAAGTAGAACCATGAGCGACTATCTCGATTTTCCCCGCATAGATGCGCCAGATACCGGCCAAACGGCTCCGGTCGACCAACCACGCACCGGATGCGCCGTAAAGGTCTGGCTTGAGGACGACAGCGCACCCGGCCGAAAAAAGCGGGACCACTTCCACGTCATCGAAACCGAGTTCGCGGATTTCGCAACATTCCTTGAGTTTGTGGAAGGTGATCGCCTGATTTCCGGTGAGTGGCTGTTCAGCCGGTGGTCCAAGACTGAGTACAACGTTCGGATTGTGCATGACAGCACTCCGATTGCCTTCCGTGGCGGTGAAGTGCGCCGGTGTGAATTGCCCACCTTCCGCTTAACTCGGGAGGCTGCGGCATGATCTGGTTTCTAACCGCGCTGGCCATCTGCCTATATTTGCTTTCTGCCATGTTCGCCGCAGGCGTAGCGAATGCTGTTGCCAAAGGAGACGAAGAACACACGAAGGTCGGCGCTTGGTTCTTTATCCTGTGGTTTTCTTGGGGCTCCGTTTTGCTGTTGGTCATTGCCACCAAAGCGGTGGGGGTGTCCTGATGCCCTACAGCCAGCCTGACAACGTCGGACACCGCAACACTGACACCAGCGCAGCAGCAGCAGCCCGCTTGGGCTCTGGCGCGCTCACAATCCGCGATCAGGTCATTGACTGCCTCAAACGCAGCCCCGGACCACTCACAGCTAATGAAATCGCGCAGCGCATCGGTCGCCACTACGGCAGCGTTCGCCCGCGTCTCACTGAGTTGAAAGCGACAGGCGAGGTCGAGGACAGCGGCACCCGCAAGACCGGCGAATGGGGCGTTCAGCACACCGCTTGGGAACTGGTGCGGCGGGAAGGGGAGGCGTCCTGATGTTGCCACCTTTTATATTTCAGCGACCGGTGCCGCCGCTGCCCCAACGGCCAAGAACGCCATCGCCCTCCGAGAGAGCGCACTACGCGCGAGAGCGGGTCGTCAACGGCATGAAGCGCCGCGCGCTGGCCGCCAGCCTCAAAAAGAAGGTGCGCAAATGACCCATCGCCTTCCTCCACAGCCGACAAACACCCGCCTTGCCCGGTTCGTTACGCGTCAGATCAACCGGCTGCACAGCGCACACCGTTGGGCTGCAAACAACTCGCCTTTGGTGCGCCGCAGGACGTATGACGCGCTGGCGGACAAGCACTCTCGCCTAAACATCGCCCATATCGACCTGCAAAGCGAACATCGCGCGCTAATCAGGGACTATGGCAAGTTTCTGCCTCGGGCCAGCAGTCGCGTTCATCAGGCACGTTATCGTTACGAAGACGTTGCGCGCGACCCCGTTCACATCACGCGCGTAGACTTCGAGCCACTAAGTATCGCCAGCCTCGATATGCCCCCCCGCGAACGCGCAGAAATTGCCGAATACACCCAATACATCTTGCGTGAACACGCTAATGCGCTTGCCAGAAGCCACTCAGAGAAACTGGCCGACGTGATCCTCAGTCACATTCTGCCTGACGGTTTGAAGACATGAAAAAACCAGACTTCATGCCCTGTCTCGGAATGGTCTCGATCTTTCACCCCAAGACCGGAACCGGGCGAGTTTGCTCAAAAAACCAACTCGGTTGGTACTTATCAAAAGGGTGGGTTCGACCATGAACAGTATAGGAATCGACATGGGCGCAGACCGGGATCAGACCGTCGTTACCGAATGGTCGAGCGATGAACTTGAATGGATGGATCAACTGGCAGGGCTTACAGCGGACGGGAGAACACCCCTCGGGCAAGCTATCCACCAATTCGCCAACAACGCGGTCGAGCGTGCCAATGCCAAACGTTTAGCGGCTGAAAATGCGCAAGCGAAGGCCGCAGCCGCACTCACGCCGGAGGAACGCGCCCTTGTGTTCCGTGACCTTCCTGCGCCGCCGTCGCGCATCATGATCAGCCCCGACGCTCTGTTCGAACTATTGAACCACCGTGGCGAACCACTGGCAGTGGCCAATCCAACATTCGACGGATGGGTTCTGACTGGCTGCGGCCTGCCGCTTGTGATCGACGGCAAGCATAGCGCGGGTCGCTGGTACAGGCTGGAAACAGCAGAGGGTGACGCGCTCTAATGGGTGTGGCCGCGCATAAGTACGACGGCTTGAGTGAAGCCGATCGGTTGGCACAAGCTGCCGACGCCATGCAGGCTGTGCGCGGCTATGCACCCGAGGACTATACCCCTCAGAACCCGATTGAATTGCTTTGGTGCCTGAAACACTGGCGCTGGCGCATCTTCTCCGGGCAACTCTATAAGATCATGACCAAGGACGATGATTTCAACGATGGTGAAGTCATCCCCTTCAAGCCCAACGCGGCGCAGCGACAGTTTGTCGAGAACCTGCACTACCGCAACGTGATTCTAAAAGCCCGTCAGCTTGGCTTTACCACGCTCATTGCAATCCTGTGGCTTGACCACGCGCTCTACGTCGCTAACCAACGGGTTGGCATAATCGCGCACAGCGACACCGACGCCAAGGTGATCTTCCGCGACAAGGTGAAATTCGCCTACGAGAACATGCCCGAAGAGGTTAAGGCCATGTTCCCGGTGAAGAAGTGGGCCGCAGAAGAGATCCTTTTCGCGCACAACAACAGCAGTATCCGCGTATCGCTGTCCATGCGCTCTGGCACCATTCACCGCCTGCATATCTCGGAAATGGGCAAGATCGCCAAGCGTTTCCCCGAGCGCGCCCGCGAGATTGTCACCGGATCTATTCCAGCAGTTCCGGCCAAGGGTATCTCGGTGATCGAATCCACCGCAGAGGGACGCGAGGGCGAGTTCTACAACATCGCCAGCCGTGCAGAGGCCCGCGCCAAGATCCCGCGCCCGCTGGGCCGGAAAGAGTGGCGGTTCCACTTCTCCCCTTGGCACAAGATGGTCGAGTACCGCGCCCCGGCCAACGACAATACGCCGATCAGCGCCACGCAGCACGAATACTTCGACAAGATCGAAGCGCAGATGGGCGTCAAGCTGACAATCCATCAGCGCCGTTGGTACATCGGAGAGCTTGAGAATAGCCAATCCGGCGACCAACAGAAGATGTGGCAGGAATACCCATCCACACCCGCCGAATGCTGGATGCAATCGACCGAGGGCACGTATTTCGCGCATCAGTTCGCCGTTATGCGCGCACAGGGACGCATTGGCCGCGTTCCGTTCGTCAGCAACGTACCCGTGCATACCTTCTGGGATATCGGTTCAGGCGACGGCACCGCGATATGGCTCATGCAGTATGTGGGCACACAGCGCCGGTTTCCGCTGTTCATCGAAGGATGGGGCGAGGGGTATTCATACTACGTCAACAAGCTGCGGGAAGCGCAGATCAAGGGCGGGTTCGTCTTTGGCCGTATGTACCTGCCGCACGACGCAGAGCATGAGCGCCAGCTACAGCACAAGGTCGGCAAGCCCCGTGAAATGCTGGAAGATCTGGCCCCAGATTGGAAGTACGACATTGTTCCCCGCGTCCAGACCAAGCAACACGCGATCACGCTGTTGCGCGGGTGCTGGCAAGAACTGTGGTTCGATGAAGAGGGCTGCAAAGAGGGCATCGACCACCTCGAAGCCTACCACAAGAAGTGGAACACGCGCCTGGGTGTCTACATTGACGAGCCCGAGAAGCAGGACGGCCATTCTGAGGCCGCCGACGCCCTGATGCAGATGGCGCAGGGCTTCGACCCCGCAACAGCACTGAGCAATTCACAAGCCGCGATCAAGAAGGTCCGCAGCCGCAGATCCACAGGAGGCATGACCGTATGACCGCTGCGACCCCCCTAATTGACCTGACCCGGTACGACTGGAAGCGCCGCAAGGGCGACGTGATCGTGTACGGTACATGGTCCCTGCACAACGGGCGGCCCGTCATGGTGCTGGTGCCGACCTTTAAGCCCTCGGACAGTGAATACCTGATCCCGTGCCTTGTGCCGCTGGATATGGCCTATCAGTGGGACGAACACACAGGTGACGCAGCACACTGTGCCCGCATGACCTTCGAGTTTGCCAATGCTCTGGGCCTGAACGCCTATGAGCCGCGCACAATGGTTCGCCTGACTTCGATCATCCGCGAACATCTGGGCGACTTGCTGACCATGCGCAACCTGCCCGAATCCGAACAGGAAGTGGTTGCAGACGCCATCATGACCGACCGCAACACCGGCAAGGTCCGTGAAGCGGAGATCATCGACAATGTTTAAGCACGAAGATGATCCCGCATTCGCCGGTCAGGTCAGCTATTCCGGTACCAAGCGCAAGACCGACCCTATTGACCGGCTCGAAAGCCAGCCGATCACAACCCGTGTTGCGCCGAACCAATTGGACGACGAGTACCACAAGGATATGTTCAACAAGCTGATCGGGTTCTACCGCGCCGAACTGATGCGGCAGGAAGAAAACCGCGAACAACAGGTGACAGACGCCGATTTCGTGGACGGCCTGCAGTGGACGCCCCAGCAGGCGCAGGAGTTGCGCAACCGAGGCCAAGAACCCTTGGTCTACAACGTCATTGCCACCACCTATCAGTGGCTCTTGGGCACCGAAAAGCGCGGGCGTACCGATTACAAGATCCTGCCCCGGCAGGAGGACGCAGGTAAGGCGGCTGAAAAGAAATCGCAGCTGATGAAATACCTGAGCGATGTGAACCGCTCTGAGTTTCATATCAGCCGCGCATTCGGAGACACCGCCAAAGTCGGTATTGGCTGGCTCGAATCCGGCGTTCAGAGCGACGATGAGGGCGAACCGATCTATGACCGGTACGAAAGCTGGCGCAACATGCTGTGGGACAGCGTCGCGCAGGAATTGGACCTGTCAGATGGACGCTACATCTTCCGCAGCAAATGGGCCGACACGGACATTGCCAAGTCCATGTTCCCCAAGCGTCAGGATGTCATCAACATCGCGGCCAACAAGACCTTCGATATCTTCCGCGCGCTGGATGGCACCGGAGACGAGGCTATGGACTCGATGGAAGAGGCGTATCAGCAGAACTCATCGCTGATGCTGGGCACTGAACAGCCCGACCGGGGCCGCGTCCGTCTGATTGAAGCGTGGTTCCGGGTGCCGTCCGAGGACGAGTACATGAGCGGTGGCCAGTTCCGGGGTGAATTGTTCGATCCTCTGAGCCAAGGCCACATGCGTGAGTTGGAAGCTCAGAAAGCCACGCTTCAAAAGCGCGTCCGTATGCGCATGTTTGTGGCCATCATGACCGAAGCGGGCCTTCTGCACCTGTCAAAGAGCCCGTACCGCCACAACCGCTATCCGTTCACTCCGATCTGGGCCTATCGCCGAGACCGTGACAACATGCCTTACAGCCCGATCCGCCACATGCGCGATCCGCAGAGCGATGTGAACAAGCGGGCCTCCAAGGCGCTGCATATCCTGTCGACCAACAAAGTCGTCATGGATGAGGGGGCGGTGGATGATCTTACGGAGTTTGCCGAAGAGGTTTCGCGCCCTGACGCGATCATCGTGAAAAAGCCGAACAAGATGATCGACCTGAACGTGGATCGTGAACTTGCGCCTGCCCATCTGGACCTCATGTCGCGCTCTATCGGCATGATCCAGCAGGTTGGGGGCGTCACAGATGAGAACATGGGCCGGACAACCAATGCGACCTCTGGCAAGGCCATCGTGGCGCGTCAGGACCAAGGCGCGCTGGCAACAGCCACCATCTTCGACAACCTGCGCTTTGCGCGCCAGGTTCACGGCGAGAAGATGCTGAGCCTGACCGAACAGTTCATGGATCAGGAGAAGCAGTTCCGCATCACCAACATGCGGGGCAATCCCGAATGGGTGACGGTGAACGACGGCCTGCCCGAGAACGATATCGTTCAGACCAAGGCTGATTTCATCATCAGCGAAGAGGACTGGAACGCCACTCTGCGCATGGCACAGGTGGAATCGCTCTTGGAACTGATGCAGATGCTTGCGGGCACCGCGCCTCAGATCGTCATGGCCACGCTGGATCTACTGGTGGAAACCATGGACGTGCCGCAGCGCGAAGAACTGGTGAAGCGCATTCGCCAGATAACCGGGGCCGAAGATCCCGACGCGGATCCGAACAACCCAGATCCAGATACCATGCAGCGCAAGGAAATGCAGGCTCAGGAAATGGCCCTGATGCAGCGCATGAAAGAGGCCGAGGTCACGGAGAAGGAAGCCAGCGCCGCCGAGAAGCAAGCCAAGGCCGCGAAAACACAGGTCGATACCGAAAAGGTCATGGCCGAGGTCGGGCGCATTCTGGCCGAAACTGCCGGGGCCAATGCCGAAACGCAGGCCAAGGCTCTGCAAGCGGCCGCACAAATCCTAGGCGCACCGGCAATCGCAGGGATCGCGGATCAGGTCTTGGCAGAATCCGGGTTCGAGGGGGCAGGGCAGCCCGCACCGGAGCCCATGCCCCAGCCTATGCCAGCGCAGCAGCCTGCACCGGCCCTGCCTGCACCCGCTCAACAGCTACCACCAGTGGAGGGAACGGCATGAACCCAGAACACCGCATAATCATGGCAGGAACAGTGGGCCGTGGGGCCGCCGCGATGGCGTGGACCACGGCACCGGAGCCAGAAATTGAGCTTGGCCACCGCACCGCACGGCAGACCCGCCGCGCCTACGGCTGCAAGCCCGACAAACCCAAAAGCGGAAGCCTTGAGCGCATGTTGCGCAACAAGGGCCGTCGCTGACCCGCTTCACCCGGCAATAAGGAGATAGCCGTGAACGACAACAATCTGACGCAACAGGAACAGGTGGGCTACGCCATGCGCGTGGCTCACGAAATGTCCCAAGCGTTTCTGCAAGCCATCGGTGACGAACCCGGTCCTGCCATTGAGGACATGGAGCCGGAACAACAGCAGACATTGGCGAACCTGGTAGCGGAGTGCCGCACCAGCAAAGGGTTCCGCAGCATTCTTGAGCGCGCCACCAAGGGCAACTTTGCCAACAGGCCCGACGAAATGCAGGGGCTCTTGCTCTTGGTTTCGGCTCGTCTGGGCTGGATGGATCTGCGCTTGATCTTGGAAACCGAGGGCGGCGCATGATCGGATCGCCTCCATATCGCAATCTTATGGCATCCGAAAACGGCCCCGACATGACCAAAGCAGTCGCTTCTTTCGCTTTACGCGTAGAGCCCGTCGAAAACGGCTTTGTGGTCTACGAAACCGGCCCCGACGCGCATCAAGAAGGCATCGGCAAACGCCACATCGCGGCTAACACCGTGCAGCTAGACGGCCTCTTGGCCGATCTGTCGCGCAAGAACATCGACCGGATGGTTGCGCAGTACAAACCTCAACAATCCAAGGAGGATTAAGAAGATGAACCAACAAACAGCTATGGGTTACGCTGCGAATGGTAGCGCCACGAGGTCTGATGTAGGCGACACGGGCAATGGCCCGTCCTTGGCTGTCGCTTCGGGCCTGATACAACTGCGCATTCGAATGCTGGACGATTTGATTGAGCGGGCCGAATACATCAGCCGTATGGCATGTGAAAACGCCAACCGCCTGATCGGGGCTGAGCCGACGTCTGGCAACACCGCTGCTCACGATGATCCCACCGAGCCGCACAGTGATCTTGAGGCACTCGACCGGCGCCTAGAGCGCCTGAATAGCATCGCCGCTGAACTTTCCTACGATGTTGAACGACTGAGCAAGCTCTAAGTACTCATCGGCCCCCTCTGATACCAGCAACAAGGACTGAACACATGGACCCGAATACAGCCGCACCAGCACCCGAGGCTGACGAAACAGACGCCGACAAAGTTGATGACGCGATCATGGATTTCCTGACCGATGAGGAACGAGAGGCGTTGGATGAAAGCGACTTCCTTGAGGAAGAAGGCTCCACGCCCGAGCCCGAGGCCGACCCGGAACCCTCCCCTGAACCAGAGGCAGGGGCAGACCCCGAAGCGGACCCCGAACCAGCCCAACAGGCCGCCGACCCTGAACCGGAACCTGCGGCCGCTGAACCTGCGCCCAAGCGGTCGAATGTCGATATAGGTGAACTGGATCAGCAAATTGCGTCGTTTGGAGAGCAGCGTAATGAGTTGCTGGATCAGTACGAAGATGGCGATCTGACCCGGCAGGAACTGCAAACCAAGCTGGAAGAGATTGACCAGCAGGCCGACCAGGTGAAGGCACAGCGCGCGGTTGCGCAGGATGCGGCGAACACTGAAATGAACGACTGGCGTGGGTCTGTGCAGGCGCACTTGACCGCCTATCCGGAACTGAAAGGCAGTGAGGACGTTCTGACCGCCTTTGATGCTGCCGTTCGCAGTGTCACGGGCAATCCAATGTACGCCCACATGACCAATAAGCAGCAGTTGAACGCGGCCCACGAGTTGCTGGCCTTCCAAGCCAAACACACCGGATTGCAGGGTGTGCCGGCCCTTAAAGGCAGTGAACCCCAGCCCACCCCGGAGCCCACCCCTGACCCGACGCCTGATCCAAAGCCGCAGGCTAAAGCGACGGAGCCCGCGAAGGATGGGGATAAGCCTGACATGCGGACCCCGCCCGTCACTCTGGCCAATACCCCGGCGTCGGACATTTCAGGTGGCAGTGACAGTCCGTATGCGGCGCTGGAACGTCTGGCCCAAGGGGATGACCCAATTGCGTTCGAGCAGGCTTTGATGAAGCTCACGCCCGAGCAGCGGGACGAGTTCTCGTCCATGGATATCGGCTAACGCCGGTATCCCCCGCCAAACATCGAGCAAGAACAAAAAGGGACAGGAATAGATGCTCATCCGTAAACTGAAAAAGGGCGACGCACTGACGATCGGTGACTCGGTAATTCTGGTGCGCAAGGCGACGGACGACAACCTGACCCTTGCAATTCAAGCTCCTGATGGGACCGAAGTTCACCACGCCCGAAATGGCGAACAGGCCGAGTGTGGCGCTGATGCAGGAAGCAACCCGCGAGTATAACGCGGGGGCTTCACCATAAACACAACATGTGGTAGTCTTCATGCAGGTAAAGCGCAAGATGTGCTGATGCTGGTTCAACGCGATCCAACATGAGGACATCACATGTCGCAGACTGTTATCCCTTTTGGTGACGTCAAAGCCCAAAAGAAATGGGGCTCTAACCTCGCCATCGACACCCTGTCGAAATCGTACTTCACCAAGAAGTTCATCGGCAAAGGTGACAACAACATCATTGAAGAAAAGACCGACATTGAATCGGATCAGGGCGACCGTGTTTCGTTCGACCTTTCCGTGCAGCTGCGCGGAAAGCCCACCAAAGGCGACAACCGCCTCAAGGGCAAAGAAGAGAACTTGAAGTTCTACACTGACGAAGTGATCGTGGATCAGCTGCGTCACTCCGTTTCGGCTGGCGGCAAGATGACCCGCAAGCGTACTGCGCATGATTTGCGCAAGGTGGGCAAGGCGCGTCTTGGCGACTACTGGTCGAAATACCTGGACGAACTCATGTTCATCTACCTGTCCGGTGCGCGGGGAATCAACGAAGACTTCATCGAAGATGACGACTTCACTGGCCACGCAGGCAATTCGCTGGATGCGCCTGATGACGATCATATCCTGTTTGGTGGTGCCGCCACGTCCAAGGGCACACTTACCGCTGCGGACAAGCTGACGCGCGATCTGGTTGAAAAGGCTGTCACCCGCAGCCGCATGATGCGCGCTCGCAACCCGCAGGTTGCCAACATGGTGCCGGTCTCTATCGACGGCGAAGAACGCTATGTTCTGGTCATGTCGCCCTATCAGGAAGAAGATATGCGTACTGCAACCGGCACCTCCGGGTGGTTGGAACTGCAAAAAGCCGCAGCATCTGCCGAGGGCAACAAGAACAAGATCTTCAAGGGCGGTCTGGGCATGATCAACAACGTTGTTCTGCACAGCCACTCGTCGGTGATCCGGTTCAACGATTACGGCGCTGGTAACAACGTCGAAGCTGCCCGGGCGCTGTTCATGGGCCGTCAGGCCGGTGTCTGCGCCTATGGCGTGGCCAAGCAATCGCGCTTCACCTGGTCGGAAGAGGTCGAGGACCACGGCAACGAGCCCATCGTTGCGGCGGGTACAATCGTCGGCATCAAGAAAACCCGGTTCAACAAGCGTGATTTCGGCGTGATGGCCATCGACACGGCTGCTGCCGAGTAAGCCGATTTGAGCGGGGCCACACGGCCCCGTTTCTCCACCACCCCCAACCATCCAGAGCAAGAACGAGGTATCGACATGCTCCACCAATCGAAACACGCGCTGCGCCGTTTGTCGCCGCCGACCCCGTATGCGGCTGGCATGGTTGCTGCCGCGATCTTTGAGCACACTTTCGACAAGGCTTATACCGCCGCGACAGACGTGCTTGAAATCGGGTCCATTCCTGCAGGCGCACAGGTTATCGCCGCGACCACCCTGACGGAGAATTTCGCCGCTGGCACTACCGCCGACATTGGGATCCTGTCCGGTGACGAAGGTGAGGACGACGACGCCCGCGCCCTGACCGCTGCGCTGCTGTTTGACGATCTCGATGTAGCGGGCGCATCGACCGAGAACGCCGCGCCCATGGCCACCTGCCTGGCCCTGACGCCAAGCGACAAGCACCGTGGCCTTGGCGTTAAGCTGAGCGCAAATCAGGGCGCAGGCGACAAGATCAAGGTTGTTGTTCAGTACACCTACTAATCCCCTGACGGGCCGGGGTAACCGGCCCGCCTATCCCCCGAAACATCAAGGAGACCGTGAACATGGACGTTCGCTGCAAGATTGAACGCGAGGGTGGAACGCAAGTCGATATCGACGGCACAGATTACCACTTCCAACCTCGTGAACCCAAAGGCCCGCACTTGGCTATAGTCGAAAACCAGAAGCACCTGGCGCGCTTTCTTTCGATCCCAGAGGGCTATGAATTGCACATGCCCGCTCAAGCGACCGCGCCGCAAGCCTCTGTGGCTGCTATCGCTGCTGGTACTGGTGGATTGCTTACAGAAGAAGAGCAGCGAGCAGAAGAGGAAGCAGAAGCGGCACGGGCGACCCTAGCAGAACAGGGCGTGGTTCTTGAAGAGGGTGTTTTTGGGAACGTTCCTGCGCCTGTTGCGCCTGTATCTGAGGGCATTGAGGGCACGGTTCCTGACGCGATCACCAGCGAACAGCCGCTAGCGGCAGTCGAGCCAGCAAAGCCCAACACGGTTGAGCCTGTTGAGCCGGAGCCAACATCAGAACCTGCGGTCGCAAACGACCCACAGGAGGCGGTGCTGACTGTCAAAGCGGCGGAAGTTGCAGGCGACGTGTCCCGCGCCGATCTGGAAGCCGCCTTTGAACTGCTGAACGGTCGCAAACCGAACGCACAGGCCAAGGACGAAACCATTTTCGACCGCATCAAGGCCAAATTGGCTGAGGACGACGCGACGACCAGTGCGGCTGAATAAACCTCGCGGACAACCACATATCAAGGGGCTGGCGCGCAATGCAGGCCAAAGACATTCTCGAAGTCGCGTCCATCACATTGCTGGACAAAAGCCACGTGCGCTGGCCCCTTTCTGAACTATTGCTCTACCTGAACAAAGGCTTGAAAGCCTTGGCGCTCGACAAGCCAAACGCCGTTACCGAGACCGTAGAGCTACCCCTTGCCGCTGGCACGGTCCAAGACCTGACAGCGATCGACGCCAAGTACATTTCTTTGATACGCGTCTTGCGCAACAAAGGTGGTAAAGTCGTCACAGCTGTTTCGCGAACGTCCCTCGATGTGGTCATGCCCGGTTGGCAAGACACGAATGTATGGCCCGCCTCTGCGGTTGTGGATCACGTCATTCAAGACGTTGCCGATCCCCGCAGCTTTCACGTTGTTCCGTCAAATAGCGGGACGGGTATCATTGAGGCCGTGGTGTCGATCATCCCAACACCCATGGCCGATGCGTCGGATCCGCTTGATCTGGCGACCTACACACAAGACGTGCCAGCCCCCGCGATCTTCGAGAACGCGTTGACCGACTACGTGCTTTATCGCGCCTTTGCCAAGGACAGCGATGACCCGGCCAACGCTGCGCGGTCGCAAGCGCATTACAACATGTACGCATCCCAGATCGGCAAGAAGATGGCCACGGATCAGGCGACTACGACTAAAACCACAGGAGCCAGCGCATGACCCTGCCGACACGTCACCTGCGCGATTTCCTGCCCCTTGTATTGCCGCACGCGCCGCAGTGTCCCGGTCCCGTTGCGCTGCAAAACTTGCGGCTGGCCGCTGTTGAGTGGTGCGAACGTACACGCTGCTGGCGGGAAGTGGTCGCGACTGCGATTGATGAGCAAAACGAAGCCATTGTTGCGCCTGACTATGCGACCATTCACGAGATCGAACAGGCCGAGTTTTCAAGCGCAACCGTGGACGCGATAAAGCTGACGCCGACACAGTTTTCCAGTATGTCTCTGGATGATCTGGGCAAGGTGTCTGAGGGCGGAACCCCGAGCTATATTACGCAGTCTTCACCGAACACTGTCACTGTTTACCCGTTTCAGGCGGGCACGCTGAACATGTCCCTGTTTCTCAAGCCGGTTTCAGGAACGGAGTATGGCATGAACCCAGCCGCGCCCCTGCAAGAGAAATTCAACGTTGTTCCAGCCCATATCTTCACGCAATCGGCTGAAAAGGTCGCGTGGGGTGCTTTGGCACGTCTGCTGAACCTTTCAAAGACGAATTGGTATGACCCGAACAACGCGGCTGTCTACGAGGCCAAGTTCAATATGGCCTGCGATAGCAACTTTCAGTCTCCACTGCGCGGCCAGCATCGAGCCCCGGTGCGGTCCCGTTCTAGCTTCTTCTAGGGAGGCCCCGTATGCTGATTACAACAACGGGTTTCACAGGCGAGTTCCCGAAAATCAAGCCGCGCCACCTTGTGCCGAACGCGGCGCAATTGTCTGTCAATGTTCGGCTGGATGACGGTGCCATAACCCCGCTGTCAGGCTCAACGGAGGTGACAGATTTAGTCTCACCAAAGCAAACGGCGTACCTCCATGGCGTCTCGTGGCTGTCTTGGGACATTGATGTGAATGTTTTGCCTGGGCCGGTTGCAACTGATCGGCTCTATGTTACCGGCGACGGCGTTCCCAAGATGTTTGCAAACAACACATGGTATAGCCTCGCTCTACCAGCACCTGCGACGGCCCCGACAATCGCAAACCAGTCGGCGCCGGGTACAGAGAACACGGAAACGGTTCTCTACGTCTACACATGGGTTACCGCTTATGGGGAGGAAAGCGCCCCAAGTCCGGCCCAAGATGACGCGCTCCAGACAGACGGGACAGTTAGTGTTCTTGTCAACAATTTTGCAGCGCCCCCGGTGGGCCGGAACGTGACCAAGATGCGGATCTACAGGTCGCGGACCTCGGATTACGGCACTACCAGTCTGTTTTTTGTGGCAGAGGAAAACGCGCCGGCTGCATCTTTCGTCCACAGCCTTGATACGCACCCTTTGAATGAAAGCATCCAGACCACGGACTATAACACGCCGCCTGATGACCTGAGAGGTATTATCGCAATGCCTAACGGCATGATGGTTGGTCACACTGACCGGGAATTGCATTTCTGTGAGCCGTATCAACCCCATGCATGGCCCCGCAAATACAGCCTGACGGTGGATTATGACATTGTTGGCCTTGCTGCGTTTGGGTCTCAACTCGCTGTAATGACCAAAGGGACGCCGTACCGGGGGCAGGGGACGGAGCCCGAGACTTTCATCCTTGAGAAAAGCGAAGAGAAACTACCTTGCTTGGCGAAGCGGGGGATTGTGGATCTCGGATATGCGGCGGCTTACCCGTCGACAGAAGGGCTTGTTCTGGTTTCCAGCGCGGGCGCTCAACTTGTCACGCGCCCCCTGTTCAGCCGGAAAGGATGGACGGCATTGCGACCGGAATCCTTTGTGGCGAGTCACTTGGACGGACAGTATGTGTTCGGTTTCTCCGGGTCGCTGGACGGAGCGTCAGAAAAGACGGGTATCATTGACCTGACCGGTGAACAGCCGTTTTTCATGCGTTCGGATGTAACCCTGAACTGCGCCTATCACGACATAAGGACAGGTCGACTGTACTTGCAGGAAGCCGACAACAAGCTCTATGTGTTCGATGACCCCGGATCGGCGGGCTACCGAACGGCAAAGTGGCGCTCGAAGCTACACGACCTTCCGGTTGCTGTTGGATTCTCGTGCTTCAAAGCAGAAGGCGAAAAACTGGAACAGCCCTCGGGGTTTTCGGCGAAAATAATAGCGGATGGGCAAGTCGTCCACACCATCACTGAACTTGATAGCATTGAGCGTCTACCGGACGTAGAGGCGCGGCATTGGGAAGTTGAAATCTCAGGCAAAGTGTCTGTAACCGCCTTGAGCTTTGCGACAAGCGTCGCAGAACTGCAGGGGAGGGCATAGCCGTGCGGATCTTGCACCCAAATCTTTCCAGCCAGGAGGGTCAGCGTCAATCCGAAGACCTTGAAGTTCTTGCAGGTCGCAGGGGCAAGCCATCCGACCGCGCTGTTAGGTACGGTGAGTTGCAAGACTTCTTCGAACGGTTCGGATCCGTTCGAGTTGCTTTGCAATCCACCACGGCGACAGTTAGCCAGGTTCAGAGCGTCATTGGCAGCACAGACAACCCGGACCCACTGTCCGTTCTTGGAAGGTTGGGCGGTGCTGAAACCGTCGCCTCACAAGCCGCCGCGACCGCCAACACGGCCAGTCAGACAGCAGGTCAGGTGTCGCAAAGTCTCACCGCTCTGACAGACGGGTTTACCGGGAAGCTGACGGACGCCTTTGCTGCCAGTGAGGCGCGCGCCGATGGGGCGTTGTCACATGTCCACGGGTTGGTGCCGGGATATGCTGTGATCTTCAACGATCTGGCAAAGCTGCATGGTGCGCCCGCCGGGTCGGCGCTGACCGGCAAACCTGAGTTGGGTTACACGAACACCACGACAGTCACCGATCAGGGCGCAGTTCGCGCGTCTGGGGGCGTGCCAAACGGCGACCTTGTTGTCGCGGTCCCGCCCGTCATCGCGGATGTAATGGGCAGCAAACAGGCAAAAGTGTCTGTCCTGGTCCGCGCACCAGAGACCGACGCGGCCTCACATGTTGCACTGTCTTATTCGACCAATGGGACGGGCGATTCCGGTTTTCTCACTGCAGCGATTACCGATCGTTGGACATGGGTGGATTTCACCTATGACGTACCAAACGCGCCCAACGGCATCAGCCACTATATCGCGCTCTGGTCTGATCTGGTCACAGGCGGCGGCAAAGCGTTCAAGATCGCTGCAATCTCCGTCCAGTTTGCCACAACGGCCCTGGCTCTGCCGCCCGCGGCCGATCTGCGCGCGTCGGTCGGCAAAATCACCGGGCTTGATCTGACTGATACCACGGCCTTTGCGGCCATGCTCAATCAGCTGTCAGTCGACAATCAGGGCAAAGTGGCTGGCATTGAGAACTTTGGTAGCGCCATGGCGGATGTGCATGGGAAAGCACAGGCCGCCCACGTGCTGCGCGCCAAGGCGGGCGGATCCGTGGCCGAGTTCGAGCTTGTTGCGTGGGACAACGCCGATGGCAACGACGCCGGGTCTGCGATCAAGCTGAATGCGGACACAATCACCGCAAAAGGCACCCTGTCAGCGGATCGTTTGGTAACGGGGTCGACAGCGAACCTTTTGCACGATCCGGTGTTTGCCCATGGCCATGCCGGATGGGCGTTATCCGCGGCTGACAGTTCCGGTGCCGTGTCCACGGAAACAACAATCGGCAGGCGCGAGGCCGGGTTCAGCTATGCCGGGGCCAACTACCCCACATTCATGATGCATCAGGATGGTGTCAGCACCGTGGGCGCGGCTGTCCTGTTCATCAAGTCCCCGGCAGGCAGCCTGATGAACATCCCCTGCAAACCGGGCGATTGGCTGGATTTCAGCGCCTATGTGTTCTCGCTGCGGTGCCAGTACAAGGTTGATATTCAATTTGTCAATGACACCGCCACGGTGATCGGCTCAACGGGTGTTTTTGCTAAAGGCAGTTCAACCGGCGGCGGGTCCGCGAACCCTGACGGCTGGGATCGCATTTGGGGCAAAGCGCAGGCCCCGGCCAATGCCGCCTTTGCAACGATCAAGATCACGAAATACGGCACCACCTCGGACGCCAACAGCTTTCTGTTCATTCACAAGCCGATGGTGTCGCCCACACATGAGGACGCGAAGGGGCCTGCGATCTGGACCCCCGGCGGTGCGACAATCATCAACGGCGGCAACATTCAGGCTGACAGCATCGGGCGCGAGAAGCTGCGCGTGCGGGCGATTTTCGCGGAACACCTCAACTCGAAAGAGGTCAAGGCGAAGTATATCGAGGTCGATGAGTTTCTGGATATCGACGCAGTCAATGCCGGGTTCCGAATGGACAAGCAGGGACCGGGCGATTTCGTCAATGACGGCGTCTACATGGGTCGCCATGATGACGGTGCCGGAAATTCCGCCTTTGGCTTCATGATCGGGCGCAGCGCCAACGGTGTGGAAGAGTATATTCGCCTGACCAAACAAGATGGGCTTGTCATAAAAAACGGTCAGTACCTGATTGGGGCGGGCGTACCTGCGACAAATACCTACACATACAATCAAACGGTTTCTTTGGCGGGCAAGACGTCTTTTGCCGCGCAACTGCAGGGTGGCGGCGGTGGTGGACGGGGCGGCACCGACTACAAGGATGAGGGCGGTTTCAATGGTGCGCCGGGGGGAAATACGATCCTGCACCTCTATGACGGTGCGACGTTAAAGGGGTCTTGGACAGCCTATGGCGGAGGTATCGGCGGCGGCGTTTTCGACTATTTTCAAGCGGCTGATATCGCGCAGCAGAACCCTTATGGGAATGGTGGCGCAGGGGGGACGCCTGGGCGTGAAATTCAGCGGGTTTGGGACAGTCGGCAGGCGGCATACATCAAATCCCACACCCGAACCGGAAAATACGGCGGGCGCGGAGGCAAGGGCGGGGCAACAGGAACACCCGTCATAAACATCTCCGGGTATGCTGATCCTAAACTGGTTATTTCAATCGGACCCGGCGGCCTGGGCGGTGCGGGGGGCGGCACCAACCGGGTAAGGGGTCAACAAGGTCAGGACATTTTTACCGAAACCGCTGGCGGCCAAGGGGCGACGGGCGGCGCGGGTGCTGTTGTTGTGCAAACGTCAACCGAGGTCTTTGTTCAAGCCGCGCCTGTCGGGGTCGCGCCAACTGCAACGGGGATGTTTAATTCGGGCAGCGGGAATCCGTTGGATGTGTTCTTCCCTTCAATCGCACCCAATCGCGGTTTCTGGCAATTGTCGGCTTTCGGCGCGACCATCGCCATCCAGCCAACGGGATCGCATTGGGTTCATATTACGCCGAGCGCGCCATCAATCTCGTTTTTCAGCCATGATCGACCGATCATTCGCACCAGTACGGCGAATGTGACGATCTACTACACATTCAGAGCACAGTAGGAGGCTATCATGTTTGTGCGCGTGGCGTTTTACGATCCTGATCCACAAGACCCTACGTCGGGTCCAGTGATCAACACACTCATCGGTGACAGCCAATTCGTTTCACCGGATGCGACAACGGTGCCGATCCCCGAGGATGTGAACATCGAGGACGTTCGCAAATGGGCGGTCCAAAAGGGCAAGCTCGTAATGGTGTCGTACCAGGTGGAAAGCTACGAGGTGAACGAAGAGCGCAACCGCCGTATCACAACCGGCAAAGAGTTCGATATCTCGCAATTCGGCTATAACACTCCGGTCTGGCTGACAGGTGATCGAGAAGGCCAGATAAACCTGATGGGACTGGCGTTTGGGGCCGTACTGCGCGCCTTGATGGCGGACCCGGCCTTTGCCGCCCGACTGGCGACTGATCCGACCATCCAACCGTTTCGGGATGGGATGAATGATGTCCATGACCTCAATTCACTGCAACTGGCAATGACATGGGCGGAAGGCGCAAAATTCGTATCCGACATCATCAAGGCGTCTTGGCCTCTGAAAGAGGCCGTGGTGATGGACGATGACCTGAAAAACGACAGCAACTGGCAAACATCAGTCTGACACCGTTGATCGCAGATACTACATCTAGTCATTGATGTTGCTTTGTGGCATATTGAGCGCAATATGTAGGGGTTTTGGGCAATGGCTCGATTTGTCACCAACAGCGAACCGTACTTGCTTCTGGGCTGGGCCGCTGCGCGCCTTGGTCTCGATTCTGTGTGGCCGCCAGAAAGCAGACCGATTGCAGTTGTTGACGATGATCAGCAGATTCACGCCGTCGTCGTTTACAATGCTTTCTACGATCAGGCTTGCCACATGCACATTGCAACGGCAAAGACGCGGAGGTGGGCGACCCGTTCTACATTGGCGCGCTTGTTCGGATATCCATTTCTTGAACTGGGCCTTACTCGCGTAAACGCTCAGATTCCCGCGTCAAATGTCGCCGCGCTCGTCAATTCCTTAAAACTGGGCTTCAAGGTTGAGGGTGTGCGGCGGTCTGCTTTGGACGGCGAAGATGCGGTCATCCTTGGTATGCTGAAAGAAGAATGCCGGTTTATCCAGCAACACAAGAAACCTGACGGGCAAGATGCTTCGTTGCATGAAACGCACGAGGCAGAAAATGGGGAAGAGTTCTTCAAGAGCGCCGTCACCTGATCCACGTATTGGGCAAGCCGCACTGGAAAACGCCGCTCTAGGGCGGGATTATCTCGAATGGATGAGAGGCCAAGCGGCTATCTCAAACCGTTGGGCATCCGAAGATCGGCATCGGTACAAGACAGTATTCGAGCCGCTTCAAGACCAATTCATTCAAGAAGCTCAGAATTATGACACAGCTGAACGCCGTGAGGCTGCCGCTGGGCGGTCGGTCGCTGCGATTGAGCAGCAGGCCGGTTTGTCGCGTTCAGCACGGCAACGCTATCAATCCCGTATGGGCGTGGATCCTCGCTCCGGTCGCGCAGATGCAGCAGACCGTCGGGACGCGCTTGATACCGCGTTGGCGAAAGCTGGGGCGGATGAAAACTCGCGCCGCTTGGTCGAGGCGGAGGGGCGGCAGCTTCGTGGACAGGCTGTAAACCTTGGCAGCGGACTAGCCGTCAATCCGGCAACATCCATGGGCCTAGCGAACCAATCTGGCGCGCAAGGCTTTAGCGGGGCAATGCAAGGCAACCGCGATATGATGAACGGGTTGAACACCCAGTGGCAGCAAGGAATGCAGGCGCATCAGGCCAACCAAGCCTCCAACAACAGCCTGTGGGGTGGTCTGGGCAGTATGGCCGGTATGGGCATGATGATGCTGTCGTCCAAAGACGCCAAAGAGGACAAGAAACCCGCGCGCGGCGTTCTGGAAGCCCTCAAGGATATGCCGGTCGAGGAATGGAAGTACAAAGACGGCATGGGCGACGGCGGCCAGCACATCGGCCCCTATGCCGAGGATTTCCAAGCCGCTACCGGCAAGGGCGATGGCAAGACCATCCCTGTTGTCGATGCTATCGGCGTCACCATGGGCGCGGTCAAGGAACTGGCTGACAAGGTGGATGACCTTGCCAAAACGGTTAAGCCTCGCAGCGTGAAGGATGCCATGTCATGAGCGGCGCGGGATCTTTCATGAGCGGCCTCGCCAACGGCTACGCCACTGGTATGCAAATCGAGGACATGAAGGCCCGCCGCAATGAGCGGGGGGTCAAATCCGAGATTGAGGCGGGTGCACCAGATCCTAAGGTGGTACGCGGGGTCACGGAAGTTGTTTCCCCAGATATTACAGCGGCCACTCCGGAACGGTTCACCTACGACGGGGCTATCAGTGACCGCGTGAGCCACGCCTACAACCGCTTCACAGACGCGGGCTTGCCCCCGCATGTGGCGGCGGGCCTGACCGGCAATCTGATGCAGGAGAGCGGCGCACAGATCGACCCAGCAGCCGTGGGCGACAACGGCAACGCATTCGGCGCACCACAATTCAACGGCCCGCGCATGCGCGGATACAAGGCATTCGCGGCAGAGAGGGGGGTAGATCCAACCGATTTTGACGCGCAGATCGACTACATTCTGCATGAAGGCCAAACCACCGAGAAGAGGGCGTGGGCGGCCATCAACGCGACCAAGACGGCAGATGAGGCAGCGCGTGTAGCGTCAAACAAGTTTTGGCGACCGGGCACCCCCCATCTGGAACGGCGCGCAGGTTATGCCTCGTCGGTCTTTGATCGTTTCTCGAACACAGATGTAGCGCCCCCACCGCCGCCGGAGCGCGGAATCGACGGTGCGGTCGATCAGGGGGAACGGTTGTTGGATCGTTTCTATCGAAACAAGGAGAGCAGCTAATGTCAGGACTTGGGGCTTTTATTGACGGCGCTATGCGCGGATACAGCTACGGCATGTCCGTCGAGGATCGCAATGAGCGTCGCGAACGTCAGAAGAAGAATGACGAGTGGACCGATAAGACCCGCGCACGGCAAGAAGTTGAGTGGGGGCGTCAGGATGCGGCCCACCGTAGGGCTGAAGAAGAACGCGGGGTTTTGGCTGCAATCGCAGCGGATGCCAAAGCCAGTTATGATAGCGGTGATGTGATAGAAGGTACCGCAACGGAAGTGCCGAACCCACAACCCCAGGTCGTTCCGGGACCGCAGGCCGCGCCCGTGCCCGTTCGTTTGTCCACCCGCAACCGCTCAGAAGAGCGCGGCGTGATCGACGTTGCGCCGGCCCAACCGGAACAGTCGGTCGTTCCGCAGCAACAGGCCCCGCGCGTCTCATCCGATACGGCACCGGCACCTGTTCAACGCCCACCGCAAGCGCGCGGCGTGATTGACCCTCATTCAGATTCACCAATAGGTCTGACGGAACAGGAAATGTCGCCGTTTTCAGGTCAGTTTGAAGAAATTGCCGTGGGGGCTGGTATTGGCGGTCCAGTGCGCATTCAGGCCCGTGCTGCTGACCGGGCGGCCGCTGAACTCGCGTCAGGTGTCGACGCGCGTACCGGGCAACCTTTGACCGCTCAAGATATCCAAATGCGCCGAGAACATGTGAACAAGGTGCAAGCGAACCTATTGCAATCCCTACCAGATGAAGCCATCGCAACGCTGGCCGAACGTCGGGGCATGACCCCGCAGCAACTCATCGCACAGATGGAGCCAGGTGCGTTAGAGCAGAATTTGCGGCGCGTAACGTCGCCCACATCTTTTGATAAGGCCGCCGATGACGCAGCGTACCAAGACTACCTGAACCGTCAGGGGCACGAAGAACCGACACAAGCGGATCTGGACGAAAAGCACCGCCGGGGCGTTGTTCAAGAGCGGTACAACGTGCGGGGCCCGAGCCAGCCGCAGGCCGAACCCGTGCCGACCGGTGCCCCCGTTATTGCGTCACAGCCGGATCAACCGCTCAACATGCGGCAATCGTCCGCGCCTGCTATGCCAACAGCGGAGACCCCGCCGCAGATCAACACTGAACCTGCTGTTCCCATGACTGAGGACGTGCAACGGGCCGCACAAGCGCCCGTTGCACCGAACATGCCAGCAGATGAAAAGGCCGAAGTTCAAGCGATGCATGAGCGTGCAGTTAGCGCGCCGCCCGATGAAGGTGGATCGCCGTCTGTGGCTGTGGCTGCCGCCACCGCGCCGCAGGGGCGTGGGGTCGTCGGCAAGGATGGCGCAATCAAAGCCACGGAAGGTGAGCGCAATCGCGCGTCCAAGTCGTTCCTTGATCACTACGCCGAAACAGCCGTGCCGCGCCTGATCGAATACTACGCGTCGCAAGGTGATATCGAAAAGGCACAGGCGTTCGAGGATTGGGCCAAGAGCCGTGAGGCCAAAAGCCAAATGGAATCGTGGAGTAAGGCGGTTCATGCCGCTGCCATCGGTGACGACGATGCCTTTCTTGATCACCTTTCCGATACGTACAACTCTTATGACGACGGATACGAAGTGATCCGCAAAGGCTCTGGCTTCACCCGTGACAACGCAGGGAATATCACTGGTGCACAGGTTCAATTTAAGAACACTAAGACAGGTGAGGTATTCGTTGAAAACTTCGCGGATCAGTCCGACATAATTGAGCTTGGTATCTACGCCTTGTCGCCTGAGCAAGTGTTCGAAACCCTGTATTCACAGCTGGCTCAGTCGGCAGAGGTCGCCGCCGAGCAGCGCAAGTTTGAGCGCGATCTGATGCTGGAACAAGCGAAGCACGATATGAAATCTCCCGCCGACAACGCCAAACTGATTGCAAGCGCGAAAAAGGCCCTGTCTGAGCAACTGCCTTACGGTCAGTGGCAGAAAATGACCCCGCAAGAACAGGACGCGGCAGCAATCGAACTATTGCGGCGCAACGAACAGGCAGGTCAGGAGCTTAGAAGGCCCCCCAAACCCGCACCCTATACCGGCTAGGACTTCCCCCCTTGGTTCACCAGTCGGTCTGGCCCCGTCGTTTCTCCTTGCGGCGGGGCCTTTTCAATTCGCAAATCGCAACATATGTTCAACCTATAGTGAATCAATTTGGAGTTGATATGTCGGACAAGCTGCCTCCATTCAAACTGGGCGGTGTTGCGTTTAGGGAAGGTCGCCCAGTTTCGGACAATCCATATCCCGAAGGTGTCGCTCAGGGTGACGACTACCCCGGCCCGTACGTTAACTGGCGCGATGGCTGGGTATTTGAAAAGAAGATCATTGAGCATTCCAAAGCAGGATAACATGAAAAAACTCGCATTGCTGGCCGCTTTTTTGGTGGCGTCCCCCAACCTCGCGTCCGCACAACAGGTTAAGTCGATTGCAACCCCAAGCGGCGTGACAGTCAGCCAGGTGAAATGTAAATCCAATTCAGCCAAGTGCATGAAGAAAGCAGGGAAGCACTGCAAAGGCAGCTATCAGGTGATTGACAGCGACAGCCACGCGGGCGGCGTTCTTGCCGATCTTATACCGGGGCCAGTGACATGGTATCAGCTAACTTTCCTGTGTGGGAAGTCTGACGGGCAAATGCCAACCTTCGCGTTCCGTGGCCCGGATGTGGTGAACCCCGCGCTGCTGATCCCGCAGAACACACGGGTTCAGTGCAACACAGTCGGATCTTCGACAAACTGCTATTCATATTGACGCATGGTCTGCTTAGGCAACCAGTAAGATTCAATACGCCAGCGTCGAGACTATTGTGGGGTTGAATGTGCAACTGTGTTCCCGCTACGTTATGCCGATTTGTTCGACCTCTCTTTGGGTCAATGGCAGGTTGTTTCTATAGCTGACGCCCCAAGTTTCATGCCCGCCTGTTTCTTCGCGCATGAAGGTAAGGCATTCACTTGCGCCAGCGGGTGAATCGACGTCGCAGGGTGGACCGAGAACCATATTGATTGGCCCCCTGATCCGTTTTTTCTTGTCGATTATGGTGTAGAGATACGTCGAAAAGTGCGGCTTCGTGGCGACGATAAAGCGTTCGTCTATTCCTTGCACCGTGTAACGGGTTCGCTCGCCGCACATCTTGATCTTGTCGCCTGCTTTCACGTCCACGGTCCTTTTTATGCGTCACAGATCGGGCAGGCGTCATAGCCATGCTCGCATTCGATTCCGGGATCCCAATCGGGCGGGTCTTCGCGAAGGATCTTGCCGGTTTGCACGACGACATATCCCGCGAAATCACAGTGTCCGCACCAAGCGTGCAGCCCGTCATCTTCCATTTCAGCTTTGCAGTCTGGGCATCGGCGCGGCATCGGCGGTTCCTTTATGATGATTTGCCCACGGCTACCGGGCGCTGGTTGATGTGACCGCAATCTTCACATTCCCAAGTTTTGACCGATCGGGAATGTTCAAGCTCATATCCATCGTCATCGACGCGGGGTCCGTATCCGCATTTGTCGCAATATGCGGCTTCGCGGAATTTCAAAAACTGCTTCTGAATACCGGCAAATCCGATAGCCAAATTCTTGGCTGTCTCAAGCCATTCTTCGCCCTGCTGCAATTTGGGGGCGGCACAGATGCAGGTACTCCCAAAGCTCGCCCATCCATCGCCCTTGCGAACAAGCAGGGTTGCGTCTGGGCGGTGAACCATCGACCAGCCATCGGGGAAGCCATCGGTGTAAATTTTATCTGCCATGCTGGTTCCCTTATTTTGTGAGTGCAATTACGGCATCGAAGTCCCGCCGCTCTGCAGCTTCCCTCAACGCGATTAGGTGTGACGGCGATATGATCTTCACTTGAGATAGGAAGTGTGGCGCGGCGGCGCGCAGATCGTCTGGCTGTCCGGTCAAGACCACACATTGCGCGTTTTCCCCAAGCTCTTGGGCGAGTTCGCCCAGCGATCCGATACCCGAAACCTGCATGTGTCGTTGCCTCTCGTCCATTTCAGCCAGCGGATCAAAGCCCGGTTCCTTCATGCGTTGCGCCTCCTCAAAGGTGAACGCACCCTCAAATTGTGACCAAAACAGAGGAATTTCAACCATTGGTAAAGAACCGGTCTCAAATCCGCACCCATAACACCACATGATTGCTTTGCCCTGACTGGCTGGCGCTTTGATGCCGCGCCCGCATTCGCCGCAGAATGGACCGCCGATATTCGCCTTATCGTCCGGTCTGCAGAAGAAATCCGGCTGGATCGAGGCGTTTTTTAATGAGTTTGCGATTTTTCGCATATTGCCGATTCCTACTCAAAATAGCAGTTCACGCCCTTTTTTCGTCAGACACACCCGACCAGCATCACCGGCATCCCCCTCAAAGCTGGGCATCAGGCTAACGTAACCATTGTTTCGGGCGTAGGTCAGTACGCTGCAGCTCGCGGGATAGGTGCGCTCATCATGTTGGCCCTCTTCGGCGCGGGCAACGTGCGCCAAAAAGCTCTTGAGTTCGACATCAAGCATTGCGCAGCTTATTGGCGATTCTGGACGCCTTCGCCTTTGGAATGGCATTGTGACCTCTTGAGGCGTCAATAGTTGCAAGCGCTATGCGGTGCCTGATATCACCGTCAAAACCCGGCCCAACTATATCTCCCGCCAACTCCCAGACCATTGCCGCCAGCTCGTGCTTTTCCAACTCATCGTAGACATCCGGGCCGAATATGGCCCGCAGATTGTTTTCAGCTGCTTGTGCGATCTCATCCATTTGCGGCGGCACCCCCGAACATCGCGCGGAACGGTTTCTCGCCCCAAACGTCAAATTCCCCATACTCATCAACGATGCAGACGGTCAGGGCTTCATCATCCGAAGTGGCCCGTTTCGAGCATTCGTCCAGCAGCGCGATCACCGCGTCTGCCGTGGCGTTCCACGGTTTCAATAGCATCGGGACTTTGCCCGGTCGTGTGATTAGGACAAAGTTCTGTTCCTGCATTGCGATCCTCAGTTTAGCTCTTCGTGGCGCGGGACGTGGCACAGCCAATACAGCAGCTTGTCACACTGTCGGACATCGTGGTTCCATTCTGTTAAGAAAAAACTTCACTTAAAAACTTAACACATTGCGTTGACGAATGGCAACAGAAACTTTACAAATAAACTTAACAAATAAAAATCGCGACGCTGTAGGGAATTATGGAACTTCACATTGAAACTCGACATGATCAGGAGAATCTGCCCATGACTGGCGGCCATGGAAAAGCGGTATCTCATTGGCTATGCGCGGGTTTCGACCGAGGATCAGGATTTGCGTCTGCAAATCGACGCGCTCAAGCGCTACGGGGTGCCGGAAAGCCGGATTGTTACGGAAAAGAAATCGGGCGCGAAGCTGAAAGGCCGCAAGCTCTACGACGTTCTAAAGCACGGTATCGGCAAGGGCGAACGACTGGTCGTCTGGAAGCTGGACCGGCTCGGGCGCTCTATGAAAGAGCTTATCCAAATCGTGGAAATGATCGAAGAGGCCGGGGCGGATTTCGTCAGCATCACCGACCAGATCGACACCACCACACCTGCCGGTCGGCTGTACTTCCACTTCATGGCGGCAATGGCCGAGTTCGAGCGCAATCTGACTTCGGAAAGGACGAAGGCCGGTATGCTCGCTAAGAAACTCGCAGACCCAGATTTTCGCGCCGGAGCCAAGCGCAGCATCGCAGACGTGCCTGCGCGGCTTGAGCAGCTGCAAGTGCTGTACGACGGCAAGCAGTTCGAGTTAGCGCCAAAATACAAGCAGCGCGGTCCCGACAAGGGCAAGCGCATCGGCTATCGGATCAAACCGGGTATCGGTGTTAAGCTGGCGCAAATCCTCAAGGTGCTGAACGACTGCACGAAAAAGGAAAAGCCCATCAAAAACACCCTGACCATCACTCGCTGGCTGGAAGAGGGTTGCCCCGGCTTGAAGCTGCGCGATGAAGACAAGGTTGAAGATGAATAATGGGGAAAGAGTGCAGGAATGGATAGCGTCCCAAACTATATGGTGGCGATTGTGGTCGGGCTCACGTGGATATTGGCTACGCTAATGATTTTTGAAGCTTGGGAGAAATTTCGGCGCAATGATGCCACTTTTATCAAAGCACTGTCTACCACTGCGGTTTGGGTGATTGGTGCGGGCATCTCCGCATACGTGAAGTGGCCGTATTGGCCGTTGCAGTAAGGAGTCAGGGGCGTCCTAATGTACAAAGATATTTGCAATGAGCTCACGCGCGCAGAAGATGCTGGCGCGGACTTCGATGATCTTCGGATTTCAATGCACCCATTTGCGCTGGACGCTCTTATCAAAGAGATGGGTTCCGATTCCGCGCTTCTGGACAGTTCAGGCGGTAGACCGCAACGCCTAGGGCATGTGCCTATTTCTGAGAATTGGGCGCAGGCGGGTTGGGCCATTATTGTAGACGGCAAACAGGAGTTGAATCCGGGTGCGCGACCTAAATGAAATAATGGCTCTGAAGACTCTATACTTGGTCGACGCTCACACATTTCCGCTAGTGACCGACGAGATTGAGGACCGTGTGACTATCAGCCTTGAGAAGCTAGTGTTGGAGGGACTGGTGTCGAGAGACCCACCAAAATCAGGCTGCGGTGCAACTTACCGCATCACTAAATCCGGCATCGTCGTTTTGAAAGAATACGAAAATGCAGACTTTTAGTATTTCACAATAAGGAGCAAAGCATGTCGTTTTCATACGACGATTTGGTTGAGATGATTGAGACCTGCCCACCTGATCAGCGCGAAGGCGCGGGCTTTACGTGTCCCCCTGATGAGTGGCTGGACATCAAAAAGATGCACTCTGGTGATGTTGGTCGGGTGTTTGATGATTTTAGCACTGGAAGGGATGACCGCAAATTATTTGGGTTTCCGGTTAAGATCGACCCGGCGTGCGAAGGAACAACCTTCGGGCCGTTCGAGTAGTTCACAGAAAGGAGCTGATCGTATGGCCTTAGCGGTTAAGAACTTGGTGATCGGTGTTGCGGTCTGCATGTGCATAGGGTTTGCCGGGTATGGTTGGATTAATAGCCTTTCTGGTTGGTGGTGGTGGTTGCCGGGTGCAGTTCTGCCCCTTGTGGTAATGCGTTAACAAATAGGAGGCTGGGCACATGCAGGCTTGCCGGACTTG
The DNA here is from genome assembly GCF_056535965.1 of Ruegeria sp. AM7. Lineage (NCBI taxonomy): Bacteria > Pseudomonadati > Pseudomonadota > Alphaproteobacteria > Rhodobacterales > Roseobacteraceae > Ruegeria > Ruegeria sp. AM7. The sequence continues at coordinate 1,274,612 of NZ_JBQFJE010000003.1, forward strand.
CCAAGCAACGATGACATCAGAGGAAATCCATTACTACGATGGGCGCTGCGAAGAGTGCATTCAGGAAGAGTGTCAGCGGATCGAGGCTTGGAGGCGTGGCGCGGACGATCCAGCGCTTGATCGTCGCTTCGGTGGTCCTGAAGCCGTAGTTCATTAATAGGAGGCGAGGCCGATGGATATCAATGACATGTTGAACGTTTCCGAGAGCGATGAGCCGCCGATGAACAAGGCAATGGAAGACTGCCTTGCTATGTCAGGTGGGGACCGAGAAAGCCGCATTCTGACGTTGTCTGCGTGGCTTAAACTCGGCGCGGAATACCTGGCCCGCGAAGCAGGACGCAGCCGAGCGCGTGAGATTATCCAAGGCACAGATCGGTTTGTACGGGACGCAAATCCCGCTCGACCTTGGCCGAAGTAAATTCACGATAGGGAGGCGGGAAAAGAAAACCCGCCGACCGCAGCCGACGGGGTGCTGGGAGCTACCCAGCGTGAACCATCAATGTAGCGGATTTTGTAAACGATGAAAAGGAGTGACACTAGTTTTGTTCCTGCTTCTTCCACCAGTCTTGCAGATATCCAGGACGACATTCCCCATGCATGAAATCTCCCGTTTTCTTGGGAATGGGGCAGTCTTTGCCGATGATTTCTAGGGCTTGCGGCAATTCGGTGTCAGGCCCGACCAATTCCACAAACCGCGCCTTGCTGTACCGGCCATAGCGCCCGCAATTCTTGCAGCCGATTTCAACAGTTCGTAGCGGATAGTCTTTAGCCTTCACCGACTTCACTAGCCTCCCTTTAACTGTTATTGTGCCCCATACATAACCGCGCAAGATGTGCGGCCTGCAACCACCTTCATAGAGGTTTGCCGTGGCCGATAACATCTTTGCCAAATCCCCCACTGAAATTGCAACCGATCGTGCTGATGCCCGCACACGTGGGATCTTCGAAGCGATGGAAACCAGCGCGCCGAGTGCTCCTGCTACGTTTGATTTTGACACGATTTCACGTCAAACGCAGGTGCCCCAAAACATCATTGAAGCAGCCTATGAATTGGCTGGTTCCGAAGGCGTGGATGCTGACAGTTTTACCAGTGGGTTTTCTTGGGCAGTTGGGCAGCAAATTGAAGCGGGCACCCCCGTTAAAGAAGCCGTTCGGGCGGTATTTAAGGACAACGCACAATTCGCAGACACCTTGCTTGAGCGTGCGGTGCAACTGGCGCAACCACAGGAAAGTGAAGCAGGGGCCCCACCACAGCAAGACTCTGACGGCGGGGGTGTTTTGGGCGACCTGGCACGTCGCGGGGGGGCGTCAATACTAAGCGGCTTAGGTTCTGCAGTTGAGGGCATGGGGCGCGCGCTTGACCGCACTGGCGGTTCCAAATTCGAAGTTAAAATGGGCGCCGACGGCGAACCGGAACTGATATCGACTGGCGAACCGTCCGATATGGTGGTGAACACTCGGGACGCTGGTGATGTTTTGCGCGAAAAAGGCGAGGGCATCGAAGACGGCATTAGCGCCGACGCGCAAGCGGCAATGCAAAAATCCCAATTCAAAGGTGACTTGTTCAAGCCATCGACTTGGGAATTGCCCGAAGACGCCAGTTTTGAGGGCATGGCGCACCTCACCGTTGAGGTATTGGGTTCCATGGCCCCAGTGGTTATTGCATCCATAGCGACAAGAAAGCCCGTAGTTGGCGCTGGTGTAGGCGGTTCGCAGTCAGCGGGTGCAGGAGCCGAAGAAGCCCGAGAGTTGATTGAAGAGGCTGCGCAGGATGTTGATTCTGAGGGGGTATCGCGCTTGGAACGCGAAAGCCCTTACTATCGGGAATTGGTGACGCAAGGCAAAACCGCCGAAGAAGCTTTAAAGATCACCGGAGAAGCGGCACAACGCGCAGCGGCAGGCTGGGCGGCTATACCGGGAGCACTAGGGGGAGCCGCGACCGGCCGGATATTGCAGAAGCCGTTGGCGTCACTGGCAACCCGAAACGCAGCTGTGCGTGTTGGCGGAACGGCGGCTGTTTCTGCAGCCGAAGAGAGCGCGCAGGAGGTCGCGGAAAGCGTTGCGGGGCGCGCTGGTGTCCAGCAAGCAACCGGCCTAGATCTGGATCTAACGGAGGGAACACTGAACGACGCCGTGCTTGGCGCTATGGGCGGCGGCCCAGTTGGTGCTTTGGGCGGCATTCGCCGCGACCAGAGCGCCGCTGATGCAGCTGCACTGTCTGGCGCGCTGGATGCAGCCGAACCGGGCGAGGCGTCGGTTCTGCCTGTGCGGGACGAGGCAACCACGATGTATGTGGACGAGACCGGAGCCCCCACCGCTGCGCCTGAACGGATCGTACCGGCACCCGAGGCCCCGCCACAGGGTCCGCTATCGCGCGCCGCTCAACGTGCCCCGGAACAACCGGAAGCCCCGGCACCGTTGGCAACACCTGGCATGGTCCCGGGCTCAAAGGTCCGGTTGAACGTACCGGGCGGCAAGCCGATTGACGCCGTGTTCAAGGAAGAAAACGAAACCGGGATGCTGTTCGAGCAGGACGGCAACCCCTTCCTTGTATCGCGCGAAGAGATTGAAGGGGGCAAGGTTGCCGTTGAGCAGGTAAACCCCATCACCGAGGCGCAGGCGGAAGCTGTAGCCCCTGTCGAAGAGTTTGACCCGGAAACCAGCGAGATCCTGAACGCTGCCGCACCAGTCGCGCAGCCCGTCCCGCAACCGGCTCAACAGCCGCGCCCGAAAAAGCCCGCCAAGCCTTCTTTGCAAAAGCGCCCGTTTACAGCGGCGCTCAAGGCCAACACAGGCGGCATTGATCCGGCTGGCCCTCTGGGTCAGGACTTGCAGCACCGTGGCGTTACCCCTCAGACCGCACCAGGCCTGTTCCGCAAAGGCGGCGCGCAATCGCTCGACAACCTGCCCACAGCAGAGTGGGCCGAATATGCCTCATTGGTCGGTGACGATGGCAGCGGCTATCTGAGCGAACAAGGCATTGTGGACGCGCTGGCCGATGAACTGGCCGGGAAACCCGTTCAGGGTCGCGAACAGATGGAATTGCAGGCCGTGGCCGACGCAAAGGCCGAACTGCAAGAGCTGCGCGAAATGGGCGTGGATCTGGACGAAACCGGCGCAGAAACCATCACGCCCGAGCAAGCGGAAGCATACCGCATTTTTCCCCCGCGCAATGACGTGGATGATTTCACCATGGGCGAGGACCGCGCAGACATGATCTGGCGGGATGTGCGCGCAGCTGAACTTGAAATCGGCGTTGAACTGTCTGCCACGGAACGCCGCACCGTTTTCGAAAAGCTGAATGAGAATGGCGGAAGCGTTGAGGATGCGCTATGGTCGCAACTGGAAAAGGAGCCCGACGAGTATGCAGAACCGAGCCAGCCAGCCGTTCAAGATCCCGGCCCGCCGTTCACAGAGTCCGAGCTATCGGCAGCGAGTGAGCCAGCAGGTACAGGAGCGGAGCAATCGGGTTCTGAACGATCCGAAGGCGACGCCGGAAGCGAAAGCGAAAGCGAACCGCGACCTGACGATGCTGAAAGCACTCGAAGCGAAGCACAGCCCGAAGCAGAACGGGTAGACCCGGCCCCGGAACTGCAGGACAGTTGGTGGCGCAGCCTTCCCAAAGCGCGCCATTCTGCTAAGCGTCTGGGCATGTCCAAAGACGATCTGGGCGACGCGTGGTCGAAAAAGGCTGCTTTGGTGTCGGCAGTGAACGCTGAACTGCAAAAGCGCGGCCATAATGATCTGAGCGCCCCGGATGACGCCACAACCGACCCGATTGAGGAAAAATTCGCCGCAAACCGTGAAGCTGCGAAGAACTTCAAAAAGGGCGACCGGGTTGAGTACACAAACAACCATTTTGAACCCCCGCGCGTCTTTAAGGGTACGGTCGTAAAGGTCTTGTCGAAGCAACAGGGCACTATCGAATTGCGTACGGACGGGGGCCGTGGCGGAAACGGCTATGATGTGTCGATCGGCGCATCTGCCCTGCGTCACGAAGCCCCAGCGACAGAGCAAACACCAGAGGGCGAACAAACACTGATCCCCGGTGTGGAGCCGGTCAAAGACAAGGACCGGGCAGAGGCGCAGATGGCAAAGCCTAAGCGCGGCGACGATGCGGCCATGCCCGAGGGCGGTTTATTCGATGAGGGTGCGCGCAGCCAAACGGATCTGTTTGACGGGACATTTGAAACGGAAAATTCCGTTGAACCCGCTGAAATTAAGCCGAAACAGCCTGACAATTCCGCAGACAAGGCGGAAATTGATGCCGCCGCAGCCGAGGCAGATCCGAACCCGACACCGGCGCAGGCCGAGGCGGGCAACTATAAGAAGGGCCGCTTTAAGTGGAACGGTCTGGACATGGTTATCGAAACCGCCAAGGGCGAAGAGCGGCGCGGCACCGCAAAGGATGGCACCGAATGGTCCGTGACCATGCCAGCGCACTATGGCGACATTAAGCGCACTGAGGGCGCGGACGGCGATCCAGTTGACTTTTACATGGGGGAATTTCCTGACAGCGATCAAGTGTTAATTGTCGATCAGATTGACCCTGAAACGGGTAAATTCGATGAACATAAGGTGGTGCTGGGGGTAAATAATCGTGAGGACGCTCACGCGATCTATGTTGCAGGGTTTTCAGATGGGTCTGGTGCGTCACGCATAGGGGCTATAACCGAGCATTCGATCGACTCCTTCAAAGCATGGCTGGGTGAAGGTGACACCAAGAATCCCGCTGATGCCACGTTGGCGGATGCTTTGGCGGTAGCTGATCAAGAACCGGTTAAGAACACGGACTCCGATAATTTTGCCGCAATACCTGAAGAAAAGGCGGAAAATCCAAATTCTGAGGCTGTTGAACTCGATACAGACGGCAAAATTGACGTACTAGATCAAGAAACGGAACAAGGTCCGGCGAGCGTTAGTGATCTCGACTATGAGCGAGGGTACGCCGCTTATCGAAACATGACCTTCACTCCTGAGAAACGGGCAAAATCCGACATCGAAGGGTATGTTTCAGCGGTTAATGGGCTTTACTCGGAACTTGCGGTGTTGGCCAAGACAAAAGACCAAGAATCCATTCTCGACGCTGAGTTCACAACCTACAAAGAGCGCTACATAAGGCACGTAAACGCCATGTGGGATGCCAGCAGTCGCACAGCCTCACCCATGATCACTGGGCCCGCGAACTTCCCGGCTACCAGCAACCGAAAGCGCTTGGATACTTATGACCGGCGGTCTCGTGAGTTTTTAGATTGGGTCGGCAAGGCCAAAGCATCCATCAAGAAGAAGATCCTCGAGGCACGTCCCGATGATGTAAAAGCCGAAGAGGCGTGGAAAAAGATTGAGGCTCAAGTTGTCCAAATTGCAGTGGACGCTAAGCTAGCAGCGGATGGAGAGGCAACGTTCAACCTTAGCCTTCTCAAAGGCAATTTCTACAATCGCATGAACACTCTTGCGAATGGTGGCGATGTAGATTTGACGTTACGGATGCTCAAGCGTCTTGAAACGGTACACGAAGATGTTGGCTTGGCCCGGCCAGTATTCACCAACCGGCACAAGATTTGGAAGCTGGGGGAAGTATCTCAGGTCGCACAGGCCAAAATTGACGGGCTTAGATCAGAAAATGATGAGCTGATTTCGCAATTTGAAGGCGCGAGCGTTACAAACGCAAAATCTGATGAACGCATTCGTATCGAGTTTGACGAACGTGTTTCGTCAGATGTCGCAACAGATCTAAAAAAGGAAGGTTGGCGCTGGAGCCGCGCCAATACAGCGTGGCAGAGAAAGAACACTAGCGCTGCAATTCATTCGGCTCGCCGAATTGTGGGTAGGCACTTTGATGAGCTAAGCGCTCCTGGCTCACATTTGGAAGGTGAGAAACACAAACGGAGCGCCGGGGCGATTCCGCGTTCGGAACTGGTCGATTTGAAAGACTTGCTGAACGAGGAACTTGAGCGTTTGGGGCTCAAGGGCAGGGCGACCGTGCGCGCGTGGAAACAACTGAGCGCAGGGCCGATCGCTCTGGATGGCCTATATAACCACGGCGAAATCAACGTCAGCATGACGGCAGCAGACGGCCCGATAGGTACCTTCCGGCACGAAGTCATTCACTTGCTGCGTGATAACCGCTTCTGGGGCAGTGAATATGGCCTGTTCACCAAGGACGAATGGCGTGCTCTGGTAAGGGAAGCCCGTAAGCGCACGGATCTGGTGGCGCAGATCGAAGCCGACTACCCGGAACTGTCCATCGCCGAACAGATGGAAGAGATCATTGCGGAAATGTACCGCCTCTGGGGTGAGCAGCGTGACGCAACCTCCCCCCTTGCAGAAGTTTTCCAGAAGATCAGCAAGGCCCTGAAAGCCTTCGCTAACGCCTTGCGTGGCGGGGGTCATAAAGATGCTGCTTCGATCTTCGAACGGATTGAGAGCGGCGATATTGGCGGGCGCGCGCCGGGGCCACGTGGACCGAACGGAGGGCGGCTTCGCTTTTCCGTGTCTAAATCGACACGCGACAAGATTGAGGGGATTTGGAACGGCGACCGGACTGATGCGCCGACTGTGTTGGGGAAGCTTCCGCCTGTTCTGCGCTCTCTGACCGGGAAAAACACGCCCATGGTGATTGCATCCAGTGTGATACGAAAGGCCGGAAGTCACCGCTTGACACTGGACGATGTGATCAATGCTATTGAGGGCTTGGAGAATCCAGTGATGGTGTTCGATGCCCGAAACGCACCCGGTAATTTCACTGTCCTGGTCGACAAGCCCGCTTCTGATGGCCGGTCCATGGTTCTGGGCATTGACGTGGCATTCAAGGCTGGACGCCTTGAAATTTCCCGGATTGCAACGATCCATGGGAAAGACAGCGACAAAGGCACCATCGGGCTGATCCGCGACGGGTATTTGCGGTATATCAACAAAAGAAAAGCTGCGGAGTGGTCACGATCCAGAGGGCTCCAATTGCCCAAGGATGGTACGACCACGCCGCAGCGTGGTCAAAAGATATTGCAGCACCGAGACGTTTTCAAGGCCGATGGCACCGCAAAGCACAAACGAACGCGCCAAAATCCCGGTTTTGAAGCGGCACCACCCATAAAGGCCACCAGCATTGCCAAAGGGGCCAAACAGCTTGTTAGTGATGCTCTGACGCAGGCAATGGCGGGAAAGAACGGTACCAACCTGCTGGCGTTGGTGCCCGGGCGGGCTTTGATGCAGGAATTGGGCGGCAAAATGCCGTCCGTGAAGAAGTATCTGCGGCTCAAAGAGCAGATGGACACCCTGCGTAATGAGCGCCACGCCATGACGGACGAACTGGCCCAGCGGTGGTGCAAACTTTTGAGCGGCGATAAGGACGCCAATACGCATCTCATGGATCTGATGCACGACAGTACCATTGAAGGGCAAGACCCGTCCAAGCCGTTCATGCCTGTAGCAGAGGAACGAGACCCATACATCGTCACAAAATACGGACCGAACAGCAAGACCGGCAGGGAGGCGCAAAACCGTCTAGACAAGGATGCGGAACGCAAGCCCGCTTATGACGAACTGCGCGTCCGGTACATGAAGCTGCCGGAAGGGTTCCGCGATATGTATGTCGACGTGCGGGACGCCTATGACGATTTGGCCAACGAGTTCGAATCCGCGATTGAGGCCAACGCAGAAAAGGCGATGACCGTTGCTGTTCGCCGCGCCGAACGGGCGCACGAAAGGCGGCTTGAGGAAATCCGTGACGATGGCCTGACCGGAAAAGAGAAGGAAGCGGCGATCAAAGAAGCCGATGAAATCCTGACCACGGCCAAGATGCAGAACCGATGGGCGAAAAACGCGCGGCTCGCTGGATTGCGTGCTAGGTTCGAAAGCAACCGTCTGGATGGTCCGTATTTCCCGCTTGCCCGCTTTGGTGACTTCTATGCAACCGTCCGCAACAAAGAGGGTGCGGTAGTCTCGTTCAGCCGCTTTGAAAGTGCCCGCGAACAGCGAAAATTCGCAGAAGACATGAAGGCAGAAGGCCGGGACGTTGAGACCGGCGTCCTTAAGGAGATGCAAGCCCGCGACGCGGTAGATCCGGGGTTCGTCGCGGACGTTGAGGGGTTGCTTGAGGATATCGACGCCGACGAAATGGTCATGGATGCGATTTGGCAACGCTGGCTGCAAACGCTTCCTGACATGTCCATGCGCAAGTCAAAGCTGCATCGTAAGGGCACGCAGGGCTATAGTGGCGATGCGTTCCGTGCGTTCGGTTCTCAGATGTTCCACGGCGCGCACCAGTTAGCCCGCCTGACGTACAGCCTTGATATGGGCGAGGCGCTGGATGCGGCCGAGCAGGAAGCGCGCCACTCCGACAGCCCTGAACGCAATGGGTTGATCGTTAAAGAAGTCGCGCGCCGCCATGAGTATGTGATGAACCCGCAAGGCTCAGCATGGGCTCAGACAATCACCGGTGCCGCCTTTGTCTACTACTTGTCCATGACACCCGCTGCGGCGCTGGTGAACCTGACTCAGACTGTGATCGTAGGGACGCCGATACTCGGCGCCTACCACGGCAAAGGAGGGCAGGCGACGGCGGCCAAGGAATTGCTTAGGGCCTCTCAGGACTTTGCGAGGGGTAAGGCTCATGCTGTTGACAGCAAGCGTCTGACCAAAGACGAAAAGCGCGCCATGAACGACGCCTACGAGCGGGGAACGATCGACAAGAGCCAATCTCATGATCTGGCGGGCGTCGGGGAAACCGGCGTGGAATACAGCCCAGTTCGCACAAAGGTCATGGGCATAATCTCTTGGATGTTCCACCACACGGAGCGTGCCAACCGCGAGGTTACGTTCTTGGCGGCCTACCGGATGGCGAAGGCCAAAGGTTTGCAGCACGAAAAGGCCGTTGAAAAGGCTGCGGATCTAACGTGGCGCACCCATTTCGACTATCAGAACACCAGCCGTCCGCGCCTGTTGCAGAACGATTATTTGCGCGTTGCGATGGTTTTTAGAAACTTCCAAATCAACATGCTGTGGCGTCTATTCCGCGATACACACCAAGCACTTAACGGCGAAAGTTCCGCCGTCAAAGCAGAGGCGCGGCGGCAATTGATCGGGATCTCTGCGCAGATGTTGCTGAACGCTGGTGTCAAGGGCGTGTGGGGCTATTCATTGCTCAAGGCATTCGCGGGAATGTTCTTCGCAGGCGGCGGCGATGAGGCCGAGAAAGAGCTTGAAAAGCTGCTTATGTCGGTTCTGCCGCGCGACGTTGCAGGCGCGTTCCTCAACGGCGTACCCGGTCACATGCTGGGGATCGACTTGCGGTCGCGTGTCGGTATGCCTGATCTGTGGTTCCGGGCACCTGATCGTCAGTTGGAAGGCGAGGACGAGTACAATTATTGGGTTCAACAGTTGCTTGGCGCTGGTCCCGGCATTGCTCAGAATGTCCACCGAGGCGTCCAGCAAATTGGCGAGGGCCACGTTTGGCGTGGCGTTGAGACCATAATGCCAAAGGCTATCCGAGACATTATGCGGTCGGGCCGGTACTGGTACGAAGGCGCTCAGACCTACAACGGCGACCCAATCATTGACGAGTTCAAGCCGCAGGAGCTTATCGCCCAGGTTATCGGGTTCACACCGGCCCGCCTGTCGGAGCGGTACGACGCTAATAGCCGCCTCAAGAACGAAGAGCGCAAGATCCTTGACGAAAAGAAGTCAATCATGCGGGACGCAAGTGATGCTGCGCGCGCCGGTCGGGGCATCCCCGAAAGCGTTCTGGCCGATATCGCTAAGTTCAACGAGGAAAACCCGGAGGTGGCGATCACGAACAAGAGCCTGAGCAGGTCGATCAAGGGCCGGATGCAGGCCAGCGAACGCAACGAGTTCGGCGTGATCCTGAATCCGCGGCTAAACGAGAAGCTGCGCGGAGACGCCGCGCCGCTGGTTTATGACTGAACCACTTCCAAGGTGACACAACTTGTGGTAGGGTCGAGTCAGAAGCGCACAAGATGTGCGGTCTGGCTGGCCCTAGCCACTCCGTCACATTTGGAAGCGCACTATGAAACACCACTTTCTTGAGATTTCGCGCGACTGGTTGACGATGTTCCTAGCGGGCATCGGGATTACCGTCGCACCTCATGTATTCTTCGGCGGCTTGGTGATGGCCTTGGCCGTAGGCAGCTTGATTGGCCGGAAACGGCAACAGGAGGCCCATTTTTTAGGCATCCTCTTCACATCTGGCTTGGCCGCAATCATCGCGCTTATCGCCGCGCAGGTGTGGGATTTCTGGGGCTGGCCCCCGCAGTTGATAATGATCCTAGCCGCTGCCGTTAGCAGCTGGTTCGTCAACATCTTCGTCAAAGTCATGGACCACACGGAGGCGCAGAGCAGCCTTATCGCCGATCGGGTTCTTGACCGCTGGCTACCTCGCAAAAAGAGGGAGTTCGATTGATGAAACTTGCAGTTGTTGTCGGCCACAATGCCAAGAGACAGGGCGCGGTGCGCCCTGATACCGGGGAAACAGAGTTTGCTTGGAACTCACGGCTTGCTGCTGTGATCGAAAAGCTGTCTCACGACTTTCCCGAACTGATTGTAAAGACGTTTTATCGGACCCCCGGAAAATCCACGACCCAAGAAATCCGCGCCGTCTATGGGCGCACGGATGAGTGGGACGCGGACGCAACGGTGGAACTGCATTTCAACAGCCACCACAAACCAAGCGCCACAGGCACAGAAACACTGTCCAGCGGCTCGCGCATGTCCCTGCGGTTTGCTGAGGCCCTGCAAGATGAAATGCTTGACGCCTTGGGCCTGCGGGATCGTGGGGAAAAGATCGTTCGAAAGGGCCGGGGCGCTACTAGCCTGATTTCCGGTCGCGCCCCTGCGGCGCTCATCGAGCCCTTCTTTGGGTCGTCACCAAATGGACAGGCCGCAACAGACGAGCCGCATGAAATGGCGGCCCTTGCCCGTGCAATCCTGCGCGCCGCCGAGCAGGTGTTCACATGATCCGGTTGCTGTTTGTGGTCGTCGCGCTGTTCGCGCTGGTTGGCTGTGGCTCCGGGCCGCTTAGCTTGTTGAATGGAGGCGGGCCCAAAGTGGCAGCCAATGTGCAGGCAGGCAAAACGAACAATCAGACCTTGGGTAGTAACCAGGTCACAGAACAAAAGATCATTCGACCGCAGGCGCGCGTTATTCGACAATCCAGCGACACTGGAAAGGTGAAAGCTGAAACAGTCGAGCAGATCACCGTTCACGAGATCCCGGCCTGGATCATCATCGCCTTTGCCGTCGCGCTGTTTCTCGACAGCCCTTTGCGCTGGCCGGGGCAAATCAAAAACGCGCTGTTTTATTAGGAGGGCACTTCATGGCCTCAACCCCATACGACGCATTGAAAAACCAATGGCTGGCGGCCAATCGCTTTACGGCGGCGGCTGAGACGGATGTTTTGCTAACGGCAACGAGCGGAGTGGTGCGCTGGACAATTACAGCCGATGACAGCCAGCCCGCTATCGCAGTTGGCCAAGGCCACATTGTCAAAGAGCATGACAACTTTCCGATGACCCTGAAATCGGGGGAACGCCTCTGGATCGCGGGGCTGGGCGCGACGGCGACGTTGGAGACATAAAGATGAGGATCGGGGGCCGTTTCGGAAGAGGTCGCTTCAAGGCTGGGCGTTTTTCTCAGCCACGGGCGCAGCCAATAGCTGCCCTCTCACCGCCGTTGTGGCGCGATCCTTCCGATATCCTCACGTTATTTCAAGACGCGGCTGGAACGACACCTGTCTTAGCAGATGGCGATCCAGTGCGCCGGGTTAACAACAAGGGCACCCTTGGCGGCTTCTTTCTCGCCCCGAACGCTGCCGCAGCCCCAGCCTACCGCACTGACGGGGTTCGGCACTGGCTCGAAAGTGACGGCGTGGACGATCAGTTGGAGTTTCAAGGCGTCGTTGAGTTTTCCTCGGATGTTTTTGAGGCGGTTGCGTTTAGGACCATCAGCATCGGGCGGTCTTTTGCACATATAATCAGCAATAGAGGCGGCCAGCGTCAGCCATTGATTTCGACGCCGCAGTCAGCGCCGCAAAGGGTGACTGTGGCCTTTGGAGGCTCGCCAACCAACGTGGAATCGGTCGGTTCGCTTATCGGGGTCGACGTGGTTGTGACTGGTGGCAACAGCGCGTCCCAACGGCACGCAAATGTGAATGGGACCATTGTTAGTGGTAGCGGGGCGGCCTTAACAGATGGGGGGGTAGAGCCGTACTTGGTGTTCGGTCCAAACGCCGCGAATATTCGCGACTACGGCGGGCTTCACCTCAACCGCGTACCGAGCGCAGAAGAAGAAACTGCCATCAGATCCTTCCTGGCTACAAAATCCGGCGGTATTGCCTGAGCGCGCCCATCTGCAGTCTTTTACTTAAGAGTTATGCGGTTCTCAACGGGATGACCTTTGCTTCTTGGCCGGTCACGAAGTCAGCCCATTTCTGCATGAGAACACGGCGTTTATCCAAAAGGTCAGAACGGGCATACGCGCGCTCAACCTTATTTCCGATCACATGCGCCAAGGCCGTTTCCGCAACCTCGTAGCTTGCAGTCTCGTTGTCCTGAATCCACATTCTGAAAGAAGATCTGAAACCGTGTATTCGGCCTTCCTCATTCAAAAACTTCAGCACCTTCGCCATGGCAACGTCACTGACGCCTTTGTTCACTCGTGGGCTTGGGAACAGATAGTCGTTGCATGCGTTCTCCCGGCAAAGCTCGACAACATTCAGCGCTTCAGTGGATAAAGGAATGCGGAAGTCTTGCACCTTACTGCGCTCACCTTTCATGCGCTCTTTGGGCACAGTCCAGACGTCCCCGTCTATCTCATCGAATCTCGCGCCACGCACAGGCATACCGCGCGCGGCTGTCAGGATCGTGAAACGCAGCGCTAAGTAGGACGGGTGCATCTTGTCGAGCCGCGCATATAGATCAGGTATGTCCTGCCAAGGCGTCGCAGGCAGAGGCTTTTGAACACGCTCGACATAGCCCAGCATGTGACGGGCCGAGTCGCAGATAAATGGTTCAGCCTCGTATCCCATCAGCTTCGCTTGTCTCAGCACCATTCGGGTCCGATACATGGCTTTGTCCGCAGTCTCATGCTTTGTGCGCCAGATCGGTTTCAGCGCATCGTGAATGTCGCGCTGGTGCAGGGTGCTGATCCTGCGGGTGCCTATTTTCGGGATGATGTGGTTCTTGAGGGGTGAATACCACTGACCGCGCTTGCCGTCACCGCGTAACCTCTCTTTTCGCCCCTCAAAAACTAGCTTCGCCATATCTTCGAATGTTGGGTCGTTCTGACTGTTCTCTGCTTCAATACGTTGCCGTTCTCGTTCTGCGATTGGATCTTCGCCGCGTTCTGCATAGGCCGCCCACTTTGATCGCTCTTTGCGCGCGTCTGACAGCGACATGTCTGGGTAAGATCCCAAACCCATATCGCGGCGCTTGCCGTTGATCTGGAAACGGTACGTCCAGCGCCCGCCACTCTCCGACCTTTTCAGAGATAACCCGCCACCGTCTTGGACAACGCTACCAGGTGCCGCGTTCTTCACTTGAGTTGCGGAAAGCCGGTTATTGCCTCTTGCCATATCTGCCCCACACTTTGCCCCACACTTGCGGTGAGTTCATTTGCAACATGTTGACACAATCTGCTACAGGTATAATTCGCAAAATGCAACATAGGTATGGGTGTTAGTTCAGTTTGCAACATGTTGCAACAGTAACATGGTGCGCGTTACCCGCTCCAGATCAACCCGGCCTGCGTGCCTGAAACAGGTTTATCAAGGCCGGTATTTCAACAACATCTCCAGCGACATAGGGCCTGAACTCCTCGGCCACAGCCTGCCGAATTGCGGCGACATCTTCGGGCGTTCCGTCGAAATGGGCGATCACTCGTGCGGCGGGTCCGATCCGCGTACACAGCGCCGCGCTGTCTTCAAGCGTGCCTCGAACAGGCAAAATGAGGGGAACAGCATCGACAGCGATGTCGGTCAGGCCAGCCTCGGCCAACAACCCGCTTACTCGATCCTGATCGTGAAATGCCAAAGGGCCGGGGGCATTGCGGTCGACCTTGGGCGGGGTGCCAAGCCGTTCGGTCGCTGCGATATGGGGCAGGCGGAACCACGGGTTGCCAGATAGCGACCCCCAAGCGGCGAAACACATCCGACCGCCGGGTTTCAGCGCGCGCGCCATGTTGGCAAAGGCGGCTACGGTGTCCTCAAAAAACATCACCCCAAAGCGCGAGATCATGATATCGCGGTCGCCCTCCTCAAACGGATGGGTCTGCGCATCGGCGAATTGAAAGCCAATATTCGCGTGCCCGTCTGCCAGCGCGCGCTCGGCGGCGCGATCCAGAAAAGGCTGCGAGACATCGGCGGCGAGAACATGCCCATCCGGACCAACAGCCTGCGCCGCCAGAACCGTGCTGGCCCCTGTGCCGCAGCCGATATCCAGCACGCGCTGCCCCGGTTGCAGGGCGGCGCGCTCTAGCACCAGATCAAGGACCGGGGCCAGAAGCGCATCCATCTGGTCCTCATAGGTCAGCCATTTCGCACCCGAGGGGGAGTTGCCCCAGAATTCGGCCTGTTCTTCGTTTGCTATGGTCATGGTGCCTCCTGCCGGGGACTATGACCTGCGGCGACGGCGGCGGCCAGATTTTTCCTCATCCCCGCCGCCGGTGTTGAACGAGGGTGAGGGCAGCGTGACCACCTGCGCCAGTTCCGGGAACGGGTCGGTCTTGTGTGGGATCGCGTTGGCGGCGACGAAATGGTCTTGGAACTTGGGCTCGATGGCGGTTTCGACCTTGGTGATCTCGCGCACGACGCGTTCGATTTCCTGGCGCGATCCGATGTTGCACAGCGCGATCCGGGCACCGGTGCCAGCGGCGTTGCCCGCGCTTGAGACCTTGTCCAGTGGTGCGTCGGGGATCATGCCCAGCACCATCGCGTGTTTGGTCGAGATATGCGCGCCAAACGCCCCGGCCAGAACCACGCGATCCACGGCGTCGACCTTCATCTCGTCCATAAGCAGGCGCGCACCGGCATAAAGCGCCGATTTCGCCAGTTGGATGGCGCGGATATCGCCTTGGGTTACGGTGATACGCGGGCCGCCTTCGGCGCTCGCATCGTGGATCAGATAGGAATGCGTGCGGCCTTCGGGGATGCAGCGCGCGGTGCCGGTTTGTTCAGCCGAGCCAATCAGGCCGCTTTCATCCAGCAGCCCGGCGATACGCATTTCGGCAACAGCCTCGATAATGCCCGAGCCACAGATGCCGGTGATCCCGGTGGTGGCGATATCAAGATCGAACCCGTCCTCATCGGACCACTTGTCCGACCCGATGACACGGAAACGGGGTTCCTTGGTGACGGGGTCAATCTCGATCCGTTCAATTGCGCCGGGGGCGGCGCGTTGGCCGGAACTGATCTGCGCGCCCTCAAACGCGGGGCCGGTGGGCGAAGAACAGGCCAGCACGCGCGTGGTGTTGCCCAGCAGGATTTCGGCATTGGTGCCCACATCGACGATCAGCACGAGGTCTTCTGACTTGCCGGGTTCTTCGGACAACGCCACGGCGGCACAGTCGGCCCCCACATGGCCCGCAATACAGGGCAGGATATGGACCTGCGCGCGGGGGTTCATCTTGGTCAGGTCCATCTCACGCGCGGGTAGGGACATACTCTCGGACGTGGCCAGCGCGAAGGGGGCTTGCCCCAGTTCGACGGGGTCCAGACCCAGCAGCAAGTGGTGCATGACCGGGTTGCAGACGAAAACCGTTTCCACGATCAACGTGGCATCGATTCCCGCTTCGTCGGCAATCGAAACTGTAAGATCGTTGATCGCCTCGCGCACGGCGCGGGTCATTTCCTGATCGCCGCCGGGGTTCATCATGGCATAGGAGACGCGGCTCATGAGGTCTTCGCCAAAGCGGATTTGCGGGTTCATCAGGCCCGAGGACGCCTTGACCTCCCCGGTTTCCAGATCGGTCAGGTGGGCGGCGATGGTGGTGGAACCAAGGTCGATGGCCAGACCATACAGGCCGTGTTCATGCAGGCCAGGCCAGATTTCGACCACCTTGGCGACCTCATCCTTGTGGCCTTTGTGCAGGGCTACCGTGACCTCCCATTTCCCCTTGCGCAGCACCGGTTGCAGCTTGGCCATCAGCGACAGATCGGCAGTGACAGCCTCGATCTTCCATTGCTCGCGCAGGGCGCGTTCCAGCCGCTCCAGATCGCCGGTGGGCGAGTGCATGTCGGGTTCTTCGACCACCACGAAATACAGTCGTGTGGCCGGGTCCATAGTGATGGCGCGCGCCGCAGCCGCTTTGCGCACCACTTGACGATGGACCTGAGATTCTGGCGGCACGTCGATCACGATATCGCCCTGAACCGTCGCCTGACAGCCCAGACGGCGGCCCGGTTTCAGCCCGCGCTTGTCGTCATAGCGTTGTTCGACCGCGTTCCATTCGCTCAGCGCGTCCTGGGATACCGTCACGCCGTGTTTGGGAAACTCGCCATAGCTTGGCGTGATCTGGCATTTGGAACAAATCCCGCGCCCGCCGCAGACCGAATCCAGATCGACACCCAACTGCCGGGCGGCGGTCAGAACCGGGGTGCCAACGGGGAAATGCCCGCGTTTGCCCGAGGGGGTAAAGACAACAAGGGGGTCGGTGGTCATGTCGGGCCTGCCTTTTGTATTCGCGCGTATGCCGGGGAAGATATGGGTTTGTGCGCAAAGGGAAAGGCCAATCAGCGGCAGGTTTTGCGCAACTTGCGTCGTTTTTCGCCGCGGCATTGGCTCGCATTGGACAACTAGTTTAGGTCAGGGGCTTTTCCTTGGCTGCAATCCATGTCATAGGGTCGCCGTCAAACGGGGTTTTGCATGGGGTTAGCAGATGCAGATTCGTGAGGCACTCACCTTTGACGACGTACTTCTGGTTCCGGGCGCATCTTCTGTGCTGCCCGCAACGGCGGATACGACCACGCGTGTGACGCGCGAGATCACCATGAACATACCGCTGCTAAGCTCGGCGATGGACACGGTGACCGAAGCCCGCATGGCGATTGCCATGGCGCAGGCTGGTGGCATCGGAGTGATCCACAAGAACCTGACGACCGAGGAACAGGCCCGCGAAGTGCGCCGGGTCAAGCGCTTCGAATCCGGTATCGTATATAACCCCGTGACCTTGCGCGCCGATCAGACGCTGGCCGACGCGCAGGCGCTGGTCGAGCGGTACAATTTCACCGGCTTCCCCGTCATTGATTCCGATGGTCGCGTCGTGGGTATCGTGACCAACCGGGACATGCGCTTTGCGACCTCTGATGATCAACCGATCCACGCGATGATGACCACCGACAATCTGGCAATGCTGCAGGAACCAGCTGATCTGGAAGAAGCCAAAAGCCTGATGAAGGCGCGTCGGATCGAAAAACTGCTGGTGGTCGATGGCACAGGTAAACTGACCGGTCTGTTGACGCTGAAAGACACCGAGCAGGCTGTGTTGAACCCGACCGCATGTAAAGACCGTCTGGGTCGGTTGCGCGTAGCCGCGGCGACGTCAGTCGGGGATGCAGGGTTCGAGCGGTCCGAACAGCTGGTAGATTCAGGCGTCGACATCATCGTGGTCGATACCGCACATGGTCATTCGCAAGGTGTGTTGGACGCGGTGAAGCGGGTCAAGACCCTGTCGAACGAGGTTCAGATCATCGCGGGCAACGTCGCGACGGGTGACGCGACCAAGGCGCTGATTGATGCGGGTGCGGACGCGATCAAGGTGGGGATCGGGCCGGGCTCGATCTGTACCACGCGGATGGTGGCCGGTGTGGGTGTGCCCCAGCTGACCGCGATCATGGATTGTGCCTCGGCCGCCGGAGACGTTCCGGTGATTGCCGATGGCGGCATCAAGTTCTCTGGCGATTTCGCCAAGGCGATTGCGGCGGGGGCGTCCTGCGCCATGGTCGGCTCGATGATTGCGGGCACCGATGAAAGCCCCGGTGAGGTCATTCTGTATCAGGGTCGCTCGTTCAAATCCTATCGCGGCATGGGCAGCCTGGGCGCAATGGCGCGTGGCTCGGCGGATCGCTATTTCCAGAAGGACGCCGCCAACGATAAGCTGGTGCCCGAAGGGATCGAAGGGCAGGTGCCTTACAAAGGATCCGCGAGCGCGGTTGTGCATCAACTGGTCGGCGGTCTGCGCGCGGCCATGGGATATACCGGCTGTGCCACCGTGGAAGAGATGCGCAGGAACTGCAATTTCGTAAAGATCACTGGCGCGGGGCTCAAAGAAAGCCACGTGCATGACGTGCAGATCACTCGTGAAAGCCCGAACTATCGGGTGATGTAACCTGCTTTAAATTACATTGCGGCGTCCCGTTCGGGCGCCGTTTTGTGTTTCTACAGACGCATGGGACGACTTTATGACCCCCGCAGCCCGCATTCAGGCCTCTATTGAAATCCTTGACGAAATTCTCAGGGATGTTCCGGTCGAAAAGGCCCTGACAGGATGGGCGCGGCGCAGCCGTTTTGCCGGCTCCAAGGACCGGGCGGCTGTTCGGGATCACGTGTTCGGAGCGTTGCGGTGCAAGCGGTCTTTCGCGGCGTTGGGCGGGGCCGAAACTGGGCGTGGCTTGATGCTTGGGGCCCTGAGGGCGGCAAGGAGTGACCCGAACGATCTGTTTACGGGTGTTGGGCACGCCCCTGCGCCCGTTGGAGAGAACGAAACTGGGCGCGCATTCCTGTCTGAAGCCGAGCAATACGACATCCCCGACTGGTTGTGGCCAGTGTTTCAAGCCTCTTTGCAGGACCAGGCAATCAACGTAGCGCAAGCCTTGCAAACCCGTGCTCCGGTGCATTTGCGTGTCAACCTGATCAAATCGGATTCGGATCGCGCGATTTCTGCGTTGGCGGCAGATGGTATCACTGCCCGCGCGCATGACGCCTGCGACACGGCGTTGGAGGTTCTGGATGGCGCGCGTAAAGTCGCCCAGAGTCAGGCGTTTTTGACTGGGCTGGTCGAACTGCAAGACGCAGCCAGTCAAGCCATCGTTGCCGATCTGAATTTGCAACCAGGTCAGCGCGTTTTGGACTATTGCGCGGGCGGAGGTGGAAAATCACTCGCCATTGCGGCGCATGCCGGGGTCGAAGTTTTTGCTCATGATGTTAATCCTGCGCGAATGAGAGATTTGCCTGATCGGGCCAACCGCGCAGGGGCGCAAGTCACAATCCTGACGCCTGATGTGGTGCGGTCGCAAGCACCTTTCGATGTGGTGCTTGTTGATGCTCCATGTTCGGGCAGCGGTTCCTGGAGACGCGCCCCGGCAGGAAAATGGGCTTTGACCCCGGAGCGTCTAAAGGAGTTGAGCGCGCTGCAATCAAGCATTCTCGAGGAAACATCTGGTTTTGTTTCCCCGGACGGAACGTTAGCTTATGCGACCTGTTCTATGCTGAACCCGGAAAACCAAGAAGTCGTTGAAAATTTCCTCGGCTCGCATTCCGGCTGGAACATGTCCTATCAGAAATTGTGGCTCGCAGCACACGGAACAGACGGTTTCTTCACCGCACACTTGACGCGGTAGTTGTCAAAAAAATAGCAATCACAGGTAGAGTGACTGCGATTTCATTAAGCGGTCTTTAACCTTATTTGGGCTCACTGGCGACAGGCCCAACATGCTGAGTTCTTAATGACTGAAGTTTCAAGTTTATTGTCTGATCCTTCCATAAGGAAATCTCCGATTCAACTGCGACTGATGTCCGTGTTGGTATTTGGCATCGTCATCGGACTTGCACCTCTGACAGATGTTTTGCCAACCGGCTGGAAGACTGAGTTCGCCGTTGCCGGAATTTCATTGTTCACGGCAGGAGTTCTGGTCGCGCTCAAGGGTTGGTTTGCGGATTGGTCTATCCGACGTGCCATTGAGGTTATGAATACTTTCACTGAGCAGGACTTATTTCCAGGCGTCATTGCCAATGCGGACGGGCTTGTTCTTTCGTCAAACGCAGCGGCCAGAATCCAGTTGCACGCTTTCCCCGGTAATCGATTGGAAAACTGCTTGATGTCAGTTTTCGCCAATCCAGCGTCAATCCTTTTAAGGCTCCAGTCTCTGGCTGAGATTCACGGAAAGTCCAGCGAAGATGTGGTGACTATCGGGTCTACCATCCCGGTGACAGTATTCTCGGTCGGGCACGATCTGTATTGCTGGCGGTTTCACCTTGGGGCTGAAGGCCGTTGGGATGATGTGGCAGTTCCTGTTTTGACACTTGGGCGAAATGGAACTGTGCTGAGGGCCAATGGAATGGCCGAGCATGTATTGGGCTACAAACCGGAAAACACAGATCAAGTGTTCAATTCCCGCCAACCTGCACCGGGGGAGGTCACACAGGCCAACGCGTCAAGCGCCCCGTTGAATGTCACCGTGGCAGAGCTTTCTCGATCGGGGTCTGCGCGAGAAATGCTGGTTCTGCCTGTCCAAGTGACCACGCCACCGGCAACAGAAACACGTTTTGCGGATTTGCCGGTTCCAATCATGTGCATCGCACCGGACGGGGTCGTTCTGGATGCAAACAGATTGGCAATCAAACTGGTTGGCGACTTTCAGACAGGCGAGACGAATGTCGCGCAAATGATGCAGGGATTAGGGTACCCGATTCAAGAGTGGCTGTCGCGCGCCGCTGTCGAGGACGCCACCCCCAAATCCGAATTTTTGCGTCTGTCACGGCAAGACAAAGACGTATTCGTTCAGGTGACGCTGAACAGGGTGGTGAATGATGGTCAGGTGTGCCTGATCGCAGTGCTCAACGATGCGACCGAGCTTAAGACACTTGAGGCTCAGTTTGTGCAGGGACAAAAGATGCAGGCTGTCGGGCAGCTTGCAGGGGGTGTCGCGCATGATTTCAACAACTTGCTGACAGCAATATCCGGTCATTGTGACCTGCTATTGCTGCGGCACGATCAGAATGACCCGAACTACGGTGATCTGGTGCAGATAAACCAGAATGCGAACAGGGCGGCTGCTCTGGTCAGTCAATTGTTGGCTTTTTCGCGCAAGCAAACACTTCAGCCAGAGGTTCTGGACCTGCGCGACACAATTTCGGATCTGATCCACTTGTTGAACCGGCTGGTCGGTGAGAAAGTGCGTTTGACACTCAGCCATGATCCGGTTCTCAAGCCTGTCCGTGCTGATAAACGGCAGCTTGAACAGGTGTTCATGAACCTCGTGGTCAATGCCCGTGACGCGATGCCCGAAGGCGGGGAGGTTCGGATCGAAACCGAAGTCGTTTCGCTGACGGATCCTTTGCGCCGCGACCGCGCAACAGTTCCGCCGGGCGAGTATGTCACTGTAAAAGTCGTCGACAGTGGGGTGGGTATACCGGCAGACAAGCTGCAAAAAGTCTTTGAGCCGTTCTATACCACAAAAAGAACCGGTGAAGGTACGGGGCTGGGTCTTTCGACGGTGTATGGCATAGTCAAACAGACCGGCGGGTTCATTTTTGTCGACAGTGTGCAAGGGCAGGGCACGGAATTTATGGTGTTCTTGCCGATTTCAGCCACGCCGCAAAAGATCGAGCCCCGCCAAGATGTACAGCCCGAAGTTCTGAATGCTCGCCAGGGCGAAGGCGTCGTCTTACTGGTTGAGGATGAAGCACCGGTTCGTGCGTTTGCTACGCGGGCTCTGCGCTTGAAAGGTTACACGGTGCTCGAGGCCGACTCGGGTGAAGAAGCGCTGAGACTGCTAGAAGACGAAACATTGCATGTAGATGTGTTTGTAACCGATGTCGTGATGCCCGGACTCGATGGTCCAACCTGGGTACGAACTGCGATGGAAAAGCGCGCAGATGTGCAGGTTATCTTCATGTCCGGTTACACCGAAGGCGCGTTCGGAGATTCGGGACCTGAGATCGCAAACTCGGCCTTTTTGCCGAAACCATTCTCATTGAACCAATTGACCGAAGCGGTGTTTCGGCAAATGAACTGATACGCTACTGCGCTTTTTCGTGACACTCAAATTCCAGCGCATGACGTTTGCGGAACTTCTGTTCAGTCTTTGCACTTAGCGCCAAGTCACGGGTTGGAGAGATGTTTTCGCGCTGCAGAGCAATCTTCATGTCCAGTCGGTTTTCCAGAAAATCCAGAATCTTGTCTTGGTTTTCGTATTTGAACACATGATCCGCACCGCGGCCATTGCTGCGCGTGCGGAAAAACTGACTCTGACTGCCGACATCTGCGTATTCGGGGCGGGGTGACTTCATATAGGCCTGAACGTAGTCATCGAAGCTAATGTCGCGGGTCGAGTGCGGATGCCCAATCCGTTCGTCGCGGCTACGAAACTTGTACCAACTGCCTAACCAGTCGATTGGTTCCCGGACGACGGCCATGATCTCCATGTCGGTGCCATACATTTTTCGAAAGATATTCTGAAAAAACCTGTCATATCGCCGAACTGGAGCGTGTTTCAATGCCGGAGGACCGGTCACGACAAGGTCCGCCCGGTCTTTCAGCGCTGAGTGATATGCGGTGCTGCCGGTTTTGGGAACAGCCAGAAACGCCAGGCGTTCCTCATAGAAAACAAGCATTTATGTGTCCGCCAGAACGAGTGGTTATCTTTGTACAGTGGTGTAAACGACTCTTTAACACAATTGCCCAAGAGTAAATATTGTAAGTTTTAGTTGAAATGTTCTCTTTTTGATCTCATAAGGAACAAGAGGCGAACAAAGCAGTGATTGCCGCCCGTTCAAGGGTGTGACACAAGGGAAGGCGACAGGACAATGGCGGATCTTCTGACGATGAGCGACAAGAAAAACGCAGACAAGCAAAAGGCGCTCGACAGCGCGCTGGCCCAGATTGAACGGCAGTTCGGCAAGGGCTCGATCATGAAGTTGGGCGAGGATTCCAAACAGGATATCGAGGCCAGCTCGACCGGGTCGCTGGGTCTGGATATCGCGCTGGGGATTGGCGGCTTGCCGATGGGCCGGATTGTTGAGATTTACGGGCCTGAAAGCTCGGGTAAAACAACGCTGACGCTGCATTGCATTGCAGAACAGCAAAAGCGTGGCGGTGTCTGTGCGTTCGTTGACGCGGAACACGCGCTGGACCCGCAATATGCCCGCAAGCTGGGTGTCGATCTGGATGAGTTGCTAATCTCGCAGCCCGACACCGGAGAACAGGCGCTTGAGATCACCGATACGCTGGTGCGCTCGGGCGCGGTGAACATGGTCGTGGTCGACTCGGTCGCGGCGCTAACGCCGAAATCCGAGCTTGAGGGCGACATGGGCGACAGCAATGTCGGCGTGCAGGCCCGTCTGATGAGCCAGGCGATGCGCAAGCTGACCGGCTCGATCAGCCGCTCGAACTGCATGGTGATCTTCATCAACCAGATCCGGATGAAAATCGGCGTCATGTTCGGTAGCCCGGAGACGACCACTGGTGGTAACGCGCTGAAATTCTACAGCTCGGTTCGTTTGGACATCCGGCGTATCGGCGCGATCAAGGACCGTGATGAAGTGGTCGGCAACCAAACCCGCGTCAAAGTCGTCAAGAACAAGGTGGCGCCGCCCTTCAAGCAGGTGGAATTCGACATCATGTATGGCGAAGGCATCAGCAAGATGGGCGAGTTGCTGGATCTGGGCGTCAAGGCTGGCGTGGTCGAGAAGTCGGGCTCGTGGTTCAGCTATGGCGATGAGCGGATCGGGCAGGGGCGTGAGAATGCCAAGCAATATCTGCGCGACAACAGCCGGGCCGCGCTGGAGATTGAGGATAAGATTCGCGCCGCGCACGGGCTGGATTTCGACATGCCGCCCGGCGCGAAAGAGGATGACGATATCCTCGAAGCCTGACGGCATATGGGAATTATGAATGCAGGGCGGTCCATTCGGGCCGCCTTGTTTCGTTTGCGCCGCCTATCCTGTGGACTATCCGCAGGGACAGCGATAAACCCGTTTTCGAACAAGATGATTGCGCGCCGAGAGAGCCTTATGCCCACGCTGAACGATATCCGATCGACCTTTCTGAACTATTTCGCCAAACAGGGGCATGAGGTTGTTGCCTCCAGCCCGCTGGTGCCGCGAAATGACCCGACCCTGATGTTCGTGAACTCGGGCATGGTGCAGTTCAAGAACCTGTTCACCGGGGTTGAGACGCGCGACTACAGCCGCGCGACAACGGCGCAGAAATGTGTGCGCGCAGGTGGTAAACACAACGATCTGGACAATGTCGGCTATACCGCGCGCCACCACACATTCTTTGAAATGCTGGGGAATTTCTCGTTTGGGGATTACTTCAAGCATGAGGCGATCCCCTTCGCGTGGGAGCTGATCACAAAGGAATTCGGCATCGACAAGAACCGTCTGCTGACGACGGTCTATCACACCGATGACGAGGCGTTTGAGATCTGGAAAAAGGTCGGCGTGCCCGAGGACCGGATCATCCGCATCGCCACCAGCGACAACTTTTGGCAGATGGGCCCAACCGGCCCGTGCGGTCCGTGCACCGAGATTTTCTATGACCACGGCGATCACATCTGGGGCGGCCCTCCGGGCTCGGCCGAGGAAGATGGCGACCGGTTCATCGAAATCTGGAACATCGTTTTCATGCAGAACGAGCAGTTCGAGGACGGCTCGATGGTGGAGCTGGACATGCAGTCCATTGATACCGGCATGGGGCTTGAGCGGATCGGCGCTCTGTTGCAGGGCAGTCATGACAACTATGACACGGATCTGTTCAAAACGCTGATCGAAGCGTCTGCCGATGCCACCGGTGTCGATCCTTATGGCGATCAGAACGTGCATCACCGCGTGATTGCGGATCACCTGCGGTCGACCTCGTTCCTGATTGCTGATGGCGTGATGCCCAGCAATGACGGCCGCGGCTACGTTCTACGCCGGATCATGCGCCGTGCCATGCGCCATGCGCATCTGCTGGGCGCGAAAGATCCGGTAATGCATCGCCTCGTGCCCTCGCTGGTGCAGCTGATGGGCGCGCAATATACGGAACTGGGACAGGCGCAGGCGCTGATCGAAGAAACGCTTCTGCTTGAGGAAACCCGGTTCAAGCAGACCCTCGATCGCGGTCTGAAACTGCTGGATGATGAGGTCGCGGGCCTGCCCGAAGGCGAGGCTCTGCCTGGTGATGCGGCGTTCAAACTGTACGACACATATGGCTTCCCGCTGGATTTGACGCAGGATGCGCTGCGTGAAAAGGGCCGGACCGTGGATACCGACGGGTTCGATGCAGCCATGGCCGAACAAAAGGCCAAGGCGCGCGCGGCTTGGGCGGGTTCGGGCGAGGCGGCGGATCATGCCGTTTGGTTTGACGTGTTGGACAGCGCCGGGGCCACGGATTTCCTGGGCTATGACACCGAAAAAGTCGAAGGGCAGGTGGCTGCTCTGGTCGTGGATGGCGCGCTGGTCGACACCATCGCGCAGGGTGGCACCGGTTGGGTTATCGTGAACCAGACCCCGTTCTATGGTGAGGCCGGGGGTCAGGTCGGCGATACCGGCGAAATCCGGCGGCTTGAGAATATGCGGGATGTGGCCAAGGTCGAAGACACGCGCAAATTTGCCGAAGGTAAGGTCTATGCGCATAAGGTGACCGTCGGCCAGGGCACGCTGAGCAAAGGCGACGCGGTCGAGCTTGAGGTCGATCACACCCGCCGCAGCGCGATCCGGGCCAACCACTCGGCGACGCACTTGCTGCACGAGGCGCTGCGCGAAACGCTGGGCGACCATGTGGCGCAGCGCGGCTCTTTGAACGCGGCGGACCGGCTGCGGTTCGACTTCAGCCATTCCAAGGCGCTGAGCGTTGAAGAACTGCAAAAGGTCGAGCGTGAGGTGAACACATTCATCCGCCAGAACTCCTCGGTCGAGACGCGGATCATGACGCCCGACGACGCGCGGGATCTGGGCGCGCAGGCGCTATTTGGTGAGAAATACGGTGACGAGGTGCGGGTTGTCTCGATGGGCAAGGCGCCCACGGGTAAAGGTCAGGATGGCGAAACATGGTCGATTGAACTGTGCGGCGGCACCCATGTGCGCCAGACCGGGGACATCGGGACGTTTGTGGTGCTGGGCGACAGCGCCAGCAGCGCCGGTGTGCGCCGGATCGAAGCCCTGACCGGGGATGAGGCGTTCCGCCACCTGTCGGCGCAGGATCAACGGTTGGGCCAGATTGCGTCCGAGTTGAAGGCGCAGCCTGACGATGTGGTCAGCCGTGTGAAATCTCTGCTGGACGAACGCAAGGCGCTGCAAAACGAAGTGGCCCAATTGCGCCGTGATCTGGCGATGGCGGGCGGTTCCGGGCAGGGCGGTGCCGAGGCCAAGGAAGTGAACGGTGTGCCGTTTTTGGCGCAGGCGCTGACCGGCGTTTCTGGAAAAGACCTTCCAGCGCTGATCGACGAACACAAAAGCCGTCTGGGCACGGGCGCGGTTCTGCTGATCGCGGATGCGGGTGGCAAGGCGGCTGTAGCGGCCGGAGTGACCGCGGACCTGACCGAAAAGGTCTCGGCCGTGGATCTGGTGCGCGCCGCAGTGGTCGAGCTGGGCGGCAAGGGCGGCGGTGGTCGCCCGGACATGGCGCAAGGCGGTGGCCGAGATGCGTCGAATGCGGATGCGGCCATCAAAGCCGCCGAACAGATATTGGAGGGGTAACATGCCCGCACTTTGGATCGCACATGTCACTGTGACGGACAACGAGGCTTACGGAAAGTACGCCGAGTTGGCGGGGCCGGCGATTGCCGCCCATGGGGGGCAATTCATTGCACGTGCTGCACGCTATGTGCAGCTTGAGGGAAAAGAGCGCCCGCGCAATGTAGTTGCCAGATTTCCCTCGGTCGAAGCCGCTGTCGAGTGTTACAATTCGCCCGACTACCAAAAGGCCCTTGATCACGCGCGTGGTGCGAGTGAACGCGAATTGGTCGTCGTCGAAATCACCGAATAGAATCATCAAGGCCGTCTGGTGAATGCTGCCGGACGGCCTAAAGAATGCGCGGATTTCGGCCTATATGTTATCTGGCCGTTTCAGTGAATTTAATTTTGAGAATGTTTTCTGTTTTTTAAATAATAACAACATCTTGTAATTCTTAGATGCACTTTTCGGTCTCGTTGGTTGCCTCAATTGTGGCAGTAACCCGACAAATTCAGCGCGAAATGGTCATGAAAAGTGACGAATTTCCGCCTCTTTTTCCATCCACCTTAAGCCCAGATTGCGCTGCCGCGTCCGTTTACCGATAGTTTCCTAAATCGGAATACGGTCCTGTCTGTCGACAATCGTTCGGAGAGACCAGGATCGAGGGACAGGCATGAATTCGTTTGTAGAGCAGGCGTTCACCGCGACAGGCAGGGTTTTGGGTGTTTGCGCGATTCTCGCGGCAGTCAGTGTCGTTGGGAAATCTGTGGAAGCCAGCGAAGGAGACTTTATCAGAAGCGTGGCATCTACACCTCCGCCTGCCGGAGCAAGACAGCTGTGTCGCCAATACTCATGGGCATGTTCCAGCACTGCTTCGGTGGCGATGACAAGCCAGCAGGAATTGAAGATTGTTAAACGCGTGAATCGTAAGATCAACCGGACCACGCGTGA
Organism: Ruegeria sp. AM7; assembly: GCF_056535965.1. Classification (NCBI taxonomy): domain Bacteria; kingdom Pseudomonadati; phylum Pseudomonadota; class Alphaproteobacteria; order Rhodobacterales; family Roseobacteraceae; genus Ruegeria; species Ruegeria sp. AM7. Next base: position 1,302,167 of record NZ_JBQFJE010000003.1, read on the forward strand.
AGTTACGGATCAATCTCAGTATAGAACAGTAGAGAGATGGGCGTTGCCGACCAGACGTGGTGGGGACTGCGAAGACTTTGCTCTTTTGAAAAAAAGAGATCTAATTCGCGCAGGAATTGACCCAAGTAAGTTGCTGATTGCGACGGTGCTGGATACGCGAAGAAATGCGCATGCCGTTTTGGTTTACAGATCCGCAGCGGGTGATCTGGTGCTGGATAATTTGACCAACACGATCAAACCGTGGTCGGATACCCGGTATCTTTTCTTACGGATGCAAGACCCACGACAGCCAGAGAATTGGGTGGGTGTCTACCGCCGTAGTTAATTGGTGACCACTCGGTCGATGGAGATTACCAAAGAAACGGGGCGCCAATTTTGGCGCCCCGTTTCTTTTGATCTTTGTTTGTATTGTTCGCAACAAGAGTGTTTTACGATCCTCTTCGCGTTCAACCAGAGTCAGTTAGTTGAAAATACCACCTGACCCGCCGTTGCCGCCGCCGACACCACCGACATTGCCACCATTGCCGTTGCCGTTGGTGCCGCCGCTGTTGCCGTTGTTGTTGCCGCCGTTTCCGGAACCTTGGCCTGATCCATTTGTGTTACCGCCGCCGTTGCCGGAATTGGGGTTATTCCCGTTGCCATTTCCGGGTCCGCCGAAGATGCTGCCACCGTTTCCGTTGCCGTTCCCGTTTCCGGTCCCGTTGCCACCACCATTGCCATTGCCATTGCCATTGTTGCCGCCGCCATTGCCGGTGCCGGGGCCGGATCCTCCGGTATTGCCACCGCCGTTACCAGGGTTGGGGTTGTTACCATTACCATTTCCTGGGCCGCCGGTTCCGCCACCGCCACCGCCGCCGCCGGTTCCGCCACCGCCGCCGCCGGTTCCGCCACCGCCGCCGCCGGTTCCGCCACCGCCGCCGCCGGTTCCGCCACCGCCGCCGCCGGTTCCGCCACCGCCGCCGCCGGTTCCGCCACCGCCGCCGCCGGTTCCGCCACCGCCGCCGCCGGTTCCGCCACCGCCGCCGCCGGTTCCGCCACCGCCGCCTGGGTTCGTCGGGCCATTGCCTGGATTAGTAGGGCCACCGCCTGGATTAGTAGGGCCACCGCCACCGGTACCACCGCCGACAGTTGGGCCCTCGCCAGGATTTGCGTCGCCATCACCGGATCTTTGATTGTTTGAAATGCTGGCGGTGGGAATATCAGTCAACACGGCTGCGAAAGCCGGACAACTTTCCAACGTTCTGGCCAAGATGTCATCAAAATCAGGCCTGCGTTGTAGGTACCTCAACATCCTGGATTCAACGACCTCACACGCACAGAGCGTTTCCGTATCAACGGACTGGCGAGCTGTTTTAATAGTGCACCTCTCGGCAGCCGTAGCTGCCGTTGTCGACACAATTGGAATAGTTGCTGACACAAAAACAATAGATAACAAACGACTTTTAACGCGCATGATTACGCCCCCTGGTACTCTTTAACCTGTGCTACTTGAGCACACTGTTGCCACAATTTAAACATAAATAGATCAATCCCTCGCCGTATTTTCAAGATGTGTGTCAACAAGAAAACGGGAAAAAACTCCCGTTATGGTGGAACGATGTTGAAAAACAAAAGAAAAGCCCGCCGGAGTGGCGGGCCTTGTTTTTGTTAATTTTGCATTAATGTGCGCAAAAATGTCACTTGTGGGGCAATGTTTCCAATCAGTGAACTATTTCACTGAAAGGTCTACGCAGATTTTGCCATGCGCTTGCGTTCGTGCGGATCCAAAAAGCGTTTGCGCAACCGGATGGCGTTAGGCGTCACCTCAACCAGTTCGTCATCGTCGATATAGGCGATGGCTTCCTCAAGTGAGAACTGAACATGAGGTGTCAGGCGGACGGCGTCATCCGATCCGCTGGCACGTACGTTGGTCAGTTTTTTGCCCTTAAGTGGGTTCACTTCCAGATCATTGTCCCGTGAATGCTCTCCGATGACCATGCCTTGATAGACATCCGTCTGCGGACCCACAAACATGCGGCCACGCTCTTCAAGGTTCCACAGGGCGTAGGCGACGGCCTGTCCGTTCTCCATCGAGATCAAAACACCTGCGCGGCGGCCGGGAATCGGGCCTTTGTGTGCTGCCCACCCGTGGAACACGCGGTTCAGAACACCGGTTCCGCGCGTGTCGGTCAGGAACTCTCCGTGATAGCCGATCAGTCCGCGCGAAGGCACATGCGCGATGATGCGGGTCTTTCCTGCACCGGCGGGGCGCATTTCGACCAGCTCGCCTTTGCGTGCGCCTGTGATCTTTTCGATCACGGCACCGGAGTATTCGTCGTCAACGTCAATCGTGACTTCTTCAATGGGCTCCAGACGCTGGCCATCTTCTTCGCGGAACAGAACCTGCGGGCGAGAGATGCTGAGCTCGAACCCCTCTCGGCGCATGTTCTCGATCAGAACACCCATCTGCAATTCGCCACGGCCTGCAACCTCGAAGGCTTCGCCGCCGGGAGTGTCGGTGATGCGGATGGCGACGTTTGATTCGGCCTCTTTCATAAGGCGGTCGCGGATAACACGGGACTGCACCTTTTTGCCGTCACGACCGGCCAGAGGCGAGTCGTTGATGCCGAAAGTCACGGTGATAGTCGGCGGGTCGATCGGTTGGGCGGGTAGGGCCTCGTCCACCTGCGGCGCGACCAGCGAGTCGGCTACGGTGGCTTTGCTCATGCCCGCGATGGTGACGATGTCACCAGCTTCGGCCACGTCGATGGGTTGTTGCGCCAGGCCGCGGAACGCCAGGATTTTCGAGGCGCGGAAGTTTTCGATCAGCGTGCCGTCGCGCGACAGCGCCTTGAGGCTGTCGCCTGCTTTCAGCGTACCGCTTTCCACGCGGCCGGTCAGGATACGACCGATGAACGGGTCGCTTCCCAGCGTGGTGGCCAGCATGCGGAACGGCTCGTCTTTCTTTTCGGCTTGTTTGGGGGCCGGGACGTGGTCCACGACCAGATCAAACAGCGCGGTCAGGTCCTTGCGAGGGCCGTCCAGTTCCATATCGGCCCAGCCAGAGCGGCCCGATGCATACATGGCTGGAAAGTCCAGCTGATCGTCATCGGCACCGAGGTTGGCGAACAGGTCAAAGCACTCGTCCAGTGCGCGGTCAGGTTCGGCGTCGGGTTTGTCGACCTTGTTCAACACCACGATCGGGCGCAGGCCCAGCGCCAGCGCTTTCGAGGTCACAAACTTGGTTTGGGGCATCGGGCCTTCGGCGGCATCGACCAGCAGAACAACACCGTCGACCATCGAAAGGATACGCTCAACCTCGCCACCGAAATCGGCGTGGCCGGGGGTGTCAACGATGTTGATACGGGTGCCTTTCCACTCGACCGAAGTCGCTTTGGCAAGGATGGTGATCCCGCGCTCGCGCTCCAGATCGTTGCTGTCCATGGCGCGTTCCGCCACAGCCTGATTTTCCCGGAACGCGCCGGATTGTTTAAGCAGCTCATCCACCAGGGTCGTTTTGCCGTGGTCAACGTGAGCGATGATTGCGATATTGCGCAGGTCCATGAGGTCAGCCTTTGAACGGGAAGTTGCCGCGCGCATAACGCGACGCGGCAAAATATGCCAGCCCTAACCGCCCGTCAGTGACCCGTAGTGTTGGAAAACAGGTGAATAACCAGAATTCCAGACAAAATCATGACCAAACCTATCACTGCGGGCCAGTCCAGCCTCTGCCCAAAAACGATAAAACCGATCACAGCAATCAGCACAATGCCCAAGCCCGACCAAATGGCATAAACGATCCCAACTGGCATGAACTTTAGAGTCAAGCCAAGCAGATAGAACGCGATTGCGTAGCCAACCACGACCAATACAGAGGGCCAGAGCCGCGTGAATTGCTGACTGGCTTGCAACGCAGTTGTGCCAATCGTTTCTGCGACCACTGCAAAAAGCAGGAAAAGATAGGCTTTAGGCAAAATAAGTCTCGGATTGAGTGTTGTTGAGCTCGTTGAACACAGATTTCAGGCATGTGGCAAGTTGTTTCGCTTATTCCTGTGCACAAGTGAGTTGAGGTCAGGATAACCATACTGTTTTTACACGAGCTTTTTGAGATACTGTTCGGCCAGTTATCAGTGTTTTTTTAATCAGTAAGCTATGACGAATTTTGCTAAATCTGTCATCGTCGTATCGGCGATTATTGTGGCGCTTGGGTGGCTAGCTGGCGGGGGGTCCGCTGAGAGAAGCGCAGCCAAAGATGTTGAGCGGGTAAACGGTTCTCAGGTTTGAGCGTCCGCTGGTACTTGGGGGGGAAAGAGGCGACGTGCCTCTTTCTCTTTTACCATTCAAGTGGTCAACTTTTCTGAGAAATAGTTCTTGAGCTGTGGTTCCAACCAATTCCATAGTTGCGGTGCGCCACCGGTAATCGGTGTGCCAACGCGCGACTCGATCTGCGCGAATGTCACATCGTAGTCGACCCATGATCCGCCATCGGTGGCAAGGTTGCCAACAGGTGTTTGAAAGCGGTCGACGGCCTTTGCAAATTTGGCATCGTTGGTGTCGGCGGCTTCAAACTCATGCCATAGGGCGAGGCATTCGTTTCGTTGCGGGTGCGGTAGCAACCCAAATAAACGGTTGGCAGCCGCTTGTTCCTCGGCTGCTTGGGCCTCGTGATCGACTTGACCGTGAATTGGATAGTCCCCGGCGTCGATTTCCACAATATCATGCAGCAGCAACATCCTTAGAACACGGTCAATGTCGACGTCAGAGTCGGCGCTGTCTTCCAGAACCCATGCGTACAACATGATGTGCCACGAATGCTCGGCCGAGTTTTCAAATCGTTCACCAGATAATAGCCTGGATGCGCGATAGACGGATTTCAGTTGATCGCATTCCGCAAGGAACGGCAGCCGATCCGAAAACTCTGAACGTGGAGCAGGTTGGCCGTCGAACAAAGCGTAAGCAGCCTTGAAAGCGTCAGGAAGAGCAGTTTCAAGATAGGCTGCGCGTCCACCGTTCAGATTGTCGCGGACGACCGTCAGATGCTCTGGTTTGGGTTCCAGAGCGTTCAGGACCTGAAACAGAGGTTGGCAGCGATCAAGGCATTTTGCGAATTTCGCATCGGGCGTAGAATCCGTTTCGAACTCCTGCCAAAGCATCAGAAAAGCGTCGGATTGGTCGCTGGGCAACATCCCGAACAGTTCCCGAGCGGCGTTCTGTTCCGCGCGCTCAACCGCATTCCAGTCGGTTTTCAGATGAATGGGATGGTCACCGACGATGATTTCGACCAGATCATGCAGCAAAAGCATCCGAATGACCCGGTCAATCCGAACATTGGCGTCGGCAAGGGGGGCCATTACCAATGCCCACAGCGCCAGATGCCAACTGTGTTCCGCCGAGTTTTCTTGTCGGGATTGATCCAGCAGCGTGTTCGCGCGTTCGACCGATTTCAGCTGGTCCGCGCGTTTCAGGAATTCTATTTGCGCGGACAGCCGATCCATCATTTCTTTTCTATCGCCTTAACTTTCTTGCGATGCTCTGCAAGGCGCTGGATCACGAATTGGCGGGCTTGGCGCTCAGACAGGCGCACTCGAATTTCGGTCAGAAATGCCTCTTCCAGCGACTGAGAGGATGCCCCAAGCAGCTCGCCAACTTCGACATAAAAGCGATCCTCGCCGGTTTCATCCATCACCTTCAACGTGTCTTCGGCCAGTCTGCCGGCAAGTGTGGAGACTGTATCCGACATCAGCGCGTGTTCTCGGTCAGGCGGCGCTTCACGTAGTCACTGACATCCGTGATTAACGTGTCCATATGGCGATCCTGGAAGAAATGGTCGGCACCTTCCACTTCATTATGAGTGATTGTGATGCCTTTTTGCTCGTGCAGCTTGTTGACCAAGGCAGTGGTGTCTGCGGGCGGGGCCACGCGGTCCGACGACCCATTGATGATCAAGCCCGAGGACGGACAGGGCGCGAGGAACGAGAAATCATACATGTTCGCCGGAGGAGACACGCTGATAAAGCCAGTGATCTCGGGTCGGCGCATCAGCAGTTGCATCCCGATCCAAGCCCCGAATGAAAACCCTGCGACCCAGCAGTGTTTCGAGTTGTTGTTCATCGATTGCAGGTAATCCAGTGCGGATGCCGCATCGCTGAGCTCACCCACGCCCTGATCGTACTCACCCTGGCTGCGACCCACGCCACGGAAGTTGAACCGCAGAACGGTGAAACCCATGTTGTAGAACGCGTAATGCAGGTTGTAGACCACCTTGTTGTTCATCGTCCCGCCGAATTGTGGGTGCGGGTGAAGCACGATGGCGATCGGTGCGTCTTTTTCCTTTTGCGGGTGGTAGCGGCCTTCCAGGCGGCCTTCGGGTCCGGGAAAAATCACCTCGGGCATGTGTGCGATGGTCCTGTCTTTTTCTTCTGGGTGCCCGGAAATACTTGACGATAATCGTCGGACACCTTAGAACGGTTCTAATTGTGATGCTGGGCGCATGAGCGCTGCTTGTCGGAGATACGCACTGGCAGCGGCGGCGTCAATGATTTCGCGCGTAAACTGCCATGAGGGAATGCAAATGAAGCTGTCGACCAAGGGTCGTTATGCGATGGTGGCTCTTTCCGATATCGCCCTTCAGCCCTCGGACGGGCTGGTGACGCTCAGCGAGATTTCAGCACGGCAAGACATTTCTCTGCCTTACCTCGAGCAGTTATTCGTCAAGCTACGCAGGGCCGAGCTTGTGTCTTCGGTTCGGGGACCGGGCGGGGGTTATCGCCTTGCCCGCCCAGCGTCCGAAATTCGCGTTGTTGAGATTCTGGCCGCCGTAGATGAAACGGTCGATGCTTTGCAAAAGGGCGCTGGCGCAACCGGAGCTTTGTCCGGCAGCCGGGCGCAATCCCTAACCAATCGTCTATGGGAGGGCCTGAGCGCCCATGTGTATGTGTTCTTGCATCAAACGCGCCTTTCGGACGTGATCAAGAATGACCTCGCACCTTGTCCGGCCGTGCCCAGCCTTTTTGCAGTTGTGGACGAATAGGATGGCATTTGCTGAAACGAATTTCTGCGCTTTGAAAAGGTGAATCCGTGAGTCGTATTTACCTGGATCACAATGCCACCACACCTCTGCGTCCAGAGGCTCGCGAGGCGATGATCTCCGCCATGGAGATTTGCGGCAACCCGTCCTCGGTCCACGCTGAAGGGCGCGCAGCCAAGACGCTGGTCGAGCGCGCAAGAGCACAGATTGCGGCTGCTTTTGGGGCCGAAGGGGCTGATATCGTGTTTACTTCGGGTTCGACCGAAGGGGCTGCGCTGACACTAGAGGGGCGGGGCCTGCATGGGGCTGCGATCGAACATGATGCGGTCCGCGCGTGGACAGTGGAAGATTTGAGCGTGTCGAAAGAAGGTATGGTTGCGGTTTCAGCGCCGGACCAATCGACGCTGCAATACGCGAATTCCGAGACAGGGATCGTTCAATCATTGCCGGCAGGGTTGGCGGTGACCGATGCGACTCAGGCGTTTGGAAAATTACCGATCGCGTTCAACTGGCTGGACACGCAGATGGCGCTGGTCTCGGCGCACAAACTTGGTGGTTCAAAGGGTATCGGCGCGGTTGTGATGAGGCGCGGCACGGATTTGTCCGCCCGGATCAAGGGTGGCGGTCAGGAAATGGGACGGCGCTCCGGGACGGAAAATGTTATTGGAATCGCGGGGTTCGGGGCCGCAGCTGAAGCGGCAGCGCGCGATCTGGCCAATGGCGTTTGGGAGCAGGTCAAAGAATTTAGAAATATTCTAGAAAAGGCCCTTGAGGCCGGTTCTAAATCTACTATTTTTGTCGGGAAAGATCAGGAACGCCTGCCGAACACCCTGTGCTTCGCCACCCCCGGTTGGAAGGGTGAGACGCAGGTCATGCAGATGGATTTGGCTGGATTTGCAATCAGCGCAGGTTCGGCCTGTTCCAGCGGCAAGGTGCGCGCAAGTGCGGTGCTGACCGCGATGGGATTTGACGAGGTAACAGCTGCCAGCGCAATTCGCGTTTCGCTGGGGCCTTCGACAACGGAAGAAGATGTGCTGCGTTTCGCTGAAACGTGGCTTGAAAAAGAGAAAAAGCATCGCGCGCGAGCCGCGTGATCAGACGGAGGGTGTCTTATGGCCGCTTTGGACCAGACCCAGGTAAAAGAGGGTGTCGATCAGGAAACCGTGGATGCGGTACGCGAGGTTGGAACCTATAAATATGGCTGGGAAACCGATATTGAGATGGAATACGCGCCCAAGGGCGTGAACCCTGATATCGTCCGCCTGATCTCGGAAAAGAACGAAGAGCCAGAGTGGATGACCGAATGGCGTCTGGCCGCGTTCGAGCGCTGGACTCAGATGGATGAGCCGAACTGGGCGATGGTCAGCTATCCCAAGATCGACTTTCAGGACCAGTATTACTATGCCCGTCCCAAGTCGATGGAGGAAAAGCCCAAGTCCTTGGACGAGGTCGACCCCAAGCTGCTGGCTACATACGAAAAGCTCGGCATCCCACTGAAAGAACAGATGATTCTGGCAGGTGTAGAAGGTGCCGAGGATGCCCCGGCTGAGGGTCGCAAGGTTGCCGTGGACGCGGTGTTCGACTCGGTTTCTGTTGGAACCACGTTTCAGAAAGAGCTGAAACAAGCCGGCGTTATTTTCTGTTCGATCTCTGAGGCGATCCGCGAGCATCCCGAATTGGTCAAGAAGTATTTGGGGTCGGTTGTTCCGGTCTCGGACAACTTTTATGCCACTCTGAACTCAGCCGTGTTCTCGGATGGCTCGTTCGTTTATATCCCGCCGGGCGTGCGCTGCCCGATGGAACTGAGCACCTATTTCCGTATCAACGCGGAGAACACAGGTCAGTTTGAACGTACGCTGATCATCGCCGATAAGGGCTCGTACGTGTCCTATCTGGAAGGCTGCACCGCACCCCAGCGCGATACCGCACAGCTGCACGCGGCTGTGGTCGAGATCATCATCGAAGAAGACGCTGAGGTGAAATACTCGACCGTTCAGAACTGGTTCCCCGGTGATGAGAATGGCAAGGGTGGCATCTATAACTTTGTAACCAAACGCGCCGACTGCCGGGGCGATCGGGCCAAGGTGATGTGGACACAGGTTGAAACCGGCTCGGCCGTAACATGGAAATACCCGTCGTGCATCTTGCGCGGCGAGGAAAGCCAGGGCGAGTTCTATTCGATCGCGATTGCCAACAACTATCAGCAGGCCGATACCGGCACGAAGATGGTTCATCTGGGCAAGAACACCAAGTCGCGCATCGTGTCTAAGGGTATCAGCGCGGGTAAGGCGCAGAACACCTATCGCGGTCTGGTCTCGATGCATCCAAAGGCCAAGGACAGCCGCAATTATACCCAGTGTGACAGCTTGCTGATCGGCGACAAATGCGGGGCGCATACGGTGCCTTACATCGAGGTCAAGAACAACTCGTCCCGTGTGGAGCATGAGGCGACGACATCCAAGGTGGATGACGATCAACTGTTCTACTGCCGTCAGCGCGGCATGGACGAGGAAGAGGCCGTGGCGCTGGTTGTCAACGGGTTCTGCAAGGACGTGCTGCAGGCGCTGCCGATGGAGTTTGCCATGGAAGCGCAGCAGCTTGTCGCGATCAGCCTTGAGGGTTCGGTCGGCTAAAGCCGCATCATTTCGAAATTCACAAAATATCGGGGCCGCGCGGTCCCTTGCGCTACGCAAAAGGGTAAAAAATGCTGGAAATCAAAAACCTGCACGTGAAACTTGAGGAAGAAGAAAAGCAAATCCTCAAAGGTGTCGATCTGACCGTCGAGGCTGGCAAGGTGCACGCGATCATGGGGCCGAATGGCTCGGGCAAGTCGACGCTTAGCTATGTGCTTTCTGGGCGCGACGGGTATGAAGTGACCGATGGGTCGGCGACTCTGGACGGCGAAGATCTGCTGGAGATGGAACCGGAAGAGCGCGCCGCCGCTGGTGTCTTTCTGGCGTTCCAATACCCGGTCGAAATTCCGGGCGTGGGCAACATGACCTTCCTGCGCACCGCCGTGAACGCCCAGCGCAAGGCGCGCGGCGAGGATGAGCTGTCGGCGGCTGACTTCCTGAAAGAAGTCCGCGCCAAGGCCAAGTCCCTGAAGATCGACGCAGACATGCTGAAACGCCCTGTCAATGTTGGCTTCTCGGGCGGTGAGAAAAAGCGCAACGAGATCCTGCAAATGGCGATGCTCGAACCCAAGATGTGCATCTTGGACGAAACCGACTCGGGTCTGGATGTGGACGCGATGAAGCTGGTGGCCGAGGGTGTGAACGCGCTGCGCGACGAAGGACGTGGGTTTCTGGTGATCACGCACTATCAGCGTTTGTTGGATCACATCAAACCGGATGTTGTGCACATCATGGCGGACGGCAAGATCGTCAAAACCGGTGGCCCCGATCTGGCGCTGGAAGTTGAAAACAACGGTTACGCAGACATTCTGGCCGAGGTGAACTGATGGCGTTGCCCGAAGTGAAACAAACCGCAACCGAGGCGCGGCTGGCCAATCTGGTCATGCCCGACGCCGGTTGCACTCGAGCCGCGCGCGAAGACGCGCTGGCCCGTGTGCTGGAAATGGGTCTGCCCGGTCGCCGGGATGAGTATTGGAAATACACCCGCCCGGATACGCTGGTCGCGCCCGAGGCCCCTCGGGCCGCGCTGTTCGATCCGGATGAGGCAATGTTGTTCGCCGATCTGGACCGTTTGAAAATCGTGTTCGTCGATGGCGTGTTCAGCCCTGAGGAATCCGATGATTTGACGCTGGAAGGTGTCACTATCGATCGGATCGAGGACATTTGCTTCAAGGATATTCATTGGGCGAAAGAGCTGTACGGCGTGCTGGAAGCGCGGGGTCAATCGCCTGTGCAGCGCCCTCTGGCGGCGTTGAACACGGCTTTCGCGGCGGATGGGATCGCGATCCATGTCTCGGGCAAACCGTCCAAGCCGATCAGCTTTATCTATCGCCATGCCTCGGAAACCTCGGACGCGATGCTGCACCATATCATCCGCGTCGAAAGCGGTGCCGAGGTGACGATCCTTGAAAACGGCCCGGCGGCTTCGCGTTTCAACAAATGCATGGAGATCGACATTGCCGATGGCGGTGTGTTGCATCACGTGCGGGCGCAAGGCCGCGACCACGAGCGTCGTGCCGCGACCCACATGTTCACGCGTCTGGGGCAGGAATCGGTCTACAAATCCTTCACCCTGACCGTGAATGGCGTGCTGACGCGCAACGAACAGGTGGTCGAGCTGACCGGAGACGATGCGGTGGCCCATGTTGCCGGTGCCTGCGTTGGTGACGGCGATTTCCATCACGACGATACCGTCTTCATCACTCATGACGCTGTGAATTGTGAAAGCCGTCAGGTGTTCAAAAAGGTGCTGCGTAACGGCGCGACCGGCGTATTCCAGGGCAAGATCCTTGTGAAGGAGGGCGCGCAAAAGACCGATGGTTATCAGATCAGCCAGTCTCTGCTGCTGGACGATGACAGTCAGTTCCTCGCCAAGCCTGAGCTTGAGATCTATGCCGATGATGTCGCCTGTTCTCATGGTTCGACCTCGGGCGCGATTGATGAAACAGCGTTGTTCTATCTGCGCTCGCGCGGGGTTCCGACCAAAGAGGCGACCAACATGCTGACGCTGGCGTTTCTGGCGGAGGCCGTGGACGAGATCGAGGACGAAGCCCTGTCGCAGGCCATTGTCGATCGCCTTGAAGGCTGGATGTCGCGGCACAGCTAATGCCGGTAACGTCGGATATAGTGGCCACGTATCGGGGGCCGGGGCGTGTTGTGCGCCGGCTTCTGGATCTGGGACAGCGCGAAGATCGGGCTTTGGTCTTTGTGATGGCGTTTTGTGTGGTGGCGTTCATCGCACAACTACCCAGTTTGTCCCGCCGTGCGCATCTTGAAGGTCTTGAGTTGAACATGCTTATGGGCGGTGCGCTATTGGGCACTGTTATCATCCTGCCGCTGTTTTTCTACGCATTGGCCTTTGTGTCTTACGGCGCGGCACGGCTGGTCGGAGGCAAAGGATCAGCCTATGGCGCCCGTGTGGCGCTGTTCTGGGCGCTTTTGTCGTCGACACCTTTGGTGTTGCTGAATGGCCTTGTGGCAGGCTTTATCGGGCCGAGTCCGGCATTGACGGGTGTTGGATTGATCTGGTTTGTGGTCTTTCTGTGGTTCTGGCTCTCGGGCCTCAGACAGGCGCAGAGGGTGTCGCAATGACAGTTCAGTCCTTACTAAACCTAGCTGTTCTAACAGTGACCAAACCTTCTGATGCCGCGCGGCGATTGCTGGCTTTGCAGCCGGGGCGCGAGGTTCTTTGGCTGGCATTTTTTCTGGCTATCGTGATGAACAGCTTGGGCCAGGTTGGTATCCAGCAGCTTGTTCCGGTGCCGCCAGGTGAAATCGCCTTACCACCCGAACCTATTGTTCTGGGTTTGCTGAGGTCGGCCGGGGCAATGATGTTCAGTATCGTTGCGTTTCTTGTGATCGGACGCTTTCTGGGCGGGGTGGCAACGTTCAACGACTTCATGATCCTAATGGTCTGGTTGCAGTTCCTTCAGGTTGCAGCGCTGGTCTTAACGTTGGTGATCTCGCTTGCAGTCCCGTTTCTACTGGTGATGTTTGTTGTGGCGACTTTGATAATCAGCCTTTACGTCACACTGCATTTCATCAATGAAGCGCATAAGTTCGGTTCGATCTTAAAATCCTTTGGGGTCATCGTGTTGTCTGCACTGGTTGCAGTCCCATTTGTCCTCGTGTTGGTGCCCAGCGGCCCTGTCTAGGGAAGAAAATACCATGTATGACGTACATAAAATCCGTGCGGACTTTCCGATCTTGTCCCGAGAGGTGAACGGAAAGCCACTGACATATCTGGATAACGGAGCATCGGCGCAGAAGCCGCAGGTTGTGATTGATGCAGTCACACGCGCCTATGCCGAGGAATATTCCAACGTACACCGTGGACTGCACTATCTGTCCAATCTGGCGACCGAGAAATACGAATCCGTGCGCGGCACCATTGCGCGCTTTCTGGGCGCGGCGGATGAGGATGAGATCGTTCTGAACTCGGGTACGACCGAGGGCATCAATCTGGTCGCTTATGGTTGGGCGATGCCGCGTCTGGAGGCCGGGGATGAGATCGTGCTTTCCGTGATGGAACACCACGCCAACATCGTCCCTTGGCATTTTCTTCGGGAACGACAGGGCGTTGTCCTGAAATGGGTTGATGTGGATTCCGACGGAGGGCTGGACCCTCAGGCGGTCCTCGACGCCATTGGCCCCAAGACCAAGCTGGTCGCCGTCACTCAGTGTTCGAATGTTTTGGGCACTGTGGTTGATGTAAAGGCGATCACCCAAGGCGCGCATGCCAAGGGTGTCCCGGTTCTGGTCGATGGCAGCCAGGGTTCAGTACATATGCCGGTCAATGTTCAGGACATCGGTTGTGACTTTTACGCGATCACTGGGCACAAGCTATATGGCCCATCCGGGTCTGGTGCGATCTACATAAAGTCCGAACGTATGGCTGAGATGCGTCCCTTTATCGGGGGCGGCGACATGATCAAAGAGGTCAGCAAGGATCAGGTGATCTATAATGATCCACCGATGAAATTCGAGGCCGGAACGCCGGGTATCGTGCAAACCATCGGGTTGGGCGTGGCGCTGGACTACATGATGGATTTGGGGATGGAGAACATCGCCTCCCATGAAGCGGGTATTCGTGATTACGCGATGGAGCGGCTGACGGGTCTCAACTGGTTGCAGGTTCAGGGCACCCGTGCTGACAAGGCCGCCATTTTTAGCTTTACGCTGGACGGGGCGGGGCACGCGCATGATGTTTCCACCATTCTGGACAAGAAAGGCGTCGCGGTGCGCGCTGGTCATCATTGCGCCGGTCCGTTGATGGATTTCTACGGCGTAACTGCCACCTGCCGGGCGAGCTTTGGCCTCTATAACACCAAAGATGAGGTCGACACATTGATCGACGCGCTGGAATTGGCGCATGATCTGTTTGCGTGAAACCTGACTGATCCGGGCAGATTTGCAGTTGCACCCGGATCGGAACAAGGTTAGCTAACAGCCAAGGCACCTGTAGCTCAGCTGGATAGAGCGCTGCCCTCCGAAGGCAGAGGCCAGAGGTTCGAATCCTCTCAGGTGCGCCATTATCAAAAAACACCATTGAAAACGTTAAGTTTTTCGACCTGTTTGGAAACTAATTTCTACCAGTTTCCCATTTCCACCAGAAACGAGCGCTCTTTTGTTCACGTCCTTGGTGTAGTCTTCGATTTCTTTCAGGCTGTCGTGGCCGGTCCAAGCCCCGATCTGATGCGGGGTCCAGCCAGCGTAAACAAGAGATATGGCGCGGGACTTTCGTAAGCCGTGGGCAGTCCTGTCATCGGGTAGACCTGCCGTTGATGCGGCGGCGCTTATGAACTGAGATAGCGCTTTCTGGCTTCTCGGGCGTCCGTTGCGGGTCGTGATCCAAATCATGTCCTTGCCGATGCAGTCGAGAAACATTTTCTGATCGGCTTCAAGGGCAGCTGGGGGCAGGGCCGTGATCGGGACAACCGCGGTCCCGCCGGTCTTTTGCTGGACGAATTCCAGTATCCCGCCTTCGACTTTCTGCCACCCAAGGGTGCGGGCGTCGACACATCTTGCCCCGGTCCAGAAAACAACCTCCATCGCCTGCCGTTCCGGGGTTCCGATGGCCCAGTGCTTGCGAAACTTCTTGATGTCGTCGGCAGTCCAAGGCTGATGGGGTTTCGCCTCATACTTCGCGATCACAGCATCCCGCGCCGGGTTCGTCTCGATCGCGCCTTGTTCTTTCGTGTACTCCAGGAGCGCGCGCCAGATTGTCCTGCGGGGGCGGGCCGCGCCTGCTGAGACCTTTGCCAGATCCTTGTTGATGTGGTGGGTGCGCAAGTCGGCGATCTTTCCAACGCCGTAGGCTTCGCTCATCTGATCGAGAATGCGCCGCCAGACGGCTTGTGTGCTTGGTGCGCGGCTTTCAAACGACTTTGACGCCTTGAAGGCTTCGATAGCAGCTGCAATCGTTCCGGCTTTAGCGCGCACTTTCTTTTCGGGTTCGGTGTTCCCGGCGGCTAGATATGCCTCAAGAAACCTTGGGTCATTCTCTGGGAGATTCGGCAGAGGGATCAAAGAACCACCAACGCGGCGATAGACATAAACGCTGCCATTCGGCTTGGTTATCCGCTTGATACCCCTCAATCGAACACCGCGTCGCACGTGTTTTCCTGCCCCTCTTTGCCGTCATAGGGCAGTGAATCGGCATAGGCGTCAAGGTCGGTGCGATCGTACAACTTGTTTCCACCGTCGACTTTACAGGGCAGATCGAGGCCGCGCAGCTTGGACGGAGATACGCCCAGATAGTGCGCGGCTGCCTTTGCCTGCATCAGTCGTGGCGGAAACTGAAAGCTCATTTTGCCTTCGTCTTTCCAGACTTGAGCGTCAGCCCGAGCTTTTTTGCGTCCTTGTAAATGGTGGCGGGGTCAACGCAGAGCTGGCGGCCGATATCGCTTGCCGTAAGACCTCTGGCGACATGTTCGCGGACCTTGGCTCTGCGGATCGCTATCTCACCCATTTTGGTGATCTGGCCTGAGTCGGGTGTCACCGTAGCCGTGCGGATAAGGTGCTCGCCGCGCCAGTCTTGTGGGTTGGCGGTCATCATTCCACTCCTGTGCTGGCCTGCAGGGTGATTAGATCGGAATGCGTCCACCAATCCGATCTCTTTAGCGGTGTTGCAGTAAGGCTTTCCCAGCGTATGAGTAGCAGTCCTTCGCCCTCTCGTTTCGCGTGTTCAGACATATCAAGGACTGTGCCGCTGCGCAGTTTTCCCATGAGCCCTTCGCGTTCCGTACCTTCGTAAACCCAAGCATGTTCAAGATTGGTCGTAACTCTATCACCCACGCTCCAACCCATCCTACTCCCCTCCTGTGTTGGCTAGGGTGGCGCGGATACGGCGAGCGCTATCGATTGCTGCGTCATATCCCGCGTGCCATTCCTTTTCGGCAGGTATGCTCTCCAAGACACCATCGGGCAGTTCATTGGACTTTGACTGATCCGCAATCGAAGTGATTGCATCTAGTGCTCTATCTAATTGTGCGCGGAGGGCTGCGATGGTGTCGGCGGTGGCAGGGCGCAACTGGTCCACCCAACGCTCGCACCGATCCCATGTTTGGTCTATGGCTGCGAAATCGCCTGACCTAACGGCCTTCCGGTGCGCCTCAAAGTCCCGCAGCATAGTTTGCGCGCGGGCAGGGGATACGAAGGGCTCGGTCAGCTTGTCGGTGTCAGTCATTTGTTTCCCCTCCCGAACAGGCGAGACGGGATGTTCCAGACGTCCTCGACAAAGACCCAGGCGCGGGTGAGGCCCATGTCGACAACCCACATCGGCATTGAATTGTGGACCTCGATTACCTCGAACCCGTCTTCCCGCATGCCTTCGACTTGACTCTCTGGGATGCGACAGTCCCATTCGTGCTGCTTTCCGCGAACTACGACCTCATAGTGCATGGGGGTTCTCCTGTTTGTTATCCACGGATCGCTGAAATAAGGATTGCTAGGCAAATCATCCCGATCCAGCCGAAAGGGGTCATGATTATCAAAACCAGCGCGTCTCCTAGGGTCATCTACTCGCCCTCCTGAGCCAAGGAACGCAGGGCGGCGCGTATGTTGCGCCCGGCCTCATCGTCCTGTTCATGCGTTGCATTCGGTCCTGACAGCGCTAAAGAGGCGGCGTTGACGGTCTTTTCGTCTGTGCTGTTTTCTAAGACGTGGTGAACAATGCGAAGCGCTTGCCGTAAGTCTGCTTTGTTCAGATTCCCCCGCGCCGCCTCTGCTACCGGGTCGCTCTGTGCGCCGGGGGCTGGGGGAGATGGCCGTAGTGTAAAAGGGTCGAATGTCTCGGTTCCCGGGACAATGGCAACTGCTCCTTTGCCGACGTATTCCATGAAGTCTCCCGCAAAAACCGGGTCTGATGGCGTGTCGTCCAAATCGGTTGACCCAAGTTCGAAGTCGCCATCTTCATCGCGGTATACGTTTATATAGCCCAATACTGGACCCATACCCCGCCATCCGCCCTGCACCTTCCGCAGTTCGTCGTCATACTGGCCAATGGTCATGGCGTCGGTGTTGCCGACAACGGGCGCGGGGGTGAGGGCTGAGAGAATGCGGCGTTCGTAGTCGGCTTGAGCGGCGGCTTTGGCTTCGGATTCTGTCTTGGCCCAATTTGGTTTCGTAGGTTTTTCTTCTTCCAGCCACCATGACCAACCTCCTCGGATACTTGAGGAAGAACACGCGACGTACTTCATGCCCGGTAAAGGTCGCGCCCAATCGACAATTCCTTTGTCCCAAACGAGAGGCTTCACCGTCACCGCAGCGGGGGGCAGAGGGGTGTGCATCAGGCGTTCGCGAAGTATTCCAAGGTCAGCAACCGACTGGTCATAGTCTTGGTAGAACTCTCCGCTTTCAATCGTGCGGAAAACGTCCTGCGGTGTTCGTTCTAGTTCGCTCATTGTGCGTCTCCCTTGAGGGTTTCGAGGTCGCGGGCCGCGTCTTGCAGTCTGTCCCATGCTCTAAAGACTTCGGTGTACTCATCGACGGTCTCGGCCGCTTCCTCAGATGCTTGATAAGCGTCAATCATTTTGACCATTAAAGCCGACGCGGAGCGCCACTTCGTAAGCTTCGCCTCCAACTCCTGAACACGGGCTGAGAGGGCGCGGAGCATGTTATCAGCCTCGCCTATCATTTCCTCGCATCGGTTGGGGTAATCCACGGCGTTCAAGTTCTCCGCTTCAATCAACCAACGCTCGACCGCTTCCTTGCTGATGTCCGTCATGCGTTAGACCCTTTCGAAAATGAGTTTTCCTGATTGAGTTTTCCCGCACTTTCGCCATCCAGCGACCAAAAAGCAGTATCCGGGATTGCGGCTCCGCACACACGACGGATCGACGTAGGTGTAATGCCTGCGACAAGACCAGACCGCATCAGCGATAGAGCAAGCCTGTCGGATAAGCTCGGACGATAGGACTTGGCTTTCATTCCGGAAGAATGCGCAGTTGATACCGTGTTCTCCGCTGTCACTAATGAAGTTTCGCCAAACAAATCCGGCGTCTCCTGCGGCTGTTCGAAGAACGATTTTTTCTCCCGGCCCCGCAAACAGGCTGCGCACGCGCCCGTCTTTGTACTGATAGGCGCTATAGTGTCGCTCGTACAACGCAAGGAGTGTGCGGTCTCCGTCCTTGCTGAGATACCAAAAGGGTCCGTCATACTCTCTCTCCTTAATGACCCGCGCCGCTGCCCATGCGACCGGGCCCGCTCTTTCACAGGGTTCCATGTTGTCTCCGGCTTACGTGCAGGCCCATGCACTGGACGGGGGCGATAAAGATGCGGGCCGGGGTGGTCATGCGAAGAACTCCTCAACCACCTTGATCCGGTCGAAGATGTACTGGCCGCTGTTTTTCGCCCACGAGTTGCCAAGCGCCTTGTATCGGTGGCCATCAGGGCATTTCTCGGGCGGTTTTCCGCGCCACGAGATCTCGGTCCATCCGTCTGGAAATCCCATCAGTCTTTCGCATTCAGTGGGCGTCAGACGGCGCACGGCCCATGGTTGATCCTGGATGTAGTCGCCGCCTTGGTTCCCTCCGACCGGACCGCCGGCCATTAGGGGCTGGGATACTTCGACAGGGCGAGCCTTGTAGTCCTTGCCACTGTTCTGGGGCATGATTGACCAAGCCACGGCAGCATGTCCGCCGGCGTTCTGATGGCTGCGGTGATGGCCCATCGATCGCTGGGGTGGGTGGTGTTCGCCAGTTCCAACAGGACGTCGGCATGGCATGGCTGATCTGGCTTGCACCAACATGCGAGACTTCGGCCGCGTAAGGTGTGCAACTGCTCTTTCACTTGGTCCAGCGTTGCAGATTGTTCCGCATATGACGGGCAGGGCGGAGTTGTCATGTCGATCAGTCCACCCAATAAGCGGCGATACTTGCTCACGCACTCGGCTGCATCACCGTGCTCACCGACTTTAAACGGATTGCCCCACGGACCGGGTCGAGCAACGACCGTTGTGTTGTCCGGCTTCTTCCAGCCTTTGGCGCGTTTGAGTTGGATGCGCCTAGGGTGGTCAGCCCACTCGATCTTCGTTTGTGCGGTCATCCGTCTCTCCTGTTTCCGCCGCTCAGATGATTTCGCCGTCGGGGATGACGATGATCCCGCGGGACAGCAAAAGGGCGTGGGTTTCGGTAAGGGCGTGAAGAAGCCGCAATTCGTAGGCTTGGCGGTAATGGGCTTCGATGTAGTCCCGCTTGCCTTTATCGACGCCATCAAGGATCTGGTGACAGCGGGCGCAGCCAAAGGCGACGGCCAAGTCTGTAACCTTTGTGCCGATGCCTTTCCCCCAGACGGGTAGGTGACAGCCCACAACGGTATCAGCAGGCGCGCATCGTTCTCCGACCATTCCAGCGAGTTTGAGAGTGCAAGGCGCACCGTTGGCGGCCGACATGATGGCGTCGGATCTAATTTTCGGCAGCATATGAGGGTTGTGGTGCATCATGGCCGACCGCCTAACCCGCAGTATCCGCGCCGCTCCATCTTCACACCGTAGCGTTCCGGGGCCTTCGACACGTTGGCGACGGCTTTCTTGTGGAACAGCTTGGCTTCTCGGCCTTTACCTTCATCTTGCGCCAAAGCGGCTTGTTCACGTTGAACTGCGGCCTGAAAGCTCGGCTCTGATGCGTCTGGCGGTAACTGACGGTACAGCGCGCATTCAGGCCCCATGCAGTTCTTTTTCAGGTCCGGGCCTTCTAGTCCAAAGCAGCGGGCAAGGGGGCAGAGTTTGTCGGTAATCATAGCGTCCCTCAAAACGGAAAGTGGTCGAATTCGTTGTTTTTTGGACGCTTCGCCGTCATCAAACGAATGACCAATGGGATTGCCTGCTGTGTCTCCATGATGAGATCGCCACGTTTGTCGCGTTCATTTTCGACCACGTTTTGCAGTCGTCTGATCTCATCGTGGGCGCGATCTAGGCGCTGCAAGGCGTCCGTTCCCAAGTTTTCAGCAACGATACGTTTGCGATTGGCCTCCAAAATCGCGGTTTGTAGTTCGGCTATTTCCGCCTTCATTTCGGCTTTAGACGGTTTGCTCATCCATCCGCCCCCGCATTCACTGCTAATTGTTGTTTGAACCCGGCCAGCCAGTGCGCCTTGTCCACCATCTGATCATCGCCATACGGGCAATCCGCTGCGGTCCCTCCGTTGTTGGCGGCTGTAACGCCCTCGGCGAACGACATCTCAGACGGATCAATGGGCGGCTCATCGACGTGTTCGTCCTCTGGCGGGAGGATTTCGCCGTCAATGGGCTGACCGGGTTCCTGCTCGGGCGGTTCTGCCGCCTCGTTGTGTTGCTGCAAACGCTGGGCGAGATTTGGTTTCGCCTCGGGGGTAACGTCGCGGATCGGCTCGGGCTGATCCTGTTCCGTCATGATCCGGTCCATGTCCTCTGTCGACATGGGCAGGCGCTTGCACAGATTGCGGATGACCGTTTTCAAGGCCATCTGATCGTACCACTTTTCCCAAATTCCCGTGGGCTTGTCGCCTTTTTGGTTGGCGCTGGCCTTGCGGCGCTTCTCGATCTCGACACGGGACATCGGCTGAAACTCGACGGTCCCGTCTGTGAGCTTGGCGACGGCATAAGCGCCACGGATTTCACCTCCGCGCTCCATAGCGTCCAAACGGCTACCGTCCGCGTTAACGTGGTTCCACTTGCGTTCGCCGTCCTCAACCCAGACCTCTAGGGTTTCGCCGGCATAGACGACTTCGGCCCAGAGGGACGCGACCTTGCCCGTGTTGCGGGCGACCTTGACCAAGCCGGACACCATGGGCATGGCCTGCGCTTCGCCTCGGAACGGAACAATGGCGGCTTCTCGTCCATCAGGGACCAAACCAGCCCCGGCCAATGTGCGCACGGCCTTGAACACTGACGCAGGATTGCAGTTCAGAATACCGGGGTTGTCGGTAACAGCCACGACCGCCGCATTCTTGAACGCCTTGAACGGGACGCTTTCGGGCAGGGCCAGTTCGCCAGCGGTTTGTAGGCGGTCTAGGTCTTGTTTGAACCCGACAACGGGGTGGACTTGGCTTTGGGGGGCGGGTGCGTTCATGCTGCATCCTCCAATGATTTGAGGTGAAAGAAGACACGGCGACATGCGTTGACATCGACCAAAGCGTCATGTGCACCGTCCAAATCCTCATCAAAGAAATGCCTTATGCATTCTTCCAGTTTGGGAGACTTGGGCTTGTTAATACCTGCGGCAATCATCCGTTCCGTCGGCGGTAGGTCTACGATGGGCGCGGCCGCTTCCATCGTGCAGTACTCAGGGAGTTGTAAGACGGTTTCGTGACCGGCACGGGCGCAGGCCGTTGCCATGATCGCCGCGTCAAATTTGATGTTGTGGGCAACTGCTAGTTCGCTACGCGAGGCCAAGAAGTTGAATAGGCCAGCGGCCGTTTCGGGCTTCACGCCAAGCTGCGCCGCCTTATGATTGTCGATCCCATGCACGGATGACGCCTGTTCCGGAATCTTGATCGGGCAATCCACGATCACCGATACCTGCGAAACAATTGATCCGTCATCCTCACAAAGCTGCATCGCCAACTGGACAAGATGCGGCTGATCGGGATGGTCGACGGGAAGTCGGTAGTTGTAAAAACCCGTGGTTTCAGTGTCGTAGAAAAGGATCATTGTAGCCTCATACGCTTGGCATTAAGCCGTTTGCCTGCATGTCAGACAGGCGCTCGGTCATTCTCGGGGGGAATTCGTAGTTGAAGATTTCAAACCCAGCGCCGGGCCAGTCGCCGGTATCAAGGCCGTGTTTGATCTTGTCCAAACCGTCACGGATCAACACCCGCGCCCAATAAAGTGTGTCCGTATGGATGTTCACGGGGATCACGTCATAGGGCTCCGAGGTCTGACAGAACACCAAAGCGCAGTTCTCAGCGGTTGTGCCAAAGACATGTTCCGCGCCCATGACGGCCAAGGCCATCTGCAGGGTGTAGCCAAAGTCAGTGATCGACCGCTGAACGGACAACCGAAGGTCTTTGCCTTTAGGCGCAAAGGTCTTGAGATCGCCGAAATCATGGTTGTTTGACGGGATGCAATCAGGACGGCTTTTCAGCCAAAGCCCGGTCAGCTCATCCTGCCAGATCATTGAAATTTCGATCAGATCGGATTTAAGAACTTCCACGGCCAGCGGATTAGCGTTCAGGTTTTCCGCCATGTAGAAAATCTTCTGAACCTGTTCCTCTTTCAGCATCAGGCGGCCAGCGGCTTTAGCGTCGAAGTCTTCCCAAAAGGCCGCGCCGTCCTTTGCCGCGTCAGACCAGAAGCCGTTTTTCTCAAATGCCGCGATCTGAGTTTTGGTCGGTTTCTTGGGCGCATCCTTGGGGACGTAGACGAAATGCTCGTCAAAGATTTCATCACCCAGGATCAGCGAGTGCGCGGCTTTACCGAGTATCAGGCTATCGCTTTCCTCTTTCTTGGGGTAGCGGTTCGGATTGCCGTCAAACGTCTTCCAGAACGCGTGTGGGCTTTCCAGAGCGGCTTTCCTGATCCCTGTCGAGGACACAGACGGGCCGGGGCAAACCTCTTGGCTATGATACCAACTCATGCTCATCCGGTACGCGCCGGGTTCCGTCACTTGCTGGCCGTCTGCGATATCGGTGATGGGTAGGGTCATGGCGTGTTGCTCAGGATGCCTTGTGATAGGCGTCGTAAACTTCGTCGCTGTACTGCCAATTCTCATCGTACCCGTGGGATGCAGGATCTACGTTTCCGTTGCAGACTTTGAAGGCAAATTCAGTGAACGATTTCTTCTGCTTGTCGCTTTGCTCACCCCATCTTGGCGCAATGTTTTCCTCGGTCACTTTGCCGCCTAGCAGGGAATACGATCCGCAGTTTGATCCAATGTCTTCGTCGGCGTATTCGACCTGAAATTTTACGGTTGGGTTGCGCGCTGAAAGCGTTTCAATCAGGCCGCGAGGATGTGACCAAGCCGTTTGAAACTGGAACTCGCTTTCGTCGTCAGCAAAGCCGTCGTCAGGCTGATCGTAGGCATTCCACTTGGTACCCCAGTTGTCATTCGCCCAGTCGTACCAGTACAAGTAGCCGCATTCTGTATGGTTCGATATCGCGCGAATTATTGCTGGGATATCTTCGGGCTTCGCTGGTGTGGTTGCATCCCGCAGCGCGTTCGAAAGAGAAAGCCGCGCAAGTATGTTTTCAGGGTCTTTGGTGGGGTCTTCAAGCAAGCCCAACGCCATTTGCGCGCGGCTGATGATGCCTGTGTGGGGCTCGAATCCCTCAAGGCAATTGGGCATTTGGCCTATCACGTTGAAATCTACCTTGCGGTTGTCGTTCAGGAATGTCGCCCGAACATCAGCGAGACTTGCACCGCCCAAATCCGTAATTCTCAGCTTCGTTGTGACGTGGTTTGGCATTGTTCATTCCATTGTTTTGTGTGTAGAAAAAAGGCGGGCAGTCTATCTTTGGGGGATGGAACCGCCCGCCAGTTGAGGCGCGGGGGAGAACAGTGAAATCCCCCGCACGAGGCAATCAAAACGGCCAGTTCGCCCAAAACAGGATGACGAGACCGAAAACGATGGTGAGTTTGCAGGCCCATTCTTCGCCCTGTAGAAACCGCAAGACGGGATTAAGTTGGTCCGTCATCATCTGCGGCTCGTTCAGGCGTTCAAAGTGCCTGCCGAAATCTTGAGAACGGCCCTCGGGGGAGGAGGAACGAGGGCCGTTCTCTGTTGCGCGCCGGTACTCGTTACAACGATCATCAACAACGGGGCGCGCGGGGTCCGACCGGAAAGGTTCGTAGTGAGTGGCGGCTTTGGAGCCGTTGGTCCGGTCGGGGTTAATGGGCCAGTCCAAGACTTCGATGTTCTCGTATTCGGCGCGGAAATCGCCTTGGGAAAACTCGTGATCCGGGGCTTGCGGGATGTACTTGGTCATTTGCCTGACCTCGCGTTTAGGGCAGCTTTGCCGGGAAAAAGAAAGATGAGACACACGCCTGTCGTGGCGATGATGGCAAGAAGGGCGGTCATTCCGTCACCTCAACAGGCTTACCGTTACGCAGCTCATACCAAGTGTCAGGTTTGATGCCGTTTTGCCCAACAACTCCTGCCCACGCTGCGATACGCTCGTAGGCGTCGTTGAACTCAGAAAGCGCTATCATGCAGCCTGTTTCGCCTTTGACCCTTCCATTGGGCCCAGATGCCATAGCTGCGCCCTGATCACCTGTGGCTGACGCTGCGCCCCAATTACCTGTGGCTGACGCTGCGCCCCGATCACCTGTGGCTGACGCTGCGCCCCGATCACCTGTGGCTGACGCTGCGCCCCAATCACCTGTGGCTGACGCTGCGCCCTGATAACCTGTGGCTGACGCTGCGCCCTGATCACCTGTGGCTGACGCTGCGCCCCAATTACCTGTGGCTGACGCTGCGCCCCGATCACCTGTGGCTGACGCTGCGCCCCGATCACCTGTGGCTGACGCTGCGCCCCAATCACCTGTGGCTGACGCTGCGCCCTGATAACCTGTGGCTGACGCTGCGCCCTGATAACCTGTGGCTGACGCTGCGCCCTGATCTTTCTTTACCGTGCTACCCTTGACCCATTTAGCCGCGTCAAAAACGTGCTTAACGGCGGCTTCTATCAACTCGCCAAGGTGCAGTTCCGCCTTGATTTCAATACGCGCCGCAGCCAGCTTGGTGTCGCTGCCTTGCTCTCTGTCAGTTTCGCCCGACATCTCAACAAGCGCATATTTGGACCGGCTCGGTTCGTAATATGCGAAGGTGTCAAGCGGATGTGTGCAGGCATGAAATCCTGCACCGCAAACCTCTACTTCGCCTTCATGCTCATAGGTTTTCCCAACCTCAAATTGAAAGCCACGGCACGTCCAATCTGCGTTGAAGCCTTTGTATGCGATTGTTTTTGTCATACCTGCGCCTCCTTCCATTCGTCGTAGCGATCATCAGCGCCGTATTCCGCTTCTTGATCGTCGCCGTCCTTGTCCATGTTGTCGGCGCACCCAAAGCAGACGTTGGGGCCGAACAGATTGAAAACGGCTTCTTCGAACTCAGGCTGGAAATGGCCGCGCATATGGTCATCACGGTCCAACTCATCGCCACAGCAGCCACAAACGAAGGTCTGGGGGATGATCCCACGCTGAACCTGTGCCGCTTCGATGATCTTGCTGATTTGCATCGTCGTTCCTCCGTTTCGTTGAGAAACAGATAAGACAAAAAATTTGTCAATGCAAGGCCAAAAAGACAAAAAGTTTGTCATCAACTCAAATTGAGACAAAATAAGATAGCCGCCAAATTAACGCCTCAATTGCGCTAATCATTCTCTAGGCTCATTTCGGAGGGGTATAAAATGGATAAAATAGAAATGCTGCGCAAAGGTGCGCAGCAAAGTGGTTTTACAATAGATTTTTTAGAGTGGTTAACTCAGGGTCTGGACTGCCAAGCTCTGCGCAGGGTCATCGGCAACGCATCGTCTATGCCCTCGTACATGAAATCCAGTGACAACCCATATGTCTTTCGGAGGGCGATAGCACCGTCCAAAGAAAGGCGGTAGTCGCCGCTTTCCCAATTGTTAAGAGTTGCACGTTTGACGCCTATTTTCTTTGCGTAGGCGTTCTGGGTAAGGCCCTCTAGGTCTCTGTGCCATCGAAGGCGGGCGGCAATATCGCCGAAAGGTTTGTCGCTCGTTTCCATGTAGGACATGGTACTTTGACAAGAAATTTTGCTACAGGTCCCTTCTCTTGTCTTGAGAAAGGACAAATAATTTGTCATAACGGCGGCATGACACAAATCACCGCTTCTGAAATCATTGATAAGCTCGGGGAGCAGCGGCTCATTGATGAGCTTGGCTTCACCGAAAGAAATCTGAGACACATCCGGCGTCAAGGGCGGTTTCCGGGTGGTTGGTATTCGCCATTGAAAACCTTGTGCGAGAGTCATGGTGTTTTCTGTCCCTTGTCTGCTTTCGTATGGAAGTCTGTTGACAAAAAAAATGGCAACGCTTCTCCGAAATACAAGTCCGGAAACGAGAATTCCGTACCGCCTCACGACAAACACCTTGGCGCGGCTGAATAGATACCGACCACCCCGATGCCCCTTGGCGTCGGGTTTTTTCATGACGACGGCCACGGGGTCGAGCCGTCACAATCCGGCCCCTCATTTTCGAAAGGTCATCAAATGTCTGATGGAACGCAGAAGATTTCTGTAAACGGCGACGAACTGCTGCAAAAGCACAATGAATGGACGAAGGGCGAAGGGTCTGACGCGTCCAATTCGGGAACACGGCGGCAGGCCATCGGTGCGTATGCCGAGAAATGCGGCCTTGAAACTAAAGCTCTGTCTCAATTCCGGTCCGGGCTGAAAATCAAGAACGAGGGCAAGCGCAAGGACTGGCTGCGGTCGATGCAGATGCTTTTGCCCGTGGCCGAGCGTGAGATTTTCGACAACGACCCGGATCTGCCGTTGGACAACCCGAACGAGGATGCCCAACAGGCAGCGGCGAATGAAGCCAATGCCATCGCGGAAGAACACGGGGCAGGCGACGACGACCCGGTCGATTTCAACGCCGCTGTTGACGCCAACATGGGCGACGACGGCAACATCACACCTTTTGGTGGGGGTGCAGCGTGACGGTTCTGGTCAAAGCTTTTGGTCCGTTCAAGGTATCGCCCGCTGCAGAGGCTCATATTGGCCGCCTGATGAAAGATCGGGCGGTTGCTGAGGGCCATAAGCCGCGCCTTCCCCAAGATAAGGTTTGGAACGCGCAGTCATGAAAGTCCGCCCTGTCAGCGTCCGTGGTGACATCGTGATCGTACCCCTAACCCGGGGGTACGAGACCATTGTAGACATCGGAGATCGGCAACTGGTCGAAGGTAAGAATTGGTGCGCCGTTACACGCGGCTCAAAGATTTACGCTGGCAGAAGCGTCTGGGTGCCGGAAGAAAAAACCAATCGGCTGGAGTTGATGCATCGTGTTCTTCTGAGTGAACCGGCCCTTGGAGTGGATCACAGAGACGGCAACGGCCTCAATAATCGCAGGAAGAATCTTCGGCTGGCGGACAAGTCACAAAACGCCCGCAACAGCGGTGCCCACGCCGACAACTCGACCGGTTTCAAAGGGGTCACGTTCAGCAAGCAGCGTGGAAACTGGCGGGCTGCGATCTGCATCCGGGGTAAACGCAAACATCTTGGTGTTTTTGACAGTCCAAAGGAAGCACACGCCGCATATGTCACGGCTTGTCGCAATCTTCATGGCAAATTTGCGAGGCCCGAGTAATGAAAATACTCACCTTGGACCTCGCAACGAAAACCGGGATCACCGTGGGCCGTCCCGGCGAAAAACCCAAATGCTGGTCCATCAGCCTTGGTGATGCCCCCTTTGTTCGTGGAGGCATGTCCCAGGCTGACAAGTTCAAGCTTGAAAGCAGGCGATTGAGCAAATCCCTCTCCATGACGCAGGGTTTGATTGAGACCTATCAGCCGGATTTGATGGCAGTCGAGGCTGCCATCGGGGGGAAGAACGCGAATTCGTTCTTGATCAAGCTCTTTGGATGCGTTCAGGGCTGCGCGGCCAATCGGGGGATAAATTTGATCCCTGTCTACCCCGCTACTGTTCGTCGCCACTTCATGGGCAAGGCTAAAACGTCCCGAGATTTTCCCCACCTGAAACCCGCAAAGGCCAAGTTGGCGATCAAGGAAGAGATTGCCGCGCGGTGCCGTTTGCTGGGGTGGGATGTGCCCGATCTGGATGCGGCCGACGCAGCGGCAACATGGGATTGGGCGTGCGCAACACAGGTCCGCGGCTTTCAGGCGAAGCCAACGGGCGAACTTTTTTCGAACATACGAGGTGTGAAATGAGCAGGGGCGATCCGATTAGCTGCATGATCGAGGGCGCGGGGATAACTCATCTCACCGACCCTGAAACGGAAGCCGAGTTGTTGTTCTACCTCATTGATGCCGTAGATCAGATTCGCCCCTCAGTGATCTTCAAGATTGCTATCGAAACAGACGGGCCGAAGCAGTTTTTACAATGCTTAAAGCTCTGCCGAATGGCCGCAGCCTTCCCCGAAAAAGCAGAAGCCTTTGCCGGTGATGCAGTGGACACGTTCTTGCCCGGTCAGGAAGATCGGGCAGACAGACTGTACGGAACCATTCTATCAGCTGTGCGGGACGCAGTATCGCCAGATCCTGATTGGGTCGCCGCGCGCCAGACCATTCTCGCTTTGGGAGGGCCCGCGAAATGAGCCTTCCATACTTCCCGATGTATCCTGCCGACTTCGAGGCAAAAACATCACATCTCACGATAGCTGAGGACGGGGCATATAACCGGCTTTTGCGCATCTGCTGGATGACACCCGGATGCTCGATACCGGCAGATGAGGACTGGATCATGCGCCGGGTTCGGGCTCACTCTGACGAAGAAAAGGAAGCTGTCCGGGGCGTCTTGAGCGAGTTCTTTGAGGCCAAAGGTGGGCGTTATAGCAATGCTAGGCTGACGAAAGAATTCTGCGCCGCAAATGAAGCGCACGAAAAAAGGAAAAGTGCCGGTTCTAAGGGCGGTCGAACTAAAGCACTGAAAACAAACAAAACGACTTCTAGCAATGCTGTAGCAAAGCCCAAGCAACCAGAACCAGAACCAGAACCAGATAAAAAGAAAGAACCTAACGGTTCTTTACAAAAAAAAGGTTGTCGATTGCCTGCCGACTGGGTGCTCCCAAAGACCTTGGGTGAATGGGCGCTCGAACAGGGGCTCAGCCGAGAAGACATCAGGCGGGAAGCCGAGACATTCCGAGATTATTGGATCGGCGTTCCCGGTCAGAAGGGCGTCAAGCTGGATTGGAATGCCACTTGGCGGAATTGGATTCGAAAACGCCTCAAGGATGAACCCAGTCGGTCAGGCATGGCGGGTTCAGGCAATTTCTGGTTCGGCAATGAGGTCCACACATGATCGACATCGACGCATTCGAGGAACGGGCAGCAATCATGGAATTCGATGGTGGCTTGTCTCGGTTCAAGGCGGAAACCCTTGCGGCAGAGGCCCAAGGCGCAAAGCGGCACGAGGTGATGAATGAAATCCGAAAGCGAAATTCTCAGGGACAACGGAATCGAGGTCAGGCGATGGACAGGCAACAACGCACGGACGGTGTGCCCGGAATGCAGCGGAACCCGAAAGAAGAAACGAGACCCGTGCCTGAGCGTCACACGGAAGCCTGACGGCGTCCAATGGCACTGCTGGCACTGCGATTTTCAAGGAGGCGAGTTTTTCGATGACACAGGACGTGATGGAATGGCTCAGAAGCGTTCGCAAACTGGACGCAGAGCTTTTGACCGAAATGCAGGTACGGGCCACCGATCATCCTTCGCTGGGTCAGGTCGCGATGTTTCCGTATCTGGTCAGCGGCGAATTCAAGGCGGCGAAGTTCCGAACCATCGACAAGAAGTTTCTCAGCACCAAGGGCGTGAGCCGGGGGCTCTACAACGCCGACGTGCTTTCACAGGATCAGGACAAGCCGGTCGTGATTACCGAGGGCGAGATTGACTGTTTGTCGGTGATGCAGGCCGGTCATCTGCGGGCAGTGTCATTGCCGGACGGATGGACCGAACAGGGGAACAAAACGGAAGATCTGGCGGCCGCAGAGGATCTACTGCGGGCGTCACCGTGGGTGATTGTGGCCGGTGACAGCGATAAGGCTGGGGAAAGCCTTCCGCGGGCGGTGGCGAACATTCTGGCCGGTCATGACGTGCGATACGCCAAGTGGCCGGAGGACTGCAAAGACCCGAACAACGTCCTGATGAAGTACGGGGAAGGGGAGCTGTCCCGCTGTCTGGTTGAGGCGGTGCGGATTGATCCCCCAGGCGGCACAATTTCTGGCTTCTCGGATGTTCCTCCAATGTCAGAACAGCGCATTTTGCGGGTCAACAAGCACCCGTTCGACAAGGTCATCGCATTGGAGTTGGGCGAGGTATCCGTTTGGACTGGCCTTCCCGGATGTGGAAAATCCACCCTGATCACTTGGGTTGCTGATGAGGTGTCGCGCAGCGAGGGCGTCAGGATCGGCAGTATCGGGTTTGAAACCCATACGCACCGCATCAGGGATCAACTGAGCCGTAACCTCACCAAATTGCCGTGGGTTGACCTGACGCCGGATCAGCAAGCCATTCTGCTTAAGGATTTGGATGAGCGTTGGAGGTTGGTTCATCCGTCAGACGAAAGCGAAAACCACCTCGGGTGGCTGGAAAACATGGTCAAGGTTCTGGCCTTGCGGGATGGATGCAAGCTGATCGTGGTCGATCCGTGGAATGAACTGGAACACCTGCCCCAACCGGGCGAGAACATGACGCACTACATCAATTTCGCGCTCAGGTTCATTCGGAAGCTGGCGAAGCGCCTGGAAATACATATCGCAATCGTCGCGCACCCGAAAAAGATATATTCGCAGGGCAAGATACCGCCCCCAACGGGCTATGACATCGCGGATAGCGCTGCGTTCTTCAACAAACCCGGCCTTGGGATCACGGTCCATCCGGAAGGGAACCACGATTTCAGAGTTCATATCATCAATTGGAAAACACGCGACGCTCTGCTCTACGGCACCCGCAAATCAAGAATAGAGGTCGATTTTGCCGAGGTCTTCGGACGATATCAGGCAATTGATGAGGTGTCGGCGCGCGACCAGCAGGCGGAGATTGCATTCTGATGAAAGCATACGCTGACTTCAGCCAAATCCCCTTGCTTCGATACGGTTTGATCATGGCTGACCCGCCTTGGCAGTTCGAAAACTGGTCCGAGGCCGGGGAGCACAAGAATGCCTCCGCAAAATACCAATGCCAAGATCTCGATTGGATAAAATCACTACCGGTTGGTCATCTGGCTGCTCATGATTGCGTTCTCTGGCTGTGGGCCTGCAACCCGCTTTTGCGTGAGGCTTTCGAAGTCTTGGACGCATGGGGTTTCACCTTCAAAACCGCTGGCCATTGGTCAAAAAAGACCGTCCACGGCAATCAGGCATTTGGCACAGGTTACATTCTCCGCAGTGCTGGCGAGCCGTTCTTGATTGGAACCGTTGGCAAGCCGAAAACATCGAAATCGGTGCGTTCTGTCATCGAAGGTGTAGCCCGCGAGCATTCTCGCAAGCCGGAGGAAGCATTTCAGGCTGCCGAAAAACTTTGTCCCGATGTTCCGCGCCTTGAGCTGTTCAGCAGGCAGAAAAGACCGGGATGGGATGTGTTTGGTGATCAAGTCGACAAGTTTAATGCAGGAGCTGCGGCATGAACGTGATCGAGGAAGGCCACCGCATCAAGGACAGGCTGCGCGATGCAGACACCGTGGAAGAGATCGAGCGCATCGCCGACGAGGAGCGCGCCAAGGTTCTCGGGATGAAGGACATCCCCGGTGACGGCCCCGCGATGTATCACCAGATCAAGAACTTGAAGCTGTTCAGGCTGCGGGAAATGCGCCGGCCATCCAGAAAATCAAAGCAGAGGTAGGGACATGAGCAAGAACGGCAAAACATCCAAATACAACAACTCCGGCGTCGGCCATGTTGAGTGCAAGCTAAAATGCACCGCGCCAGATGGATCGACATACTTTGTGCCAACCATTGCCAGCAACCGAGATCACGTGGCCAACATGGTGGCAGAAGGTCAGCTAGATCAAAGTCAGCGCGAAAACCACCTCATCAAATTGTACGAGGGCCAACTCGCCGCAAAACAGCGTCAATTGGTCGAAACTCAGAACAGACTGACACTCAGCCTACGGCAGGAAAGCCAAGCCATGGTCCACGGCAAAAATAAGTTCTCGTTTTCGCGATGGTGGAGCGCAATTACCGGCAGGTTTGGCCGCCTGATCAGGAAGGTTATCCGGACGTGAACATGGTAGCAAAAATCACCGAAGATGAGCGCCGCTTGATTGACGAGGCCATTGCCGAGGGAAAGGTGACGCGCATACCAACCGGCGTGTCATCCGAACCCGTCGAGGTCAAAAAGCCTTGGACAGTAGGGCGCCGCAGGCAGCAGGGCGTCATCTATCAAATTCGCACCTTGGCCGGGATGGGAAAATCGGACCTCGAAATCGCTAAGCTGCTGAACACCACCCGCAAGGCCGTCAGCAACTATCGCTACAGGTACAACATAAGCGCGGGTTTGGCCGCCCGCAGCGGAAAGCGGTAAAATATCGGGGAAGGAGTAAGGACTATGGCAAAGCGAAAGCAGTTGTTTCACCCGGATGAGGTGAAGAAAAAAATCCAGACCAGTCAGCTTATTAACAGGCTGCAAAATCATGCGCTTTTTGTCGATGACCCGGACATGGAAAATTACGACAAGGTAAAACGCCAAACGGTCATGTCGGACAGCCAGGTCAGGGCCGCGTTCGGGTTGCTGGATAAGACCATTCCAAACCTCAAGGCAGTCGAGGTTAGCGGCACAGGCGAAGCCGGGGAAATCCTGTTTAAAACGGTTTATGAAGACAAGAAGTAATGGAGTTCGAGTTCCGCGTCCGGTGGTATCAGCGCGCATTCCATGAGGCACTGGTTCAGCAGAAGAAGCGCCGCCTGATCGAGATAGCGCACCGCCGATGGGGCAAGGATGAGATCGTTCTGAACGGCTTCCGGGAACTGTCACAGCGACGCGTCGGTACATACTGGCATTGCTTCCCGGAATACGCGCAGGCGCGCAAGGCGATCTGGAACGGCATCAACAGCCACACGGGCAAGCGACGGATTGACGAGGCATTCCCGCCCGAGATCCGCAAACGCACCAACGACACCGATATGTTCATCGAAACGGTGTGGGGGTCCACGTGGCAGTTGCTCGGCTCTGACCGATATGACGCGACGGTTGGTTCTGGCCCGGTCGGCATAGCCTATTCGGAGTGGGCGCTGTGCAACCCGGCGGCGTGGGCTTATCACCGTCCCATGATCCAGGAAAGCAACGGCACGGCGGCGTTCATCACCACACCGCGCGGAAACAACCACGCCAAGGCCATGTATGATCTCGCCACCCGGTCAGATAGTTGGTTTGCCGAGTTGTCATCGGTGACGGATACTGAGGCGCTGACAGAGGCACAGCTTACCGAGGCGCTGGAAGAATATCAGGCGCTCTATGGCATCGACCTCGGCTTGGCGCTGTTCGAACAGGAATATTATTGCTCATTCGCTGGGGCGATCATCGGCGCGATCTACGGCGCTGAGATGGCCCGCGCGGATCGGCAAGGCAGGCTGACAACGGTCCCGATCAATGAAAGCTATCCGGTCCACACTGTCTGGGATTTGGGCAAGGCCGTGAACAACCCAATCTGGTGCTTTCAGGTCATCAAGGGCGATCTGCGCATTGTGGATTTCTATCAGCCCGAATCCGAAGACCTGGACGACTGGATCAAAGAACTCGAAAACCGGGGCTACAACGGCAACGACTATGTGCCGCATGACATCCTGACAACGGAATGGGGGCAGAAGAAAACCCGCATAGAGCGGCTGAGAGAGCGCAAGAGGACGCCGGTCCGTATTCCCAAGGTCTCAGTCGCAGATGGGCAGCAGGCGGGCCGTATGGCGATCAACGCAGCTGTGTTTGACGACGAGCGTTGCGCCGTGGGTATCGAAGGGCTGCGGGCGTATCGGCGGGAATGGGATGACGATCTGAAAACCTTCCGCGAGAACCCGGTCAAGGATTGGGCCGAACATATCGGCTCGGCGTGGCGCTATCTCGGGTTGGTATGGCGCGATCAGAAGCCGCAAGAGGAACAGCAGAAGCCGAAGGATCTGGAATACAAGGCAAAGGCAGACGGCACGATACAAGGCAACATGTCAGTCAAAGAGGCCGTTGACGCGATGGTGCGGCGGCGCAAGCGGCAGCGGGATTGAACCCGTCACCATGATATAATTTCGGGGAAGGCGGTGCAGGCCGCGATAGAGCGAGACCCCCGATCGTGGCAGACATCAACGCAAAAGACCTCAAAGAGCGCGGCGAAAAATGGATGCAGCGCATCAACGACCGTCTCAAGGCCGAGGAAGAATGGCGCAAGGACGCCGAAGCCGCCGAAACCGCGTACAGCAACAGCGAGACGGGCGAGGGCGAGAAGTACGACTTCAACATGCTGTTCTCGAATGTCGAGACCATCGTCCCGTCTCTCTACAACTCGACACCGATCCCCGATATCCGCGTCAAATACGTCAGCAAAGACGACGGGTACTATGAACTACTGTCCGAGGCCGCCAAGACGCTGGAATGCGCAGTAGAGGCCCAGCTTGACGACAACGTGCTGGACATCGAGGTCGAAGCCGGGACGCAGGACGCGTTTCTGTCGGGTCGGGGCGTGATCCGTGTTCGGTTTGACGCCGACATTGAAACCGCGGCAGAGGTGGTCGAGCAGGAAGACCCCGAGACGGGCGAGATGATCTCGCAGGAGATCACTAAGGAAAGCCCCGTCAACGAACGGGTGCAGTACGAAGTCGTTGCATGGCGCGACTATGTCGAGGGACCGGCAAAGCGGTGGGAAGACGTTCCGTGGGTCGCCTATCGCCTGTTTGTGCATGACGAGGACATGGATCAGTTCGACCAAGCCTACATGGACCTGCAGAAGAACCCGGATGACGATCAGAAAAAGCTGGACGAGCACACGATCTGGGAGATTTGGGACAAGGCGAAGGGGCAGGTCATCTTTGTGGATGCGTCGAATTCCATGCTGCTGAAAGAGGTCGATGACCCGCTTGGCCTGACGGGTTTCTTCCCCAATCCGCGCCCAGTGCAGCCAATCACCCTGACCGGACGCAGAACGCCAATCAATCCGTTTCGTCTGTACAAGACGCTGGCTGAGGAAGCCGACCGTGCAACGCGACGCATCAACGCCATCATGAAGGGCCTCAAGGTCCGGGGTGCCGTTGTTGGGGATGCTGCGAACATCAAGCGGGTCGCCGAGGCCGACGACAACGAGCTGATCCCGATTGAGAACGTCGAGGGGCTGGCGCAGACAGGCGGGTTGGACAAGGCCATTGTGTGGTGGCCGGTGGATCTGGCAATAACCGTGGTCCGTGAGCTATACACCGCGCGGGAACAGACCAAGCAGTCGATTTACGAGATCACGGGTATCTCTGACATCGTGCGGGGCGCATCCAACGCCAACGAGACCGCCCACGCTCAGGAAATCAAGACCCAATGGGGATCACTGCGCATCCGCAAGATGCAGCGTCAGATCGAGCGCATGGTCCGGGATCTGTTCGTGCTGTCCACCGAGATCATCATGAACCATTTCTCGGACCGGCGGCTCAATGAGCTGCGCGGGAAGCTGCTGGATGAGATGGTTCTGGAATTCCTGCGCCAAGGCTTGATGCAGTACGCCATCGACGTTGAAAGCGATAGCATCATCCGCGGCGATCTGACCCGGATGAAAGGCGAGATGGGCCAGTTCATGCAGGGCGCCGCGTCTTATTTCCAGACAATGGCCCCTCTGGTTGACCAGGGCGGCCCGGAAGCAGCAGAGCCTGTGATCCAGATATTCAGCGCTTTTGCCCGCATGTTCAATCTGGGCAAGCAAGGTGAGGAAGCGCTTGAGAACCTGATTGATGTGGCAAAGAAGGCGGCCGCGCAACCAAGGCCAAATCCGGGTGAGGAACAGGCCAAAGCGGATATGGCGGCCAAGCAAGGCGAAATTCAAGCTCGTATGGCCATTGAGGATCGCAAGCTGCAGGCAGGCGCACAGTCAGACGCAGCCAAGTTACAGGCCGATGAGCGCGCCCGTGAACGGGAGGCCGCGAGAAAGCTGCAGGAATTCCAGGCCAAGGTTCAGGCGGAACTGCTGGCGGATGAACGCAAGATCTCATGGGAGCGGGAAAAGCTGGATCGCGAGGAACGGTTGAAGCGCGAGGAAATGGCGTTTCAAGCCAGCATGGCGGCGCTCACCGCGTCGAAAGAGTCTCCTGATGGGGATGGCGATCAGGCCGCCGTCCGAGCCTTGCTCAGCTTGGGTGAGAGGGTTCTTGCAGGGGCAACAGTTCCAGATGCGCCCTGACGTTTAGCATGTGAGGACCAATGGCAACTTATGTCTATCGAAATGGCGTAGCGGTCAACAAGGCGACGGGGGAACCGATGCTGACTGAGGCAGAGCGCACCCGAAAGCCAGAAACGCCGCAAATCATGGGGTTCAGCCCCTATGCGTGCCCCGTCACGGGGAAGGAAATCCGCACTCTGCAGCAGCACAACGCGAATCTGAAAAAGCACAACTGCATTGAGCAGAAGGAGTTGGGATCGCCCACGAATGGCGAGATCCGAAACGAGCGCTTTGCCCGAAAGCGTGGATTGAAACTGTCCGAAAAATACCGGGATGAGCCGCACAAACCAAGGACGATGATAAATGAGTGATATCGAAGCAGCAGTCGAAGCACCGCAAAGCGCGCCGACCGAGACCCCTGTTGAGACACCGGAATTGACGGAGGATCAGCAACTCGATGCGATTTGGGAAAAAGCGCAATCAGAGGGGGTTGAAGCCGAGGAAGTGGATGACGCTTCTGCGGCAGGCGATACGACTCGAGACGAAAAGGGACGGTTCAAGGCAAAAGAAGAACCCGACGTAGAAGCCACACAAGAAGAACCGGAAGAAACGCCGGTTGTTGAAAAAGCACCGATTTTCAGCGCCTTGCCGAGCGAAATTCGCAACGATTGGGAAAACCTGAAACCCGAAGTGCAAAGCGCCATCCTGTCCAGCTACCACCAGATGCAGGTTCAATCGACCAATGCGGGCCGCATGATGAAGGGTCTGGGGCCGATCCGGGATACACTGGCCGCCGCGGTCAAAGACTTGCCGGAACTGGCCGACATGACGCCCGATCAGGTGGCGCAAGACGCCATGGAACTGGCAAAAACCCGCGTCCAGCTTATGCGTGATCCCGTCAACACGCTGATCCAGGTCGCTCAGTCCACCGGGTCTCTGGACGGGCTTAAACAGGCGCTGTCAGGTGAGGCCCCGGCGGCTCCGACCAACGATCAGGCGGTGATTGCCGATTTGCGCGGTCAAATCCAAAATTTGCAAACTCAACTGCAAACTTCTGCAAATCCTGATACAATTCGGGGAATAGCGGCGCAATCTTTCGAAGAGAGCCGGGTGCAGTCCGAGATCCAACAGTGGTCAAGCGGCAAAGAGCATTACCAAGTGGTAGAGCAGCACCTTCCTCAGTTCGTTCAGATGGCGCAGCAGACAGCGGCCCCCAGCGCCTCCCATACGGACATTCTGGACACCGCGTATGACATGGCAGTTAGGAGCTTTGGTCTCCGGGCAAGCACACCGCCGGCAACGACGGAAGCCCCCCAGAGAGCGCAAGCAGCCCTGAACGCCAAATCCGCAAATGTTCAATCGCGTGGCACGAAACCCGCCCAACTCACAGAAGATCAGATGATGGCGGCGGCCTATGACAAGGCCATGCGGAGTTGAGAGGACATGAGAGATGGCATCACCATCGGCAGTGTTCACGGAGATGGTCACAACCACTGACCGCAACTGGTCCACCAAGCTGGCGGACAACGTGAGCAAACACAACGCGCTTCTGAATCGCATGAAGAAGAAGGGCAACATCAAGACCGAAGACGGCGGGTATGAAATCGCACTGCCGTTGGAATACGCCGAAAACCAGACATACCAGCGCTATGCAGGCTATGAAGAACTGAACACGGATGCGTCGGACGTTCTGACCACCGCCAAGTTCGAATGGCGTCAGGCCGCGCTGCATGTGACCGCTTCGGGTCGCGAGATCCGCATGAACATGGGTTCCAAAGAGCGCATGATCAATCTGGTCAAGGCACGGAAGAAAAACGCGCTGAAAACCGCCGCGAATAACATGTCGATCGACATCTATTCGGACGGGTCTTTGGACAACCAGGTGGGCGGCCTGTCGCATATCGTGCAGACGGCAGGGCAGGGTACAGTTGGGGGCATCAATTCCGCCACCTTCGCGTTCTGGCAGAATAAGGCTCAGGAAATCTCCGGGTCCAATTCCTACACCACGGCAACGCTGAAAAACGAGATGGGCAAGTTCTGGCTGGGGCTCAATCGTGGGGACGACAAGCCCGACCTTATCGTCATGTCGCATGACTTCTACTCGACCTTTGAGGCCGGTGTGGAAGATCGCGCGCGCTATGCCGACAAGGACAGCGCCACCGAGGGGTTCTCGACCCTGAAATACAAGACGGCGGACGTGATTTTCGATGACAACTCGAATTTCGCAACCAACGCCGAGAAAATGTACTTCCTGAACACGGATTATCTGTACCTGATCCAGCACAAGGAAGCGCAGTGGACCATGGACGACGAGAAAAAGCCGACCAATCAGGATGCTGTTGTGATCCCGATGTACTGGATGGGCAATCTTGTGTGTTCGAACCGCAGCTTGCAGGGCGTCCTGCTTGATGCAGCGTAAGGAGGTGACATCATGATTGGTGCAAATCTCACCCGCACGTACACCGCTGACCAGCTTGACGAGGGCAATGCGCCCGGTCTGGGCGATCACTACTGCGCCCATGACGGCAAGGTTTACAAGTTCGTCAAATACGACACAGGCGCGGGCTCCGTGGCCGCTGTCGCCGGTCAGGTGGCCTATTACTATCAGGCAGGCGGCGCGCAAGACAGCGTCGTTACCTCGGACGTGTCGGACAGCGTTAGTATCGGTGCTGGTGTTCTGCAGGCGGCTCCGGGCGATGGCGAATTCGGATGGGTTCAGATCCAAGGCCCGGCCAAACTGGCTATCGCTCTGACCGCCGGTGCTGATGGCAACGCCCTGACGCCCGTTGGTGCCACAGACGGCACTTTGGACGTCACGGCGGCTGTGACATCGCATGTTTGCGCGATTGCTGACGATGCGTCGGCGCGCGAAATCATGTGCTGCTTTCCTTGGTGATCGCGATGGCGAAAACCGATCACGCGGCAGTTGTCGAGCGGCTATGGAAGGGTGGCGAACGCAAGACCGCCATCACCTATGCCATCGACAACAAGGTGCCCGAAAGCAAGTGGCTTGACGGTATGACAGAACATGCCGGCCTGATGAGCAAATGATTTAAAGGGGGCTGTAGCGGCCCCCTTATCCCGTTTCATGGAAAGGTAGAAAAATGGGTCTCGATATCCGAGTTTTGGGCTTCAAGGCAAAGGTGAACGCCGCAGGCAAAACGGTTCATTACGTGGACTACGCACCGGCACATGCCATCAATACGTCGATCAACCATGCGCGTGTCAATGACCTGATCCCGCCGCCTGAGTTTGCCGATGAGCGCGACCCGGCCGGGACCAAGATGTTCCATATGAAAGCCGTGTGGAGCCAGATCGAACCCCACTACGAAGCCTGGAAGAACGGCAAAGACATGCCCGAGACCGGAATGCCCCTGACGGCATGGGTGGGTGTGAGCGAACCCGAAATTTTCGAGCTGAACCGCGCCGGTATCAAGTCGGTCGAGGATGTGGCCGGAATGTCTGAGGGGTCGCTAGACAAGGTGGCTCTGCCGAACGCGCGGGACTTGCGTAAACAGGCGCAGGTGTTCCTTGAAAACGCCAATTCTGTGCAGACGCAAAGCCGGATCACCGAGCTGGAAGACCAACTGGCTGCGGCTATGGCGCTGCTGGAAGAGCAGTCCGGGAAAAAGCCCGCTAACAAGGACGCTGCATGACAACCGTTGTTGAGGTTCTAGATCGTATCGCGCGGCAATGCCGGGTGTCGTCGCCGTCGAATTGGGTGAACGCCACGAGCAACACCCATGTCGAAATCCGTGACGACTTCCTGCGCGAGACGATTGACGACCTCGCCAAACGGATTGATTGGCCCAGCCCCATCGGAAAGCAGGTGGTGATCTCGGGCACGGGGGCAGAGGACTATGATCTGCCCTCGGACTTCCTCCGCCTGCAGTTCGGCGACCCGTCGATCTATGAGACCACTACCACGCGGCGTTGGGGCGTTCCGATTGAAAGCGACGGGGATTGGACCCGGCTCAAAAACATCGGGACAGCCGGAACAAACCGTTACTACCGCCTGACCGGGTATGATGAGAACTGGAAACTGTCTCTGTACCCGAACCCCGGTGCCGGTGCGAATATCACCGTGTCTTACATGTCTACGAACTGGATGGCGGATGGATCGGGCGCGACGGGCAAGATGCTGACGGATGCGAGCGATGTTCTGTTGTTTCCCCGTCGTCCGGTTGAGATCGGCACGGTGGCCCGGTGGCGCATGAACAAAGGCTTCGATGCGGACAAGCTGATGGCGGAATATGAGGCGTGGGTTGCAACAACGGCCAATCGTTTGAAAGGCCGGACCCGGATTAACTTTGGCGACAGCAGCGACGGGTTGAAGCCGATGCGCGTTCCCGTGCCTGATTTCATACCGGGGGCCTGATGCGGAACCAGAACATCACATTTCCGGCCCCGCGCCGTGGGTGGATGAAAAACGCCAACCTATCGCAAAGCCCGATTGATGCGGCCGAGATTCTGGACAACATCTTTCCAACGGCACAGGGCGCGCGCTTGCGCAAAGGGTCGAATAAACACGCCACGGTGGCGGCAGAACCGCGCAGCCTGTTTGCCTTTAACGGCGGCACCACGGTCGAGATGTTCGCGGCAACCGACGACGCCATTTATGACATCACCAATCCATCAAGCCCGGATGTTTCCCCAACCGCGTCCGTCACAGGGCTGGCAGGTGGCGATTGGTCCAGCCGGTTGTTCACCACCAGCGGCGGGAGCTTCCTGACCATTGCCAACGGCTTGGATAACGTCCGCCAGTATAATGGAACCACATGGTCCACCCCGACGATCACGGGGCCGTCGTCCAAAGATCTGTCTTATGTCTGGGCGTTTAAAAACCGCCTCTGGTTCGTTGAGAAGAACAGCAATTCCGCATGGTATCTGGGGACCAACGCTGTTTCGGGGGCCGCGACCGAATTCCCGTTGCGTGGGATATTCAACCTTGGCGGCAACCTGCTGTTTGGTGCGAGCTGGTCGATTGATGCGGGCGACGGCATCGATGACCTAATGGTGTTCGTCTCGGATCTGGGCGAGGTCGCCGTGTACTCGGGCACCGATCCGTCGTCTAACTTTGCCTTGTCCGGGGTGTATTTTATCGGCAGGCCCGTCAGCAAACACGCCCATTTCCGCGCCGGTGGTGATTTGGCCATAGCCACGGATGAGGGGATCGTGTCGGTATCTGAGGCGCTGCGCAAAGAGCGCGGGGCCCTGCAGGCGTCGGCACTGACCTATCCGATAGAGGAAGCGTGGCAGGAGGCCATTGCAAACCGGACCTCGAACAACCCGATCAGCGTTACCCTGCACTCGAAACTGACGCAGCTTGTCATCGGCACGCCCAATATCGTCGGTGACAGCAATGTGGCTTTTGTTGCCAACACCCGCACCGGCGCTTGGTGCCGCTATACGGGCTGGGATGTCCGCTGTTCCATCGTCTTTAACGATCGGTTCTTTTTCGGGACGTCCGCGTCGACCATCGTTGAGGGCGAGGTAGGCGGTAACGATCAGGGGTCGGAGTTTGCGGGCCTGTGGGTGCCGAAGTTCCAGGAGGGCGATGCATCCATGAAGGTGTCCAAGCTGGCTCGGTTTCGGGGACGCACGAACGACACCTACAATATCGGTTTGGCCTGCTTCTCAGATTATGAGATCGGCGCGGTATCTTCGCCGGTTGTAACCGGAACGAGCAATCAGAACCTGTGGGATGTGGGCTTGTGGGGTGTCATGCGGTGGGGTGGGGATGAGTATCGCGCCTATCTTTCCGAATGGCAGTCTGTAACCGGCTTTGGGGCCGCCCTGTCGCCTGCCGTTATTCTACCTGTCAATCGGCCCGTCGCTCCGAACCTTGAGGTGATCGCGATGGACGTGGTTTACGAACAGGGCAACATCATTTGAGTGTGTTGTTTGCAAAAGCCGGGTCACAAGAGAACGCAGCTTTTTGCCAATATGTCGCTAACCAGGTTGCGCCGCGCGGGTGGGAGACATCAAGCACCGCCAGCATGGGTGCGTTTAAGGACGGAGCGTTTCAGGGGGCTTTTGTGTTCCATGACTGGTGCCCCGAGAATGAAACCATTGTGTTCTCGGCGGCCGGAAAGCCCGGATGGCTAACCCAAGAGGCGCTGTTCTTTTCACACCGTTACGCTTTTGACCAATGTGGGTGCCAGCTTGTGGCGCTGGATGTTTCCGAAGACAACACACGCATGTGCCGTATCGCCCGCGCCTATGGCTATGACGGGTATATGATCCCCAGGTTGAGGGGGCGCGACGAGAACGGGATACTGTTTACGATGACGGATGAGGTGTGGCGCGAGAGCAGGTTCACCCGGCGGTTCATGGCTAGAAATCCTGATTTGCTGTAAAATTCGGGGAATAGCCCTTCAAAGCGAACTGGCTTCATATTTTCGAATGAGGCCAACCATGGGAAAGAGCAGCAAAGCTCCGAAGCCCCCCGATCCACAGCAAACATCCGCCGCTCAGACCGGCACCAGCATCGGCACGGCCGTTGCCAACACAATGCTGGGCAACGTCAATCAGGTGAGTGCTGACGGTTCAACTTTGTCCTATGATCAGACGGGAAGTTATACGTATCGAGACCCATTTACAGGGCAGAGTTACGATATTCCGACGTTCACGGCGACCGAGCAACTTTCGGATACGGCGCAGGGTATCTATGATACAAATCAGCAGGCCGAACAGAACCTTGCCAACATCGCGTCAAACCAGTCCGGGTTTTTACAGGATTATTTGAGCGAACCGGCAGATTTCTCAAACTCCGCTACATCGGACTACCTGTATGATCTGGGCGCGTCCCGGCTTGATCCGCGTCTGGCACGTGAGCAAGAGCAATTGGAATCGCGGTTAGCCAATCAAGGTGTTGTGCCGGGGTCGGACGCCTGGAACGCCGAAATGCGGACGTTCAACGAAGGCCGAAATGACGCTTACAACAGTTTGCTTCTGAACGGCAACGCACAGGCGGTGCAGCAGATGGCGGCCCAGCGTAACCAGCCAATCAACGAAATCACGGCGCTGTTGTCCGGGTCTCAGGTCAGCATGCCGAACTTCGCGCAGAACACGCCGTCATCAATCCCGACAACCGATGTCGCGGGGCTGATTAACAGCAATTACAACCAGCAGCTTGGTGCGTGGCAGCAGAACCAGAGCAGAGGCAACCAAGTTCTGGGTGGTCTGTTTGGTCTCGGGGCAGGGGCACTGAGCGGAGGGTATTTGTGATGCGAGGCTTTATCTTCGGCGGGGATACAAACCGTAGCTATGAAGACTTGAAGCGATCCCGTGAGGTTGCGCAGGCTCTTGTTGCGCGGTCATCGACCCCTAGAAATCTCGGTGAAGGATTGGCAGCGATTGGCAACGCCCTTATGGCTAGAGGGCTGGGCAAGCAGGTCGATGCGAAGCGCGAGGAAATGGACGCGCAATGGCAAGAGACAGTCGGCGGCCTTGGGCTTGATCCGCAGCGCGCGGCAATCTTTGGGCGTATGGACCCGAGCCAGCGAGATTCGGCCGTGATGCAGCTATTGGACCGCAGGGACGCAGAGGCGCGCGCACAGGCCCGTAGCGGGGCGTCAGCGGCCAGAGCGGCGGCAAAGGACCAAGAGGCCGCAAGGCAGCGTCGGGCGATTGCACAGGCTCTTATGCCCAGCGTCCAGCAGCGTGACGGCGTTGCGCTCGGCCCGACTGTTGAAGCGGCACAGGCAGGCGCGCAATCTGGTGGTGATCTGGGTATTCTGCAAACCGAGGCCGTGCAGCGTTCACCCCAGCAGATGATGGCGGCAATGCTTTCGCAAGGCGTTGACCCATCCAAGGCCATTTCCGTCGCAAATGCGTATCAGGATTTGACGCCGCAGCAGCCTAAAATGCCAAGTTCGGTGCAGGAATTTGAGTATGCGCAGGCGAACCCGGAATACAGTGATTGGGTGATGGCGAATAAGCGGGCAGGAGCACCGACAAGCACGGTGAATGTGGGAGGCGGTGAAGCGCCTGTACCGGCGTATCCGAAGGCACCAGGTGGATTTATGTACGTCCGCGATCCGGCGACGGGTCAAGTCGTGCTGAATGACCAAGGTATTGCGAGCATGGCTCCGATTGTCGGCGGACCCGAGGATACGAGCAAACAGGATGCGCAGGCATCTCAGACGGCGGCACAAACGGAAATCACCCGCAGCAACGTGGTCATGGACACCGTTAAAGATATCCGGAGCATGCTTGACGAAGGT
Source organism: Ruegeria sp. AM7 (assembly GCF_056535965.1). Classification (NCBI taxonomy): domain Bacteria; kingdom Pseudomonadati; phylum Pseudomonadota; class Alphaproteobacteria; order Rhodobacterales; family Roseobacteraceae; genus Ruegeria; species Ruegeria sp. AM7. Next base: position 1,346,488 of record NZ_JBQFJE010000003.1, read on the forward strand.
GGCATATTCAACTTGCCTGAGGTTGGGGTAGTTGGCAGCAAGCTGAATTTCTTCAATCAGGAAGCCGCTGACATGTCCGGGATGTTGGAAACTCTCAAGGGCATGGTAGTGTTCGACCGTCTTGAGCAGCTCAAGAGGGCCAGCGCGACCGGCGCGAGCGGGCTTGGGCAGGTGACCGAGAAGGAAATCGACCTGCTGGGTGCCCAACTTGGTGCGTTGCGACAAGACATGTCCAAGGAGCGCATTATCAATACTCTGGACACCATTGAGGGTGTGTTTGGCAAGCTCACCCCTGAGGCTCAAGCCTACCTCACGGGTCAATCGGAGAATATGCCAACCGGACAGCCGCGAGCAGTACCATCCAGCAACCTGCCTGATTTCTCCGCCATGTCTGACGAAGAACTTGACGCCTATATCGCGGAGCACAGCCAATGAATGACGCACTGAGATTGGCGCAGTTAGAGCGCGCCAAGCGGGAACGGGAAAAGCGGCAGGAGGCAAAGCCCCCAGAAGCCGATATGTCGGTCTGGGGCCGCATCAAGGACAACATTGTCGGTGTTGATGACGGCGTTATGTCCGCAGGCGAGAAACTCGGATCATTCCTGAATCTCGGCGGTGAAGCTATGACGCTGGGCCTTGTGGGTGATGAAACATCGGCGACCGTGGAAAGCCTGTTGCCGGGCGTAGATTATCAAAGCCGTCGAGATCATTACCGCGACCAACAAAAGCAGTTCAAAGAGGAAAACCCCAAAACGGCACTTGCGGCAGAGATCGGCGGGGGCGTCCTTGGCGCGCTTCTTCCCGGCGGTGCCATCGGCAATATCGCCAAAGGGGGCAGGGCGCTAAAGGCAGCCGCATCTACAGCGGCCGGGGCTGGAATGGGGGCCACTTATGGATTCGCAGAAGGCGAGGGCAGTCAGGGCCGTATGGATGGTTTGGCGTCAGGAGCGTTCTTAGGTGCAGGTGCAGGGCTGGCGGCCCCTGCCGTTGGCGCTGGGGCCAAACGCATTGTTGACGCCCTGTTGCAGCGCGCACCCAAGCAGGCTGCGTTGAGGGCCGCACAATCGGCCGCAAGCCAACGGGCGGGATCTCGCCAGCAATACAGGGCGTTTGAAAACGCAGATGCCCAGATCGGGCCAGAGGCCATGGAGCGACTGCAAAAGCAAGTTGGGCAACGGATTGATGACGCAGGCGCGCCGAATATCCCCGGACCATTGGGCAGAAAGCCCCGCGCAGGCCGGGACATCAACAAAACCTTGGCCGCGATGCTGACAGAAGCCGACGCAGCGCAGACAGTGGCTAACGCAGCAGATGAGGCTGCGAGACGCCCCCGACAGGCTGGCCCGCACCTGGCTATTGAAGGGCCGCCCAAGATCGGAGATCGCCCCGGCCAGTTCGGCATTCCGCTCAAGGCGATTGAGGATGTGCGTAGGGAAGCTGGCATTCTGGGGCGTGAGGTCGATAACGCGTTCCGCCCCACACGCAACGCCAATATCGCAAATCAGGCTGTCAACGAAATCGACCAGTTCATTGATAATCTACAACCCGGTGACATGGTTGCGGGCGATGCTGACGCCGCAATATCGGCCTTGAAAAAAGCGCGTTCAATGTGGCGGTCATCCATCAAGACGCAGCTTTTGGAAAATGCCACAGACGAGGCGGACAACTATCTTGGAGGGACCGCGAGCGGTCTGCGAAATCAGGTCAAATCCCTGCTTCGCAAGAACAAAAAGACAAAGCTGTTCACCAAGCAAGAGGAAGAAGCCTTGAAAAAGGTGATCGGCAACACTGCTATTGGCCGAACCGTGCGCTTGGTGGGGGATGGTTTGGGGCAGAAGGTGGCGACCCTTGGCGGTGGTGCCGTTGGCGGCCCTATCGGCGCGATGGCCGGTCGCGGCTTGAGCGAAGTTGCTTCGAACCTAAATGACAGTCTTGCGTCTCGGCAAATGGAGATAGCGAAGGCTCTGGTTGCAAACGGCAAGCTGCAAAATCTACCGCAGCTTTCCGATGCAAGGCGTCAGCTTATTGAGCAGCTAGCCCGTCGAACTGGGGTGGTACAATCCCATTAGACCAAAGGGTTGTTAGGCCAATGATGATAGGTAGTAGAACGGCCACATATGCAACCCATGGGGCTTCGTCATCATATTTGCCCCAGCTTCGTACACCCCAGATGAGACTGCCCGTAAGGCAATTTCCGATAAAAACCGCAACGGCTAAATCAACAATATCCATGCGCAAAACCTTTGCGTTCCAACCTGAAAAGTCAAGGAGTTGAAAATGTCCCCAGAGATTCAAGACCACATGTTAGATTTGGAAGATTTCCTTGCCCGCTGGAAGCTGAAACTCGCGGATCTCATGCGCGATGCCCCAGGTAACAGCGTCGGCGGAACTGATCGGGACCTCTTGTTGGGTAGCCGCTTCAAGAACGTTGTTGGGGATAGCGGTCCGCTTGCTGAGGGTCTGAGCGATAAGCCTGTCTTGCGCCCGGGCAACATTGGCGAGGGATTGAAGCGCGTGGGCGCTCATTTGGGCGGAACCAGCCATCAAGGTCGGGTGGATGACGAAATATACGCCCGGAGAAACGAACCGTTGGGTGAACGACAGAAACACGGGAACAGCGGCTGAGGCGACCTCTGATGTTGCCTGCGCGGTGATCGTCATGCCGAGGGATTCGATAGTCTCTGACAGCCAGATACCGTCTTTTGCGACACCACCAGCAGAGGCGAACGCGACAAACGGGTGCTGGTAGCCTTTGTTCTGTACGGTCAACAAGGTGGATAGGAGCGCGTTTGCCGATTGCTCGTCTATGCGCCGGTTGAACAGAACAGCACAGTCAAAATTCACTCTGGAACATCCTGCCTGAACTTCTCGGATCCCAACTGTCTATCCAGACGCTTACCGGCGTACAGCAAATAGGGGATGGCGACCAAAGCAACCACTATGGTCGTGCCGATCATTCCCAAAACTGCTTGGTCAAATGTCGTCATTTTTTCAAATCTTCCCAAGTGCTGTTTCGAAACAATTCGCGACTTCGAGCCGGGACGCGATCCAACCCAGTCTCTACTTGAGGATGGTCCTTAAGGTCCTCAGATACAATGTCGCACAGAATTTTGTACTTCTTCTCAAGCTCGTTGAGTCCGTGCTTCGAGTATTTGTTTTCGTTGGACTTTAGAATTTTCGATATCCGCAACAGCGCTTGGAGGTCACTTTCTCGTTGTGACACGGTGGGAAATGCTTCTTCGAGCGCCAACACGAGAGCATGGTTCATTGATGTCCCGGCTTCCTCAGCGGCAGCCTTTACGCGATCCCGCATACCCTCTGGAAGACGGAGCATGAAGCGGTCACTTTCTCTGTTCGTATTTGCCATTTTTCACTTTGCTCAATTTGGTGCTGCCACGGTGGCACAAATTTTTTCTTGACGAAATAATACCACGGTGACATATACAGTAATGCCACCGTGGAATAAGGAGCATCAAATGAACTCAATCATTCAGACAAGATCAGGAGACAGCACCGGGACAGTGCAATTTGGATTGCGCTTGCCTTCAAGTCTTCGGGATAGGTGCAAAGTCATGGCGGGTGAGCGGGGTCAAAGCCTGAACACTTTTATCGTCATGACGCTGTCAAAAGAGGCCGATCAAGAGAATGAGCGCTAAAAGGATAAGCTTCAAGCTGAACATGCCGCCCGATCTTCTGGACGCGGTTAGAGCGCTTGCAGAGAAAGAGCACCGCTCTGTGACAGCCCAAATCAATCTGATGCTCAGGCAGCAGTTAGAGATGAACAAAAGCTTCGAAAAAGTGAAAGCCGGTGACGTCGCCAAACAGACACCGGCTTTCGATGAACCCCAACTCGTTCAGAAGGAAATTCAAACGTGAATGTAACACCTGAAACTGGAAGTTTCAACTTTCCCAATAAATTAAACCGTCGATCCCTTCTGGGCGGCGCAGCATCCATCCCGGTTTTGGCGGGCGCTATGGCCTTGGCTGGCGTTTCAAGCTGGGCCGATCTTACCGACGATGAGGACCAGCGGATGCTTGACGCGTTGAAGTCTCTGCGTCGGTCCACAGGTGTCAGCATGGACACATGGTCCGACTGGTTGTCCGGTGTTTCTGTGTCTGAGGCTGAGCGGGTCGCACAAAACGCGATAGCGGTAGAGGATCAGAAGCCGGTAAATACTGGTTTCGCTGACCCGCACCGCGCTTGGTTGGAGGAATGGCGCGATATCGTCAAGCAACTCGAAGCTGATGATTTCGGATGGCCAGTAGATGACCCGCGACACGCCAAGCGGTGGCAACTGGTTCATCAGATCAGCCACACAAAGGCGCGCGCATTGGCGGGTGTTCTGGCGCAAGCCGAATTTGCGGCCGACGATGCGTTCGGCTTGGCGGGCGACCCGAGCGATGACGCCAGCATACTGCTGCGCTCAATCTCGCAATCTCTTCGGGAGGTATCGGTGTGATGGCTAAGCCGACATTCGAAGACATGGTTAAGACCATGACCAAGGAACAAATCGCAGAACTGATCGACAGGCTGTTCGAAGCCGGTCTGATCCCGCCGATGGAGACATAACGATGGCTGTTAAGAAAAACGAAAATCTTGAAATCGACGCTCTGAAACAAGGCCGCGTGACACTTCGTCTGATCGGCACGACGGGCTTTTACTTCAACGCGATGAGCGCCAAGGCCAAACGCGACCTTCTGATAGGCGGGGGCAAGAAAACCGCCGCGCAGAAAAAAGAAATCAAACATGATCCGGAGGCGGAATATCGGTCAAGCGTGTACCGGATGCCAAGGGGCGAAACCCTGCTTGGCTTTCCTGCACCGGGCGTCAAGGCCGCGATGGCGACGGCGGCACTGGAAACACCGGGCGTCACCAAGTCGAGCGTCAATCGACTGATTTTCCTGCCTGAGCAGAAGATCCGTATCTGGGGCAAGCCATTCCTGAAAATGGACGTGGTTCGCAGCGCCGACATGAACAAAACACCGGATATCAGGACGCGGGCTTTCCTGCCGAGTTGGTGTGCCGAGGTCGATATTGCTTTTGTCACTCCGACCCTGAGTGTTCACAGCATTGTCTCGCTTCTGGCAAACGCTGGTGTGGTCTGCGGAATCGGTGACTACAGACAAGAAAAAGGCAAAGGTTCTTTCGGCACTTTCGCCGTCGCCGGGTCCGAGAACATGGGCGATTGGCAGGCGACTTGGGACGATCTTATGACCGAAGGCCGCGAAGTCCAGCAGCAAGCCTTGGAAGCGCCCGAGTGCTACGATGACGAGACCATGGAACTGATGGCGCTGCTGGAAGAGGAACGCGAACGGAGGGCCGCCTGATGGCTGGCTTTCCAACGGCTGAGCGGCAAAAGATCGTCGATGACTATTTGAACACAACGGGCCGCAATCTGTTCGTGCCGGGTGAGTTTATCGACTGGCTGGCCGAGCACCCGGACCATTTGGCATACGATTGGTTCTTCTCCGATACAGACGAGGAGGCCGCGCGCCAACATCGTATTTCTTTGGCGCGGCGGATGGTCAGCGGATTGCGGATCTCGGCCAAGGTCAGTGAAGCCCCAAGCAAGTCGAAGCCGGTCAGCGTCAAGGTTCACGAGTATCCGGCCATGGTGTCGGCTGTCGCGGGACGCAGGTCAGGGGGTGGCTACACCCCGTTTGACCCACAAGACGAGGCGGCAAGGGCAGAACTGCGGGCGCAAGGAGCTACGGCTCTGCGCGCTTGGCTCACCCGATACGAGGGCGTTGCGGTCGTGCAAGGGGTTGATGTAAGCCCAATTAAGGAAATCGTTTCCCAGATGAGCGGAGACGTGGCGAAAGCGGGTTAATCCGCCTTCGCTGGTCAAGGAAAGACGGTCATGGCGAGACTTGGTCAGGCCAGGCGGGGCGAGGCTTGGTGCGTCGAGGCCAGGTGAGACGGTCAAGTTACGGTGTGTCAAGTCGTGGCGGGCCGAGGCGGTCGCGGTAAGGAGAGGTCAGTTCAGGCGGGGCAGGGCGGTCTAGTTGCGGTTCGGCTTGGTTTGGTCCGGCTCGGCTAGGCGGTCGAGGCGGTCAAGTTGCGGCGGGGAGAGTCGGGGTCTGGGCAGTTGCGTTATGGCGGGTTCAGGCGGTCTAGGAGTGGCTAGGATTGGTCCGGCGAGCTTGGTTTTGGCTAGGCGGTCATGGCAAGGTTTGGCCCGATATGGCTAGACGTGGCTAGGCGGTCATGGCCCGGTTCGTCGGGGCTAGGTGAGGCGCGCTACGGCTGGTAGTGTCCCACGCTGAGCAGTCCGAGCACCAGCAAGATCAACGGAAAGGCTGCGCAACCTAAGCTCACCCAAGAGTGACCGTTGCCCTCCTTGTCTTCGCGGTAGATTTGGATGATGCCGCCCACAAACATAACGGTCACCAAGTTTGCAAACAGAACACCGGTGAAAATGTCGTAAAAATCCATGCCGAAGACTTAGTAACAATTACGCACGGCGTCTAGGTGGCACACTCAGTACGGCTGAGTTTCATCGGGACCTACCAAAATAAGTCGCCCTCCGGGGCCTTTGGGCAGTAACGCATAAACGGAATTGTCGTCGGAAAACCTGATGTCTAATTTTGAGTACATTATGACATGTCGGTCTGACTTTTTATCACGGAACCGGAATGAAATATGGTCATCCACAAAGTCCATTGATGCAACTTTCGGGTGCCCTGCCAAAACCGCTACTGCAGCAATGTTGGGGTCTTCGTAGTTATCCAGTCGTATTGCTAGTTGGATAAGTAGATCGGTCAGCGTGTCGCTTTCCTTCAAAGCACTGTCCAAAAGTCGTCTTACGGCCTCTACCTCCGAAGGGAGGTTTTTGTTTTTTTGGTAAGCTAAAATCCTATCAACCAAGTCCACGGGCAAGTCGTAAACTCTGCGCTTTATTGTTGAAGCATCGGAGTGGGATTCGTCTCTGTCTGCCATCTACATATTCCTTGATTACTTTCACGTCAGATACGTTGTCATATTAAAAGTTGACAAGTGGAAATTGATGCGTACATTTGATGTCACAACAATTGTATAAGGAAGGACATCATGAACGTATATGCCCAGAATAAGAGCCAGCAAGACAGCATGTCTCGAGTGGTTACTGATCTGGATAGAGAGTTGGTAGCTGAAGTTGATGCGTGGGGTGTTCCGGCAGGAATGCGGTCTCGCGCGGATTCGATCCGAACTCTGCTTCGGAAAGGTCTTGATGCAATGAAAGCGGAGGCGCAGCAAGCTTCGGAAAAGTGAAGGCCGTCAGAGTTCTTGGCGGAACTGACGGCCTTCTTGAAACCACACATCACAATGAAAGGTTCGAAAATGAATCTACCTGAAAATTCTAACCAAAGTCAAACGATGCTCAGCATCGGGCAGATCAGGCCTGCGGGCGTGGTACAATTTTGGGGAACCCAGTCAAGTTTCTCGATCCCAAGTGAGGTGACAGCATGAATGTACCCACGGTTAATTCTACCCCCGAAATGGCGCTGTATGAGGCGATGGTGAGTGCCATTGCTGAGTGCGCCAAGGTGGATGAGGTCAAGACTATCCACGACAAAGCCATCGCTCTGGAGGTCTACTATCGTCAGGCTAGGAACAAAGCTGCCGAGATCGAAGCCTGCAACATTCGTCTGCGTGCGGAACGTAGGGCAGGGGAGTTGTTGAAGGATCTTGCTCGCGCAGAGACCTCGAAAGGAGGGAGCGTAAAATCGGCGTCAAAGCCGTTGACGCCGAAATCACCCTATGCCGAAGCTCTTGAAGAAACTGGAATGTCTCGCCAAACGGCCCACCAGTTTCAAAAGCTGGCCGAGGTTCCGAAAGATGAGTTCGAAGCGGCGTTATCGGGTGAAAGCAAGGCTTCGCGCAGCAAGATTCTGAAACCGTCTGACTTCTCCATGTCCCGGGAGCCGCTTTGGGTTTGGGGGCGCATTAAGGACTTTCACCGCGACAACATCTTGAAGATTCCCGCTCCCGAACTGGCGAAGAAAATGACTGACCCGATGCGCGCGGAAGTTTCGGCACTCCTGCCTGACGTGCGTACGTACCTTGCTGAACTGGAGAAATCGCTATGAGTGAACATTCCGAAGTGATGACCGTTATGCAGGTCGAGTTGGAGGCGTTTGACCAAGATGTTCTGGTTCTTCCTCGCGCGCTTGCTGTTTCCACCTATGACCAAATCGCGACGTCATCTGGTGATCGCTTGGTTGAGTACCTGACGATTGAGCAGCTTACCGCTATGGCTCGTAAACTTCTGAGCAAACGGTTTGACCATGACAGTGACGAAACAGAGGCGCATCAGGGCGATCTGTTTTCCGGCTCTCTGCAAGGTCGTTATCCTTTACCGAAGAAGAGCGGTGAGGAACCAGTCTACAAGCTGCGTGGGCATCTAACAGCCGATGAGAGGGCTTGGAACGTCGATCAACTGCGCAAGTCGGCTCAGGCGCGATTGGAACATGCTGACGCGCTAGAAGCGGAAGGGCAGTTTCAGGAAGGAGGCGCAGCATGACACATAACCAAACCTCCAAATGGGCTGCAATTCAGTCAAAACTGGACCGAGTTGCGGACGTGCGCAGAGCCAAGGGGATTCTGGCGGCTCGGGAAGAGTGGGAAAGGCTTGGGCTACCTATGCCACCTTCCGAATTGATTGAAGATGCAGGGGTTTTGGAGCGCAAGCTTCTGGAAGGCGGTGCATCATGAACCGCCGCTCTATTCTAACCGGCGCTGCGTCGCTTCCCGTGCTTGCCAGTGGTATTGCTGCAGCAACTTTGCTGGAAGCATCTGACCCCCACATGGCTTGGGCGGATGAACGGAAGGCAATCTTTGACCGGATCTATGCGCCGGACGCGCCAGAACTGGATACAGGTGCCCCGGAATTGATGCGCATGCGGGAATTGGACAAGCTCATCTGCACGACGCCTGCGAAGACCTGTGAGGGTGCCGCCGCTCAATTGGAATTTGCCCTGAGTGATGAAGCAAACTTCGAACTGACTGGCGGCGTTGTAGGCGACCTCGACGGCCACGTTTTGCACAATATACTGGCAACGCTGAAACTATCCGCACAGTGACGTAGGGCCACCAACCAACCAGACGGGGCGGCTTTGCTGCCCCGTTTTTCTATTTGTGCTAAGATACGGGGAAAGCCCTTCTGATCGAACTGGCTTGTGATTTCCATCAGGACAGTTCGAATGCCCCGAAACGGCTCTGGCGTTTATTCCCTCCCAGCGGGATATGTCGCCACCACAAACCAAGTTGCACAAGCGTCTCAGCACAACCTCCCGCTTGAAGATTTAGCCGCCGACGCTAATGCCCTGCGGCCGATCGTTGCAGGGGGGACGGGTGGCAGCACCAAAGCAGCCGCGCGCCTCAATCTCGATATGTCGGCCCAGGTTGTCACGCGGGGAAGCAATTACACCGCAGTTGTGTCTGACCGGGCAAAGCTGATCCGGGCGACGGGGGCAATGACTCTGTCTCTAGCCACGGCGGCCACGCTTGGCGACGGTTGGTATGCCGATGTGCGTGCAGATGGTGGCGATCTGACGATTGATCCTGCTGGGTCAGAGACGATCAATGGCGAAGCAACGCTTGTGATCAAGCAAAACAGGTTTGCGCGTATTCAGTGCGATGGCACGGCGTTCTATGCGCAGTTTCTGGGGGTCACTGATGCTGTTGGCATGTCCGACCTAGTTAGCTCCTATGTGCCGATTTACGGGACGGGCGCGGCGTTGCCAACATCGAACATTGGACCGATTTGGCATGAAGACTATGCGTCAATTATGACTTGGCAGGTCTTCAATGCTAACGGGGCAAACTACACCGGATATGCCTCCAAGGACATAGGGAGACCGTCTTTCGATGGCCAATCTTCCGCGAGGTCGGGGCATCTAAGGCTTGATGGATCTTCGGTCTCCGACATTACCTATGGCGCTCTGGCACATTGGGCCACCCACAATTTTCTCACAACTGGCATCGGTAGTTGGCTGGCCGGTCAGTACCAATTCGCTAGCAATGGAGATGGAACCTACCGCATCCCCGATCTTCGTGGAGAATTCATGCGTTTCTGGGACGGGGGTCGCGGTGTTGATCCGGGGCGTTTTTTCGGGAGTTTGCAGGCCAATGCGCTGCAAAACTTCAGGCTTTCAAGTCTGGGGAGAGCCAACGCTGGCGCTACGGTGACGAGCTTCATGCGCGTGCACAATAACCTGATTTACGGCTCTGGCGCTGTGTCGTCTTCCCTTGATCGTCTCATTGGAGCGAACGTTAATCAGTTCGATGGGTCGCACTCGGATATTGTTCCGGTTAACGCGGTAGTTGCCAACGAGACCCGCCCGCGCAACGTCGCGCTTTTGGCATCCATCAAGTTCTAGGGGGTCAGGAATGGACATCTATCATTATCACCCGGAAACCGGCGAATACCTGGGCGCCGATAAGGCCACCAGAAGCCCGCTTGAAAAAGACGTGTTTCACATCCCGGCCTTTGCGACACAAGATCAGCCGCCGGCCACGTCACAAGGTGAGGTTGCCGTTTACCGCGATGGCGCGTGGGAAGCCGTAGAAGACCACCGAGGCACCGAATATTGGATGGGCGGTGACAGGCAGACCATTTCTGCGTTGGGTCAGACGGTTCCTGATGGCGCATCCATGACAGAACCGGAACCGACATTGGATGAGATGCGCGCTGTAGCAGCTTTGGATCGGAAATCGTTCTGTCAAAAGTTGTGGCGGATGGGTGTCTTGCCCAAGACCGAGGCCATCAAGGCTGCACGTGGGGAGTGGCCAGATACGTTCAGCACTTTCACGGCAAGCATTTCAGAAGATGACGCGACCGACCTGCAAATCGAATGGGCAGCCGCGTCAATCATTCACTACAGCGCGGACACTCTCAAGGGGTTGGCGCTTGCCGCCTCAGATGGTGATCAGGTCAGGGCGACGGCGCTGCTCGATCAGATTTTCGGCGTAAACCAGCAGTAGTAGGTGATGCATGGAAGATACGGGTTGGCATTTGGATAAACGTGTCCCGATAGCGTTGATCGTAACACTCATCATTCAAAGCATGACGGCGATTTGGTGGGCCGCGTCCATGAACACACGCATGAACGAAGTCGAGAAAGACACCCTCTCGCTCATGGTCGATGTGAAGCGGAACCAAGCCTCGATCGTTAACGGGCGAGAGAGTGTCGTCGTCGTCGTTGAGCAGCTCCGCAACACGAACAAAAGCGTTGAACGCCTTCGAACAGAGGTCGGGCAGACCAACGATCTGATCCGCGAATTGCTCATGATCGGGGAGCACTGACCATGGAAAAAACAGGCAAACGTGAGACCGCATGGGCCTTTGGTGGCTTTGTCGTCGGGTGCTTTTCCTACGGCATTTTAGCCCCGGATGCAGCGGCGATTGATGTTGGCAAATACCTGACACCGTTCGCCGTGGCCTTCCTGACCGCAGCTATGGGGCTGGACGCATACGCAAAGCAGATCAAGGGGCAGTGATATGACGTTTTCCATCCGTGACATACAGGCCCGCTGCGCCGCTCTAGGTCATTCTCCAGGTGAGATTGATGGCATGATGGGGCCAAAGACCCGCGCGGCTATCTCCGGGGCGCTGAGAGAGCGTGAAGGGCGGCGTTTGCCGGATCTGTTCCATCCTTCAGGGCTTCACCGCATCCACGCGCATTGGACGGCGGGCGCGGCGGGCGTCATTCAGTTGGAGCGCCGCAGCTATAACGAAGTCATTGACCACGACGGGAACGTTCATAGCGGTGTGTTTCCCGCGACAGCACAGGCCATGTACCGCGTCGGCCACGCTGCGTCTCACACGCTGAATGCCAACACGGGGGCTATCGGTATCGCGTTGGATTGCATGGCCGGAGCAAAAGAGCGACCGTTCGACAAAGGCTCGGCCCCGATGACTCGGGAACAGGTTCACGCGCTGGCGGATCGCATCGCCTACTACTGCGAAGCCTTCGACATTCCTGTCAGCCGGTATTCGGTTTTGACCCATGCTGAAATTCAACCGACCCTTGGCATTCGTCAGCGTTGGAAATGGGACATCACGTGGCTGCCAGACATGGACGCGCCGGGTGATCCCATCATGGTCGGTGATCGTCTGCGTGACTTGGTTCAGCAGAGAATGGAGCAGCCATGGGCAGCATGATCCGACCTTTCATGTTTGCGATCGGTTTTGTCTTCCAAGTCGGCGTCATGTGGTGGTCCTACCAGCAGGGCATTGCCAAATGCGAGGCCGTGCACAGCGCCGAAAAGCTGGCCCAGATCGAGGCCGGGCAAAAGCTGGAAGAAGAACGGCGTAAGATGGCGTCTGAACGTGCCGCCCTTACCCGGAAACTCGTGGAGGAAGCAAATGCGACACCTATTGTTGTTGAGCGCTGTCTTGGCCCTGACAGGGTGCGGCGGCTCCAATCCATTCGTTAAGCAGGCCGATCCCTGCGCGGATCCCGTAGCCATTCCCGAACGGTGGCTGAATGATCGGGAAGTAGAAACCCTGTGGGCGCGTGACCGGGCTGAACTGCTGAACTGCGGTGACAAGGTGGAAACACTTTCTGGACGGAAACCGAAACCAAGAAAGAGGGTTATAAGATGACGACATGGACACTTTCAAACGGCGCGACCAGTGAAGGTAAGCGCCTACCGCCGAACCTTTCGCTAGGGGCCTCACTTCAAGCGACAGGGGACTTTGGTGGCGGCACTCTGACAGTGCAAGTCTCTAACGACGGAACCAACTTCTTCCCGTTGACGCTTCTGGATGGGAGTGCAGCCCCAACGCTCACTGCAGATGGATTGATCGAGCTTTCAACCGGAGCTGTGTTTATCCGTCCGGTTTTGTCCGGCGGTAGTGCTGGCAGCGTTAGTGTCCTTTTGGGATCAGGTGCGTAAGATGTACGGCGCTCTATTGGCCAGACGTTCACGCCGCAGGTCATCAAAAGCAGTTAGCCCCGTGATCGTCCCCAACGGCATTGAACAGCCTGTGGTTTTCTATGAAGCAGACACTGCCACGACCGCGGGCAGCGCCATTGATTCTTTGCAGAACAAAGGTACCTTTGGCCCGCTGGATGCAACGCCACGCGGCGCATCAAAAATGCAGATTGTCACGCTGCCTGAATGGGGTGCGAGGCCCGTGATTTCGGGAAATGCCCCATATCAGTTTGCAACGACGGCGGATGACATACAGGTCGAGACGATCATCGCTTTGTTGACCTATCGGACGGGCGTAGAAACGTCTTTTGACAGCCATCACCAAGGGATTGTTTCTGGTCCTCCGAGCGATAACTCAGAATTTCAAATGCTTGGATATGCCTCCACAAATCGCCTGCTAGACAGTGACTTTACTGACTTGTTTATCGACGGGGTGCGTCAGGGCAGTGGCGCGGATCCAGTATTGCCGATGAATAAAAAGGTGATCGCGATACGCGGGGCAACGCAGTCGACCCATCGGATCGGAACGCTTTGGCACGATAATTTCAATCAGGGGCGAAACTTTGACGGCCTCACCGGGGTAATTTTGGCATTTACCAGCGCACTGACTGACGCCGAGATTGCCACTATATCAGCAAATATTCTCACTAAATACGCTGATGCAGGCGGTGGCGGTGGTGGTATCAACCCCGATGACTTCTTTACGCCTGATGCGTCGAATGTTGAAACCGCATTTGCGATGAATGCTGCGAGCGGGTCGTTTACCAGCCTGACAGGGACTCTGCCGAACCCGACTGTTGCGGGCGTTTCGATTGCAAATGACCGGTTTGTGTTTGACGGAAGTTCGTATTTCGAGTGGGCCGGGACACGCCCTGTGCTGTCAACGCGCGACTTCGTCTATAAATGCGCGTTTGAATCAGACAGTACAGGAAGACAGGGTGTCATCGGTGATTGGAACACTGGTAACCAGTCTTTTCTGGTAAGGCTCAACAGTGGCTCGGTGCAGCTCTATGTAACCAACACGTCGAACGGCGCTAACCTGGTCGGTCAAATCCCCTATTCGGTGGATACGTTGCATAACCTTGAGGTGCGCCGTGTCGGGACCAACATCTCAATGACGCTAGACGGCGGAACGCCCGCGTCGGACACGCTGGCGGTTGGGTATGATATCTTTGCCCCGGCGGTCGGCGTCCCGTTCCGCATCGGAAACGACAGGGGCAACATCTTGAGGGGGTTCATCGACAGCGTCAGCCTTGAATACCTTTCGTGACTGTTAGACGACACCCTTTCATCGAAAGGTGAAGAAATGATACTTCGGTTCTTCCTGTTTTTGCCCATCTGGTTTTTCGGGGTCTTGGTGCTTCCCTGGCCTTTGGTCCCGATCGCGGTTGCCTTCTCCGACAAGTACGGACGCCTGCCGCTCGTATTCCGATGGCTCGAAACACACGACAACCTCGGCTGGGAGGGGCCTCTAACCGAGGAAGCGACCGCGCAGCATATGGACAACCCTAGAAAGGCTCTACGGCGCTGGTTGTGGCGCAATAAGGCGTACACGTTGCGGTACTGGATGGGGATGCGGCTCGATCAGGGGCCGGAATGGGAACTCACCAAGATCAAGGGCCGATTAGAGCCCCGCAAGGTCGGGGTGTCCTATTCGTACATCGAAGCAACAGCAAACGGCCGGAGATATTTCGAGTTTCAACCCGGTATCAGCTTCTATTGGCTTCGGATCTATTTCCGCATCGGTTGGAAGTTGCGGGGCCTTGATGACGGGTACCACGGCGGCAGTTCGGGGATTTACACCGGGATCACACCCCGCGTTGATGATTGGGATTGAGTTTCCAAAACGCCTCCTAAGTCATTGAAACTTGGTGGAGGGCAGGGTTTTGTGTTTCCAGAATAAGCACATGAAAACAAACAATATGCGCATACCTCTCAGGTGCGCCATTATCAAAAAATATTGTTGTATAACAGTGAATTACGATACCATCAGCTATGCCGTGGGCCTGTCAGTGGGCCTATTCGACACCGAAGGAACAAGGCGTTTGATTTGCCGAATGCAATTGCAGCGGGCAGGGGTGAGGTTTCGAAAGACAGTGTTGGCCTCTTGCCACTTAGTCACCCCCGTTTTGATTCGATGCGCGTAGTTTCCAGATATCAGGTATCAGCCCCCCCCTGACGGGGGCCTATGTCACTTACTCAATCGGACTGCTTTTCAATCCACGCCTGAGCCTCAGCTTCCGTCTTAAACGCCCGTTCACGGTTCGGGTGGACGCGCTCTTCGCCGTCCACGCTGAATACGTCCCAGACTTCATAGTGAATGGCTTCGGTTCCGTCGGGGGCGTTTATACTTGCCATGCGTTGGATTTTGTACTTCATTTTTCTGCCTCATTTTTTGTAGCAATATGTAGCACCCGTGGGAGCAAAAGCCCCTTTGATTCCGGGGTAGTATCGCTAGGGTAGTACAAACGCACAATGTATTCGCGCGGGAATTTTGAGAAAGGTCATTTGAGTTGAAACATAAGACGATTGATTTGGCATCCGAAGTTAAACGGGCAGCACTACCTGACGGCCTCCACGGGTTCCTCTTCCCAATGTACGAAGCGATTTCAAACGCCTTTCACTCGATTGAGGACCGTTGGAAAGACAAGCTTGAAGATAAAGGCCGTCTGGATGTGACCTTCGACGACCTCAAGCGCGAAGTGATTGTGGCGGACAACGGAGCAGGGTTTGACGAAGGAAATTTGTCGGCATTTTTGACGCCTCTAACGGGCAACAAGTACGAACGTGGCGGAAAAGGCTTTGGACGTTTCATGGCGTTCAAAATCTATAGCAAAGTCTTCTACTCATCTGGGCAGAAGCAAGTTGACGGCATGATGACCAAGGGGTGCTACCGATACGATCCATTTTCAGATCAAGACAACCTTATTGTCGTCAAAGAGGCGGACGGGGCTGGCGTACATCGTCATGACACGGGAGTAACCGTGTTAATGCAGCTACCCAAGGCGGATTTCGAAGATTACTTCGTTCTTGAAGGGAAAGACCGGAAGCACAACCACACCGCAGAAGACATTGTATCGGCGGTACTGGATCATTTTCTAATTGAGTTTATTCAAAAGAAAGTGCCGAAGCATTTCACGCTTACAATCCAAGGCGCTAAGTTCAATTTATACAACTACTTCCATGAATCTCTTGCCGTGGGCGGAAAGCGCACGGAGGAAATATTAATCGGAAATGAGACCGTAGAGTTCACATTTGATTATTTCAAGGTTGGGGAAGAGCAGGCCAAAAAGCACAGATTGTATTTTTATGCTAATAACCGCGCCGCGAGTGAATTGGAGAACATATCGTCGGGGTTAAATGCGAACCCCTTTACTGAAACCAAAGGTGACGATGAGGTGCGTTATTATTACCTTGTCGCTGTCTCAAGTGATTTTTTCAAGTCGTCGCAGTCGCGCGACCGTATCACAAACCTTCACGGCAAAATCGAACATAACAAGAAAAAGAAGACCATTAAGGAACATCTGATAGTACTTGCCAAAGCGCATATTCTTGAGTTGGAGAAAGCCTACACATCTGGTCGCAGGACAAAAATGAAGGATCAGGTTGACCATCTTATTGCCATTGATCCGCTTTTGCGACGCGGGCTGGGTGGCAAAAGTAGCGAAGATTTCGTGAAAAAACGTGGTATTACCGAAACGCGCGAACAACTTGCACAAGACCTTTTCGTGGAACGTTTTCGGCAGAAGTTTGACTTCACGAAATTGAGCGAAGACGCCAGCATAGATGATCTTGTAAACGTGGTCAGAAACAAGATACCGGAAGACGCCAAAGAGGCGCTCGCCGTTTATGTCGCCTACCGCAACCACGTCATTCAAATCTTCCGGCAGTTACTCAACCGGGATGAAGACGGGCTTGCAACAGAAGACAGGGTACATCAACTGATTTACCCACGCTATCGGGACAGTGAGCAGATTGATTATTCATCGCATAACCTTTGGTTGATAGACGATGACTTGGCCTATGCCAGATATATTTCCAGCGACCGGACACCCGAAGGTAACGCGCGTAGGAAAGGCGATTTTGCCCATGATTTGCTCATAAATAATGAAAATGAGCTTATGGTTGTTGAGATGAAACGACCTCAAAAGAAAGATTACGATAGCTCCAAAGAATCCGACACCAAAAATCCAGTAGACCAACTGAAAAACCAAATTATGGACATTCGCGAGCGGGGTAAGATTATAGATTCCGGCGGGCGCGAAAGGGTCATAGAAGAAACATCAATGGTTCGCGGGTACATCTTGGCTGATTGGAACGACAAACTTGAGCGTTACTTAAAAATCGAAGATTTCATTTTGACCAATTTTGGAGGTCAGATGGCTTACCGGTATTATAAGGAACTGAACCTGATAATCGAGGTCCTTGCATTCGACCGATTAGTAGACCGGGCGAGCAATCGCAATGAAGCGTTTGTGAAAATGCTTGACGGTCAGTCAAACTATGATCGGAAATCAAAAAGCACGCTGTCAGCCGCCGAATAGCGGCTAACAGTCGCTCTTTCCGTTAGCTATTGGCCGTCCCGCCCCAAGGCATCTGGAAACTACGAGCTACAGAATTTATCGAAGTGATACGACAGGCTCTTACCTGATACAGCGTCTTCGACAACGTTGCCACGCAGGCGTAGGTAGTCTTGCGATCCGATGCGTTCGGACACTTCAACCTCCTTAGTCTCCGGGTTGATAGAGATAAGGTGCGCGTCGAAAAGTTTGTGAATGTCGCTTCGCAATAACAGGCCATTTTCCGGTTTGTCACGGTCAGCAAATCTCTCTGCATACGGGATGATGTGGGCGGCTTCGAGTACCGAAACCTCACTGGTGCCGGTAATCGCACAACAGTTTGGGCGTTGCGCCAAAAGCGCCTTCCGAAACGCACCTTGATAGTGGCGCAAGACTACTTGGCGCAGGACTGTTTTATCTTCGATAGCCTCAAGATTCAGGGCGTCCTCAAGGTCTGGGGTCTGGTTCTCGTACTCGGCAATCTTATGAACTTTCTGTCGTACTGCTGATAGCAGTACGTCCACGTCATCTTCTGAAATCGGCCAAATGCGGCTATGGCGGCTCGCGCCAATCTGGGAAATGAAACTCCCATCATCTTTGTGCGCTTCCAGAAGTTCTTTTCCCACAGGATGCTCAAAAAACACCGCATCAAGTACCTGTGCACGTCGCCCCGGCTGCATGGGGCCAAATTCGATCACGGCCGTTAACCCCCGTCCGCGCTCGCCGTCCTGTTCTTGTTCATGCAACCATACAAGCCCCCGAAAACCTTTGAACAGGAATTCGTCTGCATAGCTATTCTCCTTGTGAAGTTCGGGAAGTGTTGCCTCACGCCCAGCCCAGCTTTCTGCCAATGGTTGGACGCCACTTTCTTCGAATAGCTCGATTGCGCGGGACTTGACGAAGAATTGGATATCCTGTTGGCGAAAGGAACGCGCTCTACTCGGCCCAAGTTTCAATCGCTCTTGCGCTGCTGAAACAACTTCGCTGGAGAATTTTTCGGGGTACTTTAGAACAAGCGCTTCATAGCTCTTTTTAGGATCAATTTCCTCAAATCCTTGGGACGCGTTCAATACGCGCCTTGAAACGACCTCAATGGTTCCTCGGGCATTGATGTCTCGCGGCTCATAGCCAAGTCGCGCGTGCTCCCCTTGGGTTCTTCTAACATCTTGCCAGTGTAGATAGACTTTGGCTAAGTCGTTCTCAAATGGATCATCACTATCGATTAGGCGTTGCAACACCTTAGACATTAAGGTTTTTCCCCGAACCTGACTACAAGCACCGATACATCACGGCATCAATCAACATATCGCCCAAAAGGCTTGTTGCCGTTGTATCCAGCAAAACCAAGTTCGCACCACGTGACGCAGCCTGACGCTTGATTTCATTTATTGCGCGACTTTGAGCGTGTTTGTTTGCTCCTACTTGGGGGATGAGACCAATTTCTTTGGGGTTGGCGCAATTCGGTGTCGAAGCGAAGGAAATCTTTACATCTTCTGGGCTGATCGGTGGATAGCTCGCGCCAGTTTGCATCACGGTGGACTGGCACGCGGAAAGCCCAGCTACGAGGCCGATAACCAAAACTACTTTCTTCAAAAGAATGCTCCTAAATCACTATTAAACAATGTCGTGTTTGCTATGTATCTTGTTCATATTTTGACGCTGCTATGAAATATTTGAGGGTATGTAACAATGCTCCTATTTTGTGAATCTTCAGAGTGCTATGCAAGGCGTGTCCGCATCGCGCATAACGTCCGGCGGGTCCCCGTTCACCTACTGCAACATTTGGCTTGCGCATAGGCGCAGCTACTGCGCGCGCCGGGCACCCCTATACCTACCCCCCCAAGACGGGACCCCAGACGTTTTCTGAGCGGCGTTCCTGACCTTCCGCGACTAGCGAGGCACGCAATGAGTTAGGCGCTCAACGTGGCGCTACGCGGCCTCGTATCAGGGTACGGCTCAGGCGTCACCAAAACACCGCCAATCTGACCAACACCGCCCGCTAAACGCGGGCTACCATCAACCCAGTACCCCGCCATATCAAAAAGCAAGAAACCCGCTCAGATGGTCACTGAACGGGCTTGTCGGGTTGGTTGGGTTGGTTGGTTGGAAGAGTGTGATTGAGGCCCGTCAGGGCCGCTGTGGCGGGCTGGTGGGGGCAGAGCGATAGATTGAAGGCACGGGCATTAGCCCCACATTGGCAGAAGGATTATGAGCGCGGCGCAGAGAAGCGTTATGTCGAGCAACCGGATCACTTATGAGGCCCCGGCCTTGGCGTCAGCCAGTATCCGATAAACCGATGCAACGCCAATCTCTGCGACTTTGGCTATCTGCCCCGGTTTCAAGCCCTGTTCCTTCAGTTTCAGGACTTCCGGGGCTTTGGCGCGCGCAGTCGCTTTGCGGCCCTTATACTTACCGTCCGCCTTTGCTTTTGCGATACCAACCGCACGGCGTTCAGCCAGCCTGTCGCGCTCAAACTGTGCCACACTGCCCAATAGGCGCATTAAGAGCATCTGCCCTGCGTCAGACGGGTCTAGCGGGCGATCTGATACATCAGGCAAGAGCCACACAACGCCACTATCGGGCATGTCGTTAATGGCCGCGTCAGCGGCAGAGAGGTCGCGGAAAGCGCGGTCCAACTTGGTTGCGACCAAACACACCGTGCCGTCCTTCTTGGCGTGCAGAAGAGCTTCTTTCTGCATACGCTCAAACACCGGGCGGCGATTGCGGGTGCTTTCCTCTTCCTTGTAGATTTTCGTACAGCCCATTTGCTCAAGTTTAGCGATTTGGTCTGCCCATCCCGCCGCTTGCGTGGCCCGGTCTACGCTGACACGGACGTAACCCCATTTCTCCATACCTCAACACTCCGATTCTCATAAGCTTTTAGAGTCAATGATAACCTATCAATAGGGTCGATTCCAGCCGTTTTTGATAGGCTTTTTCGGTGTTTTCTCAAAGATCACTGGGGACGTGCCTATTGATAGCGCTATTGCTTTATGTAGTTGTTCTGCATTCGTAACATTCATTGAAAGGATTCCGCTGTGAGCGCACCGACACACATCATGATCTTCAAGCACAAGGACGCCAAAGCACAGGAAGCTATACAAGCTCTCTGGGCGAAAATGGGTGCAACAATGATTTGTGAATTCGCCGCGACGTTCTCCATCGCCGTGGAAGACGAACCGGAATTGCGTCAGAATTTTTCGGAGTATCTTGACCCGATAGATAATGAGGAAATGCTCTGTTTTTTCGGAAGGACTGATGGAAGCCCGGTAGCGCCTTGATGTGATTTCAAATCGTTTACAAAAATAAATTGACTCTGGGCGCTCACGCGCCCGGTGCTCGGCGAATTCTACCGAAAATGTCGCAGCCTTTGTGTGCCCCAATTTAGCGGCTTGGGGCCAATGATCGTTCGCGTTTGTGGGGCTTTCACATTTGTATTTCCGACTTGCACATTGCGCCTATGCCTGTTCACGCAAAACACAGATGTTAACGCATCTTCTTTCAAGCTGGTGGAGCAAAAAGCCGGTCATTCTCAGGGGCAAGCGGCACCTCAGTTCGAAAGCGAATGTGCCCGCCACCAGGTAAGTCTTGGTGGTGCATTTCAAGCTTTCGCAACCCGTCCACCATAGTCTGGGCGGCGTCCTTGTTACCCACGAAACCGACAAGGCGGGTAGAGCCGTTCCATTCCAACGCCCATGACCAGCATTCCGCGTCTGGTTGGCGTCGGATGCAAACACTGAAATACCCTTCGGCTGTATGCCCCAACACGCGCGGCTCCCAATCCACAACCGCGTCGGCAAAGTCCGTCATGATCGTGTTGCCGTAGTCTGCGCGACGCACCATCATCAGCGGATGATAGCCGCCGGTCCACCAATAGCCGCGCTGCTCGTGTTCTTGGTACGTGATCCAGTTGAAGAACCCGGCAAGTTGAAGTCGCGCCAGTTCGAAGGCGCGAGCTTCGTCGATTTGGGGTGGCGAAGTCATGTTGAAACTGACACTCGCCCCCGCCGAAAGGGGCGCATTGAATTTCATGTTTTCGTGGCTATCCTTCACCGGCTTTTTCGTCCGACGGCTTATCGCATTCGCGGCCTTCCGTTTCGCATCCGCTTTGGCAGCATCGTCATAGTCGGGATGCGCCTCGCCATGCTCCGGGTGAAGTGTGATTGCCGATATGTCGTTTTCCAGATCAGCCTTGCGGTTGTTGCAGGGTCCGCAAGCATTCACGATCAGATTCCAGTGCCCATTCAGTTTTCCCTTGGGCACAAACCGGCGACCCACGACATGTTCTTTGGTGGTGTTGTCGGACGCGAGATCGCAGCCGCAATATGGGCAAATGATATTCCGCAAGCGGATCGCCTGATTTGCGGGATGTGGTGTCAGTGTCGGGGTCAACATGCTCGCCTCTTGTTTGCGAGCAGGATAGCGGATTGCGGCTTTTCAGGACAGCAGGTGACGGGGCGTGACGGCGGGTGACGGTGAAAAATCTCCGTCATTGGAATTTATCGGCGTATTATCAGTACCTTATCGTCGAAGAGGTGACAGTGACGGAGATTCTGGTCTCCCCCGCCATATACGAATCCCTTTTTTCTATTTCTGGCGAGGCTGGCCTCGCAGGGGTTTCATCACCCCAAGTTGGGAAGGTGTTGCGCACCAATTCTTGGCAAATCCATCCAAAAAATAAAATTCAGGATTCTCACCTAGGACTCCTTTTTTCCGTCACTCCGTCACCTTTCCGAATTAAGTAACTGTGTTAATTGATCAAAAATGGGTGACGGAAGAGGTGACGGAGATTTTTCACCGTCACCCGCCGTCATCCTCCGTCACCCTGCGGGGCGGGAGTCGCCAAAACCCGGCAAGTCGAACCTGAGAACAGTTACTCGCGGCTGACGCCGCTAAGTATCGCACCCGCCAAAAAAGAAAAGGCCCGCTAACGCGGGCCTTATATATTTCAGTCGTGTAGAACCTACTCGTCGTGCGACACCACCAGTCCCCACGGCTTCCCGGACTTCGTTTTCTTGCCGGGTTCGATCCGCAGGCTTACCCCGTCCATCGCAAACACCCGTTCGGCCTGCATTCCGAGATATTTGCCGAATGCGTCGGTCTTATAGACGCGCTCGTCGTCCACCATATGTTTGGCAACTGGAAGCTCGATTTCATAGGCGGTTGCCAACGTCGCCAAATCCTTGGCGTATACCCCAGAAAGGTCCAGATCGCTACCGGGCTTAGTAGCCACTTCAAACCACTTCCCTACAAACTCGCGCATCGGGTCGTCATCGTCGTTCCCGGCAACCATTTCGATTTGGTCGCGGTTTGCTTGGAAGGCATCGCCAAAACCGCAGGCGGTCAGCACACCACCGACAACATTGTACCATGCACGATAGGACGCTAGCGGCGTACCGGAAGGCTTACGTTCCTCTTCCGGCTGGGCTTGCCAGTACATCACCAGCGTCGCGAGCGCCCCCAGAAGCTCGCCGCGATGCCCTGTTGTCCATTCCTCAATATCGTCAAGGTGCCAGTCTTTCCGATGGTCCGGGTGATCCATCCCGGCGTTCAGCCGCACGAGGCTCAACCGGCGTTGTAGTTCGCGGGTGAACCTTGGGTTGTTGCCAGTGATGATCGTTGAAGCTTGGTTGGGTACGCTCACCTCCTCGCTACGGCCCAGAATCCGGCCTGTGAAATAGGTTGAGGTCAGAAGCGAGGCAAGCACCGGGCTATCCATGTTGCCGACTACGTTATCGAGGAAGATAAACGGATCGCCTCCCAGAAGTGCCGCCAGCACTTCCTTGCGCTGATCGTCCTGATCTTTCGGAAAGGGCGGGCGAACGGACGGCTTGCCGGTGATCAAGAGTTGCACCAGCGACACCAGAAGCGAAGCGCCCGTGCCACTTTCGGGTTTGGTGATCAGGGTCGCCGGAACGGGATGGTTCCCAATCATCGCCCGCGTGATCATTTGCAGCAAGAAGGCCAGAAAGTTCGCCAGCGACGGCGGAATTTCTTTTGTTGCCTCGGGCGGGCGCGGTTTTTCGAGTCCGCAGGCCAACAGAATTTCGCGGCGGCTGTATCCATCAAACGGAAAGTCCGCCAGCCACTCTTCGATCAACAGGCGCAGCGCCGCCGTAACCTCGGCCTTGGTGGGGGTGGTGCTGAGGTCTGGCAACACCAGATCATCAGGCAATTGCATGAACAGATATGCGGACTCGTGGTATCCGCCCTTTGCCAGAAACACCCCGTCCGCGTCGAATTGAGGATAAGTGCTGACGCCGCGCAGATATGGCAGAGGCAACTGGTGATCGTGGTAGAGGTCGCTTGCTACGTCCGGCGGCGTGGCCTTACCTTTGAAATCGCCCTTTCCGTCGATGGATTTGAAGTTGGTGACTTTGTTGATTTCGGCCCGCAGTCCGGCTTGGTTCAGGACATTCACGGAGGTAGTGCCTTCCTCGACGACGTGCTCGGCACGCCCGACACCAGTACCATAGCGGAAGATTCCCGGCTCGTTCGCGTGTGCTTTTTCCAGTTGGGCGCGGGCATAGGCCAATTGATCTTTGAAATCATCTTGATTGATGATGTTGCCGGTCATCTTGCGCGAAGGCTTGTTTTCCTTCAACACGTCGCTAACGGCATCCGCCACCAGCCGCCGTGCAGGGAGCCTGCCCAGCGAGACGTGGGCATTTGTCACAAGTCCTTCCACCAGCCGGTTTTGCGCCTGCGCATCGTCTTCCAGATGGTTCCGCTTGATCAACCCACGCAAACCAGACTTGAGATTATGCGTTGAAACGGGACCGTTGATCTTGTGGAGGTACGAGTCCACCACGCGGAGTTCGACAGGCAGTTCGGCTTTGGTTTTGCGTTCAGCTTTTTCCGCTTCACGCCGCACCCCAGCCGCCCGCTCAGCTTTCAGGACTGCCCACTTCTCCTGACGCAGCATTTGGCGCGCATTATTCCATGCAAAGAGTCCTTCCTGTTCCGCTTGGCCCGGCCAAGCGTCCCGGTGATCGGTCGCGAATTGATCGAGAATGGCGGCTTGGTCGGGCAAAGGTTCCCAATCTGCACCGTCCGGGTCTACGCTCAGCCCGCCCATTGAGAAAAACTCAGCCTCTACAAGCTCGCTGGCGATGTCGCGCCAGACTTCGCGCACGTCATCCTCCGACGAGACAGACGCGATCAGTTCGCGGGCGCACTCCAAGGCGCTATCGGCAAACTGGCGTGTTTCATCGGTCACTTTGATAAGCGAAACCATAGGCGGCGGGGTGGGTCGATCTTTCGGCAGTTCAAATGCGGCTGCGGCTGCGCGCATACGCGCGCCTTCACGCCATTCTGCCAGATCAACAAGCTTCGCGTTCTCGTGCTCGCGTTCTTGATAGTCGGGATGGTCGGGGGAAAGAGCCGGTTTGGGCGTCAGATCGAGTGCATCAAGGTCAATCTCGATAGCACCGACATTTCCCCGATATTCTGCCTCTTTCGCGGCAGCCCTCTGGCCTGTCAGAGCAGCTTTGGCGTCTTGACGTTCCTGTTCTGCCCACGCCGCCATAACGTTGGGGCCGGGTTTCTTACCCGAATAAACGGGCGCAGTATTACCTTTCATTTGATATTGTTTTCCTTCGATTTTGGACCATCGCAGCTTGCTTCATTCGGCATTTGCCACTATGGTTCCGGGTGTTGATATTACTTGGCCCGCCCGTTTGCTTTCCTTCGCAAACACATCGCTTCCAACGATGAGTGCGGGCCATACCTTTTCTTATAGGCGCGGTTTTGTCGCCTGTCGAATCACCTCGGTTTCGGTGTCAAGTATTTTCTTGCAAGCTAAATTTCCATTTTCACTTGATTATGTCGAATTGGTTGTTTTTGTTTCCAAACCCCTCCCAATTCATACAATTTAATGAATGAGAATTATGCTCACTCGAATTGTAATGAAAACTTTTCAACTTGAAATGTGCTCAGTACATTAGGAAACGCACATCCAGCGCCTGCGCCGCCCATTGTTCGGCATATTCGTTCCGCACCCTGACGGGTGCTGACTGCATGGCGTCGGCGATTGCAGCGTCAGCATCGAAGCTCTTGCCCAGCACACGCCCGATACGTTCGATTGCTGTCCGCAATTCGGCTTCGTCCTGCGCCACATCGAATGTCCCAGCTTCGTAACTGATCAGATCGCAGGGGAACGCCAATCCAAGGAATTGTTGACCGGCACCTGTTTGCAACGCACCAGTCTTGCTGAGGATTACGGCCTGCGGATTGTGCCCGCTGTCAAGTCGGTTTTTGCGTGTCATTTCAGGAATCCTCATTCATGCGCCGCAACCGGCGGCGGCGTTCGCGCCGCTTGATGCACCCGACGCATTCTGATCCGCGCCGCCCGCCACGTAGCCTGCGTGGGGCAATTTGATGGCACCGGGGGCAAGGTGTGCCGGTACAATAGAGGCGCAACCCCATGGCAATGGCCTCTTCCTTTGTCGTTGGCATGTCAGCCACGGCTAACGCCGCCGCATGTACAGAAACCGTTTTCAACGGCACGCCCTAGCTCAAGTGCGGCTAGCAAGAGGCCACGGTTGGCTTCTGGCGCACTGTTAGTCGTGCGCTGATCACCTTCTAGCGTATCTGTATAGACCGAAAGCTTATCGAGGCTTTGGCTTAGCACGTCGCTGATTTCTTTGATTTGTTTGAGTAAATTAGGAACGGTTTTCGACGGTGCGGTTTGTAGGTGGCGGAGATGTTGGCGCAGGTCTGCGAGAGAGGTTTCTGCGACAAAGACGAGGCTTTCTGGCGGGGTGTCAGTCATTGTTTGCACTCACAGCGACGCAGATTCAAACGGATGTTGTGTGCGAACATCTGTACTTCACCCTCATCTGTTTCAGGCTGCAATGGCTCTGTGCGCCGCGCTTCGACGCGTTGGACGCGCCCGACATGGCGAACCAAGCTGGCCTTGATTTGATTGCTCAGCCGGGAATGGCCAAAAGCCTTGGCCTGACGGGCGGCTTCTTGGAGAGCTGAAGAAATCTCCCGCTGCAAAATCGCGATGGCTTGTGGTGAAGTGTCCACCGGCTGGGCGTCATTTTGAGCCGCAGCGTGCGCGGCGCGAAGGAATTCAATCCGCACTGCGTAGTAGGATTTCCAACGGGTCGCCTGAACCCGCGCGGAGTCGGACTTCGGCACGCCACGGGCAGCGCAATATGCGTCTTGCAGGCCCATTTGATGCACACCAACATACACGCAAAACGCTTCCGCCTCCGGGTCATCCGGCGGCAGTGATCCGTCTGGGCAATCGTACTTGCTACGTGCCATCGGTTGCCGCCTCAGCATTGACGCCAGTCATCACACTGCCTCGCGAACCGCAGGGCGCGCCAATCCCCGCAACCGGGCCTCAGCTTTTGCCCCGAAGTGGCGGCTGTGACGATACAGGAAGTCAACAGCGACATTCACTGGAACGCCGCGCTCTTGCCATGCAGACCGGCGTGACCGGATTGATTCCGTGGGCGCTTGCGGGCGTCCAGCAACCCGCAAAAACTTCGAAAACGTGGGCAAGTCGACTCCCAGAGCTTCCGCCATGTCCGAATTGCTAACGTATTTCATCCGAAAACCTCGCGATACCGCGCCATTTTCATACTGGCAGGCAAGCGTTCCATTTCTGCCAGCGCGTGGGCTTTTTCGTCGGGTGTCATCGGTGCCCTCTGTTTGCCGGTCTTCGGGCCGGGGAGGCGCTGACCAAGCGCGCGACCACGGGCCATGCGCTCACTGGGTGACATTTTGGAAAGCTCAGCTTCCAGCGCTTCAACAGCTTGGGCGTGATCGCTGTTTTTATTATCGGCAACGGCAGACATAAGCGCTTTTTCTTCCGCAGCCGCACGGAAGCTTTCCAGCCCATGGGCCTCAGCTTCCGCAATCCAGTCGCCAACGGGTTCGCTTTCGTTCAGCATGACTTGCAAACGCAAGGACGGAAGGCTGTACGCCTCATCAACGGTCATCTGAATGCCTTGTTGCGCAGCCTGCGCGATGACGTTTGCAGCGGCTTCCTGAGCGCACGTTTTCATTTCTTGGTTGTTTTCGCCGTTGATCAACTTTTTGAACGACGTCAGATTGTCGATAGCCATTTTAGTGTTTCCGATGTGTGAGGGGAATTTTCTCTTGACACATCTTAGCACACAAAAACGAATCACGCAAAATGTGACGGTCGAGACTCTATTGGTCCATTGAAACAGTTTAACGTTGGCCTGTAACTGTTTGAATAGTTTCCACCACATCCTCGCGCAACCATTGGGCAAGAGCCTGCTTGTCGCTATTGAAGGCGGCATTCGACTTGCGCTTTTTGCTTGATGCCAAGGCCTCTTGCTCTGAAAGAATATCCGAAAGCGAAACCGACCAGTCATTACCGTCGTCATCGTTTCGAACAATCAGCGGGCTAGCAATGGTAAATCCCCCTGACACGAAAAGCCCCCACTTTTCCATAACTTCAAACCGTTGCTTAAAGCGAGTGCTCCGCCAGTACGCTTTTTGCACTTGTCCTTTTACTTCATGATCTAGCGCCAAATCTGCCGTCACTGGATCACAGATTTCGTTGTCATCTGCCCAGTCGTTAAATGTTGAGCGAAGCCCATGGGAGGTGCTGTCAAAACCCTTATCTTTCAGCCAGTCATTGAAGTTGTTTTCTGTGACGACGCCGTGTTTGAACGCCTTTGCATTCGGGAAGACAAAATCATCAGCGGATACTGATTTCACCAGCCTTCGTGCCAGAACCAGTTGGGCTTTGGCGGCAGGAGGAAGCGGCACAACAAAATCTCGACCGCTCTTCATGATTTTACCGGGAATATGCCAAGCCTCGTCTCGGACCTGACCCCACTTCATGAATCTAACAGGTGCGCCCCGTGGTAATGTCAGAAGATAAAACCGGAATGCGAGGTCCTTAATATTGTCATCAAGCAAGCTGTCGAAGAGCTTCGGAGCGTCTTTATAGGGAAGGGCGGGGTGGTGTTTAACCACATGACTGTGGTGGCCCAGCAACGTCGCTGCGGCATCTGTAAGGTCAATGTTTACTGCCGGGTCCTTCGCTTTTGCGAACGTCAAAACGGCCTTTACTCTTGGACGCACTTTTTTGGCAGTGGGATACTTGTCTTTCCAGAGAGGCTTTAAGACTTGATATACGTCATCCACCGTTATGTCTCGGCAGCGCAGCTTTCCGAGTTTCGGGAACGCATGGGTTTTCAGAACTTGCAGCCATTCACCAGACTCATTCTTCCCACGAAGGCCGGGCTTCTTACTCTCGTAGGTTTCTTCTGCCGCCTCTGCAAAGGTTAGATGGTCAACGTCTTTACCTTTGAACTTGTTCACGACTTCGCGGGGGGTAATTCCCGCTGATACTGCTGCCTTACAGTCTGCCGCCAGTGCTCGCGCGTTTTGCAACGTCATTGCCGGATACGCGCCAAGCCCGGTCTTGGTCGGCATGCCCTTTACCCTTGTTCGAAAGAAAAAGGATGCGCTGTTCGCATTCTCTCGTTTGAACCAGAGACCACCGCCGTCGTTTATTTCGACTTTCTGAGTGCCCCTAAGCTGAGAGTCTTTCAACCGGTGAATTGCTGTGTTTCTTTTGCTCATCTCGTGGGCCTATTTGTGGGCCTAATTCCTGTTGTGCGCCACGAGAGTAGAATAAAATCTTTATGAAACAAAGGGGTAAAAGGAGCTCAAAGATAACTTTGATTCCTCTCAGGTGCGCCATTATTCCGCTAAAACCGCGTTGAAAAGATTGGGTGTTTCCATTTTGGAAATTCCCATGCATTTAATTTTTCGGAAAAATTACGGGCTTTTGGGAAAAGCTTTTGTTCGGTCTCTATCAAAGGATCAAAGGATCAAAGGATCAAAGGATCAAAGGATCAAAGGATCAAAGGATCAAAGGATCAACGGAACTTCGAGGTTCGACTGTCGATGTCGAGCGAGAAACACCAGCCACATGTGGCGACTATTTGAAAAGGGCCCGCATGAACGGGCCCTTTGTTGGTTTACATCTACCGGTGTTTCACTCTTCGTAGACGATCTTCCATGCGCCGTCCTCTACAACGCTCACATAGACCGAGTCTGCGCCCTGGTGATCATCGGGGCCGTAGGTGATATGGTTGCCAACCAGCTCGTCCTGATAGTCCAGAGATTCCATTGCGGCGATAAAGCTTTCATGAGTCAGGTCGGGGCCGGCGGCCTCGAGCGCCTTGACCATCATTTCGGCGGCCGAATAGCCCAGCATGGAAAAGCCAACCGGGTCTTCGCCGGTCGCGGCTTTGTATTCTTCGATGAAGGCGGCCGGGGCAGGCTCATCCGCGCGCGCCCATAGATCTTGCCAGGACGCGGCGGCATAAAACCCGTCTGTAACACCGCCGGGTACCTGCGCCACAACGGTCAGAAAGCTGGCGGACGTTCCGAGGAACTTCATATCGGCCAAGCCCATCTTCTTGGCCGTTCCAACCACGGTGATCGCCTGCCGTACGCCCAGCGCCATGGTGACGATATTGCATCCTTCTTCCTTGAGCTTGCTCAAAGATCCAACGAAATCCGTTTCATCTGGCTTGTGCGTGGTTTCCGCCGCAAAGGCGATGCCGGCCTCTTCGGCACCGGCTTTGCTGCCTTCCAGAATTTCCTCACCGAAATCGGTTGGCAGATACATGGTGCAGACCTTTTGCCCTCCGAATTGCTCGGCCAGGTATTTCACACCCACGCGGCTTTGGTCGAAATAGGTCGAGAAGGACGTGAATTTATTGTCCATCGGTTCCTGCAGCATCTGCCGCGCTGCGGTTAAGGGTGCAACATTGGGAATGCCTTTAGGGTCCAACAATTTGAACCCAGCAACGTTCATGGGTGTGCCCAGCGATTGCAGCATCGCAAACACTTTGTCGCGATTCAGCAGCTTGTTATAGCCCTGCATCGCACGCGGCATCTGGTACCCGTTATCCTCGACCACGAAACGGATTTTGCGACCATGCACGCCGCCTTCGGCATTTACGCGGTCAAACACCACATTCGCGCCCTTGGTTGCGGGAACACCCACAGCGGCGAAAATACCGCTCAGGTCGTTGACCGAGCCGATGACGATTTCATCGTCGCTCACACCTTGCGTCTCGGCATTTGCGATTGTCGCCGCAGCCGTCAAAGCGGTGGCGGCCGCCAGTCGTTTGATCACGTTCCTCATGTTTTTCCTCCCTTTGGGTAGACCCTTATCTACTTGTACATGTCTTCAATCAGATGTGCGTGTTTCTTCTCAACAAAGCTGCGTTTGAGCTTCATCGTGGCGGTCAGTTCTTCGTCATCAGCGGTCAGCAGCACGTTGATCAGGCGGAAGTCCTTGATCTGCTCGACCCGCGCGAATTCCTTGTTGACGGCGTCCACCTCGGCCCGGATCTGTTCCAGCACCTCGGGCGCGGCGCAGAGTGAGGCAAAGTTCGAAAACGGTACCTTGCGATCCTGCGCGAATTTCTCGACATTTTCCTGATCGATCATGATCAGCGCCGTCAGATATTTGCGCGCATCCCCGATGATCACCGCGTCCGAGATATAGTGGCTGAACTTCAGGCGGCTTTCAATTTCGGCCGGGGTGATGTTCTTGCCGCCCGCCGTGATGATGATGTCCTTGAGGCGGCCGGTGATGGTCACAAACCCGTCGGCGTCGATCTTGCCCATATCGCCGGTGCGCAGCCAGCCATCGGCGGTAAACGTCTCGGCGGTTTTGGCATTGTTGCGCCAGTAACCCTGAAAGATGTTCAGACCTTTCAGCTGAATTTCCCCGTCATCCGAGATGCGCACGTCATTGCCCGGCACCGCACGGCCGATGGTGCCGATCTTGTTGTCCTCGGTGGTGTTCAGCGTCGCCAGACCCGAGGTT
This sequence comes from Ruegeria sp. AM7, assembly GCF_056535965.1. Taxonomy (NCBI): domain Bacteria; kingdom Pseudomonadati; phylum Pseudomonadota; class Alphaproteobacteria; order Rhodobacterales; family Roseobacteraceae; genus Ruegeria; species Ruegeria sp. AM7. Next base: position 1,377,818 of record NZ_JBQFJE010000003.1, read on the forward strand.
TCGGTCATCCCGAACCCTTCGACCAGTGGCACACCAATGGCCCAGTACCATTTCAGCAGATCGGCCGAGATGGGCGCGGCCCCGCTGCCGCCGCGGCGCAGTTTGTCCATCCCCAGCATCCGCCGCAGATTGCGCAAGACCAGCCGATCCCACAGCCAGAACTGGGCGGCTACACCAGCGGGCACCGGTTTGCCGGCCAGCAGGTATTCGGCCCTTGCAAACCCGGCGTTCAGTGCCATGCCAAAGGCGGCGCGGCCTGTGGGCGTGGCCTCCTGCGTCAGGATTTTGACCTGCGAATAGATCTTTTCCCAAACGCGGGGCACGGCGGTGAATGTGCTGGGCGAGACCTCTTGCAGGTTGGCAAAGACGGTTTCGGGGCTTTCGGCGAAATTTACCACGCATTTCGCGGCCAGCGGGAAATAAACCGACACGTCGCGTTCAAGGATGTGGCACAGCGGCAGGAAACACAGCTGCTCATCGGTTTCGAATGTGGGCAGGGAATGCGCCCCGGCCTCGATGGCGGCCAGAATATTCTCATGGCTCAGCATCGCGCCTTTGGGCGCCCCGGTGGTGCCAGAGGTGTAGACCAGCAAGGCCGTATCCTGCGGTGAGGCCAGCGCGATCTCGGCGTCGAACCGGGTGGGGTCTTCGGCCTCGGCCTGTCGTCCGATCTCGTAAAGGTCGGCAATCATCATGCAGCGGTCGTGGTTCAGGTCGTGTAGGCCCTCATCCTCAAGGATGATGACGTTCAGCAGGCTGGGAAGCTCGGCCTCAACCTCGAAAAACTTGTCCAGCTGTTCCTCGTTCTCGACGATCAGGAACCGGCTGTCGCTGTCATTCACGAGGTATTTCAACTGCTTGGCGGAATCCGTTGTATAGACGCCCGAGGCAATCCCGCCGACGCATTGAATGCCCATATCGAACCATGCCCATTCCTTGCGGTCCTCGGACAGGATCGAGACGACCTCACCGCGTTGCAGCCCCAGTTTGCGCAGGGCCAGCCCGATCCATTTGGCGTGTTGCCAGTAATCGGCCCAGGAATAGGATTTCCAGATGCCGAAATCTTTCTCGCGATGCGCAGTACGGTGGCCCAGATCGGCGCAGCGTTTCTGGAACAGGTGACACAGGGTCGTGCATTCATCCACCAGCACAGGGCGCTGGCCTGGGGTGGCGTTGAACTGGATGCCGTTGATCTTGGTCTGAGGGGGCAGGGTGCTGATATTCATGCCGGTCACCTCCACGTCTTTTTGCGTTTCCAGCGGCGGTTCTCCCGCGCGCCTTCTTCCTGCACGCCCAGGTAAAAGTTCTGGATGTCCTCGGATTGCATCAACACATCCGCCGCGCCGTCCATGACGATGCGGCCGACCTCCATCACATAGCCATGATGGGCCAGTTCAAGCGCCGCATTGGCGTTCTGTTCGACCAGCATCATGGTCATGTTCTGCTCGTCATTGAGGCGTTTGAGGATGCCGAAAATCTCCTGCACCAGCAGCGGCGACAGACCCAGTGAGGGTTCGTCCAACAGCATGATTTTGGGGTTCGCCATCAGCCCGCGCCCGATGGCCAGCATCTGCTGCTGCCCGCCCGACAGGGTTCCGGCCTCTTGATTTCGGCGCTCTTTCAGGATCGGAAAGTACGAGAAAACCAGCTCGCGATCATGGTCGATCTGCCCCTTGTCAGTCGCCGTATAGGCCCCGAGGCTGAGGTTTTCGTCCACGGTCATCAGGGGGAACACCTCGCGCCCTTCGGGGACATGGACGATGCCTCTTTGCACGACCTTATGCGGTTCGGACCCTTGAATTTCGTCGCCGTCAAAGGTGATCTTGCCCTTTTCGGGGTCCATCACGCCGGACACGGTTTTCATCAGCGTCGTCTTGCCCGCGCCGTTTGCGCCCAGGATCGACACGATCTGACCCGGATGTACGTCCAGCGACACGCCGCGAATGGCCATGATCGGGCCATAGAAGCTTTCGACATTGCGGATAGTCAGGATCGGCGCGTTCATGAGGCTTTCCCCAGATAGGCCTCGACCACCGCCGGGTGGGATTGCACCTGCGCCGGTGTTCCCAGCGCCAGCATCGCACCATCAGCCATCGCCAACACCCGGTCGGATACGCCCGAGACCAGCCCCATGTCATGTTCCACCATCAGCACCGTGATCCCCATTTGCCGCCGGATATCGTCAATCCACCAGCGCATATCCGTCGTCTCCTCGACCGACAGGCCCGAGGCCGGTTCGTCCAGCAACAACAGCTTGGGATCGGTGGCCAGCGCGCGGGCGACCTCGACCACTTTGCGCACGCCATAGGGCAGGCCCGAGATCATCTTGTCGCGATAGGCCTGCAGGTCGAGGAAATCGATGATCTCTTCAACCTTTTCACGGTTTTCCAGCTCTTGCCGCCGGGCTGAGGGCAGGAACAGTACCTCGGACAACAGGTTGGTTTTGCGATGCCGATGCCGCCCGACCAGCAGGTTTTGCAGCACGGTGGCATGTTCGAACAGTTCAATATTCTGGAACGTACGCGCCACGCCATAAGCCGCCACGCCCGAGGGTTTGACCTGCAGCAGATCATGCCCGTCAAACCGGATCGCCCCGTCAAACGGGTCGTAGAACCGCGAGATCAGGTTGAACACGGTCGATTTGCCCGCACCGTTGGGGCCGACGATGGCAAAGACCTCGCCTTCCTCGACCGAAAAGGACAGGTCATTCACCGCCGTCAGGCCGCCGAATTTCAGGGTGACGTTTTCGAACGCGAGCAGGCTCATCTCAGGCGCTCCGTCTTGAGGTAGGATTTCTGACGTTTGAACATGTCCTTGCGGTAGAAGGGGAACAGCTCGAACCAGGTGCGGACTTTCAGCCAGCGGCCATACATGCCCATGGGTTCAAACAGGATAAACCCGATCAGGATCATGCCGAAAATGCCGAACTCCAGCCCCGGAATGGCGACGGTACTGCCGCCGAACAAGGCGCCGACATATTCCTTTGAGATCGACAGAAATTGCGGCAGGAACCCGATAACAATCGCGCCCAGAAACGCACCATGGATCGACCCCAGCCCGCCGATCACGATCATCATCAGCAACTGGATCGAGATCAGGACGCTGAACGTCTCATTGTTGAACGCGCCCGCATACATCCCCATCAACGCGCCCGCCCAACCGGTGACGGCGCAGGACAGCGCGAATGAAATCATCTTGGTGCGCGCGATGTCGACGCCCATCGCCTGTGCCGAAACCTCGGAATCCCGCACCGCGATAAAGCTGCGCCCCAAGGGCGCGCGCAGCAGGTTGATATAGCCCAGCGTCACCAGAACCGCGACCGCCAGCACCAGCCAGAAAAACGGGGCAGGGGTGCCCCAGCGGTCGATTGTCAGGCCGAAAATGTCGACACCGCCGATGAACTTGCCGCCCACGCCGCCGGTGATCGGCTCGGCCAGGACGATGACATCATCCATCAGGATCGACAGCGCCATGGTGAAAATCGCCAGATAGATGCCGTGCAGTCGCAGAGCAGGGATGGCCACCGTCACACCTGCGATGCCGGTCAGGATACCGGCCAGCGGAAAGGCGATCAGGAAGGGCACGCCGGCCTCAAGCAGAATGACATTTGCATAGCAGCCAAAGGCCAGAAACGCCGCGTGGCCCAGGCTGACTTGCCCTGTGTGCCCGGTCAGAACCATCAGGCCCAGACCGGCGATGGCCCAGATCAGGACGTTGGTCAGTTCACCCAAATAGAAATCGTCCAGCAACCATGGGGCTGCGGCCACTACGCCTAGAAGGATCAGGTAAAGGGTCAATTGATAGCCGTCTTTCCACGGCCGGATATCCTGCATGTAGTTGGTTTTGAATACAATCCGCATCTGCCTAGACCTTTTTCACCCGAACTTGGCTGAACAGCCCGTTGGGCCGGAAGATCAGCACTGCCAGCAACAGTGCATAAGGGGCAATCTGGCTGTACCCTGCTGCGATATAGCGGCTGGCAAAGGGCTCAATAACGCCGACGATCAACCCTCCGGCCAGTGCGCCAGGCAGGCTACCGAAGCCGCCGATCACAGCGGCGGCGAACGCCTTGATCCCCAGCAGACCAGTGGTCGGATCGACCGAACCCTTGGCGGCAAACAGGATACCCGCGATCCCGGCGACAACGCCTGCGAGACCCCAGATAAAGCCCTGCACGCGTTTTACGGGAACGCCCATGTAATAAGCCGCCAGCTGGTTCTGCGAGGCGCCTTGCATCGCCAGTCCCAGCTTGGTCCGGCTGAAAAACACATACAGCCCCCATGTCAGCAGGATGGTGACGATGATGACGGCCACATCCTCCATCCCCAGCACCAGCCCGCCGAACCGCACCTCTTTCCCGGCCAGCGGGTTCTGCAGCGTCTGCGGCTCGTGCCCCCAGATCAGCCCGGCGACAAATCGGATCACGAAGCCAAGGGCGATTGTCAGGATCACCACTGCCGTCTGGCTTTCGCCGAACAGCCGCCGAATGATCAGCCGGTCCACCAGATACCCCAGCGCCCCCATGATCCCCAATGAGATCGGCAGCGCAAGCCAGAAGGGCAGCCCCATATATTCCGTATTGGTCAGACCGATGGTGACAAAAGCACCCAGCATCATGAAATCGCCCTGCGCGAAATTCACCGCTTCGGTCGCCTTGTAGATCAGAACAAAACCGAGCGCGATCAGGCCGTAGACACAACCATTCGCCAGCCCGCTGATCAGCAGCTGTGCGTTATCCAAATTCACCTCCCAATGCCGGTTTGTCCGGCTTTTTGGTGCCTCTGACCATCCTCCTTGGTCCGACGCGTTATTCTACTATGGCGTGATGATCACCTTTCCGTCACCCTTTTTTAGAGCATTAGCCAGATTTTTAATCACATCCTTCAACGCAACCCTCTGGGAAACGTCGGTTTTCCAGCGCCCATCGGCGAACCGCGCCTGTACCTCGGCTACCACTCGCATCTGATCGGCGGGTGGTGTGGTGGTCATCCACTGCGTCAGCCAGAACCCCTCGATCCGCTTGCCCATAAAGATCAGTTGACCCATCTGTGTCAGCTTGGGCAGATCCGAACTGAGCTTGCCGTAACACACCCAGCGCGCGCCGTTGGGCATGGCGCAGAAGACCTGTTCAGATATCTGGTCGGCCACGGCATCCAGAAACACGCGGGGTTTGAGATCGCGGCTGAGCGCGGTTAGTTTCTGGGGCATCTCGGGGTCCGAGGTCACCAGAACCTCCTGTGCGCCCAGCTCTTTCAAGGGTGTAATCGCATTGTCGCGGCGGACAAGCGCGATGGGCTTCAACCCCAGATCCCGGCCCAGACTGCACATCAGTTTGCCCAACTGGCTGGTCGCGGCGGAAACGATAAAGGCATCTCCCGCATTTCGCGCGATATCTACCATCGCCATTGCGGTCATAGGGTTCACGATCTGCGCCGAGCCGTCCTCGTCCGAGATGTCGGGGCGCAGTGGTATACACATCATCGCTGGTGTCGTGATGTACTCGGCCCATGCCCCTGCCTGCGCGGCCACAAAAGCCACGCGCTGTCCTTGCAGGGCTTCAGCCCCTGCTCCGGTTGCAACTACGTCGCCGCAGCCCTCGAACCCGGCGGCTGTGCCTTGAACGCGGGGCTGGCCGTATTCACCCTTGATGAAGTGAATATCCGACGGATTTACAGAAGCCGCGCGCAATTTAATAAGAACCTCACCGGGACCCGGCACAGGAACTTGCATCTCGGCTGCTGCCAGCCAGTCAGCGGCGTCATCAATGGTCGGACCGGTAGCCGTTTCGGAATAGCCATCATGTGTTTGAACAACCGCGTACATGGTCGAGGGAAGGGAGGTCATGATCTATCCTGTATTTGTATAGGGCCGCCCCTTGTACTCGGCAGATTGCATCGAAAAGGGGCGGCACCAAGTTTGAGTAGCCAAGCAAACGGTTATCGAAACGTCAACTTTGCTGCTTGGTGACGTTACAGGAGGTCTGCCTGAAACTCTGATTTGCAGGCAAACTCTGCGCCTTCGGCGATCGTGATCACTGTTGGGTAAGAAGTGCCCTCAGTTCCTCGAGCTTGGCGGCAAACACTTCGGGAGAAGCCTTGATTTCATCCAGAATGGCTATCGCGCGAGTTTTCAGATCATTGGTCAGTGCGCTGTCCTTCACCGATGCGACCATTTTGTCATAGTCAAAGTTCTGAACGGCCAACGTGCCGTCCTCGATCCAGCTGTTCAAAAGATCCTGACCTTGACTGGCCAAGGCGGCGACATCTTCGGATGCCTGATTTGCCAAGTCGGTCGCGGATTGCTCGACCTGGTCGGACGCGTTTGCAGCCTGTTCTGCAACGGATTCAACAGCGTCGCTGACCGCATCACCTGCGTCCTGAGCCGCGGATTGCAACTGTTCGGCCGGCGTGGGCTCGGGTTGTGTGAGATAATAGTAGATACCGGCGCCAATACCGGCAACTAGAACGCCGAGAACAAGAGTACGTGACATAGTAGTCTCCTGATTTATGAATAAGAATGAGATGTGAAAACGCTAAGAGGAATATAAGGGGAAAACCTCAAGCACCGCAGCAATTTAGAAAAATGAGCCATGCTACGCCCATTACTTGTCAGCGCGTGGCAAGAAAGTGCCGCAAATTTGCCTCGCGTCCTAGCCATTGTAGGAAGCATGGCGGCCAGATGGCGGCTGGAACCGTGTTGGGACTTGCACACATGACGGTTTTCGAGACCCTTTTCGAAATCAAATCAGACGTTCTTGCATCAAAAAAACGGTTTTAATGGCGGTAAAATAGGCAAGTTGGGCCTAGGAAACCGCGTCACGCTATTTTCTAAAGTCCGTAGTGGCGAAGGTTTAACGCACTGGAAACCAAATTGCTTGAAACTTTTATTGACAATATCTTTCCGTAAAATAATTTTAGTAACTAAAATAAAATATGGGTGGTTTGAAAATGTATCTCGGTCTGGACTTGGGAACATCCGGTCTTAGGGGAATTCTTGTCAACGACGCGGGTATCGTTGAAGGTAGTGCCGAGTCTAGAATTCTCACGTCTTGCCCAAAGCCTGGTTGGTCCGAACAGTCGCCTTCGGACTGGATAGAGGCTTGCAAAGAAGTTGTCCTTCAGCTTCGCGAAGCACACGGAACGTCGTTTTCCGCGCTGCGTGGCATTGGTTTGAGCGGACACATGCATGGTGCGACCCTTCTGGATGCCAATGGCAACGTGTTGCGGCCGTGCATTCTTTGGAACGACACAAGGGCTTCGAGAGAAGCAGAGATTCTTGATCAATCACCCGGTATGCGTGCCAGTTCAGGCAATATCGTTTTTCCGGGTTTTACGGCGCCCAAGTTGGAATGGGTTCGTGCAAATGAACCTGACCTGTTCGTCAAAATTTCCAAAGTTCTGCTACCGAAAGACTACTTGCGGCTCTGGCTGACAGGAGATTACGTCAGTGACATGTCTGACAGTGCGGGGACTTCATGGCTGGATGTAGGTGCACGGCGATGGTCGGAAACTGCCCTGGAACAAAGCCACATGAACATCGAACAAATGCCCCGATTGGTCGAAGGCAGTGATCCGGGCGGAGAATTGCGGTCCGAGTTGCGGCAAGAATGGGGGGTGTCCGGACAAGTCGTGATTGCTGGCGGAGCAGGGGACAATGCCGCTGCTGCCTGTGGGATAGGCAGTATCAGCGACGGCACTGGCTTTTTGTCTCTCGGAACCTCGGGTGTGCTGCTGGTGTCTAGGGACAAGTATGCTCCAGCGCCAGAAACAGCTGTCCACTGTTTTTGCCATTCTGTCCCTGACAGGTGGATTCAGATGGGTGTAATCCTGTCTGCGACAAATAGTTTGAACTGGCTCTCCCGCAACCTTGGCCAGCCCGTTGGCGACTTGGTTGCTGCGCTGCCTGCTGATCTGGATGGCCCATCAGAGATCACGTTTCTGCCGTATCTTTCAGGTGAGCGGACGCCGCACAATGACAGTGCGATCCGCGGTGCGTTTCTGGGTGTGGATATTTCCTCGGAGGCCACCGATTTGACGCGGGCAGTCATGGAAGGCGTCGCCTTTGCAATGCGGGACTGCTTAGAGGCCCTCAAGAGTACCGGAACAAAACCAACGAGCCTTTTGGCCGTTGGCGGCGGTGCGCGATCTCATTATTGGTTGAAAAGTCTGGCCACTGTGCTCAATACGCCCCTAGCCTTGCCGCAGGGCAGTGAGTTCGGAGCCGCCATCGGCGCCGCCCGTCTGGCAATGTGCTCGGTCACTGGCGCACCCCCGGGCACTATAATGACGTCTCCCAAAATCGACAGGGTCATCGAACCTCGTCAGGACTTGGTCGATGCTTTCGAAACCGAGTACCAACGCTACCGGCAATATTATTCGGCTTTGGCACCTTTTGCCAAACGATGAACACAAGTCGGGACATATCTCCTCAGATCGACAGGGTCGTTCTGGGTGATGGCGATATGCGGGTGTCGCTGCTTAGCTACGGAGCCACAACTCAAGGCTGGTGGTACAAGGGTTTGCCAATGATCCTTGGATACGAGAACCCGCAGGACTATGTCGCCGACAAAAATTATCTGGGCGCAATCGTCGGGCGTGTCGCCAATCGGATCGGGCAAGCGCATTTTGACATGGGAAACGTTCGTTATGAGCTTGACGCGAACGACGGTCAAAATTCTTTGCATGGTGGGCGCGCAGGGCTATCGCATCATAATTGGGCTCTTGAGAGGATAACAGTAAACGAGGCCATATTGCGCCTCACTTCCCCAGAGGGTTCCGGCGGGTTTCCGGGAGAAATTAAATTTGAAGTGCGGGTAAGGCTGGACTACCCGCGTTTGACCTATTCCATTTCGGCGCAACCTGATCGGCCGACACCCATAAGTATAGCGCAGCACAACTACTACTGCCTGGGTGGAGCGGCGGGCATTTCCGAGCATTGTCTGCGGCTGACCTCAAACCGCTATCTTCAAGTTGACAATCGGGGAATTCCCTCTGGCAAATTTGTGGATGCAAGTGAGAGTGAGATGCAATTCACTGTGCCGAAAGCGATCAGTGCCGCTTTGACGGATTTGGACAACTATTTCGTTTTTGACTGCAAACGAGATAATGGGTTTCCGGTCGCTGACCTTACTGCACCCAACGGTTTGAAGTTGTCTGTCTGGTCAGATCAGGCAGGGGCGCAGGTTTACTCTGGCGCTCACCTGACGAAACCCTTTCACAAAAGCGCCGGTGTGTGCATCGAGCCGTCAGGTTATCCCAATGCGCCTAACATCCCCGAATTCCCGTCAATCATTTGCACGCCCGAAACCCCTTACGAGCAGACCTTGATTTTGGAAATTTCCGAGGGTGACGCATGAGGTTTGCTGCACCGATTATTGCTTTCGGCGTGGTGATTGCGTCGATCACGACCGCAACGTCTCAGAACCTCGGTCCGAACCCAGAATTTGTTGAATCTGATCTGGCTAGTATCCAACTGGGACGGCTGCTTTTCTATGACCCGATTTTGTCGGGAAACAGGAACATCAGCTGCGCAACTTGTCACCACCCCAAGCTTGGCACGTCAGATGGGCTCTCGCTTGGGATCGGCGAAGGGGGTGCGGGTTTGGGGGCAGGACGCAAAATTGACATGGACAACCCGCCGGAGCAACGTATTCCACGCAATTCGCCGGGGCTTTGGAATCTTGGTGCAACCGAATTCACGACCTTCTTTCATGATGGGCGCCTTGAAACTGATCCGACACGCGAGAACGGTATCAGGACGCCGCTGGGCACGCATATGCGGTCAGGTTTCAATTCAGCTTTGGCAGCTCAGGCAATGTTTCCGGTGCTGTCGCCGGATGAGATGGCAGGCCACTATTCCGAGAATGATGTCAGTCAGGCTGTACGTCTAGGGATGCTTACTCAGGAAGGGGGGGCGTGGGATCTGATTGCAGCTCGCGTCGCGGCCATCCCAGAATATGAACACCGTTTTTCCTTAACCGCTCCTGGGGACGCGATAACGTTCGCGGCTATTGCGAATGTAATTGCAGATTTCATTGCGTTCGAATGGCGCGCCGACAACAGCCCGTTTGACCTTGCGATGCGGGGGGAAGCAGCATTGCCCGAAGAGGCACAGCGCGGCATGCAGTTGTTTTACGGGAAAGCAGGGTGCAGTACCTGTCATTCGGGCTGGTTCCAAACAGACCATAAATTTCACTCGATTGCGCTGCCGCAGATCGGACCGGGAAAAGCAGCGCGGTTTGAAAGCCATACCCGAGATGATGGACGCCTGCGCGTGACTGGTGACGCAGAGGACGCGTTTGCGTTTCGCACGCCCTCGTTGCGCAATGTAACGCTGACGGCCCCTTATGGGCACAACGGCGCCTATGCACGGCTTGAAGATATCGTGCGCCATCATCTCAACCCAGAGGCTTCACTGCGGTCATACACGTTGGAAATGGCGAAACTACCCTATTTCCCTGGTGCGCAGGATCAACGGTCATTGTCGAACCCAGAGAATTTGGATGCGATTGCCAGAAGCAGCGATCTGCCGAGGATAAGTTTGACGGATCAGGAGATCAGCGCACTTCTGAGCTTTCTGGGCAGTCTGGAAGATCCCGCAGAGCGCCTTGGAGTTCCGGATCATGTTCCAAGTGGACTGCCAGTCGATCAATGATCAGCGCTCAATGCGAATGATCTGGTCCGATTGATATTCCTTCCATGCTCCTTTTTCACCATCTGGCCAAATTACGCGAACTTCTATTGCTTCTGCATCCCCCAGCCCAAAATGATGCAGCCCTGCAATGCCGCTTGCGTGCCCTCCACCGATTGTGATTTCTCGGGTTTCCATACCTGACGCGGTTTTGGCCTCGATAAAGCTGCCGACCGCGAAGCGATTTGACTTGTTTTGAGAAATGTCCAGCATCACCCAATTCTCGGTGTTAGGCTGGTTTTGGTAGACCTCCAGTTCCGAGCCTCGGTTAACCACCACCAGATCCAGCCAACCGTCATTATTGAGGTCAGCCAAAGCCGCACCGCGAGACTTGGCCAAAGAGGCAATGCCAGCCTCGACTGAAGCTTCTAGAAATTGACCATTTTCCTTTTGTAAAAGCAGGTTGTTGGGGTCATCCAAAGCCGCATCTGGCATCTGCTCGACATTTCCCTTGGCGACGAAGATATCGTCCAGACCGTCGTTGTTGACGTCCCCAAATTGTGCATGCCATCCGGTCGATGGGCGGCCGTCGCCTCCCGTATGCGGCCTGTGAGCGGTCGTGCCTTTGCCGAAGGTGGCGTCTCGCCAGGTCGGACCACCGGCTTTGGGATCGAAAATCTGCAACTTCTGATCGCCCATCGACGTCAGGTAAACTTCGGGAAAGCCATCTCCTGTCAAATCCCGCGAAGCGATGCCCATCCCCCAAATCGAATACGGCAACCATCCGTCTTCTTTAGAATAAGGGCGTGGTGTTTCCTCCATTGCCCATAACTGCTCTTGGCCGCCACGCACATAATAATGGCGATCGTTACTGACGCGCAGATCCGCTTGCCCGGTGCGCGACCAGTCAGAAAACAGAATAGACAGCGCGCAATAGCCTGGTTCAAGATGTTCCGGTGGCTGGTAGCTGTCACCAATTGGGCGGAATAGGACCGTGGGTCCGCAAGTTTCAAATGGGCCGTCGGGATTGCGACGATCAACATAGGTTCCGAAGGCCAGTGTTGGCAGGGTCTGATTGGTTTCCCATGTGGCAGAGAATCCGGTTGTCCAATGATCCTCCGACTGGAAGCCAAGGGTGCTGAAGCGGCGGAACTTGCAATCAGGCTCACCCTTCAAAAGCAAATCGGGGCCCACGCGCAAAACGGCCAGATCCAGAATTCCATCACTGTCGACATCCAGCGGGTAAGCCCCAGTTACGCCGGTTATGGCAAGCGGCTCGGGGGTGTCGGCGCGAAACGATAATCCTTCGCGCGATGTGTTTCTGAACAGTTTGGATGTGTTGGTGCCGCCCGCGGCAAAGAGTTCGGGCAGCCCATCGCCGTCACAATCGAAAACGGCGACCCCGCCGCCCACAAAATGTTCCCAGCCGCCGTCATAGATATGAGAACCTATGTCAATCTTTTGGAACTGAGGAGCGCGACTTTCTGCACTGGCCGCAGATGCAAAAGCGAGCAGGATAAAAAGCTCAGGGCGCATTTGTTGCCAGCTCTTTTACCTTAAGGATCGAGACCTGCTCAATCCCGTACGCCGCAGCACCCTTGGCCCACATAAGATCGCCCCAGTGATGCGCTTTGATTTCCGGCAAGAGGGTGTCGACATTCACGACGCCGCTGCGGATTCGGGCCATCACCTCGTCCGAATACAGGTGTTCCAAGTCCATTTGAGCCCCGGACAGGATAATGCATTCAGGGTCAAACAGGTTGATCAGGTTGGATATCCCCAGGCCAAACATCTGGCCCGCGCGGGTCAGAACGGACTTCGCCCTTTCGTCTCCGGATCGCGCGTTTTTGTGGATCTCTGCAACCGTTTCCGTTCCAGTGCCTTGATCGGCAACGGTTGCTTCCCGGATCAATGCATAGTCGCCGACATAGGCTTCAAGGCACCCTCGCTGGCCGCATTGGCAAAGCGCGCCGTCCAGTTGAACTTTGGTGTGGCCAAACTCTGCTCCGCAGCCTCTTTCCCCGCGATACAGCTTGCCGTCCAGCACAATTCCAAGCCCTACGCCGTGTTCGATCGTCACGACCAAAAAATTCTTAAGACCCTTGCCTAACCCGAAAAGTTGTTCGGCCTTTGCCACCAGGTTGGCATCGTTTTCTATAAAGGCAGGGCAGGGCAATTCTGTTTCCAGAAACTGGCTAAAGTCGACGTTTCTCTCGGTAAGGGATGAGGACCAGTGTACAAAGTTCCGTTCAGCGTCTACCAGACCGGCAATCCCGATTGACACTCCGGACAGGGAGTTCAGGGTCGCGTTGATCTGTGCACAGGCTAGATCTATGGCCGTGCGAATGGTTTCTACGAATGCGCCTGGCGTCATCCGGACGTCATCCAGCGGATATTTGTATGACGTAACCTCGTTTCCTTCGAAATCTGCAAGGATGACCGAGATCATGTGGCGCGCGACTTTAAGGCCCGCAATAAGATAAGATCCGCCATCCAACTGAAGTAAAACTCTGGGTCGTCCCCTTTTGGCGGACTTGGATTGGTGTTCGGTTTCGATCTCTTTGATCAATCCTGCCGAAATGAGATCGGCTGTCGCTGCAGTAACTGTCGCCGGGCTGGTTTGCAAAGCGCTGGCGATATCTATCCGCGAAATCGAGCCTTCTGTCCGGATATGTTCCAACACCCGAAGTCGGGTGATGTTCCGCTGGTCCGCAGCATTTTGAGAAGCTTTGCTTTTCAGCATCTTGGTCTCGCGAATCTGGTTCTTGCCTCAGTCTATTTGGATTCCGGCCGCCCTAACAGAGTAAATATTTTACCGGCTGAATTAAATATGGTATTCAATTTCGTGAGAGCCGCGAATCGAAACACGATGGCTCGGCAAATGGGAGGAAAACATGAAAAGAATTCTCAGCTTCTCTGCTGTGGCCACGCTGTTGGCTTCGACCGCATTCGCAGAGCCAGTGGTCGGTGTGAGTTGGTCGAATTTTCAGGAAGAACGCTGGAAGACGGACGAAGCGGCCATCAAGTCTGCGCTTGAAGCAGGCGGTGCCGAGTATATTTCGGCAGACGCTCAATCATCCTCTGCAAAGCAGTTGTCAGATATTGAAAGTCTGATTGCGCAAGGCGTGGACGCGCTTATCATTTTGGCGCAGGACGCGCAGGCAATCGGACCAGCTGTTCAAGCTGCGGCCGACGAAGGTATCCCGGTCATTGCCTATGACCGCCTGATTGAAGACGACCGTGCATTTTATCTGACCTTCGACAACGTGGAAGTCGGCAGAATGCAGGCCCGAGCTGTTTTCGAAGCCATGCCTAAGGGTAATTACGTGATGATCAAGGGCTCTCCTACTGATCCCAACGCTGATTTCCTCAGGGGTGGTCAGCAAGAAATCATCGGGGCTGCTGTTGACAGTGGCGATATCGTCATCGTTGGTGAGGCCTACACGGACGGCTGGTTGCCCGCGAACGCACAGCGAAATATGGAACAGATCCTGACCGCCAATGAAAACAATGTGGATGCAGTCGTGGCATCAAATGATGGTACTGCAGGTGGCGTTGTGGCAGCTTTGACTGCGCAGGGCATGGAAGGCATCCCGGTGTCCGGTCAGGACGGTGATCATGCAGCATTGAACCGTGTCGCGCTGGGAACTCAGACCGTTTCGGTTTGGAAAGATGCCCGCGAACTTGGTAAGGCAGCAGGTGAAATCGCAGTCGCGCTGAGTGGGGGAACAAGCCCCGCCGACGTGGAGGGTGCGGCCAGTTGGACGTCGCCTGGCGGTACCCAGATGAACTCGGTCTTCCTTGCACCTGTACCAATCACGAAGGACAACCTGTCTGTTGTTGTGGACGCCGGATGGATCCCATTGGAGGATTTGTGCCAGGGTGTCGAAAACGGACCTGCCCCTTGTAACTAAACTTCAAAGTCCCTGGCCCTGTCTGGGCCGGGGACCATTGCTGAATATGAAAGATCGGAAATGACCGAAACTTCGTCTCAGCCGATACCGGAAAAAGCAAAACCCAGCCTGTTCCAGCAGTTGGAACTGGATATGCGGCTTTTGGGAATGATCGGCGCGTTTGTCATCCTGTGCATAGGGTTCAACATCTTTACGGATGGACGGTTCCTTACGCCTCGGAACCTGTTCAATCTGTCCATTCAGACGGTTTCGGTGGCCATAATGGCGTGCGGGATGGTGTTCATCATTGTTACGCGACACATCGACTTATCCGTTGGAGCGCTGCTTGCAACGACGTCAGCCGTGATGGCAATGACGCAAACCGAGCTTTTGCCGCAGGTACTTGGGATGGGATTGAACAACCCTGCAACCTGGGTGATCACCATTGTCGTCGGCCTGTTTGTCGGCACGCTGATTGGTGCGTTTCATGGCTGGATGGTTGGGTATCTGACGATACCAGCCTTCATCGTTACGCTTGGCGGGTTTCTGGTTTGGCGAAACGTGGCGTGGTATTTGACCAGCGGCCAGACGATTGGCCCTCTGGATAGTACGTTCCTGATGTTTGGCGGGACGAACGGAACATTAGGCACGACGACAAGCTGGCTGTTCGGCTTGTTCGCCACCGCAATCGCGATCTGGGCGTTGTGGAGCAGTCGTCGTGCAAAGGCGGCACATGGTTTCCCTGTCAAACCCGTCTGGGCAGAGGCCACTCTGGCCGGGATAATCGCAATTGCCATCCTTGGTTACGTTTACATCGTAAACAGCTACGCCATTCCGACGCGTCGGTTGCAACGTATGTTCGAAGCGCGCGGAGAGACAATGCCAGAGGGGCTGGTCGTCGGATACGGCATACCGATTTCTGTCCTCATATTGATCATCGTAGCCGTAACCCTGACAATTGTGGCGCGGAAAACCCGGTTTGGACGCTACATCTTTGCCACCGGTGGAAACCCGGATGCGGCAGAGCTTTCCGGCATCAATACGCGGCTGCTGACCGTAAAGATTTTTGCACTGATGGGTTTCCTATGCGCCGTTTCTGCGGTGGTTGCTTCTGCGCGCCTCGCGAACCATTCAAACGACATTGGCACGCTGGATGAACTACGGGTTATTGCTGCCGCTGTAATTGGTGGGACCGCGTTGTCCGGTGGCATCGGGACGATTTACGGCGCCATCCTTGGTGCATTGATCATGCAAGCGCTCCAATCCGGTATGGCCATGGTTGGCGTAGACGCGCCGTTTCAGAATATTGTGGTCGGCAGCGTTCTTGTGTTGGCCGTCTATATCGACATCGTCTATCGCAAACGATTGGGGGCCAAGTGATGCAAGATCAAGGCACGCAGAAAACACCCTCAAAATCTGGGCGCGGCTCCGGCGCAGCGCCATTGGTCGAAATGCGAGACATTTCGATCTCGTTCGGTGGGATCAAGGCTGTCGACCACGTGTCAGTCGATCTCTACCCGGGTGAAGTGGTCGGTCTGCTTGGGCACAACGGGGCTGGAAAATCGACGTTGATCAAGGTTCTGTCCGGCGCATATCAAATGGATCACGGCGAGATTCTGATCGATGGCAAGCCAGTCGAGATTGGCAATCCCCGTGACGCCCGGGCGAACAATATTGAGACGATCTACCAGACGCTTGCCCTGGCGGACAATCTGGACGCGACATCAAACCTTTTCCTGGGACGCGAGATGACGACGCCATTGGGGTTGGTCAACGATGCCGCCATGGAGGCCGAATGCCGAAAGATCATGGCGCAGCTCAATCCGAACTTTCAGAAGTTTAATGACCCTGTCTCTGCGCTGTCGGGTGGACAAAGACAGTCGGTCGCGATTGCCCGGGCTGTCTATTTTAACGCTCGTATTCTGATTATGGACGAGCCGACAGCGGCGCTGGGGCCGCATGAGACAAAGATGGTGGCCGACCTGATCCACCAGTTAAAGGCGCAAGGCATCGGCATCTTCCTGATTGATCACGACGTGCATGCTGTAATGGAGCTATGCGATCGCGCTTCGGTCATGAAGAACGGAAAATTGGTTGGGACCGTCGATATTGCAGACGTAACAGATGACGATTTGTTGTCGATGATCATTCTCGGCAAGCAGCCAGAACAAAAAGCAGAATAGGGGGCAGATATGCCAAGCGGATTTTTTGAAGGGATCGAAGAGATCCGGTTTGAAGGCGTAGACAGCGACAACCCCATGGCCTTCCGCCACTACAATCCCGACGAAGTTGTCATGGGAAAGCGCTTGGAAGACCATCTACGGTTCGCGGTCGCCTGGTGGCACTCCTTCGCGTGGGAGGGTGGAGACCCCTTTGGCGGACCTACATTCGAACGCCCGTGGCATCCTCAGGACGACATGGGACGGGCCCGATTAAAGGCGGACATTGCTTTTGAAATGTTCGAGCTTCTGGGTCAGCCCTTTTTCTGCTGGCACGACGCTGACATTCGGCCCGAGCAGGGCAATTTTGCCGATAACTTGAAAACTCTGGAAGAAATCACCGATTACATCGGTGAAAAAATGCAAACGTCCAGCACCAAGCTCCTTTGGGGTACCGCCAACATGTTTAGCCACCGTCGGTGGATGTCAGGAGCAAGCACCAACCCCGATCCGGATGTTTTTGCTTTTGCGGCAGCAACGGTAAAGTCGTGCTTGGATGCGACCCACAAGCTTGGTGGCGAAAACTATGTACTGTGGGGCGGGCGTGAAGGCTATGAAACTCTGCTAAACACGGACCTGAATACAGAACTGGACCATATGGGCCGGTTCTTGAACATGGTCGTAGATTACAAACACAAAATCGGCTTCAAAGGCACCATCCTTGTAGAGCCCAAACCTCAGGAGCCGTCCAAGCACCAATACGACTACGACGCCGCGACCTGTATTGGATTCCTCAGGAAATACGGTTTGGAAAGCGAAGTGAAGTTGAACCTTGAGCAGGGACACGCGATCCTCGCCGGCCATAGTTTCGAGCATGAAATAGCAGTTGCCGCTGCCGAGGGGATGCTGGGTTCGATTGATATGAACCGAAACGATTATCAGTCAGGGTGGGACACAGATCAATTTCCTAACAACACGCCAGAGGTTGCTTTGGCATATTACTACATTCTGAAAGCCGGAGGTTTTACAACTGGGGGCACCAACTTTGACGCTAAAGTACGTCGCCAGTCGCTTGATGCAAAAGATCTTGTTGCAGCACACATCGGCGGAATGGACATCTGTGCAAGAGGCTTGAAAGCCGCGGCTGCTATGATTGAAGATGGCGGTCTGGAGGATGCGCTGTCTGAACGGTATTCCGGTTGGAACGCTCCGGAAGCGGCGTCTATGCTGAACAGTAGTCTTGAGGACATCTCTGCGCGAGTTTTACAGGACAATATCAACCCGGAACCGCGATCTGGGCGTCAGGAAATTCTGGAAAACTATGTGAACAGGTTTGTTTGACCGAGGAAAAATGTCAGCTGAAGTATTGTCAAAAGAACTTGGAGTGAACTGAGCAGAGGCTTTTGTAGTAATCATGCATGACTAAGTGGTTACAATCAGATCACTTTGAGCCGGAAGGATCACGTGCCGTTGTAGTGCGCTTAAGTGGATCAGCACTATTGGCTTTCCTAACGCAGGATGGAGTTTTGAAATCTGCACTGGACGGCACAGATAGCCAGTACCCGCCAACCTAAGCAGTAGTTTATATGTCAACGCAACAGGTTGCACAGGTTTTACTATTCGTTTTCGTCCAGACGCAGCGACCTGTTGGCTTAATGCGTCGAGAAATACGCTTGTTTTACAAAGTAGGCGGCGGGACCAAGGTGCAATAGTTGCCTCGCGCCCATTCCGGCAGTCAAGAAATGCAGGTCGGTAAGGGCAATGCCCTCGCAGTTCATGGCTGAGCCGACTGAGCGCGCTCAGGTGCCACGGTCGATACGCGACCATACCTCAGTCTTGGCTGAGTTTTGGCATCTTTCTTAATTGATTTAGCCTGACGTTTCCTGCGGAATTTCAGCACGGGTGCTTAACATAGAGCGCTGTTTCCTGCCTTGCCTCACACTTGTGGAAATCGCCCGGGTGCAAGCTGATGGAGACAATGAGTCTGTTGAAGTCGACAAAAACCTCAAAATTCAAAAGCTATCCTGCGGACGCAGGGTATTTTTGGGTTGTCTGACTAAGTGTGAGAATAGAGCAAAGTCGCCGTAGTAGGCTTCAAAAGGAATAAGGCTGGCGTTACCAAAGTTCAAAAAAGGCTATTAGTATAGCGGCTTTGATCCAAACTATCGCAACAACGGAAATCATATCACACCCCGAAATGCGTTGTTTTCCGTTTTTTGCGTAGGGATAGTGGCGGAGAGACAGGGATTCGAACCCTGGGTGGGCTTGCACCCACAACGGTTTTCGAGACCGCCCCGTTCGACCACTCCGGCACCTCTCCGCGGGGGTCTGTGAGGGGGGGATTTAGTGAGGAACGGGCAGGGGTGCAAGCAGAAAATTCCCGAAATTCACTAAGAAGGGATTTTCCATTGCCTGACGGCGTAAAACACCTAGGCTCTGTGGCATGACATATATCTATCGCACCGCCTTTCTGCCCTTTTGTGTGTTGGTCGCAACGCTATTCGCCCTTCCGGTTTCATCGCTCGCTGCCGAGCGGGACAGGATCGAGGCATTTCTGGCAACCACCGGCTTTGACGTCGCGTTGGAAAGTATCGCGCTGGCCTCGGCATCAGCACCGGAAATGCTGGGGATTGACCCAGACGGATTCGGTTCGGATTGGGCGCGGTTGACCGAAGATGTGTTTGACGTCCAAGAGATGCATGAAACCGCCGTTTCAATTCTAGAGCAGACACTTAGTGATGACGCTCTGAATCATGCAGTTGAGTTCTATGCCTCCGATCTGGGTCAAAGACTGGTCAAGGCCGAAAATGCGTCGCATCTGATTGAAGATGAAGACGCCAAGCAGCTCGAGGGTCAGCAGATCGTGTCAGACCTGATCCGTGAGGGCTCGATGCGGGTGGAAGAGCTGAAGCGGATGAACGCAGCCGTTGATTCTAGTGGAACAGCCCTGCGTGCCATTCAAGAAATCCAGCTGCGGTTCCTTCTCGCAGCAAGCGCTTCGGGTGTTATTGACCTACAGATGGGAGCAGACGACCTAAGACTGTTGATGCGCCAGAACGAAGCCGGGATGCGTCAGTCGCTGCAATTGTCTGCTCTGGCAGGCGCGGCTTATACGTACCAGGATTTCTCGGATGCGGATATCATCGCGTACTCAGACGCGCTTGAGGAACCCCTGATGCAGGAGGTTTATGAACTTCTGAACGCGATCCAGTATGAAATCATGGCCATGAAATTCGAAGATCTTGCAGCACGTATGGCGGATCTGCATCCGGCTCAGGATATCTGATGCGAGTGGGTGTCCTTTTCTTGGTGATCACGCTGTCGGCGACAATCGGGTCGGCCTCGGAAAAAGTGGATCGTCTGATGGATGCCATACGCCTTGAACAGGTAATCGACATTCTTCGAAGTGAAGGGCGCGAACAGGCCAAGGAGTTAAACGAAACGCTTCTGGGCAATTCCGGTGGGTCATATTTTTCGGCGCAACTGGACGTCATTTACGATGCGGAATGGATGCACGATCAGATCAGCGATGTTTTCCAAGAGGCGCTGACTGAAGGTCAACTGGATCGCGCAATCGTTTTCTATGAAAGTGACCTTGGCCAGACGCTTGTTTCCCTTGAGAATTCGGCGCGCGAGGCGATTGGCGACGAGACCATCCTAGAGATGGCCAAGGACAGCTTTTTGACGGGCAATCACGATGTGTCTCTTTACCGCCTTATTGACGAATACATCGAGGTTAACGATCTGATCGCCAAAAACGTCCACAGCGCCATCAGTGCAGATTTCCAATTCTTTCGAGGGCTGAACGAGGATGTCGGCGCGGATGATCAGGAAATATTGGCCCAACTGCTAACCGAAAAGGACGCCATCACTCAAGATACGGAAACATGGTTGTATTCGTTTTTGTTGATGGCCTATCAGCCGTTAGAGGATGGGCAGATGCGAGAAAACATCGCCTTTTCGCGTACCGAGACGGGGCGCGCGATAAACAAGGCTTTCTTTGATAGCTTTGACCAAATGTATGACAACATCTATTACCGACTTGGTCAGGCAGTTTCACATGCGTTGACGGCTTCGGAGCTGTAGGCGGGCTTTTGCTGTTGACTTTCACGAGCATTCCGGAAATAAGCGCGCATCCCGGCCGGTTCCTCCGCGCCGGGTCTCGTTATTATTGACCCATCGGGCCTGTCCCAAGGGTCGTCACACAGCCCGAAAAGGGCGCGCTGTTCGAGGTGGCGAAAGCCAGAAACACCCAATCGGGGACCACAGAACGCGGGTTGGAAAAGGAAAGACGCATGTTTGCGGTCCTCAAGACTGGCGGCAAGCAGTACAAGGTTCAAGCGGGCGATGTGCTCCGCGTTGAAAAGCTGGCTGCCGACGCAGGTGAAAAAGTTCAATTCAACGATGTTCTGATGCTGGGCGGCGACGCTCCGGTTGTTGGTGCACCGTTTGTCGAAGGCGCAGGCGTTCAGGCCGAAGTGATCGAACAGATCAAAGGTGACAAGGTCATCAAATTCGTCAAGCGCCGTCGTAAGCACAGCTCGAAGCGTACCGTTGGCCACCGTCAGAAACTGACCCTGGTCAAGATCACCGACATCCTGTCGTCGGGCGCTGACAAGTCGGGCATCAAAGCGGCTACCGGTTCTGCACCGGCTGGCGAAGCGGCACCTGCTGCAAAGCCTGCCAAGAAAGCGGAAGCCAAAGCAGAGGCACCCGCCGCTGCTGCTGCTGACGATCTGACCAAGCTGAACGGTGTCGGCCCCGCCGCTGCCAAAAAGCTGAACGACGCAGGTATCGAGAGCTTTGCCGCTCTGGCCGCCTTGTCGGATGAGCAGATTGCTGCTATCGACACCATCAAAGTGAAGCCCGAATGGGTTGAGCAAGCCAAAGAGCTGGCTCAAGGCTAAGGAGAGAGAGAATGGCACATAAAAAAGCTGGCGGTTCCTCCCGTAACGGTCGCGACTCAGCTGGTCGCCGCCTTGGCGTGAAACTCTATGGTGGCCAGGCGGCCATCGCAGGCAACATCATCGTACGTCAGCGCGGCACCAAGTTCTGGCCGGGCGAAGGCGTGGGCATGGGTAAAGATCACACCATCTTTGCAACTGTTGATGGCGCCGTGAAGTTCCACAAGGGACTCAAGAACCGCACCTTTATTTCGGTCCTGCCAGTGGCGGAGGCCGCAGAGTAAGCCGAAACCCTAAAGGTTTAGAAATAAATGGGGGACCGGCAGAAAATGCCGGTCCCCTTTCTCGTTTTTAACACAGTTTTGACCTATGAGCCCGATGACACACGCAGCAAGCACAATACCGCCCCTGTTTCAGGGACGCATTGCCCATGCGGTTGAAGATCGTCTGGGCCGCAAATATCTGATGTGGACGTTAATTGGTTTCACTGTTGCGTCCGTAATTTACGTGTTGTTCGGAGGAGGACCGCACTCATGAAGTTTGAGACAATAATAAACCAGCCGGTGATCGAAACCGAGCGGTTCGATCTACGCCCCTTGCGTCGTTCGGATATGGGTCTCATTGAACACTATGCAGGCGATGAACGTGTGGCGCGGATGACCACGGCTATTCCACATCCATTGCCGCCGGGTTCGACCGAAGCGTTCGTTACTCGCGCCATGTCCGAGGAGCGGGACGAAGACGTTTGGGCCTTGGATGCCACCAAAGATGACGGACCAGAGCTGATTGGCCTGATTTCGTTGACTCGGCTGGATCGCAACCAGTCCGAGGTTGGGTATTGGGTCGCGCCGATCTACTGGAACACTGGTGTGGCATCGCTGGCGGTTGAGGCGTTGGTCCATGAAAACCCGTTGGAGAACGCCAATATGTTCGCCAGCGTGTTTCAGGACAATCCGGCCTCGGCCCGAGTATTGACCCATTGCGGGTTTGAATATCTTGGCGATGCTGAAAGCTATTCGGTGGCGCGCGATGCGAATGTGCCCACCTGGACATATACAAAGAAACTCTGACTTGTGGCCGATGGGGCCTTTGCAGTAGGGGACAGCTATGAAATTTCTCGATCTTGCAAAGGTCTACATCCGGTCCGGGGCCGGAGGTGGCGGCTGCGTCAGCTTTCGGCGCGAAAAATACATCGAATATGGCGGCCCTGACGGCGGGGACGGCGGCAAGGGTGGTTCTGTCTGGGTTGAGGTCGTGGACAGCCTCAACACGCTGATCGACTTCCGCTATCAGCAACATTTCTTTGCCAAAAACGGCCAGCCCGGACGCGGCCAGCAACGCACCGGCAAGGATGGCGATGACATTGTCCTATGCGTGCCTGTTGGGACCGAGATCCTGGACGAGGACGAAGAGACCGTCATCTGCGACCTGACCGAGGTTGGACAGCGTGTGCTGTTGGCCAAGGGCGGCAATGGCGGTTTCGGCAACCTGCATTTCAAATCGGCCACCAACCAGGCTCCGCGTCGGGCCAATCCGGGGCAGGCGGGGATCGACCGCACCATTTGGCTGCGGCTGAAGCTGATCGCCGATGTGGGTCTGCTGGGCATGCCCAATGCGGGCAAATCGACCTTTCTGGCGGCCACTTCGAATGCACGGCCCAAAATTGCGGACTATCCGTTTACGACCCTGCACCCCAATCTGGGCGTGGTTGGTGTGGATAACGTGGAATTCGTCGTCGCCGACATCCCCGGTCTGATCGAAGGCGCTCATGAGGGCAGGGGGATCGGAGACCGTTTCCTGGGCCATGTGGAACGCTGCGCCGTGTTGCTGCATCTTGTCGATGGCACCTCGGAAACCGTGGCCGAGGATTACCGCACCATCATTCACGAGCTCGAGGCTTACGGTGGTGAGTTGGCCGAGAAACCCCGGATCACCGTGCTGAACAAGGTCGATGCTCTGGATGATGAGGAACGCGAACTGGCCAAGTCTGAGTTGGAAGACGCCGTGGGCGGCCCCGTCATGACCATGTCCGGCGTCGCGCATTTGGGCGTGACCGAGGTTCTACGCGCCCTGCGCGCGGAAATTGACGACAATCGCCTCCGCCACAAGCCCGCCGAGGAGGCCGCGCCTTGGCAACCCTGACCTCGGCGAAACGTCTGGTTGTAAAGATCGGATCTGCCTTGCTGGTGGATCGGGATACGGGGTTGTTGCGATCCGACTGGCTGCACTCGCTGGCCCAGGATGTGGCGTGGCTCAAAGGGCAGGGGACGGACGTCATTTTGGTGTCCTCCGGCTCGATTGCTCTGGGGCGTGGGGTTCTTAGCCTGCCTTTGGCGACATTGCCGCTGGAACAGTCTCAGGCGGCTGCGGCCGTTGGGCAAATCCGCCTCGCCCGCGCCTATGAAGAGGTTCTGGCCCCGCATAATATCACCACCGCGCAGGTTCTGGTCACGCTTGAAGACAGTGCCGATCGCCGTCGTTACCTGAACTCACGCGCGACGCTTGAGACGCTGCTTGGCTTGGGTGTCGTCCCGATTGTCAATGAAAACGATACAGTAGCCACGGATGAGATCCGATATGGCGACAATGATCGTCTGGCTGCTCAGATCGCTGTCACAGTCGGCGCAGACCAGTTGATCCTGTTGTCTGATGTGGATGGGTTCTATACCGGGAATCCGACCGAGGACAGCTCGGCGACCCGTTATGATGTGATAGAACAGATCACGCCCGAGATTGAGGAAATGGCCGGTGACGCCGGTTCGGGTCTCTCCAAGGGCGGGATGAAGACCAAATTGCTGGCGGCCAAGATGGCGACAGCGGCGGGTTGCGATATGGCAATTACTGAAGGTTCACCTTTGAACCCACTGAAAATGCTTGAGAATGGTGCGAACTGCACGTGGTTTACCGCGACGGTTGACCCGCACGCGGCGCGCAAACGTTGGATCTCCGCTATGAAGCCGCGCGGCGAGATCGTGGTGGATGCGGGCGCGGCCCAGGCGCTTGGCAATGGCAAAAGCCTGCTGCCTGCGGGTATTGTCGAAGTGACCGGCGATTTCGGGCGCGGCGATCCGGTGGCGATCATAGATCCGCAGGCGCGGCGTTTGGCCCAAGGTCTCAGCCGCTATACCGCGCAAGAGGCCGACGCGATCAAGGGGCGCAAATCAACCGAAATCGAGGCGACGCTGGGCTATCCGGGCCGCGCCGTGTTGATCCACCGGGACGATCTGGCGCTGTAAGAAAAGAAAGGCACGTAAGATGAAGGATTTCGACAGCATTCCCGCCCTGATGACTGATTTGGGTGTGCGCGCCAAAGCGGCCTCGGCCGTGCTGGGTTTTGCCAGTGCCGAGCGTAAACACGCGGCCCTAATTTCCGCTGCCGATGCGGTCTGGGCGCGACGCTCCGAGATCATTGAGGCCAACGCGAAAGACCTGGAGTTCGGGCGCGACAAGGGCCTGAGCCCGGCGATGATGGACCGTCTGATGCTGGACGAAGCCCGTATTCAGGGCATGGTCGATGGGTTGCGCACTGTTGCCGATCAGGCTGATCCGGTGGGTGAGGTTCTGACCGAATGGGACATGCCGTCAGGCCTGCATATCCAGCGGGTGCGGACGCCTCTGGGCGTGATCGGCGTCATTTATGAAAGCCGCCCGAATGTGACGGCGGATGCGGGTGCATTATGCTTGAAATCGGGCAATGCGGTGATCCTGCGTGGCGGTTCGGAAAGCTTTCATTCCTCAAGCGCGATCCATGCCTGTCTGGTCGAAGGTCTGAAGGCTGCCAACCTGCCCGAAGACGCCATCCAGTTGGTGCCCACACGCGACCGAGCAGCCGTTCAGGAATTGCTGACGATGACCGACTATGTCGATGTGATCGTCCCGCGCGGTGGCAAGGGTCTGGTGGGCCTTGTCCAGCGTGAGGCAAGAGTTCCCGTGTTCGCGCATCTGGAAGGCATCGTGCATATTTATATCGACAAAGCTGCCGACCCCGCCAAAACACTCGAAGTCGTTCTGAACGCCAAAACCCGTCGGACAGGGATTTGTGGAGCAGCCGAATGCCTGCTGATCCATCAGGACGTTGCTGAAACTTTGGGCCGGGATGTCATCCAAGCTTTGTTGAGTTCAGGTGTCGAAGTCCATGCCGAGAGTGATTTGGAGGTGAACGGAACGATTGCAGCGTCGGCTGACGATTGGGGAAAAGAGTTTCTCGACAGTATCATCGCCGCCAAACCTGTTGCCGATATTAACGCGGCTATTGCGCATATCCGGCAGTACGGCTCTGACCATACAGATTGTATCATGACCGAAGATGCAGAGGCCGCTGCGCGGTTCTTCGAACGTCTCGACAGTGCAATTCTGATGCACAACGCCTCGACGCAATTTGCCGATGGTGGAGAGTTTGGCATGGGCGCCGAGATCGGTATCGCCACCGGCAAGATGCATGCCCGCGGACCTGTGGGCGCTGCTCAGTTGACCAGTTTCCAGTATCTGGTCCGCGGAAACGGGACTATTCGGACCTAAAACCGTATCTCGACGCGGGTTGAGGTTGTATCGACCGCAACCCGCCGTCCCATAGAAGTCGCGGTATCGGGGAGCAGGGCGAACTGAACGTGGGCAGGCGTGACCTTGTTGGCAAACCGCCCGCGGGGCAGGTTATTCCATAAGTCGTTGTCGATGTTCAATTTGTCCGCGATACCCGTGACGGACCAGCGGTCCCCATCGTTGCGAATGGAGACTTCGCCGCCGAACGGCATTGCGCTTTCACAGCACATCAATGCCAGAAACGCCAATTTGACCTGATTGCGCGGCACGGCTTCGGTGAGGTTCCAGTTCACCCGCACACGTCCGGCTCGTTCTACATCTTTCAGCAAATCGCTGACTTCAGTCCGCCCCAAGGGTTGATCCCCAGCGGACCCAAAGGCCACGCGAAAGAACCTGATCCGCGCGCCAGCGCTGCCGACACTGCCCGAGATCAGTTCCATCTCGGGGCCTTGGGTGCCGCCAACCATTTCCAGAAGTTCAAGCCCGTTGGTGATCGCGCCAATAGGGCTGATCAGGTCGTGACAGATGCGCGAGCCGATCAGCTCGGCCAGGTTGACGTCTGTAGCGCTCATGCGTACCTCCTGCTGTATCTGCCGCCGGACCCGGAGCCCAGTCATGTCAGACCTCAATGCCATTCTTGCACCGGGCATGTTTGTCCGCCACCCCGATTTCCCCGATTGGGGCATTGGACAAGTGCAGTCCAATATCGGTGGCAAAATCACCGTGAACTTCCGCGAGCAGGGGAAAGTGGTGATTGACGGATCGCGCATCGCCCTGATGCCCGTCTTTGATCCGTGAAACTGGTTTAGGAAAGGTTAACGCGTGGTCGGTCGCGCGCTTGGTTGCCATTCCCCCGATACCTGCGGTATCAGCCCTGAAACCACAGGGACGTTCTGATGTCGGGTACAGGCCCATCCTTCACCGTCAAACTCGCCGAGACCGAGGCCGAACTGCGTGCCGCACAGCGGCTGCGCTATGACGTCTTCGTTCGCGAACTGGGCGGTGGCGGTGAGATGGTTGACCACGACGCAGGGCTGGAACAGGACCGGTTTGATCCGTATTTCGACCATATGCTCGCCATCGACGACCAGACGGGCGAAACTGTTGGTGTTTACAGACTGTTACCGGGTGAACGTGCAGCAGATCTGGGTCAGTTTTATTCCGAAGACGAATATGATGTCAGCGTTCTGAAAGACAGCGGTCGCAAGCTGTTGGAATTGGGGCGATCCTGCCTCCACCCTGACTATCGTGGTGGTACGGCGATGTATCACCTCTGGAACGGTCTGGCGGCCTATGTGAACACGCGCCAGATCGAGGTTCTGTTCGGCGTTGCCAGCTTTCACGGCACTGATGTTCAGGCGCTGGCGCAGCCTCTGTCGATGTTGCATCACAACCACCTCGCGCCGCCGGATCTGAGGGTTCGCACGCAGCCCGAGGTGTTTCAGTCGATGGACTTGGTGGACGTGGATGCGTTGGATCGCCGTGCTGCCATGGTTCAGGTTCCAGCGCTGATCAAAGCCTATCTTCGGCTGGGCGGGTTTGTGGGCGAGGGCGCTTTTATCGACCATGCCTTCAACACAACGGACGTGTGCCTGATCCTGGACACAGCGCGTATGAACGAGCGCCAACGGCGCATCTATACCGGAGCATAACCCTTGAGCGACGCATCCTGGCACAGCGAAGACGCGCCTGATCCCATTGAGTTGGGCCTTATCGGCTGGATTCTGGTCATCTTGCGTGGTCTGCCTCTGGCGGTATTGGTCTTTGGCGGGCTGATTATTCTGCTGACCCTGCGCCTGATCGAACGACCGATTTACGGTGTCCGCCGCCCCGTCACGCCCTTCATCACACAGTTTGTCTGTCGCAACGCTTTTCGCATTCTAGGAATGGGATTCCGCAGTTCAGGAGAGTTGATGACCCAACGCGGTGCAGTGGTGGCCAATCACTCCTCGTGGTTGGATATTTTCGCGCTAAACGCCCGCAAAAGGGTCTATTTCGTCTCAAAAGCCGAAGTGGCGAAATGGCTTGGTATCGGCTGGCTTGCCCGCGCCACTGGCACCGTCTTCATCGAACGCAACCGTAAAAAGGCGCGCGAGCAAACCTTGTTGTTTCAGGAACGCTTGTCCGCTGGTCATAAACTGGTGTTTTTCCCGGAAGGCACCTCGACCGATGGAATCAGGGTTTTGCCTTTTAAAACAACACTCTTTGCTGCATTCTTTACTGATGAACTGCGCGAATTCATGTATGTGCAGCCGGTCTCGGTGATCTATCACGCTCCTGCTGGACAACCCAACAGGTTCTATGGGTGGTGGGGAGATATGGATTTTGGCCCGCATCTGCTGAAAACGCTGGGCGCCCGTCGGCAAGGCTGGGTCGAGTTGATCTACCACATACCCGCCAAGGTCAGCGACTTTGAAAACCGTAAAGCGCTGGCTGCTCATTGTGAGGAAGCCGTGCGTCATGCACATAGCTTGGCGCGGCTGGAAAAATAGGGGCGAAAGCCTCTTGCACTGCACCAAAACCTGCCGTATACGCGCGCCATTCAAACCCGCAGGCGGGGTTTGGGCCTTTTGGAGGGAGACATCCTCATCAGGCCCGCCGGTTGGAGCATCCGCTTCTTTCACCCCCGCCAAGGCGTAAACCGGAAAAGGAAAATAGCATGGCTCTTCCCGAGTTCACCATGCGTCAGCTGCTGGAAGCTGGCGTTCACTTTGGTCACCAGACACAGCGTTGGAATCCCCGCATGGGCCCGTTCATCTACGGCTCGCGCAATGGCATCCACATCATGGACCTGACCCAGACCGTTCCGATGCTGGATCAGGCGCTGCAGGCCGTTCGTGACACCGTTGCAAAAGGTGGCCGCGTTCTGTTCGTTGGTACCAAGCGTCAGGCAGCACAGCCGATCGCAGACGCTGCGGAAAAGTCGGCTCAGTACTATATGAACCACCGCTGGCTGGGCGGCACGCTGACCAACTGGAAAACCGTTTCCCAGTCGATCAACCGTCTGAACCAGATCGACGAAGCCATGGAGTCGGGCGCCGAAGGCCTGACCAAGAAAGAGCGTCTGGGCATGGAGCGTGACCAGTCCAAGCTGCAAGCGTCGCTGGGCGGTATCCGCGAGATGGGCGGCGTTCCTGACCTGCTGTTCGTCATCGACGTCAAAAAAGAAGCACTGGCCATCGCAGAAGCCAACAAGCTGGGTATCCCGGTTGTGGCTGTTGTCGACACCAACTGCTCGCCCGACGGCGTGGACTACATCATCCCCGGCAACGACGACGCAGCGCGCGCCATCGCTTTGTACTGTGACCTGGCCGCACGCGCGGCTCTGGACGGCATGACCGCTCAGATGGGTGCTGCTGGCGTAGACCTGGGTGCCTTCGAAGAAGCACCGGTTGAAGAAGTAGTCGCCGAAGAAGCCCCCGCCGAAGCAGAAACACCTGCCGAAGCGTAAGCTGCCCGTCACGTAAATGACATATGGGGCAGGGTAGACCTGCCCCAATTCCGTTTGATTTGAGGAGAGCCGAAAGATGGCAATCACAGCAGCAATGGTTAAAGAACTGCGCGACAGCACAGGCGCAGGCATGATGGACGCGAAAAAAGCGCTGACCGAAACCGGCGGCAACATGGACGAGGCCGTTGACTGGCTGCGTACCAAAGGTCTGGCCAAGGCGGCCAAGAAATCCGGTCGTACTGCCGCCGAAGGTCTGGTTGCTGTTCACGTCAACGGTGGCAACGGTGTTGCGGTCGAAGTGAACTCGGAAACCGACTTCGTTGCGAAAAACGCTGAGTTCCAGGAAATGGTCGGCAAGATCGCATTTGCAGCCGAAGGCGTTGCAGATGTTGACGCTCTGCTGGCGGCTGACCTGGGTGGCAAATCCGTTGCCGACACCCTGACCGACAAGATCGCCACCATTGGTGAGAACATGTCGGTACGTCGCATGGCGAAACTGTCGGGCGACACTGTTGTGTCCTACGTCCACAACGCAGCCACCAACGGCATGGGCAAAATCGGCGTTCTGGTCGCTCTGACCGGTGGCGACGAAGCGATCGGCAAGCAGGTTGCGATGCACATCGCGGCTGTGAACCCGGCTGCTCTGTCCGAAGCGGACATGGACCCGGCGGTTGTCGAGAAGGAAAAGCAGGTTCAGATGGACATCGCCCGCGAATCCGGTAAGCCGGAGCAGGTGATCGAGAAGATGATCGAAGGTCGCATGAAGAAATTCGTGGCTGAATCGACCCTTCTGAACCAGTCGTTTGTTGTGAACCCTGACCTGACCGTTGAAGCAGCCGCCAAAGAAGCAGGCGCAACCATCACCGGCTTCATCCGTTTGGAAGTTGGCGAAGGCATCGTGGTCGAAAAAGAAGACTTCGCAGCCGAAGTTGCCAAAGCCGCGCAAGGCTAAGATGTTTGGCCGAACCCTTACGTGGGGTTCGGCACCTTATCGGAACCGGTCACGGACAGCGTGGCCGGTTTTTTCGTTTGGACAATAAAAAAGACGCCGCAGCGCCTGAAATTCAAGGATAGGGTTGGGGGGCCCCGCATGATGGGGATGGTCGAGGCCCCCCAGTGTTTCCGGCAAAGGTACGTGGACGAATAGACGCCCCTGTGCCAGAGCGGTTGGAGAGCCCTGAAATTACAAAGATCCAACCAAATGTTCCCAGGCTAAAGCCACCACTCACGGAACGATATCATTTTGCAACCTTGGGCCCGGATTCGGAAAGTCATGATTTCCTTACCTAAGGTAAATTGATGCAAATTAGCGTCAAATTCTTGGTGTTATGCCTCTATTTTGAACATCTGATTTTGCAATGACGCCTTCAGCACGGCCTGAGCGGTGGTTTCAACCGACAGCGATTCTCGGGCTAGCCTCAAATGCTTTTCGACTGTCGCCGCGGTTAAGCCCATCAACAGGGCGATATCTTGCGTGGTCTTGCCATCCCCAACCCATTCCAGCGCTTCACGTTGGCGATTGGTCAACGCTCGATTCGGAGCATTGTAGGGCAGCGTAAGAATTTTCAGATGCGCCACGTTATTCATGAGAAGAATGTCATCGCCATGTTCAGCCCAGATCGCATCGACTTCTTGTTGTGACCGGCCGCCAGAGGCAGAAAGCGAGATCGCACCTTTCGATCTAAAAGAAACCGAGTTGAAGCTGACCGTATAGCCTGCGACGACCCCCAACGACCGATTGAACTCGACCACTTTCCGTTCTTGCGGCGATAGGGTGCCATCCAAAAGCATGTCCTGCGTCATTTGCCAGCTTGCAGCGCCTTCGTTCTCAAGCGCCCATTTCAACATAGGGGCGTTGAAATAAAGCCCATCTCGCAGGAACCCATCCAAGTAGTCCTTGCCATGGTTCGTCAGGATCGTGAAGTCCTCGGGGTCACCCAGGGAAGTTTCAGTTTTGTAGCGCGTAAAGCCGTATAGCAGGCGATCAAACCCATATCCGGCCATCTGACGGCAATGGGCATCCCAAAGCTCCTCAAGCGATTTGACATAGCTGAGAAAGTGCAAATACGCGTCCAGCTTCATGCGCCAACCTCGCCGTCCAGATAGCCCGCCAGTGCGTCCAACGCCAATACGTAGCTTCGCGTTCCAAAGCCGCAAATCTGACCCAACGCAACCTTTGAGATATAGGATTGGTGTCGGAATGGCTCTCGCGCATGGATGTTTGACAGATGAACCTCAACCACCGGCAGGTCGACAGAAGAAATCGCGTCCATCAGAGCAATAGAAGTATGCGTATAAGCTCCAGCGTTCAGAATAATCCCGTTCTGGACACCTTTCGCCGCATGGATCGCGTCGATCAATTCGCCCTCATGATTTGACTGCAAGGTCGAAACGTCAATTCCTATTTTTTTTCCATGGTTAAAGCACAATTCCTCAACCATTTTTAAAGTGGTGCTACCATAAACCTCGGGCTGGCGCGTCCCCAGCAAATTCAAGTTTGGGCCGTTCAAAATCAGAGCTTTGTGCATCGTCTCACTGTTCCCATTTATGAGTTTCTTAAACACGAAGGGGTGCCCGAGTCTACTGCTCGCGCACTTATCGCGCGAGCAGGTGTGTTTCTAAACAACGTAGACCGCCTCTGATGCGGAAGTTTCAGGGCATCGACACGACGACTTTACCCAGCACGGACCGATCTGCCAGCTTCACCAGCGCGTCTTGCGCTTGTTCCAGTGGGAAAGTGGCGCTGATTTGCGGTTTGATCTTGTCTTCGCCATACAACCTGAACAAATCGTTGATGTTTTGCGTGTGACCCGCTGGATCCCGGAACACGGATGCTCCCCAGAAAACACCGACAATTTGGCACCCTTTAAGAAGCGGCAGGTTGAGGGGTATCTTGGGAATTCCGGCGGGAAACCCGACTACAAGGTATCGACCATTCCACGCCATACTGCGCAGTGCAGGTTCGGCATAGTCACCTCCGACCGCGTCATAGACCACGTCGACACCCAAAGGTCCGGCCATCGCCTTGATTTCACCCGAAAAGGCTTTCTGCGCATCGCGGTCCATCTGATGGTCGTAGACGATCACCTCATCTGCGCCAATCTTACGGCAGAATTCGGCTTTTTCTTGCGAAGATACAGCCGCAATCACCCGC
Organism: Ruegeria sp. AM7; assembly: GCF_056535965.1. Classification (NCBI taxonomy): domain Bacteria; kingdom Pseudomonadati; phylum Pseudomonadota; class Alphaproteobacteria; order Rhodobacterales; family Roseobacteraceae; genus Ruegeria; species Ruegeria sp. AM7. The sequence continues at coordinate 1,410,547 of NZ_JBQFJE010000003.1, forward strand.
GCACCCTGTGCCTTTGACAATTCAATCGCAGCTGTCCCAACGCCGCCCGCTGCGCCCAGGACCAAAACAGTTTCGTCTGCCCGCAGGTGCGCCCGGTCTTTCAATGCATGGTATGAGGTGCCGTAGGTAAATATGAAACAAGCGGCATCCTCGAACGGCATCGATTGCGGAAACTTAACCGCTGTCGACGCCTTGATCGTCATATGAGTCGCGAATCCCCCATGGCCGGTCAAGGCAAGAACACGGTCCCCGACCTCAAAACCCGCGACATCCTCACCAATGGCCAGAACTTCGCCCGCAATCTCACCACCGGGTGCAAAGGGTCTGGGGGGCTTGATCTGGTACAGGTCTCGGATCATCAGAGTGTCGGGGTAATTGACCCCTGCGGCCTTAACACCAATCAGCAACTCGCCTTTTCCCGGTTCCGGATCGGGCAGGGTGGTGAGTTCCAAAGTTTCCGGTCCACCCGGGGCGACGCTGAGTAAAGCTTGCATGTTGGCCCTATTGTCCTTGTTATTGATTCAGGAGGAAGTTTGGCGCAGCAGCGGGTGTTGTCAAGAAACCGACGAGGTGCAACCCTCGGTCGATCAGCCGTATGCGATTGCGCCAAATAAATGATCGAGGAGCACACTATGACGCCCGAAACCCTATTTTCCTTGCATGGGAAGACAGCATTTGTGACCGGGGGCGCCACCGGAATTGGGCGCATGGCTGCTGAGGCATTGGTTCGGGCTGGTGCGCGGGTTCTGATTGCGTCGCGCAAGGCTGACGCGTGTGAAGCCGTCGCCGCGGAACTAAACGCTCTGGACGCGCCGGGAACCGCCGAAGGGTTCGGTGGGGACGTTGGGACAAAGGAGGGCATCGAAGCGTTGGCGTCCGAGGTTCAAAAGCGGACGGACCAACTTGATATCCTTATGAATAATGCCGGTGTATCTTGGGGTGCGCCGATGGGACAGTTTCCCTATGAGGCATGGGACAAAGTCATGTCGATCAACGTTGCGGGTATCTTTGATCTGACCCAAAAACTGTTGCCAATTTTGATGAAGTCAGGAACCCCCGAGGACCCGGCCCGCGTGGTCAATGTGGGCTCGGTGATGGGTGAGGTGCCAATGGGCGATGGCGCATACAGCTATTCGGCCTCGAAAGCGGCTGTATTGCATCTGACCAAGATCATGGCAAAGGAATTGTCACCGTATCACGTGACCGTCAACGCGCTGGCTCCTGGTCCTTTTGTGTCGCGGATGACCGCCTTTGCAACGGCCGACACAGATACACGGGACAGGGTGGGTAAATCGGTTCCACTTGGCCGCGTCGGCAGCGAAGACGATATCGCAGGATGCATGCTGTTCCTGTGCGGCCGGGGAGGGAGTTATGTAACGGGCGCGGTCATTCCTGTCTCTGGTGGAATCAATGTTGTGACCGCCGGAAACATTTTCGCCGAAGCGCTTTAAGATCGCATTGGAGGGAGCTGAAATGGCGAATAGTTCGACATTGGACCTTGATGCCGCCGACCGGTATCTCAGCGCACATTTGGAAGGGTATCAAGGCCCGCTGCAAGCCACCAAGTTCGATGTCGGGCAATCCAATCCCACCTTCGAATTGCGCACGCCTGCGAAGACTTATGTGCTGCGCCGTAAACCGCCCGGTACGTTGCTGAAATCGGCGCATGCTGTCGACCGCGAGTTTCGTGTTCAACGTGCGTTGGCAAACACCAACGTCCCTGTTCCTGCGATGTACCTGCTGTGCGAAGACGACGGCGTTATTGGTTCAGAATTCTACGTGATGGAACGTCTTCAAGGGCGCGGCTTTCTCGAGCCCACCATGGACGGCGAAAGCAATGAGACCCGAAAAGGGGTTTTCGCCGAAATGAACCGAGTGCTGGCCGAACTGCATATGGTCGATATCGACGCGGTCGGTCTGTCTGACTACGGGCCTCCTGGAAACTACTTTGAACGGCAGATAGCGCGGTGGACCAAGCAGTACCGAGCCTCGGAAACCGACCGGATCGATGAGATGGACAGGCTGATTGCCTCTCTTGAAACGTCGTTGCCTGCGGATGACGGGCAACGGACATTGGTTCATGGCGACTACAGGATCGACAACATGTTGTTCGAGCGCGACGGAACGCGTTGTATAGGTGTTCTTGATTGGGAGCTATCGACAATCGGACATCCTTACGCAGACCTGGCCGCTGTCATCATGCAGTGGCAAATGCCGCCAGGAAAAGAAGGTCGGGGACTGGCAGGATTAGATCGAGAAAGCCTTGGTATCCCATCGGACCATCAGTTTATCGCAGAGTACTGTGAGCGCCGAGGGCTTCCGGCCATCGACAATTTTGGGTTTTATCTTGCTTTCAACTTCTTCCGCATGGCCGGTATTTTGCAGGGCGTTTACAAACGTGCTCTTGACGGCAATGCCTCTGATCCGAAACGTGCTATGAAATTAGGATCTTATGTTCCGATGTTCGCGCAACATGGATTGATGGCGATGAAGGGATCCTAACGATTTTCAAATGCTGGCCCTATGCAAGTTCCAGTTCGAGGTTCCCCAAACTGTTCTTGCCGAAAAACATCTCGGGCCCGCTGAAAAGGGTCGGCACCCCGAACACTCCGCGCCTGACAGCAGCTTTGGTTTGATCCTTCAGTTGCTGTTTCACATCCGGACTGCTGATGGCTTCGCGTAGTTTGCGGACAGGCAAGTCGTTCTCTTGCAGGATTTCGGTTAGTACATTGATCTCATCAACTTTTTGCCCATGCACCCAAATTGCATCAAAAACAGATTTTATGTATCTGTCTTCCCATGATTTTCCAGAGGCATAGATCGCCCCGCGCATGGCGAATTTTGTATTGATTGGAAAATGTGGGCTCATGTGAAAGCTCAGGCCGCGGCGCCTGGCAAAACGATGCAGGTCATGCGTCAGATATGCTGTTTTTTGTCTGTTTTCGGAATAGGCTTGAAACGGGCCCTGATTGTTGGTGGCCTTGAATATTGTGCTTAGCAAAACCGGGACGTTGGTCACTGAAACATCGTGGCGATTCGCCAGTTCAGGAAGAACCTTGTGTGCCAGATAGGCATTTGGACTGCAAAAGTCGTAAACGAATTCTATGGTTTGTGTCACTTTTCTCACTCCCGACCGGTAATCGTTGAAAAAGCACTCACCACAAAAACGAATCTGTTGTGTGACGAGCTTACCATCTCGCCGCAGTATTCAGCCCAGTGTAAATGGGTTTGCTTGAATTCCTCTGTTCATTTTGGGCGTCCTTGCGCAGTGTAAGGCACGTGTATTTCAGGAGACTGTGCGCCCATGATTTGTCCGCCTGGCTTTGACGCCGATCGATTGGATCGTATCCGGATTTGGATGCAGCGCTATGTGGATGATCGGAAATATGCCGGCAGCTCGTTTCTTATGCGCAAAGGGCAAGACGAGGTTCTGTTCCACGCTGCCGGACACCGCAGCAAAGAACAAAGCCTGCCATTCGAAAGAGATACGATCGCTCGCATTTATTCGATGACAAAGCCCATTACGTCGGTCGCTATTATGATGTTGGTCGAACAAGGGTTGATCCACTTAGATGCGCAAGTGTCCGATTTTATTACCGAATTTCGGAATGTTCAGGCGCTGATCCCCGGTGCCGAATGTCTGGATCAAACCGAGGATGCGCAACCCCCGACACTGCACCATCTTTTGACCCATACCAGCGGTCTCAGCTATCCGTTCAACCCTGGTGTCCTTCCCGCAGCGATGAATGAGATGGACCTGATCTTTTCAGCTGACCAAGGCCTCCTTAAGGACCGGGTACGTGAATTGGCGACGCTGCCGCTCGCGTTTCAGCCGGGCTCCCGTTGGGAATATTCAGTCGGGATAGACGTTTTGGGCCGCGTCGTCGAAATCGTATCTGGCCAACCGCTGGACAAGTTTTTCCAAGCTCAGGTGTTCGACCCGTTGGGAATGACCGAGACGGGCTTCAGGGTTCCCAAAGGGGCAGGGGACAGGTTTGCGTCGCTCTACACACCGCTATCCGGTGACGCCATGGCGCTGAACGCCGCCAAGGAAAGCACGGATACTCTGAGACTGGTTGACGAACCGGGCACATCGCCGTTTGAACGAACCACCACATTCTCGGGCGGAGGAGGTCTGGTCGGAACGATTGACGATTACGCAAAATTTGCGGATATGCTCAGAAACCGAGGCAGCCTGAATGGGCAGCGTCTGCTGGGGCCAAAAACTGTAGACTTCATGATGGTCAATCACTTACCGGCTGACATTGCATCGATGGGTCCACAGAGTTTCGCCGAACAGCCGATGGAGGGAACCGGGTTCGGTCTGGGTGGAGCAGTAGTTATGAACCCCGGCCGCACACGCACTCCGGGCTCGGTCGGAGATTTCAGTTGGGGTGGTATGGCCTCGACATTCTTCTGGTTGGACCGGGTCAATGACCTCACTGCCGTGTTCTTTACTCAGCTTTCGCCATCTAGCTCTTATCCTTCACGCGCTGAGCTCAAGGCGCTTGTCCTAGGGGCAATGATTGATTGATCGGAACAGCGCTGATACCTGTCTCACACGACCCTAACGGAGAGCTGTCATGACCGAAGCCGAACGCGTTCTGCTGGACCTGTTGAATGTCGAAAGGCTGGAGGTTGACTTGTATCGCGGCACCGGGTCGGGCGGAGAAACACCTAAACGGATCTTTGGCGGGCAGGTCGTATCGCAGGCCCTTGCCGCAGCGTACAGGACCGTCGAAGACCGGCTATGCCATTCGCTTCATGCCTATTTCATAAGACCGGGTGATCCAAGCATTCCCGTGATTTATCAAGTGGATCGCGCCCGAGATGGAGGTTCGTTCACAACCCGTCGCGTGGTCGCCATACAGCATGGCAAACAGATTCTGAACATGTCTGCTTCGTTTCATATCGTTGATGAAGGTTGGGATCATCACCACCCAATGCCTACGATGGAGGCGCCTGAAAATTATCCAGCGCGCACTGATCTGAGGAACAAGTATGTCGATCTTGTTCCCGAAAAATTGCAGGGTGAGTTATTGCGAGAGCGTCCGATCGAAGTTCGCGAGGCAAGCCATTTAAATCCTTTTGCGCCGGAAAAGTCCGATGATCGAAATCAGGTATGGTTTCGGATGAATGCCGCAGCACAAGCCGATCAAATCACGCAACAACTCCTTCTGACTTATGCGTCGGATATGTATCTGATGAGCTCGGGGATGCGCCCCCATGGGTTAAGCTGGTTCACCGGCGAAGTGAATGGTGCCAGCCTGGACCACGCGCTTTGGTTCCATGCACCTGTTTATTTTGAGAACTGGCACCTCTATGCGATGGATTCGCCTTGGACCGGGCGAGGGCGCAACTTCAACCGCGGATCAATCTATTCTCAGGATGGCACACTGGTCGCTTCGGTTGCGCAAGAAGGTTTGATGCGCAAAGCCAAGAGGACAGTTTAGTTATTCTCGATAAACACTTGGTTTAACTTCCGCATTCCGCCAAGCCAGCGCTCATAGTCTCCGGCTTTGTGTCGGATGTACTCTAACACCTGAGGATGCGGAAGGATCAGAAATTGCTCGGCCTCTATGCCTTTGACGCACGCATCAGCAACGTCCTCCGGCTCAAGCATGCCATCAATTGAGGCAACCGAGGTCTCATGACCTTTGGTCATATCGGATCGAACGGCCTGAGGACATAAGACAGATACGCGCAGTCCTTTGTGACCATATGTCAAAGACAGCCATTCGGCGAAACCAACGGCGGCGTGTTTGGTGACGCCATATGGTGCCGCGCCGGGCTGATTCAACAATCCGGCTGCAGACGCAGTCGTAAGGATGTAGCCGCCGCCCCGCGACACCATGCGCGGCACCAGATGGCGCGCGGTCCAAACATGAGACATGACATTGATCTTCCAGATCCTGTCCCAGTCCTCGTCGGGGACGTCCAGACCTCCTAACGTCAAAATGCCGGCATTCGCGCAGAAAAGATCAATGGACCCAATGTCTTCTTCGACGGTATTGATTAAGTCTCTGACGCTGGCTTCACTGGATACGTCGCAATGAAATGCGTGGCCACCAATCTCATTTGCAATGTCCGCAGCACCGGCGTGATCGAGATCCGAGCAAACAACTGTCGCACCTTCGGCAGCAAAACGACGGGCGAGACCTTCGCCGATACCACCGGCTGCACCTGTTATAACGACGGTTTTGTCATTTAGTTTCATCAATCACTCCAAAGCCACGGGTTCAATTCGTGATCCTATGGTATCGGTAAAGAATGGAAAGTCGCATCCCATCCCATGCGTTAAATTACCATAATACCAATTACGCGATATTTAGTAGAAGGCTTGCAGGCCCGTTTGTGCGCGCCCGAGGATCAACGCGTGGACGTCATGGGTGCCTTCATAAGTGTTTACGGTCTCGAGGTTCACCATATGCCGGATCACTTGGAATTCGAGCGATATTCCGTTGCCGCCATGCATGTCCCGCGCCAATCGTGCGATGTCCAAAGCTTTGCCGCAGTTGTTGCGCTTGACGAGCGAGATCATTTCAGGCGCAGCTTCGGCTTGGTCCATAAGACGCCCGACCCGCAGACTGCCTTGAAGCCCTAGCGCAATTTCAGTTTGCATGTCGGCCAGTTTACGCTGGAACAATTGTGTCTGGGCCAAAGGTTTGTCGAATTGCTTGCGATCCAACCCATATTGACGCGCAGCGTGCCAGCAGCATTCAGCAGCCCCCATCACACCCCAGCTGATGCCATAGCGTGCGCGGTTCAGGCAACCAAACGGACCTTTTAGGCCCTGAACATGCGGCAACAGTGCGGTCTCGTCGACCTCAACGCCGTCCAGAACGATTTCTCCGGTGATCGAGGCGCGTAGACTTAGTTTGTTCTGTATCTTCGGCGCGCTCAAACCCTTCAGCCCCTTGTCCAGGACAAATCCACGGATTTTCCCATCATGGGCGTCGGACTTGGCCCAGATAACGAAAACATCCGCAATGGGCGCGTTCGATATCCACATTTTGCTGCCGGTCAAACGGTAGCCACCATCAATTTTCTCGGCGCGGGTCTTCATACCGGCCGGATCCGAACCCGCATCAGGCTCGGTCAGGCCAAAACAGCCGATCCATTCGCCGCTGGCCAGTTTCGGAAGGTATTTGCGGCGCTGCTCTTCGCTGCCATATGCATAGATCGGGTACATGACCAGCGAGCTTTGGACCGACATCATGGAGCGATAACCCGAGTCGACACGCTCGACCTCGCGCGCAACAAGGCCGTATGAGACGTACCCGCCCCCTAGCCCGCCGTATTCCTCGGGGATCGTCGTTCCCAGCAGGCCCATCTGGCCCATTTCGCGGAAGATTTCAGGGTCCGTTTCTTCATTCTGAAACGCCTCGGTGACGCGTGATTGCAGCTTTTCCTGCGCGTAGGCCCGCGCGCTGGCCTCGATCATGCGTTCATCTTCTGTAAGCTGATCTGTCAGCCGGAACGGATCGTCCCAAGCAAACCGGCCCATGTCCGGAGCATCCTTGGCGCGCAGGGTCGGTTTGGTATCGGGGGCATTCATGGTCCATCTCCGCTCTGTCAGGTTTGACGCAACCTAGCTTTACCGACAGGTAAAAGACAGAAAGAGTTTGGCAATACCTTATGAGAAAAACTCATAGGGTAACATGCGCCCTACCCCAACGCGTAACCTGCGCCCCGAACAGTTCTGACCGGGTCTGCACCGCCATGCTGGGTCAAAGCCTTTCGCAGGCGACCGATATGCACGTCCACGGTGCGAGTATCGACATAGATGTCGCGTCCCCACACCCGGTCGAGCAGTTGTTCGCGGCTCCAGACACGGCCGGGTTTTTCCATGAACGTGCTCAGCAGCCGGAACTCGGTTGGGCCGAGTTTCAGAGGCTTGCTATTCCGGCTGACTTTATGCGTTTCCGAGTCAAGGATGATATCATCAAACTCTAGCCGAATGCCAACAGTCGCCGGGCGCACACGGCGCAATTGTGTGCGTACGCGTGCCATCAGTTCGACCACCGAGTACGGCTTGACCACATAGTCATCCGCACCGGTTTCCAGACCACGAACCTTGTCGACCTCTTCCGTGCGGGCCGACAGCATGATGATCGGAATTGACCGTGTGTCAGGGCGCGATTTGAGGCGGCGGCAGACTTCGATCCCGCTCAGGTTGGGCATCATCCAGTCCAACACGATGATATCCGGGCTGTCTTCATCCACCAGCAGCATGGCTTCGTCACCGCTGGCGGCCTTGGAGACGCGGAACCCTTCTGCCTCGAGGTTATAGGCCAGCACTTCACGCTGTGCTGGCTCATCCTCAACGACCAGAACTGTAGGCTGATCTGCAGACATGGATCAGATCTCCTGCGGGATTTGGGACGTCGTGTCCGCCTTTGGGCGGGCCTCGGTCGGGCGTTCGCCGGTCACCAGATAGACAACCTGCTCCGCGATCGCGGTGACATGATCGCCCATGCGTTCGATGTTTTTGGCGATGAAATGCAAGTGCATACAGGACGAGATGTTGCGTGGGTCTTCCGCCATGAAAGTCAGAAACTCGCGGAACAACCCGTTATACATCTGGTCCACTTCTTCGTCGCGGTTAATGACGTCGGTCGCCAGTTCTGCGTCGCGCTGGATATAAGCGTCCAAAGCGTCGCGCAGCATCCGCTCAACCTCGCGCGCCATGCGGCGCAGGGCGGCGGCGCTGCCGTTGATCTCGCCCGCATTGACCAGAACCGTCGTCCGTTTGGCAATATTCTTGGAATAATCACCGATGCGTTCAAGGTTGCCGGACACTTTCAAGACAGAAAGGACCAGACGCAAGTCGCTCGCAGTCGGCGCTCGCAGCGCGATCAGACGCGCGGTTTCCTCGTCAATCAATTCTTCCAACGCGTCGATGGCCTTGTCGCCCTGCCGGACTTCTTGGGCCAATTCTTCGTCTCGGGTCTCCAGTGATCTCGCGGCGCTCATGATGGCGGCCTCGACCAGTCCGCCCATCTTCATGATATGAGCCTGAATCGCCTCGAGGTCGCGGTCGAATGCGGATGCAATATGTTGTTCGCTCATGGTCTGATACCTGTCCTCAGCCGATCCGGCCGGTGATATAGCTTTCGGTGCGGGGATCTTCGGGGTTGGTGAAGATTTGCCCCGTCTCGCCGAACTCGACGAGGTTGCCGAGGTGGAAGAATGCAGTTTTCTGGCTAACCCGCGCGGCCTGCTGCATCGAGTGGGTCACGATCACCACCGAGTAGCGCGAGCGCAGTTCGTCGATCAGTTCCTCAACCTGCGCGGTTGCAATCGGGTCCAGGGCCGAGCACGGCTCGTCCATCAGCAGAACCTCAGGCTCGGTCGCGACGGCGCGGGCGATACATAGGCGCTGCTGCTGACCGCCCGACAGGCCGGTGCCGGGGGCATCCAGACGATCCTTGACCTCATCCCAGATCGCACCGCGACGCAGGGATTTCTCAACGATCTCATCCAGCTCCGCCTTGTTCTTGGCAAGGCCGTGGATGCGCGGGCCATAGGCCACGTTGTCATAGATCGACTTTGGGAACGGGTTCGGCTTTTGGAACACCATACCCACCTTGGCGCGCAACTGCACCGGGTCAACGCGTTTGTCATAGATATCCTCGCCATCCAGCAGGATATCGCCTTCGACCCGGCAGATGTCGATCGTGTCGTTCATCCGGTTCAGGCAGCGCAGGAAGGTGGACTTGCCGCAGCCCGAAGGGCCGATGAAGGCGGTCACGGTCTTGTCTTCGATCTGAACATCCACGTCCTTGATGGCGTGGGTGTCGCCGTAATAGACCTGAACCTTGTTCGCGGCGATTTTAATGGCTTTGGAGTCCACGGCTCTCTCCACTCGTGTCATGTCGTTCATAATAAGCCCCTTACCAGCGGCGTTCAAAGCGGCGGCGCAGGATGACCGCGATGGTGTTCATTGTCACAAGGAAGATCAACAGGATGATGATGCCCCCCCATGCGCGTTCATAAAAGGCCGGGTCAGCGCGCTTGGACCATTCGTAGATCTGCGCCGGCATGGCCGAGTTCGGCGACAGGAAGCCCGCCACCAGCCCGTCGGGCGGGTTCGAGGCGATAAAGCCCACCATCCCGATCAGCAGCAGCGGCGCGGTTTCGCCAAGCGCCTGTGCCAGACCAATGATGGTTCCGGTCAGGATACCGGGCGCGGCCAGCGGTAGAACATGGTGGAACACCGCCTGCATTTTCGAGGCCCCTACCCCAAGCGCCGCATCGCGGATCGACGGCGGCACCGCCTTGAGCGACGCGCGGGTCGAGATGATGATCGTCGGCAGCGTCATCAGCGTCAGCACCAGACCGCCCACCAGCGGGGCTGAGGTCGGCAGGTGCATGTAGTTGATGAAGACAGCCAGACCCAGAATACCGAACACGATCGAAGGCACAGCGGCCAGGTTCGAGATGTTGACCTCGATGATATCTGTCAGACGGTTCTGCGGCGCAAACTCCTCAAGATAGATCGAGGCGGCCACCCCAATCGGCAAAGCCAGCGCCAACACAACGAACATCATGAATAGCGAGCCCAGCATCGACACACCGATCCCCGCGGCCTCGGGCCGTTGGTCAGAGGCATCAGAGCCGAAGATGAAATCCGGATTGAACGCTTTGTACAGCACACCCGCATCCCGCAGTTGATCGACGAAATCCAGCTGGGCCACCGTGATACTCTTGTCATTGGCAATGGACTCGCGGGTCACGCGGCCCTTCATGTAGCCATCTACGCGGCTGTTGACCAGAAAGCGGAAGCTGACGGTTTTGCCGATCTCATCAGGGTTTGCGATCACATAGTTCCGCAGTTCAGCCTGTGCGGCTTTGGACAAGATCTTACCCATGTCCTTGGGCGAAAGATCGGTCTGGATACCCAGTTCCTGCACCTCGGCCTCAACCGCCGCCGCAATCAGCGGCGCGTACCCAAAGGTCGAGACCTTCTTGATATCCTCGATATTGCGGTTGCCCTTCTTGTCCAGCTTGTCTTCTTTCAGCTCAACATTCAGTTCAAGGAACGTCTGCTGGAACGCGCCGGTGCCTGCGGTCACAATGTTTGTCACCAGCACGATCAGCATCAGCAGGCCGATACCGATGGCAGCAATCCCATACATCTTAAACCGGGATTCAGCCGCATTGCGCTTTTTGGTGCGGGCGTCCATTTCGAACAGCGACCCGTGTTTGGAGGGCGCCTCGGGCGCTGCGCCGGGGGTTTGGGAAATATCGGTCATTCGTACTGCTCCCGGTATTTGCGCACGATATAGAGGGCGAAGATATTCAGCCCCAGCGTGATGATGAACAAGGTCAGACCCAGCGCAAAGGCCACCAGCGTTTCGGGGCTGGCAAAGTCGGTATCGCCGGTCAGCTGGCTGACGATCCGGGTTGTGATCGTGGTCATCGCCTCGAACGGGTTGCCCGAGAATTTGGCGATTGCACCGGCGGCCATCACAACGATCATCGTCTCACCGATGGCGCGGCTGGCGGCCAGCAGGATCGCACCCACGATCCCCGGCAGAGCGGCCGGCAGAACTACCTGACGGACGGTTTCGGAATGCGTCGCGCCAAGACCCAAAGAGCCGTCGCGCATCGACTGCGGTACCGCGTTGATGATGTCATCAGACAGCGACGACACGAATGGGATCAGCATGATGCCCATAACCAGACCCGCCGTCAGAACCGCGTTGGAACTGGCCATCCAGCCCACTCCGAATGCACCGCCTTCGCCGAACATTGACACGAGCGCGGGGCCAACCGTCAGCAGGGCAAAAAGACCGTAGACGATGGTTGGGATACCGGCGAGGATCTCCAGTAACGGTTTGGCAATCGACCGCGTTGCGCCCGATGCGTATTCGGACAGATAGATCGCTGCGAACAGGCCGATTGGCACCGCCACTAGAAGCGCAATCAATGAGATATAAAGCGTGCCCCACAGAAGCGGTAGGATTGATAGTTCCGAGCCCCCTCGGAAGTTCGGGGCCCAGGTACTGCCGAAGAAGAAATCCTTCCACGAATGCAGCTGGAAGAAGTTCATCGTCTCGAACAGCATCGACAGAACGATGCCCACGGTCGTCAGGATCGCGATGGAGGCAGCCAGCAGCAGCAGCGCCAGAACGCCCTGTTCTACCACGTTGCGCGCACGGAACTCCTTGTGCGTACGGATATAGGCAAAGGCTGCGCCCAACAGTGCAACCGCGAGCACGATCACCTGCATCGCCACCGTTCCGGTACCGGTCATGCTGCGATAGGTTTGTGCCGCAACCAGAATGGGTTGGGTGATATCCTGCGTCAGCACCTGCCCTGCGTCTTTCAGCGTCTGGGTCAGCTGTGCGATGTCAGCATTCGCGTCTTGAGCCTGCGCCTGCGTCAAAGCGCCGGCGGCCACCGCGCCCTCAAGACCATCCGCCACCCGGCGGACTTCGCTCATGATCAGGCCCCGGTCGGACCCTTCGGGGATCGCGCTGTCGGGGATCATGCCCGTCACGGTGCTGTTCACGAAAACAGGTTGCGCCAGCAGCCAGACAATCAGTACCCCGATGGCAGGGACCAGCGCCGTCAGCGCGACATTGTAGCCATAGTAGGACGGCAGTGAGTGCAGATCACGCGCATCCCCTCCGGCACTTGCCAAAGCACGGGAGCGGCCCGTGAAAAATCCGATCACTGCCAGTGCAAGCAGGATGATCAACAGCCAGGATAATGCCATGGGAACTCCGTGGGGATGGCAGTGGTGGAGTCAAAAAGAACCGGGGCGCGCGAAACGCCCCGGTTCTACAGAGTTAAAGGCTTAGGAGCCGCCGCCCAGAACGGTTTCGTTCGCAACAGCTTCCTGAACTTTTACCAGCTCGGGATCCGAAACCAGGCCGTATTCGGCCAGCGGGCCGTCGGGGCCAGCGATCTCGTCTGCGACGAAGAACTCAGCATATTCTTTCAGGCCAGGGATCACGCCGATATGGGCTTTCTTGACGTAGAAGAACAGCGGACGCGACACAGGGTATTCGCCGGTTGCGATCGACTCGGTTGAAGGCACGATGCCGGACATGGTCGCAACCTGCAGCTTGTCGGTGTTGTTCTCGTAGAACGCCAGACCAAAGACGCCGATGCCGTCTTTGTTGCTGTCGATACGCGCCAGAGTTTCCGTGTAGTCGCCGTCAATGTCGACCGACACGCCGTCGGTGCGGATCGCGATGCACTGTTTTTCGGCTGCTTTCTTGTCGTCACCGGCTGCTGCCTTGAACACTTCGAAATCGCCCAGGTGCTCACAACCTGCCAGGATAACCTTGTCTTCGAACACTTCACGGGTGCCGTGCTTGGTGCCCGGGATGAAGGTTGCGATCGGCTGCGCCGGGAAGTCCGGGTTTACGTCGGCCCAGGTCTTGTTGGGGTTGTCGACAACTTCACCGTCTACGACGATTTTGGCTGCCAGAGCTTTGTACCAGTCTTCCGGCGTGAACTCGAACGAGTTGCCGTTGATGTCGGATGCGAAAACGATGCCGTCATAACCGATCTGAACTTCGATGATGTCGGTTACGCCGTTTTCGGCGCAGGCTTTGATCTCTTTTTCGCGGATGGCGCGCGATGCGTTGGCCACGTCGATGGTGTTTTCGCCAACACCTTCGCAGAAGCGCTTGAGGCCAGCCGAGGAACCGCCCGATTCAACAACCGGTGTCGGGAAGTCAAAGTTTTCACCGAAGGCTTCGGCAACGATCGAGGCGTAAGGCAGAACGGTCGAGGAACCGGCAACCTGAACTTGATCACGTGCAGCAGCAGTAGTGGCCGAAACGGCAGCAATCGCCAGAGCAGAAGCCGACAGTTTTACAAAGGACATTTCAGTCTCCTTGAGAAAGATAACAAATGATCACCCCCATGATGATCTTGGGCGAACCCCTAGAACCCGCGCGTAAGCCTTTTGTGACAAGTTTGTAACGGTTTTATGACAACTGAATTTGTTTCCACGTGACCCGGCGTAAACGTACAGAAAGCAGACAACCTGGTCGGACTTTCAGGGGCATCACGAACTTGATGTCACCGGGGCAAAATGACTGTAAAAACAGAGCCTTTACCCAAGTCGCTTTCGACCCTAAGTCGCCCGCGATGGCGATTCACGATGTGTTTCACAATCGCCAGCCCCAGCCCTGTTCCACCAAGTTGCCGCGACCTGTGACTATCCGCGCGATAGAATCGTTCTGTCAGGCGCGGCAGGTGAACAGGGTCGATGCCCGGCCCCTTGTCTATCACCTGAACCCGCACTGCGGGTCCCCGCATCGCCGTATCCCGGTCCGAGGCCGTTGCATGAACGTCTACACGCCCACCACTGCCACCATACTTTATTCCGTTTTCAATCAGGTTGGTAAAAACCTGCCGTAATTGATCGCTGTCGCCAACTATCGACACAGGCCCATGTGTTTCGCCTAGAACCAGCTCGACGCCCGCGTCCTCTGCCAACGGGCGCAGGGAATTGATAATGGATTGCAACAGCCCGATCAGTTCCACCTGCTCTTTCGGGCGCACCCGTTCTTCACTTTCCACGCGGTTCAGTGAAAGTAAGTCGTCGACCAGACGGTTCATACGGCTGGCCTCGTCAGTCATGATCTGCAGAAACCTGTCCCGTGCGGCGACATCATCGCGTGCGGGTCCGCGCAGCGTTTCGATGAACCCCATCAAAGCCGTTAGCGGCGTGCGCAGCTCGTGGCTGACATTGGCGACAAAGTCTCGTCGCATCTGGCTGGCCTGTTCCAGATGTGTCACGTCCTGAAACGTCGCCAGAACTGCCCCGCCCGAGACGGCCCCCACCCCGTTCATATACCGGCATTCAACTTCGAAGGTTGTATCCTGCGCCCCGTCATTTGCCAGATGTCGGGTTCTGGTGGTGCCTTTCGAACGCAAGCTCTGTTCCATCGCGTCGATGACCTGCGGTTGCCGAAGGATCGTCGCGAAGTGGCGGGTCTCGATATTTTTGCCCAACATCGTCGTGGCGTCCGTGTTCGCAGCAATGATCCGCTCGGTCTGATCGACCAGCAAAGCTGGCATGGGAATGGCCGATACGAATTCGGCAAGAAGGTTTTCGGACATGGACGTCAACTCTTGCAGGCACTCAGACCGGTTTCATGGTATCCCGGAATTTGCGCATATTGCTTTGGTAGTGCAACGCACTGAGCGTCAGTTTCTGCGCGGCCGCGTCATCCAACTGACGAATGACCTTACCCGGCGATCCCATGACTAACGAGTTGTCGGGGATTTCCTTACCTTCAGTGATCAGGGCTCCGGCTCCGATCAGGCAGTTCTTCCCGATTTTGGCCCCGTTCAGAACAATGGCCCCCATTCCGATCAAGGAGTTTTCGCCAATCGAACAGCCGTGCAGCATGACCTTGTGACCAATCGTACAGTTCTTGCCAATGGTCAGCGGAAAACCTGGGTCGACATGCATGACGCAGTTTTCCTGAACGTTACTGCCCTCGCCTACACGGATTTCCTCGTGATCGGCACGCAATGTGCTGCAAAACCAAACCGAGGCCCCCTCTTCCAAAACCACTTTCCCGATCAGATTTGCGTCAGGTGCGACCCACGTATCCTGATGAAGCTGCGGTGCGTGATCCCCCAAGGCGTAGATGGTCATGATTGTTCCTCAAATTCATTTTGCAGGTTGCGAACGTGGTTCTGAAGGCTGGGTTGCTGGATGCGACGCATCCGCTCGGCGCTGACGATGGTCTTCAGCTTTTCCTCAGTCGAGTCTAAATCATCATTTACCAATACGTAGTCGTAATAGCCCCAATGGCTGATCTCATCCCAGCTTTTCAACATCCGTTTTGAAATCACGTCGTCGCTGTCCTGCCCGCGCGTCTCAAGTCGGCGGCGCAGTTCCGGGATCGAGGGCGGAAGAATGAATATTGAAAGGGCGTGCTTGCCCAAATCCGAGTTTCGGATCTGTACTTCGCCCTGCCAGTCTACGTCGAACAGAACATCCTTGCCAGATTCGATCGACTCACGCACCGGACCGGCGGGTGAGCCATAGAAATTGCCAAAGACATGCGCGTGTTCCAGCATTTGCCCGTCGGCAACCTGCTGTTTGAACGCATCCTCCGAAAGGAAATAATACTCGCGGCCGTGTTCCTCGCCGGGTCTTGGTGCGCGAGTGGTGGCCGATACCGAGAATTTCAGATCCGAATCCCATTGCATCAACCTTTTGGCCAGCGTCGATTTCCCTGCCCCTGAAGGCGAGGACAGAATGATGAGAAGGCCGCGTCGATCCGCCATTTGGGGCTCCTGTCGTTATTCCACGTTCTGCACTTGCTCGCGCATCTGATCTATTACGGCCTTCAACTCAAGCCCCACCGACGTCAGATCAGCGCTTTGCGCCTTAGAACACAATGTATTGGCCTCACGGTTGAACTCTTGCATCAGGAAATCCAGCTTGCGCCCGACCGCAACTTCCTGCGCCAATAGGTCCCGAGCTGCACTTACATGGGCCTTCAGGCGGTCGATCTCCTCGGTGATGTCGGCTTTGACGGCAAGTAACGCCAGTTCTTGCGCAACCCGGTCGGGTTCGACCCCCTGCGCGTTGTCCAGAACCCGCGACAGGTTTTCCCGCAGGGCCTCTGCCATTTTGTCTTTGCGCTGCTCAGCAAGATCTGCGGCCTGGTCGGTCAAACTGGCAACTTGGTCCAGCTGTCCACCCAAGACCCGAAACAAGGCCTGACCTTCGCCTTCCCGCATTTGGATAAAATCGCTCAGGACGTCCTGAAATTCGACCACCAGGTGCGCGACCAGAGGCGCAGGGTCGTCAACATCACTGCCTGCATCCAGCATTCCTTTGAGCGATAGCAACTCGGCCGCTGAAGATGGGGCAAGTGTAACTTCACGCGCCGACGCCAATTGCTGAGTTCGCGCCAAAGCATCCAGCACCGCGGACATTGCGGTTTCGTTCAGCATCAGGTCGGGCGCGGTTTCGTCTTTAGACAGCCGCAGAGAAAGGGTTACGTTTCCCCGGCTCAACGATTTTGAAAGCTCTGCCCGTAAGGCGGCTTCAAGTCCGCTTAGCCAGTCCGGCATCCGTAATCGCAGATCAAGACCCTTGCCGTTGACGCTGCGCAGTTCCCACGTCCAGCTATGCGGGCCCAACGCGCCTTTACCCGATGCAAATGCGGTCATGGATCTGATCATGCCGGTTCCTTCTGTCTACGCCTGCGTTTGCCTGCCTGGCGCACCTAATGGCATTGGCCGCTTCAGAGCAAGAGTTTGCTGAGTTTGACGGCAAAGCCGACAAGTTAACCATTCATTAAAGAATTAGTCCAAAATTGACTCAACCCGTGTCAATTTGATCACCGTCAGGACTGGTCAGTCAGTGATGCCCCCGGTATCTGGCATTTTATGAAAATCGTGGTCGATTGATGCTAGGGTGATGAAATGAAAACCTTTTTCGGGAACGGATCCGGGTCAAGTTTTGGAAAGATCGTCGCTATGGATCGATTCGACAGTGGGCGCAGCCTGTCGCCCATCCGGCAGGCCGAGGCATATTGGACAGCGCTACTGACTGGCGACAGTGTTCCTATGCGCGCTCAAATCGACCCGCGCGGACTTGAGAGCATACTGGAATATACCTTTATCCTTGAACGCATCGCGCCCGGCTTGGCACGTTTCCGACTGGCGGGCAGTCATCTGAACAGACTTGCGGGTATGGAGGTACGTGGAATGCCTCTGACCGCGTTCTTCGAAGCAGAAGCGCGTGAACAGGTCACCGATACACTGGAACAGGTGTTTGGCGGCCCCGCGATTGCCGAGCTGGGTCTGATGTCGACCGGAGCGCTGGGTCGTCTCCGGCTGGAGGCGCGGATGATACTCTTGCCGCTGAAAAGCGATCTTGGCGACATCAGCCGGGTGTTAGGCGTTATGGTCAGCGACGGCCCAACAGGCCCCACACCACGTCGGTTTGGCGTGCGCGATCGCAAGCTCCGCCCTGTGTCCGAAGTTCAGGCCCCCAGCAGGCGTCCAACGCCGGAACCGGCAGGTTTTGCGGAAGACGCCGCAGAATTCAGCCGTCCCGGTTCGCATTTACGATTGGTCGTTTCGCGTGACGACTAACGGAGTTGGCGACTTCGGGAAAAGATATTAGACAATCTGACCAGCTTTCCCGCCACGCATCACCTCGCGTTCGGGTGCTCTGCCCGCGCGTAACCGCGTGCGAGGATTGGGTGTGAGGTCAAGGTTATGCAAATAAGGCGTCAAACAACAAAAGTCATTTGACGCCTTGCTATCATTCGTCCGGAATAAAGGGCCCGGTTACCCGGCTTCGCGTTTGGTCCGATTGCGCCGCAATGACGTAAGCTCTTCCGCGACAAGAAATGCCAGCTCAAGCGACTGCGACGCATTCAGGCGTGGATCGCAAGCGGTATGGTAACGATCCGAGAGATCCTCTTCCGTTACGGCGCGAATACCCCCGGTACATTCAGTAACGTCCAGACCAGTCATCTCGAAATGCACACCACCGGGGATCGTGCCTTCGGCCTGATGCACGCCAAAGAAGTCACGCACCTCGCGCAGCACCGAATCGAAGGGACGGGTCTTGTATCCCGTGGCCGACTTGATCGTGTTGCCATGCATCGGGTCGCAGACCCAAGTGACCTGGGCGCCCTCTTCCTTGACCGCTTTGACCAGTCGCGGCAGATGCTCACCCGCTTTACCGGCACCGAAGCGCGCGATCAGGGTCAGGCGGCCCTCTTCATTTTCGGGGTTCAGTTTGGCCATCAAAACCTTGAGGTCTTCGGCGGTCGTGGTCGGACCGCATTTCAGACCGATCGGGTTCTGAACGCCCCGGCAGAATTCCACATGCGCACCGTCGGGCTGACGGGTACGGTCGCCAATCCAGATCATGTGACCCGAGCCGGCCAGCCAGTTGCCGGATGTCGAATCCAGACGGGTCAGCGCCTCTTCGTATTCCAGCAGCAGCCCTTCGTGACTGGTGTAGAACTCGACAGTCGAGAATTCATGCGTGGTATCGGCATTGATCCCGGCAGCATCCATGAAGTCGATGGAATCCTGAATGCGGTCTGCGATTTCCGAGTATTTTTGAACGTCCTGATCGTCGGTAAAGCCCAGCGTCCAGGAATGGACGCGGCTCATATCGGCGAAACCACCGGTCGAAAATGCCCGCAACAGGTTCAACGTGGCCGCCGCCTGAGTGTAGGCTTGCAGCATTTTGGATGGATTCGGAATACGAGCTTCGGGCGTAAAGGCCAACTCGTTGATGATGTCACCACGGTAGCTGGGCAGCTCCACGCCATCAATCACCTCGGTCGGCGCGCTGCGCGGTTTGGCGAATTGACCCGCCATACGACCCACTTTGACCACCGGCACCTTGGCGCCATAGGTCAGAACCATGGCCATCTGCAGCATCACTTTGAAGGTATCCCGGATCGCATCCGCGCTGAATTGTTCAAAGCTTTCAGCACAATCCCCGCCCTGCAACAGGAAAGCCTCGCCGCGGCCAGCGGCACCAAGTTGTTGTTTTAGGCGTCGAGCCTCGCCCGCAAAAACCAGCGGGGGATACTGTGCAAGCTGGGCCTCGACCTTGGCCAGCGCGGCCGCGTCGGTATAGTCTGGCATCTGAACCCGGGGCTTGTTGCGCCAGTTCGATTTTTGCCACTCGGTCATAGCTATGATCTCCGCTGAAGTATTCAGGTCGTCTCTATACAAAATGCATTGCAGAGTGACCATATCCGATTTGCGCCCCTTGACGACCTAAACAACCTTTGATCATGGTGTCTGTCACATCTGTCGCCAGACGTAACGTCATCAGGCGCCGAATCAAGGACACCTCGCCATGCAAGAGCAACGCCAAGTTGTCACGGTGCAAGACACTGCGGCCAACCCCAGGAATTTCGTATTTGTCCTGCTGGACAAGTTTTCGCTTTTGTCATTCGCTTCGGCGTTGGACAGTTTGCGTATCGCGAACCGGATGGCTGACAAAGATCTGTATTCCTGGACCTTTGCGGGCGAAGGCGGCGAGACTGTCAAATGCTCGGCTGGGACCGAATTTAAGCTGGACGCCGACCTGAATGAGTTGCAGCGCGATGATGTTGTAATCATTTGCGGTGGTGTCGACGTGCAGGCCGCGACAACCAAAAAGGTTCTGAACTGGGTGCGGCGTGAAGCACGGCGTGGCCTCAAGATCGGGGGGTTGTGCACAGCTGCCTACACGCTGGCTAAAGCTGGTTTGCTGGACGGTAAACGCGCAACCATTCACTGGGAAAACGCAGACAGCTTTGTTGAGGAATTCGATGAGGTCGAGCTGACCAAGTCTGTTTTCCAAATTGATGGCAACCGGATGACAACGGCGGGCGGGACGTCGTCGATTGATTTGATGTTGAAGATTATTGCCGATGACTATGGTGAAGATCTTGCCAATGCCGTCGCCGATCAAATGATCTATTCCTCGATCCGTACCGATCAGGACACTCAGCGTCTGTCCACGCCTACCCGGATCGGCGTTCGACATCCAAAGCTTAGCCAAGTTATCCTGATGATGGAAAAGAACATCGAAGAGCCGATCTCGCCCTCGATTCTGGCCAAAGACGTGGGTATGTCGACCCGTCAGTTGGAACGCCTGTTCCGCCGCTATCTAAGCAGGTCGCCCAAACGGTATTACATGGAGCTGCGCCTGCACAAGGCGCGCAATTTGCTGATGCAAACGGATATGAGTGTGATCAACGTGGCCCTGGCCTGTGGCTTTGCCTCACCCAGCCATTTCTCGAAATGCTATCGTGCGCATTACAACACGACGCCGTACCGCGAACGCGGAGCCCAAGCCGGGCGGCTTTCCGTCTGACTGGGCTTACAGGGTCTTAGCAAAGTAGTGTAGATGCGGCCTCAGCATGGGCTGATCCAGATAGGTGGTCGTCTCGATGGGTTCGGAAAGCTCTGCAAATCCCAATTTAGGATAGAGGTTCCGCATCTCGATATTCGGCGTGAGCGTGTCGGCCACCAGGCGCTTTAGTCCCAAAGAACGCGCCGCGTCCTCTCGTGCTTGAATCAAGGCTCGCCCTGCACCTGTGCCGCGTGCGGTTTCGGTCACGAACACCCGTTTCAATTCACCAGTTTCCTGATCCAGACGTTTCATCATGCCGCATCCTATGATCTGACCTGTGCGGTCTCTCGCCAGAACCAGGCACCCTTTCGGCGGTAGATAGTCATCCGACCGCGCCCAAAACTCTGCCAATGCGCTTTTCGGAGCAGCCGGATCTATTTCAAACCCCATGGCCGTCATGCGTTCAACGATCAACGCATAGTACTGGGACAGGATTCCGTTCAGATCCTCGTGATCTGGCAGGACGTCACACATTTCTATTGAGAAGTCGCGCAATGGACAGCACCCTGATATGACCCTGATGCCCCAAAACAAGCCTGGTTCAGGGTCAACAGTCAAGGATCGAGGCCAGCACCCTATCTGTCAGGCGAAAGCCGGAAAACCGCTCCTTGTCCCACGGAAATGAACCAGATCGTTCCGTCCGGTGCTTCGACGATATCCCGAACGCGTTCTGTTTCGGGGCCTTGGATCTGCTCGGCTTCTTTCAGGGGGGCACCTTTTAGTCGGGCGATATAGTCGAACTTAAGCGATCCAACGAAAATATCCCCTGCCCATTGCGGCCACAGTTTTCCCGAATAGACCAACAAGCCGGACGGAGCGATTGACGGATCCCAATAGTGACGCGGCTGCTGCATTCCGTCCTTGGCGGTACCTTCCCCAATACTTTGTCCGGAATAGTGCTTTCCGTATGAAATCACGGGCCATCCATAGTTTAAGCCGGGGCGGATCAAGTTCACTTCGTCGCCACCGCGCGCACCATGTTCCGATGTCCAAAGCCGGCCCTGGGTGTCCAGCCCCGCGCCTTGTGGATTTCGGTGCCCATAGGACCAAATCTCGGGCCGAATATCGGCTTGGCCCACGAACGGGTTATCCGCGGGGACAGAGCCATCGCGATTGATGCGGACCACCGTACCAATATGGTTCGTCCTGTCTTGCGCCTGAGGGCGATCACCGCGATCTCCGATTGTGACGAACAGTGTCCCGTCCGTCGCTTCGACCACGCGCGAGCCGAAATGGCGACCGCCCGAGCCTCCCGGCAGCGCCTCAAAAATCACCTGCAGGTTCGTCAAACGATCTCCACTTTCCGACAAACGCGCAACGGCAAGTGCGGTGCCAGCACCGCCCCGCTGTGATTTTGAAAATGTCAGGAAAATTTCACGGCTCTGGTCGAAATCCTTTGGTACCGTGACATCCAGCAACCCGCCCTGCCCGTTCGCAACCACTTTCGGAACGCCGCGCACAGGGTTTGCTTTTCCTTCTGCGACATACAACAACTCACCATCTCTTTCGGTCACGAGAAATGCGCCGTTGGGCAGAATACCGACGGCCCATGGCGTATCCAGGTCCTCGACCATCGTGTCGACCTGAACATTCCCGGCGGAGGTTTTCAGCGTATCCGCCAAAGCGGAACCCGTGCCGAACATAAAAACAAGAATCGCAAATACCCGAACCGTCATGTTTCTCACCTTGGAACCGCCGTGTTAGCACTAAGAAAACAAATAGGTTTCCTCTCGACAAAAACACGTTTTCGTTAGGACTTTTCTTTTCCGAACAGCTTGCCTAGGGTCGTGACCAGAACGAATACGTTCACAATAGGGAGTAACCATATGAAAAAGCTGCTTACTGCAACTGCAGCATCCGCTCTGCTGGCTGGTCCGGCTCTGGCCGAAGACATCTCGCTGGGCGTTCTGTTTGGCTTCACCGGCCCGATTGAATCGCTGGCCCCGGCCATGGGTTCGGGTGCCGAGATGGCGATGGCCGAGGTCACTGAATCCGGCAAGCTGCTGGATGGCACCAAAGTGACCGCGTCGCGTGCCGACACTGGCTGTATCGACAACGGTCTGGCCACCTCGAACGGTGAGCGCATGATCGCGGATGGCGTTGCCGGCATCATTGGTGGCGATTGCTCGGGCGTGACCGGCGCTATCCTGCAGAACGTCGCTATTCCGAACGGCATGGTGATGATTTCGCCGTCGGCGACCTCGCCCGGCCTGTCGACCATGGAAGACAACGGCCTGTTCTTCCGCACCGCCCCGTCGGACGCGCGTGAAGGTCAGGTGATGGCGGACATCCTGAATGACCGTGGCATCAGCTCGATTGCTTTGACCTACACCAACAACGACTACGGCAAGGGTTTGGCAGACGCGATCCAGTCCTCGTTTGAGGCATCGGGTGGCGAAGTGACCATCGTTGCCGCACACGAAGACGGCAAAGCCGACTACTCGGCCGAAGTGGGCGCGCTGGCCTCGGCCGGTGGCGACATTCTGGTTGTCGCGGGTTATCTCGACCAAGGTGGTCTGGGCATCATCCAGTCGGCGCTGGACAGCGGTGCGTTTGACACATTCGGTCTGCCCGGCGGCATGATCGGTGACTCGCTGCCCAACAATGTTGGCCCCGACCTGAACGGCTCGTTCGGTCAGATCGCCGGTTCGGGTGGTGAAGGGGCCGAGAAGTACTTTGCCATGGCCGAAGCTGCAGGTTTCGACGGTTCGTCGCCTTATTCGCCGGAAAGCTATGACGCGGCTGCGCTGTTCATGCTGGCGATGCAGGCCGCTGGGTCCACCAGCCCTGCCGATTACGGCGGCAAGATCATGGACGTTGCCAATGCTCCGGGCGAGAAAATCTATCCCGGTGAGCTGGCCAAAGGTCTGGAGCTGCTGGCCGCAGGTCAGGACATTGACTATGTCGGCGCGTCCGGCGTTGAGCTGATCGGCCCCGGTGAAAGCGCGGGCTCGTACCGCGAGATCGAAGTGACCGACGGCGAGAACAAGACCGTTAACTTCCGTTGATCGACACGTATAAGTCATAAAAACAAGCAGCCCGGGCCTTGTGCCCGGGCTGTTTCAATGACAAAAGCCCGCACCATTCGCACAGGGATGTGGCAACAACGCCGGAAAACGGCGGCTAGGGGATAAGATGATCGTCGTCGAAGACGTGCACAAGCATTTCGGCGGGTTTCATGCGGTGGACGGGGCATCGCTGGAAATCCAAAAGGGCTCGATCACCGGTCTGATCGGACCGAACGGGGCCGGAAAAACCACTCTGTTCAATGTCATCGCGGGCGTTCTGCCGCCGACCAGCGGGAAGGTCCACATGGATGGTGAGGATATCACCGGCCTGCCCCCGCATGAGCTGTTCCACAAGGGCCTGCTGCGCACTTTCCAGATCGCGCATGAGTTTTCGTCGATGTCCTGCCGCGAGAATCTGATGATGGTGCCGGGCGCTCAGTCCGGTGAATCGCTCTGGAACACGTGGTTCGGGCGCAAGCGCATTGCCGATGAGGAACGCGCGCTGAAGGCCAAGGCCGACGAGGTGCTGGAGTTCCTGACCATCGAGCATCTGGCCGATCACAAGGCCGGTCAGGTCTCGGGCGGGCAGAAGAAGCTGCTGGAACTGGGCCGCACCATGATGGTCGACGCCAAAATCGTGTTTCTGGACGAGGTCGGCGCGGGCGTGAACCGCACACTGCTGATGACCATCGCCGACACGATCCTGCGCCTGAACAAGGAACGCGGCTATACTTTCGTGGTGATCGAGCATGACATGGATTTCATTGGCAAGATCTGCGACCCGGTCATCTGTATGGCCGAAGGCAAGGTACTGGCCGAAGGCACTCTGGATCAGATCAAGGCAAATGAGCACGTGATCGAAGCCTATCTGGGCACCGGCCTCAAGAACAAAGACAAGCTGGAGGCGGGCGCATGAGCGACAACCCCTACCAGGACGACAAGGGCAACAAGGACGCCTCGATCACCAATACGCATGGTGTCGGCACCATGACCCCCGCTCATCGCACAAGCGGTGAGACGCATAAGGTCGAAGGCGGCCCCTTCCTGATCGGCGACACCATGACCGGTGGGTATGGCAAGGGTCCGGATATTCTGCACGACTGCACCATCGCCGTTGATAAGGGTGAGATCGCGGTGATCGTCGGCCCGAATGGTGCTGGTAAATCGACCGCAATGAAGGCCGTATTCGGGATGTTGGACGTGCGGTCCGGTGCGGTGCGGCTGGATGGTGAGGATATCACCGCGCTTACCCCGCAGGATCGCGTGATGCGTGGGATGGGCTTTGTGCCGCAGACCTCGAACATCTTCACGTCGATGACGGTGGAAGAAAACCTTGAGATGGGGGCTTTCATCCGCCGCGACGATATTTCGGGAACGATGGAGCAGGTCTATGACCTGTTCCCGATCCTGCGCGACAAGCGCAACCAAGCCGCCGGAGAGCTGTCGGGCGGTCAACGCCAGCAGGTCGCCGTGGGCCGCGCGCTTATGACCCAGCCCAAGGTTCTGATGCTGGACGAACCGACCGCTGGCGTCTCGCCCATCGTGATGGATGAGCTGTTCGACCGGATCATTGAGGTGTCGCGCACCGGGCTGCCGATCCTGATGGTCGAACAGAACGCCCGCCAGGCGCTGGAGATCGCGGACAAGGGATATGTGCTGGTTCAGGGGCGGAACGCCTATACCGGCACGGGCAAGGAACTGCTGGCCGATCCGGAAGTTCGTAAGAGTTTCTTGGGGGGGTGAGGATGCGGTCAGTCTGCGCCATAATACTGACAACGCTCTTGACCGGACCTGTTGCCGCGTTCGAGGAAGCAATCGATTATGCAGTAACTCTGGAGTGCCGAACAGTTTCCGTCTGCAGAGTGGACGGACCTTGCAAAAAAAAATCACGCGATCTTCGGTTCCTGCTGGTCGTATTGAACAGCGAGCAAGCCGTCTATTTGGGACACGCACCAAAAGACGATGGTTACTATACAAGGATCGAACTTCTTGACGATGGTTTTCACGGAAAACCAGACTATGACTTTTCAACTTCATTGCCGAATGACCATGCCGTGGACTTTCGAGGCGGCAATGAAGATTCCATAGAAAGTGGCGTGTTGCACCTAGCCTACGTTCCTCGCGGATACGAATGGATCGAGCGGAATTTCAAAAATTCCAGCCTCTCCGAATTTCTCATAAAGTTTCAGGGGTGTGAAAGCAAATAATGGACTTCCTCAACGCCCTTGTGGCGCTCTCCAACTTCGTTCTTGTTCCCGCAATCGCTTATGGCAGCCAGTTGGCGCTGGGCGCTTTGGGGGTGACGCTGATCTATGGCATCCTGCGGTTCTCGAACTTTGCCCACGGTGACACGATGGCCTTTGGCGCGATGATCGCGGTTCTGGTCACGTGGGGCCTGCAGGCCGCTGGGGTCAGTTTCGGGCCGCTGCCAACCGCTCTGCTCGCCCTGCCCTTTGCTATTCTGGGATGCATCGTTCTGGTGCTTGTCACGGACAGGCTGGTTTACCGCTTTTACCGCGAACAAAAGGCCAAGCCAGTCATTCTGGTGATCGTGTCGATGGGTGTGATGTTCATCATGAACGGCGTTGTGCGGTTCATCATCGGCCCGGATGACCAGCGCTTTTCGGACGGCGCACGTTTCATTGTCTCGGCGCGTGACTTCAAAGCGATGACCGGCCTGCGAGAGGGGCTGGCGATCAAGACCTCTCAGGGCATCACCGTGGTCGTGGCCGTCGTTGCCGTGGCGCTGCTGTTCTGGTTCCTGAACAAAACCCGCACCGGAAAGTCGATGCGAGCCTATTCGGATAACGAGGATCTGGCCCTGCTGTCCGGCATAAACCCCGAGCGTGTGGTGATGATCACATGGATCATCGTTGCCGCGCTGGCGACTACGGCTGGCGTACTCTATGGCCTCGATAAAAGCTTCAAGCCCTTCGTCTATTTCCAGCTTCTTCTGCCGATCTTTGCCTCGGCCATCGTGGGTGGCCTGGGCAACCCACTAGGCGCCATCGCAGGCGGGTTCATCATCGCCTTTTCCGAAGTGACCATCACCTACGCGTGGAAAAAGGTGCTGACCTATCTGGCTCCGGAAAGTCTGGAGCCTTCTGGATTGGTCCAGTTCCTGTCCACCGATTACAAATTCGCCGTCAGCTTTGCGATTCTGCTGATTGTGCTTCTGTTTAAGCCCACGGGCCTGTTCAAGGGGAAAGCGGTATGACCGAGCCCGTCAAAAACACGCTGCTTTTTGTGGCCGTTGCCAGCCTGATCCTGCTGTCCGGTTTCACGCAAAGCTGGAACTCGGCCATATTGATCCTGAACATGGGGCTGATCTCGGCCATCATGGCGATCGGGGTAAACCTGCAATGGGGATTTGCCGGTCTTTTCAACGTTGGCGTCATGGGGTTTGTGGCCTTGGGCGGGTTGGCGGTTGTTCTGGTCTCGACACCACCGACACCCGGTGCTTGGGTCGCAGGTGGGTATGGGGTCATACTGTCGCTTGTGCTGGGTGCCGCGACCGTGGTGGCAGCCGTCGTGACCGCTCGGAAGTTACCAAAAGGCCGGGTTCAGACACTGACGATTGTGGCCATACTCATTGTCGGGTTTTTCATCTACCGCGCGGTATTTGACCCCAATGTCGCGGCGATCGAGGCGATCGACCCGGCCGTAGCGGGTAACATCGGCGGCTTGAACCTGCCGGTCCTGATCGCGTGGCCCGCTGGCGGTCTTCTGGCAGCCGGGGCCGCCTGGTTGATCGGAAAAACTGCACTGGGGTTGCGATCCGACTATCTTGCCATCGCGACTTTGGGGATTGCCGAAATCGTCATCGCCATCATGAAAAACGAGGATTGGCTGGCCCGCGGCGTCAAGAATGTCTACGGCATTCCGCGCCCGGCACCTGTGGTGGGATATGAGGTCGAATTGCAAGCAGATCCCGGTTTCATCGCTCGCGCCGAATGGCTGGGTCTTGATCCCGTTACGGCCTCGACGCTTTCGGTCAAGCTGGGCTATTCGCTGCTGTTCACCATAGTGCTGCTGGTGCTGCTATGGATGGCGCAGATGGCGCTGAAAAGCCCATGGGGACGGATGATGCGTGCTATTCGCGACAATGAGGTCGCTGCCGAAGCGATGGGCAAGGACGTCACGCGCCGGCACCTGCAAATCTTTGTTCTGGGTTCGGCCATCTGTGGCATCGCAGGCGCAATGATGACCACGCTGGACGGGCAGCTGACACCGGGCACCTACAACCCGCTGCGTTTTACCTTCCTTGTATGGGTCATGGTGATCGTCGGCGGTTCGGGTAACAATTTCGGAGCGGTTTTGGGTGCGTTCTTGATCTGGTTCCTGTGGGTTCAGGTGGAACCCATCGGTCTTTGGCTGATGAACCTGATCACGTCCGGAATGCCCGAAGGAAGTGCGCTGAAAGCCCACTTGATCGAAAGTGCCGCGCATATGCGCCTGTTCACTATGGGGCTGATATTGCTGATCGTTCTCAGGTTCAGCCCCCGTGGCCTCATTCCGGAAAAATGATCACTTCATCTTGAGAGGCACTACAATCACGCCCGATTTCGGGCGTGATTTCTTGATTTACCCGCCTCTCCCGTCTAGAGGACTTTACACACCATGCGGCCCCAGGAAAATTTTCGGTGTTTACCGGAATTTAGACAAACCGCTTGAGACTGCGACCAAACACTCACAATAAAGAGTTCACATGATTATGACACTAGCCAAACCAATCCTATTTCTGACGCTGATCGCTGGGCTTACAGGGTGTGTTCCAAGCCCCGAAGACTTTGAAACCACCCCGGTGAAAATCCAGACGCCCGAAGGTGAAATCACCTGTCAGCTTTATCGCCAGGATCGCGTGAACTGGGACCGGGCCATTGATTTCCCCGCGACCAAGCTGACGGTTCCTCAGGCCGATGCCTATTGCAAGCAGGAAGGCCAGCGCCGCCTGAAAGGTTGACCCTTCGGCCGGGAAAGCAGCCTGTTTTCCCGGCTTTACCTGCTTTTGAATAAACCCCCAAGAATTCCGCGGACAATACGCCGGCCAGTGGTTCCCTTCAGCTCTTTGATGACAGCTTCACTCATGGCGGTCGCGAACGTGTCTTTCTTGCGCGATACTCGGGAAGATGAGCGTCCA
The DNA here is from genome assembly GCF_056535965.1 of Ruegeria sp. AM7. NCBI lineage: Bacteria > Pseudomonadati > Pseudomonadota > Alphaproteobacteria > Rhodobacterales > Roseobacteraceae > Ruegeria > Ruegeria sp. AM7. The sequence goes on from NZ_JBQFJE010000003.1 coordinate 1,439,576, forward strand.
ACACGACTGCCTGAATATCTGCGGGCTGTTGCGAACTCTCGTTCGGCTACGGACTTGGTTTCGATCTCTTCCTCGGCCTGTTGAGCCGCCTGAGCAGCGGCATCCGCCCGTGACTGCAAAATCTCGAACGCCGACTGTCGGTCTTTCAAGTCACGGTATTTCTGTTGCATGGGCGAAGCATCAATGACCGCTTGCCGCTCGGCTGAGGTGATCGGCCCAAGGTGAGTCCCTGGCGGGCGGATCAGCGTGCGCTCGACAATTCCGGGCACACCTTTTTTTTGCAGCATCGAGGTGACAGCTTCTCCGACGCCGACTTCACGAATGGCTGCCTCGGTGTCGAAGGCGGGGTTTTCTCGATATGTCTCGGCGGCCAGACGAAGATTTTTCCGATCCCGTGCAGTGAACGCACGCAGCGCATGTTGAACGCGGTTTCCAAGCTGCCCAAGAATATCCTCGGGGATGTCAGCAGGGTTCTGCGAGATGAAATACACTCCCACACCTTTGGATCTGATCAGGCGTGCGACTTGCTCGACCTTGTCGACAAGGATCTTTGGCGCGTCTTCAAACAGCAGATGCGCTTCGTCGAAAAAGAACACCAGCTTAGGCTTTTCGGGGTCGCCGACCTCGGGCAGTTCCTCGAACAACTCGCTGAGCAGCCACAGAAGGAATGTCGCATAAAGGCGGGGCGACCCCATCAGCTTGTCCGACGCCAGAATGTTGACCATCCCCTGCCCCTGTGCGTCGGTGCGCATTAAATCCGCCAACTCGAGCGCTGGTTCTCCAAACAGATTGGTCCCGCCCTGATTTTCAAGCACCAAGAGACGCCGCTGAATAGCTCCGATCGATGCCGTCGAGACATTTCCGAACCGAAGTGACAGTTGCGACCGGTTCTCGCCGATCCAAACCAGCAACGACTGCAGGTCCTTCAGGTCCAAAAGGGGCATTCCCTCATCGTCTGCCACTCGGAAAGCTATATTCAGGATGCCTTCCTGCGCCTCACTCAGATCCATCAAGCGGGACAAAAGCAACGGGCCCATTTCGGTAACTGTTGTACGGACCGGGTGGCCCTGCTCGCCGAACAAATCCCAAAAGGTAACCGGGCAAGCGCCGTAGACGTAATCCGTAAACCCAATACGCTCGGCGCGTTCCTGAAACGCCGGGTGAAGCTTATGAGTTTCGCTTCCGGCCTTGGCCAACCCGGACAAATCCCCTTTGACGTCGGATAGGAAAACGGGAACGCCGGCTTGCGAGAACCCCTCGGCCAAAATCTGCAATGTCACTGTTTTGCCAGTTCCGGTCGCTCCGGCGATCAGGCCGTGCCGGTTGGCGTATTTCAATGCTAGGGACTGCGGTTGCCCATAGTCCGCGCCACCACCGCCCAAGAAGATACTGTTTTCCATAGATTTTCAGCCTTGATTTGCACCGATCTGTCCTCACCATACAAATTTAACATTTGCCTGCGATAGTCTAATCGCTGCCTTCGCGATTAAGCGCGTGGGCGGCAATCTTCCTCCCTGTCGACTGGCCGCGCCTTATGGCGCGGCTTTTTTGAACAAATCACGCTTTTGAGATTAAAATTTCAGGTTAGCAGTTGACCGTTGCGCTCCCCTTTCGTAACGTTTGCGCATAACTAAGTCGGCCAGTCCGACGGGGAGAAAATTCTATGAAAGGGAGCCGCTCCACAGGCTCCCTTTCTACATCTGGTGCTGGTTTCACGATATCGTATAAAGCGGCAAAAATCCGACCAGATTGTCGGCTTGGTTCACCTTAGCGACTGACACTGCCGATCAGGGATGTTAGATGAGAAAAAAAGATCAATCACCTGACCGAGGCATTCATGATCAAGAACACTCTATCTTATAGCTTGCTTGCGACCGCGCTCTGGTGCGGTGCTACTTTTGCACAGGAAGCCGCGCAAGACAGCGACGCGCCACAAACACAGGTCGGAAGCGATCTGGACCTGGGCGAAGCCGGCCCACGCGTGGGCGAGCAATATGTGAAGGAACAATCCGGCGACTGGGATATCACTTGCCTGAAGACAGAAAACGGAGATGATCCCTGCTTGATGCGTCAGGTTCTGAACGGTCAAGAAGGGCAGCCCATTGCGGATATCACGGTCACCAAACTGCCCGAGGGTTCCGCCGCGATTGCCGGCGCAACCGTTCTTGTCCCTCTGGAAGTTCTTCTTCAGGCGCAGATTGCGCTATCAATAGATGGTGCCCCCGGCCGCCGCTATAATTACCACCACTGCAACCCTGTGGGTTGTCTGGCGCAGCTAGGGTTCACGCAAGGCGATGTCGACGCGATGAAAGCCGGAAGCAAAGCCGTGCTCTCGCTGGTATCTGTAGTCGCGCCGACGCAGTTGTTGGAACTAGAAGTTTCTCTGTCCGGGTTCACTGCCGGATTTGACGGACTGCAAGCGCAGCAGAATTGATACCCGATGCAAAAAAGAGGCGGCTTTTCAGATCAGCCGCCTCGAATGTTTAGGGCCTTAGACCTGCTTCAATGCCAGCACAGCGTTCAGACCGCCGAATGCAAACGCATTGCTGAGCGCGACATCAACCTTCGATTCTCGCGCCTCGTTTGGGACTACGTCCAGTGCGCATTCAGGATCGGGTTCTTCGTACCCGATCGTCGGAGCAATGACGCCGTCGCGCAGCGCCATTATACAGGCCAACAACTCAACCGCACCGGTTCCGCCGATCAAATGGCCATGCATGGACTTGGTGGATGAGATCATCAGATCATCCGCATGCGGGCCGAACACATCCGCAACCGCCGCGCATTCTGTTTTGTCATTGGCCGCTGTTCCGGTGCCGTGGGCGTTGATATATCCCACCTGATCCGCATTGATACCCGCATCGGACAAAGCACCTGAAATCGCACGTGCAGCCCCTTGTTTACTGGGCATGACGATATCGGCCGCATCCGAGGTCATGGCAAAACCGACCACTTCGCAAAGGATGTCAGCGCCGCGCGCACGTGCGTGTTCGTATTCTTCGAAGACAAAGACGCCCGCGCCTTCGCCTTGGACCATTCCGTTACGATTGGCACTAAAAGGACGGCAGGCATCTTTGGACATCACCCGCAGCCCTTCCCATGCCTTGACCCCGCCAAAGCACAGCATGGATTCCGCGCCACCGGTCAACATCGCCGGGGCCGCTCCGCTGCGGACCATCTGAAACGCCAACGCCATAGCATGGTTGGACGATGCACAGGCTGTCGATACGGTAAAGCTGGGCCCCTTAAGGTTATGCTCCATCGAAACATGGCTGGCTGCCGCGTTGTTCATCAGCTTGGGCACGACGAATGGATGAACCCGGTTCTTACCATCCTCATAGACCGAGCGGTAATTGTCATCCCAAGTCGATACACCGCCCCCAGCGGTTCCCAGAACAACGCCCGAACGCGCGGCCAGGTCGCCGTGGAACTCGATACCGGACTGTTCGATCGCCTCTTTCGCAGCGGTCAGTGTGAATTGCGTGAACCTGTCATAAAGGCTCATTTGTTGACGGTTAAAACGGCCCTCGGCCTCGAACCCGCGGACTTGACCGCCAATTTTGATGGCCAGCCGTTCGACGTCACGAAACTCGAGGTCCGAAATGCCGCAACGCCCTTCGCGCATCGCCTCAAGCGTCGCGGGAACGGAATGGCCTAACGAGTTGATCGTTCCGGCCCCGGTTATAACAACGCGTTTCATGATCCTGTGTCAGACCTTTTCCGACACGAGTTTTTCAATGCCCGCAATGATTGCCGCCACGTTCGAGATATCAAAATCACTGGCCGACGGTTCGTTCGCATTGAACGGGACCGAGATGTCAAATTCTTCCTCGATGGCGAAAATGCTCTCGACCAGTCCAAGGCTGTCGATACCCAGATCCTCGAGCGTACTATCGGGCGTCACATCCGAAGGTTCCAGCACGGCCTGCTCGGCGATGATGGCGATGACGCGGTCGGTGATGCTCATGTCGATCCTCTGATTATCACATTGAGGATGATTTAATCGCTCGGCGACTGTTTGAAAACAGCCTTTTTCAGCGCCTCGACGTCACGCGCCATACGCGGCAAACGCCTTTGAGCTTTGTATACGTCCGTATGAGTTTCCATCTTGATACCCGGATACCCCATGATCACACGGCCTGCTGGTACGTTGGACAAGATTTTTGTACCGCCGCCTGAGATCACCCCGTCACCGATAAATATGTTGTCGACAACGCCGGTCTGACCGCCCAGAACTACATTATTTCCAATCTCAACTGATCCAGATACGCCGGTCTGACCGCACAGAAGGCAATCGCGACCAACCCGCGTATTGTGGCCGACATGCACAAGGTTATCCAGTTTTGAACCATCGCCGATCCGGGTGTTCCGGATTGTGCCATTGTCCACGGTGCAATTCGCTCCGACTTCGACATCATCCCCAATCTCGACGGCACCAAGCGAGTGGATGCGCAGCCAGCTTTGCGCGCGCGCATCGCCCTTGTCGCCCATAGTCTTGCGTACATTTTCAACATCCGAGACCTCGGGGGTCACAAAGCTGAACCCGTCCCCGCCTATCCTTGCGCCCGGTTGCGCAATAAAACGGTCCCCAATGACAGCGCGGGCCCCTATGCTGGCCATCTCGCGCAGCAAGGCGTTTTTGCCAAGAACAGCGTCCATACCAATGACGCAATGGCTGCCAATCACTGAACCATCACCGATCTTCACACGTGCTCCGATCACTGCAAGCGGGCCAACCGACACATTGTCGCCCAGCTCTGCTGACGGGTCGACAACGGCTGAGGGGTGAACACCCGGTTCAATCCCCTGCCCGCGATCCAACATCGCGGTAATACCAGCCATGGCCATACGAGGGCGTGGAACAAAGATCGCAGCGGATAGTCCCAAAGCCTGCCAATCGGCCCCTTCCCACAACACCGCCGAACGGGCCGCTCCGCCACCAAGTGCCTCGGCATATTTGGGTGACATTGCCATTGCCAGATCATTCGGGCCCGCATCTGCGGGTTCCGCGGCGCGTTCGATCGTCAGCGATGTGTCGCCCTCGCAGGTCGCGCCCAAAGCGTCGGAAATCTGCTGGATGGTATAGTGCATGTCGGGTTCCCCGGATTAAGGATAACCCGGTGATTACCCCTGAACGTCCGGCAGGGCTACCCCTGCTTTCTGCAGAGCCTCCCAGATTTTTTGATCACGGCCGTAAACGTCACGGCGATACTGCACATCCCCTTTGGGGCCGATATAGGCCGTCCGGTAGATCAAGTGAACCGGCACGTGCTGTTTGAGCGGAACGGTTTTTTCCTTACCGCTGGACAAAACACGTTGAAAGAACGCTTTGGGATCTTCTTCCTGCTTGGCCAGCAACGCATAGGCAAACTCGAACGGTTGGGCCAGCCGGATGCACCCATGCGAGAACGCGCGCGTTTCCCGGGCAAACAGGCTTTTCTGCGGCGTATCATGAAGGTAGATGTTGTACTGATTGGGGAACATGAACTTCACCAACCCCAACGCATTGCTTTTGCTGGGGGGTTGACGCATTGCGAATGGGAAATTCCGTGCCGTGTATTGCGAAAAATCAACTGCTCCACGATCGACCTGACGCCCACTGCGATCTGTAATGTGGATATGATTAACTGCATTCGGGTTGGACTGCAGTTGTGGCAAATATTCCTTGGTGATGATCGAACGCGGCACATACCAGCTGGGGTTGATCACCATATGCTCCATCTCATCCGAGAATTCTGGGCTCCGACGATCGTGAACATTTTTGCCAATAACAGCGCGGGTTTCGAAGGTTACCAGCCCGTCATCCACAATTTTGGCAGAAAAATCCGCCTGATTTACCAGGATGTGACGGTCTCCCCGCTCGCGGGGCAACCAGCGTTCGCGTTCGAGCGCGACATATACGGATTTCAGACGGTCTGACGCGCTTCGGTTCAACTCGGTGATCGTGCCTTGCCCGGCCACCCCATCCGATGCGAGACCATGCGCGGTTTGGAAAGCCTTCACTGCTGCAAGTAGTTCTTTGTCAAACTTGGGGCTTGCAGACGGTTTCATATATCCCATCGTAATCAGCCGATTGCGCAGCTTGATGACGTTTGACCCGGTATCACCGAATTCCAACTTGTCGATGGGCACCCCGGCGCCCCATCCGCCCTGATCAACCAATGTCTGCAGGGCTAGCTTTTGCTTCATCAATGCGCGGTATTGCGCAGTCTGGGGCGGCAAACCGTCTATATAAGACGCACCGCCAGCAATGACGCCGCGCAAGTGATCCTTGGTTGATCTTCTCTGGACTTTACGCACCAGACCGTCGTCAATTTCGGAAGGGCGCAACGCACCCGAGTACATGTCATTTGCATAGCGAACAAAAGCACGGGTCAACGAGATCTCGATTGCGCCGATCTCGCGCAGAGAACGAGCATTTTCCATTTTGGCCATCAGGCCCTGCGCGCCATACTTGTCTTCCGGCAACCCGTGTAAATGTACCGAAGTCAATGCCCGCATCAAATGCGCGCGGCGCGCTAGGTGTTCTTTCGACGTCCCTGTCCAGATTGGCGCGAACCCGGTTTCTCGGTAGAAGTCCGCAATACCAGATCCCGCAGGTGCAAACTCGGCAACGGCCATTTGAAAGCTGGTCGCAGGCGCACGTTCTGCATGCGCAAAGCTGACAGATGCGGTCACACAAGCCGCAACTACAAAACCGGTATAAGCACGAAAAAACGTTCGCATGGGATGACCTTGACTAAACAATGACTTATGCGTCGCACTGGACGCGTTCAGACAATATGGTTTTCCTCATAACCTTATGTCCATTCACAAATACCTCAATTTGACGCTTCTTTATCCGCGTGATGCGCGTTTGCATCGGACACCCAAAAACCGAAGTAACCTGCCCTAAGTTTAAACAGAAAAGCATCATCTGCGCAAAAAACTGCCGAAAATTCCCCCTTGAAAAGATGAATATGAAAGACTTCTTGGCGCTCTTCCGCGACTGTGCCATAAATTCGCCATCTGGGATGGGAAAAAATTAAGAACGCGCGCGTAACATCGTGTGCAGGCAGGAACAGTACGGGACGAAACATAAAATGACGACGAGCAGTTCCTCGGGCATGACCCGGCGGGCCCTATTGGGCGCATTTGCGGCAACAGCAGTGGTTGCAGCACCGACATATTCAAACGCAGCAGGTTTCCTCCGCGGTGGCGGCGATATTCGTCGTATCCGTATGTATTCCGGTCGCACAGGCGAGCGGATTGACATGATATATTGGGTTGATGGCAAGTACATCAAGGACGCTGTCAAAGAAGTGAACCACTTCATGCGTGACTGGCGGACAGACCAGGTCAAAGACATGGACCTGCGCACTATCGACATCATGGCCGCTTCGCATAACCTGCTGGACGCAAACGAACCTTATATGCTGCTGTCGGGATACCGGTCGCCACAGACTAATGCGATGCTGCGGTCTCGCTCGCGTCGCGTGGCAAAGAACTCCCTTCACATGAAAGGCCAGGCTGCAGATTTGCGTCTTGCTTCTCGGTCGGTTTCGCAGATGGCGAAGGCTGCGATTTCTTGCCGTGCGGGCGGTGTCGGTAAATACTACCGTTCGAACTTTGTTCACATGGATTGCGGAGAGGTTCGGTCCTGGGGCGGTTGATACCTGCTAAAGACCATGTCTTCTCTAGCTGGCAGGCGCGAGTCTTTCGCGCCTTTTTATTTGCCGGGTCATCCAACCGAGATACCGACCAAGTGTTTGGCCTGAATTGTTCTGGTTGACGCAAAATCGGCCCCACTGCGCCTTTTTCGAATCTACAAACAAGTTACTTGCCGATGATTCAGCGCGGGGGTGCTGGAATCTGCACATCGAAAACCGGCCACCCCTTGCAAAAGGTTTCGACAAAAAAACGGCCGCAATTTCTTGCGACCGTTCGGAATTCGGGGTTCGAAACGATTAACGCTTCGAGAACTGGAAAGAACGACGGGCTTTGCGCTTACCGTATTTCTTACGTTCCACAACGCGGCTGTCGCGGGTCAGGAAGCCAGCGGCTTTCAGAGCGCCACGCAGCGAGGGATCGTACAGTTGCAGCGCTTTCGAGATGCCGTGCTTGACCGCACCGGCCTGACCGGTCAGGCCACCGCCTTTGACGGTTGCAACAACGTCGAACTCACCTTCCACACCGGCAACCTGGAACGGCTGGCGCAGGATCAGCTGCAGAACGGGACGCGCGAAATACTTGTCCTGGTCTTTGCCGTTCACGGTGACCTTGCCGGAACCCGGCTTGATCCAAACGCGGGCAACAGCGTCTTTACGCTTGCCGGTGGCGTAGGAACGGCCCAGCTCGTCACGGACGGGCTCGCGCGCGATGACTTCTTCAGCCACGGTTTCAACGCCTGCGACGGCGCTCAGCTCTTCGAGAGTATTGATCTGATCAGCCATCGGTCATTAGCTCCGGGTGTTTTTCTTGTTCATGGACTTAACGTCCAGAACTTCGGGCGCTTGCGCCTCATGAGGGTGCTCGGCACCGGCGTAAACGCGCAGGTTGGTCATTTGCTGACGCGCCAGACGGTTGCCCGGCAGCATGCGCTTGACCGCTTGGGTCACGACGCGTTCGGGGTGTGCACCTTCCAGGATTTGCTGTTTGGTGCGCGACTTGATGCCGCCCGGGTGGCCCGTGTGCCAGTAGAAGTTCTCTTCGCGCTTCTTGCCGGTCATCTGGATTTTGTCAGCGTTGATCACGATGACATTGTCGCCCATATCCATGTTCGGGGTGAACGACGCTTTGTGCTTGCCACGCAGGCGCATGGCGACGATCGAGGCAAGACGACCCAGAACAACGCCCTCGGCGTCGATCAGGATCCATTTCTTGTCGATGTCTGCAGGTGTTGCAGAAAAGGTTTTCATGGCAGGATAGTCCTGTTTGATGTGGAAGACCGCCCCAAGTCCGAGCAGCCCGAAATCGATGGAGCGTATTTAGAGGGGAGTGTGGCGCAGGTCAACAACAGCAATGCCTTTTAAATTGAGCAATAACAAGTGCTTATAAAATAGGTATTATTTTACCCCAATCTAAACGCTGATTTGCTCGGGCGGATTGTCCAGTAGGTTGCGCAGGCGTTGCATTGCGTCCTCGAACCTTTCCAATGAGACATGGCCGTTCATTGCAATACGCACTGCGTTCGGCGCACGACCATCCCGTAAAGCAAATTCATCAGCCGAACGCAGCTGGATGCCTTCCCGCTCTGCCGCACGACTGAACGCTGCGGCGCGCCAACCGGAGGGCAGGTTTAGCCAGACAAAAGGCACGTCCGGTGCCCAATTCAGGTCAAACCCTCCCAAAGCATTGACAGTCACGCGAACGTATTCACCCATTTTCAGTCGTACATCGCGTGCAATGCGCCGTGTGCGAGGATCGGAAAGCATTAACCGAGTCAACTCGGCAAGCGGCTGCGCAAGACCGAAATAACCGTATTCAGCCGACCGACGCAGATCTACACTTCGTTCGCGCGGCGCAATAGCGAAACCAACACGCAGCGCGGGCGTCAGCGTCTTGGAGATGGAGGACACGTGCCACCCCCGCTCTGGTGCAAGAGCGCGATAGCTGGGTTCACGCGCATCGCCCATTCGGTAGCAATCATCCTCGATGATTTGTAGATCAAAGCGTCGCGCGATTTCGACAATCTCTTTCCTTCGCTCAAGTGGCGTATGCGCGCCGGTGGGATTTTGCACTTCAGGAGATACGCAAACGGCCTGGGCAGGGTTCTGGCGCAGAACGTGCTCCATGGCGCTAGGGTCGATGCCCCACCTGTCCATCTTTACGCCGACCACTTCAGAGCGCATGAGTTCCCCGGCTCTGCGGAATCCCGCGTAAGACAAGTCTTCCACCAAAACGATGGGCTTGGGTCCTCGCAGGATGGTTTGGAAGACAAGGCAAAGACCGTTCTGCCCCCCGTGCGTAAGTACAATGTCATCATGGGACAATGCGCCCAAGGGCAGATCTGACAACCACTCGACCACCGCCTGGCGCATGGGTTTGTAAGCATCTCGGGTGGGATAGTTCAAAAACAATCCCGGATCCGCATGCGAGACTTTTTGCAAGCACTCGCGGATCAGGGCCACCTGCCCCACATCGGCCAAGCGGGGGCTGAACAGGCTGACATTTGCGCTATACTTGTCCTCGCGCAAATGCAGTTGCCGTGCCCAAACGTCGTCCAGTATCGGCGATTTTGGAGGGGCAACAAATGTACCACGCCCCACCTCGGCATGCAGCAACCCCTCATCGGTCAGAATAGTATAGGCGCGCGCCACTGTGCCCGGTGTGATTTGTAACCGATACGCCAGCTCCCGGACCGGTGGCAACTTGGCTCCGACTTCCAGCAAATTGTTATCAATAGCTTTTCGAATTGTATCGGCCACCAGACTATACTTCGGGCCTTTGGATTTCGGCAGTGATTCCGGCCAAATTGTATCCATTACAATTCTTCCTTTGATTTTGACACAATGTGGAATGTATCAATCACACATACCGAACATATTACGTTTGTGTCAATACAATTTGAAAGGATACCCAAGATGACACGCGCAATGCACACCCCCGCCCTTATGTTGCTGAACGACAGCCCTCGGCTGCCGCTGATCGCATCGCTGGCCGTGCGGTTTGCGGCGACTGTCACAAAGTGGGAGCGACAGCGCCGCAGCAGGATAAATTTGTCAAAGCTGGATGATCGGTTGCTGCGTGATGTCGGGTTGACCCGCCATCAGGCCGACCGCGAAATCAATCGCCCGTTCTGGCACGGGTAGCAAATCCCCAGTCCCATTTGGGACCTCTTCCTTGGCCGGGCTTGTCCCGGCCATTTTTTATCCGAACGCAGCGGCAGCAGACCCCTCGGGTGGCAGGGAATATGTCATCGTGGCGCGTGCGACCGGTTTGTTCGAGCCCTCCGAATACATCAGCACGTCCCCTACAGCCAAAGCCTTACCCAGCTTTAGCAGGGTGCAGCGTGCGATCATGTCCCGGTCCCCATCGGGTTTGCGCATGAAATCCATCGAACAGCCCGTTGTAACGGCCAACGATTGACGCCCCTTGCGCGCAAGAATAATGGCGTAGACACAGACATCGGCCAGACCGAACATGGACGGCCCTGAAACGGTTCCGCCCGGCCGCAAGTGCCTGTCTTCGACCGCCAGCCGCATGGTGATCGTGTCCTCGGTCAGATCCTCAACCACGAAATCCCGATGCACCTGCGGAAAGACCTGTTTCATATAGGCGGTCAATTCTTCCCGGTTTAAGACCAATGACATACTTCCCCTCCTCGATTTGCCGACCTAGAGTTGGCCCCACATCAGATCGGAGGGCAAGATGGGAATTCTGGAACGTCGCGACACGGGTGCGGTTGCAAGGTTGAAAATGAACGCACCAGAGCGGCTTAATGCCCTGAGCGACGAAATGCTGGCCGCCTTGCAGGTTGAGTTCGACACGTTGCGCAAAGACCAGACGATCCGCGCTGTTGTCCTGTCGGGCGAAGGCAAAGCGTTTTGCGCAGGGCATGACCTAAAACAAATGACCGCCGGTCGTCAGAGCGAAGACGGGGGCAAAGCGTATTTCCAGGATCTTTTTGCCAGATGCGCGCGGATGATGTTGTCGATCCAGTCCCTACCCCAACCCGTCATTGCGCAGGTTCATGGTATTGCGACAGCAGCCGGGTGCCAGTTAGTGGCCACCTGCGATCTTGCCGTCGCTGCGGAAGGTACAAAGTTTGGCGTAAATGGGGTAAATATCGGGCTGTTCTGTTCGACGCCGATGGTGGCGCTCAGTCGCAATATTCCGCGAAAGCAGGCGTTTGAAATGCTGACCACGGGCGATTTCATATCTGCTGAGCGCGCAGCAGAGCTTGGACTGGTCAATCGTGTCGTCCCTGAAATGCTTCTTGAACATGAAAGTCAGGCACTGGCGGAAAAGTTGGCAGACAAGCTTGGGTCGGCAGTCAAGATCGGCAAACAAGCGTTTTACCAACAACTCAATATGCCAATCGAAGAAGCCTATGACTACGCCGGTGAGGTAATGGCGCAGAATATGCTGCATCGGGATACCGAGGAAGGAATATCTGCATTTATTGAAAAAAGACCCCCAAATTGGAGGCAATAACGCAATTGTTCTTAAGTATTTTATACACTGTTCGCATTTTTGGACTTTTCAAAAGGGCAACACTGTGGCAATGCTGAGACAAGGCTAAGGCCGAATTACGTATTTTGGGTCGCCGTAGGCGGAAGGTCCCTCCGAGCTGGTCTCTCTCACCAGCGTTGACATTCCCGCAGCGGCGACCCCAAAATTTCCTCGAAAATGTAAAAGCTCCGCGCCTAGAGGGTTTGCGTTGCTGTGTGCTGTGCCCTATGTGGCAGCGCATGACACAGAAATTGCATATCGTGGGCGGCGGCATGGCCGGGTCCGAGGCGGCCTGGCAGGCTGCGGAAATGGGCGTTGACGTGGTGATCCATGAAATGCGACCCAAAGTGGGTACCTTTGCGCACCAGACTGGTAATCTGGCCGAAATGGTGTGTTCGAACTCGTTCCGGTCCGACGATGATGAGCAAAACGCTGTGGGTCTGTTGCATTGGGAAATGCGGGCAGCCAACGGATTGATCATGACAACCGCAGACACTCATCGCTTGCCTGCGGGTGGAGCGTTGGCCGTGGACCGCGACCCTTTTGCCGAGGCTGTTACAGCCAAGCTGCACGCCCATCCGCGTGTCGAAGTGACAGGAGAAGAAGTTACCGCCCTGCCCGATGACGGCCACTGGATCATTGCAACCGGTCCATTGACCTCGGTCGCGCTTGGCGAGTCGATCCGTTCTGAGACAGGGGCCGAGTCACTGGCGTTTTTCGATGCCATTGCGCCTATCGTCTACGCAGACAGTATCGACATGAGCAAAGCCTGGATGCAGTCGCGATATGACAAGGGCGAGACCGAGGAAGAGCGGACCGCATATCTCAATTGCCCCATGGACCGAGACCAATACGAGGCATTCATCGACGCTCTGCTGGCTGCCGATAAGACCGAATTCCACGAGGGCGAAACGGCGGGCTATTTCGATGGATGCCTGCCGATCGAAGTCATGTCCGAGCGCGGCCGGGAAACGCTGCGCCATGGCCCGATGAAGCCGGTCGGTCTGACCAACCCGCATCAGCCCGAGGTCAAGCCGCATGCGGTTGTACAATTGCGTCGGGACAATGCGTTGGGGACGTTGTTTAACATCGTCGGCTTCCAGACCAAGATGAAATACGGCGCGCAAACGGACGTCTTTCGGATGATCCCCGGGCTTGAGAATGCCAGTTTTGCCCGTCTGGGCGGCATTCATCGCAACACGTTCATCAACTCTCCAACCCTTTTGGATGAGCAGATGCGTTTGAAATCACGTCCCAATATCCGGTTTGCAGGGCAGATCACCGGCGTAGAAGGTTATGTCGAAAGTGCAGCCATGGGGTTGTTGGCGGGACGGCTCGCTGCAGCCGAGATGCTGGGTCGCACCCTTCCGGACGTTCCGCAGGACAGCGCCATGGGGGCCTTGATCCACCACATCACCGGTGGGGCTGAGGCCAAGACGTTTCAGCCTATGAACGTGAACTTTGGCCTGTTCCGTCCTGTCGACGGTCTTAAGGGCGGACGTCGGGGGCGCAAAGATCGCTACAAGGCTTATACAGATCGCGCCAAGGCGGCTTGGACTGACTGGCTCACCCAATGCTGACTGGACGTGTGACGCTGAACAAGCCTAACATGGTGATATGAGCGATGATTATCTAAAAGACGTCTACGGCCTCGACACGCCCGAGGCCACGCGCGATCACTATCAGAAATGGGCCTCATCCTATGATTCAGAAGTCGAGGCGCACGGGTATGCAACCCCCGGCCGCGTGGCCGAGGCGCTCTGGTCCAAGCTTCCCGAACCTCAGACGCCAATTCTGGATTATGGATGTGGAACGGGCCTGTCTGGCGAGGCCCTGAACGCTGTCGGATTTCAGGTGATTGATGGCATCGACCCAACGCCGAAGATGCTGGAAGGTGCAAAGGCCAAAGGCGTTTACCGAACCCTAAGCACTTTTGATATCGCGGATCCGAACCCGTTGAAAGCCGGAGGCTACAAAGCCATCGCTGCAATCGGTGTAATAAGTGTAGGCGCCGCGCCGCCCGAGACGTTCGATATGCTGATGAATGCGTTGCCCACAGGCGGCCTACTCGCATTTTCTTTTAATGATCATACGCTTGAGGATCACACCTATACCTGTCGCCTGAACGATTGGCTTGATATGGGGGCCGCGCGGCTGCTATTGCGCGAATATGGCCCGCACCTTCCTGGAATGGACCTTAAATCCGACGTCTACATTGTTGAAAAAGCGTGACATTCACAACCAGGTTTGCACCTTCTCCGACCGGCCCATTACATCTTGGGCATGCCTATTCGGCACTGCTGGCCAGCGATATGGCTACGGATCAGCAAGGCGTATTCCTTTTGCGGATCGAAGATATCGACCGATCCCGCTCTAGAACGCATTGGGAAGATCAGATTTATGATGATCTTGAGTGGCTTGGATTAAGCTGGCCAAGCCCGGTTCTGCGTCAGAGCGAACGCCTGCGCGTATATGAAGCAGCACTTGAGGACCTCTGGTCGCAAGGCCTGCTGTATCCTTGCACATGTAACCGCAGGGATATCGCCGCAGCCGCCACCGCACCGCAGGAGGGTGCTCTTCTCTTAGGGCCGGACGGGCTTATCTATCCCGGAACCTGTCGTAACGCAGCCATTCGGACAGGTGCTATGCCGCGAAATGTTCCTCTGCGGTTGGATATGGAACAAGCCGGTAGGGTCGTCCCCCCCGAAGTCGAGATGAATTTCCTGGAAACCGGCTTTGGACCGAACCGTGAAAGCGGGCAAATTTCATTCAGCCGCGCAGATTTGGTTAACACGATTGGAGATGTCGTTCTCTCACGCCGAGACATGGGCACGTCTTATCACCTATCAGTGGTTCTGGATGATGCCGAACAGGGAATAACACGGGTCGTGCGTGGGCATGATCTGTTCGAGGCCACCCGAATCCATATTCTTCTACAAATTCTTCTGGGGCTGCCGCGCCCCTCGTATCACCACCACAGCCTGATCCGCGATGATACCGGTAAAAGACTGGCTAAACGGGACGATGCCCGCGCTATCTCCAAATACCGGGCTGATGGAGCCAGCCCGGAAGACATTCGTGCGATGGTGGGCCTACACCATAGGTGACATCAGCTCGATCTCGTCACCGTCACGAACTGCAGTGTAAAAACAACTGCGCCTGTTCGTGTGACAGGCCGGTCCCGTTTGTCGCACGACGACCAGCAGGCAATCCCGATCACAGTCGACGCGAAAATCAACCAACTCCTGCACATGGCCCGAGCTTTCGCCTTTGATCCAGAAGGATTGCCGGGATCGAGACCAATAAGTTACGCGCCCGGAGGACAGCGTTTTTTCAACCGCCTGCATGTTCATCCAGGCCATCATCAACACCTCGCCCGAGTTTTCGTCCTGGGCAATGGCGGGGATTAAACCGGCCTCATTGTATTTTAAGGTGGAAGGGTCGAAGGCGACTGTTTCTGTCATGGTAAAAACCTTTTGCATCCCGATGGATGCTGACTATGTATGGGGAACAGTCAATGAGGGAAAGCCATGTCCGGCGAAAATGACCTGATCAAGCTCTACTCCGGCCGCATTCTTGCTTTGGCTTCCGATATTCCGCATCTGGATCGGTTGGAAAACCCGAATGCCACGGTGAAAAAACGCTCGCCTTTGTGCGGGTCAACCGTAACGGTTGACGTTAAGCTAGAGGATGGGCGCGTCTCCGAATTCGGGCAGGATGTTAAAGCATGTGCTTTGGGCCAAGCCTCGGCTGCTGTCGTCGGAGCTGGCGTTATCGGAGCCACACGGGCACAGGTCGAAACTGCGCGCGATCAGTTGTCGGCAATGTTGAAGCAAAACGGCCCTGCCCCAGACGCGCCATTTGATGGCCTTGAGGTTCTGATGCCCGCGCGGGATTACAAGAACCGGCATGCCTCGATCTTACTGGCGCTGGACGCCACCGCCGAGGCAATGGAACAGGCCGAACAAGCCAATTGCGCCTAAGCGTGGCATTTTCTTCTGATCCGGTCTAACTTCCTGTGAAATCAGCGGAGCGACCGATTTGAATAATCTGCTCGAACACTTTGTGACGCTTTGGGTCGTTATTGATCCCATCGGCACTATTCCCGTCTTCATCGCAGTCACCGCCGGGCTCGAGGCCGCGGCTCGGCGCAAAATGGCGCTGCTGGCGTCAGTTATCAGTGCCGGTGTTCTGCTGTTCTTCCTTGTCTTTGGCCAGTTGTTGATTGAGGCGCTGGATATCGGCCTTAATTCCTTCCAAGTGGCCGGAGGGATCATCCTGTTTTTATTCGCACTCACAATGATATTCGGCGAAAGTAAGCAGGACGTTGAACAGAAAGCGGCCGAGGACGACGAGCAGGACAAGTTACATCAGCACAATCCCGCGATATTTCCCTTGGCAGTTCCATCTTTGGCCTCGCCTGGCGCGATGTTGGCTATTGTCATTCTAACCGACAATAACCGCTACAGTGCCGCGGATCAGGGTATCACTGCGCTGGTCATGCTTTCAGTTGTCGCGGTTGCGTTTGTGCTGATGTTGTTGGCCGAGCCTATTATTCGCCTGATCGGACATTCCGGAGCAGCGATAATCAGCCGCGTAATGGGCATGATACTTGCTTCGGTCGCGGTGAATTCCGTCCTGTCGGCGATGTTGGAAATCATGAAAACCGGTCAGCTATAAAAAAGCCGCCGCACCTTCCGGGCGGAAAGGGCGGCGGCAGGCTGTGCGTGTCTCATGTGGGGTCCGGAGGTCCGCGCAGGGCCGAGGCATGGCCCTTCAAGGGAATTGGGACAGGCAGGTCACCCTTGATTCAGATGGGGATGACAGCGCGGGATATTCGGCACGAGATCGCAGGCAGAAAGGGTCAGAACACTGCAGGAAGGTGAAGAGCGACCATCAACATGACCACCAAAGACACCGCACCCACCGCATCTTGCAGTAAAGTTGTGTGCGAGCGGCTTATCGCGGTCTTGATCTGGGTCAGCATGGGTCACCTCCGGTCAGGGTTTTAATCCTTTGTTGACCTTTTGTTCTCATATTTCCCCGAGTCGGTAAAGAACTTTTTAAGAACATTTGCGAACTTTATTGTTAACCCACTGAAATTAAACGGATCGCTTCATCCTGCTTCATTAACCACAATAGAACGCGAACGGCTTTGCCCCGTTCAGACGTAAGTTTGGGATCCTTAGCCAGAAAATTCCGGGCATCGCTTTGGGCGATCGCCATCAATCCAGCTTGCCGCTCAAGATCGGCAATTCTGAACTTAGGCAGACCAGACTGCGCCGTGCCGATCAGATCACCGGCGCCGCGCATTTGCAGATCGGTCTCGGAAATTCGAAACCCATCTTCTGTCTCGCGCAGTACCTCTAGTCGCTTGCGTCCCCCGTCGCTCAGCGGCGCTTGGTACATCAACAAGCAAGTCGAGTCCGCCTCTCCTCGCCCGACACGACCCCGCAACTGATGTAGCTGGGCGAGTCCAAAAATTTCCGCGCGCTCGATCACCATGATCGAGGCGTTCGGGACATTCACCCCGACTTCGATAACAGTTGTCGCCACAAGAACTTTGGTGTGACCCTCTTGAAAGGTTTTCATCGCGGCGTCTTTTTCGGCAGCGGGCATCTGGCCATGTACCAGACCGACCACGCCTTCACCCAATATGGCGCGCAGCCGCTTGAACCTTTCTTCAGCCGCAGTCAGGTCCGAGACCTCGGATTCGTCCACCAATGGACAAACCCAATAGCATTGACGACCTTCGTCGATGGCACGGCGCAGATGGCTGACAACTTCCTCCATCCGATCAGTGCTGACGATGGCGGTTTTGATGGGCTTTCGACCCGGCGGTTTTTCGTCAAGAACCGAAACGTCCATGTCGCCATATTGCGCCAAGGCAAGGCTGCGGGGGATCGGGGTGGCCGTCATGACCAATACATCCGCGCCCTGCCCTTTTTCAGACAGTTCCATTCGCTGACGCACCCCAAACCTGTGCTGTTCATCCACAATCGCCAACCGCAGCGCGTTGAACGCTACATCACTTTGAAAAACCGCATGTGTACCAACAAGGATATGAATGTTCCCCTGCTGCAACGCCGCCAACTTGGCGCGCCGCTCGGCCCCTTTGTCGCGTCCGGTCAGGATTTCAAGCACAATTCCGGCCTGTTCGGCCAGCGGGCGCAAGCCTTCCAGATGCTGTCGCGCCAAGATTTCAGTCGGTGCCATCATAACGCCCTGACCACCGGCTTCGACGGCCACCAACAACGCCAGGAACGCCACCAGTGTCTTCCCTGCCCCGACATCGCCTTGCAACAGTCTGTTCATACGCGCATCAGAGGCCATGTCGGCAGTGATTTCGTCGATCGCCCGCATCTGCGCACCAGTCGGAGTGTATGGCAGGTTTTGCAGAACCTTGGATTGTAATCGCCCTGTGCCGATGCTCACTATACCGCGGGCCTTGCGTTCGCGTTGCCGTGCCAGTGCCAGTGTTACCTGATGCGCAAACAGCTCATCATAAGCCAGTCTTTGCCGCGCGGGAGCATGCGCGGACACATCGTCGGCCCCGTTTGGTCCATGCGCAGCTGTTATTGCATCGATCCAGCTTGGCCACTCCTGCTGTCCCACCTGAGCCGGGTCGATCCACTCGTCCAAAGCGGGAGCGCGGGACAAAGCACTACGGGTCGCCTTGAACGCGACTTTTTGCGTCACGCCTTGCGTCAAATGATATACCGGTTCGAATTCGGGAATGTCTCCAGCGCTTTCGATGGGCAGGATATGGTCCGGATGAACCATCTGAGCCATTCCGTCAAACAACTCCAACTTGCCCGAAATGATCCTGCACGCGCCCTCTGGCAGCACCTTCTTGAGGTAATCGCCACGTGCATGGAAAAAGACCAACTGGAATTCCGTCTGCGCATCCTCGACATGGATGCGGTAAGCACCGCCCTTGTTGCGCGATGGCCGGTGCACACCAACGGTCACCTCAACCGTAAGTGTCGTTGGCAGATCGACACCCTGAATCGTGTTCCTTCTGCGCCGGTCGACAACCGCATAAGGCAGCCCGAATAGAACATCGCGCGGAGTTTCGACACCAGATTGCATGAGGTTTTGCGCAATTTTGGGGCCGACGCCGTCTAAGGTTTCCAAACGGGCAAATAAGGGAAACAGAAGTTCAGGACGACCACTCATGCCGAGCCAATCAGTTGCAACCAGCCATCTTCATCAAGGGTCTGAATGCCAAGTTCGGCAGCTTTCTTTGCCTTCGATCCGGCTCCTGGTCCAGCCACAAGAATATCGGTCTTTTTACTGACAGACCCGGATACTTTGGCACCCAATGCTTCTGCCCGGGCCTTGGCCTCGGCTCGGGTCATTTTTTCCAACGTCCCTGTGAAAACGACAGTTTTCCCGGCGACGGGGCTGCCACTTGTATCGGGGCGTTTTGCATCCTCAACGTCCAGCTGCGCAACGAGTGCATCAATCGTTTCACGTTCTGCCACTTGCGCAAAGGCCGAGACCAGAGCCCTGGCCATGACCTCACCCACGCCATCAATGGCCAACAGGTCTTCCCACTCAGGTCCATCAAAACTGCCGGCTGCTGTGATTGCAACTTCGAACTCATCCCAAGCGCCATAATGGTTCGCCACAAGGTTCGAGGCGGCCTCTCCCATATGTCGAATGCCGAGTGCGAACAGCAGGCGACCAAACGGAATGCGCCGCTTTTCATCAATGGCGTCCCACAGATTACCGACGCTTTGTGCGCCCCAACCCTTTCTGTTTGCCAGCTTGTTAAGGTTCGCAGAATCCCGCTTTTGCAATGTAAAGATATCGACCGGAGTTTTGATCGGCAGGTCCGGGTCATCATAGAACATTTCTATTTGCTTGGCGCCCAACCCCTCGATATCGAACGCCTTGCGAGATACAAAATGTTTTAATTTTTCAACGGCCTGCGCGGGACAAACGATTCCACCTGTGCAGCGCCGGACGGCATCCCCTTCCTCACGCACTGCATCACTGTCGCACTCGGGGCATCGTGTCGGAAAGGTGAATTTTTCCGCGCTGGCTGGTCGTTTAGCTATATCAACGTCAGCCACTTTTGGAATGACATCCCCAGCGCGATAAACCTGAACCCAATCTCCGACGCGAATATCCTTGCCGTCGCGAATGGTCCCGCCTTTGGCATCGCGCCCAGCGATATAGTCTTCATTGTGCAAGGTCGCATTGGACACAACCACGCCGCCCACGGTGACCGGATGCAGCCGAGCGACCGGGCTAAGCGCCCCTGTGCGTCCAACCTGAATATCGATAGCCTCTAACCGGGTCCAAGCAAGTTCCGCCGGAAACTTATGCGCAATTGCCCATCTTGGTGTTGTGGATCTGAACCCAAGACGCGCTTGCAGCGAGAGGTCGTTTACCTTGTAGACAACGCCATCAATGTCGTAGCCCAAAGTCGATCTCTGAGCCTCGATATCGCGATAGTGGTCCAGCATCTGCCGGGTTGTGTCGCATAATGCGGTCAACGGGTTTGTTGAAAAACCGTAGGCGGCCAGTTTCTCAATCGCCGCCATCTGCGTCGTCGCCAAAGGTTGAGACAGATCGCCCCATGCATATGCAAAAAACCGCAGCGGGCGTGCGCGCGTGATCGATGCATCCAACTGCCTGAGCGACCCGGCGGCCGCGTTGCGAGGATTGGCAAAAGTCTTGTCCCCTGCCTCGGCCTGCCGCGCATTCAGAGCGTCAAAATCAGCGTGCGACATATAAACTTCGCCGCGTACTTCCAGAATCTCTGGTGCATTTTTCAGAACATGCGGAATGTCTGCAATAGTACGTGCATTGGCCGTAACATTTTCACCAACCTCGCCGTCGCCACGCGTCGCCGCCTGAACCAATTCCCCATTCTCATAGCGCAGTGATAACGATAACCCGTCGATCTTCGGTTCGGCAGTAAATGCCACGGGTACAGCATCGTCGAGTCCGAGATATTTCCGAATCGAGCGTGTAAAATCAGCGACATCCTCGTCTTCGAAGGCATTTCCAAGGGACATCATGCGAACTGCATGTGTCACTTTTGAGAATCCATCAGCCGGACGCGCACCGACCTGCTCTGACGGGCTGTCGGAACGTTTTAGATGTGGGAAACTCTGCTCAATGGCAGAGTTTCTTGCTTTGAGCGCGTCGTATTCCGCATCGGAAATATCCGGCGCATCTTCTGCATGATATTTTTGGTTTGCCTGTGCAATCAGCTCTGCCAACCGCGCAAGCTCTGCCTGCGCCTGACCTTCTGTCAGCTCTGAAACTGGAATTGAATTGCTCATGGCCTCGCCCTGTCACGTATTCTTGGACCTCAGTGATAGGGCGAGGCCATGGTCAGGTCCAGATGTGCTGTTCAGTGAGTGAGCAGGCCGCCCCGGACCAAAGCGGCTGATGTTTTAGGAAAAGTCAGGCCCCAACGGCAAGGCGGCGGTCGTCCATACTGTTGCTTTGCGGATCGCGAAGCACATAACCCCTGCCCCAGACAGTTTCGATATAGTTTTCTCCGCCGGTTGCATTGCTCAGCTTTTTGCGGAGTTTGCAGATGAAGACGTCAATAATCTTTAGTTCCGGCTCGTCCATTCCGCCGTACAGATGGTTCAAGAACATCTCCTTGGTTAACGTCGTGCCTTTACGAAGGCTCAGAAGCTCCAGCATTTGGTACTCTTTGCCTGTCAGGTGAACGGTTTGCCCTTCGACCTCTACCGTTTTCGCATCCAGGTTAACGGCGACACGACCTGTATGGATAACGGATTGAGAATGCCCTTTTGAGCGCCGGATGATCGCGTGGATACGGGCCACCAGTTCTTCCCGATGGAATGGCTTGGTCATATAGTCGTCAGCACCAAATCCGAAGCCTTTGATTTTGCTTTCCGTATCGTCAGCCCCCGAGAGGATCAGAATAGGCGTTTCCACCCGCGCAATGCGCAACTGCCGCAAAACTTCGTGGCCATTCATGTCCGGTAGGTTCAGGTCCAGCAAAATCAGATCATAATCGTAAAGCTTGGCCAGATCGATCCCCTCTTCGCCCAGATCCGTCGCGTAGACGTTCAGGTTCGCGTGGGTCAGCATCAACTCGATGCTCTTCGATGTTGTGGGATCATCCTCGACAAGAAGTATACGCATTTACTGCTCCAATTCGGTTCAATTTACCAATTCAAATCAAACCTGCTCAAAAATGGTTAATCTGACGTTACCGTTGAATCATTTATTCACTTTCATCTTTAGGTTGTCGATATTTTTTTAATGCAGTCGCCTTCAAAGCATCTGTTCCGTGTTCTGCGACCGCGGAAACCCACGAATTGAACTCTTCATCACTAAGCCCATAGCGTTTTTTGGCATCGGCCAAGGTGATCAACCCATAAAGGACGCCACGTACAACAATCGCTTTTCGCGACGCGACCCAACGTGTGGTGGTTTCCGGAGGCAGGTCCGATCTGGATAAAACCGTTCCATCCGGCAGGGTTACGGAGCGTGGCCCTTCAACTTTGTGCAAATACATCTTTCCAACCTTTTCTGCTGCGACAAAGCTGACACCACCCTACTTAATGTGCGGTGAAACCGCCCCTTGAGAGTGTGTAGAATTTTCCTATATTCTGCCGGTCTTTCTTAACCCGCACTGGAATCGTTATGGCCCTCGATACCGAGACACCGCTAAACTCTCTTGGTTTTGCCAAACCGCCCTCGGAAACCCGGGTGGTCGTAGCCATGTCTGGCGGTGTGGACAGTTCTGTCGTCGCCGCCCACCTGGCCGATCAGGGGTACGACGTGGTCGGTGTGACGCTTCAGCTTTATGACCACGGCGCGGCGTTGGCAAAGAAGGGCGCGTGCTGCGCAGGGATCGACATCCATGACGCCCGGCGCGTTGCCGAGGAACGTGGCTTTCCGCATTACGTTCTGGACTATGAGAACATCTTCAAGGACGCGGTGATTGATGAATTCGCCGACAGCTATCTGGCGGGCGCAACCCCGGTCCCTTGCATTCGCTGCAATGAGCGGGTGAAGTTCAAGGATCTGCTGGAGACTGCCAAGGATCTTGAGGCAGACTGCATGGCGACCGGCCATTATATTCAACGCAAAATGGGCCCCAACGGCCCGGAACTGCACAGCGCCGAGGATGCGAACCGCGACCAGTCCTATTTCCTGTTCTCGACCACACCCGAACAGTTGTCGTTTCTGCGCTTTCCCTTGGGACACTTGCCGTCCAAGGACGCCACACGTGAAATGGCTGCGCAATATGGGCTGGCAGTAGCGGATAAGCCCGACAGTCAGGACATCTGCTTTGTGCCCAATGGCAATTACGCAAGCGTCATCGAAAAGCTGCGCCCCGGTGCGGCTGAACCCGGCGAGATTGTTCATGCCGATGGCCGCGTGTTGGCGCAGCATGACGGTGTGATCCATTATACGATCGGGCAGCGGCGCGGCCTGGGTATAGGTGGTCTGACTGAGCCGCTTTATGTGGTCAAGTTGGACGTGGACAAAAAGCAGGTCGTCGTTGGACCCAAAGAGTTGCTGGCCACCCGCACCATCCCCGTGCGCGAGATCAACTGGCTGGGGGATGAGCCCTTTACCTCGCGCGACGAATGGCACCTAAAGGTCAAAGTCCGCTCGACCCGTCCCCCGCGCGAAGCGATCCTCCGCCCGCTTTCGGACACGACGGCCGAGGTCGAGTTGCTGACCCCCGAAGAAGGTGTCTCGCCGGGGCAGGCCTGTGTGTTTTATGCGTCTGAAGGAAGCCGTATTTTCGGCGGCGGTTGGATCTGGCGTGGGTACTGATTGCTAAAGCACGTCGGTTGGCGTGTTAAGCAAAATATAGAGACCGACCAAGATCATGACATAGGGTGTGATCCTCTCAAGCCGTGCGAAACGTGGCGCAAGGCTTTGCGCATGCGGCGCCCCTATCACGGCGATTGCGGAAACCCCCAGAATGGCGACAACCGCTCCAATCAGGGCAGCAAGTCGAAACGTCGTGGTTGAATCGGCAAGTAACGGGGTCATTGCAGCCAATGTGTCGATGGATAGGCTGAGGAACAGGGCAATGATTGACGAGACGTGACTGTAATCCTGCGTCTCAGTCGAGCCGTGTAGGGTGAATTGCCGCCAGAGACCGCGCAGGCCCAAAACCAAGGGGATGACGCCCAGATAGCCGATCCATGACAGTATGCCAGTTTGGCTCAGCCCGCTGGCAATGGCGAGCGAAACGATCAGAATACCGAGTTGGGCGATAATAAAGCCCATCGCAGCGCGACGCGCGCTGACCACCACGATCAGACCAAGTAATACCGCCAGATTGTCCAGATTGGTCGACACCGTGACCAAAGCCGCGGAAATTGCGAATAGCAGATGCTCTAGCATCGGTTCAGCGCATTCTTTCTAAGACGGCACGGGCAGCGCGCAGGCCAGGCGCCTCGCCGCCTCGCCCAAGCCGGTCCATGGTCAAATCCATCGCATGTCTTTGCGCCTCCGGCGCATTGGCCACGCCTGACAATGCCGAGGCAATTTTCTCTGGCTGACACTCGTCCAGCAGGCACTCGGGCACCGTGCGGGTTTCCGACACCAGGTTAACCAGCGTAACCGTATCAAGTTTCACCATCCGTTCGGCCATTTTCTGCGTCAACCAACTGAGCCGGTAAGCGATAACCATGGGCGTCGCCTGTGCCGCCAGTTCCAGCGATACGGTGCCCGACGCGGCCAATGCCAGATCGGCAGCGGCGAAGGCAGCCCGTTTCTGAGAGACCGCCTTGTCCGATGGTATGTCACGCGGGTCGACAACGACCGGATTGCCGGGCCAGTTCTGGATATGGGTCTGGACGGTATCAACCATATGCGCCACAGCCGGCACCACGACGCGCGTTTCCGGGCGGTCCTGCAAGTACAGGGCCAAAGCCTGACCAAAGACCGGAGCCAGCCTGTCAACCTCACCGCGCCTGGAGCCGGGCAAAGCAAGCACCAGCGGCGAATTTGCTAAATCATAGGCGTTGCGAAACGCCGCGATCTCGTCGTTGGTTGCACCAGGTTCGCTGGCGACAGGGTGCCCGACGAAATCGCACTCCATACCCGCGCGTTCCATATAGGGCGGCTCGAATGGCAACAACGCCAACACATGGTCGATCACCTTGGCCATCTTGTCCGCGCGCCCCGGACGCCACGCCCAAACGCTGGGGGCCACATAGTGAACCGTACGGATGTTGCTTTGAGCCTTGACCAACTTGGCGACACGTAGCGAAAAGTCTGGGCTGTCGATGGTGATCAGAACATCGGGTTTTGTATCCAGAACCGCCTGCGCAGTCTCGGCAATACGGCGTTTGAGATGGAAGAATTTGGGCAGCACTTCGACCAGCCCCATCACCGACAGTTCCGACATCGGAAAACGGCTGTCCAAACCCTGCGCTTGCATCAAAGGGCCGCCAACCCCGTCAAACTGTACCTTAGGTTCAAGGGTGCGCAGCCCCTCCATCAAAGCGCCGCCCAAGCGGTCGCCCGAGGGTTCACCGGCGACCACGAAAACACGCATCAGATGGTCCGCTCGCGCACGTAAAGGAACAGACCCAACCGGTCACATTCGGCAATGACCTGTTGGCGTTGCAGCACCATTACCCCACCCTTTTCGATGACAATCCCCGCTAATCCGGCGGCGACCGCGTCCGAGACCGTATCCGGCCCAATCGCTGGCAAATCCGCACGACGGTCTTGATCGGGTTTCGGAGCCTTGAACAGAACGCCCCCGCCGGCATCCGGTCGTTGCGTCAGAGATTGCAGCATCCAGGCTGTGCCGAATATCCCCTCGACTGCGAGCGCTTGTCCCTTCGAGACCACGCAGGCTTGCCCAATATCCGCAGCGCCCATGGCACGCACAATACCTGCTGCGCGATCGGCATCGGTTAGGTCCGCCTCTGATGGTCGGGCCCCGGTCAGTGACCCAAGCTTAGGCAGCAGATTGGGGGCTATTTCATGTGCGGCGCGGACCTCAAGGCCCGCAGCCTCGAAGATTTCGATCACGGCGCGCAACGCGCCATCATCACCAGACATGATGGCCTGCTGCAAAATGGGCACCAAAGGCATGGTTGCAGCATCGATACGGCTGGGATCAATCGCTGGTCGTTGGACCGCGCCAGCCATACAGATTTGCGTTACGCCACGCGCTTTCAAATCTGCAATGAAAGTCCCCAACTGCTCGAGTGGAAAGGTGACGTCGGCATCCAGAACATCAGGGGGAAACCCCTCCATCGCACAGATGACAGGACGTTCAGCCAGTTGGGCAACCACCTCGGCGGGCAAAGCCCCTGTTCCCGCGATCAATGCCAGCATCGGTTCATTTCCTAGGGGTCAGGAAGGAACGATCTGATTGCCCGGTTACGAAATCCACGATCCGCTGGACATATTCACTCTCATTTTCGGCACCGACGCGATGCGCGCGTTCCATGAACGTCCCGTCTCCGGTCGACAGCTCTTTGAACGCGGCACGCAGAGCCGAGATATCCTCACGCGAGACGCCTTTGCGTTTCAGGCCGACCAAATTCAGGCCGTCCAGTTCGCCCCGCGGTGCCTGAACCAAACCGTAGGGAATGACGTCATTTGGCACCATGGTCAGAGCACCAATAATGGCCCCTCGCCCGACCCGCACCCATTGATGCAACCCCGAGATACCTCCCACGATCACGTCATCCTCAATGATGCAATGTCCGGCCGCTCCTGCGTGGTTCACCATGATGACCCGATTGCCAATCTGCACGTCATGCGCCACATGCACACCGGCCATCAAAAGGCAGTCATCGCCGATCCGGGTTACGCCGCCGCCACCCTCAGTGCCTGTGTTCACTGTCACATGTTCACGGATCCGGTTACGTTTGCCAATTTCCAGCCGCGTGTTCTCGCCGCCGAACTTCAGGTCCTGCGGGATCTCTCCAATGACCGAGAAATTGAACACAACGGTCTCATCACCGATAGCTGTGTCGCCTGTGACAACAACATGCGATTTCAATTCAACGCGCTCGCCCAGCTTGGCTTGCGCACCGACATAGCAGAACGGACCGATGATACAGCCTTCACCAATCTGCGCGCCGTCTTCGATAATTGCGCTTGGATGGATGCCGTTCATGTCGTCTTTTCCATGTCCCAGTCTACATAGGCCGAGAATTCAGCTTCGGCGGCCACTTCGCCATCTACAGTCGCGCGACCTGCAAACTTAAAGATCTTCCCGCCCTTTTTGCCCCGCACGGTTTCAACATGCATTTCCAGCACATCGCCTGGAACCACTTTGCGGCGGAATTTGCATTTGTCGATGTTCATGAAGTAGATCAACAGCTCGCTGTCGATCACATCCATACCCACCCCCAGCATTACACCTGCAGTCTGCGCCATCGCTTCAACAATGGTAACGCCGGGCATGATCGGAGTGCCGGGAAAGTGACCCTGAAAATGGGGTTCGTTCATTGTGACATTCTTGATCCCGACAGCAGACTGATAGCCGGAAATATCAACGACTTTGTCAACCAGCAAAAACGGATAGCGATGCGGCAAGATCCGTTGGATCAGCTGTATGTCTGCGCTCTTGGTTTCCGTCGTCATCGTATCGTCGTCCCGTACTGGATTGCTGTTTGACGCGTGGTTAGCAATACCGCGCCTTGAGGGCAAGCAAACCTATTCGTCAGTTTGGCTTTCTAGCGCTTGACCGTCTCCGATCGCGGCGTTTATCCGCGCGATGGCTGTCTCGGTCACATCCGTACGGTCCGAGCTGAGAAAAACGCTCGACCGTTCGATGATGACCGTGGCCCCGGTCTCGCGCAACAGGTCGATCAGGACTGGTTGGATCGTCTCAAAGAACAATTGCTGGGCTTCTTCACTTCTGCGAGACAAAGCGTCCAGCTTGGCGCGTTGTCCATCGCGGTGTGTCTGAACCTTGTTGTCGAACGCCTCGGCCAAAGGACGGAACTCTTCTGGAGTCACTTGCGTGCGCAGTTCCGTCAGATCCTTTTCCTCTTTACTAAGTTCGACGACGATCCGCTCATTCTCCTCTGCCAACAAAGTTCCTTCGGCTTCGATCTCACGCAAAACGCGTTGACCGAATTCCGAGTCCGCAAACAATCGCTCGCTTGAGATGGTCAAAACCGTCGACGATGGAACCGAGAGTTGCTGCGCCTGTGTCGCAGAAACGAAAAATGCACTCAGCAAAACGCACAGGGCCCATAAAGGGCCCTGCAACTTAGACTGTATCAAGTATGACATCGCCTGATCAGAACCGCGCCTGAATGGTCAGGTCAAAGTTCTGCTCTTGGTCAAAGTCCTCTTTCACCAGTGCCTTCGAGAAGTTGAAGCGCAGCGGACCAAACGGGGTGTCCCAAAGAACGGACACACCGATGACATGTCGGATCGACCCGTCCTCACCCACAATGTCAGCACCGGCTGTGTTCACGTCGTCAAGATTGTACAGGTTGCCCACGTCGTAGAATACACCACCCCGCAGACCTAGCTCTTCTGGCAGGCCAAGGGGAAAATCGGATTCAAACCGAGCGACCCAGTAATAGTTCCCACCGATCGCGTCATCTTGACCATTGGATAGGTCACGTGGGCCAATACCCGACGGCTCGAAGCCACGGAACGTGCTTGGGCCCAAGACAAAGCGGTCAAGTGTTCGGCTGAAGTCATCTCCGGTCCAATGAAGCGCGCCCAGTTCAAGCGATGCCCGCAGCACAACTTCCTCACTCAGAACTCTGGTCTGCGCGATTGCACGTGCGGTGGATTTGAAGAACTCATTGTCTCCGCCCAATCCCGCAGCATCGACACCAACTTCAAACAGTACACCTGCGTTGGGGTTCAACCCACCAAGGCGGCTGTCATACACATAAGACACGCCCAAAGAACTGGTCGAACGCTCACCCTGAGCGATCTCCGACGCAATGACAGCTCCGTTTATTTCATCGTCCTGCTGCGTCATTTCGCTGTTTTCCCAATTATAGCGAAGGCGCAGCGACGACAGTTCACCGATTGCATAGCTTAGCTGAGGGGCAAAGAAGAGACGCTCGGTGTCAAAGCTGGCAAAGCTGGAATTGGTTGTTGCCAGTCCAAGCCCCAAGTCAAAACGCAGCCTACGCCCCAGCAAGAAGGGTTCGGTAAAGTTGACAACGTATTGCTCCGAGTCCTGAGCCGTTGAAAGGGTAAGGCCAAGGTTTTGACCCCGTCCCAGAAAGTTAGACTCGTTCAAGCCCACGGCGATACCAAAACCATCCGAGACCGAGAAGCTACCGCCGAGGCTAAGCGACCCGGTAGGCTGTTCCTCCACATCAACGTCGACAATGACCTGACTTGGAGTAGACCCTTCGCGTGGTTCAACATCAGCGACAGCAAAGAAGCCAAGGGCACGGATACGTTCAGCGGCCTGCCGGATTTCACGGGGATTGAACGGATCACCTTCAACTGTGTCAAACTGGCGGCGGATAACCCGATCCAGCGTCGTTGTATTCCCTTCGATATCGATCCGTTCAACAAAAATGCGCGGCCCGCGGGTGAGCACAAATTGCACATCCAGGGTCAGATCGCTTGGATTGCGTGTGACGCGCGGTTCGACCCGCAAGAAATCAACACCCTGCTTGATCCCCAGACGCTCTTGCCGGGCAATCGAGTTTTCGATCAGTGAGGGCGAATAGGTGACACCCGGCTTGATCTTCAAAGCAGCCTGATAGTCTGCGGCGTCAACGCCGGGAATTTCACTGACTGTGGAAATCTGTCCAAACGAGAATTTTTGTCCTTCGGTGATATTCATCACCAGAAAAAACGCGTCCCGTTCCTGAGTGAATTCAACATTTGTGCTGTTGACGCGAAAATCGACATAGCCCCGCGACAGATAGAAATCCCGAATGACCTGCTGATCAAACTCGATGCGGTCCGCGATGAAGGTGTCTCCGCGCAGGAAGGTACGCAGGAAGTTTGCCTGTTTTGTTTCCAACACACGGCGCAACCTGCGGTCGGTATATGCACGGTTGCCTACAAAACTGACGCGCTCGATCTCAATGGTCGTACCTTCGGCCACCTCGAACACCAAATCGACCCGGTTATCACTGCGGCGGATAATGCGCGGGATCACCGTGGCAGATACACGCCCTTGGGCTGAATAAATCTGAGCAATCAGGTCCGCATCTGCTTCGGCGACCTGCGGTGTAAACACCCGACGCGGCTCAGACGATATGGCTTCGATCAAAACGTCGTCTTTAACGCGACGGTTCCCCTCGATGCTGATCTGATTAATGGTCGGATATTCCTCGACCTCAATCACCAGAGTATTGCCGCGCGGAGTCAGCTCGACTGTTTCAAAAACACCACTGTCAAGCAAACGCTGAAAGGCATCGTTCAGTTCTCCAGCAGTGACAGTTTGTCCGGGTTCGATTCCTGTCCGGGTGATAATCGTCGAGGTTTCGATGCGCCTGTTGCCCTCGACCTCGAACGAATTGATGGTAAAGCTTTGGGCGTGTGCGGACTGCGGTGCAGCCATCAAACCCAACAAAACACAAAAAGAAATTACGGATAGCGCTCGCCACAAAATCTTGTCTGCTTGCGTCTGCCCCCCGCAGGATGTGCCTGCGCCTCGCCTATCAGTCATATTTTTCTCTACCCAAAAATTTAGGACTTTAATGCTGAGTAGCGGGATTAATATTCCTTGTCAAAAGGCCAAAAAGCAAAGCGGCCCAATGGGCCGCTATGATATTAATTCTGATGCTGTTTAAGAATCACAACAACGTGTCGCAGACCGCGCAAAGATTGGCTGCGAGAAGGAGATACCAGCATGCTAGCAACGCCAATGCAGTCGCTCCAAAGAACAAAATCGAATCCCAGTTCAGCGTGAACAGACAGCTGAAGCTTCTGTACGAATCTTTCAATACACGTGTCATGGCTACCTCTGCGGCATTCAAACTCGTCAGAAAGTTAGTCGCAAAATGAGGCAGGAATGGGGCTTTCGCAGGTCGGTTGCGCCTTATTTAGCAGAACAGATCATTGGTGACGGAAAAGACCATCAAGCCAAGGATCAAGGAAACGCCCACACCCATCAGTACACGCAAAGCACCGTCACTGGGCGGCTTGCCCGCCACGGCTTCGTATGCATAGAAAACCAGATGTCCGCCGTCCAAAGCAGGGATTGGGAACAGATTCAGCAATCCAACGGCCGTGGACAAAACCGCAATGAAGAAGATGAAACTTTGCGCGCCCTGACTGGCCATCGCGCCAGATGTTTCGGCAATTCCGATAGGACCTGACATATTACAGGTGCTGATTGCGCCCGTAATCATGTGCCACAATCCTGACAACGACCCGTCAATGATACGCAGTGTTTGCTGTACTCCGCCACTAAAGGAAGTAATGAGTCCAGCCGGCTCGCGTTCGGGTTCCAACATCATGCCGCCGACGATTCCGATACGCCAATGAGTCACGAACCCGCCTTCTTCCTGCGGTTCGTCTGTTCTGCGCGGCGCCAAAGCAAATTCCAGTTCCGCCCCGTCGCGCCACACATCCAGCAAGAGAACCTTGCCGTCGGACCGCTCTACGTGTTCTTTAAGTTGCTCAAAGGCATAGATGGGGTCGCCGTCGACTGCGTAGATGACGTCTCCGGCTTGCAGGTCGATATCCATGGCAGCACTGCGCGGTGCAACTTGCTGGATAAGGGGCGGATACAACCACGGACCGGCAACATCCAGCGTCTGATCGCCCCGAAGGACTGTGTAATCCAGAACAGGTTTGACCGGCAATGTATCCGTAAAGTCCGTCCACGATTCACCCTCATCAAACGCAGGCAGCGGCTGACCTTCGATGGCCAAAATCTCATCGCCTTCACGCAGTTCCTGAACAGTGCCAGGAAGCGGGTAGAGCTTTCCGATGGTCAATGGGCTTTTGGTAACACCTTGTGACAGGAATATTAGCCCGAACACCAATATCGACATAACGAAATTGAACACCGGTCCGGCCGCAACGGTTGCTGATCGTGCCCAAAGCGGTGCGCCATGCATTGTGCGTCGAAGCTCTTCTGGGCTTTGTTCCCGGATTTCAGACATAGCAGTCTCGTCCTTGCCGGACGCCGCGTTGGCGTCCCCAAGGAATTTAACATAACCACCAAAGGGCAAAGCCGCGAATTGCCACCGGGTGCCGCGCTTGTCTACTCTGCTCCAAAGAACCGGACCAAAACCGATCGAGAAGACCTCGGCGTGTATCCCCGACCAGCGACCGACGATATAGTGGCCATATTCATGAACAGCGACAATCGCCGACAGAGCGATTACAAACGCTCCGATCGTGTACAGCAAATTACCAAACTGAGGGATCAGCGAAAATACGTCCAAAATTCTATCCTGCTCTTTGGGTCACGGCTTCATCTACCCACTTACGTGCCAAATGGTCCGTTTGCTGTATGTTATCAAGTGTCATGGGGGCATCAATAAGGCCATTTTCGGCGTCAAACCGATCCAACACTGCAGCGACCATGTCTGCCATGGCCAGAAAACCGATATGACGCGCGATAAAGTGATCAAGCGCCCGCTCTTTCGCGGCGTTGAATACAGCACCTGCGAGGCCACCGCGTTCCATCACCTGTCGCGCCAATGCCAGCGCGGGATACCGCGTTTCGTCCGGTTCAATAAATCTAAGCTGACCAAGTTTAGCGAGGTTCAGGCGATCCACCGGAAGGTGACGTCGGTCCGGCCAATGTAACGCATATCCGATGGCATGGCGCATATCGGGCGCGCCCATATGCGCCATAACGGCCCCGTCATCGAAACCCACCAAAGCGTGGACGATAGATTCCGGGTGCACAAGTACTTCTATCTGATCAGGCGGGATACCAAAAAATTCTTTGGTTTCTATCACCTCCAACGCCTTATTGAACATCGAGGCGCTGTCGATCGTGATCCGTTGACCCATGTTCCAGTTGGGATGGCTTGATGCCTGTTCGACTGTGGCACCTGCAAGATCTGCGATCGGCCAATCCCGAAATGCACCACCGCTTGCTGTAATGATAATACGCTCGACCGTCGCCATATCCTCGCCGACAAGAGCTTGAAATACGGCCGAGTGCTCGCTGTCGACCGGCAACAAACGCGCGTTGTGGTTCTGAGCCGTCTGCATCACCAGAGACCCGGCACACACCAGAGTTTCTTTGTTCGCCAAAGCAAGCGTAGCGCCTTGTTTCAGCGCCTCTAAACCCGGCGGCAAGCCTGCCGCCCCGACAATCGCCGACATCACCCAATCCGACGGTCGCGCAGCGGCTTCGATCAGAGCGGTCGCGCCTGCGGCGACTTCTACACCGCTTCCGTCCAGCGCGGCCCGCAGGTCGTCCAGTTTGTCTTCATGGGCGGTCACCGCAATATCGGCATTCAGTCGACGCGCATCCTGCGCGAGACGCTCGATATTCGCGCCTCCGGTCAATGCCACGATGTCGTAGGATTCGGGATTGCGGTTGATCAGATCAATTGTGTTCTGACCGATAGAACCGGTCGCCCCGAAAATGGAAATCTTGCGCATTACATGGCTCCTGGCGCGTAGAGCATCCCAGCAATCAAAACAAACAGCGCAGCGCCCATCATACCGTCAAAACGGTCCAGAAACCCGCCGTGACCCGGAATAAGGTTCGAGCTGTCCTTGACGCCAAATTTCCGCTTTGTGGCGCTTTCGATGATGTCTCCGGCCTGACTGGCCATCGAAGCCAAGACTGAGACAACCACAAACAAAAAGCCGAACCCGGCATAGCTGGCAAAGATAACGCCGACAACCGCTGCTGCAACCCAGCCTCCGGCCGTGCCGGACCATGTTTTCTTTGGGCTGACTTTGGGCCAGAACTTGGGACCACCGACAGCTTTGCCAACGAAATACCCAGCCACATCCGTGGCTACGACAATGGCGATCAGCCAGATCATCCAACCAAAGCCCATATTCTCGCGGATCGAGATGAACCCAAGACCTGCTGCTGCAATCCAGAAAGCGAACAGCGCATAGGTTCCCTTGGATCGAGTAACCTGCCCTGCCCCAACCAAGGCCGGCGCGGCCAAAAACGGCAATGTGTATAAGGGTGGTAAGTGATAGCTGAGAACGACCGCTGCGCCTGTCAGGACGCCAAGCTGTACCGCAACACCGGGTTTGCCGGGGTCAACCATACGAACCAGTTCCCACGTCATGAGACCACAGGCTACCGCGATGAAAGCTTCGAACCAAAGCCCGCCCAGCCAAACTTCGACAGCGCCTATGGCGACCAAAACAGCCGCCGACACCACGCGCGCGGTTAAATCAGACCATCGGCCTTCGCTCATGCCGGGATCGCTCCGAACCGGCGATCGCGTGCGCCATAACTGCGGCACAGCCGTTCCAGTTCTTCGGCCGTAAAATCCGGCCACAGAGTGTCAATGAACTCGTATTCGGAATAGGCAGACTGCCAGAGAAGAAAGTTAGAAATCCGAGCTTCTCCGCTTGTGCGGATGACAAGATCTGGATCAGGAAGAACATGCGTATCCAAATACTTGGGCAGCGTCTCTTCATCCACGTCTTCAGGCTTCAGGCGCCCTTCGGCCACATCCAATGCCAGGCGTTTCGTTGCGCGCGCAACTTCATCCCGCCCACCGTAATTCAAAGCGATGGTCAGGTGTACGAGGTCGTTGCCCTTCGTCGCCTCTTCAAGTGTGTCCATCAGATCAACCAACTTCGAATCCAACCGCACACGGTCACCGATAAAGCGAACCCGAATCCCGTTTTGGGCCAACGTTTTGGTTTCTTTAATGATATACCGCTTGAACAAGCTCATCAGGCCAGCAACTTCGGCCTGCGTCCGTTTCCAGTTTTCGGTCGAAAAGGCAAAGACAGTCAAATATTTGATCCCGAGACCCGGGCAAGCTTCGACCACATCCCTTACACGTCGTGCACCGGCCTGATGCCCGAAAAGTCGCGGCCTACCCCGCGCCTGCGCCCAGCGTCCGTTGCCATCCATGATGATCGCAACGTGATGAGGGCCATCAATCGGCGCTGTATGAGGGGTATCGGGCATAATTCCGTCAGACCTGCATGATCTCGGCTTGCTTGGTTTCAAGCGCAGCGTCGACGGCCTTGATCATCTCATCCGTCAGGTCCTGAACTTCACTTTCCCAAAGCTTCTGGTCATCTTCCGACATCCCATCCGATTTGGCTTTCTTGATTTGGTCCATCCCGTCGCGGCGCACATTCCGAATCGAGACCCGTGCGTGCTCAGCGTATTGGCCGGCGACTTTACCCAGCTCGCGCCGGCGTTCTTCGTTCAGTTCCGGAATAGGCAGCATGATGATCGTGCCGTTCAGTTGCGGATTGATCCCCAACCCGCTTTCGCGAATGGCTTTTTCAACTTTACCGACAAGGCCCTTGTCCCAAACGTTTACCGTAACCATCCGAGGTTCAGGAACGTTCACGGTCCCGACCTGATTGATCGGTGTCATCGAGCCATAAGCATCCACCATGACAGGTTCCAACATTGACGCTGAAGCGCGTCCGGTACGCAAAGACGCAAATTCGGTCCTGAGGTTCGCCATCGCGCCGTCCATGCGGCGTTTCAGATCATCGGTGTCCAGTTCGAAATCGTCAGACATTCTGCTCACTCCCCGTCTTCAGGTGCTGTTTGAAAGGCTCATAAGCCATCACAATTGGGATGTATAGCAATGATGCTCGGGAATTGTGCCAATGACCAGAGGTGTTTCCGGCTTTTTCTCGGTCATTAAATGGCAAGCGCCCCGGCCGGTGACATGTCCGGCCGGGGCGCAGGATAAGTTTCCGGATCAGGCGTTTACGTCAACCACAACGCGGCCTTTGACCTGACCCTTGAGGATGTCAGCGCCCAATTGTGGCAGATCGCTCAGCGTCGCGGGATGTACCATCGCCTCAAGCTTGTCCATCGGCAGGTCGGTTGCGACGCGTTGCCATGCACGAACACGGTTTTCGTAGGGCTGCATGACGCTGTCGATGCCCAGCAGGTTCACACCGCGCAGCAGGAACGGAATGACGGTTGCTGGAAGCCCGGCGCCCCCCGCCAGACCAACGGCCGAAACCGACGCACCGTATTTCATCTGCCCCAGAACGCGGGCCAGCATATCACCTCCAACGGCGTCAACACAGCCTGCCCAAGTCTCGCTTTCCAACGGGCGCTTGGTTGTCTCGTTCAAGTCATCACGGGGGACAATGGTCGTGGCCCCCAGAGATTTGAGATAGTCGCCCGCTTCAGCCCGGCCTGTAACTGCCGCGACCTCGTAACCCAAGTTCGCCAAGATCGCCGTCGCAACCGAGCCAACGCCGCCCGCAGCACCGGTTACCAGCACCGGACCGTTGCCAGGCTTGAGGCCGTGATCTTCAAGCGCCATTACAGCCAGCATTGCAGTGAACCCCGCAGTCCCAACGGCCATCGCCTGACGCGTGTCCAGCCCATCTGGCAGCGGCACCAGCCAGTCTGCTTTTGCGTTAGCCTTTTGGGTATATCCACCCCAATGGGCCTCACCCACACGCCAGCCGGTCAGCACAACCTTGTCGCCGGGCGTATAGCGATCGTCCGAGGACGCCTCGACCGTACCGGCATAGTCAATGCCGGGCACATGCGGGTAATTGCGCACCAGACCGCCGCCTTTGGGCGACATGCACAGTCCGTCCTTGTAGTTGACCGTCGAATATTCGACCGCCACCGTGACCTCACCCGCAGGCAGATCATCGGTTGAAAGTTGTTTGACCACGGGGTTGGCCAGTCCGCTCTCGTCGTCTTTTTCCATCACCAATGCATTAAACATCTGATTTCCTCTCGTTTCAGAAAAGCCAGGTCCAGTTCTTCACCTGGCGAAAAATACCTCGGGGGAGCCGCGTAGCGGCGGGGGCAGAGCCCCCCCCCCTTAGATCCAGAACTTTTCCTGCACCGTTGCGCGGCGCATTCCGTCCGGTGTTTCCACTTCAACAACTGATCCCGCGTCCCAGTGGCTCAGCCGCAACATGCCAATGGCGACGTTGGTCTGAAAGTCGGGGGACCACGCCGCCGAGGTCACCTGACCAACGCGCTTACCACCGGCCATCACTGACCACGGTTGATCGCAAGCAGGAACCGCATCTCCATCAATCGCAATGGGGCGAATTTGCTGAACGGGGCCTTCTTTGGCGACGCGCAGGAGCGCATCCCGTCCGATACAACCGATCGCTGTGTGCGTGTTGCAGAACTTACCCAAACCGCACTCATGTGGCGTGTTGTCGTCTGTCATATCGTTGCCATAAGACAGTAGTCCACCTTCGATCCTCTCGATCAGGTTCGGGCATCCTGCGCGCACGTTCAGGTCCTCTCCGGCTGCAAACAGTGCGTTCCAGAGGGGCATCCCGATATCCGAGCCCTCGACATAGATCTCGAAGCCGCCCTGCTTGGAATAGCCAGAACGCGCGACCGCCAGATCGCGGCCTTCGAATTCGAACATGTCAAACTTGAAGAAACGGATATCGCGCACGCGATCACCGAAGACACGCGACATCAGTTCATCCGCTTTGTATTTGCACTGCAAGGGGCGACACATCGGGTTCATCCACCAGCACATCCAGCCGATACCCGTTGGCAATCCCCTTGACCCACAGCAGCAGATCGCTGTCCGCAATGGAAATCCACCAACGGTCATCAGACAGTTTCACCGCCACGGGGTCATTCAGCATACCGCCTGTCTCGTCGACGATTGGCACGTAATAGCACTGCCCTGGCAGCATCCCCCGCAGATCACGCGGGGTCAGCATTTGCATAAGCCGCGCCGCATCTGGCCCGCGCAGTTCAACCTGACGTTCGCAGGACACGTCCCAAACCTGAACATGTTCCTTCAGGTGGCGGTAATCTGCCTGGACACTTTCGAAAACCGTGGGCAAGCGCATACGGTTGTAGATGGTGTATGCTTTGACACCAGCTGCCTCGACACCTTCCGAAAACGGGGTGCGACGCAACCGGCGCGAGAGCGAAACTTGCGGCATTCAGGCCTCCTGCAAGATGGGGACCGGATCGTTGACAGGCCGCGTTGATCCATTTTCGGTCAACATCTTCTGGACCTGCCCGCGATGGTGGGTCTTGGGGTTAAGAGTGTAAGAATTCCATTGCCACCACAGCAATGTAGTGAAACATTCAGGACCCATCGGCGCTTGGGGGGATCAGCCTTAACCGCCCCGCTGCGCCTTCAGGACATTACTTCTGGCCATGCCACTCGATCGGGCAGATCTCGGCCGACTTGCCGCCAAAATCCCAGACGCGACCATAATCACGAACTTTGGACTTCGTACCGCGCGCGACGATGATGTCCGGGCCCATCCAGTATTTCGAGTTTGTTACTTTGACCGGGTTTTCAGGATCGGCACCACCGACCATTTCAACCTCGCCCTGAATCTTCCGACCGATCGAAATGCGGCGCTTGGCGCCATCGCGTTCGATCTGTACCGGAGCACGCTCGGCGCCGATGATCTCACCGACCAGCATGGTAAACAGGCTTGTGGTTCCACCAGCCTGGCCGCTGAAAATCTGCAGCAGACCGTCATAGGCCGCATCATTGGCGCGTTCATCCACATAAGCGGCAACTTTCCACTGCCCCTCGCCCATGCGGCCAGGAATATCGACCAGCAGGCCCACGTTCATGCCCGAGATATCCTCGCCCTCATAGTGGCCCTCATCGATGATGATACCCATCCAGGCATGGCAATGGCCTTCGGTCGGCGGGTGCGCACCCAACGAGACAACACAGGGGCAGAAAACCTCGCACGAGCAATTCAGGATCAGCTCGCCTTTGATTTCCCAGTCTCTGGGTGTGATTTCCATGTTTGCCATAGGCTTATCCTCCGAATGCCAAGGGATATACAAGCAGGACCAGACCGCCTGCAATCAGTGCAAACCCCAGCGGGCGCGTGATCGCGTGGCCGATTTGGGGAAGTTTTTCGAGTACCATGAAAAAGGTCGCAAGACCCATCCACAACAGGCTCATGACGCCGCCGACAAAACCAAGCGCCATAAAGCCCCAGCAACAGCCGACACAGAATGCGCCAAGACCCAGACCCATGCGCAAGCCGCCAGTAAAGCCGGTTTTCCAATGCCCAAGGAAATAGGTCATGGGGGCGTGACAGACGCCGTGACAGACTTCTTTCGCGCGGGTGAACTGAAAAGCTCCGACCGCAATCATCAAGCCGCCTGCTACAAGCCCGGATTTGGCAATGCCCAGCATGTCCACGACGCTGCCAAACAACAATGCCAGTTGCACCCCGGTGATCAGGGCCGCAAATCCAACCCAGACCACGAAATATCCGGTCAGGACACCCAACCACCCCATGCGCGAGCCGTTTGCGCTGCGGATCAGATCGTCATAGCTGCGCAAGGTCGGGACCAAAGTTGGTAGCATCATCGCCGCCATCATGATTGCCCACATCCAGAACAGGGGGCCGAATTCGGCCATGGGCATATACATGTCCATTCGCGGGTCCATGGCGGCCATCGCCTGCCCCATCGGACCGGGGCGGCCGATAAAGTCCAAATCCATATTGCGGCTCATGGTGAACATCATCCACCACGCCCAAAGGATCAGAATGTAGAATCCCAGCCACAAGCCACTGCGAAGTACAGCGCGACTCATATGCTCCTCCCGACTCAGTTCTTGCTTTTCAAATGTCAGACTTTTAAATGTCAGACAAATAAAAAAACACAGGCGGTCACAGGATTATGAAAATCGACCCTCGGAAACCTGCAGATTTATCTGCGCAAATCGCACAAGCGATACGCGACGCCATCGTATCAGGCGAATTGATCGTTGATGAGCGTCTGCCGTCCGAAGCCGAACTTGCCGATCAGTTTGAGGTCTCGCGCCCCACGGTTCGTGAAGCGCTGAAAAGACTTGCTGCTCAGTCTCTTATTCGGACGCAACGTGGTGCTACCGGTGGCGCTTTTGTCAATCGCCTGTGTTTCGAAGACGCCTATTCCCAACAGATTACAACTTCAACTTTACTGTTGTCGATGAACACTGTCAGTTTCGATACGGCTTGCGAAGCGCGCTATGCACTGGAACGCGCCTGCGCTCGCCTTTCGTCGGAACGTCGGACGGCTGATCAGCTAGCCACGATGCGTGCCGAGATCTTCAGACAAGCACAGCCGGGCCTGACAGACGAAGCCTTCTGCGCCTCAGACGTGGCCTTTCACCGCGCTTTGGTCGATGGCGCCGGAAACCCCGTCCTGTCCTATCAGCTGGCCGGAGCCGTCGAGGCGATGCAACCGCTTATGAACATGATCACCTTTACGGCCAGATCCCGGGAAGAGATCATTTCGCTGCATACGCAGATCGCGGATGCCTTGGAGCGCGGTGATGTGGAAGAAGTTGACGATAGCCTTTTAAGACTTGAGAAATACACAAGAAAACTGGCGCGTGATGTCGCCGAAAAAAAGCGTAAACCAGCTTGATGAGGAACAGATGGTACCGGTCCTTAACGTTGTCGCAGCCTTACTAACTATTGCCTTTGGTCTGTTCGGCTTTCTTGCACCGGCGTGGACGGCGGCTTCGTTGGATTTAGCTCCAACGAGCAGCACCATGGGCCTAAGTGAGATGCGCGCGTCGGTGGGAGGGCTTTTCGTCGTAACCGGGATAGCAGTTCTGTGGCTTAACGCGCCCATGGCTTATACGATGCTGGGCGTTGTGTACGCGGGCGCGGCACTCGGGCGGTTTGTGTCAGTCCTTTTGGACAACCCGCCTTTGGTCAAAGCAGTGACATTCGGTGGAATCGAAGCTGTTCTGGCTATTTGGTTGATTTTGGCCAACCTAAACAAAACAACGTAAGTATCTGTTTTGGCGCGCTTCACCCGAAAAACTCGGGAATTGCATCCCGATTGTACCTCACCTATATAGAACAGGTCCTTCGGGACTATGGACATAAACGCGCTCGTAATAAGCGGATCGGACCCGGGGGCGGTACCCGGCGGCTCCACCATAAACCTTCGTTTGGGGTGTTTGGGGCCGAAATAGGATCGACGAACGTCTAAAGGGGTTAGCTTTGTCTCGGCTGTCTGCCACCGTTATCGGCGAAACTAGTACAATTGCAAACGACAATCGTGCTCCGGTTGCAGTTGCTGCGTAAGCAGTAGCAAGACCGAAACTTA
Source organism: Ruegeria sp. AM7 (assembly GCF_056535965.1). Classification (NCBI taxonomy): domain Bacteria; kingdom Pseudomonadati; phylum Pseudomonadota; class Alphaproteobacteria; order Rhodobacterales; family Roseobacteraceae; genus Ruegeria; species Ruegeria sp. AM7. Next base: position 1,480,857 of record NZ_JBQFJE010000003.1, read on the forward strand.
AGCCCTTGCGCCTAGCCGCGTAAGGCGGGGTTCGCAGGTACCTGGCAACAGAAACCTGCATTTTCCCCAAGATGTTTTTCTACTGTCTGTTTGGCGTTCAGACTTTATTCACGCCTTTTGCGCATGCTTGAGCGACAATAAAGGAGAGCTGAGATGTCTCACGCAAAGGTGCTCAGAGAATGGTATTCCGAAGTCTGGGAAAAGGGGAATACCGATGCCATTGATACCTATTTTGCGCCGGAAACAATGGCCGAAGGGCTGATTCCTGAAATGCAGGTAGGTGCTGACGAATTCCGGGACCTCGTGATAGCTTTTCGGCATATCCTGGGTGACATCGAAGTCGACATGCCCAAAATCGTTGAAGATGGGGATTGGGTGTCAGCAATCATTCATCTGCGTACCACACGCGCCGACAACGGCGCTCCGTTACAGGCGACCGGCAGCATGATGGGCCGGATTAGAGATAATCGTGTGGTTGAGGTCTATAATCAGTTCGACTTCATCTCACTGTTTGAACAGCTTGGCCAGTTTCCTCAGGATACCTTACCCATATGTATGACGGGTCAGAGGTTGGATTGGGCGTAAACCGCAGTTCCAATTTTTAAGATGCGCTGTCTCCCCAACAACCCGGAATCCGCCCTAACAATTCTTGTTTGATCCCTGCTAAAAGCCTGTAACGCATGACGGTATCCGGATAGAAGACCCGCATAACAGGTCAGCGGATCGAAAACCATGGCGCCAAACACAGCGGAAATGATCAAAGTGTTCGGGCGCATCGGTCTTTTGTCTTTTGGCGGCCCCGCAGCGCAGATTTCCCTAATGCATCAGGAGTTGGTCGAGGAACGTTCATGGTTGGACGAGCAAACGTTCTTGCGCGCGCTCTCGTTGTGTATGTTGCTTCCCGGCCCAGAGGCAATGCAGTTGGCAACCTACGCAGGCTGGCGGCTGCGTGGCGTTTTGGGTGGGTTGATTGCCGGCTTCCTGTTCGTTCTGCCAGGAGCTCTGGTGATAGCGGTGCTGGTGTCACTTTACGCGAGTTACGGCGCGCTTCCCCTTGTGCAATCCGGGTTCTTGGGGATCAAAGCTGCGGTGATCATAATTGTTTTGAATGCCCTCAGAAACCTGTCCCGAAAAGCGCTGAAAGATACCGAGCATATTGGCGTTGCCGCTCTGAGTTTTCTGTCGATCTTTCTTCTTAACCTGCCCTTTCCACTTATAATCGTGGCCGCCGCAGTTTGGGGGTATCTCAGGTTCCAGAACGACAGCCCAACTCGGACAATGACTAAGGTCGACACTCCAACAGGATATATCCGAACCGGACTGACCTGGGTGACACTTTGGTTGGCGCCTTTGATTTTGCTTAGTCTGACGGGTCAGAAATTACTGGCGGACCTCGGCTGGTTCTTCGCACGTCTTGCAGTTGTGACCTTTGGTGGCGCTTACGCAGTGTTGGCGTATATGACCCAAACGGTCGTGGACAAGTACCAATGGATCAGCACGCCGCAGATGATTGATGCACTTGGATTGGCCGAAACGACTCCAGGTCCTTTGATTTTAGTGACCCAATTCGTGGCTATGCTTACCGGTCAGGCGAATGGAGGGTTTCCACTTGCCCTTGCGGCCGGTGCAGTTGCTCTTTGGGCAACATTCGTTCCGTGCTTTTTATGGATTTTCATGGCCGCACCTTATCTGGATCACCTCGCAAGCCGCCCAAGATTGTCAGCAGCTCTGCACGGAATCACAGCAGCGGTTGTCGGTGTGATTCTCAATTTGTCGGTGTGGTTCGGCTTAAACGTGCTGTTCCACAACGTCCCACAGAAAACATGGGGTTTCTTTTCGTTTCCGTGGCCTGACTACGCATCCGCGAACCTGATCGCTTTGTGTCTTGCAGTGCTGGCTTGGGTGTTGATATTTAAATTCAAATTTGGCATGGGGCGAACATTGGCAATGATGGCGGCGGCCGGAATGGCCTCGCACTTCCTATGAACAATCCGCCCAATCGTGGTCTTTCGTTTCCGGCGAAAACGCTTATGCTTAGACCATCAATTTTGAGGAAGACACATGTCGCAGGACATTGATTACGGGAACCTTATGCACACGGCGATGCGTGGGCTAATCAAGAAGGTTCTGACAAGCGTTTCGGAAAACGGCCTGCCAGGGGCGCATCATTTCTTTATTACTTTCGACACCCAACAAGATGGGGTGGAATTGGCTGACTGGCTGCGCGACAGATATCCCGATGAAATGACAATCGTCGTGCAGCACTGGTTTGAAAACCTGGAGGTCGGCGACAAGGGGTTCGCGATCACACTGAATTTTGGCGACGCGCCTGAGCCCCTATATATCCCTTATTCGTCCATCAAAACGTTTGTTGACCCCTCGGTCGAGTTTGGTTTGCGCTTCGAAAGCCCGGAAGAGGAAGAGGTTGCTCAATTCATCGAAGACACTATCGAAGTAGAGGAAGAAGAAGAGCAACACGACGCCGACGTCGTTTCGCTAGACAGCTTTCGCAAATAACCGCTCGATTATTGACGCTTTAGGAAAGTCTCGACTGATCGGGACTTCACTCCGTTTCTGAACCGCGAAAACGACAGATTCAGACCGCCTTCGGTCAGCGTTCGATCGTATTGCTGCAGCTCGTAGCCACCGTTTTCGTCGATGAACAAGGAAAAAACTGTCATTGTTTGTGCATCGATCCGGCCCCATACGAACGGTTCGCCCTGCATAGGATCCAAAGGCACTTCGTGTCCAAAGACATTACGTCTCATTGCGGCAGAAAATACGTCTGTACGTTCGGACTCTTTGAAATCAATGGAAAACGACTGCTCTTTTATCCGACCGTCTGCTTTGTAGGTCGTTGTTTTCCAACTGACATTAAACCCATCTTTAAGTTCGTGAATCGAGACGCTCATGTCCCTGGGGACTTCACCTCCATCCGCGTCCACCACGTTTGCAGAGCCAACATAGTCACCGACAAATGGGGCTATTTCGTCAGCAAGAACAGGTTGAAACGAAAGCGCAACGCACACGAGCGAAAAAACAGAGAACGTGAGCATTTTTAGGGCAAGTAGCCGTTCTGAAAGTAACACGAGACTCTCCGCAACATTGACTAACTTATTCTAGCCCACCTGTTAGCACGCACAATGGGTCGAATTGTAATCGCCCAAATAAAATGAAGCATTTGTCGATCTATACCTTTGTGAACCATAAGTTTAAGGTGCGCGAAACTGCCCGATTGCACGGTGGCGTAGTGGCAGGTAAATGGCATACGACTGTATACAAGACGGAGTGACAGATGTCCCAGACCCGCACAGAATCCGACAGCTTTGGCCCGCTGGAGGTTCCTTCGGACAAATATTGGGGTGCGCAGACCCAGCGCTCCATCATGAATTTCCCCATTGGATGGGAAAAACAGCCTGTGGCCATCGTGCGGGCCTTGGGCGCTATCAAAAAAGCCTGCGCAGTGGAGAACAAGGCGACCGGTAAACTGGACGCTCGGATCGCTGATGCCATCATTCAGGCCGCCGGAGAAGTCTTCGAAGGCAAGTTCGACGACAACTTCCCGCTGGTCGTGTGGCAAACCGGTTCGGGAACACAGTCCAATATGAACTCGAACGAGGTTATCGCGAACCGTGCGATCGAGATTCTGGGTGGCGTTATCGGATCCAAGGATCCCGTGCACCCCAATGACCATTGCAACATGGGACAATCTTCGAACGACACCTTCCCCACCGCCATGCACATCGCAACAGCCATGAGCGTGCGTGACGTTCTGTTGCCTGGGCTCGAAAAGCTAGCCTTGGGGTTGGAACAGAAATCCGAGGAATTCAAAGATATTATCAAGATCGGGCGGACTCATACACAAGACGCAACCCCGCTGACTCTGGGTCAGGAATTCGGTGGCTACGCCCATCAGGTCCGTCAGGGGATCGCGCGCGTAAATGCCGCTATGCCCGGTATTTATGAGCTAGCCCAAGGTGGCACAGCCGTGGGCACCGGTTTGAACACTCAAAACGGTTGGGGTGAAGCCGTTGCAGCAAATATGGCCGAGATCACCGGCCTGCCCTTTGTGACCGCGCCTAACAAGTTCGAGGCGCTGGCCGCGCATGACGCCATGGTCTTTTTGTCGGGCGCTTTGGCGACAATCGCGGGTAGCTGTTATAAAATTGCCAATGATATCCGTCTGTTGGGATCGGGTCCTCGTTCGGGTTTGGGCGAATTGATCTTGCCGGAAAACGAACCGGGTTCGTCAATTATGCCCGGCAAAGTGAACCCCACGCAGGCCGAGGCTCTGACACAGGTCGCGGCGCATGTCATGGGCAATGACGCCGCCGTCAAGTTTGCCGGTAGCCAGGGCCACTTCGAGTTGAATGTCTACAACCCGATGATGTCTTACAACCTGTTGCAGTCAATTCAGCTTTTGGGCGATGCCGCCGATAGCTTCACCGAACGGATGCTGCTTGGCATTCAGGCAAACGAGCCGCGCATTGAAAAGCTGATGAAGGAATCTCTGATGCTTGTGACGGCTCTGGCGCCCACCATCGGCTATGACAACGCCACGACGGTTGCAAAGACTGCGCATAAGAACGGCACGACCCTCAAGGAAGAAGCCATCGCCCTGGGTTTTGTGGATGAAGCGACATTTGACGCCGTGGTCCGCCCCGAGCAAATGATCGGTCCAAAGGACTGATGAGTAAGCCGGTCAATCTGAACCGGTATCGAAAGGAAAAAGCGCGGGCTGAAAAGAAGGCCCGCGCCGACCAGAATGCTATTACCTTTGGGCGCGAAAAGTCTGAAAGAGACGCAGCCGAGAAAGTACTGAACAAGCAACGCCGCGACTTGGACAACCATGAGTTGGACGAATGAGCGGCCGCCCCGTCAAACGGTCCCTGACCCTGAAGGGACACCGTACTTCGGTATCGCTCGAGGATGAGTTCTGGCAGGCATTCCGAGACATTGCCAAAATAAAGGATATGCCAATCAATGCACTAGCGGCTGAAATTGACGTGTCTCGTGATCCCGAAATCGGCTTGGCATCTGCAATTCGTGTATATATTTTGAACTGGTATCGTACCTGATATTGGGTGCTTGATTTAAAACTATCAGGCTGTGTATGCTCGACCGGAACAAAAGTGGTACATACATGAGCCAGACTACACAAGGACCGGACGGTCAGCCTCGCTGCAAATGGTGTCAGGCCGCGCCTGAGTTTTTCGATTATCATGATAACGAGTGGGGATATCCCGTTGCGGATGACCAACGCTTGTTCGAAAAGCTATGTCTCGAAAGTTTTCAATCCGGGTTGAGCTGGCGGACAATCCTATCCAAGCGCGAGAATTTTCGGAGAGCGTTTAAACAATTCGAAATCAACGCTGTAGCGGCGTTTGATGACGTAGATATTGAACGTCTTTTACACGATGAAGGAATTGTCCGACATCGTGGCAAAATTCAAGCCGTCATAAATAACGCCCAATGCGCACAACGTCTGATCACCGAATACGGATCACTGGCTGCTTATGTCTGGCAGTATGAGGCGGATATGCCGCCCGAGCCTCAGACAGCGTCAACCTCGCCTGAGTCTGTGGCCATGTCCAAGGATCTTAAAAAGAGAGGTTGGAAATTCGTTGGGCCAACCACTGTTTTTGCGTTCATGCAAGCGATGGGGCTTGTAAATGATCACGCAAATGGATGCGTCATGCGCGAAAAAGCGGCGCAGATGCGCCGCGATTTCAGTGTTCCGACGTAGATCTGTTTAAATCGACGCGCGGTAGATCTTTTCGATATTCCCGCCCAGAGCGGCGTTGAACTCATCATTCGATTGCTGTTTCGACAACCCCTCGGTCAAAGCACGCGAGAAAGATGCGATCATTTTACCGTTCTGACCCAACAGATCGCAGGCTTGTTCTGTCGAATATCCGCCCGACAAAGCAACCACACGCACCACGCGTGGATGATCGGCAACGGCGTCATACAGGTCCGCATTGGTGGGGATCGTCAGCTTCAGCATCACATCCTGCCCCTCGTCCAATTGATCAAGGTTTTTCAGGATTTCAGCCTTCAGAATGTCTTCGGCTTCGGCCTTGGTTGCCGAGTTGATATTAACCTCAGGCTCGACAATCGGAACCATATCAGCCGCAATCACGTCCCGCGCAATGTCGAATTGTTGCGCAACTACAGCCGCGATGCCTTCAGCATTGGCTTCATGAATAACCGAGCGTTCTTTGGTTCCAAACACGCCCGACGCCTTCGCAAGGGTGTCGGCCAGACCAGGGATCGGCTTCATCATCTGAACACCATTGGCCTCGTCCTCTAACCCTTTGTCGATCTTGAGAAAAGGCACGATGCGCTTTTCGGACCAAAGGAAATCAGCGACTTTTCGGCCATCAATTTCTTCACCCAGTGTCCGCTCGAACAGGATGGCTCCGATAACTTTTTCATTGGTGAAATCATCTGCCAGGATAATCCGGGCGCGCATCTTCTGTATTTCCCCAAACATTTCCTCGTCCGAGGAATAGTCTGATGCTTCAACGCCATAGAGTGCCAGCGCTTTGGGCGTCGATCCGCCGCTTTGATCCAGTGCCGCAATAAAGCCAGCTCCGTTGGACATTTGCTCGCGCTGTTCTGATTTGGACATATGATATTCCCGTTCGAAATGATTCCGCTGTTTTCAACCGCATACAGCATGGCGCATCACGATGGTAGTTTGTTAGCGCTCAACGATGCGCAACCAAATTCCGTCTTTCGACCGGACAGTCAGATGCGCCACCGGAATCGGCATTTTGCCCTCGATTAACTCGAACCGGAAGTGCTGCAGCAATTTGGACAGGATCAATGGGCCCTCGATCATGGCAAAGCCAGCGCCCGAGCACACACGAGGACCAGCTGAGAAAGGAATGAAGGCTTCTCGCTGGCAACGCCTGCCGTTTTCCGTGGCCCATCTGTTCGGATCAAACTCATCCGGATGATCCCAAAGACGTTCGTGCCGGTGAAGGTGCCACGGGCTGATAACGATTTGAGCCCCTTCTGGAACGTCGCGGTCGCGAAAGCGTTGGGGACACGTAGTTTCGCGCACCATCATGGGGACAGGCGGATAAAGTCGAAGCGCCTCGCGAAAGACATCTCTGGTCTGCTTTAGCTTCGACATTTCTGAGATGTCAGAGGCATTTGAAGCCTGAGCTTCGGCAGCCAGCTTATCCTGCCACTCAGGATACAGAGCCATCAGGTACAACGCCCAAGCCAGAGCAGAGGCGCTTGTTTCATGGCCTGCCAGAAAGAAAATCGCAACTTGGTCGATCATCTCATTTGTGTCGAAACGTGTCCCGGTCTCAGGGTCCGGAGTCGTCATGATTTTAGTTGCCAGATCGTTGGGCGCACATCCTCGAGCAATTAATTCAGCACGTTGTTGCGTCAGCTTCCCAATCAAAGCCCTTATTTGCCTTGCGTTTTTTCGAGTTCTTGAAGAATGAAACCGAGGCATCCACCGTGGTAGCGGAACAAATGCGGCCAGGTTCAGCAAGGGTTGCTGGCGTTGGTAAGCCCTGAACTTCTGAAAGACTTGCGCCGCGACTTCATGTTCGATCGGCACTGAGAATAAGGTTCGAAAGATAACATCGGCGGCGGCATGGCTTGTTAACTCTTCACATTCGATGTCGGTGCCGACCAGAGGGCGTATTCGTCGCACTGCTGCTTCCGCGGCCTGAAGCATCGCAGGGAACGTATCTTTTAGCCGCCCCCCCTCAAACGCCGGGTCGATGATCCTGCGTTGTCGTTTCCACGTTTCACCATTGGTTAAGAAAACAGACTCTCCTAAAAGTGGTCGTAAGCCTTCGCTGATGCGTTCAGATTTAGGAAAACCTTCCGCTCGTTTTTTCAAAACAGTTTCAACAAGTTCAGGCTGGTTCATCATGTACGATCGGAAGAACGGAGTCCGAAACTCGGCCATCCATGCGCGATACAGGCGTTGCGGTTGTGCGGAAAGGATATCTTGACGAAACAGCTTGAGGTACCGCCACAGCGAAACATGGTTTGGGCGTGAGGGCGGCTTTGGCGGTATCACAGCATCACCGTCCGGTGCTTTGAGACTGCGATATCGATACGGGACTTAGACGAACTACGACCACGGAATCTCTGGGCCAAAGACTGAGGTCCGGCCGTGATGCGGAAATAGTCGTACGCCCCGACACGATCAAAGGCGCACAGATACTGAAAATGAAGACGAAAGAAACGCCACCGCAAAGCCTGCCAACGCTCTGGCGAAAGTGTTTGCGTGAATGCTGCCGACAAGACCAAGGGCCATTTTTTGCTTTCGGTTGCGACGCCGGAAACGCCGACAGGGTCGCAAAGAGCAAAAGAACATCCGTCACCCGGAGCCGATACGTCCACCCAGGTGAGATTGTACTGAACGGAAAGAAATTGAAGATCTGTCCGCAACTCTTTGGCATTTGGGAGAAACGACACCATTGGCACGACCTGACCCAAGGATAGGAAAGATAGAGCTGGTCGGAAACCTGTGTCCGGTGCACTCCTGATTACATCAGCCAGAACTGAGACACCGATATGCGCGCCGGAACTGTGGCCAACGACCAAGACTTCATCCACGTCGGTAGCCAGCGCCTGCCTAATCAGTTCGGTGAATTCAGTCATGCGTCTACGCAAAGCGGCGGGCGTTTCACCCTTTAAGCTCGCCGAATAAGCGTAGTCGTGCATCAGATAATAAGCGAATAGCTTGTTGTCGATCTTTTGAAACCAACGCAAAAGCAGGCAGAACGTCAGAATGGCTGGAGCAATGGCAAAGAGGTCAAAGAACTGGCTGCCGCCTTTCCAGATGCCCCAAGCGATGGCCAGTGCTACGGCCAGCTGGAATACAAGCATCGCAAGCGGATAAAGCGCAGCGATTACAGGCCCCTTGCGTAAACGCATCAATCGTCCAAACGTCCCACTCGCAAGGTAAATCCACGCGGTTCTAACCAGTTGCACATAAGTCGCAACAACCGAGTTGGACATGCTGTCCTTGACAATATCCGACCAGACCAACACCTGAATCTGTGTCTCAACCTCGGTTCCGTCTTGATCCGAATGGACATGCCATCCAAAGGGACCGTCCCCCATTTTGGCAGAAACCGATATCTGATATCCCGACAACGCGGACTGCGTCGCTCCCTCCGAACGGTACAGTTCGCGGTATCTGCGAGGATGTATAGGATCATAACCGGGAATGTAAAACACCCGGCGACGTTTGACCTGCTCTTGGTTTTCGTGACTGTTCATAGTCTTACCTTCTGCTGCGCAGATTAGCGCAGCGTTATCATCAAGGTAAGTCAGATCAGTACTTTAGCCAAAATTTGCCAGCGCCGGGAAAGCTTCCAGCAACCACCAGCTAAACTCGGTGAACAACCCGGTGATCAACATGATGCCAACGAACAGCAACAACCCACCCATCACTTTTTCGATTGTCGCCATATGAGGCTTGATCTTGTTCATAACGGTCATCGAGCGGTTAAGGAACATTGCAGCCAGCAAGAACGGTATGCCGAGTCCCGCGGCGTAAACACCCAAGAGCAACGTTCCACGGGCCACCGAGGCTTCAGACGCCGCCAAGGACAGGATCGCGCCAAGCTGAGGACCGATACACGGCGTCCATCCAAAAGCGAAAGCCAGTCCGAGGATGTAAGCTCCAAAAACAGAACCGCCCGAATCTCCGGTTTCGATCCGCGCTTCACGGTCCAGGAACGGGATGCGGAAGACATTCAGAAAGTGAAGACCGAACACAATCACCACAGCACCTGAAAGTTTCGCGAAAAGCACTTGGTTTTGCAGGACAAACGCGCCAAAGGCCGAAGCCGTGAAGCCCAGTAACAGGAAGACAGTCGACAAGCCCAGCACAAAAAACAATGCGGTCAGCGTCGCTTTGCGCCGCGCCGCAGTCTGGTCCTGCATTTCGTTGATCGACACACCGCTCATATAGGCAAGATACGGTGGCACGATCGGCAAGACACACGGCGAAAGGAAACTAATCAGTCCGCCCAGCATCGCGATGAACATGGCGGGCAGCAGGCCCGCGTCGATGATATCTATTCCAAACATAGTTCAGCACATATGGTATGATGCGGCGAACGTCACGAGGCCATTCAGTCACATCCTCGTGGTTGCACGCTGGACACCCGGTCAAAGTGGAAATATTTCTTCTCTATGTCAAACCCAACTGAAACTCTCGACGCATTGGGCCTGCTTTGTCCCCTGCCCGTTCTGAAAGCTAGAAAACGTTTGAAATCAATGTCCTCCGGAGCTGTTCTGCGTGTTCTGGCCGACGATCCTGCTGCGATTATTGACGTCCCGCATTTCTGCAGCGAAAGCGGTCACCACTTGCTTTCGCAAGAAGAAACTGAAGGCCATCAAGTCTACCTGATCCAGAAAAAAGGCTAAGTTTAGGCCGCGAATGTTACAAAAAAGGCGGGCTCTTTCGCCCGCCTTTTTGTTTATTGCCCCAATGACCACCATCCGCGCCGCTTGGGCTTCGCAGGTTCTGTGGGTTCCTCGGCAACGACCTCAAGTACCGGCTCTTCTGTTACTGGTTCCGGTTCCGGTTCCGGCGCTACCTCCGGTTCCTGACTTTCCTCTGCGACTGCTGCTACAGACTCTTCCGCCTCCGCCTCGGGTGCCTCAGTGCTCTCAGCAACAATATCGTCAGCGAGTTCGACTTCATTCGAATCCGCTGGTGCAGCCGGTTCCTTTACGACGGCTTCTTCGACCACTTCAGTTTGCACCTCAGCAGACTCAACCGACTCGCCTTCGGAATCAATCGGTGTGGTTTCCTTCTTCTTACGACGTGGCGCACGGCGGCGTTTGGGTTTGGCCTCTTCCTCGCCGCTTTCCGCCGGAACGGACTCTGCAGCGTTGGTTTCTTCTACTTCGACCGGTGCTGCTTCTTCTCCAGTGGACGCCTCTGCGGCCTCAGCGTCATCTGCGCTCACCTCAGCCGTTTCGCCATTTCCATTGCCCTTCTTGCGGCGGCGGCGGCGGCGCTTGCGCTTGGGCTTGGCTTCTTCGTCTGTCTGAGGCGTTTCGTCTTCGACCTTTTCTTCTTCATCCGCGTCAACAAGATCCATCAGCGATGCATCTACGGAAACGACCGGCGCTGTCGCTTCGGGCACAATCCGGCTTGCAGTCTTGAACTTCTCCATCGAGAAATCCGGACTGACCAGATGGATATCCCCTTCCACACGAACTGAAAGACCATAGCGCGACTCGATTTGGGCGATATGCTCACGTTTCTGGTTCATCAGGAAATTCGCGATGCTGACGGGGCAGCGCACCAAAACCTCGCGCGAGCGGCGCCGCGTACCTTCTTCTTCGATCTGACGCAAAATGGTCAACGCCATGTTGTCGTCCGAACGGATCAGCCCGGTTCCATGACAAGATGGGCAAGGTTGCGTCGTTGCTTCCAGCATACCCGGGCGCAACCGCTGGCGACTCATCTCAAGCAGGCCGAATCCGGAAATACGACCAACCTGAATGCGCGCCCGATCCGTTTTCAACTTATCTTTAAGGCGCTTTTCGACGGCCGAGTTATTCTTGCGCTCGTCCATGTCGATAAAGTCGATGACAATCAGACCGGCCAAATCGCGCAGGCGCAGTTGTCTCGCCACTTCTTCTGCCGCTTCTAGATTGGTCTTGAGCGCGGTTTCCTCGATTGAACCTTCCTTGGTCGCCCGACCCGAGTTTACGTCGATTGCGACCAACGCTTCGGTTACACCGATTACGATATAGCCACCCGATTTCAACTGCACAGTCGGGTTGAACATCCCGGCCAGATAGCTTTCCACCTGATAGCGCGCAAACAGCGGCAGAGCATCCTCATACCGTTTCACGTTCTTGGCATGGGACGGCATGATCATCTTCATGAAGTCCTTGGCGATGCGGTACCCGCCCTCGCCTTCGACCAGCACCTCGTCGATATCGCGATTGTATAAATCGCGGATCGAACGTTTGATCAGGTCGCCCTCTTCATAGATCTTGGCCGGCGCAATGGACTTGAGCGTCAACTCGCGGATCTGCTCCCACATACGCTGCAGGTATTCGTAGTCACGCTTGATCTCGGATTTGGTCCGTTTGGCCCCAGCGGTCCGAATGATCAATCCCGCACCTGCCGGTACGTCGATATCGGCCGCAATCTCTTTCAGTTTCTTGCGGTCCGGCGCGTTGGTGATCTTGCGGCTGATACCGCCACCCCGCGCTGTGTTTGGCATCAAGACGCAATAGCGACCGGCCAACGAGAGATACGTGGTCAGCGCTGCGCCCTTGTTGCCACGCTCTTCTTTAACGACCTGAACCAGCAGAACCTGCCGGACCTTGATCACCTCTTGGATTTTGTACCGGCGCGGGCGCGGCTTGCGCGGAGGGCGAATGTCTTCGCTGTCATCCTCATCCGCAACAGATTCGATCGTGTCGTCTTTTGCGGTAGCATCCGCGCGGGCTTCGGTATCGTCCGGCTCATCGGAGTCAGCCTTGCTTTCAGCTTCCTCAGTATCGGCATCCGACGGCGCGTCTTCCGACGCATCAGCGTCGGCGTCGGGTTGAGCATCAACCTGACCCGCCTCGTCGGTGGAGGATGTTTCCAAGTCCTCTGTTTGGGTCTCTTCACCCGCTGAATCCGAGGCAACTTCTTCCTCTACAGTGGGGTCGGCACTTTCCGGTGCGTCTGCTGCTGCTACAGTTTCCGCATCCGGTGCTTCCACGTCGTCGAGCGGTTCCTCAACGGGAGTGTCCGCCACGTGATCCGCTGGGGAAGTCCCTTCAGGCACAGCCATCTCGGGTTGTTCGTCGCCCTCATCCAGATCAATCGTTTCCATACCCGAGGGTTCCGAAGACACCTCAAGCGTCTCGACTGCATCATCCGATTTAACATCGGCAGCCTTGGTCCGCGACCGCGAACGGCGCTTTTTGGGCTTGGATTCTTCCGCCTCATCCCGAGCCCTCATGGCCTCGGCATAAGCGCGTTCTTCCTCCATCAGCGCTTCACGATCAGCAACCGGGATCTGGTAGTAGTCGGGATGAATTTCGGAAAATGCCAGAAAACCGTGCCGGTTTCCGCCGTAATCCACAAAGGCCGCCTGCAAAGACGGCTCAACCCGCGTTACTTTTGCTAGATAGATGTTGCCAGCAAGCTGGCGTTTGTTTTCGGATTCAAAATCGAACTCCTCGACCTTGTTTCCATCGACCACCACAACCCGAGTCTCCTCGGTGTGGGTGGCATCGATAAGCATTTTCTTAGCCATGTGTCCTTGGTGCACCGCGCCAAACGCGTTGTCCTGACCCGTCCAGGCGGACAGGCACTTTTGGGGAGGTGTCTTGTACGGGCGATTTCGGACGGCGCGCGGCAGGGTCTGGCGCTGTGGCCCCCTGCCCGTATAGTCAATCGTTGCGCGCGCGTCATCGCGGTTCTTCTCCGACAGACGCGCCTTGACGCTGTCTGCCCATTATATTCCTTTCGCCCGCATCCACGGGCTCAGGCGTTCAACTGCCCCGGTTCGGGGCACAATCGGTCTGCGCGGCCTGTGTGGGATTAGGTCACCACCTGCGGCGTTGCAGCGAAACTCAAAGATTCGGGACTTTTGGGCACCAAAAACGGCCCGGCCCGTTCAGGTACAATAAAAGCAGTCCTGTGGAAAAGACAATGGGCAAACTGCAATCCTTGCACTTCTGGCAACAGGGATCGCTTCATCTGGCCAAAAATATCTCGGGGGTGAATTGAGCTGAAGGCTCAAGAGGGGGCTGGCCCCCTCTCTTCCCTCACAAATAGTCCGAACGTTGCAGCCCGTATTTGGCCATCTTTTCGTTCAACGTTCGCCGCGGCAAACACAGCTCGTCCATCACAGACGCGATCGAGCCTTTATGACGGCGCATGGTATTGTCGATCAGCATCCGTTCGAACGCCTCAACATATTCCTTCAGGGGCTTGCCTTCCGTTGTCATGACGGGTTGCATTTCTTCATGATCCGACATGAGCAAAGAGGCAATCGTTCCAGAGCCACGACGCGATTGCAAAACTGCGCGCTCGGCGATGTTGATCAGTTGTCGCACATTCCCCGGCCAAGGTGCCTGCAACAACTGCGCGGCCTCTTGTGCACTGACTTGCGGCGCATCACAGCCATATTCTTCGGCGAATTGTTCGCTCAGGCGGGTGAACAATGTCAGGATATCTTCGCCGCGCTGGCGCAGCGGCGGCATGGTGATACGCAACGCAGCCAGCCGATAGAACAAGTCCGGCCGCAGAACATCTTCAGAGGTCTTACCGGCTTCCTGAAGGTTCGAGATCGCGATAATCCGCGTCTCGGCAGGCGTTCCCTGATCATTCATCATGCTCAGCAAGCGCGCTTGCAGCGTGTCGCTTAGCGCTTCAACGTCTTCCAGAACCAAGGTACCGCCGCGCGCTTCTTCAACGGCAGGCAGTTGTGCATCTTCTGGCATCATTGGGCCGAACAACCGTTTGGAAAGCGCCTCTTCTTCCAGGGCCGCACAAGAGATAAGAACGAATTTCTTACCAGCCCGGCTACCCACTGCATGCAAGGCATGCGCCACCAAGGTCTTGCCGGTACCGGTTTCACCGTCGATCAGCACATGACCATCTGCCTGCCCCAGATCAAGAATATCCTCGCGCAGGCGTTCCATGACCGGGCTGGCCCCGATCAACTTGCTCATGATCTGCGTGCCATCCGACAGCTCGCGCCGCAGTGCCCGGTTGTCCAAGGTTAAGCGCCGAGCGTTGCTGGCACGCTTGGCCAGTTCCGACATCCGGTCCGGATTGAAGGGCTTTTCCAGAAAATCGAACGCGCCTACGCGCATGGCCTCCACAGCCATCGGCACATCCCCGTGCCCGGTAATCATGATCACCGGCAGCGTACTGTCCGCTCCCATGAGTTTTTTCAGCAACTGGATACCGTCCATTCCCGGCATCTTGATATCCGAAATAACGATCCCTGGATAATCCGGCCCCAGAACTTTGAGCGCATCTTCAGCGCTGGCAAACGTTTCCGTGTCATATCCTGACAGTGCCAGCCATTGACTGATTGACTGCCGCATATCCTGTTCGTCGTCCACAATGGCGATTTTCATGGCCTGTGCCATAGTCTTTCCCCGTTATTCCGCGGCCTCTAGGCCATCGCTTCCAAGTATAGGCAGCTGCATCTCGAACACCGCGCCCCCATTGGGACTGTTGCGCGCAGTCAGCCGCCCCCCATGGTCGTTCACGATCCCGGAGGAGATGGCAAGCCCCAGCCCGACGCCATCGCCCGGCTGCTTGGTGGTATAGAAAGGCTCGAACAGGTTTTCGATATCCTCGATTCCATGGCCATTGTCCCGCACCGTCAGCACCGCCATATCCCCTGCAGCCAGAATGATTTCTACATCCGGTTCAGATACTGATTTGGTGGCGTCCAGCGCATTACGCAAGAGGTTGACCATTACCTGCTCAATCCGCATTCGGTCCCCCAGTGCAAACACCGGTTCTTCGGGCAGAATCTGAGTAATCTTGACGTGACGCTGACGCAATTGCGGCTCCATCATCGACAAGGCCGAAGCCAGCGCTTCGCCAAGATTTACAGGGGAAAACGCATCAGCGCCTTTCCGAGCATAGGATTTGAGCTGACGGGTAATCGCACCCATCCGCTCGATCAGTCCATCGATACGCCCAAAGCTGGCCAGCGCTTCTTCGGGGCGGTTCCTGCGCAGCAGCAGGCGCGCGCCTGCCAGATAAGTTTTCATTGCAGCCAGAGGTTGATTGAGCTCGTGACTGACAGCGGCCGACATCTCGCCCAACGCGGCCAGTTTCGAGCTTTGCGCTAGCGTCTGTTCAGCAACTTCCAGCGTCTTTTCAACCCGTTCTCTCTCAGCGATTTCCCGCTGCAGGCGTGCATTCAATGCGCGAAGCTCTGCCGACTCGCGCTGAAACAGCGCCATGCGGAACGTCGCCCGGCGGCTGAGAGCATAGAAAGCCAGAGCCAGAAGAATCGCAAACCCCATGATTTCCAGCGCAATTACACTGTTCACCTTTTCCCGGATGGAGGAGTAAGTTGTGAAAGACGTGATCGTCCAACCGCGGAAAGGTATGCGCGTATCCATACGCATAACAGCTTCGCCCTGCAGATAAGCGTCCGGCGGCAGCGCGGTCCAATCAGCGGTTGCGCGGATCGCCCGCTCAATGGCGTTTTCAGGCGGTTGCCGCTGAATGGCAGTGCTTTCGTCTAACCCGCGCCACCGCGGTTCGGTCGACAGAATGACCGTGCCCGTACTATCTGCAACCATCACAGCATCAGAAATACCCGCCCAGGCGCGTTCGAATTTCTGCAAATCGACTTCAACGACGATGACGCCCAGAATATCTGCTCCAGAATCCATGCGGCGCGAATAGACAAAACTGTATCCCCCCGCCTCATTCTGAATGACCGTAAAAATCGTGGCATTGGAGCGGACAGCATCCACATAGTAAGGCGAGTTTCGATGCGCTTCGCCTAAGCGGTTCCTGTCGGTTGCAGCCACGGTCCGCCCGTCGCTGTCCAACAACATCAGTGATGCAGCACCGATCTCTTCAACAAACGAGATAAGGCGCTGTGTCGATAGGGTATAGTCGCTGGACTGAAGCGCCGATATCAGTGTTGGATCACGAGCCAGTAGTTGCGGAACAATCGCGTTCCGCCGCAGTTCGCTCAGCAAGTTTCCCGAATAGAGCGCAAGGCGTACTTCGGCTCTGTTTCGGGTCGATTCAGTAAAACGGTCCGTCAGCAAACGGTTGGTCACCCAAATGGTTCCAACGGTTGCAATCAGAAGGATCGAAACCGCGACCCGTAGGCGCCACCCCAAAGGAGCGCCCCGGAACGGATTTTTAATAGAAGACCAGCCAGATTGGGTGTCGGAGCTCATGCCCGGAAACTACGCGGGCTTGAGTCCAACCTCAAGTCACGCCGGCGCCAAAACACCCGACAATGCGCGGAACAATGCCGTGCCGTCTGTGCCGCCGTGACCTTCGTCGGCAGCGCGCTCGGGGTGTGGCATCATACCAAGAACGCGACGGTTTTCCGACAAGATGCCCGCGATATCGCCAACCGACCCATTGGGATTCTCGGTATAGGTGAACGCGATCCTGTCTTGATCACGAAGTGTGGACAGTGTTGCGTCATCGGCAAAATAGTTTCCATCATGGTGCGCAATCGGAATACCAATGACGTCACCGGCATTATAAGCGTTAGTGAAAGCACTGTCGCTGGTCTCTACCTTCAAGCCTACGGTCCGGCAGATATATTTGAGCCCGGCATTGCGCAGCAAAGCGCCCGGAAGGATGCCGGTCTCGGTCAGGATTTGGAATCCGTTGCAAACACCAACCGCATAGCCACCGCGTTCAGTGTGTTCCACAACAGCCTTGCAGATTGGCGATTGCGCCGCGATAGCGCCACATCGCAGGTAGTCACCGTACGAGAAACCGCCGGGGACACCGACGATATCGACGCCTTCGGGCAGAGACGCGTCTTTGTGCCAGACCATGTCGACCTGAAAACCGGCTTGTTCAAAAGCGACGGCCAAATCCCGGTCACAGTTGGAACCGGGGAAAACGATGACTGCAGCGCGCATGGCGGGGCCTCCGGAGGTAAGGGTCAGACCAGTTCGATCTCGTAGCGTTCAATGACCGTATTGGCCAACAGCTTTTCGCACATCTCGGTTACGTCCGCCTCGGTTGCGCCATCGGCCAGTTCAAGGTCAATCACCTTGCCCTGACGTACGCCTTCGACCTGGTCAAAGCCCATGGCACCCAATGCGTGGCGCACGGCCTCGCCCTGTGGGTCGAGAACCCCATTCTTGAGCATCACATGCACACGTGCTTTCATTCCTGCAACTCCAGCTAAGGGCCAGCGGATACGGCCCGTTCCGTTGCGCGGGGGATAGCGCGCCTTTTGCCATTCGACAACCCTTGTCCGCACACAGTTTGCCGCAGGTCGCGTCAGCTCTTGCCTGAAAGCCCGGGGTAATGGGCATCAATCGCGTTGAATGTCCCTGTCAGCACCATTTCAACGGCAACCGCGACAAGAATAATAGCCATGACCCGAGTGACCACATTTATCATCGTCGGCCCAAGAACGCGCGAAATCGGATCTGCGAACAACAAACCAAGTCCCACAATTGCGCAAGCTATAAGGACCGCCGAACCCAATGTGACAATCTCGGCCCCGTCTGGCAGGCTATGCGCAAACACGATGGTGGTTGCGATTGTACCGGGGCCAATAGTCAGGGGGATCGCCAAAGGCACAACGGCGATGTTGCTTTTCTTCGCCCCATCTTGCACGGCCTGCTGATCCCCCTTTGGCCGGTCCGATGAATTCAGCATAGACATGCCGACCCCGAGTATGATCAAACCGCCCGCAATACGAAATGACGGAATGTCGATCCCGAAAACGGCCAGAATTTCTTCGCCAATCAAAACGGCAATCAATGCGACAGCAACAACCGTGGCAGTCACGATCAGCGCGACCCGTTTGCGCTCGGCTGCCGTGTAGGAATCGGTCATGCCTAGGAAAATCGGAATACCGTACAACGGGTTGAAAATCGCGAGCAAAGCCGCAAGAAATTTCAGAAAAACTGCCTGGTCGAATAGTTCAGCCATTTCACGCCTTGCTTAGAATTGCCTCGGCAGACAATGCGAGACAATCCATGGCACTGTCAAACGCCACTAACAAAAGAAAAAACGCCGCTTGACGAAGCGGCGTTTCGACTTGTCCCGAGGGCAGAGATTCAGTTGATCAGCGTCGGCTTGGTTACATTGCTTTTTGGCAAAACGCCCAAACGACGGGCAACTTCGGAATAGGCATCTGTCAGATTGCCCAAATCTCTCCGAAACACATCTTTGTCCAGCTTTTGGCCACTTTCGATATCCCAAAGACGACAACTGTCGGGGCTGATTTCATCTGCCACGATCAAGCGTTGATAATCGCCTTCGAAAACACGCCCGATCTCGATCTTAAAGTCGACCAGACGAATGCCAACGGCCAACATCATGCCGCTCATGAAATCATTTACGCGCAGAGCGAGGCTTAGGATATCGTCCATATCCTGCTGGCTGGCCCAGCCAAAAGCAGCGATGTGCTCTTCGGTCACCAGCGGATCACCCAGCGAGTCATCCTTGTAGCAGTACTCGACGATGGGGCGCGGCAATTGAGTACCTTCGGCAATACCCAAACGTTTGGACATCGACCCTGCAGCATAGTTGCGCACGATGACTTCCAGCGGCACGATTTCACAGCTGCGCACCAATTGCTCACGCATATTCAGGCGGCGAATGAAATGTGTGGGAACGCCAATCTGGTTCAGGCCGTTCATGAAATATTCGCTCAGGCGGTTATTCAGCACGCCTTTACCGTCGATCACGTCCTTCTTTTCCGCATTGAATGCGGTCGCGTCGTCCTTGAAGTACTGAACGATCGTACCCGGTTCGGGACCTTCATACAGAATTTTGGCCTTGCCTTCGTAGATTTTCTTGCGACGCGCCATAAGCGACCCTTCCAGACTGTGAAGCGAGAGATTTCCCACTTTGTTGCGCCCTCATAGTCCAAGCCCCCCTTTCCCGCAAGTTCAGTAAGCCGAGGGCCTTTGACGCAGCGCAAATCCCTTGCGTCGAAGCGTTGCTATGGTCATATCTGCAAAAGACAAGATGTAATCCAAGAGGTCCCCAACCAATGACCACATTTGACGAACGCGAAAACGCCTTTGAAGCGAAGTTTGCCCATGACGAAGAAATGCAGTTCAAAGCACAAGCACGCTGCAACAAACTGCTGGGTCTTTGGGCCGCAGAAAAGTTGGGAAAATCCGGCGAAGAGGCTGAAGCTTATGCCAAAACTGTCGTGATCGCCGATATGGAAGAGGCAGGCCACGAAGACGTCGTCCGCAAAGTGTCGGGTGACTTGGGATCACTGTCGTCTGACGATGAAATCCGCGCGAAAATGACTGAACTTCTACCCGAAGCCAAATCGCAAATCCTGAGCGAGGCGGATTAACCCTCTACCCTTGAACTCATGATCTTCATGAGTTTTATGAATTTGATTTGAAGCCCCGGTCATGAGACACGGGGCTTCTTATTTTTTTCGGCTCCGCCGACTTTTCGGGAACGCCCAATGACAAACGCGCTGACTGATCTTCTTGCCGCAAATAATGCCATCCTTGCCGACGGTGCGACCGGCACAAACTTGTTCAATATGGGATTGCAGTCCGGGGACGCACCAGAATTGTGGAATGTGGACGCGCCGGACAAGATACGGGCTTTGTATCAGGGATCAGTTGATGCGGGCAGCGATCTGTTTCTGACCAACACGTTCGGTGGTACGTCAGCACGGCTTAAATTGCACGACGCCCAGAATCGTGTCGGTGAATTGAATCGTATTGGCGCCGAGCTTGGTCGCGAAGTTGCTGACAAAGCGGGCCGGACGGTCGTTGTGGCTGGTTCGGTCGGTCCGACCGGTGAGATAATGGAACCTGTCGGAGCTCTGTCCCATGCCGCGGCGGTCGAAATGTTCCACGAACAGGCTGAAGCGTTGAAAGCGGGCGGCGCGGACGTCCTGTGGCTGGAAACGATCAGCGCCCCCGAGGAATTCCGCGCGGCGGCCGAGGCGTTTGCTCTTGCCGATATGCCTTGGTGTGGCACCATGAGCTTTGACACTGCTGGTCGCACCATGATGGGCGTCACGTCGGCCGACCTGGCGCAGCTGGTTGAAACCCTGCCAAACCCGCCCGTTGCTTTTGGTGCAAATTGCGGAACCGGCGCATCGGACATCCTGCGCACGGTGCTGGGTTTTGCTGCACAGGGCACAGAACGTCCCGTGATATCGAAAGGAAATGCGGGCATTCCCAAATATGTGAATGGGCACATCCATTACGACGGTACACCCGAACTGATGGCGCAATACGCCGCAATGGCGCGTGATGCGGGTGCGACGATTGTTGGCGGTTGTTGTGGTACAATGCCTGACCACCTGCGCAAAATGCGCGAGGCGTTGGATAGCACGCCCCGTGGAATGCGCCCGACACTTGATCAGATTACTAATGCGCTGGGGCCGTTTTCGTCCGCATCTGATGGCACCGGAGACGACGCGGTGCCAGAGCGCCGAACCCGCCGCCGCCGTGCATAAAGCTCAACGCCCTTCGAATTTCGGGGGGCGTTTTTGCATGAAGGCTACAACGCCCTCGGCAAAATCCCGAGACCGCCCGCATTCACCCTGAAGGTGGGCTTCGATCTCAAGCTGTTCAGCCAGCGTCTTTTCGTAAGTACCACGGATCGCCTTTTTGATCGCGCCAAACCCAGCGGTCGGACCGCTGGCCAGATAGGCGGCTCGGCGTCGCCAATGGGCGTCGAAATCGGCATCCGGGACGGCCTCCCAGATCATGCCCCACTCATCGGCTTGCCGCGCGCTGATCTTGTCCGCAAACAGAGCGGCCCCCATCGCTTTGGCAAAGCCCATTTGGCGCGGGGTAAACCATGTCCCGCCAGCATCCGGCAACAAGCCGATCCGGGCAAAAGCCTGCAGGAAATAGGCGCTTTCCGTTGCAATCACTACATCCGCGCACAAGGCCATATTGCAACCGGCCCCCGCAGCCGGGCCGTTCACAGCGGCAATGGTGGGAACCGGACAGTTGTAGATCGTTTCGAGCATTGGCTCGTATTCATCCCGCAACGTGCGTTCGAGGTCGATTTTTCCCGTGGTCGAGGAATCGCCCAAGTCCTGTCCGGAACAGAACGCGGCCCCTGCCCCAGTAAGCACTACGGCGCGTGCATTGGCTGCGGCCTCTTTCATGGCATATGCGACTTCGGCCCGCATCTGGGCGGTCATCGCATTCATCTTGTCCGGTCGATTCAGGGTCACTACCGCCAAATCGTCCGAGATGTTCAGCAGCACGGTTTCATAATCCATCAGGTTCCCCCCCAAGCACTATTCTTAAGGACAAGCCTGACTTAATTCACAATCAAGGGAAAGACCGACCAAGGGTCAGTCCTTCAGAATTTGCTCTAACCGCTTCTTTTCAGCGTCGCTAAGCCCGTCAATGTCCACGGACGCGTGCGCATCTGCGCGCTTTCGAAGGAAACTCCAACCCACCGCTGCAGCAATCAACAACATGATCGGTCCCGCAAGCCACAGCAGCAGGTTCGAACCAGTTATGGTAGGCTTCAACAGCACGTATTCCCCATAACGGTCTACAATGAAGCTGATTGCTTCTTCATCGCTATCGCCCGCAACAAGCCGTTCCCGCAACAACAGGCGCAAATCCCGCGCCAGCCCGGCATTGCTTTCGTCAATGCTTTCATTGCGACAGACCAAACAGCGTAAACCGGTACTCAGGTCGCGTGCACGTTGTTCCAAGACCGGATCGTCCAGTACCTCGTCTGGCTGCACGGCGTATAAAGGCGATGCGATAATCGCCAGGATCAGGATCAGGCGTTTCATTCTGCTGGCACTCCGCCTGTTGGGGCCTTGCGTGCGCCTGCGGCCACGCGGAACCTTCTGTCGGACAGGCTAAGGAACCCACCCAAAGCCATCAGGATACAACCGCCCCAGATCCAGTTTGCCAGAGGCTTGATGTAGGTTCGCATCACCCAGCCTCCGTCAGCCTGCTGATCGCCGATCACGACGTACAGATCCCCTAAGAACCGGTAGTCGATCGCCGCTTCGGTCGTTGGCATTCTGGCAACAGGATAGTCCCGTTTTTCCGGGTGCAACATACCCATGGGGCGGCCGTTCTTTTCCACCCGAACATCGGCGGTGGTCGAGAAGTAGTTGGGCCCTTGCACGCGGCGGACATCGTCCAGTGTCAGGGTGAATTGACCAACCTCAAAAGGCTGACCAGGCTGCGCCACGCGGATATCCTCAACCTCCCACGCGGTCAGGCCGGCAATGGCAAACATGGTCACGCCAAGCCCGGTATGCGCAACGGCTTTGCCCCAATCGGCTCCGGGCAGCCGGAACAGGCGACTTAGGCTTCCGTTGCGGCCCGTACGGCTCCACAAATCAACCGCAGCACCAAAAGTGATCCACGCGCCAAGGAACAGACCAATTGGGCCAAGCGCGCTGCGCCCCGTTTGCATAACCCAGACCAGTATCGCCAAAGCCACGGCTAATACAAAGGCGTAGCGAAGCGAATACGCCGCCTTGCCAATCTTGCCGCGTTTCCACGGCATCATTGCGCCCACAGGTAGAACGATACCCAAAACGATCATGAAGGGTGTAAAGGCCGCATTGAAAAACGGTGCCCCGACCGAGAGTTTCCGGTCAAAAGCCATCTCGGCCACCATCGGCCACATAGTGCCGAAGAACACTACAAAGCAGCTGACAGCCAACAGAATATTATTCAGTACCAGTGCGCTTTCACGGCTGACCATGCCAAAGACGCCCTTGGCCTCCATAGCTTGCGCGCGTGCGGCAAACAGCGTCAGCGCACCACCGATGAAGATGACCAAAATGAACAGGATAAAAACGCCGCGTTCCGGATCGTTGGCGAAGGCATGAACCGAGGTCAGCAAGCCCGAGCGCACGATGAACGTGCCAATCAACGAGAACCCGAACGCGATGATCGCCAACAGGATCGTCCAGCTTTTCAACGCCTCGCGTTTTTCGACAACGATGGCGGAATGCAGCAACGCAGCAGCCAGAAGCCAAGGCATGAACGACGCATTCTCGACGGGATCCCAGAACCAGAACCCACCCCAACCCAGTTCATAGTAGGCCCACCAAGACCCCAGCGCGATCCCAATGGTCAGAAAAACCCACGCCGCCAGTGTCCACGGGCGCACCCACCGACCCCACGCCGCGTCGATACGGCCTTCGATCAAGGCAGCAACGGCAAAGCTGAACGCCATGCTGAGACCCACGTAACCCAAGTACAAGAACGGAGGATGGAACGCCAAACCGGGATCCTGAAGCAATGGGTTCAGGTCCCGCCCATCAAAGGGCGCAACGACAAGCCGGTCAAAGGGGTTCGATGTGAACAGGATAAAGGCATAGAACGCCACGCCAATCGCGGCCTGAACGGCCAGCACGCGCGCCTTCAGTGTAGGTGGCAAACCCGCCCCGAAAATCGCAGCCATCCCACCGAATATGGCCACGATATAGACCCACAACAACATGGAACCCTCATGGTTTCCCCATGTCCCGCTGATCTTGTAAAGCATTGGTTTAGCCGAATGACTGTTCTCGACCACGATGCGGAGCGAGAAATCCGATGTGGCAAAGGCCCAAACCAGCGCACTGAAAGAAAACGTCATGAGCACCAGTTGGGCCACCGCGGCGGTTTCCCCAAAAGTCATCCAACCCGTCCACCTTTTGGACGCGCCAACCAGCGGAATGACGGACTGCACGATCGCCACGAGAAAGGCGAGGATGAGGGCGTAGTGACCAAGCTCTGTAATCATGGCCCTGCATATAATCCTGTTGCACAGAAAGCACCAATAACTTTCGCGTCCCGAAGGCGCACATAGTGTCGCGGCTCATGCCGTGCGGGCGCGCCTCCAATCGTCCAGTGCCCGGTTTTCGTCAGGGTTCAGCGCGTGCTCGGCAAGGGTTACATCGGCCCTCGGATCAGCCGCGCCAACGGAATTCGCCCGCATATGTCTGAGTTCCGCGATATTCTGGGCGACCATAGGCGCGCGCCGCACTGTCGCCGAAAGCTCGCGTTGCCAGTCCTGCATTTTGGCCTGGTGCCGCGCGCCGAAATAGAACGAAACAATAACCCCCAAAAGCCACCACAACGGTTCAGGCACAAGGGCGATGCCCTGCATCCGCGCCGCAAACCAAAGGGGGTCCACCATTGCCGCCACAAATAGCGCAAGCGTACCAAGCGCCAGAGCAGGACGCGGCAATCGGTTCAGGCCGTCCATAAAACGGTCGAAACCACCCTTGCGCGGCACGGCATATTCAGCACCGAACTGAACCATTGCTTGCTGTTGAAGTGACAGGTCCCGTTCGGCACCTTTTTCCGCATTTTCACGAAACACTTCGGCAGTTTCGCGAACAACATTCCTTCCGTCCCCAAAAAGGAACGACAAAAAACCCGAGATCAATCCCATCCCGCAACCCTCTGTTGAAATTCCGCATCGCTCAGGTGGTACCCCGGAGAGACAAATTCCTCTGCTCTGCGAATCCACCCACCCTTGTGTCCAGTTTGCGTGCGCGCGTATTTCCGCGAAGCAACGCGCCCATCGGCAATCCGGAAATAATAATTCCGACGCGCCACACCATACGCGTCTCGCAGGGCAATCGGGTCGGGCAGCGCGGCAGTCTTGCTGGCCTTCGCAGTTTGTGGGCCGACAACACCGTCAACTGTGATCTTAAAATCCATTTTCCTCAGTAGATATTGAAGTATTTTAACCGCTTGCGCGCCCGCGTTGACGTACATGTCAAAGAC
This sequence comes from Ruegeria sp. AM7, assembly GCF_056535965.1. Classification (NCBI taxonomy): domain Bacteria; kingdom Pseudomonadati; phylum Pseudomonadota; class Alphaproteobacteria; order Rhodobacterales; family Roseobacteraceae; genus Ruegeria; species Ruegeria sp. AM7. Next base: position 1,506,282 of record NZ_JBQFJE010000003.1, read on the forward strand.
AGAAGGTTGCAGTACCTCTGGCAACATGCCCAGTCTTGGGCCCTTGAAATAGTGAGACACGAAAATATCGACAGCCTGCGTTTTTGAGAGACGCTTAACGTCTTGGCGTGTAATGAATCCATCACCGGTCAAGTCCAGCCCCAAGCGCCGCATTGTGTGGATCGTGACACCGTATTTTGTCACTCCGCCCGGATCATCCGGGTCGTCTACAAAGCCACCTTCGCGCGATACGATATCAGTCGCGATCTCTTGAACCGATTGCATTGCATCCTCCGCTTGAATTCGCACAAAGGCTGCAGTCTCTGGGTTAAGAGCGATCTACGAAAAAGGGCGCTGCTACCGCAACGCCCAATAACATTCCTATCTATTCGAGGGGTCAGCCTTCGCTCGGCTCCACATACACGCCTTGCTCCTTCAGCGCGTCCACAACCTCTTTGGGCATGTAGGTTTCATCGTGTTTGGCAAGAATTTCGGTCGCCTCGAATACGCCATTCACATAAGAACCGGTTCCGATCATACCCTGGTTTTCTTCGAACAAGTCCGGCAATACGCCTGTGAAAGCGACTGGTACACTTTCCCCGCCATCGGTTACGACAAATGTCACCGTTTCGCCCTGCCCGCGCACGATCGAGCCCTCTTCGACCAAACCGCCAATCCGGAACACTTCGGTGGATTTTGGCGGCTCTGCGATCACCTCGCTAGGCGAGCGGAAAAAGTTGATACCGTCCTGCAAAGCCCAACCGATCAATGCTGTAGATGACACAAGGGCCACGACTGCCAGCAGAATAATCTGTACGCGACGGCGTTTCTTGAGCGACTTCATGATATCCTCATGGGAACAGAGGGGCCATCATCAGGCCCGTTGTTTCAGCTTCACCTAACATCAGGTTGGCGTTCTGCAAGGCTTGGCCACTGCTACCTTTTGTCAGGTTATCCAGAGCACCGATCACGATCGCGCGACGTTCGATCCGGTCGCCCACTACACCGATATGGCAAAAATTCGAGCCCCGCACGTGGTGGGTCGATGGAGTCTCGCCAAAGGGTAGCATCTGGATAAAAGGCTCGTTTTCATAGGTCTTGGTCAACGCCTCGTACACGCTGGCCGGATCGCCTTTGACATAAGTGGTGGCCAGAATCCCCCGGTTCGCGGGCACCAAATGCGGTGTAAACTGCACCTTGACCGGACGGCCTGCCAATGCCGAGAATTCTTGGTCAAACTCACCCAGATGGCGGTGTGTGCCGCCTACGGCATAAGCGTTGTACCCCTCGCTAAGTTCGGCGTGCAGCAGGTTTTCCTTGAGCGACCGCCCCGCGCCGGACACCGCGCATTTGAGGTCCAGAATGATGTCATCCAGATCGATCACATTGGCCGAGATCAGCGGGCGCAGCACATATTGCCCTGTCGCCGCGTTACAGCCAGTGCCCGCCACCAGACGGGCGCTGCGGATGTCGTCGCGGTAAAACTCAGTCAGGCCGTAGACGGCCTCCTCCTGTTGCGCCAGAGCGGCATGGGGGTTGCCGTACCATTTTTCATATTCCGCCGCATCACGCAGACGGAAATCGGCGGATAAGTCGATGATCTTGAGGGTCTTGGGCAGATCGCGGATCACTTCCTGACTGGTCTTATGCGGTAAGGCACAGAAACACAGGTCGATCTGCGAAAAGTCGATTTCGGAAATCTTGCACAGGTCCGGCAGGTCCATGTGGCGCAGATGCGGAAAGACCTGTGCCATGGTCATCCCGGCCTTCCGCTCGGCGGCCAACGCGGCGATCTCCATGTTGGGGTGTTCGGCAATCAGCCGTACCAGTTCAGCGCCTGTATAGCCCGAAGCCCCTAGAATTGCGATTTTATGGGTCATGTCAGACCTCTTGTTTGCGTGGTGTCACATGTCACGACCGCCGATGCGACGGTCTTGGATTAAATCAGCGCAAGGCTGGGTGTCCTTGACCTAAGTCAGACAGCCTCGAAGGTGATTTGTCGTCGCAGGAACTGCGTTGCACGGTCGCTGACCGTGGCGGGCTTGCCGGTTGTCAGGAAACCGCCCTGCCCCATGCCCTGCATGTTCGGATGGCGCTCCAGATAGTCCGCAAGGCTTTCGGCGACCAGAGCGCCCTGACTGAACACCTGCACATCCTCACCCAGCGCGGCCTGAAACTCGTCAGCCATCAACGGATAATGGGTGCAGCCCAGAATGGCCGCCTGCGGTTCGGGCATTTTACGTTTGAGCGCGTCCACATGGCTGCGCACCAGTGCCTCGGCCAGAATCATATCGCCGTCTTCGATGGCATCGACCACACCGCCACAGGCCTGCGCCTCGACATCCACACCGATGGCGCGGAAAGCCAGTTCGCGTTGGAACGCGCGGCTAGAGACCGTCGCAGGCGTCGCAAACAGCGCCACATGCTTGACCGCAACCTCGCGCGGAGGGCTGTTGTCTCCCCATTGCCGTTCGGTCAGCGCCTCGATCAAAGGCACAAAGACACCCAGCACGCGCTTGCCTTCGGGCACGCCCTCTTCCTGCATCCGGCGCAGAGCCGCGGCGCTGGCCGTGTTGCAGGCCAGAATCACCAGATCACAGCCCCGGTTCCAAAGCTCGTTCACCGCGCCGCGTGTAAGCTCATAGATGTTCTGTGCGTCCCGCACGCCGTATGGCGCATGCGCACTATCCGCGTAGTACAGGAAATCCAAGTCCGGCAGACGTTTCTGCGCGGCGTCCAGAACGGTCAGACCGCCCAAACCAGAATCAAAAATACCTACTGCCATTAGCCCCTTCAGGCGCGATGCCGTTCCTCAAACTCATAGCCGTAGTCATAAGACTCTAACGGCGTTGGAGACAGCTCATACGTGGCTTTGCGCAGGAAATCCATCATCTTGCGCGTGTCCTTGGCCAGAGGGTCCAAAACGTCGCGGCCGATGGGCTCTCCGATCACCACTTTGACCGGAGTGTCGACGCGCTTTTTGAACTCTTTGATCAGCAAGCCCATGCGCAAAGTGTTGTGCAGATGGCTGGCGACCTGGAACAGGCGCGAGGTGTGGCCCTCAAAGAATACCGGCACCACGGTTGCGTTCGACTTGGCCACCATACGCGCCGTAAACCCGCGCCAACCCGGATCCATGGGGTATGAGAAAGGTTTGACCCCGGTGCTAACCGTGCCACCGGGGAAAATCCCGATCGCTCCACCCTCATCCAAATAATTCAGCGCAGTTTTGCGGGTATCCAGATTCAGCTTCATCGCCTCTTTCGTTTCATCGAACGAGATCGGCAGGATGATGCGGTTCAAATCTTCGGCTTTGCGGAATACGCGATGGGCCAGTATGCGGAAATCGCCCCGAGCCTGAGACAGGATGTGGCCCATCATCATCCCATCCAGAATGCCGTAAGGATGGTTGGCGATCAGGATCAGCGGACCGGTCTGAGGGATGTTGGATAACGCGCCACCGACTACATCCAGCGACAAACCATACCGGCCCACCATAACCGACCAGAAATCGCGCCCCTGCGCGACCTCGTGCTCGTACCCATCCGCACGCTTGATCAGGCGCATGCGGCCTGTGGTATTCTCCATCAGTTTGATCACCATCCGTCCGCCTTTCGTTTCGGCGGAATGAGCATAAGAAATGTCACGAGCGACGTGGCGGCGCGAGGGCATGGTTGTCTCCGAAACTTGCTGCCTGCAATCTATGTGCGGCTAACAATCTTGCCTAGTGATCGTGACAGTGTTGTGACGATTTACTCGGCCGCTGCGCGCAAATTGGGCCCTCCGCTACGGATCGTTGACAAAAGTTCCTCTCGGCGTTTCGCTGCCTTGGCTTCGTTTTCCTGAAGCACCGGGCCGAAGCCGCGAATATCCAGTGGCAGTTCGGCCAAAGCGATGACGGCATCGCGGGTCTCAGAACTGATCAGCGGAGTGATCTCTTTGAGATCACGCTCGTATTGCTTGATCAGAGCTCGTTCCATTCGGCGTTCTGCACTGTACCCGAATATATCCAGGGGCGTCCCACGCAAGGCTTTCAGCCGGGTCATCAGCTTCAATGGCCCCAGCATCCACTCGCCATAAGTTCTTTTGCGCGGCCGACCATCCGGGCCTGTACCGCCAAGGATCGGCGGCGCAAGGTGGAACGTCATCTTGAAGTCACCATCAAATTCGACCTCCGCTTTTTCGCGGCTGGACAACAAAAGACGCGCGACCTCGTATTCATCCTTATAAGACAGCAGCTTATGATATCCTTTTGCAACGGCTTCACGGATACCCTTATCTTCGAATGTTTCGACCAATCTGCGATACCGTTTCGCGAGCCGCGCGCTTTGATAAGCGGTCAGGTGATCGGCGCGAAAACTGATCATTTGATCCAGCGTCTTGGGTAGTTCAGCCACACTGGGCCGCAGAATCTCCGCGACTTTTTCCGGATACAGAACCGCCCAACGACCGATATCAAAAGCCCGCTTGTTTCGCTCTACAGCCGTTCCATTCAGTTCGATCGCCTGAAGGACAGCCGAATGGCTGATCGGAAGCAAACCACGCTGCCACGCGGCCCCGAACACCATCATGTTGGAATAGATCGAGTCGCCCATCACTGCCCGCGCCAGATCAGTTGCGTCGAACAACGAAACATCCTCTTTCAACCGCGCCTGTAAAGCCAGTTCCAGACGATCACCCGGAATCCGGAACTTGGTGTCGCGTGTGAAATCACCAGTGACCGTTTCGTGGCTGTTGACGACGGCACCAGTTTGCCCCGACCGGGTCAATCCTAGTGTCTTGGCCCCGGCAGAGACCACCAGATCACCACCTATCAGCGCATCGGCTTCTCCTGTGGCGACGCGGATCGCGCTGATATCTTCAGGCCGGTTGGCCAGACGGCAATGGATGTGTACGGCACCCCCTTTTTGCGCCAGACCGGCCATCTCCATCATCCCGGCTCCTTTGCCGTCGATCTGCGCGGCCTGAGCCAAAACAGCACCGAGCGTGACAACACCTGTGCCGCCGATACCCGTGATGACCACGTTATGCGTGCCTATGATCTTAGGCAGTGTCGGCATCGGAAGGTCTGGCAGGTCGATCTCGGTCGTTGCCTCCTTGCGGATTTTCGCACCTTCCAGCGTCACGAAGGATGGGCAGAACCCTTTGAGGCAGGAAAAGTCTTTGTTGCAACTGGACTGGTCGATCGCGCGCTTCCGACCGAGTTCAGTCTCTTTGGGCACAATCGACACACAGTTCGACTGAACGCCGCAATCGCCGCAACCTTCGCAGATATCGGTGTTGATAAATACCCGCTTGTCGGGGTCAGGAAAGGTACCGCGCTTACGACGGCGGCGCTTCTCGGCGGCACAGGTCTGTACATAAACCAGGACCGAGACACCTTTGACACCGCGCAATTTTTCCTGGACCTGCATCAGCTCGGCGCGTTCGTGTGTTTCGACACCTGCCGGCAAGGCGTTGAAGTTCACATCTTCCTTTTCATCATAGACCAGCGCGACGTTTTTGACGCCCATAGCCTTAACCTCTGCCACGATCCGTTCCGCGGTCAGATCGCCTTCGTTTCCCTGACCACCTGTCATCGCGACGGCATCGTTGAACAGGATTTTGAACGTGATGTTGGTGCCGGCAGACAGAGCCGCGCGGATCGCTTGAACGCCCGAGTGGTTATAAGTTCCGTCGCCAAGGTTCTGGAAAACATGATCCGTGGTCGAGAACGGCTCTTCCCCGATCCAGTTGGCCCCTTCTCCACCCATCTGCGTAAAGCCCGAGGTGCTGCGATCCATCCACTGGACCATGTAATGGCACCCGATCCCGGCATAGGCCCGGCTTCCATCCGGCACCTTGGTCGAACTGTTATGCGGGCATCCCGAACAGAAATACGGCAGACGCGTTGCGATCTCCTCCGCGTTGTCGGCACGCCGGGCCTCGGACAACTTGGCCAATCCGGCGCGAACACCATCGGTGTCACGGCCTTCCTCAATCAGAATTTCGCCAAGCTTTTCAGCGATCATGTTGGGGTCCAATGCCCCTCGGGTCGGGAACAGTTCTTCGCGATGCAGAGCACCCGCACCGCCCTTGTACCAGCCATAAACACGACGCCCCCGACGGTCGTCAAAGATTGCCTCTTTAACCTGAACCTCGATCAGCTTGCGCTTTTCCTCGACGATTACGATCAAATCAAGACCTTCTGCCCAATCGTGGAACCCGGCCATGTCCAATGGGAATGTCTGGCCCACCTTGTATGTCGTGATGCCCAAACGCTCGGCCTCGGCTTCATCGATGTTCAGAAGAGACAGCGCATGGGCCAAATCCAACCAGTTCTTGCCTGCGGCAACAAACCCGATTTTTGCGCCGGGTTTGCCCCAGACACGTTTGTCCATCTTGTTGGCGTGCGAGAACGTCTCGGCCGCGAAGCGTTTGTAGTCTATCAGTCGCGCCTCTTGCAGGTGCGGCGTGTCCACCAGCCTGATGTTCAACCCGTCCTTTGGCATATCAAAGTCAGGGATGACAACGGACATCCGGTCTGCGCTGCCATCCACGACCGAGGTGACCTCGATCGTGTCCTTCATGGTCTTTAGACCGACCCAAACCCCGGCAAACCGGCTAAGAGCAAAGCCATAAACACCATAATCCAGAATTTCCTGTACGCCTGCGGGGCTGACGATCGGCATATACATGTCAACCAGCGACCATTCTGACTGATGCAGCACGGTCGAGCTTTCACCGGTATGGTCATCCCCCATAGCCATCAATACGCCGCCATGGGTCGCGGTGCCCGCCATGTTGGCGTGGCGCATCACGTCGCCGGAACGGTCTACTCCGGGCCCTTTTCCGTACCAAAGACCGAAAACTCCATCAAACTTGCCATCCCCTCGAAGGCCCGCCTGCTGACTGCCCCACAAAGCTGTTGCAGCCAAATCTTCGTTTAGACCGAATTGAAAGGTGACATCGCTTTCGGCCAATTGCTTTTGGGCGCGCATCATCTGTTGATCAACCGCCCCAAGCGGAGAACCACGGTAGCCGGTTACAAGCCCGGCGGTGTTCAGCCCGGCCTGACGATCCCGCGCCTTTTGCATAAGCATCAGACGCACCAGCGCTTGGGTGCCATTCAGCAAAACCTGGTTCTTTTCCAAATCGAACCGGTCATTCAAAGTTACTTGTGGCTTACTCATCAAACGCCTCCCCTCGTCAGATCAGTGTGCTATCTTAATTTGCATTTTAGGTCATAAGTTATGACCTGTATAGGGATTTTCCCATAAAACATAAGGATTTCACCGTTTGAATGTAGAAGTTGTTACCTATTTCATATAGGCGTTCCGAAGGATAACGAAAGTTGCGGCGATGGATTGGGATAAGCTTAGGATATTTCACGCGGTTGCAGATGCGGGCAGCCTGACCCATGCGGGCGATAGGCTGAACCTGTCGCAATCCGCCGTCAGTCGACAAATCCGAGCGCTGGAAGAGTCTCTTGATTCGACTCTTTTTCATCGTCACGCGCGTGGCCTGATCCTGACCGAACAGGGTGAGTTGTTGTTTGACGCAACCTCGGCCATGTCTAAACGCCTGGACGCTGCTGCGGCACGCATTCGTGACAGCGAAGAAGAAGTCTTTGGTGTTCTTCGCGTCACCACAACTTTTGGCTTTGGCACCCTGTGGTTGGCCCCGCGTCTGCCAAAGCTGTACGAACAGTATCCCGACCTCAACATTGACCTGATGTTGGAAGAACGGGTTCTGGATCTTCCTATGCGCGAAGCCGACGTGGCCATTCGGATGAAAGAACCCAGCCAGGCAGATCTGGTGCGCAAAAGACTGATGACAGTTCAGATGCAGCTATACGCGACACAGGAGTACATTGAGGAAAACGGCACCCCTCAAACGTTGGAAGACATTTCCAACCATCGACTGATCTGCCAGACACCCGCTGCCCCACAAGCTGGGGCAAGCGCTGCCATGGTGCGGCATCTTATGACTTATAATCCCGGGTCCTTGCTGACGGTGAACAACTATTTCGGTGTTCTACAAGGCGTGTTGCACAATTTGGGCATCGGCGTGTTGCCAGACTACGTGACACAAGATTTCCCCCACCTCGTTCCGCTTCTGGCAGATATCGAAACTGCGGATGTCCCTGTTTATCTCGCCTACCCGGAAGAACTGCGGCACTCCAAGCGCGTGGCTGCGTTCCGCGATTTCGTTCAGGACGAGATTATTGCGCAGCGTAAACAGTTGAAGCAGTTGGGAAAGCTGTAGCTATGCGCCTTAAGCATAGCGGGCATGATCACTCAACAGCATGAAACACCTTGATCGTTCATAAACTGATCCCTAAATGAGCACTCGAAGACGGTGATGCTGAAACGCTCATCATCTTCATACCTCCCTGTTGGACTACGGCCGAGCTTAGTGCTCGGCCTTTTTTTTGTTCGAACTTCAGATTTTTGCACATCACAGGGGAAACATCTGGGAAAATCTGACACTTATCCCTATTATCACGAAAAAATCATCAAGACGTGTGTTCGAGGACAGATTCGATGTTTCACCCCATTCGCCTCATTTTGGCGATCATTTCCGTCATTTGCCTGTCAGGGCCAGTGCTGTCACAAGAAAGCAGCACAACCAGTCCGACTACGCCTATCGCTATTCCCGAAGACCTCACACCTGAACAGGTGGATGATCTGGTCGCGCGGATGTCAGACGACCAGGTTCGCGCCATTTTGCTGGACCGGCTAGACGCCGTAGCAGAGGAACGCGCCGCCGAGGCCGCTGACCGCGAGGACCCCATCAAGGAACTTAATGCTATCTGGGAGGCAATGGTTGCCTCGTGGACGCATGTGTTGACGACCATTCCGAACCTCATCAGCGCTCAGGTTCATGCTACCGAGAACTTTATCGGCACATTTGGTTCAACCGGTGCCCTGACCCTGATGGGTATTGTTCTTAGCGTATTGGTCGTTGGTTTCATTGCTGAGAAGATATTCTACCTCTTGACGCGGAAATGGCACGAAAAGTCAGGCATGCACCAAGACAACGACCTGCGGGGAGCTGTTCGTTTTCTATTCCGCCGCTTTTGCCGAGAAATCGCTGGACTGGTAGTGTTTTACGTAGTGATCCGAGCAGTTGGGCGTGGATTGATGACGCCAGAACAGATCACTTATGCCGCACCTTTCGTCTTCTATCTGATCTGGGTTCCCCGTCTAGGTGCTGCTGCGTCGCGTTTCGTACTGGCACCCAACCAGCCCCATTACCGACTGGTCAACATTGACGATCATTGGGCTAAGTTCCTGCACCGCAACCTGATCGGGTTGCTGATCCTGATCGGTTTGACGCTGTTTACAGTGCACTTCAACGCACTCAACGGCATCACCCCCGGCGAAACCCGTATCGGTTTCTGGCTGAACGCAGGCATTCACATCTATATTGGTGTCATCGCCTGGAAAGCTCGCGAAGGCCTGACGCAGATGATGCTGGGCACTGACCCGGATCACACCAAGTTTGACGAGGAAGTTGCCTACTATTACCCCTATTTCGCCATTGGCGTTTCAGCGGTGATCTGGCTGCTGGTTGAATTCCTAGCCGCACAGCGAGATCCAGTTCTTCGATCACTGTTGCTGCAAGGTGCGCATTTCACCACTATGTTCTGGCTGCTGATAGCGCCCGCACTGGATACGCTGATCCGCGGTCTGGTGCGTCACTTGCAACCTCCGATGCTGGGTGAAGGTCCGGTTGCCGAGCGCGCGTATAAATCGACCAAGCGCAGCTACATCCGTATCGGGCGCGTTTTGGCCGGTATTCTGGTCATCTTGATGATTTCACGCGCGTGGGATCTGAACCTTCAGGAAATCGCTGGCGGCGGAGATGAGTCCGGTAGTAAACTGGTGCAGTTCTTCATTATTATCGCCATCGGCTATATACTCAATGAGGTCATATCGCTGTGGATCAACCGCCGTCTAGCCAAAGAACACACAGCCAATGGCCAAAGTCCTGATGAAGAGGCCGGTGAAGGTGGCGGTGCCGGTGGCTCGCGTCTGGCGACGGTGCTGCCGCTGCTACGCGTTACCGCGCAGGTCGCTATTGCAGTGATCTTTGTGTTGTTGGCGCTGGGCGCGTTGGGCATCAACATTACACCACTGCTGGCAGGTGCTGGTGTTCTGGGTTTGGCCATCGGCTTTGGGGCGCAGAAACTGGTAGCAGATATCGTTGGAGGGGTTTTCTTCCTGGTAGATGACGCTTTCCGCGTGGGCGAATACGTCGATGTGGGCGGCACCACCGGCACGGTCGAAAAGATCTCGATCCGGTCCATGCAACTGCGTCACCACCGGGGGCCAGTCCACACCATTCCTTATGGTGAAATCCAGAAGCTGACCAACTACAGCCGTGACTGGGTCATCATGAAGCTGAAATTCACCGTGCCTTTCGACACTGATCCCAACAAGGTCAAGAAGATCTTCAAGAAGATCGGAGCCGAGATGATGGCCGACGAAACCCATAAAGACGGGTTCCTGCAGCCCTTCAAATCACAAGGCGTATTCGATTTCGACGATGTGGGCATGATCATCAGGGGCAAGTTTATGGCCAAACCCGGCAAACAGTTCACGCTGCGCAAAGAAATCTTCAACCGGGTGAAAGCCTCGTTCAAGGAAAACGGCATCGACTTTGCCCGCCGTGAGGTGCGTGTTGCCATTCCGGGCCTGGAAGACGCTGACCACCTGACTGAAGAGCAGAAGGCCGCCGTTGGTGCTGCGGCTGCCGACGCAGCGAACCAACAGCAGAACCCGGCCTAAGCCAAAACCTGACTGCAAAACAGGCGGAACCGGCCTCTGGTCGGTTCCGTTTTACTTTGGCGCGTACTGCCTGCGCTGACTTGACCCTTCCCACGGGCGCGTCGTTGCCCTACAAGGCGCGCAATCTCGGCCCACTTGGACACAGGACAGAAGATGCAAGAGCCCGCAATCACACCCGATCTGATCGCCGCACATGGGCTCAAGCCCGACGAATATGACATGATCCTCGAGATCATCGGGCGCGAGCCGACCTTCACCGAACTGGGTATCTTCTCGGCCATGTGGAACGAGCATTGTTCCTACAAATCGTCCAAGAAATGGCTGCGCACCCTGCCCACATCGGGCCCGCAAGTGATCTGTGGTCCGGGTGAGAATGCAGGTGTGGTCGATATCGGCGACGGTCAGGCCGTTGTGTTCAAGATGGAGAGCCACAACCACCCCTCATATATCGAACCCTATCAGGGCGCGGCGACCGGCGTGGGCGGCATCCTGCGCGATGTATTCACCATGGGCGCGCGGCCCATCGCGTCGATGAATGCGCTGTCCTTTGGTGAGCCCGCCCACCACAAAACCCGACAGCTGGTGAACGGCGTTGTCGAAGGTATCGGCGGATATGGCAACTGCTTCGGCGTACCTTGCGTCGGAGGCGAAGTTCGCTTTCACCCCGCGTATAACGGCAACTGCCTGGTGAACGCCTTTGCTGCCGGTCTGGCCGACAGCGACAAGATTTTCTACTCGGCCGCCTCGGGCGTCGGTATGCCCGTCGTTTATCTGGGTGCCAAAACCGGCCGTGATGGCGTTGGCGGTGCAACCATGGCCTCGGCCGAGTTTGACGACACCATCGAAGAGAAACGCCCCACCGTTCAGGTCGGCGATCCCTTCACCGAAAAGCGCCTGATGGAGGCGACGCTGGAACTGATGCAGACCGGCGCGGTGATCTCGATTCAGGATATGGGTGCAGCTGGCCTGACCTGTTCCGCCGTGGAAATGGGCGACAAGGGCGGCCTTGGCGTGCGTCTGGATCTGGAGAATGTGCCCCAGCGCGAAGAGAACATGACCGCCTACGAGATGATGTTGTCTGAGTCTCAGGAACGGATGCTGATGGTTCTCAAGCCCGAGCTTGAGGCCGAGGCCCGCGCCGTGTTCGAGAAATGGGATCTGGATTTCGCCATCGTCGGCGAAACGATTGCCGAGGACCGTTTCCTGATCGTCCACAATGGTGAGGTCAAAGCCGATCTGGTGCTGTCGAAACTGTCCTCGACTGCGCCGGAATATGACCGCCCATGGGTTGAAACGCCTGCGGCCGAAGACCTGGCCGACGTGCCTCAGATCGACCCGATTGACGGGCTGCGCGCTCTGCTCGCCTCGCCCAACTATGCGGGCAAGCAATGGGTCTACGAACAGTACGACACCATGGTCATGGCCGACACCGCCCGCACGCCCGGTCTGGGCGCGGGCATGGTCCGCGTGCATGGCACCGACAAGGCGCTGGCCTTCACCAGCGACGTGACCCCGCGCTATGTGCGCGCCAACCCGGTTGAGGGCGGCAAGCAGGCGGTGGCTGAGGCCTATCGCAACCTGACCTCCGTTGGGGCCACTCCGCTGGCGACCACCGACAACCTGAACTTCGGCAATCCCGAAAAGCCCGAGATCATGGGCCAGTTCGTCGGCGCGATCAAAGGTATTGGCAAGGCCGTCGCCGCTCTGGATATGCCGATCGTATCGGGCAACGTCTCGCTGTATAACGAGACCGACGGTCAGGCGATCCTGCCGACCCCCACCATCGGCGCGGTGGGTCTGCTGGCCCACACCGATGAGATCATCGGCAATGAAGTTCGCGAAGGCCATGTCGCTCTGGTCATCGGCGAAACGAACGGTCATCTTGGCCAATCCGCCCTGCTGGCCGAGGTGTTCAACCGCGAAGACGGCGACGCACCCCATGTCGATCTGGAGGCCGAAAAGCGCAACGGTGAGTTTATCCGCGCCAACCGCGAGATGATCAAAGCCTGCACCGATCTGGGCGATGGCGGCCTTGCGCTGGCCGCGTTCGAACTGGCCGAGGCGGCTGGCGTGGGCGTCTGCCTCGATGATGCTTCGACCGAGTTCCTGTTCGGCGAGGATCAGGCCCGCTATCTGGTCGCCTGCAACTTTGATCAGGCCGAGGCGCTGATGATCGCCGCCGGTCAAGCAGGTGTTCCGCTGGTCTCGGTTGGTCGTTTCACCGGCGAGACAGTCAAGATCGGAGGATCCGAGGCCCCTCTGAGCGAATTGACTGCCACCTTCCGCAGCAGCTTTGCCGAAGCCGTGGCCTGATACAGCCTTCGCAAACCAAACCGAAACCCGCGCTTGAACTGGCGCGGGTTTTGTCGTCTCAGGACCACTTGCGCGCCCCGCTTTGGCGCTCTACATCTTGGGAAAGACCTTCAGGAGTGACCTACATGCCGATGAGCGCCCACGAAATCGAACACCTGCTGCGCGAAGCCTTTCCCGATGCGGAAATTCAGGTCGGCGGCAGCGACGGCGTGCATATGTCCGCCATGGTAGTGGACGAGAGCTTTCGCGGCAAAAACCGGGTTCAACAACAGCGCGCGGTCTATGCGGCCTTGAAAGGCAAGATGGACGGCCCAGATGGAGAGCTGCACGCGCTGGCGTTGACGACGAAAGTACCGGAGTAAAATGGATCGTGGATTTGGCGTTATAGTTGGCATTGCAGCTGTCATAATCTTGACGGTGCTGTTGGCACGAAGCCGATCCAAAAATGACTCTCAATCAAACAGAGGAACTCTTCCCGGATTAGGATATCGCACGATTTTCACCATCTATGATTCCGGCGGGTCCGGAGGTGGGCATTCCACCCAATATCGTGTCCCGAAAGACCCTCAAGACTATTCCAAAGCGATGATGCCGAAGAGCAAAGGAAACGCGAAATGACTGACGTGAAAACCCAGATTGACGAAACCGTCAAAGCCAACGATGTGGTGCTGTATATGAAAGGCACCAAGGAAATGCCGCAGTGTGGGTTCTCGTCCCGCGTGGCTGGTGTTCTCAACTATATGGGTGTCGATTATGCCGACGTGAACGTTCTAGCGGATGAAGAGGTCCGTCAGGGCATCAAGGACTATTCCGACTGGCCGACCGTTCCGCAGCTTTACGTCAAAGGCGAATTCGTCGGCGGTTGCGACATCATCACCGAGATGACCTTGTCGGGCGAGTTGGACACGCTATTTGATGACAACGGCGTTGGTTACAACAAAGAAGCCGCCGACAAGATCCGCGAAGCAAACGCCTGATCAGCGGCTGGAGCAATTCTCTAGTATAACCTGCTCGCTGGCGGCATCCCCTGTCGCCAGAAAGCTGACCGTTGCATCCCAACCTTTGGACCGCAGAATATAGGTGCCACCGTTGCCTTCGGATCTGTACTGGATTCCCGATCCACTGATACTTTGCTCTAACGCGATCAGTTGATTGTCGACCAGCATGGCCGCGGCGCTCGAGCCGTCCGAGGCATTAAAGAACACCACCTCAAGCGGAATGGCATTGTCGCAGGTGTAGGTAACAGGGAGAACGTCGAGTTCCGCCCAAGCCGTGCTTCCCAACATCGTCGCCACGAAAACAGCAGATATCCGACGCAGTATCATCCCGCAGTCTTTTCTTCCACAACCGAGGCAAGCGCTTCGGCACGCGCCGCCAGTTCAGCTAGCGTGTCTGTCACGGAAGGCGGCACAACCGCTACCTCGACCCTTTCGGGTTCAGGCTGTGGCTTGTTGCGCAAAGCCAAAATTTCGGCCTCGGCCTCGGCCAATTTTGCTTGCAAGGAATTAATCTGATCTTCCGACGCGGCCGTTTTGTCAGCAAGCATGAGGCCGGCCATCAGCAGCATTCTGGACTCGGGCATTCGTCCTATTTGATCAGAAAGAACCTGTGCTTCGTCGTCCAACATCTTAGCGGCGGCTTGCAGGAACACTTCTTCCCCGTCCTGACATGAGACGTCAAAACCCCGCCCACCGATTTGAATGGTTACCTCGGGCATTACTCCACCTCTCCTTCAGCCAGCTTGGCTTGCGACAAAAGCGGCTCTAGTCGCGCCAGCACAGCATGCGCTTCGGCCGCGTCCGTGGCCTGAGCGGCTCGGGTCGCTTCCAGTTCGGCTACTGTTGCGCGGTTTAGAAGTTCGGCATCCGGCAAACCGCCCTCGGACGCAGAGCGCAGTTCATCGACCGAATTGCGCAACTGCTCATTAGCCTTGCGCATACGCTGCAGATCGTCATCCAAACGGGACATAGCCGCGCCATGACTGCTGCGTTCAGCGCGCAACATCTTAAGCTCGGCACTTAACTCAGCGACCCGCTCGCTATCAGCCAGTTCCGATTTCAAACGCGCATTCTCGGCCTTCAACTCCTCTGCCATGCCTGCAGTTGCCTGCAACCGATCGTTCTCCGACTTCAAAACTGCAAGCTCGTCCTGATCTTCTAAAGCCGCCTTGGCGTCCGCAAGCTCTGCACGGGCGGCTTCCACTGCGGCCAGTTTCGCGGTTGCTTCGGCCAATTGCTCGCGCAAAGCTCCGTTATCTGGGTGTTCAGCAGGAACCGAACGCAAGCTCTCCATATCGGCGCGCATTGCGTCGACTTCCTGTTCATGACGTTGCTTGAGGGTTCTAAGACGCTCTTCCAATTGCGCATTTGCTACACGTTCGTCATCCAGCGCGGCCCGCAGTGTTTCATCCCCTGCGCGCGGTGCATCTGGTGTTGCCCCCATGGCGTCCACGCTTGCACCGATACGTTCCATCGCGACAACAATACGGCGCTGTAGTTCTTCGATCTGGCTCATGCCCCTGCCACCTCTTTATCAAGGTTCCGTGTGCTGCGGTTCATCCGAATCAACTTAATTCACGAATTGGTCTAGTCTAACCGAATGGCGCGGAAAATACCCACTGTTTGCTTTCAAATACTTGAGCCGCGTTCTTGAAGCAGTTCACCCTTGTAACCCCCGGTTCTGCTTGCACTTTGAGGACTGAGTGGTATTCAGCGCGCAATCTGCCTGTAATCCAAAGGAATAACGCCCGTGGACCTGACTGCGCTGCGCAATGCAAACCCCGAACATTGGGACAAGGCTGCGGCCATCCGCACCCTGACCCTGGACGCCGTCGCCGCCGCCAATTCCGGCCATTCCGGCATGCCGATGGGCATGGCCGACGTCGCGACCGTGCTGTTCGAAAAGCACCTGAAATTTGACGCCTCGGCTCCGAACTGGCCCGATCGCGACCGGTTTATCCTGTCTGCAGGTCACGGCTCGATGCTGATCTATTCCTTGCTCTATCTTACAGGCCACGCTGACGTCACTCTGGACGAGATCAAGAACTTCCGCCAGCTGGGCGCAAAAACCGCAGGCCACCCCGAGAACTTCTTGGTCAATGGGATCGAGACCACCACCGGCCCATTGGGTCAGGGCATCTCGAACGCTGTAGGCTTTGCAATGGCCGAGGAAATCCAGCGTGCGCAATACGGCAAGAAGGTCGTTGACCACTATACCTATGTGATCGCGGGCGACGGCTGCCTGATGGAAGGGGTCAGCCAAGAAGCCATCACCCTTGCCGGACGTCATGAGCTGAGCAAGCTGATTGTTTTCTGGGACAACAACAACATCACCATCGACGGCACCGTGGACATCGCAGACCGCACCGATCAGGTGCGCCGTTTCGCGGCCTCGGGCTGGCATGTGATCGAGATTGACGGACACGATCCGCAGGCCATCGACGCGGCCATCGTGCAGGCGAAAAAGTCGAACAAGCCGACCATGATTGCCTGCGAAAGCCACATCGCATTGGGTCACGCAGCGCAGGACACTTCGAAAGGCCACGGTGCGCTGACCGATCAGGATCAGTTGAAAGCCGCCAAAGACGGCTATGGCTGGCCGCATGGCGCGTTTGAAATCCCCGCCGATGTGAAATCCGCATGGGAAGCCATCGGGGCACGCGGTGCCGCAGAGCGCGCGGCATGGGAAGGCCGTTTCGCACAAATCTCGGAACGCAAGCAGGCCGAGTTCAACCGCGCCTATGCGTTTGAAGCACCCAAGAAACTGGCCGGTGCGATCCGTGCGTTCAAGAAACAGGCGTCGGAAGATCAACCGAAACTGGCCACCCGCGCCTCGTCAGAAAAGGTTCTGAACGTCGTCAACCCGATCATGACGGAAACCGTTGGCGGCTCGGCCGACCTGACGGGCTCGAACAACACCAAATCTGCGGACATGGGCGTGTTCCTGCCGGAAAATCGCAAGGGCCGTTACATCCATTACGGTATCCGTGAACACGGCATGGCCGCTGCGATGAACGGCATGGCGCTGCATGGTGGCATCCGCCCCTATGGCGGCACCTTCATGGCCTTCACCGACTATGCGCGCCCGTCGATGCGTCTGGCCGCGTTGATGAAAATCCCTTCGGTCTTCGTGATGACCCACGATTCGATCGGTCTGGGCGAAGACGGCCCGACCCACCAGCCGGTCGAACATCTGGCCATCAGCCGCGCGACGCCCAACACTTATGTGTTCCGCCCCGCCGACACGGTTGAAACAGCAGAAGCCTGGGAACTGGCGCTGACCTTCAAGGAAAGCCCCTCGGTCCTGTCGCTGACCCGTCAGGGCGTGCCGACCGTGCGCAAGGATCACAAAACCAAGAACCTGTCCGCGCAAGGCGCCTATGTTCTGGCCGAGGCCGAGGGCAAACGTCAGGCCATCCTGATTGCCACCGGCTCTGAAGTGTCGCTGGCGATGGAAGCCAAGGCAATGCTCGAGGCCGAAGGTATCGGCACCCGCGTCGTCTCCATGCCCTGTATGGAGCTGTTCGCCGAGCAGGACGAAGCCTATCGCAAGCGCGTGCTGCCCGCTGGTGCCGTCCGCGTCGGGATTGAGGCCGCTGTGCGCGCCGGTGGCTGGGATCGCTGGCTGCTGGGCGAGCGTGGCCGTGAAGCCAAAGCCGGGTTCATCGGCATGTCGGGCTTTGGTGCGTCGGCCCCCGCGGGTGAGCTGTATAAGCATTTCGGCATCACTGCCGAGGCCACCGTTGCTAAAGTCAGGGAACTGCTGGGTTAATTCCCGACGTCAGTCCAAAGGAAACAGGCGGTCCGCATGGGCCGCCTG
This sequence comes from Ruegeria sp. AM7, assembly GCF_056535965.1. NCBI lineage: Bacteria > Pseudomonadati > Pseudomonadota > Alphaproteobacteria > Rhodobacterales > Roseobacteraceae > Ruegeria > Ruegeria sp. AM7. Next base: position 1,524,167 of record NZ_JBQFJE010000003.1, read on the forward strand.
TTTTTCGCGCCCCACCCTCACAGACAGGTGAGGCGTCGTGATCCCACCTGCCCTATTTCGTAGGCCATTACGCCTTAAGTCCTGAAGACAATCCAGTCACAGGGAAGTTTAGAAATGAGGAAACACGCCGTCCTGAGCGCTGTAGCAGTGATCCTGGCCGCCCCAGCATTCGCGGGGGATTTCGCCAGCAAGGAAGAAATTCAAAAAACGATGGCCGACCACACCTATGCAGGCGGTATGCTTTCAGGCGCGTTTACCGAGTATTATGCAGCCGACGGTACCATCAAAGGCGAAGGCTATTCGGGCAAGTGGGAAGCAACAGATAATGGGATGTGCTTTCAGTATGGCGATGATCCCAAAAACTGCTGGGACCTGAAAATTGACGGAGCCGCCGTTACCCTCGTCAAAGATGGTAAGATTGACGGGTCTGGCGTCGTGGTAAAAGGCAACACTAACGGGTTCTAACGACAATCCGCGTCGCCAAAACTGCGGCGCGGATATTATTGTTCAGTGTGATTTTAGCAGTTTCGTCGCCGGGGGGATTAGTACCATCCCCCAAGCCAGTCCGAATACTCCGTCCATGGCGGCCTTGGCGATCCACTCCACGGCGCCCTCGTATTGAGCAGAAACCATATGGCCCACCGCATAGGCCCAGTCGTGAATGTGGTGGCCCAGCCAGCCAAAGCCCAAAACCTCGAGCCCGTGGATGATGATCGACCCGCCGACCCACAGCATCGCGGCGGTCCCGACGATAGAGAGTACTTTCATTACAATCGGCATGGCTCTGACCAAGCCTCGCCCGGTTCCGCGCCCGATCGGGGTTGGTGCGTTCTGCGCCAGAAACAGGCCCACATCGTCCATCTTCACGATCAACGCCACCGAGCCATAGACCGCCACCGTCACACCTATCCCGACAACAGCCAACGTTGCCGCCTGCATCCAGATGTTCGGCGCCTCGATGGCGGCAAGCGCGATGGTCATGATTTCGGCTGACAGGATGAAATCGGTCTTTATTGCACCTTTGACTTTTTGCTCTTCCAGATGACCTGGATCACGGATTTTCATATCCTCGTCGATGGCGTGGCTGCCATGGGGGAAGAGGACATGGAAAATCTTCTCAGCCCCCTCGAAACATAAATAAGATCCGCCCAGCATCAGCAAAGGCGTGATCAGCCAGGGCGCGAAATTAGCCAGTAACAGCGCAACGGGCAGTAGCAGCACGATCTTGTTGAAAATCGACCCGCGCGCGATGCGCCAGATGATCGGCAACTCGCGCGCCGGGGCGAAACCTTGCACGTATTTCGGCGTCACGGCGGCATCGTCAATGATTACACCCGCCGTTTTCGCCCCGGCCTTGCCCGCCGCAGCAACAACATCATCAACCGACGATGCCGCAACTTTTGCAATTCCGGCAACATCATCCAGCAATGCCAAAAGACCGCTCATGCCTTGTTCCTTCCAGTAACCTGCCGCAGGTGGACCCTACCTGATCTTTCAGCTAGCGCAAGCGTTAGCGATACCGGTCAAGGTTTGCGCTAACACATTAAGAATATGTCTCTTTTACTCTTTTGAGAACGCGTTAAGGCCGCTATATCGCCTGCAACGCAAGCGCATTTTGGAGACGTCATATGACCATCAAGGTCGGCATCAATGGTTTTGGCCGTATCGGCCGCTGCACCCTGTCGCATATCGCGGCATCGGCCCGCAACGACATCGAAGTGATCAAGGTCAACGCAACCGGCCCGCTGGAAACCACGGCGCATCTGCTGAAATATGACAGCGTCCACGGGCGCTTCCCCCGCGACGTCTCGATCGAGGGCAACACCATGGATCTGGGCCGCGGCCCCATGGAGATGTTCTCGACTTACGACATGAACGAGCTGGACTGGGAAGGCTGCGACGTCGTTCTGGAGTGCACCGGCAAGTTCAATGACGGCCTGAAGGCCAAGACGCATCTTGAGCGTGGGGCGCAAAAGGTTCTGTTGTCCGCGCCGGGCAAGAATGTAGATAAAACCATCGTCTATGGCGTGAATCACAACAGTCTGGCTGCTGACGATAAAATGGTCTCGAACGGGTCTTGCACCACGAACTGCCTTGCTCCGCTTGCCAAAGTTCTGGACGAAGGCGTCGGGATCGAACATGGCATCATGACCACGATCCACGCCTATACTGGCGACCAGCCCACGCTAGACCGTCGCCACAGCGACCTGTACCGCGCTCGCGCTGCCGCTATGTCAATGATCCCGACTTCGACCGGTGCTGCTAAGGCGTTGGGTGAGGTTCTGCCGAACCTCAAAGGTCGTCTGGATGGCTCGGCAATCCGGGTTCCGACCCCGAATGTATCCGCTGTTGACCTAACATTCCGCGCCGGTCGCGATGTGACTGTGGATGAGGTGAACGCGATTGTCCGTGAAGCCTCGCAAGGTCATATGCAGCGCGTTCTGGGTTACGAACCCGCTCCACTGGTTTCGACAGACTTCAACCATACCGAGGAAAGCTCGATCTTCGCTCCGGACCAGACCCGCGTTGTCAATGACCGCATGGTGCGCGTTCTGGCATGGTACGACAACGAATGGGCCTTCTCAGTTCGCATGGCCGATGTTGCTGTGGCAATGGGCCGCCTTAACTAAAACCCGTTTGAATTCTTGAACCTTTTTGCCCGCTCAGGTTATCTGGGCGGGCATTTCTGTTCGGGGCCTCTATGACCAATCAACTAGCTATCTGGCTTGGCCTTGTGATCCTTGGCATCCTGATTGCCGATGTCGCCATCTATGGGACAGAGCATCTGCTTTTTCTGGGCAAAAAACTCTACGATTTCCTGGATTGGGTCGCATTCTGGCGATGAGGTAGGTTTTACTTGACTTTTTGATCAATTTAGCTTTGTTAGCGCTAACTCTTTATTGGACGACACGCGACGGAGCGGATCATGACACTCAAGCTTGCAATCAATGGATTTGGACGGATCGGACGTGGCGTCTTGCGCGCCGTGATGGAAAGTGGCCGCAAAGACGTTGAAATCGTCGCGATCAATGATCTGGCCAAACCCGAGATGAACGCCCACATGTTTGAATTCGACAGCGTCCATGGCCGGTATTTCAAACCTGTGAAGCTCACCGAAGCTGGCTTGGATGTGGGCGCTGGCCCTATTCGCCTGACAAGCGAGCGAGAGCCTGAAAAACTGGACTGGTCAGATATTGATGTCGTGTTGGAGTGCACTGGAGTGTTTCGCACGCGCGAAGCCGCAGCTCGTCATCTTGAAAACGGGGCAAGCAAGGTGCTGATTTCAGCCCCCGCACGCGGGGATGGCGGCGTCAAAACCGTAGTTTACGGAGTGAATGATCACGAACTGACAGCCGATGATATTATCGTGTCAAATGCATCATGCACGACGAACTGCCTGTCGCCAGTTGCAGCCGCGTTGGACGATGGCCTGGGAATTGTGCATGGCAACATGACAACCGTCCATGCTTATACCGCCAGCCAACCCGTCCATGATACAGCCGGCAAGGACCCCTACCTTTCCCGCGCTGCGGCGTTGTCGATGATTCCTACGACAACCGGCGCAGCCGCCGCAGTGGGTCTGGTTCTTCCACAACTTCAGGGAAAACTGACGGGGCAAGCCATCAGGGTTCCAACCCCGAATGTTTCGGTTGTTGATCTTGTTGCCGAGGTTTCACGCCCGACGACCGAGGAAGAAGTGAATGCCCTGTTTGTCGCTGCTGCCGAGAAGATCCCGGGTGTTCTGGCGGCTGAGAAACGCCCCTTGATATCGGTCGACTTCAATCACGATTCCCACAGCTCGACCGTGTCATTGGCTGAAACAAAGGTAACCGACGGGACATTGGTCCGGGTTCTGGCCTGGTATGATAACGAATGGGGTTTCTCCAACCGTATGCTGGATACTGCAATGGCAATGGGTGCGTCAGCGTAAGCGGCTCTGTAAGGCTGTAGCAACGCGGGGCGTAACGAATTTGGATACGTCCCCGCCCAGCCGCGCAATTTCTTTGACCAGCTTGGACGCGATCGCCTGATGGCGCGCCTCGGCCATCAGAAAGACCGTTTCGATCGAATCATCCAGCGCGCGATTCATTCCAACCATTTGAAATTCGTACTCAAAATCAGCCACGGCCCGCAATCCGCGCACTATGGTTTGCGCTCCAACGTCGCGTGCGCAATCAATCAGCAGGTTTTCGAAGGGATGCGCGACAATCACTGTACCGGTCTGCTCGGATAGTTGGGCGCACTCGGCTTCGATCATAGCGACGCGCTCTTCCAAAGAAAACAACGGGCCCTTGTCTCGGTTGATAGCTACACCAATCACAAGCTTGTCGACCATCGCAGCAGCCCGGCGAATAATGTCGATATGGCCCAGTGTGATCGGATCAAAAGTTCCGGGATATAATGCGACCCGCATCGCGCCCTCCTGCGCAATAAAATTTCGGCGCAAGCAAACACAACTCTGCCGCGGGTGCAATAGGGCGCTTTGGCCCCGTCTGAAATTAGTGGCCCATGATCATTGTCTGGAGCGCCACTTTCTCCATCGCCAATTCCGAAAGCTGTGCTTTGACCACATCCCCAAGTGTTACGATACCGATCAGCTTGCCATCTTCGACGACAGGCATATGGCGGAAACGCCCTTCGGTCATGCGGCTGAGGACATCCTGAACCGAGTCCTGACGCGTCGCAGTTACAAGATCGCTGGTCATGTAAGCGCTGACTGGTTTCGCCAGACAACCACTTCCGCTTGCAGCCAACTCTCGCACAATATCACGTTCCGACAGAATTCCAGATGCCGTTTCCCCCCCGTCTTCAGAGACTACAACCGTCCCGATCCGCTTTTCTGCAAGGATTTTTGCCGCATCGGACACAGTGAGATCGGGCGTAACCGTTTCGACCCCTTCCGTAGCCTTTGATTTCAGAATGGCCTGAACCAGCATGTGCGAAACCTCCGAAATAACTCGCTGTTTAACAAAGCGTTGCCGGAATACCCATATGTGTCAAGGTGGAGCTTCAGCTTCCAGACGCACGACTTCCTCACGGATTCCGGCAGTCAAAGTCTGTGCGAACCGGTTCAAGCGTTCATTTCGTTGATCGCCCTGATGTCGGATTAGAAAGTACCTGCGGGTCAGACTAAGCTGATCCGTCAGGATTTTCCGCAGGTTTGGATGGAATGGCAGCGCAAAATCGTGCCCCACACAAACCCCTGACCCGAGCGATGCTTGCCCCAGCTGAACCGATATCGAATTCGATGCAAGGGCAACTCGTTCAACCCCGATATCGACCAGATAGTCGAGTTCCCGGTCAAAAATCATATCCGGGATATAGCCAATAAATCGATGCCTTCTAAGAGCTTCCAGGTTCTCAATTTTGGCTTGCGCGTTCAGGTATTCCTGACTGGCAACCAGATGTAGTTGGTAATCCGTGATCTTTTGCACCAGAAACCGGCCAGCCGTGGGCGCGCTGACCGTTATGGCCATATCCGCCTCGCGGCGGGACAGGTTAATCACACGGGGCAGAGACAGAATCTGAATATCCAATTCGGGATTCGCGTCGCAGATATTCGCGCAGACTTGTGGCAAAAGATACGTGGCGCAGCCATCCGGAGCACCGATCCTGATTTGGCCACTCAGTGTCTTGGATGATCCCGAGACAGAACCGGATGCGGCCCGCATGGCTTCTTCGGCCTTCAAGCCGTGATCCAGCAAGCGTTCCCCGATTGGCGTCAGAACATAACCTTGCTGCGACTTGGTAAACAAAGGCGCATCCAGCGATGCCTCAAGCCGTGCGACCCTGCGCCCTACCGTCGCCGGGTCGATCTTAAGACGCCGACCTGCGGCTGATAGGCTTTCCTCACGCGCGACGGCCAAAAACACCCGCATGTCATCCCAGTTCGGAACCACCACTCCTCCTTTTGCATTTTTGCAAAATATTTTTGAATTATTGCCTCTGTTCATGCGATTTATGCAAGCCTATTCTGCGCTCAAACAACCCGGAGGAATTCGCAATGACCGAACTGTCCCATTTCATTAACGGCGAAAACGTCGCCGGCACATCCGGTCGCTTTGACGATGTGTTCAACCCGGCCACTGGTGAAGTGCAATACAAATGCCCGATGGCCAGCGCTGCCGAAACCACAGCCGCCATCGAAAGCGCAGCTGCAGCGCAACCCGCCTGGGGCGCAACCAACCCACAAAAACGCGCGCGCGTGATGATGGCCATGGTTGGGCTGATCAACCGTGACATGGACAAGCTGGCCGAAGTTCTAAGCCGCGAGCACGGCAAGACCATTCCGGACGCCAAGGGCGACCTGCAACGCGGTTTGGAAGTGATCGAATACTGTGTCGGTGCCCCTCAGATGCTGAAGGGTGAGTACACGGACAGCGCAGGCCCCGGAATTGACATCTATTCGATGCGTCAGCCCCTTGGCGTCGTGGCTTCGATCATGCCGTTCAATTTCCCGGCCATGATGCCTTTGTGGCACGTAGGCCCCGCGCTGGCCTGCGGCAACGCAATTGTTCTGAAACCTTCAGAACGTGATCCGTCAGTCCCGTTGATGCTGGCCGAGCTGTTCATCGAAGCGGGTCTTCCGAAAGGTGTGTTCCAGGTTGTGAATGGCGACAAGGAAGCAGTCGACACCCTTCTGGACAGCGAGATCATCCAAGGTGTTTCGTTTGTGGGTTCGACTCCGATTGCGCAGTATATCTACAGCCGCGCCTCTGCGAATGGTAAGCGTGCGCAGTGTTTCGGTGGGGCCAAGAACCACATGATTGTCATGCCCGATGCCGACATGGACAAAGCCGCCGACGCGCTTGTTGGCGCCGGTTTCGGTGCCGCTGGCGAACGATGCATGGCCGTTTCGGTTGCTGTTCCGGTCGGTGACGACACCGCAGACGCGCTTATCGAAAAGCTGATCCCGCGCATCGAGAAACTGAAGGTCGGCCCCTATACGGCAGGTGACGACGTGGATATGGGCCCCGTCGTGACGGCCGCCGCAAAAGAACGCATTCTGGGTCTGATCAACTCTGGCGTGGAACAAGGTGCCAAGTTGGTCGTCGACAACCGTGATTTCAGCCTGCAAGGCTATGAAGATGGCTTCTTTGTTGGCCCGCATCTGTTTGACCACGTGACGCCGGAAATGGATATCTACAAGCAAGAGATCTTCGGCCCGGTTTTGTCCACCGTGCGTGCAGGTTCGTACGAAGAGGCGATTGGTCTGGCAATGGACCACGAATACGGCAACGGTACTGCGATCTTCACGCGTGATGGTGACACTGCACGTGACTTTGCCAGCCGGATCAACATCGGTATGGTCGGCGTCAACGTTCCGATACCGGTGCCGTTGGCCTATCACACCTTTGGCGGTTGGAAGAAATCCATGTTCGGTGATCTGAACCAGCACGGCCCTGACAGCTTCAAATTCTACACTCGCACCAAAACCGTCACGGCCCGCTGGCCGTCGGGCATCAAAGAAGGTGGCGAGTTTAACTTCAAAGCGATGGACTAAGTCACCTGCCTACGAAACCGGCCCCAAGCGGGCCGGTTTTTTAACGCTTCACGATAAATTCAGACCTCTATATCTGGAAAAACCCGATCAACAGGAATATTTTCAACACAAACTATTGTTTGAGCAGTTCCTGATCCGGAGGCAAAATTGTCGAAATCCAGAATGACCCGTCGCTCTGCGGTGCTGGGCGTAGCGTCCCTAGTGGCCACACCTGCTTTGGTGCGCGCGCAAAGTTCGGACGCGTTCCCGCAAAACGAAGATGCAATTAGCACTCAGCTTCCGGTTCGCAGAAACGTCTCATCTTTCTCACAACAAAACTGGCAGGATCACTTCGATGAACTCGGTGTAGGTGCATTGTTGGCGGATATCACAAGCCGCGCGGTGCACTACTGGGGGCCTGATGGGACTTACAAACTGTACCCCAGTTCGGTTCCGATGAGCGAAGAATTGACCAAGCGCGGCTATACCGAAGTCGTACGCAAGCGCGAAAATCCAAGCTGGACGCCTACCGCTTCGATGCGCGAGCGTGATCCTGATCTGCCTATTCGAATGGAAGGCGGAGAACCGGGGAACCCACTTGGAACGCGCGCGATGTATTTGGGTTGGCCCGCCTATCTGGTGCATGGCACCCATGATACGCGAAAAATTGGCCGGCAAAGTTCGTCTGGCTGTATAGGCCTATACAATCAGCATGTCGAAGAATTGTACCCTCTGGTCCAGGTCGGAACCCAAGTCCGTCTGGTCTGACAAAAAGCCCCGGCCTACAAGGACCGGGGCTTTTTGTTATTGCTTGGCTTTATTATTCAGGCAGGATCACAGCGTCTACGACATGGATCACACCATTGCTGGTTTCGATGTCAGCCTGGATGACTTCTGCATCATTCACCTTGACGCCACGCTTGGCATTTACGCTCAGACGGTCGCCCTGCACGGTTAGAACCTTGGCGCGTTTTCCGGCAATGTCACCAGACATGACCTTAGCAGGAACAACGTGGTATGTCAGAATTTCAACAAGTTGGTCCTTATTCTCGGGCAGAAGCAGTGTTTCGACCGTACCCTCAGGCAATGCTGCGAAGGCTTCGTCAGTCGGAGCGAAGACAGTAAACGGACCGTCACCTTTCAACGTTTCAACAAGACCTGCGGCCTGAACGGCGGCAACTAGGGTTTCGAACGACCCGGCCGAAACGGCGGTATCCACAATGTCAGCGGCCTGTGCCTTGACGGGCAAAGTCAGTGCAAGTGCGGCGGCGGCGCCCATCAGTGTTTGGCGGAACATGGCTGTATCTCCTCTCAGCGTGTTATGAAAAGGAGTACGGCGTTTTTTCAGGGACGGATCACTTTGCGTTCAATTTTCTTTGATCTGCACCCAGATACTTTGCGCACGACCATCGCTCAGGAACGGCAAAGCCTCGACCGCATCGGGGCGATCCTGCTGAAGGTAATACCCCGGCCAAAGCATTGAAAACGCGCCGGATTGTAGCAAAGCGTGCAGCATGTACTGCTCGCCCCAACCAGGGCAGTCATAGAAGAATCGCTTGGGATATTCATAAGGTAGAAAAACATCATGCACGTGTATCACCACACCAGGTTTCAGTGCAGGGATGATGCGGCAAAACAGATGCGCGACGTCATTGCTCATGCGGACTACATGACTGGAATCGATGAACAGAACGTCGCCCGCCTCCAACTGATCGAACAGCGCGGGATCCACTTCTTCCAGCCGTCTCTGCTCGAAATGCTCTACCACATGAGCGATATCAGCACGCGGATAGGGATCAATCGCGGTGATCTGCGTCTCAAGCCCGCCGTCGATGATTGCCTGCCGGGTAACGCGCGTGGAGTTTCCGCAGCCAACCTCGATCACACGCCGGGGTTTGAACCGGCGGATCATCAAATACAGCGCGTCGGCATCGGGACTATCGTAGTAACCGTTACCGACCCGATACCCCGTCTGATTGCGATTGGGGTCCTTGAGGGCCGCAAGCGCATCCGCATGTTCGGTGTATTCTGCGACGAGGGGCGCGATATCAAACCCCTCCATTCCCGGTGACAACGCATAAGCGGGACGGGTCAAGCCACCTGCCCGTTCAAATGCCTCAAGCCGGGCGCGCTCGTCGTCTTCTGGTCCTTTGTCGACCAATTTAACTCCAAGCTCCGAAAGCGTGTCGTTGATCTTTGGGAATTTCCTGGGTTTCACGCGAACGCTCCGGGGTTTGAACTGTTGACTGAAAGGTTCTTATCGCCGCCGCCGGGGGCTTCGCAAGCCAAACACTTGGCAAGGCGGTCATTTCCGTATTCACTGATTGGAATAACCGACGAGGGCGACCATGCAGCAGGAATACACACTGGGCATTGAAGAAGAGTATCTTCTGGTCAATCGGGACACGTTCGAGCTTGCCGAAGCACCCGAAGCTTTGATGGAGGCCTGTCAGGCCGATTTCCAAGGTCAGGTCAGCCCCGAATTCCTGCAATGTCAGATCGAGGTCGGCACCCGCCCCCATGCAACCATTGCCGGCGCGCGCGAGGATCTGAAACGCTTACGGTCTTGCGTGGCCAAACGTGCAGCGGACTACAACCTCGCCCCAGTCGCGGTATCGTGTCATCCGTTTGCCGATTGGAAAAAGCAAAGCCATACGCGAAAAGATCGCTATGACGCCTTGCACCATGCACTTGGCGGTGTAGCGCGACGAATGCTGATCTGTGGGATGCATGTCCATATCGGAATTGATGACCCTGCCCTGCGCGCCGATCTTATGCCGCAGCTTTCGTATTTTCTGCCCCACCTTTTGGCCCTTTCGACCTCATCCCCCTATTGGAACGGCGAGGATACGGGGCTGTCGTCCTACCGCCTGACAGTCTTCGACAACCTACCCCGAACCGGCTTGCCCCCGACCTTGGCCAGTTGGGCCGACTATGAGCGCACCACGGGCATTTTGGTCGAACTAGGTGTGATCGAGGACACGTCGAAAATCTGGTGGGACTTGCGCCCATCACACCGCTTCCCAACACTTGAGACGCGCATAATGGACGTGCAGCCCCGGCTGGAACACGCCTTGTCTTTGGCTGCGATGGTTCAGGCGCTGACCCGGATGCTATGCCGGTTGAAAGCCAGAAACTTACGCTGGCGCAACTATGACCAGTTCCTGATCGGAGAAAACCGTTGGCGCGCACAGCGCTATGGCGTCGGCGAGGGCATGATCGACTTTGGCGACCGCTCGATCAAGCCCATGCCCGAATTGATGGGCGAACTGATGGGGCTACTGGCCGAAGACGCCGAGGCACTTGGTACAATGACCGAACTGGCGCGGTTGCAACAAATCGCGCAGAACGGCACATCGGCCACACGTCAGCGACGCGTTTATGCCGAGGCATCCGCCCGTGGCGAAGATCCGGGAAAAGCGGTTGTCCAACACCTGATCGAGGAATTTCACCACGACCTTTAACTCCTGCACCGGATTAAGACGGGGAATTGATGGCCGTGAAAAATTTCTGTAAGGATTAGGAAATAAACACTCGTTCAATTCATCCGTCGGCGTGGGAGGGAAGCCATGGATTTCGCTTTGACCGAAGAGCAGACTGCGATCTTCGACATGGCCTATGAGTTCGGGCAGGAGAACATCGCCCCCTATGCGCGACAGTGGGAGGCCGAAGGCACCATCCCCAAGGACCTGTGGCCCCGTGTCGGAGAGCTTGGGTTCGGCGGCCTCTACGTCTCTGAAGACAGCGGCGGTTCTGGTCTGACGCGACTGGATGCCACCATGGTGTTCGAGGCGTTGTCGATGGCCTGCCCGTCCGTTGCAGCGTTTTTGTCGATTCACAACATGTGCGCCAAAATGCTGGACAGTTTCGCCGGGGATGCGCTGAAAGCGCGTATCATGCCCGATGTTCTCAGCCTGAATACCGTTCTCAGCTATTGCCTGACCGAACCGGGCTCGGGCTCGGATGCTGCTGCGTTGAAAACCCGCGCGGACCGCAGCAATGAAGGATACACCCTGAACGGGACCAAGGCATTTATCTCGGGCGGCGGGTATTCCGATGCTTATGTCTGCATGGTGCGCACCGGACAGAACGGCCCCAAGGGAATCTCAACGGTCTATGTCGAAGACGGTGCGCCCGGCCTGTCCTTCGGCGCCTTGGAGCAGAAGATGGGATGGAAAAGCCAACCCACGGCGCAGGTGCAGTTCGATGATTGCAAAATCCCGGCCGAAAACCTTGTCGGCGTCGAAGGCGATGGATTCAAATACGCGATGATGGGGCTGGATGGCGGACGGCTGAACATCGCCTCATGCTCGTTAGGGGCCGCGCAAGCGGGGCTGAATATGACGTTGCAATATATGTCCGAGCGGCAGGCGTTCGGTCAGTCCATCGACCAGTTTCAGGCGCTGCAATTCCGTCTGGCCGATATGGAGATCGAGTTGCAGGCAGCCCGAACGTTCTTACGGCAGGCGGCCTGGAAACTGGATCAGGGTGCGCCGGATGCCACCAAGTTCTGCGCCATGGCCAAGAAATTCGTGACCGAGACTGGATCGAAAGTGGTGGATCAATGCCTTCAACTGCATGGCGGCTATGGCTATCTGGCAGATTACGGGATCGAGAAACTGGTCCGCGACTTGCGTGTACATCAGATCCTGGAAGGCACGAATGAAATCATGCGCGTGATCGTGTCGCGCCAGATGCTCGCCAATCGCTGAGGGGGCCATGGCTGATATCGACATTCGCACCGCCGGTCGTGCCGGACGGATCTCACTGACCCGGACCAAAGCGTTAAACGCGCTCAGCTATGACATGTGCATGGCCATAGACACTGCTTTGCGCAACTGGCGTGAAGATGACTCGGTTGATCTTATTGTTCTGGATGCCGAGGGCGACAAGGCATTCTGCGCTGGCGGCGACATTGCGGAACTGTACGAGACCGGCAAGAAAGGTGACTATGTATATGGCCAGACATTTTGGCGCGATGAGTATCGCCTGAACGCGCTGATCTTTGAATACCCAAAACCCGTTGTCAGCTTTCTCCAAGGGTTCACCATGGGCGGTGGCGTTGGCATTGGCTGTCACGGCAGCCACAGGATTGTAGGCGAAAGTAGCCAGATCGCCCTGCCCGAATGCGGGATCGGATTGGTTCCGGATGTCGGTAGCTCGCTGATGCTGGCGCTCGCACCGGGACGGGTCGGCGAATACCTTGGCATGACCGGTCATCGGATGGGCCCGGATGATGCCATTTTCGCAGGTTTCGCGGATCACTTCATCCCCATGGCTCAATGGTCGGACTTGATCGAACTGTTGGAAGCATCCGGAGACGCCAGCCTTCTGATCACCCACGCCCAAACACCCCCGGAGGGCGTGTTGGCCGGATTGCAAACCAAGATCGACGCGCATTTTGACGGCGAAAGGCTGCAAGACATCCTCAATAACCTCAAAGGCAGCGAAACGGACTTCGCAACCGCCGCGCTTAAATTGATCAACCGGGGTTCGCCGCTGGCTATGGCCTGCTGTATCGAGATCCTGCATCGCTTGCGCACCCCCAGCCTCACCATCCAGAAGGCGCTGGAACACGAGTTCCGCTTTACAAGTCGTGCGATGGAGCATGGTGACTTTCTGGAAGGAATTCGCGCACAGATTATCGACAAAGACCGCACTCCGCGCTGGAGGCACCCCGACCAGAACGTACCCATTGTCGAGGTATCGAGGATGCTTCAACCAATGGGCGCTAAAGCACTGACATTCTAGGAGGATTGAGGAATGAAGATCGGATTTATCGGGCTTGGGAACATGGGGAATCCGATGGCCACCAATCTGGCGAAGGCCGGTCATGACGTGGTCGGGTTTGATATGGCGGATGTGGATGTTGCAGGCGTGACCCTTGCCTCATCCGGCGCTGAGGCTGCAGGCGGTGCCGACATTGTTATCACCATGCTTCCGAACGGCCAGATCCTGCGGGCCGTGGCGGATGATATTTTGCCAGCGATGAATTCCGGTTCGGTTTGGATTGATTGCTCGACCGTGGATGTCGACAGCGCCCGCGCCGTGGCCGAGCAGGCTGCACAAGCCGGTGTCTTGGCAGTAGACGCACCCGTATCCGGCGGGATCGGAGGGGCTGCGGCCGGTACCTTGACCTTTATGGCAGGTGGCAGTGATGTCGCCTTTGGCAAGGCTGCCCCCCTGTTCGAAATCATGGGACAAAAGGCCGTGCATTGCGGCGGATCAGGCGCAGGTCAAGCCGCCAAAATATGCAATAACATGATTCTGGGCGTGACCATGATTGCCACCTGCGAAGCGTTTGCATTAGCAGACAAGCTGGGTCTGGACCGACAGAAAATGTTTGACGTAGTCAGCACATCCTCGGGATATAGCTGGACAATGAACGCCTATTGCCCCGCACCGGGGGTCGGCCCCTCCAGCCCTTCGGACAATGACTACCAGCCCGGCTTTGCCGCCGAACTGATGCTCAAAGACTTGCGCCTCAGCCAACAGGCTGCGGAAAGTTCAGATGCGGATACGCCACTTGGTCAGGCGGCTACGGCTCTTTATGAGCAATTCGTGGAATCCGAAGACGGTTTGGGCAAGGATTTCTCTGCCATGCTGCCCCGTTTTGAAAAACGAGGAAGAAGTTAACCTTCACCCGTGGGCGACAAACTGCCCACGGGGTTGACCCGCTCTGATCGGACCGCCATCTATCGGCGTAGATCAGTTCGTGTGCCGGAGGTTCCTATGTCCCGTGTTTTGAAAGTAATATTGGTTGCTTCCATGTTTGTCGCAGCACCAGCAGCGGTGATGGCAGGTAATGGTAAAGGCAACGGTAAAAACGCCGACAAGGTCTTTCGCGCACCCTCACAACCTGTGATTCAAACCAAAGGCAAGGCTGGGCATTGCCCTCCGGGGTTGGCCAAGAAAAATGTCCCCTGTGTTCCACCTGGACAGGCAAAAAAGCTGTATCGCAACGGTGACTTCATCAACAACGATTACCGCTGGATCAATGATCCGTACCGCTATGGCTTGAACCGAGGGTCATACGTCCGCGCCGGGGACTATGTCTACCGGGTCGATCCCGAGACCCGCAAAGTACTGAACTTAATCGGCGCCGTTGCGGATATCCTTAACTAAGTCACACAACCTCTGCGTTAGCTCCCTACTTTTGACGCAATTCAACGTCATTTCAATTCTCATTATTGCGAGGATTGAATATGCATAGTGACAATTCGATTTTTGAGTTCCGCGGACCGTGGAACGTACCCATTCAGTTAAACCAAAGTCTAATTTTTCTAGTTTTGCTCATAGTGGGGTTCAGTTTTGATCCCGAATCCCTGCCCTATGCGCTTGGTTTTGTGGCCATTTTATTGACCTCAATCCTGTTGCATGAGCTCGGACACGCCTGGGGTTGCTTGATACAGGGTATCCCTGTCAATCGCGTCGTCCTGTATGGAGGTGGCGGGTTTTGCGAACATCGCCGCTCGACCTCATCCTACGAAGACGAATTGATCGTCGCTATGGGGCCGATCGTCAACCTGACGCTGTGGGCATTGTGTTCACTGCTGGAACCCTTCGTCACCTCGCCCGAACTGGGCTGGGTTCTGGTCGTGACCGCCCAATTGAACCTGTTTTTGGCGGTATTCAACATGTTGCCCCTGATGCCGTTGGACGGTGGCCGTCTGTTTCACGCTGTCCTTAACCGCATGGTCAAACCAGTGACTGCGACACGAATTGCTGGGCTAGTAGGACTGATCGGAGTCGCGCTTTGGTTGCCTATGACAGTATTCGCTTACGTAAACTTCGGCTTTGTGTTCCTGTTCTTTCCACCCTTGCTGCGACATTGGCACATGCTCAGACACGCGCAATACTAGCTTATTCGGCCGCAACCTGTTCCGGGTTCAACATCTGTTTTAGGTACCGACCGGTATGGCTGCGCTCGTCAGCGGCCACATGCTCGGGCGTGCCGGTGGCCACGATCTCACCGCCGCCATCACCGCCTTCAGGGCCAATGTCGATGATATGATCGGCGGTTTTCACCACGTCCAGATTATGTTCGATCACTACAACTGTATTGCCCTGATCGACCAATTCGTGCAGCACTTCCAACAGCTTACGGACGTCTTCGAAATGAAGACCCGTGGTCGGCTCGTCCAGAATATAAAGCGTCCGCCCGGTCGAGCGTTTGGACAGCTCCTTGGACAGCTTCACCCGCTGCGCCTCGCCCCCGGACAGGGTCGTGGCCTGCTGACCCACCTTGATATAGCCCAGCCCAACACGCGCTAGCGCATCCATCTTGTCGCGGATTGAAGGCACGGCCTTAAAGAACTCCTGCGCGTCTTCCACTGTCATATCAAGGACATCGGCAATGGACTTGCCCTTGAACTTGATCTCAAGCGTCTCACGATTGTACCGCGCGCCTTTGCAGGTCTCGCAGGTCACGTAGACGTCGGGCAGGAAGTGCATCTCAATCTTGATAACGCCGTCGCCCTGACACGCCTCACACCGGCCACCTTTAACGTTAAAGCTGAACCGACCAGGCTTGTACCCCCGCGCCTTGGCCTCGGGCAGACCAGCAAACCAGTCGCGGATCGGGGTGAAGGCCCCGGTGTAAGTCGCTGGATTAGAACGCGGAGTCCGCCCGATAGGCCGCTGGTCAATGTCGATGACCTTATCCAGATGCTCCAGCCCCTTGATCGTCTCACACGGCGCAGGCGTCTGCCGCGCGCCGTTCAATCGCATCGAGGCAGTTTTGAACAGTGTCTCAATCGTCAGGGTCGATTTGCCCCCGCCCGATACACCGGTCACACAGACGAACTTGCCCAGCGGAAACTCTGCCGTGACGCTTTTCAGGTTATTCCCTGTGGCTTTGACGACCTTGAGCTTCTTCTTGTTCCCCTTGCGCCGGTCACTCGGCACAGCAATCTCGCGCGTGCCCGACAGGTATTGCCCGGTCATCGAGGCCGCATCCGCCGCGATATGTTCAGGCGTGCCGTGGCTAACCACCTGTCCGCCATGCACACCGGCACCGGGGCCGATATCGAACACATAATCGGCCTCGCGGATGGCCTCTTCATCATGTTCCACCACGATCACTGTATTGCCCTGATCGCGCAGGTTTTTCAGCGTCCCCAGCAGCCGGTCATTGTCCCGCTGGTGCAGCCCAATTGAGGGCTCGTCCAGCACGTAAAGCACCCCGGTCAAGCCCGAGCCGATCTGGCTGGCCAGACGGATACGCTGGCTTTCTCCGCCTGAAAGCGTGCCACTTGAGCGAGACAGCGTAAGGTATTCCAAACCCACGTTATTCAGGAAACCAAGACGCTCACGAATCTCTTTCAGAATCGCCCGCGCGATCTCATTCTTCTGCGCGCTCAGATGGTTCGGCGCGTCCCCGACCCAGGCCAAGGCCTCACGGATCGACATCTGCACGACCTGCCCCACATGCAGACCCGCGATCTTGACGGCAAGCGCCTCGGGCCGCAGGCGGTAGCCTTCGCAGGCCCCGCAAGGACGGTTGTTCTGATAGCGTTCGAACTCTTCACGGATCCACGCGCTGTCGGTTTCGCGATAGCGGCGTTCCATGTTCGGAATCACGCCCTCAAAGCTGCGTGTCACCTGATAGACACGGCCACCTTCGTCATAGCGGAACTGGATTTCCTCATCACCAGAGCCGCGCAGGAACACCTGTTGCACTTTGGCGGGAAGGTCTTTCCACGGTGTGTTCTTGTCGAACTCAAAATGCCGCGCAATGGCTTCGATGGTTTGCAAGAAATAGGGCGACTTGCCCTTGCGCCACGGGGCCAAGGCACCGTCATACAGCTTGAGCGTCTGATCCGGCACCACGAGGCGTTCGTCAAAGAACAGCTCAACTCCCAACCCATCGCAATCCGGGCAAGCCCCAAATGGCGCGTTGAAAGAAAACAGGCGAGGCTCGATCTCGGGGATGGTGAAGCCACTGACCGGACAGGCAAAGTTTTCGCTGAAGGTGATACGTTCCGGGTCGCCCTCCTTCGGGGCGGTTTCCAGAATTGCGATGCCATCCGCCAGGTCCAATGCGGTGCGCAGGCTGTCGGCCAGCCGTGTCTCCATCCCTTCGCGCACGACAAGGCGGTCTACGACCACGTCGATGTCATGGCGGAATTTCTTGTCCAAAGTGGGCGGGGTATCGAGCTCATAGAACTCGCCATCCACTTTGACACGCTGAAAGCCTTGTTTGCGCAGTTCCAGAAACTCTTTCTTATATTCACCTTTCCGGTCGCGCACGATGGGGGCCAGCAGATAGCCGCGCGTGCCCTCCTCCATCGTCATGATGCGGTCAACCATATCCTGCACCTGCTGCGCCTCGATCGGCTGGCCTGTGGCGGGGCTATACGGCGTGCCTGCGCGGGCGAACAAAAGGCGCAGATAGTCGTAGATCTCGGTCACGGTCCCCACGGTCGAGCGCGGGTTCTTCGACGTGGTCTTCTGTTCGATCGAGATCGCCGGGGACAGCCCGCTGATGTGATCCACATCCGGTTTTTCCATCATGTCCAGAAACTGCCGCGCATAAGCCGACAGGCTTTCGACATAGCGACGCTGACCCTCAGCATAGATCGTATCAAAGGCCAGCGACGACTTACCCGAGCCAGACAGCCCCGTGATCACCACCAGCTGATCGCGCGGAATATCCACATCAATGCTTTTGAGGTTATGTTCGCGCGCGCCGCGCACCTCGATATTCTTCAGCTCAGCCATTCTTGGCCCCCAAAACATAAGTGTCCTAGAAATAGGCGAGCGGCGCTGAGTCTCCAACACAAAAGTTAGAACAAAGTGAGAACGATTGAATTATTGCCGAACTCTCCTGACAGAACGCACCCACAGTCGCAGAGAATGGTGGTTATCTGACTGATCAGGGAAGATTTTGATCGAATAAATGGCGCGGTTGACGGGGCTCGAACCCGCGACCCCCGGCGTGACAGGCCGGTACTCTAACCAACTGAGCTACAACCGCGCATCTATTTTCGTGGCCTTTAACCTGGACCAAGGATGGCAGCTATGGCGCGGTTGACGGGGCTCGAACCCGCGACCCCCGGCGTGACAGGCCGGTACTCTAACCAACTGAGCTACAACCGCCCGCTGCCCGTTCGTTGCTGAACGTTTGGGTGTATTATGGCTACGCTCGGGCAGCGTCAAGCGGCGTTTTGAAGTTTTTTCTTAATTGCGAAATTTTACTGCAAAACCCTGTCGACCTTACTCTGCCTGTTTCAAAGAAAAATGCCGCTTTTTGATCACTGGCGACAAACCAACGGAGGACTCATGATTTCCACAACCTGAACCTGTGTCACCCTCGCCACACAGGCTGAAATTCGGTCTGTTTAGATACACATTCAGGCACCACCTAGATAAAGCGACGACTGCTCATCAGGTCATAGTTTGACCCTTAGCAAACAAAACAAACAAACGGAGCAGAAACGTGAAAAAACGTATTATTTGCAGTATTTTGGCAGCATCAACAACAATCGGAGCCGCACAGGCCGCGGAATTTTCCGGTGGTTACCTGAATTTGGATTACTCGACATTTACAGACACCGACTTTGGTGATGCCTACAACCTAAACGGCGCTGCAGAATTGGCGTTTAGCCGCGCCTTCAGCGCACAACTCGACCTTGGCGTACAGCGATTCCAAGACCTGAGTGAAACCGCAACCAACTGGACTTTGCATGGCAACTTGCACACCGCCAACAACGCGTCCTTTGGACTGTTCTACGGCCAGGAGGACCTAGATGATGCGGATTTCGAATTCTACGGGATCGAAGCTGGATTTGATGCTGGACCCGCAGAGATTGAAGGGTACCTGGGACGTCAGGATCTGACCAATGCTTCGGACCTGGATGGCACCTTGTTCGGAATCTCGGCCAAGACTGAGTTGACCGACGCTTGGGAACTGAGCACCAGCTTCGACATCGTCGACAACTTTGGAGGCGCGCTGGACTTCAACCTGTTCGCGATTGGCGCGTCTTACGCGGCGGCCGACAATGCCGAAGTTTATGGCAACCTGGGCGTGGCTCATATCTCGTCCCCGCTTGTTTCAGGCAGCTCAAACGAAGCCTATGTGACTGTCGGCGTTCGCGTGAACTTTGGCAACGACCGTGGCACCACATTCGGTCGTCGCGGAGTGTTGACCCAACTTCCGGGTTTGCCGGGACTGTAAAGTCAAAAGCCCCGAGTTTGCCTCGGGGCTTTCGCCTCCAAAATGGCACTTGCAGCAGTTTCAAAGTCGCTGTAGTACGCCGCCTTACGGGTGATTAGCTCAGTGGTAGAGCGCTTCGTTCACATCGAAGATGTCAGGAGTTCAAATCTCTTATCACCCACCATTCTTCCTTTTGGCGATTCATAAAAAAGCCCCAGGGCTTTGGTAATCCGAATAGAAAAAGGGCGGAGTTTTCACTCCGCCCTTTCCACAGCACTCTCAATTTAGTGTGTCGTTGCAGAAGCCGCCGAATTATCAGAAGCCTTAGCCGCAGCGGCAGCGGCTTCTTCGGCCGCTTCGTCCCACTCAATCGGCTCTGGTTCGCTGACCAAAGCCTGTTTCAGCACTTCCGAGACATGCGTGACCGGGATGATCTCTAGCCCTTCCTTCACGTTATCCGGAATATCGGCCAGATCCTTTTCGTTTTCCTCGGGGATCAGAACCGTTTTGATGCCACCACGCAGAGCTGCCAGCAGTTTCTCCTTCAAACCACCAATCGGCATCGCATTACCGCGCAACGAAACTTCGCCGGTCATGGCGATGTCCTTGCGTACCGGAATACCGGTTAGCACGGACACGATCGACGTGACCATCGCCAGACCTGCTGAAGGCCCATCCTTTGGCGTCGCCCCATCCGGCACGTGGACGTGGATATCCAGCGTGTCAAACTTTGGCGGCTTAACACCGATCTGCGGTGAGATTGACCGCACATAGGACGAGGCCGCGTCGATGGATTCCTTCATCACATCGCCCAACTTACCAGTGGTCTTCATCCGACCTTTACCCGGCAGTTTCAGCGCCTCGATGTGCAACAAATCGCCACCAACAGAGGTCCATGCCAGACCAGTGACAACACCAACCTGATCATCCTGCTCGGCCAAGCCGTACCGGAACTTGGGTACGCCTAGGAAATCATCCAGATTGTCTGGCGTCACCGTAACGGATTCAGCCTCTTTCTTGATGATCTTGGTCAGCGACTTCCGGGCAACCTTGGCGATCTCGCGTTCCAGATTCCGCACGCCTGCCTCGCGGGTATATGTGCGGATAATGGATTGCAGCGCCTCATCGGTCAGTTCAAATTCCTTGGCTTTCAAGCCGTGGTTTTTGACCTGCTTGCTGATCAGGTGCTGCTTGGCGATCTCGGATTTTTCCTCTTCGGTATAACCGGCCAGCGGAATGATCTCCATCCGGTCCAGCAGAGGCCCTGGCATGTTATAGCTGTTCGAGGTGGTCAGGAACATCACGTTGGACAGGTCATATTCGACCTCAAGATAGTGATCCATGAACGTGCTGTTTTGTTCCGGGTCCAATACTTCCAACATTGCCGAAGCCGGATCACCACGGAAATCCTGCCCCATCTTGTCGATTTCATCCAACAAGATCAGCGGGTTCGTGGTTTTCGCCTTTTTCAGCGCCTGAATGATCTTACCGGGCATCGAACCGATATAGGTCCGACGGTGACCGCGAATTTCAGATTCATCACGTACACCACCCAGCGAGATGCGAATGAACTCGCGTCCCGTAGCTTTGGCAACCGATTTACCCAGCGAGGTTTTACCCACGCCCGGAGGGCCAACCAGGCACAAGATCGGGCCTTTCAGCTTTTTCGAGCGCTGCTGCACCGCTAGGTACTCAACGATCCGTTCTTTGACCTTCTCAAGCCCGTAGTGATCGGCGTCCAGAATGTCCTGCGCTCGACCCAGATCTTTTTTGACGCGGGACTTGGTGCCCCACGGCAGTGACAGAATCCAATCCAGGTAGTTGCGCACGACGGTGGCTTCGGCCGACATGGGCGACATGTTCTTGAGCTTTTTCAGCTCACCTTCGGCCTTCTCACGCGCCTCTTTCGACAGCTTGGTCTCGGCAATCTTCTCTTCCAGTTCGACAACTTCGTTCGAGCCGTCTTCGCCATCGCCAAGTTCCTTCTGAATGGCCTTCATTTGCTCATTCAGATAGTACTCGCGCTGCGTCTTCTCCATCTGGGATTTGACGCGGGTCTTGATCTTTTTCTCGACCTGCAGAACCGACATCTCGCCCTGCATGAGGCCATAGACCTTTTCCAGCCGCTCACTAACCGAGAGCGTCTCAAGCAGTTCCTGCTTTTGCTCAACCTCAATGCCCAGATGGCCCGAAACCAGGTCGGCCAGCTTGGCAGGCTCGGTGGTTTCACCAACGGCGGTCAGCGCTTCTTCGGGGATGTTCTTGCGGACTTTGGCGTAACGCTCGAACTCATCCGCGACGGTGCGCAGCAGCGCCTCGGTCGTCGTCACGTCACCGGGAATCTCGGTCAGGTACTCAGCACGAGCTTCGAAGAAATCTTCGTTCTCCAAAAATTCGGTGATCTGCACCCGCGCCTGACCTTCGACCAGCACTTTCACGGTGCCGTCGGGCAGTTTCAGCAGTTGCAAAACATTGGCCAGCACACCCGAACGGTAAATCCCATCAATCGAGGGATCATCGTCACCCGGGTCAATCTGGCTCGACAGCAAAATCTGCTTGTCGTCCTGCATCACTTCTTCCAGTGCGCGAACAGATTTTTCCCGACCCACGAACAGCGGCACGATCATATGTGGAAAAACCACAATATCGCGCAGCGGAAGTACGGGGTATGAGGAATTCAGAGGCTCTTGCATGCTCAATCCTTATCATTGGCAAGACGGTACTGGTCCCTATTAAGGCAACGCCCGACCGTCTCCTGTTTGGACGATTAAGGTGGGGTTCAAATACCCCATTTCAACCTCATCGCCGTGTGTCGTGATCCAGAATGACCCGAGGTTTTTCGGACTGCAAGACACCGCGCCGGAATATCCACCGATTTTAACACAACTGACGCAATGTGCGGCATCAAATCGGTTCAATATCGCCCTGAGCGCGCTGCGCGTGGAACTCGGCCTGCCATGCCTCGAATGTTCCAGTTGCAATGGCGTCGCGCATTCCCTGCATGATATCCTGGAAATAATGCAGATTGTGCCACGTCAGCAGCATCCCCGAGATCATCTCGTTCGAACGGAACACGTGGTGAAGATACGCGCGGGAGTAATTCGAGCAAGCCGGGCATGCGCATTGCTCGTCCAGCGGTCGCGGATCGTCGGCGTGACGGGCGTTTTTGATGTTCACCACACCATACCGCGTAAACACCTGCCCTGTTCGGCCGGAACGCGAGGGCAGAACACAGTCCATCATGTCAATACCGCGTGCAACCGCGCCGACGATATCATCAGGTTTGCCGACGCCCATGAGGTAGCGTGGCTTGTCGACTGGCAGCATATCCGGCGCAAAGTCCAGCACATCGAACATGGCCTCTTGCCCTTCACCTACGGCCAGTCCACCGACGGCGTAACCCTCAAAGCCGATTTCCTTCAACGCTTCGGCAGATTCTTCGCGGAAATCCTGCTCTAGCCCGCCTTGCTGAATGCCGAACAGCGCATGGCCCGGACGGTCGCCAAAGGCATCGCGGGATCTTTGTGCCCATCGCATCGACAGCCGCATGGACGAGGCAATCCGGTCTAGGTCAGCAGGCAACGCAGGGCATTCGTCAAAGCACATAACGATATCAGAGCCCAAAAGCCGCTGAATCTCCATCGACCGTTCCGGCGTCAATTCGTGCTTGGAGCCGTCAATATGCGATTTGAACGTCACACCCTTTTCGGTCAACTTGCGCAACCCGGCCAGCGACATGACCTGAAAGCCGCCCGAATCCGTCAAAATCGGACGATCCCAATTCATGAATTTGTGCAACCCGCCCAAACGGTCGATCCGCTCGGCGGTGGGACGCAACATCAGGTGATAGGTGTTGCCCAGCAGAATGTCCGCACCCGTCGCACGTACGCTTTCCGGCATCATCGCCTTGACCGTCGCCGCCGTTCCGACCGGCATGAAGGCCGGAGTACGCACTTCACCACGCGGAGTGTGGATTACTCCGGTTCTGGCTTTGCCATCGGTGGCCTGCAGGTCAAAAGAGAAACGTTCGGTCATTCGGTGCCTCGGGGTCGCTGAACCGGGCAGCATCTGCCCGATCCGCGCGCCCAATGCAACCCGTCAGGGCAGAGAGGCGACGCGCTCGGTAAACAGCTGCACAACCCCTGCCCCATCCACATCGCGGCAAACTCGGATTGGCGGGCGAGAGGGGTCGGGGCGCGTGGCACCGATTTCAGAGCCAGCTGTGGTAACTTTTACCCCGGTCTCAACCATGTCGAACATCCCGTCATGGGTACAAGCAATCACAGCTGTGGAATCGTGGAGCCCACACCCCTCAAGACCTCCAATTTCCTTATAGAAATTGAGATAGAACCGAGAGATATCCCGCAAGAACCCGCCAATATCCGTAGATCGTCTCGCCAGCGCTTCGAAATCGGCGGTTTCGTAAAGGGTTTTCAGCGTGACATCCAATCCGACCAGAACAGTATCCGGAGGCGAAGAGAACACCTCATCCGCTGCTGCAGCGTCGTGGTAAATGTTAGCCTCGGCGTGTTCGGTAATGTTACCTGGGCAAAACACGGCCCCACCCATAATGACCAACCGCTTGATGTTGCGTGAAAACTCGGGGTCCAAGCGCTTTGCCGCAGCGATGTTGGTCAGCGGTCCAACGGCACAAACCACCAATTCACCACGATGCGCTTTCGCCATTTCCACAAGGAATGCCGCGGCGTCCAGCGAATGGTTGGTCCCTACCTCTGGAATATCCGTCAAGTCACCAAAGCCTTCGGGACCGTGAACACGCTCGGATGGCGCGTGATCGGTCCTACCCAGCGCGAAAGGCGCACCTTCGGCGACCGGTGCTTCCACAGCCAGTCGATGCAAAAGGTAACGCGCATTTCGGCTGGATTGGTGAACATGCGTGTTGCCGAAAACGGTGGTCAGCCCCAATAGATCAATTTCCGAGGCCGCCGCCGCATAAGATATGGCCATGGCGTCGTCGATGCCGGGATCAGTGTCGATAATCAGTTTCATGCATGCCCGATAGCGCAATCACAAAGGGATGCAAAGCGGACACATTCGGAAATTTCCCCCTTACATCCGAACGTTCATAGATTTGAATCTAATTCTATACCCGCCATACCTGACTTGAAATTGGGCAAGTCAATCCCCAAATGTATACCATAGTACACAATAATGAGAGGACAGATATGACCGAAGACCAGATTATAGGATTGCTTTCGTCGAACATCATTTTCGTTCTTGGCGCCGTTCTGATTGTCGTTGTTATCTTCAAGGGCATTAAGATCGTGCCTCAGTCGGAAAAATACGTGATTGAACGCTTTGGCCGCCTGCACTCGGTCCTTGGGCCAGGTATCAACTTTATTGTTCCGTTTCTTGATGTTGCACGCCACAAGATATCTATTCTGGAACGCCAGTTGCCCAATGCGACGCAAGACGCGATTACTAAGGACAACGTGTTGGTGCAAATCGACACCTCGGTGTTTTACCGCATTCTTGAGCCTGAAAAGACCGTCTACCGCATCCGCGACGTAGATGGTGCGATTGCCACCACTGTGGCTGGGATCGTCCGGGCCGAGATCGGCAAAATGGACCTGGATGAGGTTCAGTCGAACCGTGCACAGTTGATCAACCGCATTCAGGAAAGTGTGGAAACTGCCGTGGATGACTGGGGCATCGAAGTGACCCGTGCCGAGATTCTGGATGTGAATCTGGATCAGGCGACACGCGATGCGATGTTGCAGCAGTTGAACGCCGAACGCGCCCGTCGGGCACAGGTCACCGAGGCCGAGGGTCAAAAACGCGCGGTCGAACTGAACGCCGACGCCGAGCTGTACGCGGCCGAGCAAACCGCCAAAGCTCGTCGTATTGAGGCTGAAGCCGAAGCTTATGCAACCGGTGTTGTGGCCAAGGCCATTCAGGACAATGGTATCGAGGCTGCGCAATACCAGGTGGCGTTGAAACAGGTCGAAGCGCTGAACGCGCTGGGCGCTGGCAATGGTTCGCAGACAATCGTTGTGCCCGCAAATGCATTGGAAGCGTTTGGCGATGCCTTTAAGATGCTGAAGGGAGGTAAGTAATGGCAGACCCGTTCTGGCTGACATGGTGGATTTGGTTGGCGGGGGCATTGGCCCTCGGCATCCTCGAGATTGTGCTGCCGGGATTCATCTTTCTGGGATTCGCAATCGGCGCGGCGATCACTGGGTTGTTGCTGATCATCCCAGGTGT
Organism: Ruegeria sp. AM7; assembly: GCF_056535965.1. NCBI lineage: Bacteria > Pseudomonadati > Pseudomonadota > Alphaproteobacteria > Rhodobacterales > Roseobacteraceae > Ruegeria > Ruegeria sp. AM7. Next base: position 1,550,032 of record NZ_JBQFJE010000003.1, read on the forward strand.
GGCACCATCCCTGCCGGTTCTGCTGCTAATCTTTGCGGCATTGTCGCTAATAGCATGGCTGGTTCTGCGACGGATGTTCGCCCTGCCCCACGGTCAAGTGAAGACCTTTCGGCACGACATCAACGAATGAACCCACTGGTGCCCGCTTTGGGCACCACGCCACCTCTGGACGCTGCCCATAGCTTTCCCTATATAAAAGCTCAGGAAACATACCCGAGGCACGAATGACTCACCCCAGCGAACAGTTTGAAGGCACGCCATTGATTGCGCCTTCGACAATTGAGCACCCCCTGTATGACGCAGTGGTCGAGGCCTGCCGGTCAGTCTATGACCCTGAAATTCCAGTTAACATCTATGATCTGGGTTTGATCTATACCATCGACATTTCCGGCGAGAACGCGGTGAAAGTGATCATGACCCTGACTGCACCGGGTTGCCCGGTAGCAGGCGAAATGCCCGGCTGGATCGTCGAAGCTGTCGAGCCGGTTGCGGGTGTCAAGGAAGTCGATGTCGAACTAACTTGGGAACCCCCCTGGGGAATGGAGATGATGTCAGACGAAGCCCGTTTAGAGCTGGGCTTCATGTAAGCTCGACCTGATATCTTGCCGAAAAACCGCCCCTCTGACCGGGCGGTTTTTTATTTGACGCCGCAGGTCGTTCTGATCTCGGCGGCCCTTTCGTCCAGCGCTTTGACGTAATCGCCTGAAAGCATTGATAACCGCTTCTTCTCCGTCCCGGTCACCAGCCCCAACAACGCACCTGCGGGCAATATCGACACGACACTTTCAACTTGCTGGTCCTGTGCATGTTTCTTTTCTGCTGCGATGGCGCGTAAGTCGCCTTCGGCCGTCGCACAGTTTACCGGGTGCCGCTTGCCGTCCACAGCTGCGGATGCAACGCCTGCGACCACTATTGCAATCGAGATAACCAGGCCCGCCTTCAACACCTTGGAGAATTTATGCATGTCCATGCACCTTTCATTGTCCGCTGCCATACCCTGTTCGCAGGCTAGGCCGACCCATTGTCTGAACGCAAGCATGGGTTCCGTCTGACGGCAACCTTAGTAGAAAAGTTAGGTAAGCACGGCTGCTATGTCTTGAGACTGTTTCGTCTAAGCACTAAATTGTAGATAACGCGCGACAACGGAGACCACTATGTTCGGCATTCCCGGCAAACAAGCGGTGACGATCACACCGAAAGCTGCGACCCAGATTGTGAGCCTGATGAAATCAGGTGGACATGCCGGGCTGCGCATCGGTGTCAAGAAAGGTGGCTGCGCAGGCATGGAATACACCATGGACTACGTGGACGAAGCCGATGCCAATGACGAGGTCGTAGAACAGGATGGCGCACGGGTGATGATCGCCCCTATGGCACAGATGTTTCTGTTCGGAACCGAGATCGACTATGAGGTTTCGCTGCTGGAATCCGGCTTCAAGTTCCGCAACCCTAACGTTGTCGATGCCTGCGGTTGTGGCGAGTCGATCAAGTTTGACGAAACGCTCTCGGCCCAGCGTTAAGACGCTTCTTTCAGGTGAACATAGGTTTCGTTGAACCGCGTCGTCAGGTGTTCTCCGGCACGAATAACCTTGTCTGAATTCGGCGGAGCAACATTTGTGTCGTAGGACGGATTGAAGAACAGCGGCACCGAGATCCGCTCGTCAGACCCTCCTACCACCCGGTGCAACGTGGCTTTGACCCGACCGTCGGTCCAGAATTCCAGCATTTCACCAAAGTTGATAATGAAGGTTCCGGGTCGGGATTCGGCCGGTTCCCATTTTCCATCAGGCATTTGAACCTCTAGCCCAGCGGTACCATCTGTCGCCAACAGTGTCAGACACCCATAGTCGGTGTGTGCGCCGATTCCAAAATCCTGATGCCCTGCCCAGACGGGGCGCTGAGGGTAGTAATTGCCGCGCAGCAAGGCCATGGGCGTTTCAAATGCGCTGTCGAAACTGGCTGCATCTCGCCCCAGGGCCACAGCGATTGCCCTTAGAATGCGCATCGCGACTGCGCTGGCGTCGGTGTAGTAGGTTTGGATGGTACCCTGGAAGCCGGCCGGCGCCTCGGGCCATTGGTTCGGCGCATAAACGCTCAGGTCCTTGGATGCATAGGGGTTTCCTGCTGGTAGTTCGTATCCGCAGTCGAAAACCTCTTTAAAGTCGGGGTTGGCACTCGGGTCGACCTGCTCGGATTGCGAAGCGCCCCACCCTCGGTTCGCCCCCGTCTTAGCCATATCAACGCGCGCTTTCTGGGCCTCGGGTAAGTGAAAGAACTGTCGATAGGCTTCAATGACCGCCGTGCACCGCGATGCATCCAAGCCCGTATTGGACACAGTCAGGAAACCCACCTCACCGATTGCGTGCAGCAGGCGGGCCAACTCATCGGGCTCGCGTCGGTCCAGTTTTTCTAGGTCCAGGTTGTTGATCATGGGGGCCTCGGAAATTGCGCGGGAGTTGTGCCGTTTTGGCAGCTAATCCGCAACCAGAATTGTCAGTGTGTCCGCACGGTGCTATCCGATGTGCAAACAATAGCTTAAATGGGGGATCCTATGATGCGGCGCAAGCTTGCGGCAGGGAATTGGAAGATGAACGGAACGGCTGCGGATTTAGCCGAGTTGGAGGCGCTGTCAAGGACCTACCCTTCCCCATCAGTTGATGTGCTGATTTGTCCACCTGCAACGCTGATACACCGTGCTGCGCAAACGGTCGGTGATGTCGGGATCATGGTCGGCGGTCAGGACTGTCATACCGCGTCATCCGGTGCCCATACTGGCGACATAAGTGCCCAGATGCTGGTGGATGCCGGGGCATCAATGGTGATCCTTGGCCACTCTGAACGGCGCGAAGATCACGCCGAACAGAACGAAGATGTTCGCGCCAAAGCGCGAGCGGTGATGGATGCTGGCCTAAAGGCCATCATTTGCGTCGGTGAAAGCCTTGAACAGCGCGAAGCGGCCAACACACTGGACATCATTGGCGGCCAGATGTCGGGCTCGATCCCCGATCAGTCAACCGGCGAGAACCTGATCGTGGCCTATGAACCCATTTGGGCCATCGGCACCGGAAAAGTTCCCACATTGGACGAAATCGGAGAAGTCCACGACTTTATCCGCGCGCGTCTGGAACGGCGGTTTGGCGAAGGCGTGGGGCGGTCCGTCCGGTTGCTTTACGGCGGGTCGGTCAAGCCCGGCAATGCGGCGGATATCTTTGCCGTATCCAACGTGGATGGTGCCTTGGTTGGTGGCGCCAGCCTGAAGGCTGACGACTTTTCGGGCATTATCGACGCATTGCAGAACGCCTGAGACTACGCCAGTTTCATGGTAACCAGACCGGCCACAATCAGGGCGGCTGCGATAAGGCGCGGGGCTGTCACGGCCTCGCCCAGAAAAACAACGCCAACGGCAAAAGCACCGATGGCCCCTATTCCGGTCCATATCGTGTAGGCTGTGCCAAGCGGCAGATCACGCATTGCCAAAGCCAAAAGTCCGAACGATGCGACCATGGAAACGCCCATAATGGCGGTTGGCCAAAGACGGGTGAAACCGGCAGATTGCTTCATGGCAACAGCCCAGCCAATCTCGAGAACACCGGCGAACAGAAGAAAAATCCAAGGCATTGGGACACCTCTCATATCTTCGAGCCGTCCCGAACGATACACAGGTTTAGATGAGGTCGTCCTCGGCCCTTAATCTGGGCACTAAAAATCCCTAATTCAAGAGCATTTCTGTCACAAAACTGCAGCCTGACCGTCACATCCCGCCTCTAAAGATGCAGAAATCGCATTTTTTTTCACCGCAAACTTGAAGTCGCGCGGTGGCCGCAACCAAACGGATGGAAACCTGATGACGGAAACCTCTGGTAAAGCCTGTGTCTTGTGCATGAAATGGGGCACGCCGTTCAGTGCGCACGACGTCAACATGCTGTTCGCGGCTGTCCGGGATCATTTACTCTTAGGCCATGACTTCATTTGCATTACAGATGACACCAGCGGGCTTGATCCCGCCATCAAGACGCACGCCCTGTCCTTTCCCCAATTGGATCAGTCGGAATGGGTTCACGGCAAATGGCCCAAATTGCTTATGTTCGACAGACGGATTGTGCAAGGCTATGAAACAGCGCTGTTCCTTGACCTCGATCTCTTGGTAACCGGTGAACTCACACCCTTGTTGCACCGCGTACGTGAACGCGGCGGGCTTTACCTTATGCCTAAGTTTCGCGCCTTTGTGTGGCGTGCGATACCCGCAGCGTTCTGGGATCGCGTTCCGGGGCTTATGGACCTGGTCACGCGCGGGAATTCCTCTGTGGTCGGATTTATACCCAAGCAGCAGTTCCACTTGTATGATGACTTTGACGCGGCCCGCGACCTGAAGGCTTACAAGAATGATCAGGACTATATCTCAGGCCGGGCGTGGCGGCGGCGGTGCTACCCGAAGGATTGGTGTATCGGGATAATACACCTAGTCCCCTATTGGCCGTTCAATCTGATTTTTCGAAAGTACCGCAACCTGCCAAAACGCCCTAAAATCGTGATCTTCAACGGAAACCCGAAAGCGCATGAGCTGGTGGGGCAGAATGTCGGCGAATGGGGGACCAAGCGCCGCCGTGGCTTTGGCAGCATTGGCTGGGTTGAGACGTATTTACAGAAATACAGCGCGTAAGAAGAAAGGCCGGACCCAATAGGATCCGGCCTTTTTCTTTAGTTTGTTATGATCTCTGGCCCCATGAAAGTGTTGGGCAGAAACGTCGATATCCACGGGATGTACGTCACCATGATCAAGAAGACGAACAGCACGGCCAGGAACGGCAGCGCCGCTTTGACGACGCTCATCATCGGCATCCCGGCCACCCCCGAAGTCACGAACAAGTTCAACCCGACCGGAGGTGTGATCATCCCGATCTCCATGTTGACCACCATGATGATGCCCAGATGGATCGGGTCGATGCCCAGCTCGATGGCAATCGGGAACACCAGCGGCGCGACGATGACCAACAGGCCCGAAGGCTCCATGAACTGACCACCGATCAGAAGGATCACGTTCACCACGATCAGGAAAGTCACCGGACCCAGACCTGCCGACAACATGGCGCTGGCGATGTGCTGTGGCACCTGTTCGTCCGTCAGTACGTGTTTCAGGATCAGCGCGTTGGCGATCACGAACAGCAGCGTGACAGTCAGCTTGCCGGCCTCGAACAGCGTATGCTTGGTGTCCGGGTGAAAGAACGCGGTTACCAGCGCATAAGGCTTTTTGATCAACGGCAGATTCTGCTGACCCTCTTCGGTGCTGAGCGGCCCCATATCTTTGTAGACAAAGCTGGCAATCAGGAACGAGTACACCGCAGCGACGGCTGCCGCCTCGGTCGGGGTGAAGATACCGCCATAGATACCACCCAGAATGATGACAATCAGGAACAGGCCCCATCCGGCCTCGCGCGCCGAGGCAAAGATCTCGCCCCACCCTTTCCAATCGCCTTTGGGCAGGTTCTTGACCTTGGCCATAACATAGATGGTGATCATCAGCATCAGACCAGCCATCAAGCCCGGAATGACACCGGCTAAGAACATGCGTCCGACGGACACCTCAACGGCGGCGGCATAGACGACCATCACGATCGACGGCGGGATCAGGATGCCCAGCGTACCGGCGTTACAGATCACACCGGCAGCAAATTCCTTGGAATAGCCGACCTGACGCATGCCCGCGATCACGATGGAGCCGATGGCAACCACGGTCGCAGGGGACGAGCCTGACAGCGCCGCAAACAACATACAGGCAAACACGCCCGCAATCGCCAAACCACCCGGAAGATGCCCCACACAGGCAATCGAGAACCGGATGATCCTCCGCGCTACACCACCCGTCGTCATGAAGGACGAGGCCAGAATGAAGAACGGGATCGCCAACAGGGTGAAATGCCCCTCGAACGCCTCGAACAGCGTGCCTGCGACCGAGGCCAGCGAACTGTCAGAATAGATCAGCAGGAACAGGGTCGAGCTGAGGCCAAGCGCCACCGCAATCGGAACACCGATCAGCAGCAGGCCAATGACCATTGAGAAAAGAAGAACGACGTCCATTAGTCATGCACCCCTTGTTGTGCGCGGACTTCTTCGATCTCGTCCTCGACTTCGTGGCTGGCGACAAGACGGTCAGCCTCTCCGCGCCAGATTTGAATGGCGGCTTGCGTAAACCGGATCACCAGCAACAGCATGGATACGGGCAGCACCAGATACGGAATGACCTTCGGGATTTTCTCGTACCCTTCGCCATAGTTGATCAGGTCTTCCAGAAAGCGCAGCGGTGCGACCATCGGAATATCGTCAACCTCATAAAAACTCTGACTGCGCGCCCCGGTATCAAACCCGGTCGGGAACCAGCGCCCCGACGTGGGTGGCAGATCCGCAAACACCGCCCAATAGTCATACGACCCCTTCAGCAACAGCAACGAAAAGACCAGACAACAAGCCACCGCAATCAGAGCCAGCACACGGCGCGGCGCAGGTGACAGCATGTTCAGGATCGCGTCGACACCCAGATGAGCATGTTTCTTGACCGCATAAGACGCGCCAAGCAGCACCAGCCACCCGAACATGAACACGGTCATTTCAAGTGCCCACAGGATATTGGAATTAAAGGCAAACCGCGCGATCACGTTGGCAAACGTCACAGCCGTCATCAGGCCAAGCAACACCGCGATCAGGGTTTCCTCGATATGGTCGATCAGCCCGCCTTGGCCGGGATTCGCACCAGACATCTCTCTGTCCCCACATTTTTAGGATGATTGATTGGGGCGGGCCTGATACGGCCCGCCCGGCCTGCGCGTCGATAACTCCCCAGTCCCCCGACGCGCGGCGATCCGGATCAGAACCCGGCGTTGATCGCCTGAGCGGCGTCGATTTTGTCTTGGCCTACGTCACCGGCGAATTTGTCCCAAACAGGCTTCATGGCATCGACCCAAGCCTGACGCTGTTCAGCGTTCAATTCACGGATGGTACCACCAGCGTCGATAACCGACTGCTTGGCCGCCTCATTCACCGCAAAGGCTTCTTTGTTACGCGTTTCGGTGACTTCACCCAGGATCGTCAGGAACTGATCGCGCACTTCGGGGTCCAGACTGTCCAGCCAGTCAACCGAGGTCACGACCAGATAGTCGATGATGCCGTGGTTGGTTTCGGTGATACCGTCCTGCACCTCGAAGAACTTTTTGCCGTAGATGTTCGACCAGGTGTTTTCCTGACCGTCCACAACACCCTGCTGCAGTGCGCCATAGACTTCCGAGAACGCCATCTTCTGCGGGCTACCACCGATCGCTTCCATTTGCGCGACCAGCACGTCCGACGACTGCACGCGGAACTTCAGACCATTCGCATCTGCCGGTGTTTCCAGTGGCTTGTTGGCGGACATCTGCTTCATGCCATTGTGCCAGAACGCCAATCCCTGCAGGCCGCGGCGCTGCATGCTGTCCTTCATCGCTTGACCGTCAGCCGAGGCTTGGAACGCATCCACTGCTTCGATGTTCTTGAACATGAACGGCAGGTCGAACAGCCGGAACTGCTTGGTGAATTTTTCAAACTTGGACAGCGACGGCGCAGCCAGCTGAACATCACCCTGCAACATAGCCTCAAGGACCTTGTCGTCATTATAGAGGGTCGAGTTGGGGAACACCTCTACACACATGACGCCATTCATTTCGTCATTTACACGCTGTTCCAGCAGCGATGCCGCAATACCTTTAGGGTGCTTGTCGGTGTTCGTCACGTGGGCGAACTTCACCACGATCTCACCATCGTCACATGCTGCCATACCGGCAGTTGCCGTCACGGTAAGAGCAACTGCTGTCGCGGCTGTTGTCAGGAATTTCATCTGTCTTTTCCTCCCAGACTTCTCAGAAACTTCTCAAGAGCGCCGCCAAGGCGCCTTATGCCGGGCAGTGAACCGAATCGTCTGCCACCGCTCAACTTTTTGTTGGGGATGCGTGAGATTCGTTTTAAGCCTTTGTTTTCATTTCATGTATCAGCGTTTCAACTAAGTCTGCCGTGAACCAACCTGGACTACGTGCGAAATTCCACACAAGGAAATCTGCCTTTGTGCGGATTTTCGCACATATTTCGAATCGTACAGTCGGAATCACCCGACAACACCTGCGCCACCGCAGTCCGCACCAGCGGACTGCCACGCCCAACGCCTTGAATTGCATGAAAATGCCGTGACAGGCGGCGGGAGACCCTACCTTCGGTAATCCTCGGGGCGAATGCCATAGCGCGCTAGTTTGTCGTAGAAGGTCTTGCGCGGCAGTTTTAGCGCTTTGGCCGCGTCCGAGGCCTTGCCATTGTGGCGCCCCAAAGACGCAATCAAAAGCGAACGTTCGACTTGGGCCATCTGCTCACTCAGCCCCAGTTCTGCGGCCGAAGCGACCTCGTCCGGCATCCCAAGAACAAACCGCATGGCCGCTGACATCAGGGATCGCGCATTGCCCGGCCAGTCCTGCGTCATCAATGACGCCAAATGTTCCGACGTGATATCCGGTGCAGCAATCCCGGCCTGCTCGGCCGCTTGTGCAACATAGTGGCGAAAGATCACCGGAATATCCTCGGGGCGTTCAGCAAGCGACGGTATCCGAACCCGCATCACGTCCAAACGATAGAAAAGATCGGCATGAAACTGTCCACCATCAGACAAGCGCGCGAGATCAGCAGTGGTTCCGGCGATGATACGCGCGCCGACCCCTTGCTCGACGATTTCAAGGGCAGCGTACTGGGTTTCAGTCGGCATCGCCGAAATCTCATCCAAAAACAATGAGCCCCCCGCGGCGTCCTCGCAAACATGTCGTAACTCCTGCACCGTCAACCCCGAGGCAGGGCGCTTGACAAACGGGCCTTGCGATTGCGGAGACATCAAATGCACCACTTCAGCCACCTTTGAAATGCCGCTGCCTGCGGGGCCGGTCACCAGAACCTCTACCCCTGTCCGGGCAACCGTACGAACCCGTTCCCTAAGCCGCTCGGCTTGCGCAGAGAGGCCAAACAGAAGCCGCGCGGCTGGATCTCCTTTTTCCAACTCATGTTTCAAGGCACGCTGTTCCAGAACGAGTCGCCGTGCCGCCTGTGCGCGTTCTAGAACATCGAGTAAGTCCGAGGCAGCGCATGGTTTTTCGAGAAAATCAAATGCACCTGTCCCCATCGCACGAACGGCCATGGGGACATCACCTTCGCCAGTCAACAAGATCACCGGCAGATCGGCATCAACCTCACGCGCGTAGTTCAACAGGTGAAACCCGTCACGCCCGGGCATCCTGATGTCCGACACGATAACGCCCGCAAAGTCAGCCCGAATGTGATCTTTGGCGGCTACGAAAGACCCAGCAGTCACGGGCGCGTAATCCGCCAGCTCCAGCGTTTGGGCCAAAGCCTCGCGCACCGCCGCATCGTCATCGACCAAAAGGACCTTTCGTGTCATGCGACCTCATCTTCCCGATAATACTCAAGCTCGACCGTGAACATCGCCCCTGTCTGCGCGTTTGTTCCACGGATGTTACCACCAAAACTCTGGACCAACCCGTAAGAGATCGAAAGGCCCAAGCCCATTCCCTCGGACGATCCCACGGCTTTGGTGGTATAAAACGGCTCGAACAGTTTTTCAGTGTTTTCGATACCTGGGCCGATATCGCGCACCGTGACCGCCAGCTTATCACCGGTTTCGATCGCAATATGGATCAACTTTTCATCCTGCTGGCTCATGGCATCGGCGGCGTTGTTGATCAGGTTCACAAACACCTGAACCAGCCGCACTTCGCCGCCCCAAGCAAAAACAGGACCAGAAGGCGGCTGCCATTCCAGTTCGATCCCTTCGGACCGCAGGCGCGCATCGGTCAGTTCGACAGCCGTTTCGATCACCTGAACCAAGTCGACCTTACCCATAGGTTCACTTTCGTTTCGGGCAAAGGCCCGAAGATTTTTGATGATACGCGCCATCCGCGCCGCCATGTCCGAAATGCGGGTTAGATTTTCAGCCGCACGTCCCTCGCGCCCACGCGACAGAAATGCAGTGCCATTATCGGCAAATTGCTGGATCGCCATAAGCGGCTGATTCAATTCGTGGCTGATCCCGGCGGACATCTGCCCCAATGCGTTTAGCTTTCCGGCCTGTATCAGCTCGGCCTGGGCTTTCTTTAACGCGGTTTCAGCCTCTTGCCGTTCATGAACTTCGCGCTTGAGAGCGGTGTTGGCGGCCGTCAGAGCACGAGTTCGCTGCGCAACACGACTTTCAAGAACGACATTGGCCTGCGCCAGCGTTCTGCGCCGCTCTGTCGCAAGGAACAACAAGGCGCCAAAAGCAAAGCAGATCGCGGCTACCGCGGCAGCCTGCAGCCCTGCCAAACGCCGCGCCGGAGCCACATCGACCAAAACCTCTGCCGTCATGTCGATCACAGGCAAATCAAGCGTCAGGTGCAGCGCACGTTCAGGCAGATACCTGCCCCACCCCAATCGCCAAAGTTCGTGCCCACCGATCATGGCCGAGGCGAAATCGGTCGCATCCCCTTCTGGCGGAGACAGGCCCTGCTGACCCTCGGACCGATACCAGAACAGAAGGTCGGACCGGTTCGAGATAAAGACCACCCCGTCGGAATCCACAAAGAAAACGGCCTCGGTACTGCCGCGCCATGTTTGTTCGACATCCTGAACATCGGCGACGACCATCAAGGCCCCTTGCACCCGACCCAATGCATCAAATGTCGGTGCTGCGTAAGAATAAATGCGCGCACCGCTTTCGGGAAGGACCCCGTGCGCACTCCCCAAAGCGCCCTGCAATGCGCGTTCGAACGCGGGATGACCCGCCAGACTGTCCTGCGCGATCGGCTGTGCAGCGGTCAGAACCCGACCATTGCGGTCCAGATACAACATGTTGACGGCAGCTGTCTTATCGGCCACGTCCAGCAACATGGCTTGTGACGCCTGACGTTGTGAGGGTGTGTCCAGCGTAGCCAGCGCAGGATGGCCCGCCATCAGAACGGCCAATTCCTGATAGACCTGCATCTGAGTGCTTAACCGGTCCGCGGCCAGTTCCAAATCGGCCTCGGCCTTCTCGCTAAGCTGCGACAACGCCTGCCTGAACCCGTAGGACCAGACGCCCGCCGACAGCAGCGCGACCGAGAACAGAAAACCTATGACGACGAATGCTCTGTGCATATCCTAGGGTCTTGCATTCAGCGCGGCCTATGGCAAGTCTGCGCGGCATGAAGAAAATCTCGCAGTCGCCGATTGATCCCGTATTCGTTCAGGACCCCTATCCTTTTTATGACCGTGCGCGCAGGTTCGGAGACCTGTTTTTCTGGGAAGACTACAACAAGGTTGCCGCAGTATCGCACAGAGCCGTTCAGACATTACTGAAAGATCGGCGATTTGGGCGCGAGAAGCCAACCGAATTGCAAATCCCCGGCCCAGATCATCTGGCAGCTTGGCAGGCGATCGAGGATCATTCTCTTCTCGAACTGGAACCTCCGCGCCACACGCGATTGCGTAGTCTGGTCATAAGGGCCTTTACGTCCCGCTCTATTGCCGCGATGACCCCAGACATCGAACAACTGTGCCGCGACCTTATCCACGAATTTCCCGACGAACCGTTCGATCTGCTGCAGACATATTGCACGCAGGTGCCGGTGATCACCATTTGCCGGTTGCTGGGCGTACCCGAGCATATGGCCCCTGACCTTCTGCAATGGTCCCACGATATGGTCGCGATGTACCAGGCAAACCGAACCCGCCAGACCGAAGACCGGGCAGCGCAGGCATCAGCGCAGTTCACTGAGTTTCTTAGAAATTATATCGACCTGCGCCGCGTCGAGCCGGGTCCAGATCTGATCACAAAGCTGATCGCAGCCGAGGAAGACGGCGAAAAGCTATCGCGGGACGAATTGATTGCGACTTGTGTGCTTTTGTTGAATGCCGGACATGAGGCGACGGTCCATGCGTTGGGAAATGGCGTGAAGACACTGCTTCAGACCGGAGCAAAGCCAGACGTATTGGATGAGAACCGGATTGACGGCACCGTTGAAGAGATCCTCAGATATGACCCGCCCTTACACATGTTCACACGCTACGCCTATGAACAGGTTGATCTTTTCGGCCACAGCTTCAAACGCGGCGATGAGGTCGCCTTGTTGCTTGGCGCTGCAAACCGCGACCCTTCCGTTTGGGCCGATCCAAATCAGTTCTTACCCAGCCGAGACGTCGTAACAAATACCAGCTTTGGCGCAGGGCTGCATTTCTGTGTGGGCGCGCCACTGGCGCGTCTCGAGATGCGCATCGCCCTCAAAGCCCTGTTCGATCATTGCCCATCCCTGCGCCTAGAGGGCGATCCGGACTATTCCAACACGTACCACTTTCACGGGCTAACCCGACTGATGGTCACGACCTGACGGATTATTCTGCGACCAGAGCGTTCAGCGGCAGCATTGTGGTCGATTTGATCTCTTCCATGGACAGCAATGCGGTCACATTGTGAACCCGCACTTCCGAGATCAGCGTTTGGTAGAATTCGTCGTAAGCCCGCGCATTTTTGACCCGAACCTTGAGGATGTAGTCAATGTCACCCGCCAAACGATGCGCCTCTTGCACCTCGGGACGGTCGCGAAGGGCCTTAAGGAATTTGCGCTGCCAGTCTGCTTCGTGTTCGGACGTGCGTATAAGAACGAAGAACGTCGCTTCAAAACCCAGTGCCTCGGCATCCAGCAAGACGGTCTGTTGACCGATCACACCGGCCCCCTTCAGCTTGCGGATTCGGTTCCAAACCGGGGTCTTCGAACTGCCAACACGCGCGGCAATTTCGTCCAGTGATTGGCTGGCATCGCGCTGCAGCTCAACCAGAATTTTCCGATCTGTGTCGTCAATTCGCACCGACATCCCAATTTTTCCTTTGTTTCGAAACTCACGTTCTCCAACGCGCCACCGAAAGAACATTTGTTCTTATTTATGCACCCATATGGCGCAATGCCGGGAATATTTCCTATATTGCAGGTCAAGTCAAACGAACCGGAACCAAACATGCAGAACGCGCACTCGCATAACGGAGCAGGACATGTCGACTTTGTCGGCGCGGGTCCGGGCGATCCTGAATTGCTGACGCTCAAGGCGTTGCGTGCATTTGAATGCGCGGATGTGGTTTTGCATGATCGCTTGATAAGCGCCGAAGTTCTGGAATTGGCCGGCAAGACTGCCGTTCTGGTTGATGTTGGCAAAGCCGGGTTCGGCCCCTCGTGGAAGCAGCAGGATATCGACGCACTATTGGTGGAACATGCACTGAACGGACAGCGCGTCGTCCGGTTGAAATCCGGTGACCCCACCGTGTTTGGGCGTCTGGACGAAGAGATCGAGGCCGTTGAAGCCTCGGGCATCACATGGACCATCATCCCCGGTATCACTGCGGCGTCCGCAGCTGTTGCTGGGATCGGACAAAGCCTGACCCGGCGCGGCCGCAATTCTTCGGTCCGGTTCTTGACGGGCCACGACATGAAGGGTTTTGCCGATCACGACTGGGCAGCACTGGCGCGTCCGGGCTCTGTTGCAGCAATCTATATGGGTAAAAAATCGGCTCGGTTCATTCAAGGCCGCCTGATCATGCACGGCGCCGACCGCGCCACGCCCGTTACACTGGTGGAAAACGCGTCGCGCCACAACCAGCGCATCGTGACGACAACTCTGGACCAGTTGCCCACCGACCTGAACGCCGCCGAGATGCACGGCCCCACCCTGACCTTTTACGGCCTTGAACCGCGTCAAGCGGCACAGGCTCTGACCGAATTAAATAAGGAGCACGCCTGATGGCCCGCGCTTTTACCCCCAAAATCGTCACCGCAAATGACTTGCTGGAAGGCGACGTGATCTACCTGACTGAAGATGACCGCTGGTCGCGTGATCTGGCCGAAGCCGAGCTGATCACCGACGAAGCCCACGCACAGGTCCGCCTGCTGGATGCCGCGCGTCAGGCAAACAAGATTGTCGGAGCCTATCTGGCCGATGCCGTGGCTGGTGAAAACGGCCCCGAACCCACCCATTTCCGCGAGGACTTCCGCCGTACTGGTCCGTCCAACTATGCCCACGGCAAGCAGGAAACAGCAACGCAGCCTCGGGCCTGAGCTCAGGCCCTCTCTCCCCTTTCAAGGCCCCAGGTTCGGGGCTGCAACTAAGGACAGCTAATCATGTATCGCTACTCCGAGTTCGACACAGCATTTTTGGCAGAACGTAACAAGCAGTTCCGCGCACAGGTTGAGCGTCGCATCGACGGCTCGCTGACCGAGGATGAGTTCAAACCCCTGCGCCTGATGAACGGCCTGTATCTGCAGTTGCACGCGTACATGCTGCGCGTCGCCATTCCCTACGGCACGCTGTCCAGCGCACAGATGCGCCAACTGGCCCTGCTGGCCGAGAAGTGGGACAAGGGCTATGGCCACTTCACGACCCGTCAGAACATTCAGTATAACTGGCCGAAACTGAACGACGTGCCCGATATGCTGGACGCGCTGGCCGAGGTTGGCATGCACGCCATCCAGACCTCGGGCAACACCATCCGCAACGTGACCGCCGATCATTTCGCAGGTGCCGCCGCGGATGAGATCGCCGATCCCCGCCCCTATGCCGAACTGCTGCGCCAGTGGTCCACTGACCACCCGGAATTCCAGTTCATGCCGCGTAAGTTCAAGATCGCCATCACCGGCAGCGAAAACGACCGCGCCGTGATCAAGGCACACGATATCGGCCTGCAACTGGTCGAGCGTGACGGCGTTCTGGGTGCCCGCGTGATCGTAGGTGGTGGTCTGGGCCGCACTCCGATGATCGGCAAGGAATTGTCGGATTTCGTCGCCTTTGACGATCTGCTGGCATACCTGGAGGCCACCGTTTCGGTCTGGAACCAGATCGGCCGCCGCGACAACAAATACAAAGCGCGTATCAAGATCACCGTTCATGAAAACGGCATCGACACCATCCGCGCCAAGGTCAACGAGCGCTTCCTGCAGGTTCGCCCGCAGTTCAAAGGCGCGGACATGGCCCTGCTGGAAGAGATCAAGGGCCACTTTGCGGCACCTGCCTTCCGCGAAGGCTCGGTTGCTTCGTTCGAGAGCGCCTATACCAACGATCCGGTCTTCCGCTCGTGGGTCGACACCAACACCGCACCGCACAAGAACGCGGACCACGCGATTGTCACGATCTCGATCAAAAAGCACGGCGCGACGCCGGGTGATGCGACCGCTGAGCAGATGCGCGTGATGGCCGATCTGGCGGAAGAGTTCGCTTATGACGAGCTGCGCATCAGCCATGAGCAGAACGTGATCTTGCCGCATGTCCACAAATCGGACCTGCCCGCGATCCACGCCAAGCTGAAGGAATACGAGCTGGCGACCGCAAATATCGGCCTGATCAGCGACATCATCGCCTGCCCCGGCATGGATTACTGCGCGCTGGCCACGGCACGTTCGATCCCCGTTGCGCAGGAAATCGCGACCCGGTTCGACGATCTGAAGCTTGAGCATGATATCGGCCACCTGAAGATCAAGATCTCGGGCTGCATCAACGCTTGTGGGCATCACCACGTGGGCCACATCGGCATCCTGGGCTTGGATCGTGCAGGCGTCGAGAACTACCAGATCACTCTGGGCGGCGACGGCTCTGAGACGGCAGCCATCGGCGACCGCACCGGTCCGGGCTTTGCCTATGATGAGATCGTTCCCGCGGTCGAGCGGATCGTGAACACCTATCTGGAACAGCGTGACAGCCCCGAAGAAGAGTTCCTGCAGACCTATCGCCGTGTCGGCATGGCTCCGTTCAAGGCGGCTCTGTACCCCGAGGCTCAGGCGAATGCCGCTTGATCTGATCCAGACGGAGCTGGGTAAAGACCGCAGCGAACTGACCGAACAGGTCGAGGCGCTGAACGCCCGGTTCCGGCACCACAGCGCGCATGACGTGATGCATGGTGCCATCGAACAGATTGAAGACCTTGCCCTGGTGTCCAGCTTTGGGGCCGAGTCGGTGGTGTTGCTGCACATGGCGGCGGTGGTCGACAAGATGACCCCGGTGCTGTTTGTGGACACGCAGATGCTGTTTACCGAAACGCTGGAATACCAGCAGGAGGTCAGCGAACGTCTGGGGCTTAAAAACGTGCAGATCATCCGCGCCGAGGACGAGGATGTTCAGCGCGAAGACCCCTATGGTGCCTTGCGCCTGCGCGATACGGATGCATGTTGCAACCTGCGCAAGACCTTCCCGCTGCAAAAGGCCCTGACGGGCTATTGCGGCTGGATCACAGGGCGCAAGCGGTTCCAATCAGGCACTCGCGCCGCGCTTGACTTCTTTGAGGTCGAAGACGGCACCGGTCGGATCAAGGTCAACCCGCTGGCCCATTGGGCACCCGAGGACGTGCGCGCCTATATGGAAGAAAACAACCTGCCCCGGCATCCGCTGGTGGCCAAAGGATACCCTTCGATCGGCTGTGCGCCCTGCACCTCACCGGTCAAAGAGGGCGAAGACCCCCGCGCCGGACGCTGGCGCGACCAGAACAAGGAAGAATGCGGCATCCATTTTGTCGATGGCAAGATGGTGCGCGCCGGAGAGACAACATGAACGTAATCGTAACCGATGAGGGCTTTGCCCCCGACGACTGGACCGATGGGTTCGTCACACTGGAAGACGCTGCCAATGACGTGGTTGCGCTGGATGTGGCTTCGGACACCAACCCGGATGAACTGTATGACCGCCTCGGCAGCGCCAGAATGGTGCGCGTGGACTTTCCGTCCTCGGCCGATGGGCGCGGGTTTACCATCGCGCGCGTTCTGCGCCTGAAAGGCTATACTGGGCGTTTGCGCGCGCGCGGCCATGTGTTGGCCGATCAGTTTGCGATGGCCCGCCGCAGCGGCTTTGACGAAGTCGAGATCGACCAGGCCCTTGCGCAACGTCAGCCCGAAGATCAGTGGTTGGCCCGTTCGAACTGGGAAGAAAACAACTATCAATCCCGCCTGCGGGGATAACTGAACTTTACGTCAGTCAGTTCGACGTTAGGGCAACTGCCCCCTTTTCCTGACTTGGATCAAAGATTAAACGGAGATGTCGGTTTACCCAGCCGGCAGTGAAACGATGACAGAGATGAAGCCCGTGACCGAAGCAACCGCCGTAAAGGCCCCCGTTCTGCCGGACGCGCAGACCGTAACCGACGTCAAACATTGGACCGACAGCCTATTTTCCTTCAAGGTGTCACGGCCTGCCTCGCTGCGTTTTCGCTCGGGCGAGTTTGTGATGATCGGCTTGCTGGGCGACAATGGGAAACCTTTGCTGCGCGCATATTCCATTGCATCGCCGTCCTGGGACGAAGAGCTGGAGTTCTATTCGATCAAGGTGCAGGACGGCCCTCTGACCTCGAAGCTGCAGCACATCAAACCCGGCGACCAGATTATTCTGCGGCCCAAGCCCGTTGGTACACTGGTCCATGACGCTCTGCTTCCGGGCAAACGTCTGTGGTTCTTTGCCACCGGCACCGGCTTTGCCCCCTTCGCCTCGCTGTTGCGCGAGCCGCAGACCTATGAGGATTACGATGAGGTCATCATCACCCATACCTGCCGCGAAGTGGCCGAACTGGAATATGGTCGTCAGTTGATCGAAGACATCCGTAAGGACGAGATGCTGGCCGAGCTGATGGGCGAAGGTTTCGCCGACAAGATCCGGTATTACCCGACCACCACTCGGGAAGAGAGCCCCAAGATGGGCCGCATCACCGACCTGCTGAAAGACGGCACTGTCTTTGCTGACCTGGGCATCGAAGGTGGCATTAAACCGGAAACCGATCGCGGCATGGTCTGCGGGTCGCTGGCTTTCAATCTGGATATCAAAGAGATTCTGGAGGAGTTCGGCCTGCGCGAAGGCGCCAATTCCGAGCCCAAGGAATTCGTGATCGAAAAAGCCTTTGTGGGCTAAACTGACCGCGCCGGGCACAGGAATGACTGTGGTCGGCGCATAAAGCTGCTGTGATACCTGGGAAATTCGGTCTTTTCGGCGCGGATCACGCTTGAATCAGCGCGCCGGGCAGTCTAAATTTCGGGCTCGAATTTCTGCAATCATCAAAGGAATGAACCCATAGCTCGCAGACCTCACAACGCGCCGCCTCAGAGAGATACCGGCCCGCGCGTCAATGAAAAAATCCGTGCCCCCGAAATCCGCCTGATTGGCGCTGACGGCGATAACGTCGGGGTGGTTCATCCCGCCAAAGCCATGCAACTTGCCGCGGATGCGGGCCTTGACCTTGTCGAGATTTCGCCCAATGCGAACCCGCCGGTCTGCAAGATCATGGATTTTGGCAAGTTTAAGTACGAGACGCAAAAACGCGAAGCCGAGGCGCGCAAAAAACAAAAAGTCATCGAGGTGAAAGAGGTCAAATTCCGCCCCAACACCGACACGCATGACTATGACGTCAAAATGAAGAACGTTTTCAAGTTTTTGGAAAAAGGCGACAAGGTCAAAGTCACTCTGCGGTTCCGTGGCCGTGAGATGGCGCACCAGAACCTGGGGCGCGAATTGCTGGAACGTGTCGCCGAGGACATCAAGGAACTTGGCAAGGTCGAAAACATGCCCAAGATGGAAGGTCGTCAGATGATCATGATGATCGGGCCGCTTCCTCAGAAGTAATCAGGACCGTGTGAACCCTGAAGAAGCCTCCTTTTTTAAAGGGGGCTTTTGTTTTGCGATCTGGCTTTTACCCAGTGGAATGAATCGTGCAGGTCAAAGCCCAGCGATATCGTATCAATGATAAGAAGCAACGTCAGGAAACCGGCGTATTCAGGCGAAAGCGCCGAATCTGCGGACATCACCATCGCGATGACAATCACCAAAGGCCCCCAGCACAACAGGTGCGGCAAAGCCATCGCCTTGCTCATCCCTCGGGCGGCTAGCATGATCGGAATATTCAGGGCCATTCCGGTTACTGCCAAAACGGCGATTAACTCACCGTGTGGTTGATCCATAAAAGCCAAAGGTGCAAGGTTAACCGGGATTAAAACTACGAGAACCCAAATCTGAACCCATGTTGGAAGACTTCGAAAACTCACCCAAATATCGTTAACCATTACACTCGCCCCAATAAAAATTTGACTAATACTTTATTGAGTTAAAAAGAAAAGTCAGTTCACAAGGGTGTTATAGCACGGTCGAAATCGCTTTGCCCAGCTTCCAGGTTAATTCCTCGATCTGTGTGTCTTCAATGACAAATGGCGGCGCCAGAAGAATGTGGTCCCCCACACGTCCATCGCGAGTACCAGCCATAGGGTAGCAGATCAGACCTTCGGCAAATGCGGCCTGTTTGATCTTTCCAGCCAGTCCATTCGCCGGGTCAAATGGGCGCTTGCTGCCCTGATCAGCGACCAGCTCGATCCCCCGGAACAAGCCCCGACCTCGAATATCCCCTACATTGGGATGCTGACCAAAAGCGTCTTCTAGTGCACGCTGGAGCTTTTGACCCATCTCCCCGGCCCGGGCGGGCAGATTGCGCGAGGTTAGCTCCTGGAGAACGGCTAAAGCTGCCGCCGTTGCGACAGGGTGACCAACATAGGTGTGACCGTGCTGAAAGAACCCCGTCCCGTCCCTGATCGCGCTGTAAATCCCATCTGTACAAAGCATCGCGCCTATCGGTTGATAGCCAGCCCCTAGGCCTTTCGCGATACACAATATGTCAGGAACAACTCCGTCGTGATCGCAAGCGAACAAATGACCCGTGCGCCCCATTCCGCACATCACTTCGTCCAAGATCAAAAGCACACCGTATTTGTCGCAGATTTCACGGATTCGCCTGAAATAGCCGTCAACAGCAGGGACAGCACCCAGAGTTGCCCCGACAACGGGTTCAGCCATAAAGGCCATAACGCTGTCCGGACCCAGGCGCAAAATTTCATCTTCCAACTCGTTGGCGACGCGTTGGCCGTAGTCAAAGCTGCTCTCTCCGTCAGGTTTTTCAGCATATTCGTAACATGGTGCGATATGCGTCATCTCTATCAGCATGGGCGCAAACTGCGCCCTACGCCAGGCATTGCCGCCAGCAGACAGCGCGCCCAACGTATTCCCGTGGTAACTTTGACGCCGCGCAATTACATGCCGTCGATCCGGCTGACCAATCTCAAGGAAATACTGTCGGGCCAACTTGATCGCAGCTTCCGTCGCTTCGGATCCTCCGGATACAAAGTAGACGCGGTCCAGATTTCCCGGCGCATTTTGTATCAACATCTCGGCCAATGCTTCCGCCGGCTCCGAGGTCATGAACCCCGTATGAGCAAAAGCAATTTTCTCAACCTGATCCTGAACGGCCTTGATGACCGACTGGTTTGAATGCCCCAGGCACGACACGGCTGCATCTCCGCAATCCAGGTATCGACGTCCCTGACTATCGATCAAATACGCCCCGTCCCCTGCGACAGCGACCGGCAGTTTCGACTTCGTGTGTCTCGGAAATATGTTGCTCATAACGAACCTTTCTTAAGTGATGTAACCAGAGTCGATACGGACGCCGCATTGTCCGCCCAAACCGTTCCGTCTGGCCTGTACAAACTGTTTTCAAACCCGACCCTTACGTCTCCCCCGCGCGAGACCGCCAAACGCAAACAAGCGTGTTCCTGTTTCCCGAATGCGCAGACCATCCAGGGCGACACTCCCAAGGGAAACCGATCTAGATCTTCGGGCGCGGATTCTTGCCCCTGCGTATACCGTCCCAATACCAAAAGCCGGTCTGTCTGAACCGATTTCACTGTTCCATTGGCCCGCCAATAGGACAGCAGAGCCGCATCTTCTGCATCATAGAGGATATGCTGCACGCGCGCCTCCATATCCGCACACACTGCGTACACTTTTGCAGCCAATTCCGGTGATCGAGCGATTTCGCGCACCGAGATTGAGACCCATGCAGGTCGAACCTTGGTAAGACAGTCCAACTGCTCGGCGACATCGTAAATACCGGCGGCCTCGGTCGTGATCTGGATATCCATGCCGGGAACGGCGCGCCGCAACTCGGTTATCGCTTCGAGATACCGTCCCGCATCCAACGAATGCGCTCCTTGTTCGTCACGCACATGTAGATGGAGACCGTGCGCTCCAGCAGAAAAACACGCCTTTGCCGTCGACACGATATCGTCGGTCCCGACAGGAAGTTTTGCGTGGTCTTGCGACGTGCGACGCGCACCGTTTGGCGCGACCAAAACGTAAGGACGGACTGTGTGCTTCATCGATGCGGCCTTAATTGCTTGGGCTCACTCTAGCTGTGCGCGAGCACGTTTTTAATTTACAATTTTCATAACAAGTGTTTTTTTACACTATGCCAGGTACACCGACCCAAATTACGCACAAGCTGCGAGACGACATCTCATCAATGCCACCGGGCCTTCAGGCGGCGGCTAAGTATATTATCGATCACCCCGGCGACTTCGCGTTGGACTCTATTAGGGTTACAGCCAGTAATATCGGTGTCAGCCCGAACGTCCTGGTTCGGTTGGCTCAGCGCATGGGGTATGACGGCTTTGAAGCGTTCCGCACACCCTTCCGCAAAACCCTGGTCACCGACCAAGAATCCCAGCTGGGCCAAGAGTGGCTGGACACCACAGAGTCCGGAAGTGAACTGGATCGGGCACAAGCGAAGTTCGCGCACAATTCGTTGAATGTCGTGAACCGCTCTCTGAGACTTATGCAGCCTGCGATAGTTTCAAAAGCCATTCAATACATCACAGAATCAAACAGATGTTTTGTGACAGCAACACGGGCAAGCCATGCCTTAGCCTACTATTTTTCATACGCGGGTCGCATGGCGCATCCTGGCATACAGCTTGCTCCGCGACATTCGGGGTCCGTCATCGATGACCTGTTGGATTCGAATGAGCGGGACTGCCTGATCGCCATCACGTTTCATCCCTATTCCGCCGAAACAATCGCCGCGATGCGCTTTGCGACACAAAGGGGGCTGAAAGTCATTTTGATTTCCGAAAGCGGCGTGATCGCCCCAGGCATCAAACCTGACGTTGTTTTTCAGGTCAGCACCCGATCTCAGCATCATTTTTCCAACTTCGCGGGTGCTACGGCGGTTCTGGATTGCCTTTTGGGGCATCTATTTGAAACCGGTGGCGAAGATGCGCGCAAACGAGTCGAGCGCTACCAAAAAGCGCGCGAAGATACTGGTGCGTATTGGCAACCGTCCAAGCTGCCTCGGCTTCGTCGGTCCTAAAGTCAGCCCTGTTTTTTTCAGGGCTGACGTTTGATTTAGCTGCAGGCCTGGACGGCGCGTTTGGTCATGACGCTGACCAGATGTGCGCGGTAGTCTTTGCTGCCATGCAGATCGCCGATCATGTTCATCGGGTTCACCTTGAGACCCATGAGCGCATCGGCGCGGAACTCTTTGGTCAAGGCCTCCTCGGCCTCGGACCAGCGGAACACGCCGTCCTCGCTGGCGCCGGTCACGGCCACACGGACACCATCCGCAAACCGCGCCAGATAGACCCCCACCAACGCAAAGCGCGACGCAGGCTGCAGGAACTTCTGATAGCTTGCGGCCTGCGGCACCGGGAAGCGGATCTGGGTGATGATCTCGCCCTCGTCCAGCGCGGTGGTGAACATGCCCTGGAAATAGTCATCCGCCGCGATCTGCCGCGTATTGGTCACAACGGTCGCGCCCGAACCCAGCACCCCTGCCGGATAACAGGCCGCCGGATCATTGTTGGCCACCGACCCACCAATGGTGCCGCGATTGCGCACCGCCGGATCCCCAATCTGACCGGCCAACGCCGCCAGCGCCGGATATGACCCGGCCGCCTCGCGCGCCACCGTGGCGTGGGTCGTCGCCCCACCGATAGCGACCGAGCCATCATCCTCGATGCAAACCCCTTGCATCTCGGCAATCCCGCTCAGCGACACCAGCGCCGAGGGCGCCGCCAACCGCTGCTTCAACGTCGGGATCAGCGTCTGACCACCCCCCAACGCCTGCGCATCCTCAGCCCCCAACGCAGCCACCGCATCGGCGACGCTCGAGGGCTTCTCAAACTCGAAATTATACATTCCGCTTTTCCTTTCCGAAGAACACAGATCCGCTCTTCATCTGGCTATAAATACCTCGGGGGTCTGGGGGCAGAGCCCCCAGCTACCCCAACCTCTCAGCTGTTCATCGCTGCCCAAACGCGCGACGGGCTCACCGGCATGTCGATGTGATCCACCGCCTTACCGCCCGAGTTCATCGCATCCAGAACCGCATTGACCACAGCCGGCGGAGAGCCAATGGCCCCGGCCTCACCACAGCCCTTCACCCCCAGCGGGTTATGCGTGCAGGGCGTCTGGCTGGAATGATCCACCCCATAGAAGGGCACATCATCGGCACGCGGCATGGCGTAATCCATGAAGGACGCGCTCAGCAGCTGGCCATTCTCATCATAGGCGCAGTTCTCCAACAGCGCCTGACCGATACCCTGACCGATACCGCCATGCACCTGGCCATCCACGATCATCGGGTTGACGATATTGCCAAAGTCATCGGCGGCGGTGAAGGCCTCGATACTGACTTTGCCGGTCTCGGGGTCCAGCTCGACCTCACACGCATAGGCGCCCGAGGGGAAGGTAAAGTTGGCCGGGTCGTAAAACGCGGTCTCCTCCAGCCCCGGCTCCACCTCCAGCGGGTAGTTATGCGGCACATAGGCCGTCAGGGTCACATCGCCCCAGGCCACCGATTTGTCGGTGCCTGCCACGCTGAATTGACCGTCCTTCAGCTCGATATCCGCCTCGGAGGCCTCCAGCAGGTGGGCGGCGATCTTCTTGGCCTTGTCGATCACCTTCTCGGTGGCCTTGACCATGGCCGAGCCACAAACGGCCAAAGACCGCGAGCCATAGGCGCCCATCCCAAACGGGATTTTCGAGGTGTCGCCATGTACGATCTCGACCATAGACTCGTCGATGCCGATCATGTCGGCCACAACCTGCGGGAAGGCGGTCTCATGCCCCTGCCCGTGGCTGTGCGCACCCACCATGACGCTGATTGATCCGGTGGCGTTCACCCGCACGGTTGCCGCATCATAAAGACCCGCGCGGTACAGCATGCCAACGATGTTCGACGGCGCAATGCCGCACGCCTCGATATAGCAGTTGATGCCCAGGCCCCGCAGCTTGCCCTTGGCCTCACTTTCCGTACGCCGCGCGGCAAAGCCGGCCAGATCGGCGGCGGCCTCCAGCTTGTCCATGGTCCCGTTGTAGTCGCCAGTGTCATAGGTCAGCGCCACCGGCGTGTCATAGGGGAACTGGGTGATGAAGTTCTGACGGCGCAGCGCAATGGGATCGACCCCCAACTCGCGCGCGGCTTTGTCGACGACGCGCTCCAGCTGATAGGTCGCCTCGGGCCGGCCCGCGCCGCGATAGGCATCCACCGGCACCGTGTTGGTGAACATCGCCTTGACGTTCACCTGAATGACCGGCGTCTTGTAATTGCCTGCCATCAGCGTGCCGTGCAGCCATGTGGGCACGGAACTTGAGAAGGTCGACAGATACGCCCCCAGGTTCGCATAGGTGTTGGTCCGCAGACCGATAAAGTTGTTGTCCGCATCCAGCGCCAGTTCGATCGTGCCCACATGGTCGCGGCCATGGGCATCGGACATGAACGCCTCGGACCGGCTGGCCGACCACTTCACAGGCCGGTTGCAGGCCTTGGCGGCGAAGGTCACAAACGCCTCTTCCGCATAGTGGAAAATCTTGGTGCCAAAGCCGCCACCCACATCCGGGGCCACCACGCGGACCTTGTGTTCCGGCAGGCCCAAAACGAAGGCACACATCAGCAGCCGGATCACATGCGGGTTCTGCGAAGTGGTATAGAGCGTATAATCCTCGGTCCCGCGGCTGTATTCCGCCACCGCCACGCGCGGCTCCATCGGGTTGGCAACCAGACGGTTGTTCACCAGATCCAGCGTGGTCACATGCGCCGCATTGGCGAAGACCTCATTGACCTTGGCGTCATCCGCCTCGCCCAGCTGCCAGTCATAGCAGATGTTGTTCTTCAGATCGTCATGGACCAGCGTTGCACCATCCAGGGCGGCGGCCTTCATGTCGATCACGGCGGGCAGTTCTTCGATATCCAGATCGATCGCCTCGGCCGCATCGCGCGCCTGTTCCAGGCTGTCGGCCACCACGGCCGCAATCGGATCGCCCACATGGCGCACTTTACCTTGTGCCAGAATGGGATGCGCCGGTTCCTGCATGGGCGCGCCGTGCTTGTCCGTCACCTCCCAGCCGCAGGGGATGCCGCCCACCCCTTCGAAATCCTTGCCGGTGAACACCCGGACCACGCCGGGCATGCCTTCGGCTGCCGAGGTGTCGATGCTGGCGATCCGGCCATGCGCGATATCCGAGCGCAGGAAATACACATAGGCCTGTCCGGCCACATTGATGTCGTCGGTGTAATTGCCTGCTCCGGTCAGAAAGCGCACGTCCTCGCGCCGCTTGGAACTGGCTCCGATGCCACTGTCTTTGGGCATTGCTTGTTCTCCTCCCATAAACGGATGCTAACGCATCCTTGTCCTTCCACGGGCGCTACAGGCCCGCAGTGGCGTTTATTCCGCAGCGATGCTGCCGACGTCCTGACCCGATGCGGCCATGATCGCCTTGACGATGTTATGATAGCCCGTGCACCGGCACAGGTTGCCTTCCAGATAATGCCGGATCTCTCCTTCCGTCGGGCGCGGGTTCTCCTTCAGCAAGGCCGCCGCACTCATCACCATGCCCGGCGTGCAGAACCCGCACTGAAGACCGTGATGATCCTGAAACGCCTGCTGAATGGTGTTCAAAGACCCATCCGCAGTCGCCTGACCTTCAATCGTACCAACCTCAGACCCGTCTGCCTCAAGCGCAAGCATGTTGCACGACTTCACGGCCTGACCATCCACATGCACAACACACGCACCACATTGCGCCGTGTCACACCCAACATGCGTCCCGGTCATCCCCAAATGATCACGCAAAAATCCAGACAATAACGTCCGACCCTCAACATCACCGCTCACAGATAAACCGTTCACAGTCATCGAAATCTGTGCCATGAAATCCTCCCGTTTCATATTGGTCCTCGGGTCGAGTTAAACACGCGGGTTTTCATTTGAGAACAAAAATCTGAGACGGTTCAGAGGATTGTCGGGCAAGCCCACCACATCAGGGCTTTCGCGAAGACCGGGGCTGCGGGCGTGTCGGGATCTCTTTCAGTAACCCACCGACACCCATCCCTGCGATGTCGAGCCCCGTTGTTTCGATCCCGCAGGCCACGCGGGACAAAACCCAATCGGCCCCGTTCAGTGCAGGTGAACGCGCGCAGCCCGGCAAGCCAATCACGGGCCGCTCGCCAAGCGCGCCTAGAAACAGAAGGTTGCCAGGATCGACCGGCATTCCGAACCGGTCCACTTGCCCTCCGGCGGCGCGTACCGCCTCGGGTGCCACGTCGTACACGTCAGACGTGGCCGAGCCGGTCAGGATCATGACGATATCCCCCTCAGCGTCGGACACAGCCAAGGACAAAGGTTCCGCCTGATGCGGGACGATCCGAACGTCTGACAGTTCCATCCCCAGGGATTCGACACGGCCGCGGATCGCTGCGATCCCCTTTTCGTTCGACGGGCCACCGGGAATATCAGTCACCACCAGACCCGCAGTTTTGTGGATCGGCGAGACCATACGGATCGATGCCTGCGCCAGACGTGCCGCGTGCATCACATCGCCTCCGGGCACGGCATAAGAGATAACCTTGATCGTAGCCACCATGCCGCCTTCGCCCATCTGCTGGTATTGCGGAACAGTCGCGACGGTGATCATCGGGTTGACGCGGTTGAAGGCCTCCAACGCCTCAACATCCAGCACGGCGACGCCCGGTCCATCCGCCAGCAGATTCACGCGACCGGTAAAAGGTTGGGTCACGCGTAAACCCACCTCGGTTGGGTTCGGAGCCAGAGCGGCGGCCAGCATCCGGGCGGCCTCATCCTCGTGACAGTCACCGGGTTCCAGTTGCGCGACAGTGACGGAGCCAAGGCCAGCCTCGGTCAGGTCGTTGATGTGGTCTGCCGTCAGCGCGATGCCTTTACGCAGCTTACGATCACCGACCTTGATCGAGTGGGCAAGGATCGCGCCTGTAGCCTCGGCAACGGGGACAGGACCGAACTTCACGCTTTGCCCCGTAACACGGCGGTCATCTGAGCCAGTATCGCGACCGCGATTTCGGACGGGTCAGCAGCACCGATATCCAGACCAACCGGACCATAAATGCGGGCTATCTGATCTTCGGTGAACCCGGCCTCGGTCATACGAGCCACGCGTTTGGCATGGGTCCGGGTCGAGCCGAGGGCTCCGATATAAAACACCCCGGCGGCCAACGCTGATTCCAGTGCCGGGTCATCCAGCTTGGGGTCGTGGGTCAGCAACACCACAGCCGTGCGCGAATCCAGACCCAACTTAGCAACAGCCTCATCCGGCCAATCGGTCAGGATGGTTTCCCCCGGAAACCGGGCGCTGGACGCAAAAGCATCCCGTGGGTCGATAATCGCAGGGTCATAGCCCGCAATCCGCGACATCGGCACCAGCGCTTGCGCAATATGAACCGCGCCCACAACGATCAGGCGCAAAGGTGGATTGTGAACCGCCACAAAGGTCTTGCCATCCTCTTCGAACCCCGAGCGATCCATGCGCAGCCGGTCGGCATAGGCGTTGCGACGCAGCGCGCGGTGGCCGGTCTCGACATTGACCTCATAGGCGAGCGGTTCGCGCGCCGCCCGAGCCTCGACCAGTTCACGAAGCATGGGTTCGGGCAGAACGCTTCCGATGGGCT
Source organism: Ruegeria sp. AM7 (assembly GCF_056535965.1). Taxonomy (NCBI): domain Bacteria; kingdom Pseudomonadati; phylum Pseudomonadota; class Alphaproteobacteria; order Rhodobacterales; family Roseobacteraceae; genus Ruegeria; species Ruegeria sp. AM7. The sequence goes on from NZ_JBQFJE010000003.1 coordinate 1,577,870, forward strand.
CAACCAGAACCCGAATCGTGCCGCCACAGGCCAAACCAACTGCAAACGCATCTTCGTCGCTGACACCGAACTCCAGCAACCGCGCTTCGCCTTCATCGATGGCTTCCAACGCTTCGACGATCACAGCCCCTTCGACGCACCCGCCCGACACCGAACCTTCGATCCGACCATCGCCGCCAATGACCAGCTGCGCGCCTACACGGCGCGGGGCGCTTCCCCACGTCTCAACCACGGTGGCGAGCGCGGCCTTTTTGCCATTGCTGAACCAGCGCAAGGCCGTTTCTGGGCTGTTGTCGAATCTGTCCATTGCGCCCTCCCATAGTGCTTTGACCCAACATAGGCAGGTTTGGCCAGATGAAAAGGAACCCCGACTTTAAGGTCAGACGCCGCAGTCAGGCTTCGGCGCGAATTGGCTGAGTTTTTACCATTTTCTGCAAAGCATTGATTGTCTGCAGAGCAGATTCTAGCCTACACATACATCTACTGCATTCCAGTATGCGCATATTTAATTTTCACAAGGGAGACAAAGAGTTGAAACGCATTTTTGCACTCGGAACAGCAATCGGACTTTTGGCATCCACGGCAGTCAGTGCAGATACATTCCTGCGCTATGGCGAGGTCGAGGGCTGGAAGGTATTCATTGATCAGGACAAGAAATCCTGCCTGATTGAGGCCATCGATGACGCCGAAAACGTGGTTCAGATGGGGCTAACCGAAGATCGCGGCGTTGGCTATGTGGGCGTCTTCACCAAAGAAAAAACCGACATCAAGCGCGGCGATACAGAGGCCGTGGCGATTTTGCTGGGCGACAACCTCTATATCGGTGAAGCCACCGGCATGAAAGGTAACATCACCAAGGGGTATTCGGGCGGTTACGTTCTGTCCAATGATCCCCAATTCGCTGAAGACATCGCCAAGCAAAAGGTGATGCTTGTCTTCCCCGAGAAGGAATTTGCCTTCACCGTGGATCTGACTGGCACCTACAAGGCCATGGAAATGGCCCGCAAGTGCAACGAAGAGCAGCTAAGTTAAGTTAACTCTAACTTGAAAGCGCGGTCATCAACCGCGCTTTCTCACCCATGTCATCGGGTTTCGAGATGACCTCGGCCAGATCCTCAAGCGAAGCAATCGAATGCCCGGCCCGAAAGCTGTCCACATGCGGCAGCATCGCGGCCACGCCCTGCGCCTTAGGTGCAAACCCGTCCCAGCGCAGCAGTGGGTTCAGCCAGATCAGACGGCGGGCGGAAAGGTGCAGACGCTCCATCTCTTTCCCCAGCGCTTGCGGTTCGCCCCGGTCCAATCCGTCCGAGATCAACAGAACCACCGCACCCTGCCCCATGACGCGCCGCGACCAGTCGCGGTTGAACGCGTGCAGGCATTCGCCGATGCGGGTGCCGCCCTCCCAATCCTGCGCTTCCGCCCCAGCGGCGGCCAAAGCGGCATCTACATCGCGTTGATGCAGGTGGCGGGTGATATTGGTCAGCCGCGTCCCGAAAGTGAACGCGTGAACTTTGGCCCATCCAGCGCCTTTCGCGTTCGAGACCGAGTGCAGAAAATGCAGGATAATGCGGCTGTATTGGCTCATCGAGCCCGAGATATCACACAGCACCACCAGATTGGGCCAGCGGGTTCGGGGTTTCTGACGGGCGATTTCGTGCAACTCTCCACCCTGGCGCATGGCGGCGCGCAAAGTGCGGGCGCGGTCGATCCTTTGCCCTACATGGCTGGCTTGACCGCGCCGGGATTCGATTGGTTTTACGGGTAGCGTCATACGAGCCAATATGCGCTTGGCCTGAGCGATCTCAGCCGTGCTCATCTGTTCAAAGTCCAGACTGCGCAGGCGTTCCTCGGTCGAGGCGGTTTGTGAGGCGTCGATCTCTAGCTCAGTTTCTTCGCCCGTGTCTTGCGTCTCTGGCTGATCGCGTTCGACACCGTCCAACAGCGCCTCGGCCGCGCGCTTTTCGCCCGCGTCGGCCTTGCGGTCTTCCTGAACACCCCGGATCGCCGGCAGCATCATGGCCATCATATGCTCCATATACTGCGGGTCGCGCCAATACATGCGAAAGACCTGAGCGAACACGGTGCGATGTTCGGGGCGGTTCACGAAACAGGCGTGCAGGGTCCAGTAGAAATCCTGCTTTTCCGAGAACCCGGCAGCCTGCACCGCGCGGATGGCATCGACAACACGGCCCGTACCTATGGGCAAGCCCGCCTTGCGCAGGGCCCGCGCGAAATGGGTGATGTTCTGCGCCAGTTTGGGGTCATCTGGGATATCTAGGGGAAGCTGCTCAGCCATCACACCGGTTCGAGCGTGGCTTTGGCTTCGTCCAGAATACGTTTTGCCTCAGACCCTTGGAGTTTCTGGATGTCGTCCTGATATTTCAGGATCGCGCCCAGCGTGTCACCGATCACCTCGGGGCTGAGGTTGATCACATCCAGCGCCAGGAGGCATTTGGCCCAATCGATGGTTTCGGCCACGCCGGGTTTCTTGAACAGATCCTCTGTGCGTAGGTGCTGGACAAAGGCCACTACCTCACGGCTGAGCGCTTGTGCCGCTTCGGGTGCGCGGGCGTGAAGGATTTCGATCTCGCGCTCAAAATCGGGGTAGTCAACCCAGTGGTAGAGGCAGCGGCGTTTCAGGGCGTCATGCACCTCGCGCGTGCGGTTTGAGGTCACGATGACGATGGGCGGTTCCGGCGCTTTGACGGTGCCAAGTTCGGGAATCGTGACCTGAAAATCGCTGAGCGCCTCCAGCAGGAACGCCTCGAACGGTTCATCCGTGCGGTCCAGCTCATCAATCAGCAGAACCGGCGCGCCGTGTTCGTCTGGGCGCATGGCCTGCAGCAGCGGGCGTTCGATCAGGTAGTCGTCCGAAAACAGCTCGGATTGCAGCGCGCCCCGGTCGGCACCGCCTGAGGCTTCGGCGGTGCGGATTGCCACCATTTGCGCCGGGAAGTTCCATTCGTAAACGGCGGAGGACGCATCCAGCCCCTCGTAACACTGCAGGCGTATCAGGCGACGGTTCAGCCCGGTGGCCAGCGCCTTGGCGATCTCGGTCTTGCCGACCCCGGCCTCGCCCTCCAAAAACAACGGGCGGCCCAGTTTCAGCGACAGGAAGACGACCGTGGCCAAGGCCCTTCCGCAGACATAGCCCTGATCGCCCAGCATGGTCTGAACGGCGTCGATCGAATGTGTCTGCGTCATGGTCCCCTCCTGTGCGCCCAACAGGTCACGACGGCGCGCGCGCGTCAAGACCGGGGCATTGCAAGGAGTTACGACGTTCGGGCATGTTGACAAGGGGCAGCCGTGCATTCCGGGCCTTTCACGGCTGCGCGCACTGTGCTAGCCGGGGGCCATGACCGATACCCTGACGTTCCGCCGCCCCGACGACTGGCACCTGCATCTGCGCGATGGCGCAATGCTAGAAGCCGTCTTGCCCGAAACCGCGCGTCATTTCGCCCGCGCGATTATCATGCCGAACCTCGTACCGCCCGTGGTGCGCGGCGATCAGGCCGCCGCCTATCGCGACCGCATTCTGGCCGCGCTGCCCGACGGGATGAACTTTGAGCCGCTGATGACCCTCTATCTGACCGAGGACACGGATGCCGAAGACGTCGCCGCCGCCCATGCCAGCGGGCTGATCAAGGCGTGCAAGCTGTATCCGGCGGGGGCCACGACCAACTCGGCCTCGGGCGTGCGGGATTTCGGCAAGATACGTCCGGTGCTTGAAAAGATGGCCGAGATTGGCCTGCCTATGTGTGTGCATGGCGAGGTCACGGACTCTGACATCGACATTTTCGACCGCGAGGCCGTGTTCATCGACCGTGTTCTGGACCCGATCCGTAAGTCGACCCCCGGCTTACGCGTGGTGATGGAGCACATCACAACCGCGAACGGCGTGGACTATGTCAAAGCCAATGACACTGATCTGGGCGCGACGATCACAGCGCATCATCTGATCATCAACCGCAATCATATTCTGGTCGGTGGGATCAAGCCGCATTACTACTGCCTGCCCGTCGCCAAGCGCGAGGAACACCGGCTGGCGCTGCTGGCCGCTGCGACCTCGGGCGATGCGCGGTTCTTTCTGGGCACCGACAGCGCCCCGCATACGGATGCGAACAAGGAGATGGCCTGTGGCTGCGCCGGGTGCTTCACCGCGACGAACACGATGTCACTGGTGGCCGAGATGTTCGACCGTGAAGGGGCGCTGGACAAGCTGGAAGGGTTCACCTCGCTCAACGGTCCGGGCTTCTATGGCCTGCCGGTGAATGAGGACACGATCACGATGACCAAGGGCGAACCGGTTTTGTATCCAGATAAGATCGAGTCCGGTGATGGCGCGGTTACGGTCTTCGACCCAGGATTCCCGCTGCATTGGCGCGTGGTCTAATCCACTAGCAATGCCGCCAGATCGCGGGCGCGACCTCCGGTGCGCAGCATCGACCAGATCGCGTCCGCCTCGTCACCTCCGATCAGCTTGGCGGCTTTGCCGCGCACCCGGTCCTCGCGCTCGGACAGAGGCATTGGGGAGAGCAGATCATGGCTGGCTTCTTTGCGCGCGCCGTCACGGCGCAACAGGGTCAGGTGGGCTTGCGTCTCGGACAGCGTTTCATCCTCCTCGACCGTGACGCGGTCGCGCAGCGATGTCAGGCGCGGATCGGCGCAGGTTTTCTCGGAATAGCTGGCGGGCAAGGCGGTATCATATCCCAGCGCCTGCATCGCAATCACCGTCCGATATGAGAACTTGGCCCCCAACCCGGTGGTCGGAGACATCTGGTTGCACACGCTCATCCAGCGCGGATGGGTCTTGACCGTGATCTCGGCCACTTCGGGTTCGGCAATATCCAACGCGCGCGCGGCCTCAAGTGCCGCGTGCAGACCGTGGCAGCAAGCGTGAAACTTGTGGCTGACGGATGTGAACAGCCAATCCTCGCCCAATCCGTCCAGAGCGGTCTGCACATCGCTCTGCCCCTGATGCGTGGCCCCAAAACCATATGGGCCTTCCAAAGCATCTGCACTGGGCTCGAACCCCTTAGCGATCAGCAACGCCGCCTCGACCCCGGCTGAGGCCGCAAGCCCGGCGTTATAGGGTTTGCCCATCGTGCCAAATTGCGCCTTGAGCCCCGCCGCGCGGGTCGCCGTCAGGCCAAGAACCTTGCGCATTTGCCGCGCATCAAACCGCAGGATGCGGCCTGCCGCGACAGCTGCCCCGAAGGCTCCGGCGGTCGCGGTCTGATGAAACCCGGCCTGGTAATGGTCGCGGCCCAGCCAGAGACCCACGCGGATCGAGACCTCCATCCCCACCAAAGCGGCCTCGAGGACATCCACCAGAATGCGGTCGTCCCATTCCCCAAGCGCCAGGGCCGCAGGCAGAATAGCAACGGACGGATGGCCGATATGGGCGAAATGGGTGTCGTCATAATCCAGCGCATGGGACACCGTCCCGTTGACCAGCGCCGCCCCACGCAAGGGCGCGGCCCCACCTCCGAACAGATGCGCCTGTGCCGCGCCGCCCTCGTCCAGAACCAAGGCACGCACGGTTTGCGAAACGGGCTCATCCGCGCCTGCCCGCCCGACCGCAAGCCAATCCAGAACGGACAAAGACGTAACAACACGCGCCTCAAGCGACGTGGAAACTGGACCGGCCGCGAACCCGGCCAACGTGTTGGTAAAATCACTCATGCGGCGCAGTCTAGCGTGCGCCGGGGATGGGTAAAGCCTCAGCCGTACAAATCTGCGGCGCGGGCCTCGAAGGCTTTGACCACCCGCTGCATGGCCTCGTTGAACACGACGCCGATGATGCCTTGCAGGATGGCGTTCTTGAACTCGAAATCCACGTGAAACGAGATGTTACAGCCCCCATCAGCCGCGTCTTCGAACTGCCAGTCGGATTTCATGTATTTGAACGGCCCGTCCAGATACTCGGTGTCGATCCGGCGATCCTCGGCGTGTAGCGTCACACGACTGCCGAACCGTTCGCGGAACACTTTGAAGGAAATCACAAGATCGGCCTCTAGCACCTGGGCCTCGCCCGCCGCGTAAGTGCGCCTGATCCGGGCCGCTGCGCACCACGGCAAAAACTGCGGGTATTTGGCCACATCCGCGACAAGGTCATACATCTGCTGAGCGGTATACGGCAGGTGACGTGTCTCGGAATGGGTCGGCATGGCGGTCCGCTATTTGCAGGTGACAATGGCGCGTCATGTCGTATGTTGCGCGCCAAAGATCAAGGGGGCAGTGATGACAGAACGCGCATATGTGATAGATGAGATGATCTCGGCCAAGGCCATCGCCGCCCGGATCGAAGAACTTTGCCGCGAGATCACGCAGGAATTCGGCAACACCGACAAGCTGGTTGTTGTGGGTCTGTTGCGCGGCAGTTTTGTATTCATCGCCGATCTTGTGCGCGAGCTGGATCTGCCGATCGAGGTCGATTTCCTTGAGGCGTCCTCGTACGGCGACTCGATGGAGAGCAGCCGTGAAGTGCGTATTCTCAAGGACTTGCGCGGCGCAATTGAAGGACGCGATGTGTTGGTCGTCGAAGATATCGTCGATACTGGCCACACCCTGAACCACGTGACCAAACTGTTGCGCAGCCGTAAACCCGCGCGGCTGAAATCCATCGCCTTGCTCGACAAACCCAGCCGCCGCGAGGTCGATTTCCGCTCAGACTGGATCGGGTTTGAAATCCCTGATGAGTTTGTCGTGGGCTACGGCATCGACTACGCGCAGCGCAACCGCAACCTGCCGTTTATCGGTAAGGTTCGATTTGTCGAAGACTGAGCGGCCTTCTGACCTATCCATCTTGTGCAAGGAGCAGTGGTTAAGCTTCCTAAAAATTCATCTATTGGAATATTATTGGACATTCCTCCCAGCAAGCGACTACCATTCGAGTACTTTGGGAGGTTTTATACATATGAAAACACTGTCTATTGGGGTTCTGGCGGCTTTTGCGCTAGCCGCAACAGTTGGAATTGCGGAAGCAAAGGACAACAAGGGCAAAGGTAAAGGCCCCGACAAGTCGAAAATTGAAAAGTCGGTAAAAACAAATAAAGGCGTCGGTGTTCCGCCCGGACAGATCAAGCGTTATACGCGAGGTCAGAAAATCCCTAATGACTTGGATTTTGACTATCTTGACGATCTGGATGGTTGGAAGTTGAAACCCCTGCCCGCCGGTCAGCGGTATATCCGCGTAGATGACGAAATCCTGTCGATATCCGATGACACAAAGACAGTTATTGATGCCGTTGGAATTGTCGGTGATCTTGTAAACTGAGGGCTCAGCCTACAAGAGATCGAATTACCGCACTGAATACATCTACCCCTACAGGGATCAGCGCATCCGGAAAATCATAGTCCGGGTTGTGCAATTGCGGGTGCGCTTGTCCGGCACCCAGCCAAAACATCGCCGCCGCGGCGCTTTTGCCAAACTGTCCGAAATCCTCGGAAAATTTCTGGGGTTCCGTCGTAAAAGTACAAGGAACGCCGAGCGCGGCGCAGGCCTCAGCTACAGTGGATACAGCCTGCGCATTGTTTGTGCAGGCCTCGAACACATCCTCATAGGTGATTTCAACCGCAAGACCCTGGGTTTCTGCGGTTTGAATGACAAGCCCTTCGGCTTCGGCGATCAGGTTCTGCATCCGAGCGTCGGATACGGTGCGCAGCGTCACCCACAGCTCGGCCGCGCCCGGAGCGACGCCAAACGTGGGTTCGCCCAGCCGGGCATGGGTCACAGTGGTCAGGGCGAAATCGGCATTCAGTGCGCCGCCCGATCCCAAACCAGCAAGTTGCGGAATCAAAGACGCAAGCGCTTTTGCCGGAGAGACTCCATCCTGCGGTTCCGCTGCGTGCGAGGTCTTACCCTTAAGCACCACTCTCATCCCGCGTGACGCACAGTTGGCAGGGCCTGCACACAGCAAAACCTCACCCAGCGCAAGGCCGGGCAGATTGTGCAACGAAAATACATGGTCCGGCGCGATGGACGCGAACTGAGGATCAGCGCGAAAGGCTGCAGCCCCCTGCCCGGTTTCCTCGGCGGGTTGAAAGATCAGAACCACGCGGCCCTTTTGCGGGCGGGCTTTCGCCAGATGATCCGCTACGCCCAAAACCATGACCATATGGCCATCATGGCCACACAGATGTCCCTTACCCGCCACGCGCGAGGCATAGCCTGCATCCGATATTTCCTGAATCGGCAGCCCGTCCAGCTCGCACCTTATCGCCACTGTGGGCCCGGGATGGCCGCTGTCGAATATTCCACCCACGCCATGCCCGCCGATCCCGGTCAATACCTGATCGGCATCGCGCGCGCGCAATTCATCAGCGATCCGGGCGGCCGTTTTGGCCTCCTGCCCGGACAATTCAGGATATTGATGCAATTCGTGCCGCAGCCGGGTCAGCCGGGCCAACGCCTCGGGGCTCACCCTTGTTCGAGCTTTGCCTGACGAGCGTCACGCAGGCGCGCAAAGTCGTCACCTGCGTGATAGGACGAACGCGTTAGCGGAGTCGCCGATACCATCAGGAAACCTTTACCAAAAGCAGCCTTCTCGTATGACGCGAACTCCTCTGGCGTTACAAAGCGGTCAACACCGTGATGTTTTGGCGTCGGCTGTAGGTATTGGCCAATGGTCAGGAAATCGATATCGGCAGCGCGCATGTCATCCATAACCTGCCGAACCTCTTGCTCGCCCTCACCCAGACCGACCATGATGCCGGATTTGGTGAAGATCGAGGGGTCCATCTCTTTCACCCGCTGCAAAAGGCGTAGGCTGTGGAAATAGCGCGCACCGGGGCGGACTTGCGGGTAGAGGCCGGGAACGGTTTCCAGATTGTGGTTGAAAACATCCGGCTTGGCCTCGACCACGGTTTCCAGAACCGCAGGATCACACTTCAGAAAATCGGGGGTCAGAATCTCGATCGTGGTCTTGGGCGAGCGATGACGCACGGCGCGGATGGTCTGCGCAAAATGCTCGGCCCCACCATCGGCAAGATCATCACGGTCCACCGAAGTGATAACCACGTGGTTTAGCCCCAGCTTTTGAACCGCATGGGCCACGCGGCCCGGCTCGAACGCGTCCAGTTCATCAGGGCGACCAGTGGCGATGTTGCAGAAGGTGCAGCCACGGGTACAGATTTCGCCCATGATCATCATGGTGGCGTGGCCCTGGCTCCAGCATTCGCCGACATTCGGGCACCCAGCTTCTTCGCAGACGGTGACCAAATTGTTTTCACGCATAATCTTGTGCGTTTCTGCGTAGCCCTTGCCTCCCGGTGCCCGCACCCGAATCCATTTCGGTTTTTTCGGCTGCGCATTGTCCTGACGATGCGCTTTTTCGGGATGACGTTGTTCGGGGATCTTCAGATCACGCACGGCGGCTTTCCTGACTTAGGGTCACTTGAGTGGGATTTAGTACATTCCTGTGTAACAAGCTAGCCCACCCGTGCATAGCTGCCATGACCGCGCACCATGCATCCGCAGAATACTGGCTGTACTGATTCAATCGATTATCGCAGTATTTCAGCGTCTTCCAATAAATATCAGGAAATTCGCATCTGCGAAAACAATCGCATTGAAGCACATTTAGAACTGTTTTAAATCCGCCTCAATTCACACAGGAATCACAGGAATTTGAACATGAAGACCGGGACCGAGCTGCCGAAAGTGACCTTCCGCACCCGCGTGCGTGACGAGGCCGTCGAAGGCCCCAACCCCTATCGCTGGGAAGACAAGACCACCGCAGATTACTTCGCCGGCAAGCGCGTGATCCTGTTCTCGTTACCCGGTGCATTCACGCCCACCTGCTCGACCTACCAACTGCCCGGTTTTGAAAACGGCTTTGCCGACTTCAAGGAAAACGGCATTGATGAGATCTACTGCATGTCGGTCAATGACAGCTTTGTCATGAACAAATGGGCGCAAGATCAGGGCTTGAAGAACGTCAAGGTCATTCCCGATGGATCGGGTGAGTTCACACGAAAGATGGGGATGCTGGTCGACAAAGACAATCTGGGATTCGGAATGCGTTCGTGGCGCTATGCGGCCATCATCACCGACGGCGTTGTCGAAGCGTGGTTCGAAGAGCCCGGACTGATGGATAACTGCCCCGAAGACCCCTATGGCGTGTCATCTCCGGAAAACCTGATGACGCATCTGGTAGCAGAGAAAGAACTAACTCTGACCTGATCGCGACTTTGAGTACCTCTGCAAGACCCGCCCTGTTGGCGGGTCTTTTCATGTCCGCGTGGCTGACACGATATCCGTTCCGACAGCTCGGATGACCCCGGCCAGACTGTCAAACCAGTCTTCACCCCGGGTAGAAATCCGGCGCACCAAACCTACGGTACGGAAGGGTTGTGGTGCGCCGAAACGCTTTAAGCTCAGACCGCGCACAGCACCAATCTCAGCCTGCGCGGCCAGTTCCGGCATCAAGGTCAAACCAAATCCCTCGGCAACAAGACGCGACAATGTCGCCAGCGAAGAAGCCCCCATATTAATCAAGCCGCTGCTGCGGTCCTGACCGCAGACCTCCAGTGCCTGATCCGTCAGGCAATGCCCGTCGTCCAAAAGCATCAACTGAGTGGTTTGAAGGTCCACCGGTCGCAAAGCCTCGGTGTCGCGCTGCATGGTTTGCAACCGGCCAGCACTGCCCGCCAGTAAAAACCTGTCTTCGAACAAAGGCTGCTCGAACAACTCAGAGCCGCCCGAGGGCAGAGCCATGACCCCCGCATCAATGTCACCAGCCCGTAGCATGTCCAACAGTCGATCGGTGCGCGCCTCGCGAATCTGCACGCGCAACGAAACGTCCATCGTCCGCAATCCTGCTAAGACACCGGGTAGAATATAGGGTGCAATCGTCGGAATGATCCCGATCGACAAAGACCGGTGACCGCCCGAATGATCCCGAGCAAACTGGTCGAGACGATTAGCAGCCCCCAAAACCTGCTGCGCATAGTCCAGAACATCCCGCCCCAACGGGGTTAACAGGATGTCCCGCGCTTGCCGTTCAAACAGCGGGCCGCCCAGCGTTTCCTCAAGCGTTTTGATCTGAACTGACAGGGCGGGTTGTGACACGTTGCATTTCTGCGCCGCCCTGCCGAAATTTCGCTGTTCGGCCACTGCGCTGAAATATAGAAGTTGTCGGAGCGTAAAATTCATAACCCCTGATTATCTGAACGCGCATTATCCGCAACCGCAAATTATCGCGCTAGCCGATCATCCGGCTCTTTTCTGCTTGGCTCTCATAGTGGCGTTTCAACCGTTGAAGTGCAATCCGCAGCACAATTTTGCCCGAGCGTGCAGACCACCCCATACGTTTTTCGGCCAGTTCCAAACCCTCCAGGTAACAACAGCAGCGCAGTGCAACATCGCTGAGTCCCGGCCCTAGGTCGGACAGAGCCCGCTCGACCCGATCGCGCGCATCGGACGAACCCCGCCCGTCTTTCACACCCGCGCCAAAACTGCCGCGCCCTCCTGCCGTTAGGAAATGATCCCAGTTCTGCGCGACCTGAGGACCGATCTGAGCAAGTTCAAAATCCTCACGCAGCCTCTCACCCGCCCGAACAAGTGCTTCGTCCAGAAAAGGTTTTCCGTCCCGATCCCGACGCCGCGCCAAGGCGATCAGAGGGCTTTCAGCGGCGCTGTACCGTATGCGCCGTGGACGTTCTGTCTTTGCAGCGCCCATTTGCGCAAGGGATGAGGCCGTCTGAAACGGCGCTTGTGCCTCAGCCAACCCGAAATCATTTCGGTTACGTGCCTTGTTTTCCGCCTCGGCCACAAGCTGGCTAAGCGCAGCACGACCCGAAGTCGAAATCCGATAACGTGAAATTCGTCCGGGGTTATCGCACGTGATCCAGTCCTTCAAAGCCAAGGCTTGAGCGGTTTTGCAATCCACTACAGCCGTCCGCGTGGTACCGCTGTCACCCGCATCGCGCACCACAACGGCCTTATCCATTTCTTCGGCCACGGCTAGAACTGACCCAGTTTCGCAAAGCCGCCTGAGAACGCGCATCGCCTCTCGATTGAATTTTTCCTCGGCCGCAGCAAGATCGTCTTCCTGAGCGGCCGGAAAGGCGCAATTCTGTTGAGCTGTGTCCGAAAAATGAGCCTCCGCCAGCGTCTGAAGCGCGGCATCCACCAGCGGATCGTCTCGCCGCATCTCAATCCGGCGAATTTGTCTGAGTATGGTCGACGCATGGCACCCCGCTGACCGCGCTATATCGCGGATCGACTGGCCGGTTTCGGTATGCGCGAGATACCTCTGCGCCCCTTCGGGTACCCAAGCCGGAATGGTAAAAGCCACGTTATTTTCCATAGTTACTTGCCCTCGTCGACAAAACAATTCCGTTCCCAATCGCCCCCGATAAATGTGTTAACCAATTCTAACTAGAGCCGCTTTCGTTACTCGTTCGTTAACCAACAGGGACGAAAACCAGATTTGCTTCAAAATCATAAACACTCATGAAACCATCGTTCGGAGGGAATGCAGTTGAGGCAACGCCCGTTTAGGTTGTGTGACAAAGAGGGCAACTTTTACTCGGACCAAGGAACCCCGACATGCAGGACCTGATGACCATGATAGCTGCTCTTCGCCGCCCTCGTTTGCTGGCGCGGGCCGCAAAACACGGAGCGCAAGACTACGATCGAGATCGTCATCTTCAACGCCTGTTGGGCTATGGTGCACTGCCCGGATCTGGCGCGGCACTCATGCAGTTGATGGAAATGGAGAAAGATGTAAACGCGCAAAGGCTGGCCGAAGACGCCGCCTATTCTCTGGTCCGCCATCTGGACCTGTTAATCGCGCTTTTGGGCGAGGCGCAGCTGTACAAAGCCAGCCGCGCCGCGCAATATCAGTGATCAGGCAAAGGCGTCGGGCATAGAGGCCTTTTTCTTCTCGATATACTCATTCAGAGCGGCATGGATCGACGGGTCGAGCTGCGGCTGCTGGTAGTTTGCCAGCAGATGTTCGACCCGCGAAGTGGCCAGTTGCCGTGTATCCCGACCGCCTTCATCTTCCCAGGTTTCGAACGGCTTATAGTCAAGCAGTTCCGATTTCCAGAACGCGTCCTTGAAGTTGGCCTGCGTGTGGTCGCAGCCAAGGTAGTGACCACCAGGGCCCACTTCGCGTATCGCATCCATCGCCTGTGCGTTGTCGTCAAAGGCGACGCCTTTGGCCACGCCGTGCAGAACACCCAACTGATCAGCATCCATGACGAACTTTTCAAAGTCCGCCACCAGACCACCTTCCAGCCAGCCACAGGAATGCAACATAAAGTTAACACCGGCCATCAGCCCCATGTTCAGCGAGTTCGCGGTTTCATATGCGGCCTGCGCGTCGGGCAGTTTCGAGCCGCAGAACGACCCTGCTGACCGGTATGGCAACCCAAGGCGACGTGCCAGCTGACCCGCACCATAGGTAACCAAAGACGCCTCAGGCGTCCCGAAGGTTGGTGCGCCCGAATTCATGTCAATCGACGACACAAACGCGCCAAAGATCGCTGGTGCGCCGGGACGGATGATCTGGCTATAGGCGACGCCGGCCAGCACCTCGGCCAGAACTTGCGTCAGCGTCCCCGCTACCGAAACCGGAGCCATCGCACCGCCCACGATGAAGGGCGAGATGATGCAGGCTTGATTGTTCGCGGCGTAAACCTCCAGCGAACCCATCATCACATCGTCGAAGGTCATCGGCGAGTTGATGTTGGTCAACGAGGTCATGACGGTGTTTTCCTGCACGAACTCTTTGCCGAACAGAATCTCGCACATCTCGACCGAGTCCTGCGCGCGGCTGGGATCGGTGACCGAGCCCATGAACGGCTTGTCCGACAAAGTCATATGCGCCATCAGCATGTCCAGGTGACGCTTGTTGACCGGGATGTCCGTGGGTTCGCAGACCGTACCACCCGAGTGGTGCAACCACTTGGACATGTAGGCCAGTTTCACGAACTTGTTGAAATCATCCATGGTCGCATAACGACGGCCACCCTGCGCATCACGCACAAATGGAGGGCCATAAACTGGTGCAAGAACCAGGTTGCGGCCGCCGACAACCACCGATTTTTCTGGGTTTCGCGCGTGCTGCGTGAATTCGCTGGGCGCGGTTTTGATCAGTTCACGCGCCAACCCTCGGGGGATACGCACACGCTCGCCATCAATGTCGGCACCGGCGTTCTTCCAGCGCTCTAGTGCAGCGGGGTTGTCGACAAAGTTGACGCCAACCTCGGCCAGAATGGTTTCAGCGTTGCTTTCGATAATTTCTAGCGCTTCCTCGTTCAGAACTTCAAAGTTCGGAATATTGCGCTCGATATACTTCGCCGTTTCGATACGAACCGCGGTACGCTCGGCCCGGCGGGCGGCCCCGCCACCGCTTCTGGCTCTGCGTCGGGTGTTTGCCTCTGTCATGAGATGATCCCGTTAAACATGTTCACGTTGGACATTGTGTTACCGGAACAGCCGGAGTCACCAGACGTGGATTACGTCGCAATAGGGGTAAAAGCGACATGATCAGCCATTCGCTTTTGTTTTGACCCAATTTCACGAATGCTCAAGATGTAAGCATGGATTCGGAAACGCCTCACGCCGCGGGCCCATCTGCGGAACGAAAAAGTCTGGACGCGGCCGAGATTGGTGCAGTTGCGCACCTATACCGCGGCGAAGTCTACCGGAGCACGATCTGGCGCACACGGCTGGACACCACGACCAACTGGGCAGTTGTCACGTTGGGCGTTGCACTGTCGATTTCTTTTTCATCGCCCGAGGCTTCGCCGCTTCCACTGGTACTTGTTGGCGTACTGATTATCCTTTTCCTGATGCTCGAAGCGCGGCGCTACCGGTATTTCAATGTTTGGCGCGCCCGGGCCAGATGGCTGGAAACCCATTTCTACGCACCACTTCTGTATGACGGCGATCTTCACATGGAAGAGAACTGGCAAAAGGTTTTGGCTCAGGACTATTTGCACCCACGCTACCACGTCAGCCTGATGATCGCGATCGGGCGGCGAATCCGAAGGAATTATCTGTGGATTTTACTGATCCAGAGCCTTGCCTTTTGCGTCAAGATTTCGGTCCATCCGACACCGGTTGAAAGTTTTCATCAGGCCCTCGATCGAGCGGATGTCGGCCCCATTCCCGGTGAGTTTCTTATTCTCACAGGCATTTTCTACATACTTTGCTGGTCCCTCATCGCGATCTGGAGTTACCGGGCAGATGTCAGCCGTGCTTCTCATCGAGGCAGTGAAAAATCGGAATCGATGGGCTAATCTGCTTCGAGTGTTTTTTGCATGGCCACGGAATTTCCGCTGACTTCTGATTCAATCCAACCCAGATGCGCATAGATCGCTCGGGTATCTCGCATCAGCCGGTGCGTGCGCAATACCATCAGGGTGCATCCGGCTTCGCGCGCAGCATCCTCAACCCGGTTCAGCAATTTCCCGGCGATGCCTTTTCCCTGACTGCTGGGCGCGACAGCCAGATTGATCACTTTCATTGCCATCCCGGATTGAGTGTAGATGATTACCCCGCCCAGACCGGTCTCAGCCCAAGCCAGAATGACCTGATTTTCGGCAATCTCCTGTGAGATGCCTGCAGTGACGTCCGGCAGATCGCCGATGGATTCGCGCGCTTTGGAATACGCGGCTGCGATGCAGTCAGAGATCGCCCCCGCGTCCGCCGGAATTGCGCTGGTAAACCGAATTGCTGTCATTGCTCCGTCCTCTCTCACCCTTTGGCCGAAAAGCCCGTCATAACGCTTGCACATAGCCGCCGTGCAACCTAATAGCCAACCATGAGCCAGACATCCCATGACCGCCTATTGATCATCGACTTCGGCAGCCAGGTAACGCAGCTTATCGCCCGTCGCCTGCGCGAGCTTAACGTCTACTGCGAAATCCACCCCTACCAGAATGTTACTATGGACTTTGTGCGCCAGATGGCACCCAAGGCTGTAATCTTCTCAGGCGGACCGGACAGCGTTACGCGTGAGGGGTCGCCCCGCGCCCCGCAAGAAATTTTCGACTATGGCGTGCCGATCCTTGGCATCTGTTACGGCCAGCAAGTGATGATGCACCAACTGGGTGGCAAGGTCGAAAGCGGCCACGGCACTGCCGAGTTCGGACGTGCTTTCGTGACACCCAAGGGTCAGCTGGACATTCTGGACGGTTGGTTCGCCGAGGGTGACGAGCAGGTCTGGATGAGCCATGGCGATCACGTCAGTGAAATCGCTCCGGGGTTTGAGGTGTTCGGGACGTCTCCAAATGCGCCCTTTGCCATCACCGCCGACAGCGCACGCCATTTCTATGCAGTACAGTTCCACCCCGAGGTGCACCACACCCCCAAAGGTGCGAAACTGTATGAGAATTTCGTCAAACTGGCCGGGTTCAGCGGCGACTGGACGATGGGCGCCTATCGCGGACAGATGATCGAGAAAATCCGCGAGCAGGTCGGTGACAAAAAGGTCATTTGCGGTCTGTCCGGCGGCGTCGACAGCTCAGTCGCCGCGATCCTGATCCACGAGGCGATTGGCGACCAGTTGACCTGTGTGTTCGTCGACCATGGGTTGCTGCGCAAGAACGAGGCCGAGGAAGTCGTCGGCATGTTCCGCGACAACTATAACATCCAGCTAATCCACGCCGATGAAGCAGACCTGTTCCTTGGCGAACTGGAAGGCCAGTCCGACCCCGAGACTAAGCGCAAGATCATCGGCAAGCTGTTCATCGACGTGTTCCAGAAACACGCTGACACTATCGACGGGGCCGAGTTCCTGGCGCAGGGCACTTTGTACCCCGATGTCATTGAATCCGTGTCTTTTTCCGGCGGCCCCTCGGTCACGATCAAGTCGCACCACAATGTCGGCGGCCTGCCCGAGAAAATGGGCCTGAAGCTGGTCGAACCCCTGCGCGAGCTGTTCAAGGACGAAGTACGCGCTTTGGGCCGCGAACTGGGCCTGCCGCAGAGTTTCATCGGTCGTCACCCCTTCCCCGGCCCCGGTCTGGCGATCCGCTGCCCCGGTGAGATCACCCGCGAAAAGCTGGAGATCCTGCGCGAGGCCGACGCGGTCTATATCGACCAGATTCGCAAGCACGGGCTCTATGATGAGATCTGGCAAGCCTTCGTGGCGATCCTGCCCGTGCGCACCGTGGGTGTAATGGGTGACGGGCGCACTTATGACTATGCCTGCGCCCTGCGGGCCGTGACCTCGGTCGATGGAATGACCGCAGATTATTATCCCTTCACCCATGAATTCCTGGGCGAGACGGCCACGCGGATCATCAACGAGGTCAAGGGGATCAACCGATGCACTTATGACATCACCTCGAAGCCTCCGGGCACAATCGAATGGGAATGACGCAAAAAGCCGGGCCATCGCCCGGCTTTTTTGTTTCTGCGCGACAGATTTCCGGTTACGTATCAGAACAATACACATCAGAGTTAACAGGGCCTTGCATGGATACTTCCAGACCGCAAATCGGCAAGGCCGCTTTATGGATGCTCGGTGCGATCGCTTCGTTTTCCTCAATGGCGGTAGCCGGACGCGAGCTGAGCGTGACGCATGACACGTTCGAAATCATGTTCTACCGCAGCATTGTCGGCATCTTCGTCGTCGGCCTTGTTCTTACGGCAACCGGTAGTTGGCATCAGGTCTCGACGCACAGGCTGGGGCTGCACAGCATTCGGAACGTGTTGCATTTCACCGGGCAAAACCTGTGGTTTTACGCCGTTTCGGTTGTTCCGCTGGCGCAAGTGTTTGCACTTGAATTCACGCAGCCCATCTGGGTGATCCTGTTGTCCCCGCTCTTGCTGGGTGAGCGTTTGACCACAACTCGGGTCCTGTCGGCCCTGATCGGATTCCTCGGTATCCTCATTGTGGCGCGACCGGGGGCCGTTCCCCTCAGCGCGGGCGTTGTGGCTGCCGCCATGTCCGCGATCTTCTTTGCCCTGACGACGATCTCGACAAAAAAACTGACCCAATTCGCAAGCATCGGGTGCATTATGTTCTGGCTGACTGTCATTCAGGCCGGCCTTGGGTTTGCCGCTTCTGCATTCGATGGCCAGATCACCTTGCCGACATTATCAACCGCCCCTTTCCTGCTGCTCGTCGGGCTGGCTGGGTTGCTTGCACATTTCTGTATAACGAACGCTCTGGCGATTGCTCCGGCCACGGTTGTGGTGCCTTTCGACTTCGCCAGACTGCCGACAATCGCGATTGTCGGGGTGATTCTCTACCAAGAACCACTGGATCACTGGACGCTTTTAGGGGCCGTTGTGATCTTTGCAGGTATCTTTCTGAACGTTTACGCCGAAAATCGTAACAGTTTAGCAACAGTTCCTCGCGACACTCAGCGCAAGTAACGCACCGTCACCAGTTGACGCTAAAATGAACCCCGAGTGAATATTGAGCATCATAAGTAAACACCACACTGCGCGCACTCACATCACAGCACTGCGCAGCATACAGGAAAGTATAAGGGAGGAAATTCATGAAAAAGGCGCTTCTACAAGCGTGCGCTTTGTGCGTTGGCGCGACTGGCGTGCATGCCGCAGGACTTGATCGCAGCGGTCAGGGCATCAACCTGATTTTCGAAGACGGTTCGGTGGTCCAGGCGCGCCTGGGTTACGCAAACCCAGATATCAGCGGTGAGCAGAACGGTGTGGATTCCGGAAACGTCGGTGAAAGCTTTTTCTCTCCGGGTCTGGGCTACAAACGGGCCCTGACGGATAAATTGGATTTTGCGCTTCTTTATGACCAGCCCTTTGGTGCAGACGTCGAATATCCGTCGAACTTCCCGCTTTCTCAGAACGTTCCTTTTGGGGCTGCTGGTCGTCAAGACGTTTTGCGTGCTGATGCAGACGTGGACGCACTTACAGCCGTTCTTCGCTACAAAATTGGCAGCGGCTTTAGTGCGATTGGTGGCGTTCGCGGACAACGAATTGAGGCAGAAGTCGCGGTCCCATTCGTAGCTGGGTACGAAGTTGAATTCGACAACACAACAGACTTCGGATACCTAGTTGGTGTTGCTTGGGAACGACCAGAAATTGCCGCACGTGTATCACTGGTTTACAACTCCAAAATAACCCACGATATCAGCACAACAGAGTCCGTGAACGGCCTTGGCCCGACGGGTGTGATAGTTGTCCCGACCGAATCGACGACTAGGGTCGAGACGCCACAATCAGTTAATCTGGATTTCCAAACCGGCGTAGCGCCAAAAACACTGGTTTTTGGATCTGTTCGGTGGGTAGATTGGCCGCAAGCCAATGTGACCCCAGAGGTTTTCGCTAGCCTTGCTAACACAGACCTTGTGAGCTTCGCAGATGATACCTTCACCTACACACTGGGTGTCGGCTACCAGTTTTCCGAAGAATTCTCGGGTGCGTTGTCCTTTGGTTATGAAAAAGACACAGGCTCCGAGGTGTCCAACCTGGGCCCGACCAACGGTTTCTGGAGCGTCGGCGTCGGTGGCACCTACTCGATTGAGAAAGCTCAGATCTCGGGCGGTATTCGCTACACAGATATCGGCGACGCGACCACAACCACTGGCGGCGAGTTCAGCGGAAACTCGGCCTGGAGCGTCGGTCTGCAGCTGACCTACGCGCTGGACTAATCAAGTTAATCCAAACCATTCAAAGGCCCCGCCCAATCGGTGGGGCCTTTTCGCATGTTTCGGGTCGCCTCCAGCCTTGGCGATATGAGAAACAAACATATGGCTGATCAAAAACATCTCTCTGGCCACGCATGGGCCGAGCTTTTACTTCTGGGGTTGATCTGGGGTGCATCCTTTTTGGCGATCCGCATCGCTTTGGACACAATCCCTGTAATGACTTCTGTTCTGCATCGTGTGTTCTGGGCGATGCTGGCATTGTGGCTAATAGTCTGGGCAAAACAACAAAGCGTCCCGACCGACCTGCGTACATGGGGTGCGTTTCTTGTCATGGGGCTGCTGAATAACGCTATCCCATTCACCCTTATGGCATGGGGTCAGTTGTATATCGACACCGGGCTGACCTCGATCCTCAACGCGGCCACGGCGGTTTTCGGTGTATTGGTAGCCGCCATGCTGTTCCGGGACGAAAGGCTGACTAAAGCCCGCGCCCTTGGTGTCGGGTTAGGTTTTCTGGGTGTCACTATCGCCATCGGCTGGCGGAACTTTGCGAGCTTTAACATACAAAACGTCGCCCAACTGGCGATCATTGCCGGCGCCCTGTCATACGCTTTCGCCAGCGCATGGGCGAGAGTTACGCTTTCGCACCTTCCCCCAACCGTTGCAGCAGCGGGGATGTTAACTGGAGCTACGGTGGTGATCCTTCCCATAACCTTGATGACCGACGGGATACCCGTGCTCAATCTGCCTGCGTTAACGTGGGCCGCGATCTCATATTACGCCCTGGTCGCGACCGCAGGTGCGTATCTTTTGTATTACCGCGTTCTGGCTATGGCCGGTGCAGGAAACCTGATGTTAGTAACACTTGTCATTCCGCCCATCGCCATTCTGCTGGGCAGTGTCCTGAGGGACGAAGCCCTTCCGGCACAAGCATATCTAGGTTTTGCTGTTCTCGGACTTGGGTTGCTAATACTTAACCGATCCGCTGCGCGCGATTGACGCCGCAGCTGCCCCGAATTAGCAAGGTCTAAAAAAGGGATAGCGGTCGATGATCTACAATTCGGCGAAAGAGTGGCGGGACGCAGAGCGGAAGAAAGTGCTTTTCTTCGGCATGTCAGGGCTTGGCAAAACCTATGTCTCGAATGTCCTGAGGGATTCTGGAGACTGGTTCCACTACTCGATCGACTATCGCATCGGCACACGCTACATGGGCGAGTACATTATCGATAACGCCAAAGCCCAAGCCATGAAGGTCCCTTTTCTGCGCGATCTTCTGTTGTCGGATTCGATTTACATCGGCTCGAATATCTCGTTCGAAAACCTGACCCCTGTTGCCGCTTACCTGGGCAAGCCGGGCAATCCTGCGCTCGGCGGGTTGGAGCTGTCGGAGTATTGCCGCCGACAGGAGCAGTTTCGCCTGGCTGAAATTCACGCTCTTCTGGACACCGAATACTTCATTGATCGTGCCAAGCGCCTCTACCAATATCCGCATTTCATTTGCGACACCGGCGGTTCCATCTGCGAGTGGGTTGATCCTGAGGACGCTCGCGATCCCGTCTTGTCGGAATTGTCGCGCCAGACATTGATGATCTGGTTAAAAGGCGATGAGGACCACACCGCCGAGTTGGTCCGCAGGTTCGACAAGGCCCCTAAACCGATGTCCTACCAGCCAGAGTTCCTGACACGAGTTTGGGAGGAATATCTGGCAGAACAAGGCTGCAGCGCGACCGAGGTCGATCCAGATGCTTTTGTCCGATGGACCTATGCGCGCGCGTTAGCGCATCGGCAACCGCGCTATCAGGCGATGGCCGACAATTGGGGCGTGACGGTCACTGCAAATGACATGCACAGCGTTCGTGACGCAGGTGATTTCGATGAGTTGATCGAACGCACCCTTGAGACCCGCGCTAACCACGCTTAATTACCGCCTCTACACTGTAACTCCAAAGGCTTGCACTGATGCCAATCAAGATTCCCTCCGACCTGCCCGCATTCGACGTCCTCTCGAAAGAGGGTGTCATGGTCATGGCCGAGGATCAGGCAATGCGTCAGGATATTCGCCCTTTGCGGATCGGGTTGCTGAACCTGATGCCGAAAAAGATTCAGACCGAAAACCAATTCGCCCGCTTGATTGGCGCGACGCCCTTGCAGATCGACCTGTCGTTGATCCGCATGACCGAGCATCGCACGAAAAATACTGCGGCCGAACACATGGCTGAGTTCTATCGCCCGTTTCAGGAGGTCAAAGATCAAAAATTTGATGGCCTGATCATCACCGGTGCACCTATCGAACATCTTGAGTTCAATGATGTTACCTACTGGGACGAAATCAGCGAAGTCTTTGAGTGGACTCAGACCAATGTCCATTCTACTTTTGGCGTTTGTTGGGGTGGAATGGCGATGATCAATCATTTCCACGGCGTCAAAAAGCACATCCTGGACGCCAAGGCGTTTGGGTGTTTCCGTCACAGTAATCTAGCACCCGCATCGCCCTTCTTACGGGGTTTTTCGGACGATTGCGTTATCCCTGTCAGCCGTTGGACAGAAATGAAGCAATCCGAGATCGACACCGCCTCGGGGCTAAAAACGCTGCTGGGCAGTGACGAAGTCGGACCGTGCCTGGTCGAGGATCAGGCCCATCGCGCGATCTATATCTTCAATCACTTCGAATATGACAGTGATACGCTGAAACAGGAGTATGACCGCGACGTGGCGAACGGTACCCCAATCAACGTGCCGATGAACTACTACCCCGACGACGATCCAAGCCGTCCGCCGCAGAACCGATGGCGCAGCCATGCGCATTTGCTCTACGGTAACTGGATCAACGAGATTTATCAGTCCACCCCGTTCGAGATGGAAAACATTGGCCGTTAAAGCGCTTATAACAGTTCTTTTGCTCGTCATTGTGCTTGCCGTCGTCACCACTTGGCGCGCGTCGCAGAATAAGACGCGCGCGGAAACTGCTTTCCCACCAGAGGGCCAGATCATCGACGTTGATGGCGTCGGCATTCACGCTGTCATAATGGGTAATGGCCCCGATGTTGTTTTGATCCATGGATCCAGTGGCAACACACGGGACATGACCTTTGCGCTGGCGCCGGTCCTTGCCGAAAACTACCGGGTTATCGTGTTCGACCGTCCCGGCCTGGGATATAGCGATAGCTTTAATACCAACGGGGAAACCATTGTAGAACAAGCGGAAATCTTGCAAAAAGCGGCTGAAAAACTTGGCGCCAAGAAACCTATAGTAGCGGGGCAAAGCTATGGGGGGGCTGTGTCTCTGGCATGGGCGGTGACGCGTCCTGATAACCTTTCAGCGCTGGTCTTGATCGCGCCTGCTGCCATCCCGTGGGAGACACCTCTTGATGGGTTCAACAAGATGGCCTCAACACCAACAGGAAACGTACTGGCGCTGCCGTTAATCAGTGCATTTGTTCCGGAATGGTATGTCGAACAAGCTTTGGATCGCGTCTTCTCGCCACAAACGGCCCCTGAAGGATATGCAGACCATTTTGGCACTGGCTTAACGATCCGTCGTGCTTCGATGCACGCCAACGCCAAGCAACGTGCCAACCTTCTGGAAGAAGTGCGCGCCCTGCAACCCAGCTATAAGAACATCGACGTACCGACCGAGATCGTACACGGCACTGCGGATGACACCGTGGGTCTTGGTTGGCATTCGCACCGCTTGATCGAACAGATTCCCGGCGCAGAGCTGATGGAGCTTGAGGGCATCGGCCACATGCCGCAGGTCGTCGCAGCCCCCGAAGTCGCCGCAGCTATTGATCGCGCAGCCCAAAGGGCAGGTTTGCGTTAATTCGCCGGCTAATCCATAGTAAGTTATGGGTTTTATTGTGAGGTGAGGTATGGCCCGGTCTGAAAAAGGCTCTATTGAAAAATACTTTCGAAAAGAAGCGCCAAAGGATGTCCGCTCGGCCATCGAGAAATCCGACAAAGACGACATCCTCAATCCATCATACCCTTACAACGAGCGCATGAAGCGTAAGGACTATGACAAGCAGATGGAGGCTCTGCAGGTCGAGCTGGTCAAAATGCAATCTTGGGTAAAAGAGTCCGGCAGCCGCATCGCACTTATTTTCGAAGGCCGTGATGCTGCAGGTAAAGGCGGTACAATCAAACGGTTCCGAGAAAATCTTAATCCGCGCGGGGCACGCAATGTTGCCCTCAGCAAACCCTCGGATCAGGAACGCAGCCAGTGGTATTTCCAGCGCTATATCCAACATCTACCTGCGGCGGGAGAAATCGTGTTTTTTGACCGCAGCTGGTACAATCGCGGCGTTGTCGAAAACGTTTTCGGATTTTGCGAACCAGATGAACGCGAGAGATTTTTCCGACAGGTCCTGCCGCTTGAGACCGGGCTGGTCAATGACGGTATCCAGTTGTTTAAGTTCTGGTTAAATGTCGGTCGCGCCGAACAGTTGAACCGGTTTCTTGCGCGCGAAACTGACCCCCTCAAGCAATGGAAACTTAGTCCAATTGATGTCGCTGGGCTTAGTAAGTGGGACGAGTACACGCAATCGATCAGCGAAACACTGACCCGCAGCCATACTGACCACTGTCCCTGGACGATCGTTCGTTCCGACGACAAGAAACGCGCGCGTTTGGCTGCAATCCGGACGGTTCTGCACGCGGTCGACTATGATGAAAAAGACGCAGATGCCATCGGTGAAAATGACCCGAAAATCTGTGGCGGACCGGACATCTGGGATGCATGAGTGTTCCACTGTTGCTATTGGACGAAGCCCGGTCACGGATTATGTCGAAATAACAACAAACAACGACAACAAAGGCAGCTGATCAGGGGATGACGAAACGCGGGTATCACCACGGCAATCTAAAACAAGCGCTGATCGAGGCTGCTTTGTCGCTGATTGAAAAGAAGGGCCCGACCGGCTTCACCTTATCCGAGGCCGCAAAGACTGCCGGGGTTACACCCGCTGCAGTGTATAGACACTATCAGGGTCGCGAGGATCTGATTGCCGAGGCAGCTCGCCAGGGTTTCGAGATGTTCGCAGATCTGATGCAATATGCCTACGACAAGGGGCAGCCGTCAGCTTTGGCCGCGTTCGAGGCGACCGGTCGGGCCTATCTGGCTTTTGCCCGCAAGCATCCCGGTCACTATATCGCGATGTTCGAAAGTGGCATTTCACTCAATCGCACGCCGGAACTGTCAATGGCGGCGAACCGCGCCAAAAGCGTACTTGAAAAGGCTGCCTCTGACCTGTCCCAACATATCCCACCAGAAAAGCGCCCTCCGGCCTCGATGTTCAGCGCTCATATCTGGGCCATGAGCCACGGGGTGGTAGAGCTATTTGCGCGCAATACTGGTGCAAGCTCTCCGTTCCCACCCGAGGACTTGTTGGAATCAGGGATAGGCATCTATTTGCGCGGACTGGGACTGGTGCCACCCGACGAATGACGATGACTAAAACAAATGCCGGGGCTGTGGCATGCTCAACCCCGACGTCACATTGATCAGATCCATCTCGCCCATACCCTTGATGTCAACGCGTCCTAAGTCGGAGACCTGAAACTCGTCGATCAACGCATATTTCATCTCTTCCGGAGCGACAATATTCATTGGGTTGGCAAAGACTTGCAGCCGAGACGCAATGTTAACCGCAGGTCCGAACACATCGTAGACGTATTTCTGAATCCCAACCACAGATCCCACGGCGGGGCCCATTCCCAGACCAATTCTTGCCTGCCACTTGTGCGGGTGGCTTTCGTTGCGACGTTCCAAGTAGCGCAGGAAACGGACTGCACAATGTGCAACTGCGGTTGCATGGTCCGGTGTAGCATCCGGCATCCCGGATACAGCAAGATACGCGTCGCCGATGGTCTTGATCCTCTCACAGCCAAATTGTTCGACGATGCGGTCAAAAGCTGTGAAAATGTCGTTCAATTCACTCAGTGTAACCGTCGGATCCGTCTTGGCAGCAAAATCGGTGAAGCCCACGAAATCAAGCATTACAACTGAAACTTGATCGTACAGCTGAGGCGTGACAACGCCAAACGTCTTAAATTCCTCGTACACAGCGCGCGGCATCAGATTCAGCAGCAGACGCTCGACCCGCTCTTTTTCCCGCTCCAATTCGCGCGTATTGCGCTCCACCATGGTCGAGTAGCTGTCGATCATGCTTTCCAGTTCACGAATGCGGGTGATGTTTTGGCACTCAATGACCAAAAGCTGCTCTTCCGCACCATTTGCCAATGAGATAGCCGTCGCAAAAACCAAAGTCCTGCGCTTTGGCTTCAGTTGCATTTCGAAGGAATAGCGCAACCCCGATTGCTTGACGTCTTCCAACTCACGCTGATCAAGGGTCGGGAAAATGTCCAATAGGGTTTGGCCCTCAGCCGGTGTGCCGAACCATTCAGAAAACGGACCATTGTAAAAGACAAAGCCAAGGTCCGAGGCGCGCACAACCGCAACACCGACTCCGATGGCGCGTAACAGTTGCTCGTTTATCGCTAAAATGCTCATGCCGCGCTGCGTGTAACGATTATTCTGCGTTTCGATTCAATGGCTCCCAGCGCGATTTTAACATGAGAGTCATCCATCCCGTGCATTTCAAGCGCCTGCGCAAACAGCGCAGCCATCTCATCAAAATCCTCGTGTGAAATATTGAGGTGCCGATGCACGGCCTCGATACGCTCATCGCTGAACGAAGCGGGTCCACCAACCAAAGAGGATACAAATTTGGTCTGGTGATCGATCAGACGCGGCATATCGATATCTTCAAAATGCCCTCCGATCTGATCGGAATCCAAGGCCATTTCATAGAACGTCATAACGATCCGACTGATCGTTTTGAACCCACCGTAGCGTTCGTAAATCGTCTGACTCATGCTGCGAACCCGTGCGCCACCCGTAAACAACACCACAACGTTATATCAAACTGACAGTTTTGTTAACGCTAATACGTGCAGAAAGCACCGAATGGGCGCGCGGCACCACAAAACGACGCGCCTAAACGCTGAGATCGCCCGCACAAGGAATAAAGCCAACAAAGCCGCCCTGCCGGATCAGCCACCTTTGGCCACCCATCCGCCAATACAGTTTCCGCTGTGCGGCCAAAAGCTCTCGTCGCAAGCGGAACCAAGCGGGCCCTTTGTCCAGGCCGCTGTTGGTTTTACGATCCCTAGAGCGTTCGCTGACCTTAACATCCTCTTGCGTCTGTTCCTGATGCTGAGACCAGATAACCTGCACACCGACGGCCGGAAAGCACTGAAACATGCGCCAATCCGCACGCGGGATCGAGACGAAGTCATCCAGATGGTCGGAATAGGCGGTGGACCAGGCCAATAGCTTGCGGCAGGCGGCATTCGACAAGACATACGCAGCCGCACTTGGTGCCATCTCCAACATCGGTCGCACGTCAACTGCGCCAACGGTCTGAAGGGCCCCAAATCGCAACTCTCGGGGTGAATAATCAAGCTTCACAAAATCAAACTTGGAACTTTCATTCAGAATATTGGTGACAACGCGCCCTGCACTGCTGGACATTTCCACGTCATCCTCAAAAACAGCCACAGCCCTCAAGTCCTGATCGACGGCGGCTTGCCAAACGGCACGATGGCTTTCGAAACAGGCGATCTCGCTCTGCTTCAGCCCCCAACGGCTGCCAGTGCCAGGAACATAGCGGTTCTGGTCCAACGCGCCAGTTCGCTGCCCGTCAACGGCACTGAAACGGACGGCAGCGGACAGGCCAGCGTGCGCGAACTGCCGTTCCATAAACTCCCGACGGGCGGGGACACGATCCAGATTGATGTAGAACACACCTGTCTTGGGTGGCAGTTCGTGCTGTCCCACGGCAATTCCTTTCAGACCTTTCGCTCAGATAGACACCCTTGGCGGACGACATTCAACCCATCCACCCCTCAAAGAAACCTATCCTGCTTAAGGCAACGCTTCTAAGCTGCAACGGACAAACAAGAAACGGGAATCGCGCTATGTCGTCTCATGGGTATGCAAGTGGCCGTCTGAACCTGCCATTCGTCGGGATTTCGACCTTTGGCAAATCGCCATATGTCGAGGATTGGGACCAGATCGACGCTGATGTGGCGATCATGGGCGCACCCTTCGATTTCGGTACTCAATGGAGATCCGGCGCACGGTTCGGGCCACGTGCGGTGCGCGAGGCCTCGACCCTGTTCAGCTTTGGCCATGCCGGGGCGTATGATCACGAGGATGACGCGACCTATCTGGATAGCTCGGTCCGCATGGTCGATATCGGGGACGCGGACATCATCCATACCAAGACCGAGGAAAGCCACGCCAATATCCAGTACGGGGTCCAGAAGATTCTGGACGCAGGTGCCCTGCCCGTCACCATCGGCGGAGATCACTCGGTCAACATCCCCTGCATCAATGCTTTTTCTGACGATTGCGCGGAAAATGGTCCGATCCATGTGGTTCAGATCGACGCCCATTTGGATTTCGTGGATGAACGGCACGGCGTCACCGCTGGTCACGGCAACCCGATGCGGCGCGCGATTGAGAAAAACTATGTCTCGGGCATGACGCAGTTGGGCATCCGCAACGTGTCCTCGACCGCAAAGGAAGGCTATGAGGATGCCCGCGCCCGAGGGTCCGATATCCTGTCTGTGCGACAAGTCCGCAAACTGGGAACCGAAGGTGTCTTGGCGCGCATCCCCGAAGGCGCGCGGTATTATGTGACGATTGATATCGACGCTTTTTGCCCATCGATTGCGTCGGGCACCGGCACGCCCAGCCACGGGGGGTTTCTGTATTATGACGTGCTGGAAATCCTTCAAGGTCTGGCGCAGCGCGGAGATGTGGTCGGTATTGATCTGGTCGAAGTTGCGCCGAATTACGACCCTACTGAGAGCACGCAGATTCTGGCGGCGCAGGTGCTGCTGAATTTCATCGGGTTCATTTTCCACGAACGCGGCAAGAGGGGCTAAGCGCCCCTCCTGCCCTTCGGGTCAGTTGATCGTGTTATGCTCAGGCCCATAGGGGAAGCCGGTGATATTCTCGGCCCCGTCCTCGCCGACAACCAGAATGTCATGCTCACGATAGCCACCGGCACCGGGCTGTCCTTCGGGAATCCACAGCATCGGCTCGATCGACACGACCATGCCGGGTTCCAATACGGTGTCGATATCTTCACGCAGCTCCAGCCCTGCCTCGCGCCCATAGTAATGGCTGAGAACGCCGAACGAGTGGCCATAGCCGAAGGAGCGATATTGCAGCAGCCCCTCTTCGGCGAAGAACCGATTGATCTCGGCGGTGATGCCCGAGCAAGTCGCGCCGGGTTTGATCAGGCTTAGGCCAAGCTCATGCGCGGCCACATTGGCTTTCCAGATGCGTAAGCTGTTGGCGTCGGGTTCGCCCAGAAACAGGGTACGTTCCAGCGCGGTGTAATAGCCCGAGATCATCGGGAAGGTGTTCAGCGAAAGGATATCGCCCTTTTGCAGCGCCCGCTTGGTTACGGGGTTATGCGCGCCATCAGTGTTCAGGCCAGATTGGAACCAGACCCAGGTGTCGCGGTATTCGGCATCCGGGTACGCGCGAGCAATCTCAGCCTCCATTGCGTCGCGGCCGGCCATGGCGATCTCGATCTCGGTCGCGCCTTCGCGGATCGCGGCGTGGATCGCAGCACCGCCTACGTCTGCCGTGCGGGCACCGCCCTTGATCAACTCAATCTCTTCTGCCGATTTCACCATGCGGGCGGCCATTGTATCAGCGGCCACATCCACCAGCTCGGGCTGCCCCAGCATCGCCAGCGCCGTGTCACGCGCGGCCAGCGTCATGTGATCGCCTTCGATCCCGATCCGCTTGGCACCGCCGATAAGGCTGGCCACCGCGCGCCAGTAATTGTCGCGCTTCCAGTCGGTATAGATCACGTTTTCCTCGACCGAGCGTCGCCACGGCTGGCCCGCGTCGATATTCGCCGACACCGTCGTACACGCGTCCTGCGTCACCACGCAGCCGTAGGGCCGCCCAAAGGCGCAATACAGAAAGCCCGAGTAATAGGCGATGTTGTGCATCGAGGTCAGCAGCAGCGCCGGAATATCGCGTGCGGCCATCATGGCGCGCAGGCCGGACAGGCGGCGGGCGTATTCGGCCTTGCTGAACGGCAGCGGGGCCTTGTCGCCATTGTGGCTGGTGAAAAACTCGGGGCGATTTGTCAAGTCTGTCATCATGCTCTCTCCTGCAATGCCGGACGAAGGGTGCCCGGCCACAAGCCCCGGCGTTCAGGACAAGCGGCCTCGGGAACCGAGAGCCATGCGCCCGTTTGACTGTCACGACGCCATCGTGACCGGGCTGCATATCGCAATGGCTAAATCACGCCGCGGCGGGCGTCAAGCGGGGGAAAGCCCCCGCAGACGCTCGGACCGGCGGCGCAGCAATTCAACCGTGGTCAACAGCGCGATGGAGATCACCACCAGGATCGTCGCCACCGCCAGAATGGTCGGGCTGATCTGTTCGCGCAGGCCGGTGAACATCTGCCACGGCAGCGTTTTCTGGCTGGCGGAGCCTACGAACAGCACCACGACGACCTCGTCAAACGAGGTGATAAAGGCGAACAGGCCACCCGAAATCACGCCCGGCAGGATTAGCGGCATCTGAATCTTGAAGAAGGTCCGTACCGGCCCTGCCCCCATATTCGCCGCCGCTCGGGTCAGCGATTGATCAAAGCCCACGAGGGTTGCGGTCACGGTGATGATCACAAACGGAATACCCAGAACCGCGTGAGCAAGGATAACCTTCACATAGCCTACAAAGTTCTTGTCCAAGCCCAGGGTGCCCTCAAGGAACCGGCCGATATCGCTGTAGAAAAAGAACATGCCGGTGGCCGAGATGATCAGCGGCACGATCATGGGTGAAATCAGGATACCCATAATCGCCCGCTTGCCCGGAACGTGGCTCTGGCTGAGGCCGATGGCCGCCAGCGTGCCCAGCGACACCGAGATGATCGTCGCAATCGGCGCGATGATCAGCGAGTTCTTGAAGCTGCGCTGCCATTCATTGTTGGTGAAGAAATCACGGTAATGCTTCAGCGAATAGCCTTCGGGGTCCAGCCGCAGCATTTCGGGCGTGAAGGTAAAGAAGTCTTGTGCGTTGAAAGACAGCGGCAGCACCACAAGGATCGGTGTGATCAGGAACACGAAGATCGCGCCGCAGATCACCCGGAACGTATAATGCCACAGCACTTGCCGCGCTGTGAAATAGGGCAGCAGCTTTTGGCGATAGCGCCCCTCGTACAGCCAGAAGATGAAGAAGGCAAAGAACCATCCCACCAGAAGGCCGATAATCAGGCCAGTGGCCCCAGCAAACACAAAGCCCAACACGCCCATCCCAAGGATCGTTATCCAGCGGGCGACACGCTCATTGTTCAGGACATTCATGTAAAGCCACGCCAGACCCGCCATCAGAGCGGCTCCGATCACGATGCCCAGCAGGACGCTGCCCTGCCCGGCGCCGACGAACATACCGACGAAACCTCCGGCGATGGCCACAGCGGGCAGAACCACCGACATGGGTTTGCGGGATATTGGTGTTAGTGCTGCCATCGTCTTTATCCCAGCTTCACGTTGTCGATGCCCACGATCTTGTCATAGCACCAGTAGAGTAACAGAACGACCGCCAGCAGGATCGTCCCGAGCGCAGCCGCCAATCCCCAGTTCAGCGAGGATGAGATGTGGTACGCAATCCGGTTCGAGATGAAGACACCCTTGGTCCCGCCAACGATTTCCGGCGTGATGTAGTAGCCGATGGCAAGGATGAACACGAGAATCGACCCCGCGCCGATGCCCGGAATGGATTGCGGGAAGTAGATGCGCCAGAAGGTCGTCCAGTTGGTCGCGCCCATGGACTTCGCGGCGCGGGTGTAGGATTCTGGAATGGTCTGCATCACCGAATACATCGGTAATATCATGAACGGCAGCAGGATATGCGTCATCGCGATAATCGTGCCGAATTGGTTGTTGATGATCACCAATCGCGCGTCATCCGCTACCAATCCCAGCCAGACCAGCGTTTCGTTGATCACCCCCTGCTGCTGCAACATCACCTTCCACGCAGACGTTCGCACCAGAAGTGATGTCCAGAACGGCAGCAACACAAGGATCATCAGCAGGTTCGACACCCGCATCGGCAGGGTCGCCAGAATATATGACACCGGATAGGCAAGTAGGATGCACGAAGCAGTGATGATCAGCGACATCATCAGCGTACGGCCAAACAGCTTGATCAGGATCTGTTTGTCCTCAGGCTGCGCCTGCGCACCTTCGGGCGTACGGCGCATGTCGATTGCGTTCAGGAAATATCCGTTGGTGATCGGAACAGCATGTGTCTTGATGGTTCGCCAGGTTTCGACATCTCCCCAACCGTCGTGAATGTCGATCAGCTTGTCCTTAAACGGGCCATCGGTTTCAGGGTCCAGTTTTTTAATCTGGCGGCCCGAGCGACGGAACATCGAGGACATACCCGTCTGCTCATAGTTCAGGCGCGAGCCAAGCCGGGTGTGTGTCTTTTCGTCAATGGCGACGACCATATCTTTGGTGAACGCGGCGTATAATGCCTCGTCCGGTAGTTCGCCGCTTTCCGCATCCCAGTTCTTCAACTCGACCACAGTCAGAGGCAGTGTCTCGGCCACAATGCCGTTTTCAACCGATCGGAACAGCATCGAAACGATCGGGATCACAAAGGATAGCAGAACGAACAGAAGCAGCGGAGCAATCAGGGCCAGCGCCCGCAACTTGCGGCGGCGCAATGATCGCGCCAAAGATTTCTTCAGCGGCGTACCATCAGCAGCCAGCATCGGACCGGATTGAGTTGCGTCAGTCATCTGCGTCCCTTGGTCTTTTGGTGGGTTGGGGCCAAAACCGGCCCCAACCATTTGTCACAAAAGGCTTATTGTGCCAGCCACGCTTGGAACTTGGCGTCGATATCGTCGCGATAATCCGCCCAGAACTCGTAGTTATACAGGAACGTGTTCTTGGCGTTTTCCGGGTCAGTCGGCATGTGTGGAGCCATGTCGATGCCCAGATCGGCGTGCTGACCAACCAGCGGCGCCGACGAGGCACGGGCCGGACCGTACGAGATGTACTTGGCCTGATCCGCCAGACGCTGGGTGTCAGTGGCGAACATGATGTAGTCCAGCGCGCGCTGCTGACGCTCTTCGCTCAGACCGGCGGGGATGATCCAGCCATCCAGATCGAATACCTGCGCGTCCCACAGCATGGCGACGGGCTGTTTCTGCTCTTCGATCACGCTGAACAGACGACCGTTATAGGTCGAGCCCATAATGACTTCGCCGTCGGCCAGCAACTGCGGTGTGTCGGCACCGGCAGACCACCAGACAACACTGTCCTTAATAGTATCCAGCTTGGCCAGAGCCTGATCCTGACCTTCCGGTGTCGCCAGAACGTCATAGACGTCGTTCTTGGCTACGCCATCACACAGAAGCGCCCATTCCATATTGTTGATCGGACGCTTTTCCAGCGAACGTTTGCCGGGATAGTTTTCCAGATCGAACACGGCGCAGATCTCGGTCGGAGGCGTGTCACCCACCAGATCGGTACGATAGCCGAAAGTGGTCGAGTACACGATCTGCGGGATAAAGCAGTCACTGACCAACAGATCGCCGAAATCTTCGGATGCTGGTGTCCCGTCAGGTGCGGTTGCCAGTTGGCTGTCGAAATCGATCTCCATCGCCAGACCTTCGTCGCACAAACGGATCGCATCCGCTGCAACAACATCCACCACATCCCAAGTGATGTTGCCCGCTTCGTTCATCGCGCGCAGTTTAGCCACCGCCTCAGCCGAGCTGTCATCGTTCAGGATGGTGACGCCTGTCTTTTCCGAATAGGGCTCGTGATATGCTTTCAGCTGCGACTTGGAATAAGCACCGCCCCAGGACACGATGGTCATTTCTTCGGCCATCGCACCACCGGCTACGGCAGCAACCGCACTTGCCATAAGAGTGGTTTTAACTTTCATGTTTAACTCCCTGTTATACCCGTTACTTTTACTTTTCTTAGGCCGGATCACGGGGCAAACCGGCCAGCTCTTACCCCAAACATTCGGGGTATTTGTGACTCAGGCGTCCAGCGCCCTGCAGTCATGGGCCAGCCAGCCGATTTCGACCTCCTGACCGGGAGACAGACGTACCGCGTCCGGCGCGTTGCGGGTTTTGATGATGAAGTCATCGTTCCCAGCAACCGACAGACGAAAGCGGAACACGTCGCCCATATAGATGAACTCTTTCACCGTTGCTTTGAGCGTATGTGCATCAGCGTGCAGACGATCTTTGTTGAATTCAACCCGTTCTGGACGGATCGACACTTTGGTGCGCTCACCCGCCGCTGTGACATTCACCGGTTTAGCGTCAATCTCAGACCCATCGTCCAGCGCAACAACACACGAGTCGCCGTCAATCGACTTAACGACACCTTCCAACGTGTTGTTCTCACCAATAAATTGAGCCACAAAGCTGTTTTCCGGCTCTTCATACAGCAAATCGGGCGGCGCAAGTTGTTGAATTCGTCCGTCGTCGAAAACAGCCACACGGTCCGACATGGTCAACGCTTCGGTCTGGTCGTGTGTTACGTAAACAGTGGTAATACCCAGCTCATGCGCCAGACGCGTGATTTCGAACTGCATGTGCTCGCGCAACTGTTTATCCAACGCACCCAACGGTTCGTCCATCAAAACAAGCTCGGGTTCAAAAACAAGTGCGCGGGCCAATGCGATCCGCTGCTGTTGACCACCGGACAACTGAGCGGGGCGCCGGCTGCCAAATGCCCCCATCTGAACCATATCTAGGGCGCGTTTCACTTTTTCTTCGCGCTCGTCCTTGCCGATTTTTCGCACCTCCAACGGGAAAGCGAGGTTTTCGGCAACCGTCATATGCGGGAAAAGCGCATAGTTTTGAAAAACCATACCGATCCCCCGCTTGTGCGGCGGAATATTGTTGATCGGACGACCATCCAGCATGATCTCGCCATGGGTGGCCGTTTCGAACCCGGCCAACATCATAAGGCAAGTGGTTTTGCCTGACCCGGACGGGCCGAGCATTGTCAGGAACTCACCTTTAGGCATTGAAAGATTTAGATCTTTTACGACAAGGATCTCGCCGTCGTAAGATTTCTGGACACGCTGAAACTCGACGAACGCTGCGTCATTAGACATTACCAACTTGGCTCCCCTGTCTGTCCTTGCTTGCCCGGTTTATCCGGATCTCAAGGACCTGTCAGAGCCCATTTAAGGACAAGCAGGACGGGCGACGCAACCAAAATATGTCAGGAGAATGACAAAGAAAGCGCCACACGCCTGATATTCAGGCGTCATTCAAGCGTCGCATGTGCCACGCAAGGCTTTGATTGCTTGAAAGAACCGGCTTTCCCAACCGGCTTTCAATTTCTGGCAAAGCGTCAAAAGTCCTTAGATTTGTACAGCTTATAAAAACACCCTCAACCGCCGAATCAGAGCCCAGTTTAAGCGCCGCGTCGACTAGCGATTGGCGGGATATTCGAACAACTTTGGATTCCTCGGACTCACCGAATGAGCCAAAAACGTCCATTGTCACTCCGTTTTTTGCGAAGGCACGGCGTAATGGATCGTTCACTTCTTCGATATAGGGCGACAGCAAAGCGAATTTGGAAACACCTTTTTCCGCGGCGCAGGCGGAAGCTGCACGCAGCGGATTCGTGACTGTCGCAACGTTGCAGGTCTTTTGAACCATGCGCTCGACCATAGCTGAACCGATCACGGAGCTGGCCGAGGTGCAGCCATACCCCACAACCTTATAGGGCTGGACTTTGGGCAATAGATCAGAGGCGGCAGGAAGGGCGTTCTCCATCTGGGCCAGCGTGTCCGTTGTCACCTCCGCGCCGCTGGGAATTCTGGAAACGTAAATCGGCGCGTGGCAATTTGCGAAGTAAGCGCTGAATTCCGGTTCAATCGTTTCGTCCGTCTGCAAGACGATCAGGCCCATCGGGTTGAGCTGCGGGTCGTCCTCTTCCAGTTCATAGGGTAAATAGCTCATATCACAGGCAACTCCGGCCCAAGCCGAGGGCTGATGAACCGCGGCGTGTCTTCTGAAATAACGATGTTCTCCTCGTGAACCAGAATTTTGTCGCCAACGGCTATTCCGGGTTCAAGCGTCAAAACCATGCCGGGTTGCAACACAGTATGATCGTCGGGAATCAACGAAGGCCATTCTGTGAGGGACATACCCAGGCCATGCCCCAGACGCCCAGCTCCCGTATCCGCATTTTGACGCGACAGAACACTGTTCATTGCATGATGAAGGTCAGAAGCGGTCGCGCCCGGCTTTGCAATCTCGAATGCTGCATCTGACGCCTCAATCAAGGTTGCATACGCAGAACGCACTGACGTCGAGGCCGGACCAATCGACCAGTTTCGGTCGTAGTCACAAAAATACCCGTCCCACACCAAACCAGTATCCAACATCAGGACATCTCCGGCCTCCATCGCCGTATCTAGGGCCGGAGAGATTACATCCGTATATCCCCCCTGCTCGGCACCGCCCGCAAGATAGGGCACCCAATCGGCGCCTTCCTCCAGACACAGCATTTGGAACTTTCTAAACACCTCATCAACGGCAATGCCAGATCCTGCGATTTCAGGAACACGCTGAAAAGCCCGCGCGGCAATCGCGCAGGCGGTTTCGACTTTCGCGATCTCCGCCGTTGATTTGATCATCCGAAGGCCGCGCACAAGTTCCGCATCGCCAGCAACCCTCCGCGAGCCCAATAGCGATTGAAGGCGCAACAAATCGGCCATCGGCATACGGACATGGGTTTCGTGCCCATCAGGCAAACCAATGGTGGCATCGGTCGGAGTGATCTCGATCAGGGTTTCCGCCAACAGACTAACGCCGTCATCCAACAAGTCCGGAGAGCTCCAGGTTCGGATATCGTCGATCCAGGTTTGCCCCATCAGTGCAGCACCAATAGAGGGGATAACGGCAATCGGTTTTCCACTGGCCGGAACCACCAGAAACCAAGGTCGGGTCGGGCTTTCCCAAAACCGGGTCAAGTAGCCCGTAAAGTACCGAATCTCGGGTTCAGTTGTCAGCAGCAAGGCAGACAAGTCCGCTTGGGCCATCATCTTTTGCGCACGCTGCAACCGGGCCATGAACTCGGCGGTGTCGAACCCCCTCATTCCGCAATCTCGGACAGAAAGCACAAAATCTTGGCGTCCGCACCAATTCCTAAACCCTGCAGCACTTCGGCATTCATGGCAGCGGCAATCCCTGCCCCACCGGATGCTGTCGTTGCCACGCCGGCCGCCGCCATCGCAGGCAAATGCTGAACAACCTCGTCATCGGTCAAAGTCAAAAAAGCGTCGGCATCTCTGGCCAAGCCGTTCAGAGCTATCAACGAAGGTTCTTTGCAATCCAAACGTCCCATTATGCTGTCAGGGCCATCCGCGAAAACGCAGGCCCCGGCCTCGATACTAGCTTGTAGCGCGGGGGCGGACTCGGGCTCGACCACGATGATTTTGGGCGCGTCACCCCAGACATGGCGCGCATAGGCCGCCACCGCACCCGCCAGCCCGCCAACCCCGGCCTGCAGCATGATGTGGCTGGGCATTTCCGGACATTGACGCACGGCCTCGGCAGCCATCTGCAGATACCCCTCCATAAGCATATGCG
This sequence comes from Ruegeria sp. AM7, assembly GCF_056535965.1. Classification (NCBI taxonomy): domain Bacteria; kingdom Pseudomonadati; phylum Pseudomonadota; class Alphaproteobacteria; order Rhodobacterales; family Roseobacteraceae; genus Ruegeria; species Ruegeria sp. AM7. The sequence goes on from NZ_JBQFJE010000003.1 coordinate 1,615,144, forward strand.
GAATTTCGATATATCCGTCCCAAGAACTGTCGGACAGCAGCGTCCACCCATTATCCTGCGCGGCTTGGCTGGCGGCCTCCATACTGGCGGCATAATCGACGCCTTGGCGCACAACCTGCGCCTTTTGCGCGCGGAGGCGGTCCGCGAAACTCTCAGGTACAGTTTCGGCGATATAGACGACCGCCTGCGCGCCAAATACCCGCGCGCCTGCGGCGACGCTCATGCCATGGTTTCCTGCACTGGCCGTCACATAGGTTCGACTGTTCAATGTATTGCGGTCCGGCGCATCCGTTGCCTCGGCCGCATGTCGCGCGATTACGTAGGCCGCCCCAAGCGCCTTGAAAGACCCAAGATTCATGCGGCCGCGCTCGTCCTTGATCCAAAGATTGGCCACGTCGGCAAGCTCTTTTGCATCGACCAATGGAGTTTCACCCGCAGCGGGGCATTGCGACAGAAGATCGGCTACGCGGGCTGCATCAATGGACGGGTACGGAGCAGAAGCGGCAAGTTTTCGGCCTCCGCGATGTGGATTGAGTGTGATCTTCAATGGGGCGTCTTTCCTGAGTTGCCCATTGACGTGACTGCATTCGTCCAGTTCTGTCAACATAACTCGAACACGACTGGAGCTGCCATGCCTCATGCCAATCCGGCCTTTTCACGCGCCGAATATGATCGCCGGCTTGCCAAGACGCGTTCCGCAATGGCAGCCGCTGGTTTAAACGCCCTGTTTGTGCAGGACCCATCGAATATGGCGTGGCTGACCGGTTATGAGGGCTGGTCCTTCTACGTGCATCAAGGCGTCGTCGTCCTTCACGATGCCGATCCCATCTGGTGGGGCCGCAATCAGGACGCCAACGGCGCGCGGCGCACGGTCTGGATGAGCGATGACCGCATTCACGGCTATGCAGATAACTATGTACAATCGACCGAGCGGCACCCGATGCAAGATCTTGCCCGGCTGATCCTCGATTGTGGTCTTGGGCAGGCGCGTATCGGGGTTGAGTTGGACAATTACTATTACTCGGCCAAGGCGCATCTGACATTGGCCGCCGAATTGCCTCAGGCCACGTTGGAAGATGCCAACGCTTTGGTGAACTGGCAGCGCGCCGTGAAATCAAGTGAAGAGATCGCCCTGATGCGCAAAGCTGCGCGGATTTCAGAACATGTGATTGATGGGGTGATAGAACGGATCGAACCCGGCCTGCGCAAGAACGAACTGGTGGCGCAGATTTACCATGACGCGATCTCGGGCGTGGGTGAGGATTGGGGCGATTACGCCGCCATCGTGCCCCTTCTGCCCTCGGGGCCCGATGCCGCCGCGCCGCATCTGACATGGGACGGCGCGCCCTTCAAATCCGGGGAATGCACGTTTTTCGAACTGTCCGGCTGTTACCGCCGCTATCACGCACCTTTCTGCCGGTCGGTCTTTCTGGGCCAGCCGCCCGATCACCTGCTACGGGCCGAGGCCGCGCTTGCCGAAGGGCTTGAGGCCGGGCTGGACGCCGCCCGTGCGGGCAATCAGGCGCGCGACATCGCGCTGGCACTGGCCGCCCCGCTGGAACGTGCCGGGATCGAGCGCGGCGCGCGATGCGGGTATCCGGTGGGCCTCAGCTATCCGCCGGATTGGGGTGAGCGGACGATCTCCCTGCGCCCCGAGGATGAGACGGTGCTGGAACCCGGCATGACGTTCCACTTTATGCCGGGCCTGTGGATGGACGACTGGGGCCTTGAAATCACCGAGACCATCCTGATCACCGATTCCGGCCGTGCAGAATGTCTGTGTAACCGGCCCCGCAAACTGTTCGTGAAACCATGACCCTGACCAGAACCACCGAAATCCTCGCCGATCTGATCGCCTTTGAAACTGTATCTGCGGACAGCAATCTTGAGGCCATCCGATACCTGACCGACCACCTTCAGGCCTTGGGTGCGCGCTGTATCGAAACACGCGATACAACGGGCAAGAAGGCCAATGTCTTTGCCACCCTCGGCCCCGACATGCCCGGCGGCATCCTGCTGTCTGGTCATACGGATGTGGTGCCGGTGGCTGATCAGGACTGGACCTCGGACCCGTTCGAAATGGTCGAGCGTGATGGCCGCCTGTATGGGCGCGGCACCTGCGACATGAAGGGGTTTATTGCGGCGTCTTTGGCCTTTGCCGAAGCGTTAGACGTCGAAAAACTGACCCAACCGCTGCATTTCGCCTTTACCTATGATGAGGAAACCGGCTGTCTGGGCGCGCAGAATCTGGTCAATGACCTGTCCCAGCGCGGCATCGTGCCGGACATCGCCATCATCGGCGAACCGACCGAAATGCGGGTGATCGAAGGCCACAAGGGCTGCTTTGAATACACCACGCGTTTTACCGGGCTTGAGGGACACAGCTCGGCCCCCGATGACGGCGTGAACGCCGCCGAATACGCCGCGCGCTATGTCGGAAAGCTGTTGGAATTGCGCCACGTTCTGAAATCCCGCGCCCCTGCGGGCAGCTTGTTTGAACCCCCATGGACCACGATCAATGTCGGGTTCTTCAACGGCGGCGTGGCCCATAACGTGATCGCCAGCAAAGCCGAGATCGGTTGGGAAATGCGCCCGGTGCAGGCCAGTGACGCCGACCTCGTCAACCAGACGCTCAGCGATTACGTGACCCACACCCTGCTCCCCGAGATGAAGGCCGTCCACCCCGAGGCCAGCATCACCCAAGACGTGGTGGCCGAGGTGCAAGGGCTCGAGCCGATGGAGGACAACGCCGCCCGCAAACTGGTGGCCGAGCTGACCGGCGCCAATGGCACCGGCACGGTCGCCTTCGCCACCGAGGCCGGTCTGTTCCAGCAGCTTGGCGTTCACGCTATCGTCTGCGGCCCGGGCTCGATCACACAGGCGCACAAGGCCGACGAATATGTCGAGATCGAGCAGCTGGACCTGTGTTGCCGGATGCTCGACCGATTGGGCCGCCGCCTGATCGCCTAGCCCGTGCCGTGGGTCCGGTCATAGGCGGATCGCGGCGGCTGAACATGGGCCGCGCGGGCATCTTCGCCGGGGTCATAGACCTCCATCAACAAAGGGTAACAGGCGGCGACGTCCGAGGAATGCTCGGAGGAACAATCGCCGCCGGGACAGGCCGAAAGGCCCACGATCAGGTCAATCTCGGCGTAGAATTCAAGGTAGTCGCCCGGTCGCACCGGGCTGGCCTTCATGAAATACTGCCCTGTGTCGCGGGTAAAGCCGGTACACATGAAGACATTCAGCACGTCATGCACATGCATCTCGGCCTCGTGCAGCGGCAGATCGCAATGATCAGCCAAGGCGCGGGTCAGGTTGGAATGGCAGCAATAGTGATAGTCATCCCCCGACAGCAGCCGACCTGTATAGGGATCACAGCGCGTGCCGATCACATCATGGACCGAGCCGCCATAGGCATCGAACCCGTACCAATCCAGCGTGTCCCCCACGATGGTTGCCATCGGGCGCATGTTGGGAAAGCTGGACCACATGCGATCCCCTGTCGACAGATGCGTGCCGTGCAACGCGCGGGTTTTGCCGGAATAGAACCGCTCGGTCAGGTCGTGCTTGTTCCACATGTTCAGATCGCCGACCTGCGGGCCATCCACCGACACAACACGCACAAAGGCCCCGGCGGGCACCTCGATACAGGCCGCGTCACGCGGGGCCGCCGTGGCCTCGGACGTTTTGACCGCGCCTTGCTGCAGGGTGTTCAGCCCGGCGATATCGGGTTGGGGCAGCGTATCCGGCGGATAGCAGACGAGCGGAGGGATGTCCTTACGCGCCCCCGCATCTGCGGGGGCTGGGAAGTGGGGTGTCTTCAGTTTCATGCGCGCTCTCCCTGTGTTTCCGCAGGTTTAGCGCATCACAAACGGGTTCGCCATCGGCTCTTGCGCAGTGCTGATCCACGTGGTTTTCGTGCGGGTGTAATCCAGAATGGCCTCAACCCCGGCCTCGCGTCCATAGCCGGATTGGTTGAACCCGCCAAAGGGCGCAATCGGGGAAATCGCGCGATAGGTATTCACCCAGCAAATCCCCGCGCGGATGCGTTTCGACACCCGATGCGCCCGCGCAAGGTTCTGCGTGAAGACGCCGGACCCCAGACCATAAGGCGTGGAATTGGCCAGCGCGATGGCCTCTTCTTCGGTCTCGAACGGCAGCAGAGACATGACCGGGCCGAACATCTCAACCTTCAGAGTCTCGGTCTCAGGCACTGCGCATTCGACCAGCGTAGGCGTCATGTAATTGCCCGGACGATCTGCGGGTGCGCCGCCAAATCGGATCGTGGCCCCCTGCCCCTGGGCGGCAGCCAGAGTCGCTTCGATTTTGCTGACCTGCGCAGCGGTGCACAATGGGCCGACATGCGTGTCGGGCTGCAGCGGATCGCCCAACCGAATGGCGCCGGCCTTCTGTGAAATCTTTTCGATCAGCGGCTCAAGGATCGAACGATGCACCAATCCCCGTGTTCCCGCCACGCAGCTTTGGCCCGAGGCCCCGAAATTCCCGGCGATCAGCCCGTTTGCGGCCCCGTCCAGATCGGCATCGTCAAACACAAGGATCGGAGATTTCCCGCCCAGCTCCAGTGAAGTCACCGCGAAATTCTCGGCCGAGTTTCGCACCACGTGGCGTGCAGTCTCGGGCCCTCCGGTAAAGGCGATGCGGTCCACATCCGCGTGGCGGGTCAGCGGGATCGCGCAGTTCTGGGCGTCGCCGGTGATGACCGAAACAACGCCGGGCGGGAACCCGGCTTGTTCGATCAGCCGCGCGAATTCCAACATCGGCGCGGGGGCGATTTCCGAGGCTTTCAGCACCACCGAGCACCCCGCCGCAAGCGCGGGGCCCAGCTTGGTGGCCGTCAGGAACATCTGCGCATTCCATGGCACGATGGCGGCAACGACCCCAATCGGCTCGCGCGTGGTAAAGACATGCATGTCGGGCTTGTCGATCGGCAAGACAGTACCTTCGACCTTGTCCGCCAGCCCCGCGAAATAGCGATAATAATCCGCCACATAGCCCGTCTGCATCGCCGTTTCCGCCAGTAGCTTGCCGCTGTCGGTGGTCTCCAGTTCTCCTAACTTCTGTGCGTGTTCAGCCACCAGATCGGCCAGCCGGTACAGCAGCTTACCGCGCGCCGTCGCCGTCATGTCGCGCCATGCGGGGTCGTCCAACACGCGCTTGGCTGCGGCCACGGCGCGGTTCACGTCATCGGGCGCGGCGCAGGCGAATGTGGCCCAGCCCTGCCCGGTAGCCGGGTTTTCCGAGGTCATGACCTGCGCATCCGCGCCCTCGGACCATGCGCCGTCAATGAAAAGCTGAAAATGTGGAAGGTTTCCCATGGTGTTCCTCACTGAAAGGCTGGCATGACTTCGTCGATGAACCGCGCCAAAGAGGCGCGCTTGCGGTCATTGGTCATGCCGCTATCGACCCAGAACGAAAACTCATCATAGCCCAAATCCTCGTACCGTTTGATCCGGTCAATCACCTGCTGCGTTGTGCCAACGGTCAGATCCTGGCCCAGTTTCTCGGTCGTATACATCGGGTTGGCGTCCATCTCCTGATCCGAGATCGGCTGGATCAACCCTTGCTGCACGGGCCGCTTGTTCAGGAACCATGCGCCGAAGTAATTGTAATAACGGCGTAATTCCTGCACACCTTGCGCCACGTCATCCTCATCCGCCCCGACATAGGTGTGATGCAACAGCATGACCTTGGGGCGCGGTCCCGAATAGCTTTCGCAGGCCGCATTGAACCGGCTCATCAGCGTCTCAATCTCTTCCATGCCCTGCCACAGCGGCGTGACCTGAATGTTGAACCCGTTGTGAACACCGAATTCGTGGCTGTTGGGATCGCGCGCGGCGATCCAGATCGGGGGGCCGTCTTCCTGATACGGCTTCGGGGCCGAGGTGGCCGCCGGGAACGAATAGAACTCGCCCTCATGCGCACAATCCCCGCGCCAGATTTGCGGCACCAGAGGGGTGCATTCGCGCATTCTTTGCCCGGCCTCCCACGCATCCATGCCGGGCATCAGACGCTCGTATTCATAGGAATAGGCCCCGCGCGCGATCCCCAGCTCGATCCGGCCCTTGGTCATCTGATCCGCCGCCGCGGCCTCACCCGCCAGTTTGATCGGATGCCAGAACGGCGCGATCACCGTACCGGTGCCCAGGCGCACATTCTTGGTGTGATGCGCCAGATCGACCAGAGACAGGAACGGATTCGGCGCGATGGTGAATTCCATCCCGTGATGTTCACCCGTCCAGACCGCGCGCATGCCGCCATCGTCGGCCATTTTCACAAGGCTCACGAACTCATCATACAACACATCATGGGGCTGATCGGGTGTCAGACGTTCCATATGGGCAAAGAGGGAAAACTCCATCAACCGGCTCCTTTGTCGAAACTGTGCAGCTCACCCCGGTCGGCATCGCCAAGGTAGAGCGAAAAATTCCCTTCGCGCGCTTCCAGCGCAAAGCGTGTCATCATGTGGCCCACCGACGGGGTGGCATAGGTCAGGTTGGGCAGGTGTTCGATGGCAATCCATTCGGTCCCATCGGGGGCCGCTGTCCCGGCGGATGAGGCCAGAAAGAACGTGTAATGCAGCTTGGTCGTCGCATCGTTGAACGAAGAATAGACCTGCTCCAGCTGTGCTTCGATCCCCCGATCCGCCAGACCCTGCGCCAGACGCAGACGCTGCCCGCCGGGCGCGGCACCAGCGATGTGGAAGGGGCTGTGCGCGGTCCCCCGCCGCTCCATCAGAACCGCGTCACCGGCCCGGATGATCGCGCCGCAGATGGTGGGCTGATCGCTGTCCATCTCCTGTTCCAGCCCGAGGCTGAAATACGAGCCGCCCACATAACCCAGCCCCCGGCCCCCGGCATGCGCGAAATCCGTGACCTGCCCGATCAGCACCGTATGATCGCCCGCCGGGATCGCCTGATGGGTGGAGCAACAGAACTGCGCCAGCGCCCCGTCGATCAGCGGCAGATCATGGGCCCCTGTGCTGTGGGCCACTTTGGCGAAACGGTCGCCCTTATAGCTCGCAAACGTGTTCGAGGCATCTTGCTGGCCCTCGGCCAGAATGTTGACGGCAAAGTGGCTACAACCCGCAAACACCTCATAGCTTGAAAGAAACTTGCCCGGACAGACCAGCAACAGCGGAGGATCCAGCGAGACGGATGAGAATGAATTGGCCGTGAACCCGACCGGGTTGCCTGCCGCATCGCGGGTGGTCACCACGGTCACACCGGTCATGAAACTGCCGAAAGCGTCGCGCAGCGCGCGGGGATCAAGCGTCATGTCAGGCACTCCTTAACAAACGACAACAGGATCGCGTTGACCTGTTGGGCATGTGTCATGGGCATCATGTGGGCGGCGTTCGGAATGATCTCGGCCCGCCCGTTCGAGGCAAACGCTGCCATGTCTTGCGACATGCGCGGGGTCGAGTTCGGCTCATCCTCGCCCGTCAGAAACAGGGCAGGACAGGAGATCGCAGCCAACTGCTCAGGCGTCGGTCCGTCGCTTTCGGCGAAGACCGTATAAGCCGCCTTGTAGGCGCGCGGATCGACCTGTTGCAGCCAGCCATCGCAGGCGTCCCGCTCGGGGGATGCCCTGTCATCGAACCAGCGCTGCAACGTGGTCGAGGGGTCATTGGCCCGCTCGGCATCCAGAGCCTGAGCCCGCGCCAGAACCGCCGTGCGGGCCTTTTCCGAGCGCTGGAAAATCGCGTTCAGCGCGGCCACCCCCTTGACGTTTCCGCCCTCTGCCGCAATCCGGGTTGCGATCAGCGCGCCCATCGAATGCCCGATCAAAACGGCCGGTTGGTCAATCAGCGCAGCCACGGGTGCGATATAGCTCGCCAATCCATCGACCGGGTGAAACGCAGACGCCCCATGCCCCGGCATGTCCGGGCACAGCACCCGGAAACCCGCCGCGACCAGAGCGTCAATCTGCGCCCCCCACGCCTCGGCCCGCAGGCCAACACCGTGCAGCAAGACGACCAGCGGCCCCTCGCCCGCGTCAATCGCGGCAAGGCCGCCGATCTCAGACCGAGGCCGGGTTGTCCACGTCATGTCCCAGATCCTTCAGGTCTTGGTAGCGGTCTCCGATGCGATGATGTGGCCGCCCCGTGGTCGCACCGCCCAGCACCACCACAACCTCATCCGCGCGCGGCGCGTCGGGGATTGAGAATTGCAGCGTCAGATAATGCGACCGGCGGCCCGCATCGTTCTTGTCCATCATCGGCACCATGATCGGCGTATTCGCCGGGCCGCGCGTGTTGGTGAAGGACAGGTAGGATTTGGCCCCCACCGCCTGCCGGTAGAAATTGCCGAAATGCAGCGTGTGGATCAGGCCCGAGGCATGTTCAACCTCACCATCCAAACCCACCACGGCCGCCTTGCCATAGGCTTCGATCGCCTCGCCGCTACCGGCCAGCGCCACCATCCGCTCGGTCATCATCTCGCCCAGCACCGGACCATAGGCCAGAATTTCGGGGCGCAGGTCTTCGGCATACCGTCCGGCCCAAGGGTTCTTGACCACGGCAGCCACGGCGAACATCCGCCACGGGCGCTCCGCCGGGCGGAAGCCTTCGATCAGAACCTCTTCGTCATACGTCACAATTTTGCGGATTTCTGGCTGCACGGTGTCCTCCTGCGTGTTGCGCGGAATATCCACGGCAGAGTCATGTTTTGACAAATGAAAGAAGTTCAGCCTTAGGTATTAACATCACTACTAGGTAGATTACCGATGGCCAAAACACTGCCCCCGCTGACATGGTTCAGATCCTTCGAGGCCGCCGCACGGCGGCTGAGTTCTACCGCCGCTGCCGATGAGATCGGGTTGACGCAATCCGCCGTCAGCCAGCAAATCCGCGCGCTGGAAACGCGGCTGGGCGTTGTATTGTTCCACCGCCACGCGCGCGGTTTGTCTCTGACGGACGAAGGGCGCAAATTGCTGCCGCAGGTCGAGGCCGCGCTTGAGATGCTGGAAACCGCGGCCTCTCCCTATTTGACCGAGGAGAAAGCGCGCCACATCACGGTTGCTGCCTCCATCAGTATCATCGAATGGGTGATCGCCCCCGCCCTGCCCGCGTTTCAGGCGCAACACCCCGAAACATCGGTTCGCTTTGTCAGCACGATCTGGCCCGACGAATACGCCGCCGCGCGCGCCGATGTGGAAATTCGGTTTGGATCGGCTAAACAGGTGGGCAAGGACGCGGTGGCCCTACAACCCAATCGGCTTGTGCCGGTGAAATCCCCGGCGCTTGCTGGCGAGGCCCTGCCGCTGATTGAATCCGTGGGCACCTCGGACAGCTGGACCACATGGGCCGAGGCGACGGGCCAAACCATGGGCAATCCGACGTTTTTCGTGGATTCCTATGGTCTGGCGCTGCAGATGGCCGCATCCGGAAACGGGGTCGCCTTGGTCAACCAACTGATCGCCGGTCACGCGCTGGGTTCTGGTCAAGTGGTGCGGGCCTCGGACCATACTGCCCCCGCGACCGAGGGGTATTTTCTGGCCGTCCAGCGCCGCTCACCGGAAATAGACGCCTTTACCGGATGGTTTTCCGACTTGTTAAGGGTCTGATTCAGACATGTCTATGTCGCATCCGAGGATATCAAACCGCGCCAAAATAGTGAATTCTGGCGAAAAAGGTCCGATTCATGCGATATTCCGGCTTTCGAGTCATCAAAGAGGCACTGACCGGCCACAAAGGCTGGAAACCGGTTTGGCGCGAGCCTGAGCCAAAACCTCATTACGACGTCATCATCATTGGCGGCGGCGGCCACGGGCTGGCCACGGCGCATTACCTGTCCAAGGTCTATGGGCAACGCAACGTGGCCGTGGTCGAGAAAGGCTGGATCGGGGGCGGCAATGTGGGGCGCAACACGACCATTGTACGCTCGAACTACATGCTGGACGGGAATGAGCCCTTCTACGAATTCTCGCTGAAACTGTGGGAGGGGTTGGAGCAGGACGTCAACTATAACGCCATGATGAGCCAGCGCGGGATCATCAACTTGTTCCATACGGACGGCCAGCGCGATTCGTATATCAGACGCGGCAATGCGATGATCCTGAACGGTGCGGATGCGGAACTGCTGGACGCCGATCAGGTCCGGGCCGAACATCCCTATCTGAATTTCGACGACGCCCGGTTTCCCATCAAAGGTGGTCTGGCCCAGCGCCGCGCGGGCACGGCCCGCCATGACGCGGTGGCCTGGGGCTATGCGCGGTCGGCGGATTTGCACGGGGTGGACATTATCCAGAATTGCGAGGTCACGGGCCTGCGGATTGAAAATGGCACCTGCTTGGGCGTCGAAACCTCAAAAGGCTTTATCGGAGCCAGCAAAGTGGGCTGTGCGGTCGCTGGACACTCGGGGCGCGTGATGGGCATGGCGGGGATGCGTTTGCCGATTGAAAGCCATGTATTGCAGGCGTTTGTGTCGGAGGGGCTGAAGCCTGTCCTGCCCAGCGTCATCACCTTTGGTGCGGGCCATTTCTATGTCAGCCAATCCGACAAGGGTGGGCTGGTCTTTGGCGGCGATATCGACGGCTACAACACCTACGCGCAACGCGGCAACCTACCCGTGGTCGAGGATGTGTGCGAGGGCGGTATGGCGCTGATGCCCATGATCGGCCGCGCGCGGCTGCTGCGGATGTGGGGCGGCGTAATGGACATGTCGATGGATGGCTCACCCATCATCGACCGCACCCCGGTTCAGGGGCTCTATTTCAACGGCGGCTGGTGCTACGGCGGGTTCAAGGCCACGCCTGCCTCGGGCTATTGCTTTGCGCATCTGCTGGCAAAAGATGAACCGCATCCCGTTGCCACCGCCTATCGTCTGGACCGGTTCCGTACTGGCCGGATGATCGACGAAAAAGGCGCGGGCAACCAGCCCAACCTGCACTAGAGGGGACCACGGATATGATCATCAACCACCCTCTGCTTGGGCCTCGCGATGCCTCAGAGTTCACCTATCTGGGCGATGCATCCCTGATCGACCGGCCCTACGGGATGGCCGAGAATGCCGCCGATGCGTTCTATGACTATGCCTATCTGCGCGACAATCCCGCCGGTGAACACCGCGAGCTGTGGTATCACGAAGCCGGGGACCGGTCTTGGCTAGTTGTCACCCGCAACACTCTGACCCACGAGATTTCCAAGGTTGAACTGGCCCGCGATGTGGCCCGCGCGCGGGGGCGTTCGAAATGACGCAAGCAAACCGGCTGACCGGCGGGCAGATCGACCGCAAGACCTCTCTGACCTTCCGGTTCGATGGACGCAGCTATACGGCGCATCCCGGAGATACTCTGGCCTCAGCGCTGCTGGCCAATAATGTGCGACTGATCGGGCGGTCGTTCAAATACCACCGCCCACGCGGGCTGCTGACGGCGGGATCCGAGGAACCCAACGGCATGGTGGAACTGCGCGCAGGCGCCCACAAGGAACCCAACACCCGCGCCACGACGATCGAGATGTTCGACGGGTTGATCGCAAACTCGCAAAACCGTTGGCCAAGTCTGCGGTTCGATGCGCTGGCGGTAAATGACTTATTTTCCAACTTCCTGTCGGCGGGGTTCTACTACAAAACCTTTATGTGGCCCGCCGCCTTTTGGGAGAAGCTGTACGAACCGATCATCCGCCGCGCTGCTGGCCTTGGCTCACTGTCGATGCAGGCGGACCCGGATGAATACGACAAAGGCTTCCGTCACTGCGATCTGCTGATCATCGGTGCCGGGCCTGCGGGCCTGATGGCAGCGCTGACCGCCGGGCGTGCGGGCGCAGATGTCATACTTGCAGACGAGGATTTCACGCTGGGCGGACGTCTGAACAGCGAGACCTTCTCGGTCGGCGACCGCAGCGCGCCCGATTGGACAGCACAGGCTGTGGCTGAACTGTCGGCAATGCCGAACGTTCGACTGATGCCGCGCACCACGGTGATCGGAGCGTTTGACCACGGTATCTATGGGGCCGTCGAACGCACCGGAGATCACCTGCCTTCGCTGCCCACCGGCAAACCACGCCAGATCCTGTGGCGGATCTATAGTCAAAAGGCGCTGCTGTGTGCCGGGGCGACTGAGCGGCCAATTGCGTTTGAAAACAATGACCGTCCCGGCATCATGACGGCCAGCGCGCTGCGGACCTATGCCAACCGCTTTGCGGTGACAGCTTCGCCTCGGGTTGCGATCTTTACCAACAATGATGACGGCCACCGCACGGCCTCGGACCTGCACGCCAAAGGCGTTAAAATCGCGGCCGTTGTAGATGTGCGCGAAGATGCCCCCCTCAGCTATGACTATGAGGTGCTGAAGGGCGCGCAGGTCATAAACACCAAGGGCCGTCTGGGCCTGAGCTTTGTCGAGGTCGCCCTACCCGACGGCTCGACCCGGACATTGGATTGCGGCGCGCTGGGCGTGTCGGGCGGCTGGAACCCGAATGTTCATCTGACTTGCCACCAACGCGGGCGACCTGTTTGGAATGACGCCCTTGCTGCTTTCGTTCCGGGTGAAAACCTACCGGTCGGCATGTCCGTCGCGGGTTCAGCCAATGGCGTGATGTCGACCCATGGTGCGCTGCGCTCGGGTGCCGAAGCAGCCGCTGCCGCGCTGGACCTGACCACTCTGCCCGACCTGCCCGAGGCCGAGGACGCGCCCATTGCCCAAAAGCCGTTCTGGTACGTGCAAGGCTGCAAACGCGCCTGGGTCGATCAGCAGAACGACGTAACGGTCAAAGATGTGAAGCTCAGCTATCAGGAAGGCTTCCGCTCGGTCGAGCATCTGAAACGCTATACCACGCTGGGCATGGCCACCGATCAGGGCAAAACCTCGAACATCACTGGCCTTGCGATCATGGCCGAGGTTGCGGGCAAGTCGATCCCCGAAACCGGCACCACCATTTTCCGCCCGCCTTACACGCCCGTGCCCATCGGTGCCTTCGCGGGTCGGATGACCGGCAAAGAATTCCACCCGACCCGCCTGACGCCCTCGCACCAATGGGCCAAGGAACGCGGCGCGGTGTTTGTCGAGGCCGGGAACTGGCTGCGGGCGCAGTGGTTCCCCCTGCCCGGTGAGACGCATTGGCGCGAGTCCGTCGACCGCGAGGTACGCCAAACCCGCGCTTCGGTCGGGGTGTGCGATTGCACCACGCTGGGCAAGATCGACGTGCAGGGCACGGATGCCGCCGAGTTCCTTAACCGCGTCTACGCCAACGGCTTTGCCAAGCTTGCAGTGGGCAAAACCCGCTATGGGCTGATGCTGCGCGAGGATGGGATGGTCATGGATGACGGCACCGCCGCACGGCTGGCCGAGGATCATTTCGTCGTCACCACCACCACGGCGAATGCCGTAACTGTCTATCGGCACATGGAATTCGTGCGTCAGTGCCTTTACCCGGATATGGATGTGCAGCTGATCTCAACCACCGATGGTTGGGCGCAATACGCGGTCGCCGGACCAAATTCCCGCAAGCTGCTGCAAAAGATCGTGGACCCGGAATTCGATATTTCGAACGAGGCGTTCCCCTTCATGGCCTGCGGCAAGATCACCGTCTGCGGCGGGCTGCGGGCGCGGCTGTTCCGTATCTCGTTCTCGGGCGAATTGGCGTTCGAGATCGCCGTTCCCGCGCGCTATGGCGACGCGCTGATGCGGCGGTTGATGACCGAAGGCGCAGAGTTCGACGTCACCCCCTATGGCACCGAGGCGCTGAGCGTGATGCGCATCGAAAAGGGCCACCCGGTCGGCAATGAGTTGAACGGCACAACCACGGCGCTGAATCTTGGTCTGGGCAAGATGGTATCAAATAAGAAAGACAGCATTGGATCGGTTCTATGCGCACGCGAGGCCCTGACCGCGCACGATGTGCTGAAACTGGTCGGGCTGAAACCGGTCAACCCCGAGGAAAAGATCACAGCTGGCGGCCACTTGATGAACACGGATGGGCCGGTCGATGCCGCGCATGATCAGGGCTATGTGACCTCGGCGGCCTATTCGCCCAATCTGAACAGTAATATCGGGCTGGGCCTGCTGAAACACGGCGATGCGCGGATGGGAGAGAAGATGCGCCTTGTGTCGCCACTGACCGACCTAACGGTCGAGGTCGAAATTGTGTCGGCCCATTTCATTGACCCCGAAGGAGAACGTCTGCGTGCATGATCTTGTCGCATTAACCGCCCTCGGCGGGACCGAGCCGCGTGTGGATACGGTCGGCCCGGTCACCTGCACCGAGGTACCCGACGTGGCGCTGGCCTCGGTCGCAGCCCGGTTGGGGCAGGAAGCCAAGGCGCGCAAGGCGTTGGCCCAAATGATCGGCGCACCTGCGCCCGACATCCAGCGCATCGCTGGCGGCGAGATAACAGCCTTCTGGTCCGGCCCCGATCAATGGATGGTCGAGGCCCCATATAAAGGCCACCACGACCTTGCGGATCAGGTCAAGGCAACCGTCGGGAATACAGCATCCGTCACCGAACAGACTGACGCCTGGGTACGGTTCGATCTGCGCGGCGATGGCATTTCGTCAGTGTTGGAATTGCTAAGCCAACTGGACCTGCGCCGCCTGTCCCCCGGCGCTGCAGCACGCTGTTCGATCCACCATGTCGGCTGTTACCTTTTGTGCCGCGATGCTGATCACTACAGCATATACGGCCCACGCTCCTCGGCCGGGTCGCTACATCACGCTGTGCTGACCTCGATGCGATCGGTCTACTAAACTGATGGCAGTGGCGCGTTGCCCTCGACCCGGAACCGGTTGATCCGGCGGCGATCCTCGGCCGGGCTGAGTCCGAATGCAGCCCGGTAATGTGTCACCAAAGGCGCGGCGGAACTATAGCCGACCGATGCGGCGATCTCGGGGATCGGATCCGCTGTATACATCACCATCTGCCGCGCGGCCTTCATACGCATGGCCCTGAAGTAGTGACTGGGGCTTTTACCAGTTGCCCGTTTGAAGGCACGTTCAATTTGGCGCGGCGTGACGCCTATTTCCCGCGCGACGTCGGCGATCGAGACTGGTTCGCTCATATCCTGCCCAAACAGCGTAACGCAACGCGCGACAAGCGGCGGAAGACTGTCGCCCGTTTCCGGTTGTGTGGCACTGGGCACCTGTTGGCGCACCCCGGCTCCACGCATCATGGGGTGCTGAAACCAACACGCAACCTCATGCGCGATTTCCGCTCCAAGACGATCCTGAATCAGATGCAATGCCAGATCAAACCCTGCTGCGGCCCCGGCGGCGGTGTAGCGCGTTGCGGTCCTGACGATGACTTCACTCCGGGCATCAAAATCGGGAAACTCGGCCTCGAACGCCGCTTCATAGCACCAATGGACCGAGACCGGTTGCCCTTGCATCGTGCCCGAGCGAACAAGCGGGAACACTCCACCGCTGATCCCACCCAGAATTGTACTGTGGCGCCCAAGGCTGCGCAGAGCGGCATTTCCCGCGCTGGCGTTTTCAAACCTCGAGGTCGGGCTACTAAGAAGGAACAGAATGTCGACTTCACCGTGATCCAGCAAGCCACGCATTGCGTCAAATCCCACCTCGGCGCTAGAACGTACCTTTTGTCCGCGCTCGGACAGTAACGTCCAACAAAAGGTCTCCTGCCTTGCGATCTCGTTGGCGGCACGCAAAGGTTCGATAACCGAAGTCAGGCAAGCCATCGGAAAGCCATCAAACAGCAGAAAACCAATCTCGATTCTGTCATCTCTGCACATTGGATTATCCTGGCCGAAAGTCCGCATCCGTGAACAGATTCTTCACGAACGGAACCAACCCTGACGAATTACGGGCGCAGCATGCCAAGCATCCTCTCACGTCGACGTTGTATCGACTTGCGAAAGGCTAAATCACTGACCAGAGCCAGCGGAAGCAAAACCCTCTCACCGACGCCGTCGATGACAGTCAACTTTCCGCCACGCTCTTGAGCGCGCACTACATTTTCATGGCTCATGTCTCCGACGATGATCCGTCCACGCTCCAGATCGTCCATTAGCTCGGCGAAATCATCGTGCAAACGCTTTAGAGCAACGGGATCGTCTTTGACCAACAGCCACTCGCTGTAAACCGTCGGTGCCAGTCCGCCATCGGGACCTGTAAGTTTTTCTACGGCCATGGCTGGCCCCAATGAGGTCGGTGCGTAGCCCATAAACAGCGCAAGGCGCTCAATTTCCGGACACCCCCTGTGCAGCGCGGCGAGGTATTCGTTAGCCTCGCGGTTCCATTGGCGTAAATTACCGTATCGTCTTTCGGCATAGCGCTGGACTGCGTGATTTCTGACAGGAATGTCCGCTCTGACCTTTAGCAGCGCGTCGTCGTGATCCGGGTGTTCGAAAATCAGGTAGTTGCGACTTTCTCGCAAAGGCTTACGCCCACTGAGATCAATCATTTAGTGTTGCCCTATGATAGAAGACGACGGTCGCGTCATTCGGAATAAAGTGTCAAACCGGAATTGGCTTAATAAAACCTTCTTAGAATTGTTACAAATGACTTTTGCCCAAACCAAATGAAAAACGCCCCGTCGGGAAAGACAGGGCGTAGTTAGTTCATACCGTACTGTTACGGCCCGACCGGAGGCGGAGGCAACAGAATAAAGCTGACCTCGCCCCGGCTTTCAACTACCGGAACATGTGTCCAATCCCTAGGGTCGAAAGGAGGCGTTTCCTTTTCGCAATCTTCAGGTTGCTTATGACAGATGAAAACCTCGGCCCCGGTTAGATAAGCCAGGCGCAGTTGCAGCCCACGCGAAAACTGGATTCCAGCCGAACGCGCGCCGTTCAAGCCAAGAAATTCACCATAAATATGGATCGCGCTTGTGCCTTCAGGAATGGACGCCGCCAAATCGCGGGTGGTTTTTTGCCATTCCGGAATTTGAAGGTAAGTCGCGCGTCCAAATAGGATCAACTTGATCAACAGCACATACATTATTGTGATCCGCGCGACACTCGCCCACCTGCCTGGTGTTTTGGCCATGTGCAAGGTTGCTGTGGTAAAGGTAAATCCGATGAGGATCCAAATCCAGCCATAGGCGCGCACAGGCACGAACACGCCGGACATCAGTGACTTGGCGAACAAAGGTGCAAGACCGGCCAGCGCTGCTGCCAAAACGGCTATGGCAGTGAACCGTTGCCAACGAAACAAGCAAACCCATGCCCCAACAAAAAACAGCAACAGCACAGTTCCGGTTCCTGCAGTCCCGCCCCCGAATTGGCGGACGGTCATCATTAGAAACCTTTTTAGCTTGCCCAGATTTACTATCAGGTCATCCAGCGTTTTGGCTTCTGTCGGGGCCCGCCACTCAGCTATGGGGATACCGAAAACCCCGTGGTAGAGATAATTGAGCGAGTAAACCGACACGACCGCCAGGACGAGACTGACAAAGAAGACAAGCAGTGTGGTGACCATGCTTTTGTAAGTCTGTGGTGCTTTGTGCGACAATAACAGCAGCGTCAGCAACAGAAACGGATAGGTCGTATAGGCCATGAAGGACAGCGGCACTGCGATCAACATCAGGGCCAGCGCGATGCGATGGGGCAAAAACACCACCGCAAGCGCAAAAAGCGCAATAACCCATGCTCCAGGCAACAACGTGTTGAACCAAAAGCTGATCATAAAAGTCGGGATCGACAGCACAACGAACAAGGTAAAGTAGCCGCGGTACCAACCCGGAGCATCCCGGCCAAAAACGATCAAGGCTGTCGATGCCGCAAAAACGGCACAGGCGATCAGGTAGAGTGCAAAACTGACGGGTGCAGGCCAAAAATACGGGCGAAACTGCCACCAGTAATTCAACCATCGCCCTTCATCCAGCGCTTTTACATACGCCATTTCTTTGGTTCCCAGTAAAGCCGGGAAGTCATCGTGCCGCACCAGCGGATCGAACAGTAAAGGCGCGTAAACCAGAACAAGCGCCGCCAGTCCCAGCAACGAAAACCGGATGACATCGCGTCCCAAAGACTGTGTACTCATCATTTACTCCGATGAGCGCGGGCGATGACCGAGGCGCGAGCCTGCGCGATCGAGGTAACGGTTTTTTGCGGCAATTGGCGAACGATCATCTTGCGCAGGTTCCATCCGAAGCTGCCAACCTCTTTCAGAGCACCTGCCGCGACTTTAGTGTTCAAAACCTCTGTCGGCAGAGTTTCGGCTACTGCATCACTGGCATAAAGAACGCTGTTGTAGCGATACCAAGGCTCAATCGAGCTGTCATTGAACAGAACGGGGCGCAAGCAGTCATAGGCAGTGTAACCACGCTCGGCAAACAGGCCCTGCCAGAATGCCAAAGGCTGCTCGTTGACGTGGAACTCCCCTCCCTGCCCGGGCACTGCCGCCGAAAAAAGTACGAGATCGCTGTGGGTTGTCAGGCTTTGCACAAGGCTGGCGGACGCCGCATTAGGAAGGTGCTCTCCGACTTCAAGCGATTGCGCCAAACCAAACTTTCGCCCCAGATTAACGGGCTTACTCAGGTCTTCAGCAAAAAAAGACTCGGGCGCGATAGCCAACCGATCCCGGTCAACATAGTCACCATCGACCCCGGCAACATCCGGGCAACCGGCAGCTGCCCATTCGGACAACCATACACCTCGTCCACATCCGAAAT
Organism: Ruegeria sp. AM7; assembly: GCF_056535965.1. Taxonomy (NCBI): domain Bacteria; kingdom Pseudomonadati; phylum Pseudomonadota; class Alphaproteobacteria; order Rhodobacterales; family Roseobacteraceae; genus Ruegeria; species Ruegeria sp. AM7. The sequence goes on from NZ_JBQFJE010000003.1 coordinate 1,633,737, forward strand.
CCACGACGCTTTCTGGTTTGACCCAAGCGTGCAGGCACTTGATCAACCGAACAGCCGACTGCCTTGCGCCGCGGTCGATATAGTCGAAGAACTCGTTGGAATAGATATGTGACATCTCAACTCTCTAAATTGAATTCTCTTCGCGATAGACCCACAGCCGCAGGATCACGAAATTGATGACAGGTAGAACGACGACCACCACCCCAGCCGTTGCAAGCTCGGACATGTTCAGTCTGGGGCCGAGAACCGAAGTCAGAACCGAAGACACGATCAATCCGATGCCGATCATGCACATAAATCGGCCAAACTGAGCCGGAACGGCCAGCTTCTTTTCAAAGGTCCAACTGGTCTGGCCGACATACTGGATTAGGATGGCCGACCCAAACGCCAGAAAGTTGGCAACCCAAGACGATCCGCACAACCTGAGCAACCCCAGATAGGCCAGGATGTAGTAAACGGCCACACCCGTTCCCACGACCGCAAAGCGGACTATCCGGCGGCGTTCGCTCATGCTTGTTTGCTCATGGTTTCCGGCGTGTTCTCAACCACGCCGCCGACTTGTTCATCGATGAAAAACAAGGGGCGCCCTTTGGCTTCGATGTAGAGCCGTCCGAGGTATTCGCCCATAATTCCCAATGTCAACAACTGGATACCCGAGAAAAAGCTGATCACCAGAACGGTCGAGGCCCAACCAGCAACGGTGTTGTACAGGATCAGCGACCAGAATACGTAAACCAGCATCAGCGCCGCAACGATCAGGGTTAAGAACGCAAGGCGCGTGGCAATCTGTAACGGTTTGATCGAAAAACTGGACAACGCATCAAAGGCCAGGCGGATCATCTTGGACATTGGATACTTGGTTTCACCAGCTACGCGCGGATCCCGCACGTATTCTATACCAATCTGCCGGAACCCAGCCCAGGCGAACATCCCGCGGATGAAACGTGCACGTTCGGGCATATCCAGCACCGCGTCCAACACACGACGGCTGACCAATCGGAAATCACCTGTGTCATTCGGGATCGGGACATCCGACAACCGGTTGAGAATGCGATAGAACCCATGAGCGGTCATCTTTTTGAACCAGCTTTCTCCTTTGCGCTCGCTGCGGCGCCCGTACACCACATCATATCCGCGATCCATCATCGCCATCATGTCAGATAACAATTCGGGCGGATCCTGCAGGTCAGCATCCAACATAAAGATGCGCTCACCCGTTGCGGCCATCAACCCGGCTGTCAAAGCCACCTGATGCCCCCTGTTCGTGGACAGTTTAAGACCACGCACTCGCGGATGCTTCTGGCTTTGCAAACAGATCCCATCCCAGGTTTCGTCGGTCGAACCATCGTCGACCAACAGGATCTCGGTGTCGCCAGACCATGCGTCTGTTGCTGCGATCAAGCGCTCTACCAGAGCTGGCAATGAGTCCTCTTCGTTCATACATGGAATGACTACAGACAGTAACATTTAACCTCCGAACGCGATCTGTCCTGCTCGATCTTGTGGCGAATTTTTCGCTTCTGTTGGAACACGTCGCTTTGGTTTAGCTTCTTCGTATTGGGTCGGAACCCTTGATATCTTAACACCCGGTCGCCGCTAATCGGTAAGTTCCAGTTTTCAGACCGTAGTTACCAATGCGACACATTCAATCACCCGTGCAGACGGACTGCACGCAAAATATTCGCGCCGTTCTTGCCTGTACGATGTGGCAGCAATGAGCCCATCTTAAGACAAAGCGTTGTCTGATGATCCAAAACCGCAACTTGATTGCAGGTCTGAACAGTTTTTCCAACGAAATTCAAACCTTCGGCTGGTCATGACCCGCGTTTTTAGTATCAACTGTGGCTAACCAACGAGGGAGAGAAAAATGAAAAAGCTATTGTTGGCTGCATCAGCTGCATCGCTGCTAGCCACATCAGCATTCGCTGAGGTCAAGGTCGGGATGATCACTACCCTTTCGGGCGGCGGCGCCGGCCTGGGTCTTGACGTGCGCGACGGGTTCCTTCTGGCGATTGAACAGTCAGGACGTGACGACATCGAAGTCGTGATCGAGGACGACCAGCGCAAGCCCGACATTGCGGTGCAACTGTCAGACAAGATGATTCAATCAGAACGCGTCGATGTCATGACAGGCATTATTTGGTCGAACCTTGCCATGGCCGTCGTTCCAGCAGCGGTGAACCAGAACGTGTTCTATTTATCCCCCAACGCAGGCCCTTCGGCCTTGGCGGGAAAAGGATGCCATCAGAATTATTTCAACGTGGCATGGCAGAATGACAACCTGCACGAAGCGGCCGGAGCATACGCAAATGATGCTGGCTACAAGAAGTCTTTCATTCTGGCTCCGAATTACCCGGCGGGTACGGATGCACTGACCGGGTACAAACGTTTCTTCGATGGCGACCTGGCCGGAGAGATTTACACCCAGCTTGGTCAAACGGACTATGCCGCCGAGCTGGCCCAAATCCGCGCGAGTGACGCCGACAGTGTCTTTTTCTTTCTGCCCGGCGGCATGGGGATTTCCTTTCTCAAGCAATATGCTGACAGCGGAATCGATCTGCCTGTCGTCGGCCCGGCCTTTAGCTTTGATCAGGGTATCTTGCAGGCAGTGGGTGATGCAGCCTTGGGTGTTGTGAACACCTCGCAATGGAACAAGGATATCGACAATCCGACCAACAAGGCTTTTGTCGATAGCTTCAAGGCCGAATACGGCCGCCTGCCGTCGCTTTACGCCAGCCAGGGTTTCGACACCGCGAACCTGCTTTTATCCGCATTGGAAAAAGCCGATCCGTCAGACGCAAGTGCTTTCCGCGAAGCCCTGCGAGCCGCTGAATTCGACAGCACGCGCGGGGATTTTGCATTTGGTCCGAACCACCACCCGGTACAAACGATCTATGCGCGTGAAGTGATCAAGGAAGGTGATGTTTTTACCAACAAGATCATCGGCACCGCACTTGAAGCTCATTCGGACGCATACGCCGCCGAGTGCAAAATGTAAGAAACGACTGCTGCCCGCCGTCAACCAGACGGCAGGCAGACCACCGGAGTTCCCATGTCCTCGATCCTGATTGTCGAGCAGATCCTCAATGGTCTGCAATTTGGCGTCATGTTATTTCTGATGGCTGCGGGCCTGACACTTATCTTTGGCGTTATGGGGCTGATCAATCTTGCTCACGGTTCGCTTTACATGATCGGGGCTTTCGCAGCAGCCGCTGTGGCCGGTGCCACGGGATCGTTCTTTCTGGGTCTAGTTGCGGCGCTCGCCTCAGCTGCGCTTGCCGGAGCGATCATTGAAATTGTTGTCATACGAAGGCTATACGACGCACCCCATCTGGATCAGGTTCTGGCTACCTTTGCCCTGATACTTATATTTTCGGAGGGAACCCGCTGGTTTTTCGGGTCTTTCCCCTTGTTTTTAAATATCCCGCAAGCTCTTTCGGGGCCTGTCACCCTGCCCGGCGGCATCGAATACCCCCTTTACCGTCTAAGCCTGATCGTTATCGGTGTGGCAATCGCGGGCGGATTATGGCTGTTCATCGAACGTACACCCATAGGCATTCAGATCAGGGCCGGTGAAAACGACCGAGAGATGATCGCGGTGCTTGGTGTTGATATCTCAAAACTCTACACCCTCGTATTTGCCCTAGGAGCAGCTCTGGCCGGGCTGGCCGGCGCTTTGGTTGGAGCAATCCAATCGGTGCAGGTAGGCATGGGTGAACCGGTTCTGATCCTTGCCTTTGTGGTTATCGTAATCGGCGGTATCGGGTCGATCCGAGGGGCGTTCATTGGCGCATTGCTGGTCGGTTTGACCGACACGTTGGGCGGCGTTTTCCTTCCTGAATTCCTTGGCTTGTTCATGGAGCCCGGTGCAGCGCAAAAAAGCGGGTCAGCCATTGCCTCGATGGGGATTTACATACTGATGGGCCTTGTTCTGATCTGGCGCCCTACTGGCTTGTTCGGAGCCCGCGCATGAGAGTTAAAGAAAGATACATCAATGGCGTCGTTCTGACTGGCCTGTTTCTATTACCCATTTGGGCATTGGCGATGGACGAACCTTTCACGATCACATTGGCCACCCGAGCGGTTGTCCTTGCACTGGCAGCCGTCGGATTGAACCTTGCATTGGGTCTGGGCGGAATGGTCAGCCTGGGCCACGCTGCGTTCTTTGGCCTTGGCGGCTATACCATGGGTATTCTTGCCTATCACGCGCAGACGTACTCAACCTTAAACCTTGGTCTGTTCAGCACTGATGGGACAACGTCGATGCCGGTGATCTGGCTGTCGGCTATGGTCATCTCGGCGCTGGCCGCGTTTTTCATCGGCATACTGTCACTGCGCACAACCGGGGTTTATTTCATCATGATCACCCTCGCATTTGGCCAGATGTTTTTCTACTTTGCCATCTCATGGGCGCAATATGGCGGCGAGGACGGACTGTCCATTTATGTGCGCAACGGTTTTCCCGGCTTAAACACGCTGGTGCCAATTCAGTTCTTCGGCATCTGTTTCACTCTTCTGTGCATTGTGTTGTTCCTGTTTGCCCGCCTTCAGGCTTCGCCCTTCGGTTTGGCACTGAACGCCACCCGCCAAACCAGATCACGTGTTCAGGCAGTCGGTCTGAACCCTACGCGAATTCGTTTGCTGGCCTTTGTTCTTTCAGGCGCAATAACTGGATTGGCGGGCGCGCTCTTCGCTGACCTCAACCGGTTTGTGTCGCCCACAATGTTTAGCTGGCAATTGTCCGGAGAGCTTATCGTATTGATCGTGATCGGTGGCGTTGGACGGCTGATGGGGCCGGTAATCGGGGCTTGTGTCTTTGTAGCACTCGAGCATTTTTTAGGAGCATTGACCGATTATTGGCATGTTTACCTTGGACTCGTCCTGTTGTGCATTGTCCTGTTCGGGCGTGGTGGACTGATCGGCCTACTCACTGGGAAAGAAGGTGCGCATGTCTAAGCCCATCCTTGCCACAGATGCACTTAGCAAACGGTTCGGCGCGTTGACAGCGACCCACGATGTGTCAATCGACCTCAACCCAGGGGAAATCCACGCGATCATTGGCCCGAACGGAGCGGGCAAGTCCACGCTGATCAAACAGATATGCGGTGAAATCCACGCCGATTCCGGTCGTGTTTTGTTGGATGATCGGGATGTTTCGGCCCTGCCCCCCCACGTTCGCGCACGCGCTGGCTTGGGTCGGACGTTCCAGATTTCCGACTTATGCATGGAGGACACTGTTTTAGAAAACGCGATTTTAGGCTGTCTGGCAATCGAAGGGGCCTCATGGCGGTTCTGGGGGGCCGCCCAGAAATCAAAAACCTTACGGTCCCGTGCAGAAGGCGCACTGGATCGTGTCGGCCTTGCGAATTTTCGCGACACACAGTGCTCCAGCCTCAGCCACGGGCAGCGACGACAGTTGGAAGTCGCCGTTGCGCTTACGCTTTCACCCCGCGCGTTTGTCATGGATGAACCCATGGCCGGTCTCGGAGCAGAGGGGTCCCGGAACCTGACTGCTCTACTCGACGGTCTTCGTGCCGAAGCCCCGATCCTGTTGGTCGAACACGATATGGATGCCGTTTTTGCTTTGGCAGACCGCATCAGCGTGATGGTCTATGGCGCGGTGATCGCCACGGGATCAGCAGATGACATCCGCAAAAGCGGGGATGTCCGAGAGGCCTACCTGGGAGAAGAAGTATGAGTTTTCTCACGGTCGAGAACCTTCAGGCAGCCTATGGTCCAAGCCAAGCGCTTTTCGGTGTCGATCTGCGCGTGGCTGAGGGCGAAGTTACCGCATTGCTGGGGCGGAATGGCATGGGCAAGACAACCACCGTCAAGGCGATCTGTCAGATGATCCGTTCCTCAGGCACGATCACCTTAGATGGCAAGAACCTGCAGGGCCTGCCCAGTCACAAGGTTGCGCGGAGCGGTGTGGGTCTTGTTCCCGAAGGGCGCAGGTGTTTCATGGACTTAACCGTGCAAGAAAACCTAATCGCTGCAGCCCGCCCCGGAGAATGGGATCTGCGCAAGGTCGCAAGTCTGTTCCCGAGGCTGGATGAACGTGGAAACCAGCGAGCCGCCTCATTGTCTGGCGGTGAACAGCAAATGCTGGCTATCGGTCGTGCATTGATGACGAACCCACGTCTTCTTGTTCTGGATGAAGCAACCGAGGGCCTCGCACCCATCGTCCGGCAGGAAATCTGGGCTGCAATGCGGCAGTTAAAGCAGAACACCAACGTCGCAATCCTTTTGATCGACAAGTCCTTGAATGAATTGGCCACTGTATCAGACACCGCAACCATCCTAGCACGCGGGCGCACAGTCTGGAGTGGCGCCATGTCCGATTTGACGTCCGAGGTGAGCGAAAAGCACATAGGCGTCTGAACTCGTTGGACCAAGCATCGCCAATCAACTTTTAAGGTATGTGGCGGAGAGACAGGGATTCGAACCCTGGAGACGGTTTCCCGCCTACACACTTTCCAGGCGTGCGCCTTCGACCACTCGGCCACCTCTCCGTGCGGGCGATATTTGGACTATCGCTTGCAGATTTGCAAGGCCCCAATAGGGTGAAAATTCAACCTTCCTGAGCGAGACCGGAAAACCGATCAAATCTCGTCCCCGTCGCTATCCGACATGTCGGCTTCGGTCATTTTAATCGGCGCAGGTTTGGCTGCGGAGCCCTCTTCGGAATTGGGGGCAACCTTTACCTCTGGACCGGTGTTGCGCAGAGTTTCAGGGTTGCGCAACCACACGTCACGCTGCGCGAACGGGATCTCGATGCCCTCTTCAACAAAGCGACGGTTGATCTCATGGTTCATGTCTGACTTCACAGACAACATCCAATTAACATCCCTCAGAATAGCACGGATTTCAAAATCCAGAGAATCCGCGCCGAAGCCCTGAAACACAACACTGGGAGCAGGGTTGGCAAGAACCATCGGGTTCGCATTTGCAATTTCGCCCAGGATTTTTTCGACCTTGCGAGTATCGGTTCCGTAGGCAACGCCGACAGGAACAATCACCCGCCCGATCGTGTTGCCGCGGGTGTAGTTGGTCACCACACCGCTAATCAAATCCGAGTTGGGGACGATTACATCGGATCGGTCGAAGGTCTCGATCCGTGTCGACCTGACCGAAATATCGCGCACATAGCCCATCATCCCGTTGACGTCGATCCAATCGCCTTTCGAGATCGGACGCTCGACTAGCAGGATGATACCCGAGACAAAGTTAGACACGATGGTCTGCAGGCCGAAACCAATTCCGACCGACAGCGCACCGGCCACAATGGCCAACGAAGAAAGGTCGAACCCGGCGACCATGATGGCGCAAAGGGCGGCAAGGAATATGCCGACATAGCCTGTCCCCGCGACAATCGCGTTTTGGCCGCCGGGATCGATCTTGGTTTTTGGCAACAAAGAGCTGCGCAGCCCCCCTTGAAGCATCCGTGTCAGGCCATACCCCATCAAGAAGACGATCAGGAAGGTAAAGAAATTCTTCGGTGAAACTGTCACGCCACCGACATCGAATCCCAGCAGGATACGCGACCAAACCTCAAGTAAATCCGTCTGGCGCGCGCCCCAGTAGATTGCCAGAACCGGGATGGCGAAAATGGCCATCGCAAAGCCGATCAAGACGGAAAACAGGGAATCCTTGGCCGCGTCGCCCTGTCGCGTGACCCACCCGTAAACAGCAGTCAGGAACCGCTGAACGATGACCAGAGCCGCAATGAGTACAAGGGATTTGACAGCAGGATAAACGATCGCCTCGGCGGCGTTGGTATAACCAACCACTGCCAGCACCGGGCTGGCAATACCCAGCAGAAATAGGGCACGACGCAGGAATTCTATCAACTGCGCCAAACCCGCGCCTCGGGTCGCGCCGAGCTCATCCGAGTCCACGACGACCTCGGTGCTGCGCACCTGACGCACCCGCAAAAGAACCAGTGCCGTAATGATTGTCACAGGGAAACCGACAACCGCGCGCGTCGCGTCCGAGATGTTCTCGATCTGCTCGAATAGATTCACCAATTCGTGCAGGATCAAAAGGACTGCAAGCAGATCGAGATAGACCCGCAGTTCGGCCACCCGCTTCGCGGTCAGACGCTTAAATCCCTGCCCCTCTTGCAGGACATAAACCTGTCGGCCAATCCAGTCATAGTATAGGATGATCGCAGCCCAATACGGGATGTTTTCCAACAGCAAAGTGCCACGCAAGCCCGGCACCCCGGTCATTACGATCGCCTTGACGATCAACCAGACCCCAAGCCAGGGTAAAATAATACGCAGTAGTGAAGTCAGGAACGTCCAAACACCGCTGCCTCGGCCGCCCAGCTTACGTAAGTAGCCCCCTGCAAGCTCGGACCAATGCTTGCCGTAGAACAACAGTACCCCGGCGAGAACCAACAGTAAGAAAATACCCAAGCCCTGATTGCGCAACTTCTCGTGGGCTACATCGGTTTGCAGATTCCTTCGGGCTTCATTGAACAGGCCGCGGGCTGCTTCGGTAACATCTGTCCATGCTGGCCCCCAATAGATTGGGTTAATCGGAGACGGACCGCGTTCTAACAGCTCTTTGGTCTGGCGGTTACGCAGAAGCTGATCGATTTCTGCAATCAAACCGTTGGCGCGGCTGAACGCTTCTTCCGAGATAATCCTAGGAACCTGAAGCGCATTCAGTTGCTCTTCAAGATGCGCGCGCAGGGCGGCAATGTCTTTGGGTTCACTTGCATCCCCCTCGGGCTTCGGCCCAAGCGCCTCGATCTGAGCGTCAAGCGTCTGTATGCGTTCGGTATTTGCACCACGCGCACGATTGAAATCGTCGCGATAGGCATGAATTTCCGAACGTAGGTTTTCAAGCGATGCATTCGAGGCCCGGTCGGCCTCGATCACTACTTCTGCTCGGTCCGCCGTTTTGACCCAACCCTGATAGTACTCGCTCTGTCGGTCGGAAAGCTGAGCAGCTGCAGGGCCGCAGAGAACCGCCAGACAAATTGAGACAAGCGCTAGGAGCAGGCGGACCTGTCGCAGCATCACACGTCCTCGAACACGCCGGGTATGCTGCGCGGGGCTTCGGTCATCCAATCAGGCACCGGCAGCTCTTTTTCACGCAGGAATTCCGGGTTGAACAGCTTGGACTGATAGCGCGTTCCATAGTCGCACAGGATTGTTACGATAGTATGGCCAGGCCCAAGGTCTTTGGCCAAACGCACGGCACCCGCCATGTTGATCGCGGTCGAACCGCCCATAACCAGCCCCTCTTCGCGCAGCAGGTCGAAGATGAGCGGCAGCGCCTCATTGTCGGTCATCTGATAGGCGTAATCGGGCTTGAACCCTTCGAGGTTCTTAGTAATGCGCACCTGCCCGATGCCTTCGGCGATCGAGCTGCCCTCCATCGCGATTTCGCCAGTGGTGTAATAGGAATAAAGCCCCGCCCCCATCGGATCGACCAGACCGATCTTAACGCCCTTGGGCTGCAAAGCATCGGCCACACCGGCCAGCGTTCCGCCGGAACCCACGGCGCAGACAAAGCCATCGACTTTGCCCTCGGTTTGCTCCCAAATCTCGGGGCCCGTAGTTTCCACATGCGCCTGACGGTTGGCCACGTTATCAAACTGGTTTGCCCAGATCGCGCCATTGGGTTCGGTCTGCGCCAGCTCCTCGGCCAGACGGCGCGAGTAATGGACAAAGTTGTTAGGGTTGCGATAAGGCGCGGCTGGCACCTGCACCAATTGCGCACCGGCAAGGCGCAGCATGTCCTTTTTCTCTTCGGACTGAGTTTCCGGGATCACGATCACGGTCTTGAAGCCCATCGAAGCTCCGACCAAAGCCAGACCGATACCTGTGTTGCCCGCAGTTCCTTCAACGATCGTACCACCGGGTTTCAACTCGCCACGCGCGATGGCGTCTTTGATGATATAGAGCGCCGCGCGGTCCTTGACCGATTGGCCGGGGTTCATAAACTCGGCCTTTCCAAGGATTTCGCATCCGGTTTCCTCGCTAATGCGCTTCAATCGGATCAGCGGGGTTTTTCCGACTGCGTCGGCAAGGTCTTTCGCAATGCGCATGGCGCCCTCATTTCATTACGGATCAAGGCAGATTTACAGTTGCCGCGCGCCAACCACAAGCAGCGATCATCACGAGCGTAGACGGTTCCGATGTCGCGCGAGCCAATGAGCCAGCGCCAGCAAAGGCAAATCTTTGAACCCATGGGCATCAACTCTGTCCATGAAGTCCACAAACGGCAGGATTTGTGTGCGAATGTCCTCGCCCTCGGAAGCAAGGCCACCATTGTTGACTGTCTGATTAAGGTCAGCCAGCCCGACATAGAGATGAAGGTATTCGGTGGATGATCCGCTTGACGAATAGGCTGATCCCGCGCTTTCCAGCACCAACAGATTTACATGAGCCTCTTCAAGCGTCTCGCGCCTGGCCGCCTGTTTCGGCGTTTCGCCGGGGTCAATCATTCCAGCGACGGGTTCCCACATCCAAGGCTCGGGATCTTCGGCCATGAAGACCGGTGCCCGGAATTGTTCGACCAATAGGACGGCATCGCGGATCGGATCGTAGGGCAGAACGACAACCGCACTGCCCTGCATCAGCCCACTACGATGTACGACCGGCCCCATCGAGCCATCATACAGCCGATGCTGCAGCTCGATCCTTTCCATCCCGAAGTAGTCGACATACTCTCGCGCGTGTTGTTGCAGGACCACGTCTTTGCGCACATCGCGCGGATCGCCTGTGTTCCGCTTGCGCGCGGCGAGCCTTGCCCAAGCGCGCGTACGGATGGCAGGAAAGCTGCGGGAAATCTGGTCCGCGTCGACCTTGCCATAGTAGCCCATCACCTCTTGCGCCGCTGACACCGACATTTCCGCCCAGTCGTCCACCCAATCCTGCAAGGACCAAGGACCGTCAGAGGTCCACAAGTCCGGCTGCGGGTAGAACACGCTTGCCAAAATGCGAGACCCATCAGTGAGGTTCAAAGTGTGAGGCTCCATCTCATAATCGAAACCGGCCTCATAAAACTTTAACCGCTTCAGGTCTTCTGGCCCGAGCCCTTCAACCACCAGCCCTGGGGCATCATGGCCTGTTTCAGAGCAAATCATCGGAAAATGCTCGTCCCGAACATCATAGACAGCGTGGTCTGGCAGAACTGCGTCTCTTATCTGCAAGTCAGAGAGCGGTCGATCCAGAACGGTCTCCAACAAAGGCAGATGGCGAAGCGTTCCATAGAAAAACAATGCGGACACAAAATTACCCTCGTAGTGCCAGTAGCCCTCACCGCCAGCGGCGACTGGCCTCTTCCGTGGCGAGACCCGCGATCACAGCGCCGATCCCGAGCGTCCACAGGATTTCTGGTGCTAACAACTGCTGACCAAATTCAATGCCAATCTGGAAAATGGCCAACAGTGCCTCAAATGGTCCGTCGTACCGATGGCGCATAGCCAATCGGAACATTTCGTTGCACCCTTGAACAAACAGGCCCCAGAAAACCAATGAGACAACCCCGGTCAAACCGTTGTTCAGTCCGGAGGTCCACCCTTTGCCAGCTCGCTTTCCCATGATTTTCCAGCCGCACGCAACCGCAATGATCATGTTCACGTAGGTAAAGATACCGTAGTCCTTACCATCTTCCCCATTAGCGATGATCATGCTCGAAACTAAAAAGGCCACCACCAAAAGACAAATGGAGGCTACAAGTCGCGCAGCAGTGGGCATCAGGTGGGTCCGTTCATTACGTTGGTTTTGCTACAGTAATCTGTGTCACATCGCAATTGCCGGTGTCAAAGGCTGCGCCGCAGGCAGTCAAATAATAATTCCACATGCGGCGAAAACGCTCATCAAAGCCCATTTCAGAAATGACGTCCCATTTGTCATTGAACGTGTCATACCAGCGACGCAGAGTCAGATCGTAGCTTTTGCCAAATTCCTTGGACGTCACCACGTTCAAACCTGCCTGAGCGACCTGCTCTTTTAGCACCGAAGGTGCAGGCAGCATACCGCCGGGAAAGATATATTTCTGAATGAAATCAACACCATTTCGGTAAACTTCCCAACGATGATCTGCCACGGTGATAATTTGTAAAGTCGCCTGAGCACCCGGCTTCAAACGTTCGCGCACAACTTCGAAATAGACTGGCCAGTATTTTTGACCAACCGCCTCGAACATCTCAATTGATGCGATGCCGTCATACTGGCCACGCTCATCACGGTAGTCCTGCAACTTGAACTCGACCATATCGGACAATCCCGCTTTATCAATGCGTTGCTGGGCATACTTCAACTGCTCTTCGCTGATCGTCAGGCCTGTGACCCGTAGGCCACGCTCTTTTGCTGCATATTCAGCAAATCCCCCCCAGCCACAGCCGATTTCAAGGATGTGATCACCGGGCTTTGCCCCCATTTCATCAACCATACTGGCGTATTTGGCGGTTTGCGCTTTCTCAAGACTTTCCTGCCCAGTCTCAAACAGCGCGCTGGAATAGGTCATCGTATCATCCAGCCACACGGCATAGAATTCATTGCCCAAATCGTAGTGATAAGAGATATTCTTTTTGGCTTGCTTACGACTGTTTCCGTTCAACCAAAAGCGAAGCCTCTCATAGGCTTGAACCAGAAACTTACCGGTGAAATCGTCGTAAACGGTCTCGGTTCCCAAATGGACCAAATCCATGAAAGACCGTAAATCCGGTGTGCTCCAGTCGCCTTCCAAATAGGCGTCCGAGAACCCCAATTCGCCCTCTCGGATCAGCCGGGCAAAGACGTCCGGGTTGTGAATATCGACCCGCGCAATTGGCCCGGGCTTTGTACCTTCAGCTCGGAAAACACGGCCATCCGGCAGCGCGACATCCAGGCGGCCGTATTCCATCTTGTTCAGCATTTTAACAACCTGCCCGAAATAGCGTGGCAGGTCTTTCTGTCCGTCTGTGGTGGTCAGGATCATCCGCTCTCCCCTGTGCGGTTGTTGTTTCAGGCTAGGCCGAGTTTGTGTTTCTGGCAAGTTTTCAGTTCCTTACTGGGTTTTCCGGTGCTCATAGGCGGCCAGTGCCTGTGCTCGTCCTTCGGACAATGAAACGATAGGAGCCGGGTAGTTATCCGTTGGCTCAAGGCCCCAGGCCCGAGGGAGCGCTTCGAAATACGCCAAGGCGGTATCTGGCGGAGCAGTCTGACCCTCGGCCACCCATTTGCGTACATAGGCGGATGACGGGTCAAATTTCTCTTGTTGTGTCACGGGGTTAAAAATCCGAAAGAACGGCGACGCGTCAGGCCCCGAGCCTGCCACCCACTGCCATCCCATCGCATTCGATGCAGGATCCCAGTCCACCAAACACTCCTCGAACCACCTCAGGCCGACTTTCCAGTGAGTCATCAGATGCTTGGTCAGATAGCTTGCGACGATCATCCGTGCCCGGTTGTGCATCCGCCCGGTTACGTACATCTCGCGCAAGCCGGCATCTACGACGGGAATGCCCGTTCTTGCTGTTTTCCAGGCAATTACCTTTGGGTTATCTTCATCGAAACGCCACGGAAATGTGTCCCACTCTGACTTCCAGTTGTCGCCAAGCAAATGAGGAGTGTGAAACATCAGATGATACGCGAATTCGCGCCACACAAGTTGGCGCAAATACGCATCCGCACCCGACACGCCATTCATCTCAGAGATCCTAACACGGTGCCAGATCGACCGTGGGCTGATCTCACCCAGTGATAGATATTCGGCCAAGGCCGATGTTCCGTTGTAATCCAACCGGTCTCTATAGTTGGAATAGTCAGAAACACGACCAATAAACGCTTCGAGAACGTCAAAGGCGGCCTCTTCACCTGCGCGCACATGCTGCGCGACCACTCCGGCGCCTCGGTTCATTGCCGCCCCCATGGCCCAACTCCCAATGTCATCCGACTTTGGCCAAGCTGGCGGCGCAATCAGGCGGTTTGGAGTTGGCACCGGTGGGTCAACGTCCCTGTGTTGCACAGCTCTCCACATCGGCGTGAACACGCGGAAAGGTTGTCCACTCTTCGTCGCTACTGTCCAGGGCTCGAACAGCAGATGGCCAGAAAACGACTTTGCTTCGACCCCTTGGTCCTTCAGCGTTGCTTTGATGCTGCTGTCCCGCTCAATGGAGTCCGGATCGTAAGAGCGGGTCCAGTACACTGCAGATGCTCCGGTTTCGCGGACAAGCTGTTGCAAAACCTCGATGGCGTTTCCCTGCCGCAGGATCAACCGACTGCCAACTTGCGTCAGACGCTGCTGCAGCGCTTCCAGCCCTAGCGACAGGCGCCATTTAGGCGCAGCACCCAGCGTCTGAGCAAGATTGTCGAGTATGTAAACGGGAATGACGGAACGACCGCTTTGAACTGCTGCGTTCAAAGCTGGGTGATCCGACAGGCGCAAGTCCCGCCGGTACCAAATGATGATCGGTGACTGCTTGTTTTCCATGATCGCCCTTTGTAATTTCTTTTATACGAAACAGGGCGAAAACCGGATCACAAAACGGTGTCAAGACTTTCCAATAACTGGTTGATTTCGTTCTCAGACGTGTAATGCGTGAAACTGACACGCAGCACACCGCGGGTCAGATCGACACCCATCGCTTCCAGTGGACGAACTGCGTAGAAATCTCCTCCCCCGGCCATGATCCCGTGCCTGACCAGATTGCTTGCCACATCTTCGGCATTCTGTTCCAAAGCCAAAGCTACGGTTGGCGCACGACGGGCCGCGTCAGAGGTCCCAATCAGCCGGACCGAATTGCGATCCTTCACGGCGTCCAAAACAGGCTGCAGCATTGCAACCTCTTGCCCCCGCATCAAGTTGTGCACAAACGCACCCCGCTCGGTCGCGCCGCTTTGGGGGCCGCCATGGTGATCGCACAGAAGGTCGACGTAATCTGCCATTCCCGCACAGGCCGCGATCTGAGCGTGATCCGGCCCGGCAGGCGTAAACCTCTTGTACAAACTGTCCGCATTGAAATAATGCGCCTGGTTTGGAAGCAACTCACCCAGCGACCGTCGCATGACCATGCACCCCTGATGAGGGCCATAGGTTTTGTAGGCCGAGAACATATAGATATCCGGCCCCATATCTCCGACATTGGGGAACCCATGCGGCGCGTAAGAGACACCATCCACACACACGAATGCGCCAGCGGCATGAGCGATCGCAGTGATCTCGGTCACCGGATTGATCTCTCCGATCACATTCGAACAATGCGGAAAACAGACCAGACGTACCTTTTCATCTAACAGGTTTTCCAGATCATGCGGGTTCAGCGATCCGGTCTCGGGGTCGATCTGCCATTCCCGGACCTCGATACCCTCCTCAGCAAGGCGGCGCCAGGGACCTGAGTTGGCTTCGTGATCCTGATTGGTCACAATGATCGCCTCTCCGGGTTGCATCCAGCGCCGGAACGCCTGCGCCAATACATAGGTGTTTTGGGTCGTGGAGGGACCAAAGCTCAGCTCGTCAGTATCGACTCCCAGAATCGCTGCCATACGGACACGGGCTTCGTCCATTTCCTCGCCCGCCAGCCGACTTGCTTCGTAAGGGCCGTAGGGTTGTACTTTGCGCTGAGTGTAGAAACGAAACAGGCGATCCAGGACTGGTTTGCAGGTATACGATCCGCCTGCATTCTCAAAAAACGCTTGTCCTTGAAGGCTGGGTTCGGCAAAGGCCGGAAACTGCGACCGAACGAAATCGATATCGAGGGTGCTCATGGCACGGGGCTCCTTAGATCATGCACGTCAATCCATGAGGACACCGGTGCATGATTCCGGGTCCCTCGGAAATCATGGCGGGTCTTCCAGCCAAGCCTTCGCGTTTGCGATGGCAGCCCCTGCGGTCGCAAAGACCGGGCCAAGTTGCCCAGCCTTCGCGTCCGCGTCAAGCACTTGAATACAGAATGTCCGGTCTTTGGGGACGAGGCTTATCCCTGAACTTTGGTATAGGTTCCTTCACCCGCAAGAATACCGCGGAACCCGCCCGGCTCATCCAGACCGAACACGATCAGCGGCAGGTTATTGTCGCGCGCCAGCGCAATAGCCGAGGCATCCATGACCCGTAGACGCTTTGCCAGAACATCATCATAACTGACCGTGTCGTAGCGCACTGCATCTGCATGTTCCTTGGGGTCCTTGTCATACACCCCGTCCACACCGTTCTTGCCCATGAATATCGCCTCGCAAGCCATTTCATTCGCGCGCAGCGTGGCGGCGGTATCCGTCGTGAAATAAGGGTTACCCGTTCCGGCAGCAAAGATGCACACACGCTTTTTTTCAAGGTGGCGTACAGCGCGGCGGCGGATATAGGGCTCACAAACCTCATCCATGCGAATGGCTGAAATCACACGCGTGAAAACCCCAACTTCCTCAAGTGCTGACTGCATCCCAAGCGCGTTCATAACCGTCGCCAGCATCCCCATATAGTCAGCGGTCGTCCGTTCCATCCCCTGCGCCGAGCCGCTCAGACCGCGGAAAATGTTACCTCCGCCGATGACCATGCAGATTTCGACCCCCAGATCGTGTACGGATTTCACCTCTTGCGCGATGCGCTGAACCGTCGGCGGGTGCAGGCCAAAGCCTTGATCGCCCATAAGCGCCTCGCCTGAAATTTTCAGCATCACGCGACTGTATTTGGTTTTCGGGGTGTCGGTTTCGGGGGAAAGGCTCATGTTGCGCTCCGGGCTGGCACGGGTTTTATTTCGCCGCAAAATGAAGCAAAACCTCTGCGGGTTCAATGCGGATCATGAGGAACAAGGCACTCTTGGATGGCCAACACGAACACATCGCAGATTTGGGACCGCCTGCCCCCCATTCCCACCGATAAACCTGTGCTAATTGCCGGGCCCACAGCCTCGGGCAAATCCGAACTGGCGTTGCGGATCGCTGAAACCTTCGGCGGCGTCATCGTGAATGCCGATGCCAGTCAGGTCTATGCGTGCTGGCAGGTAATTTCAGCCCGGCCATCAGCCGACGACGAGGCGCGCGCACCCCATCGGTTGTATGGGCATATCGCTTATGATCAGGACTATTCCACCGGCCATTGGCTGCGCGAGGTCAAACCACTTTTAAGCGGACCTCAACGCCCCATCATAGTGGGTGGAACCGGACTCTATTTTTCTGCTCTGACAGAAGGTATGGCTGACATACCGGCAACCCCATCCGACATAAGGACCGAGGCGGATCAACTTACCCTACCCGATCTGATCCGTGGCGTTGACCGCGAAACTCTGGCGGGGATCGACACGCAGAACCGCGCACGAGTTCAGCGCGCGTGGGAGGTTCTGCGCGCGACCGGTCGCGGCCTACGCGACTGGCAGAACGACACACCGCCTCCGGTTTTGAACATCGCGGATACAATGCCCATCGTTTTCGACGTGGACAAACAGTGGTTGCTGAACCGGATCAACCTGCGGTTTGACTTGATGCTGGACACCGGCGCATTGCAAGAGGTCAAAGCCATGCGTGCGCACTACGACGCGTCGCTTTCTGCTTTCAAGGCCATCGGCGTTCCCGAGCTTATGGCCTACCTTGACGGCAACATGACACTCGAGGCCGCCCGTGAGCGCGCCACAATCTCGACCCGTCAATTTGCCAAACGTCAGCGGACATGGTTCCGTGCGCGCATGAAAGACTGGAATCGCGTTGATTTCTCAAAGTGATACCACTTTTTTTTGATTGACCACTCAGGGGTGTTTTGTGCCCCGCGCGAATATGTCGAATCCCCTGCCTTCAGACCAATCATCCAATGTAACGCAGGTCCAGACTCGATCGGTGTTAGCGGCAACCGACCCCGGCGAATGTCGTTTTTGTACCCTGAATGACGATTTCGAACGTTGACCTGACCCGATTTCTGGTGCCGAATGAACGCATGGGGATGTTCAGTATCACAAAAACGGAAACCCGAGAGCCTGCCACCCGCGCCTGCCGGGTCTGAGCGGTTCTACATTCAATCATAAAAATCTATGTCACAGGGAGAGACATTAATGACAAAGCAAACCTTGACCGGAGCACCGATGCACTGGGCGGCGGAAATGCATGCACAGGAATTTCGTGACGGCAAGCTCAGCCGGCGTGAGTTCATGGCCCGCGCCACGGCATTGGGTGTCGCTGTTCCTGCCGCCTATGGAATGATCGGCCTAAGCTCACCCGCAGCCGCACAAGAACCACAGCGCGGCGGCACGATCCGCTACCAGATGGAAGTGCGTGCGCTGAAAGATCCGCGCACCTACGACTGGACACAGATTGCCACCTTCACCGCAGGTTGGCTTGAATATCTGGTCGAATACAACAATGACGGCTCATTCAAACCCATGTTGCTGGAAAGCTGGGAAGCCAATGATGACGCGACCGAATACACGCTGAACGTGCGTAAAGGCGTCAAGTGGAACAACGGTGACGATTTCACTGCCGAAGACGTCGCGCGCAATATCACCGGCTGGTGCGATGCGACCCTAGAGGGCAATTCCATGGCGTCACGCATGGCGTCTTTGGTCGATGAAGCCACCCAAAAGGCGGCGGACGGTGCCATCACCGTGGTCGACTCGCACACTGTAAAACTGAAATGCAACGCCCCGGATATTACCATCATCCCAGGCATGGCAGACTATCCGGGTGCCATTGTTCACAGCAGCTTTGACGCAAACAACATGCTGGCCAACCCGATCGGTACTGGATTTATGATCCCGGAAAGCCACGAAGTTGGCGTTAAGGGCGTGCTGGTGCGTAACGAAGGCTTTGACTGGTGGGGATATGAGGCCGGCAAAGGCGGCTATATCGACCGGATCGAGTTCATCGACTACGGCACCGACCCTGCCGCGTTCCTGGCCGCATACGAAGCCGAAGAAATCGACATGAATTGGGAGTCGGTGGGCGAATTCGTCGACATCTTTGATGGTATCGGTCTGGTGCGCTCGGAAATCCCGTCTGGCTTTACCATCGTCATCCGCCCGAACCAGCTGGCCGAGGACGATAGCGGCAACAAGATCTACGGCGACAAGCGGGTTCGTCAGGCGCTGGCAATGGCCGTCAACAATGAGGTCTGCCTAGAGCTGGGCATGTCTGGCTATGGTATTCCTGCGGAAAACTGCCACGTGGGTCCGATGCACCCCGAGTACGACTCGGCCGTGACCCGTATCCCGTATGATCCGGCAGGTGCAAAAGCCCTGATGGAAGAAGCGGGCATGGCTGATTTCGAGCACGAAGTTCAATCCATCGACGATGACTGGCGCCGGAACACCACTGCGGCTGTTGTTGCACAACTTAATGATGCCGGGATCAAGGCCAAACACACGATCCTTCCGGGTTCGACCTTCTGGAATGACTGGACGAAATACGCATTCTCCTCGACCAACTGGAACCACCGTCCTCTGGGCACGCAGGTTCTGGCATTGGCCTACAAGTCGGGTGTTGCGTGGAACGAATCCGGTTTCGCCAACGAAGAGTTCGACAAATTGCTGGCCGAGGCGAACTCGATCGCAGATGTGGACCAGCGCCGCGAGGTGATGGCCAAGTTGCAGACGATCATGATCGAAGAAGGCGTGACTATCCAGCCTTACTGGCGCACAGCGATGCGTCACCATCGCGACAACATGGTCGGTGTCGAAAAGCACATTGCGGACCTTCCGCAGCTTTATAAATTCGGCCTCGTTTCCTAAGCCGAACTACACAAGGCCGCGCCTGACGGGCGCGGCCTTTTCATCCTGACGACGGCGACCAAAACAACAGCGATGCGCACGGTCAGGCGACCGATGCGCGAGCCTACCAACAGGGGCTAACATGGGATTATTCATCTTAAGGCGCGTCGGCATCATGCTTTTGACAGCGCTGTGCCTTACCTTTCTGGTCTTCTACCTGACGAACCTTTATCCGAATCTCGAAAAACTTGCGAAGACGCAGGGCAACTTCCGTATGTCCGACGAGCAGGTCGAGAGCTTTCTGGAAAAAGGTGGGTATTTGCAGTCGACACCCGTGAAATACGGTGAATGGTTGGGAATCCTGCCATCTTATCGGCACACGAATGAAGACGGCACAGTTCAGGGCAGATGTATCCTACCCGGCAAGACTGCCGAAGAGTCTCCGAATTTCTGTGGTGTTCTGCAGGGGTATTGGGGCTATTCGACCGTGTTCAAAGAAGAGGTCTCGACCGTTGTCGGGACACGTCTTGCCCTGACCGGACGACTGATGTTCTGGGTGATGCTGCTAATGGTGCCGTCAGCTCTGATCTTGGGTATTTTGGCGGGTATGAAGGAAGGCTCGGCCACCGACCGGACGCTTTCGACCTTTGCGATCACAACAACGGCAACGCCGGAATACGTATCAGGCGTGATCTTCATCGCGATCTTCACATCCTCTGCCGTGGGGCTAAAATGGTTCAAGGGCACGGCCACACAGGCGATGGAGAATCCGACGTTTGAGAATTTCTTCTTACCCGTGCTGACAATCGCGCTTTATGGGATGGGCTATATCGCCCGGATGACCCGCGCCTCGATGACCGAGGTGATGACGGCGCAGTACATCCGAACCGCGCGCCTGAAGGGTGTCTCGTTCCCGAACATCGTGATGAAACATGCGTTGCGCAATGCGCTGATCGCCCCCTTCACCGTCATCATGCTGCAGTTTCCATGGCTGCTGAACGGTGTGGTGATCGTCGAGACCTTGTTCAACTACAAGGGCTTT
The DNA here is from genome assembly GCF_056535965.1 of Ruegeria sp. AM7. Classification (NCBI taxonomy): domain Bacteria; kingdom Pseudomonadati; phylum Pseudomonadota; class Alphaproteobacteria; order Rhodobacterales; family Roseobacteraceae; genus Ruegeria; species Ruegeria sp. AM7. The sequence continues at coordinate 1,654,406 of NZ_JBQFJE010000003.1, forward strand.
GGCTGGGCGTTGGTTCAGGCAGCAGGCAACAACGACATCCAATTGCTGCTAGCGATTTCGGTCGTGTCAGTCTTTGTGGTGCTGGTGACCCAGCTGATATCCGATATCGGCTATGTCTACCTGAACCCGCGTATTCGTATTTCGTGAGGAGGCAGAGATCATGGAACCATTAACCTGGACCGGCTCTATTGCCTTCCTGAACCCGCTTTTGGTGATTGCGCTCGTTCTTATGGCCGCATCGATCCTGGCTTGGATATTGGCCAGTATCGTTCTGCCCGAACCTCAGATGACGGTGAACCCCGACGGGACGCTGACATCGGGATCTGGCATACGAAACCTAATCCAAGCCCTGATGCGATACAGCTTTCTGGCAAGTGTCGGGCTTGCTGTTGCCTATATCGTCTTGGGCATTTTGATGGGAACCAGCGCAGGTATCATCGGCGCAATGATGCAGCAATTCCTGCCCGTCTGGTTTTCGTTGATCCTGCTGTATGCAATGTCCATCGCGTTCAAACGAAAATTGGGACTGTATGGCAAGCTGTTTGACAGTCCGATTGGCATGATCGGCTTTGGCCTTGTGATGTTCTGGGTTTTCACCGGGATTTTCGGCGCGCTTGACCTGATCGTGACGCATGACTCTCTGTCACAAGTGTCTGGGATGAAGAACAAAGTGCCCGGGACGCCTTTGCCCAGTGTGGAGGACGGAGAATATGCGTGGTACCTGCTGGGGGGCGACAACCTGGCCCGCGACGTCTTTAGCCGAATGGTCAAGGGCGCGTGGATTGTGGTGCAGATCGCGCCTCTGGCGACGATGTTTGCCTTCATGGTCGGGATCACGCTGGGCTTGCCTGCAGGCTATTACGGTGGGCGGCTGGACACATTGCTGTCTTTCCTTGCCAACCTGATCCTCGCCTTCCCGGTCATCTTGCTGTTCTACTTGCTGGTGACGCCCGAGATCGTGGCGACAGGGGTGCCAAACTATATGGCCGCTGTCCTGTTTGTCTTTCCGATCATCTTTCTTGGGGTGCTGTTGAACTCGCGCTATTACACGCGGCCGACGTTCCGAACGCCTCTTTTGATTGGTGTTCTGGGTGTCGCGCTCTGGCTGTATCTATCGCTGATTTCGACAGACGGGTATGTGGTTAACACCGACGCCTACGGCATTTGGGGCCTGCCAACCTTTCTGGACCTCTTCGACGTTCCCGGCGGCATCCTTGTAGTCTTCGTTTCGGTGGTCTTCGTGAACTCTCCTACGGTGTTCCGTATCGTGCGTGGTTTGGCGATGGACATCAAAACACGCGACTATGTGGCCGCGGCTCAGACGCGGGGTGAAGGACCATGGTACATCATGCTGTGGGAAATCCTGCCCAACGCGCGCGGCCCTCTGATCGTCGATTTCTGTCTGCGGATAGGGTATACCACAATCCTTTTGGGTACCTTGGGCTTCTTTGGCCTGGGTCTGCCGCCAGAAAGCCCGGATTGGGGGTCGACCATCAATGAAGGGCGCAAGCTGTTGTCGGTCTATCTGCACCCTGCCCTTCCTCCGGCGCTGGCGCTGTTGTCATTGGTTCTCGGTTTGAACCTGCTGGCAGACGGTCTGCGCGAAGAAAGCCTGAAGGATTGATGTGAAAGCGGCCGGGGGGCCAGCCCCCGGACCCCCGAGATATTTTCAGCCAGATGAAGGGGATCCCCTGACTCTCGCGAGGAGAAAACAAGATGAACAAACTGGCGGATTATGATGGGCCAATTCTTGAGATCGATAAGTTGTCGATTTCGTTTTTCACCCGTCTGAGGGAAATCCCCGCTGTCATGGACTTCTCGGTCAGTGTGCAGCCCGGCGAAGCGGTTGGTCTGGTCGGCGAATCCGGCTGCGGCAAATCTACTGTGGCTCTGGGTGTTATGCAGGACCTTGGTAAGAACGGGCGGATCGTGGGTGGAACGATCAAGTTCAAGGGACGTGATCTAGCTGAGATGAGCTCGGACGAGTTACGCGACATTCGCGGCAATGAGATCGCGATGATTTATCAGGAACCAATGGCGTCGCTGAACCCGGCCATGAAGATCGGCAAGCAGTTGATGGAAGTGCCGATGATCCACGAAGGCGTGAGCACGGATGAGGCCTATGCCCGCGCGCTTGAAGTGGTAACAGATGTCCGCCTTCCCGACCCTGAACGGATGCTGAACTCTTTTCCACATCAGCTTTCAGGCGGTCAGCAGCAGCGGATCGTTATTGCGATGGCGCTGATGTCTAAACCAGCTTTGCTGATACTGGACGAACCAACAACAGCACTGGACGTGACAGTCGAGGCCGCAGTGGTCGAATTGGTCAAGGATCTGGGCAAAAAATATGGCACTTCGATGCTGTTTATCTCGCACAATCTGGGACTGGTGCTTGAGACCTGTGACCGTCTGTGCGTGATGTATTCCGGCGAGGCGGTTGAACGCGGCTCGATCCATGACGTGTTCGATGAGATGCAGCACCCGTATACGCAGGCACTGTTCCGGTCGATCCCCCTGCCAGGTGCAGACAAGAACGCGCGGCCTTTGGTGGCGATCCCCGGGAACTTCCCGTTGCCGCATGAGCGTCCTCCGGGATGTAACTTTGGACCACGTTGCGATTATTTCGAAGAAGGTCGTTGCGACGCACAAGACATTCTGATGGAGGCCGTACCCGGCAATGATCGCCATCACACGCGTTGCCTAAAGTTCAAGGAAATTGACTGGAACGCGCCGATCACCTTGTCTGAGCAGAAGGAAAAGGCCGAAATCGGTCGAACCGTTCTGAAGATGGACAACCTCAAGAAATACTATGAGGTCGCGGCCAACGCTCTCTTCGGTGGAGGCGAGACAAAGGTGGTGAAAGCCAACGAGACGCTCAGCTTCGAAGCACATGAATCCGAGACGCTTGCTATTGTTGGAGAATCCGGTTGCGGCAAGTCCACCTTTGCCAAGGTTCTGATGGGGTTGGAAACCGCGACGGATGGGCAGATTCTTCTGGACAACCGCAATATCGAGGCCGTGCCCATCGAGGAACGCGATGCCAAGACCGTTGGCGAGGTTCAAATGGTCTTCCAGAACCCGTTCGACACGCTGAACCCTTCGATGACGGTGGGCCGTCAAATCATTCGGGCGCTTGAGATTTTCGGTGTTGGAAACTCTGAAGCCGAGCGCAAAAAGCGGATGCTTGAACTGCTGGATCTTGTGAAACTGCCACGTGCCTTTGCAGATCGGATGCCGCGCCAGTTGTCGGGAGGGCAAAAACAGCGCGTGGGCATTGCCCGAGCATTCGCCGGAGATGCTCGGATTGTTGTGGCAGATGAGCCGGTCTCGGCGCTGGATGTCTCGGTGCAGGCAGCAGTGACGGACCTGTTGATGGAGATTCAGCGCGAACACAAAACCACCCTGCTGTTCATCAGCCATGACCTGTCGATCGTACGCTATCTCAGCGACCGGGTGATGGTGATGTATCTGGGCCATGTGGTCGAGTTGGGCACTACAGATCAGGTTTTTGCTCCGCCCTACCACCCCTATACCGAGGCGCTACTGAGCGCGGTTCCGATTGCGGACACCTCGGTCGAAAAGCAGCATATCGTGTTGGAGGGCGACATCCCGTCAGCCATGAACCCACCCCCCGGTTGCCCATTCCAAACGCGGTGTCGTTGGAAATCCGAAGTACCCGGCGGCTTGTGCGAAGAAAAAGTACCGCCTGTGAAAACTCTGGCCGAAGGCCATCAGATCAAATGTCACCTGGCGGAAGATATTCTGGCGCGGATGGAGCCCGTCATCAAAGTTGCGGCGGAATAAATCATAAACCCAATTGGACCGGCAGCAATGCCGGTCTAGGCTAGGATAGAGACGTAAGGTTAACTTCCCCAGATTACACGAACGTAGTTCTGCGTCTCTTTGTAAGGCGGCACGCCACCATGTTTTTCAACGGCTTTTGGTCCCGCATTATATGCCGCCAACGCAAGGCGCCAGGATTTAAACTTGCGGTATTGCCAAGACAGATAGCGCGCACCGCCTTCCAAGTTCTGTTTCGGATCGTGCGGGTTTACGCCTAGCAGCTGCGCAGTCCCCGGCATAAGTTGGGCAAGTCCCAACGCGCCCTTATGCGAGACGGCTTGTGGATTCCATCCACTTTCCTGTTGAACAAGTCGCAGGAACAGATCTTCAGGAACGCTGTGCTTTCGTGCTGCTTCACGCGCGAGCGCAACATATTCACCTTTGTATTTTCCGGTATAGCGCTGAACGAACTGACGTTTAGGGGTTTTCGGTTTCAAACGCTCGGAATCCCTGTACTGCGTCGCAGCACGCGTATCCAAAACCTTGGATTGTTTAAGAAATATATCCTTGCGGCTTTTGGTCGACAGAGTATCAGCCGCAGCTGGGCCCGAAACCAGCGCGAGAAAAAGAACTGAAAAACCACTCACCAAAAACCGCATTAACGCCAGTCCTGCATTTTCACGAACCCGATTGAGTATAGGTATTTCAGCCAATAATGAAAGCATGGTTAATCCAGCCTTGGTAAATTCCTGCTTATCTCAATACCTATCAACTGTGTTTTAACCATGACGCAGGCCGTATAGGGTCGCAGTGAGAATTGGCGTCAGATTCGGACGCATACTGTTAGATAAAGAACGGGGACGTATATGGCAGGCTCAGTCAACAAGGTCATTCTGGTAGGAAATCTCGGTCGCGATCCTGAAGTGCGCTCGTTCCAGAATGGTGGCAAAGTGTGTAACCTGCGTATCGCCACTTCCGAGACCTGGAAAGACCGCAACACCGGCGAGCGCCGCGAGCGTACCGAGTGGCACTCGGTCGCCATTTTCTCGGAGCCTCTGGCACGGATTGCCGAGCAATATCTGCGTAAAGGCAGCAAAGTGTATATCGAAGGCCAACTGGAAACCCGGAAGTGGCAGGACCAATCGGGTCAGGATCGCTACTCGACCGAAGTTGTCTTGCGTCCCTACCGGGGCGAGCTGACCCTGCTTGATGCCCGAGGCGAAGGTGGCGGTGGCGGCGGCTATGGTGGTGGCCAGTCAGGTGGATATGGCGGCGGTCAGGCTGGCGGCGGCTATGGTGATCCGTACGGCGCACCATCCAGCGCTCCTGCCCCGGCCTCTAGCGGAATCGACGACGACGAGATTCCGTTCTAAGTAAAACGGAGACATATCATGACATGGTCCTTCTCACTCGGCCGGATATTGGGGTCGGAATTGAGGGTCCATGTCACCTTTTTCCTACTGCTCGCCTGGGTCGGTTTCGCCGCCTACTCCAACGGAGGCCTCGAGGCAGCCGTTGAAAACCTGATTTTCGTGTTGGCGTTGTTTGCCTGTGTGGTCGCTCATGAATTTGGCCACGCCCTGATGGCAAGGCGGTACGGGATCAAGACTCCGGACATCACTCTGTTACCAATCGGCGGTTTGGCGCGTCTCGAGAGGATGCCGGAAAACCCGGTGCAAGAGGTCTGGGTCGCTTTGGCAGGCCCCGCGGTGAATATCGTGATCTGGATCGTTTTGGTCTTGCTTGGTGCCAACATGCCGATTGAAACGATGGCGCAGATTGACAGCACGACGCCGGGCCTGATGAACCGTCTGGCCTATGTGAACCTGCTGCTGGCTGTGTTCAACATGATCCCCGCCTTTCCAATGGATGGCGGGCGCGTGTTCCGCGCTTTGTTGTGCCTAAAAATGGACCGGGTCAAAGCCACAAGGGTCGCTGCGTTAGCTGGTCAGGCGGTTGCGGTGGGGTTTGGCTTTCTGGGTCTCAGCACAGGAAATCCGCTGCTGGTCTTGATCGCAGTGTTCGTCTTCGTTGCCGCCAATGCAGAAAGTCAGGATGTGACCATGCGCGCAGTCGCGCGGCAGGTACAGGCGCGCGACGCCATGATTACCGAGTTCCACGCGCTATCACCAAACGACACGCTAGCGACCGCCGCCCAAGCTGTTATTCACACGACGCAACACGAGTTTCCGGTACTGTCTGACGGCGGCGAATTACTCGGCTTTGTCACGCGCAACCGACTGTTTGCCGCGCTTGCTGATGAAACGCCCAGGTTCAACCCGGCAACGTCAATCATGGAGACGGACGTTCCAACAGTCCGCCTGAGCGACGGGCTTGAGGCGGTGTTGGACGGGCTGCACAAAGGTGCTCCAGCCATTGCGGTCTGTACACAGACGGGCGCAATGGTCGGATATATCACGCGCGAAAACATCGGCGAGTTGATGGTGATCCGCAGCCGCTGATCAGGCTGTTGCCAGCGCGTCCTGAAGCACCGACAATACAGCGTCGCGCGGCACATCCGATGTGACGAACGCCTGGCCAATCCCGCGCGCCAGAATGAACCGCAACTGGCCGTCTATGACCTTCTTGTCCTGCGCCATCAGATTGACCAAGGCCTCGGCCCCCGGAAGCTCTCCGGGAATGTCGGCGAGGTCGGTCTTCATCCCCATCGCGCGCAGATGCGCCCGCACGCGGCTTGGGTCTTCTTGGGAACAGAGGCCCAGACGAGAGGACAGCTCAAAGGCCAGCGCGCAGCCGATGGCCACGCCTTCTCCATGCAACAGGCGGTCCGAATACCCAGTCGCAGCCTCAAGCGCATGACAGAAAGTGTGACCCAGATTGAGCAAGGCGCGATCGCCCTGCTCGGTCTCGTCCCTTTCCACGATATCAGCTTTCATTTGCACAGAACGGGTCACTGCACGCACACGTGCTGCCATATCACCACCCGAGACCTTGGTTCCGCTTTCTTCAAGCCACTCGAAGAAATCGGCGTCACCCAGCAGCCCGTATTTGACCACCTCGCCATATCCGGACAAGAAATCCCGATCCGTCATTGTGCTCAGAACCGAGGTGTCGGCCAACACCAGCGAAGGCTGATGGAACGCCCCGATCAGGTTCTTACCCTGTGGCGCGTTGATGCCGGTCTTGCCCCCGACGGAACTGTCCACCTGCGCCAGCAGCGAGGTCGGGATTTGCACGAACCGAACACCGCGCCGCAAAACGGCTGCGGCAAAGCCCGCAAGGTCTCCGATCACGCCACCGCCAAACGCGATGACAACATCCCGGCGCTCGACCTTCTCGGCCAGCAGCCATTCGACCGCGCGTTCAAAGTGAGGCCAGCTTTTGGTGGCCTCACCCGCAGGCAGGGCCAATGCCGACATCTCGATCCCCGCCGAGGCCAACCCATCGCGCAGCGCATCCAGATGCAAGGCAGCCACATTTTCATCGGTCAAAACGGCGACCTTGGGCCTGTGAAGCAGCGGAGCGATCCGTGTCCCGGATTGCGCCAGCAGATCCGGTCCTATTTCGACGTCATACGAGCGCTCGCCCAGTTCAACATGTACGGTTTGGTGCATTTAAGTCCGTTCCAAAACATCGGGTCGTGTCAGCAATGCGTCTACAACCCGGTCCACCATATTATCTATCGAGATTTCCCCGTCCGACGTAACCGTCAGATCCGCTTGCGCATAAACCGGTACGCGATCCTCATAGAGGGCACGCAATGTCGCATAAGGGTCTGCGGTGCGCAGCAAAGGGCGCGTGTCCTTGTGCTTGACCCTGTTCCACAGCACGTTCAGATCGGCCCTGAGCCAGACCGATACGCCCCTCTTTGTGATCATCTGGCGGTTATGCCCGGCCAAGAACGCCCCCCCGCCCGTTGAAAGGATGCCTTTTTCCTCGTCCAGAAGCCGCCCGATCACCTGACTTTCCTTGTCACGAAAGAACGGCTCGCCGTCGCGTTCGAAAATCTCGGGGATGGTCATGTTGGCCGCCGATTCGATTTCGGCATCACTGTCGAGGAACGGAACCGCCAATCGTGCCGCCAAAGCGCGGCCGACCGCGGTCTTTCCCGCCCCCATCATGCCCACCAGAACAACCGTTTTGTGCAATAGAAGGCCCGGAGCACGGGCTTTCGCATCGGTATTATGCTTAATTTCGCTCATTTCAACGTGAATGACGTGATCTTAAGAAAAATGCCAGCTATAACTGGGACAAAACAGAAAAATGAGGCGATGTTGAGCGATGGGCCGTCTGATAAAATTCCTGATATATCTGATCTGCCTGTGTTTTATCGGGTTGGTGGGCTACGCGTATCTAGGTCCTTTCTTTGGCGTTGATTTTTCGGCCCCGCAGGAAGAAGTGCGCGAGCCGGTCATTCTGAATGTGGATTAAGGCCGCAGCGGCTGCGATGCTGCTGGCCAGTACGGCACAGGCGCAGCAGGAACCTTTATCTGTGATCGACTGGCTGAGCCAGCCACCGGACAACCTGCCCGGCACTGTTCTGTTGGAACCGCCTATATCGGATACCGGGCTGCAACCGGGTGTGGAAGTCACTCCGCTTGAGGCGTTGTCCCAGCCCTTGGGATTGGTGTCGTCGTCGGTGACAGGCCTTCCGGTGGATGTGTGGCAAAACAGCGATCCCGCACGGTTGGCGGAACTGATCGGTCACGTGCCGGTCAAATACAACCCGGCCATGCAGCGTCTGCTTTTCACTCTATTGCTTACAGAAGCTCGTGCACCATCCGGACCCGATGCCGAGGAGACCTTGCTGCTGGCGCGGCTGGACCGGTTGATGCAGCTTGGCGCAGCTGATCCCGCGCAGTCTCTGGTTCAACTTGCTGGCCCAACGGACAGCCGCGACCGGTTCCAACGCTGGTTTGATGCCACCCTTCTGACCGGAGACGAAGATAGAAGTTGCACAGCGCTGATCGCGCAACCGCATCTGTCACGGGACTACGCAGCCCAGATATTCTGCAAGGCCCGGCGTGGCGATTGGACCTCAGCCGCGCTGACGCTCGAGGCAGCTCATGCGTTGCAGATTCTTCCGGAAATGGACCTTGCCTTGCTCGACAGGTTCCTCAGCCCCGAACTGTTCGAAGACGCCGAATACCTACCGCAACCCGAGCGCCCCGACCCGCTTACATTCCGACTGTATGAGGCAATTGGCGAGCGCTTGCCCTCGACTTCGCTGCCGCGCGCCTTTGCCAATGCCGATCTGCGCGATGTGGCCGGATGGAAAGCACAGATCGAAGCAGCCGAACGGCTGACTCGCGTCGGTGCTTTGACGCCCAACCAGTTGCTTGGGCTATATACCGAACGCTCTCCGGCTGCATCCGGAGCGGTCTGGGACCGCGTCGCCGCCGTTCAACGTTTTGAAAGTGCGTTGGACTCCGGTAAAGTCGGCGCGATCGCGCAGTCCCTGCCCACCGTGTGGGAGCAGATGCGAAGCGTGGGGCTTGAAGTTCCATTCGCCGAGCTTTTTGCGAACCGGCTGTCAAAAGTCACATTGACCGACCCAGCCGCCGAGGAATTGCGCTGGCGTATTCTGTTGCTGTCCGACTTTTACGAAACCGCTGCCCTGACTGTTCCTAACCAAGCGGAAGAGAACCAGTTCCTCGCCGCTTTGGCTCAGGGTGATCCCGGGCGCGCGCGCTCTCCATCGCCTTTGGCAGATGCTGTCGCGCAGGGTTTTGCCTGGGCCGCGCCCGTTCCCGCCGATATCGACCGTTTGCTAAGCAACGGACAACTGGGTGAAGCCGTCCTTGAGACGATGGAGTTGTTCGCACATGGGTCACGCGGCAACCTCGTGGACCTTTCGGCCGCCATCGCAACCCTGCGGAGGGTCGGTCTTGAAGACACGGCCCGTCGCGCTGCGCTGAACCTTTTGATCCTACAGGGCACGTGACCATGGTAGCCCCGGCCTCGCACGACCTTTGGATTTCAACCTTTCTTCAGGCGCAAGCGGCCGAGCTTGGGGCGTCACCCAATACATTGCTGGCCTATGGGCGCGACCTGAAAGACTTCGCCGCGTGGCTCGAGCGTCGAAAAACCACCTTTGATCAGGCGGACCGCGACAGAATCGAACGTTATCTGATCGATTGTGACGCGCAGGGATTGTCCCAATCCACCCGCGCAAGACGGCTATCCGCAATCAAGCAGCTTTACCGTTTTGCATTCGAGGAAAGCTGGCGTGAAACCAACCCCGCCATCCAGATAAAAGGACCGGGTCGCCAAAAACGCCTGCCGAAAACCCTGGACGTGCCGGAAGTTGACCGTTTGCTGCAAGCCGCGCGTGAAACTGGTCGCACCGAAACCGACCGCATCCGCAACACTTGTTTGATGGAAGTTCTTTATGCAACCGGCATGCGCGTGACCGAATTAGTCTCGCTGCCGGTGTCTTCCGCACGGGGTGACCCACGAATGTTGTTGGTTCTGGGTAAAGGTGGGAAAGAGAGGATGGTGCCGCTGTCGCCCCCAGCCCGCGAGGCGCTGGCGCTATGGCTGAAAACGCGGGACGAGGCCGAAGACCAATTGGTGGCCGATGGCGGGCAAAGGTCGCGGTTCCTGTTTCCCTCGCGCGGCAAATCAGGTCATCTGACGAGACACATGTTCTTTCACCTGATCAAAGAGCTTGCGGTTCAGGGCGGCGTGTCGCCAGAAAAAGTCACTCCGCACACGCTGCGTCATGCGTTTGCCACGCATCTGTTGGCAAACGGGGCCGATCTGCGATCGATCCAGACGTTGCTGGGTCACGCCGATGTCGCGACCACGGAAATCTACACGCATGTATTGGACGAACGCCTTGCCGAATTGGTGTTGGAGCATCACCCGCTTGCCAAAGAGCCGCAGGACAAAGGCTAACCCCTTGATCCGCCGGGGCCGCGCCCCCATAACGAATGAAGCAACACCAACCCACAAGGACCAATGGAACCCTCACCCTCTATGATCGACGGCGCATTCTGGTTTACCACAAGCGCTATTCTGCTTTTGCTTGTCCTGTCGGGCTTTTTCTCGGGTTCTGAAACAGCATTGACCGCCTCATCGCGCGGTAAGTTGCGGGCGCAGGCCGACAAAGGGTCTCGCGGCGCACAAAAGGCGCTGGATATCACCGACGACAACGAACGTCTCATCGGCTCGGTCCTGCTTGGCAACAACCTGGTCAACATCCTGGCGGCATCTTTGGCGACTGCTTTGTTCACCAAGCTGTTCGGGGAAAGTGGCGTGGCTTTGGCGACGCTGGTGATGACCCTTCTGGTGCTGATTTTTGCCGAGGTGCTACCAAAAACCTATGCCATCACAAACGCCGAAAAAGCGGCATCTTTGGTGGCACCCATTATCAGTGTCGTTGTCACCGTATTCTCGCCTGTTGTGGCAGCAGTACGTCTGTTGGTGCGCGGCGTTTTGCGCCTCTTCGGCGTTCGGATCGATCCCGACAGCAACATTCTGGCTGTCCGGGAAGAGATCGCCGGTGCATTGCAACTGGGGCACTCGGAAGGTGTGGTCGAAAAGGAAGACCGCGACCGAATTCTTGGCGCGCTCGATCTGGGTGACCGCGCGGTTGAAGAGATCATGCTGCACCGCTCGAACATCGAGATGATTGACGCAGACGACGCGCCTGAGGCGATCCTTCAACAATGTCTGAAAAGTCCTCACACCCGCCTGCCGGTCTTTCGGGACGAGCCCGAGAACATCGTGGGCGTCGTCCACGCCAAGGACCTGTTTCGGGCCATGTATGCCCACGCCGGGGATCGCGAAAGCCAGCCGAACCAGTTAGAGAGTTTCGATATCTCGAAGGTGGCCAACGATCCGTATTTCGTACCCGAAACCACCACTCTTGACGATCAGATGCGGGAATTCCTGCGGATGCACAGCCATTTTGCGCTGGTCGTGGATGAGTATGGTTCGCTGCGCGGATTGATCACGCTCGAGGATATTCTGGAAGAGATTGTTGGTGAGATCGCGGACGAGTTTGATCTGGAAGAAGATGTCCCCGTCACGCGCACAGATGATGGTCAATATCTGGTTGAAGGCGCGATGACGATCCGTGACGTGAACCGGGCAATGGATTGGTCCCTGCCGGACGAAGAGGCAAACACCGTCGCGGGTCTTGTCATTCACGAGGCGCAGATGATCCCCATCGTAGGTCAGGTCTTTTCCTTCCACGGCTTCCGTTTCGAGGTCACAGCACGCGAGGGTAATCGGATCACCGAGCTCAAAATCCGACCGTTGTAACGAACAATCCGCGACACCTCGTGTCGGGAACGGAACAGTAAACCCGCCCCGGCCCTTGCAGGTTCGGGGTAAATTCGGATGGAGGCGAGGACGTGAAGACGACAACGCAAGTGGCAGTTATCGGTGGCGGCGTCGTCGGCTGTTCAGTCCTTTATCACCTGACCAAGCTGGGATGGTCCGACGTCATGCTATTGGAACGCTCGGAACTTACCAGCGGGTCCACGTGGCACGCGGCGGGCGGGTTTCACACGCTGAACGGCGACACCAATATGGCCGCGCTGCAGGGCTATACGATCCGCCTGTACAAAGAACTGGAAGAGATTACCGGCATGTCATGTGGCCTGCACCATGTTGGCGGGATCACTTTGGCGGACAATCAGGATCGGTTCGACATGTTGTTGGCCGAACGCGCCAAACACCGCTTCATGGGGCTGGAAACCGAGATCGTCGGACCGGATGAAATCAGGAAAATTGCGCCAATTACCAATACGGACGGCATAATAGGCGCGCTTTATGATCCCCTGGACGGGCATCTGGACCCATCCGGCACAACTCATGCCTATGCCAAGGCTGCGCGCATGGGTGGGGCCACGATTGAAACCCATTGCATGGTGCACGAAACCCTGCAACGGCGGGATGGCACTTGGGATGTGGTCACCGACAAGGGCATCATTCACGCGGAGCACGTGGTGAATGCAGGCGGCCTATGGGCGCGCGAGGTCGGGGCGATGGCGGGCGTCTATTTCCCGCTGCACCCGATGGAGCATCAGTATCTGGTCACCGACACAATCCCTCAGATAGAATCCATCATTGATGCGGGCGGAGAGCATCCGCATGTGATGGACCCAGCCGGAGAAAGCTATTTGCGGCAGGAAGGGCGCGGGCTTTGCATCGGGTTTTATGAACAGCCTTGCAAGCCTTGGGCCGTAGATGGCACGCCTTGGGAGTTCGGACATGAACTACTGCCCGACGACTATGACAAGATCACCGATAGTATCGAGTTCGCCTATCGCCGCTTCCCGGTCCTTGCCGAAGCCGGGGTGAAATCGGTAATCCACGGGCCGTTCACCTTTGCGCCGGACGGGAACCCTCTGGTCGGCCCCGTCCCCGGGTTGCGCAACTACTGGTCTGCCTGTGGTGTAATGGCGGGCTTCAGCCAAGGCGGTGGCGTGGGTCTGACGCTGGCGCAATGGATGATCGAAGGCGAGCCCGAGCGCGATGTCTTTGCCATGGACGTGGCCCGGTTCGGCGACTGGATCAGCCCCGGCTATACTCGCCCCAAGGTGATCGAGAACTATCAGAAACGCTTTAGCGTTTCCTACCCTAACGAAGAACTGCCCGCCGCGCGCCCCAATCGAACCACGCCGATGTATGACATCTTCACCGATCTGGGGGCGGTCTGGGGTCAGCAATACGGGCTCGAGGTCCCAAACTACTTCGCCCAGCATGGCGAGCCCGAGTATGAGACACCTTCATTCCGCCGGTCTGACGCATTTGCGGCCACTGGACGCGAGGTACGTGCGGTGCGCAATGCAGTGGGTATCAACGAGGTCCACAACTTCGGCAAATACCGTATCACCGGCCCTGATGCGCGAACATGGCTTAATCGGATCATGGCCGGGCGTATCCCGCAGTCTGGTCGCCTATCACTGACGCCGATGCTGTCACCCAAAGGCAAGCTGATCGGGGATTTCACCGTATCTTGCCTGGATGAGACCGAGTTTCGCCTGACCGCGTCTTATGGCGCGCAAGCATTTCATATGCGGTGGTTCCTGCAGCATCAGGAAGGCGATGTTCACATCGAAAACATCAGCGATCGCCTGAACGGGTTTCAGATTGCTGGCCCCAAGGCCACGGAAGTTCTAGCGGCGTGTACCCGAGACGACCTCTCGGACCTGCGTTTCATGGATGTCCGCCGAGTGACCTTCGGCATGACTGACTGTATCGTGCAACGTGTAAGCTACACCGGAGATCTGGGTTACGAGATCTACTGCGATCCGATGGCGCAGCGGCAGCTTTGGTGGACGCTCTGGCAAGCCGGAGAGCCGCTCGGCATGACACCTTTCGGTATGCGGGCGATGATGAGCCTGCGTCTGGACAAGTTCTTTGGGTCATGGATGCGAGAATATTCGCCCGACTACACCCCAGGTGAAACCGGGTTGGATCGGTTCATTTCATTCTCGAAACCTGATGATTTCATAGGACGTGCCGCCGCAGAACTAGAGCGCTCGGAAAAACCTGCGCGCAGGTTGGTTTCCTTCATCGTTGATGCCGAAGACGCCGACGTGAATGCTTATGAACCGATTTGGCTGCAGGGCGAGGTTGTGGGCTTCTGCACCTCGGGTGGGTATTCCCACCATGCGCAACAATCGGTTGCTTTGGGTTTCCTTCCTGTTGAACACATCGCGGAGGGAACAGAGGTCGAGATCGAAATTCTTGGTCAAATGCGTAAGGCCCGGATGGTGTCGACGCCTTTGTTTGATGGTGACGGAACCCGAATGCGGGGATGACATCAGCCAGCCAGAACGTCATTCTAGGCACATGAAAAAAATACCAATTATCTTGCTGGCTGCCGGTCAGTCCAAGCGCATGCGTGGACAGGACAAATTGCTGCAACAAGTGGACGGCATGACCCTGATGCGCCGATCTGCGCTAACTGCAATGGATGCCGGAGAGGTGTTCGTCGCGCTGCCCCCAAGGCCACATGATCGGTATGCCGCATTGGACGGGCTGGATCTGCACAGGATCGAGGTTGTCGATGCAGCGGAAGGGATGAATGCCAGTTTACGCCGTGCATTGGCTCAAATCCCAAGCGATGCCCCGGCGGTCATGGTTTTATTGGCCGATCTGCCCCAGATCACAGCGCAAGACCTAACCGCAGTCTTGTCCGCCGTGATTGATCACCCCGAACACCTGATTTGGCGTGGAGCCACAGCCTCGGGTAAGCCCGGTCATCCGGTGGTTTTTGACCAAAGTCTGTTTTCCGAGCTTAACACCCTGTCCGGTGATGCAGGAGCTCAATCCGTTGTGCGTGCCCATTTTGACAAGGTTTTCTTGCTGCCCCTGCCCGGCGAACATGCGCTACTGGATTTGGACACACCCGAGGATTGGGCAAGATGGCGCAATCAACGTTAAGTCAAAAGTAACACGGCCCGGTCTTTCCAGACCGGGCCGGTACCCAAAGCGGGACTACCACGTTTCACACGTTCCATAAGCGCAGCCAAAAATGCCTGTAGCACCTTGGCTATTCCGCTGCCGAACCTAAACAAGACCCCCTCGTTAACATGCCGCTGAGCGCTTCTGGTAACAGTGACGAGCTTTTGGCACCCCCTAGTGCCATCAGCTTCCCCTCGCTTGGGCATGCCTATCGTCACCGATCCGCCCCTCGCAAACAACGCTAAAACAGGAATTTCGGTTAATTTTCGACATATCAGAATGGTTTTTCCGCAACATCCCTGAAATCGGCAATCTACCTAAAGATGTTTATTAACCCCCGATGAATGCAGGGAAATTCGAATATGATCAGATCTATATGAAAATTGATTTATGTTGTTCATGGTTGTTTGCGCTTCAGTGGTCTCTTCACGAGAACGAAACACAACCTAAAGGAGATCTCAGGGAATGTAAAAAACCCCTTGCATTATTTGTTATCGAATTTGTCTCAATTCTTCACTTTTCTCTTTCCGGCCCCTCATTGGGAAACAATTTGGAAGATTCGCTGGTTTGATTCGTCCCGTTTTGCACCTTCCATCCATTCAGATCGGCGAATAAGACATCCGATTTATGGCAAAATTAAGATTTCTTAACCTTTGTTAAAGGAAATGATCAGACTGGTGCCGCATCTGCTGTCTTAACGCGCGACCGCATCCGCGTGATATAAACAGGAGACCAAAATGAGCATCCGAAAATCTTCTCTTCTCATGCCGCGCACAACCAGTTGGGTTGGCGTCAGCGCCCTAAGCGCCGCGCTTCTTGCGACGACCGCCCTGCCCTCCAAGGCAGACGAAGCGCTGGCGGATCTGGTCGAGACCGTATCGCCGTCTGTCGTGACCATTGTCGCGGAACAGAAAGCGCGCCAGATGCCGACCCAGGGACAGAACTTTGATTTTGAAGGACATCCGTTCGGTGAATTTTTCAAACGTTTCGGCGCGCCTGAAGGCTTCGATGCACCGCAACGCGGTCCGGCACAGGGTCTGGGATCGGGATTTGTACTTGATGAGGCAGGCTACATTATCACCAACCACCATGTCGTCGACAATGCCGAGTCTGTGACCGTCCGCCTAAGCGACGACCGCACGTTCGAGGCCGAAGTCATCGGGACCGACCCTTTGACGGATATCGCCGTGCTCAAAATCGACGCGGGTGAGGACCTGCAAGCCGTCGAACTGGGCGACAGCGATATTATCCGTGTGGGCGAAGATGTTGTCGCCATCGGAAACCCGTTTGGGCTCAACTCGACCGTGACTACGGGGATCGTTTCGGCCAAGGGTCGCAACATCTCGCAGGGGCCATACGCCGAATTCATCCAGACGGATGCCGCGATCAACAAGGGTAACTCGGGTGGACCTTTGTTCAACATGGATGGAGAGGTCATTGGGGTGAACTCGGCCATTTACTCGCCAACCGGCGGATCGGTGGGCTTGGGCTTTGCAGTAACGTCCAACATCGTGGACCACATCGCCTCTGATCTGCGCGATGACGGTCAGGTTAGCCGCGGCTGGTTGGGTGTCTCGATCCAGAATGTAAGCCCCGAAATCGCCGCCGCGATGGGTATCGATGCATCAACCGGCGCGCTGGTGTCTGACGTGGTTGATGGCAGCCCGTCAGAGGGTATCCTCAAGCAGGGCGACGTTATTCTGACGTTCAACGACGAAACCGTCGAATCCAGCAGCGACCTGCCAATTCTTGTTGGAACAACCAAGGTTGGTACCGACAGCACTCTGACCGTTCTGCGTGACGGCAAGGAACAGCAGCTTGAGCTTACCGTCGGCCAGTATCAAAGCGCCTCGGTCGACATCGACACGTCTGTTGACGATGCGATCGAAGGCACTGCTCTGGGTGTAACAGTTGCCCCACTGACCGATGCCAACCGCACCGAGATGGGGCTAAGCGAAAACGTCAGCGGTGTTTTAGTCACCGCGCTTGAATCCGGTAGTCCAGCCGCGAAAGCCGGACTGCAACGCGGTGACGTGATCGTAAAACTGGGTAGTCAGAACACAACCACACCGGATGCGTTGAAGGCTGCACTGGACAGCGAAAAAACCGGCCCCGCGTTGGTTCTAATCAACCGAGCAGGCAACCAGATCTTTGTTGCGGTGGAAATCGCCTGATCTGACACCCGCGCGCGCCACGTGATGGGGAATATCTGGCGTGCGCCTCCCCGGCGGGATGATTTGTCCGCTCTCCGTCGGGACTGCCGGGTGCGCAACGACGCACCCGGCACGTTCTTTCCCCAAACACAGTGCGTGACCCGACATTCTGTGGTTAAATTCAAAGTGAAAGGAGTTCGCATCATGAGCCGTCGCCTGTTGATCGTCGAAGATGACGCAGACACCCGCGAGTTCATCGCCAAAGGCTTTGGCGAGGAAGGCTATGTGGTCGAACAGGCCGCAGATGGCCGCGAGGGCCTGTACCATGCCACCGATGGCGGGTTCGATGCCATCGTGCTGGACAGAATGTTGCCGGGACTGGACGGATTATCTCTGATCCGTTCCCTTCGGGCTGCCGGAATGAAGACCCCGGTGTTGATGCTTACCGCGATGAGCGCCGTGGATGAGCGGGTCAAAGGGCTGCGGTCTGGCGCGGACGACTATCTGGTAAAACCATTTTCTTTCCATGAGTTACACGCCCGTATTGAAGCACTTTTAAGGCGACCGCAGGAATCTGAGGAGAGCGCGACACTGACCTGTCGCGATCTCGAAATGGATCTGCTGACCCGCAAGGTAACGCGCGAAGGACACGAGATCACGCTGACACCGCGCGAGTTTCAGATCCTCGAATACTTCCTGCGACGCAAGAACAGGGTGGTGTCCCGCACCATGTTGCTCGAAGGTGTGTGGGATTATCATTTCGACCCGAACACCAATGTTGTGGACGTCCATATCTCAAAACTGCGGAGGCAGTTGGATGAGGACGGGCGAACACCATTGATTGAAACCGTCCGCGGTGCGGGTTACATGATATCTGATGGATAACATACGGCTTTCGTTCAACAATTCCAGGACGCGCCTTGTCTTGGCCAGTATGATCCTCAGCACATTGCTGACGGCGACGGTGCTTGCGCTGGTCTATGTGACAGCAAATCGCAGCATCGAGGGCGAAACGCGGTCGGTTGTGTCTGCAGAATTGACTGGCTTGGCGGATGAGTACGAGCGTCGGGGATTGATCGGATTATTAACGGCCATTGAGCGCCGCTTGCCCTCGGCGTCAGAACGAGATGCGCTTTACCTGCTAACTGATCGATTTGGCGCGAAACTTGCTGGTAACCTGAAACAGTGGCCAGTCGATATCACCGCGGGCAGCGGTTGGGTCGAACTTGAGCTCCACCGGGCGGACAATGACCAGTTGGTACCGATTTCGGCGGCTTCGATCCGCCTACCTGGTGGAGAACGACTCTTGGTCGGTCGAGACGCGTTGGCGCGGCAACAATTTGACCGGGTTTTGTTACGTTCGGTTGGAATAGCGCTGGGAATTGCCCTGGCGCTGAGTGTTTTGACCGGATGGTTGTTTACCAGGTTGGTCTTTTCACGCCTGTCCGACATTGCCAGCACCGCGGAAAACATAGTCTCTGGGGACTTGTCCCGCAGAATGCCAATGCGCGGGACCGGAGACGAGTTTGATCAGGTGGCTGGAACACTGAACACGATGCTGGACCGCATCGAGGAATTGATTAGCAATCTGCGCACGACTTCGAATTCCATTGCTCATGACCTCCGCTCCCCCCTGTCGCGTCTCAAACAAAGGGTCGAGGCGTTGTCAGACCCTGCCAAAACCGATCACGAAAGAGAAATCGATGTCGCCCGTGCGTCCGTTGAAATCGACCATGTTTTGCGCGTGCTGGGTCAATTGACCGAGATTTCACGCGCCGAAGCCGGTGTCGGTCGTGAACAGTTCGCAACCGTCGATCTGCAGCAGCTTGTCGGAGATGTTGTGGAACTCTATGAACCGGTCGCCGCTGATCAGGGGTCAAATCTTGAAGTTGTGGGGTCGGTCGCTCCGATACAGGGTCACCGTCCACTGTTGTCTCAGGCGTTGTCCAACTTGCTCGAGAACGCCCTGCGATATGCTCCTGAAAACACAGCAATAACTGTAACAGTCAGCGAAGATGGGCCTAACGCCGTTCTTAGCGTTCGTGACCACGGCCCCGGAGTTCCACCAGAAGATCTGCCGCGCTTGCAAGTGCCATTTGTCACGCTGGATCCTGCCCGTACCGAGCGTAACGCAGGGCTTGGATTGGCCCTTGTCGCCGCGATTTCACATATGCATGGCGGTGCCTTCACTGCGCGTAATTGCAACCCCGGCCTTGAGGCGACGATCAAACTGGCACGCCATTAATCGCCATTATTTTGTTCTTGTAGCGTTTATCTTCCGTGACGTCCGCGCCAAACCAGTCCGGAGGCGCATAGGCCAGCGCCTCGGGTTCAGAAAGGAATTCCACCTCGACCAGGCGCAACGGGGCGAGATCGCCGAAGAAGATATCCAACTCGAACACCCGACCATCTTCCATGCGGCCCGTGTACCTCTCTTTTTCGACCCGACGTCCGTCAGTTTCAGGCCAGAAGGTCTCAAATTGCTCTGCCGATATCTCTGCCTCACGTTCGATCCGTACCAATGACCCGGCGCCCTTTAACGTCAGGTAGTAGCGGTCGCCTTTTTGCCGCAGGCGCAGCTCGGTGGAATCATCAGGTGCAGTCAAATAACCCTGACGCACCACTGCCCTTTCAGCCCTGCTCAGATCGGGCAGTTCCGCCACCAGGAATTTACGTTCAATCTCGGCGCTCATCTTTTTTAAACCAAACCATCTTCCAGTTCATCGAACAATGCCTGATAAGCTGCACAGGCTTGGCTGCGCGGAGCGTAGATACTGATCGGTGCGCGGTTCTGGCCCATACGCTCAATATCTGCGGCAAACGGAATTACGGTCTGCAAAAACCTTTTGCGGTACTGTTTGCGCATGCTTTCCATCGTTTCTTGGTGCAAGGACTTGCGTTGCTGAACCATCGAAAAGAAAGCCTTTATCTTCTTTCTGGGCAACTTCTTTTGCTCGAAGAAGCCAACCAACTGATCGAAAGTTCGTTCAGACAAAGTAGTGGGTATGACGGGCACGACGATCTGATCCGCTGCCTTGAAAATGTTCTCGGACAGGGTCGAAAAGTTCGGTGGGCAATCCAGTATGATTACGTCGTAGTCGCTCCCTGCACCAACCAAGGCCTTTTTCAACCGCGAGCGCTTGTTGCGCATACGCGACAGAAACACGTCGAAGTCCCTAAATGTCATGTTGGCAGGCAGCACATCAAGCCCGTCGAAGTCGCTGGCACGGATGGATTTTGTAAACCTCTCAACGTCTTCGAAGAACGTGGCCTGGGTTAGCTTTTTGGACGGTTTGACGCGCAGATAAAAGCTGGATGCCCCCTGCGGATCAAGATCACACAAAAGAACAGTATGCCCGTCCTTGGCAAAAGCGTAAGCTAGGTTAACTGACGTCGCGGTCTTACCAACCCCGCCCTTATTGCTGTAACAGGCAATGATTTTCACGCCTTAATCCTCCTTGTGGTGAAACAGGCTGCGAAACGTGTTTCTAACTTGTGGGCTATCGAAGTTCTGGAAGTTAGCAATCACCCGCGCGCGCTCGACTTTTTGCCTTTGATCCAAGACGGCGATCAGGCCTCCGACAGCCATCGCCAATTGCGCATCCGCTCGGTGCTGGGTGTTTGTCCGCTGCTGGATAAAGTCAATTAACGCCTCTTGCTGAACCGCGGCGTCATTAAAAAAACCAAGGTTATCTTGCAATTTTTTCAGAGGCTTGAGGATTTTTTTGAAAGCACTTTGGTCAAAGAGTGGGCCAAAAAACTCCATCAGGTAGCGTAACTTTTTGCAGTCAATCCTAAGATCATGAACCAAAGCATCTGGTGTTTCCCGAGTGATCATGCGTGCGCGTTTACAGACTTTGCGATAACGCTTCCAAATCAACGCACAGGCGTAGTCATAAGCGCCGCGCTGCGCGTTGGGGCCGGGCTCAAAGTTGGATGGATCTGAAAACAGCTTCAAAGTCGCGCTGATGTGTTTCTTGTATTTCGCTGATCGCAAACGCCTACACAACGCGGCGTGTACCTGCTTTCTCTCGTCTTCAAGCATTGTAAACATGATACCCGCGCCCTCATGAAGACTTGGTGGTAACAATTTGAAATAATTATTCTTCTCTAGCAGATAGACATCCAGATCCCGCACCCGCCCGGTTGGTGCCATAAGATCAGAAAACGTTCGTTTCAACTTGATGGTTTGCTGCTCGGAAAACACGCCTTTAAACAGGCTGAGAACTGACCGCACGCGCCGCAGGGACACGCGGTAGTCGTGAAGAAACTCGGTGTCGATGTCCGCAAGCAACCCCGCCTCATTCTGCCGCGCGACGGTCAGGAAAGTATGGATCAGGTCAGTCGCCACCTCGACCGAAGGTTCGGTCTTTCCCAGTCTTATTTCTGGTTTTGCCCGGTAAGGAACAGCGTCTGGAAAGAGGGCAACATACAGAGATTTCAGTCCAACATTCACGTCTAAATCTATGTTATTAAGCAATAATTGAAATGTTCGATCATAGCCTTTCATCCGTTCGAATGTAAGAATACAGGCTTGGCCGTGCTCTGACGTCAACGTTGTCAACACCCCCCGCACCTGCGTTTTTTGCAGGTCGTCTAAGACAGATAAATCTTGGGTCGACATCACACCTGATCCGATGCGCATAAACGCTCGCAGTTTCGGAAAATCACCCAGTGCATCGCGAACGGGGCCAGCAGTAAGATCGCTTAGAAAACAGCCTTCTGCCCGACCTTTCTGCGTCAAGACCATACCGTCGCCGACCAATTTCAGTTCATCGGATATCTGGAAAAGTGCGCGACCCGTGGCCCGGATTGACTGGTCGTGACAATCCAAGACATGAAAAGGCTGGTGCGAAAGCCCGTTTTCGACCGATAAAACATACCCTTTCAGGCGTGACGAAATACGCCGCGCGTCAAAGCCGCCTGCCAAAATGAAAACAGCGTCAGTATCCGTCATCGCAAACAACCCCTGCCCGATGAGACAAGACACTGTCAGGAGATGGCGATTCCGCCCCGAAATCAACCCTTTCTCACGCCTGCACAGGGCTTGGCGAACTTGCCGATGACAGAGCGGACGCAACGGGCTAAGACGAGACTATGTCTGATCCTGTTTCCTCGATCCGAAACCTTGGCCCTGCATTCGAACAAGCCTGTGCCCGCGCCGGCATCCATTCGGCACAGCAGTTGCGCGATCTGGGTGCGGATGCAGCTTATACCCGCCTACTGCGCAGTGGCTCGCGCCCACATTTCATCGGCTATTACGTGCTGGTGATGGGGCTGCAGGGGCGTCCATGGAACGATTGCAAAGGCGAGGAGAAGAAGGCGCTGCGCAAACGGTTCGATGCGATCAAGGCCGGGGTCAGTACCGCGCCTGAGATGCAGATCCTCGCTGATCTGGATGCGATCGGCGTGCGAGTCTCGGCTGCAGACCTCAAACCCGAATGAAAAAGGCCGCCCCCGGTGACGGGAACGGCCCTGAATTCTGCGGTGGCTAAGGTTTAGCCGACCAGTTCGATGCCCGAGAAGAAATAGGCGATCTCAACAGCTGCGGTCTCAGGTGCGTCGGAACCGTGGACCGAGTTTTCGCCAACCGATTCAGCAAACTCGGCACGGATGGTGCCGGCCGCTGCGTCTGCAGGGTTGGTTGCGCCCATGACTTCGCGGTTCTTGGCAATGGCGCCTTCGCCTTCCAGAACCTGAACAACAACCGGAGCCGACGACATGAATTCGCACAGCTCGTCATAGAACGGACGCTCGGCGTGGACTTCGTAGAACTTGCCAGCTTGTTCCTTGGTCATGTGGATGCGCTTTTGCGCAACGATGCGCAGGCCCGCGTCTTCGAACTTGGCGTTGATCTTGCCAGTCAGGTTACGGCGGGTTGCATCGGGTTTGATGATCGAGAATGTGCGTTCCAGTGCCATATTGGCCTCTCCTTTCAATGTGGCGCGTGGTGTGCGCCGAAATCCATCGCGCGCCGCGTAGCACGGTATGTGCTTTATGAAAAGCACTATGTGACGTGGCGCTTAGATCGTGTCGGGTAGCGGGTCACGCAAGTCCACCCGGCGGACATACAGGATGGACGAAAGCCCGGCGAAACTGCTGGCGCACATCATGCCCAAAACAACAAAGGGCGCGTTTTGCGCCGTGACCAGCGCGCCCGTGGCCATTGTCAGCAACGCGCCAAGCGCCACGGTCATCGCCCCCGACAGCCCCGCCGCGCTGCCCGCCAGTTGCGGACGCACTGACATCAGCCCGGCGGTCGCATTGGCCACCGTCAACCCGTTGCCGAACCCCACCAGAATTGCCGAGCCGAAAAAGGTCCAGACGCTGCCGCCCTCGGCTGCGAAAACCAAGTATCCCATCAATGGCCCGACCGAGGCTATCACCCGCCCCGTTAAAATCATGGAGTTCAACCGGACCCGCGTCGCTAGACGCCCGGTCAGGTAGCTGCCCGCCATGAACCCCAGCGTGATGATCCCGATCCCCAATCCCAGCAGCGCGGGGTTCAGGTCGAACCACGTCGCCGCAACTAAGGGCGCGCCGGTGATGAAGGCGTAGAACCCGCCAATCGAAAACGCGGCGCAGAAGGAATAGCCCCAGAACCGGCGTGAGTTGAAGAGCTGCGGATAAAGCCTCATCTGCGCGGCGAAAGTGGCAGTTGTGTTTGTGTTGGTCTCGCCCAGATCGACCCAGATCAGCGCCAAGAGGCCCGAGCCGAGCAGAACATACAAAACAAACCCCGCGCGCCAGCCAAACAGCATCTCAAGCAGACCGCCCAGCATCGGCCCCAGCATTGGGGCAAGCGCCATGGCCATCGAAACATAGCCTAGTTTGGCGGCAGCCTCATTCGGTGGGTGCATGTCGCGGATCGCCGCGCGGGCCAGCACCTGCCCCGCGATCACCGCGCCCTGTAGCATTCGGAACCCAAGGAACACCCAGATCGACTGCGCCAGCGCACAGCCGATTGACGCCACGACGAAGATAACCATGCAGACCAGCAAAACCGGCCTGCGCCCGAAGCGGTCGGACAAAGGCCCCATGATCAGCTGCAGCGCCGCCGACAGCGCCAGATAGCCCGCGACCGACAGGTTCACCAAGGCATACTCCGCCTGCAACGCCTCACCAATACTGGGCAGAGACGGCAGGAACATGTTCAGTGAAAGCACTGACAACCCGGTCAGCAGGACCAGTGTGATCATCGACGGTGGTGTCTGCGCGGGCTTCATCGAGGGTTCCAGTTCACTCAAACATGTCAGCGCTATCACACTGATCGCACGATGAACATGCCAAGCCGCTGGCGGCGGCATCACGGCTCTGCTAAGAGCGGCCCATGCTACGGATCGAAGACATAAATTACGCCGTCGAAGGCCGCCCCTTATTCGATGGGGCCAGTGCAACCATTCCCGATGGGCACAAGGTTGGGCTTGTGGGCCGAAATGGCACCGGCAAGACAACTCTATTCCGCTTGATCCGAGGGGAACTGGCGCTGGAATCGGGCAATATCGTGCTGCCCAAACGCGCGCGGATCGGCGGTGTGGCGCAAGAGGTGCCCTCGTCCGATGTCTCGCTGATCAATACCGTTCTGGCCGCCGATACCGAACGCGCCGCCCTGATGGCTGAGGCCGACAGCGCCACCGATCCGTCGCGCATTGCCGAAATTCAGACCCGTCTGGCCGATATCGACGCCTGGTCGGCCGAGGCACGCGCAGCCTCGATCCTCAAAGGTCTGGGATTTGACGACGAAGATCAGTTAAAACCTTGCTCGGATTTCTCGGGCGGCTGGCGGATGCGCGTGGCGCTGGCGGCGGTGCTGTTTTCGCAGCCCGATCTGCTGTTGCTGGACGAACCAACCAACTATCTGGACCTCGAAGGCGCGCTGTGGCTGGAAAGCTATCTGGCCAAGTACCCTCATACGGTCATTATCATCAGCCACGACCGAGGGCTGTTGAACCGCGCGGTGGGGTCGATCCTGCATCTGGAAGATCGCAAGCTGACCTACTACGCGGTGCCTTACGACAAATTCGCCGAACGCCGCGCCGAACGCATAGCTCAGGCGGAATCCGAGAACGCCAAGGCCAAGGCCCGCATTGCTCATCTGCAAAGCTTCGTGGACCGGTTCCGCGCCAAGGCCACCAAGGCCGTGCAGGCCCAGTCGCGCCTGAAGATGATCGAACGCATTCAGCTGGTCTCAACCCCGCAAGAGGCCGCCCTGCGCGCCTTTTCCTTCCCCGAGCCCGAGGAGCTGTCGCCCCCGATCATTCACCTTGAGGGCGGTATCACAGGCTATGGCGACACCGAAGTGCTGCGCCGTCTGAACCTGCGCATCGATCAGGATGACCGCATCGCCCTGCTGGGCAAGAACGGTCAGGGCAAATCGACACTGTCGAAACTGCTGTCCGACCGCCTACCCCTGATGGCAGGCAAGATGACCCGCAGCTCTAAGCTGCGCATCGGCTATTTCGCGCAGCATCAGGTGGATGAGCTGTATGTGGACGAGACCCCTCTGGACCATCTGCGCCGCCTGCGCCCGGATGAGGCGCCGGGCAAGTGGCGATCCCGTCTGGCCGGGTTTGGCCTGAATGCCGACCAGGCGGATACAGAGGTCGGGCGTCTGTCGGGCGGCCAGAAAGCACGCCTGTCGCTGCTGCTGGCCACGATCGACGCGCCGCATATGCTGATTCTGGACGAACCCACCAACCATCTAGATATCGAAAGCCGCGAAGCGCTGGTCGAAGCGCTGACTGCCTATTCCGGCGCGGTGGTTCTGGTCAGCCACGACATGCACCTGCTGTCACTGGTTGCGGATCGGCTGTGGCTTGTCTCGGACGGGTCGGTAAAACCGTTCGAGGGCGATTTGGAAGCCTATCGCGCCATGCTGCTGGCCCGCGATAAACCGGTCAAGGAAAAGCCAGCCGTCGCGAAGACAAAACGCCCCTCGCGGGATGCGATGCTGGCCCTTCGCGCCGATCTGCGCAAATGCGAAGACCGGATTGAGAAGCTGACGGATATGCATGAAAAGCTGTCTGCAAAACTTGCCGATCCGGCCTTGTATGAAGACGATCGGATCAACGATCTGGAAACCTGGAACCGCAAATTCGCTGAGGTGGTTGAAGCGATGCAAAAAGCCGAAGCCCTTTGGGTGTCCGCCGCAGAACGTCTGGAGGAAGCCGAAGCGTCATGACTTCCCCAGTCACCGAAACTAAAGACATGATTGCCGGTATGCGCCCCGCGCTTCAGCCCGGTGAATATGCCTTTGTCGTCTGGCCGCCCGACGCAGAATGGCCAGATGGCACGCGGGCTAGCTGCATCGAGGCCGAGGGCCTTTCGCTGATCGTTCCATTCGAGGCAGCGCAGAACGTCGCTGTACCTATGCGCTGCATTACCCTGCAGGTGCATTCCTCGCTTGAAGGTGTCGGCCTCACCGCTGCCGTCTCAAGTGCGCTTGCGCAAGCTGACATTCCGGCAAACATGGTTGCGGGGTATCACCATGACCATGTTTATGTTCCCAGCGATCAGGCCGATAAGGCCGTGGCAATCCTGACAGAACTTCAGGGCGGTGCCACAGAATGATCGACCTAGCCTTTTTCGTCACCGCATTCACCACCCTGTTCGTGGTGATCGACCCGTTTGGCACCACGCCCATCTTCGTGGCGCTGACACAGGATATGGATGCCGCAACACGCCGCAAAACCGCGATCCGCAGTTGCCTGACCGCTGTTTGCATCCTGATCGCCTTTGCTGCCTTTGGCGAGGCAGTGCTTGGCTTTGTTGGCATCTCGATGGAGGCGTTCCGCGTCGCTGGTGGCGCATTGCTGTTCCTGACCGCGCTGGACATGCTGTTCGACCGCCGCACCAAACGGCGTGAGGACCGGGCCGAGGAAGAGGAACACCCCGACCCGTCCGTGTTCCCGCTGGCCATTCCGTTGATCGCGGGACCGGGCTCGATTGCCACGATCATCCTGCTGGCCGGGCAGCACCCCGGCGTTCTGGGTATCGTCGAGGCTTGCATCGTCATGCTGGCCGTCATGGCCGTTGTTTTCGCCTTTTTCCTGTCGGGTGGCGTGATCGCGCGCATTCTGGGCAAAACCGGTTTGAACGTGCTGACCCGTTTGTTGGGAATGCTGCTGGCGGCTCTGTCTGTTCAGTTCATATTGGATGGTCTCAAAGCCTTTGGTTTTGCGTCCTGACCCCCATATATCTTTCAATAGAATTGGATAGGATGATGGTATGGACGGCGACAGCTTTGCACGTTTGGCATATTTGAGCCTGCTTGGCGCGGCTGTTGTGGCGTGGTTTTTTTCGCAAAACCGGCAATCCCTGAACAAAACCTTGCAACAGGCGATGGCCTGGGTGTTCATTTTTATTGGCGTTATCGCCGTGGTCGGCCTATGGGAAGACATCCGCTCAACTGTTGGTCCTTCTCCTCAGATGACCGTAACCGGCGAGGTGATCGAGGTCCCCCGTGCGTATGATGGTCACTACTATCTGCCGGTCGAGGTTAACGGCCAGTCGATCACCTTTCTTGTTGATACAGGAGCCAGCCAGATTGTGCTGGCCCAGCGCGATGCCGAACGTCTGGGCATTGATCCTGATCAGTTGAACTATATCGGCCGCGCCGCAACGGCGAATGGCGAGGTCCGGACGGCGCCGGTGCGTCTGGATACGCTGACGCTGGGCCCGGTTACAGACCGCAATGTCTCGGCCTGGGTGAATGAAGGAGAGCTGTTCCAGTCACTGCTGGGCATGGACTATCTGCATCTTTTCTCGAACATCCAGTTTGCGGATGGGCGCATGATCCTGTCTCGCTGACCTCAATTCTCCGTTGAGAACAAAGTGAGAACATGCTAACCTGAATGCATGTCTGCACATCTTCTTGATCGTAAGGCCAAACGCACAGCAGCGGGCCTGGCACTGCATCCTCAGATCACCTTACAACTGGGCCGCGTGCACGAAGCCTGTGGCCCTGCTCGACGCAGTTTTGCCACCTGGCTGGCCGGTCAGACGCAAGGTCCCGTGCTGTGGATTTCCCCCGCGTGGGAGCCGGGCCAGTTGAACCCTGACGGCATGATGCCCTTTGTCGATCCCGGCCGCTTCATCTTTGTCCACCCAACCCGCGCCGAGGATATTTTATGGTGTCTGGAAGAGGCCCTGCGCAGCGGGGCGATCCCGCTGATCATCGGTGACCTGCCTGGTGCGCCCAGCCTGACACCCGTGCGCCGAATGCATCTGGCCGCCGAACAGGGGGGCACGCTGGGGCGGGCTCCGCTGGGGCTGTTGCTGACACCGGGTGATGGCGGCGCGCAGGGGGTTGAGACGCGTTGGCACATGGCCGCTGATCATGCCCAAGAAGCGCGCCGCTGGACCCTAACCCGCCGCCGTGCCCGCGCCCTGCCCCCGATCACGTGGCACGCTACGCAGACCAAACCGCGCGCCGGATTGAACCTGCAAAGAACGGCAACCGACGAGGTATTGTCGTGACACCACAGCGTGATCACGAAAGAAGTGACTAGCCAACCCCCACCCCGCGCCCTAGCGTTCCGGGAATGAGCCACGCAATCCACGACAGCCGCTATTCTTGGCTACGCCTTACAATCACACTTGCCATCGCGATGGTGGCGAATGTGGGCATGTGGGCGGTCATCGTGGTCATGCCCGCGATCGAGACACAGTTCGACGCGGGGCGGGCCGAAGCCTCGCTGCCTTACGTTCTGACCATGATCGGCTTTGCGCTGGGGAACATGTGGCTGGGGCAACTGGTCGATCGGCTGGGTGTGACCAAAGCGTTGATCGGAGCGGCCGTGCTCAGCACCGTCAGCTATGTGCTGGCAACCCTTGCTCCGAACATGGTCATGCTGTCGCTGGCACATCTGTTGGTGGGGTTAGGCACCTCGATCGGGTTTGGTCCGCTGATCGCCGATATATCGCACTGGTTCATGAAGCGGCGCGGCATTGCCGTGGCACTGGTGGCCAGCGGCAACTACCTGTCGGGCGCGATCTGGCCGACCCTTCTGTCGGATATTCTGGCGCGCGACGGCTGGCAGCAGGTCTATCTGACGCTGGCCCTAATAACTCCGGTGATCGTCATCCCCCTGTCCCTATTGCTGCGACGTCAGGTTCCGGCCGAGGCGCATCAAACCGCAGCCGCGAGCGCCAGCATCAAGGCAAGCAGCGTCGGGATCTCACCACGCGCGTTGCAGTACATACTGGGTCTGGCTGGTATCGGGTGCTGCGTGGCGATGTCGATGCCGCAGGTTCACATCGTCTCGTATTGCGTCGGGCTGGGCTATGGGCCCGCCGTCGGGGCCGAGATGCTGTCACTGATGTTGCTAGGCGGCGTGGTCAGCCGCGTGATTTCCGGGATGGTGGCCGACAAGCTGGGCGGGCTGATGACCCTGCTGATCGGGTCAATACTGCAATGCATCGCCCTGTTTCTGTTCCTGCCCTATGACGGAATGGTTTCGCTTTACATCATCAGCCTCATGTTCGGACTGGCACAGGGCGGGATCGTGCCCAGCTATGCGCTGGTTGTGCGCGAATACATGCCCCCGCAAGAGGCCGGAGCCCGCGTGGGCTTTGTGATGATGATGACCATCATGGGGATGGCTCTGGGCGGCTGGATGTCAGGCTGGATTTACGACGTAACCGGAAATTATCAATTGGCCTTTATCAACGGCATTCTATGGAACGGGCTGAACATCGCAATCCTGCTGATGTTGCTGAAGCGCTCGCGCCCCCGCAGGCAGGAGGTCATGGCATGACCCAAGTAACACGACGCGCCGTGCTGGCAGGCTTGGCTGTACTGACCCTTGCGGGTTCAGCACTGGCTGCGCCGCGCACGTACCAATTGGTGCCGGATGGAACATCGGTCGATTTCACCTTTGACCTTTCCGGCATCTCACAATCCGGCACCATGCCCATCGAATCCGCCGACATTCGGATCGACCTGAACGACCTGCTGAACAGCCGTGTGGACGTGATCCTGAACGTCGCCAAAGCGCGGACCAAGCTGCCATTCGCCCGCAAACCCATGCTGAGCGAGAGCGTCCTAGATGCCGAAGGGTTTCCAACCATCCATTTTGTGTCAACAAGCGTACAACTTGGTGAAAGCGGCCGCATCTCTCAGGGTGCCAAGATCAGCGGGGATTTGACCGTTCGTGGGGTCACCCGCCCGATCGAGTTGAAAGCCGATCTGTTTCGCCCACCCGGCAGTGCCGCTGACAATCTGAACGATCTGTCCATCCGCCTGACCGGAGAGTTGAACCGGCACGATTTCGGAGCGTCAGGCTATGCTGATCTTGTACAGGACACCGTAGGCTTGGACATCCGGGCGGAAATCCAAAGCTCACAATAGCCGAAAAACGACGCGTCAAGGTCGATAAGCTGCGCGCATCTAGCTGCGGATGTCCCAAGGTGGTGTCGTTATGCGCACGATGATTTCTTTTGCCGCCCTGTTTCTTTCGGTTATACTGCTGCAGTTGTCGACCGGCGGCGTGGGGCCGCTTGACGCCATCTCGGGACTGACGCTGGACTTTTCAACCGAGCAGATTGGTATGCTCGGATCGGCTCATTTCATTGGCTTTTTTGTGGGTTGCTGGTGGGCGCCTCGTCTTATGGGCAGCGTGGGGCATTCCCGCGCCTTTGCTGTCTGTACGGCATTGGGCGCCATGGGGCTGCTGGGGCATACTCTGACAGAAAACCCGAACGTCTGGGCCGTGCTACGGATCGCGTCAGGCACCTGTGTCGCTGGGTGCTATACAGTGATCGAGGCCTGGCTGAACGCCAAGGTCACCAACGAGTCGCGTGGCCGTGTCATGGGCAGTTACCGCATCGCCGATCTGGGCGCGTCGCTTTGTGCCCAGTTGATCATCGCCGTGCTGCCGCCCGCATCTTATGTCTCATACAACTTGCTGGCCATTTTATGCTGTGCCTCGCTGTTGCCGCTGACCTTGACCAAGGCCAGCCAACCTAAAACACCCGACGCGCCTCGCCTGCGTCCTAAATTGGCATGGCGCAGTTCACCACTGGCTGTGGCGGGCGTGATCGTCGCGGCGCTCAGCTCGGCATCCTTCCGTATGGTCGGGCCGGTCTATGGGCAAGAGGTCGGACTTGGCGTCGACCAGATTGCTTTCTTTCTGGCGTCCTTCGTTCTGGGCGGGGCACTGGCGCAATACCCGGTGGGTTGGTTGGCCGACAAGTATGACCGTCGCTGGGTGTTGATCTGGCTGTCTGCCGCAGCGGTTCTGAGTTGCGGCATCACAATGGCAGCCGGTGGGGCGGGAACCATAGGCGTGATGCTGGCTGCGGGTATCTTTGGATTGACGACTTTCCCGATTTTCTCCGTCTCGTCTGCACACGCAAACGACTTTGCCACAACCGAAGAACGGGTCGAGCTTTCTGCCGCATTGATGTTCTGGTTTGCGCTGGGTGCGATTGCCTCACCCTATGTATCGTCTAACCTGATTCAGCAGTTCGGCCCCGGCGCGTTGTTTGCTTTTGTTGCTTTGGGTCATGTCTTCCTGATCGTATTTGGCCTGGCACGAATGCGGTCGCGTCCGACACCGGATGAGCGAACAAATTATGTCTACGCTCCGCGAACATCCTTCACGATTGGGCGGCTGCTGAAACGGTCACGTGAGGCAGACAAAAACAACCCCTGAACCGGGCGAATTGAGTTAACAATTAACGCCACACGCAAAAGCCGGGCTTTTGCTGCCCGGTTACATAAGGTAGACGGGCGCGCAGACAGTTACGTGGACACGCAAAATGGCTCGGATTCTCATCACCTCGGCGATCCCCTACATCAACGGGATCAAGCACCTCGGCAACCTGATCGGCTCGCAGCTGCCGGCTGATCTGTACGCGCGCTATCAGCGTGGCCGCGGGAATGAGGTGATGTTCCTGTGCGCCACCGACGAACACGGCACCCCGGCCGAGCTGGCCGCCGCCAAGGCGGGTAAGCCTGTGGCCGAATACTGCGCCGAGATGCATGGCGTTCAGGCCGATATCGCAAACCGGTTCGGACTGAGCTTTGATCACTTTGGGCGCTCGTCAAGCGATCAGAACAAGCACCTGACACAGCATTTCGCGGGCAAACTGGACGAGGCCGGGCTGATCCGTGAGGTCAGCGAAAAACAGGTCTATTCCAACGCCGATGGCCGGTTCCTGCCCGACCGCTATATCGAGGGTACCTGCCCCAATTGCGGCTATGACCGCGCACGCGGCGATCAGTGCGAGAACTGTACCAAACAGTTGGACCCCACCGACCTGATCGAGCCGCGCAGCGCGATCAGCGGTTCGACTGATCTTGAGGTCCGCGAGACCAAGCACCTGTATCTGCGTCAATCCGCGATGAAAGATCAGCTGGACGCGTGGATCGACAGCAAAGCTGACTGGCCAATCCTGACCACCTCGATTGCCAAGAAATGGTTGCATGACGGAGACGGCCTGCAAGATCGCGGCATCACCCGCGATCTGGACTGGGGCGTTCCGGTCAAGAAAGGCGATCAGTACTGGCCGGGGATGGAAGGCAAAGTCTTCTATGTCTGGTTCGACGCGCCGATCGAATATATTGCCTGTGCCAAGGAATGGGCCGATGCCAGCGGCAAACCGGATGCCGAGTGGGAACGTTGGTGGCGCACCGACAAAGGCGCAGATGACGTGCGCTATGTGCAGTTCATGGGCAAAGATAACGTACCCTTCCATACGCTCAGCTTCCCGGCCACCATTCTGGGATCAGGCGAGCCGTGGAAGATGGTCGATCACCTGAAGTCCTTCAACTACCTGAACTATGATGGTGGCCAGTTCTCGACCTCTCAGGGTCGTGGCGTGTTCATGGATCAGGCGCTTGAGATCCTGCCCGCCGATTACTGGCGCTGGTGGCTGCTGAGCCATGCACCCGAAAGCAGCGACAGCGAGTTCACATGGGAAAATTTCCAGCAGTCGGTGAATAAGGACCTGGCCGACGTGCTGGGCAACTTTGTCAGCCGGATCACCAAGTTCTGCCGTTCGAAATTTGGTGAGGCAGTGCCTGAGGGTGGCGTTTTTGGTGAGCGTGAACAGGAACTTATCGCAGAGCTCACCCGCCGGGTCCGCGCCTATGAAGGTTTTATGGAAACGATGGAGGTCCGCAAATCAGCGCAAGAACTGCGTGCGATTTGGGTCGCGGGCAACGAATACCTGCAATCCGCCGCGCCGTGGTCAACCTTCAAGGAAGACCCGGCACAGGCTGCCGCACAAGTACGCCTTGGTCTGAACCTGATCCGACTGTACGCCGTGTTAAGCGCACCGTTCATCCCCACCACCTCGGCTCGGATGCTGAGCGCGATGAACACGCTGGACACCGAGTGGCCAGAAGACATTGCAGCCGCGTTGAACGCTCTGCCCGCTGGTCATGAATTTGCTGTTCCAGATGTTCTTTTCGCCAAGATTACCGATGAACAGCGCGAAGACTGGCAAACTCGTTTTGCTGGCACCCGCGACTGACGATTCACGACATCACAAGAACACAGGGGGCCTTGATGGCCCCTTTTTCGTTTAGGGTCGCCTCAATTCAGCACATCAGTGAGTAAATATAAGGATCATCAGCATAATTTCCGCAACCAAAAGCCGTCTCGCAGCGTTCAACATGCTTGAGAAATCAACTTAAAACCGCCATCCTCACAGAGAGTTTAGTCGACTCGGCCGCCCTGCAAGTGCCGAGGCGCGTACAGTTTACTTCAGTGAGGCGATTGCAATGCCCCTTTCACAGACGATTTCCAGACTCTGCCTATCCAGCGTGACGCCGGCTTTCGTGCGGCGCACGACCGCGGCGGCTTTGATCGGGGTGGCATCAACAGCCACGGCGCAAGACCAAAGCGAAGCCCCGCCGCCCAAGGTTTCTATTGCAGCGGCCTACACTCAGGAAATAACCGAGGAAGCGACGTTTATCGGCCGCGCCGAGGCGCTGGACAAAGTCGATATTGTTGCCCGCGTCAGCGGTTTTCTGGACAGCCAGAACGTCGAAGACGGGGCGTTGGTACAAGAAGGCGATCTGCTGTTCACAATCGAACCAGACCTTTACCAAGCGACATTGGACGCCAGGAATGCGGATCTGGACCGCGCTGAAGCGAACTTGGAATTGGCCAAGGTCGAACTGGCTCGTAAACAGGAACTCTATGAACGGGATGCCACACCAGAATCTGAGCGTGATATCGCGCGTGCCAACGAACTGGTCGCCGAGGCCGAAGTCAAATCCGCAAAGGCAGCGATCCAGCAGGCTGAACTGGATCTGAGCTATACCCAGATACACGCCCCCTTTACCGGCCGCATTGGCCGCGTCGCTATCAGTGTCGGCGACGTCGTTGGCCCCACAAACCCGCCATTGGTTAATATCGTCAGCGAGGCGCCGATTTACGTCAATTTCTCGCTGAACGAAAAACAGTTCACCTCGGTTTTGGAAACGGTTGGCGAAAATGCAGCCACTCTGGCCGAAAGCAACAAAAGTCCGGTCGTCAAGTTGATCCTGCCCAACGGATCAGAGTTGGACGAGACCGGCCAGATCGTGTTCGTTGACAACCGCATCGACCCACTCACCGGCGCAATCACGATGCGCGCCGAATTTCAAAATGATAAACGTCTGATCGTGGATGGGGCTTTCTTGTCCGTACAGATTGAAGCACTCGAACCCACCCTGGAAGTTCTGGTTCCGCAAGCTGCACTGCAACGCGACCAGCGTGGTGACTTTGTTCTGGTGGTGAATGACCAGCAAATGGTTGAACAACGCTACATCACCACAGGCACGACCGAAGGGACAGCGATCATTGTAAAGGATGGTCTGCGTGAAGGTGAAAGCGTGATCGTTGAGGGCCTGCAGCGGGTGCGTCCCGGCGTGGCTGTAGATGCTGTAGTCGCCTCTGAGCAGCCGGGAGAGTAAAGAATGTTCTCTGCCCTGTTCATCAGCCGGCCCAAGCTGGCACTTGTTATTTCGTTGGTGCTGACCATCATGGGCGGTATCGGCTATCTGGTTCTGCCAGTTGCGCAATTTCCAGACATCACACCGCCCGTGGTTAGCGTTTCGACCACGTACACCGGCGCCAATGCCGAAACCGTAGAAAACACCGTCGCCGCGCCGATCGAGGCTCAGGTCAATGGTGTGGACGACATGATCTATATGACGTCGACTTCATCGGATAACGGCTCCTACTCGTTGAATGTCACATTCGAGGTCGGCACCGACCCCGATATCGCATCTGTCAACGTGCAGAACCGCGTGGCGCAAGCGATGTCGTCGTTGCCGACGGAAGTGACCTCGTCCGGTGTCGTGACCCAGAAGGCATCCACCAATATGCTGCTGTTGGTGACACTGACGTCGCCAAACGGGACATATGACAGTGTTTTCCTTTCCAACTATGCCTCAATCAATCTCAAAGACGCGCTGGCGCGGGTTCAGGGGGTAGGCAAAGCGGATGTTCTGACCAATCTGGAATACGCGATGCGCATCTGGATGGACCCTGACAAAATGGCCGGCCTGTCCATCACACCCGGCGACGTGATCAGCGCCATTCGAGAACAAAACGTCGAGGTTTCGGCAGGCTCAATCGGCGCACCTCCGGTGCCTGAAGGGCAAACGTTTCAATATACTATCAAAACCAAAGGACGCCTGACATCCGCCAACGAGTTCGGTGAGATTGTCATTCGCACCGGAGATGCAGGCGCCATCGTGCGTGTCAAAGACATCGCCCGGGTCGAGCTTGGGGCACAGTACTACGCCGCTTCGGGCTATTTCCAAAGCGTACCTGCGACCGTAATAGGCATCTATCAGGCCCCCGGCGCGAATGCGCTGGCAGTTTCTGAACGGGTGCAGGCTGAACTTGACCGGCTGTCTCGGTCATTCCCGACAGATGTAGAATATGCTGTGCCGTTCAATACCACCGACTTTGTTGAACAATCGCTGAACGATGTGGTCTCCACCCTGATCCTGACATTCATTTTGGTGATCTCGGTGGTGTTTGTCTTTCTTGGCAGTTGGCGGGCAACCATCATTCCAGCGGTCGCAATCCCCGTGTCTTTGATCGGGACCTTTGCCTTCTTACTGCTATTTGGAATGTCCCTGAACACGATTTCGCTGTTCGCCTTGGTTTTGGCCATCGGGATCGTGGTCGATGACGCCATTGTGGTGGTCGAAAACGTCGAGCGTATCATCGCAGAAGAAGGCCTGCCTCCGGCCGAGGCGACCCGCAAGGCGATGGGCCAGATCACCGGTCCCGTCATCGCGACGACGCTGGTTCTTTTGGCGGTTTTCGTCCCCGTGACCTTCATGCCCGGCATCTCGGGGCGGCTCTACTCGCAGTTCGCCGTGACGATCTCGACCGCGGTTGTGATCTCATCAATCAACGCATTGACGCTGTCGCCCGCGCTTTGTGGTCTTGTGCTGCGCGCACGATCTGGTCCACCAACAGGGTTGCTGGCTGTGTTCGAGCGGTTCATCGGTTCGGTGCGTTCAGGCTATGTCGCCATCGTGCGCCGGTTGCTGATCCTGCCGATCGTTGCGCTGGGGATCATCGTAGCTTTGGCGATGGGGACCGGGACAATCATGTCCAAAACCTCCAGCGGGTTCCTGCCGCTTGAAGATAACGGCTACTTGTTCGTCGATGTGCAATTGCCCGATGCGGCAACTCTGGAACGTACCGAAGTTGTCACCAAGCGCGTGGATGACCAAATCCGGGAAATTCCGGGTGTGGCCAACACGGTTCTGATTAACGGCTTCTCGATCCTGAACGGGACGTCGACCAACGGTGCCGCGATCTTTGTGAACCTCGACAACTGGGACGAGCGTCAGGAAGACGACCTGAGCGCAAATGCCATTCTGGAGAAGGTGCTGGCCATTGCATATGGCGAGACCGCTGCATCCATAGTGGCCTTTAACCCACCCCCCATTCAGGGCCTTGGCAACTCGGCCGGGGTCGAGATGGAAGTCCAGCAAACCGGTGGGGGCACCCCACAGGACCTAGCCTCGGCCGTTGGCTCGTTCGTCTATGCCGCGAACCAGCGCCCCGAGATTGGGCAAGCCTACACAACCTTCCGGGCGAACGTGCCGCAGCTGTTCGTCGATCTGGACCGTGAAAAGGCCAAGACACTGCAAGTGTCAGTCGCCGAAGTGTTCCAGACCATGCAAGCGCAATTGGGATCCTACTACGTCAATGATTTTAACCTGTTCGGACGGGTGTATCGTGTGATGATCCAAGCCGATGGGACGTATCGGGACAATGTCGACGATATCTCGAACCTGTATGTGCGGTCGCAAAAGGGCGAAATGGTTCCTCTGGGCACTCTGATCGACGTTGAAAACGTACTGGGCCCTGTTTTGCTGAAACGTCACAACCTGTTCCGTTCGGCCACGGTCACGGCTGTCCCGGCCGAGGGGCTATCGACCGGCGACGCCATCTCTGTCATGACCGAAGAATCTGCAAGCGCCCTGCCCCCCGGATACGCGTTTGAATGGACCGGTACGGCCCAGCAGCAGCTGGCCTCGGGCGGTCTGGTGATCGTGATCCTTGGACTGGCGATCTTGTTCGGATACCTGTTCCTTGTCGGACAATACGAAAGCTGGTCGCTTCCAGTTTCCATTCTGCTGTCTGTGATTGTCGCGCTTTTCGGAGCGGTCGCTGCCGTGGCTATCGTTGGCAGCGACATCAACCTGTATACGCAGATCGGGATGATCATGCTTGTGGGGCTGGCGTCTAAGAACGGTATCCTCATCGTTGAATTCGCGATGGAACAGCGCGCCAAAGGACTATCGGTTAAAGAAGCCGCCGCCGAAGCTGCGCATCAGCGTTTCCGCGCGGTGATGATGACAGCGCTATCGTTCCTTTTGGGGGTCGTTCCACTATTGGCCGCTAACGGAGCAGGTGCAGCCAGCCAGAAAGCGATTGGTGTGGCTGTGTTCGGCGGAATGCTGGCCGCTACCCTCATCGGCGTGATCCTCGTCCCAGTTCTATACGCCTTGCTGCAAGGCTTGCGAGAATGGATAAAGGGCACCAAGGATGATCCTGGCCCCGCTGAGGAAACCGCCTGAACCCAAAAGCCCCGCCATTTGAGCGGGGCTTTTTTTCTAGCGGTTTTCGATCCAGTCTTGGATACGGGCGATCTGATCCTGCGTCAGCCTTAGGCCCAGTTTGTTGCGCCGCCAGACGATGTCTTCGGCGCTGCGCGCGTATTCCTTCTCGACCAGCCACTCCAGCTCTTTCGAGGTCAAATTCTCGCCGAAGTCTTCTCCCAAATCCTCGGCAGTTTGTGCGTCACCCAGAATTGTACGAGCCTCGGTGCCATACGCGCGCACCAAACGTTCTGCCCATGCCCTATCCAGAAACGCATAATCAGCTTCCAAACCTGCTATCAAATCCTGCACACCATCAACGGGAAAGTCACCTCCTGGCAGGGACACACCAGCCGTCCATGGCCCCGGCAGATCAGAGAAATGTTCTGCCACCTTCTCCATCGCGCCTTCAGCCAGCCGTCGATAGGTGGTGATTTTTCCCCCGAACACGTTCAAAATCGGGGCACCACCTGTCGCATCGACCTTAAGCGTATAATCACGGGTCGCAGCAGTGGCGCTGCTGGCCCCATCGTCATACAAAGGCCGCACGCCGGAATAGGTCCAGACGACGTCATCCCGCGTGATAGGCTGCTCGAAATACTTCGTCGCAAAGGTGCAGAGGTATTCCTGCTCGACCT
This sequence comes from Ruegeria sp. AM7, assembly GCF_056535965.1. NCBI lineage: Bacteria > Pseudomonadati > Pseudomonadota > Alphaproteobacteria > Rhodobacterales > Roseobacteraceae > Ruegeria > Ruegeria sp. AM7. The sequence goes on from NZ_JBQFJE010000003.1 coordinate 1,693,441, forward strand.
CGGTGCAGACCGGCGGCTCTGATGGATTGGGGTGGTCCTGATCAGTGGTTCCAATCAGGGTAAAATCCCTCTCATACGGTATGGCAAAGATGATGCGGCCATCTTCGCCCTGAAAAAAGTAACACTTATCGTGGTCAAACAGCCTGCGCGTTACGATATGACTGCCTCGGACCAGACGAACCCCTTCACGAGAGTTCACACGTATCTTGGTCTGTATGATATCCCCGACCCACGGCCCGCCCGCATTGATCAACATCTTCGCGCGGACGACGCGGGTTTCATCGGTCCCTTTTTTGCGGATCGTGACGTGCCAGAGGTCCGCAACACGTTCGGCCGAAAGAACCTCGGTCCGCACCATGATATTTGCACCTCGGGCTTCGGCGTCACGGGCGTTCAATACAACCAGCCGGGAATCTTCGATCCAGCAGTCCGAGTATTCATAGGCTGTTTCAAACTTGTCTTTCAGCGGGGCACCTTCAGGCGCAGATCGCAGATCCAAAGAGGAGGTACCGGGCAAAATCTTGCGCCCGCCAAGGTGATCATACATGAACAAGCCCAGCCGGATCAGCCAGGCCGGACGACGCCCCCGCATCCATGGCATTACGGTGCTTAACAGCCGCGAAGTCGGTGTGTCCGAGTCGAACCGCATGTCCTCGTGATACGGCAGGACGAAGCGCATCGGCCAACTGATATGCGGCATCGCGCGCAGCAGTGTTTCGCGTTCAATCAGCGCCTCGCGTACAAGGCGGAATTCGAAGTACTCCAAATATCGCAAACCACCATGAAACAACTTGGTCGAGGCCGACGAAGTGGCCGACGCCAGATCGTTCATCTCGGCCAAGGTAACCGACAATCCACGCCCGGCCGCGTCGCGGGCAATGCCACAGCCATTGATCCCTCCGCCGATAATGAAAAGGTCGGCCACATCGTCTGTTTGCACTGTCATACCCGGTGAGTCCCGATGTTGAAAATCTGCCGCCATTAACCCGGTGAGACCTTGGGTCGTCAACGATATTTTTCGTTTATGTTCGCTTTAGCTCGCTCTTATTTGTCGCATTTCTGTACAAATTGCACATTCACCTGTTTCATAGGTTGATATTTTTCAAAAAGAGAAGAAAACCGAAAAAGCATTCCAACCGGAGGATCACGTGTCCCTTTCGTTTCGACAATCCGATATTCTGGAAATCGCCAAGCAAGATGGCCGTGTCGCGGTTGAAGACCTTGCCGCGCGTTTTGAGGTCACTGTTCAGACCATCCGACGCGACCTGTCCGATCTTGCAGACATGGGAAAACTGGATCGCGTTCACGGTGGCGCCGTGTTGCGGTCCGGCGTGTCAAACATCGGCTACGAGGATCGACGCGCCCTAAATGCCGAGATCAAGACCCGGATCGCGCAGTCCTGCGCGCGTGACATTCCAGACGGTGCATCGGTGTTCATGAACATCGGAACCTCGACCGAGGCGGTCGCGCGCCAACTTTTGTCTCACAAAGACCTCATGGTGGTGACGAACAACATGAACGTGGCCAACATACTTGTCGAAAACCCGTACTGTCAGATCGTGGTTGCAGGTGGCGTGCTGCGCCGGTCGGACGGAGGGCTGATTGGCAACCTTACGACCTCGACGATCGAGCAATTCAAATTTGACTACGCTGTGATCAGTTGCTCTGCGCTGGACGCCGAGGGCGACTTGCTGGATTTCGACTTTCAAGAGGTCCATGTCAGTCAAACGATCATAGCACAGGCGCGGCATGTCATGCTTGCGGCAGACAGTTCGAAATTCCAGCGCTCAGCACCAGCGCGCATCGCATCGCTGTCTGACGTGGATGTCTTCTATACCGATGCTCAGCTACAACGCAGCTTGGTCCAGAAATGCGCTGACTGGGGCACGCGATTGGAAATCTGCACCTGACCTCCACTTTAGGCGAACTTTGACCCTCAAGTTCTTGCCAGACGCGAGCTAAGCTGACAATATTTAAACATATTGCAATTCTTATGATTAGAGGGGTGCGAGACATGATCGCACTACTATTCGCGCTGCTTACAACAGCTATAGGGCTGATCTACTATCGGATGAAAAAGGCTGCCAACGCGGTTTTTTTCGTAACCCTGGCGCTGAGCGTCTACTGGTTTCGTTATCACGCGACCAGTCAATTGACCATTCAGCTTTAGGAGACGGCAGTGACGCCCGAACTGTCTCGCAGCCTAAACGCGATTGGGGGCCTAGCGGTTAGCCTGATACTGTTGCTGGCTTTCGTTTATCAGTTAGCCTTGTACGAACTGCCCTGCCCTTTATGCCTGTTGCAGCGCGTGGGATTCATGGCGGTCGGGGTCGGCTTGGCGCTAAACCTGATATACGGCGCGCAACCGCAACACTATGCGCTAATGCTGATCTCGGCGCTGTTTGGAATCAGTGTTTCGATCCGACAGATCTTTCTGCACATCGTGCCGGGAACCGGCCACTACGGCTCGCCCGTTCTCGGCTATCACTACTACACATGGGCCGCGGTCTGCTTTTTCCTGATCCTGCTGGGAACCGCCATTATGCTGTTGTTTTCGCGCCAATACACCGACGTGCCGAATGAGCAACCCCGATTTGGCGGCAATATACTGGCGAAAGTCGCATTCTTTACCCTATTGGGCCTCGGAGCTCTAAACACAGTGTCGGCCCTGCTGGAATGTGGTCCCGGTATCTGCGCTGACCCTCCGACAAGCTATAAATTGATTGACGAAGTGGATGCTAACAAATGAGGATGGGTCAACCTTCCCATAAGGAGGCACGAGCATGGGATTATTGGGGCAGCCACTAGGCTACTATGACTACCTGACATTTGTCGCGCTCATTTTGCTGCTGGCTGCAGTGATGGCACTGTTTTTGTTCATCATGGGACTGCCGGGGCGCATCGCGATCAAGCGCAACCACCCCCATGCCGAGGCCGTTAAGATCATGGGGTGGATGGGGTTTCTGGCGATCGTGCCTTGGGTTCACGCGTTTATCTGGGCCTTCCACGATGGCACCACTGTCGATATCCGCCGTATGCCCGATGACGAACGCGATGCGGTGCGCAAGGAAATCAAACGGTTAGGCGGAACTCTGACCGAAGAATACCGCGACCCGCTGGATCCTGAAGACAGTCAGAAAAGCTAAGGCCAAAGGAACTCTCACACTATGTTTGTCGCCCTAGGCATTACGCTTTTTTACCTCATTTTTGTTTGGCTGATCTTTTTCAAACTGCAATGGCTCAAATTCAATATTGCCTGGGGGATCGTCTCGTTCTGGGTGGGGGCGCATCTGCTGTTGATCTTTCTGGTGGCCCTGCGGTTCTTTCAGCCGTTTTCCATCGACAGCCATGTGATCCGCTCGACCATTCAGATCGTCCCCCGCCTGACGCAACCGACCATCCTGACCGAGGTACTGGTCGAGCCCAATACGCAGGTCAAAAAAGGCGATCCACTCTATCGCTTTGACGATACTGTCTTTTCGCTTGAGGTCGATGAAGCCAAAGCGCAATTGGTCGCCGCCCAGCAAAATGCGAAAATTCTGGAACAGGACGTGATCGTCGCCGCCGAAAATGTCGAGCGCGCAAACGCGCAGCTGGCTTATGCACTGACGCAGCAGACCCGCTATGAAAACCTGGTGCCCGCAGGTGGCGCACGGCAGGATGAGCTGGACCGTTGGAATGAACAGGTGACCGAGGATCAGGCCCAGATCAAAGAGGCCGAGGCCAATCTGGAAAAAGCACAACTGGCGCTGGATTCCCAAATTAACGGGGTCAACACAGGTATTCTGCAAGCACAAGCGCAGCTGGATAAAGCGCAGTATTTCCTGGACAACACGACGATTTACGCCCCTGAAGACGGCATGATCGTCTCACAGCAGGCACGTCCCGGCATGGTTGTGGGGGAAATCCGGCTGGGCGCCATTGCCAGCTTCGTCACCACGGATAATCCATATATCTTGGCCACTTACCGCCAACAGAACTTGAAATTCGTTGAACCGGGGCAAGAGGTTGAGGTGGCATTGGACCTTTATCCCGGTGAAATCCTCACCGGCAAGGTCGAGGCGATCTGGTGGGCCACTCGTCAGGGGCAATATCTACCTTCGGGCCGCCTGCCCGGCTTTGAGCTGCCCAAGCTGCCGGGCCGCATTGCGGTGCAAATCTCGGTCGATATTCCTGATGGTCACACCTTCCCCGCAGGCGGCCACGCGGCGGTTGCGATCTATACCGGTCAGGGCAAAAGCTTTGAGTTCCTGCGGCGCATCAACATTCGCCTCTACTCATTTGCGAACTTCATCCGCCCGCTGGATATCTGAGGACATAGCGCATGAAACGAACCCGCCTGACCCGCCAACTGATGGGCACCGTGCTATGCGCCGCCCTGTTGGCCGGATGCGCACCGGTAGGTCCGGATTTCGTGCGCCCGAACTCGCCGGTCGTGAAGGAATGGATCGAGGTTAACAGCCCCAGTGTCGGCCCCAGCGGTTTGACCTCGCGCAGCGCGCCTGTGGTCAAATGGTGGGAGACATTCAATGACCCCACTCTCAATAGGCTGATCAACGAGGCTTATGCTCAGAACCTCGACCTGCAAGTTGCCGGGGCTCGCGTATTGCAGGCCCGTGCGCAGTTGGGCATCGCGTTTGGCGAGCTTTACCCCCAGTCCCAAGCCATCGGCGCCTCGATCGAGCGGCGGCAAGTCAGCGAAAACCTTGGCCCAATTGCCGATATTCGCGAGATCATCCCGCTGGACACCGAGTTTTCGACATCGCAAGCCGGGTTTGACGCACAATGGGAACTGGACGTCTGGGGCCAGCAACGGCGCGGCGTGCAGGCGGCGCGGTCCAATCTTGCGTTGCAGGTGGCCAATTACGATGACGCGCTGGTGACGCTGACGGGCGATGTGGCCGCGCTCTATGTCAATATCCGCGCCCTGCAGGAGTCATTGGCGGTCGCACGGGACAATATACAACTTCAACAGGAATCGGCCGACCTGACCCAGTTGCGCTTCAACAATGGCGTCACGACTGAATTGGACGTGCAGGAATCCACTGCCCTTCTGAACAACACCAAGGCACTGGTGCCCGAGCTGGAAAGCGATCTGCAACAGACCAAGAATGCGCTGGCGGTTCTGCTGGGCACGACACCCTCGCGCATGACCAGTCTGTTGGGCAATTCCGGGCGTATCCCCTCGGCCCGGTCAAACGTCGCCGTAGGTGTTCCTGCCGAACTGCTACGCCGCCGTCCCGACGTGCGCGCAGCGGAACTGGCCGCAGCCACCCAATCGGCGCAGGTTGGGATCGCGATCGCAGACCTGTATCCGCAATTCATCCTGTCAGGCTCGATCGGCGTGCAGGCGTCCGGTGGGCGTGACCTGTTCACATCAGCCAGTTCAACCGGTCTGGCCAATGCGGGCGTGGTGTGGAACGTGCTGAACTATGGCCGGATCAAGAACAATGTCCGCGCGCAGGACGCCGCCTATCAGGCGTTGATCGCGAACTATCAGAACACCGTCCTGACCGCCTATTCCGAGGTTGAAAGCGCCATGGTCGCTTATACCCAATCGCGCAAGCAGGTAGGGTTTTATGAAAACAGCGTCGCTGCCTCGCGCCGCGCGGCCGAGATTGCTGTGGATCAATACCGGGACGGCATCGTGGATTATTCTCGCATCCTGAACACGCAGACGGCATTGCTGAATTCGCAAGCCAATCTGATCGAGGCGCGCCAGCAGGTGTCCAGCAATCTGGTTGCTGTTTACAAAGGTCTGGGCGGCGGTTGGCAGATCCGACAAAATCAGGAATTCCTGCCTGAAACGGTACTAGCTGAGATGGCCTATCGCACCGATTGGGGCGACCTGCTGGAACAAGACCCGACGCGCGCCAGCCTGAACTAAGGGCTATTTCGTCAGCCCTCGCAACCCGCCCGAGATCAGGATGTTCACTTCGTACAAGATGCGCGGAGCCGCCAGCCCACCGGGGCTGGCCAGATAGTTCGGGCTCCATTCCGGGTCGAATTTCTGTTTGAAACTGCGCAGCCCTTCAAAGTGATAGAACTGCTCGCCATGTTCATAGACGAACCCGCCGACCCGGTTCCAGAATGACGCCAGTTGCCGGTTCTCGATCCCTGAAAACGGTGCAGCGCCCAATGAGAACCACTGGAACCCCTGCTCGGCACCCCATGCCATCATCTCGGCAAATAGCGCGTCCATGACGAAGCTGGCGCTGTCAGGTTCATATCGCATCAAGTCCAGTGAGAGTTCCGATTTTTGGCCGCCCTGAAACAGGTTGGCGAAGGCCACGATCCGCCCGCCTTCGCTTTCACGCAACACGGCGTGGTCGAAATAGGACAGATAGTCGTCATCGAACCCGCCAAGCGCAAACCCCTTCTCCTCTCCGGCCTTCTGGGCCAGCCAGTCATCCGAGATTTTCCGCAGCTCTGGCAAAATAGGCGCAAGGTCTTCCTTGCGAATGATCTCAAAGACATAGCCCTCACGCTCAGCTCGGTTTTTCGCCTGCCGGAACCGTTTGCGCGATTTACCATCCAGCGAGAAATCCTTGAGTGGCACGCGGGCGACCTCACCGATTTTCAGGATCGACAGGCCAAGATCCAGAAAAGTCGGCAGGTATTTCGTCGAGACGCTGTAGAACGCGCACAGCTTGCCTTCGCGATCCGCCATCTCACGCAACTGCCAGATCAGTTGCTGCCCGGCTTTTTCATCTCCCACCGGCTCGCCCTTGGTGATCAGTGCGTTGCCGGTATCGGCATAGGCCAGAAACGCGCTGTCATCGGGGGCGATCAGGAACTGCTTGTCCCCGGTCAGGGAAATCTGGGATTCAGTATCCTCGCTCTCCATCACCAACCGTTCAACAACTGGGGGGATCTCGGTGCGTTCCGGCACAGGAATTTCGCGTCCGAACAGAGAGGTCACGGCCACGACCCCAAGGATTAATGCCACCACAAGACTAGAGCGCAAAAACCGCGAGGCGTCGCCGTTCCACGCGAATTCCCACCATAGGGCATTCTGATATTCGACATGGGAATAGGCAAACAGACCGATCCAGAAAATCACGGCCAACAGGGCCATGACGCTGACCAGCCACGGAATATTCAAACGAAAAATCGACGCGCCGCTCACCCGATAGAAGGCATCGCGGAACATGGCCAACACCCCAATCGTGGCCAACATGCTGATCGCTTCATGCGTATCCAACCCTTTCGCAATCGAGGCCCCAAAGCCAGCCACCATAAGCAACATCGCAACCACCCACGCGCGGTACAGCTTGCGGAAAAGGCCGCGCGACACCAGCAAAAGCAATACGCCCACCGCGCTACCGACCAGATGCGATGCCTCAACAAATGACAGCGGCAGGACATCCCGCAAAACCCCAAGGTTTTCACTGCTGGCTGGCAGAGCACCCGACACCAGCAAAACGACACCTGCAACCGCAGCAACGCCGGCTGCGACCATTGGAACGATGGGTCGGATAACGCGATACACCCACGTGGCGGCACCTGTGATGTGGTGCCGATGACTCAGCGCCGAGGCGACCGCAATCGAGAGGCTGGCGATCACGAAGGGCAGAAACGTGTAAACCAGACGGTACAGCAGCAATGCGGCGATCACATCCGAACGACCCGAGGCCCCCAAACCTGCGATCATGGTGGCCTCAAACGCGCCGATACCGCCTGGAGCGTGACTAACAATACCGACCGCGATTGCCGCAATGAATATGGTGAAGAAATACGGGAACCCGACGCCCAGATCACTGGGCATCAACGTATAAAGCACCATCGACGCGCCAAACAAATCCCCCAGCGCAGCAAGCGTCAGAAGACTGGCTAACTTGCCGTTTGGCAGGTTGAAGCCCACGCCCCCATAGGCCAGACGTCGCCCACCATTGGCAAGCCACAGGAACAGACCCAGCAATGCGGCAAGCATACACAGGCCGATCACCGTCTCGGTTGTGTCACTTATCGGAATAACCTTGGATATCCCATCAGGATGCAGCGTTAGAAGGATGCCCAAAAGAAGCACCATGCCTGACCAGAACGCAATCCACGAGGTCGCGATGACCCCCGCAACTCTGCTCAGATCCAGACCCAAAGATGCATAGATCCGATACCGGATCGCGGTCCCTGTAATATACGAGAACCCTAGGCAGTTCGACACGGCATATCCGCAAGCCCCGGCCATTCCCGCCACTGGCAATGGCACTTCGCCATCCGCCACGCTTTGCACAGCGAACACGTCATAAAGCGACAGCGACAGGAAGCTGACCATCGTCCAGCACAGCGCAAAAAGCATCAACTTCCAAGAAGTGTTAGCTACATCCGACTGCACATCGGACCATTTTACGTGCGAAGACAACTCGTGCAGGACAGTCAAAGCCACCAGCATGACCAGAACGGGGACCAGGATTTTAATCCAGGGGCGTTCCAGAAACCCGGCCACACGTTCAGCCAAACGAACAGCCCAGAGGTCTTGGCCGGTATCCTGATCGGTCATGTCTGTTCTCTGCTCTTTAGGTTTTGATTGCTTGCGTGCTGCAACAGTTTTACACAAATTCGTTGAACCTCAAAGCACTACGGCTCTTACATTCGGCCCTTACGCGTGGACAAAAGCAGATTGGTTTCTGATCGGGTGATCCCCTCCATCCGGCGGATTTGAAACAGGACTACGTCCAAGTCGGCCAAGGTATCTGTGCTGATCTCGGCTATGAGGTCCCAGCTACCGTTGGTTGAATGAACGGCGCGCACTTCGGGCATGGCTGATATACGGGCCATCGTACGCTCGGTGCCGCGGCCCTCGATCTCAAGCATCATTAAGCCACGAACCGGACTTTGGGCCACATCCTGTCGGGTCAGGACTGTGAAACCCACGATCTCGCCCGATTGCTTGAGCCGCTGCAACCGACTGCGAACAGTCGTGCGTGTTACGCCAAGCGTTTCAGCAAGTTCAGACAGGGATGCGCGCGCATCGCGATGCAGTGCACTTAACAGTCGATTGTCCAGTTCGTCCACGTCAGCTTTCCATTTCGAGATATCAAAGTTCTTTTTGAGCATTTTGATGACTTTTCGCAACCCACTATGACTGCGTAAATAAGCACATGAAAAACACAAATATCATACTGGTTGGCAGCCCTATGGATTCGGGTAAACGCCGACAGGGCTGTCGGATGGGCCCCGACGCCTATCGGGTCGCAGGGTTGCAGACCGCTCTCAACAGTCTTGGGCATGCTGTTCAGGATATTGGCGACGTCGTCCCCGACCAATTGGATGTGGCTGAAAATTCGCACCTATTCGCGCTGCCTGAATGTATCGGTTGGACCCGTGCATTGAACCGGGCTGCTCAAGACGCGGCCCAAAAGGGCATGCCGATATTCATGGGCGGAGATCACGCCCTGTCGATGGGGACCGTTTCTGGTATGGCCGAACACGCACAGAAGCTTGGCCGCCCCCTGTTTGTACTGTGGCTTGACGCACATAGCGATTTTCACACACCGCAGAGTACCGACAGTGGCAACCTGCACGGAACACCTGTTGCCTATTTCACCGGCCAATCGGGCTTTGAGGCTTTCCCACCGATCACTGCACCAGTCCCGACGGACCGAGTTGGCATGATTGGGCTGCGCTCGGTCGACCCTGCCGAACGGGCCCAGCTGGAAAAAGATCACGTCATGTTGGCAGACATGCGCAGCATCGACGAACACGGCATCAAAGCACCACTTATGGCCTTTCTCGAACGCGTTCGCACCGCAAACGGGATGCTGCACGTGTCGCTGGACGTCGACTTTCTGGACCCCTCCATCGCACCAGCTGTGGGAACGACCGTACCCGGTGGAGCGACCGAACGCGAAGCGCATCTGGTCATGGAGCTGCTGCACGAAAGCGGCCTTGTCTGTTCGCTTGACCTGGTCGAGCTCAACCCGTTTCTCGATGAGCGCGGCCGCACTGCAAAATTGATGGTCGATCTGGCCGCGTCCCTTCTGGGACGGCGCATCTTCGACCGACCGACCCGGAGTTTCTGATGACCCAACCGTCCGATAAAGCCCTCGTTCCATTTGTATCTGTCGACAACATGATGCGACTGGTGCACCACATCGGCGTGGAACACATGATCACTCAGATCGCGGCGCAGATCGAAGCTGATTTCAAAAGGTGGGAAAGCTTCGACAAGACACCGCGCATTCCCGCCCATTCCCCGCATGGGGTTATTGAGTTGATGCCCACCTCTGACGGCGAGGCGTATGGGTTCAAATACGTCAACGGCCATCCCAAAAACACATCTGAGGGCCTTCAGACCGTCACAGCATTTGGACTGCTGGCAGATGTCTACACCGGGTACCCTACCCTGCTGACGGAAATGACATTGCTGACAGCCTTGCGAACAGCGGCCACGTCGGCCCTTGTGGGTCGTTACCTTGCCCCCAAATCCGCCACAACGATGGCCATGATTGGAAACGGTGCGCAATCCGAGTTCCAATGCCTCGCCTTCAAGGCGATGTGCAACATCAACACCGTTCGCCTGTACGACACTGACGCCAACGCCACCGAAAAATGCGCCGCGAACCTCAAGAATTCAGGACTGACCGTTGTTCTCTGCAAAACGCCCGAGGATGCCATCGAAGGCGCGCAGATTATTACGACCTGCACAGCAGACAAGAAATACGCAACCATACTTACAGATAACATGGTTGGGCCCGGCGTTCACATAAACGCAATCGGAGGAGATTGCCCCGGAAAAACCGAACTCCACCGAGATATCCTTCTCCGCTCGGAGATTTTTGTCGAGTATCCCGAGCAGACAAGGATTGAAGGCGAAATACAGGCCTTGTCCTCGGATCATCCCGTGACCGAGATGTGGCAGGTCATGACCGGTCAAGCCACAGGCCGTAAAGACGACCGGCAGATTACACTGTTTGACAGTGTTGGCTTCGCAATCGAGGATTTCTCGGCGCTAAGGTTTATCAAAACCGCCATCGAAGGCACGAATTTCTATGAACCGTTGGACATGTTGGCGGACCCGGACGACCCCAGAGATCTGTTCGGCATGTTGATGCGCGCTGGCTAAACCGGGGGCGCTGCCCCCGCCGCCCTGCGGGCGACTCCCCCGAGGTATTTTTGGCCAGATGAAGCAAGGGATCCTATTTTCATCTGGCAGCAAATATCCCGAAGCGCGAGGCAGAGCCTCGCAAAGAGCTTTCTATCCCGCCAACGATGGTAAGTAGAGCACGATACCGGGAAACGCGACCAGAAGCGCGATAGTGACTGCGTCCGCGATAAAAAACGGTGTTACGCCCTTGAATACATCCTGAACGCTTAAATCTGGTCGTACGCCAGCGACAACAAAACAGTTAAGACCAATAGGCGGCGTGATCAGGCAGAACTCTGCCATTTTTACAACCAGTATCCCGAACCAGATCGCGCACATTGGACCAGACATACCAAAAGCGCTGTCAGCCGCGCTGACTGTCTCGCCCCCGTTCAAGGCCATCACCGCAGGGTAAACCACCGGCAAGGTCAACAGAAGCATCCCTATGGCGTCCATGAACATTCCCAAAACCGCATAGGCCAACAGGATGCAGATCAGGATCAACATGGGCGACATCTCAAGCGATGTGATCCAATCCGAGAATGCGCCGGGCAGATCCGCGAAACCGAGGAACCGAACATAGATCAGAACGCCCCAGATGATCGAGAAGATCATCGCCGTCAGTTTGGCTGTTTCCAGCAGCGCGGATTTCAGCTCAGTCCAACGCATTCCGTGAAACAGGGCAAAACAGAAGACGATGAAGGCTCCGATAGCGCCGCCTTCGGTGGGGGTGCCCCAGGCCTTGTCGCCAAATGGGTTGTAGACGAAGCAGATGATGATGAGGATCACGGCGACGATGGGGAACGCGCCGGGCAAAGCGGCAAAGCGCTGTTTCCAGGTGAACCCGGTTACGGGCGGACCGACAGATTTGAAAATAACCGCGATACCCACAATCAGCAGGCCGTATATGACTGCCGAGAATGCGCCCGGAATGAAACCCGCCAACAGCAGTTTCCCCACATCCTGTTCAACGATGATCGCGTAGATCACCAGAATCGCAGAGGGCGGGATCAGCGAGGCCAGCGTTCCGCCAGCAGCGACCACGCCGGCCGCGAATTGCTTATTATAGCCGACCTTCAGCATCTCGGGGATGGCGATGCGCGCAAACACGGCAGAAGTGGCGACCGAAGCGCCCGACACTGCCGCAAAGCCAGCCGTGGCGAAGACGGTGGACACCGCCAACCCGCCGGGCACCCAGGCGACCCATCGTTTGGCAGCTTCAAATAGCGCTCGGGTCAGACCTGCATAGTAGGCAAGATAGCCAATCAGGATGAAGGTCGGGATCAGGCTGAGCGTATGGGCGGCAACCTTGGAATGGGGCACTTGTCCCGCCGTTTTGACAGCCACGGTCAGTGCTTTGCCAAAGCGGTCGGGGTCATAGCCGAATTTGGCCCAGAAAATCCAGACCAGCCCAACCAAACCTGCCAAGCCTGCCGCAAAGGCCACGCGCATCCCAGTGACGACCAGAACCAGAAGGCCGCCTGTGACCCACAGGCCGATATCGATCGTGTCCATTTAGTCCTGCCCTTCGAATTGCTCGGCCTCGGCAGCCGCCTGGGCGGCGACATCCTGTATCAGAGGTACAGCTACGGGGTTTTCCAGCCCCAATACAAAAGCGCGACCATAGCCCCAGATTTGTAGGATCAGCCGCAGACACAGGACCGAAAACGCAACCGGAGCCAACAGTTTCGCAGGCCACAGCGGGATACTGATGTCGATTGAGCTGTCGCGGCTCCACAACGGTGCGCCGAAATCGAACGAGCGGTCGAAATGGGACCAGCTGCCCCAGACAAGGGCCAGCATCAGAACAAGGATCAATACGACCGAGATCAGCTCGAAGAGCCACAGCGCACGCCCGTGCAGGCGTGAGATGACGATATCCATGCGGATGTGCCCGCCATCCCGCTGGACAAAGGATATGCCAAGGAACGCGATCAGCGGCATGGCCTGTTCGATCCAATCCACATAGCCGGGCAAAGGTGCGTTAAACGCATTGCGCCCACTTACGGATACCACCGCCAGAACCATCAGCCCAAAGACAGCAACCCCGCTGATGAGCGCCAGGAACTTCTCCAATCGCAATAGATGATGATCCAGACGGCTGAGACGGCTGCCGTCTTCAAGCACCGTGGCCTGTCCTGCCATGCCGGTGTTCCCCTGTTGTCTTTATAGGTGTCCGGGCGCCGAACAGGCACCCGGACTTAGTGATCAGTTACCGCCGCGCTGTTGCTTCAATGTTGCCTGAACCAGATCATAGAGGTCTTGCGCAGGCAGACCCTGTGCTGACATGTCCGAAATCCACTGCTCGCGGATCGGATCAGCCGCTTTTGTGCGGAACTCCTCGATTACGGCATCGTCGATTTCAACTTTGGCGACGCCCTTCTCGGACAGGACGCTGTCCCATTGCTCCAGAAGGCCACCATAATTGGCGAGGTAATGGTCAATCGCCTCATCAATCGAGCTGTTCAGCGCCTCTCGGTGCTCGGCAGGCAGCGCTTCATAAGCGTCGATATTCACCACGACCGGGCAGTTCACCGTGCCGGGATTAAGGTTCGCGGTCCACCAATCCGCCTCGTTGATGGTGCCGAAGGACAGATGAGCGTGCTGGGCGAAGGCCACAGTGTCTACAACACCCGATTCCATCGCATTGAACGCCTCAGTCGCAGGAACCGAGGTCGGGACACCCCCAACCGCTTCGAACGCCTGACCCAGACCGCCGGTGGCGCGCACACGCATACCGTCAAAATCGGCCAGCTTGTCGCGCGGGTCACCCGTGCCGACAAGATTATACTGTGGCATGGGTGAGGTCATGATGATGCGCGCATTCCACTGTGCCATCTCATCTTTCACCGCCGGGTGATCGTAAACCGCGTGGCTGACGGCAACCTCTTCTTCAAGGTTGCTTACGCCCAGAAATGGGAGTTCAAGCACAGTGATGGCGCGGTTTTTGTCCCGGTGATAGCCAGCGCAGAACTGCGCCATCTCGAACGCGCCGATTTCAATGCCGTCCAGATTCTCACGCGGCTTGGACAAGCCCCCGTAGCTTACATTGATAGTGAATTCACCGCCGGTTTTTTCACTGACCAGCTCGGCCAGCTTTTCAACGTGCTCGGTAAAGGCGCGGCGTTTACCCCAGACCGAGGCGCTCCATTCGGTTGCCGCGGCCTCGGATGCGAAGGCAACGGTCAGGGCGGCGACAGCGGCACCGCTCAGCATCTTTTTCATTATGATCTCTCCCTTGTCTGCGCCCCTTGTCGAAGCGCTTGATGTCAAAGCTAGCGCCAACATCTGAGTGTGCCAACCCCCGGAAGATTTCGCGGAACCAAGATCATCAGATCAAGTGACCGCTAACACGCTAAAGATGAATTTCCGATGCCATTTTTGGGCCCAGCCAACGCAAACACGAAGATGGAAATCCGTTACAATTATCATCTTGTTATTAATAGATTATTATCAACATGATCCAAAAATGTTTTCATCTCAACGGCATTTAGAGAAATTTTTTTACAAACTAATCCATAGTTTCCGGTAATTTATTCCCTTGTTTTCTGTTCTCCGTATTATTCGGTATGGGGAGGAAGCGGGTCGACATTGTCAGTTTAGCAGGCAAAATTCGGCCCCACGAAATTTAGTCCAGAGGGAGGAGCCTCAGAATGACAACCGCTGCCCAGGCAGATGCCAAAACCTATCCGCCATCAGCAGACACTGTTGCCCGTGCACATGTCGATGCCGACAAATACAACGAGATGTATGCAGCCTCCGTCAACGATCCTGTTGCCTTCTGGGACGAACAGGGAAAGCGTATCGACTGGATCAAACCCTATTCCCAGGTCAAGGATGTCAGCTACGATTTCGGCTCGGTCGGTATTAACTGGTACGCCGATGGTACTCTGAATGTTTCGTCCAACTGCCTGGATCGCCACCTGAAAACCCGTGGAGATCAAACCGCGATCATCTGGGAGCCGGATGATCCAACTGATCCCGCTCAGCACATTACCTATGCCGAACTGCACCGTCGCACCTGCCGAATGGCCAACATCCTGGAATCAATGGGTGTGCGCAAAGGTGATCGAGTTGTCATCTACCTCCCGATGATCCCCGAGGCTGCTTACGCAATGCTGGCCTGTGCCCGTATCGGCGCAATCCATTCGATCGTGTTTGCCGGCTTCTCGCCCGATGCGCTGGCGGCACGGGTCAATGGCTGTGACGCCAAGGTCATCATCACAGCGGACGAAGCCCCGCGTGGCGGCCGCAAGACCCCGCTGAAATCCAACGCAGATGCGGCGCTGCTGCATTGTAAGGACACGGTGAAATGCCTCGTCGTCAAGCGGACTAACGGTCAAACCACATGGATCAACGGTCGCGACTACGACTACAACGAAATGGCGCTGGAGGCCGACGACTATTGCGCCCCCACCGAGATGAATGCCGAAGACCCGCTGTTCATTCTTTACACCTCTGGCTCGACCGGCCAGCCCAAAGGCGTCGTTCACACGACCGGCGGTTATCTGGTCTACGCCGCGCTGACCCATGAGGTAACATTCGACTATCACGAGGGTGATGTTTACTGGTGTACTGCGGACGTCGGCTGGGTCACAGGCCACAGCTACATCGTTTACGGTCCGCTGGCCAACGGCGCTACAACGCTGATGTTTGAAGGCGTCCCGACATACCCCGATGCGGGCCGTTTCTGGGAGGTTTGCGCGAAGCACAAGGTCAACCAATTCTATACAGCCCCCACCGCGATCCGCGCGCTGATGGGTCAGGGCAACGAGTTTGTCGAGAAGCACGACCTGAGCGACCTGCGCCTTCTGGGCACTGTCGGCGAACCGATCAACCCAGAAGCCTGGAACTGGTATAATGAGGTGATCGGCAAGGGCAAATGCCCTATCGTGGACACTTGGTGGCAAACCGAAACCGGCGGTCATCTGATGACCCCCCTGCCCGGTGCGCACGCTATGAAGCCCGGCGCGGCAATGAAGCCGTTCTTTGGCATTCAGCCAGTGGTTCTGGACCCGCAATCGGGTGTGGAAATCAGCGGCAACGGGGTCGAAGGCGTGCTGTGCATCAAGGATAGCTGGCCCGGTCAGATGCGTACCGTTTGGGGTGATCATGAGCGGTTCGAAAAGACCTATTTCTCGGATTACAAAGGCTACTACTTCACAGGTGATGGGTGCCGTCGGGATGAAGATGGCGATTACTGGATCACAGGCCGCGTCGATGACGTGATCAACGTCTCGGGCCACCGCATGGGCACCGCCGAGGTTGAAAGCGCGCTGGTTGCCCACGCCGCTGTGGCCGAAGCCGCCGTGGTGGGATATCCGCATGAAATCAAAGGACAAGGCATCTATTGTTATGTCACCTTGATGAATGATCGCACCCCCTCGGATGAGCTGCTGAAAGAACTGCGCACCTGGGTGCGGACCGAGATTGGACCGATTGCCTCGCCGGATGTGATCCAGTGGGCACCGGGCTTGCCGAAAACGCGCTCGGGCAAGATCATGCGCCGCATCCTGCGCAAAATCGCCGAGGATGACTTTGGCGCGCTGGGGGATACTTCGACGCTCGCCGATCCGTCGGTGGTCGAAGACCTGATTGAAAACCGCGCGAACAAGTGAGGATGTGATGGACGCTGCCACGATCACCACACCCGTCGTCCTTATCCTTCTCGGCCCTCCGGGTGCCGGGAAGGGTACACAGGCTCGTATGCTTGAACAGAAGTTCGGTTTGGTTCAACTCAGTACCGGAGACTTGCTGCGTGCTGCCGTCGCGGCCGGGACTGAAGCAGGTTTGGCCGCCAAAGCCGTGATGGAGGCCGGAGATCTGGTCAGCGACGATATTGTCATCGCGATCCTGCGCGATCGACTGGCCGAGCCGGACTGCGCGAAAGGAATCATCCTTGACGGCTTTCCTCGCACCACGGTTCAGGCACAGGCGCTGGACACTGTGTTGGCCGAATCTGGGCAAAAGATCAATTCGGCCATCAGCCTCGAGGTAGAAGACGCTGAAATGGTGATCCGGATTTCGGGTCGCTACACCTGCGGCATGTGCGGTGAAGGCTACCACGACACGTTCAAACTGCCCGCGGTTGAAGGAAAATGCGACAAATGCGGCAGCTCAGAGTTCAAACGGCGCGCAGATGATAACGCTGAAACTGTTGCGTCCCGGCTGACGGCCTATCACGCGCAGACGGCACCGCTGATTGACTACTATCAGGCCCAGGGTGTGCTGAAGGGTATCGACGCAATGGGCCAGATAGATGACATCTCAATCGACCTGCAAGGGTATGTGCAAGAGGTCATGACTTAAAGGGTGGATCAAAGCACAGGGCTTTAATCCTAAATCAGAATACTTCGAAGGAACTGCCTTGGCAGAACCGAGAAGTTTTACCTGACGTCACGGGGCGTTGGGCACAATCGCAAAGCGACCTGACGCACTTGAGGAGTTGTGTGCCAGGCCGTACGGCGAAAAAGCGAAGGAGGAACCCGCAATGGCGGATCAATCATCAAACTCCGCGCAGGCTGCCGAGTCCGACAAGGGCTATTGGCAGGCCAACCTGCGCCTAATTTACATCAGCCTTGTGATCTGGGCGCTGGTGTCGTTTGGATTCGGCATTCTGCTGCGTCCGCTGCTTTCGGGTATTTCCGTGGGTGGTACAGATCTGGGCTTTTGGTTCGCACAGCAGGGTTCGATCCTGGTCTTTCTGGTGCTGATCTTCAACTACGCCTGGCGCATGAACAAGCTGGACGCTGAATACGGCGTGGACGAGGAGTAACAGCATGGACCAGTTTACCATCAACCTGCTGTTTGTCGGCGCGTCTTTTGCGCTGTACATCGGCATCGCGATCTGGGCCCGCGCGGGGTCTACATCGGAATTCTACGCCGCCGGTCGCGGCGTTCACCCGGTCACCAACGGTATGGCGACAGCAGCGGACTGGATGTCAGCGGCCTCGTTCATCTCGATGGCGGGCCTGATTGCCTTTACAGGCTATGACAACTCGACCTTCCTGATGGGTTGGACCGGTGGCTACGTGCTTCTGGCTCTGCTGCTTGCACCTTATCTGCGTAAGTTCGGCAAATACACCGTCTCGGAATTCATCGGCGACCGTTTCTACAGCCAAACCGCACGTGTCGTTGCCGTGATCTGTCTGATCGTTGCATCGGTGACCTACGTGATCGGTCAGATGACCGGCGTTGGCGTGGCCTTTGGTCGTTTCCTTGAGGTGTCGAACACATCCGGTCTTCTGATCGGTGCCTGTGTGGTCTTTGCCTACGCGGTGTTTGGTGGGATGAAGGGTGTGACCTACACCCAGGTTGCTCAGTACTGCGTGCTGATCATGGCCTATACCATCCCGGCGATCTTCATCTCGCTGCAGCTGACAGGTACGCCGGTTCCGGCGCTGGGTCTGTTTGGTGACACCGCTGGCGGTGAGCCCCTGCTGACCAAGCTGGATGCCATCGTGACCGAGCTGGGCTTTGCCGAATATACAGCGCACCACTCGAACACGCTGAACATGGTGCTGTTCACGCTGTCGCTGATGATCGGTACTGCCGGTCTGCCGCACGTGATCATGCGCTTCTTCACCGTTCCCAAAGTGTCTGACGCACGTTGGTCGGCTGGTTGGACGTTGGTGTTCATCGCCCTGCTGTACCTGACTGCTCCGGCTGTTGGTGCAATGGCGCGTCTGAACATCACCGACATGATGTGGCCCAATGGTGGCATCGAAGGTGGCGCTGTCTCAGTCGAGGACATCGACAACGACCCGCGCTATGACTGGATGCAGACATGGCAGAAAACCGGTCTTCTGGATTGGGAAGACAAGAACGGTGACGGTAAAATCCAGTACTATAACGACGCGAATGCCGACCTGCAGGCAATTGCCGAGGAAAAAGGCTGGGTTGGAAACGAGCTGACCAAGTTCAACCGTGACATTCTGGTTCTGGCCAACCCCGAAATTGCCAACCTGCCGGGTTGGGTAATCGGTCTGGTCGCGGCTGGTGGTCTTGCGGCTGCTCTGTCGACCGCTGCGGGTCTGTTGCTGGCGATCTCGTCGGCGGTGTCCCACGACCTGATCAAGGGTGCGATCAACCCGCAGATCTCGGAAAAAGGCGAGCTTCTGTCGGCGCGTATTGCAATGGCCGTGGCGATTGCTGTGGCAACATGGCTGGGCCTGAATCCTCCGGGCTTCGCGGCGCAGACGGTGGCCTTGGCCTTCGGTCTGGCGGCGGCCTCGATCTTCCCGGCGCTGATGATGGGTATCTTCTCGACCCGCATCAACAACGCGGGCGCGGTCGCGGGTATGCTGGCCGGTCTGACCGTGACGCTGATCTACATCTTCCTGCATAAGGGCTGGCTGTTCATTCCGGGCACCAACTCTTTCACAGATGCTGATCCGCTGCTGGGTCCGATCAAGTCGACCTCGTTCGGGGCGATCGGTGCCATGGTCAACTTTGCCGTTGCCTACTTCGTGGCCGGTGCGACCAAGGAAACTCCGCAGGAGATCAAAGATCTGGTCGAAAGCGTCCGCATTCCCCGTGGCGCGGGTGCAGCTCAGAATAAATGAGCATGATGCGGCCCAAAGCCTACTTGCCAAAGGCCGCGTCTTTCGACTGACTACTCCCGCCCGGCACTCCACCGGGCGGGATTTTTAAACCGGAAACCGAGGAGTATTCCATGCCCCTGTCCCATGATGAGATCACCCGGTTTTTGAAATCCGTACACCCGTACGATGCCCTACCAGCGAATGTCTTGGATGCCATCGCACACCAGATCGAGGTGTGGGAGGTCGAAGAGGACTTCACGGTCTACAAACTGGGTCATTCTTTACCCGGTGTTTTTGTGATCTATGAGGGACAGATTGAGATCAAAGACCGAAACGATGTCGTCGTTTCGCATCTTGGTCTACGAAACTCATTCGGTGAACGCGGGCTATTGAAGGATGGCAAGGCAATCACCAAGGCACGCGCCGACGCCTCATCGGTACTGTTGCTTTTGCCTCCGGATCTGGTGCGCGAATTGATCGCCGGACATGAAGTCGTCGCAAAGTTCTTCAACCGCAGCCGCACCACACGCGCGGGACCACAGAGTCTGGCCACCAGTTCGATCGACGTTCTCATGGCGCGCAACCCAGCCACCTGCCCGCCTGACACACCAGTCCGCGAAGCCGCGCAGCTGATGCGCGACAAGCATATCTCATCGCTGTGCGTGACGGATCAGGACACTCTGCTTGGCATCGCAACCCTGCGCGACGTTTCCGGCAAGTTTGTCGCGGACGAAATGCCAGCGGACACGCCCGTTGCCGCGATTATGACCGCTAACCCGATTACCCTGTCACCTTCCGATATCGGCTCGGATGTTCTACATATCATGATGGAACGGGGGATTGGCCATGTCCCTATCTCCGAAGGTGGGCAGTTAGTCGGTATCGTCACACAAACCGACCTGACCCATTATCAGGCCGTCAATTCGGCCGAACTTGTGCGCCAAATCGCAGCCGCGGAGACAGCGCAACAGATGGCTGCGGTGACCGACGAAATCCCGCAGCTTCTGGTACAGCTTGTTGCCGCAGGAAACCGGCACGAGATCGTCACGCGCCTGATCACGGATATCGCTGACACAGCCACCCGTCGACTGTTAGCCTTGGCCGAAGCCAAGCTTGGCCCGCCCCCCGTTCCCTATCTGTGGCTGGCCTGCGGATCGCAAGGGCGGCAGGAACAGACTGGTGTTTCTGATCAGGACAATTGCCTGATGCTGGACGACAGCGTGACCGACAGTGACATGCCCTATTTCCATGCGTTGGCACAGTTTGTATCGGACGGGCTGGACACATGCGGGTACTTCTATTGCCCCGGCGACATGATGGCGACAAACCCGCGCTGGTGCCAACCGGTACAGGTGTGGCGCGACTATTTCAAAAGTTGGATCGCCAAGCCAAATCCCGAAGCACAAATGCTGGCATCCGTCATGTTTGACCTACGCCCGATCGGTGGCGCATTCGAGCTGTTCGACAAGCTGCAAGCCGATACGCTGGTTGCGGCCCGGGCGAATTCGATCTTTGTGGCGCACATGATTTCAAACTCATTGAAACACACGCCTCCGCTTGGCTTGTTACGGGGATTTGCGACGATCCGGTCAGGTGAGCACCGCAATACACTGGATCTAAAGCACAACGGTGTCGTTCCCGTCGTCGATCTGGCCCGGATATACAGCTTGCAAGGCAAGCTTCCCGAGGCGAACACGCGCGCGCGTTTACGCGCGGCTGGAGCGGCAGGTGTACTAAGCGAGTCCGGAGCGCGAGATCTGCTGGATGCATATGATCTGATTGCTGAAACCCGGCTGGAACACCAGGTGCGGCTTGTAAAAAGTGGCGAAAAGCCGGACAACTTCATGCCACCCTCGGCCCTGTCCGATTTCGAACGCAGCCATCTTCGGGACGCGTTCGTCGTGATCAAGACGATGCAATCGGCGGTGGGACACGGAAAAGGTATGCTGGGTTGAACCGGCCGAAATTGGGAGAAACGCAATGTTCCTGGAACTGATCGCCACAATCTTCGCAGGCGTCGCTTTTGCTGGCGTCGTGATGCTGGTGAACAAGGTGACGGGCGGTCGCTTGCCAAAGTGGGCTGCCCCTGTTGCGGCCGGTTTGGGGATGATCGGAATGACCATTTCCAGCGAATATTCCTGGTATGACCGCACCAAAGATACTCTGCCCGAAGGTATGGCGGTTATTCAAGAAATCGAAAGCCGCGCGTTTTACCGCCCCTGGACCTATGCGGCCCCGTTTGTTGAACGTTTTGCCGCGATTGACACAGCCTCGGTTCGGACCAACGAACAGGTACCCGAGCAACGGTTGGTAGACCTTTACTTTTTTGGGCGCTGGTCCCCGGTTTCCAAGCTGCCGGTCGCTGTGGATTGCGCACAGAACCAGCGCGCCAATCTGGCGGACGGGGCCGAATTCGGATCCGAAGGTCAGCTGCTGAACGCTGACTGGATCAACGCGGAAGCCAACGACCCCATCATCGAGGCCACCTGCGGAGTGTAACATGCTGACCCGGTTAAGCCTGCGCTTACGCATTTTCCTGTTTTTTTGCCTGCTGGCTGTAGGCGGGTTAGCTGTCAGTTCTCTCGCCTTGTGGATCAGTTATCGGCGCGTTGCAGATCCTGCATTGGTCAACGCCTTCATCTTTGCTGAAATCCTGATGGCTTTTGGTTTTGTGGCACTGATAGCCGCCGTTTGGTTGCTGTTTGATGACAACGTCGCCAAGCCGATCGAGCGTCTTTCGGCTGAGCTGCGCGCGCGCGCACACGCAGGCGTCAATAGGGAAATGGATGTTGAGGCCGCGCGTTACCTGGGTGATCTGGCCCCTGCTGCGGCTGGTCTGGCCGACCAACTGTCAGAGAAGACTATGAGCGTAGCCGAAGCCGTCGCTGCTGAAACCGCCCATCTGGCTGCCGAAAAGCAGAAGCTGACAGCCTTGCTGACCGACATTCCGGTCGCCATGCTGCTGGCCAGCCCGACGCATAAGATCGTGCTCTATGATGGTCAGGCGGCCGAAGTTCTGGCGCAGATTTCACATCCCCGCCTGAATGCGTCGATGTCCGAGTATTTTCAGATGGGTCCCTTGGAGCAAGCCTTTGCCAAACTTACCAAAACAGGGCTTGAGGTCGGTTGCACGCTGACAAATATCGACGGCACACAAACCTATATGGCACGCATGAAACCGTTGGGCGACGCGCCAGGTTACATGCTGATTTTTGACGACAGTGCCACAAACATCGCGCCCGAGGCCGCGCGGCCGCTGGTCTATGACTTTGCCCTATTGAACTCGGCTGCCAATAAGGAACTGCGTACACTTGATCTGCGTGAGCTTTGCTTTGTTGTGTTCGATACCGAAACCACGGGACTGCTGCCACATAGGGACGAAATTGTTCAGATCGGAGCAGTGCGTGTCGTAAATGGCCGGATAATTGAAGGCGAACGGCTGGATATATTGGTCAACCCCGGTATGCCAATCCCTGCTGCCTCGACCAAGGTTCACAAGATCACAGACAATATGGTCTCGGGCGCGCCTGGAATCGCCGAGGCTGGCCGGGTCTTTCACCAATTTGCGCAGGACGCGGTGATAGTTGCCCATAATGCGCCATTCGACATGGCATTTCTGCGCCGTCATGCCAACCGGATGGGCGTTGAGTGGAACCACCCAATTCTGGATACTGTCCTACTATCCGCCGTTCTGTTCGGCGCCAGTGACACACACACGTTGGACGCCGTATGTGATAGGCTCGACATCACTATCCCGCCAGAGTTGCGACATACGGCGCTGGGGGATGCGGTCGCAACGGCCGAGGCGCTGGTTCGTATGTTACCGATGCTTGAGGCGCGCGGCATGACCACCTTTGGCGCGGTGATCGAGGCGACCCGTCAGCACGGACGCTTACTGGAAGATCTGAACTAGGCTGGAAAAATACAGTTTCAAGCGCAGCTTTTCGTGGACAATTTCATTGGGCCGTGGCACCTGAGGCGCGGCCACTGAATGAGCGCGTGATGACCGAGACCACTTTCACCCCATCCCCCGACCAAAGCATCGCTTTCCGCGAAGCCTTGGGCTGTTTCGGAACAGGGGTCACCGTTGTGACAACGCATACCGAAATGGGGCCGCGGGCGATCACGGTGAATTCGTTTTCATCGGTCTCGCTGGATCCGCCTCTGGTTCTTTGGTGCCTTGCAAAGGACTCAAACCGGTTCGGCGCGTTCCATAACTGCCAGCATTATTCGATCCATGTCATGGCCGAAGATCAGCAGGATCAAGCACTGAAGTTTGCCGAAAATGGCGAAGACTTCTCGCACGCAGATTGGATAGCTGACCATGCCAAGCGCCCCCACCTGTCTGGTTGCCTTGCTCGGTTTGATTGCACGCTAAACGCCCAACACGATGCCGGAGATCACCTTATCCTGATTGGCCAGGTCGAAAAGGTGATGTACCGCACAGGCAAGGGGTTGATTTTCAAGCGTGGACAATTTGGGGGTTTTGCCGATCTAATATAGATTAATAAGCGTCAATTACATTGCTATATATGAATAATATAGCAATGTAATGCGATGATCGGCACCAGGAATAAAATAGTCTTCGTCCACATACCCAAAACCGGCGGAAGCTCGGTCGCATGGGCGTTACGTAAGGAATTTGATCGGCCGAATCCGTTGCAGCGGATGTTAAAAAGCTTGGACGGTCGAACGTTAAACAGGGGCATCTACCAAAAGTCGCGGTTCCAGCCACTTCCAGATCATGCCAAGGCGATAGACTATCTGGAACGCTTGGGTCCAGTGTATTGGACAATGCGCTCGGTCGCCTTCGTTCGTAATCCATTCGACTTGTTGATTTCTCTATATAGCTACATCCAACAAACCGAAATTCATCATGACCACCAGGCGGTCAAAGGCATTTCTTTTAAAGAGTTTATATTGACGCGCTGCGGAGGCGAGCTTTCACCTTACAGACAAACAAGTTTCCTGTTGGACGAACAGAACCGATGTCTTGTCAGCTATGTTGGCCGAATGGAAAACCTAGGCACCAACTTCCAGAGTTTTTGCGCGAAAGTCGACATCCAAGCCAGTTTAAGCCACCAAAACAAGTCCAATAGATCAAGGGTAGTTGCGGATCACTACAACTCCGAGATGATAGATATTGTCGTCGAAACGTTCCGCGCGGATTTCAACTTACTAGGCTACAGCACTGATCCGAATAACCAATCCATAGACCCGATGGAGTTGCTGAAGCACCCTAAGCTGAAACCAATTTAGTTACTCGTCCAGCGACCCATGCACGGCCAGTGCCTCAAGCTGGGTTTCCTGCGGGGTGATGATGCGGAAAGCCTCATGCACACCCGTCTCGGATAGTTCACGGGCGACGGTCAGCAGGGTGTTGGGCGCATGTTCTTCGCACAGCTCGGACATATGAGTGATTTCGGCTTGCGCGACGCCCATCGCCGCCTCAACCGAAGGCGCGCCGTAGATTTGTACGAAATGCTCAGCCAGGTTCTGCGCAATCTGGTCGATCTCGGCTGGTTCCACTTGCGTCACTGCCACGAATGTCACCCGGCCGAAGGTCTCGACACCCAGCCATCCGTTCGCGAAAGCCTGCCGGGCCTTGCCCTCAAGATCGCCCTCGCCCCAGTTCGAAAACTCGAACCCGCCCGAGATGCACCACTCGCCCGTGCGGGCCGGGGAATGAAATACGTTCATGTCGCTTTCGTCGAAATGGATCGCGCGGGCCAGTTTCATCTTTAGTTCTCCAGTAGATCCGTCAAGGGGCGCAGGGTTGTGTCGGCGCCGTCGCGGATCAGCATGCCGAACCGCTCGTCGGCGCCCAGAAAGACACCTGTGTCATAGGGTTCGCCCACCCCGCGTAGCAGCCCCATCCATTCGGCATGAAGCGGCGCATTTCCGTCCTCTTGCCAGCGGTTGAGCCATGTCAGCATATGCCTCGACCAGCTTTCGACCAGTTGGGTCGGCGACACCTCGGCACAGCCTTCATCATAAAGCGCTGTAATTTCTGGATTTTCGCCCGGCGCGTCGCTGGTTTGCAGCAGTGCCAGTTCCCAGCCAACGATCAGCCAATCGGGCTCTTCCTCGGGCGCAGTGCTTGAGGCCGCGACCCGAAACATCCCACATTTAGCCCCGTTCACACAGATCGGACCGTCCCAATCTAGGTGTACTGCCACCTCGGGCGGGGCTAGCGCGCCCAGCGCGTTCTGGAACCCCACAGCGCACAAGGGCAGCATCGCCATCGCGTCCTGCAGCGGAACTTCGGGTGCAAAGACGATAGCCACGCGTAAGCGGTCAGCCTGAATGTTGTAAACCACGGTACCCGCATCGCATCCCAGCGCGGCCATGGCCTGCGCGCGCTGAAACGGGTCTTGTCCCCCCTGCACCGGGTGACCGACCAACAGAGGGGGAAAAACCGGCTCGCTCATGCGTTGCCCTTGGCGATCAAGTCGCGGGCGATTTTGCGGAACGCGTCGGCCTGCGGGCTGTCGGGTTTGCTGACCACGATGGGCGCGCCTCCGTCTGCTGCCACGCGTATATCCAGATGCAAAGGGATTTCCCCCAGCAGCGGCACACCCAGCGATTCAGCCTCGGATTTCACGCCACCATGGCCGAACACATGTTCCTCATGCCCGCAATTCGAGCAGATATGGGTCGACATGTTTTCTATCATGCCGACGATCGGCGTTTTCAACTGGTTGAACATGTCGATTCCCTTGCGGGCATCGATCAGGGCTACGTCCTGCGGGGTCGACACAACGATGGCGCCATCCACCTGGAACTTTTGACTCAGTGTCAGTTGCACATCACCAGTGCCGGGCGGCAGGTCGACGATCAGCACATCCAGCGCGCCCCATTGCACCTGGTTCATCATCTGCTGCAACGCGCCCATCAGCATCGGGCCTCGCCAGACAACCGCCTGCCCTTCGTTGGTCATCAGCCCCATCGACATCATGGTGACGCCGTGATTGCGCAGCGGCAGGATCGTTTTGCCATCCGGGCTGGCCGGACGCCCCGAGACACCCAGCATCCGGGGCTGCGACGGGCCGTAGACATCCGCATCCAACAGACCCACGCGCCGCCCCTCGGCAGCCAGCGCACAAGCGAGGTTCGCGGATACGGTGGATTTACCGACCCCGCCCTTGCCCGAAGCAACAGCGATGATCCGATCCACACCGGCCACCGGCTGAGGGCCGGTCTGCGCTGGTTTCGGCTTGGGTTTCAGATCCGGCGGCGCCTTGTCGGAATGCGCGGTCAGCATGGCCGAAGCCTTGGTAACGCCATCCACCATCTGCGCGGCCTGCTCGGCCGTGGCGCGTACGGGCTCCATCTTGTCGGCGTGCTTTGGGTCAATCTCCATCACAAAGCGTACGGCGTCGCCTTCGACGTTCAGCGCGCGCACGATACCGGCGCTGACAATGTCCTGACCGGACACCGGATCGGTAATTTTTTTAAGGTTCGCCAGAACCGCGTCACGAACACTCATGCCTGTAACCCTTTGATTTTCCCAACCGTGTGGCTGCTGTTCATTGCATGTGTCTCCGTCTCATTCTGTTTATTTGACGCAATCGGGGCGCTGCCGCTAGGCTGACCTCATGCGCGTACTCCTTTTGTGCCTGAGCCTGACGCTCACCGCCAGCCCCTCTTGGTCGCAAGAGGCGTTGGGGCTGGCTGCCCCGCCCGAGGTTGCCGACTCTGGTCTGTTGCAACATATTCTTCCACGCTTCTCGCTCAAGACCGGGATACGCGTTATTGCGGATGATACGGGCGTTTTGGTGCTGGAAAGCGGCCCGCCGGGTGAACCGGTCTTTGCCCGCGACGGTGTGATCTATCACCTCAGGATCGGTGAGGATGCCAAACACGAACGGTTCCGCGACTGGCTGCTGTCCGATATCGGCAAGCGCACGGTTGAAGGGTTTGCCCCGGAAACCGGCGCGTCGTTCTCGGCGGAGTTTGAGATTGCGGCGGTTCAGGAAGAGGTCGTGGTTGATGGCGACGCCGCGTGGGGCGAAGAGCTGTCGATGACCCATTGTGGGCGCTGCCACGTGATCGGCCCGCAAAACCGCATGAATGGGCTGGGCTCGACGCCATCCTTTGCCGTCCTGCGCGCCATGCCCGACTGGTCGGAACGATTCGAAGCCTTCTTTGCCCTGAACCCACACCCCGCCTTTACCCAGATCGACGGGCTGACATTGCCCTTTGACCCCGAACGCCCCTCGCCCATCCACCCCGTCCAGATGACGCTGGACGAGTTGGAGGCGATACTGGCCTTTGTTTCGGTCATCAAAGCCGCGGATCTGGGCGCACCGTTGCAGCTTCAGTGATCCTTGCGCTTTGAGAAATAATCCTCGGTCGTAACAACCTTGGGACGCGGCGCAGACTGGAACGGGTTGTCCTGTTGCTGGAACTGCGCGTTTACACGGCAGTTGTCGCACATCTGGATCATCCGCGCCTTGTCCGAGGTGGCGAACATCGGATGCGTGCCCGACAGCTTCTCCATGATCCGTTCGACCGTAGATTTCACACCAAACAGCGCGCCACATTCGACGCATGCAAAGGGCTCTTCCTCGTTCAACACCTGCTGAGACAGGGCCGCATCGCTCAGGTCCAGTTGCGGGACCAGAGTGATCGCATCCTCGGGGCAGATTGTCCGGCACATACCGCATTGCAAGCAGGCATCCTGCTGGAAGTTCAATTGCGGCATGTCGGGGTTGTCGATCAACGCCCCCGACGGGCAGAGCGACACGCAGCTTAGGCACAGCGTGCAACTGTCGGTATTGACTGCAACGGCCCCGTAAGGCGCATCTTCGGGCAATGGCAGCGGAGCTTCGGCCTGAGGGTTGAGCGCCTGCGCGGCCAAGCGTGCGATTTGACGCCGGTTGCCCAAGGGAAGCACCGGGTCGGCCAAAGGCTCTGGTACGTCCTGTGCGTATAGTTCGTCAGACATCGCATCCGGATCGGCCTGATCAATCAGGCCCAGCTTGCCCGCGCCTGCGATGGCCTCGGCCAATGCCAGTTCACGATCCAACGCGTCCCGCTCGGTCGTTGGTGCCAGCAAGACATCCACACGGGCAAACCCATGGGCCAGCGCGGCCAGCATTTCGGAATGGCCAAAGCCAGAGATCACGTTCAGTTCCAATGGGATCACGTCGGCAGGAAAACCGCGACCAAAGCGGGCGGACAGCCGGATCATCTCAGCCCCGTGGGCATCATGAACCAGCAGCCGGGGCGCGTGACCCTCGGCCCGTCTAAAGGTGCGCGCCAGAATATGCATACGAGACAAAAGTGCTGCAACCGGCGGGTCTTCGTAGGTGATCGCCGTCGAGGGGCAAACCGCCGCGCATTCACCGCATCCGGCACAGATCATAGGGTCGATCGCTACATGTTCACCCGCAGAGGTGATCGCACCAGTCGGGCAGATATCCAGACAGTTCGAACACCCTACCTGTTCGGCGCGGGAATGGGCGCAGAGGGTTTCCTCCATCCGCACATAAAGCGGCTTTTCGAACGTGCCGACCAGTTGCGCGGCCTCAAAGGCCAGACGTTCAACAGCGACCGTATCCTTGGGATCGGCCCTCAGATACCCCTCGCGCTTGGCGGGGGCCTGCACAAACGGCGTATCCCCGGTCAGATCTAGCACGATATCGCAGGATGAGCCCGCCCCATCGCGCGGTTCAGACCATGCAAACGCCCCGCGCCCGCCGGGTTCTAACTGTTGTAGTGCATCCAGCCGCAGAGAAAATCCGCCCAAAGCACCGGTCAGCGACCGAACACGCCCGCGCACCACATCGTAGGCGCGCGACATCGGCTCGCTGTCGTCGGTGCTGAGGACCGTGACGGCCAAGGTCGACGAAAGACGCTGGGCCAGATCAAACGCAACTGCACCGGGGCCGATGATAAAACACGTGCCTTCGCTGACGACATCGACGCTGGGCGTGATTGGCTGCGGCAACAGCGCCTCGGCCGCCAGCGCTGCCATCTTGGGGGCTGCATGCGCGCCCTCATCCGACCATCCCGCGCGGTCACGCAGATCGACGAAACCGGGGGCCTCGACCCCAAGCTCATCGGCCAGGTTGCGAAAAACTTCCTGCTCTTGCCCGCAGGCGACGATCACGTCACCGTCCAGCATAAACTTGGCAGCTGTCTCCAACTCGCGCGTACACAGGGCCGTGTGGACCTTGGAACAGGTCGCATCGCAGGCGGATGCCATCTTGTCTGCGTCCACGCGCTGAGTGCCCGCGCAGTCGCATAATAAAATCTTGGTGCTCATATCCCCTCCCCGGATGTCGCGCCATCTCACAGCACAGTAAGCTGTATTCGGGGGACGGCAATGTAAACCCCATCGCAAACACGCCAAATCCAAACCCCGGACGCGCTACACAACCCTGTTTTTCTACTCGGGAACAAGGCCCCTCACGAACTCGCTATCGACGTATGCGACTAAAGTCGTAGTGCTTGGACTTGGCAGAAGATCACTTTGTGTACCATAGTGGACATGGGGAAGGCAGGGGAGAGTCTTCCGGGGAGGATTTACGTGGCGAAGGCCGCTACTCAGATTGAAATGCCGATAGGCGTTGTTGTGCGCAAAACACCCGGTGTGACTCGCTGGGCGAAATGGAACTGGCGTGCGATTGCGGTGTTGCCCGGTGCGGGCCCTGCCGATTGGCACGAAATGCGCCGGGAAGGCGAAGCTGTGGAATACCACGCTGCCACCCTGCCCCTCACTTTGTGGGAGGATGAGACCGAGGCGTATATGGTCAACCTGTCCGACGGCACGCCCTCGATATACCTTGTGCTGCGTGATGCGCTGGACGGGCAACGCCCGATGGA
Source organism: Ruegeria sp. AM7 (assembly GCF_056535965.1). Classification (NCBI taxonomy): domain Bacteria; kingdom Pseudomonadati; phylum Pseudomonadota; class Alphaproteobacteria; order Rhodobacterales; family Roseobacteraceae; genus Ruegeria; species Ruegeria sp. AM7. The sequence goes on from NZ_JBQFJE010000003.1 coordinate 1,723,903, forward strand.
TGCTGTGCTGGTTACAGCCTCACCCTATGAAGGACAGGACTACGCGGATACCGGTGAAGAGATTGTCGAGAAAATTCCAATGACCGACGGGCTGATCGCCTGGGTACGGGATTTTGCGTTGGAACATCACCGCGATGAGGTTTTTGTCAAACGCAAGCGCGACAAGAAACGCACTGATTTGGTCGAAGATGGCAAAGGCGATGCGCGCATACGGCAAGAGTCCGATGTTTACCGCGCCCCGCGGAGGATCATCCAATGACCGAAGCCCGCGATTTCTGGTCCCGCCGCAAAGCCGCCGTACAGGCCGAGGTTGAGGCCGAAGTAATCGCAGCCGAAGAACAGGTGATCGCGGACCAGCGCGCCGAGCTTGAGGAAAAGACCGACGCCGAGATTCTGGCCGAGTTCAACCTGCCCGATCCCGATCAGTTGCAAGCGGGCGATGACGTCTCGGGCTTTATGGCCAAAGCCGTTCCCGACCGTCTGCGCCGCCGCGCCTTGCGCCGGTTGTGGCGGCTGAACCCGGTATTGGCCAATATAGACGGCTTGGTGGATTATGGTGAGGACTACACCGACGCGGCCTGTGTGATCGAAAATCTGCAGACCGCCTATCAGGTCGGCAAGGGTATGCTTGCTCATGTCGAAGCGCTGGCCGCCAAGGCCGAAGCCGAGGCGGAAGAAACCGAGATCGAGGTCAAGGCCGAGGAACCTCAGCCTGAACCCGAAGAGATCGACCTGCCCGACCCAGAGCCCGTTCTCGTGGCTGAAATAGAACCAGACGCGCCGGAGGAGGCGGAAGTCGCCCCTGCCCCGCGCCGCATGAAATTTGAATTCGAAGGATAACCGAATGACCGCAAGTGAAGCGCAACAGATGGATGTCTCAGCCGAGGATCGCCTGCGCGCGGATTTCTACAACTTTCTGGGCCTGCTGCTGGCCGGTCCGCCAGATCAGATGCTTCTGGACCAAATGGTGGGCCTCAGCGGCGATGACAGCGATCTGGGTCAGGCCATCCAAGCGATGTCGCGGGTGGCCAAAGTCACCAAACCTGCGGCTGCTGAACGTGAGTTCAACGCACTGTTCATTGGTTTGGGACGCGGAGAGCTTTTACCCTATGCCAGCTTCTACCTGACCGGGTTCCTGAACGAGAAACCCTTGGCTCAGCTGCGCAACGACATGGCCGTGCGCGGTATTACGCGGGCGCAAAACGTCTATGAACCCGAAGACAACATCGCCTCGTTGATGGAGATGATGGCGGGCATGATCGTCGGCCGGTTCGGTACGCCCGCGTCTTTGGACGACCAGAAAGCGTTCTGGAACAAACATATCGGCCCTTGGGCCACGCATTTCTATTCGGATTTGGAAGGCGCCGAGAACTCGGTCCTCTATGCCTCGGTCGGCACTGCCGGTCGGGTCTTCATGGAGATCGAGCGTGAAGCTTTCCGAATGTCGGCAGCGTGAGACGTTGTCATTCGCCAGCGTCCCTAGCGGGGCGTTAAACTGCAAATGGGAAAGGAGAACCCCATGAGCAAGACCAAGGAAGAAGGTGCAACGCGCCGCGACTTCCTCAAACTGGCCGGAACCGCAGCGCCTGCTGCTGTCGCCGCCGCCAGCCTGACCGGACAGGCCGAAGCAGCCGAGCTGCCCACGGACGAAACCCGGATGCAGGACACCGCGCATACGCGCGCATATCTGGAAAGCACCCGGTTCTAGGATCGGACGTTTTCAACACCCGACAGACGGTTGCGATTGGCCCTGACGTCGGTTTTGCGAAGTACCAAGCAGCCGTGGCTGACACGGCACGCAAGGGAGGAAAGTAATGCTTAGGAAAAAGACCAACGGGGTTGCGAGACGCCCCCAGCGGACAAGTATCCTGTCCCAGGTCGGCGAGAAAACCGTCGATCGCCGCGCATTTCTGCGTGGCTCGGGCCTGACGATCGGCGGCCTTGCCGCGATCAGCGCCACGGGTGGAACCGTGACGCCAGCCAGCGCCCAGACAGCGGCAAACACCGCCGTAGAAAACATCAAATCCGTATGTACCCACTGCTCGGTCGGCTGTACAGTCGTTGCCGAAGTGCAAAACGGCGTCTGGGTCGGGCAAGAACCCGGCTGGGACAGCCCGTTCAACCTGGGTGCGCACTGCGCCAAGGGGGCCTCGGTCCGCGAGCACGCCCATGGTGAGCGCCGCCTGAAGTACCCTATGAAAAAGGAAGGCGGAGAGTGGAAGCGCATCAGCTGGGAACAGGCGATCGACGAGATCGGCGACGGCATGATGAACATCCGTCAGGAATCCGGGCCGGACAGCGTGTACTGGCTGGGATCCGCGAAACACAATAACGAACAGGCCTATCTGTTCCGCAAGTTCGCCGCCTACTGGGGCACGAACAATGTGGACCATCAGGCCCGTATCTGCCACTCGACCACTGTTGCGGGCGTTGCGAACACATGGGGCTACGGCGCCATGACCAACTCGTATAACGACATGCACAACAGCCGGGCCATCTTTATCATCGGTGGTAACCCGGCCGAGGCGCACCCCGTCTCGTTGCTGCATATCCTGCGTGCTAAAGAGCAGAACAACGCGCCTCTGATCGTCTGCGACCCGCGCTTTACGCGCACCGCGGCCCATGCGGATGAATATGTCCGTTTCCGCCCCGGTACAGACGTCGCACTGGTCTGGGGTATCCTGTGGCACATCTTCGACAATGGTTGGGAGGACAAAGAGTTCATCCGCACCCGTGTCTGGGGCATGGACCAGATTCAGGAAGAAGTGCGCAAGTGGAACCCCGAAGAGGTTGAGCGCGTCACCGGCACGCCCGGTTCGCAGCTGCGCCGCGTTGCCCGGACCATGGTTAACAACCGCCCCGGCACTGTCGTATGGTGCATGGGCGGCACTCAGCACACCAACGGCAACAACAACACCCGCGCCTACTGCGTGCTTCAGCTTGCGCTGGGCAACATGGGCACATCGGGTGGTGGCACCAACATCTTCCGCGGCCACGATAACGTGCAGGGCGCGACGGACCTTGGTGTTCTGTCCCATACCTTGCCCGGCTACTATGGCCTGTCGAAGGGTGCTTGGGGTCACTGGGCCCGTGTCTGGGGCGAAGATCCCGAATGGCTGGCGGGTCAGTTCGCCACGATCAAGGACAAGGAAGGCAAGGACAAGCCGCTTCAGAACGAACGCGGCATCCCGGTCTCTCGTTGGATTGATGGTGTTCTGGAAGACCCGGCCAACATGGATCAGGACAACAACGTCCGTGCCATGGTTCTGTGGGGCCACGCGCCCAACTCGCAGACCCGGATGACGGAAATGAAGACGGCGATGGAGAAGCTGGACATGCTGGTCGTGATCGACCCGTATCCCACCGTCTCGGCGGTGCTTCATGACCGCACCGATGGTGTCTACCTGTTGCCCGCCTGCACGCAGTTCGAAACACGTGGCTCGGCCACGGCATCGAACCGGTCTCTGCAGTGGCGCGACAAGGTTGTTGATCCGCTGTTCGAAAGCTTGCCGGACGAGGTCATCATGGCCAAGTTCGCCAACAAGTTCGGCTGGGCGGACCGCTTCTTCCGCAATATCGAGATGGAAGATGCCGAGACCCCGAATGTTGAAAGCATCACGCGTGAATTCAACTCGGGCCTCTGGACCATCGGCTATACCGGTCAGTCGCCGGAACGTCTGAAAAGCCACATGGCCAACCAGCACACGTTCGACAGAACCACGCTGCAAGCCATCGGTGGACCAAACGACGGCGAATACTACGGTCTGCCCTGGCCCTGCTGGGGAACGGCTGAGATGGGGCATACGGGGACACCAAACCTGTATGATATGTCCAAACCGGTGGCCGAAGGTGGCCTGACCTTCCGCGCCCGCTTCGGTGTGGAACGCGACGGTGACAACCTGCTGGCCGAAGGGGTCTATAGCGTTGGATCGGAAATTCAGGACGGATACCCTGAATTCACGATGCAGATGCTGATGGACCTTGGCTGGGACGGCGATCTGACCGCCGAGGAACGCGCGGCGATCGACGCTGTTGCGGGTCCTGAAACCAACTGGAAGACCGACCTGTCCGGCGGTATCCAGAGGGTTGCGATCAAGCATGGCTGTGCGCCCTTCGGGAACGCCAAAGCCCGCGCGGTCGTCTGGACCTTCCCGGATCCGATCCCACTGCATCGCGAGCCGCTTTATACGCCGCGTCGCGATCTGGTGGAGGACTATCCGACCTACGAGGACCGTCAGGCCTATCGCCTGCCCACCCTTTATGCTTCGATCCAGAAGAACGACTTTTCAAAGGATTACCCGATAATCCTGACGTCTGGTCGTCTGGTCGAATACGAAGGCGGCGGCGATGAAAGCCGGTCGAACCCGTGGCTGGCCGAGCTGCAGCAGGACATGTTCGTCGAGATCAACCCCCGCGATGCCAACAACCTAGGTATTCGTGACGGGCAACAGGTCTGGGTCGAAGGGCCCGAGGGCGGAAAGGTCAAGGTGATGGCGATGCTGACCAACAGGGTCGGCGCTGGTGTGGCCTTTATGCCGTTCCACTTTGGCGGCCATTTCCAGGGCGATGATCTGCGGTCGAAATACCCCGCAGGTGCAGACCCCTATGTCTTGGGTGAAAGTTCCAACACCGCCCAGACCTATGGCTACGATTCAGTGACCCAGATGCAGGAGTCCAAGTGTACTCTCTGCAAGATCTCGGCAGCGTAAAGGAGGACGAAAATGGCTAGAGCAAAGTTTCTCTGCGACGCTGAACGCTGCATTGAGTGCAACGCCTGTGTCACCGCGTGTAAGAACGAGCACGAGGTGCCATGGGGCATCAACCGCCGTAGGGTGGTGACGATCAATGACGGCAACCCGGGCGAACGCTCGATATCGGTGGCCTGTATGCATTGCTCGGATGCGCCTTGCATGGCGGTGTGCCCGGTCGACTGCTTCTATCAGAACGAAGAAGGGGTCGTCCTGCACTCCAAGGACCTGTGCATTGGCTGCGGCTATTGCTTCTACGCGTGCCCCTTCGGCGCGCCGCAATACCCGCAGGCGGGCAACTTCGGATCGCGCGGTAAGATGGACAAATGTACCTTCTGCGCCGGCGGCCCCGAAGAAACGCACTCGACCGCAGAGTTCGCCAAATATGGTCGCAACCGGATCGCCGAGGGCAAACTGCCCATCTGCGCCGAGATGTGTTCCACCAAGGCCCTGCTTGCCGGTGACGGCGACGTGGTCTCGGCCATCTACCGCGAGCGCGTTGTGGCGCGCGGGTTTGGCTCGGGCGCATGGGGTTGGGGCACCGCCTACGACCAGAAAGACGGCTAAGGTCTAACCAAAGCCCGACAGCCCCCCGCGCTAGGCCGGGGGCTGTCTTTCTCTTGACGGTGGCCGCCTGTCGGTCGCCGCCTTTCCTGACGAAGGTGGGACGCCCATGACCAACGATATCTACTGGCTGTTGAAGCTGGACCTGAACCCGGAAAAACAGTCCGAGTTCGAGGCCCTGATGGCAGAAATGGTCGACGCGACCCTTAAGGAAACAGGTGCCAAAACCTATGAGTGGCACCAAAGCGACAACGCAATTCACATCTATGAACGGTACGCAAGTTCAGAAGATGCGATGAGTCATATGCAGAATTTCGGGGCAAACTTCGCGGATCGGTTTATGTCTTTGCTTACGCCGGTGCAGCTTGATGTTTACGGCCCCGCGAAAGACGAGCTTCAGGCGGCCCTGTCCCCTGTCGGAGCCGTCTTTCACACGCAAATCGGCGGCTTTGACCGCTGACACGACCAAGAATAGGGAGAGAACCCATGCGCCTGATCCAATTTCTGCTCGTCTCACTCTTCCTGACCGGAGCCGCATGGGCGCAGGACGCCCCGGAATCCCCGGCACCGGATCGCTCGGCCACCGGAGGGGCCACGACGCTTGAGGATATTCTGGCCCGTCAACGGGGCGAGAAGGTAGACAACGCCTATCGCTCGGAAAACACAGGTCAAGGCAATGTCGAAGGGTTGCTGGGGCAGTTTGGTACTGCCGGTGTGGCCTCGGACAGTGATGTCTATCGCGCGCTGCGCTATGGGTCGGCGGATGTTACCGTGTCGTCTCAGGGGCCCGCAGCCAGTGTTCTGATACAGGATGGCGGCATGTGGTGGTGGGCTTTCCGCACAGGACCGCTGCGCGAATACGGCACCTACATCATTGCCGGCATGGCCGCCGTGATCCTTCTGTTCTTCCTGATCCGCGGCAAAATCCGCATTGATGGTGAGAAAACCGGGCGCACAGTCACGCGTTTCAACAGTTTCGAACGGTTTGGCCACTGGCTTTTTGCCGGATCGTTTTTGATTCTTGGGCTCACTGGCCTGCTGACTCTTTACGGTCGAGACTTTCTAATCCCAATTTTTGGAAAAGAAGGGTTTGCGACGATCGCGCAAGCCTGCAAATGGCTTCACAACAACTTGGCATGGGCCTTCATGCTGGGCCTTATCATCGTCACTGTAAACTGGATCGCCCATAACATCCCAAACCGTACCGACCTAAAGTGGTTGGCCGCTGGCGGTGGGCTTTTCACCAAAAACAGCCACCCTCCGGCCAAGAAATTCAATGCAGGGCAAAAGGTCATTTTCTGGGCCTGCATTTTGCTGGGCGTGTCGATCAGCCTGTCGGGTTTGTCACTGTTGTTTCCGTTCGAAATGCCCCTGTTTGCCAAAACATTCCAGATCGCCAACGCAACCGGGTTGCCTCAGGCAATGGGCCTGAATCTGCCGGTGCAAATGTCGCCGCAAGAGGAAATGCAATACGCGCAGGTCTGGCACGTGATGATCGCCTATGTCTTCATCGCCATCATCATCGCCCATATCTACCTCGGCTCGGTCGGGATGGAAGGCGCATTTGACGCCATGGGAACCGGCGAGGTCGAAGAACAGTGGGCGCGTGAACACCATTCGCTGTGGCTGGCAGAGGTGCAGGAAAAAGAGGCTACCAAGGGCGCAGCCTCGCCTGCTGAATAGATGCGCGTACTGGCGCTGATCCTTGCGCTGATCCCCCTGCCCGCGTGGGCCGAGTTCTTTACGCTAAAAGGCCATGGCGGGCCGATCATGGGGATCGCCACGGCCCCGGATGGGCGGATCGCCACGGCAAGCTTCGACAACTCGGTCGGCCTCTGGTTCGACCAGATGCCCGAATGGCTGGAAGGCCACGAGGCGGCAGTAAACGCAGTCGCCTTCAACGGCACTGCGATCTATTCCGCAGGTGATGATTTCACCCTGCGCCGCTGGCCGGGCGGAGAGGTTGTGGGCCAGCACAAGGGTAAGATCGTCCATATCGCAGCGTCAAAAACACATGTGGCGACGGCCAGTTGGGACGGCACAATTGGCCTTTGGCCGGCGGATGGGTCGGACCCCACGGTTCTGTCTGCGGGCGGCGGCGTCAATGCGGTTGTGTTTACGCCCGACGGATCACAGCTCTATTCCGCCGGGGTCGACGGGGCGTTGCGCCTGTGGGATGTCGCCAGCGGGCAGGAATCTCTGCGTGTGGTCGAGCATGGCTTTGGCATCAACGAACTGGTCCTGAACGCGCAAGACAACTGGATCGCCTATGGTGCGGTCGATGGAGTGACCCGCATTCGCGATCTGACCACGGGCGAGGAACGAGATTTCACCCTCGACCGTCGCCCTATTCTGGCGCTGGCACTCAGCCCGGATCACAGCATGCTGGCCGTCGGCGACGGCGAAGGCTTCATCATGGTGATCGACACGGTCGAGTGGCGCATCGCACAGGATTTCCGCGCCACTTTGCGCGGTCCGGTCTGGGCGCTGGCTTTTTCACCCGATGGTCAAAACATCCACGCCGGTGGTATTGATGAGGCGATGTACAGTTGGCCGGTCGCCAATCTGCGCGAACAAGAACGGATGGCTGCATCCGAGCCCAGCTTCCTCAAAAACCCCGATCAGATGAGCAATGGTGAGCGGCAGTTTGCCCGCAAGTGTTCAATCTGTCATAGCCTGACACCGGACGGCCAGCGCCGCGCCGGGCCGACGCTGCATGGGGTGTTCGGACGCAAGGCCGGGTCACTGCCGGGATATTTCTACTCGGATACGCTGCAAGACTCTGATATCATTTGGAATGACGAGACCATAAATGCCCTTTTCGACGAGGGGCCAGACCACTACATTCCGGGGTCGAAAATGCCGATGCAGCGGATCACGCAGCCCAGCGACCGGGACGATTTGATCGCCTTTCTGCGCCGCGCCACGGCACCGGAAAACTAAAAAGACCGGAGGAGACAGATGAAAGCCTTCCTTGCCGCCGTGGCCGCCATGGTCGTCATTGCAATAGCTGCGCCTTTTATGCTGAATCAGATCGGATTCAGTGCCGCCGATGCGGGCACCGGGTCTGCGGTGCGCCTCGACTGAATGCCTGAATTCCTGACCACAAAGGAACTGGCCGACCTGCTGCGTATCGGCGAGCGTAAAGCCTATGATCTGGCCTCGTCGGGCGAGGTGCCCTGCGTGCGCGCCATGGGAAAGCTGCTGTTTCCCCGCGCCGAGGTCATCGCCTGGCTGAACGCGTCGCGCAGTGGCCCGCAGGTGGCAGAACCGCCCTTGCCTCCGATCGTTGCGGGCAGCCATGATCCGTTGTTGGACTGGGCGCTGCGCGAAAGCGGTTCGGGGTTGGCGACGTACTATGACGGCTCGTTCGATGGCCTGAACCGGTTGAAAGACCGGACTGCGCAGGCTGCCGCGCTGCATATTCACGAAGACGGCGGGTTCAACCTTGGGGCTCTGCGCGGTGCGTTGGGCGAGGCGCCGGTGGTTTTGTATGAAGTTGCGCAGCGTCAGCGTGGATTGCTGTTGGCTCCGGGTGTGAGTGACATCTCAGGATTTACCGACCTGAAAGGCCGTCGCGTGATCCTGCGGCAGGAGTCGGCCGCCAGCCAGCGCCTGTTTGACGGGCAATTGGAGGCACATGGCCTCACCCGCGCGGATCTGGACGCCCTGCCAACCTGCGCCCGTACCGAGGAAGAGCTGGCGATCGCCCTGCATGACGGCAAAGCCGACGCCGGGTTTGGTCTGGGCGCGCTGGCGGGACTGTATGATCTGGGCTTCCGCCCGACCCATGCTGAACGGTTGGACCTGGCCATCTGGCGGCGGGCCTATTTCGACGAACCGATGCTCAAACTGCTGGCCTTTGTGCAATCCGACCGATTTGCCGCCCGCTCAGCAGAGTTTGGCGGCTATGACCTGACCCATCTGTGCACGATCCATCACAACGGTGCCAGCGGTTAAGACCCGCTGGCGTTGGGAAAGAACAACTGCTGGCCGTCCAGCTTGTAAGACGCAATTGCCGCCTGCCCGTCCGGTCCGGTCAGCCAATCGATGAACCGCTGACCCGCTGCAGCCCGAACACGCGGATGCTTATCCGGGTTCACCAGAATAACGCCATATTGGTTGAACAGACGCGGGTCGCCCTCGACCATCACCTCAAGATTGCCCCTGTTGCCAAAGGATTGCCACGTGGCGCGGTCGGTCAGCACGTAGGCATCCATCCCGCTGGCCACATTCAGCGTCGCCCCCATGCCCGAGCCCGTCTCGCGATACCATGCGCCCGATGCAGCCGTGGGATCAACCTCGGCCACAGTCCAATGGCGCATCTCGGCCTTATGCGTGCCGCTGTCATCCCCGCGCGAGGCGAAGGGGGCCTCGGCCTCGGCCACAGCGGTCAAAGCCGCCACGATATCCACGCCGCCTTTAACCTTGGCCGGGTCGGATTTCGGCCCAACCAGAACAAAATCGTTATACATGACGTCAAAGCGTTCGACGCCCCAACCATCGGCGACGAACTGATCCTCGGCCTGTTTGGCATGGACCAGCAGAACGTCTCCGTCCCCGTTGACCGCATTGCGGATCGCCTGCCCGGTGCCCACAGCCACCACACGCACGTCTATCCCAGTTTCGGCCTCGAACCCCGGCAAGATATAGTCCAGAAGCCCCGAGTTCTGCGTGGACGTGGTCGATTGCACGACAATAAAGGGCTCTTCGGCGAACGCAGGTGCGGCCAGGCCAAGCGAAAGCAATGCTGCCCGAAGAAAATTCCGGATCATTTCGATCTCCGTCTTATTGATTAAGTCACAAGCCCGCCCGCCAGATAGCGGCGTGCAGCATCACTTTGAGGCGCGTTTAAGACCTGTTTAGCCAGCCCATGTTCAACCACATGCCCACCCTGCATCATGACGATATCCACAGCCAGTCTGCGAGCCTGCCCAATGTCATGGGTCACCATGACAATCCGCACGCCGCGACTTGATGCTCGCAGGATCATCCGCTCGATCATCTGGGTCGCGCTTGGGTCCAGCGCGCTGGTAGGTTCGTCCAGAAACAGCGTCTCGGGGTCCAGCGCCAGCGCGCGCAGGATGGCCAGCCGCTGAGCCTCGCCCCCGGACAAGGATCGCGCGGGCTGACGCCCCTTGCCTTCCAGCCCGCCCTCAGCCAACAGGCTTTCGATCCGTAGCTTGCGGGCACCGCGCGGCAACCCCTGACGTTTCAGAACGAAATCAAGATTGGCCGAAACCGAGCGGCGCAGCAGCACAGGTTGTTGAAACACCATCGCCTGTTGCGCTTTGTGCCTATCGGTCAGCGGAGTCCCGTCCTGCTCAACCCGTCCCTGATCTGGTTCGATCAAGCCATGCAAACAACGCAAAAGCAGGCTTTTACCAGCACCGTTCGGCCCTAGGATCAGCGTCGGCCCCGGCCCGTCCAGCGAAAGGCGCGAAACATTAAGCAGCGCTTTGCCGTTTCGAACAACGCGCAAATTTCGCACCAACAGGCTGCTGGCTGTATCACATAGCAGATCACGCATGACGCAGCCCCTCTTGTTCCGCCCGCAAGCTGACTGCGCTGACCATAGCGTTTACCGCGATTGCAATTCCGATCAGGATCGCGCCCAACGCCAATGCCAGCGCCAGATTGCCCTTGGAGGTCTCAAGCGCGATGGTCGTGGTCATCACCCGCGTCACGTGATTGATGTTGCCGCCCACGATGATCACCGCGCCCACCTCGGCGATAGCGCGGCCAAACCCGGCCAGCAGCGCCGTGATCAACGCCAGCCGCGCGTCCCATAGCAGAACCGGAACCGAGGCCAGACGCGACACGCCCAGCGATCGCAACTGTTCCGAATATTCCTCGGCCAGCATCTCAATCACCTGTCGTGTCAGAGCAGCTACGATCGGTGTCACCAGCACGACCTGTGCGATGATCATGGCCGTGGGCGTATACAGCAGTTCCAGCACACCCAATGGTCCTGAGCGCGACAGCATCAGATAAACCAACAGCCCCACAACGACCGGAGGGAACCCCATCAAAGCGTTCATCAACACAATCAGCGCCCGCCGACCGGGAAATCGCGCAACGGCCAGCGCTGCCCCAACAGGCATCCCGATCAACGCAGCGATCAGTACGGCAAAAATCGAAACTTTCAGGGACAACAGAACAATCGCCCACAACTCGGCATCCCCGTTCAGGATCAGAGCCAAAGCCGATGTGAATTCTGATGCAAATCCCTGCATATTCTCCCCATATCAACGCAATCGGAACCAAATGCGTTTATTTTCAAAGGAATACTAAGGCATTTTTCAACGAATGGCACACACTTTTCCGGCATCTCAAACGCAAAACGCGGCCCCCGAAGGGACCGCGTCAAATGCGTCTGACAGACGGCTTAGTTCAGGGCTGCATCCGTGATCTGATGTGTCCAAGCGCCCTCGGGCTGTTTGGTGATCACAGGGTCCGACCCGCCAGCCAGCAGAGTGCCCACCGTGCGTTCAAAATCCGCAGGGTCCAGCGCACCGTTCGAACCAGCGGTCAGCTTGGCGATTTCACCCATCATGCGCTTTTGGTGCTCTTCGGTCTGGGCACCGGTCGCGTCGTTTTCCAGCACGATATCGGCCGCCTCATCCGGGTTTTCCTCGGCGTATTTCCAGCCTTTCATCGAGGCGCGGACAAAACGCTCCATCTTGTCGGTAAAGGCCGCATCACTGAGGTTTTCCTCCAGCACATACAGGCCATCTTCCAGCGTCGCGACGCCCTGATCTTCGTATTTGAACGTCACCAGCTCATCAGGGCTGACGCCCGCGTCGATCACCTGCCAATATTCGTTATAGGTCATGGTGCTGATGCAATCGGCCTGACGCTGCAACAAAGGATCGACGTTGAAGCCTTGCTTCAGGACTTCAACCCCACTTTCGCTTTTGCCACTGGTGTCGATACCCAGCTGGCTCATCCAGCTCATGAACGGAAATTCGTTGCCAAAGAACCAGACACCTAGCGTACGGTTCTTCAGATCCTCGGGCGAGGTGATCCCCGCATCCTTCCAGCAGGTCAGCATCATGCCCGAGCTTTTGAAGGGCTGGGCGATATTGACCAGCGGAAGCCCCTTTTCGCGCGCGGCCAGCGCGGCGGGCATCCATTCGACGGTTACATCCGCGCCGCCCCCTGCGATCACCTGCGTGGGCGCGATATCGGGGCCGCCGGGCAGGATGGTGACGTCCAGCCCCTCTTCCTCGTAGAACCCTTTATCTGCTGCCACGTAGTAACCCGCAAACTGCGCCTGCGTGACCCATTTCAGCTGCAATGTCACCTCATCCGCCGACCATGCCGCACCGGCTGTAAGTCCAAAGGCAGCCAGCGCCCCGCTAAGTAGCTTATTCATCTTCATGTCTCCTAGTTGCTGTTGGTGCCCCGTTTTCGGGGTCTGTTGAAGTGTTATCCTCTTTGTGACGGGTGCCAGAAGGTCACCGCCTTTTCGATCATCGCGACCGCGCCATAGAATGCAGTTCCGGCTAGTGCGGCTACCACGATCTCGGCCCAGACCATATCCAGCGAGAGCTGACCGACGCTGGTGGAGATCCGAAAGCCCATTCCCAGGGTCGGTGAGCCAAAGAATTCAGCCACAATAGCGCCGATCAGGGCCAATGTGGTGGAAATCTTCAACCCGTTGAAAACAAACGGCATCGCCGCAGGCAGGCGCAGTTTCAGAAAGCTTTGCCAATAGGTTGCGGCATAGGTCTCCATCAGGTCGCGCTGCATTGCCGTCGCCTCGCGCAGGCCGGCAACGGTGTTCACCAACATCGGAAAGAACACCATCACCACCACAACTGCAGCCTTGGAATGCCAGTCAAACCCGAACCACATCACAAGTATGGGTGCCGTTCCAACGATAGGCAGCGCAGCCACGAAATTCCCCACGGGCAGCAGACCCAGACGCAGGAAATCCCAGCGGTCCACGGCGATCGCCATCAGAAACGCGGCACCACACCCGATGATGTAGCCGCTAAGCGCCCCTTTGACGATGGTCTGCACGAAATCTGCCCACAGGATCGGCAGACTGTCCGCAAAGCGTACCGCAATCACCGAAGGTGCGGGCAGGATGACCAGCGGCACCTCAAGCCCCCGCACCAGCAGCTCCCACATGCCGATGATTGTAAGGCCAAAAATCAGCGGTGCCAGAACGCCCACAATGCGCGTGTCAGCATAAGGCCCACTGGCCAAACGGCCATTCACCCACCAGCCCAGCAGCCACAGAAGGATTGCACCAATAACCAAGATCATTGCGCCATCCCCATCCGTTTCAACACCGTCCGCTCGATCACGCCCAACAGCGCCACAAGACCGGCCGCCAGAATGGCCGCCGCAAACAGGGCTGACCAGATTTGCACCGTCTGTCCATAATAACTGCCCGCTAGCAGACGCGCACCCAGCCCAGCGACGGCCCCGGTCGGAAGCTCTCCGACGATGGCCCCGACCAGCGAGGCGGCGATACCGATCTTCAGCGAGGTGAACAGATACGGCATCGAGGCTGGCAGGCGCAGTTTCCAGAACCCTTGCGACCGGCTGGCGCCATATGTGCGCAGCAGGTCCAGCTGCATCGCATCAGGGCTGCGCAGACCTTTGACCATGCCCACGACCACCGGAAAAAAGCTGAGATAGGCCGAGATCACCGCCTTGGGAATGATCCCCTGAATACCCACGGAATACAGCACCACGATGATCATCGGGGCCAGCGCGATGATCGGAATGGTCTGACTGACAATGGCCCATGGCATCACCGACAGGTCCATCACCCTGCTATGCACAATCCCAACGGCCAGCAAAATGCCCAGCCCGGTGCCGATGGCAAACCCCAGCATCGTCGCGCTGAGCGTGACCCAGCCGTGATAGATCAGCGACCGTTTCGAGGTGATCTTTTTCTGCACCGTCGTCTCCCACATTTCAATGGCGACCTGATGCGGCGCGGGCAGACGGGGGCGATCCTGCGCCCACGTGGCGGGGATGGCAAAGCTGTTGTTCAGCACCAGACCGAGCTCGGACATGTCGCGCCGATCCTTGGCCGAGGGCGGCTGCACTTCGGCCCCTGCCCGCTCTTGTTCGGTCAGCACGCCCTTGATGTTCATCGGCACGCAGGCCGCGTACCAAAAGGCAACGATCACGGTCAGGACGGTCAACACCGCCCAAAAGGCTTTCAGGCCGCTAGTCATCCGAATGCCCCGCCCGCAGCCCTTCACGCACGCGATGGGCGACCTCGATAAACTCGGGCGTGTCGCGGATATCCAAGGGGCGTTCCTTGGGCAGAGGACTGTCGATCACATCCGTAATCCGCCCGGGCCGAGGGCTCATGACTACGATCTTTGTGCTGAGATAGACCGCCTCGGGGATCGAGTGCGTTACGAATCCGATGGTCTTGCCCGTCCGCGCCCACAGTGCCAGAAGCTGTTCATTCAGGTGATCGCGCACAATCTCATCCAGAGCGCCAAAGGGTTCGTCCATCAGCAGGATATCGGCGTCAAAGGCCAAGGCCCGCGCGATGCTGGCGCGTTGCTGCATCCCGCCCGACAGCTGCCAAGGGAATTTTCCGCCAAAGCCCGCCAGATCAACCAGTTCCAAAACCTTGCTGACCCGTTCCTCCTGCTCGGCCGCCGAATAGCCCATGATCTCAAGCGGCAGCTTGATGTTCTTGGAAATGGTCCGCCACGGATACAGCCCCGCCGCCTGAAACACATAGCCATAAGCGCGCTTCCGCCGCGCCTCATCCGGGGTCATGCCATTGACGGTCAGCGTGCCGCCGGTCGGCGTCTCAAGCGCCGCGATACAGCGCAGGAAGGTGGTCTTGCCACAGCCCGAGGGGCCAATAAAGCTGACGAAATCCCCCTTGTCGATGGTCAGGTTCACATCTTTCAACGCGTGAACCGGGCCATCATTGGTTTGGAAGGTGAGGTCGAGATTGGCAGCTTCTACGACTGCCGAATTGTTGTTTGGATCGGTTGGCATTTCTTACTCAGGAATAGGCAGTGTGACCCACGCCGCAATCATTGCGGCAGGGACTCCGAAAATTAACAGGAAGGCATTCCCAAAGGGCTGACTAGCTGAACTGAAAGCCCAAAACAGTATGCCAGCGCCAGTCCAGGAACACACGGATACAGCTGCCGCCGCGATCAGTGTAGGCCCGCGGCGACCGATTGGAAGTCTGGTAGCAACGCGACGCATCGCCACAAAAACAACGCAACCCGGGAATAGCGCGCAAAGCAGTATCGGACCCCAGATTGGCCATCCGAGCAGCAAAGTAAGCGTTAACATCGACAGCAGGCTGGAAAGCAAGTTCGCTAGCCCAATTTCGGGCAGTGCGAGCATTGCAACAATTACCCAAAACGCGAGCACAGCGATTAGCGTGGCGAGAACCGCGAACGCAATAAACTGAATCGCAGTTGGGTATTCTGTGCTTTGCGTCAACTCTTAAACCCCTGTCGCCGGTATACCCGTCCGCTCGACCGGACGCGGAGCCGTCAGCTCTTTCCACGTGCTCAATGCCCGGTTCACATGCCCGTTCGGCTCACGTGCGACGAAGTCGCCATGACCCTCCTGCGTGCGGATTTTCCCGTCATGCACCGCCACCTGACCGCGTGTCAGGGTAAAGCGTGGCAGGCCCTTGACCTCTTTGCCCTCGAACACATTGTAGTCGATCGAGGATTGCTGCGTCTCGGCGCTGATCGTCTTGGTTTTCTCAGGATCCCAGACAACGATATCCGCATCCGCACCGACCAGAATGGCACCCTTCTTCGGATAGCAATTCAATATCTTGGCGATATTTGTTGAAGTAACAGCCACAAACTCATTCGGGGTCAGACGCCCGGTATTTACCCCATAGGTCCACAGCATCGGCATCCGATCTTCCAGCCCACCAGTCCCGTTGGGGATCTTGGTAAAATCGCCCACGCCATAGCGCTTTTGCTCGGTGGTAAAGGCACAATGATCGGTGGCCACCACGCTCAGCGTACCCGACTGCAACCCGTTCCACAGACTATCCTGATGCTGCTTGTTCCGGAACGGAGGGCTCATGACCCGCCGCGCCGCGTGCTCCCAATCGTGGTGAAAATACTCGCTCTCATCCAGGGTCAGGTGCTGGATCAAAGGTTCGCCCCAAACGCGCTTGCCCTGCATCTTTGCGCGCCGAATGGCCTCATGTGCCTCCTCACAGGAGGTATGCACCACATACAAAGGCACACCCGCCATGTCGGCAATCATGATGGCGCGGTTGGTCGCTTCACCTTCAACCTGCGGTGGACGCGAATAAGCATGCGCCTCGGGGCCCGTATTCCCTTCAGCCAGCAGCTTGGCGCTCAGCTCAGCCACCACATCCCCATTCTCGGCATGCACCATGGCCGTGCCACCCAGCTCGGCCAGCCGCTTGAATGAGGCAAACAGCTCATCATCATTGACCATCAACGCGCCCTTATAAGCCATGAAATGCTTGAACGTGTTGATCCCGCGCGTCTCGATCACGGTTTTGATGTCGTCAAACACCTGCTCACCCCACCAGGTCACCGCCATGTGGAACGAGTAATCACAATTCGCCCGCGTTGACTTGTTGTCCCAACGCTTCAGCGCATCCAGCAGGCTTTCACCCGGATTGGGCAGCGCGAAATCCACCACCATAGTGGTGCCCCCGGCCAAAGCCGCCCGCGTGCCGCTTTCAAAATCATCGCTGGAATAGGTGCCCATGAACGGCATCTCCAGATGGGTATGCGGATCAATCCCGCCCGGCATGACATAACACCCGGTCGCGTCCAACTCCTTGTCGCCCTTCAGATCCATCCCGATCTCGGTGATCACGCCGCCCTCGACCATCACATCCGCCTTGTAAGACAAATCCGCCGTCACGACCGTGCCGTTCTTGATAACAGTGCTCATTGCTCATCTCCCAAACACTTTATGTGTGACATCGCATCCGCTGCGTTCTTCAGTGGAACATCGAAAACGAAATCGTTCTCATCATCGGTGAGCACAAGATGCTCGCGGCTGGCACCCAGCGAAACAAAACCCGGCGGCAACTCACCCCAGTAATTACTGCGCGCATAGCTAAATTTGCCGAGAGGTATCGCTTCATTCCCATCAAATTCGGCAACAAATTTCATTTGACTGCCAAACAATGGATCGCCACCGACCCAAACCCTAATGAAGCCACGAATGGCGTTTTCGGTATAGGGCAGAGACGTCACGTTGCACCCGACCTGAAGCTGTTGTCCACTTTCGTAAGTTCCGAAATGAGCAACCGAAAATTGTGCCTCTTGTTCGGGCACCGTTAACGCTCTGGTACCGCCCTTGTAAGCCAGATGGCGAACCTCCCAGGTTTCCGCTGTCAATGGCATTGCAGTCATCTGCAATGCTGCCAGAAAAATACCCAACTTCACTCCACGATCTCCGCCGTCTCAACGACCGCGTGAAACAGAACATCCGTCCCGGCTGCTGCCCAGTCCTTGCTGATCTCCTCGGCCTCGTTATGGCTCAACCCATCCACGCAAGGACACATCACCATGGCCGTCGGCGCAACGCGATTGATCCAGCACGCATCATGCCCCGCGCCCGAGATGATATCCGTATGTGAATAGCCCAGCCGCTCAGCCGCATCGCGCACTGCGGCCACACACCCTTCGTCGAATTGCACCGGATCGAACCCACCCACCTTCTCGAACTCGATCTGCAGGCCCATTTCATCCACAATATCCTCAGCCGCGACCCGCAGACGCGCCTCCATATCCCTGATCACCTCCAGATCGGGCGAGCGGAAATCGACCGTGAACACCACTTTGCCCGGAATCACATTGCGCGAGTTCGGGAACACATCGATATGCCCCGCCGCTCCAACGGCATGAGGCGCATGGGACCACGCGATCTCATCCACGTTTTCAAGAATGCGAGCCATCGCCAGCCCTGCATTCTTGCGCATGGGCATCGGAGTCGAACCGGTATGTGCATCCTTGCCTGTCACTGTGATCTGCGTCCAGCTGAGGCCCTGACCATGAGTGACCACACCGATATCCTTGCCCTCGGCCTCAAGGATCGGGCCCTGTTCGATATGCAGCTCAAAGAACGCATGCATCCTGCGCGCGCCAACCTCTTCGTCTCCACGCCAGCCAATCCGTTTAAGCTCATCACCAAACGCCTTGCCTTCGGCATCTTCGCGCGCATACGCCCAATCCTGCGTATGCACTCCGGCAAACACGCCCGATGACAGCATGGCTGGCGCGTACCGGGTGCCCTCTTCATTGGTCCAGTTGGTTGCAACAATGGGATGTTTCGTCTTGATCCCCAAATCATTCAGCGTGCGGATGACCTCCAGCCCGCCCAGAACCCCCAGCACACCGTCATACTTGCCGCCCGTCGGCTGCGTATCCAGGTGCGAGCCTACGTAAACCGGCAGCGCGTCCGGGTCTGTCCCTTCGCGCCTGGCGAACATGTTGCCCATCTGATCGAGCCCCATCGAACAGCCCGCATCCTCGCACCATTTTTGAAACAAGGCGCGGCCTTCGGCATCCTCATCCGTCAAGGTTTGACGATTGTTGCCACCGGCTACACCGGGGCCGATTTTGGCCATCTCCATCAGGCTGTCCCACAACCTGTCGCCATTAATCCGTAGGTTCTGCGCCGGAGCTGCCATCTTGTTCTTCCCTGTCGCTTGCGATTTGGCTCGCTTTTGGTGTCTTGATTTGACCATCTGGTCAAACTCACGCTATCACGGGTTCGAGATCAGTCAAGAAATTGCAGGACACCGCCAGATTTTTTGACCTATTTCACGCCCGAATGCCGGAAAAAGAGACAGCCTGAAAACATGCCCAAAGACCGCGCCCCGACCCGTATTCAGAAAAAGAACCGCGCCGCGATTCTTGAGGCCGCATTGAACGTGTTCTCAGCGCACGGATTCCGGGGTGCAACCGTGGATCAAATCGCGTCCGAAGCGGGTCTGAGCAAGCCAAACCTGCTATATTACTTCCCTTCGAAAGAAGCGATTCATACCGCCCTGCTGTCCGGCCTGCTAGACGTCTGGCTGGCCCCTTTGCACGATTTGGACGAAGCGGGCGATCCGATGCAAGAGATTCTCTCGTACATCCACCGCAAGCTGGAAATGAGCCGTGACCTGCCGCGAGAAAGCCGCTTGTTTGCCAACGAACTGGTTCAGGGTGCCCCCAGAATTCATGCGGCTCTGTCGAGTGACCTCAAGTCGCTGGTCGATGAAAAGACCGCTATTCTGGTCAGATGGATGGATCAGGGTAAAATAGCAAAACTGCATCCTTATCACCTGATCTTTTCGATATGGGCATTGACGCAGCATTATGCGGATTTTGATGTTCAGGTCCGTGCGATACTGGCTGATGAAGACCCGTTCGAGGGCGCTGAACCCTTTATCGATACACTGTATCGCAAACTTCTGACGCCCTGATAAAAGGGGCCGATTGCCGGCCCCTTTTTTGTGATTACTCAGCCGCTTTGGCCATCGGGTTGTTCGGGTGCGTCGTCCAGTTCGCATAGGTGGGCTGCACTTCGCGACCCGTGCGCGGGTCAACCTCTCCCGCGGCCATCGGCTCCATAGATATACACCCATCCACAGGACACACATCCACACACAGATTGCAGGCAACGCATTCGTCGTCCATCACCTCAAAAACACGATCCTCAGACATTGAAATCGCCTGATGGCTGGTGTCTTCGCACGCAGCGTAGCAACGGCCGCATTTGATGCACTGGTCCTGATCGATCTTTGCTTTCGCGACGTAGTTGAGGTTCAAATACTGCCAATCCGTCACGTTTGGCACAGCCAGACCGACGATTTCAGAGACGTCTTTGTACCCCTTCTCATCCATCCATTTCGACAGCCCGGCGGTCAGTTCGTCGATGATTTTAAAGCCATAGGTCATCGCAGCAGTACAGACCTGAACTGTACCACAACCCAACGCCATAAACTCGGCCGCATCACGCCATGTGGTCACGCCCCCGATGCCGGAAATCGGCAGGCCATGCGTCGCTTGAGCCCGCGAAATCTCGGACACCATCGACAGGGCAATCGGTTTCACCGCTGGGCCGCAATACCCTCCGTGGCTGCCTTTGCCGTCGATCGACGGTTCAGGGCTGAACGTGTCCAGATTGACGCTGGTGATCGAGTTGATCGTGTTGATCAGCGACACCGCATCAGCGCCGCCATTCTTTGCGGCTTCGGCAGGTTTGCGAATATCCGTGATGTTTGGCGTCAGCTTCACGATCACCGGGCGGTCATAGTATTTTTTGCACCACCGGGTGACCATCTCGATATATTCCGGCACTTGGCCGACGGCGGAGCCCATACCGCGCTCGCTCATGCCGTGGGGACAGCCAAAGTTCAGCTCGATCCCATCTGCCCCGGTTTCGGCGACCCGTGGTAGAATAGCTTTCCACGCCTCTTCCTCGCACGGAACCATGATCGAAGCGATCAGCGCGCGATCCGGGTAATCGGCCTTGACCCGTGCCATCTCTTCAAGGTTCACCTCAAGCGGACGATCGGTGATCAACTCGATATTGTTCAGACCCAGCAACCGCCGATCCGCGCCATAGATTGCACCGTAGCGAGGCCCGTTTACGTTCACCACCGGAGGCCCCTCGGACCCCAGCGTTTTCCAGACCACACCGCCCCATCCGGCCTCGAACGCGCGGCGGACGTTGTATTCTTTGTCGGTGGGCGGCGCCGAGGCCAGCCAGTACGGGTTCGGGCTTTCGATGCCCAGAAAGTTTGCTTTTAAATCAGCCATTTATCCGGCCCTCCTGATGCCATTCAGCATCCAAAATCCAGTTTTCACGCGGTCAGGTTCGCGTGGATATCCATTGCCGCATCACGGCCTTCGGCTACGGCGGTCACGGTCAGGTCTTCGCCACCAGCAGCGCAGTCGCCTCCGGCCCAGACTCCAACTACCGAGGTTCGACCCGCGCCCGTGACAGCGATCTTATTTCCGTCGAGCTTAAGCCCTTCGGGCGCGCCCTCCAGCGTCTGACCAATCGCTTTCAACACCTGATCTACAGGCAAGCGGATCACCTCGCCCGTGCCGGTCAGTTGCCCACCTTCGCTGGATGTATACTCCAGCTCGATCTCAGCCGCTGCGCCATTTCCATGCACGGCCACGGGTTGCACATTGGCCATGATCTTGACCCCATGCGAGGCCGCCAAGTCCTGCTCGTACCGGCTGGCGCCCATGGCGTCGCGCCCTCGGCGATAGGCAATGGTCACATGCTCGGCCCCCAGCAGCTTGGACTTCACCGCCGCGTCCACAGCGGTCATGCCACCACCGATGACAACGACATTGCGTCCCACGGGCAGCGTCGCCAGATCACTGGCCTGCCGCACGTCCGAGATGAACTCGACCGCCGGGCGCACGCCGTCTTTGTCGACGCCACCGGCGCGCAGGGCATTCACCCCTGCCAGACCGATCGACAGGAACACCGCGTCGTAATTCGTGGACAGCCCATCTAGCGAGATCGTGTCGCCCAGAACCGATCCCGTCTCAATCGTAATACCACCGATCTGCATCAGCCAATCTACCTCGGCCTGCGCGAAGTTGTTGGTCGATTTATAGGCCGCAATCCCGTATTCATTCAGGCCGCCGGGCTTGGGCTTGCTTTCGTGAATGACAACGTCATGCCCGAGCATCGCCAGCCGATGCGCGCAGGCCAGCCCAGCGGGCCCTGCCCCGATCACCGCGACAGTCTTTCCGGTCGGCGCGGCACGGTCGAACGGATGCGCCCCGCCCGCCATCACACTATCAGTTGCATAACGCTGCAAGCGCCCAATCTCGACCGGAGCCCCTTCGGCGGCTTCGCGCACACAGGCTTCTTCGCATAGTGTCTCGGTCGGACATACGCGGGCGCACATACCGCCCAGAATGTTTTGCGCCAGAATGGTCTCGCCCGCTGCTTCGGGCTGCCCGGCCTGAATATGCCGCATGAACAGCGGGATATCGATCTCGGTCGGACAGGCCGCCACACATGGCGCGTCATAGCAGAAATAGCACCGATCAGCAGCCACGGCGGCCTCATGCGGGGCCAATGGTGGATGCAAATCCGTGAAATTCGAGGTCAGCTCATCGCTGGAAAGCCGCCCGGAGACAATGCCGGGGGCCATCTGGCCCTGTGCCATCGCTCTACTCCCTGTAGATATGGTTGTTATGGGATCAGCTTGCCACAGTCTGAAATTTTATCAATTGGTAAAATTTGCCAAATGGTCAAAAAATCAAAAAACCTGGCTCAACGGCCCGGTTTTCGGAAAAATATGCCTGTTTTTGATGCAGCGGCGAAATTCAAACCATCTGCGATAGATGCCCGGACTTGATCCAGACCCGTGCGCCGGCCTCTCCTGCCGTGGCGACGGAGTGGGTGCCAGGTGGCAAGCGAAGCCAATCCCAATCGGAAAACGCCTCATCCGATTCCCGAACAGTGCCTTCGATAACAAACAGCTCAAGCCCCTTTTCGGCATTCAAACCCAGCGCTTCATTCGGCGCCAAACTGAGAACCCGCACATCTTCAAGGTCATCCTTGAACAGCTGGAGTTTTTCCGCCCCCTCGATGGACCGGCGCACTTCGGTTCTGTCTGCAGGGTCGAACTGATGCAGCTTGACCAGAATCGTCGCGCCGTCCTTGGCCGAGGGCGTATGAGAGGACGTCGGCGGGTTGCGTACATAGCTGCCAACCGGAAAGTCGCCTGTTTCGTCCTGAAACACTCCATCCAGAACCAGGTACTCCTCACCGCCATCATGGGTATGCGCAGCGAACGCGCTGCCCGGCGCAAACCGGACGATTGTAGTGGCGCGGGCAACTTCTTCACCGATACGGTCCAGCATTTTTCGCTCGACCCCGGCTGCGGGGGACGCGACCCATTCGTTCTGATCAAAGTGGACGGCGACGCGCTTTGTGAAATCTGCGTTGACCCTCATGCGGTATCTCCTTCTGGACATCTCAGCCTAACATGGGGGCATCACGCCGGTTTTCAATTTTTGCATCATGCGATCGTCTTCACATCTGGTTTTGTCTGCATACCCTGCGTACTGTGCCGCCAACAGATAATACGAGCGACGACCACCGACCGATGCAGGCCACCCCTTCGAAATTCAATATTGTCATCATTGGCCAGAACAACCGGCTGCAATACGAGGCATTGCTGTTTGCCGCCTCTTTGCGCCACAGCAGCCCCAATTTCGCCGGCCGCCTGTTTGTCGCTGTTCCACAACACAGCCAACATTGGTCACAAGATCCCAGCATCCAGGACGAAGATATCCTTAAAGCGCTGCGCCAATTGGATGCCGAGCTGCTGCCTTTTGAAAATCAGGTCTTTGGCCAGACTTACCCGCATGGGAACAAGATTGAGGCGTTGTCGGCTTTGCCAGAAGGCGAGCCGTTTGTATTCTTCGACAGTGACACGCTGATCACCGGAGATTTGAACGCCGTTCCCTTCGACTTTGCCCACCCCGGTGCATCGCTGAAAGTCGAGGGGACATGGCCACGCCCAACGCTTTATGGGCCCGGATATGATGGCATCTGGAAGGCGCTTTATCACAGGTTCGGTCTTGATTTCGAAAGTTCGGTCGACACAAGCCAACCGCATGATTATTGGCGGCGGTATTTGTACTTTAACGCTGGCTATTTCTTCCATTCCTGCCCCCACATCTTTGGCGACAGGTTCCGTGACTATGCGCGCACTATCCGGGATGAAGATATCCCGGAGCTGGCGGGCCAGACATTGGACCCCTGGCTTGACCAGATCGCTCTGCCCTTGGTGATCCATTCCCTTGGCGGGGGGCGAGACGCCCTGCCCCACGGCCTGTTGGATGGCACCGTGAGCTGTCACTATCGCCTGTTCCCACTGCTTTACGCACGTGAAAGCGACCATGTGGTCGAGCTGCTGGAGACGGTGGTGGCGCCAAACCGCATCAAAAAAGTGCTCAAAGGGTATGAGCCGATCCGCAAGCTGGTCATTCAGCGAAAAGGTCACAAGATCCGCGAGATGTTCGACCGAGACAACCTGCCCCAACGCGAGCAGGCCATACGCAACAAAATCAAGGCAAGGGGCCTATGGATGCGCTGACAGGATTGTTGTGCGCAGCCCGTCAATCGCCTACAGAGTCTTCAACCAAAAAACCAACGGGAGATTTCCAGAATGTCTGACGGCCCTAACTACGGTTTCGACACACTTCAGATTCATGCAGGCGCACGTCCCGATCCGGCGACAGGTGCGCGTCAAACGCCAATCTATCAGACCACCGCTTACGTGTTCCGCGATGCCGATCACGCCGCTGCGCTGTTCAACCTGCAAGAAGTGGGCTTTATATATTCGCGTCTGACCAACCCGACCGTGGCCGTTCTGCAAGAACGCGTCGCCACGCTGGAAGGCGGCGTTGGGGCTGTGTGTTGTTCCTCGGGTCACGCCGCGCAGATCATGGCGCTGTTCCCGCTGATGGGACCGGGCTGCAACGTTGTGGCCTCGACCCGCCTGTATGGCGGCACGGTCACGCAGTTTAGCCAGACCATCAAACGCTTTGGCTGGTCGGCCAAGTTCGTCGATATGGACGACGCCGAGGCGGTGAAGGCCGCGATTGACGAAAACACCCGCGCTGTGTTCTGTGAATCCATTTCGAACCCCGGTGGCTACGTCACCGATATCCGTGCGATGGCAGATGTCGCGGACGCGGCGGGCATTCCGCTGATCGTCGACAACACCTCGGCCACGCCCTACCTTTGCCGCCCCATCGAACAGGGCGCGACTCTGGTAGTGCATTCGACCACCAAATACCTGACCGGGAACGGCACCGTCACCGGCGGCTGCATCGTGGATTCGGGCAAATTCGACTGGTCAGCGAATGACAAGTTCCCCTCGCTCAGCGAGCCCGAGCCAGCCTATCACGGGTTGAAATTCCACGAAACCTTTGGCCCGCTCGCGTTTACCTTCCACGGCATCGCAATCGGTCTGCGCGATCTGGGCATGACCATGAACCCGCAAGCCGCCCACTATACGCTGATGGGGATCGAGACCCTGTCGCTGCGGATGGAGCGTCATGTCGAGAACGCACAAAAGATCGCGGCTTGGCTCGAGGCGGACGACCGCGTCGATTATGTGACCTATGCGGGCCTGCCTTCGTCGCCCTATCACGATCGGGTCACGGCACAATACACCAAGGGTGCCGGTGCCCTGTTCACCTTTGCTGTAAAGGGCGGCTATGACGCCTGCGTCAAACTTGTGAACGCACTGGAAATCTTCAGCCACGTCGCGAACCTTGGCGATGCGCGGTCGCTGATCATTCACTCGGCCTCGACCACGCACCGTCAGCTGACACCCGAACAGCAAGAGGCCGCAGGGGCCGGTCCGGGGGTTGTCCGCGTTTCGATCGGGATCGAAGACGTCAATGACCTGATCGCGGATCTGGACCAGGCTTTGGCAAAGGCGACTGCCTAAACCATGCCGAAGCACACGGTGAACGCACTTGGCCAACCCGTGGGCAGGCCGGTCTCGGGTGAGTTTCCTCGCCCGACGCCAGCTCGCACGGGCATGCAGGGTCGGTTCTGTTCAGTGGTGCCTTTGGACGTGAAACAGCATACGTCCGGTCTGTACCGGGCGTTTGCCGAAGACAAGAACGGGCGAAACTGGACCTATCTGCCCGAAGAACCAATCACATCTGAAGCGGCTTTCGCCGAATGGATGATTTGGGCTGAGAACAGCGCAGACCCGTTGTTTCACACGGTGCTTGACGGCGACGGAGTTCCGGTTGGGCATGCCACATTTCTGCGCATTCAGCCCGACGCCGGGGTCATCGAGGTCGGATACATCCATTTCTCACCCTTGTTGCAGCGCACCCCTCTGGCCACCGAGGCCATGTATCTGATGATGCGCCGCGTCTTTGATGAGCTTGGCTATCGGCGCTATGAGTGGAAATGCGACGCCCTGAACGCCCCCTCGCGCAGCGCGGCCGAGCGGTTGGGCTTTACCTTCGAAGGCATTTTTCGCCAGGCAACCCACTATAAAGGGCGCAACCGGGACACCGCGTGGTATTCAATTCTGGATAGTGAATGGCCGCGCATCCGGACTGCGTTCGAAACCTGGCTATCGCCAGAAAACTTCGACCAATCGGGCCAGCAGCGTCACACACTGCAGGCCCGTGCGGCAGAGTAGTATTTATTCGGATATCGCAAATTCCATGGTGACATTGACCGAGACTGAAATCTCACCGCCTGCCACCGGAACCCCCGCCGAATCCGCAACTTTGAATTCGCGCATCTGCGCGGCAGGGCGGATACCTCCGACATTCTCGTTGATTTGTTGCACAGGTCCCAAAGTCAGCGAGGCAGCCTGCGCCAGTTGCTCTGCCTTGGCGGTTGCTTCGGCCACAGCTTTGGCGCGGGCTTGCGCCTCAAGCGGTTTTGGGTCCTGAACACCAAAGCTCAGCCCCCCGAAATCATTTGCGCCATCTTGGATGACGGCATCCATTACGTTACCCAGTTGTGTTAGATCTCGAACCCGTACGAATACTCGGTTTGATGCCGAAAAGCCCGAAATCTCGGGTCGGTCGCCATTGGGATTATTTCGGCCCGACCAAACCGGCGAGAGCGACAGATCCCTTGTCTGGACATCTCGTGCTTCAATGCCCATCTGCTCCAGACGCGCCAATATTGCCGACACTGCGTCAGACGTGGCCTGCATCGCGTTCGCGGCCTCGGCATCCTCATGTGTCACTCCTAGTGTTATGGTCGCCATATCGGGCACCGCCAGAGCGGTCCCAAGGGCGTCGACAGTAATGCGACGTTCTTCCGCATGAGCCATCCCTGCCGCCGTTGCAGCCATCAAAGCCGCTAAAAAAGCGTATTTCTTCAAGGTCTTCCCTCCGATCTCTTTGTCATAAACATGGGGTGGCAACGGTCTGCCGAACAAGGGGGAAACCCGGCTTTTTCTTTCCCTCGGCAAGATCCTGCTTTAATGTCAGTCTGCGGACAGAATGACTGTCTGCTTAGACGATGACAATTATGGTTCTTCCGGATTATGAAACCCGCTTTTGCGCTGTCTTTTTCTACTGCCGGAATTTCTTTGCACCACTTTTCGGATGGTGACTGGTTCTGCGTTGGTGATGTCTCGCTGGATGCCCCGGATTTTTCAGATCAGGTCAAAGCACTGCGCGACAAAGGATTCGCGCTGGAAAATGACCTGAACTGCAAGCTGGTCCTGCCGGCCGATCAGGTTCGGTTCCTCAGCCTTGAAACCGGCGATGAAGATGCCGAAGGACAAACCCTATTGGTTCAGACCGCGTTAACGGATGCCACGCCCTATACGCTTGAAGACCTGAGATACGACACCGCAACCGACGGCGCGGTGATACATGTGGCAGCGATCGCCCGGCAGACGTTGGATGAGGCAATGGCATTCGCCAACGACTATGGCTTTGTTCCGACCCAAGTCACGACCGACACCGACGGGCAGGACTACCCGTCCGAGCCTGAATTCCTGACACCAAGAAACCCGGCCCCTGCAGAAAAGACTCCCGTTTCGACGCTTCCGGTGCACGCGATCGCGGCCGAAGAAAAGCCAATGGAATTCCGCGCAGCGGCGGCTGCAGAGCACAACGAGGTGTCACTTTCAAACCGTCTTGAAGGATACGGTATACCTATCGGCGCCGCGGCAGCTCTTGGTATCGCCACCGTTTTGATGTGGGCCTTCCTTGGGTCGGGTGATGATGATGCCACTCTACCGGAAACGGCACTTGTCGAAGAAGCAGCGCAGGAGACACCACCCAAAACCGCCGTGTCTGAAGCAGAAACCCCGGAATCGTCCCCAATCACAGCCGAACCCGAACCAGCTGAAAAGCCAACGGAATTGACCGCTGTCGAACCGGCACCAGAAACCTCAGTTGAAGACACCGATCCCAAAGCGCCCAAGGTTTCGCCGACCGATGCCGCCATTCTTGAGGCTTTGAAGATTGCACCCACCGAAGTCGAGCCGATTGAATCAACCCCCGAACCAGAGCAGCTGCATGCTGGCGCGCAAATAGGCTCGGTTGAGCCGCTATCTGGTCCTGCGTTGGAATCGCCGGATGCCCAATTCATAGCTTCAACCGATCGATCAGACCTGTCGCGCGATGCCGTGGCTCCGCCATTGGTGACCAGCTTTGCGATGGGAGACGTATACTCCCAACCCAGCGAACCCAGCGCCTCAGGGACGCGGTTTGATCTGGACGAACGCGGACTTGTGAGCGCAACAGCAGAAGGCACGCTGAATCCGGACGGTGTTCTAGTTTTCCTTGGCCGACCGTCAAAAGTCCCGCCAGAAGTACCAGTCCGTTTCGAACAGGAACCAATTGAAGAAGACCCAACGACCAGACTGGCAGAGCTGCGGCCCAACCCTCGCCCATCCGATCTGATAGAACGGTTCGAACGGCAGCAACTTGGCGGTCGAACTCTTGCCGAATTGGCGGTTCTTCGGCCCAAGCTACGTCCGGTGTCGTTGCAACAAAGCCCACAGGTAGACGAAACACCAACCGCGCTGGCGGTTGTTCGCGTCCCACGCCCGAAACCGCGCCCTGCCGGTGTTAACCGACCTGCAAGCACCACCGCAGTCAGTCTTGGGTCGACCGCCGCGATAGAGCGCAGCACCAACGAACCTGACACCTTCCAACCGCGGGCGGTGGCTCCGAAAATCCCGTCATCGGCGTCGGTTGCGCGTCAGGCAACGATCGACAACGCAATCAACCTGCGAAAACTGAATCTCATAGGCGTGTATGGCACCCCGGCAAACCGTCGCGCGTTGGTGCGATTGCCCAGCGGACGCTACAAAAAGCTGAAGGTTGGGGATCGTCTGGATGGCGGCAACGTTGTCGCGATCAGTGACAGCGAATTGCGATATCAAAAACGCGGTCAGAACGTTACGCTGAAAATGCCCAGAAGTTAAAGGCGGCACAGGTGATGCGCCGCCCAATATACGCGTTAGATTTACAGCTCAGGCCGCTGATATTTCACCACTTTCGATCTGCTCGCGCTCGATGGATTCGAACAGCGCCTGAAAGTTGCCCTCGCCAAATCCATCGTCACCTTTGCGCTGGATGAACTCGAAGAATATCGGCCCGATCACTGTTTTTGAGAAAATCTGAAGCAAGATCCGCGTTTCGCCGCCGTCCAGAACGCCTTCGCCGTCAATCAGAATGCCGTGTTTCATCATCCGATCCAGTGGCTCTTCGTGGTCAACCACGCGGTCTTTGGACATATGGTAATACGCTTCGTTTGGGCCGGGCATAAATTTCAACCCCTTTTCGGCAATCGCATCCGTCGACGCATAGATATCCTCGCTGCCGACGGCGATATGCTGGATGCCCTCACCCTTGTACTTTTTCAGATAAGAGACGATCTGCCCGGTCTCGCCGCGATCTTCGTTGATCGGGATGCGAATACGGCCACAGGGCGATGTCAGCGCACGGCTGTAGAGGCCCGTGAACTTACCCTGAATATCGAAAAAGCGGATCTCACGGAAGTTGAACAAATTGCCGTAAAACTTGAACCACTTGTCCATATTTCCCTTGTAGACATTGTGGGTGAGGTGATCGAGGTAATAAAACCCGTCACCCCGCGGCTTGGACTGTTCGGTCCACTTGAACTCTTGGTTGTAGGGAGACGTCTCATAATATTGGTCGATGAAATAGATCAAAGACCCGCCGATCCCTTTGATCGCAGGTACGTCCATCGTTTTGTCCGCAGCATCATAGGGCTCGGCGCCCTTGCTGACCGCGTGTTCATAGGCTTTTTGCGCATCCACGACGCGCCACCCCATCGCCGGTGCACAGGGACCGTGTTCTGCAACAAACTTAGCTGCAAAACTGTCCGCGTCTGCATTGAGGATGTAAGTCACATCGCCTTGCTGCCAAAGTTCCACCGATGGCTTCGTCTTATGGTGACCGACCAACTCAAAGCCCATCTTGGTGAAAAGATCACGCAGCTCTTGCGGGTTGGGATGGGCAAATTCGACAAATTCGAAACCGTCGGTTCCGGCCGGGTTTTCGTTGCTGATGGCAGATTTCGGGGCGTTATGCGGGAAGGGTCCCATGGCGCGTCTCCGTGAAAACAGGAATTTCTTTGCTGATTCCAAAATACGCCTTATTCGGCGCTGTTTCTGCGCATTGTTTTCGAGTAAACTAGGCGGAAACGCGCGATGTCCGCACCAAAACAGATTTCTACGAAAGAAGTCCGCATATGCTGGATTCCACCGATACGCGACTTTTATCAGCACTTCAGACAAATGCGCATCTGACTGCGCATCAGCTGGGTGAGATGCTGAACCTGTCGCCCAGTCAAGCCGGCCGCCGTCGTCAAAGGCTGGAGGCTGAAGGATACATCACCGGCTACGCCGCCCGTCTGGACCCGCTGAAGCTGGGGCTGCAGGTACAAGGCTTTGTTCAGGTCCACCTCGGCACTCACGGTCCGGAACAATCCGAAAGCTTTGCCCGCATGGTCGACACCCGGCCCGAAATCACCAGCGCTTGGACGATGACAGGTGAGGCAGATTACCTCCTTCATGTCTATTGCGACGATCTATCCGCCCTCAATCGCTTGCTTCATCAGGTGATACTGCCGCATCCTGCGGTAGCACGTGTGCAAAGCCAGATCGTTATGGACCAACTCAAGCGCGACGCGCCCCTGCCTACCTGACCCAAAGAGGATAATATGGACGATTTCCTTTACCAGGCTTCGATCTATCTGGCTGCCGCCGTGATCGCTGTGCCGCTGTCGGCGCGCCTGGGGCTTGGTTCGGTCTTGGGATACCTGGCCGCAGGGATCGTCATAGGGCCTATGTTTGGACTGGTCGGCGCCGAAACCGAAAGCCTGCAGCATGTGGCTGAGTTTGGCGTGGTCATGATGCTGTTCCTGATCGGGCTGGAACTGGAACCCCGCGCTTTGTGGGACATGCGCGAGCGCTTGCTGGGATTGGGTGGCCTTCAGGTTTTGCTGTCTACCGGAGTGATCGCGGGCGTTGCCATCTACGCCAATCATCCGTGGTCCGTGGCACTGGCAGTCGGTTTGACCTTGTCTTTGTCCTCAACAGCGATCGTTTTGCAAACCTTGTCCGAAAAAGGCTTGATGCAAACGAACGGAGGGCGCGCGACTTTCTCGGTGCTTTTGACGCAAGACATTGCAGTGATCCCGATCCTTGCGCTGCTACCGTTGCTGGCCCTGCCGGCGATTCCGCAAATTCAGAATGACGGTTCCATAAACAGGGCCGCAACGGACCTTCACGACAAGGCGCATCACAGCTTGTCACTGGTCGAAGGCCTGCCGGGCTGGGCCGTCACATTGGTCACTATCGGTGCCATTGCCTTTGTCATTCTGGCTGGTGTCTACCTGACCCGCCCCCTATTCCGCTTTATCCATGCTACGCGCCTACGCGAGATGTATACGGCATTGGCATTGATGATCGTTGTCGGGATTTCCTTTTTGATGACGTTGGTCGGCCTTTCCCCGGCCCTCGGTGCGTTTCTGGCGGGGGTAGTGCTGGCCAGCTCGGAATTCCGGCATGAGATGGAAAGCGATCTGGAACCCTTTAAGGGTTTGTTTCTGGGCCTGTTCTTCATCACCGTCGGGGCCGGAATTGACGTTGCCTATTTCTTCAATGATCCGTTCGATCTGATCGGGCTGGCCCTTTTAGTCATCCTCGTCAAAGGGATCATTCTGTTTCTGGTCGGCCGCGCGTTTAAATTACGTGGTCGCGATCATTGGCTGTTCACGCTGGGGCTGGCGCAAGCGGGCGAGTTTGGGTTTGTTCTACTTGCCTTTTCGACCCAGCAAAACGTCATCCCTCCCGATTTGTCACAAAAGCTGCTGATGATCATCGCTTTGACCATGTTGATCACGCCGCTTCTGTTCATCATCTATGATCTGTTGTCGCGCCGGATGAGCGACGGCGCTCCGACACCCGAACCCGATGAGATAGATGAAAAAGGCCCTGTGATAATTGCCGGGATTGGCCGTTTCGGTCAGATCGTCAACCGGCTGGTTCAGGCCAGTGGAACCAAGACGGTCGTTTTGGACCACGACATTGAGACGGTCCAACTGATGCGTCGGTTCGGCGTCAAAGGGTTTCTGGGCGACCCCACCCGTCCTGAACTGCTGCGCGCAGCGGGCTTGGAAAAAGCCGCTGTTTTGGTGGCCGCAATGGACGATCCCAAACAAGTTACTCGTCTGGTTGGGTTCGCACGTCGTCAGCGACCCGATTTGCACATTATCGCCCGCGCCCGGGACAGAACCCATGTCTATGAACTGTATCAGGCTGGCGCCAATGATATCGTGCGCGAAATGTTTGACGGATCACTGCGTGCTGGTCGGTATGTTCTGGAAAACATCGGCCTGAGCGAATACGAGGCCGCGCAGGCCGAACAGACCTTCTATCATCACGACAGGATGTCGGTACGCGAGTTGGCCGAGCTTTGGATTCCCGGAATGCCGACAGCCGAGAACAAGAAATACATTGAACGGGCCCGCCAGTTCGAAAAGGATCTCGAAACCGAGCTGTTGGAACTGGCTGAAAAACACGCCAAAAAGTCAGCCTGACCCAAAGGGTCAGGCCATAAGATCAACCGTCTGACACGCCCGCCTCGGCAAAAGTTGCCATGCCGGAATGACAGGCCACTGCGCTTTTGAGGATATTGATCGCCAGAGTGCCGCCCGACCCCTCGCCCAGTCGCAAACCAAGGTTCAGCAGCGGCTGTTTGCCCAGCTTTGCCAAAACTGCGCCATGGGCACCTTCGGCACTTTGATGTCCAGCGACGGAATGATCCAACGCGCCGTCGGCGACATCCGCCAAACACGCAGCGGCGGCCGAGCAGATGAAACCATCCAAGATGACTGGGATGCGCAGTACTCGCGCTGCCGCGATCGCTCCAGCCATGGCAGCGATCTCGCGTCCGCCGAGGCGGCGCAGAATTTCGACCCCATCACCCGTGCCGCCATGCAGCGCAACGCCCTCGGCCACAACACGGGTTTTATTCGCAAGACCAGCGTCGTCTACACCGGTGCCCCTGCCCGTCCAGTCCGCAGCGACACCGCCAAACAAGGCGCAGGCAATTGCGGCAGCCGGGGTGGTGTTGCCAATTCCCATCTCGCCAACCACCAACAGATCGGCGGCTGCGTCTACCGCGTTCCACCCTGTGCGAAGCGCGGCCAACACCTCGGCCTCAGACATCGCAGGACCCGCGGTGAAATCCGCTGTTGGACGGTCCAACTCAAGCGCATGTACATCCATGGTCGCGCCAGCCGACTTGGCAAGCTGGTTGATGGCCGCTCCGCCATGCTCAAAGTTCATCACCATCTGAACGGTGACTTCCGGTGGAAACGCAGACACACCCTGCGCCGTTACGCCATGGTTTCCGGCGAAAACGATCACCTGCGGTGCCGAAATCTGTGGCCGCGCATCCCCGCGCCAACCCGCATACCAGATGGCCAGATCCTCAAGCCGCCCCAATGCGCCGGGTGGCTTGGTCAGTTGCCCATTTCGGTCTGCGGCTCCGTTCACAGCGTCCTGATCAGGACCCGGCGCACGAAGAAGGGCATCTCGAAAGGAATTAAGGTCTTTAAGTTCAGGCAGCATCCAAAGCCTCGTTGCATCAGAGTGGTCCTGTGTGTTTAACCGAAGCTATCCATCCAACAAGACCCTGAAAGGCGTGGAAATGGCAAAAAACGACACGGTGCCCATTTCCTTGTGGGATATTCCGCTGGCTGTGGTCCTGTTGACGCGCTTGCCCGTCCCCAAACTGCCTTCGCAGGTATTTGCGCGACAGGCCAACGCTGCATGGGCCTTTCCTTTCGTCGGAACCATTCTTGGCGCTTTGGCCTGCTGTGTCGGTTGGTCTGCGATGTCGATCGGGCTGAACGCCACTGCCAGCGCCATTTTGGTGATAACCGCACTAATTCTGTCCACTGGCGCCATGCACGAGGATGGACTGGCAGATACAGTTGACGGGTTTTGGGGCGGCTTCACCCCCGAACGTCGGCTGGAGATCATGAAGGACAGCCACATTGGCACGTATGGCGTTTTGGCGTTGATCCTGTCACTTTTCTTACGCGCCACCTTGATTGAGACGCTGATCGCGGCCCAGTATTTCTCGGCAATTTTGGCCGCAACTGTCTGGTCGCGCGCGATGATGCCCCCTGTTATGGCCAGCTTACCGAATGCACGAGGGTCGGGGCTGAGCCAATCGGTTGGCGCCCCAAAGATATCCATTGTCGCAGGCGGCGTCGGATTGGCGTTCGGGATTTGCGCGGTTCTGATCGGGATTTCCGCTTTAGCGGCCGTTCTGTTGAGCGCGCTGGCAGTTTTGGCTCTGGCAATGGTCGCAAGGTCCAAGATCGGCGGTCAGACAGGCGACGTACTGGGCGCGACTCAGCAAATCTCTGAAATCGCTATGCTGCTGACATTGGTTACTTTGCTTTAGGACGAGCCACCTGTCTCAATCCGCAGCACCTCGCCGCAGTGTTTGCAATGAACTGCATCGGGGTCGTGACGGAATAGGCCGCAACTCGGGCATTTGTAGCGCACCTTCTGCGGCATGAAAATTGCCTGCGCGAGACGCACAAATAGCGCAACACCGACCACCATAATGAAAACTGAAAAGAGTTTACCACCCGGAGTGGCCAATGTGATGTCCCCGAAGCCAGTGGTGGTCAGCGTCGCCATCGTAAAATACAGCGCGTCGATATAGGCTGTCTGGCTGTTCTCAGGGATGAAGAATACCAAAACAGCTGTCGAGGTCACGAACACAAAAACCAAAAGGTTGATCGCCGCGATCACCGCATCTTCATGTGTGCGGAAAAACGAGCTGTCACGGCGCAGGTCTCGCAGCAAGTGATACGAATGAATCAAGCGCAAAGCCCTGAGAATACGCAAAAACGCCAGATTACCAGTGATCAGGGGGTCAAGCATTAAAGACAGAATGACTACCACATCCGCCAGTGTGTAAACCTTGAAGAAAAGCTGCCAGGGTTTCTTTGCGATCCACAGACGGGCAGAAAAATCCAACAGGATCAAAAAGCCCACGATCATGCTGGCGGCTGAAATTCCGGGACCATGAGGAATATGCGCCGTGGCAATAAAGAATACGATAGTTCCGGCGTCAAACAGGATCAGACAATATCGGAACCAGACCGACACCGGATCGTGGCCGATATATAGATACCTGAGAGTTTTCTTTATCCTTGCCATCTATCCGCCTCTACCCAAACGGAAATTAGCGGATTTTCCTCAGTTCACCAAGCCCTTCAAACGGAAAAGGCCGCCTGTGACACAGGCGGCCCATCGAAATTTGTAGTAGGTCGATTAGGCGGCGCGCGATGTCAGGACTTCGTCCACTTGTTTGGCCGCAGACACCTCGCCTGCCCCTGAAACGGCGGCAACTTCACGGGTCAGACGCTCAAGCGCAGCCTCGTACAGCTGACGTTCGGAATAGCTTTGTTCGCGCTGATCATCGGTGCGGTGCAGATCGCGGACAACTTCGGCGATCGAGATCAGGTCGCCTGAGTTGATTTTCTGTTCATATTCCTGCGCCCGACGCGACCACATTGCGCGCTTGACCTTGGCCTTACCCTTCAAGGTTTTCATCGCTTGGCTAATGACGTCCGGTGAACTCAGCGACCGAAGGCCAGATTCTGTTGCCTTGTTGGTCGGAACGCGCAAGGTCATCTTGTCTTTTTCAAAAGAAATCACGAACAGCTCGAGCGAATATCCCGCGACTTCCTGCTCCTCGATCGAGATGATCTGTCCCACGCCATGGGCTGGGTAGACAACATAATCGTTCGGGCGGAACTCAAGCTTTTTCGACTTAGACATACAGGTTCATCCTTGGTTAAATGAGCTGGACAACAGACAACAATACGCCCCAACCCGCGCCACTCTGGCCCGGTCAGGCGGTTTGTTTGTCTAAAAATCAAAACTCCAAAGCGTACATACTTACGGAGTCATCCCCAGCTCAGTCATCATTCAGCTACCGATTATATCACAAAAATGCGACACACGAAAGCAGCGTGGATAGCTAAAGCATTAAATTTGACTAAAAACAAAATGTTAAGAGGATTTCTTGCTCTTAAACTAAAGAGTTTAGGCGGCGAATCGCTTAACCGCCTTCACCCGGTGCTTCCGAGAAATACTTCTCCATTTTACCCTCTTCACCGTCGCGTTCTTCGGCTTCGGGCAGTGGGTCTTTTTTAGTAATGATAACCGGCCACATTTCCGAGTATTTCCGGTTGAACTCGACCCATTGGTCCATGCCCGGCTCGGTGTCGGGGCGGATGGCGTCGGCGGGGCATTCGGGTTCGCAAACGCCACAGTCAATGCATTCGTCCGGATGAATGACCAGCGTGTTTTCACCTTCATAGAAACAATCCACCGGACACACTTCGACACAGTCGGTGTATTTGCAGCCAATGCAGTTTTCAGTGACAACGTAGGTCATGTTCGGATTCCCGTTTGCGCTTTGGACGTCTAGCTAAATCAGTATGGCGTCAGCTTCAAGATAGGATCAGCTATCGAGATTGCGAGAAAGATCAAGCGCGCGTCGATCTTTCTTGGTTGGACGACCTTTTCCTTCAAAGCTTGGATTTCGCGGCGGCTTGTCCTGCTTTTCGGTCAAATCCGTATACAGCGTTTGTGCCTCGGGGGCCGGGCCGCGGCGTTCGCCCAGTTTTTCCACCCGCACAACGCGCACGATGCGGGCCTGCGGAAAGGTCAGAACGTCTCCGGGGCTGATGGCTGTCGCCGGTTTCAGCACCCGGTTGCCGTTCACGCGTACGTGGCCGCCGCTGACCTGTTTGGCCGACAGGCTGCGGGTCTTGAAGAACCGCGCCTGCCATAGCCATTTGTCGATCCGCAGCTTGGGCTCGGACATGCGCGTTTAGTTGCCGTCCTTCAGACCCATTAGCGCAGCGGCGAAGGGGTTGTCGGGATCAATGGCTTTCTCTTTCTTGGGTGGGCGGGCCGAAAAGGATTTCGCGCCTTGCGGCTTGCCACCCTTTTTGCCCTGCGGGCGGCGGTTGTCCTGAGGTTTGCCACGCGGCTTGCCCTTGCCCTGCCCCTGTTCGCGGCGCGGGCCACGGTTCTGCTGGCGCTGGCGACCCCAGGTGAAGGTGTAGAACACCTCAACCTCGGGCTCATCACTTACGGGTTCCGCGACCGGAGCCTCGGCTGCCGCCTCGGTGCTTTCGGTGGCCTCGGCTGGCGCCTCGGCGGGTGCGACGGCCTCATCCGTCGCACCTGCGTCGGCCGGGGTTTCCTCAGCGACAGGTTGGTCTGCCGCGTCTGCCGCAGGCTGTTCAGCCGGCGCAGCTTTGACCTTTTCGCGCTCGCCACGCTCGGCCTTATAGCCCAGCCCCTGCATCAGGTCGGCGAATTGCTCCAGCGTCATGCCCGTGATCGAGAGCATGTCGGGCTTGGCCTCGAACCCGCCCCGGCTGTCCTCGGCGCGCAGCATGTCGGCCAGACGCTCCAGCATGTCGATGCGGATCGAACGCTCACCGGCGTCGCGGTAGCCGCACATGGTGTCATACCCTTGCGGCGCATCCTTGGCGACCGGCACCGTGACCAGACCCGGAGGCGGCGCTTCGGGGAATTCCTGCAAACCGCTGGACAGCGCCCACAACACCAGACGCAGGCGCGTCGGCGCGGGTTTCAGCAGCAGCGGCATGAAGATGGTGAACTGCCCGAACCGGATGCCGTGCTTGCGCAGCGCGCCGCGGGCGTCCTGATCCAGATCCTTAACGTCTTGCGCGACCTGCGCGCGAGGCAGAATGCCCAATGCCTCGACCATGCGGAAGGCGAAGCCCTTGGCCAGACCGCTCAGCTCCTCGTCCCGTGACAAGTTCAGCAGCGGCTCAAACAGCGCGGCCACCTTACGGTCGATGAAGTGCTGCAAGCGGCGCTGCACTTTCTGTTCGACATCAGGGCCTGCGGCCTCGTCCACGAAGACCTCGACCATCGGTTTGAGCGGCTCTGCCCCGGCAACCAGTTTGCCAACGGCATATTCGCCCCACATCAGGCCACCTTGTTCGGTGAAATCAATTTCGGTATCGGGCGCGTTGTAGAAGCGATCGGCACGCAGATGGAATTGCGGCGCGAGGGCCTGCAAGGACGCCGATTTCAAAGCTTTCGCCTCGGTCCCCTGCGCAGCCTTGTCCGGGCTAAACCGGAACCCTTCCAAACGACCGACGAATTCGCCTTCGACGGTCACTTCACCCTTGTCATTTACTTCGGCCAAAAGGGCCTCCTTCTGTTTGAGCCGGCGCAGCAACACGGACGTGCGCCGGTCCACAAATCGTTGGGTCAAACGGTCATGCAGAGCGTCCGACAGCCTGTCTTCTACAGTGCGCGTTTCCTCACGCCAATGGGATTCGTCACGCACCCAACCGTTTCGTTGCGCAACATATGTCCAGGTGCGAATATATGCCAGCCGTTTGGACAGCGCATCAATATCTCCGTCTGTCCGGTCGATCCGGCGGATTTGCCGCGCCATGAAGTCATCAGGGATCGACTGGCGTTCGTGCAGATGACCGTAGATCACCTCGAGCAGGCTGGCATGTTCCGAATGGCTGATGCCGCGAAAATCGGGGATTCGGCACACATCCCACAGCAGGCGCACGGATTGAGGATCGCTGGCGCGGGCCATGACCTCGGTCACTTGTGACAGCGATTTCAGCACGTTCAGATCGTCGGCGGGCCGTGCTTTGAGCAGGTTTTCGTTGTCGGGACTGACTTCTAGCGAGTCGATCAGCGCCTCGATGGATCCGAACCGCAAGGCAGCATTCCGCCAGTTCAGCTTTTTCATCGGCGTGAAGCGGCTGTCCATGATGGCCTGCGCCACGCCCTCGTCCAGCGGCGGAGCCTCACCCGTGACACCGAACGTGCCGTCCGACATGCCGCGCCCGGCCCGGCCTGCGATCTGTGCCAGCTCATTGGGGGCCAGGGGCCGCATCCGCCGACCGTCAAACTTGGTCAGCGAGGAAAACGCCACGTGGTTTACGTCCAGATTCAACCCCATACCAATGGCATCGGTTGCGACCAGATAGTCGACCTCGCCATTCTGATAAAGGTCCACCTGCGCATTACGGGTGCGCGGGCTGAGCGCACCCATGACCACGGCCGCCCCGCCCTTTTGACGACGCAGCAGTTCCGCGATGGCATAGACGTTATCGACCGAGAACCCGACGATGGCGCTGCGCGGGGGCATCCGACTGATCTTTTTCGACCCCGCATAGACCAGCTGAGACATGCGTTCGCGCCGGACGAACTGTGCCTCGGGGACCAGCGCCGCGATGGGGCCACGCATGGTGTCCGAGCCCAGGAACAATGTCTCGCTTGTGCCGCGCGACCGAAGCAGGCGGTCGGTGAAGACATGGCCGCGCTCGGGGTCGGTACAGAGCTGGATTTCGTCAATGGCCACGAAATCGGCACCCATCCCCTCGGGCATCGCCTCAACCGTGCAGACCCAGTATTGGGTGCGCGGCGGCACGATCCGCTCCTCACCCGTAACCAATGCCACGACGGACGGACCGCGAATGGCGACGATCTTGTCATAGACCTCGCGCGCCAGCAGACGCAGCGGCAGGCCGATCACGCCGGTCCGGTGGCCCAGCATCCGCTCGATCGCGTAATGGGTTTTGCCTGTGTTCGTCGGGCCCAGTACGGCCACGATTCGGGATGACCCGCTCACTCTTGCCCCCTGCCCCTTAGAGGGACGAGCCCTCGACCTGAGGCTTCAGTCGATTCACCGCATTGGTTACTTCTTCATGATGGGGATGTATAGCCAATGCACGCTCGTAGACAGCCAGCGCTTTGTCCGGTTGGCCAACAATCTCAAAGATCAGGCCAAGACCGTAGATCGCTTCGTAATGGTTCGGATTAAGTGTCAGCGCATATTCCAGATCAGCGGCGGCCAAGCCAAACCGTTCAACCCCGAAAAATGCCGACGCGCGTACGTGCCACCCTTCTGCAAAGTCAGGCGCATGATCGGTCAGCGCCGTCAGATGTTCGATAGCCGCCTTTGTATCACCGTCATCCAGCGCCTCACGTCCCCGTTCCAGCAAAAGATCAGCCGAGGCTGAACCCGATAGCGACCACAGAGACTTGAGTTGACGATCAATGCCAATCGCTTGATCGGGTGTTGATTGCGCCAGTTGCTGCAATAGCTCGGCTTCATCCCGTGAATCTGCCTGCTGTGCAAGACAAGGGATGGAAAACGTGACTAGCAGCGCGGTTGCCGCGACGATACCTTTGAGATTGGTGCTTGCAATGCTCATAACAACGGTCAGTGTAGCGTAGCGCAGGAGGATGTCCATT
Source organism: Ruegeria sp. AM7 (assembly GCF_056535965.1). Lineage (NCBI taxonomy): Bacteria > Pseudomonadati > Pseudomonadota > Alphaproteobacteria > Rhodobacterales > Roseobacteraceae > Ruegeria > Ruegeria sp. AM7. The sequence continues at coordinate 1,764,565 of NZ_JBQFJE010000003.1, forward strand.
CCCTGTGCTCAAATCAAAGTGAGGAGAACCATGAGCGACACTCTGGAAAAAGCCGCAGCGGCGCTGAACGAAAAACTGGCCGACAGCGGCTTTGGCGCATCCGCCAAGTTCGCCATTGAAGGTGTGGGGTCGATTGTTCTGGACGGCAGCGGCGCGCGTGTCAGCGACGAAGATGCTGACGTCACCATGAACGCGGATGTCGACACGTTCGAACAAATCCTTAGCGGTGAGCTGAACCCGACCGGTGCTTTCATGTCCGGCAAGCTGACCGTCGATGGTGACATGGGTGTCGCCATGCAACTGGCATCGGCGCTGGCCTGATGGAAATGTCGTCGGCCCCTTTGTTCGAAGATGTGGCCGGCGCACCCGTCGGTGGACAGGCCCATTGGCTTACGACCTCTGACGGGGTTCGCATCCGAGTGGCTCACTGGCTGCCAAAGGATGACGCGGTCGGGACTGTGTTCATGTTTCCCGGCCGTACCGAATATATTGAGAAATACGGCAATGCCGCGACCGAGTTCGTCGGGCGTGGATTTGCATTTCTGGCGATCGACTGGCGTGGTCAGGGGCTGGCCGATCGCCCTTTGGACGACCCGCGTGTCGGACATGTCGATACGATACCGGATTATCAGATGGATGCTCAGGCCGCTTTTGCGCTGGCCACAGAGCTGGACCTACCCAAACCGTGGCACGTCATCGGTCATTCGATGGGCGGTGCCATTGGCCTGCGGGCTGTATTTGAAACTGACAATTTTGCCACCTGCGCCTTCACCGGACCGATGTGGGGGATTTTCTTCACGCCGCTGATGAAACCGCTGAGCCGTTTGACCGCCTATTGGGGCCCTCGGTTCGGGCTGGGTGAGAAAACGCCGCCCACGACATCTTTGGAAAGCTACGTCCTGTCGCAACCGTTTGAAGGCAACGTGCTAACGCGTGATCCAGCGATGTATCAGATGATGCAGGATCAGCTGAACGCCCACCCCGAGTTGGTGCTAGGCGCACCCTCAACAATCTGGCTGCGCGAAGCGCTGAACGAATGCGCCTGGTTGATGGAGCAGACCGCCCCCACCATTCCGTGCCTGACTTTCCTTGGAACCCATGAACAGATCGTGGACCGCAAGGCGATCCGCGCCCGCATGGCCAACTGGCCCAGCGGCACGCTGGTGGAAATCCCTGATGGGGAACACGAGGTTTTGATGGAAGGGCCAGAGGTCCGCGGCCCCGTTTTCGACCAGTTGGCGGCGCATTTCATGGCCGCCGAACGCGAACCGGCCCTGTCTGACTAACACCCCGCTTGTGATCCCTGCCCGGCACGCCTAGATGTTGGCGAAAGCTGTTATTTCGAGGTGATCCATGCGCGACCTTCCCTTCCCCGTCCGTGACGCAAACGCAGTCGGCGGCTCCGACAATCTTGGCAACCTGCCGGAATGGGACCTGACGGACCTGTACAGCTCGGAAGAGGCACCGGAATTGTCGCGCGATCTGGACTGGCTGGAGGGCGAATGTGCGTCCTTTGCCGCAGACTACGAGGGCAAGCTGGCCGATCTGGATGCCGATGGACTGCTGCAATGCGTCCTGCGTAACGAACAGATCAACGCCATTGCCGGGCGGATCATGTCCTTCGCCGGTCTGCGGTACTACCAGCTGACCACCGATGCGGACCGCGCCAAGTTCCTGTCGGATATGCAGGAAAAGATTACCATCTTCACCACGCCGCTGGTCTTCTTCACGCTCGAGATCAATCGTATCGACGATGACGCGCTGAAAGCCCGGTTCGACGCCAACGCGGATCTGGGCCGGTACGAACCCGTCTTCCGCCGCATCCGCGCGATGAAGCCCTATCAACTATCTGATGAGTTGGAGAAATTCCTGCACGATCTGGGCGTTGTCGGCGATGCATGGGAACGTCTGTTTGACGAAACCATCGCCGGTCTGACTTTTGACATCGAAGGCGAAGAGCTGAACATCGAAGGCACCCTGAACCTGCTGACCGAGCAGGACCGGAGCAAACGCGAAACTGCAGCCCGCGAATTGGCGCGGGTGTTTCAGGACAACGTCAAAACCTTTGCCCGTGTTCACAACACACAGGCGAAAGAGAAAGAGATTGTTGATCGCTGGCGCAATATGCCGACCGCGCAAACCGGTCGCCACCTGTCGAACGACGTGGAACCCGAAGTGGTTGAGGCTCTGCGCGAAGCCGTGGTCGCCGCCTATCCCAAGCTGAGCCACCGCTACTATGAGCTCAAACGCAAATGGCTGGGGCTGGACGTTATGCAGGTCTGGGACCGCAACGCGCCCTTGCCGATGGAAGACACGCGCATCGTCGGCTGGGACGAGGCCGAAAAGACCGTGATGGATGCCTATAACGCGTTTGACCCGCGCATGGGCGAAATCGCGGCCCCCTTCTTCAACAAGGGCTGGATTGATGCGGCCGTGAAGCCGGGCAAAGCGCCGGGTGCGTTTGCCCACCCGACCGTGACCGACGTGCATCCCTACGTGATGCTCAACTATCTGGGCAAACCGCGCGACGTGATGACCCTGGCGCACGAGCTGGGTCATGGTGTCCACCAAGTACTGGCCGCCGGTCAGGGCGAGATGCTGTCTTCTACCCCGCTGACACTGGCCGAAACGGCCTCGGTCTTTGGTGAGATGCTGACGTTCCGCAAAATGCTGGATCAGGCCGAAACCCCCGAACAGCGCAAAGTGCTGCTGGCGGGCAAGGTCGAGGATATGATCAACACGGTCGTCCGCCAGATTGCGTTCTATGACTTCGAATGCAAGCTTCACGCCGCCCGCCGCGAAGGTGAGCTGACGCCCGACGACATCAACGCCCTGTGGATGAGCGTTCAGGCTGAAAGCCTTGGCCCGGCATTCGAGTTCATGGACGGGTACGAGACCTTCTGGGCCTATATCCCACACTTCGTCCACTCACCCTTCTACGTCTACGCCTATGCGTTTGGCGACGGCTTGGTGAACGCGCTCTATTCCGTCTACGCAAGCGGGTCCGATGGGTTCGAGGACAAGTATTTCGACATGCTGCGCGCCGGTGGTTCGATGCACCACAAGGAACTGCTGGCCCCATTCGGGCTGGACGCCAGCGATCCCAAGTTCTGGGATAAGGGCCTGTCGATGATCTCGGGCTTTATCGACGAACTGGAAGCGATGGAAGGCTGATCATTTCTGGTTTTTGGTGGTCAGAAACACGGCCAGCACGATCAGCACACCCCCAAGGGCTGCAATCGGCGTGATTGCGGCCCCCAGAAAAAGCGCCGAATTGACAAAGGTGAACACGACCGAGGCCGCAAACATCAAGGTCGCGGTCAAGGTCGAAACCCGCGCAGCAGCCTCGTACCACAGGTAATAGGCGCAGGCGGTCGGCAGCACGCCCAGCAGGATCAGGAACACGACGTCATTCACCATTGGAACCTGCATCGAAAATGCGGCAAGCGGCAGCAGAAGAACCCCGGAACACAAGAAGATGCCGAACAGGAAGTTCAGCCGCTCTCCGGTCGATTTCGAATTGCGCATAGCCCGACTGCTTGAGATCAGGAAGACCGCCCAGCTTAGCCCGGCCCCGATTTCAAGAAGGTCTCCGAATAAGGGCTCTCCACCTCCCTGAAAGTCCCGGAAGACGGTCAGGAAAACGCCCAGAATGGCCAAAACTGTGGCCAGAACATCGGTTCGCGTGACCGGTGTATCCGCAAAGAAATAAAGAAAAACCAACACGAAAAAGGGCGCTGTGTTCTCCAAAACCATCGCATTGGCCGCGCCGGTATGTTCAAGCCCGATGTGGAACAGGATATAGTTCACAACGGTCGACAATACGGCCAGACGGAAATTCCAGTCACTCAACCGGATCGAGACGGAAACCCGCATCAGACGCAACATGCAATAGATCGCCAACGCCGCAATGAACAGGCGCGAAACGGCAATCTGCAACCCGCCCAGATCGCTGGTCAGATAGCGCACGATGACACTGTGCGTGCCCCACAAGAACGCAGCCAGGAACCCAAGAACCAATCCATTCTGCAACAGGGGCTGTTTTGGCATGGGCTATTTCAACTGACTGTCCTTGGACCCGCGCCGATTGATCCCGGACCGCGCTTTAAACGCACCGTCCCTATCCTGCTGGCAATCCAGACAGAGTTTCACCCCCGGCAAGGCAAGTCTGCGTTTCTCGGGGATCGGCTCTTCGCATTCTGCGCAATGGGTCAGGCTTTCGCCCTGAGGGCGCTTTTGCGCCTGCATCCGGGCCAGTTCGTCGGATATCGACGCCTCGATCTGTTCACTCACCGCGCCGTCACGCGCCCAGCCGCCAGCCATTGGTCGCCTCCTGTTTGGGTGGCGACCAGATTAAGTCACGGGGCCCATGTGTGGCAAGTCAGAGCGGCACTGCACCTTCGAACACGCGGTCAATCACCTCTTGCGTTCCTCGTGAAAACTCAAGCGCGCAAGGATAATCCGCCCCTTCACGCACTGAACGACAGAATGCTTCGACCTGCAGTTTATAGTGATCGTCGCCGGGGAACCGTGTGACCTGAACCTCAAGCCCCGGACGATGCAGTTCGACGCGTGCTTCGCCAAAGACTCGCGCGTTGAACGGTGTCGTCAGTCGGATAACGCCGCCCTCGCCGTGAAAGACCATCTCTTGATGGGGATGCATACGGATCGAAACGTAACTGGAATATGTAAAATCAGGGAACTGAGCACGAATTTCGGTGAAGGCATCAATACCGTTCTCCCACCGGATTGCAGATTGTACCGAAACCGGTTCCTGTCCGGTAGCGAACCGTGCGCTGCCAATCACATAGACACCAATGTCGCGCAGCCCTCCGCCACCGGTTTCCGCACGATTGCGGATGTTTTGGGTTTCCTCACGATTGTCAAAACTGAACGACCCCGTCACATGCACGAGCTTACCAATAGCGCCATCCGCGATCAGCTTGCGCGCGAACTGCCACTGTGGATGATGCACGATCATATAAGCCTCGGCCGCCAGCAACCCGGTTTCATCCCGTTTTGCGATCAAGGCGTCAAACTCATGTGCCTGCATTGTCATCGGTTTTTCGCACAACACATGTTTACCAGCGTCCAGCGCCTTCAAAGACCAATCTACATGCATGTGGTTCGGCAATGGAATATAAACCGCCGCGATCTGCGGATCAGCCAGCATCGCATCATAACTGTCGTAAACGGTCAGATCCGGGCAAAACGCTTGAAAAGGTTCGGCCTTTTCCGGGCTGGACGTCGCCAATCCGGCAAACCGCGCCCCGTCCGCTGCATGAATGGCCGGTGCCATGAACCGACGCGCGAAATTCGCGGCGCCCAGTACACCCCATTGAACAGGTTTTTGCATTGATCCCTCCCACATTCTCGCAACATCGTTATCGCTAACGGCAAAATCTCTGCTGTTCTAGCAACGTCTGGACGCGAAGTCAGGCTTTTATCTGCTTCAATCGAACGTAAGCTGACATCGCATACTGAAAGGAAACGGGAATGCGCAGATTTCTTAAATGCGTCGGCGGGCTGACAGCAATAGCAATGGTCGCTGGCTTGTTGATTTTCTTTGTTTTTTTGCCGTCCTATATCGAAGGCAAACGCAACAATGTTATCGACCACGCGCCGTACCCGGTGACAGATGCAGCCGCCGCGTTACACGAAACTTTGATCGTAGGCGACCTGCACGCTGACCCCCTGCTATGGAGTCGCGACCTGACCGAACGCGGGACGCGCGGACAGGTGGACATCCCCCGACTGATCGAAGGAAACGTTGCCCTGCAGGTCTTCACCGCGGTCACGAAATCCCCTGCTGGTCAGAACTATGAGGCCAACTCGGCCGATGCGTTCGACAATATCACCCTCCTGGCGATCGGGCAGCTTTGGCCGCTTCGAACCTGGGACAGCCTCATGCAGCGCGCAGTCTATCAAGCTGAAAAGCTGCATCAGTTCGAGACGGCCTCGGACGGAAAACTGAAAGTTGTCAAATCCCGTAGTGATCTGGAAGACGTGCTGGCCGCTCGTGCGAGCGGCCAAGCCGTTGTTGGGGGTATCCTCGGCATCGAAGGGGCCCACGCGCTTGAGGGGGATCTGACCAATCTGGATGCCCTGTTTGACGCCGGTCATCGGGTGTTTGGCCTTCAGCACTTCTTTGACAATGAATTGGGCGCATCCTTGCACGGACAGGCGAACACCGGACTGACGGAATTCGGTCGCGACGTTGTTGCCCAATTAGCCGAAATGCCCGTCGTCATCGACCTCGCGCATTCCAGCCCTTTGGTTGCACGGGATGTAATTGCGATGACGGACGTTCCATTGATCGTCAGCCATGGCGGGCTACACGGCTTCTGCGCCGTCAAACGGAACTTTCCCGATGATCTGATGCAAGAGATCGCGGCCACCGGAGGCGTAATCGGCATGGGATACTGGGCGGACGTAACCTGCGGGGATATCACCCCTGCAGGCGTGGCCAAGATGATCAACGCGGCAGTCGATACTGTTGGGGAAGATCACGTCTCGCTTGGGTCGGATTACGACGGGTCGGTCGAGACCGCGTTTGACACATCTGAACTAGCGGCGCTGACCTCGGGCCTGTTGAGCGAAGGTCTGACCGAGGCGCAAATCCGCAAGGTGATGGGCGAGAACATGGTTCGCGTATTTCGCCAGCAGTTGGCCCAATAAAAAAGCCCGCCCAGGCAGGCGGGCTTTTATTCATACCGGCCTGATTACATCTGGCCCAGCATTCCCTTTTCACGCGCGAGATCGCGCATTTTCTTTTGCAGCTTTTCGAATGCTCGTACCTCAATCTGACGAATGCGTTCGCGGCTGACGTTATACTGCGTGCTCAGTTCTTCCAACGTCACAGGCTGATCCATCAGGCGGCGCTGGGTCAGAATGTCCTTCTCGCGGTCATTAAGCACCTCCAGCGCGGCCGCCAGCAGTTCACGCCGAGCGTCCAGCTCGTCGCGCGCCTCATAGTCGCCTGCCTGATCGGCGTCTTCATCCTCAAGCCAGTCCTGCCATTGCATGGTGCCTTCGCCCTCGGACCCAACGGTCGCGTTCAGCGAGGCATCGCCACCGGACATCCGGCGGTTCATGCTGATGACTTCCGCTTCGGTAACGCCAAGATCATTGGCGATCTGAGCGACATTCTCGGGGCGCAAGTCACCTTCTTCCAGCGCGCCGATACGTGCCTTGGCCTTGCGCAGGTTGAAAAACAGCTTTTTCTGCGCCGAGGTCGTGCCCAGTTTCACCAGCGACCACGACCGCAGGATATATTCCTGAATCGAGGCGCGAATCCACCACATCGCATAGGTCGCCAGACGGAACCCTTTTTCCGGGTCGAACCGTTTGACGGCCTGCATCAGCCCGACATTGGCCTCGGAAATCACCTCGGCCTGCGGCAGACCATAGCCGCGATAGCCCATGGCGATCTTGGCCGCCAGACGCAGGTGCGACGTGACCATTTTATGAGCCGATTCAGTATCTTGCTCTTCAACCCAGCGCTTGGCGAGCATGTACTCTTCTTCTGGCTCAAGCAGGGGAAACTTGCGAATTTCCTGCATATAGCGGTTCAGTCCGCCTTCCGGCGTCGGCGCGGGGAGATTTGCGTAATTTGCCATAATTCATGTCCCTCCGACAAATGTTTAAGTTGTTAACATAGGATATGGGAGGTCATCCCCATCCGTTCAAGAGGTACCGTTAACAGTTTGGGATTAACGATTGATAAAGGAAAGAAAAGAACGTGTTACTCACAGGTGTTTGCGCATTATGACAACGGCTTGCGCAGCTGTTCAATCAGAATTTCCATATCGGCGGGCAGATCCGCTTCAAACCGCAGGTTTTCGCCCGAAACCGGGTGTTCGAAACCCAAAACAGCGGCGTGCAGCGCTTGTCGCGGGAACGCACGAACAAGCTCTGCGGTTTCCGCGCTGTACGCCTTAGCGGCCAGTTTACGCTTACCGCCATAGACCGGATCGCCAACCAGACCGTGGCCCGCATGGGCCATGTGCACGCGAATCTGGTGCGTACGACCCGTTTCCAACCAGCACTCAATCAACGCCAAACCAGCCGGAGTGCCAAAAGTTTCAACCAACCGAGCCCGTGTCACCGCATGGCGGCCTCCGTGGAACAGAACGGCCTGTTTCTGACGGTCGGTTTTGTGTCGCGCCAGTTGCGTAGTCAGACGCATGACATTGCCGGGCTCAAAACTCACGCCCTTTACGCCACGCAAACGCGGGTCGTTTGCGTCGGGTACACCGTAACACACCGCACGATAATAACGCTCGACGCTGTGGGCTTCGAATTGGGCCGCCAACCCATGATGTGCAGCATCCGATTTAGCAACAACCAGCAAGCCGCTGGTTTCCTTATCTATCCGGTGTACGATCCCCGGGCGCTTTACCCCCCCGACACCGGACAAGTCATCGTCACAATGATGCAGCAGCGCGTTTACCAAAGTTCCGCTGGGCGATCCCGGGGCCGGATGCACCACCATGCCTGCGGGCTTGTTCACAACAATCAAATCGGCGTCTTCGTAAACGACGTCCAGCGGGATATCCTCGGGGCCGATATGGCTGTCTTCGGCTTCGGCTACTGTGATCACCACAACCGCCTCGGCGGACACCTTGGCCTTGGGGTCGCGCACCTCGGACCCGTTGATCAGGACAGCGCCCTCTTCGATCAATTTGCCCAAACGGGTGCGAGACAGGTTTTCCTCGGGTGGAACATCACGCGAAAGCGCCTTATCAAGACGAGGCGGCGGATCGTCCGCGATGTGAAATTCAATCTGGCGAGTGCCCATGACTGTCCCTTCCGAACCTCAAGAACCGCTGGAAACGCCGCAGATTCGACTGCTGCGGCGGATGGTCATGCTGCTGACCGCGGTGATGATTGGCGGCGTTCTAGTGACATTCGCACTGATTGTCATCCGGCTAACGGACAGAACCCCCACCCTTCCTGACGAGATCGCCTTGCCCGATGGCGCCAAGGCCCAAGCTTTGACAATCGGCAGCAACTGGTACGCCGTCGTGACAAATGACAACCGCATTCTGATTTTTGACAAGACGACCGGACGCCAGCGTCAGGAAATTGAGCTGGATTAGGTCGCGATCAGCTCTCCAGCGCCATTCGAAAGACGATCTCGGACGCTTTGCTGAACGCCTGATATTCCTGCGGAGTGTCCCGGCGGAACTCAAGTTCGCTCGCGTTGAGCTGTTTCGGTGCGAACACCTGCGGCGCATCGGGAAAGAACTCCTGCTGAAACGCAACATCCTGCTTTGACATAAGGGTATCCAACCATTCCCGTTCGTCCGGCTCCAAAACATCGTGGCGCCGCACCATGACGGGGTCTTCGGATATCAATCGTCTGATCTGGCGACTTTTCTTGCGCCCCAGCGCCCGCGTGACGACCCCAAAGGCTTCGCTGGCGGCGCGCGATTGCGACGGGTTGGATGGTGACCCTGTAGCATATCCTTCTGGCAATGGCGTTCCGATCCGCGACAGAAAATCGTCCACGACATGGCCATTGGTCATCTGCTCGCGCTCATACACCGAGGGAACAATCGTCACGCCTGGAAACGCCTTTCGGATTTGCTCAACCCGCGACGTGAAGCTAAAGGCTGCAGGGTCCGCTTCAATTTGGGACAATTGGGAACGGATGTAATCAGTACCGACAACGGGTAAGCGTCCGTTCTTGGCGCGTTGTTTGTAATCGGCTTCGAAAAAATCCGAGTACCGGCGGCAGTAAAATGCAATTCGCAGGTCGCGCGCCGGAATTTCAGCAAAGACCTGCGCCAGCTTCTCGAAATCGCAGGAATAGAACATCTCGGATGACACGACACAGGTTTGCCCTGAATGCGCATCAAATTCCGAGGTCATCCCTGCCCGGAAAGGATCCATTGGCTGATCGCTTTGGTTCATGTGGAACGCGATGATGTTATGGCTGATCGCAAGTCGAGGATTACCGTCCAGCCTGCGTCGGCCGGTTTCCATGTAACGCAAGCCGATCTGATCAAGGACGGGCTGGTTGCCGCGCAAGAACCCCTGCAGCGCTGTTGTTCCGGTTTTGGGCATACCCAAATGCAGCCACAGCATCATATGTCTCCGGCGTCAGGATACAACTGCATCATGAGGCCGTATTCTCGGCCGAGACAGACGTCATTTGCTGCATCAACTCTTGCATTTCAGGCTGCTCGCGTAGCTGCGCGATCTGCTGCCTGTGGAGATCACAAGACATGTGGTGCAATCGCGCGATTTCCGGGTCAGCCAGCATCTCGTAATACAGCGCGCGCTTACGCTCCAGAACAGCGTCAATGGATGTGCAGGTCGTCGCGTTCTGGTTCATCATGTTCCAATATTCCAGACCCAGACTCTCGCCCAAGTGGTGCGCCCGCCCGCGCATCTTTTTGACCAGATAACTTTCACAGGATTTAAGGGCATAATGGTTAAGTTGAACATATTCATACCCAACAGACGCGCGTGTCGACCGCCAGCTTTTGTCATAGTAATGCTCGGGCATTTTCTGGCCAGAACCGTTGTACCAGTGACACTCTTCCATCGTTTCGACGGTCGCGCGTTTCGGCCGGTGGACGCCCAGCGCGTCCCATAGCCCGCGCTGGAACATCGTCTTGAAGCCCCATGCCTGTGGCGGGCGGATAATCCTTTCGGGCGCGGCTTTGCGGAACTGATCGGACAGGAACCGATCTTCATATCGGACAATTCCCGCATTTCCGAACAACCGCCATGTCATCGAAATCGTTTTGGCATCCGGAATAGCCTGTGTCAGCGCACGCAGAGTGTTGTCGCCCGTCTTGACGTTGATATGTTCATCCGCGTCGATCACGATCACCCAGTCCTGCGGGCGTGCAATCTCCATCTTAAGAAACGCGTTATAAGCGCGCTTTTGCGGGCTTGTCCGGCGACGAGAGTTGTTGTCGACATGGGTCACCACACCCATCTCATCAAGCCTCTGTAACAAAGCATCTGTACCGTCGGTGCAATCATTGGTCATCACGACGATCTGATCAACGCCAATCGCCCGATTATGCGCCACCCATTCCAGCACGAAGGGCCCCTCGTTTTTCATGGGGGTGATGCTGATAAACCGTGATTCTTCGTCGCTCATTCCTGGGTGTCCCAATCGCCCTGTCGATACCTTGTTCTGGCTGAACATATCATTTTTGATCTTACAAACTTCCTACGTTCAATTCCGAGTGTAACCAAGCAAAATCAAGAGGCTCCTCCTCCTGCGCGCTGCAGTTGGTTGGAAAAGCGTTGATATGCCGGACACAAGTCTTTCGCAGCCCGCAAATAAAGCCGGGCCGCTTTCCTGTCGCCCCTTTGCAGAAGAATGCGCCCGGCTTCGCCCTGAATAGCTGCCGTGTTCTTGTCCATGTCTGCGGCTTGAATAATCTGTTTGTGCCCTTGTTCTGTTGCGCCAATCCGTTCAAGGCAGCGCCCCATCGCAAAGACAAGAAACAGGTTACCTGGATCACAAGCTAATGCATCTGCCATTGCGAGACGTGCGTTGGTCGCGTCTCCTTCGGCTTCAAAGAGCCCGGCCAGTCGTTTGTGATACAAAGGGTTCTCGGGCGCTTCGGCAACAACGCGACGCATCAAGTCGACCGCTTTGGTTGCGGTGATTTCCCCTGTATGCACGCTCAGCACGGTTCGAAAGCTCTGCACTCGGACGTCTGTGTTCGGAAAATCCGTCATGCGGGCAAGACCATCCACAAGGCGCTGCAACCGCGGTGTGCTGCTGAACAATCTGCGGGCTTTCTGGTCCAGCGACAAATCCCACCAGTCCATAAGCAGAAAATCGAAGTTACATGGCAACCGTACGAGGACTTTTCGTTGTGCAACGTGAGCGTTGAAGTTGAACCATGGCCTGCGAATAACCTTCTGCAACTCCCAATCGGTCGGAGGGAACAGCCGAAGTGAAATGTGATCCCGGTACACCACCCTCGACCCAAACACCAAAACGTCGGGCCGGATCGGCTTTGCCCAAAATCCCTGGCTGAACGCTTGCGCCGCCTGCCAACGCTTGCGTTTTTCACCCAACGCAGCAGCCTTAAGAGCGCACAGAACGGCATGGTCTTCGGGCCACACATTTGGATCCTGCAAGACAGCGTCCACAAGTCCTAAAGCGGCATCCCATTGTCCTTGGTAGAACAGGTTCAGGGCCTGCAAAAGCGGTAGGAATGCGTTATCGGCGCCTGCGTGTAATAGCTTATCGCCCAAGCTGGACGCCTCTTTAGTACGATCTTCGGCATTCAGGCGATTAAAGTGGAATAACACTTTGGAATAGATATGCGCCGCCTCGGACGGGTTCAAAAACTTGTCCAATGGACCTTTCAATCGGGTAATCGCAGCCTCATAGGCTTCGGACATCTCGCCCTCGGTCAGGACGTCGCGAAACACTTTGCGCTGTCGCCCTGAAATGCGCGCGGCCGCCATTGAGAAGGCGCTGATTACGGGTGCGACCACCTGATCTGCGCGCGACATCGTGTAAAGCTCTAGAAAGTCGCGCTGTGCCCGTGTCATGCCCGAGACGTCCGCGATATCCGACATTTGCAACAGGTTCGGAAACCGCCTTTGAAACCGCGTGATCAGTTCTGGCTGGTCCGAGAACATGATCGCCGCACGACCAGCCGCTTTTTCAAGATGCGCCTCGTAGAACTCCTCGGGTTCGATCTTGGCAGGCCAGGTCGTGTGCTTCCACGGTAGGCCATTCAGGATATCACCACGCCGGATATGATAGGCTGAAACCCCCTGCCCCGATAACCGCTCATCTGCCCGATCCATGACCTTTCGGAGTTCATCCGTGAAGCCAATCCGGTGAATGAAGTCACGATAGCGCGGGCGGATCGCTTCGATATCCTCCCACGGGAAGGCGAGCACCTCAAACCCTTCTTCCACAAGCACCGAGCGGCCTGCGTCGAGATGCGCGATCAACTTGTCCGGGGTTGCATCGCTTTGAAATGCCCAGATCGGTTTGGCGTCTTTGCTCAGCGCGTCAAAGTCGTCGGCGTTTGCAAAATGAACATCCAGCCATTCTTGCGTGAACAGCTCGTGCGGGTAGTCCAACTCTGGCGCGTCCGCCCCCTGCGGGAACCAGTTGACACGGTAGTCGGTACCATAATCCTCGGCCAGGCGGATACAGGTCAGCATCATCAGTAAGCGCGCACCCATACGGTCGCGGCGCTGACCGATGAAGACACCACGCGCAGCGCTCATGATGCGTCGTCTGCCGCAGCCATTGCAGCCCGGCGAAGCCTGCGAAACCGCTGACGCGCTTGCCGAACCAACATGTCATGACGGTCGCCTGCCATACCCTCGATGCCCCGCATAAACATCGGTAGCCTGCGACGCGCGCGCATCATCTTGTAAAAAGCCGCGGGCTCTAACGATCCATCCATCGCCCCCAGCATAACAGGTTTCAGGATGTCCAGCTTGCGCAACATCGGCGCGGCAAAATGGTTTGAAAACCACGTTTTTAGTAGAAAAACATTGTCGCCCTGCAGCCGTTCGACCTGCCGTCGGTCAAGGTCGAAGAACGGATCATAGAAAACGTAGGCCCGACCTGCACTTGCCACCGTTTGCGCAGCATCCCCCAGTGGCAAATCCCAATCTTGCACCTGACCAAACCGGTATCGGGTTTCCCAAGGTACAAGACGTTCATCCAACGAGGTCTGAGGATTGAAGGCAATAACCGTCGCGCCGGGCACCAGAGCGGAGAAGGTCAGCGCCCCGAACCCGCCCATTGACGCCCCGGCAAAGACAACCTTGTCGAACCTGTCAAAGAAGCCTTCGGCCGCCTTACCCTGAAAATATCCGATGATTTCAGGATCGCGGTACCACGCCTTAGAGCGCGCAAAGACCCCCATATGCGACCACCCTTCATCCCGGAAGAACTTCCAACCCCAGGGTTCGCGCGCAAAAGACAGGTCGTTGGCGTTAGCGATATTGTCAAAGCTGATCACCAGTTGTGACGCCGAGCGTTGGTGAAACAGGATCGAATGACGGTCGAGTTTCTGCAAGAACCCCGTTCCGTCTCCACCCGGGTAAAGCTCGACAAACCACGGTGGCGGCGGATCTGTAAGGATCCGCTCATACCCCGTCTTACGCTCGGGATGTTCGGGTTGAAGCTGTTCTTTTGAAAGGTCGTCCGCCATGGCTATCAGATCAGGTTCTCAGCCAGCCAGCCGCGAAACTCGACCCAGTCGGGGCGCAGCTTGATTTCCGCGATCTTGGCCCGATGCCAGTCGCAGGCCTGTTGGTGCAGCCTGTTCAATTCAGGATCCGCTTTCAGTTGTCCAAGAACCGGAGCAGACTTGCGAGCGGCAGGCAGGATTGATTGGTCGACCTCTTTATTGGCATTCATGTCCGTCCAATAGGATTGCCCTTGGTCCACGCGGATATGGTTAGTTCTTCCCCGATCACGCTTGATCAGGAACCCGTCCAAAGACCGAACCGAATAATGGTGCAAGCGCCCAAGCGAATGGTCAAACCCCCGCCAGGCTCGCCACCCCACCTTATCCGCCGGAAACAGCTTGCCACCAGCATCCGACCACGCAATGTCGGCCGCCGCTTCGTCTTCGAACCCTTTTGGGCGGTGCGGCCCAAAACGCGTGAATTTTCCATTGTTTCGAAACAGGGTTTTCAGGCCATACGCCCGACCCGAATGGTACGGATAAGGCTGATCCGCCATCGAGAACGCCTCGGTCACCGGTTTATCTTCGAAGCTGATATTCCCTGAACTGCCGAATAGCTTCCAGGCAAACGAAATAGCATCGACGGGCTGACCAGCCCTGTCCTCAACCTCGGCGATCAAAGCCCCGAATCCATTATCACCGCATCTGATGTTCCAGAACTCGTCCACGTCGAGGCACAACAGCCAATCAGCCTCTTTGACCTTGGGTTGGCGCCGCGCACGCCGCAACATCTGATGCTGAGGGTTCCCGCCTTCTTTCACTTCGTTGGGAACGTGTGTGGCAATGCCCAGATCCTGAAGCCTGCGCGCGATGTCGTCCGTGCCATCTTCACAGGCGTTGGTGAAGATCACAAAGTGTTCCACCCCAAGGGATTTATGGAAGGCCACCCACTCTAACATATAGGGGCCTTCGTTTTTCATTGTCGTGAAGACGGTAATGGCCTGAGACATCTGCACCTTTCCCGAATGGTCTAGCCTCCGACTCATACACATCCCTAGCCTCACGGGCGAGACAGGAAATAGAGGTTTGCACAGTCCGGTCCGAACTGGTGCATCTCTACACAAGGTTTCTTTAAGAAAAGACTGACATCTGAGGGGGGATGGTGCGGTCGAGAAGACTCGAACTTCCACGGGTGTTACCCCACAGCGACCTCAACGCTGCGCGTCTACCAATTCCGCCACGACCGCACTGTATGTGACTTGGTAAAGGGGCGTATAGACGGTGCGGAACGGGATGTGAAGACTCAAAAACACGCCGGATTGAATTCCTTTTTTCTGCTCATATCTGTACCGGTGAATTCTTTGCATATCGCCCTGAACAGGAGCCCTCCGACATGACCACACCAGACCCACGCCCCGTCATTCAGGTGGATATCGTATCAGATGTGGTCTGCCCCTGGTGCATCGTGGGATTTCGGCAATTGGACATCGCGTTGCAACAGGAAAACGTTCTGGCACGCCTCCGGTGGCACCCGTTCGAGTTAAACCCGAATATGCCCCCCGAGGGCCAAAACCTGCGCGAGCACATAACCGAGAAATACGGCTCGACGGCGGAACAAAGCCAACAGGCCCGCGAGCGCTTGGTTCAAATCGGGGGCGAACTTGGCTTTACCTTTAACTTCAACGACGACAGCCGGATCGTTAACACATTCGCAGCTCACCAACTCTTGGATTGGGCTGAGTCACAGGGCAAACAACACCCGCTGAAACTAACGCTGTTCAAAACTTATTTCACGGATGGCCTGGATGTATCAGACACCGAGGTACTGCTGAATGCGGTGCAAGCTGTAGGGTTGGATCGTGACGCAGCACAGGCAGCGCTTGCATCGGGTGCGCATGTGGGGCCGGTACGCGAAAAGCAGCAGTTTTGGACCAGCCGTGGAATCTCGGGCGTGCCATCCATGGTCTTTGGGGGTAAATACTTGCTAACAGGCGCTCAGGGCTCCGAGACCTATTCCCAAGTACTACAGCGGTGCCTGACCGAGGCCGCCTGACCTCTTTTCAACGCTTCGTCTGCGGGGTATGAGGCCCTCATGGAATGGAAGATCACAGACGGTTTGACCGACTATGACGAGGCTTTGTCCTTTATGGAAAAGCGCGTTGCGGCTATCGCAGCCGGCGACGCGGATGAGTGTATCTGGCTTCTGGAACACCCGCCGCTTTACACGGCTGGCACCTCGGCCAAAGCAAGTGATCTGACCGATCCCGACCGGTTCCCTGTCTACGAGGCAAAGCGGGGCGGCGAATATACCTATCATGGCCCTGGCCAACGGGTTGCTTATGTGATGCTTGACCTGAACAAGCGCGGCAAGGACGTGCGGCGCTTTGTAAAGCAGCTTGAGGAATGGGTTATCGCGTCCTTGGCCGAGTTTAATGTCACCGGTGAAATCCGCGACGGGCGTGTTGGTGTCTGGGTGCGTCGGGATGACAAACCGCTGACCCCGACTGGTCAACCTGCCGAAGATAAGGTTGCCGCCATTGGGTTGCGCCTGCGCAAATGGGTTAGCTTTCACGGTATTTCGATCAATGTCGAACCCGACCTCGAACACTTCTCAGGCATCGTTCCCTGCGGCATCAGTGAGCACGGCGTCACCTCGCTGGTCGATCTAGGGCTGCCCGTTACAACAGCTGACGTGGACATTGCGCTGCAAAAAACCTTTGCTCGCGTGTTCGAGCCGATCGCGCCAATCCCATAGAGACGCGAATCGCGCAATACTTGGGAAGATCGCGAACAATCCGTATCGTGACAGAGTCTCTGTTTCCAAAAGAAGTTTGATCTTTAGGGCGTAGCCCGGTGCAAAAGCTAAAATTTACCCAAAAACCACTCAACTGAATACACGAGACCGTTTCAAGAGTAAGGTGTATTCACCGTTCTAGAGTGAGTGGTGTGTTAACCGGTCAGCACCGGAAGCCCCCAGTGCATCGGAAAAGTTCTTGGTAACGAGTCTGCCGTTCCGACCCCAAATCGGAACGGCAATTCTATTCCAGCGACGGTTTTGTTCTACGGTCAGACGCTTGCAGTTCCTCGGTCGATTTATTGACCCAATGCGGCTTTGATCTTTTCGGCATGCTGCGCGATCAGATCGAAATCCCCCATTTTTCCCGGCGCACGCAACGGCACGGCTTCGTGACGTGGCAGAACGTGGAAATGTAGGTGAAAGACTTCCTGCCCTCCGGCGGCTTCGTTGAATTGCTGTACGGTGACGCCATCAGCCTCAAATGCGTTCACCACAGCGTTCGATAGCTTTTGAACTGTTGCGATGACTGCCGCAAGCTGCTGAGGCGTCGCGTCCAGAAGATTGCGGCACGGAGTTTTTGGGATCACCAGCAAATGCCCGTCAGACCGAGGCATGATATCCATGAACGCCAAACTCTCGTCATCCTCGTACACACGTGTCGAAGGGATTTCCCCACGCAAGATCTTGGCGAAGATGTTGTCGGTATCGTAAGCGGTCATGTTTGTTCTCCAAGCGCGATATCGACACCAGTTCTGCTGTGCGCCCCAGCGCGGGTCAAGCGACGAATTGAAACCCAAGGCCGAGCCCTTGAAAATCCTGACGTGATACCCAGCTAACAGCTGATTTTGGTCGAAAATAAGCGAGTGGCCCCGCGACCCGCGACAATTATTCTTGATCCAGATCAAACTCGACCATTGAAGGCGCCCCATTCGCAATCTAAAACCAGCAGGAATCCCGCGCGTCGGAGACTTTCGGCTGCGCGGTAGAATTGTAACAGGAGGCACCTAATGGCAGACGCAGCCATTCATGGTCATGATCATGAAGACGAGCGCAGCTTTTTCCAGCGCTGGTTCATGTCGACCAACCACAAGGATATCGGGATTCTTTACCTGATCTTCTCGGCTTTGGCCGGTTTGATTTCGGTTTTGATGACTGTCTATATGCGGCTCGAGCTGATGCACCCCGGTGTGCAGTATATGTGCCTCGAAGGGTTCATGGCTGATCCGTGTACCCCGAATGGTCACCTGTGGAACGTGATGATCACCTACCATGGTGTTCTGATGATGTTCTTCGTAGTCATCCCGGCCCTGTTCGGCGGATTTGGCAACTATTTCATGCCGTTGCAGATCGGCGCGCCTGATATGGCGTTCCCGCGGATGAACAACCTGTCCTTCTGGCTGTACGTCGCTGGTACGTCGCTGGGTGTGGCTTCGCTGCTCAGCCCCGGTGGTAACGATCAGCTCGGTTCGGGTGTTGGCTGGGTTCTGTATCCGCCGCTGTCCACGACCGAGGGCGGCATGTCCATGGACCTTGCGATCTTTGCCGTACACGTATCGGGCGCCTCCTCGATTCTCGGCGCGATCAACATGATCACCACCTTCCTGAACATGCGTGCCCCGGGCATGACCCTGTTCAAGGTGCCGCTGTTCAGCTGGTCGATCTTCGTCACCTCGTGGCTGATTCTGTTGTCCCTGCCGGTTCTGGCAGGCGCAATCACCATGCTGCTGATGGACCGCAACTTTGGCTTCACCTTCTTTGATCCGGCCGGTGGCGGCGATCCGATCCTGTATCAGCACATTCTGTGGTTCTTCGGCCACCCGGAAGTGTATATCGTGATCCTGCCCGGTTTCGGCATCATCAGCCACGTGATAGCGACCTTCGCGCGCAAACCGATCTTCGGCTATCTGCCGATGGTCTGGGCGATTATCGCGATCGGTGTTCTGGGCTTTGTCGTGTGGGCGCACCACATGTACACCGTCGGCATGTCGCTGCGTCAGCAGGCCTACTTCATGTTGGCCACGATGGTCATCGCGGTTCCGACAGGCGTTAAGGTCTTCTCGTGGATTGCGACCATGTGGGGCGGTTCCATCGAGTTCAAGACACCGATGCTGTTCGCGTTTGGCTTCCTGTTCCTGTTCACCGTCGGCGGTGTGACCGGTGTGGTTCTGTCGCAGGCCGGTATTGACCGCGCCTATCACGACACCTACTACGTGGTTGCTCATTTCCACTACGTGATGTCGCTGGGGGCTGTGTTCGCGATCTTTGCAGGCGTGTACTTCTACTTCAGCAAGATGACCGGTCGTCAGTATTCCGAGTTCTGGGGCAAGATCCACTTCTGGATGTTCTTCATCGGCGCTAACCTGACGTTCTTCCCGCAGCACTTCCTGGGTCGTCAGGGCATGCCGCGTCGCTATATCGACTATCCCGAGGCATTCGCCCAGTGGAACTTTGTATCGTCGATTGGTGCGTTCATCTCGTTCGCCTCGTTCCTGCTGTTCTTCGGCATCGTGTTCTACGCCCTGTTCCGTGGCGCTAAGGAAACGCGGAACAACCCGTGGAACGAATATGCGGATACGCTGGAATGGACCCTGCCCACCCCGCCGCCCGAACACACGTTCGAGCAGCTGCCCAAGCAGGAAGACTGGGACAAGGGCCACGCCCACTGATCCCATAAGATCTAAAGAAAGCCCCGCCAAATTGGCGGGGCTTTTCATTTTGCATTCCCTTGTTTTCAGAATATTCGCCAGAACCTGCAGGACAGGCTATTCTAGGGGCAACTCCTTATCCAACAGGTCCGGAGGAATCCAATGTCCAAGATTGATTTCTGGTTTTCGATTGGCAGTACATATAGCTTTCTAACCATCATGCGGATGGATGACTGGTGCGTTGAAAACAACACGACAGTCAATTGGCGTCCATTCAATGTACGCGCCATTATGTCCGAACAGAAGAACATCCCCTTCGCCGGGAAACCTGCAAAATCCGCCTATATGTGGCGCGATATCGAGCGTCGTGCAGCCAAGTACCGTTTGCATGCCAACCTGCCCGCGCCCTATCCCGTCTCCGATCTGGCGCTGGCCAATCAGGTTGCGTTGCTGGGAATGCGTGATGGTTGGGGTAAGTCCTTTGCACAGAACATCTACCGTATCTGGTTCGAGGGCGGCATCGAAGCTGGCAGCGAAGCCGCAATGACCGAGGCCCTGCACAGATGCCAGCAGGATCCTCGCATCGTTCTGGCCCGTGCGCGCAGTCCGGACATCGTGTCCGCGCTAGAAGTTGAAACGGATCAGGCCCTTCGGCTCGGCATTTTCGGTGCCCCAAGCCTCGTTGTCCGCGGTGAGGTTTTCTGGGGTGATGATCGCCTGGACGACGCTTTGTCATGGGCCCGCGTCGGGCACGTGACCTGAGCATTTTCCGTCGACACCAAAAGCTGCCGCGCTATTTTCGATCTATGCCTTACCAGTGGAATCAAACCTCAAATACCGAACAAGAGCTGCGACTTTGGCCACATAACTCTCTGCCGCCTCGCTGGGCGATCCGAGTTGTGTTTTCGCTTTTTATATTCGGACTGCTTCCGCTAATGGCTGTGCTTGGCTCAGCGGTGCTGTGGGGCTTGTTACCGTTCCTATTGGTGACGGTTTTGGGGCTTTGGCTGGCTATTCAGGCGAACTACACATCTCGCAGTGTGTTCGAAGTGTTCACTCTGACGGGAACTCAGGCGCGTCTTGTTCACCACAACCCCCGCACCGGCCAGCAGGAATGGGTTTGCAACCGGTATTGGGCCCGGCCAGAGATGCACAAACACGGCGGCCCGGTTCCGAACTACGTAACCCTGACAGGCGACGGTAGAGAAGTGGAAATCGGCTCGTTTCTCTCAGAGGAAGAGCGCATAGCGCTGTACGGTGATCTGACGCAAAAACTGCGCGAACCTGTCGCGCAGTAAGTGTTGCTGTCTACCAGAAGAAGATCAGCAGCCGTTGCTTGATGCCGCACAAAGATGGTCTTTGACCATCGGTCCGACCTTTCCGAAATCCATCTGTCCGGTGTAACGCGTCTTGAGCTCGCCCATCACCTTGCCCATGTCCCGGATCGAGCCAGCACCTGTGGTCGTGATCGCCGTCTGAATCGCCTGAGAGACCTCATCATCATCCAACTGCTTGGGCAGGAATTCTTCGATGACCTCAACCTCACGCAGTTCACGTTCAGCCAGGTCCAGCCGCCCACCCTCTTCATAGGCACGGGCGCTTTCCTTGCGCTGCTTGGTCATTTTCCCAAGGATTTCAAGAACCTCGGCATCACCGCAGCCCTTGACCTCTTCGTTGTCCGAGGCGCGCGATGCGATATCGCGGTCCTTGATTGCAGCATTGATCAACCGCAGCGTCGACAGACGCTCGGCCTCCTTGTCTTTCATTGCTTGCTTCAGGGCAGAGTTCACCCGTGATCGCATATCCATATGATCTGTCCATCCCCATGGAAAAGGAACCCCGACCATATCGAAACAAAAAGCGTGATACAACAGGGGGTGAATATCGCTAAGTTATTGATTTTTATATATAGCCCAAAATTTGAACAGGCTTGACCCAAGCGCTTAACCCTCTTAGGTATGCGCCGGTTTACCTTGCAGGAGAGTCGCGCCATGGCCCAGAACGTCCCGTCCAAGCCCACCGCATGTCTGGCTTTGGCCGACGGCACACTGTTCTACGGGACGGGTTTCGGTGCCACAGGTCAAACCGTGGCTGAACTGTGCTTTAACACTGCCATGACCGGGTATCAGGAGATCATGACCGACCCATCTTACGCAGGTCAGGTCGTTACCTTCACCTTCCCGCATATCGGCAATGTCGGCGTTAACCCCGAGGATGACGAAACCGGCGATCCTGTCGCCGCTGGCATGGTGGTAAAATGGGATCCGACCGAACCATCGAACTGGCGTTCGGCGGAAGAGTTGAAGACATGGTTGGCCCGCCGTGGACGCATCGCAATCGGTGGCGTGGATACCCGCCGCCTGACCCGCGCAATCCGGCAGCAAGGCGCCCCTCATGTTGCGTTGGCGCATGATCCCGACGGCAATTTCGATATTGAAGCACTAGTCTCTGCTGCCCGTGGCTTTGCCGGGCTGGAAGGAATGGACCTGGCCAAAGATGTCACCTGCGCCCAAAGCTATCGTTGGGACGAAATGCGTTGGGCTTGGCCCGATGGCTACACACGGCAAGAAGCGCCTGCCCATAAGGTCGTGGCGCTGGATTTTGGTGCCAAGCGCAACATCCTGCGGTGTCTGGCCTCGGTCGGTTGTGACGTGACCGTTTTACCCGCTACAGCCACTGCTGCCGAAGTACTGGCCCACAATCCTGACGGTGTGTTCCTGTCCAATGGCCCAGGCGACCCGGCAGCGACGGGCGAATATGCTGTACCAATGATCAAAGAGGTTCTGGACACCACAGATCTGCCTGTTTTCGGCATTTGCCTAGGTCACCAGATGCTGGCCCTCGCACTGGGCGGTGAAACGGTCAAAATGAACCACGGCCACCACGGCGCAAACCACCCGGTCAAGGATTTGGAAACCGGCAAGGTCGAGATTACCTCGATGAACCACGGCTTTGCTGTCGACGCGCAGACACTGCCAGAGGGCGTGGTTGAAACGCATCGTTCGCTGTTCGACGGTTCCAACTGCGGTATCCGCATGACCAACCGGCCCGTTTATTCGGTACAATACCACCCCGAAGCCTCGCCCGGACCGCAAGACAGCTTTTACCTGTTCGAGCGCTTCGCCACGGCAATGGCGGACAAAAAAGCACAGGCATAAGCCTGCATTGAACAAGGTTAACCGGTTGTTAACCTTAATAGATGAACCCTGACAGCGGTCAAACGTGTCAGGGTTTTTTCATGGTCGCACTGAACCGGCAGCATTTTGCGCGGGCAAGACCGATACCTCCGAAGGTCAGGAAACCCTTGGGCGCCTGCCTGTTGGATCGTGGGTTGATTACCCACAATCAGTTGGAAAAAGCGTTGCACCTTCAGACCCGGCAGAACGCTCCGCTGGGCGAAATACTGGTTGGCGAAGGTTGGGTGGAGAGGCAGGATGTCCTACATGCACTGGCGGAACAGTCCGGGCTGCAAATCGCGGATTTGGATCTTTTTCCCGCGGAAAGTGACGCGTGCCGCCTGAAACCCGTGGATTTCTGGCTACAGAACAATGTCGTCCCATGGAAACACGTTGGTCCGATCCTTTTGATAGCGACATCTCGGCCCGACCATTTTGATACGGTACGCGCCGCATTCAAAAACACAGATTACACCGTAATACCTGTCCTAGCGCCGGCCGAACACATTGACCGGGAAATCGCTCGTGTACATTCAAGCCACCTTGCACAAGCCGCAGAGGTTCGTGTCCCCGCTGAACAAAGCTGCCGTTCATGGACGTTAAACGCGCGGATGAGGCCTGTTGTCGGCGTGATCACCATTGTGTTCTTTTTCACAGTCTTCCCCGCCAGTGGACTAGCACTTCTAGTCACCTTAGCGACGCTCTCGCTTATCATGTTCATGGTACTTCGCGTCGCGGGATTGATAGCCTTTCTAACGAAACCTCAAAACGACCACGACACGGCCGACAAACATATGTCAGCTGGCAAACGGCCTTGCGTATCGATCCTAGTCCCTCTGTACAAGGAGCGCGAAATCGCGAATGCTCTGATCAGACGGTTGCATCGTCTGACCTATCCCAAAGCGCTGCTGGACGTCATTCTTGTGCTAGAGGAATCCGACGAGGTCACGCGTACTGCGCTTTCCAGTGTCGACCTGCCCAGTTGGATCCGGATAGTTGAAGTACCCGCGTTGAACGGGCTGACGACAAAGCCTCGCGCCATGAACTACGCGCTGGATTTTTGCAGAGGTGAAATCCTGGGGGTTTGGGACGCCGAAGATGCGCCGCAGCCCGATCAACTTGAACGCGTCGTTTCCACATTCGCGCGCATGGACGAGGACGTAGTCTGCCTTCAGGGCGTCCTGGATTATTACAATCCCAGAACAAACTGGCGCTCGCGCTGTTTTACGATCGAATACAGCAGCTGGTTCCGCGTCATATTGCAAGGGATTGCCCGCATGGGTCTGGTCGTTCCGTTGGGGGGCACAACCTTTTTCTTTCGACGCGACAAGCTGGTCGAACTGGGTGGGTGGGACGCGCATAACGTCACCGAGGATGCCGACCTTGGGGTAAGGCTCAGCCGCGCTGGATACCGGACCGAGATGGTCAACACCACCACATTTGAAGAAGCGAATTTCCGCGCCTGGCCCTGGGTCAAGCAAAGGTCGCGCTGGCTCAAGGGGTTCATGGTCACTTATCTTGTGCACATGCGCGCGCCGTTGCGCCTGCTTAATGATCTGGGGGTAAAACGGTTTCTGGGCGTGCAGGCGTTCTTTCTGGGTACAGTCGGACAGTTTCTACTGGCCCCGGTCCTGTGGTTGTTCTGGCTGACAACCCTGGGTCAGCCCGGCCCGCTGGATCAGATCCTGTCAAACAATGTCATCTTCGGTCTTGTTTGTCTTTTCGTCGCCGCCGAGATCACCAGTCTGGTCGTCGGAATTCTGGCTGTAGCAGCCAAGGAAAGACGTTTTCTGCTGCCCTGGGTTCCCACCATGCCCCTGTATTTTCCGCTGGGCGTTCTGGCGGCCTACAAAGCCCTGTGGGAGCTGGTCAGCAATCCTTTCTTCTGGGACAAAACACAGCACGGACAGGCCGGAGAAGACGTGAAACTGCCCTGACGCTTAGGCTTCACGCCGAACGGCATCCTGTTTCAGACGAGTCATGAAGGCGACCGAGATATGTTCCTTCAACGCGCGTGCGGCGGCCTCTTCGTCGCGCGCAGCGATAGCCTCGACGATTGCCTTGTGTTCATTTTGGGCAATCTCTCCGCGCCCGCGAACAGCCAGCGAAGTCGTTGCCATCAACGCCATAGTGCGATGCACCAGGTCCAACTGCTGCACCAGATAGCGGTTATGCGAGGCCAAATGGATCTGCTCATGGAACCGACGGTTGGCGCGCGACAGCGCGGTGGGATCATCGACCAGCGCATCATCGGCGGCGACCATATCCTGTAGTACCCGGATTTCCTCTTCGGTCGCATGCTTGGCGGCCAGGCTTGCGGCCAGCCCTTCCAGCTCGCGTCGCACCACATAAAGTTCAGCCATCTGGTTATGGTCCAGCGAAGCTACGATCAGCGAACGCCCGTCCCGTTCCAATAGCGATTGCGTCTCTAGCCGCTGCAATGCCTCACGGATGGGGGTGCGCGACACGCCAAACCGTTCGGCAAGCTCGCTTTCGACCAGCCGGTCGCCAGGCTTGTAAACGCCCACATCAATCGCTTCGAGTATCAGGCTATAGGCGTCTTTGGACGGCTGTCTGGATTGTGGCATCGGGCGGTTCATCTCCTGGTTCGGACATGTCTATCCGCCTCCGGCCCTTCGGATCAAGTGCGGCATTGAAAACCAATTCGCCACGCCCTAAACCCAACCCCATGGTCAAACCCGCCTTTTCCCACGTCACCCAATGGGTGTTCGATCTGGACAACACCCTGTATCCGCCTCATATGCGCCTGTTCGATCAGATCGAGGTGCTGATGACCGACTATGTGGTGCAGGCCATCGGCGTCGACCGGGCCGAGGCGGATCGGCTGCGGTCGCACTACTGGCGCGCATATGGCACCACGCTGGCCGGCCTGATGGCCGAGCATGATCTGGACCCCGACCCTTATCTGCACGCGGTGCATCAAGTTGACTTAAGCCATATGGACCCCGACGCCGAGCTGGCTGATCACATTCGGTCCCTGCCCGGCCGCCGGATCGTCTATACCAACGGCAGCGCGCCTTATGCGGAACGGGTGCTGGCGGCCCGTGGCCTCAGCGGATTGTTCGACGCGATCTACGGGGTCGAACATGCGGGCTATCGCCCCAAACCCGAACAGGCCGCGTTCGAGGCAATTTTTGCCCAAGACGGAATCGACGCCAAGCAAGCCGCCATGTTCGAGGATGACCCGCGCAATCTGGCCGCGCCACACGCGATGGGAATGCGCACTGTCCACGTCGCGCCCGAGCCGCACAAGGCCGATCACATCCACCACCACACCGACGACCTGACGTCATTTCTGGCTCGCCTGCGATAGGCTGTCACACTGCGACCTTCTGTTCGTTTTGCAGGTGCAGCATCAGCCCTATATGCACCTCAGCGACGAACAGAATTGGAGAAACCCATGAACGCGATCGAGGCCCCTCGGCGCCTGCCCATCTGGCAGCGCCTGGTGTTTGCAATTCCCCTGTTTGGCTGGATGGCCAAGGACGCCGCCCATGGTGAGGCCGAGGATTGGGGCTATACCGCCCTGGCGATCTTCAGCATGTGGGGGTGTTCCATCCTGTTGTTTGGCCTACCGGGTCTCTACATCCCTGCCGTGATGATGGTGCCGGTAATGTTCCTGATCCTCATCCTGATTTCACGCGGGTAAGAAACGGGACAGGATGTCACTTGGCACCCCGCACGGAACCGCACTAGGTTCTGCCCAAACGGAGGCCAAGCCCATGACAGATAGCTGTGACATCCTGATTTCCGGCGGCGGAATCGCCGGGTTGACCGCTGCGGCGGCTTTCGGAACAGCCGGGTTCGACGTGATCTGCGTCGACCCTACCCCTCCGGTGACAGAACGCGACGTGGACGGCTCCGACATGCGGACCACGGCCTTCCTGCAACCGGCGCACGGGCTTTTGGACCAATGCGGTTTGTGGGCACGGCTGGATGCCCATGCCGCCCCGCTGCAGATCATGCGCATCGTGGACGCGGGCGGCGATGTGCCCGAACCCCGCGTCGTGCGTGATTTCAACGCCGCCGATATCTCGGACCAGCCGTTTGGCTGGAACCTGCCCAACTGGTTGCTACGGCGCGAGATGGTGGCGCGTTTGGCCGATCTGCCCAACGTGGATTTCCGCGCCGGCACCGGCACTATCAGCCTGTTCACTCGCACCAATGAGGCGCGCGTGGGCCTGAGCGACGGCAGCCGCGTCCGCTGCAAGCTGGTCGTGGCCGCGGACGGGCGCAGCTCCCCCATGCGCGAGGCGGCGGGGATCGGTGTCCAAACCACCCGCTATGGCCAAAAGGCGCTGGCCTTTGCCGTCACGCATCCGGTCCCGCACGAAAATGTCTCGACCGAGATCCACCGCTCGGGCGGGCCGTTCACGCTGGTCCCCCTGCCCGACTGGCAGGGTCAGCCTTCCTCGGCGATAGTGTGGATGGAGCGTGGGCCGCGCGCAGTTGAATTGCTGAACACTGAACCCGACGCGTTCGAGGCGCTGATGACCGAGCGTTCGTGCGGATTGTTCGGGCCGCTGAAACTGGCTTCGCGCCGGACGATCTGGCCAATCATCAGCCAATCGGCCGAGCGTCTGTCCGGCGAACGCATCGCCCTGATGGCCGAGGCTGCCCATGTCGTGCCACCCATCGGCGCGCAAGGATTGAACATGTCACTGGGTGATCTGCGCAGCCTGTTGGATCTCGCGACAGCCCGCCCCGAGGGGCTGGGCGACGCGCAGATGCAGGACACCTATCACAAGTCACGCCACGCCGAGATCGAGATGCGTGTTAAAGGCATCGATCTACTTAACCGCGCCTCGATGATCGAGGCACGGCCGCTGCGTGATGCGCGGGCGATGGGGTTGAATGCGCTTTATTCCCTGCCGCCGGTGCGCAAGACGCTTATGCAGATGGGCCTGGGTGTGCGCTGATCAGCACCTAGATCGCCTGATCAAGCACCCGCTTCAAACGCGCGATCGTGCCGTCCACATCATAGAGCTTGTCCAGCCCGAACAGACCCAGACGGAAAGTACTGAACCCCTCGGGCTCATCACATTGCAGGGGCACGCCCGCCGCAATCTGCATGCCCATTGCGGCAAATTTCTTGCCGTTCTGCACTTCGGCATCGTCAGTGTAGCTGACAACAACGCCGGGCGCTCCGAACCCGTCCGCCGCGACCGAGACAATGCCCTTGTCCTTCAGCATTGCCCGAACACTATTTCCTAGTGCCCATTGGGCCTCGCGCAGTTTTTCAAACCCATAGTCGCGGGTCTCGACCATCGTGTCGCGGAATTCCTTCAGCGCATCGGTGGGCATGGTGGCGTGATAGGCGTGCCCGCCCGCCTCGTACGCTTGCATGATCTGCCGCCATTTCTTGAGGTCCACGGCAAAACTGTCAGAGCTTGTTTCCTCCAGTCGCGCCTCGGCGCGCTCTGACAACATGACCAGACCGGCACAGGGCGACGCGCTCCATCCTTTTTGCGGAGCCGAGATCAATACATCCACGCCCGTCGCTTTCATATCGACCCAAGCACACCCCGAAGCGATACAATCAAGCACCATCAAAGCACCGACCTCATGCGCCGCCTCAGCCATGGCCTTCACATAATCGTCCGGCAGAATAACCCCCGCCGAGGTTTCCACATGCGGGGCAAAAACCACATCCGGGCGTTGATCACGAATGGTCGCCACAACCTCGTCTATCGGTGCAGGTACGAAAGGGGATGGGCTGGAATTCCCGGTTTGCCGCGCCTTGAGCACGGTGGCCGAGGCCGTCAACCCTCCGGCCTCGATGATCTGGCTCCAGCGATACGAGAACCAGCCGTTACGTACGACAACCACATTGGCGTTGCGGGCAAACTGCCGCGCCACAGCCTCCATCCCGTAGGTGCCGCCACCGGGGATGATTGCCACGCCATCCGCCTTGTAGACGTTCCTCAGCATGTCAGAAATATCCAGCATGACCCGTTGAAATTTAGCCGACATATGGTTCAGCGAACGATCGGTGAATACCACTGAAAACTCTTCAAACCCATCTGGGTCAACTGTGTCCAAAAGCGCTGCCATGAGTGTTCCTTTCAAATAAACCAGCTGACCAACCAGTTGGGCCAGTTCGGATCAGCGGCAATGTAACCTTCAAAATTGACCCAAGGGAACCCAGTAACTTCAACAAAAAATTTACTTTTTCGGGTGGCAATAGATCAATAAATGACGCCAATTAGTGTCACCAGCTCTTTACACTCATACGTGTTTCTGACCAGATACATTCACTTTACGGAAGAAAGGTATTTCCTAACGTGACGGCGCCTAAGCGGATCAGTTTTCAAGTTGTTCGGGACGAGGTGAAGCGGAGGATAGAAACCCGCATCTGGCCGCAGGGAGCGTTGCTGCCCACCGAAACGCAGCTTGCCGAGGAATTCAACTGCGCGCGCGCGACCGTCAACCGCGCGTTGCGAGAACTGGCCGATCAAGGCTTTGTGGAACGCAAGCGCAAAAGTGGAACGCGGGTTAAGAAAGAACCCAGCAAACATGCCAAACTGGAGTTTTCACTGGCCCGCCAAACGGTCGAAAGACAAAACTCCACTTACAGATATTCGCTGGTAGAACGAAACGTGGTCGATAGCCCGGGTTGGCTGGCATCGCAAATGAGCGTGGCTCATGATGCACGCGTTCTGCACGTGATCTGTATGCATTACGCCGACAACCGTCCCTTTCAGCTAGAGGAACGCTGGATCAATATCGCCGCGGTACCAGAGGTCGAGTTTGCAGACCTGAATGAGCATGGCCCGCATGAATGGCTGTTGAAGGCCGCCCCGTTTACCGAGGCCGAGGTCGCCTTTTGCGCCGTCTCGGCGGATGGTCGCCTTGCCGAATTCATGGGGACCACGACCGGGGTGTCAATGATACAGCTTGAGCGTACGACATGGCGGGATGGTCAACCGATGACTTTTGCGCGCATGACGCATCATCCCGGCTATTGCATCCGTACCAAGTACTGATCAGCCAATCGGACCCGGCAACCTTTCTTCGCTGAGCAGAACGTTGGCCTCGACATCCCCGGCGCCCGGCAGAGTCATGATACGGCGACGCAGCACGCGTTCGAAATCGGCAAGATCGCGCGCGACGACTCGAAGGCGATAGTCGTAAAGCCCCAGCACGTGCTCGACCGTTTGCACTTCGGGGATGGCGCTGACGGCACGTTCGAAATCCTCCAAGCTGATTTGCCCTTTTCGAGCCAGCTTTACCCCAAGAAAAACAGTAACCCCGAACCCAAGGGCTTCGGCGTTCAGGCGTAGCCGACGCCCTTTGATCACACCGGCCTGCTCCAGTCGTCTAATACGGCGCCACGTCGCTGGCTGAGACAGGCCCAGCTTTCGCCCAAGGGCTCCGGCGCTCTGACCGGCATCCTGTACCAGTGCCCGCAGGATCTTGCGGTCAAGTTCGTCCAGTTCAATCATACCGGCAACACCAGATCACTTTTGACGCGCGCTATATGCATCAGCGCTTCGATATCCGCGATATGCGGCAGCGTCAGAATCTGTTCCCGATAGACCTGCTGGTAATGCGACATATCCCGCGCCAAAACAGAGAGCCGTACATCAACGCGCCCCAGAAAGGTCTGTATCTCGATGACCTCTGCCACACCTCGAGCTGCCGCAGTGAATTCATCAAAGGCGCGGGATTGCGTCTTGTCCAGAGTAACCCGCAAAGACACTTCAACTGCATATCCAAGCGCGGCCCAGTCGATCACGGCCTCTTGCCCTTGAATTATCCCGGCCTCGTGCATTTTTTCCAGACGTCGCCAGCAGAGGCTGGCGCTAATCCTGCTTCGCTCGGCCAATTCCGAAGTCGCCAGACTGGGGTCCGCCTGCAAGTGACGCAGAAGACGCCGGTCGATGTCATCGAGCATGATTTTTTCCATTATCTTACTAATTGCGAATAAATTCTCATCTGAGCGTACGAATTTCAAGAAAAATGCCATCGCATTCCCCATCGCAAGCCAGTAGAACCAACCGCAATCGAAAACAGAAAGGACCGGCGACATGCGCGTCTATTACGATCGCGATTGCGACATCAACCTGATCAAAGACAAGAAAGTGGCAATCCTGGGCTATGGCTCGCAGGGCCACGCCCACGCGCTGAACCTGCGCGACTCGGGTGCGAAGAACCTTGTTGTGGCGCTGCGCGAAGGCTCGGCCTCGGCCAAGAAAGCCGAAGCCGAGGGTCTGACCGTAATGGGTATCGCCGAAGCCGCCGCCTGGTGTGACCTGATCATGTTCACCATGCCCGATGAACTGCAGGCCGAAACCTACAAGAAATATGTGCATGACAACATCAAGCCCGGCGCGGCCATCGCGTTCGCCCACGGCCTGAACGTCCACTTTGGCCTGATTGAGCCGAAAGAAGGCGTCGACGTCATCATGATGGCCCCCAAAGGCCCCGGCCACACTGTGCGCGGCGAATACGTCAAAGGCGGCGGCGTGCCCTGCCTGGTAGCCGTCGACAAAGACGAAACCGGCAAGGCGCTGGAAATCGGTCTGTCCTATTGCTCGGCCATCGGCGGCGGTCGTTCGGGCATCATCGAGACCAACTTCCGTGAAGAATGCGAAACCGACCTATTTGGTGAGCAGGCCGTTCTGTGCGGTGGTCTGGTCGAACTGATCCGCTGCGGCTTTGAAACACTGGTCGAAGCAGGTTACGCGCCCGAGATGGCCTATTTCGAGTGTCTGCACGAAGTGAAGCTGATCGTGGACCTGATCTATGAAGGCGGCATCGCGAACATGGATTACTCGATCTCGAACACGGCTGAGTACGGCCAGTACGTCACCGGCCCGCGTATCCTGAAATACGACGAGACCAAAGCGCGTATGAAAGAAGTTCTGAACGACATCCAACAGGGTAAATTCGTTCGCGACTTCATGCTGGAAAACGCCGTTGGCCAGCCGACCATCAAAGCGTCGCGCCGCGCCAATGACGAGCACATGATCGAGGAAACCGGTGCAAAACTGCGCGCCATGATGCCCTGGATCTCGGCCGGCAAAATGGTCGACAAAGAAAAGAACTGATCCCCACGGGATTACGCGAAAGGGCGGCCTTCGGGTCGCCTTTTTTGTCCCCATCGGAGGCCGCGCATGGTCGATCAACCCACATCCCGCGACTGGAGCGGCGTCATCGCACTTGGCCTGATATGGGGTGGCACCTTCATGGTCGTGGCTATGGCGTTGGAAGGGTACGGCCCCGTCACGGTTGCAACCGCACGGACCACTTTGGGGGCAGTCACTTTGTTGGCAATGATGGCTGTGACTGGTCGCAAATTGCCTGCGGGCGATACCAAGCTGTGGTTTTTTATTGCGATCATCGGCCTGTTATCGACCGCGTTGCCCTTTCTGCTGCTGAGTTGGGGGCAGCAATATGTACCTTCGGCCTTTGCAGGGCTGTCGATGGCAGCGATTCCGCTCATGGTACTGCCACTAGCGCATTTCTTCTCGGACGAGCCGTTGAATCTGCGCAGATTTCTAGGCGTATCGCTGGGTTTTTCCGGGGCTTTGGTGCTGATCGGCCCCGGTCTGGCGCAGATCGGACAAGGGGCTGAACCACTGGCGCAACTGGCCTGTATCGGGGCAGCACTCTGCTATTCCTGCGCGTCGATCTTCACCCGACGTTGTCCACCGATTGATCCGGTCGCGTTGGCGGCGTTGTCGCTGATGGTCGGGGCGGTTTTATTGTTGCCCGTCATGCTACTGACCGAGGGCGTCCCACAATGGCAGGGCACGCGCCCTGGCCTGGCAATCATCGCGCTTGGTCTGCTACCCACCGCCTTCGCCACCCTTTTACGCGTGTCCATCATCCGCAGCGCGGGGTCAGTGTTCCTGACGCTGGTCAACTATCAGGTGCCCATCTGGTCGATGGTCTTTGGTGCGTGGATTCTGTCCGAGGCGTTGCCACTGAGATTCTTCATAGCGCTGGCCATGATCCTCACCGGGTTGGCCATCAGCCAATGGTTCAGCCTGCGCCGAATGCTGATCGGGCGTTAACCAGCCACAGCCTCGACCTCGGCCACGATGCCGTCGACGACCTGCGCCAGCAGCGCGTCATCCTCGCACTCGGCCATCACACGGATCAAGGGTTCCGTCCCTGATTTACGGATCAGCAAACGGCCCTGTCCGTTGAGCCGCGCCTCGGCATCAGCAATGGCAGCCTGCACGCTGGCGACTTCCAGCGGAGTTTGACCCTCACCATAACGCACATTCTTCAGCAGCTGCGGAACCGTTTCGAACTGTACGGCCAATTCCGAAGCTTTACGGCCCGAATGCACCATCTCGGCCAGGAAATGCAGCCCGGCCATCAGCCCGTCGCCCGTGGTGGCATAGTCGCTCATGACGATGTGGCCCGATTGTTCTCCGCCCAAGTTGAAGCCGCCTTCACGCATCCTCTCAACAACATAGCGGTCGCCGACCGCCGTTCGTTCAAGGCGCAGACCCAACGTGGTCAAGTGCCGTTCCAGCCCCAGATTCGACATAACCGTCGCAACCAGCGCGCCGCCCTGCAAGCGTCCCGCCTTTGACCAACTGCCAGCAAGCAGCGCCATCAACTGGTCGCCGTCGGCCACCTTGCCATGTTCGTCGACCATCACCACACGGTCCGCGTCGCCGTCCAGACAGATGCCAACATCCGCGCCATGGGCCACCACAGTCTCTGCCGCCAACTGAGGTTTGGTCGAGCCGCAATTCAGGTTGATGTTCTTTCCGTTTGGCGCAATCCCGACAGGGATGACGTCCGCCCCCAATTCCCATAACACTTCGGGCGCTGTTCGGTGGGCTGCACCATTGGCGCAATCGACCACCACTTTGAGGCCGTCCAACCGCAGATCGCGGGACAGAGAGGACTTTACCCGCTCGCCATATCGAAAGCGGGCATCATCTACGCGGCGCGCACGACCAATGTTCTGGGCTTGCGCGGGTTTGACACCTTCTTCAATCAGACGCTCGATCTCGATCTCGGCCTGATCCGACAGCTTGAACCCATCGGGGCCAAAAAACTTGATTCCGTTGTCTTCGGCCGGGTTGTGGCTGGCCGAGATCATCACGCCCAGATCCGCCCGCATCGACCGGGTCATCAACCCAACCGCAGGGGTCGGAACCGGCCCCAGCAGCAAAACGTTCATACCGGTCGAAGTCAGCCCCGCCGTTAGCGCATTTTCCAGCATATAGCCTGACAGACGCGTGTCCTTGCCGATCACGACGCGATGTGCGCCAGACTGGTCACGACGGAAATACCGACCTACGGCTGCGCCAATGCGCAGGGCCATTTCGGCCGTGATCGGATGAGTATTGGCAGTGCCCCGCACCCCATCGGTTCCGAACAGCTTGCGCATTGATATGTCTCCGTCGTTTCTTGCCTGCGACCGGATTACCGGACGGCAGCCCACAGACGCAAGGCCTGAGCGGTCTCAGCCACGTCGTGAACCCGCAGGATCTGCACCCCTTGTGCCAGACCGGCCAACCCGACTGCAATCGAACCCGGCGCACGGGCGTCCTTGCGCGTCTCTTTGCCGATCTGTCCGATGAACCCCTTGCGCGATACGCCCAGTAGTATCGGACAGCCCAACCCGTGAAACAGGCTGAGATTGCGCAGCAGCGTCAGGTTATGGGCCTCAGTCTTACCAAAACCAATGCCGGGATCGACGATGATTTGGTCTCGACGCAGCCCGAGGACTTCGAGGTTCTGTACCTGCTGGCCCAAAAAATCATACACGTCCAGCAGCACGTCATCATAGCGTGGTTCATCCTGCATCGTGGCGGGATCGCCCTGCATATGCATGACACAGACCGGCGCGCCAACCCGCGCACAAAACGGGGCCAGATCTGGATCGAAGGTAAAGCCCGAGACATCGTTGATCAGCCCCGCGCCTGCCCGCCACGCCGCTTTGGCAACGCTCGCTTTGCGCGTGTCTATCGAGATCAGTGCCTGCGTTTGTTCTCGGATCGCTTGGATCAGAGGCTCCGTCCGGGCGATCTCTTCATCTTCCGGGATGAAAGCAGCCCCGGGCCGGGTGGATTCGCCACCAATATCCAGGATCGTCGCATCCTGCGCGACCATCTGTTCGGCCGCACGGCATGCAGACTGGACTGAGTTATGCATCCCACCGTCCGAGAAACTATCCGGTGTCGCGTTGAGGATACCCATGATCTGAGCCCGATTCATGTCCAACCCCGCTATCGGCGCGCGAGGATGGGACAGAGATTCCAGGATATCGTCGGGCATGTCCTGTGCCGCGACAATGGAAGAGCATTCTGAGCGACTCAGCCGTTCCGCATGGGTAAACCAAAGCGCCTGCCCCGCCAAAGACACGGCGCCATCGGGACGCCGCGCGCCGTTCTGGACCAGCGGACGGTAATAGGTTGTCACAGTTGCGCCTGCTCCACAGAGATTGCTCGCAGTGGTGTTTCAGGATCGCCCGGCAACGCACCACCGATGACCATCATCTCGCTGGCTTCGAACGTCGCTGCAAACCAAGCCGCCAGCGCCACGGCGTCCGATGGCGCAGCCGAAGGACCATCAACCGCGTCCAGAACGATCTTGGACGGTGCCCAGACGCAAATCTGCCCGTTTTTCATCGCCCAATCCAATTCCGTCCGCGTCGAGACGACGACGCAGCGGTGATCCCGTGCAGCCAGAACCCAGGCGTTTTGCTCGATCGCCAGCAAGTCAATCCGGCGTTGAGTCATCGCATGTCCCGTTTGCGGAACAGCCATGTCAGCTGCACCCACACACAGGATCAGCGGGCGCTGACGATTTTCCAGCTGATCGATCCATCCCGTCAGGTTGCCCGACGCAATCGCCTCATTCGATAGAAAGACCAAACGGGGATGCGGGCGTTCTTCTTCGACCACATCATGGTGCACTGCATCCTTGCCGCGCACAATCTCGACCCCCAAAGCACCGGGGCCCCGATCCAGTTTTTCGATGCGCACAAAAGCCCTTACAGCCTGTGGCTCAAGCAAAATACGTTCTGCCACCCGGTCGGCCAGTGTTTCCAGAAGGTTCAACCTTT
This sequence comes from Ruegeria sp. AM7, assembly GCF_056535965.1. Taxonomy (NCBI): domain Bacteria; kingdom Pseudomonadati; phylum Pseudomonadota; class Alphaproteobacteria; order Rhodobacterales; family Roseobacteraceae; genus Ruegeria; species Ruegeria sp. AM7. Next base: position 1,800,396 of record NZ_JBQFJE010000003.1, read on the forward strand.
CAGCAGCCAGTTCAAAGGCGATCGCTTCGGTCACACGATCGTAAGACAAGATGCGGTCAACATCATCATCAATCGGGTCTGTCAGTGGCCGCACCTCAACCACAATGTTAAAACAAACCCGCTGTGTTGTGCCGCGTTCAGCCTGAAAGGCACCGATCTCGACCTCGACAATATGATCCCGCAACGAAATGCGATCCAAGGGACCTCGGGTCGCGGTAGCCTCGGAACGCTCCGAAGGATGCGCGAAGGCAAGGCGGATTTCAGAACTCATAGGTCGGACCTTTTCGGGCTTTGGGACTGATCTGCCCAAATTAGACGTTGCGGGCGCGTATAGCACCGCAACAAACGCCTTTCCAGCCATCGAATGCGTCGTCAGGTCACGCGGAACCAACTCATCATACCCGAAGCGGCATGACCCAGCATGTGACAATGCAACAGCCAGCTGCCCGGATTGTCTGCAACCAGAACAACCTGGCGCGATTGCCCGCGCCCTAAAAGAACCGTATCGCGCCACGGACCAAGGCTGCCATCCGACAGAACGATACGAAAGTGATGACCGTGCATGTGCATCGCATGAGGAAAGGCAGTTTCGTTGGCAAACTCAATCCGATGCGTTTCGCCTAATCGCGCGTCCAAAAACGGATCCTTGGGGCGCTCGGCATACCCGTTCAGCGCCCAGAAACGACCCAGCTGCGCCAGTTCCTGCCCTGACAACTCAGTCTCGCCCAGTTTGGCTGAACTTAACCAACGCATCGCGCCGCCTTGCATCGACATCCTATGCAAAGGCGTATCCTCGACAGAGATTTCAGGCAGCGGATTGGGTGGTAGCGCCACGATACCGGTTCGCACCGCCCGGCCTGGACCAGATACATCAAAGCGCACAAGGCCAAAGCCCCCGTCCCGCTCAAAACTCACAAGGCTGGCGGTCTCGGACGCGGAGGCACGCACGTCCACGATCATGTCCGCCCGTTGCGCCGGACCCAGTGGGAAACGATCGGTTATCTCCAGCGGAGTTTCCAGCGGCATACCGTCCAGCGCCACGATCCAACCGGTCAGCCCATCTAGGCCCAGATCAAATATTCGGGCGTTGGATGCATTGATCAGGCGCAGGCGCAGACGCTCGGAAGCTCTGACTTTATACGAAGGGTCGAACTGACCGTTGACCGTAACGATATTGCCCAATCGTCCGGCATGGCTGAGATCATGCCCGTTGTCGAAATCATTGGTGATCTGGGCTGTTTCAGCGTCCAGCCGCCAGTCATCCAGCATCAGCGTCAGATCACGGTCCACGTCGGGTTTATCGGATTCCTCGATGATCAGCGGGCCATAAAGTCCACGCGCCACCTGTTCGATTGTGCGGTTATGGGAATGATACCAATACGTCCCGGCGTCAGGCACGGCAAAATCATAGTCGAACGTTGATCCGGGCTCGATAACGTCCTGCGTCAGGCCCGGCACACCGTCCATCGCATTGTCAATCCGGATGCCGTGCCAGTGAACCGACGTGGCCTGAGGCAAAGCATTCGAGAGCTGGCGCTGCACACGCCCACCCTGCGGCACACGGATTTCTGTGCCCGGTACAGTCCCGCCAAAGCTCCAAACCGGTGTTTCCGGGAACTCGGACGGTGCGATCTGCTGCACCACCTCTCGCGCCACCAGCTCGGGATAAGCGGCCAGACCCACTTTGGGAAACACAGATAGCGCGGCAGACGCGCCCAGGAATTGTCGACGATTTAAAAGCATTGCGGGCCTCCTGGCGCGCAACATAGATCAAAAAACGCCCCGCGCCATTCAGCTTCCAGCGCGGGTGCGTCAGTTAGTTACTCGCCGTGCGATGTTTGTGCCGGTAGAAAATGTGCACGCCGATCCGTGCGGTTTCCGTATAGACACGCGCCCAAGAGGGCCGAACGGCTGTTGTGTGGTAGTGAGTGGCACCTTCGGTCAACGTAGGCACGTCACCGTCGATGGCCGCACGTGCGACTTTCGAAACACGTTCATAGGCTCTTTTCTCGCGGATTACTTCCTTTCGGCCATCACAGGTATAGGTGAACTGGCACTGGTATTTCTTACCTGTCCCCTGCTTGATCACTCCGCACAGCGTATCGGGAAAACGTCCGCTGTCGACTCGGTTCAGGATGACCTCGGCCACCGCAAACTGTCCGCGCACACTTTCGCCACGCGCCTCAAAGTACAGTGCTTCGGCCAGGCACTTGAAGTGCTCGTCCCCAGTGGCCTTGGGCTGTTGGTCCAGCCAGTCCTTCGAGTAAGATATTTTTTGTGGTTCAGCCGCCTTTCGGGGCTTGAACAAATTCAGGTAATCGCGGAAGTTTTGACCGGGCAGTTCAGTCCGGGCCACAAGTTCACGCTTGGCAGTATCGGTGGCTTCCCTCTCAGCGACGGAAACACTTGGCAGCACGGTTGCTGCCATCGTGGCAACAGCCATTATGTAACGTAGCATTCAGATAACCTCGCATAGGCACATGATGCGCCAAACCCTCCCCCGGCGGGCGCGACGAGGCTCATACCGAATTGAATCGGAAACGTCCAGTTTTGTCGAAAAAGCAAGTGGAAAATCGCCGTTACGTCAAAAATAACCCACGGCGATGCTTGTTGTTTCCTACTATTCTTGGGGTTTCAGAGGGCTGTCAACCCCCAAGTCTGGACGAAATCGCCAGTTGAGCGGCAGCCAGCCGAGCCACAGGCACCCTGAAGGGAGAACATGAGACATAGTCGAATCCCAGATCTCGACAAACGGCGATTGATTCGGGGTTTCCACCGTGTTCACCGCACACAGACAAGGTCACGTTAGGTTGCGATTGCCGTCCCCTCTCGGCCCCGAGCTTGAGCAGTTCCCCAACACCGTCCGCATCCAATACATGGAACGGATCTTCGGCAAAGACACCTTGCCGGACATAGGCGGACATAAACCGCCCCGCGTCATCGCGCGACAACCCGTAGGTCATCTGGGTCAGATCGTTGGTTCCGAAACTCAGGAACGAGGTCTGTGGAGCGATCTCATCTGCGCGCAGGCAGGCGCGCGGTGTTTCGACCATCACACCCAACCTGTATTCGAACTCCTGCCCACGCTCGGCCGCAACCGAAGCCGCAACAGAGTCGATCCGCGATTTGACCAGCTCGACTTCGCGTTTCGCGGAAACCAGCGGGATCATCACCTCGGGCACGACGGGTTCGCCGTTTTTGCTGGCTTCGATCGTCGCTTCAAAGATCGCGCGGGCCTGCATGTCATAAATCTCGGGTACAGTGACACCCAAGCGGACACCGCGCAGCCCCAACATGGGGTTGTATTCCGTCATCGCCGCCACGCGACGTTCAACATCCGAGACCGGGAGGTCCAGCGCTTCGGCCAATTCGCGTTGACCGCCGCGTGTGGTGGGCAGGAATTCATGCAAAGGCGGGTCGAACAGGCGGATACAGACGGGCTGCCCTTCCATGATGCGGAACAGTTCGACAAAATCCTCGCGCTGCATCGGCAATAGACGTTCCAGAACCGCCTCGCGACCCGATGAGGTTTGCGCAAAAATCATCTCGCGCATGACAATCAGGCGGCCGGGATCAAAGAACATATGCTCGGTCCGGCACAGCCCAATGCCCTGCGCCAAAAAGTTCCGCGCCGTCTGCGCGTCGGCAGGCGTATCGGCGTTCGCGCGAATGGCAATGTCGCGTTCAGCGTCGGCCCAGGCCATAAGTGTCTGAAAACAATCATCCAACGCCGCTTCCAGCATCGCAGGTTTCCCAGCAAGGACTTGCCCCGAACTGCCATCGATAGTCAGCGTATCTCCGGTTTTGAACACACGTCCGTCAGGTGCGGTCAACATCCGTTTCTTGGTTTGAAAACGCATCTCGGACGCACCGACAATACAAGGCAGACCCAGACCCCGACCAATTACGGCGGCGTGGCTGGTCATCCCGCCTTTTTCAGTCAGAACCGCGACGGCCGCGTGCATCCCGCGTACATCCTCGGGCGCGGTTTCGCGTCGCACCAGAATACACGGCTCGCCCCGTGCAGCGCTGGCCTGCGCTTCGGCGGCGGTAAACACTATCTTGCCAGTCGCGGCACCGGGGCTGGCGGCGATTCCGGTCGTCAGAACATCTCGCTTCGCCTCGGGGTGGACCTGACGGTGCAGCAATTCATTCAGCGAATGCGGATCAACCCGCATCACCGCCTCTTGCGGTGGAATGATACCGTCTTCGGCCAGTCGCACCGCAATCCGCATCGCGGCCCGCGCGCTGCGTTGCACGCGAACACCGTCCAAAATGTGGACATGGCCGTTTTCGATTACGAATTCGACCTGCATTTCCTCGCGCAGCTTGATCCGCATCAGCGCGGCATGCGCCTTGAGCTCCGCAAAGGCTTCGGGCGCCACTTCCTCGAGCGACTTACCGCGCGGATCCTTTTCCAGATAGAGCGCGGCAACACCCTCGCCCAACGCATCACGGCCCTGGCTCTGGCTCAGGTATCGCCCGGTCAGCTGAGGCATCCCGGTCGTAGGCTCCACCAATTGCAAAACACCCGAGCCACACTCACCCTGACCGACACCCGGTATCATCTCCTGAATGACAAGGCCCAATCCGGCATCCACAGGCGCACCTTTAGCCTGTCGCAGAAGGCGTGCCGAAGTCCCATCCCATGCTCGTGCCATCGACCGTAAAACGGCGACAAGTTGCTCGCCGCGATCCTGCGGAAAGGTTTCGTCCGTTTCATCTTCGTAGGCACGCAGCGATTGTTGCAGACCTTCGCGCCCATCGGCGTCGATATCGTCGAACACGTCTGCATCCAACCGCGCGACGTGAACCGCGTAGCTTTGCACGAAACGCAGATACAGGGCGGCCGCAGCCTCGACGCCCATCGAATCCGACAGGTCCACATATCGCGCATCATTCATTCCGATATTCAGGATCGCACCTGGACCGCCCCAATCAGGGTCCTCGGAGCTGGGTCGCACGCACAACAGTGTCGATTGGTCGAACTGCTCAAGAATAGCGTCGATATCAGGGACCTGTCCCTTGGCGATTGCCTGAACAGCATCAAAGGATAACGCCACTGTGCGCGGCACCGGTAATTCCAGACGGACAAGCCGTTGTAGACATTTCGCGCGGCCACCATGCGACGCCGTGGTGACAGGCGCGGTGGATGTGATCAGCGTGGTATGCGGGTTATTCTGCACTGCGGCACCTTTTGGTTTGACCGCAGCATAAGCCCCTGCACCAATGGCGCAAGGGCCATCTGGCTTAGCCTTCGATCTTGCTGAGGTCCGCCACGCGCGCGCAAACCTGTCGGATCTGGCTGAGCAGGTTCAGGCGGTTGCGCCGCAGGATGTCATTGTCGGTATTGACCTGAACATCCTCGAAAAACGCATCCACCGGACCGCGCAGTCCGGCCATGGCGGTCATGGCAGCGGGGAAATCCTCGGATTTTTGCGCGGCTTCGATCTGGCCTTGCGCAGCATCCAGCGCCGCGAACAGCGCCTTTTCGCTGTCGGTCTCGGCGAATTTCACGTCGGCACCATAGGAATATTCGACCCCGTCTTTTTCCTCGGCCTGAGTCAGAATGTTGTTGGCGCGCTTGAAGCCCTGAACAAGATTCTCACCATCCTCGGTTGCGATCACTGCGTTCAAAGCACGAGCGCGCTTGACCAACAGGTTGAGGTCATCATTGCCGTCCATCGCGATACAGGCGTCGATGATGTCGTGGCGGATGCCTTCATCACGCAGGAACACCTTAAGGCGGTCATGGAAGAAGGACAGCAAGTCCGCCGGAGCATTAGTGACAATCGCAGTCGCAGCTTCGACCTGATGTGCCAGCCCGTGAACCTCTTGCGCGGCAGCCTCGGCATCCTCGACCTTGGCTTGCTTCGCCTTGGCTTCCAGCAGTGCTGCCTGCCATTCGGGCAGTTTCAGTAGGCTTCCCAATGCTGATGCGAAGGTGTCATTCAGCGAAAGGCGCAGATTGTTGGTCAGGATCAACCGGATCACCCCAAGCGCCGCACGGCGCAGCGCAAACGGGTCTTTCGAGCCAGTGGGCTTTTCGTCAATCGCCCAGAATCCGGTCAGCGTGTCCAGCTTGTCGGCCAGCGCCACAGCCACGGAAACCGGCGCGGTCGGCACATCATCCGACGGGCCCAGCGGCGAGTAATGTTCCTGACTTGCCTGCCCTACTTCCGCAGGCAGTTCGGCGGCATCAGCATAATAACGGCCCATCAGGCCCTGCAGTTCGGGGAATTCGAACACCATCTCGGATGATAGGTCCGCCTTGCATCCTTGCGCCGCCATCATCGCCAAGGCTGGCGTTGCACCGGTCGCAGAGGCCAGTTCATGCGCCAGCGCGGCGATGCGCAGAACCCGCTCACCCTGCGAGCCCAATTCTGCGTGGAAGGTCACCGAGTTCAGTTTCTCGACCCACGGCTCGAACCCGTCGGATTTGACAATGCGCAGGTCGTTCTCCCAGAAAAATTTAGCATCTGCCAGCCGGGCGGACAGCACCTTTTGGTTCCCTGCCAGAATGGTCGCGCCATTGTCGGCGGTCTCGCGGTTGGCGACGGTTATGAATTGTTCGATCCGACCGGTCTTGGGGTTCTTCACCGAAAAGAACTTCTGATGCTCTTTCATCGAGGTTTGAAGCACCTCGGGCGGCAGGTCCAGGAATTCGTCGTCGATCTTGCCCATTAGCACCACTGGCCATTCGACCAGACCCGCAACCTCGGCCAGCAGGCCCTTGTCCTCGACAACTTCCAGACCGGCGGCAAAGGCCATGTTCTGTGCGTCGTTCCAGATATGTTCGGCCCGATCCGCGGGGTTTAGTTCCACAAAGGCGCGTTTCAGTTTGGCAGCGTAGTCTTCGAAGGACGTGGCCGAGAACCGATCCGGGGCCATGAAACGGTGCCCCCCCGTGGTATCCCCGGATTTGATCCCCTCGACCTCAAGCGGTACGACCTGCGCGCCCGTCTCATCCGACAGGATGCACAGGATTGAATGCAAAGGGCGAACCCAGCGCAACGGACCGCTGCCCCAACGCATCGACTTGGGCCAGGGGAAGTTACGGATGGTGGCCTCCAGCACGTCGGCCACGATCTCGGACGCTGGACGGCCCGCTTTTTCGATGGTGGCGAAATAAACCGCGCCTTTTGGCGTTTCGCGCTCTTCCAACTGATCGCGCGTCAGTCCCGCACCGCGCAGGAAGCCTTCGATCGCTTTGTCGGGCGCGCCGACCTTGGGACCTTTGCGTTCTTCGCGGATGGTGGGGCTTTCCGCCAGCAGGCCCTCGATCGCCAGCGTCAGGCGGCGCGGCGTGGTTAGAGCGGCAGCCCCGGCATAGGTCAGACCGGCCTCGACCAGACCATCGGTGATCCGCTTTTTCAGGTCTTCGCCGGCACGGGTTTGCATGCGGGCGGGGATTTCCTCGGAAAACAGTTCGATCAGCAGGTCAGGCATGGTCGGTCCTTAGAAGTTCACGATCGTCTGGATGACGATGGCATTGGCAATATCCACAAAGAAGGCGGATACAAGGGGCAGCACGATAAAGGCAATAGGCGAAGGGCCATATCGCTTGGTGACAGCGGTCATATTCGCGATAGCGGTGGGGGTCGCACCCAGGGCAAACCCGCCGAACCCGGCGGCCAGAACAGCTGCCCGGTAGTTGCCGCCCATGACCGGAAACAGCACCCAGATTACAAACACAACGGCCAGAAGTGTCTGCGCCGTCATGATCACTACAATGGCAAGCCCCAGCTCAGCGATCGTCCATAGCTGCAGGCTCATCAATGACATTGCCAGAAACGCACCCAGCGAGAATTCCGAAAGCAAAGCAAGCGAAGGCGTACGCGCAACAGGATTCGCGTTTGGAAACAGCGCCGAGCGTAAGTTGGCAATGACGATACCCATGATCAGACAGGGGACGAACAAAGGCAGCTTGAGCCCCGCCGCACTGATCGCCTGGTGCAGGAAGTACCCCGCAACGATCGCGATGTTCAGATACAGCATCACCCGCATGATGGTCAGGTGATCCACCTTTGCCTCTGCCTCGGTGGGTTTGTCGGGCAAACCGACCGTATGTTCTTCGTCGGGACGTTCTGGTGTCAGGTTCTTGCCCTCGACCAGAAATCGCGCGATCGGACCGCCGACCAAAGCTGCCAGAACAAGACCCAGAGTAGCCACGGCAACACCCAGTTCAGTTGCACCTTCCAAACCGGTCACTGCGCCAACCTCGGGTGCCCAGGCGATGGCAGTCCCATGCCCGCCAATCAATGCCGCCGACCCGAACAAGACTCCAGCCTGTACCGGATAGCCGAAGATCGCTGCGCCAACAGCGCCGATTCCGTTTTGCAGAATTATTGTGATCAGCGTAAGAATCAAAAGCAAAAACAGCGGCTTACCGCCATCAATTAAATCAGAAAGTCTGGCGTTCAGCCCAATTCCGGCAAAGAACACAACTAACAGGAAATCGCGCGCAGCCAGTCCGAATGACATCTCGATGCCGAAGACCAGATACAGCGCCAACAGAAAGACCGACGCCAGCAACCCTCCGGTCACGGGCTCGGGGATGTTGAACTGCCGAAGCACCGCCACACGGGCGTTGATCTCGGCCCCGATCAGATAAACGGCAAACCCCATCGTAGCTGTCAGAAAGTCGGGAACTTGCAACATCTGCTGGATCATTGCATCACTCCTGCGGGCGCGGCGGGCATTCCTCGCCTACGACCGTCCCGTCATAGGCTTTTTCACCGCAATTGTTCAGCGCGTGCCAGACATACCCCTTACCGTCCTGCGTGATAGCGACGATCCGGTCCACGCCATAATGAATGTTCTTCTGCCCCATAAATGCCTGCGCCTGCCCAGCCTCCAGCGCCTCGGCGATGGCGACGGCGTCATAGCAGTCGAACCAACCCGGCGCGGTCAAGGGCTCGGCGTTATCCACTGGAGCAAACGCCGCCAAGTCCGCGAAGGTCAGGCTGGTTTCAAAGCAGGCGCGATACCGGATTGGCGAGCTGTCAGCATCAATCGCCTGAAACCCAGAATACGCGATGGGTTCGGCCTGATCAGAGCCCTCAGATACCAGACTGACATCCTGGCCGGGTTGGGGCTCGACCGAGTAATAAAACCCGTAAACCTGAAGGTAGTACATCCCCGCCCCGGCCAAAACGGCCGAGCCAAGCAACAGAAGAGCAAGCAGTTTTCCGGTCATCGCTTACGCAGCCTCTTTCAAACGCTCAGGAAATCGGACAGGGTCCGAACCACAACAGGTTGATACGAGGCTTATCGCATGGACTCCACCCTTGCCGTCGGATTCTTCGGCGCATTGTTCGCAATTATGAACCCGATCACCAACCTGCCAGTTTTTCTGAGTGTGACCGAAGGGTTGACGCCCTCTGACCAACGCAAAGTGGCCGCGAAGGTCGCGGTCTATTGCCTGATCCTGGGCGGAGCTTTTGCTGCCATCGGCAATCAGGCGTTGGGATTGTTTGGCATTTCGGTCGATGACCTGCGCGTCGCGGGTGGGCTGGTCGTTCTGATGATCGGCCTCAACATGCTGAGCGGCAACCAAAGCACGACCCATCATGGGACCGAGGATGAAAAGCAGTCCTACCCCGAACCCGACACCGTGGCCTTCTACCCGCTGGCCTTCCCCATTCTGGTTGGGCCGGGCACGATCACCACGCTTATCCTCTATGCCCATCACATCGCGAAGCCCGTGGACGCAATGATCTATTCGGGCGTCTTTCTGGTGGTGGTGTTTCTGTTGTTCATTACCTTCTGGAACGCCTCGGCACTGGCTAAACACCTGTCCAGCAACGCACGCGTCATCATGAGCCGCTTTATGGGTATGATCCTGTCGGCTATCGCCATCAGCATGATCGCCGATGGCCTGAAGGTGTTGCTGCCCGGGTTGGCCTGAGCCCGGCATCAGGCCTCGTACCCGGCAGCCTCGGTCATGACAAACGCATCGGCGCATTGCTTGGCCAATGCCCGGACGCGCCCGATATAGGCCTGCCGCTCCGTGACCGAAATCACCCCGCGCGCGTCCAGCAGGTTGAAGATATGGCTGGCCTTGATGCACTGATCGTAGGCTGGGTGCGCCATCACGATGCGCTTGCCGGTCTTTGGATCATCATGCTCTTGCGCCAGAATAGTGGCGCATTCTGCCTCGGCCTCTTCAAAGTGGCGCAGCAGGACCTCGGTATTGGCAACGTCAAAATTCCAGCGGGCGTATTCTTCCTCGGTCTGTTTGAAGATATCGCCATATTTCAACGGGCTGGGCGACTGCGGATCGTTGAACGGCATGTCCATTACATGGTCGATGCCCAACACATACATTGCCAGACGCTCCAACCCATAGGTCAGCTCACCCGAGACAGGCGCGCAATCATGGCCGCCGACCTGTTGGAAATAGGTGAACTGGCTGACTTCCATACCGTCGCACCAAACCTCCCAGCCCAGCCCCCATGCGCCCAACGTGGGACTTTCCCAGTCATCCTCGACAAAACGGATGTCGTGCAGCTCCATGTCGATCCCGATCGCCTCAAGCGAACCCAGATACAGCTCTTGCAGGTCCGGTGGGCTAGGTTTGATCAACACCTGATACTGATAGTAGTGCTGCAATCGATTGGGGTTCTCTCCATATCGCCCGTCGGTCGGGCGGCGCGAAGGTTGAACGTAGGCCGCTGCCCAAGCTTTGGACCCCAAGGCGCGCAATGTGGTCGCCGGATGGAAGGTGCCGGCACCGACCTCCATATCGTAGGGCTGCAGGATCGCGCAGCCTTTCGAGGCCCAATAGGTCTGAAGCCGCAGAATAATCTCTTGAAAAGAACGAAGTGTACTGGACTGATCGGTCATGACATTCCCTTTGGACGCTTGGGCGCCGGTTCCGGTGGGTTTTTCCTTTCCTATGCAAGGGGCCGGGGGGCGTCAACGGCACAAGTGGTCTCGCCTGTCACTGAGCGGCCACACTGTAAATTCCCCGTATTCGGGGCATGGCAATCCACACCCCTGATCGCGTAGTCTGCGGCGCAGAAAAACACTGCGGACATGGGCAGACAATGACACGCATATTTACGGCAATTCTGTTTCTAATTCTCTTCGGCCTTCGCGCCTCATACGCGCAACAAGACACTGGGGTCTGGGTTCAGGTTGAAGCCCGCCCGACTTTGGCCGCAGCACAAGAGCGCGCGCGGGCGTACGCAGAAGTATTACCTGATGTGAACGGCTTTCGCTTGAATTCTGGATGGTATGCCATTGTAATTGGACCTTATTTGCGCGGCGACGCCGAGCAGGTTCTAAGTGTTTACCGGTCCGAAGGGCAAATCCCCGCGGACAGCTACATCACGTTCTCGAACGTTCTGGGGCAGCAGTTCTGGCCCACCGATGCGGCCCTGTCAGAACCGGAAACTGTAGCGCCACCAGTCGAACAACAGCCCGATCAGCCCGTGGCCGGGCTGACGCCGCAAGCCTCGGACGAAACACGGTCACAGGCATTGCAATCAGAGCGCCGTCTGACGGCTCAGGAACGCAGGAATCTGCAGACCGCTTTGCAGGCCGCCGGTTTCTACAACGCAACAATCGACGGCGCATTCGGGCAAGGCACCCGGCGTTCGATGGCCGATTGGCAGCGTTTCAATGGTTTCGAGGCGACGGGCGTTCTAACCACGACACAACGCGCAGCCCTGATGGACGCCTATAACGCACCTTTGATCAACGTCGGGATGGCGCGCCATTCGGATATGAAGGCGGGGATTGATCTGGATCTGCCGTTAGGCGTGGTCTCGTTTGACCGCTACGAGGCGCCATTCGTGCATTTCACGAACAGTACCGATCTGGGCGCAAAGGCGCTGCTGATCAGCCAGACCGGCGACAAGAACACGCTGCGCGCTTTGTACGAAGTCATGCAGTCGCTAGAGATCGTCCCTTTGGATGGGCCGCGTCAACTAAGTGGCAATGGCTTTACCCTAGAAGGGCGTGGAAACGGCGTCGTTTCTTATACCGAGGCGCGTCTGGACAATGGGCAGATCAAGGGCTTCACGCTGGTTTGGCCTGATGGAGATGACGCCCGGCGGATGCGGGTACTGGCCGCGATGAAAGCCAGCTTTGCAACGAACAACGCCGTTCTCGACGCCGCGGCTGGCGCAGATGCTGAACAGCGGATCGATCTTGTGTCTGGCCTTCAGATACGCAAGCCTCGCCTGTCACGGTCCGGGTTCTTTGCCGACACCAATGGCACCGTACTTACTGTGGCCGAGGCGGCAGACAGCTGCGCCCGCGTGACGCTGGACGGAGATCAGGAACTTCAGGTCGCCTGGCGGGATTCCGACCTAGGTATCGCAGTTCTGCAACCGCGCAGCGCATTGGCCCCGCTGAGCGTTGCTGAATTCAGCGCAATCGCCCCCCGTATTCAGGCTGAAGTAGCAGTGTCTGGCTTTTCGTACCAAGGCGCATTGGGCGCGCCCACGCTGACTTTCGGCCAGATCGCCGATGTGCGCGGGCTGAACGGGGAAGAAGGCGTGAAGCGCCTAGCCCTCGCGGCTCAGCCCGGTGACGCCGGAGGCCCTGTATTCGACGGGAACGGTCAAGTGGTTGGTATGTTGTTGCCGACCCCATCCGACGGTCGCACCCTGCCCGCTTCGGTCAGTCTGGCGGCGACGGTATCCAGCCTGAACCAGATTTTGGACAAAGCGGGCGTATCCGGCGTATCCGGTCAACCGTCCTCTCAGGTCACACCTAATGAGCTGAACCGTCGAGCAACCGGAATGACGGTGCTGGTTCACTGTTGGGACTGATCCCGCCTCAATCAATTCAACGCCGCCTTTAGAGGCGGCGTTTTTAGTTACAAAATATCTGGCGTGATCCGGATCAGCGTAGGGCCTTGCGCATCAAAAGCAGCGCGGACAGCAGTCTGCATGTCTTCAAGACTGACTGGCTCTGCGGACCGGGCACCGAAGGCTTCGGCCAGCTTGCAAAAGTCGGGGTTCCGCGCCACGACCGCATTCGGCGCGAACTGGCTGCGGACCATGCTGTCTTCGATCTCTCTCAGCTTGCCATTGTCCCAAAGGATAATGGGAAGAGACAGGCCAAGTTCGACTGCGACACCCAGCTCCATCATCGTGTAATGAAACCCGTAATCTCCTGCGAGTACCGACGTAGGTTTGCCGCGCCGTGCCACTGCGCCTCCGATCCCGGCGGGAAGGGCATAGCCCAGCGTCCCAAACCCGGTGGGGTGGTGCCAATGGTAAGGGAAGGTCATATCCCAGACCTCTTTGCCCACATAGGCAAGCTGGGTCATATCCGAATAGATCATTGTCTCGACCGGCATCGCCTCGCGCAGCGCGTCCAGCACGGGGACAATGCCGGGGCGTTCGGCGTCCACTTCGATCCGCCACTTCGCGCGGGCTTGCGCCACTTCATCCTCGGTCCAGCCAGTTGCCGTTTTCACTTGGTCGATCGCCGCCCAAAGTGCATGGGCAAAACTTTCCCCATCTGCTTGCAATTTGACCGCCGCACGGTGGCGGTCGGACAAGACAGCAGGGTCAAGGTCGACGCGCACTAGATTGCCAGAATGCCCCAGATCGTCGCGCCACAGATCGACCTCGCCCAGCTCGGCCCCAACCACGACAACCAGATCGGCCGAGGCAATGACCTCGGCGCTGCTGGGTCGGGGCAGATAGGCACCAAAATCAAGCGCATAGTTCAACCCGGCCATGCCACGCCCCGCATAGGTGGTGAAACAGGCTGCCCCCAGTTGGGTCAGGATCTGCCGCCACAGGTTGGACCGCGCCCCGCCCCCAAGGATGAACAAGGGCCTACGGGCGATGTTCAACATCGACAAAACCGACGCGACGTCCGGCGGCGCGGCTTTGGTGCGCAGCCCCGGCTGGTTAGGAAACGGGGCCGGATCTGCTTCGGCCTCAAGCTGTTTGATCGGCACCTGAATATGCTTGGGACGCGGGCGCGACAGTTCGAATTCCTCAAAGGCGCGCTCGACCAGCCCGTAAGCGGCTTGGGCCGAATTTGCCTGCACCGACCAATCCGCAACCGTATCGGCGGCCCCACGCTGGTCCTTCATCTGATGCAACTGGCCCTTTGACGCCTCGGTCTCGTCCAGACATGAGGACAGAACCAGCATCGGAACAGAATCCGAATACCCCTGCCCCATCGGTGTCATGATGTTGCACAAGCCCGGCCCGGTTATCACATAGGCCACCCCCGGCTTGCCTGTTGCACGGGCATATCCGTCAGCCATAAAGCCCGCGCCTTGCTCGTGCCGGGCCAGAACATGAGTTATGCCTGCTTCTTCGATCCCACGATACATTTCCTGGTTGTGCACACCGGGAATGCCAAAAATCACATCCACACCGCGATCCCGAAGCATATGCGAGATTTGCGCGCCGAGGGGTCTTTTCATCAGCTTCTCCAGAATTGAACAGTGAACAGGGCGTAAACGGCCAGCAGCTCAAGCCGCCCAACTAACATCCCGATGGACAGCAGCCACTTGGCCGTATCGCTGAGCCCAGCAAAATTACCCGCCGGGCCGATCTGGTCCCCCAAACCCGGTCCAACATTCGCCAATGCAGTCGCAGCACCTGAAACCGAGGTGATAAAGTCCAACCCGGTCAATGCAAGGGCCCAAGCCAGAACGCCCATCGACAGCACAAAGAACATGAAAAAGCTCATGACCGAGGTCAGAACATCGGTACTGATGGGGCGCCCATCATATAAAGGCATAAAGACCCCGTGCGGAGACCGGATCCGGCGAATCTGTGTTTTGATGGATGCAAATAGCAACTGATAGCGGAAGACTTTGATCGAACAGGCTGTCGAACCCGCACAACCCCCGATCAGACCGATCAGAAAGAACACCATCACCGGAAAGCTGCCCCATGTCATGTAGTTGACGCTGGCGTATCCGGTTCCCGAGATAATGGAGGTGATGTTAAACAACGACTCGCGAAATGCCTGTTCCCAATGATGCGGAAAGACCAAAAGCAGAAAGACCGTCATCACAGCGACCAGCACCAGAATGGTCGCAAGAAACGTGCGGATCTGGCTGTCTTTCCACAATGAGCTTGTATTGCCGTTCGCCAGCTGGACATAGCGCACAAACGGCAGTGCTGCCAAAATCATGAATACCGATGCTGCGTATTCGGTAGGCCCGGAAAATGTTGCAAAGGACGCATCATAGTTCGAGAACCCGCCAGTTGCGATCGTTGTCATCGAATGCACAACGGCGTCAAAAAAGCTCATTCCAAAACCGGCGTAGACCAAAACGCAGACAAAGGTCAGAAACACATAAATCAGCGATATCTGCCCTGCGATTTCTTGCGCGCGAGGCAGGATTTTCCCCATGGTCTCAAACCCTTCCGAGCGGAAAATCTGCATCCCGCCCACCCGGAGCTCGGGCAAAAACACCATGGCCACAACGATAATCCCGATGCCACCCAGCCATTGCAGGACGCCGCGCCACAAAAGCAATCCCTGCGGCAGAGCATCCAACCCCGTGATCACGGTCGAGCCGGTGGTCGTCAGCCCCGACATCGCCTCAAAATAAGCATCGACGAAACGAAGCTCGGTCGCCCCAAACAAAAATGGGATGGCACCAAAGAACGGCAGCGCGACCCAAACCCCTGTTGTCAGCAAAAAGGTCTGACGGATCGTCAGACCTTCGCCCACACCGTTCGAGCAGCTCATCGCCAGAATAACGCCGGTCAGGACCGTAATGATCCCACTTTCAAGGAAAACATGCCATTCGTCGCGCCCTTCAATCAGGTCCGCGATCAAAGGCAGCACCATGGTCGCCCCAAGAATGGCGACCAATAGGCCAATCACATATCCAACCGGGCGTATATCCGTCATGAGGCGCAGCGTTGGCGCGCCTGCACGACTGTGTCAAGCGGATGCCCCGATTTACTTTTCGGATTTATTGGCAGCAGCCGGCATCGCAGGCGGCTTCGAAGGGGCACGAGGCCGGCGCGCAGCAGGCGCAGGTTTCTCAGCAGCGGGTTTTGCGGCCACGGATTTCGGCGCCGCAGCTTTGGGGGCTACTTTGGCCGGAGTCGGCTTTGTTGGCGCCGCTTTGGTCGGGGCCGTTTTGGGCGCCGGGGCTTTAACCGGAGTCGATTTGGCCGGTGCTGCTTTGGCTGTTGTTTTAGGCGCGGCCGGCTTGGATGCCGCAGCCGCAGGCTTGGTAGCCGCCGGTTTCGCTGTCGCAGATTTTGGCGCAACAGATTTCGTCACAGGTCTGGCGGCGGAAGGAGCCTTAGCTGCAGCTGTTTTCGCAACCGCAGGCTTGGCCGGTGTCTGAGCGGGTTTCACCGCCTTGGCAGGGGCCGGTTTTGAGACAACACGTTTCGGTGATTCGGTCGCTGCCTTCGCTGCGGGTTTGGCCTTTGCAGCCGGTTTCGGCTTAGCAACCGGAGCTGCAGTTGCCTTGGAAGCTGGTGCTGTGGTCTTGGTCACAGGTTTCGGCGCAACAGGTGCGGGCACCGATGAAGACGCATGCAAAGCTTGAACGGGAACGAAAGGAAGCTCCATCGCCGAGCACGCCAGAATGTGCATGATTTTCATCTGGTTGCTGACCGCATAGCCCGCCATCCGAATGGCGGCAGCCTGAAATTCCAGCGGCTGGGTAATCGGATTCATACGTAGTTACTCCTCTGAAAACGACGCAGCCTGCATGACGGTAAGAAGCCAGAGACGCCGCGATGTTTCGGGCACCCTTCGGTGTCGCTCAGATTCAGGCGTTGCACGTGTCGGCTTCCTTCAGAAGTGACCTTTGCCGCAATCAAACGGCGCAGTCACGGCTGCATTCGGCCTCAGTCTACATGAAGGACCGTGCGCTTGCAGCATTTTTTGCTGCACTGCGGCAAAAACGTGCCGTAAGTTTGAAGTTGAGACTTTTTGACCTCACCCTACGTGGAAAAGTGTCGCAAACAATTTCGGGTCAATGCTGGCGGATACGAAGGTCGGGCCTTCAGTCAGGACCGAAACCGCATCGTGGCTGTGCAGGCTTTCCTGATGGCTGGCGACCACGCGGAAATCACCGACGTGATGATCGGCCAGCAATTCGGCGCAGAACAAACGCGCGGCGTCCTCGACAAAGATCGGGTTGGCAGCGTTCAGCTCGGCAAAAGCCTGTTCATCCTCGCGCTTGACCATGACCTGCGTTTCCGTGGGCACTGCGCGACGGCACAGAGCGATCAGGTCTTCGAACCAAAGACAATCGGCGTCGCAGTCCACCACGACCGAAATCCGCGCGACCGAGCGCTGTGAATGAGGCGTCGCCAACTGCCCCCGCGTCGAGCGCGCATGTTCGCTGAGTTCCAGCGAACAAGGGCAGGTCGAGGAATAGACATAGTCCAGATGCATGATCTTCTGGCGCACGCCGTTCTGTTCGACCAGTTCCAGCGCGATGTCGTAGTATTGATAACCTTCCAAACCCGAACGCAGGCTTTGCACCTTATCAGGGAAGGAAAACCGCATCTGGATACGTGCATCAAAGCTGTCCAGATCGGTCATGTAATCGTCCAGCGCGGCTTCCATCACCTCAAAGCTGAAGGTGCGCTCGGCGTGTTTGTAGAAGGACCGCATGATGCGGGACATATTAATGCCCTTCTTTTCCGCCTCAAGGCTGACTGACCCGGTGACCGAGGTTTCAAGGGTCAGATCCTCGCCCTCTTTGCGATGAAAGCGGATCGGCAGGCGGAAATTGGAAATGCCCACATGCTGAATTTGCTGCTTTGCCCCCCGGATCAGGCTGGAGGGGCCGTTTTGCAGGTCGGGCAGCGTGGCGCGATATGCAGCATCCACCTCGAACCCTTCTGGATACTCACGTGACAGCGACGGATAGTTCACCGGCACCAGCCCCGGAACCAGACGTGCGATCGCCGGATCAAGCTGGCTGATTTCGGCCTCCGTCGCGCTTTCGGCCCATTTGCGCAGCACTTTCAGCGCGGCTTCGGCCTGATCATGGTTGGGGGCGTCGTCAATGTCACGGGGATGCACGTTCATCGATCAGAGTTCCTCGGGGTTAGTCGCCGGAGTATATACGGGCTCGGCGCGTTTTCCAGTTTATCCGTATACGCCGGAAAACACAGCCCGGATCGAATTTTGGTGCGGAATGATCGATTTACTACCCCGCACACATTTCTTTGACCCGGGAATACCTGATTTGACGCACCGCTATTGTTGAGAAACGTCCAATGCGTGCCCGATATCGGCAAGCAGGTCATCTGCATCCTCAAGCCCGACCGAAAAACGGATCAGACCCGGTGTGATGCCCAACTCGTGCTTTTGCGTATCGCTCAGACGCTGATGCGTGGTCGTCGCCGGGTGCGTAGAGATTGATTTGGCATCACCCAGATTGTTCGAGATCACCGGGATCGTCAGCGCGTTCAGGAACTTGAAGGCCGCATCCTTGCCGCCCTTGATATCCAGCGACAGAACCGTGCCGCCCTTGCCCCCCAGTTGCGTCTGCACCAGCGCATTCTGCGCGTGGGTTTTCAAACCAGGGTACAAAGTGCGTTCCAGCGCTGGATGCCCCTCAAGCGCCTCGGCGATGATCTGCGCGGATTCAGCCTGCGCGTTGACGCGCAGGGCCATCGTCTCAAGCCCTTTCAGCATCACCCAGGCGTTAAACGGGCTAAGCGCGCCGCCGGTGTGTTTCAAATAAGGTTCAACGGTGCCGCGGATGAAGTCTTTGGTGCCGATGATAACGCCGCCCAGCGCCCGGCCTTGCCCGTCGATATGTTTGGTCGCAGAGTACACCACTACATCCGCACCCTGTTGGATCGCGCGCGAGAACACGGGTGTCGAGAACACATTGTCCACGATGACTGTTGCGCCAACCGCATGTGCCAGCTTGGCGACGGCCTCGATGTCGATCACCTCAAGCGTCGGGTTCGACATAGATTCGAAGAACACCGCCTTTGTATCGGGACGGATCGCAGCCTGCCACGCGTCCAGATCGGTGCCGTCTACAAAACTTACCTCGACTCCGAAACGGGTCAGGATGTTTTCCAGAATATAAAGGCATGATCCGAACAGCGCCTTGGCCGACACCACATGATCGCCCGCCTTCAGCATCGAGGTCAGCGCCGCATTCACAGCCGCCATGCCCGATGCGGTGGCAAAAGCATCCTCGCCCCCTTCCAGAGCGGCAATACGCTGTTCAAACATGGACACGGTCGGGTTGCCATAGCGGGCATAGATGAACTCATCCGGGCCGGTCTCAATAAAACGGGCCTCGGCCTGCTCGGCGGTATCATAGACAAAGCCCTGCGTCAGAAAGATCGCCTCGGACACCTCGTTATACTGACTGCGGCGGATGCCACCATGGACGGCTTGTGTGCGTTTGTTCCAGTTCTCGCTCATGTCATTCCTTCCGGCCCGGTTTGGGCGCGCAAATAAAAAACCCCAGACGCGGTCAAGCGAAAGGGGCCCTTCATCCTGACCTTTTAGCGGTGTTGTTTAGCGTGGCCCGCAATCCGGTATCAAATCGCCACGTGGTCTTGATGCCATTACGCCGCAGTTGCAAAGGCGTCAACCCTGACCGGTGCAACGTCACGGTTCTGTAACTTGTCTTTCACCCAATCGTCATAGCGTCATGACAGACGAGCACCACTACATCTTGTGTGAGGCTGAGCAGATGCCGATAGTCAGGATCAACGTCGAAGACGACCAGATTTCCCTCCATCGCAGCCCCCGACCCGTCTATAGCGTGCTGCGGCGTACAAGGGATGTATCGGGCCCTGTCGTCATCATGACCCACGGGTATAAATACAGTCCCAACGACGCCAAAGCCTGCCCACATCGACATATTTTGGCCCTGAAACCGGATGGTACGTCCTTTGGGTGTCCAAGCTGGCCACAGCAGCTTGGGTTTGGCGCGGGGTTCGCTGATGAAGGGCTGGGGATCGCATTTGGCTGGAACGCCCAGGGGCCAGTATGGGCGGCGCGTCGTCGCGCCGTCGAGGCCGGTCGCGCATTGGCCGGGCTGATCCGCGATTTGCGTCGGTTGAACCCCGGAAGACCGATACATTTCATCGGCCATTCCATGGGTGTCGAACTGGCGCTTGAGGCTTTGCACCACTCTGGATCCGGGGCGTTGAACCGCATTATCTCGTTGACGGGGGCAGCCTACCAAAGCCGAGCGCTTTGTGCGTTGGACACACCGGCCGGTCGATCTGCGGAATTCGTCAATGTGACCAGCCGGGAAAACGATCTGTTTGACATGGCTTATGAATGGCTGATCCAGCCACCCCGAGGTGGAGACCGTAGCATAGGAACAGGGCTGCAGGCCCCAAACGCAGTCACGCTACAACTGGATTGTCCGCAAACTTTGGCCCATCTGTCCCGCGTCGTACAGCCAGTTGGCATGCCCCGGCGTCGCATCTGTCATTGGTCAAGCTATACTCGACCGGGCGTTCTGCGGTTGTATAACGCGTTGCTGCGCAACCATGATCGCTTGTGCCTCAATAGTCTGCGAACTGGCCTGCCCGACCTGCCAGCGCCACGCTGGTCACGGTTGTTTGCGCTCCCCCGGCCACACGCCCTCTTGCCCTTTGCGCAGAAAGCCTCATGATCCCCTCAAGCTGAGGAGACATTATGATCGATCTGTATTTCTGGCCGACGCCGAATGGCTGGAAGGCGTCCATAGCGCTGGAAGAAATGGACCTGCCCTACACCACCCACCTGATCAATATCGGTAAAGGTGACCAGTTCGACCCAGAATTCCTGAAAATCGCACCCAACAACCGGATGCCCGCCATCGTTGACCCCGACGGCCCGGATGGAAGGCCGATCTCGGTTTTCGAAAGCGGTGCCATCCTGATGTATCTGGCACGAAAGACAGGGCGGTTCTACGGCAAGACCGAGCGTGACCGGATCGCTGTTGAGGAATGGCTGATGTGGCAAATGGGCGGGGTCGGACCCATGGCCGGTCAGGCGCACCACTTTTTGAAATACGCCCCGCAACTGGACCCGCCACAAGACCTGCCCTATGCCAAGGATCGCTATCGCACCGAGGTTGGCCGGCTTTACGGCGTGCTCGACCGGCGGCTGGCCGAGAACGAATATGTCGCGGGCGATTTCTACTCCATTGCAGACATGTCGATCTGGGGCTGGGCCAGTCTGTGGGAAGGCCAGCAACAGGTGCTGGAAGACAAGCCACATTTCACCCGCTGGCTGGAAACCGTCAGTGCCCGCCCCGGTGTTCAGGCCGGTCGGGCGCTACATGCCGAATTGCGCGGGGACCATCGAGACAAGCAGTCGCAGAGCAATTTGTTCAAGCGGTAAATTAGGTCAAAAGCCTTGCTAACCTGCGGATGATGCGTGGTTTGTACTGACAGCGGGCGAATTATCCGCCACCGGCGGGACAGCCCGCTGGTACAGATGCCACGTCGTGTGCCCCAGAATCGGCAGTGTAAAGATCAGGCCCAAAAACGCCGGAACCAGCGACAGCAGCATCGTGACCGAGATGATCGCAGCCCAGCTCAGCATCACTACGGGGTTCTCGGTGACAACCCGGATTGATGTGAGCATGGCAGAGACGAAATTGGTCTCGCGATCCAGCAGCATGGGCATGGCAACGACAGTTGTCGAGAACAGGACCGCTGACAGAAATGCCCCTATGGCCGTGCCGACAGCAAGAAACGTCCAGCCCTGCGGAGTGAAAAATACGGTGTTCAGAAACCCGTCCAAGTCCGAAAAAGAAGCGTCCTGTAGGATAATCGCCAGCCATAGCCGAATCTGGTAAACCCACACCCAGAATATGAACAGTGTAACAAAGGCCATCCAGCCCATCTCACGCTTTCGCTGATTAGCCATGACGGTCAGGATTTCTGACCATCCGAAGTCCTCTCTGTTTTGCAACCGGCGTGACATTTCGTACAGCCCAGCGGCTGCAAATGGTGCAATCAACGGAAAGCCGACAATGGCCGGAATGATCATCCAGATCTTACCCAGCCAGACCATGACCCAAACCAGAAGAATTCCGAACACCGCATAGAACAGACCGAAAAAGCCGCTCATGACCGGGCGCGCCAGAAAGTCAGAGAAGCCAGCTTTTAACGAGGCGGTTATATCGTCGACAGTGATTGTATTGACGTCGGCCCTGTCCTGCTGCTGGGGCGTCAGGTCCTCTGGCGGTGTGGAATCTGCGGTTTTGGATGGCATGACACGTTCCTCCCAAAGCGTGGCGTGGTGGTCTGTCGGCGCGCCCAACATCTAATGATGAAATTGTGCATCAGCGCTGGCGTTTGGACAAGGCAGGAGTGCATGGCAGCGCCTAGGCTCCCTCCCCCCGTACCAACACGTCCAACATCCCCGAGATATCCTCGATCTCTTCCGCGATCACATGGGTCACGGAATGCGCCCGTTGCATCCGCCCTGTAACCCGCAACAACCGCCCCGAGATCACCGCGCGACGGAACGCCTCGTACATCGCGCGCCAGACCACCACGTTCACGATGCCGGTCTCGTCCTCAAGCGTCAGAAAGATCACGCCCTTGGCGGTTCCCGGTCTCTGCCGCAAGATCACCAGCCCGGCCACGGTCACACGGGCGTTATCGGGGGGATCGTCCAACCGATTGGCTGGCAGGCAAGCGGGTGGGCGCGGCCAGTCTCGGTTTGGAACTGCACGGCGAACAGGGGCAACAAGCATGAGAACAAAAATAGAACATATAACAGGAATGTCCAGTCGCGGCATCCCGAGTCGCAAATGAGGGTGGAAAGACCTAAATGGCTTGACTAAGGAAGGTTTCGAACATCGTAAAAGGAAGACGCACGCAATGGCAAAGATCACCTATGTCGAGCATGGCGGTACCGAGCACACCGTCGAGGTCGCCAACGGACTGACCGTCATGGAAGGGGCCCGTGACAACAACATCCCCGGCATCGAGGCCGATTGCGGCGGCGCCTGCGCCTGCTCGACCTGCCATGTCTATATCCACCCTGATTGGGTCGAGAAAGTGCCCGCCAAAGACGACATGGAAGAGGACATGCTGGACTTTGCGTTTGAGCCCGACCCAGCGCGGTCCCGCCTGACCTGCCAGATCAAAGTCACCGACGCATTGGACGGTCTGGTCGTTCAGATGCCTGAGAAGCAGATCTGATGATCTCCAAAGCGCCGCGCCGGCCCTCTCGCCTCTGGCAAGGCAGGTCTCGCGGCGCGCTGCTGACGGTGAGCTTGTGGCTGGCAGGGGCAATGCCTCTTACAGCAGCAGACACGGTTACAAGGGCCCATTTCACCGATCCCACCACTCGCTATGCCCATGGTGTCCTGGGCGATTTCGTCGAATATGGCGGATTGGAGATGCGGATCGAAGACGCCTCATCGCAAGCCCCACTCCGCTTGCAACCGGTATACGAATGGACGACACACTCCATCAAGCTTCCCCCGGACCGCGTATTCGAAGACCTCGAGCCTCGACTTGCCGATGTTGATCTTGACGGTACGAACGAGGTGATCGTTGTCGAATCCAGCGTTCACGAAGGCGCACAACTCGCCATCTATAACGCGCGCGGAGAAAAGATAGCCGCCACCCCGCATATAGGCACCCGTTTCCGCTGGCTCGCCCCTATCGGCGCAGCTGATCTGGACGGCGACGGCCATGTCGAAATCGCCTATATCGACCGCCCTCATCTGGCCAAAACCCTGCGCATCTGGCGATTCAAGGATGGTGCTCTTACTGAAATTGCCGCGCTTCCCGGCCTGACAAACCACAAAATCGGAGAAGACTTCATTTCAGGCGGCATCCGCACCTGCGGTACACGTTCGGCACTCGTTGTGGCCAGTGCAGATTGGTCCCGCATCAAAGGCGTCTATTTCCAAGATGGTTGGCAAAGCACCGACCTTGGCCCGCTCAGAAAACGCAGCGACCTGACCGACGCATTAAACTGCTGATCCGCCCTTCATCTGGCCAAAAATACCTCGGGGTGCGCGAGGGGCTGGCCCCTCGCCCAAAAAAAATCGAGACGGGCGCAGCCCGGCAATCAGATCACAAAGCGCGCCAGCCGATATCGCGGCGAAAGAACCCACCGGGCCAGTCGACCCCGTCAACCATCGCATATGCACGGTCGCGCGCGTCCTGCAATGTCTCGCCCCGGGCCGTGACGTTCAGGACCCGGCCACCCGTGGCCAATACCTGCCCGTCTTCGGCCTTGGTCCCGGCATGAAAGACCATGTTCTTGCTGTCCTCGGGCAACGCGTCCAGGCCACCGATTACACTGCCCTTCTCATAAGAACCGGGATAACCATTGGCCGCCATCACAACCGTCAGCGCGTGATCATCGGCCCAGTTCACCTGCGCCTCGCCCAAACGGCCCTCGGCTGCGGCGTGCATCAGATCCATCGCCTGCGCGCCCAGACGCATCATCAGCACCTGACATTCAGGATCGCCGAAGCGCACATTGTATTCCACCAGTCGCGGCTGACCGTCCTTGATCATCAACCCCGCATAGAGAACGCCCTGAAACGGCATCCCACGCTTGTTCATCTCGACCACGGTGGGTTTGATGATCTCTTCCATCGCGCGGACCTCGACCTCGGCGCTCAGGACCGGGGCCGGAGAATACGCCCCCATCCCGCCCGTGTTCAGCCCAGTATCGCCCTCACCCACACGCTTGTGATCCTGCGCGGTGCCGACGGACAGAATATCCTCACCATCACACAACACAAACAAGGAGGCCTCCTCGCCCTCCATGAATTCCTCGATCACCACTTCGGCCCCGGCCCCGCCAAAAGCACCACCAAACATGTCGTCGATGGCCTCCAGCGCGGTGGCCTCGTCCATCGCCACGATCACACCCTTGCCTGCCGCCAGACCATCGGCCTTGACCACAATCGGCGCGCCCTGTTCGCGGATATAGGCCTTGGCGGGCTCGGCCTCGGTAAAGCGTCCATAGGCGGCGGTCGGCGCACCCGAGGCGTCGCAGATTTCCTTGGTAAAGCTCTTGGATGCCTCCAACTGCGCAGCCTCGGCTGAGGGACCAAAGACCAGCACACCCGCTTCGCGCAGGCGGTCTGCTACACCAGCGGCCAGCGGGGCCTCGGGGCCGACAATCACGAAATCAATCGCGTTTTCCTCGGCAAAGCTGACAACCGCGCCGCCATTTTCAATATCCAGCGCCGCGCACTCGGCGATCTGCGCGATCCCGGCATTGCCCGGTGCCACGATCAGACGGTCACATTTGGGGTTCTGCATCACCGCCCAGGCCAGGCTGTGTTCGCGTCCACCGCTTCCGAGAATGAGGATATTCATGACTGCTCTCCGATCTGCTTGGCCTCGCCTTCCGCGCGTTCTAAGCTGGGTGGGCATTTGACACAAGGCGCTGAAATGTCCGACCTGCTTGACGACCCCATTCCCGGCCAAAACACCCCGGAATATACAGTTTCTGACATTTCGGGCGAGGTGAAACGCACGCTGGAAGGCACGTTTGGCCGAATCCGTGTGCGCGGCGAGGTCGGTCGCGTGTTCAAGGCGCGCTCGGGTCATCTGTATTACGACATCAAAGACGACAAGAACGTACTCGCCTGCACCACATGGAAGGGGCAAGTCTCGGGCCTGTCCGTGGTGCCCGAAGAAGGGCTTGAGGTCGTCGTCACCGGCCGCCTGACCGCGTTCGGCGCGCAATCGAAATACAACCTAAACGTCGATGAGGTCGCCGTCGCCGGTCAAGGCGCACTGATGGCGCTGCTGGAAAAGCGCAAGAAACAACTTGAGGCCGAAGGGCTGTTCGCCCCCGAGCGCAAGAAGCCCCTGCCTTACCTGCCGCAGATTATCGGCGTGGTGACCTCCCCGTCCGGCGCGGTGATCCGCGATATCCTGCACCGGCTGCTCGACCGGTTCCCGCGCAAGGTGCTGATCTGGCCGGTGGCCGTGCAGGGATCGAACTGCGCCCCCGAAGTTGCCAATGCGATCAACGGTTTCAATCAGCTCACCCCCGGAGGTGCCCTACCGCGCCCCGACCTGATCATCGTCGCGCGTGGTGGCGGGTCGATCGAAGACCTGTGGGGTTTCAACGAAGAAGCCGTCGCGCGGGCCGCTGCGGCCTCGGACATCCCGCTGATCTCGGCCGTGGGGCATGAAACAGACACGACGTTGATCGACTATGTCTCGGACCGCCGCGCCCCCACACCCACTGCAGCCGCTGAACTGGCCGTGCCCGTTCGAATGGAGCTACTGGCCTGGACCGGAGAGCAAGGCGCGCGCCTGTCCCGCGCCGCGACCGATGCCGTGCAACGCCGCAGCCAACGCCTGCGCGACTTGTCCCGCGCCCTGCCGCGCCCGGACAGCTTGTTGAACTCTCCACGCCAACGACTTGATTTTATTGCAGATCGCTTAACCCCAGCGCTGGAGCGCGGCGTGCAAAACCGCCAGTTGCAAGTGGTGCGGCTCTCTGCCCATCTGCGGCCCTCAACCCTGCGCAACTTGGTAAGCAGCCGACAAGAGGCGGTGCGCAACCTGTCCTCGCGCCTGTCACTGCGTCCCATCCAACGTGAGATCGAGGTGCAGCGCCAAACTCTCTCGAGGTTAAGCGAACGGATGAGCGCGGCCCACACCCTGCGTTTGGACCGAATGCGGCAACAGCTAGAGGCAACGGACCGCCTGCGCGAAACGCTCAGCTACAAGGCGACGTTGCAACGTGGTTACGCCGTGGTACGAGCCGACGATCAAGTGATAACCACGAAGAAACAGGCTGCAAAACACAACGCGCTAGAGATCGAATTTGCCGATGGCATGCTCACCACAGGACAGCCGCAGGCGCCGCGACCTGCACCAAAAAAATCGCCTAAAAAAGACGCACCGGATCAAGGCTCATTGTTCTAAGTGACACTTAAACTCCGACCTCTGGCCCGAGGCATATCATCTCTTCGTCGATGTCCTCGGCCTCATACAATTCGGTCTGGTCGGGATTTCCTTCAAATTGAGCAATCAACCCAGCGCCAGACCGGGTAAAGCGCCAGCATTGTGGATCAAGCCTGTCTTCATAGAGGAAACAGATCTGATCCTCTTGCTCATACCAGACGCCCTCTTTGCAGTCGCCATCCAAAAAGGACCAAATCACCCGACGGTTCGGCAGGTACCGTTCGACACCATAAACCTCGCCCTGAAACCCGTAAAACAGGGTTTTACCGCGCGTATAGTCATCGAACTCGGATCCGGACAGGGCCGTCTGGGCACCCACCGCCTGCGCGGAAAGGGCTAAAAGAATCACGATGTGTCTCAGCATGCAGTCATTCTGTCAGAAGCCGGAAGACAAGGCCAATTACCATTGCGTCAGACCACCCTGCCCTGACGTAACCCGTTGAATTGACCGCATGATCATGGCGTTCTGGTTTGATCACCAACCCGGAGACCAACGCGTGACCACTGTTCTGCTGATTTTCGCATCCGCCTGTGCGCTGGCTTACATGCCAATGGCCCCAAAACCTGTCAGCACGGCGAGAACGTTTTTTAAGACCGCTTCAGTTGGCACACTGGCCGTCATTGCGGTTTTCAGCGTTGCGCCATTGCTCTTGTCGACGGCACTTGCCCTTTGCGCAATCGGGGATGCGTTACTGTCACGCGAAACGGACCAGACCTTCATGGCCGGTATCGGAGCGTTTGCCGCCGGGCATCTGGCCTATATTGCGTTGTTTCTCACGCATCCGTCCAGCGACCCGGCCCTGATTTGGGACCGACCTGCCATGTTCTGGTCGTTGATTGTTTTGGGTATTGTTGCCGCCACGTTGCTGACCCCGCGCGCAGGTGACCTGAAAGGCCCGGTGCTTGCCTATATCCCGATCATTTTGGGAATGGGGATCGCTGTTTTGTCCCTACCAGATACAGACGCGCTGTGGTTGGCCCTGCCCGCTGCCCTTGCCTTCATCGCCTCAGACCTGATCCTGGCCACCGAGAAATTCCTTTTGCCCGCTAACCACCCATCCCGGAAACTTACACCCTATCCGATTTGGATATTGTACTGGGGGGCGCAGGTGGGGTTACTGCTGGCGTTTGCCTGACCCTTTGCAACCGCTGCGAATCCGCATTAGGTGAGGGGAACACCTGCGGAGACCAAAAATGGCGTTTTTCTCAAAGCTAAAGAACAAGCTTTTCAAATCCTCGTCCCGCCTTGAACAGGGGCTGGACGCAATCGTCGAGGATGGCGGCGAGGAAACAACAACCCCGGACCCGATCATACCAGAGCCCGAACCGCAGCCTGAACCCGTTCCGGAAGTACCTCAACCAACACCGGAACCAGTACCCGCGCCACAACCAACACCCGCCCCTGTACCCACGCCGCAGCCGGTCGAAACGCCCGACCCGTCGCCTGCCGATCCACAACCCGCGCCACCCCCTCCCGAAGCTACGTCTTCCAAAGGCGTGCTGGGGCGTCTGTTCGGCCGAAGTGAACCAAAGACCGTTGTCCGCCGCGCGCTGGATGACGACATGCTGGAACAGCTCGAGGAATTGCTGATCGCCTCGGATATGGGCGTCGACACTGCCTTGCGCGTAACCTCGAACATGGCCGAGGGGCGGTACGGTCGCAAACTCTCGACGCAAGAAATCAAACAGCTTCTGGCGCAGGAAGTCGCCCGCGTCATGGAGCCGGTGGCGAAACCCCTTCCTATTTACCCAAAACGCCCGCAGGTGGTGTTGGTCGTGGGCGTTAACGGATCAGGCAAGACCACAACCATCGGCAAGCTCGCAAGCCAGTTCAAAACCGCCGGGAAAAAGGTCGTCATTGCCGCAGGAGACACCTTCCGCGCTGCCGCAGTTGAACAGCTGCAGGTCTGGGGGGATCGCGCCGGAGTGCCGGTCCTGACTGCTCCGGAAGGCTCGGACCCTGCTTCTCTTGCCTTTGACGCACTCACCAAAGCACAGAAGGAAGGCGCGGATCTTCTGATGATCGACACGGCGGGTCGTTTGCAAAACCGCACAGACCTGATGGAAGAACTCGCCAAAATCGTCCGTGTCATCCGCAAGGTCGACGAAACCGCTCCGCATAACACCCTTCTGGTACTGGACGCCACCACCGGGCAAAACGCACTCAGCCAAGTTGAAACCTTCCGCAAGCTGGCGGATGTGTCGGGGCTTGTGATGACGAAACTCGACGGAACGGCCAAGGGCGGGGTTTTGGTCGCGCTGGCCGACAAGTTCGGTCTTCCGATCCACGCAATCGGAGTTGGTGAGCAGATCGACGACCTCGCGCCTTTCGATCCCGAAGAGTTTGCCGCAGCCCTGACTGGGCTGGAAAACTGATCCGCCCCTTCATCTGGCTAAAAATATCCTTCGGGGGTCCGGGGGTGGAAAACCCCCCGGCCTCACCACCCGTGAAAGAGCACTTGTATTGAGCGACTGGCTGATATCACTGGAAGGCACCGAAGCAGGTCACCAGTTGGCGCTGGCGCTGGCGCTTATGGCTGCCTTTCTGCACGCAGCCTTCGGAGCGTTACAAAAGGGACGCCACGACCCCTGGATGTCGCGCGGGGCTATCGACGCCTGCTATTGCCTGATGGCTGCCCCCTTTGCGCTTTTTGTCGTGCCCTGGCCTGAACCCTACATGTGGCCCATCTTTGCCGTCGTATGGGTGATCCATATCTTGTACAAAACGCTGCAGGCGTTGGCCTATACCAAGGGATCGTACACGGTCGTTTATCCTGTGGTCCGTGGCACCGGCCCACTGTTCACCGTCATCGGCGCTTATCTTTTGTTCGGTGAAACCTTCACCGGAACCCAATGGTTCGGAGTCGCCGTCCTTCTTGCCGGTATCTTCGGTCTGGCCGCCTACAACTTCAAATTTCTCGAAACAAATCGTGAGACGTTGGGCATTGCCCTTGCGCTGGCCATCGCGACGGGGCTGTTCGTGGCGCTCTATACAACCTATGACGCCTATGGCATCCGCGCCACGGCGGACCCTTTCACGTTTCTGGCTTGGTTCTTCATGATCGACGGGGCTGCGATGCCCTTCTACGCATTTCTCAGATGGCGGGCCATGATCCATCGTCCGGCTCTTGGACCTTTGATGCTGCGCGGACTCGCCGGAGGTATCATCGCGCCGCTGTCTTTTGGCTCGATCATGCTGGCCACCCGACTGGACAAGGTCGGCGAAGCAGCTGTGCTGCGTGAAACCTCAACAGTATTTGCTGCACTGATCGGTTGGCTGATCCTCAAAGAAACCGTCGGCCCCAGACGGATTGCGTTGATGGCATTGATTGCACTTGGCGCCGTAATAGTTGAAATGGGCGGGTAAGCAGCAGGAATCCGTGATGACAGGCAAAAAAGAGATCAACCCTTTCCTGAAACAGGCGCTGGAGCTTGGGCCCCCGCTGGCCTTTTTCTTCATTTACCTGCGTCTGCGCGACGACAGCTTTGAATTCGCGGGAACCGAATACTCGGGGTTCATCGTGGCCACCATTATCTTTGTCCCGCTTATGTTAGGGGCAATGGCTGTTCTTTGGGTACTGACCGGGAAACTCAGCCGAATGCAGATATTCACCGCGTTCATGGTGATCTTCTTCGGTGGCTTGACGGCCTGGTTCAACGACGAGCGGTTTTTCAAAATGAAAACCACGCTGGTCTATGGGTTCTTCTCCGCGATCCTTGGCATAGGCCTGCTGCAGGGCAAATCCTACTTGGCCTATGTGCTGGATGAGATGCTGCCGATGCGGCACGAAGGGTGGATGATACTAACCCGCCGTCTGTGCGGGTGCTTCGCAGTTCTTGCTGTGGCGAATGAACTGGTGTGGCGGACCCTGTCGACTGATCTATGGGTGAAAATCGAAACCTTCGCGTTTCCAATCGCGCTGATGGCGTTTTTAATGCTGCAATTCAGCATGTTGCAGGCTTACATGGAAGAACCCGACCAAAATGAAAATCAGGACGGCTGAAGGTTCAGAAGGTCACGGACGTCGCTCTGATATAAAATAAATGCACAAAAACCTTGGCTAAAGGCGTTTGCTGTGAAAAGTTGTGGGACCACTCACAATCCCTCGGGTTAAACCACCAATATGACGCCCTTTCCAAACACCGGCTTTCTGGCCGAGGCATCTGACCGGCTGAGAACCATGCTGTCGGCTCAGGCGACCGAGATCTCCTTGACCCAAGGAGATGTACTTTTTGAACAGGGGGACGAGGGCGACGCTCTCTATGCGATCCTTGAAGGAACGCTTGAAGTCTCCTTTCTGGCGATGAGCGGCCGCAAGCTGTCTCTGACCCTTATGAAACCCGGAGAAGTGTTTGGTGAGATCGGTCTGTTCGACAACGGCCCACGCACCGCCACCATTGCCGCCGCCGAGCCGTCTCGTGTTCTTCGCGTCCGACGCAAGGACGTCATGAACCAGATTCGTCAGCACCCCGACCTTGCGGTTGATATGATCAGGCTGGCCGGATTGCGGATGCGCTGGATGGGCTCTCAGTTGAACGAACAGGTCTTTTTGCCGATGCCGATCCGTCTGGCACGTAAACTGCTGCACCTGTCTGACCTGCAAGGCGACGCAAGCAATCGCATCACTCTGTCGCAAAGCGAACTGGCTGAATTCGTTGGCGCAACGCGAGAGGCGGTGTCAAAGACGATCTCGACCTGGAAGCGGGACAAAGTGGTCGAGGCATCGCGCGGTGGTCTTGAGATCCACGACTTTGACGCGCTGCGGGAACTTGCAGATTCTGATTTGATCTGACGGGCTGTGACCTGCTTCACATACTCTCCCAGTCGTTAAGACTATCTTAATAACTGTTACCGTAGGAGGTCAGAGAATCATCCCCGATATCTGTCCACTGACCTCTCCCTGTATCAGAGCCACGTGCCTTCCCCGGCGCGTGGCTCTTTCTATTGGCCAGTCCCAAAAAAGTGCGGAAAACAAAAGGCCAGAGCGCTTGCTCTGGCCTTCCACTGTTTTTTGCAAGTTGATTACTGTTCCAGACTCAGCGCGACAAAGCGAGGATCTCCGCCGCGGCGTACCAGCAGAAGCAGCGATTTGCGCCCTGCTTCGCCTGCTTCCACCATGCGCGTTTCGAAATCTTCAATCGATGTCACTTTTTGCTGCCCGGCCTCAGTGATCAGGTCACCAGCGCGCAAACCTTTGGCATAGGCTTCCGACGCTTCATCAACTTCGGTCACCACAAGACCTTCGGCCTCTGCATCCAAGGCCAAATCTGACCGTAGCTCATCCGTCAGTGGTGAGATGGTCAGGCCCAGAATATCGGCGTTTTCTTCAACCGGCGCTTCGGGCGCATCTTCTTCACTGCTCTCAGACCGCTCAGCGTCTTCGCGGCGGCCCAACGTCACCAGAACGGTCTGCGTTCCGCCGTCGCGATGCACCACAACACGGACTGCTTTGCCAACTGTGGTCTCTCCAACCTGACGGACCAGACCACGGGTATCTTCGACCTCGACCCCATCAAAGCTGAGGATCACGTCGCCTGCCAGCAGCCCGGCGTCCTTGGCCGGACCATCCGGCACGTCACTGATCAGCGCGCCGCCCGGTTTGTCCAGACCCATCGCCTCGGCCATATCCTCGGTGACGTCCTGGATGCGCACACCCAGCCAACCACGGCGCGTTTCACCGAACTCGCGCAGCTGGTCCACGACCTTGATCACGACGTTTGACGCCATCGAAAAACCAATCCCGATCGAGCCGCCATTGGGCGAAAGGATCGCGGTGTTCACTCCGATGACCTCGCCCTCCATGTTGAAAAGCGGACCGCCCGAGTTACCCCGGTTAATTGCGGCATCCGTCTGAATGTAGTCATCATACGATCCGCTGAGCGCCCGGTTGCGCGCAGATACGATACCGGCCGAGACCGAGAATCCCTGACCCAACGGGTTACCCATTGCAATCACCCAATCGCCCACGCGGGCCACATCGCTGTCACCGAACTGCACATATTGCAGCGGCCCCGACGCCTCGACCTTAAGAAGCGCGATATCGGTTTTCTCATCGGTGCCAATCACCTTAGCGGGTAGCTCTTTTACAGGCTGACCATCGCCGGGGAAGAACTCGATCAGGATTTCATCGGCTTCTGCGATGACGTGATTGTTGGTTACGATGAACCCATCTTCAGAAATCACAAATCCCGAGCCCAGCGCATTACTGCGGCGCGGGGCGTTCTGACCATCATTCCCGCGGTCCTGAAATTCGCGGAAAAAATCCTCAAACGGAGACCCTTCGGGTACGATCCCCTGAGGACCGGATTGGCCTTCGATCAGAGTTGACGTTGTGATGTTGACCACCGCCGGGCTGATCTTTTCGGCCAGAGGAGCAAGGCTTTCGCCCCGTGCTTGCGCGGCGACGGTCTGCGCCAGCACCAACAGCATACCGACAAAGGCCAACCACATCAGCCGCGTGAAACCAACAACCTCGTCCCGCCGGACGGAAATACTGCGCGCTTGTGCCTGCACTTGGGAACTCCTTGTCGTCAACTCTAACTGGATCGCCCTTGGGCGTTCCTCCTTGGCAACCAATGTAGTCGGTTTGGCCAAGCCCGCAACTGAGGATCGCGGAGAAATCACCGGCAAGTGAAAACCCTGTGTTAAAACCCGACCTGATGCGCGCCCCACAGCAGCACCAATCCACTGACCACACAGAGCAGCCCCGCCAGTCGCCGTGCTTGTTCGGGCAGCGCACGCAGCGCATCAAGCATACGCTCAATAAGCGAAGGGGCCAGCGCATAGGCCAGCCCCTCGACAATCAACACCAGCCCGAAGGCCAGAAGGATCATGCCCATTACCGACCGCCTTGGCCGGAAGGCGATTTCAGATAGTTAAAGAATTCAGAGTCCGGACTCAGAACTAAAGAGCTGTTGCCCCCCTGCAGCGCCCGTTCATAGGCCGACAGGGAACGGTAAAACTCAAAGAACTCAGGATCCACGCCATAGGCCTCGGCAAAGATCGCGTTGCGTTCGGCGTCGGCTTCACCACGAATGATCTCGGCCTCGCGGTTTGCATCCGAGACCAGTTCAACCACAGTACGATCAGCCTGCGCCCGCACACGCTGCGCCGCCTCGTTACCACGAGCGCGCTCATCGGTGGCCTCACGCTCCCGCTCGGCTTTCATCCGGTCAAAAGTCGCCTGAAGGTTGGCCTGCGGCAGATCTGTTGCTTTCAGACGTACGTCGATAACAGTCACACCCAGCGCGCGTGCTTCGGCAATCGCGCTGTTGCGAATGCGCAGCATCAGTGCGGCCCGGTCCGAACTAAGAATATCGCGGGACGACACCGAACCCAGAACCTCACGGGTCTCGGCACGAAGGATGCTATCCAGACGATTTTCGGCAACCGGGATGCCACCAGTACCAACAGCCTGACGGAACTGGTTCAGGTCCGCGATCCGGTACCGGGCAAAGGCATCGACCACCAGACGTCGATCATCCAGAGGCGTGACCTCAAGCGGTTGTACGTCGATCGACAGAATGCGGTCGTCATAGCGCACGACCTCATCAAAGATCGGCAGTTTAAAGGCAAGGCCCGGCGTTTCCTTGACATCGACAACTCGGCCAAACCGCAGAACCAGAGCACGTTCGCGCTCATCAACGATAAAGATCGAAGACAGTCCAAGGACGCCGATAATTACAAGGATGATGAGGATAATGGGTGATTTACGCATCAGTTGCTCTCCTGCCCAGAGTTGCGGCGCAGTTCGTTCAACGGCAGGTAAGGTACAACCCCCTGCCCCGAACCGGTCGAGTTCTCATCAAGGATGATCTTGTCGACATCTCCCAAAACCTGCTCCATCCGTTCCAGATACAGGCGCTTGCGCGTCACTTCAGGTGCCTTGCTGTATTCTTCCAGAACCGCGCTGAAACGGCTGGCCTCACCCTGTGCGCTGTTGATCTGTTGAGCGCGATACGCCTCGGCCTGTTCCAGAACCTGCGCGGCCTCACCACGGGCTTCCGCCAAAACTTGGTTGGCATAGGCGTCAGCAACGTTCTGCAATCGATCCCGCTCTTGTGCGGCAGCCTGA
Organism: Ruegeria sp. AM7; assembly: GCF_056535965.1. Lineage (NCBI taxonomy): Bacteria > Pseudomonadati > Pseudomonadota > Alphaproteobacteria > Rhodobacterales > Roseobacteraceae > Ruegeria > Ruegeria sp. AM7. Next base: position 1,835,338 of record NZ_JBQFJE010000003.1, read on the forward strand.
ACGTCACGGAAGGCGGCGATCACGTCTTGCGGCGGGTCGGCTTTGTCAAAGTTCACACGGATGATGTTTACGCCCGAATCGTAGCTGTCCATCGTCGACTGGATCAACTCTTGCAGGCGTTCACCGATGATACCACGATCCCGGTTCAGGATCGGTGCCAGCTCGCTTTGAGCAATAATCTCACGCATCGCCGATTCCGACACAGCCTGGATGGTTTGGCGGGGATCACGCAGGTTGAACAGGTATTTCGCCGGATCGTTGATGTTCCAGACAACCTGATAGTCGATGTCTACAACGTTTTCGTCGCCGGTCAGCATAAGACCATCATCGCTACCGCGTGCACCGCCCATATCCTCGGTCTGTTCTCGCGTAACCGGGATGACTTCGGCAGTTACAAAGGGCCACGGGGCAAAGTTAAGACCGGGATTCCCGACAGAGGAGAACTCGCCCAGGAAAAGCTCTACCGACTGCTCTTCTGGTTTCACGGTGTAAAAACTTGCAGCCGCCCATAGTCCGGCCGCGACCAGCGCGCCAATTGCTATGGTCCCTTTGGTAAAGATGGGACCGCCGCCCCCGCTGCCCTGACCATTGCCGCCACGGCCCGAGCCACCACGACCGCCCATCAGAACGCGCAGCTGCTCTTGCCCTTTTTTCATCAGCTCGTCGATCTCGGGGATCTGCGGGCCATCGCCTTCGGGCGGGCGTTGCCCGTTCCCGTTGTTACCCCGATTTCCTCCGCCGCCGGATGAGCCTCCGCCCCCCCAGGGGCCACCGCTGTTGCCCGCCATGTGTATCTATTCCCTTGTGTTGGACCGTGTGATCACGGGTTCCCTTGTAACTTGTGTGCGCGCGGTTGCAAATCAAGCAGTGCGCACAGGTTGCCGCATTGTCACCAGCTCTTCGGCCATGACCGGGTGAACCGCAACCGTTCGATCAAAATCTTCCTTGGTCGCGCCCATTTTTACGGCGATTCCGGCCAGCTGGATCATTTCACCTGCGCCGGGGGCGACAATGTGACAGCCCAGAACCTTGCGTGTCGCCTGAGACACGATCAGCTTCATCAGAACCCTCTGAGTACCACCTGCAAACGCCTTTTGCATTGGCTTGAACGAAGTAGCATACACCTCAATCGGTTCCTGCGCGGCGGCATCTTCCTCGCTCAGGCCCACAGTGCCCATTTCGGGCTGGGTGAAAATGGCGGTGGGGATGAGGTCGTGGTCCACGGGCGTGGGGTTGCCCTTGAACACGGTTTCCACAAAAGCCATGCCCTCGCGGATCGCAACCGGGGTCAGGTTTACACGATCAGTCACATCCCCGATGGCATAAATCGAGGGCACGCCGGTCTGGCTGTATTCATCAACGATGATCTCACCCTTACGGCCACGCTCAACACCAACGGCCTCAAGCCCCAGGTTATCTGCATTGGGCGCACGACCGGTGGCGTACATGACCACGTCGAACTGATCCTCGGTGCCGTCGGTGGCCTTGACGCGAATCTTGTCGCCCTCTTTCGTCATCTCAAGCACATTGGTGCCCAGACGCACGTCGATGCCGTTCTGGCGCATCTCTTCACAGATCAGACCGCGCGCCTCTTCGTCAAAGCCGCGCAGAATCTGCGCGCCGCGATAGAACTGAGTCGTATTCACGCCCAACCCGTTCATGATCCCGGCAAATTCGCTGGCGATATAACCGCCGCCAACGATCAGAATGCTTTCGGGCAGTTTCGGCAGGTGGAAAATCTCGTTCGATGTGATCGCAAGCTCTGACCCAGGGAAGTCCGGCACAACCGGGCGACCGCCGGTGGCGATCAGGATGTGCTTGGCGGTCTTGCGGGTACCGTCGGCCAGTTCGACCGTATGCGCATCAACGATATGTGCGCGCTGGTCAAAGCTTTCGACGCCGTTGTTTTTCAGGATATTACGGTAGATACCTTCCAGCCGGTCCAGTTCAGTCACCAGCTTGCCGTGGAACGTATCCCAGTCAAACGCGCCGGGCTGGATATCCCAACCATAGGCCTGCGCGTCACCGACCATGCCCGAATACTCGCTGGCAAAAACCATCAGCTTTTTGGGCACACAGCCCCGAATGACACAGGTGCCGCCATAGCGATCTTCTTCGGCCAAGGCTACTTTAGCCCCGTTTTCGCCCGCCGCCACACGCGCTGCGCGGACCCCGCCCGAGCCGCCTCCGATGACGAAAAGATCATAGTCAAAGCTCATCCTGAGTTCCTTTTTGTCAGGCCAAAATTCGTTGAGTATCTGGGGTCGAATACCGCACTGCCAACCCTTGGTCGCCCAAAAAATCCGTCATCGGGCCAAGTTTAGTCCGCTATATCCAGAAATAGGTTCTCGCTGTTGTCTGGCGAATGCTCGGTCTCGACCGTTCCTTCATTGATATCCCGGATTTCTACTCGGCCATTTCCATGCCCGACTACAACCTTGTCGCAGATATCAATAAACAACCCGTTCTCGACGACGCCCGGCACCTGGTTCAGAACCAACGCCAACTGTCGGGCGTTTCCGATACGTTGCAGGTGCAGATCAAGGATATGGTTGCCTTCATCTGTAACAAACGGAGCTTCACCATTGAGACGCAGGGTCGTCGAGGTTCCAAGGACGTCCATCGTGTCCAAAACCTCCTCCACCAAAGTTCGGGTCGTTTGCCAGCCGAAGGGGATAACTTCCAAGGGCAAAGGAAAAGCGCCCAGCGTTTCGACTTGTTTGCCCGCATCCGCAATAACCACCATCTGGTCGCTGGCGGTCGCCACGATCTTTTCCTGCAAATGCGCGCCACCGCCGCCTTTTATGAGGTTTAATTCCCGATCAAACTCATCGGCACCGTCGATCGTCATATCCAGCCATCCAGCCTGATCCAGCGAGACAACCTCAATCCCGACCTCGCGCGCCAGTTGGGCTGTCCGGGTCGAAGTTGGAACTCCTTTGATCTTCAACCCCACTTTCTGCACCCTGTCGCCCAACCGGCGGACCATCCATTCAGCTGTCGACCCGGTGCCCAACCCAACCCGCATGCCGTCCTGAACCATGTCGGCTGCACGGCGCGCGGCGACGTATTTTGCCGTGTCGATGGGTGACATCCCTACGGTCATTGCAGCATCCCCCTGTTTTGCTGCCGAAACTTATACGGAAGGACTGCACCAACTGCGAGACCGAATCCGCCAATTCCTAAGCGAAGCAATGCCAAACTACGCGTTTCCTATGGGAAACGTCGCAATCGAGACTTTCGGGAATTGATGTACGGTATAGATAGGTTTCATGGACACGCGATATCGCCTTCACTACGCCCCTGACAACGCCTCGCTGGTGATCCGGCTGGTGCTGGAGGAGATGCGACTGCCCTTCGATACCATATTGGTTGACCGCGCCCGAAATCAGCAAGCCAGCAGCGCGTATCTTGCGCTTAATCCCAACGGGTTGATCCCTGTTCTAGAAACGCCCCAAGGGCCGGTTTTTGAAACCGCCGCTATTCTGCTGTGGTTGACTGACACGCACAAACAGATGGCCCCCGCCCCCGACAGTCCGGACCGCGCCGCGTTTCTGAAATGGCTATTCTTTGCTTCGAACACCTTGCATGCCGACATGCGGATTCTGTTCTACGCGGACAAGTACATTGATGCAGTTCAGGCTGAAACACTGCGCGAAGGCATCCGGCCTCGCCTGCGCCATCACCTGAAACTGCTTGAATCCGTGGCCGCAGGCGCGCCCCAGTGGTTTCGGGCAGACGCACCATCTGCCCTGACCTATTACATTGCATGTATGATGAGATGGATGGCGCTGTATCCTACGGGCTCGGATCACAGTTGGTACCAACTGGCAGATACACCGCACCTGCAGCACATCCTGATGAACTTGGAAACCCGCCCTGCAACGCGCGCCGCAATCGCGGCCGAGGGGTTGGGGGTCACACCCTTTACCTCACCCACATACGCTAACCCTCCGGAAGGCTCTGCTATCTGATATGTTCCTGTCAGTCTTCGATATGTTCAAAGTGGGCATCGGCCCATCTTCGTCGCACACAATGGGGCCGATGGTCGCCGCTGCGCGGTTTCTAGACCAGATGCGGGCGTCGCCCTTCGAGTTTACGGGGCTGCGTGGGTCTTTGCATGGTTCGCTGGCGTTCACCGGCGTCGGACACGCAACTGACCGGGCAACCATTCTGGGCCTCGCTGGATTTGTACCCGATACCTACGACCACGACATGGCCGAGGCTGCGCTGGCCGAGATCCATGAGACGCATAGTGTTTCCCCCGAGGGGCTACCCACGCTTGAGTTCAATCCTAAGACTGACTTGATCTTTGACTATGAACATCACCTTTCGGGCCATGCAAACGGCATGATCCTGATGGCCACCGATGCACAAGGCGACGTCATCCTGCGCCAGGTCTTCTACTCGATCGGTGGCGGCTTTGTTCTGACCGAAGAAGAACTGGCCGAGGGCAAAGCGACTGACGAAGGTGCTCCTGTGCCCTTCCCGTTCAAGTCGGCGGTCGAGATGCTGGACATGGCCAAGACCAGCGGCAAAAGCATCGCCGAAATGAAGCGCGCCAACGAAATCTCGCGCGGCTGTGCAGACAGTTTTGCCAAAGGCACTGCGCGGCTGTGGCAAGTGATGAATGATTGCATCGAGCGCGGCCTGACCACCGACGGCATTTTGCCCGGCGGTCTTCATGTGCGTCGCCGGGCCAAGGGTATCCACGATGCGCTGCAGGCCGAACGCGGCATGAACCTGAACGCGCCTCATACAATCAACGATTGGATGAGCGTTTACGCCATGGCCGTGAACGAGGAAAACGCCGCCGGAGGTCAGGTGGTCACCGCCCCAACCAACGGCGCTGCCGGAGTTCTGCCTGCCGTGTTGCGGTATTACCTGGACCACGTGCCGGGCGCCTCGGAAAGCCGCATCGAAGACTTTCTTCTGACTGCTGCGGCCATCGGAGGGCTGGTCAAGTTCAACGCTTCGATTTCTGGGGCTGAAGCCGGATGCCAAGCCGAGGTGGGCAGTGCGTCTGCCATGGCCGCTGCAGGGTTGTGCGCGGTTATGGGCGGAACGCCCGAACAGGTAGAAAACGCCGCCGAGATCGCACTGGAGCACCATTTGGGCATGACCTGTGACCCGGTCGCAGGATTGGTGCAGGTGCCGTGCATCGAACGCAACGGGCTTGGGGCGATCAAGGCCGTCTCGGCAGCGTCACTGGCGCTGCGCGGGGATGGTCATCACTTTGTGCCCTTGGATGCGGTGATCGAGACCATGCGCCAAACCGGCCATGACATGCACGAGAAATACAAAGAGACCTCGTTGGGCGGTCTTGCTGTGAACGTACCGAACTGCTGACGCTTCGGCTTTCATCGGCCGTTTAAACGGCTTAGCGTAATCGATATGACAGTCGATCGCCCCGTTCTTGGCATCATGCTGATGCTTGGCTTTTGCATCCTCGCCCCTGCAGGCGACGCGATGGCCAAATTGCTGGGCGAGACAACGCCGGTCGCCATGCTGGTCTTCGTCCGGTTTGCCGTTCAGGCGCTGGTGCTGGCACCTCTGGTTGCGTTGACTGGACGTGCTTGGAAGATGCACGGCCGCGCGCTGCGGCTGACGGTTGTGCGGACAATTCTGCACATCATCGGCATCAGCGCGATGTTTACGTCTCTGCAATACCTGCCTTTGGCGGACGCGGTCGCCATTGTCTTTGTTATGCCTTTCATCATGCTTTTGCTGGGTAAATACGTGCTGGGAGAGGAAGTGGGCCTGCGCCGCCTGATTGCGTGTATCGTAGGGTTCATTGGTACTTTGCTTGTCATCCAGCCAAGCTTTGCGCAAGTCGGCGCAGCGGCTTTGCTGCCGCTTGTAGTTGCCGTTGTCTTCGCCTTGTTCATGCTGGTCACCCGGCAAATCGCCAAACAGACCGATCCGATTTCCCTGCAAGCGGTTTCTGGCGTTATGGCCTCGATGATGATGTTACCGTTTCTTCTGATCGGAACCGCCGCGGGTGCATGGGAACTGTCTTTGATCGCACCGACCGGCAACACGTATGTGTTGCTTTGGGCCATTGGACTGCTGGGTACGGTGGCACATCTGTTCATGACGTGGTCGCTGCGCTATGCGCCCTCGGCCACACTGGCCCCAATGCAATATCTTGAGATACCGGTGGCCACCCTGTTCGGCTGGTTTATCTTCCGTGATCTGCCCAACGGCATCGCCGCCGTTGGCATCTCCATAACGATCGTTTCGGGGCTTTACGTCATTCTAAGAGAGCGGGCCAGCGCCCGGTCTGCCCCGACAGAAACGCCTGCATGACCTGATCCAAAGCGTCGCGCGGCAGCATCACAAGCATACCCGGCCCGTCCATCTGCAACTCCACATCAGACTCCGCACGATTGGACGTCCCAATCTGCCCATTCGGAGCAAACTGCAAACCGTCTATGGGCCATTCCAACCCCTGACTCCGCCCCGTTACATGCCGAAATGGAAACAATGAAACCACATCGCCCGATCCTAAATTGACCGAGATCTGAGGCGGCGCATGAAATACGACTTCATGCGATCCGATCAAAATACAAGGCCGATCTTGTCTGACAGACAAAGTGTTAAGCACTGCTAGCTGGTGATCCAGTCGCCCTCCCAGAAAGCCGACGCCCAGCGCCAAAGGCGTATCAATGCTGCGTAGGGCCTTATCGAAATCCGTGCTATCCTGTTCACAAATCCGAAACAGTCGATCTGGTGGAATCTGAGCCTCTGCAACGGCTTCAAGCGAATCAAAATCCCCGACTACGGCATCGGGAACCAGCCCAGATCGCATCAAGTGATTTGCCCCGCCGTCAGCAGCGACGACGCAATTGGCGCGAATCAGCGTCTGATTCAGATCCTCCGGCCCGATTTGTCCACCGCCGACCAACAAAACTGGCTCGTTTGTACGCACAATCGGTATATTTTTTCCTAGATTGATCATTTTTCCCGGATTTGGACACATTGAGACCACAAAATGATAGGTTCATGGGCATAGTTCTGGGTCAACAGCTATACCTTCTGACGGGTGGGTTGGCTCTCGTAGTTTGTAAAGGACGTGCGTCTGATGGTACAGAATAACAAGGTATTGACCGTTTCCTACGGCACCTTCTCATGCACATTGGAAGGCTTCGACGACTCTTTCGAGACGATGAAGGCGATTGCAGAGTACTTCCGCGATCTGGCTGCGGAAGATCGCTATTTCGGATCGGAGCCCCCTCAGCCGGATGCGGAAATGCTGGCGCGTATTGCGCAGCGTGATGCCGCGCGGCGGATCGAAGCCAGCCATGACGATCACGGGCTTGTATTACGCTCGACAGATCAGCCCGCGCCCGCACCTATCGCTTCTGCCCCGCTCCCAACGCCCACGGCACATGCGGAAGAACCAACTGTGCCCGAAACTGACCCGTCATCAAACGCAGAGCCACTCGCAGCAGACAGTATTGCCGCCAAGCTTCAGCGCATTCGAGCCGTGGTTTCTCATACCGACGAAAACACAGTCATCTACGCCGAGGACGAAGAAACGTCGCTGATGAACGCCGATGCCGGCCCCAGCGACGCTGTCGACGCCGCGTTTGCGGCTGGAACCCTAAGCTCTTCGGATTTCGAAGAAGAGGTTCAAGACACCCCGACTCTTGAGACTGAAGCCTCTGATTTTCAAGGCGCCAATTTCGAGGAAACCCTGGAAGAACCCAAACAGGAAGACCCCACCGCTTTCCAACAAGAACCGGGCTTCGGAGATCATGCGGAACCAGACCAGAAACCTGCGATGGATAAACCCGCTGGGGTGAACGAACCGCCCGTAGCGCAGGAACCGCTAGAGGCACAAGAAGAGACCGAACTAGCCGTCGGATTCGAACAAACCGATCTTCGCGACGAACCGTCCTCTCAAGACAATGCACCTGAGGAAGACGAAGAAATCGTGAATATCCTCAGCGATTACGCCATGGATGACGAGGCCGCGACCGAGGATGAAGACGAAGAAGTACTTCCCGAAGGTTTCCTGACGGCAAACGACGAAGAAGACCTACTGAGCGAAATTTCGAACGTTGAAGAGTTCCTGGCACGGCGCGCTGCAGACTCTGGCGCAGACGTATCCGGAATGGACCAGGACGTGTCGCGGTTGATGGACAAAGCCGACGTCCAAATGGACGACCCCGCATCCAGCGACCAACGCGAGACCTATTCGCATTTACGCGCTGCCGTCGCGGCCACTGAAGCCGAACGCAGTGGCAAAGCACCTGAAAGCACTCTGGCGGACTCCGATGAGGACGAGTACCGGGATATGACCTCGTCCATCAGCCCCCGCCGCCCTGAGGTTGAGGTAACAAGCACGCGTCCGCAGCCCGAGGCACTGGCCCCACTGAAACTGGTCGCTGAACAGCGCGTTGATACACAAGAATCATCTGACGACCCTGTAACCCCACGCCGCGTCCGAGCGCAGGAACAAGACAACGCGACCGAAGAAGGCGGATTTGCCCTTTATGCTCAGGAACAGGGGGCCCAATCCCTGCCGGACCTTCTAGAGGCCGCAGCGTCCTACTTGTCCTTTGTCGAAGGTCAGGAGCAATTCTCGCGTCCGCAGCTTATGAACAAAATTCGCTCATTGAAGCAGGATGAGTTCAATCGCGAAGAGAGCCTACGCTCGTTTGGGCAGCTTTTGCGCGACGGCAAAATCGAAAAAGCCGGGGGTGGTCGGTTCGCGGCCTCTACTCAGATCGGGTTCCGGCCCGATGATGACGAGCGCGCTGCCGGCTGACGGCCAGTAAACACCCAGATTAAAGAGGTCCGAGTTTTCTCGGGCCTCTTTTTTATGCCTTTTCCAATCCTCGGCGGATTAATGCGGGAATGACGATACGTCAGCTATGCTGCAGCGCAGAAAAACGATAGTATCGAAAACGTAGAAACTAGTCCTATAGACACGGTTCAAGCAGAGGCCAAGCCATGTATGAACTACCAATTCGACGACTAAGAATTTACGATACGCCGAAAGTTACAAGCCATTTCAACAGCCTGGACACCGATGCACTCGCATCGCGATTTGGTGCTCCGGTTAGTCGCACCTTCCTGGACGCTTATCTAAGCCGGATCTTTGATGACGGTGCTTTGGTATACGGTGCTTTTCCCGATTCCTGTTTGCGCGGCGTTGGGGAATTGCGAACAGTACCAGACCGCCAAAATCAGGTGGCTGAGCTAGCCTTTACCGTAGAAACCGCCTGGCAGGACCGAGGCATCGGCGACGCGCTTTTATCCCGGATCATTGCCGCCGCCCGAAATCGCGGGTTTCGCGAAGTTCACATGATGTGTTTGGCGACCAACCAAAGAATGCGCCGCTTGGCGTCTAAACACAAAGCCGACCTAAAGCTGGTCACGGGTCAGGTTGAGGCAACCCTGACCCCCCCATGGCCAACGCCTTTCAGCCTGGTCGAAGAAATCTCGGGTGAATACCACGCCCTCGCTCGGGCCATCCTGACCTGGCCGAGAATTGAGGTCAGGGGCGGCCGTTAGAACCGCCCTATTCAGACGGATTATCCGGATCCTCTTTTCCGACGCCCTTAAATACGAATTTGAATGGCAACGCCCAAAGAATACCGAGCACCACGTAGATCAGGAATTCCAGCCAAATCGGTGGGCGGTCCAACCAGTTGACCACAGTCACAACTGCGACGATGTACAGTGGCAATCCAACCAGCAAAAGCACCAGCGACCACCGCCGCCGGGCTTTATAGCTGAGGCCGGTTTTCTCGTTATCGCTCATCAGTCGGCAAACGGGTCGGTCACCAGAATGGTGTCATCCCGCTCCGGGCTGGTAGACAAAAGGGCAACCGGGCATTCGATCAGTTCTTCGACCCGGCGCACATATTTGATCGCGTTCGCCGGCAGGTCGGCCCAGCTGCGCGCGCCTTCGGTGGATTCGCTCCAACCCGGCATTTCTTCGTAAATCGGTGTGCAGCGTGCCTGCTGATCCGCGGCGGTGGGTAGATAGTCCAGACGTTCGCCATCCAGATCGTAACCGACGCAGATTTTCAGCGTCTCAAACCCGTCCAGAACATCCAGCTTGGTCAGCGAGATGCCGTTCACACCGCTGGTCGCGCAGGTCTGGCGGACCAGACAGGCGTCAAACCAGCCGCACCGGCGCTTACGCCCGGTGGTGGTGCCGAACTCATGTCCACGCTCACCCAGACGTTGCCCATCTGCGTCGTCCAACTCGGTCGGGAACGGACCCTCGCCCACGCGGGTTGTATAGGCCTTCACGATGCCCAGAACAAAGTCGATCGAACCCGGGCCGATACCAACACCCGTGGCAGCCTGACCTGCAATCACGTTGGAAGAGGTCACAAACGGGTAGGTGCCAAAGTCGATATCCAGCAGGGCTCCCTGCGCGCCTTCGAACAGAATGCGCTTACCGGCTTTGCGCTTTTCATTCAGTACCTTCCAGACCGGAGCCGCAAAGGGCAGGATTGCCGCCGCGATCTCTTTCAATTGCGCAATCAGCGCGTCGCGGTCCACAGGTTCGATCCCCAGTCCTTTGCGCAACGGATCATGATGCTGCAGCGCACGATCTACTCGGGCTTCCAGCGTCGCCTCATCGGCCAAATCAGCAACACGGACAGAGCGGCGACCCACCTTGTCTTCATAGGCCGGGCCGATACCACGGCCGGTGGTGCCGATCTTGGTACCTTTGCTGGCGGCTTCTTCGCGCGCCCGGTCCAGCTCACCATGAATCGGCAGGATCAGCGGCGTGTTCTCGGCGATCATCAAGGTTTCGGGGGAAATCTCGACACCTTGCGCGCGAATGGTGCCAATTTCCTTGAGCAGATGCCACGGATCCAGCACCACGCCATTGCCGATCACACTCAGCTTACCGCCCCGCACAACGCCCGAGGGCAGCGCGTGCAGCTTATAGACCTCGCCTTCGATGACCAGAGTATGCCCGGCATTGTGCCCGCCCTGAAAACGCGCGATCACATCTGCCCGCTCGCTGAGCCAGTCGACGATCTTGCCTTTTCCTTCGTCACCCCACTGGGCGCCGACAACAACCACATTGGCCATACCCGGTCCTTTTGCGCTGAATTATCAAACCTCGCTCGTATAGCGAGGAGAACGCGGCAGGGAAACCGATAATTCGCCGCAGTTTTGAACCGCGCTGCGCGCGCTGCCTCCGGCGGAGGTATTTATAGCCAGATGAAGAGCGGATCCCCTGCTTCATCTGGCCCCAAATACCTCGGGGGAGTCGCCCGGACCGGGCGGCGGGGGCAGAGCCCCCTACCCGCTTTGCCGTAAATGCACAGGTTGCCCATGCGGCGTTGTCAGATACGCCTCTTCCCATGCGGACTGCAGGTTCGATATCTCATCAGATGCCGCCGTGCCCTGATCGGCAAGCAGGTTTTCAAGAGTCTCCAGCCACGCGTTGAAATAGTCATCGCCCCCGTCAAGTTCTCGTTCGAGGCCGTGTTGTTTAAGGGTGCGCGAAAACCGATCTGCCCAATCGGGCCAGTCGAATCGTCCGGCCTCGTTCAGCGCCACGGTCACGGCAAAAACCTGTGCGTGCCAGGGTGCTGAGAAAGCGGGTTCAGGGGCGCTGAGGGTTGGGCAAGCGGTCATGCGGGCTCCAGATAGCTTTGCCACAGGTCCAGCACGACCTCATCACTTGGGTTCTCCGGGTCTGCCCATAATTCTGATGCCGGGAAAACCACCGCATAAAGCGGCTCGGGCGCTTCGCCCAAACCATGCGCGCTGGAATCGGGCAGCACATGGGTGCCGTGCAGACGCAGAATGCGCCCTGTTGCGCCAGAGGCATAAATCGGTAGGCGCGTGTGCCCACCATCGACCTTGCGATTGGCCGTAGGGTGGGCGGTGCGCACCTGTTGCCCGATCCCGAACGCGACCGGCACGTCCGATGGGCGATCTGCCGGACCGCCTTTGGAAAGCGCGGCTGACACTGCCTCAGCCTTCAGCATCCGTGTTGCCAGCGGGTGCGGATCGTCTGAGCCCGCCTCTGACAAATCCTCGCGAGTCAGAACGCCCTTTTCCACCAACAGATCGGCAAGGCCGGAGATCCACTTTTCATAGTAGGAGAACCGAGCATAATCCTTGGGCGACAACCTCTCTCGGGCGTGCCGCGATGTATCAATGTTCCACTGCCCCAGAAACCCGGCGGCCAGCGTCACCGCCAGCGCGCGACCGTGCCAATCCTCGGCAAAGACCGGGGCGTCGTTAGGCTCGGGGTTGATCGGGCCATCTCCAAAGCGGCCCCCCATGTCATGTACGCGGGTCATGTCGACACCTTGGGCAAGCCGGTGCCGATCATGCTGTCACGGGTCACGAGCGCGGCAAGGGCATCCTCGTCCAGCCCTTCGGTGCCGTCGGGGCGCATCGGCAGGACCAGATAGCGAATCTCGGCCGTTGAATCCCAGATCCGCACGGCTGTCTCAGCCGACAGGGTAACGCCAAACTCGGCCAACACCTTACGCGGTTCGCGCACCGCGCGGGCGCGGTAGGCGTCGGATTTGTACCAGCCCGGAGGGATTCCCAGTAGGGGCCACGGGTAGCAGCTGCATAGCGTGCAAACGACCATATTGTGCTGTTCGGGTGTATTCTCGACCACGACTATATGCTCGCCCTGACGGCCATAGAATCCCAGATCGGCGACAACGGGCGTGGCGTCTTCAATCAAAGCACGTTTGAAATCCGGGTCCAGCCAAGCCTTTGCAACAACCCGAGCCCCGTTCTGGGGGCCGATCTTGTTTTGGTAGGTATCTATGATCTCATCCAGCGCCGCCGGATCGATCAACCCTTTGCGGGTCAGAATCGTCTCAAGCGCCTTGACGCGCAGGGCGGGTTCGGGTGGCAAAAGGGCGTGCGGGTGGTCGTGATCGTCATGAGGCATGGCGGCAGGGTGCGCCAGCTTTCGCCGATCTGTCCAGTCCCTTTGCTGTGATAGGACACATCATGGGGTGTGATGCAAAGTCCTGACTTGCCCCCGGAACCAAACTTGCATAAGTACCACGCGATACACGCCACGCTGTACAGGACCACCATGGAAAACGTCGTTCTCATCATCCATCTTCTTCTGGCTCTGGGCCTGATCGCCGTTGTTCTGATGCAGCGGTCCGAAGGCGGTGGCCTAGGTATGGGTGGCGGCGGTGGCGGCGCCATGACCGGTCGCGCGGCAGCGACTGCGTTGGGCAAGGTCACATGGATTCTGGCGGCGTGCTTTATCGTCACTTCGATCACGCTGACCATTCTGGCCGCGCAAAAATCCTCGGGCAGTTCGGTCATCGACCGTCTGGGCGTTCCGGCCCCTGCTCCGGTCGAGGAAAGCACACCGGCAGTTCCGTCGGCGGATGATCTGCTGCCTCCGGCACAGGGCGACAATGCGCCGCTGATCCCGCAAGCGAACTGATCCACAAAACCTAGAAATCTGAAAGAGAACTGCAACAGCATCTTGCGGTTCTCTTGCGCTTTGGGCGCGAATCCTTTATGTGTGAAGTCCCGTGATGCAGCGGTTTTTCGTAAACCGTCGGGCAGCTGATTTTGACGTCTCACGGGAGCTAGCCGAACAACATGGCGCGTTTTATTTTCATCACCGGTGGTGTGGTTTCGTCCTTGGGCAAAGGGCTGGCTTCGGCGGCTTTGGGCGCTTTGTTGCAGGCGCGGGGCTACTCGGTTCGCCTGCGCAAGCTGGATCCCTACCTGAACGTCGATCCCGGCACGATGTCGCCCTTTGAACATGGCGAAGTGTTCGTCACCGACGATGGCGCCGAGACCGATCTGGACCTTGGCCACTATGAACGTTTCACAGGTGTTGCTGCGCGCAAGACCGACTCGGTCAGCTCAGGCCGGATTTACTCTAACGTGCTGGAGAAAGAACGCCGTGGCGATTATCTGGGCAAGACCATTCAGGTGATCCCGCACGTCACCAATGAGATCAAGGATTTCATCGCCATTGGCGAGGATGAGGTCGATTTCATGCTGTGTGAGATCGGCGGCACCGTGGGCGATATCGAGGGCCTGCCCTTCTTCGAGGCCATCCGCCAGTTCAGCCAGGACAAGCCGCGCGGTCAGTGCATGTTCATGCACCTGACGCTGCTGCCCTACATCAAAGCGTCCGGCGAGTTGAAAACCAAGCCGACCCAGCACTCGGTCAAGGAACTGCGCTCGATCGGTCTGGCCCCCGACATTCTGGTTTGCCGCTCGGAAGGCCCGATCCCGAAGAAAGAGCGTGAGAAGCTGGCGCTGTTCTGCAATGTGCGCCCCGACAGCGTGATCGCGGCGCAGGACCTGTCGACCATCTATGACGCGCCGCTCGCCTATCACCGCGAAGGTCTGGATCAGGCGGTTCTGGATGCGTTCCAGATCAGCCCTGCGCCCAAGCCCGATCTGGCGAAATGGGAAGATGTCAGCGACCGCATCCATAACGCCGAAGGCGAGGTCAAAGTCGCCATTGTAGGTAAATACACTCAGTTGGAAGACGCCTATAAGTCGATCGCCGAGGCGCTGACCCATGGCGGCATGGCGAACCGTGTCCGCGTCAAGGTCGAGTGGGTCGATGCCGAGGTATTCGATACCGAAGACGCCGCGCCCCATCTGGAAGGGTTCCACGCCATCCTCGTCCCTGGCGGGTTCGGAGAGCGCGGCACCGAGGGCAAGATCAAGGCGGCGCAATATGCCCGCGAGCACAAAGTGCCCTATCTGGGTATCTGTCTGGGAATGCAGATGGCCGTGATCGAAGCCGCCCGCAACGCTGCCGGCATCACTGAGGCCGGGTCCGAGGAATTCGACCATGAGGCCGGGAAAAAGCGTTTTGAGCCAGTTGTCTATCACCTGAAAGAATGGGTGCAGGGCAACCACAAGGTCGAACGCAAAGTGGGTGACGACAAGGGCGGCACCATGCGTTTGGGCGCTTATGATGCGGTTCTGGCCGAGGGCTCGAAGGTGGCAGAAGTCTACGGCGGCACAAATATCGAGGAGCGTCACCGTCACCGCTATGAGGTCGACATCAAATATCGCGAACAACTTGAAAAAGCGGGCTTGAACTTCTCGGGCATGTCGCCCGATGGCCGTCTGCCCGAGATTGTCGAATGGTCCGATCACCCATGGTTCATCGGCGTTCAGTACCACCCCGAGCTCAAGTCGAAGCCGTTTGATCCGCACCCTTTGTTTCGCGATTTCGTCCGCGCCGCTAAGGACACTTCGCGCTTGGTTTAAGTCACCTTAACGTGACAGGTGTTTCGGATTTTTCTGTTCGAAACACCTGTTTACAGGGTTAACTGTCCGTGGAACACGAGACAGGAGACCGGCCATGACCGATCAGATCAAACAAGCGGAACGTTTCGCTGCCCTGCACCAAAAAGGCACACCGGTGATCCTTTACAATATCTGGGACGCGGGTAGCGCCGGTGCCGTGCGCGATGCCGGTGCCAAGGCAATTGCGACAGGCAGTGCACCGGTCGCAATGGCTCAAGGGTTCGGCGATGGTCAGAATATCCCGATGGACTTTGCGCTGGACAATGTCAGTCGCATCGTCTCAGCTGTCGATTTGCCTGTGACCTTGGACTTCGAAGGTGCCTATGCCGAAAGCCCTGTAGCAATTGCGGCCAACGTCCAGCGTGCATTGGAGACTGGAATCGTCGGCTTTAACTTCGAAGATCAAATTATTGGAACCAATGATCTTTATGACATTGAAACCCAGGCCGCGCGGGTGGCTGCGATGCGTGAAGGAAGCGACGTGGCAGGCGTTCCGGCTTTCATCAACGCCCGCACAGATTTGTTTTTGAAGGCCAAGCCAGAAGAGCATGACAATGCGATGTTGGATGAGGCCATTGCACGGGCCAGCGCCTTTGCAGATGCAGGGGCAAGCGGGTTCTTCGCGCCGGGTCTTAAGGACGAAGGATTGATCGCTCGGCTTTGCGAATCGACCGAACTGCCGGTGAACATTATCGCATTGCCCGGAACGCCTGATACGGCGACTCTGGCCTCGCTTGGTGTGGCACGTATCAGCTACGGCCCCGTACCCTATCGCCAAATGCTGGGCTGGTTGCAGGAACAAGCAGGCGCGGCATTACAGCAAGGCGGTTGAAAACCGAGCTTTGTTGGCGCTTTTTCGCGTATTGTTTTCGTCAATGGTGGCTTGATGATCACGGATGGCTATGACAGGTAGTCCGTGCTTGGCGGGCTACCAAATATAGAATAACCTCGCGATATGTTGAAAAAGTTTTTTCAGGCGTTCCGACCGCCTCAACACGACAATTTGCCTGACCCTGATGCAGAGCTTGCGCTAGGGGCGCTGATGGTGCGCGTGGCGCAGGCGGATAGGGACTATAAGCTGGAAGAAATCAGCCTGATCGACCGCATTCTGGCGCGGCTATATCAGCACAACGCGATCGAGGCCGCCAAGGTTCGCGCAACCTGCGAGAAATTGCACGCCGCCGCCCCTGAGACGGACACTTTCGGCAAGCTGATCCGTGAGACCACCGATCTGCATGAACGTCTCGCCGCCTTGGACGCACTATGGGAAGTCGTTTTGGCCGATGGCAGCTCGGACGAAGGCGAAATGAAAATCGTCGAAGAGGCCCGGATTGCGATGGGTCTAAGCTATAATGACAGTCAAGCCGCCCGTGGCCGCGTGCAAAGACGCTTGGAAGAGACCTGACGGCGCTTTATATCTGGCGCATGTTTAGTGATTTTCTGTCCCGCCTGACAAACCCGCAGCCCGATCCGCTGCCCGATCATGATGCGCGCCTGGCGCTTACGGCCCTTTTGGTGCGGATCGCACGTTCTGACAATGATTATGCCGATAGCGAGATGTCCCGTATCGACCGGATATCCATGGAACGCTATGGCCTGTCGCCTTTCGAGGCCGCCGGTTTGCGCGCCCGTGCCGAAGATCTTGAAGCCGAGGCACCGGACACTGTGCGTTTTACACGTGCCATTAAAGAAGCCGTTGCCTATGATGACCGTCTCGCGGTCGTTCAGGCCCTGTGGTCGGTTGCTTTGGCGGATGGACACCGGACGGGTGAAGAAGATTCGCTCTTACGGCTTGTGGTAAGTCTTTTGGGCGTCAGTGACGTAGACTCGGCACTGGCCCGACAGAAGGCCGCCAAGTCGTGATCGCTGCGCTGGGCATGTACGACTTGCCCAGCTTGCGGCCTGCCAACGACCGCTACTGGTCGTTGATTCGCTCAACTTTGGGTTACGGCCCGGTTGAACTTACACGCGATGCGGAACCCTGGGATATCTGGCTAAACCCTGCCTTGTTGTTCGCGCAGACCTGCGGGATGCCTTTTCGCACGCGGCTATATGGTCACGTTCAGTTGGTTGGTACGCCCGATTATGGCCTGTCTGGCTGTCCGCCGGGTCATTATCGATCGGTATTTGTGGCACGCGCCCGGGATTCACGCGGGCTTGCTGACCTTTCCCGAGGCACCTTCGCCTATAACGAGGCGACGTCTCAGTCCGGTTGGGCAGGCCCCTTGGTTCATCTTGAAAGAATGGGATTGTGTCCCCTGTCCGGTCTGGAAACCGGATCTCACGCCATGTCGGCCCGCGCAGTGGCTGAAGGCGAAGCTGATTTTGCGGCACTGGATGCGCTCACGTGGTTGATTCTGAAAGAACATACAAAATTGGGAACGGAACTGCGTGATGTTGACGCGACAGAACCTACCCCTGCCCTGCCCTATGTCACCTCGGGCACACAGGACGCGACCGCTGTGGCCAATGCTGTCCGACACGCAATCAACGCTCTGCCGCCCCGCGACCGCAATGCTTTGCATCTGCTGGACCTGATCACCATACCTGCGCAAGACTATCTTGCTACTCCAAACCCCTCTCCGAACATGGTCAAGCAGCTTATTCCCTGACCGATTTGACCAGAACGTCTGGTCAATTTGACGGTTTCGCCCCCCAATCGTGTCATTTGCGCATTGCATTGAGCTAAAATTTAAGTCCTAGTACCGCACCAACACCAACAACACTTAGGTCGCCCGTGACAGATTCCACTCCGGTCATCGAGATCAAAAACCTACATAAGAGTTTCGGCAATCTTGAGGTGCTGAAAGGGGTGGATATTACGGCAAGACGGGGCGACGTCGTATCGCTTATCGGTTCGTCCGGGTCCGGGAAGTCCACTTTGCTGCGCTGCTGCAACCTGTTGGAAGACAGTCAGCAGGGTGAGATTCTGTTCAAGGGCGAACCCGTGCGCTGGACAGGTAGCGACCATCACCGCCGACCCGCAGACCCTAAGCAGGTTCTGCGTATCCGCACAAACCTGTCGATGGTTTTCCAGCAGTTCAACCTGTGGTCTCACATGACCATCCTGCAAAACGTGATGGAAGCCCCTGTTACCGTTTTGGGGCGTGACAAGGCCGAGGTCGAGGACAGCGCCCGCAAGTATCTGGAAAAAGTGGGCATTGGCGACAAGTGCGACGTCTACCCGGCCCAGCTTTCTGGCGGCCAACAACAGCGCGCTGCTATCGCGCGCGGGCTGTGCATGGAGCCTGAAGCCCTGTTGTTTGACGAACCGACATCGGCGCTGGACCCCGAGTTGGAGCAAGAAGTAATTAAGGTGATCAAGGATCTGGCCGCCGAAGGGCGTACTATGATCATTGTGACCCACGACATGAAGATGGCGGCTGATATCTCAAGCCATGTCGTCTTTCTGCATCAGGGCCTCATCGAAGAAGAAGGTCTGCCGGAGGACATCTTCACCACCCCTGAATCCAAGAGGCTTCAGGGCTTTCTATCCGCCACACAGGCGGCCTAATAAACGGACAGGACCAAACTGGGGAGTAACCAATGAAAAAACTGATTCTGACCACAGCAGCCCTGGCGCTCGGCGCTGGTATGGCAATGGCGGACACCGTCCGTCTTGGCACGGAAGGCGCCTATGCTCCGTGGAACTTCGTCAACGATGCAGGCGAAATCGACGGGTTTGAGCGTGAGCTGGGCGACGAGCTGTGCAAACGCGCCAACCTGGAATGTGAATGGGTCAAGAACGATTGGGATTCGATCATTCCGAACCTGGTGTCGGGCAACTACGATGCCATCATCGCCGGTATGTCGATCACCGACGAACGTGACGAAGTCATCGACTTCACCCAAAACTACACGCCGCCGGATCCGTCTGCTTATGTCGCGATGTCCGATGGCGTTGATCTTGCCGGTGGTGTGATCGCTGCGCAGACCGGCACCATTCAGGCGGGCTATGTCGCTGATTCCGGCGCGACTCTGGTCGAATTCGCCAGCCCCGAAGAAACAATCGCAGCCGTTCAGAATGGTGAGGCGGATGCAGTCCTGGCGGATAAATCCTTCCTGGCGCCCTTCACCGAAGACGGCTCGGGCATGGTATTCGTTGGTGACGAAGTGCCGCTGGGCGGCGGTGTCGGTATGGGCATCCGCGAATCCGACGGTGAGCTGAAAGAAAAGTTCAACACGGCGATCCAATCCATGAAGGATGACGGCAGCTTGAACGCGCTTATCACCAAATGGGAAGTGTCTTCGACCTTCTAATCCAAACCTCAGCGGAGCGCCCGATCACAGGGCGCGCCGCATCTGAGCCCTTGCAAGTCAAAGAGGCCCGCCATTTTTTCGTTCTGCACTGACCCCGAAACGCTCGGCACGGTCCGTTGGTTCTCCTGTTACCTGACCAACGGTGTCCATTGGCTGTTCTACCTGTCCTTCTTCAAGGTTCTGCTGCTGTTGGCGATCACCGCGCCTGTGGCATTGGGGTTTGGCTTTCTTGGGGCGATGGCGGCCCGATCTCATTTTTTGCCGCTGGCATGGCTTGGCAAAGGCTACATCGCCGTCGTGCGCGGTGTCCCTGACATTGCCTTTTTCATGTTCTTCGTAATCGCTTTGGATCAGGCGTTCGAATGGACGCGACACAAAGTTCTGTGCCCCGAATGGACGGATCCGATCAGGCAAGGCAATGATTTTATCGTCTGTCAGGCGGCAAAACTGCCGCTGGGCACATCCCCTGAATGGGTCCACGAAACCTATGGGTTCTTTCTGGCCGTTATTACCTTTTCGATCGTTTTTGGTGCCTTTGCGGCGAACGTCTTGTTTGGCGGTATGCGCGCGGTTCCCCATGCACAACTAGAGACGGCCGCTGCTTATGGCATGACAAATCGCCAGACCTTTTGGCGCGTTCTGGTTCCTCAGATGTGGGTTTATGCCCTGCCCGGCTTATCCAACCTATGGATGGTGTTGATAAAGGCCACGCCACTTCTGTTCCTGTTGGGCATCGAAGATATCGTTTACTGGGCACGTGAGCTGGGCGCGATCAAGAACCCGAAATTCACCCAATACCCCCATGGTGACTGGCGTATGTGGTACTTCCTTGCTTTGCTGGTGTTCTACCTCGGAATGACCCGCGTGTCCGAGATTGGCCTGGAACGCCTGATGCGCCGACTGTCCCACGGTCAGGCCACCTCAGGCGGAGAGTTGCTGCGTAAGGAGACGACGGCATGAGTTGTCTTCAGACTATTCAGGATTACGGCCTGCGTTCGATCGGGATTGGTGAGCGGTTGCTGCCACGCGATGGTTTCACGCTATGCGAACATTTTACCCTGATTGGCTCGGGCATGATCTGGAATATCTATTTCGGCATCATGGCGCTGATCACCGGGTTCTTTCTGGCCACTGCACTGGCCATGGGAAAAGCGTCGACAAAGAAATGGCTGCGCAAACCTTCGGAATGGTTCATCTTCCTGTTCCGGGGCTCGCCCCTTTTTATCCAGTTTTTCTTTGCCTATTTCTTCTTCCTGTCGCTCAAACAGAGCTTTCCGTTTCTCGACGCCCTGACATCCGCTTGGTTGGGCGCGCTGATCGTGCTGTTCTTCAACACGGCCGCCTATTCGGGCGAGATCTTCTATGGCGCGCTGCGTTCGATCCCCAAGGGCGATATCGAGGCCGCAGACGCCTATGGCATGACCGGCTGGCCAAGGTTCCGCCGCATCATCTGGCCCACCATGCTGCGGCTGGCCTGGCCTGCCTACACCAACGAGGCGATTTTTCTGTTCCACGCAACCACGCTGGTCTTCTTCTCGGCCTTCCCGGTCTGGCAGCAGCGCGGGGACGCTCTGTATTACGCGGGATATTTCGCGGACAAGACTTTCAATCCGTTTGTCCCCTACCCGATTCTGGCCTTTTACTTCATCCTGCTGACACTGGCCGTGATCTGGGGATTTGGCCGCGTCAACAAGCATCTGAACCGGCATCTTCCGGTTGCCAAACGCAGTAAAATGAAGCTGAGGCTGAATCTGGTGCGCTGACCCCGGCGCACCTTTTCGCAACACAACACGCGCACGGCTCTGCCCTGTGCGTTTCTTTTTTCGCGTTTTTCGAGGAAATGGTACCGCCTCCCTGGCTTGAACAGGGGACCTCTGGATCCACAATCCAGCGCTCTAACCAACTGAGCTAAGGCGGCACTCGTGAGGGGCGATTTACCGAACGCGCCGGGGGAATGCAAGAGGATTAAAGCCGAATTTTCCAGCTTTGTTCGACAAGATCGACCCCAAAGGAATGCACTGGTTTGCTGTCCGTCAAATGCCACCCTTCAGCTTTATAAAGCGCGCAAGCCGCCCTATGGCTTTCATGGGTCCATAGCGACATCTGTGTGAAACCAACAGCACGCGCGTGGTTCATACAGGTGCGCAACAAGCGTTTGCCAAGCCCCTTCCCCCTCGCCTCTGGCACCAGGAAAAAAAGCCGCAGTTTTGCTGTGTCCTCATCTGGCCGGACACAAAAAATACTCCCAAGGCGATCACCTGCCTGCTCGGCCACCCAACCGCGTTCGCATTTGGGATCATGACTGGCCACAAACTCGTCAAGTATCTGGTGCACCAACCGGGCAAAGCTTTTGTCGAACCCTTCATCGCGCTCGTATAGGATTGCGTGCTGCTCGACCAACCAAGGCACATCTGACGCGCGAAAGGGTCTGATTTCTACATCGTTCATACTGTATCTCAGCGCATCTCTGTCTTGATTCTCAAGTCTTTGCGCGCTAGCACAGACCCTCATCCCCGGAGGCGCAAATGAGCATCAATACCGAACGTGACATTCAGGCAAATCTGCAGATCGGCCCAACCGATCAAGGTATGGTACGCCTGTTCATTGAGGCGGATGGCGTCGAGATTCCGATGGACTTTGAACCGGACGAAGCCGAAGAGATTGCGGAAGAAATCCGTGCTGCTGCTCAGGCTGCTCTGGCTGTTAAAGGCTGAAGTATCAAAGCCTTGGATCGCGCAACGCGTGTAGTCTCCGGGCCGCATCTGTGGCGAATTTCTGGATCATCTTTTTGCGACGTGCTGGTGCCAGTTTATCCTCGGGTGCCATTCGAATTATTTCAGCATCGTAGGCATCGGCGATAATTAGCCCCGTCTCAGGCGGCAACAGCTCGGTCGGAAAATCTGTATCCACGGCCCAGAAAAACCGATCACACCACTCCAAATAGCCCTGCCACTTGGAGTCCGATTGGTAATCGGCCCGGCTGGATTTGCATTCCACTACCCACAATTCACCCTTGGGGCCCAACCCCATAACGTCCACACGCAACCCGCGCGCCGGCACGAATTCCTCAACAGAAACAAAACCGTGCGCGCTGAGATGGCGCGCCACGCCGCGTGCTAGCTTCTGGCCGGGTTGTAGGTCCAATGTCATTGGGAAAATGTGAACAATTCGTGAACAAATTGCAAGGGTGAGATGGCTGTTGACATAATACCATATGGTATTGGATAAATATGAAACCAAATAGTATCGAATATGAGGAAACGGATGCCTGACCAAATCCAAAACGCGTTTCGCGCGCTTGCGGACCCCACGCGCCGGGACATCGTTCAAATGCTTGCATCGCAGGATATGACAATCGCGCAACTGACAGATTGCTTCGACATGACCCGAGCGGCCGTCAAAAAACACCTGACCGTGTTGTCGGACGGGGGCCTCATCCAGGTCGAAGCTCGGGGAAGAGAACGCATCAACCGTCTTGAACCCGAGGGAATGGCCCCTGTTCTGGATTGGTTGAGCTTCTTTGATCAGTTCTGGGACGAGCGCCTGCGTAACTTGAAAGAAGCCATTGAGAGGAAAGAGACATGACCAAAGCAGTTTTGCAAAAGACCATCTTCCTGCGCGCCGAACCGGACACTGTCTGGGCCTATCTGACCGAACCGGAACGCCTTGCCGAATGGTTTCACAAGCCCGAACGCCCGCTGGTAGCAGGACAAAAGCTTGAGATGTTCGGGACCACAAGCGGCGATCTGTTGATCTGGGGAGAGGTGCGTGAGGCGCGCAAGCCGCAGTATCTTGAATATACCTTCACGGTGAAACCGATGGGGGACGCTGTCAGCGTGGTCAAATGGACGTTAGAACCCATAGACGGCGGAACGCGATTGTCGTTGGAGCACGAAGGCCTGCCACAAGGCGCAGAGGCTTTCGGCCTGATCCTGGCCCTGGACAACGGTTGGGACGAGCATTTCGGCAAGATGCGCAAGGCCCTGCACGAGACTGTTGACGCTTAACCCCTTGTGCCAGCCAGTAAGACGCCCTAACTAAGCGCTTGGCGGGTTCTGCCCTTCTTGTGACTGGTAGCATTCTGGTGGCCTTAAGAAATTCCGAGGGGGCTGGCTCTGTTCAGGTCCTGGCCTGATTACCTGGCGCCCACCTGTACATACAGGTCCTCGGGAATCACACCGCACGGTTGACTGGTGGTCCCGCCACATTTCAGATTGCCTTTTAGCCCGAACAAGTCGGCTCCAATAGACCTGTGGTTACCCATCCTGTTTCAAGCCGCGGTTTTGAAATGGTTTTTAAGTTGAACGAACTATCATGTCCCAAAACGTAGCTATCTGGACAATGGTCCGAAACGACGAGTTCTTTCTGAAGCTGTGGGTCGATTACTACGCGCGCTTCGTGCCGCGCCAAAACATGTACATCTTGGTCGACGGCGATGACAGTGCCTTACCCGATACTCTGCGAGGCTGCCAGGTTATTTCATTTCCCCAAAACCAACCCGGCCGAGGGTGGGACCGAAAACGTTGGAACTTTTTATCTCAGTTCGCAAGCTCCCTGACTTACCGATTTGATGTGGTGATAGGCGGCGACGTCGATGAGTTGATCGTCCTTGACCCTTTGGTGGGCAACGATCCTGTCCAGTACATTTTGCAGCAGACAAACGCACAGGTAATTTCCCCGTTCGCGATAGAAGTTGTGCAACGCGTCGACCTCGAACCCGCTCTGGACGCTCAACGCCCCATTCTGGAACAACGCAGGTACGGCCGGACAAACGCGTTTTATTGCAAGCCCTGCATCACCCGCGCGCCAATACGTTGGAGCCTTGGGCAACACTATTCAAACCACCCACGCCTGAATTTGTCCTCTGATCTGTTTCTGTTTCACCTTCGTTTTTTTGATCGCGACATTTTGTTAGAGCGTCAGAAACAACGCTATCTCCACATTACGAATGATAACTCGGATATTGTGCAGGGTGTTGCTGGAGCCGGTTGGGCGCAATCGGTCGAGCAGGTGAGCGCGGAACTTCAGGGCTTCGCCGACTATGGGCCTCCAGAAACGAATGACTTTTCGTTCGAGCACTTGCGCAAGAAAATAAAGAAAAAATGGAGATTCGAAGAAAAGCGCCAGATCTGGAAGCACGCGAAATTCAGCGGTCAGAGTACGTTCGTCATCCCTGAAAGGTTCAGCTCCGTTTTCTGACAGTCTCTTGGAAGGTCTTCTGAGTTTGGCTTTTATTCTTGATTTCCTGCGGGGCCACGGCAGCCCGAACACCGTAGAAAACTGGCGTTCCACGACGCGGACCACCGGGTTTCTCTGCCATGCTCATGATCTTGTAAGCGAACTGGACGCCTGCAAAGACAATCCCGTTCATGAACCAGATCATGACCAACGCCACCAGCCCAACGTCCGAACCCCAGATCAGCCCGCGCAGATTGGCTACGTTCACCGCCAACAGCACGCCGACAAACACGGCTGAGATTACGAATCCCCAGATAACCTGAATAATATAAAGACGGATGAGCTTGGGCATAGCGGCACTCCTTGTTCTGCAAGAAGCTTAGTCTGCCAGAGCACCTAGTAAAGGCGTCAGAACGCCTCGGGCTGGGCTTCGCGCGCCATGTGGTCCAGTACAGCGTTAACGAATTTCGGCTCTTTGCCTTCGGGAAAGAAGGCGCGGGCCACGTCGACGAATTCGGTGATGACGACCTTGGGCGGCGTGTCGCTTTGGGTCAATTCGGCGCCTGCGGCGCGGAACGCAGCGCGCAGGGTCGGGTCGATGCGCCCGATGGGCCATTTGGCCACCAACGCACGGTCTGTCATCTGGTCGATCGGGGCCTGATAGTTTACGGCGTCCTCGACCAGTTTGCGGAACAGGCGGATATCGCCGTCCAACATTTCTTCGCCCTCATAAACGGCACCAAACCGGTGATCCAGAAACTCGTTCACGACTGCTTCGGTCGTCTGGCCTGACTGTTCCATCTGGAACAGCGCCTGAACGGCGTAAAGCCGAGCGGCGGATTTCATCAGGCGTTTCTGGTTTGCCGGTTTCGGCGCGTCTGTCTGGGTCATGCTGTCGTGGGTCCGTTGCTGTCGCCCGCCACTAGGATGGACTCGGACGGTGGCTTGAAGCCCACGCCCTTTTTGGAAGAGCCCCACTTACGGCTGAGCGCGATCAGATGCAAGGCCGCAGCGGCTGCCCCACCCCCTTTATTCATCTTTTCTGGGTTGGCGCGGACCTCGGCCTGTTCGTCATTCTCGACTGTCAGGATGCCATTGCCGATCAGCAGGCCCTGCAAGCCCATCAACTGAATGGCGCGACTGGAATCGTTGCACACCGTTTCATAATGCGTGGTCTCGCCGCGAATAACGCAGCCCAGCGCGACATAGCCATCATAGTTGCACTGCCGGTCAGCCATGGCGATGGCGGTCGGGATTTCCAGCGCGCCGGGAACCTCGACCACGTCACAAGTGCCGCCTGCGGCTTCGATCTCTGCCTTGGCACCGGCGACCATGTTGTCGGCAATGGCACGATAGAACGGGGCCACCACCAGCAGCAGTTTCACCGGCTTGTCGAATGTCGGAGTCGGCAGGACGCCGTGTTTGTCTTGTTCAGCCACGATCAGTCTTCCTTGAGGATTGAGCGGGTGCCGACGATGGACAGGCCAAACGCGTCGAGCCCCAGATATACGGTTTCGGGCGAGTCGGTCAGCAGCACCAGCTCGTGGATGCCCAATTTGGACAGGATCTGAGACCCCAGTCCTGTTTGTTTGATGGTCCGAGGGCCTTCATCCTCGACCGCATAAAGCGAGTTGCGCGGTTGGCGGAACAGACAGACGACGCCGCGCCCCTCTTCGGCGATCTTCTCCATCGCACGCGGCAGTTCGCGCGAAGACTTAGGCCCGAGGCCCAAGATATCCGGCGCTTCGTGCAAAGCATGGGTGCGGGTCAGAACGGGTTCGGGCGTGGTGATGTCGCCTTTGATCATGACCACATGTTCGATGCCATGAAGCTGGTCAGTGAACAGCCGCATCTCCCATTCGCCACCATATTCCGAATTGACGGTTTCACGAGACGTCTCGACCACCAGATTGTCATTGCGGGATCGGTAGGTGATCAAGTCGCTGATCGTACCGATTTTCATGTCATGGGTTTGTGCGAATTCCACTAGATCGGGCAGACGCGCCATTGTGCCGTCGGGCTTCATGATCTCGCAGATCACGCCCGAAGGGTTCAGCCCGGCCAAGCGCGAGATATCAACCGCAGCCTCGGTATGACCCGCGCGCACCAGCACCCCGCCCCGCTTAGCGCGTAAGGGGAAGACATGGCCCGGGGTGGCAATCGCCGCCATCGTGTTTTGTTCATTGATGGCCGTCGCAACAGTCAGGGCGCGGTCAGCGGCAGAAATCCCGGTCGACACACCTTCGCGTGCTTCGATTGACACGGTGAACGCGGTTTCATGCCGCGAGGAATTGTTCACCGCCATCATCGGCAGGCCCAGCGCATCCACCCGTTCCGCGGTCATCGGCAGGCAAATCAGGCCGCGCCCATGGGTGGCCATGAAGTTGATCGCCTCGGCATCCGCAAACTCGGCGGCGATAACCAGATCGCCTTCATTCTCACGGTCTTCGTGGTCGACCAGAATATACATCCGGCCTTTGCGCGCCTCTTCGATGATCTCTTCAATCGGGCTGATCGCGTCGCGCAGTTGCGCCTCGACGGGTCCGGGGGTTTCAAAGCTCATTGGGCAGCCTTTCGCAGAGCATGTTTGCACGGGTGGATAGACCACCCCGCGCGCAAAGGCCAGTCTGCAAACGTCCCGAACCGGTCAGAACGCGGCGTTTGACTCAGGACATTTCGGCCAGGCGGGCAACGTAGCGGGCCAGGGTGTCGATCTCGAGGTTGACTTTGTCTCCAATCCCAACATCGCCCCATGTCGTCACCTCTTTGGTATGAGGAATGAAGTTGATACCAAAGTCACTGCCGTCCACATCATTGACGGTCAGAGACGTCCCGTTCAGCGCAACCGAACCCTTGGGGGCGATAAAGCGCGCAAGGTCCTTGGGCGCGCGCAAGGTCACACGGGTACTGTCGCCTTCATCCTCGATAGCAACGACCTCGGCGACTCCGTCCACGTGCCCAGACACGATATGGCCACCTAACTCATCCCCGACTTTAAGGGCGCGTTCCAGATTGACATGTTTGCCGACCGACCAGTTAGACAGGTTCGTCTTGGATACCGTCTCGGCACTGATCTGAACATCATACCAGTCGTCCCCCAAGGCAATGACGGTCAGGCACACCCCATCGCTTGCGATTGAGGCACCTATATCAATGCCGGATGTCTTATAGGCGGTCTTGATCCGCGCCCGCAGGTCGCCCTGTTGGTCAAGTTCGGCAATGGTGCCAACATCGGTGACGATACCTGTGAACATTTCCTTTACCCTTCGGTTCCTAATATTACATCCAGTCTACTTGCCGAGGTAAGCGTATCGGCGGTTCCGGGCAAGGCCCGCCTTGCCGGACGCAGCACAAAAAGGCATAAATTTCGCACCAACGAGCAAGAGCAGCACCAATGCCACCACTCACAAAAGGCTCTGAGCGCCGTGTTTTCCTGTTTCTACAGGGACCGCACGGACCGTTTTTCAATTCGCTCGCACGCGTGCTGCGCAAAACAGGTGCTGAGGTTCGGCGTGTGGGCTTCAATGCCGGTGACCACGCGTTCTGGTTCGACCGTGCAAGCTATATTCCCTTTACCGACCGTCCTGAGCAATGGCCTGAAAGTTTCCGCGGGCTGACTGAGACGCTTGGTGTGACCGACCTCGTCTTATACGGCGACGCACGCCCAATACATGCCCAAGCAATCAAGATTTCCAGCGAACGAAACATAACCGTGCATGTGTTCGAAGAAGGTTATCTGCGTCCGTGGTGGGTCACTTATGAACGCATGGGATCGAACGGGAACTCTCGCCTGATGTCGCTTACGATCCCGCAAATGGAACAAGCCCTCGAACGCTCGGACACTCAGGATCCCCCGCCGCCCTCACATTGGGGCGACATGCGACAGCACATCTTTTATGGTGCGCTATATCACTGGTTTTTGTTGTTCCTCAATCAGAGGTATCGCAACTTCCAGCGGCACAGAGAGCTGCCAGTTTCCAAGGAATTTACGCTGTATTTCAAACGGCTTATGCTGATGCCCTTTCACCGCTTGCAACGACGCTGGGCGACGTTTCGCGCGCGCGGCAGTGGTATGCCATATCATCTTGTGCTGCTGCAATTGGGGCATGACAGCTCGGTTCAATCGCATTCCGACTATTCCAACATGTCAGAGTTTCTGGAACAGGCCATCAAAGGCTTTGCTGATGGGGCGCCGCGTCACCACCAGCTTGTCATCAAAGAACATCCACTTGAAAACCACCGAGAACCCCTGAACCGCAGAACCCGTCAAATCGCCAACGCCCACGGTGTCGGCGACCGTGTCCACTATGTGCCGGGTGGAAAACTTGCGCGGCTGTTGAACGAGGCGAATTCCGCTGTTACCATCAACTCGACCGCCGGACAGCAAGTTTTGTGGCGCGGAATTCCGCTGCGCAGTTTCGGGCGGTCTGTCTACAACAAGCCCGAGTTCATCTCGGGACAGACATTTGCCCAGTTTTTTGGCAACCCCACCCCTCCTGACACGGCCGCGTATCAGGCTTATCGCCAGTTCCTGCTTAAAACCTGCCAGGTGCCCGGAGGGTTTTACTCCAGACGCGGTCGGCGGCAGTTGCTGCGGCGTGTAACGGATATGTTGCTTGCGCAGTGCGACCCCTATGAGACACTGCTGTCGGGTAACGCGGCGCAGACGCCACAGTTGAAGATCGTTGAAGGAAACAAACAGCTTGATGCTGGAAGTCAACGCAATGACAAGCTAACTTAAGACAAACAAAAGAAGACTGAGGATATTCGGCAGTGCAGTGCTTTCCGCTCCAATGGGCTCGGGGATTTTTCCTTGTTGCCGTTTTTGGCCTTTTGGCCGGGTGTCAGCTTCCCAAATCTGGCCCGAGCAAGAACGAAATTTTGGCTGGCTCAGTTCAGAATGGTGGCAATGCGTTCATAGTCGAAGTGGATGATCGTATCACCGAGGTCACGTCCGCTGTTCCCCAATTCGGGTTTTCGCAGTCTTTCCTCAACGCGCCAAACCTGACCGCCGATACAGTGCGTCCCGGTGACTCTCTGAGCCTGTCGGTCTGGGAGAACGTCGATGACGGGCTGCTTTCTTCCGATATCGGCGGCGCGACGACGCTGGATCAAATTCAAGTGGACAGTGAAGGGTTTATATTTGTTCCATATGCCGGTCGTGTCAGGGCTTCTGGGAATACCCCCGAACAGCTGCGCCAACTGATCACAAGCAAACTGCAAGACCAAACACCAGATCCACAGGTCGAGGTCCGGCGGACAGCCGGAAACGGTTCAACCGTTACGCTGAACGGCGAGATTGGCTCGCCAGGTATATACCCTATCGAAAGCCCGACCCGCACTCTGGCTGGCATGCTGTCCCAAGCCGGAGGCGTTTCAGTCGGGTCTGACATCGCGCTTGTTACCGTTATTCGGGGCAATCAACGGGGAACGGTCTGGTACAATGACCTGTTCACCAATCCAAAGCTGGATATCGCACTGCGCGCCGGTGACCGCATATTGGTTGAGGCCGACAGTCGGTCTTATGTCGCCTTAGGGGCTACCGGACAGTCGCGTGTTGCGTTCGACAGTCAAGATTTGACTGCACTCGAAGCTTTGGCCCAAGTCGGAGGGCTACAGTCCCTGTCCTCGGACCCTACCGGCATCTTCGTGCTGCGGAACGAACGACAGGACATTGCCCGTTCGGTCATGGGACGCTCGGACTTGCAGGGCGAACAGCGGGTGATTTACCTGCTTAACCTTACTGCACCAAACGGCCTATTCGTAGCCCGTGATTTCGTCATCCGCGACGACGACACGATCTACGTTACCGAAGCGCCCTATGCACAGTGGAGCAAGTCGATATCGCTGATCGCAGGCGGGCTTACACCGCTGGCCAACGTCACGACCCTGACAGGCGGGTGATGTCGGCTGCGGCGATGGCCGAGGAACAGCGTACCCGCCTGCGTGTCTACAATGGCGGCTTCCTGACCAATCGCCGTATTCGCCGCATTCTGAACTTGGCGGGCTACGACATTCGGCTGGGTCTACCCAAAGACGGTGACACCGTTGCCATATGGGGCAACAGTCCAACTGCCCACCGCGGCTTGAATATCGCAGAAAAACACAAATCCCCTGTCTTGCGTGTCGAAGATGCTTTTCTGCGATCTTTGCATCCTGGTCGGGGTGGCGAACCGCCGCTAGGCCTATTGCTGGACCGGTCCGGTCTGCACTTCGACCCTACGCGCCCATCCGATCTTGAGACTTTGCTGGCGACGCACCCTTTGGATGATACGGCCCTGCTGAACCGGGCGCGCGGTGCAATTGCACGGATGAAGGAACTGCATCTCAGCAAGTATTCGGGGTTTGAAGTCACTAAGTCTC
The DNA here is from genome assembly GCF_056535965.1 of Ruegeria sp. AM7. Classification (NCBI taxonomy): domain Bacteria; kingdom Pseudomonadati; phylum Pseudomonadota; class Alphaproteobacteria; order Rhodobacterales; family Roseobacteraceae; genus Ruegeria; species Ruegeria sp. AM7. The sequence continues at coordinate 1,866,406 of NZ_JBQFJE010000003.1, forward strand.
TGCCGGCGCCGGGGTATGTGTTGGTTGTCGATCAGGCCCAAGACGATGCATCGGTTACTGCCAGCAAGGGCAACGCGGCTCGGTTCCGCGAAATGTTGGTCATGGCGCAAGAAGAGCACCCAGGCGCGCGCGTATTGATCAAAACCCACCCCGAAACCATTAGTGGCCATCGCAGTGGGTATTTCTCTGACCTGGACCAATCAGGTCGTGTCGCCTTGTTTGAAGAACCGATCAGCCCGTGGGACTTGCTTGAAGGTGCAGTGGGCGTCTACACCCTGTCTTCGCAATTCGGGTTCGAGGCCATCTTGGCAGGCCACAAGCCGCGCGTCTTTGGTCAACCCTTCTATGCCGGCTGGGGCCTGACGCAGGACGAAGAATACCTGCCCCGCCGTCAGCGCAGCCTGACGCCAGCCCAGCTTTTTGCGGCCGCCATGATCCTTTATCCTACTTGGTATGACCCCTACAGGGATCAACTTTGCGAATTGGAAATGGTTCTGGATACGTTAGAGGCGCAGACACGCGCATGGCGTCAAGATCACGCGGGCTGGACCGCCTCGGGGATGCGTTTGTGGAAACGTGGTCATCTTCAAAGGATGTTTGGGCACGAGACCAAAATTCGCTTTACCAAAAGCGCTCCTGCGTCTTCCGAAAAACCACATATGGTTTGGGCCAGCCGAGCCGAAGGGCAAGAGAGTGTTGTTAGGATCGAGGATGGTTTCCTGCGGTCCCGTGGTTTGGGCGCTGCCTTGGTTCCGCCCGTCTCGCTGGTCGCCGATGATCTGGGCATATATTACGATCCCACGCGAGCTAGTCGGCTTGAACAGCTGATCGCCCAACGGGAAACTCTGCGCCCGGATCAGGAGCTGCGCGCAGACAGGCTGGTTGAGAAAATCACCGCGGGGCAGATCAGCAAATACAATATCGGCGGCCAAGTACCGGACTTGCCCAAGGGGCATCGCATTCTTGTACCCGGACAGGTAGAGGACGACGCCTCGATCCTGTTAGGGACCGGAACGATCCGTAGCAACCTTGAACTGTTACAGATGGTACGGGACAAGAACCCGGACGCTGTTTTGATCTACAAGCCCCACCCGGATGTCGAGGCCAGTTTACGTGACGGCGCGATAGATGCCGACGGCCTCGCTGATGTCATCATACGCGATACGGATCCGGCGCAGCTATTGCCGCAGGTCAATGAAGTCTGGACCATGACGTCTTTGCTTGGATTCGAGGCGCTGATCCGCAACGTGCCTGTGACCACTGTCGGCGCCCCCTTCTATGCGGGTTGGGGGTTGACGCAAGACCTTGGCACCGTCCCGGCCCGGCGTGGCGCACGTCCCACGGTTTTGGGTTTGGTCCATGCCGCGTTGATCGACTACCCGCGGTATCTGGACCCGATCACAGGCACCCCCTGCCCGGTCGAGGTCGCGCTGCAGCGCCTGACCGATCGTGAAGGAATCAAAGGGCCGCCGATGTTACGATTGCTATCTAAGCTGCAGGGCGCCTTTGCGACACATGCGCATCCATGGCGACGCTAGCGCAGTGACCGCCGCCAGCGATGCATGACGTCGGGGCCAACAGCGCGCGTTTTCATCAATTCAAACCGGGGGGCTGCGTCCAGCGTCTCCAGTCCCAATGCTCCGATCCCCGGTAAACCTTCTGCACCGATGGTCAGACCCGCGCTAAATCCGACCAGTTCGTCAACCAGATCCTGCGCCAACAAAGACGCCGCCAACGCCGAGCCGCCTTCGCAGAAAACACGTGTCAGCCCCGCCTGCCCCAGTTGTTGCAACATATCCGCAGCATCAATCTGGTGATCTTGCAATGCGCAAGGGATCAATGTGGCCCCTAGCCCCTCCCATGCCCGGGCCCGCTCGGCATCGGGGGCATGGCCGTGGCACAGCCAAACCGGGATTTGCTTGGCGGATCGGGCGAGTTGGCTCATCAATGGGATATCAAGATGGCGCGAGACAACGATACGGACAGGTTGCTGCGCCACACCAAGATCACGGACGGTCAGTGAAGGGTCATCGGCCCGCGCAGTACCTGCGCCAACCATAACCGCGTCGTGACGCGCGCGCATCGCATGGACTTCTCGCCGCGCCTGCGGACCGGTGATCCACTGGCTGTGACCACTGGCCGTCGCGATCCGGCCATCGAAACTGCTCGCCAATTTAAGGGTTATGAAAGGGCGTCCCTGCTCCATCCGCAAGAAAAACCCTGCGTGGTCACGTTCGGCCTGCGCGGCCAAAACACCTGTCGTGACTTCGATTCCGGCTTCGCGCAATTTGGCGAAGCCCTGCCCTGCAACACGCGGATCACTGTCCTCGACCGGTGAAACCACCCGCGCAATCCCCGCTGCGATCAGCGCATCCGTGCAGGGAGGGGTTTTCCCATGATGTGCGCAAGGCTCCAGCGAGACATAGGCCGTCGCTCCTTTGGCCGTTTCACCAGCCTGTGCCAACGCAACGGTTTCCGCATGCGGTCGTCCGCCGGGTTGGGTCCAACCTCGCCCAATAATCCGACCATCGCGCACGATAACACATCCCACCGAGGGGTTTGGCCAACACGTGCCTTGACCGCGTTGCCCCAAAGACAGGGCCAACGCCATGTATCGTTTATCTGTGTCGTTCACTCGTCAGACGAAGGCTGCGGCGGGCGCAGTTCGTGGACAAATTCCTCGAAATCATCGGCCGCCTGGAAATTCTTGTACACGCTTGCAAAGCGCACATAAGCAACCGTGTCAATGCGCGCCAACGCTTCCATGACGATCTCGCCAATTTTGTTCGACGGGATATCGGTCTCACCCATGCTTTCCAGACGGCGCACAATCCCCGAGATCATCTGATCAATACGTTCGGGGTCGATTGGGCGTTTCTGCATCGAGATACGGATAGACCGTTCCAGTTTGTCGCGGTCAAAGTCTTCCCGTTTGCCATTGGTTTTGATCACAACCAGATCGCGCAGCTGCACCCGTTCATAGGTCGTGAAACGACCGCCACACGCAGGACAGAACCGGCGCCTGCGGATCGCGACGTGATCCTCTGCGGGGCGTGAATCTTTCACCTGAGTGTCAATATTTCCGCAAAACGGGCAGCGCATCCGCCGTCTCCTCGTCCCTAATTCCGCCTCTTATTGTAAGCGCTGTGGCTTACTTATCCACAACTATAGGACACCCGCTAGGATTTGGGTAGTCGGAATTTTTCACCGCAAGATAAAGGGGTCACGCGAAATGCGCAGCGACCTTTCGATGGTGGGGCGCTGAACGATGTTCAAACAAATAGATCCCTTGCCATGTGCCCAGAGCCGGACGGCCACTTGCCACTGGGATCGTCAATGATACCGGCAGCAAGGCAGCCTTTATGTGTGCTGGCATGTCATCTGGGCCTTCATAAGTGTGCCGTAAATAGGACATCGATGGATGATCCGAGGGCGGAACCAGCCTCTCAAAGAAAGCACTCAGGTCAGTTTGCACCTCGGGGTCTGCGTTCTCTTGTATCACCAGAGAACAGGACGTATGGCGCACAAACAACGTCAGCAGCCCGTCGCGTTCGACCGAGTTTAGCCAGTTACCTACGTCCGGGGTGAATTCATATAACCCCGGTCCGCGTGTCGAAATAATAAACTCGGTCTGCAACAGGTGCTCATTCTCGCTTAGTCGTCAAAGATTTGCCGACGATAGCACAGTGCGTTCGCACTCTGAACCGATCTGCTTTGACCAGCAACAAAGCCGACGTTGATTGACTTGACGTTCAAATCAACACCAGGCGGAGGACTGACGGAAAACTGCACAGCAGTCCGGCGTCCAGTTGCTTCGCTGGGTCCATAACCGCGCACTACATAGATCGGCTGTTTCCAACCTGCGCCCAAAGTCCTGCGGGCATAATCGGCAGCGGCACACCAATACCCATCAACATCGTTGCGCCCACGCGGGATCACTTCGTAGACGTTGGCATTGACCGAGACCGTCTGAAACCCAAATCGCGCAAAGCCAGCGGCCGAAAGCGGTGTAGTCAGAACAACTGCGGCAAGCGCAGCGTAAGTCATAACCTGTTTCATAATCATACTCTTTCCTGTTACGAGGTAAGACTGGAAATAGTATAACCCGCCCAACGGCAAAGCGGGTTCACGATCAATTCAGCCTACGTCCTGTTTTGCGTGATCAGCCGTTAGCCATCCGTGATATCGGATCAGCAACCCCAAAACAGGCATCCGAGCGGACACATCAAACCGAAAGCGCTCTTCGTCATCCTGCCACTCAAACGTATTAGACCTGGGTACTATGAGCTTTGGGCACGGGATTCCCCACAAGCGTAACCGGTGAAGATGAATGGACAACTGCCCATCGAAAAGCACGGGTTTCAGCCACAAGGTCAATGGGCCCATCCGCTCGAGTACGTAGCCTGATCTGTAGCCGATCCGCGACCTGGTCGTCTGGCCGTTGAAATTCCTGACCCATATCCATTCCCTGTCCCGTTTTGTTACGTATAAAGAGACAGGAACATTGCGACCACCAGTGGGGAACCTTCCAAGCCACAAAGCCAAGTGCACCAACAGGCCGCGGCCACGCTCAATATCACAGAAACCCGAATAGGTTCCCTGACTGCCGTGCAGGTGCCGCAAGGCGTCGGGCAAAACTGACTGCGCCGGCAACGCCTGCCAAAACGGATCAGGTTGCATCTAGTACCCTTTGGGAAGAAAGCGCGACATCAGATCTTGGTCCGGAACCAAGCAGGTATCAGCCCGACCAAACACGGCATATCTGTTGCGCGCCAAAGCGTGATATATCGGGTCCTTAATCGCCCCAGGCAGATATTTGCACAGGGACACGACGGGCCACATCCCCGGCAGAGCCTGCATGGCTGCAGCAATTGCATCCAACCGTTGATAAACTTGACCGTTCAACACGACGAGGTTCGTTTCAAAATCCTGTGTCGGTAATTTAAGATCTGAATAGAGATTTCGCCCAAGCTCGGATTGCGCAGTTACAAACTTGAACTTTTGCGCCCTATCCCGTTTCAGCATGAAACGAAAAAAGCCGGTGCACAGCGCGCATTCGCCGTCAAACACAATAAAATCTTGGCTCCTAACCAATTCGTCCAATGCAATGTCGTGCATCTTAAAATCGCCTTTGCCGTAATTTCCACCAAAGTGGCACCGCAAACACGACGCCACAATGCGACACAGGCAACAGCAGGAATGAGCGTGCCGGGGAGCCACAGTATGCCTGCTCGAATTATCGTCTGGGCTCTGGCCCCATCCCCAAAAAGGCGCTGACCCGGCAACGTGACAGAAATACGGGTTTGCCGCCCAAAACGCATGTGACTTTTTGCCAACGTTTTTCGGATTTATGTCACGGCGGATGCGTCCCACACCTCTCAGCAAGGGTGCAAACAAACTGATATCGCGATAAGATACAGCATGGACGTCGATATCTCACGTATTCAGCTTTTGACGCGCATGCTTGATCACAAGACACAGAATCCCGCTGTCACAGATCGGGTTTTGGAAAAATGTAACATACAGCGCGATGACATCACGGTTTCTGCGGGCACTTGTAGCGCCCACACAGAAGCCCTCTTTGCCAGATATGCCTGCGATATTCTTGAGGACCCGACTTTTGCCGCAGCGGCTGGATTAGAATACCGATCTTCCTCAAGCCTAACCGCATACATCAGCAAATACTCGCGAGATTTGAAACAAGTTCTAGAAAATACGTCTCGTTTTCACGGGATCATTGACCCGGCTCTGATGTTCAGTTTGCGCGTCGCAGGGAATTTCGCGTCGATCGAGGCTGAATGGAAAGATGCCAGCTTTGCTCGATACCACAGACGCACAGAGTTTTTGGTATTTGCAGGTCTGGCACGGATGCGAAACCTGACTCAGATTGATTTCTTCCCAATGGAAATACGTTTTCAACATGAAACAGGAGGCAACCGAACCGCGTACCAAAAGCTTGCGGGTTTTCCAGTCATCTTTGGGGCGGAACGAATTGAAATCGTGCTGGCACTATCATCGCTTGATCTACCTGTCCCGACTTATGACCCCAAGCTGCGCGCGCACTTGTTGGAATACGGAGACCGAGTCATCGCAGAACACCGACAGCCCAAGCAAAAACTACGTGCTCGGGTCGAAGGCTTGATCACCCGCTCTCTGCCCGGAGCGATCATTCAGGCGGATGACGCTGCCGCCAACCTTGGCCTCAGCGCGCGCACCTTTGCACGTCGTCTTAAAGACGAAGGAACCAGTTATCGCGAGATAGTCGATGACCTGCGTTGCGATCTGGCGCAAACATTTATCACAAACGGCATGCCCTTGTCAGAGATCGCATTTTCACTTGGTTACGCTGATCAACCAGCGTTCTCGACAGCATTCAAACGCTGGACAGGTCAGGCACCCAGCACATTCCGCAGCAGGCTGGACTTTACTTCCGGGGCCTGAGACCGGGGGTCATCGGCACCGTCGCCTCTCCCCGGCCCGTCCCATGAGTGGACAAAACGGAAATAGGCGACCAAGCCAGATGACACTTGTGACTTTCTGCCAATTTGAATTTTGGACCGGCCACTTTCACGACCCGTGCAAAAAATAAGCGCCTCAGATGAGGCGCCTATTTGTCTATTGATCCAAGAATGACCGCAACTTGCGCGACCGGCTTGGGTGTTTCAGCTTCCTTAACGCCTTCGCCTCGATCTGGCGAATACGCTCGCGGGTCACGCTGAACTGCTGGCCAACCTCTTCCAGCGTGTGGTCAGTGTTCATGCCGATGCCAAACCGCATACGCAGAACCCGTTCCTCACGCGGGGTGAGCGAGGCCAGAACCCGTGTGGTCGTTTCCTTGAGGTTTTCCTGAATGGCGCTGTCCAGCGGCAGCACGGCATTCTTGTCCTCGATGAAATCGCCCAGCTGGCTGTCTTCCTCGTCGCCAATTGGCGTTTCCAGAGAAATCGGCTCTTTTGCGATTTTCATCACCTTGCGAACCTTCTCCAGCGGCATTTGCAGCTTTTCGGCCAGTTCTTCCGGCGTCGGCTCGCGACCAATCTCGTGCAGCATCTGGCGTCCGGTCCGGACCAGCTTGTTGATCGTTTCGATCATATGGACCGGAATACGGATCGTGCGCGCCTGATCCGCGATGCTTCGCGTGATCGCCTGACGAATCCACCAGGTCGCATAGGTCGAGAATTTGTAACCGCGGCGGTATTCAAATTTGTCCACCGCCTTCATCAGGCCGATGTTGCCTTCCTGAATAAGATCAAGGAATTGCAGGCCACGGTTCGTGTATTTTTTGGCGATCGAGATCACCAGACGCAGGTTGGCCTCGACCATTTCCTTCTTGGCCTGACGCGCCTCTTTTTCGCCCTTTTGAACCTGCTGCACGATGCGGCGGAATTCAGAGATGTCCAGACCGACATACTGACCGACCTGAGCCATATCGTTGCGCAATTCTTCAACCTTGGCGGTCGAGCGTTCAATGAACATCTGCCAGCCACGACCCGGCTTTTCAGCCATATCGGCCAGCCAGTTCGGATCCAGTTCGCGGCCACGATAGGCGTCGATGAACTCGCGGCGGTTGATCCGCGCCTGATCCGCCAGCTTCACCATTGAGCTGTCCAGCGACATGATGCGGCGGTTGATACCGTAAAGCTGGTCGATCAGCGCTTCGATCCGGTTGTTATGCAGGTGCAGCCCGTTCACCAGCTCAACAATCTCGGCGCGCAACTTCTGATAGGTTGCTTCGTCCTGCTCGCTGAAGGTGCCGTCTTCGTTCAGTGTGGCTGAAATCCGGCTGTCCTGCATTTCTGACAGCATCGAGAAGTCGGTCGAAATGCGTTCCAACGTGGTCAGAACCTGATCCTTCAGCGCGGCTTCCATCGCGGCCAGCGACATGTTGGCCTGATCATCGTCGTCATCATCGTCGTCGTTGTTCAGCGGGTTGCCGTCAGCATCCAGCTCGGGGCCTTTATCCTCTTTCTCAGGCTTGGCGGCCTGCACGTTCGAGGTATCGACTACCGGTTCCTCGACATCGCCGTCTTCGTCCATCTGGTTGCCAAAGGTGGCCTCCAGATCAATAACGTCGCGCAGCAGAATGTCTTCGGACAGCAATTCGTCATGCCAGATAGTGATCGCCTGGAAGGTCAGCGGGCTTTCACACAGACCGGCAATCATGGTGTTCCGACCAGCCTCGATCCGCTTGGCGATGGCAATCTCGCCCTCGCGGCTCAGCAGTTCAACGCTGCCCATCTCGCGCAGGTACATGCGCACAGGGTCGTCGGTACGATCCAGCTTTTCGGTCCCCGCCCCGGCCAGCGCAACCTCGCGGTTGCTTTCTGTCGTGGTCAGTTCGGTCGAGCCTTTGTTTTCTTCTTCCTCGGCTTCTTCATCTTCGATGATGTTGATGCCCATCTCGGACAGCATCGACATCACGTCTTCGATCTGTTCCGAGCTGACCTGATCCGGCGGCAGCACCTGATTAAGCTGGTCGTAGGTGATGTAACCTTTCTCGCGGGCCTCGGCGATCATCTTCTTGACCTGGGCCTGGCTCATGTCCAGCGAGATTTCCTGTTCCTGCTCGTCGGATTTGCGGTCTTCGTTGGTATCCTTGGCGGCCATTCAATGCTCCTGCAGGGATGGGTGATTCGATTGAACCGAATCATTAGCGCGTAGAAGTGATTCGGCTACCCGTTTACCCGTTTTTCTTTTCCAGTGCCTTACGAAAACACCAGTTTACCGGCGTTTCCGCTCAAAATTGATCCCGGACGTGATTGCCTCAAACGCGTCTTTCTCGTCACGATTGATTCGCGCGCCATTGTCGGCCACGTCGAATATCGCCCTGTCTTCGTTCTGGCTACGGCTTGTGCGGTTGCGCTCTTCGGCGGCCTGAGCCAGCCGATATGTCAACGCCTCATCTGCCAGATCCGACAGCTCCTCCTCCGCTTCGGCAATCTCTGCGTCCAACCCCCTGAGAGCTTTGATCTTTGCGAGTTCCTCGGCCAGCGTCATTTCGGCCTTTTCGACATCGCCCGGTTTATGCACACAAGGGATCACTGCGACATGGCGAAGGGCCAGCAGGTTTTCAAGGGCTTCGGGGCCCAAAGTTTCCGCAATGTGGCCTTTCAGGTTCTCGGGGTCGTCAATCGCATGACGCAGAATGGCGTGGCGCAGGGCGGCGTGGTCAGGGTCACGGCACTCCATCTCTTCCAACTGAATTTCGAACTGCACAACCACTTGCGGGTTCAACGCCGCAATTGCCAAAATCGCTGCCTCGCGCAGTTGGATTTCCGCACCTTCGGACGACGCCAGGAAGGACGCGCGCGCGCCCGGTGTCGCCGTCGGCTGGGGTTGCCATTTGCCGCGCGGTTGCCATTGGCGGTTCTGCGGTTGGCGCTGCGGGCGGAATAACTGCCAGCGCAGGTCCTTGATTTCCTGCCCGTAATGCGACCGGATTGAGGGGTCGCGGATCAGCTTGATCTTCTCGCGTAGCCCCTTGTCCAATGCGGCCTTGCGTTCGGGACTGTCGAACACCTTGCCCTCGGTCTCGCGCTGCCACAGCAGCTTGACCATAGGGATTGCGCCTTCCAACACCGCTTGCACGGCCCCGGGCCCCTCGCCGCGCAACAGGTCGTCGGGGTCTTTGCCCTCGGGCATCAACGCGAAACGCAGGGATTTACCAGCCTCAAGCAGCGGCAAGGCCAAGTCAACCGCGCGCATCGCGGCGCGCAAACCCGCTTTGTCACCGTCCAACGCGATGATCGGCTCGTTGGAAATCCGCCAAAGCAGTTGCAACTGATGCTCGGTAATCGCGGTACCCAGCGGCGCCACCGAAGCGCCAAACCCTGCCTCGGCCAGCGCGATCACATCCATATAGCCTTCGGCCACGATCAGCGGTTGCCCCTTCCCCGCCGCTTGCCGCGCGGGGCCGTGGTTATAGAGGCTGCGGCCCTTGTCAAACAGCTCGGTCTCGGGTGAGTTCAGGTATTTCGCATTGTCATTCGGGTCCATCGCCCGGCCGCCAAACGCAATACAGCGCCCACGCGGGTCGCGGATCGGGAACATGATCCGGTTTCGAAACGTGTCATAGGGCTTTTTGCCTTTGTTCGACGGCTTGGCCAGCCCCGCCCCAAGGATCAGATCCTCGGCCACATTCTTGCCAGTTAGATGATCCCAAAGGGCCTGCCAACCATCGGGGGCAAAGCCGATCTCCCACCGGTCCAGCGCCTGCGCGTCCAACCCCCGGCGGGTCAGGTAATCGCGCGCCGCACTCCCTGCCCCGGTCTTCAGCTGCAGACGGAAGAACTGCACCGCCTGCTCCATCACCTCGGCCAGTTGCGTGCGGCGATCCTGTTTTTCCTGTGCCTTGGGGTCGCGCTGCGGCATCGGCATCCCGGCCTCGCGGGCCAGAATCTCGACCGCTTCAATAAACGAGACATTCTCGGTCTCTTTCACGAAACTGATTGCGTCGCCTTTGGCGTGGCAGCCGAAGCAATAGTAGAACCCCTTTTGGTCATCCACATGGAACGAGGCGGTCTTTTCATGGTGAAACGGGCACGGTGCCCACATGTCACCCTTGCCCTGATTGGACTTGCGCGCGTCCCACATGACCTTGCGGCCGACGACCTGAGACAGGCTGAGGCGCGTGCGCAATTCGTCAAGAAATCCGGGGGGCAAAGACATGGGGACAAACCTGCCAGAAATGAAAACGCAGGCCAAGGGGAGGGCCTGCGCTTATCCACAGCGAAATGCAATGGATGTGGATTACTGCTGCAGGCACAGCTCCAGCCAAGCAGCGCCGAGGTCTTTTTTCCTCACATCGCGCATCTTTTGCTCATAGACCCACGGAGTGATCAGGGGAATCGCCGCGTTGTAGTTCTCGGGCCATGTCGGCCCTGACTCTGCCACCGCCTGTGCCACGTCCCGTTCCTTTACCCGGTCCAGCCTTGCCTGCTGGACGGCAGCCACGACGTCTGACTGGAATTTGCAGCTCTGTTCCTTGGTTTCTTGAGCGGCCAGAGGAGTGGCCAGAACAATGGCCGCTATGGCGATACGCAACATGAGGGTCTCCGGGATTCGTTTCTGTCGCGGCAGCTTATCCGCCGCAAAGCCAACCGGCCATTGCCGTTTTGAACCTCGCGCCTTCGTGTTGCGCAGGGGCGACCAATCTCCGCCCCTGCATTTTTCTCAAAGTCCCTTGGCCCGATAGCTTTTCGAGACCCGGTCGATCGCCACGATATAAGCGGCTGTGCGCAGGTCTTCGACATCATCGCGACTGTGCCAAACCTCACGCATGGACTGATACGCAATCCGCATCGTGTCATCGAGGCCCGAGCGCACCAGTTCCAACTCATCCGCACCTTTCAGGTACTTGGCCTTGAAATCCGGTGACATCGACCACGCATCGCCCAGATACCGATCCAGACGCTCCAACTCGCTGACGATCAGCTCATGCCGGGCTTCTTCCTGACGACGCTGCATCCGGCCAAAGCGGATATGGCTCAGGTTCTTGACCCACTCGAAATACGACACCGTCACACCGCCAGCATTTGCATACATGTCAGGAATGATCACCGTACCCTTTTTGCGCAATATCTCATCCGCACCCGCCGTCACCGGGCCGTTGGCAGCCTCGATGATCAGCGGGGCCTTGATGCGATCCGCGTTGGTCAGGTTGATCACACCTTCCAGCGCAGCCGGGATCAAGATATCGCAATCTTCCTCCAACACAGTCGCACCGTCAGCCGCATGTGTCGCGTCAGGATAGTCCTTGACGCCGCCATGCTTGACGATCCACTGCCGAACGGATTCAACGTCGATTCCTTCGGGATTATACAGCGCGCCATCCCATTCGATGATGCCAGTGACAATCGCGCCATCCTCTTCGCTGAGGAATTTTGCGGCATGATAGCCCACATTGCCTAATCCCTGGACGATCACGCGTTTGCCGTCCAACTTTCCAGTAAGCCCGGCTTTCTGAATGTCTTCAGGATGGCGAAAAAACTCTCGCAGCGCGTATTGAACACCACGACCGGTTGCCTCGACCCGCCCGGCGATACCACCCGCGTTCAACGGCTTGCCGGTCACACAGGCCCGCGCATTGATGTCCGTCGTGTTCATCCGGGCGTATTGGTCGGCCATCCATGCCATCTCACGCTCGCCGGTCCCCATGTCGGGGGCTGGAACGTTCTGGGACGGGTTGATCAGGTCGCGCTTGGCCAGTTCATAGGCGAAGCGCCGGGTGATCTGCTCAAGCTCATGATCCTCGTATTGTCGCGGGTCGATACACAGCCCGCCTTTCGAGCCGCCAAAAGGTGTTTCAACCAGCGCACATTTATAGGTCATCAGCGCTGCCAGCGCTTCAACTTCATCCTGATTTACGGCCAAAGCGTAGCGGATGCCACCTTTAACGGGCTCCATGTGTTCGGAATGAACCGACCGGTAGCCGGTGAACGTATGAATATCACCGCGCAGGCGAACACCGAACCGCACCGTGTAAGTGGCGTTGCAAACCCTGATCTTCTCTTCCAGCCCCGGAGGCAGATCCATCAGGGACGCCGCCCTGTTGAACATCAGGTCAACACTTTCGCGAAAGCTGGGTTCTTTTGTGGCCGTCATCTATACCTCCGTGCCAACGAACGACTTGCGTTCTGTCGTTTTGTCGCACCCATTGGATAAACGATCAATATTTAAGCAAAAATAAATTTCGAAAAACTGAGTCGCCGAACGCGATCACGCGCGCGTGCATTGTCAACAAAAAGACAACAGAACCTGAGCGCGGATCATATTATTCCCCGTTTGACAAGAAATGGGCCTGATCCAAGGCCATTTCGCCCAATTCCCGCCACGTTTGAGCGTTAATTTCTCAACGTTAACTTTTCCTTAGCAGTAGTGGATGACTGTTCAGCGAGGACGGCAATATGATTAACCGCGGTTTCAAAAGCGGCATAACTAAACGCTTTAAAAAACTACCAACACCCCAGGTCTTCCAGCGCGAAGAAGACGGGTCGTTCACCATTTTTGTACTGCTTGGCGTGCTGGTGATTTTTGCGACCACAGGTATTGGGGTCGACGTCATGAACTTTGAACGCGACCGTGCGACGTTGCAGTCTACCTTGGACCGCGCTGTTCTTGCCGCTGCCGACCTTGACCAAACGCTCCCGCCGCGACAGGTGGTCGAGTCATACTTGGACAAAGCTGGCCTCAGTGACAAACTGAAATCGGTCAACGTGCAGGAAGGATTTGGATCCCGGACCGTGTCTGCAACTGCAGAAACGATCGTGAACACCAACTTCATGCGCTTTTCGGGTCACAAGACCTTGACTGCACAAGCGGCAAGTACAGCGGAGGAATCGATTGGATCAGTCGAAATCTCGCTCGTGCTCGACATGTCCGGATCGATGAACCGCGCGTCTGCGGAAGCAGGAAGAACGAAAATTGAGGTCTTGCGCTCTGCCGCCAAAGAGTTCGTGACCCTGATGCTGGACAAGCCGGGCGAAAGTCAAATTTCGATGTCCATCATTCCTTACGCAACCCAAGTCAGCGCGGGTGACGACATACTGAAGCACTTCAGCAATGTATCGTCCGAGCATGATTTTTCTCACTGTATCAACTTTACTTCGGCGCAGTATGGTAGTTCGGCATTGGATCCCACGATTTCCTATGACCGCACCGCTCCGTTCGACCCCTTCCAATACACCAACAACGCAGAGCAATTCCCCCGCTTCCCTGTTTGTCCTGTCCGCGCAGGCAGTGACATTACCGCTGTGACCGACGACATCGATGTTCTGCACAACCGCATCGATGCGCTTACGGCCAACGGCAACACTTCGATCGACGTGGGCATGAAATGGGGTGTCGGCATGCTGGATCCCAAATTCCAGAACGTTGTCGGAGAACTGGCCAGAGAGAACATTGTTCCGGATAAGTTTAAAGATCGACCCGAAGCCTATGACTCAGAGGTGCTAAAGGTCGCTATCGTCATGACCGACGGACAGAACACCACTCAATACATGCTGAAAGACCAGTACCGCTCAGGCTTTTCGGACATTTGGTTCAACCCGGAATACGTCCGCGACGATGGGTCCACAGGGGAATATAGCGTTCGGTTCCGGCGCAACCCGGACCGCTACGTGTGGATGCAACAAAGCATCGAAAACGGCGCGCAGTTCGGCGGGGGATTCATTACTGCTGACTATCCTTACGGCAACCCTCCGAACGAGAACTCTTTTAACAATGAGCCGGGAACAGCGACGCGCATGACTTTCCCTCAGCTGTTCAATCAGGCCTCGTTGTACTGGAACGCGACCAACAACTACTTCTGGCAGAACAATCACGTGTTCAACTGGTTCCAGAACCCTCGAATTAGTGTCGGACCAACGACCAAGAATTCACGCACAACCAGCATTTGCGGCGCTGCAAAGAATAATGGTGTGATCATCTATGGAATTGCGTTCGAAGCACCCAATGCGGGCCTGACGACCATCAAGAACTGTGCAAGTTCGGACAGCCACGTCTACGAAGTGGACGAGTTCGATGACCCCGAAGGCATCTCGTTGCAAGACGCATTTGCGTCAATCGCATCGTCGATCAAGAAGCTGAGGCTGACTCAATGATCCAAAATCTTCGAACATACCTAGGAAAACTCAAGGCATCTGAGGACGGCAACGTCGTTGTGGAATTTGTCCTCATTTTCCCGGTTTTCATGTTCTTTATCCTCAGCGCAATGGAATACGCGGTGGTTACGGTCCAGCAATCAATGCTGGAACGCGCGGTGGACATAACAGTTCGCGAGATTCGACTGGGAACCGGAACAAACCCGGACCACGATACAATCAAGGACTCGATCTGTGAGAATACGCTGCTGGTCCGTAACTGCTCGCGAAATTTGCGGCTGGAAATGATCCAGCAGAGCGCGTTCGCCGGTGTCAATCTGCCCGAAACCGTAGACTGCACCGACAACACTGAAGAAGTACGCCCTGTTCGTACCTTCCAAAACGGTCTGTCGAATGAGCTTATGATTCTGCGCGCGTGCGCAAGGGTTGATCCTCTGTTTCCGACTTCGGCCATGGGGCGGGCGCTGGTAGATGATACCGGACAGATCGCACTAACGGCGACCACAGCCTTCGTTCAGGAGCCTTCGTAAGACTATGACTATTATCCATAGACTCAGAAATCTCTTTCGCTCGGTCAAGCGGGATGAAAGCGGTATACTAACTGTCGAAGCAATCCTGATTTTCCCAATGCTGGTTTGGACGATCACGGGTGCCTTTGCCTTTTTCGATGGTTTCCGGCAAAGTGCGTCTAACCTAAAGGCTGCTTACACGGTCGGCGACCTCATCTCGCGTGAAACCGGGACTGTGACCGACACCTACGTCGACTCCATGCATGAGCTTTTGGATCGAATGGTCAACAGCCGAAACGATATTCAACTGCGTATTTCGCTGATTGTCTACGATGCCGAAGATGATCGGCACTACGTAAGATGGTCAGCCATCCGCGGCTATTGTGAAGCCTGGACCAATGATAATATCGGCAACATGCGGGATAACCTGCCCCCGATGCCCGATCAGGACACGCTGATCATTGTCGAGACCTCCAATAGGTATCAGCCTATTTTCGGGTCGAACTGGGTGGTCGGATCGTGGGTTTCCGAAGATCACACATTCCGTAATTTCGTGTTTACTCGCCCACGATTTACGAATGAGATTGCTCAGAACCTTGGTCCTCAGTCCTGTTCGCAAGCTTAACCGACAGCATTTCCGACATAAACTTGGTCTCAGCGGCGGCTGTCATGCCGCCGATGCCCACCCGATGACCGAGGCGCCACCATAGCCCCGGGGCCCAGGCATTTGCATCCTTGGTCCGCGTGCGGATCAAGAAACCGTTTGACGGTTTGAACGCAAACACTCCGCGATCTACGGCTTCGATATCCTGAACCCGGGCGATCACACGCCCTGCCCCGGTTCGAACCACTGTATCCGTCAATTCGATGCTGTCGCTCGTGGCATTCCACATTCGATGCGCCAGCCAGAATGCTGCAGCGCCAACGACCAGCAAAAACACAAGCCACGCAGGCTCGGGCGGCGTTGCCATGGCCACATACAGAACCATCGCTCCTACAACCGTCAACATTCCGACACCCAGCCACCGCCGTGGTGTCGAAGCCTTGACCCGAGCCAGTACTTCTTCCTGCATCTTCTCTCCCCGTTCGATGTGGTCCGGGTTTAGCGCCTTTCCCCGCTGAAAGACAGAGGGGCGCGACCTGCAATTTTTTGCACATAGGCGGTGCCTCTCCGCAAATTGACGCATGTCATCCACCGGCTAAGTATGGCCCAAGCAAGCAGGAGGCCCTCATGTCCCTTAGACCCACTTTGGAAACCCGGAACGCTGTCCCGACAATGGAAGGCGCAGGGGTCAAACTGCATCGCGCATTCGGATTTCAGGATCCGTCCGAGCTGGACCCGTTCCTGCTGTTTGACGATTTCCGAAACGAACGCCCGCAAGACTATATGGCGGGGTTCCCTTGGCATCCTCATCGCGGCATCGAGACGATAACTTATGTACTGTCTGGCACGGTCGAACATGCAGATTCGCTTGGCAATACTGGCACGTTGGGTGCCGGAGACGTTCAATGGATGACGGCCGGGTCCGGCATCTTGCATCAAGAGATGCCAAAAGGAAACGCGACCGGTCAAATGCACGGATTCCAGCTTTGGGGTAACCTGCCGTCCAGTCAAAAGATGACAGCACCGCGGTATCAGGATGTTCAAAGCAGGGACATTCCGGAAATAACCGATGACGACGGCACAACTGTCCGAGTCATCGTTGGCGAGTTCTGGGGCAAGACCGGCCCAGTCGACGGCATCGCTGCAGACCCGCAATATCTGGATATCTCGATCCCGGCCGGCGTGAAAAAAACGTTCCGCATTGACACGTATCGCCGTGCCTTTGCCTATGTTTTTCAGGGCCAGGCCGCCTTCGCAGACGCCTCGCAACCCACAGGGGTACTGCTAGAGAAAGAGGTTGCAGGGCAAGAGGTCAACATTCGTGACATGTCGGGGGATCGAACTCTGGTTCGGTTCGGAACGGGCGATGAGGTCACGGTTCAGGCCGGTCCCGGTGGCGTCAGGTTCCTGTTGATCTCGGGCGCGCCGATTGATGAACCCGTCGCGTGGCACGGCCCTATTGTGATGAACACCCGCGCTGAACTGGAACAGGCGTTTCGAGAATTGCGGAACGGCACCTTTATCCGCCCCGCGCATTGATCAAGCTGTCACTGATCTCAGAACCATGTCCCAGTAGATTTGTTCGACGGCGTCCAGCGACAACCGCCCCCCTGCGCGATACCAAGTCATCACGCCATTCAACATGGCGATCACCGCAAGTGTGGCGATCTTGGTATCGGCAACAGTAAACAGCCCTTGCTGTTGTCCGGCTTTCAAAATGGCCTCTAGCGAGTCTTCATATGTGCGCCGCACCGCTTCAATTTCCGTAAAATTCTCGGGGCTTAAATTGCGCAGTTCCATATAGGCGATAAAGACTTCGTCCGGGCGCTCCATGTGAAATCGAATGTGAAAGCCCACGAACTGCCGCAAGGCTTCGACTGGCGAGTCCGCGGGTGTCAATTTCGCGTATGTAGAAAGCAGCTCCTGCATGTGGTCGTTCATCAGGCGATACAGCAAGCTCTGCTTGTCCGGCGTATAGTTGTAAAGCGCGCCAGCCTGCACCCCGACCTCGGCCGCGATCTGGCGCATGGAAACCGCCGCGTAGCCGTGGCGCGCAAACAACGACAGGGCCGCCTTGCGAATACGGGGGCCAGTGATATCGGAATGTGAACCTTGTGTCCGTGCCATATTGCAAATGTATCTGAACGTCCGTTCAGATAGAACCCCGCTTGAATGCGCTATTCAAAAGGTGCATCACATGCAGAACCGCCATCGAAAGGGTTCGGCATGAAACCCCTGCCATTGCTGATTGTTTTGAGTCTTTGCGCCAGCTGCGTCGACTTTCCTGAACTTGAAGGCAGCGAGCCTGAAAGCCTGAAAAACACACGGTATCCAAAACTGATCCCTCTGCAAGGGAATCTTGGCCCCCCGATCGACCCAGTGAGCGAGGCTGCAGAGGTCGAAGAAGACCTGTCTGCCCGACGAGAAGCGCTGCAGAAAAAGGCGGACAAGCTACAAAGCGAAGAAATTAACTGACCGTCTGCATTTCCCGGTTCAGGCCGGCCTGCAACGCATTGCGCCCATGCGCCGAACCCGGTAAGGCACCCGGGAATGGGCAAGGCCCAAAAGGCGATAAATTCGAGCGAAAGGAACCCACGGGATGACACAGGCGCTGCGGCTTGGAATTGCGGGCTTGGGAACGGTCGGCGTGGGTGTCGTCAAGATCGTGCGGCAACATGCGGATTTGCTGCAAGCGCGCACTGGTCGCCCAATCGAAATTATCGCCGTGTCAGCGCGCGACGCGTCCAAGGATCGCGGCGTGAACCTGTCAGGCTATGCCTGGGAAACCGACCCTGTCGCCCTGGCACAGCGCGACGATATCGACGTCTATGTCGAGCTGATGGGCGGTGAAAACGGCCCCGCCAAAGCCTCGGTCGAGGCGGCGCTGGCCAGTGGCAAGGATGTTGTCACCGCAAACAAGGCCCTGCTGGCGATCCACGGGCAAGAGCTGGCCGAAAAGGCCGAGGCCGCCGGGCGCGTGATCCGGTTCGAAGCCGCCGTTGCAGGCGGTATCCCGGTGATCAAGTCCATGACCGAAGGTCTTGCAGGCAATGAAATCACCCGCGTCATGGGCGTGATGAACGGCACCTGCAACTATATTCTGACCCGGATGCAATCGCAGGAGCTGGGCTATAACGCCCTATTCGAAGAATGCGCTGAGTTGGGGTATCTCGAAGCTGATCCCAATCTGGATGTCGGCGGCATTGACGCGGCACATAAACTGGCGCTGCTATCGTCAATTGCCTTCGGCACCAAACCCAATTTCGACGGGATCGAGATTGAGGGCATTCAACAGATCAGCCTCGATGACATCCATCAGGCCGACGACATGGGCTATCGCATCAAGCTGCTAGGTGTGGCGCAGAAAACCGCGCGTGGGCTGGTCCAACGGATGCAGCCCTGCCTTGTGCCCAGTGGCTCGGCCCTGGGACAGTTGGAAGGCGGCACCAACATGGTGGTGATCGAGGGCGACGCAGTTGACCAAGTCGTTCTGCGCGGCCCCGGCGCGGGCGAAGGCCCAACGGCTAGTGCCGTGATGGGCGATGTCTGCGATCTGGCGCGCGGGTTGCAAATCCCAACCTTTGGCCGCCCCGCGACCTCTTTGCAGGATGCGGCACCGGCAATCACCGGCCTGCCTGCTCCTTATTACCTGCGTCTTGCGCTGTTCGACAAACCCGGCGCGCTAGCGAAAGTAGCAGCTATTCTGGGTGATGCCGGTGTGTCGATCGACCGGATGCGCCAATATGGTCACTCGGACAGCACCGCACCTGTCCTGATCGTCACGCATAAAACAACACGGGCCACTTTAGACGTGGCGCTGGACGGGTTCCGCGACACCGATGTGGTCTCGGGCGAACCGGTCGCGCTGCGCATAGAAGAGGTTTGACCCTTGCGGCCTGCCTAGGCCGCAGGCTATGCCCAAGAAAACGCCTATACTGACCTGAGGATAGTGAAAATGAGTGCTGCCAAGATTGATTTCAACGACCGACTGCTGTCGCTCGGCCTGGCGCGGGTTGCGGAACAGGCTGCTTTGGCCTCTGCCTCGCTGGTTGGACGCGGTGACGAGAAGGCGGCCGATCAGGCGGCGGTCAATGCGATGCGCGAACAGTTGAACCTGCTGGATATCGCAGGCGTCGTGGTCATCGGTGAAGGCGAGCGGGACGAAGCGCCGATGCTTTATATCGGCGAGGAGGTCGGTACCGGTAATGGCCCCGGCGTGGACATTGCGCTGGACCCGCTGGAAGGCACCACCCTGACCGCCAAGGACATGCCCAACGCCCTGACCGTGATTGCGATGGGTCCGCGCGGCTCGATGCTGCATGCGCCTGACGTTTACATGGACAAGCTGGCCGTGGGTCCGGGCTTCCCCGAGGGCGTCGTCAATCTGGACATGAGCCCGCGCGAGCGTGTGGAAGCTCTGGCCAAGGCAAAGGGCTGCAACCCCGCCGATATCACCGTCTGCATTCTGGAACGCCCCCGGCACGAGGCGATGATCGCCGAAGTACGCGAGACCGGCGCCTCGATCCGTCTGATCACCGACGGTGACGTGGCCGGTGTCATGCATTGCGCCGAAAGTGAAGAGACCGGCATCGACATGTATATGGGCCAAGGCGGCGCACCCGAAGGTGTGCTGGCGGCGGCTGCCTTGAAATGCATGGGTGGTCAGATCTTTGGCCGTTTGCTGTTCCGCAACGATGACGAACGTGGACGTGCCGCCAAGGCGGGCATCACCGATCTGGACCGGGTTTACGCACGGGACGAGATGGTGACTGCAGATGTGATTTTCGCCGCAACCGGCGTGACCGGCGGGTCGCTGCTGCCGCGCATCAAGCGCGAGCCCGGTTGGCTGGAGACCACCACCCTGCTGATGCGGTCGAAAACCGGCTCGGTCCGGCGCATGTCCTACCGCACGCCGATGTGGTCGCACGACAACGCGTAACTGCGTGCGCAAGCCGATCCATACAGACACAAAGGCCGGGTCCGCGAGGGTCCGGCCTTGGCATATCAGGGGCAGGTCATGAGCTTTCTAGGGGTTGAACAATCGTTGTCCGGGCGGCGCTGGGTCGGCCCCTCGGCGGATGTGGAACGCGCAACCGAGATGCTGGTGCAACAGGCAAGCCTGCCGCGCGCGGTCTGTCAGGTTCTGGCGCGGCGCGGCGTTCCGGCGATGGAAGCCCCGGGTTTTCTGGAGCCAAAGCTGAAAGAACTGCTGCCCGATCCGCGCGACATGAAGGATATGGAAACTGCAGCCACCCGGTTTCTGACGGCAGTGCGGGACAAGCAGCGGATTGCCGTTTTTGCGGATTATGATGTGGACGGCGGTAGCTCAGCCGCTTTGTTGCTGGTCTGGCTGCGGCAGATGGGGTTGCAGGCGACGTTATACGTGCCCGACCGAATTGATGAGGGGTACGGCCCCAACGTGCCCGCCATGCAGGACTTGGCCGCCCGGCACGACCTGATCATCTGTGTCGATTGCGGCACGCTCAGCCACGAGCCGATTGCGGCAGCCAAGGGTGCGGATGTGATCGTGCTGGATCACCATTTGGGCGGCGAAACCCTGCCCGAATGCGTGGCCGTGGTGAACCCGAACCGGCAGGATGAAAGCGGCGATCTGGGCTATCTGTGTGCGGCTGGCGTGGTGTTCTTGATGCTGGTCGAGGCCGGGCGGCAACTGCGTGAGGCCGGGGTTAAGGGACCGGACCTGATCTCACTGCTGGATCTGGTGGCGCTGGCGACCGTGGCGGATGTGGCCCCTTTGATCGGGGCGAACCGCGCATTGGTGCGGCAGGGGCTGAAAGTGATGGCCCAGCGGCAGCGGCCCGGTCTGGTGGCCTTGTCGGATGTGGCGCGGATGGATTCGGCCCCGAACAGCTATCATCTGGGGTTCCTGCTGGGCCCCCGCGTGAATGCAGGCGGGCGGATCGGTCAGGCCGATCTGGGGGCGCGATTGCTCAGCACCGATTCCGTGCACGAAGCCGAGGCCCTGTCGCAGCGGCTGGACGAATTGAACACCGAGCGCCGCGATATCGAAAGCGCCGTGCGTGCAGCCGCCATGGAACAGGCCGAGGAACGTGGGCTGGACGCCCCCCTTGTCTGGGCCGCCGGTGAGGGCTGGCATCCCGGCGTAGTCGGCATCGTCGCCTCGCGCCTGAAAGAAGCCGCAAACCGCCCCGCCATTGTGATCGGCTTTGACGGGGATGAGGGCAAGGGCTCGGGCCGGTCAGTGACAGGTGTCGATCTTGGGGCTTCGACCCAGCGTTTGGCTACCGAGGGGCTGCTGGTCAAAGGTGGCGGGCACAAGATGGCCGCCGGGCTGACAGTGATGCGCGATCAGCTGGAACCGGCCATGGCGCGGTTGTCGGACTTGTTGGCCAAACAAGGCGCGGGCGAAGGCGGTCCGGCGGATCTGAAACTCGACGGCACATTGATGCCGGGTGCGGCCACAGTGGACCTGATCGAACAGATCGAAAAAGCGGGGCCGTTCGGGGCCAGCGCCCCTGCCCCGCGCTATGCCCTGCCCGATCTACAGGTGCGTTTTGCCAAACGTGTGGGCGAATCTCATTTGAAACTGTCCCTGTCCGATGGCGTGGGCGGCGGTCTGGACGCCATCGCCTTCGGTGCGTTCGACGGACCAATGGGCGAAAAGCTGTCCAATCACGGCGGCGCGCGGTTCCATTTCGCCGGTCGGCTCGAGGTCAATACATGGGGCGGACGGCAATCCGTGCAGCTTCGGCTGGAAGATGCCGCCGAGGCAAATTGAACCCGCGACCGGCCCCGGCAAAAAACTTGTCCCTCCCTGCATTTTTCGGCTTGCGGGGGTGGTAGGTAAACCGTAAAAGGCCCTCCACAAGCCAGCGTGGCCCGTTCGTCTATCGGTTAGGACGCCAGGTTTTCAACCTGGAAAGAGGGGTTCGATTCCCCTACGGGCTACCACTTGTGCTTGTTTTGCCTAAATGGCCCGTTCGTCTATCGGTTAGGACGCCAGGTTTTCAACCTGGAAAGAGGGGTTCGATTCCCCTACGGGCTACCATTTCCTTACACTCCGAATTTCTCGCGGCACAGGTCTTCGATCTGCCCCCACGTGGTTTTGAATTCTGGCGTGTTTTCCGCCGCATAGTGGAAGTTTTTCATCAACCCTGTCAGCTGCGTGAAGACCCGCCGCACCTCGGCCTTATCTTTGAATTCGGCGGTGGATTGGGTCACGCCATAGACAAGCTTGAAAGTCATCTTCTGCCGCTCCAGCGGGACGGTCGCGTCCACCTGATCGAATGCGTCTTGCTGCAGATAGACCATATCCACAAACAGTCCCTTTTGCTGGGTGACGAAGTCCTCGATGGTGACGCCCTCTTCGCCCGTCACCTGCATCATCTGGTCGACCTGTTCGCCTTTTTCGATCAGCGCCAGCAGATCGCGAACCTTGCCGGTCCAACCGGCCTCGGCGTTCTTGTCATACCAGTCAGACAGCTGATCCAGATAGCGCGACCAGCTGAGCATAGGGTCCACCGCCGGGTAGAATCGCTTGTAGGCACGCTCGGATGATAGGCCGAGGAAACACTTGACCGTAGACAGGGTCGACTGCGTGACCGGTTCGTCAAAGTTGCCCCCGGCGGGGGACACGGTGCCGATCAGCGTCAGGCTGCCCAACGCGCCGTCATTGGTCTTCATCGCGCCCGCGCGTTCGTACAGCCCCTTGATCGAGCTTTCCAGATAGGCGGGGAAGCCCTCCTCACCCGGAATTTCCTCCAGCTTGCCCGAGGTCTCGCGCATGGCCTGCGCCCAGCGGCTGGTGCTGTCGGCAATCAGCAACACGTCATAGCCCATCTGGCGATAATATTCTCCCAGCGTGATGCCGGTAAAGATCGACGCCTCGCGCGCAGCAACCGGCATGGACGAAGTGTTGCAGATGATGATCGTCCGGTCCATCAGGCTGCCGCCCGAACTCGGGTCAGTCATCTTGGGGAATTCAGCAATGGTTTCCACGACCTCGCCCGCGCGCTCGCCGCAGGCTACGACGATCACGATATCGACCTTCGAGTTCCGCGCGATCAGGTTCTGCAAGACCGTCTTACCTGCACCGAACGGGCCGGGAATACAGGCCGTCCCTCCGCGGGCGATGGGAAAGAAAGTGTCGATCAGGCGTTGCGAGGTCAGAACCGGTTCGGTCGGATAGAGACGTTCAGACAAGGCGCGTTTCAGGATGCTTTCTGGTAGCGCCCGCCGGACAGGCCATTTCTGCGACAATGTCAGTGTGTGTTCGCCGCCCTGCTCATCTTCAAGCCGGGCCACGATGTCGTGGATCGTGGCAGCCCCTTTTTGGACCCAGACGACCTTGTAATCGCCCACCCAGTTAAACGGCAGCATGATCTTATGCTCGAAGCGCCCCTCGGGCACCGTGCCGATGCTGTCGCCCGCTGTCACCGTGTCGCCCACCTTGACCGAAGGTGTAAACGACCATTTCGCCAGCGTATCCAGCGGGGCCACGTCCGCGCCGCGCGGCAGGAAAGTGCCAAACTCAGCGGCGACCTTGGGCAAGGGCGATTGCAGCCCGTCAAACACCTGACCCAGCAGACCTGGCCCCAGTTCAACCGACAACAGCTGGCCAGATTGCTCCACCGGGTCGCCCACGGCCACGCCGTCGGTGCTTTCATAGACCTGCACATCCGCTGTATCCCCGCGCACGCGCAACACTTCGGCTTTCAATCGCTCCTGACGACCACCGGGGCCGGGGCGCGTGGGCAGGATGAAGACCACCTCGTTCTTAACCAATTGCCCCGGCGCGCCCGAGGCATCTGCGTTGGCCTGAATTTGCACCAGCCCCTCTTGCACCGAGACAACGCGGGCAGTGGCGGTTTGGGTGACGGGGGTTGGGGCGGTCATGCGGAGGCTCCCTCAAAGTCGATATCGGCGATGTCGGCCATGGCCTGTTGCGCCAGTTTCTCAAATCGCGTGGCCGCGTCCTGCGCATTGCTTTGCGCCCAGCGGTCGAAAATATTCCAGATCAGCACGTAAATCGCCACAGCCTCGAAATCGAACAGATGGCGGGCGGCGTGGCGTTTGAGCTGCTTGTGACTGACCGACAGCAGAAGCCGTTCCAGACCCAGCGGGTCTTCGGCCTCCAGCAGTTGATGCGCTTCCTTGAGCCACGGCATCGAGGTCTCAAGCTTAAAGGTCGGATCGCCCCAATTGGCTGGGATGTGGCGGGCCCAGCGGCCCATGCCAAAGGTTCCGGTGGGCGGGCTGCCGCCCTGTTTGCGAAGCCGCAACGCGGCCACGGCGGTGCGCAAATCCATCCGCTCCAGAAACAGCTTCTGCAAAGTCGGCTGCAGAATATCAGCAAGCGCGGCCTTGCACCGTTCGACGGCCTGCACGTCTGTCACGTCCATATCGTAGTCGCCCCAGTTCAGCGCGTGTTCCAACACATGCAGCACCCGCGCATCCTCGGGTGTCAGCGCACGCAA
This sequence comes from Ruegeria sp. AM7, assembly GCF_056535965.1. Classification (NCBI taxonomy): domain Bacteria; kingdom Pseudomonadati; phylum Pseudomonadota; class Alphaproteobacteria; order Rhodobacterales; family Roseobacteraceae; genus Ruegeria; species Ruegeria sp. AM7. The sequence continues at coordinate 1,891,577 of NZ_JBQFJE010000003.1, forward strand.
CCGCCGGTCCAGCCGCAGCCGCGAGATCGGCGGCTGTTTGGCGACAAACAACCGCTCCGAGCCCGGCAGGCTGCTGATCAGCGCGATATAGGCGTCGGGGTCCGACATATCAGCGGATCACCCCTTCCAGCACGGCGCGGAACCGGGGTTGCAGATGCTCCATTAGCAAGGAGGCAACAGCCTTGTCGGTCAGGTCCAGCACCACGCCCTGATCCTCGGCGCGCACCCGGATACCATCCTGCGTGCTGTCTGCAGCGTGCAGTTCCACCTGTTCGCGTAGCATGTCGGCAGTCAGGCCCATCACGTATTTCGTCAGCTTGCCCGACTGGATATCGTCGGCGTTTTGCTTGATATCTTCCTGCGTGGCGACCTTGGCGGGCAGGATCAACTGCACCTTGCCATCCAGATTGACCCCTTCGGCGGCACGCCCGACGACCTCAAGGATCATCTGTTTCAACATCTCGGGGTCGGCCATTTCCTTGGTGACAAGGCGTTCGACATCTTCGCGGAACCGGTCCGTCAGGCCCGCCTTCATGGTCAGCACCGCATCACGCATGGCGGTGTTCAGCGCCTCTTCCCCGGCGGCGCGGTAATTGTCAGATTCGGTGCGGGCGTTTTTCTGATACTCATCCGCTTCGCGCTTTGCATCGGCCAGAATCTTCGCCGCTTCGGCCTTGGCCTCAGAACGCAGCTTGTCCGCATCCGCCTGCCCCGCCGCCACGCCATCGCTGCGCAGCTTGTCGATCAGCGCATCGACCCCGTGCGAGATCATCCCGTCCTGTGCCATCAGCTGATCCCCGCGCTAATGACTAGGGCAAAGACGAAAGCAAAAACGCCGAACCCTTCGATGATCGCGGCAGGGGCCAGCGACAGGCCGAAGATTTCCGGTTTCTCCTTGGTGGCGTTGATCGCCGCCGCACAGGCGCGACCCTGCCAGATGCCGCAATACATCAGCGCAATCCCCGACAGGATGCCGATGCCGAACAGCCCGCCCGCGTTGTCCGGGGTCACATCGCGGTTCAGCGTGAACATGATCACGATGCCATAGATCACCATGGTCGACGGAAAGGCCGAGACGCCAATAAACCGGCCATAACCGCCTTCGGTCTCGGTCATCGCGCCAATGCTGGCCATGCCCGCGATTGAGCAACCAATGGCGCTGGACGCCGCCCCCAAAGCCATAGGCGCGTAGATTCCCAGCCAACCCAATGTCAGTACAAGCTCATTCATTCCTGAACCTCCTTGCGGGCGAACGGGCGAAAGACGATGCCTTCATCCGGCAGACCCCATTTAAAGAATTCGATGTAATTCAGACGTAACCCGTGGACGACGCCACTCATCATCGCGAGGGCGAAATTGAGGAGATGCCCGGCGATCAGGATCAGCAGCCCGAACAGGATGCCCGGCCCTTTCATCGCATGCATCACCGACACGGCCAGATCGTTGAACGTGATCGCCAGCGAGGCCGAGGCCAGACCAAGCGCGAACAGGCGCATATAGCTCAGCACATCGCCAAAGGCTCCCATCGCACCCGCCAGCCCCTGCAGCCCTTCGATCAGACGCCACAGCCAGTCGGTTGGTTTGGTGATCTGACGCTCGCTGGTAAACAGCAGGATCGCCAGAAGGCCTGCGATCATCAGAACCGCTCCGGGCAGGGTCACGCCTGCGTTCATGTAGGCCAGCCACAAGACAAATCCGCCGATCAGAACGGCGATCCAGCCCAAATTGGCAACCGCCCTGCGCCGTCCCCACGCCGCCCGAGCGGCCAATGCGTTGGCCAGCACCAGATGGAACACCCCCACCACGATCGAGATCATCATCATCGCGTTGAAATTGTTCAGATCCAGTATCTTGAGCCGCGCCCAGATCGACCCCTCCGCCGGGGACGCGCCGAAATAGCTGCCGACCATGACCCCATAAATCACCGTCGCGACCGCGATGATCACACCATAGAGCCGCCACGACCGCTGCGCCGGGGTCTTGTCCATCTTTTTCCAGAAGGCCAGCAGGCCCAGCAGGATCACCGCGCCATAACCCGCATCCGCCACGATCATCGCAAAGAAGATCGCAAACGAGGCCGCAACGATGATGCTGGGGTCCCAATCCCTGTAGCCCGGTATCTGGTAGAACAGCGCCAGATCGACGGCTGCGCTGCGGTTCTCGGGCTGCTCCAGTAACGTCGGAGGGGCATCATCCGGCCCCGGCTCCTCGATCAGAACAGCACCGTCTCGCGCCTGCGCCATCTCAAGCACCGCATCCACACGATCTTCGGGCACCCAGCCCTGCAGGGCAAACATCGGGCCCTCGTCGCGGATCTTCTGCGTGGCGTGGGCCAGTTCCGCCGCGCTTTCCGCCGCCGACAGGTTGCGGCGCATCAGGGTCAGGTATCGGGTTTGGGCGATGCGTTCCGCCTCAAGCGCCTCAATGGCGATCTCGGCCTCTTCCAGCTGCGCCTCAAGCTCATGTATCGGCAGCGATCCGGTATGGGTGCGCGGCACTGGCAGAATATCGTCGCCCGGATCGTCGGGCGCGATCAGCACGGCATAGATATAGCGGTGATCCTGTTCCAGAATGGCCCAGGGCAGTTTGACCTCGGACAACGCCTCGCGGTGTTTCACCGGCAGTTGGTAGAACCACAGCCGATTGCCCGCCAGCACGTCATTGGGCGGAAAATCCAGATCGCCCCACGGGCGCACCTGTGCAATCCGGTGTGCCAGAAAATCCCGCCGATCCGTCGCTTCGCGCGTGCGCTGCATCAAGTCCAGCACGTCGTGCACGAACTGGTCCATATCGAACGCGGGATCGCGCTGTATCTGGCGGCGCGGGTCGGCCACATCGGTCAAAAAGCGCAGCGCCTTATAGGCATCATGCGCACCACGTTCGCTGATCTTTTCGGGCTCGGCAGGCGGAGGCGCCAGCGGCAGTACATGCATACAGCCCAGCTCCTGCAACGCCTTGAGCGTGTCGCCCTTTAGTGCGGCAGGTCCGACGAGGGACAGTTTCTTCAGCCGCGCGACGCTCATGTCAGCGCCTCCTGCGCATGTTTGCGCTTGGAGATTTTCGAACGCACAACCGATTGCATCTGTTCATCGCTCAGATAGATGCGGATTTTCTTGATATTGGCCTTCGCGCGCGGGATCAGAACCTTTTCGAACAGGTTCACCCGCTGCGTGATCGTGGCGACGGCCTTGTCAAAAATACGTACCCGTTCCTCGGCGACCGTCACACGCAGACGTGCCTCAATCATGTCATGCAACAGGCTGGCGGCGGCATCGACCCAATGGGGTTTGGCCAAAAGCGAATAGGGCCGCACCGCAACCTCGATCCGGTCCAGATCGGGCATCTTGACGCCGACCACGTTGACCTCTTTCAACTGGCAATCCTTCAGCTGAACCAGCCCGTCCAGATCGACCCCCTGCTGCGCCAGCATCGGCAGCTTTTCCCCGACCTGCTGCGCCAGATCATGCACCTCTTGCTGCAGTCGCTGCACATCTTCGCGGGCCTTGGCACGTTCCGCCATCAATTGCTGGCGCTTGAGGCCCAGCGACGGCAGAAACCGCTCATAGCTTTTCAGCTGAGACTGCTGGCGCGCCAGCGACGATTTATTCAGCTGCAACCGCGCCATCGGTATCCTTTGGGAAATACTTGTCGACCAAAGCCTGCTTCATCAGCAACTGTTCAGGCTGGAAACACTCGGCCAGCGTCTTCCACCCCAGATCCAGTGCGTCCTCAAGCGGGATCGACACGTTGATATCCATGAATCGCGCCCTGAACAGCGCGCCGAACTTCAGCAACTGGTGATCGTAATCCGACAGGTCAAAGGCCATCGCCTGTTTCTGCGCCGCATCGCGGCTTTCGGAGTAAAACCGGATCATCGTGTTCATGATCTGCCCGTGATCCTCGCGCGTGGTCTTACCGATCACGTTCTGCTTGAGGCGTGACAGGCTGCCGAACGGGTCAATCACCCCGGAATGCAGATAAAACTGCCCCTCGGTGATATAGCCCGTGTTGTCAGGCACCGGGTGGGTCACATCATTGCCGGGCATCGTCGTCACGGTCAGCACCGTGACCGAACCGCCCTTGGCGTAATCACACGCCTTCTCATACCGCCGCGCCAGCTGGGAATAGAGATCGCCCATATAGCCGCGCTGCGAGGGCACGCGTTCCTGACTGATCCCCACCTCCTTCATCGCATCAGCATAGGCGGTCATGTCGGTCAGAAGAACCAGCACCCGCTTGCCTTCCTCAACCGCGAATTTCTCGGCCACCGCCAGCGCCATATCCGGCACCAGTAGCCGTTCCACCAGCGGGTCCATCGCCTGATTGACGAACATCACCGTACGCGAGAACACGCCAGCATCCTCGAACGACGTCCGGAACGTGTGATAGTCGTCAAAGATCAGCCCCAGTCCGCCAAAGACCACGATATCGGCATCCGCCTGAATGCCGATCCGGCTGAGAAAGGCATTGAACGGCTCGCCCGAGACCGAAAAGATCGGGATTTTCTGGCTTTCCACCAGCGTGTTAAACACGTCGATCATCGGCACATCGGTGCGGATCATCTTGTTGGGCACGGCCCGCTCCGAGGGGTTCACCGTCGGCCCACCAATCTCGATCCGCGGCTCGGACGAAAGGTCCGGCCCACCGTCGATTGCCACCCCTGCCCCGTCAAAAACACGGCCCAGAATATTCGCCGAATACGGCGTCTGCATCGGGTGACCCAGAAAGGTTGCCGTCGCTTCGGTCGAGATACCCTTGGTGCCCGAGAACACCTGCAGCGTAACCACATCCCGGTCGATGAAAATCGCTTGAGCCAGCGTCTTGTGGCCATCAACCGTTTCGATCACGGCCAGATCGTTGAACCGCACAACGGCGTCAGCCGACCCGTCCAGCGGCACCCGAACCTTGATGGTGTCACCGACAATTTCCAGAACGCGTGTGTACTTCAAAAGACTTTGGGACATGAAACATCCTCAGTCATCAAAATGAAATTTGTCGCCCGGGCGCGCGCCGCTTCAGGGCTTGTACGTGGAAGCAGCTTACTAAGAATCAACAACTTGGCAAGGATAGATGCCGATCAACGAATGAGTTGCCCGACAAGACGCGCGAATCCGTCCGTCAAAGACCCTGCATCACCAAAAAGCGCATGTTTTTAGGGCTGTAAGGTGACCAATCCCAATTACTAAAAATTTAGTTTGACACGTATGCAAAAAATCGCTGATGCTGTTCGTCATCCGGTCCGCACCGGATCACATAATCTTTGGGAGGAGACAGATGCGGAGACATCTACTTTGCGCAGTGGCGGCGGCGGCCGTCATTGCGGGCCACGGCTCTGCTTGGGCCGACGAAGCCGCAGCAACACGTTGGATCGACGACGAATTCCAGCCATCGACCCTGTCGAAAGACGAACAGATGGGCGAGATGAAGTGGTTCATCGAAGCTGCACAACCCTATGCCGGGATGGAAATCAACGTTCTGTCCGAAGGCATCCCCACGCACTCGTATGAATCCGAGGTTCTGACCAAGGCATTCGAGGAAATCACCGGTATCAAGGTCAACCACCAGATCCTGGGCGAAGGCGAAGTGGTTCAAGCTGTTCAGACCCAGATGCAGACCGGCCGGAACCTGTACGATGGCTATGTCAACGACAGTGACCTGATCGGCACGCACTCGCGCCTGCAACTGGCCTATAACCTGACCGAACAGATGGCAGGTGACTGGGCGGCGACCACATCGCCGACGCTGGATCTGGATGACTTCATGGGCATTCAGTTCACCACTGGCCCGGACGGTAACCTGTATCAGCTGCCCGACCAACAGTTCGCGAACCTCTACTGGTTCCGCAAGGACTGGTTCGATGATGAGGCCAATAAGGCTGCGTTCAAAGAGAAGTATGGCTATGATCTGGGTGTTCCGGTCAACTGGTCGGCCTATGAGGACATCGCCGAATTCTTCACCAATGACGTGAAAGAAGTTGATGGTGTAGCGATCTACGGCCACATGGATTACGGCAAGCGCGCGCCGGATCTTGGCTGGCGTATGACGGACGCGTGGCTCTCGATGGCCGGTGCCGGTGACGTGGGCGAGCCGAACGGTGTTCCGGTCGACGAATGGGGCATCCGCATGGAAGCGGGCACCTGTAACCCGGTCGGCGCGTCTGTGTCGCGCGGTGGTGCGGCCAACGGCCCGGCTGCGGTTTATGCGATCCGCAAATGGGACGAATGGCTGCGGAACTATGCGCCTCCGGGTTCCGCGTCTTATGACTTCTACCAGTCACTGCCGGCGCTCAGCCAAGGCAACGTGGCCCAGCAGATTTTCTGGTACACCGCCTTTACCGCCGACATGGTCAAGCCGAAGTCCGAAGGCAACAACACCGTGGATGACGAAGGCACGCCGCTGTGGCGGATGGCGCCCAGCCCGCATGGCCCCTACTGGGAAGAAGGTCAGAAGGTTGGTTATCAGGACGTGGGTTCCTGGACGTTCCTCAAATCGACCCCCTCGGATCGTGCCCAGGCCGCGTGGCTGTACGCTCAGTTCGTGACGTCCAAGACTGTTGATGTGAAGAAGTCCCACGTGGGTCTGACCTTCATCCGCGACAGCTCGGTCAATCACGAGTCCTTCACCGAACGCGCACCCAAGCTGGGTGGTCTGGTCGAGTTCTACCGCTCGCCTGATCGTGTGGCATGGTCGCCGACCGGCATCAATGTTCCGGACTATCCGAAGCTGGCCCAGATCTGGTGGCAGCAGATCGGTGACGTGAACTCGGGCGCCTTCACCCCGCAAGAGGCGATGGATCGTCTGGCCGAGGAAATGGACATCACCATGGCCCGAATGCAGGCCGCCGATGAGGCCGCCAACGTCTATGGCGGCTGTGGCCCGCGCCTGAACGAGCCGCAGGACCCTGCCTTCTGGCTGGAAAAAGCCGGTTCGCCTAAGGCCAAGTTGGACAACGAAAAGCCGCAGGGCCAGACCGTCAACTATGACGAGCTGGTTGCGCGCTGGCAGGCCAACTAAGCCAATGCAACCGGGGGTGCCGTGCGCGGCATCCCCACCCCACGACCAGTGCGCCGCACTGAAGGACCGGAACCCACGGACATGATCGAACTTCAAGACGCCACCAAGCGGGTTGGCAACGTTATTCATATCAAGCCTACCAACCTGAAGCTGCAGACAGGCCATTTCAATGTGCTGCTGGGCGCTACGGGATCGGGCAAGACCTCTCTGATCAAGATGATGGCCGGGCTGGATCCGATGGCCTCGGGCAAAGTGCTGATGGATGGGCAGGACGTGACCCGGCTGAACACGCAAAAGCGGCAGATCAGCCTGGTGCACCAGTTCTTTGTTAACTACCCGCATATGACTGTTTTCGACAATATCGCCTCGCCCCTGCGCGTGGCGGGCATGGCGAAATCCGAGATCGAAGGCCGCGTGGAAGAGGCCGCCGACCTGCTGCAGTTGCGCCCCATGCTGCACCGCCGCCCGCATGAGCTGTCGGGCGGGCAACAACAACGCACCGCGCTGGCCCGGGCGATTGCCAAGGAAAGCCGCGCGGTGTTCCTGGATGAACCGCTGGCAAACCTCGATTACAAACTGCGCGAAGAACTGCGCGAGCAACTGCCCGATCTGTTCGCGGGGCGCGGGGCCGTCGTGGTCTATGCGACTTCGGAACCCGAAGAGGCGCTGCTGCTGGGTGGCTACACTGCCCTGATGGAGGACGGCCGCGTCACACAGTTCGGCCCCACAGCAGATATCTATCGCAATCCTGAAAACATCGCCGCCGCGCGTGTGTTCTCGGACCCGCCGATCAACGTGGCCCACATCACCGTGTCCGGCGCTCAAGCGCAACTGGCAGGTGGCGGAGGCTGGGCCGTCTCGGACATGGCCGATGGAGACTACATGGTCGCCGTGCGCCCGCACCGGGTGACGCCGTTCCGCACATCGGATGCGGATGTTGAACTGACGGGCCGGGTCATTGTGACCGAGCTGTCGGGATCAGATTCCAGCGCGCATTTCCGCCATGGATCGGATGATTGGGTTTCGCTGGCGGCGGGGGTGCATCCCTACCAAGTTGGCGAAGATCACAGTTTCTACATGAACCCGGCGCATTGCCGGTATTTCGGCCAAGACGGCAAAAGGGTGGCCTGACATGGCACAGATCAAACTTTCGAACCTGCGACACAGCTATATGCCCTCGCCGAAAGGCCCCGAAGATTATGCGCTGAAGGAAATCGACGTCACATGGCGTGATGGTGGAGCCTATGCACTACTGGGGCCGTCGGGCTGCGGCAAGTCCACCTTGCTCAACATCATCTCGGGCCTGCTGACCCCGTCCGAGGGGCAGATTCTGTTCGACGGTCAGGACGTGACCGCCCTGCCCCCCGACCAGCGCAACATCGCGCAGGTGTTCCAGTTCCCGGTGATCTACGACACGATGACTGTGGGCGAAAACCTGGCTTTTCCGCTGAAAAACCGGGGGGTTGACCCGGCAACGATCAAACGCCGCGTCGATGAGATCGCCGAAATGCTGGATGTCACGGATATGCTGAGCACCGGCGCCAGCGGGCTCAGCCCGGACAACAAACAGAAAATATCAATGGGACGCGGGCTAGTGCGCGATGACGTGAACGCAGTGATGTTTGACGAACCGCTGACCGTGATCGACCCGCATCTGAAATGGAAGTTGCGTTCCAAGCTGAAAGAGCTGCACCAGCGCGTCAAAGCCACGATGATTTACGTGACCCACGACCAGACTGAGGCGCTGACCTTCGCCGATGAGGTCGTGGTGATGCAGGATGGCGAAGTGGTGCAGATCGGTACGCCGGTTGAACTGTTCGAGCGTCCTCAGCACACATTTGTTGGCCACTTCATCGGCTCACCCGGCATGAATGTCCTGCCCTGCGAAGCCAAAGGCGACCGCGCGGTGTTCGAAGGCCACGAGGTGATGCTGGAAGGCCCCACCCACGGCGACGGAGGCCGCACCGACTTGGGCATCCGCCCCGAATATGTGGGCTTTGGAGATACGGGCATCCCTGCGCATGTGACCAAGGTCTCGGATATTGGTCGCCACTATGTGGTCAGCGCCATGGTCGGAAATACCGCCCTGAAAGCCGTGACCGAACACAGTGTGCCCGAGCCCGGATCACAGGTCTTCCTGCAATTCAAACCTGAACAATCCCGCGTCTACCGTGACGGCTGGATCGCAACCGAGGAGCGCAGCTGATGAGAACGGAAAACCAAAAAGCGTGGTTCTTTGTCCTGCCGGTGCTGGCGCTGGTCGCGTTCAACGCGCTGGTGCCGATGATGACGGTGGTCAACTACTCGGTGCAGGAAACCTTTGGCAACAACCAGTTCTTCTGGGAAGGCCTTGGCTGGTTCGAGCAAATCCTGCGCTCGGATCGTTTTCAGGCCGCGCTGGGACGGCAGTTCCTGTTCACCTTCCTGATCCTGCTGATCGAGGTGCCTCTGGGCATTATCGTCGCCCTGTCTATGCCCCGCAAAGGGTTCTGGGTGCCGGTCTGTCTGGTGCTGATGGCCTTACCAATGCTGATCCCGTGGAATGTCGTGGGCTCGATGTGGAACATCTTCACCCTGCCGAAAATCGGCCTGTTGGGGTACTTTTTGAATGACGTTCTGGGCATCAACTACGACATGACGCAGCAGCCCCTGTCGGCCTGGATCACCGTCATCATCATGGATGTCTGGCACTGGACCTCGCTGGTTGTCCTGCTGTGCTATGCGGGCCTCGTGTCGATCCCCGATGCCTATTATCAAGCCGCCAAGATCGACGGAGCCAGCCCGTGGTCGGTGTTCCGCTATATCCAACTGCCGAAGATGAAAACCGTCCTGACCATCGCCGTTCTGCTGCGGTTCATGGACAGTTTCAACATCTATACCGAGCCCTTCGTTCTGACCGGCGGTGGCCCCGGTAACTCAACCACCCTTCTGTCGATCGACCTTGTGAAGATCGCGCTGGGACAGTTCGACCTTGGCCCTGCGGCCGCGATGAGCCTGATCTATTTCGCCATCACGCTGCTGGTCAGCTGGGTCTTCTACACTCTGATGACAAAGGATGACGCAGAATGAAAAAGCGCTCCATCATCCCGATTCTCTATATCGCGTTCCTGATGCTGCCGATCTATTGGCTGGTGGCGATGTCCTTCAAGACCACGAACGAAATTCTGTCGGGCTTTTCCCTGTTTCCCCAGACCTTCACGCTGGAGAATTACATCACCATCTTCACCGATCCGACATGGTATTGGGGCTATATCAACTCCATCATCTACGTGACGCTGAACACGGTGCTGTCGGTCTGTGTGGCGCTGCCTGCGGCCTATGCGTTCTCGCGCTATCGGTTTCTGGGCGACAAGCAGCTGTTCTTTTGGCTGCTGACCAACCGGATGGCCCCGGCGGCGGTGTTCGCGCTGCCGTTCTTTCAGCTCTATTCCTCGATCGGGCTGTTTGACACCCATCTGGCCGTGGCGCTGGCGCATACGCTGTTCAACGTCCCGCTGGCGGTGTGGATTCTGGAAGGCTTCATGCGCGGCATCCCCAAGGAACTGGACGAAACCGCTTATGTGGACGGCTATTCCTTCCCGCGTTTCTTCGTGACCATCTTCCTGCCCAACATCAAGGCGGGCGTCGGCGTGGCGGCGTTCTTCTGCTTCATGTTCTCGTGGGTGGAAATGCTGTTGGCCAAAACGCTCACAGCGGTCGAGGCGAAACCCATCGCCGCTGTAATGACCCGTACCGCCTCAAGCGCGGGGTACGAATTGGGCCTGCTGGCTGCGGCCGGTACGCTCACCATCATACCCGGTGCCATCGTCATCTGGTTTGTCCGTAACTACATCGCGCGTGGGTTCGCGATGGGCCGTGTGTGAGGTTCGATATGCGTAAACTACTTCTCACCCTTCCCTTTCTGCCGTCGATGGCGGCGGCCCAGCAGGCCGGTTGGGGCAGCGTTGGCCAGCAAGAGGAAAAAGGGTTTTCCTGGACCGATCCGCTGTGGCCCGATTTCTGGATGGCGTGGACGCCCGCGACGCTGGCGCTGTTCGTCGGCATCTTTTCGGCCATCGCGCTGATCGGCGTTCTGGAGGGGTTCAAGTTCCGCGACGGGATCGAACGGCGCGGCGTTCTGGGCCTGACCACCACGCTGGGCGACCGACTGTTCATCACCCTGTTGGGGTCCGCCTATATCTTCCTCGCGTGGCTTGGGATCGTGGGCCAGCCCGTCTGGACCCCGCTATTCCTGTCGATCGGCTGGGGCATCTTCGTCTTCTGGAAAGTTTGAGCTTTGCGAAACAGCGAAAGGATGCTTGTCTGTCAGGCATACTAAAAAATGCGACACGAAAGACCGATGCGAAAGAAAAAGACAACAAACCTTCTGACCGAGGTAGAGCTGGAGTTCATGAATGAGCTCTGGGCACTTGGTCAGGGCTCGGTCCGCGACGTGCTTGATCGTCTGCCACCAGAACGCAATCTGGCCTATACCTCTGGCGCAACCATCCTGCGGATTCTCGACGAGAAAGGCTTTGTCGAAAGCCGCAAGGACGGCAAGACGCTGATCTATACGCCGCTGCTGGAGAAAGACAAATATCAGGCACGGTCGTTGCAGAACCTCTCGCGTACATTGTTCGATGACACGCCTGCCTCTTTGGTGGCGCGTCTGGTGGACGATGCGGGCCTGAGCGAAGCCGATCTGGAGGATATTCGGGCACTGGTAGAGAGGAGACTGCAAAATGACAGCGGTTAAACCGGTTCTCGACGTATATCTGGAATTAAACATCGTGCTGTGTCTTGCGGCGCTAATTTGGATGGCAGCCCGGGTGGCTCTGACCAAAACTCCGATGCAATATGGATTTGTTGCGCAGTTGAGGGCGCTCAAAGCGTTGTGCCTGTGCGTTTTGATCAGCCCAGTGTTGGCTGTGGGCATAGGCGCGCTTGCGGCGCAAACGTCGTCTCACGGGACAGTCGCAATAGGCGACATCGCCGTAGCGGCCTACTTGCGCGGAGAAATCGCAATGCCTGCAACCCAGTTCGAAGCGCTTCTGAACACGCGTGAACGCTGGGTCGAAATATTGCTCTCGGGTGCCTATCCCTTGGCGTCTGCTGCTCTGTCCCTTTTGGCGGTTATGGCGGTTGTGTATCTATTGCGGGCCGTTCGCGACGGGATAGCGATCCGCCAAACTATTCAAAACAGCTTTCTTTGGCGTCGCTCGGCCAAAGTAGACATTCGTCTGTCGGACCGGATTACCGTGCCCTTTGCGGTTCGTGGCCTGTTCCGCCGTCATGTCGTTTTGCCCAGCCACCTGTTGGACACTCCGCGCGAGCTGCGATTTGCCCTTGCGCATGAGCTGCAGCACGTGCGCGCCGGAGATGTGGAATGGGAATTGGGTTTTGAACTGCTTCGCCCCCTGCTGTTCTGGAACCCGGCGTATATTGCGCTGAAATATCAATTCGACCGCTTGCGCGAACTGGCTTGTGACCAGTCGGTGGTTTCCCGCAGGGGTATCGACGCGCGCGACTATACGAACTGCCTGCTGGACTATTGCGCCAAAACGATCAGCCGCGGCAGCCCGCGTGTTCTGAACGTCGCGCTTGTGACCGGTGGAAAAGCCAAGCGAGTCCTGCGCCAACGTGTATTGGCCCTGACTGAGGCCCCGTCGGTGCAATCCACTGCACCGGTCGTTTTCCTTGTCCTAACGCTGACATTCGCCGCCGTTCTGGGCTTGGGCGCTGCTTCTGTCCAGCAGACCGAAGACTGGAGCCACGACCGGCTTATGCTGTCCACGGTCGTCAATCTGGAGCGTCTTGAGGCCCGCAACGCTGGCAACTGATCCGGGGGGCTACCACCCCCGGCGGCCAAACAGGGCCTGCAGGCGGTTCTGCCCTGCAAATGGATCAACACGCTGTGGCGCTTTCAGGCCGGACACAACGCGGCGCACAAGCACCCAACAGACCAAAGCGAATATGACCCCACCAAAGGCTTGGCCCAACAACACTCCCGGTGCTCCGGCAAAATATGCGCCCGCGACTGCAAACGGCCACGTCCCCAGTGTATGCCGTCCCCAATTCACCCAAGTGGAATAAATGGGGTGCCCCAGATTGTTAAAGCTGGCATTTGCGACAAAGATCACGCCGTTGAAAAACGACGCCAGCGCCAACGGCCCACAAAACAAGTAGATCAAAGACCGCGTCTCTTCTTGCGCTTGAAACAGATCGGCGATGGGCGCGCGCAGCACGAACAAAACTACGGCCATCAACAGGACGTAGACGCCGGTAAATTTGACCCCCGCCAGAAAAGTTTCCTTGACGCGATCGTACTGCCCGGCCCCGAAATTCTGACCGACGATTGGACCAATGGCCCCCGACAACGCAAACACGACTGAAAACGCAACCGGCATCAGCCGCGCGATGATTGCCATGCCCGCCACGGCATCTGTTCCGAATTGAGCGACTTCGCGTATGACAATGGCGTTGCCCACCGGTGTTGCGATATTGGTCAGCACCGCAGGAACGGCGATACCGCGCACCGCCTGGAAATCCTGGGCGACTTGCCGCATCGAAGGTCGCGCAAAAGCGCGGTGTACCCTGATCGCCGGCCCAAGCGCAAAAACCAACATACAGAGACGGGCGATCACCGAGGCAATAGCCGCACCGTCCAGTCCCAACCCGACAGCAAAGATCAGAATCGGATCCAGCACGGCATTTGCTACTCCGCCATAAATCGTCGCCATCATGGAACGACGCGCATCTCCATGGGCACGCAGAACAGCCATACCCGCCATGGCCAAAGCCATGACCCACATCGTTGGCAAAATTATCGAAACATAGCGTGCAGCCAGCCGTAGGACCTCGCCCTCTGCCCCCAGCAGTGAGAGGAAAAAGCTGAGATTGAACAGGACAATCCCGGATACCAGAATCCCGAACACGACCCCCAGCATGGCGACGCTGGTGGCGTAATGGCGGGCACGATCGCCCCGCCCGCCACCAAGTTCGCGAGCGACAAGCGCCCCGGCCGCGATGGACAGGCCCACGTTTACGGAATTGGTGAAGAACAACAGCGTTCCCGCATATCCCACCGCCGCAGCCAACGCATCATTCCCGAGCATCGCGATGAAAACCATATCCACAAAATCGACAGCGAAAATGGCCATCAAGCCAATACTTGTGGTCAAGGACATGCGTGTCACATGCCGCATGAGGCTGCCTGTCAAAAAGACCGCCCTACCGGACGCTTGATTTGCCATTGGATTTCCCGCCCCCATTTGTTGTCTTACAGAGACAACGCACAACCGATCTGAGCAACCCGAAATTGACCGTTGCATCGCTGAAAACAGTGCCCGTTAACTCCGTGCGATCAAATGGTCGGCCAGACGCAGCGATAATTGCACAATGGTGAAAGTGGGGTTCGCCTGTCCACATGTCGGAAATACACCAGAACCCGCGACGTAGAGATTAGTGGCCCCATGCACTTTGCAATCAGAATCCACGACCCCGGTTTCAGCCGTCGCAGACATCCGCGCCCCGCCCATGTGATGGTTTGAATAGCCCAGCCCGATCTCTTCAACTGGCGCTAAGTCCCAAAGCTCAGGCACCATCCGCATCCGCCCCAGTCCATTTCGGATCAGGAACTTAGCCGCCTCACCTGCCGAACCGCGCATGGTTTCGATATCTTTGTCAGTGAATTGCAGATCAAGCCCAACAACATTCAGCCCAAAGCGATCACGTTGTTCGGTCAGAACGATACGGCTGTCCATATTGGGCTGTTGTTCGCCCGTAACGAAACAATCACCCGTAAAGAAATAGTCCTGATCGTAGGTCAGCCCCTTGATGAACTCAGAATCCCCTACCAGCGCTTTGGCAATCGGACGCTGTTTCAGACGTTCCAGCCTGACGCTGGAATTCAACCAGCCATTTGCCATCATTGTCTCTTGGCTGGGACTTAACATCAGTTCCGGAACCGAGCGACGCAGAAGGCGTTCGAACTCCCATGACGCTGAATGAGAGTATAGGCGCTTGGTGATAAAGTAGGCACCAAACACGACAATCGGGTGCTCCATGAAACAGCGGCCGACCATGTCATTCTGATTGCCAAACCGGTTGTCTTCCTGCGCATTCAAATGCAGCAACATACGGCTGTTTTCAACGCCACCCATCGCCAGCACGAAGGTGTCTGCCTGAACCTTTCCTTCACCTTCGGCATAGTTACGAACATGTGCTTGGGTAACGTTGCCGCTGTCGCCATCAACTGTGAAGCCTACGACGTTGGCATTCAGGACCAGATCAATGTTCTCCGAAGTCTCCAGATCCGACAAGTATTTGGTTCCAAAGCGGGCTGCTTCGTCATCACGAACGTCATAAAATTCGCGATCCGAACTGAACCTTTGCTCGACGATGTCGATTTGTCCGGTTTCGTCGGCTGGTTTGCGAAGTCGAGGGCCGAATTTACCCGTGCCCAACATACGTTCTGCGCCCGACTGATAAGGCTGCAAGTCTTCGAAGCGGATGGGCCAACCACTCAGTGGCACATCTTCACGAGGCAAAAAGTCAAAGGGATCAAGCATAGGGCAACGGCCAAACCATGCAGACGTCGATCCACCCAAGGCCCGCATGCGGGTCGCGGAGAGCGATCGATACTCAACACCCAGATCCTGACCTTCGTAAAGGTCTTGCGACTCCGACTCGATGTCCCTGTCACCGGCCTCTAGTACAAGCACCCGTTTGCCCGCCTCGGCCATTTTGAACGCCAGCGACAAACCCGCAGGCCCCGAACCTATGACACAGCAATCATACGTCCCGTCCAGGCTTGGAATTTCAGAGCGCGCATCAAGGATCACGACACTTCCCCTACGCCGGGGTCACTTTCATCCAGCAACCATCCGTCGACCAGAGCCAGTCGCGGCTCTGGCACCTGTGGAAGGGGATTATCTTTAAGTTTCATCAAGCCGATCCGCGCGACTGGCACCACCGCAACTGCAGAAAGAAGCGTCGCAAGGACCCGCCGACGGCTGGAAAATACACTCATTTCAGTCACCGCAAACTAGAATACTCATTCACACTACGAAGACCGGACACGGGTAAAGAAAACACCCGAGGGCCATGTGTCATCGATGCTAGGCGGAACACGCTAGAATTTCAAATATTTCAATACTACGCCGGAGTGTTCAATTTCCCGGAGGGCGCGCATATCTGGCAAACCTGTCCTTGCATGCGCAAAAGTCGGAGGGTGTGCCTGTCGTTAAGACTGATTTCGGCGCACATCCGAAACCGACTTTTGCAACGCGACGATCAGTGCATCGCGTTCGAACGACAGGACTGAAGGCGGCTTTCCCCGTGTTTGCGCTTTTATGCCTGCGGTCAGCTCGCGCCTTACTTCATCTGTCAAATAGACCTGACCCAGATCATCCCACCACCCGTTGAAGGTCTGGGAAAAATGGTCGCAAAATGCATCCAACCCACCATCGCCTGCGCCAAGGTTGAACAGCATTGTCGGCCCCATCGCCGCCCATCGCAGGCCCGGCCCAGCCCAAACAGCTTTGTCCACATCCTCGACCGACGCGACGCCCGATATCACAAGATGGATAGCCTCGCGCCACAAAGCCGCCTGCAGGCGATTGGCGACGTGACCCGGGACTTCCTTGTTCAGACGAATGGTGGTCTTGCCCAAACTCTCGTAAAACCGCTGGGCGGTTTCGACCACGCCCGGTGTCGTCCTGTCATTTCCCAGCACCTCGACCAAGGGGATCAAGTGCGGAGGATTGAACGGATGCCCCAGAACAAACCGAGAGGGGTCTCTCCAGCCAGATTGCATCTGGCTTAACGTCAAACCGGACGCCGAGCTGGCAACGATTGCATGCGCGGACAGTGAAGGTTCAATACTGGCAAAGGTCGCGTGTTTGACCTCTAGCCTTTCGGGGACGTTTTCTTGAATAAAATCTGCGCCTTCAACGGCTGCTGCCGGGTCTGTGCAAAAGGTGATCGCGTCAGGCTCGCCGGTTTCGATCAAGCCAAGCGCAGCCAGCGTCGGCCACGCCTCTTCGATATAGGCGCGTACCTTGCTTTCGACATCCGGGGCGGGATCATAGATCGCGACCGAGCGGCCAGAGGCCAGAAAAAGCGCCGCCCAACTGGCACCGATGACGCCACCGCCAAGACAAGCCGTATGTTTAACATCCATCAAAACAGCCCCGGATTGAATGGGGAGGCAGCGGTCATGCCGCCGTCCACTGTGAACAATTGCCCTGTTGCGAACCCGGCCTCGTCCGAGGCCAGCCAAAGGGCCATGGATGCGATATCTTCTGGTTTGCCAAAACGGCGCATCGCGTGCCGGGTCAGCGCATCTTTTCGCGCGGCATCCGGATCGCCAGCCAAATCAAAACCAGCGTCGAGCATTCCTGTCTCAATCCACCCCGGGCAAATCGCATTACAACGAATGCGCGGGCCGTGATCCACAGCAATGGACCGGGTCAGCCCATGCACAAATGCCTTGGACGCATTGTACAGCGCCATAGACGGATCAGCGACATGGCCAGAGATAGAACCAATATTGATAATCGAACCGCCGTCGGGCATGCGGGGGATGTAAGCGCGGCAGAGATTGAACACGCCCCGGCAATTTGCCCCTATGACCGCCTCCCAATCCGCGTCCGTACTGTCCGCTACAGTCTTTTCCACCTGCACACCGGCATTATTGACCAGAATATCCGTACCGTCGGTTGTGTAGGCCAGTTCCGCAACCGCAGCAGCATCGGTTACGTCCAGCGTGTACCAGATCACGTCCTTGCCCAGATCTGTCGGACGGGAACCGCGACCACACGTGGTGACAGCTGCGCCTTCGCGTCCAAACGCGTCGACGATCCCGCGCCCGATACCCTGCCGACCGCCTGTCACCAGCGCTCTTTTACCAGCCAAACGCATCACTATTCTCCTGACCTGTTTTGCAAGGCGGCGTCTATCCCTGCCGCAACCCCGCTTGTCGACGGCATGCCCGGTTTGTCCCTATGATCAAGGGCCGTCATAGCTTCATCTGCTGGACCTGAGCGCTCAAGCCCCCGTCCAAGACCCAAAGCTGTCCGCTGGCGTAACGCGCCTCGTCCGAGGCCAGCCAATTCACGAGGTTTGCGATATCATCAGGTGTGCCGTAGGTCCGCATCGGGTGGACGTCGCGAACCGCCTGCTGCAACTGGTCGATCGACTTGCCACCTCCGCCTGAACCGTCACCCGAGAAAAAGCTCTGCAACATCGGAGTGTCGACATAGCCCGGGCAAATCGCGTTCACACGAATGCCTTCAGGGCCGTGATCGCAGGCCATGGCCCTCGTCAACGCATGAACCGCGCCTTTGGTCGCACAATAAGCAGCCAGACCGGGGTCAGCGATAAATCCGTCATAGCTGCCGAAGTTGATGACAGACGCCGTGGTTCCCTGTGTTGCCTTACGCATCAGCGGCAGCGCGTGTTTCGATGTCAAAAATGTCCCGGTGACATTAACCGCAAACGACAGGTTCCATTCCTCCAGTGTCGTTTCCTCGATCGTCTTTTCAATCTCGATCCCTGCCGCGTTGACCAGAATGTCCAACTGTCCAGATTCTGCCCCGACCTTCTGCATCGCCGCGACCGCGTCAGCCTCTTGCGTGACGTCGAGTTTTACGAAGATGCTGCCATCTTCATTATGTTCCGCCAGCGACCCCTCGGGTGAAAGATCTGCAGCGTAAACGCGGGCCCCTTCGCGCAGGAAACGCGAAACGATGGCGCGCCCGATTCCACCGCGTCCACCGGTGACCAAAGCGGTTTTGCCTTTCAGCATCATTCACTGTTCTCCTTTCGGGGCGGGTACCGATATCTTGCGGCGGCCGCAGTCCAATCCATATGATTACGAACATATTCCTGCGTCGCGTCGCGCCGAGGCGTATAGTCCCACGCTTCGCCGGCGCCGGCCTCCATTGCGGCGTGTAGGGCACGTCGCGATTTCTGGGTTGCTATCACATCCTTGCGCAACGCCTCGCTGTCCCAGCGTTGGGCGACCTCAGCCGCAAAAGCCCTGGCTTGCTTGATGTAGGCAGGGTCATTCGCGACGTTCGTCCGCTCACCGGCATCCTGTTCCAAATCATACAACTGCGGCGGATCGGGGTCGCAATGAATGTACTTGAGCGCCCCCCGACGGATCATGAATACAGGATAGGGCGTCATCTCGGCGCAGTACTCGCCGATGGCCTCATCCACCGTGTCGACCTGCCCCTCCGCCAGAGGCATCAACGATCGGCCATCAATCGGTTCGCCCAGAATGGCATCTGTTCCACCGGCAATATCAATGAAGGTCGGCAACAGATCCACCAGCGAGCACGCACTCGCGGCCGCCCCGCAAGCGATCTCTGGCCCCGCCATGATCAGCGGCACCCGTGCCGAGTGTTCAAAGAAGTTCATCTTGTACCAAAGCCCGCGCTCGCCCAGCATGTCGCCGTGGTCTGCGGTCACGATGACGATTGTGTTGTCGCGTTCTCCGATATCTTCTAGGGCTTGGACGATGGCACCGACTTTGCTGTCGAAATAGCTGACATTTGACAGATAAGCGCGGCGTGCACGACGAACCTCCTCATCACTCAACGGCACGTAGCTTGCTTCGATCCCGTCCATCACACGGCGTGAGTACGGATCCTGCTCCTCTGGTGTAAGCGTGTAATCCGGCATCGGAACGTCCCGGTCTGAATACAAGTTCCACCATTCGGGTTTTGCCACATAGGGATCGTGCGGGTGGATGAAACTTGCGACCATACAAAACGGCGCGGCATCCCCCGCAGCCCGATCCCTGCCCCGATCAATCAACCATCGACGAGCTGCAAATTCGACCTCGTCATCATAGTCTGTCTGGAAGGTTGCGATAGCCACGCCGCTTTCTTTGACGGTTTGCATGTTGTGGTACCATTTGTCGATCCGTTCATCCGGAGCCTCCCAATCCGGGGTCCAGGCGAAATCAGCCGGATAGATATCGGTCGTCACCCGATCCTCGAACCCGTGTTTCTGGTCAGGGCCGACAAAGTGCATTTTACCGGACAGGCAAGTCCGATATCCCAGCGCCTTGAGGTAATGCGCAAAAGTAGGAACCGAAGCTTTGAACTCGCTGGCATTGTCGTAGGCTGCAATCCGGCTGATCAGTTGTCCCGACATGAATGCGAACCGCGACGGCGCACACAGCGGAGAATTGCAATACGCCGCATCAAACCGCATCCCCCGAGCTGCCAACGCATCAATATGAGGTGTCTTCACCGTCGGATGGCCGTAAGCGCCGCAAAAATGCGGTGCTAGCTGATCGGCCATGATAACGACGATATTGGGCCGCCTCACGGTGCAACCTTTTCATAAGCGTCCAGCACAAGACCATGAAAATGGTGAACAGCATGCTCGGACTTTCCCGATCCGCTGGGGTCGTGAACGATCCGCCCCTGCGTGAAAGCCGGGGTATTCATGCCGCGCTGCACACTTTCAACAATATCTATGTCTTCGCGCTGTAGTACTTCGTCAAGATAGCGGATCGCTTCAAGCTCCATATCGTCAGGCTCAGGAGTTTCCAAAAAGAAGTCATACGTTTCCAGCGTGCGATCAGGGCCTACCGGGATAACGTTCAAGACAATCATCGACGATCTTCCCGGATAGCGCATCAGGCAGGTCGTGGGCCATAACCACCAGACCGCATGCGTACGAACGGTCGCGTTGGACACGTCATAGGCCGAGTTTGCGTCCTTGCCCGCCTCTGCCATATGACTGGAATAGATCCCGTAGGTCGTGACTTTGTAGGTGTCCATGTCGACCAGGTCACAGAAATCCTTGTGTGCAGTCGGACAATGATAACACTCAAGAAAGTTGTCGACGACATTCTTCCAGTTCGACTTGATGTCATAGGTCAGTCGATGACCAAAAGTAAGATTATCGATATCGGGCGCCCAATGGCGGATTTCAGTCTGCAGATCGCCAGAGACCTCGGATAACGGGCGCGCCTCGGGGTCGAGGTTCACAAAGATAAAACCGGCGAACTCTTCCACTCCAACCTGGTCCAGGCAGATATCCGCAGTATCGAAACCTGTCAGGCTCTCGGTCTCGGGCGCCCGAACAAGCTGACCGTCCAGTTTATAGACCCATGCATGATATGGGCACATGATGCGCGTCGTTTCGCCTTCGCCGGTTAACAAGTGATGCGCCCGGTGTTTGCAGACGTTATAAAACGCACGCAATACCCCCTGACGATCCCGAACCACCGCAATCGGTCGGCCTGCGATCTCAGTCGTCAAATAAGATCCCCGTCGGCGCAGCTTTTCGACATGACACACCCATTGCCATGTCTTCGCAAGAATCGCTGCCACATCTGCCTGATACCAACGAGGATCAACATAGGCGTCAGCTTTGAGCGAGCTTGAGTTGAGCGGATCGGGGCTAAAGCCTTTACAAATCGTATCAAATTGCGCTTTTGAGGGTAGCTCGCTCATCGTTCTCTCCGCGAAACCGGACCGTTCATTGGCCCGCCAATTGGGTCATCGGGCTCATGATCCGTGGAAAAAACATTTTTTACTTAACTTTATTCGCCACATTTTTTATTTTTTCAGCCATCACGATCCTTGGGATTTCTGTGCATTGGCCAAGCGCGAAATTCAAATGGCACCCTGCCTTCGACCCTATCCACGCTGGGTGGCAAGCCAAACCTGTCTTTGTATGACCTGCTGAAATGCACCTGGCTGGCAAAGCCTGATGCAATGGCAATCTCGGCCAAGGGAAGGCGCGTCTGCGTCACAAGGCCCCGTGCCCGATCAAGACGGATATCCCGGTAATACAAGGCTGGTGTCTTGCTGACATGGACCGCAAACAAGCGATCGAGTTGCCGATGCGAGATACCGACGACTTTGCATATTTCGGGCACAGGCAATGGGTCTTCCAAATTGGCCTCCATAGCCTGAATTGCTAGACGCAGTTTCGCTGGAACCGTTGCCCCCAGCGGCTCGGCGCCGTCGGGTTGCTGCCTGTTGGCCGGGCCCCGTAGTGTGTCGTGGAACACGTACCGGGCCGCCGCATTGGCAAGCGCGCTTCCATGCAGACCCTGTAACACTTGCAACCCCAGATCGACCGAAGCCCCGCCACCACAGCATGTGATCCGGTTGCCGTCCAAAACAAACAAGTTCTCCACAACTTCCACGTCGGGGAAAAGTTCTTGGAACGCGTCGATATGTTCGTAATGCACTGTCGCCTTACGCCCCCGTAGCAACCCTGCCTGGGCAAGAATGAATGCTCCAGTATCCAGCGCGATCATACTCGCGCCTCGACGCGCCCAATGCCTAAGCACCTTTCCGGTGCGATCCGTCGCATGCTTTTCCGGGGCCCAACTTGCCGATACGACAACGATGTCCACTTCGGATGCAGCGACCTCGTTCAAAGGAAGGGTCCAGATTGCAGCCCCATTGCTGGACGTGCATGATCCTCCGGCTTCGGACGCAAATTCCCATTTGAAATGACTCGCGCCGTCGAGGTAATTCGCAGCCCTCAGCGGATCGATAAAACCCATTGTTGTCGCGATGTTGAAACTGGGCGCGACGACGACCAAAACCCGCGTTTCTTGCAGCATGGTATCAGCCATTCAGGAGTTCCCGCATCATATTCCCTAAATTCGAACATGATGGGTTTTGTGACCGCAGCGCAAGGCCCCTGCGCCGCGCCCACCGCAGCGATGGATCGCGACAGCCTTACAGCCCCATTTCGATGTCAGCCGGTTATCTTTCCTTAAATGCGCGATCCAATGTCGTCTGGACCGGCTTGAGAAGATAGGCCAGCAGCGTCTGTTCTCCGGTCTTCATTTCCGCAACCACGGTCATCCCGGCCTGCAGTGGTCGAGCGAAAGACCCAGTTCCGACCGACGCCTGCGCCAACGCCAAAGAGGCGCGGAAATAGGTTTCACCCGTTTTTTCATCCGTCAATGGCAAGGGGTAAATCGAGTTCAATTGCCCCTCGACTTTGCCAAAACGGCGCACGTCGAATGTGTCCACGCTGATCGATACCGGATCGTCGGCGTTGACATGCCCGACCTCGGCATTCGGAATACGTGCCTCGACTATCAGCGCCTGTCTGGTTGGTAGGATCTCAAAGATGGTTTCGCCGGGCTCGATCACTTCGCCTGGGTTGGGAAATGCGACCGATTGAATAACTCCACGCGCTGGCGCAACTATGCGGAGCCCAGCGAGTTTGCCCGCTACGATCTGTTGGGACACACGCAGACGATCTCGTTCCTGCTCTAATTCGGAAATCCGGGTGAGAACGTCATCACGCAAAGACAGTGTCTCTTCTTGCAATGTCGAACCTGCCAAGATGAACGCGCTTTGCGACTCGGCAAGACGCACCGAAGCTGCAGATGCGGCTGAGCGTACCGCGTCGACTTCGTCTTCCTCTTCGAGATAATCGCTAAGCGACTTGAGACCTTGAGCCTGAAGCTGAGCATACTTCGCCAGAAGCTCCTCTTTCTTGACCACACGCCTATTGGCAAGGTCCGCCGCCTGCCGCAAAATATCCAGCGTTTCCTTTTGCTGCTCCAATGCTGTTTGTTGGATCCTCTGACGTTCAAAGAACAGCTGCAATCTGGATGACGCCGTCACAAGCCCCTGAGCTTCGAGCGCTTTGATCTCGGACACGCTTGGAGGCACAGCCCTGTTGAGCATCGCGAGTACGGTCATCGCATTTGCCAGATCTCGCTGGATCGCCTCGATCTGTTCTGCAGCCAGATCCCCTTCCTGCGTCAGATCCGGATGCTCCAACTCTACCAGTACATCGCCTGCCTCAACTCTTTGACCGTTTCGGACGTGGACCTTTTTTACGATTCCACCATGTAGAGTTTCGATCTGCGGGTAATCCCCAATTGGCATGATCGTACCCGGGGCGCGTGTGATCTGTGGCATCATTGTTCGCCCGGCTACCGTCACCAGACCACAGATCATCAAAAAAAGGACCAACGTTAAAAAAGCCGCAAACCGAGGAGGTTTCTTTCGCCTTCTTTCCACCGCCCTGGCCATCGGTCCCGGCTTGGTCTTGGTGTGTCCCATACGTGTCATGATCGACCCTCAGCAGTTTTCAGAGCAGCTTGGATTTTCTTAAACCCGGCATCCCCTGTTGCATTTACAACGATCCTATCGCCGTTCAGAAAAACGAAACGGTCCGCAATGTTGAGGAACGAACGGTCCGCGCTGGAAATGAGTATCGTTTTTCGCCCTCTTTGCTCCCAAACCCATCTTTTAAATCCGTCGCGGCGCATGTCCGAAAGACCGTTTGTAGGCTCGGAGAACAGATAGACAGTAGACGGGCGCGCGATACTGCGCGCCAAGGTCAGCGCTTTGACAGTTTCATCTGACAATTGCGCCAGTGTGACGTCCGTCAGTCGCGTTTCCAGACCCTTTGTTAACAACCCAGTGTCATTCAACAAGTCCATATGATCCAGGGCAGCAACGATTTCGGCATCCGAAAGCGACGAACATGCAAGACGGAAATTCTGCGCGACCGTCCCATAAAACAGAGACTTCTCATAAGGGGCGTAGGTGACTGACTTACGCAGCTCATCCCGCGCAATCTGACGAATGTCGATGCCATCATGTTCGATCGTACCGGCCGATGGTGTGTGCAGCCCGTCGATCAGATCCAAAACCGCAGTCCGGCTGGTAGCATCACTACTCATGAGCAAAACAATTTCACCCGGTTCGCAATTCAAACTGGCCTGCGACAAAATCGGGCCATTCAGCGGGTCCGGTCGATACGTAACCGAGGACAGTGAAATCGCTCCACGAAGTGTTTTTCGATGCGATTGGGCCAACCCCAGTTCCAATTCTTCCTGCAATCCCAGGACCCGGTCCGCCTGCGCTCGGCTGGAAACTGAATTTAACATCTGAGGGAAGCTGGCATACAAAGTCTGCACCGGAGTCAGCACCTTGGAAACCAGGGCTATGGCCGCAATCAAAGCGCCAAAACTCAGATCGGCAGTTACCGCCCCGTGGGCGCTCAGGATGATTGAGCCGACGACCGTCAAAGCGGTCAGAGTTTGCGCAAGCGACTGGGTAAACGCCTGAAATTGGCGCGCGCGACGGGCTGCGGCTTCGGCGAGTTCGATCATTGGCGTCGAACGTCGCATCCATCTTTCCTGCAAGCCCAGGTTTGCAATTACTTTTTGATGAACGATCGCATCCTGAGCCAACGACTGGCCGACTTCTGCGGCCTCGGCAGCGGCGCGGTCCAAGTTGCGCTGACGCGGAATGGTAAGACAACCGACCAAAATGAACACGACAACCATGCCGAGACACAACAATCCGGCTTTGGGTGCGATAAAGAACAGAAGGGTCAGAAAAATCAACACAAATGGCAAATCCAGAACGGTTGCCATCACCTGACCTGTGAAAACTTCTCTCAAAGATTCGAATTGGCGAAATCGAGCCAATTGCTGAGTCACATCTGACTTTTGCAGCTGGCTCAGCGGAAGGGACATCAGTTTTTGAAACAGGGCGATCATCAACTGACGCTCACCGTGCCATCCGACGTAAGCAAGCGCGCGAGATCGCGCAAGACGGAAGGCGAAATCCGATATTCCGATTATGGCGACACCGACTGCCAATGAAACCAACATATCAATGGATCCCGACGGAATGACACGATCATAGATCGCCATGATCAACAATGGAGTCAGCAGGCCCAAAACGTTTGTCAGTAGCGACGTAACCAACAACCAAGGCAGCATCGCGCGCATACCCGCGAAAGCCGAACGTACAGATGCAAATTTCTTCTCCGATATCCCTGGTGTCGCGGTTTGCAACTTGATTACAGTGCAAAGGTCTGAACCTGGAAGATAGTGACGCAGGTCGGGGTTTTGACTGTCACCGACCCTGATCGTCCGCGCGGAACGCCCAAGGGCAATGTAACACCCGCCGGACTTGGGAAAGACAAGCGCGGGACATTCTTGATCAGTTATCTCGCTTTCCCTGCACCTGACTCTCGAGAAGGGAATATTCAGGTTGCCTAGCGCTTCTATTATGTCGTCGCGGTGCAGTTCGGACGACAAATGAGGGAACGCTTCGGCAATAGTGTCCTTTCCATTTTTCCACCCCTCCGCCAATAGAAGTCGTTGGAGAAGCCCCCTTGCGCTTTGCGTGCTTAGACTTGTCATGCCGCCCCCCGTTGTTTAAGCAGCGCGTCCTGGCGATCCAGCTCTGCATCATCCCTCCAAGACGTGATCTCGTCAGACAGCTTTGCTTTCAGATGAACGACCTGATCTGCCAGTTGTCGTAAGCGCGGGTCCGGACTGGACAAAACAATAGTCGGCCGCGGCGCAAGGGTTCTTAAACAATCCGCCAAAGCCTGGCGTTCTGGTGTGTCCAGAGCCGCCGACGGCTCATTCATGAGCAAAATTTTAGGTTGCAACGCCAATGCCCGTGTCAAAGAAACCAAGTGACGGTTGACTGGATCTTTCTCGAAACTTGTTCGCGCAGTCATGACGGTGTTGTACCCAGCGGGGAGCCGGTGAATGCGTTTTTCCAATCCCAGCGCAGCAGCAAACTCTTTCGCCCTCTCAACGACTTGCGCGTCCCCAAATGCGCTCAGGTTTTCAAGTAAAGTGCCTGAAAACATTGCAGGGTCTGCCTCAAGCACGATCGTCGCGCCCTGCCCAGTTTGATTGACACGTTTGGCCCCGGAAAAACCATCGATCAAAACCTCTCCGTTCAAGGGAAGCCGTTGACCAGAGATCGCATCAAAAACGGAGTCAACCATCCAACTCTGTTCGGCCTCCAACAAAACGCAGCCAGAGGGCGGTACCAAAAAACTTACCGGAGCCATGAGCGTGCCTGCACTATCCGTGCGCTCGATAGTCATCTCGCGCACCGAAATTTCCCCCAGTATTTCCCGCACTTGACCAGAAGGTATTTCGTTGACTTCCAATTCCTCCATGTCGTTCAACCGCCTTCGTGCAACCGAGACATTTTCGGATTGAACCCACAATGTCATCAACTTGGTCAAAGGCTGGATGATACGACCGTTCAACAACATGCAGGCTGCAAGCTCGGCAATGCCTATATGGTTCTGGATGACAAGGCAGGCCCCCCAAAGCCCCATTGCCGCGACCATCATTTGTGAAAAAATCGCTCCGAAACTCTGCGCAATCCCTGCAAATTGGATTAATTTGTTACTAATATTCACGGTTTGCTCTTCGAGCATTTCAAACCGGCGCGCCATCTGCGGTTCCATCCGGTTAGCTTTTACAGTCTGCACGTTGGACAGAGTTTCCAACAAAAAGGCGTATCTTCGGGCGTCCAGAGATTTACGCCGTTCGAACAACACCCACTGAGCGCGCTTCATCACAAACGCAAAACCAAGCACGATGCAAAACGCGCCGAGAGGAACAAGAAACAGCCAACCTCCGATTAACCCGATCAACACTGCGAACAAGACAGTAAAGGGTAAATCAATAGAAAGCGTCTGGCTTTGCCCTGATTGATAATCCCTCAACTGATCAAT
The DNA here is from genome assembly GCF_056535965.1 of Ruegeria sp. AM7. Classification (NCBI taxonomy): domain Bacteria; kingdom Pseudomonadati; phylum Pseudomonadota; class Alphaproteobacteria; order Rhodobacterales; family Roseobacteraceae; genus Ruegeria; species Ruegeria sp. AM7. The sequence goes on from NZ_JBQFJE010000003.1 coordinate 1,919,090, forward strand.
GGCGGCAAACCGTTCAAAATACGTGCTGTCAGGGTTTTGCGAAAATGACCGGGTGTTCGCATTTAGAACCTGCTTCAAAAAACGTCGACGGTTGCGTATCGCCGCGCCTTCGGCAGTGCTGGTCAGCATAATTGTTCTGCACTGGCGCAGAACAAGTTCTGCCGCAGCGCTGATGATCAATACGACGGTTAGTACCCGCAACGTATCGGTGGATTGAAACGGAATAATCCGATCGAAGATCATCAGAATGGACAAGGGCATCAGAAGCGCCAGAACATTCAACGAAAACGATGCAGCCCAGATTGGCAATCCAAATCCAGATCGGGACAAATTTCCAGCAAGCGGTTGCGGTTCCATGATGCACTATCACCCTTTCCTGTCCCAGAAGGTTGCGCGACCGCCGCTTTAGGAAAGGTAAAGAACCTAAATAACGTCGTGAATAATTTCCTTTAAATTGCAGATATTTATGAAACCTTTCTGTAGCAAAATTCATGATATCTATTCGGTCGGACCGACAGGTGAATAGAGGTAGCGCAATGAACAAATCCCCCCACGACATTTCAAGTTTCGCGCAATCCCAGCTGTCAGAGACGGAAGAAAAAGAGGAATTCGCGGCGCAGTTTTCCCGTGGGACACCTCAGGTTTCGAGTGATCCCACCCGAACCGCACTGCACACGGGCGAAGACCGTGCAGGTTCCCTTGAGACGCGGCTCAGACCAGATGGCGCACCGGGCGGCCAGCCTGGGCGGGTTCATTCCGAGCAAGAACAGGCGTCTTACAAAAACAATGCCGCACCCGAAACAGAACAAACCGTGGATCAAACTTTGGCAACCGGGCCAACGGCCGAAACGAAACCAAAGGCCGAAGCGCAACTTGGGCCTGATACCGGGGATCACACCGCGCGGTTCGAAATTCAAAGCAATACGCACCAAACACAACAAACGGTCCAGTATGATTCAGGACCAACTCCCTTCGTGCCCTCCCCCTTAGATCCGGGCACTCCGAGTGATAACTTCGTCACTTCCACTGAGGATGAAAATGACGCCCCCGAAGAAATCCTGTTGGATGCCCTAGAAGTCAGTGAGAACGCCGCCGGTGCTGTGGTGGGAACACTGACGGTCGTAGATCCTGATACATCAGACACGCATTCAATTCATGTGTCCGACGACCGGTTCGAGGTTGTGGGCGGACAGCTACAACTGAAACCCGAAGCGACCTTGGATCACGAAGAGGCAGCCCAGATCGAAGTCGACGTCACCGTGACTGATTCAGGCGGCCTGACATTCACAGAACGCTTTACCGTCGACGTATTGGACGTCAACGAAGCGCCCGACACTATCAAGTTAGACGGCGTTGCTGTCGTGGAAAACGCGGCAGGCGCAATTGTTGGAGCCCTCACGGTTACCGACCCCGATGCGGGTGATAACTACAACATTAGTGTTTCCGATGACAGATTCGAAGTGGTCGACGGATATCTGCAATTGAAGCCCGGCGTTTCATTGAACTACGAAGACGCCGCCCAGGTCGAAGTCAACGTGACGGCGACGGACACCGGCGGGCTAAGCCTGACCGAGAGCTTCACAATCGACGTTCAAGACATTAACGAAGCACCCCAAGATGTGACCCTGGACAACCACTCGGTCGCAGAAAACGCCGCTGGGGCTGTGATTGGAAATCTATCAACGCTGGATTCCGACATCAACGACGACCATGCTTATCACGTCTCGGACGACCGGTTTGAGGTGGTCGATGGTGAGCTTCGGCTAAAACCAGACGCACAGTTCGACCACGAAGAGACTGACCAGATCGAGCTGCAAATCACAACTACAGATTCTGGTGGCCTGAGTACTGCGAAAGACTTCGTCATCTCCATTGAGAACGTGAATGAAGGTCCGGAAAACCTGACCCTCAGCATCAACACGGACAATCTGGTTTCCAACGGCAGCTTTGAAGAATTCGACCTCGATCATGGAAGGTGGCGAGGATTTAACAATGACCCGTCGGGGTCTTGGACGGATTCACATGGCATCGAAATCTGGGACCAGTTCGGCGGCACCAAAGCCTCGGATGGCGACCAATTGATGGAATTGGACCACGGTCACGGCGTAGACAGTATTTCGCAAGTGATCCAAACAGTGGACGGCCAGCTTTATGATCTGGGGCTGGACCTTCGCGAGCGGCTTGCCGGCGGCACCGATACGGTCGAAGTCTATTGGAACGGAAACCTCATTGCCGAGTTGGATCCCCAGTCATCGGATTGGGAGACGTTTCAACTACAGGTCGTCGGAACAGGGCAGGATACGTTAGAGCTCCGCGAACCCGAGGGTCAGAACGACAGCTACGGGGCCTTGATCGACAACATCACCCTGACGGCGGCCATGCAAACGGTTGCCGAAAATGTCGCCGGAGCCATTGTCGGAAAAATCAGTTTTGACGACCCCGATCAAGGGGACACTCACCGGTTCGAAGTATCGGATGACCGATTTGAAGTCGTCGACAACCTTCTGCGCCTAAAACCAGGTGTTTCGTTGGATTTCGAGGAAGCCGCCTCTGTTAGTGTCGATGTAACAGTGATTGACGCGGGAGGGCTGAGCCAAACCGTCAACTATCAAGTGAACGTCGCCGATATGCCCGACGTCTCGGTATCCAGTGGTTTCAGCGTTAAATTTTTTGGAACCACCTCCCAAGACGGTCTGAGGGACGTCGACTGGAACGCTGCTCCGGTCCATACAGAAGTTGTTTCGACCACCGACTTTGGACAGGTCCTTCACCAGGACAGCAGGTCAAACGATGCATTCGGCATCGAAGTTTCTGGCAATATTGACGTTGAAGAAGGCGGACTTTTTACATTCCATCTGGATGACCACAACTCAGCGACACTGGTTGTCGACGGCGTGACAGTCATTCCGAATGGCTCTGCGCAAACAGGCGAAATCGACCTTGCGCCCGGCACGCATGTAATTGAAGTTCGAAATGTCGGCACACCCGGTGCCGCAGGGCCAACCCTGGAATGGGAAGGCCCCGGTCTTGTTGGGCGACAGCCAGTCACGGCGCCGGACCTAGTGGATGCACAGACTGTATCGGGAATGCCGATTACCTTTGAAATCAGCGCAGGCGCCGTCGGCTTTACGGAAGAGTCTCACTTGGCGCTGAGTGATTTGCCAGAGGGCACACAGGTCGAGACAGAGTCCGGATCAGTGATTGCAGGCCCTGACGGCACCGTCGAACTGAGCGGCTGGAATGTGCAAGCTCTTACGATCACGCCTCCTGCAGAGTTTACGGGACCAGTGCAGGCAACGTTGCACCATTCCACCCCAACGGGTGGCGACGCCAGCTATGATGGCCTGGAAACGCTTGCTTTCGACGTTAATGCAGCACAGCAAACCCTTCCATCGGCCCAAGTATTCGGCGGTTTCACTGCGCGCTATATTGACGTGGACCATAAACTGAAAAACTTGGACGACGTGGACTGGTCCGCAGATCCCAGCCATCAAGAGCTGATATCGGAAATAAATTTCGAAACCACCAAAGGCTCATTCTGGGCAGATGGGTCAAAAGACACTTTTGGCGCCCAGTTCGAAGGACAAATTACGATCGAAGAAGGCGGGTCCTACACCTTTTTTGCCGGAGGGGACGACGGTGTCGCTGTCTATATCAATGGCGTCGAGGTAGTTGACAACGACGGTCGCCATGGGTTTCGGACCCGTTCCGGTGAGATCAAACTCGAGACCGGAACGTATGACATCGAAGTCCGGTATTTCGAGAACCGTGGCCGAGCTGGTCTGAAACTGGAATGGGAAGGTCCCGACACCAACGGGCGGGAATTCGTTCAAGCCGATGCCGGGACGACCATCGAGAAAGATGGCAGTTTCGAGCTAGGGATAGACCTTAGCCACGCGAGTCCGACAGCATCCGTTTCGCTGGAAGGTTTGCCGCCAAACACCATGATACTTAGTGGCGAAGACGCAGCCCTGTCAGATGGTGGCTCGGTAGAGCTTCAGGGGTGGAACCTGGACATGCTTGAGATTTCGCCTCCGCCAGGGTTTGAGGGCACGATAAATGCCGAGATCACTGTCTCAGACATAGGTTTCAATGGCGCAAATATTTCCTCTGAAACTCAGATTGATCTTGTTGTCGGGCAAGCTAACGATACAGAAGGCGCGACGATGCAGCAGGGGCAAGATCTGTCTAACCTGCTGCAAAGCGAAACAGACGAGTTACTGGCGTGGGATGCACAGGCCTCTCCTGCGGACGATGGCGCCGAAACCGATGTCATGGCCGAGACTGTCCAGACCTCACCCGAAGCTGAGATCACCAGCATTCAAAGCGACGCCTACGAGCGTGTAGACTGGTGATACCCGAATATGGCCGAGCGAGTTAAGAATACAGTCCCTACTCTCCGGCCAGCGCATTCTTTCCCAGTGAAAGGCGCTGTTCAGACAGCGCCTTTTTCTTGCTAACCTCCAGCAACGGGAATTCAACAAAGAACACGGTGCCGACACCTAGTGTGCTTTCATAGTCAATTGTCCCGCCGAAATGCTCAACAATCTCCTTCGAAATACTCATCCCCAAGCCGGTTCCTCCGGCGTGCCGTTCATCTGATGAATCAATCTGCGAAAAACGATCAAACACTTTGTCGCGACTGCCCTCGGGGATGCCGATCCCTTGATCTTTCACGTATACCCGCACCCGCGACCCGACGACCTCGCACCCTACAGTGACGACACCACGGTCAAACGAAAACTTTGCCGCGTTTGAGATCATGTTGGTCAGAACCTGGATCAACCGCGAGGCGTCACCTTTGATGAACAGATCTTGTTCGGACAAACGTTCTTCGACCAGTTCGACATTATGGGCGCTGGCAAATCCTAGGTTGCAAGCGATTGCCTCATCTACAAGCGAGTTCACGTTGATCCGCGTCTCTTTGATGACCATCTCGCCGGCTTCCATTTTCTGGATGTCCAAAACATCGTTTATCAACGAGGCCAAACGCTCACTGTTCTTACTCGCCAGATCTACTAGGTTTTGCATCTTGTCTGGCACCTCACCCATGGCGCCTGACTTGATTAGATCCAAAGAACCCTTGATTGACGTCAATGGCGTACGCAGCTCATGGCTGACTGTCGAGATAAACTGAGTCTTCGCAATATAGGCCGCTTTGGTCCGCTCATGCTCTTCCCGGAGCTTTTCCAGCTGCTCTAAGTTGGTCTGGTACAGTTTGAGAAACACCAGCGAGCAATCGATCAGAAAGTACATCACGAAAACGACGGTAAAGAAATGCAGCCACAAGTCCGATGAAAGGTCGGGCTGTTCGATCCAGATGTCTTTGACCACGATCACCATGAACGAGATTCCATACATGGCGAGGCGCACAATCATGGCCCAAACGAATTGGTGGTTGTTCATGGCCGCAAACAGAGCGGCGGCGAACAGGAAAAAAAGCGGGGTGAAGTGACCGCCTGTTGGTTGTTTCAGCGCAACAGACACCGCGTAAAGGCAGATAGCGGTAGAACTGAGGATCGTATTGAACAAAAGCCACGCCACCATCATCGCGATAGACCGGCGTTCCTTGGGCGTGAGGCGCGCTACCCGCTTAGCCAGGTAAAGGTCTTGCGCCTCGCAGATCAATATTGTCCCGTAGAAAAACAGTGCGTTCAGCGGATTGAAGAAAAACGCTGTCAGGATCGTGGTTGCAAGGAAAATGGCCTGCCGCTGCCAAAGCAGCGCAAAGCTCATGGCAGTGTAATCCTTGATATTCTGTAGCAGCCTGCTGTCGCTGTCTTGGGGTGCCCCGTCTAGTTGGGGTGCTTCGATGGCGGTCATCGTAAAGTCTTTTTTGCTGATCAGTTAGAGGAGGTTTAACGACACAATGAGGACGTAGTTGGTCGGAATTTCGTTCACAGTTTGGCAATAGTTTTCATCGGGCCGAATTATTGTCGAATACCTTCGCTGGCCTATGCCGGTAAAGACACAACACTGTGCGTTATAAATTAACGATTTTATTGCCTTTTTGACCCCCTTACCCCTTAATGCAGGAACAGGCTAGCGAGACAAACAAAGAGGTGGGGTTGTGGTCGCTATTGGAAAGATAGAAGCCAATCACAAGGGTGTGACACCCGTTTCGGCACGGCTTGCCGAAGAGCCGGTCACATTGCTTCAATTCGCCCGCTCGGCAGGGCGCAACATGCTTGAGGTCATTCCCGCAGAAACGCTGCGCGAAACTTACGTCCGGGGTCCGCTGAATATCCACTATATCTGCGAACCCGAAATGATCACCGAGTTGCTGGTCGGCCAGGGGCGTGCTTTCCCCAAAGCGAAATTTACCAAGGACATTATCGGATCAGCCGTCGGGAACGGTCTCATCCTGTCCGAAGGAGAGAAATGGCGGAAGCAGCGGCATCGCTACTCGCCCTTATTTGCGGCACGCAACTTGCCGGTTCTGGCCCGCCATTTTGCCGCAACTGGGATTGAAGTAGCGGATTCATTGGCCGAGCATCCCGGACCAGTCGACGTTGCCCAGGTTGCGCCTGCCTCAACACTGACCAATATCTCTCGCGTCATTTTTTCGGGCAATGAAGAAGTCAGCGCTGAGCAGATCCGCGTTGGGCTGATCGCATATTTTAATTATATTTCAGACCTTTCCCTGTTTGACTTAATGGGCCTTCCGAAATGGTTGCCGCGCAAGAAATGGCTCAGCAGCAAGGCGCCAGTTACCACTATGCGCGATCTGGCCCGCCAGGTGATCGACCTGCGTCGTGCTGAAAGCCGCGATGAGCCTGAAGACTTTTTGGACCTGATGATTGAGGCTTTAAAGTCGGATTTCGAAGATGCCGAGACGACAGTGGACAACCTTCTGACCTTCGTGGTCGCGGGACACGAAACTTCGGCCAATGCGCTTGCATGGGGGTATTACCTGCTGGCGCTGCACCCAGAAATGCAAAACCGCGTCCGACACGAGATCATGTCGGTTCGACCGGATGGCCCTGTGGAGTATTCCGATTTGGAAAACATGCCGCTGCTGAGGGCCCACATCAAAGAAACGCTTAGGCTGTATCCATCAGCCGCCTTTTTCGCCAGGGACGCAGGCGCTGAACTGGACATAAACGGTGTTAAGATCGAAGACGGTGACGCGTTGTTCTTCCCCGTATACTCGTTACATCGGAATGAGAAACTGTGGGACGAACCTGATCAATATCGTCCTGAACGTTTTCTTGGCGGGACCATACCCCGAGGGCAATATATACCTTTTGGTGCCGGACCGCGCATATGTATTGGCGCTCAATACGCCGAGACGGAAATCATGGTTCTCATGGCCTCAGTTCTGCGCAAAGTCGCGTTTTCGCTGTCAGACGAACCTTTGCCAGAACCGGTTTTGACTTTCACGATGCGCACAAGCGGCCCGCTTATTTTGAATGCCTCACCTGTTTAGGCAGGACATTGTTGGCTCAACCCCGGTTCAGGTAAGTCTGGCTACCGTACATCTCTCGCAACACCGTTTCGAACAAGCTGCCTCGTGGCTTGGTCTTGTTGGACGAATGTGGCGCCTGTTCTTGCGTCGCCTGCTGCCCGGCCGGAGCGCCCTTTTCGCGCAGTTCCAGCTTCGCGACGGCCTTGTCGAACGCAGCAAGAGCACCCGATTTAGACAACGCCCTCATTGAGATTGGTGTACTCATGACCGTGCGGATATCGCCTGATACGTTCCGCTGCGCTAAAATCTGAGCGAATTCTTGATTGAGTTGATCTTCACTTGGCAGTTTCGCTGCGCAATACCGTCCATGCGTCACGACCAAATAGATGCCGCTGCCACGATATGAGAAAATAGCTTCGGCCTCGGCTGTTCCCGCTTGAATGCTTTTTCCAAGATCTGCGATGATGCGACGAAACTCTCCGAAGTCGCTCAGATCAAAGCGAAAGGCTGCATCTTGCAACCTGATGGCGGTCACCCACGAGTCAAACAAACGACTCCGGCCCAGTTGTTCGATATAGTTGTCGAATTCGACATAACGCAAACACCGTTTCAGACCGTCGACAGACAGAGGGTCCTCAAAGCTGAACTGCTGGTTGTAGTCGAGAACATTTTGCAGGTTCTTGACCGAAACCGATGAAATCCGGCTGCGGACCCTTTCCTGCATCAACAGATGAGCCGCATTCATGCGACTGCGCAACTCAAAGAAATCAAACGGTTTTGTAACGTAGTCAAACGCACCTTCAGCAAAAGCGTCCTCGACATGTTTTCGGTCGCTCATGGCGGTCAGCATTATGGCAGGCGTTTCCGAGTTTCCGGGTGTGTTCCGTATCTGTCGCAGCAATTCGATCCCGTTGGTACCGGGCATCTGAATGTCCAATAGAAGGCAATCGAACGGTGTTTCCGCCTCTTTAATAACCTGCAGCGCTTGGCTGGCGGAACTGGCAACAGAGACCTGACAGCTTTCAAACTCGGCCAAAGCTGTTTGCAACAGCTCAAGAATTCCGGGTTCGTCGTCAACAGCCAGCACTTTCAGAGGCGTCCGCTTCAACGCGCGCATGTCCAATTTGCGCTGGAATTCATCACTTGTCGGAGTCGTATGCTTCATGACTAGTCAACCGCTTTCAACCTGTTAAACAGGCTCAGAATAGAAAACGACTAGGACGAAACAGCGGCAAGAATCGCAAAAACCTTGGGTAAATTGGGCTTTTTCTAGGCGTTATTTTGGCGGCATTTCTCAGATCGAAGGTCGCCCAGCACCGAAATTTCTTGGGTTTTTATGTTTATTCTTAACGATTTGGCAGCATGTCGTCCCGCTTTGGGTTAAAATAAACCCTGACAAAATCTACCACTCGCGGACAAATCGCTCAAGTTGTTTTACCGGTCCTACGATCGAGGGCTCGGATCAGTGTTACGACGTACTGTGGATATTGAACAAAACTGACTGGCTCACCGTACCGTCGATCGAGAACTTTGCCCCGACCGGAGCAGCCCCAACACCCAATCTGCGCGACCAACGTGCCCAGACTGAAGGAACGATGCCCAGGATGCGTGTCGCGCCGTTTTCTTCTGCCGTAGCGGTCATCCTGAAAAACAGCTCTTGCTGCACAGCCAGCCGTCGGGATGCCGGTACGCTCTCGGTGACAAAAAACCGGGACGCCTCCCAGATCTTTGGGTTCGCCGGTGCCTCGAAAAACAGGATGTCCGTCGGAAGATCGCGCAACAACCCTTTCTGTGCATCCCGCAGCATATAAGTGTAGGCCCCACACCGCGCGTTCGTCGGCAAAAGGCGAACGCCCGCCAAAACCTCGCCGAATTCATGCAGAACGACCCATCGGCAGGCCGGTGTGTCATATTGGTCAAACTCCATCCCATCCGCCTCACCTACATTCCAGTGCAGGCGATCGATGAAGATCGTTTTTCGAGTCTCGAGATATTTTGCCAACAATGTGCCGTGCTCGTGCATGTTGCGAAAGCTCATTGCGGTCGCACGGACATTCCCTAGCTCGCGCTTGCGATCAGGCGTGTCGCGCTTGAACGCAAATAGCTTACGCCGTGCCGACGGTTGGGGCACGGGTTGGGCCGTATTGGCTGGCTCCAGGTCCGGAAATACCTTGGACGCTGAGTATGCCTGTTCATACCTGAGTGGTCGGTCCATATTTTGCTCTTATTTTAGACACACTTATGACAAGATATGAATCGCTGCGTCTACAACTAAATGATGTTTTTTCCGGTAATCGCGTCATTGTGTGGCGAATTCACATCCCATACAAAACATTGAGCATATAGGGCGAGTTTTTGGCATATTTAGCATGCGGTTTTGCGAAAAATGCACTGCACCGTGGTTTCAACCTAATTAGACAACGCCTTGAATCATCATCGCATTCCTCAATTCTCCAGTTTCAGAGCTTACACCATCGTAAAATTTGACCTCTCGCGGGCTGGTGACTGTGAAACTGTCATTCTGCATCACTTCGGCGCCCAACCTATGATTGCCGCGACCGGCCCTAACGAGCCGAACATGTCAGTTTCTGCGGCTAGTATGACTGGACCCGAAAAAAATATTCGGTCACTTCCACGCCCAGCGTACGTCATCCTTTTGCCGTTTTTCTCGGACAGCCTGCGTGTAAGCGATATTCAACGCCCCTCCTGCCTTTGAGCGGCACTTTTTGAGTCCTCAAGGTCAGCATGGTGGCAAAGATTGGTGACTGTTCATGCGTATACTTGCCGTAGATGACGACCCCAGCATCCTGGAGCTTCTGACTTGCGTTCTGGGGGCTTTTGGGTACGAAGACGTAGTGACTGCTCGCAGCGGTCAAGAGGCGCTCCACATCCTTGCGGAAACGACCGAGATTTTCGATTGTCTTTTGCTTGACGTCCAAATGCCCGAAATGAACGGCATCACACTTTGCGAGCATGCGCGCAATCTTCCTGACTATCAGTTTACGCCGATCATCATGATCACCGCGATGGTGCAAAAGCAGTATATCGACGAAGCGTTTGAGGTCGGCGCGACGGACTACGTGACAAAACCGTTTGAGTTTGCCGATCTGAAACAACGGCTTTCCGACGCCTACAGGCTGGCAGCCGAACGGCGCGCAGCCATCGAAGTGATCGAAGCGGATGTGTATGCCGTCAACGATTCCGAGATTAACACCAATTTCCGCCTTAGCGACCCGCTCTATTTCGGTGATCTGCCCGGTTGTATCGGCTTGGCCGAGTTTGAGAATTATGTTGTACAGTTGTCGACAATGCATTCACGCGCGTCCAAGATGATGGCCGTGAAAGTGGCTGAGGTCGAAGACATCTTCCGAACCGCAACTTCGGTGGAATTCCGCGAAGCCATGGCGGCCGCTGGCAATGAACTACTGACTGTCTCGCAGGAAGGTCGGAACTTTGCCACCTATTGGGGCAATGGCGTGTTCCTGCTGATACATGAAAGCAAGCCAGGTGTTTCCGCTGCCGAGTTGCAGCACAAACTTGCCAATCGCTTTGTAAAAGGCTCACATGGCAGTGTGTCGGGGCAGGATTTCTCATATCATGTTGGCGAAGTGGTCGCATTGCGCGCCTCGTCAAAGATGGAAGCATTGTTCCTGATCGACAAGGCCGTTGAACTGGCAGACATTCCAAATACTCCGGTTGCCCGGTTCGGCTAATCCAGGCCGAGCCAGGGAAAGCCATTTCCAAAACGCACTAAAAGTTCGCGCGTTCGCAGCCGCGCGGGCGGTTACAGGGACATACCGTGATCCAGTTTGATCATGTCGGCAGCTTTCTCACCGATCATGATTGAAGGGGCATTGGTGTTCGATGAGTTCACCGTGGGCATGATTGACGCATCCGCAACCCGCAAGCCATCGATCCCATTGAATCGCAGACGTGGGTCCAAAACCGCCCTGTCATCCACCCCCATGCGGCACGTCCCGGCACAATGGTGCGATGTTTTTGAATGCACGCAGATAAAGTCGAAATAATCCTGTTCTGTTCGAACATCCGGCCCTGGCAGTCGCTCGGCCTGAATAAAGGGCTTCAAAGCGTCTTGGGCGAGGATGCGTTGCACCAGCTTTAACCCACGGATCGACATCTCTCGATCATAAGGATCCGCCAGATAGTTCGGGTCGATCAAGGGCATCGCCAATGGGTCCGCGCCTTGCAAACGCACTGTCCCGCGTGATCGCGGACGCAAGAAACATGCGTTCAGCGTGACACCCCCGTTCGGCATCGCCTGAACCCCAGCCTCAATCCCTGTCCCCAGGCCCAGATGCATCTGTATGTCGGGCGAACGAGCCTGTGAATCAGCATACCAAAACCCTCCGGTCTCAAACAGGCTCGACGCAACAGGACCATTTCGCGTGACCACGTATTTCAACGCAGCCAGAGCTGAAAAGGGCAGCTTGGCAAATCGATCATACGTATGCGGACCAGTGACCTCGCAGATTGCGTATAGATCCAGATGATCCTGCAGGTTCGCACCAACCTGTGGCTGATCGTATGTGACTTTTAGCCTCAAAGACTCCAAATGATCGGCGGGGCCTATACCGGACAGTTGCAGAAGACGCGGTGATCCAATGGCCCCGCAGCAAAGGATCACCTCGCGCGCCGCGGTCAGGACTGAGCCATCCATCATCTCGATCCCGGCCACCCGTTCATTTTCGACCACCAGTCGATGAACCTGCGCGCCGGTACGAATTGATAGGTTTTGACGGTTGCGGTTCGGAGCAAGAAACGCCATCGCCGCCGAAGACCGACGTGCATTCCTCTGGGTCAGTTGGTAATAGCCTGCCCCATCCTGCTGATCGCCATTAACATCGTACGTTTTGGGAATACCAACCTGCCCGGCGGCCTCGATGAAGGCATCGCAGATCGGCAAGGGCGCGACAGGCCTGGAGACCCCCAGCGGCCCGCCTTTAGCGTGGAACTCATCCTCGAAACTGTCGTTGTCTTCGGACTTGCGGAAATACGGCAAAACGTCGTTGTAACTCCAACCGACGCAGCCCATTTGTCGCCAATCATCATAGTCCTGCGCCGCGCCGCGAGTGTATATCTGCGCGTTAATGGAGGAGCCGCCCCCGATCACCTTGGCTTGGGTGTAAGGAAACACTTTGTTCTGCATGTGCCTCTGCGGCACAGTGGTCCATCCCCAACTGCCTATGCCCTTGGTCATCTTGGCAAACCCGGCAGGCAGATGAAAAAGCGGGTGCCGATCCGACGATCCAGCTTCAAGCAATAGGACCGTGGCCGAGGTTTCTTCGGACAAACGCGCCGCTATCACCGACCCGGCCGAGCCCCCGCCGACCACTATGAAATCATACCCTTCGGGCATCACGGCGTGATCCGCATCCCACTTTCGGGATCGAAAGCCACGGCCTTTTCCATGTTCACTGCAAAAGTGAAATCCTGCCCCGGCGCGACCTCGGCGTCCGACCGCATACGAGCGATTACGTCCCGCCCACCCAACTGCATCGATACGAACGTATCCGAGCCCGCCGGTTCCGTCACAACAATCCGATTGCCCATCTGTGCAATGTTCGAGGACTTGCGATCCGCGCCATCGATATCAGTGATCGTCTCAGGGCGAATGCCCAGCAGGATGTCACGCCCGTCCCAAGCCGCAAGATTATCCTGACTGAACGGTAGCTGTGTCATGGACCCGTCATGGACGGCCACCTCGGCATGGGGTCGCCCGTTCAGCACCGCCACTTTGGCCGGCACCACGTTCATCGCGGGCGACCCCATAAAGGTTGCTACAAAGATATTGGCGGGTGTGTCGTAGATCTCTTGCGGCGTACCCAATTGTTGCACGTAACCGCCGTTCATCACCGCGATGCGGCTGGACAGCGTCATTGCCTCGATCTGGTCATGGGTCACGTAGACAATGGTCGTGCCAAGGTTCTGGTGCAGTTTCTTGATCTCGGTCCGCATGTCGACGCGCAGCTTGGCGTCCAGATTGGACAGAGGCTCGTCGAACAGGAACACATCAGGGTTGCGCACCAAAGCCCGCCCCATGGCCACGCGCTGACGCTGACCGCCCGACAATTGGCCGGGCTTGCGGTCTAGCAACTGCTCAATCTGCAACAGCTTGGCGACCTCGGCCATGGCCTTTTCCCGTTCAGGTTTGGGCACGCCGTGCATCTCAAGCCCAAAGGTGATGTTCTGCCCAACGGTCATGTTCGGGTACAAAGCATAGCTTTGGAACACCATGGCGATGTTGCGGTTCGACGGGTGGACGCCGTTCATCACCTGATCCTTGATGCGGATTTCACCGCTGGTGATTTCTTCCAACCCCGCGATCATGTTTAGCAGGGTCGACTTGCCGCAACCCGAAGGGCCAACCAGCACCAGAAACTCGCCCTCTTGCACCGAGATATCGACCTTGTGCAAAACCTCGACCGCGCCATAGGATTTGGTCGCGTTGTCTATATCCAGAAAACCCATGAGGTCTTATCCTTTCACCGAACCCGCCATCAGGCCGCGGACGAAATACCGACCAGCCACGATATAGACGAGCAGAGTTGGCAGGGCCGCCAAAATGGCCCCTGCGAAATGAACGTTGTATTCCTTTACCCCCGTGGATGACTGCACCAGATTGTTCAATGCCACGGTCATAGGCTGGCTGTTGGCATCGGCAAATGACGCGCCAAACAGGAAGTCATTCCAGATATTGGTGAACTGCCAAATTACCGACACCACCGCGATAGGGCCTGAACTGGGCAGCAGGATGCGCCAGAATATCTGGAAGAACCCCGCCCCGTCGATCTGTGCCGCCCGGATCAGTTCGGTCGGGAAAACGGCATAGTAGTTGCGAAAGTACAGCGTGGTAAAGCCGATACCATATACCACATGCACCAGAGCAAGGCCCCATGTGGTGCCAGCCAGACCCATCAGGCCCAGCATCCGCGCCATTGGGATCAGCACGATCTGGAACGGGATGAAACAGGCAAACAGCATCAGTCCGAACAGGATGGTGTCATACTTGAACCGCCATTTGGTCAGCACATAGCCGTTCAGCGCCCCCAAAATGGTCGAGACGATCACCGCCGGTACCACCATTTTGATCGAATTCCAGAAATACGGCTTCAACCCGGTCGGATCGACCCCGATCTGGGCCGAGGACCACGCTTTGAACCAGGGCTCCAGCGTGAAGACTTGCGGCAGGTTCATCATGCCGCCGCCGGTGATCTCTTCCAGCGGTTTGACCGAGTTCACCAGCATCACGTAAAGCGGCAGCAGGTAGAACAACCCAAACAGCAGCAGCACCAGATAGATCAGAGTACGCGTGACGCGGCCCGTGCGGATTGCGGTGTCTTGCGAGGCTTGGCTCATTAGCGTTTCTCCCGCAATTCAGCGTACAGATACGGGATCATGATCGCCGCAATGGTCATCAGCATGATCGTGGCCGAAGCCGCGCCGATGCCCATCTGGTTCCGCGTGAAAGTGTAGGAATACATAAACGTCGCGGGCAGTTCGGTCGCCCTCCCCGGCCCGCCACCGGTTAAGGCAATCACAAGGTCAAAGGTCTTGATCGCCAGGTGGCTGAGGATCACGAAGGCCGACAGGAAAGCAGGGCGCAATTGCGGGATGATGATCCGGCGATAGAGGTTCCAATTCGAGGCCCCGTCCATCTGCGCCGCGCGCAGGATTTCATTGTCGATGCCTCGAAGACCGGCCAGAAACATCGCCATAACAAATCCACTGGTTTGCCAGACAGCGGCGAGCACAACAGTATAGATCGCAAAGTCGCGGTTCTTGATCCAGTCAAACTCGAAACTGGTCCAGCCCCATGTTTGCATGACATTTTCCAGCCCGATACCGGGGTCCAGAAACCACTTCCACGCGGTGCCGGTGACAATGAAACTCAGCGCCATGGGGTACAGGTAGATCGGGCGCAGCAACCCTTCGCCGCGGATTTTCTGATCAAGGAAAATCGCCAGCCCAAGCCCTATACAGGTGCAGATCACGATATAAAGCCCCGCGAAAATCCCCATATTTTTCAACGAGATTTCCCAATGGCTCAGCCGCCACAGCTTGTCGTAATTCTCCCATCCGACCCAGCCAAAGCTCGGCAGAATACGGCTATCGGTAAAGGATAGGTAGACCGAGAACAGAATGAACCCGTAGACAAAGACCAGCATCATCGCCAGCGACGGCGACAAGACCAGTTTGGGTATCCAATTCTGCAGACGAGTTTTGAAATCCGCGTCGGCCGGTGAAGCCATGGCGCGCCCTCCTGCTTGGCGTATTGGGGAACCGGGGGTTTGGCACCCACGGAACGACAGGGCGATTTTCAGGCCGCCCTATCGAAAGGATCACAGGTGGATCACTTGGCGATCGAGACAGCGTCAACCAGCTCGGTCACAGCCGTTTCGCTGTCATATTCACCGTTAAAATGCGCGGTCACCACGTCATAGATCGCGTTCTTCACCGATGCAGGTGCTGCATGGCCGTGCGCCATCGAACCGAACAGGTTGCCAGAAGACGCTGCGGCAGCCAGATCTTTCATGCCTTGCTGACCACAAGCATCCAGATCGCTGCCATCCACGTCGGTCCGGGCCGGGACGGAACCCTTCACCTTGTTGAACGCAATCTGGAAGCTTGGCGACAGAATGGCGCTGGCCAACGCGGCCTGTTCGGCCGAAACCGAACCGCCTTGGTCGAACATCATGAACTGGTCGGCATTGAAGGTGACTTGATCTTGCGTACCTGGGAAACGGAAACACAAGAAGTCCTGCCCCGGAACCTTACCGGCGTTTAGGAATTCACCTTTGGCCCAGTCACCCATCATCTGGAAACCAGCCTCACCGTTGATGACCATGGCGGTGGCAAGGTTCCAGTCGCGTCCCGAAAAGTTCTCATCCACGTTGTCGCGGACAAAGGCCATACGGTCGAAGGCTTCTTTCATGGCATCGCCGCCCAGCATGTCTTCGTCCAGATCAATGAAGGCCGCCTTGTAACCGTCGGGCCCCAGAGTGGACATTGCAATCGCGTCAAACACAGTTGCATCCTGCCACGCTTGACCACCATGCGCGATCGGAGTGACCCCGGCCGCTTTCAGGGTCTCAACCGCCGAAACGAACTCATCCCAGTTGGTGGGTTGCGCGATGCCGTTTGCATCCAAAACCGCCTTGTTCGCCCAGACCCAGTTGGTCGAGTGCACGTTCACCGGGGCCGCAACCCATTTGCCGTCGCTCTTGGCGAAGGCTTTCAGCGCATCCGGGACCACATCGTCCCACCCTTCTTTCGCGGCGACATCGTTCAGGTCTGCCAAGGCACCCTGATTGGCCCAATCCAAAATATCAAAGCCCAGGGCCTGAACGGCAGTCGGTGCATTGCCAGCCGTGACACGGGCGCGCAAAACGGTCATAGCCTGCTCACCGCCGCCACCGGCGACCGGCATATCGGTCCATCCGATACCCTGCCCGGACAGGTCGTCCTTAAGTACGTTCAGCGCGGCAGCTTCACCACCCGAGGTCCACCAGTGCAGAACCTCGACCTCTTCAGCTTGCGCCAGGCTGGTCGTAGCCAGTAGCCCTGCCACAATCAGAGACTTCGTCTTAAGCAGATTACGCATTCTTGTTTCCTCCCTAAATGCGATATCGTTGAACGGACCTTTTGCAGGCCCTTTGTCTTGCGTTTTGCATTACCCAACTGTCCCAGACATCGCCGGGACGAAGGGTCGCCCAACTCACCTCGAAGACAAAACGGACAAGTCATGTCCGCTGTCCCTCCCGCGTCTGACTGGCCCTATGAGGTCAATTCAACCAGACTTTGATCCATCAGGCTCCGCTTCTGAACGGCGGGCGCTTCAAAGCAAAAATGACATCGTCACCCTGATCTCTGCCGATGGACTGTAAGCGCTATCATTGGTCACCAAGAATGGTTCGTCCAGTGTTTTCATAGACAAGCTGGTCATAACCGATGCAGGCGACCGGTCTGTGCTGTCTGGAAAAGACCGTGGAATGACCGGTTGGTCCGATACCTTACATCGCCACACAACTTCCAACGGCGTTATAATCGCGCGAAATCGGGCCGCATTGGATGTTGCGGTTAATCAGAAATCAGAGTGGCTTAATTACAAGGTGTGCAGATTGCGAATAGGCGCGCGTTTGACCAACGCTTCAACCTATGTGCGCAAGTGGCGGGGAGACAGGGATTCGAACCCTGGGAACGCTCTCACGTTCAACGGTTTTCAAGACCGCCGCATTCGACCACTCTGCCACCTCCCCGCGTGAAGCTGGGTCTAAGGCGAACGCAAACCGGTGGCAAGACCAAATAGGGAATTCTTGCCGAAGCTGTCGCAGCGGTCTTTCCTTGATACCTTGCTCACGCTATGATCGGGCCACAATCCGTATCAGACCGGCGTTGCAGAACCGGCGAAACGCGGTGGGGTTCAGAAAACAGACCCCTTACAGGCAAGGGATAACACGATGGATCGAGCGACCGAAACACGCGCAAAGCCTCTGGCGTTTGCGCTTCTGGCCGTGATGTCTTTGGTTCTGGCCGGATGCGAAGAAGCACTTGAAACCGGAAACGAAGCGACCGAGGCGTCTTCGGACAGCGCGCAGAACTCAGCAAAACGAGAGATTTTCCCCGAAGCGACCGGAAACCCCCGTGACGATGTCGAGGCACCCGAGGTGTTCGCATTGACCGAGGCCGGGTTGTGGGATGGCCGTCCGTCCCTTGGTGGAATCTGGATCGCACATCCTGATGTCACCCAGCCAGAGCGCGTCCGCATCAAGAACACCGCAAACAACAAGACAGTCACAGGCGCTTTGTTCCGGCGAGAACGCAACTTGCCGGGCCCTGCATTGCAGCTGTCGTCTGACGCAGCAGTAAAGCTTGGCATTCTCGCCGGTTCTCCAACACGGGTCGAGGTCGTCGCCCTGCGGCGTAAACCCGTCGAGCCTGCGCCAAAAGCAGAACCGGAAACCGCTCCGGAACCCGAGGTCGCAGAACCGGCTACAGGCGACACTCCGACCGAAGATCAAACCGCCGAGGCAGAAGATAAACCCAAGCGGAAGTGGTGGCAGAAAAAGGAAACCGCCGCTGCTGCTGCGGGCACTGCCGCTGTGGCAGCGGATGCCGCCGCCGAGACCACGACCGAAGTTGCCGAGACTGCCGTTGAAGCTGCGACTGAGGTGGCGACTTCCACTCTGTCTGATCCCGAAGTCACCCCGCCTGCGGACGCGTCCACCAAGAAGAAATGGTGGCAAAAGAAATCTTCTGACGAAATCACCCAGACATCGCTAGACCCGATTGAAGGGGCTGCGGCGGCGATTGAGGCATCTGAACCAACCCCGCCCTCCGCTGCGGCATCGGCAGAATCCGATACTGCTTCGGTATCCAAACCATATGTTCAGGTTGGCACATTCAGCGTCGAA
The DNA here is from genome assembly GCF_056535965.1 of Ruegeria sp. AM7. NCBI lineage: Bacteria > Pseudomonadati > Pseudomonadota > Alphaproteobacteria > Rhodobacterales > Roseobacteraceae > Ruegeria > Ruegeria sp. AM7. The sequence continues at coordinate 1,937,930 of NZ_JBQFJE010000003.1, forward strand.
GAAAATGCTGAAAGCGCTGCCCGGAAAATTCGCCGCAATGGCCTGACAACCGAAGTACGCGAGTTAAAAACCGGCGAGAAATCAGTCTGGAGAGTTCTTGTCGGCCCCGCCAAAACCCGGGGCGAACGCACCGCTTTGCAGCGCGACGTCAAGGATCTGGGCTTTACCGACGCTTTCGTCGTCAAGAACTGAAAAGCAGGAGGTTACTGTGCTGTCCACTTTGCGATCATCCGTTCTGGCAATGGGGTTGGCGCTGACCGCTCTGCCCGCCTTCGCCTTTGATACAACCGCCCGCGCAGCCTATGTGATGGACCAGACAACAGGCACTGTGCTTTTGTCGAAAGACGCCGAACAACCCTTGCCCCCTGCCTCAATGTCGAAGCTCATGACCCTATATGTCGCGTTCGAGGCGTTGCGGGATGGACGTCTTACCCTGAACGAAACCCTACCCGTGTCTGAACACGCCATGAGCTATGGCGGCTCGACGATGTTCCTGAACACACAAGACCGCGTGTCAGTCGAGGACTTACTGCGCGGCATCATCGTTCTGTCCGGCAATGACGCCTGTGTTGTCATCGCCGAGGCGCTCAGCCCTGACGGAACCGAGGCAGGTTTCGCTCGGTATATGACACAGCGCGCGGAACAGTTGGGTATGGACAATTCCACTTTTGCCAACTCGAACGGCTGGCCTGCAGCCGGGCACATGATGTCGGTTCACGATCTTGCCATACTGGCCGATCGGTTGATCACAGATTTCCCAGAATATTATCCCCTGTTCGCCGAGGAAGAGTTTGAATTCGATGGCCGCGCGCCTTCGAACAAGCGCAACCGCAACCCGTTGTTGAAGCTGGGGATCGGTGCGGATGGTTTGAAAACCGGCCACACGCAAGAGGCCGGCTACGGACTTGTTGGCTCGGCCAAGCAGGGTGATCGCAGGGTGATCTTTGTGCTCACCGGCCTGGACAGTACCGGCGCCCGGGCAGAGGAGGCCGAGGCCGTGGTTAACTGGTCGTTTCGAAATTTTGTCGAGAGGACAATTGCCAACAAAGACGCGCCGATAGCCGAGGCAGAGGTTTGGATGGGGGCGCAAAAGACGGTTGGCCTTGTACCCGAAGACGATCTGAACATCCTGCTGCCGGTTCTGGGCGACGAAAACGTAGCTGCCGAGGTCGTCTATGACGGCCCGATCAACGCTCCGATTGCCAAGGGTCAGAAACTGGCCGAACTGGTCATCAAGCCTGAAGGTCTGCCCGAAATTCGGCGCTCTCTGGTCGCAGTACAGGATGTGGCCGCGGGTGGTTTTCTGGTTCGGATGATGACCGTCGGAGGGATCGTTCTGACCGATGTGATCGGCAACCCTCTGGACGCTTTTTGACAAGGGCACCGCGTGTTTCTGACATTTGAAGGCATTGATGGGTCGGGCAAGTCCTCGCAGGCGCGTATGTTGGCCGATCACTTGCGCGGATTGGGTCGCGACGTTGTTCTGACCCGCGAACCCGGCGGTTCAGCCGGGGCCGAGGAAATTCGCCGGCTGGTACTGGAAGGTGATCCGGACCGTTGGTCTGCCGAGACCGAGCTGCTGCTGTTCACCGCCGCCCGCCGCGACCACCTGGAGCGCACTATTGAGCCTGCGCTGGCGGCAGGAAAGGTCGTAATTTGCGACCGCTTCGCCGACAGCACCCGCATGTATCAGGGCATGTCGCGCGGCAATCTGCGCCCTCTGGTCGATCAGTTGCACAAGCTGATGATCGGGCGCGAACCCGACCTGACCGTCCTGATCGACATGGACCCGGAAATCGGCCTGTCCCGCGCCAAAGGGCGGCAAGGCACAGAAGAACGGTTCGAGGATTTCGGACTGGAATTGCAACAGAAAATGCGCTCCGGGTTTCTGGCGCTGGCCGAAGAGTTCTCGGACCGCTTTCGCGTGATTGATGGCAACCGAGACATGGACAGTGTAGCCCGCGATGTGACAGATATCGTCCTGCAATCCTTGTGACGGACGACCCATGAGCGACGACACCCCCACCCCGGATCAGGCCCCCGGTGCCCCGCACCCGCGCGAAACCGCGACCTTGTTCGGGCAGTCCGAGGCTGAACAGGCGTTTCTGAACGCTTATAACTCGGACCGTCTGCACCACGGCTGGCTGCTCACCGGCCCGCGCGGCGTGGGTAAAGCGACTCTGGCTTGGCAGATCGCACGGTTCCTGCTGGCGACCCCTCCGGCCGAGGATGACGGGCTGTTCGGTGCACCCCCGCCCCCTAATACGCTCGCGATCGACCCCGACCACCCCGTCACCCACCGCATTCAGGCCGGGGCCGAGCCCGGCCTTGCCACCATCACACGGTCTCTGAACGATCAGGGACGCTTGCGCAATGAGATCGTGGTCGATGACATCCGCAAGCTGGGCAAATTCTTCGGTCTGTCTTCGGCCGATGGCGGGCGGCGCGTGGTCATCGTGGATTCAGCCGATGAGATGAATGTCAGCGCTGCCAACGCCTTGTTGAAAATGCTGGAAGAACCGCCCGCGCGTACGACGCTGCTGTTGATCTCACACCAGCCCTCACGCCTTTTGCCAACAATCCGGTCGCGTTGTCGAACCCTGCGCCTGTCCCCGTTAGGGGCAGAAGACATTCAGTCCGCACTGGCGCAAACCGGGGCCGAATTGCCCGCGCAGCCGGATCATCTGGCTGCCCTCGCCGCTGGCTCGGTCGGGGACGCGGTGCGCCTGATCAACCTCGGCGGGCTCGAGATCTATGCCGAATTCATCGCCATCCTCGGCACCCTGCCCCGCATGGACCGTCAACGCGCCCTGAAACTGGCCGAGGCCGCCGCCCAGCGCGGCGCGGCTGAGCGGTTCGAGTTGCTGCTAACCCTGATCGACGTGGCCCTATCACGCCTTGCCCTGACCGGCGCGACCGGCGCAGCCCCCCTGCCCGAAGCCGCCCCAAATGAGGCCGAAATCCTGTCGGGCCTGTCTCAATCCCCCCATCAGGCCCGCAAATGGGCCGAGGTGGCTGCGACAATCACCGCCCGCGCACGACATGGTCAGGCGGTGAACCTTGACCCTGCCGCTCTGGTCCTAGATACGGTGTTCAAGATACAGGAAACCGCCGGTCAGAGCAGATGAGCGACACCCCCCAAATCACCGACAGCCATTGCCATCTGGACTTCCCCGATTTCGAAGGCCAGCTGGACCAGATCGTCGCCAACGCGATTGACGCGGGTGTGACCCGAATGGTCACGATCTGCACCAAACTGCGCAACGAACCCAGTGTCCGCGCGATAGCCGAGGCCCACGCCCCCGTCTTCTACGCCGCCGGCACCCACCCCATGAGCGCTGCGGATGAGGCGATGGTCACCGTAGACGAACTGGTCGCACTGTCCCGGCATCCCAAGTTCGTTGGTATTGGTGAAACCGGGCTGGATTACCACTACACCGCCGACAGCGCCGAGGTGCAGAAGCAATCGCTGCGCATCCATATCGAGGCGGCCCAGCGCACTGGACTGCCGCTGATCATCCATGCCCGCGCTGCGGACGAGGACATGGCCCGCATTCTGGCCGAGGAATATCGCAACGCGCCTTATACCTGCGTGATGCACTGCTTTTCCTCATCGGCGGAACTGGCCAAAGCCGCGCTGGATCTGGGTTTTTACCTGTCCATGTCCGGCATCGCGGCCTTCCCCAAAAGCCAGGAGCTGCGCGATATCTTCGCCACCGCCCCGGTCGACCGCGTTCTGGTTGAAACCGATGCGCCCTATCTGGCCCCGCCCCCGTTTCGCGGCAAACGCAACGAGCCCGCCTATACCGCCCACACCGCCCGCAAAGGGGCCGAGGTGTTCGGCATGGACTATGCCGATTTCGCCGCGCAGACCCAGTTGAACTTCGAGCGGCTGTTTACCAAAGCCGCGACCTACAAGGCGGCTGCATGACCCAGCTGCGCTGCACCATTCTGGGCTGCGGGTCTTCCGGCGGCGTGCCTCGGCTGGGCGGGCACTGGGGCGAGTGTGATCCCGAGAACCCAAAGAACATCCGCCGTCGGTGCTCGATGCTGGTGGAACGGGGCGGGTCCGAGGGCACAACCTCAGTCCTGATCGACACAACACCGGATATGCGCAGTCAGTTACTGGATACGGGCACCGGGCGGCTGGACGGGGTGGTCTACACCCACAGCCATGCCGACCACGTCCACGGCATCGACGACCTGCGCATGATCGTGTTCAACATGCGCACCCGTGTGCCCGTCTGGGCCGATGGCGACACTCAGAACGACCTGCTCGGGCGGTTCGGATATGCGTTCATCCAGCCTGACAGCTCGCCCTACCCGCCGATCCTTGATCTGAAAACCATCAGTGGCCCGTTCGAGATCGACGGCCCCGGCGGCCCGATCCCGTTACAGCCGTTTAAGGTTAATCACGGCTCGATCGACGCGTTGGGCTTTAGGATTGGCGGACTGGTCTATTTGCCAGACGTGGCCGAGATCTATGACGACGCATGGCCTGCGCTGCAAGGGCTGGACTGTCTTGTCATCGACGCGCTGCGCCGCACGCCGCATCCAACTCACGCGCATCTGGAAAAGACGCTTGGTTGGATCGAACAGCTCCAGCCCAAGCGCGCGGTGCTGACCAATATGCACATCGATTTGGACTACGCGACGGTCGAGGCTGAAACCGCCGACCACATCACCCCTGCCTATGATGGCATGGTGATCCATCAGGCCCTTTAAATTGCCCATGGTGCCTGCCGCAATACTCCACAGGATGGCACCATGCTGCAAAGCCTGATCGACGTCATCCTGCCAGTATTTCTGGTGATCGGTGCCGGGTACACAGCCACCGCGTTGGGCTATTTCAAAGAGGCCCATATCGACGGGCTGATGAAGTTCACTCAGGGGTTCGCCATCCCGTGCCTGCTGTTTCTGGCTATCGCCAATCTGGACCTCAGCGCCAGTTTCGACCCACGCCTGCTATTTAGCTTCTATACGGCCGCGGGCCTGTGTTTCTGCGCAGGTCTGTTCGGCGCCCGCCTGATTTTCAGACGTGAGTGGGAAGACTGCGTGGCCATCGGCTTTTGCTGCCTGTTCTCGAATTCAGTCCTGCTGGGGCTGCCCATTACCGAGCGCGCTTATGGCCCTGAAAACCTCGCGGGGAACTATGCAATCATCGCCTTTCACGCCCCCTTCTGTTACGGCATCGGCATCACCGTGATGGAGGTCATGCGCAGCCGAGGTCAGGGCAGCGCGCGGATGGTGCGCTCGGTCTTGTCAGCTATGTTTCGCAATGCACTGATCCTTGGGATAGCCTTGGGGTTTATCGTAAACCTATCCGGGATCGGTGTGCCCGGAGTGGTCGATGACGCTCTTGGCCTGATCACCCGTGCGGCACTGCCCGGCGCGTTGTTTGCCTTGGGCGGCGTACTGGTCAAATATCGACCCGAGGGTGATTTGCGCACCATTGCTTATGTCTGCGGCGTTTCGCTTATGCTGCACCCCAGCCTTGTCTGGTTGTTCGGCTCGACTGTGGGATTGCCGCAAGACTTGTTCCGCTCAGGCGTACTGAACGCTGCCATGGCACCCGGCTTTAACGCCTATATATTCGCGAACATGTATGGCCGCGCCAAACGGGTCGCGGCCTCCTCCGTTTTAGTCGGCACCGGGGCCTCAATCCTGACGGTCTGGCTGTGGCTTACGTTGTTGGGTTAATACGTTCGCAAGGCGCATTGACTTCGCCAAAACACACGCCACCTTTGGCAGAAGCAAGCAGGATCGCACCTATGCCAAACGCTGTAATTGTCGCCCACGGTCAACCGTCTGACCCCGAGCCAGCCGAAGCGGCCCTGGCGGCTTATGCGGCCGAGGTGAATGAAATGTGCGGTGGGGTGAATGTCACTTCTGCAACGCTCGCTGCGCCAAGCAGACTAGAACACTGCCTGGACGACTTACCTGACGACACGGTGATTTACCCATTGTTCATGGCCAAAGGTTGGTTTGTCACTAGCGCTTTGCCAAAACGGCTGGGGGGAAGAGAATTGCGCATCCTCGATCCTCTTGGCGTTGATAAAGCCCTTCCAGCCATCGCTGCCGAGGCGATAGGATCTGCCACTCAAACAAACACATGGTCAACAGACCAGTGCAACTTGATCCTCGCTGCACATGGATCGGGTCGCAGCCGCAATCCTTCGGCTGTCGCCAATCAGTTCGCGGAACTCTTGAGTGAGAGGATCAAGCTGAAGTCCATCCGGGTAGGATTCGTTGAAGAGGCCCCTTCGATTTCTGAGGCGGCAGCAAACTCTGGGCAAATCGCGCTTTGCCTGCCTTTCTTCGCGTGCCGCGGCGGTCATGTGTTGGAAGATGTACCTCAGGAATTGGAACAAGCTGGATTTCAAGGGAAGGTCATACCTGTAATAGGCGAACTGCCCGGAGTAAAACGCCACATCGCGGCTGTTCTGGCACAGGCTTTCGAAAAAGTTTAAGTCGAGAACGCTTAGTGCGGCGAGGCTTGCGACGGCGCGATTTGTATGCGCTGACCCAGAAATGACGAATACAGGCAATGCCTTGATCGCCCCATTCGCTTGGCTTCATAGAGGGCCTGATCTGCCGCATTCAAAATCTCGGCTGCTTTCGGCGCCTGAAACTGCGTCGACAACGCAGTGCCAATACTAGCTGATATCTGACACACGGACCCCTCAAAGATCATGGGTTGTCGCAACCTGTCAATCAGGCGGGACGCAATTGCGGACAGAACAGATTCGTCGATCAGGTGTTTGAAGATGATGACAAATTCATCGCCACCAACCCTTGCGACAGTATCGTCGTTTCGGGTTTCTTCGACCATAATACAAGCCGCCTGTTGCAGGACATAGTCGCCCGCCGCGTGACCGTATCTGTCGTTCACTGACTTGAAGAAATCCAGATCCAGATGCATCAAGGCAAATGGCGCGTCACCAGAAGCCAAATGCCCAAGCAACACATCCATGGCCCGGCGGTTTTTCAACCCGGTCAGCATATCGGTGTATGCCTGTTCCTCGGCCGCCAGCATCGCGCCCTGCAGGCGCAGGTTCAAAGATCGCGACGCCTCCATCGCGGCAGACTTAGCCTCGACCAGATAAAGTAGCTCGATCGCGAGATCCGTTCCTGAGAAATCCGCACTGGTCAGCGCATAGTCACGAACCGCATCCAAAATAGAAATTCCGAAGGACAGGTTTATCACCGCCCCCTGCCCGTTTGGCAAAGGAGCGATCAACCCCTTGAGCGCTGTGTGTGGCTCACCCTTTATTTTCAGGTGCAACTTCGCTCCGGCCAAGGACACGAGCGCTGCGAGCGTCGACACTTTGCGAGGTCTGACAAGCTCGAATACTTCCAAAAAGTCTTTTCCAGGCATTGGCTGATCTGGACGCAATTTCTGCAAGGTCGGACCGACCTGAGCGATTCTACCCTCACCATCCACAAGAACAAACATCGGACACAAAGTCCCAAGCATACCTGCAAGATCATCGATTTCGATCATGGCTTCCTGGCCCCCAGATCGAAATTCCGCCCGGCGGAAAATGCGCTTTCAACGAGTGCAATCGTGATGACTTCGACCTCACCTTGCTGTCCTTCATGTGTAAGGAAGGCAAGCGCCCCGTAGTCGTCGGCCACAGCGCGCAATACCCCAACCATGACACTGGCATACCCCGGCAAACCCGAATAGCAGTGCAAGTGATACTCTGACGAAGAGACCTCTCGCAGCTCCAGAAGAGGCAAGCGCAAATCGGATACCGCCAATCTGACCCGGTCCGAAAGATCATCCAAAGAATGCAGGAACTCTACATACGTTTCACCGCCGAATCGGAGTAGACGACGCAAATCCTCCATATTGGGGTGCGAAACCAAATAAGTTCCCAGATCTTCCAGAATCTCTGCTCGTGGGCGGTTTAATTCGGCACAAAGCGCATCCAGAACCCGCGTGGTCATCGCGTCATCGTAAACCAGCATTGCCTCGAACTCGGTAAAACCAAGATCTGCGGCATCGGTCACCCGCATCCAGCAAGATTGCCCGTATGTCGCGCTTACAAAGGACTGTACTGCCCGGTTTATCAGACCATGCATGGGAAGCCTCGGTTTGGTTTCCGATGCACTGTGACTCAGAAATCCTTAACAAAACGCGAAAATGCAAGTTCCGAGATGCAAAACACGCATAAGTCTCAAAGTGGAAGTCATTGGCTTTGCACTAAAAATCAGTCGGAGCGCCCCCTTCGGCTTTACGACGCTCGACAAAGTCTGCAAGTTCTTCACGAATGCCCTCATCTATTTCCGGGGGCTCAAAACTGGTAATGATTTCCTTGAACATGTGATGGGCTCGTTCCGCCGTCCAAATACCGCCCGCAACGTCCCAGCCTTCATAATTCTTCCAGTCACTCAGAAACGGTTGGTAGAACGCTGTGGTATAGCGATCCTGAGTGTGCTGAATGCCAAAGAAGTGACCGTCATTCCCGACCGCGCGGATCGCGTCCAAAGCGATCTCATCCGGTCCCGTCGCCGTGATCTCGGGCTGCATATAGCGTTGGATTTGCTGTAAAATTTCGCAATCCATGATAAACTTTTCGGGGCTGGCGATCAGCCCCCCTTCCAGCCACCCGGCCGCGTGATACACCATATTTGTGCCGGACTGCACAGCCGCCCAAAGCGAGTTCGAGGTTTCCCAAACCGACTGACCGTCGGGTACGTTGGCTGCGCAGACCCCAGATGACCGCATGGGCAGGCCATAAAACCGCGCCATTTGTCCGGTCATCTGCGTCGAACGCATGTACTCGGGCGTTCCAAACGCGGGCGCACCGGATTTCATGTCTACATTCGATGTGAACGTCCCGATTACGCAGGGTATGCCCGGCCGGACGTACTGGAACAGAGCAATCGCACACAGAGCCTCGGCCAGCGATTGCGCCACCGCACCCGCCATTGTTACCGGGGCCATCGCTCCGGCCAGCGTGAAGGGAGTTACAACAATCGCTTGCCCTCGTCGCGCCAACCTCAAACAGCCGTCGATCATCGGGTGGTCATGTTTTAGCGGCGAGGTCGAGTTGATGTTGGTGTACATCCGGGGTTCTGCCTCGAATTCTTCGTGGCTGTGCCCACCAGCGATCCGCACCATTTCCATGACGTCTTCGACACGTTCCTTACCCAACGAATACGCATGCATCGCTTTGTCGGTGAGGGTCAACTTGTCATAGAGCACATCCAGATGCCGGACACTTGCGTGGATATCCACAGGCTCGACCGGGTATCCGCCTGCGAAATGAATACAGTTGAAATACTGAGTCAGTTTCAGCAGATTTCGGCACATTTCACGGTTTCCCGGAACCTTGGTACCGATCTCCATATCCCAATAATTCGGAGGCGATGACACATTACCAAACAACAGGTTGCGACCGCCGATTTCGATCCGGCGATCCGGATTGCGCGGCGTGATCGTGAAAGATGATGGTGCCTTGCCCACCATCTCCATAACAAAATCCCGCCCCATACGGACGTTATCCCCTTCGATGGTGCAACCGGCCTTACGAAGGATATCGATAGCTTCTTCATTGTAGAATTCGACACCTATCTCTTCGAGAATGCGCATTGCGCCCTCGTGGATCGCTTGAATTCCCGCCTCGTCCAGCGGCTCGGTCGGCTTGTCGATATTGATCGGTGGGCTCCACGGCATCTGGTCAATAACCGCGCTGCCCCTGCGTTCGGCTGCTCCTGCCCGCCCGCCGCTGCGACGTTTGCGTGTTTTCGCCTCTGCCATTGAATCCTCCGCGAGCTTGTCTTTTGTCAAGCAAGCCTCGAAGCAAGGCATGTGGCCGCTCTGTCTGCGACACCTCTTGTCGGTTTTGAGGTCCGATGCGCCGATTCTGGAACTTAGGCGATCAGTTTCGTGTCAACCAGTCCGGTATGTGGCCGATATTTGGTAATACGACATCCGCCATGGGTTGCAGAACTTCAGCCGGAGCCAAGCCCGTCAGCACACCGATCGTCGTCATACCCGCTGCCCGACCCGCCTGAAGATCATGAAGACTGTCACCAACCATAGCGACGCGTTCAGGCGGCAGATTCACATGCGCGGCAAAGGCCAGCAACTGCCCCGGACCCGGCTTGAACCCATGGCCGCTGTCATAACCAGCAACAAAATCGAAATGATCTCGAATACCGGCTGATGCCAAATGCTCCAGCGCTGGCGCTTCGCCGTCATTTGTTGCAACACCCAGCTTGAGTCCCGCCTCCCGCAACCCGTCAAGAAACGGGGTCAACGGCACTGCTTGCGCCTGTGGAGCCGAGGCGGATTCTGCGTTCAACAGGTCGATCAGGGCGTCTCGTGGCATCTCCGCCAAGTGTGGTGCCAGCGTTTCGGCCACTTCTTCGACTGTTCCTGCAATCACGATGCTGTCTTCCGAGTATGTGACTTGATCCAGATCGAAGCCGATCACACGACCCAGCACCCTTGCCCTGCCATGATCCCCATCGGTCAGGCGCAGCAACATATTGCGCCCGAAAGCACCCCAGGTATCGGCAAAATCGAACAGAGTTCCGTCCTTGTCGAACAGAAGTGCGTCTATCGGCATCTCAAGCTCCAGAAGTGTTTTCATCAGGTCCAATGCATGTCGGCCGCCCCGGACAAAACCGCACGCGCCTGTCCGGGAAGATCATAAGGCACAGAATTGGCGTCACAGAATTCCACAACCCACGAATCGTCAAGCATGAGGAATTCAAGAATCGAACCAAGAAATTCCGGCTCTGCAGCCCTGTCGCGCAGATCCTCAGCCGAAGCGCCAGTTGACCCAAGAAAAACAGGCAACAGTTCCTCATTTCCAGCAAGCCAAGCCAGAACATTCAGCGCCAGCGTTTCGGCAGATTCAGCAGAGATTGGCATAAAGAGACCCCGGGATTGATCTTGGAAAGGGTTTGTTAACCAGACTCATAAACACTTTGGCAACGCATGCAATCAACGGTGACAGATATGTCCGTGCAGGGAACTATCCTTGTCCTCGACGGGACCTCGACCAATCGCATCATGCTGAAGGTTCAGTTGACCGCAGCATGGTACCACGTCGTGCAAGGTGAAAAACTGGAAGGGCTGGCTGGGCTTTTACGGCGAACACGGCCTGATCTGGTTCTCACGGCCCAGACTCTGCCGGATGGAACAGCTGCTGATGTCAAACAGCTTCTTGCGGCTGATCCGGACTTAGCCGATGTCCCTGTTGTTGCGATAGCGGCGCAAAACGACAAAGCCGCCCGGCTGAAAGCCCTTTCGGACGGGCTGGACGATGTGCTGGTGCATCCCTTTAAGGATTCGCTTCTGCTGGCGCAGGTCCGCAGTCTGTTGCGCGCTCGTGCTGAGACTCAGGATCTGAAGCTAACCACAAACGTTCAACCATTGGGTTTCGCCGAGCCCGCAGTAAGTCTGATCGCGCCACCCAAACCGTCTCGCGTGGCCGTTTTGGCCAGAACTGCGCGATCTGGTACCGCGTGGCGAAATTTGCTTGCGGATCAGACAAGACATAACGTCTCCGCGCACACTTCTTCGAACCTGCAGGGCGTTTTATCAGGGCCGGTCCCAGACGCAATTGTAATAGAAGTCGGCACAACACTGGCGGGGCTCAATGTTCTGGCGGATCTGAAGTCCCGAGCGGCCACACGTCGCACAGTATTGATCGCGGTACTTGACCGTAATAACGCGACGCTCGCCGCCGAAGCACTCGACCGTGGGGCTGACGCGGTTTGCATGGGAGGCTTCTGTGTTGAGGAGGTTAGGCAGCGACTGACCAACAGGCTTGCCCGCAAAACCCAGATGGATCAGATGCGCGCATCGCTTCACAGGGGAATTGCGGAATCTTGGATTGATCCTCTGACCGGTCTGCACAACCGCCGATACGCCATGCGGGCTATGGATCAGATCGCGCGCAAGTCGTTACAGCTAGGTCAGGGTTTTGCCGTTATGCTGGCTGATCTAGACCATTTCAAATCCATCAATGACCGGTATGGCCACGCCGGCGGGGATATCGTTCTGACCGAGGCGGGAACCCGGATGGAACGTGCAATCGGATCCAATGGTTTTGTCGCGCGGATTGGTGGCGAAGAATTCATGATCGGGCTACCTCATGCCACTGAAACGAGAGCGGTCAATGTTGCGCGATCACTGTGTAATTGCATCAGACAAAAACCGTTCTCGCTACCGGACAATACAGAACCCGTTCCAGTCACTATCAGTATCGGTCTAATCACAACCCTGCCCACTCCATTTCAAACTGAGCCACTAGATGACCTGATCAAGTCCGCCGATACGGCGCTTTATGCTGCCAAAAAGGCAGGGCGCAACCAGGTCAGGGTCAGGCAATGCGCGGCCTGAGGCACTAATTCTTCCTCTTCTTGCCATGAGGACCATGACGCACAACCTCGTCAAGGCGGTCGGCGTAAAGCGCGCGTTCCGCGTCAGTCATGTCGGTGACCTGCTCTAGCCATTGACCTTGCAAGTTTGACTGCAACTCCGCCAAAGACTGTGACTGCTGCAACAAGATATCTTGCACCGTCTCGGGGTCAAAAGGGACTTCCCTCAAGGTAGCACTGAGGATCTCGAAATTCCGGACCCGATCCTTCGATCCGGTTTTATGGCGCGCTGAAAGTTGCCCACGCAGTGCCTTTCGGTCCTCTTTCGGCAAGGCCCGGTACAGCGCCGATCCAAATCCCGGAGGCGCCTTGGCATGATCTCCGCCCTTTACCCGCAGCACAGTTCCTACGGCGACACCAACCACAAGAAGGTTGAACCCCAAAGATACGGCCAACAGAACCTTCACCCATCTGCGTTTTGGTTTAGGATTGTCGCTCATTCCGCGCCCTCCAGAAATGAAGTGTCCAAATCGGCCAGAGCAAGCCCGGCTTCTTGCTGGTAGATATAGGTCGCAGGGTCCGGCAAAAAGTCGGGCGCAGCAAAGCCGATCCAAACGCCGGCGGCGCTGGCCGCCACCAAACCACCAAAGCTGTGCCAGCCGCCGATACCATCTAACACCCTAGCCCAATAAGAACGTCGGGGCCTGTCAGCAGCTTTGATCTGATTTAGGCGTACCTGCTCTGCATCTGTCAGGATACGAACCGTCAGATCATCAGAAAGCAAAGGCCGGTTCTCACGGGCCGTCGCAAACATCTCGTCCAGATTTTTTTCATCTTCGGTCATCGTCATACCCCAATTCCTCGCGACGCCCTGCCAGAATCCCGGCCAAGGCCCGCTTGCCACGTGCGGTCAGGCTTTCAACCGCTTCTACCGAAATCCCCATGACACCGGCGATCTCGGGGTTTGGCAGCTCTTCTATGTGCCGCAAAATAACTGCCTGACGTTGCCGTTCGGGCAGCTGCTCCAGTGCCAGCTGAAGCGCATCCTTGCGGGCTTCGTCCTGCATAAGGTCCGCTACACTCGGACTGCCATCTTCTGGCTCGGGCGCGTCAGCAAGCCGGTCAGGTTTGTTCTTGCGCAAGTGATCAACGCACAGGTTCATCGTCACGCGATACAGCCACGTCGACACTTTCGCCTGCCCCGATACCCAATCCGGCGCAACTTTCCACAGCCGCATCATCGCATCTTGAGTGATATCTTCAGCCTCGGTTCGGTTGCCCAGCATGCGCATTGCGACCGACAAACACCGCGGCCCCAAACGGTCCGTCAAAATACGAGCAGCTGCGGCATCACCCTGTGCGAAAAGGCCCAGCAACGTATCGTCGCTGGGCATATCCGCAGCACGTGACTGGCTGCGGATGGAAGTGGATGAGGACGTCAGAGCCTCCATCCTGCATCAGCTGTCGTCAGTGTCCGACTTTGCCCGCTTTTTGTGGTGCCGACCCATCTTGTCCTTCGCATCGGCAAATTCCTGTTCCGAGATCGACCCATTACTATCCGCGTCTATACGATCAAACATCTTGTCAGCGCGGCGCGGTTTCGGCAACTCGTCCTGACTCAGAGACCCGTCCTGATTGGCGTCATGCTTCTCGAACATCGTGGTCACACGGTCATTGACCCTTTTCTGGCCAGCGGCCTGCATCTCTTCAATGGTCAACTGCCCATCTCCGTTTGTATCCGCATCAGTAAAGCGTTTGCTGCGATGGGCCAGCATTTCTTCCTTCGTCACCTGGCCATCGCTGTTGGCATCCAGTTCCTGGAAAGTCACAGGTTCGCGATCACGCGACCCTGCGGCCAGTACAGAGGTGCCGGTGACGGCCACAGCCGCGATCAGGACTACCGGGATGAATTTGGCGGTTTTCATATCGTTTTCCTTTGATTTCGCGGCCCTTTTGCCGCTGCTTACATGGGTTCAAACGATGCGGCGCCCGGGTTCCGTCGCGAAACTTTTAAAATTCCCAGAAAAAAACAGCGATGCAAAGCGACGCACCCCCCTTTTAAGTTGCACAAAAGATGCGCAATATCCGTCCATTCAAATTCATGAGTCTCTCAATGACAGATCAAACGATAGACGCCCAGCCCGAGGCGGAACGCGCCACCAAACCGGCACTGCTGAAAGGCTTTCGCGGCCGTTGCCCGAAATGTGGTGAGGGCAAGCTGCTGCACGGCTATCTGAAAGTGAATGATAGCTGCTCGAATTGCGGGCAAGAGCTGTTTCATCACCGCGCCGACGATGGCCCTGCCTATCTGACGATCCTACTGGTCGGTCACCTTCTGGCCCCTGCGTTGCACGTGACTTATGTCGAGTTCCGACCTGAACCGCTGACCATGTTCCTGATTTTTGCGATCGGTTGTACGGCGTTGTCGCTGTTCTTGCTGCCGCGCCTGAAAGGGGCCGTTGTGGCCTATCAATGGGCGCGCCGCATGCATGGATTTGAGAACGCGTAATGAACGCTCCCGCCGGATTGATCCGCACATGACCCAGGACAAGACCGCCATCCGCAACGCGGCAACGGTCATTGTTCTGCGCGACCGTTTGTCAAACCCCTCGATCCTGATGGGGCAAAGGGGCGCGAAAGCCGCTTTCATGCCCAACAAGTTTGTCTTTCCGGGCGGCGCGGTTGACGCCGAAGACGCCAATGTCGAATTGGCGACAGCCCTATCCGACTTGTGCCATGACCGCCTGTCCGAGCGGGCGGAGGCGGGTCTGCAAAATGCGCTTGCCGCCGCCGCAATCCGCGAGTTGTGGGAAGAGACCGGCCTGGTTCTGGGTCAACCCGGCACATGGCCCGGACAGCCACCGGAAGATTGGGCCGAGTTTGCCCAGCTAGGTTTTCGCCCAACGGCCCAAACGCTGCAATTCGTATTTCGCGCGGTGACGCCTCCGGGTCGCCCTCGGCGGTTCGATGCGCGGTTTTTCCTTGTCGATGCTTCGGCGGTACAGGGCGACCTGGACGACTTCTCACGCGCCTCGGATGAGCTGTCTCACCTGCAATGGGTGCCGCTGGATCGCGCGCGCGAGTTTGATCTGCCCTTTATCACCGAGGTCGTGTTGGCCGAGATTGCAGCGCGCGTATCAGACCCAGCGCCGCCGACATCAGTCCCCTTCCTGCTAAATCAGGAAGAGGAAAGTCTGTTCTTGAAACTCAAAGGCTATCCGATGCCTCTGACCGACTGAGGTCGGGCTTATTTCATCCGGCTGATAACAGTCGTGACTTCGGGTTTTTTACCAATCTCAGCTTTTGCAGTCTGACGCACGATGCGGCGCATGGCTTCTTCCAGCTTGTCATCGTCACGCAGAGTTTTGGTATCCGCGCGCATCAGGAATTGGTTCAGATCTTCTTCGAGAACTTCAACCAACCCGGCTCGAGACGATCCCACTTCGGGCAAGCCCATCGTGTCGCACCACGGCTCGCCCAGCGGCTCGTCTTCTTCGTCCAGAATAACCGTCACAGTCACGTGGCCATTCAGCGCCATGCGGATACGGTCACGAACAACACCGTCCAGCGCGCCGACTTTCACCGTGCCGTCCAGATACGTTCGCCCCGTTTCCACATAGTCGACCACCTTCGGCGCGTTGCCAATCAGGTCCAACATGGTTCCGTTCACCGCCAAAACACCTGTTCGGCCGCCAGAATTAGCCAGCTTGACGTGCTCGCGCAGGTGACGATGCTCACCATGCATCGGGATCACGATCTGCGGGTTGATCAGTGCATGTACCCTCTCAAGATCGGGACGGTTGGCATGGCCCGACACGTGATACAGACCCGAGCTGTCATCGACAACATCCACACCTTTTTCGCTAAGCTGGTTGATGATGAAGATCACGCCCCGCTCGTTGCCCGGAATGGTTTTCGACGAAAACAGGAACAGATCGCCCTCTTTCAGTTCCAGACCGCGATACTTGCCACGTGCAAGCTGCGCGCTTGCGGCGCGGCGCTCACCTTGGCTGCCGGTCACGATCAGCATCAGGTTTTGACGCGGTACATCCGCCGCCTCTTCTGCACTGATGACTTTGGGGAAATCCGACAGGATACCCGTTTCGGTCGCTGCCTCAATCATGCGGCGCATCGCGCGGCCCAGCAACACAACCGAGCGTCCAGCCCGCTGCCCCGCCTCGGCCAGGGTTTTCACTCGCGCAACGTTGGACGCGAAGGTGGTTGCAACAACCATCCCTTCGGCGCTTTCGACCAGCTTGGTGATCTCGGGGCCAACCTCGGATTCCGATCGTCCGTCATGGGACGAGAATACATTGGTGCTGTCACAAACCAGCGTCTTGACGCCCGGTTTGGCAATCTCGGCCCACAAATCGGCGTCGAAAGGCTCACCCACCACCGGGTTGGTGTCCAGCTTGAAGTCACCTGAATGTACGATCCGTCCCGCTGGCGTATCTATTACCAACGCCGCACTTTCCGGGATCGAATGCGAGACCGGCAGGAAACCCACCGAGAACGGCCCCACCTGAACCTGCTCGGGCCAGGGCGAAACCGTTTGAACCGCATCCTCGGGATGGCCATGCTCTTCCATTTTGCGGCGTGCAATATTGGCGGTGAAAGCGCGCGCATAAACCGGGGCACCCAAAGCCTCGTAGCAATGGGCCACTGCGCCGACGTGATCCTCATGCGCGTGGGTCACAAAAACCGCTTCCAGCCGGTCGGCCCGCTCTTGCAGCCAAGAGATATCGGCATGGATCAAATCGACGCCCGGCGTCGTATCCATATCCGGAAAGGTCACGCCAAGATCGACGAGGATCAGCCTTTCCTGCCCCGGCTTTCCATAGCCGTAGACATAGGCGTTCATGCCGATTTCACCTGCACCGCCCAGCGGCAGATAGATCAGTCGTTCACTGCTCATGTTGAGCCATTTTCCTTGTTATAGCGATGGATCACGGTCAGTCCGTGCATCGTCAGATCATCTTCGATCGCGTCAAACCCTACATCCGCCTGATCAAACAGTGGGGCAAGCCCCCCGGTTCCGACAACCTTCATCGGATGGCCGTACTCAGCCTTGATCCGCGCAATCAGTCCTTCGATCAAGCCGGAATACCCCCAGTACACGCCGGATTGAATGCAGCCAACTGTATTCGTACCAATGACTTTGTCGGGGCGCGTGATATCAATATGCGGCAGCGCCGCAGCACCTTGGTGAAGCGCCTCAAGGCTGAGGTTCACGCCCGGCGCAATGATGCCCCCAACGTAGGCACCATCCGAGGCCACAACATCGAAATTGGTGGCAGTCCCGAAGTCGACCACCACAACGTCTCCGCCATGCCTGTCGAAAGCCCCGACCGCATTGGCCAGCCTGTCCGGTCCTGGAATAGTGCCCTCATCAATGCGCGGGGCCACCGGCAAAAGGCATTCAGGTTTGCCAACGACCAACGGGCGGCAACCAAAGAACCGATCCGCGAAAATACGAAGGTTAAACACCACGCGCGGCACGGTCGAGGCGATCACTACATCGGTGATGTCCGCCTCGATCTCGTAGTGTTTCACCAATGTCGAATACCATGTGAAATAGGCATCTGCCGTGCGGGAATGATGGGTCGAGGTGCGCAAGGTGCACAGAAACTGCTTGCCATCCCAGATCGAAAAAACAGTGTTTGTGTTGCCGCAATCGATAGCCAAAAGCATTTGCGTTCCTCTCAGAAATACACGTCGGCGGCTGGGATCGCGACCCGGCCTTTGGCGGTGTTTAGGACAAGGTTGCCGCTGGCGTCCACCGTTTCAAAAGTGCCCACCGTTTCGGATGTCGCTGTTTTGGCAGTAATCACTTCGCCCAAACGCGCGGCCCGATCCAACCATGCCGTACGGATCGGCTCGAACCCATAAGTCACGAACTGCGTCTCATAGCGAGCAAACGCGGCGGCCAATTCTGTCAGGAAATCCTCGGGCATGACGTCTGCGCCGGTCTCGGACAAAAGCGAAACGGGTCGGACCGCACCCTCCTCCAGCGCGTCGGTTGGTGGGGACTGAGACAGATTGACCCCGATCCCAATCGCCAAGTGAGACAGGTCGCGCCCTTGGCCCGTACCCTCCAGCAATATCCCCGCAAGTTTTCCGCCGTTCAGCAGCACATCATTTGGCCATTTCAAAGACAGCCCATCGGACCGCCCCGAGACAGCAACACAGGCATCAAACAGAGCGAGGGCTGCAACAAAGCTCCGCAACGCTGCCTGTTCGGGATTACCACTTGGTCGCATCAATAAAGTGGCAGCCAAGTTTCCAACGGGATTGGCCCATGCACGACCCCGACGTCCACGCGCCGCGGTTTGGTTATAGGACATGATCCATACCGGCCCCGTCGCCGTTGGTGCGATGCGAGCAGCTTCGTTCAACGTACTGTCAACCGTTTGCAACACATGCAAACCGTAACCTTGCGGCCAATCCGTCATGTCAAAAAGGCCCGGTCCAACGACCGAGCCCCTCTGATTTGTGTGATTTCAGGGTTAATTGACAAGCGTCGCCGCAGCAGCAGCTGCCGCGCCTTCAACACCAAACTGATAGAAAATTCCCACCAGCATCAAAGCAGCCGACCCCATCAGGGCGACCCACAGAACAGGCGTCGACCGCGTTTCAATCGGGTCTTCGTTTTCTTCTCCGAAATACATGTAGAACACGATCCGCAGGTAATAGAATGCACCGATGACGGATGCGATGGCCGACACGATCACCAGACCCGTCAGGCCCGCGCTGACACCTGCTTGCCAGACGCCGAACTTGGCGAAGAAGCCCAGCATTGGCGGGACGCCGGCAAGGCTAAACATTAGGATCAGAACCGCAAGCGCCTTGCCCGGGTCACGTTTGGAATACTGCCGCAGCGCGTCAATATCCGTGACGGGCTTACCGTCCCGCTCCATCATCAGAATGAACGCAAAGGTGCCGATATTCATGGTCACATAGATCGCCAGATACATCAGCATCGCCTTGACGCCCATTTCAGTACCCGCCGCCAGACCGATCAACGCATAGCCCATATGCGCAATCGACGAAAACGCCATCAGTCGCTTGATGTCACGCTGCCCAATCGCAGCCACCGCACCCAACAGCATCGACAGGACCGAGAGCAGAACGATCACCTGCTGCCAGTCCTTGATCACGCCGCCGAACGCGTCATGCAGCAACCGCGCAAACAGCGCCATCGCGGCCACTTTGGGCGCAGTGGCAAAGAAGGCGGTGATCGGCGTGGGGGAGCCTTCGTACACATCCGGTGTCCACATATGGAACGGCACCGCCGAGACCTTGAAGGCCAGACCCGAGATCAGGAAGATCAGACCAAACAGCAGGCCAACCGAGACGTCGCCGTGATGGACCGTCTGGATGATGCCCGAGAACAGCGTGGTCCCGGTGAAGCCGTAAACCAGCGACGCTCCATACAGCAGCAGGCCCGAGCTTAGCGCGCCCAGAACGAAATACTTCAGGCCGGCCTCAGTCGATTTCGCACTGTCGCGGCGCAGAGCGGCCACGACGTACAGCGCCAGCGATTGCAGCTCCAACCCCATGTAAAGGGACATCAGATCACCGGCGCTGACCATCATCATCATACCCACGGCGGCAAGTGCCACCAGCAAGGGGTATTCGAACCGCAACAGCCCGCGACGCGACATGTAATCCTGGCTCATCAACAGAACGGCTGCCGCAGATAGCAGGATCGCAACCTTGGCAAAGCGCGAGAAACCGTCATCGACGAACATGCCATTGAAGGCCACGTTCACACCGTCGCCATTGGTGGCGATCCAGATCGCCAGCAGCGCCATCAGGCCCGAGGTCACCCAGATCAGAACCGGGGCAAGCCCGTCCTTTGTGGTGTAGACAGCCCCGATCAGCGCCGCCATCGCATATACGGCCAGCACGATCTCTGGCAGGATGATTGTCAGATCAGCTTGGATCATCTCCGAAGCTCCCTTAATGCGAAGCGGCTGTCTGGATCACGGCCTCAGCCGCGGCCAGAGCCGTGTCATAGTTCGAAATCAGTGCGGCGGTCGAGTTGCCGATCACATCGGTCACCAGCGACGGATAAACGCCCAGCAGGATTGTCATCACGATCAGCGGCGCAAAGATCAGCCGTTCGCGCGAGGTCATGTCAGTCATCGCTTTGAGGCTTTCCTTGATGAGATCGCCAAAGACCACGCGACGGTATAGCCACAGTGCATAGCCGGCCGAGAAGATCACCCCGGTCGCAGCCACTGCCGTTACCCATGTGTTTACCTGGAAGGCGCCCATCAGGGTCAGGAATTCGCCGATAAAGCCCGAGGTTCCCGGCAGGCCGACATTCGCCATGGTGAACAGCATGAAGACCAGCGCATAAGCGGGCATCCGGATCACCAAGCCGCCATAAGCGTCAATATCGCGGGTGTGCATGCGGTCATAGATCACGCCGACGCACAAGAACAGTGCAGCAGAGATGAACCCATGGCTGATCATCTGGAAGATCGCGCCATCAATCCCCTGCTGGTTCGCCGCAAAAATACCCATGGTCACAAAACCCATATGCGCGACCGAGGAATAGGCGATCAGCTTTTTCATATCCTCCTGCACCAGCGCCACCAGCGAGGTGTAGACAACCGCAATCGCCGACATCCACAGCACCAGATCGGTCATCACCGCCGAGCCCACTGGGAACATCGGCAAGCTAAACCGCAGGAAGCCATAGCCGCCCATCTTCAGCAGGATCGCCGCCAGCACGACCGACCCCGCCGTCGGGGCCTGAACGTGCGCGTCCGGCAACCAAGTATGCACCGGCCACATCGGCATTTTCACCGCGAAGGACGCGAAGAAGGCCAGGAACATCAGCGTCTGCATTCCGCCGACCACATAGACACCCATCACGCTGAAGCTTTCAGACGAGAACTGATGGCTCATCAGCGCCTCGATATCCGTGGTGCCCGCATCCGCATACATCGCAACCATCGCCACCAGCATCAGCACCGAGCCGAGGAAGGTATAGAGGAAGAACTTGAAGCTGGCATAGATGCGGTTCGCCCCGCCCCAGATACCGATGATCAGGAACATCGGGATCAGACCGGCCTCGAAGAACAGGTAGAACAGCACCAGATCCAGTGCCATGAACACGCCCAGCATCAGCGTTTCCAGCAGCAGGAAGGCGATCATGTATTCCTTGACCCGGTCGGTCACATTCCAGCTGGCCAGAATCGTCAGCGGCATGATGAAGGTGGTCAGCAGCACGAACAACACGCTGATGCCGTCCACGCCCATCTTGTATTTCAGGCCCAGCAGCCACTCGCCCTCTTCCACCATCTGAAAGCCGGTGTTTGAGGAGTCAAAGCCCGTATAGATGCCGATCGAGACAAGGAACGTCACCGTGGTCGCCACCAGCGCGACCCATTTCGCGTTGCGCTGCGCGGCATCGTCATCCCCATGCAGGAACAGGGCCAGAATGGCCGCTGCCACAGCGGGGATGAAAGTAACGATCGAGAGGATATTATCCATTAGTGTGCGCCTCCGCCGATCGACATCCAGGTGACAAGGGCTGCAATCCCCAAGACCATCCAGAAGGCATAAGTAAAGATGTAGCCCGTCTGCGCCTTGCCTGCGAGGCGGGTGAAGAAGGGAACAACGCCCATCGCGATACCATTCAGGAAGCCGTCAATGGTGTTGCCATCACCGCGTTTCCACAGGAACCGGCCAAGCGCCACGGTGGGTTTGACGAAGATCACGTTGTAGATCTCGTCAAAGTACCATTTGTTCAGCAGGAACAGGTACAGCGGCCGCTGGTTCTGAGCCAGGCGTCCTGGCAGCGATGGGTTCACGATGTAGAACCAATAGGCCATCGCAAAGCCCAACAGCATGGCCACAAAGGGTGAAAACTTGACCCACTTAGGCGCCGCATGCGCATCGTCCAGCACATGGTTGTCCGGCGCCATATACAGCGCGCCCTCGCCCGGCTCACCCGCGAAGACATAGTGATGATCGCCATGAGCATCCTTTTCACCATGACCTTCATCCGCGTGATCGTCGCCGTGGCCTGCATCAGCGTGACTATCATCGCCATGCGCGTCGGCTGTGCCGTGATCACCAGCCTCGGCATGCTCGGACGCCTCAGCCACCGGAATACCGTAGAACTTACCCACCTTGTCCGCGTGGCCGAAGAAGTTGCCGTACCAAATCATGCCCGCAAAGACCGCGCCCAGCGAGAGAACGCCCAGCGGCACCAGCATGACCATCGGGCTTTCATGCGCATGGTCGTGCGTATGCTTGTCGCCGCGCGGCGTGCCGTAGAAGGTCAGGAAGATCAGACGCCAGCTGTAGAAGGACGTAAACGCCGCCGCTACGACCAGCAGCCAGAAGCCGTAGGAGGACCCACCGGCATAGGCGCTCTCGATGATCGCATCTTTCGACAGGAAGCCAGCGAAACCGAAATGCGTCAGCGGGATGCCGACACCTGTGATGGCCAGCGTGCCGATCATCATCGCCCAGAACGTATAGGGGATCTTTTTGCGCAGCCCACCGTATTCGGTCATCTCTTGTTCATGATGCATGGCGTGGATCACAGAGCCTGCCCCAAGGAACAACAGCGCCTTGAAGAACGCGTGTGTGAACAGGTGGAACATCGCCGCCGAATACATGCCGACACCTGCGGCCACGAACATGTAACCCAGCTGCGAACAGGTTGAATAGGCGATAACGCGCTTGATGTCGGTCTGAACCAGACCCACGGTCGCGGCAAAGAACGCAGTCGTTGCGCCCAGCACGGTGATGAACCCGGTCGCACCCGGAGCGAACTCCATCAGCGGCGACATGCGGCAGACCAGGAACACACCGGCCGTGACCATGGTCGCGGCGTGGATCAGGGCCGAAACGGGCGTCGGGCCTTCCATCGCGTCCGGCAGCCATGTGTGCAGGATCAACTGCGCCGATTTCCCCATCGCGCCGATGAACAGCAGCACGCAGATGACCTCAACAGCGGTCCATTCGCCCCACAGGAAGTGCAGTTTCTCTTCGGCCAAGGCGGGCGCCGAGGCGAAGATGTCCGAGAAGTTGATGCTGTCCGTCAGGAAGAACAGCGCGAAAATCCCCAGCGCAAAGCCAAAATCTCCGACCCGGTTGACGATGAATGCCTTCATCGCAGCCGCATTGGCCGATGGCTTGCGATAATAGAACCCGATCAGCAGGTATGAAGCGACACCCACGCCTTCCCAGCCAAAGAACATCTGCACCAGATTGTCCGCCGTCACCAGCATCAGCATCGCAAAGGTGAAGAAGGACAGATAGGCGAAGAAACGCGGCTTATAGCTTTCGCCTTCACGCCACTGCGGGTCGTGATCCATGTAGCCAAAGGAATAGAGGTGCACGAGCGCTGAGACGGTCGTCACCACGATCAGCATGATCGCGGTCAGACGGTCCAGACGGATGGCCCAGCTTGTCGACAACGAGCCACTCTCGATCCAGCGCATGATCTCGATCTGTTGCGTCACGCCGTCGAAGGTGAAGAACACGATCCACGACAGAAGACAGGCCAGAAACAGCAGGCCCGTGGCCGTCCACATGGCAGCTTTCTCACCAATGAACCGCCAGCCAAAGCCGCAGATCAATGCGCCCACCAGCGGGGCAAAGAGGATGGTGGTTTCCATAGTTCTCTTAGCCCTTCATCATATTGACGTCTTCAACCGCGATGGTGCCACGGTTGCGGAAGAAGCAGACCAGAATGGCCAGACCAATCGCCGCCTCGGCCGCCGCAACGGTCAGCACGAACAAGGTAAATACCTGCCCGACCAGATCGCCGAGGAAACTGGAAAACGCCACGAGGTTGATATTCACCGCCAAAAGCATCAACTCGATGCTCATCAGCAGGATGATGACGTTCTTGCGGTTCAGGAAGAGACCGAAGATGCCGATGACGAACAGCGTCGCCGCGACCGTAAGATAGTGTTCAAGTCCGATCATAGCTTCGCCTCGCCTTCGTCTGAGACTGTTCCCGTTTTACAGAATTTCCCCGGATCGAGTCTCTCTCCGCGAACAATCGGTTCCGCGCCAAGAGCCGTAAGATCATCAAAAACAATGTTGATGTCAGGCGGGGTATCTAGATTGGCATATTTTTCCCGCAATTCTTGTATCTCGGGATTGAAATCAATCTGCTGCCCGTCCGATCGCTTACCGCTAACTCTGACATCCAGTGTTTCACCCGATGTGCATGACATTACGGTCCAATGGAAACCTGGGTTCGGGCAACCAACCTCTTCAGCAATCCACCAATCGTAGACACCCGGAACACTGAAATCGAAAGAACCATCGAAGCCAATGCACACTTCAGGAGGAAGCGGCTCCAAACCTTCGGTATCTTCGGCGCTTAACATCGAAACCGAGCTAATTAGTGCAGAAAAAGCCATCGCCAATCTCACAACCCCTGCCCCGGTTTCACGTCCTTCAGCTCCATCGCCTTGGCCGGGTCGCGCATCATCTGGCCGATGATGTCCTGACGCTTGATGTCTTGACGGTGGCGCAGGGTCAGCACGATGGCACCGATCATTGCCACCAGAAGGATCAAGCCCGCCAGTTGGAACAGAAGGAAGTATTGATCGTACAGGATGACGCCCAGAGCCTCGGTATTGTGGCGGTCGGTCGGAACCGGTTGCGCCAGATTGGCCTCAACACCCTGCGCGCTGTCCCATGCCCCGAAGGCCATGACGAACTGCATCAGAATGACCAGACCGATCAGCAGGGCCAACGGCATATAACGCGCCATCTCGGCCTTGAGCTCGGCAAAATCCACGTCCAGCATCATCACTACGAACAGGAACAGCACCGCGACCGCGCCCACATAGACGATGATCAACAGCATCGCCACGAATTCAGCCCCCAGCAGCACGAACAGCCCCGCCGAGGACAGGAAGGACAGGATCAGCCACAGCACCGAGTGAACCGGCTGGCGGCTGATCACCGTGAACAGCCCGCCGGTGATGGCGCTGATGGCAAACAGATAAAAGGCAAAGACGGTCATTGATCCTCATCCTTGTTGTCGTCCATGACCTCTTGCGCCAGATCAAGCGCGCGGGTCATGGCCGGGATGCCAGCAAACACCGACATCTGACCGATCGTTTCCACGATCTCTTGTTTTCTGGCCCCGGCTTCCAGAGCGTGACGCACGGTTTGACGCACCGCGGTATCGGCCTGCGCGCCCTGACAGGTCAGCCCGGCCAGCGTCAGCAACAGGCGGGTTTTGGCGTCCAGCCCGTCCTTGTTGACGGTGTTGCCGAACATCATCTCCATGATTTCTTTGGGCATGGTCGGCCAAAGCGCCTCGAACCCTTTGGGCGAGAAGTTCTCCATCGCCGGGTTCATGGCTTTGGCCATGTCCTGAGCCTGACGCATCATCAGCTCGAACGGATTTGTCGGCGTGTCATTCATCGGTACGGCGCATCCATTTCCAGATTGCGGGCGATCTCGGCTTCCCAGCGCTCACCGTTGTCGAGCAGTTTTTCCTTGTCGTAGAACAGCTCTTCGCGGGTTTCCGTGGCGAATTCGAAATTCGGACCTTCGACAATGGCATCGACCGGGCAGGCCTCCTGACAGAAGCCGCAATAGATGCACTTGGTCATGTCGATATCATACCGCGTGGTGCGGCGGCTGCCGTCTTCGCGCGGTTCGGCGTCGATGGTGATGGCCTGAGCCGGGCAGATCGCCTCGCACAGTTTGCAGGCGATGCAGCGTTCTTCGCCGTTTGGATAACGACGCAGAGCGTGTTCACCACGAAAACGAGGGGACAGCGGTCCCTTTTCATGCGGGTAGTTCACGGTGGCCTTGGGGGCAAAGAAGTACTTCAACCCCAACTTCATCCCGACCCAGAAGTCCTGCAGCAGAAAGTATTTGGCGGCGCGGGTATAGTCGATTTGGGTCATATCAGCCTCCTACGCTCCAACGGGCGAACGCGCCCCAGAACCAGTCGAATTTCGCCGCGAAGGCCACGAAAACCACCCATACCAGCGAGAATGGCAGGAACACCTTCCACCCCAGACGCATCAGCTGGTCGTAGCGGTAGCGGGGCGTGATCGCCTTGACCATCGCGAAGAGGAAGAAGAAGAACGCCATCTTGGCGACCATCCACAAAACGCCATCCGGCAGGCCGGGGATCGGCGACAGCCAGCCACCAAAGAACAGCAGAGAGATCAACGCGCACATCAGGAAGATGGCGATGTATTCACCTGCCATGAACAGCAGGAAGGGTGTGGCCGAGTATTCGACCTGATAGCCTGCCACCAGTTCCGATTCCGCCTCGGGTAGGTCAAAGGGTGGTCGGTTGGTTTCGGCCAGCGCCGAGATGAAGAACAGGAACACCATCGGGAAATGTGGCAGCCAGTACCAGCTGAAGAAGCCAAACCGACCGTCCTGTGCCTCGACGATGTTTCCAAAATTCATCGACCCGGTCGAGATGATCACGCCGATGATGATCAGGCCCAACGAGACCTCATACGAGATCATCTGCGCCGCAGACCGCAGTGACCCAAGGAATGGGTACTTTGAGTTCGACGCCCAACCACCCATAATCACGCCATAAACTTCCAACGACGATACGGCAAAGACATAAAGGATCGCCACGTTCAGGTCGGATAGAACCCAGCCATCGTTGAACGGGATCACCGCCCAGGCGATCATCGCAAGCACGAAGGATGTCAGCGGCGCCAGCATAAAGACCGTGCGGTCGGCGCCGGCTGGAATGACAACCTCTTTCACCACGTATTTCAGCGCATCCGCCACCGATTGCAGCAGGCCATAGACACCCACCACGTTGGGCCCCCGGCGCATCTGGACCGCTGCCCAAATCTTGCGGTCGCCATAGACGAGGAACAACAGAGAGATCATCACAAAGGCAACGACTGCAAGCACTTGCGCCAGAATGATGATGGCTATTCCGCCTGGGGTGTTAAAGAATTCAGCCATTGGTCCTCACACCGTGGGTATTCCGTTTTACGCGCGCGATACGAAGGCCAGATGCCTGCGCATTAAGCGGCTGGGTCGGCGCGTTGGTGTAAACAGCATCTGTCGCCATTGCGCCACCCTTAATCTTGAGTTTCACACACAAATCAGGCGCGGCGTACTGCCGCCCGGCAGTCGCCTTACCCTGCGATATGAAACAGTTCTGGTTCATTCCGCTGCAATCTTCTCGGATTTAAGAGCCAGCGCCTGCGCCGAGAGCTCGGCCATCAACTGCGACGCCCGGGCAATCGGGTTGGTCAGATAGAAATCCTTGACGGCATATCGGAAGGTTGCCTTGCCTAGCGGACCTGCATCCAACACCTGAGCTTCGTTCTCGATCACCTCATCAACGCGGGCCAGATGTGGAACCGCCTCGATCAGAGTGGTGCGCAATTGCGCCAGCGAGTCGAAAGGCAATGTGGCACCCAGCTCGGCCGAGAGCGCACGCAGGATCGCCCAGTTTTCCTTGGCCTCACCGGGCGCAAAGCCAGCACGCATGGCCAGTTGCGGGCGGCCTTCGGTGTTGACGAACAGGCCGTTTTCCTCGGTGTAGGCCGCGCCAGGCAGGATCACGTCGGCACGGTGTGCACCCCGATCTCCGTGGCTGCCCTGATAGATGACAAAGGCACCCTCACCAATCTCGACCTCATCCGCGCCGAGGTTGTAGATCACGTCTGCAGCGCTGACTGCGTCCATGCCACTGTCGTTCGTCGCGTCCACGTCCATTGCGCCGACACGCGATGCTGCGGTGTGCAGAACGATCAGGCCGCTTTCGGTGTTGGCGGCAATGGCTTGAGCCGCGGCCAAAACGGCGGCCCCGTCAGCCTCTTGCAACGCACCCTGACCAACGATCACCAGTGACGGCTTACCCTTGATCTCATCATCACCGCCCATATCCAGCGCAGCCTGCAGGGCGGCGCGGTCGTCACCCATATGGTGGTAGGGATACGTCAGTTCGGCGGCGGGCCCGACCAGGGCCACCTCGGCCCCATGCGCCCACGCTTTGCGAATACGCGCGTTCAGAACCGGCGCTTCGTCGCGCGGGTTGGTGCCGATCAGCAATATACGCTCTGCCGAGTCGATATCTTCGATCGCGGCGGTGCCGGCATAAGCCCCGCGATTGCCCGCAGGCAACTTGGCACCGTCGGTACGGCATTCGACAACACCGCCCTGCCCCTCGATCATCTGTTTCAGGGCAAACGCAGCCTCAACCGGGGCCAGATCTCCCACGATACCGGCGGGTTTCTCGGCTCCTTTCAGCGCTTCGGCGGCTTTGGTCAAAGCCTCGGGCCAGGTCGCCGGGCGCAATTTGCCATTCTCACGCACGTAAGGCTTGTCCAGACGCTGGCGACGCAGCCCATCCCAGACAAACCGCGTCTTGTCGCTGATCCATTCCTCGTTCACGCCATCATGGTTGCGCGGAAGGAACCGCATCACTTCGCGTCCCTTGGTATCTACGCGAATGTTTGAGCCCAGAGCATCCATGACATCGACGCTTTCGGTCTTGGTCAGCTCCCACGGACGGGCGGTAAAGGCATAGGGCTTCGAGGTCAGCGCCCCAACCGGGCACAAGTCAATGATGTTCCCCTGCAGATTCGATTGCAGGGTCTCGTTCAGATACGAGGTGATCTCGGCGTCTTCACCGCGCCCGGTCTGGCCCATCTGGGTGATCCCGGCAACCTCGGTGGTGAAGCGCACACAGCGCGTGCAGCTGATGCAGCGCGTCATCGCGGTGCCGACCAATGGCCCCAAATCCAGATCATCAACCGCGCGCTTGGCTTCTTTGAAGCGCGAGCCCGAAACACCGTAGGCCATCGCCTGATCCTGCAGATCACATTCGCCACCCTGATCGCAGATGGGGCAATCCAGCGGGTGATTGATCAGCAGGAACTCCATCACCCCTTCGCGGGCCTTCTTAACCATGGGCGAGTTCGTCTTGACCACCGGTGCCTGACCTTCCGGCCCCGGACGCAGGTCGCGCACCTGCATCGCGCAGGACGCCGCCGGTTTCGGCGGCCCACCGACGACTTCGACCAGACACATCCGGCAGTTTCCGGCAATAGAAAGACGCTCGTGGTAGCAGAAACGCGGGACTTCGACCCCGGCCTCTTCACAAGCTTGGATCAGGGTCATCGAGCCATCAACTTCGATTTCCTGCCCGTCGATATTCACTTTGCGGAGGTCAGACATGGCTTTCAGTTCGCCCTCAAATACACGCCAATGGCGCTGTTTCTATCGATTTCCTTTTTGCCCAACGAGCAAAAGGAAGTGGGGTTGTCGTAAGATACGCCATTGGCGGCCAGATACGCTTCGCCTTTAGCGCGCATACGGTCCTTTTCGGCGTCCGAGTCCACATAGGCCCGGATTTCCGTGTCCGAATACCCCAGTTTGTTCGCTTTGGACCTAAGGTCCCACATCACACCAATCGCTTTCAGACGGCGTCCGCTGATCGACGGGCAGAGTTCCGAAATCTCGTTTGCGATCGCGATGTAATAGAGTTCGTCGTCAATCTCTTTGACTTCGCGCAAAGGCGGTTTCGCCTCAGCCAGGGCAGGCATGCCCAATACTGCGAAAACCGTCAGAGCTTTTAGTCCTTGCATGACACATCCTTTCGTCTTGGTTCCACCAAGACGACCTGCGGACTGGACGTTATGCAATAACGCCCGCCGCAACCCAGCATGATATGTCTGCATCTGCATCATGGACGGCGACACCGCCCTGCAAAGGTCAATTTGTCGTCTACCACGCGCAACTTTTCAGGCTCGGTGTCCGGACCAACAGCCCAGTCAATGCGAGATGACCCAAAACTGGTGATACAGAACTTTGTTCCTTCAAAGCGTCCTGCCTCACGGGCCCCGTCCAAGGAAGCAGAGACGCCGTTGACCACCACTGTGAATTCTGTAGGTGACCTTTTTTTGTCGACCGGCTTCACCTTGGTGCGGAAATACTGGCCATCAAACCTAACCTGATCCGAAGATGGGGTTATCAGTCCACAGGCCGAGACCGCAAATAACGCCCCAACGGCGACCGACCGGACTACGCCTGCCCCAAGGGTCTTGTTCCGATGCATCCGCCTTGCCACCATCAGAACGCCGCCACCAGTGCAATGATGCCCATTACGACCATACAAGCCCAGCCAATCACGTAGAGAACGGACCTTAAGCCACTGTTTGGACGACCAAATCCACGAATATGGACAAACAGCATTACCAGCCGTGCAACCAAGGCAAGCGAAGCCAACAGATTTACCCAGAATGGATTGGCACCCATCAGAATAGCGGCGAACGTTACGGCCACATAGGCAGGCAGTGTTTCGGTCCCATTCAGATAGGCACGGTTCAGACGATACGCCTTATCCGAGTAGTCCTGTTCAGGCGTTGCACCGGGCGCAAGTCCTTTGCCCTGCTTTGCCAGGGCTGTGAACGGAGCCATAAACAGCACGACCAGGGTGAAAATCACCACCGATGCAACAGCATGACCGTATTCTGCAAAGGTCTCCATCAAAAGTTACTCCGCCGCCATCGCGCCGGTGCGACCGGATTTCTGCGCCTTTATGCGATCCTCGATCTCTTCGCGGAAGTTGCGGATCAAACCCTGGATCGGCCAAGCGGCCGCGTCGCCCAAGGCGCAGATTGTGTGACCTTCGACCTGTTTGGTCACATCGAACAGCATGTCGATCTCTTCCAGCTCGGCCTCGCCGCGCACAAGACGGTCCATCACGCGCATCATCCAGCCGGTGCCTTCGCGGCACGGCGTACACTGGCCACAGCTTTCGTGCTTGTAGAACTTCGACAGCCGCCAAATCGCCTTGATGATATCGGTGGATTTGTCCATCACGATCACCGCAGCCGTCCCAAGCCCCGAGCCCAGATCGTTGCGCAGGTAATCGAAATCCATGATCGCGTCGCGCATATTCTCGCCGCGCACACATGGTACTGACGAGCCGCCCGGAATCACCGCCAGCAAATTGTCCCAGCCGCCGCGAATACCGCCGCAATGGGTCTCGATCAGCTCTTCGAACGAGATCGACATCGCCTCTTCGACGACGCAGGGGTTGTTCACATGGCCCGAGATCGCAAACAGCTTGGTGCCTGCATTGTTCTGGCGACCAAAGCCCGCAAACCAATCTGCGCCCCGGCGCAGGATCGTCGGCACAACGGCGATCGATTCCACATTGTTCACGGTCGTCGGGCAGCCATAGAGGCCAGCGCCCGCCGGGAACGGAGGCTTCATTCGGGGCATGCCCTTCTTGCCCTCAAGGCTTTCGATCAGGGCGGTTTCCTCGCCGCAGATATAGGCCCCGGCACCGTGATGCAGGAACAGGTCGAAATCCCAGCCCGAGCCTGCGGCGTTCTTGCCCAACAGGCCCGCATCATATGCTTCGTCAATCGCTGCCTGCAGGGCCTCACGCTCGCGAATATATTCGCCGCGCAGGTAGATGTAGCAAGTATGCGCATTCATCGCGAAAGAAGCGATCAGGCAGCCCTCGATCAGCGTGTGCGGATCATGGCGCATGATCTCGCGGTCCTTGCAGGTTCCGGGCTCGGATTCATCCGCATTCACAACCAGATAGGCAGGACGACCGTCGCTTTCCTTGGGCATGAACGACCATTTCAGACCGGTCGGAAAGCCCGCGCCACCACGACCCCGCAGGCCCGAGTCCTTCATCGTCTGGATGATCCAGTCGCGACCCTTGTCGATCAGGCCAGCCGTGCCGTCCCAATGCCCGCGCGCCTGTGCGCCCCGCAATGTGCGCTCATGCATCCCGTAGATGTTGGTAAAGATCCGGTCCTGATCCTTCAGCATCGCGTGTTACCTTCAGCTGTCCTGACGCATACGCCAGAGTTGAAATATGTTGACGCCCGCATAGATGAAACCCGCCAGTGCGGCGAAATCAAACAGCAGCGCATACCGAGCGGTCAAACCCAGCGCGGGACCGATGAACAGGTTCATGGAAAGCCAAATCACCATCGTCACCGCAATGACAATGCCGATATGTCGACCCTTTCGGGCTATGGCCAGTTCCTTGTCCTTATCCATCTTACCCTGATGCCCGAATGGGCACCGTCATCTAGTCTTCGTATGTGCCATCTTCCTTGGCACGTTTAGCAAATTCTGTCTCTTGGCCCGAGGCCAGGCTTTTCGCCTGCTCAATCCAGCCGTCGCGTTCGATCCGGCCTTTGAACTTCAGCCGCGCATCGACCCAGGCCACATGTTCGGGTGTCCATCCTGCGATCTGGTCGTAGTGATAGAAGCCCAGCCCGTTCAGCGTTTCTTCCAACTTCGGTCCGACCCCTTTGAGCAGCTTGAGGTTATCTGCCTTGCCACCGCGTGGCTCGGTCAAAGTCTCGGGTTGTTCTTCGCCATCCGTCTCGGCCTTGGCTTTCGCCTCTTCGGCCTGCTTCACAGCAGACTTTGGTGTCTCGGGTTCTTTCGGGGGCTTCGGAGCAGTCTGTGTTGCCGCCGCCTTTCCATCCTTACCCAGCCAAGGGGTCAGGATGGGCACCTCGGTTCCGTCGATGCGTTTGACAGTGTCCCCCAGATCAGAAGCCAGCTCGACGCTCGCATTGTATTTAGGCTTGCCCGCCTCATACTCGGTCAAGCTGCTTAAACCGCTCAACGGTTCCGCCGCATAACGCCCGTTCTGCGGGCCCGGTGTCGGCACTTTGCCCGCCGCCAGATCGTCGATGATCTTGCCAAAGTTCTCGGCGGTCAGGTCTTCATAATAGTCCTTGCCGATCTGCGCCATTGGAGCGTTGGTGCAAGAGCCGAGGCATTCCACCTCTTCCCAACTCAGCTTACCATCTGCGGACAAAGCATGCGGCTTGGCGGCGATCTTGTCCTTGCAGACCGCGATCAAGTCCTCGGCCCCGCAGATCATGCACGACGTCGTGCCGCATACCTGAATATGCGCCACCGATCCAACCGGTTGCAGCTGGAACATGAAGTAGAACGAGGCGACCTCAAGAACGCGAATATACGCCATGCCCAGCATGTCAGCGACGGATTCAATCGCCGGGCGGGACAGCCACCCCTCCTGCTCTTGCGCGCGCCACAGCAGCGGAATCACCGCGCTGGCCTGACGACCTTCGGGGTATTTGGTGATCTGTGCTTCGGCCCATTGCTGGTTGGCAGCCGTGAAGGCGAAAGCATCGGGTTGTTCGGGGTGAAGACGGCGGAGCATTAGCGGTCAATCTCTCCAAATACGACATCCATGGTACCGATGATGGCGGCGACGTCGGCCAGTTGGTGCCCTCCGGCGACGTGATCCATGGCTTGCAGGTGCAGGAAGCCCGGCGCGCGCAGTTTGGCGCGGTAGGGTTTGTTGGTGCCGTCGGCGACCAGATAGACGCCGAACTCACCCTTGGGGGCTTCGACGGCGGCGTAAACCTCGCCCTCAGGGACGTGGAAGCCTTCGGTATACAGTTTGAAGTGATGGATCAGGCTCTCCATCGAGGTCTTCATGTCCGAGCGTTTCGGCGGGGTGATCTTTCCGCGTGCCAGCACGTCACCGGGGCATTCGCGGATTTTGGCGATGGCTTGGCGGATGATCAGCAGTGACTGACGCATCTCTTCCATGCGCACCAGATAGCGGTCATAGCAGTCGCCGTTCTTGCCGACGGGGATCTGGAACTCGAACTCATCATAGCATTCATAGGGCTGCGCGCGGCGCAGGTCCCATGCGAGGCCCGAGCCACGGACCATCACGCCCGAAAAGCCATATTTCTGAATGTCGTCCTCGGTCACGACGCCAATATCGGCATTGCGCTGTTTAAAGATGCGGTTTTCGGTCAGCAGCCCGTCAATGTCGTCGAGCACAGCTGGGAATTCATGGCTCCACGCCTCGATATCGTCCAGCAATTCGGGTGGCAGATCCTGGTGGACGCCCCCGGGGCGAAAATAAGCGGCGTGCAAGCGGGCGCCACAGGCACGCTCATAAAACACCATCAGCTTTTCGCGTTCTTCAAAGCCCCACAGCGGCGGCGTCAGCGCGCCAACGTCCATCGCCTGCGTGGTCACGTTCAGCAGGTGGTTCAGGATGCGCCCGATCTCGGAATACAGAACCCGGATCAGCGAGCCCCGGCGCGGCACTTCCACGCCGGTCAGCTTTTCGATGGCCAGACACCAGGCATGTTCCTGGTTCATCGGCGCCACGTAGTCCAGACGGTCGAAATACGGCAAGTTCTGCAGGTACGTCCGGCTTTCCATCAGTTTCTCAGTACCACGGTGCAGCAGGCCGATATGCGGGTCGCAGCGCTCGACAATCTCGCCGTCCAACTCAAGCACAAGACGCAAAACCCCGTGCGCCGCAGGGTGTTGCGGGCCGAAGTTAATGTTAAAGTTGCGGATCTTCTGTTCTCCGCTCAGCGCGTCCGTGCTGCCGTCATCGTATCTTGAGCCGTCCATCATAGCCTCTCAATTCGCTTTCGATGAAGCATCAACATCGCAATCATACAGAAAGCTGGTACTGCAAACATCGGCATGAACCCTAAGAACGCCCACCACGCAGGATACTTCAGCTCACGCAGACATACCGCCATTCCAAGAACGCCACTTAGACTAAGCCCCCAGAGCAACCAAGGGCTAAAGTCCCCGAAACTCCAAATACCTTGGATAAAGCTTGTCGGGTCCATCAACGCCCTCGTTTCTTCTTTGCCTCGGCCCGAACCCGGACCTTTTCGGCCTCAGCCGCCTTGGCTGCGGCCCCTGCAAGCAAGACGCCCAAAGCGCCCAAAATGATCAGTTCGCCCATCATGTCAGCGTCGCTCCATCTCTTGCAGCTTCATGGCCATCATCCACAACAGGACAATCACAGCCGGAGAGATAATGCAGGCAAACGCCCAGTTCTTGTTGATCCCGAAATGCGGCAGCAGCTTGATCATCGGTACGACCGTGGCGACCACCAGAATTATCCAGATCAGGAACTCAAACATGACGGTTACTCCTGTTTTTCATCCCCCGGCAGAATGTAATTCGCACCTTCCCATGGGGACATGAAATCGAACTGCCGGTATTCCTGTACCAAGCTCACCGGCTCGTAAACGACGCGCTTTTCAGCCTCGTCATATCGAACCTCGGTATAGCCCGTTGTCGGGAAATCCTTGCGCAGCGGATAGCCGCGGAAACCGTAGTCTGTCAGGATGCGCCGCAAATCGGGGTGACCCGAGAACAGGACGCCGAACATGTCGAACACCTCACGCTCGAACCAGTTGGCCGAGGGGTGAACATCCACGATCGAAGGCACCATGTCTTCCTCGCGGATCGACACCCGCAGGCGGATCCGCTGATTCTGGTACATGGACAGGAAGTGATAAACCACATCGAAACGCTTGGCGCGTTCCGGGTAATCGACGCCGGTGATATCGACCAGAGACGAGAACTTGCAGTTCGGGTCGGATTTCAGGAATTCGACGAATTCCACAAGGTTCGACGGGGCCACATCCACGTTCAGTTCGCCATGAGTCACGTCCCAGGACAGAACGCAATCAGTGCGCTTGAGTTCCAGCTGTGCGCCGAGTTCTTTGAGTGCTTCGCTCATTCACCCTCTCCTTCAGCGCACAATCGTGCCGGTACGGCGGATTTTGCGTTGCAACTGCATCAGGCCATATAGCAACGCCTCAGCGGTCGGAGGACAGCCAGGCACATAGATATCCACGGGCACAACCCGATCACAGCCACGCACGACCGAGTAAGAATAGTGATAATACCCGCCCCCATTGGCGCAGGAGCCCATCGAGACCACATAACGCGGCTCGGGCATTTGGTCATAGACCTTGCGCAGCGCGGGCGCCATCTTGTTGGTCAGCGTCCCGGCCACGATCATCACATCCGACTGACGCGGGGAGGCACGCGGCGCGATGCCAAACCGTTCCGCATCGTAGCGCGGCATCGAGGTGTGCATCATCTCAACAGCACAACAAGCCAGACCGAATGTCATCCAGTGCAACGATCCAGTGCGCGCCCAGTTGATAATGTCCTCGGTCGAGGTCAGCAGGAAACCTTTGTCCTGCAACTCGGCATTCAGGGCCTGAGTGGCGACTTCCTTGTCGACGCCGGCGGTGTTTGCACCCGTCATCACTCCCATTCCAAGGCCCCTTTCTTCCATTCATAGGCAAAGCCAATGGTCAGAACGCCCAGGAACACCATCATGGACCAGAAGCCCACATCGCTGATGTCCTTAAAGCCCACGGCCCATGGGAAAAGGAACGCGATTTCCAGATCGAAAATGATGAACAGGATCGAGACCAGATAGAACCGGACATCAAACTTCATCCGCGCATCGTCAAAGGCGTTGAAGCCACATTCATATGCGCTGACCTTTTCGGGGTCGGGATTGCGGACAGCCAGAACCACAGCAGCCAGAATCAGGACGATTCCAAGGCCCACGGCAACGGCCAGAAACACCAGAATCGGGAGGTACTCCCGCAGCAGGTCTTCCACGTAAAGCTCCTTTCCTGCGCATGCCCCCAAAGGGTGCGCCGTCAATTGGCGTGTTGACTGGACATTCTCTATCCCTGCCGGGTCAGAGGGTCAACCGAACACAAACGCGCAGGGCGTGAAATATCTGCTTGCCATCAAAGGTTATTCCGGAAGAGTGATTCCAATCGCCGCGGCACGGCGGCTATCGTCTAATCCTTACTAATCCAGGTTGGTTTTCGTTTCTCGAAAAAGGCGGCGATTCCCTCTTTGGCCTCGTTGGTTTCCCAACGGCCAACCAAAGCGCGGATCGTCTGGTCGATTACCGTGTCATCTATTCTTGGCCCCAAATCACGTACCAATCCCTTGGCCGAAGCGACAGCCCCCGGCGCGCAGGACAAATAGGGGGTCACTTCGACTTCGACCGCATCGGGCAGATCGACGGCTGCAACCACTTTCGCCAACAAGCCAAGCTCAACCGCCTCACTGGCATCGAAATGGCGTGCAGACATAAAAACCCGCCGCGACCGTGCCTCGCCCATGCGCGCGATGACATACGGACCAATCGTGGCCGGGATCAGCCCAAGCCGCGTTTCGGTCAGCCCCATGGTCAATGTGTCGACCCCGATGGCCACATCACAGACCGCGGCCAACCCAACACCGCCCCCGAACGCATTGCCCTGCAGCGCCCCGATCAGAGGTTTCGGCAGTGTATTCAGCGCCTGCAGCATCTCGGCCAGCTTGCGCGCCTCGGTGAACCGCGTTTCGGGGTCGGCTGCCATCTGATCCTGCATCCAGCCCAGATCACCACCGGCACAAAAGCTCTTGCCCGCGCCAGTCAGGACCACAACCCGCACCGAGTCGTCCGCCCCCAACTGCCCTGCTGCTTGCGTCAGTTCGGAGATCATCTGCGCCGACATGGCATTATGCTTGTCGGGGCGATTCAGCGTCAGAGTGGCAACACCGCGCGTATCATTCGTGACCGAAATCGTTTCGAACATCGTTTATTCCGCTCGCATAGCGCGCGCCATCTGGGCGGCCTCTTCCACGATCGCGACATCAATGCCCGTCTGATATCCTAGCCGATCAAGATGGGCGACTACAGATTCAGTGGCGACATTCCCTGCCGCCCCCGGCGCATAAGGGCACCCTCCCAGACCGCCGACCGCCGAATCAAATGTCCGCACACCAAGCGCCAGAGCTGCGTCGATATTGTCGATGGCACGTCCCGTGGTGTCATGAAAATGCCCCGACAAACGCGTCACAGGCACCCGTTCGCGCACTGCCAAAAGCATATGAGCAATTGTGTCAGGCGTCCCCTGCCCGATCGTGTCGCCCAGCGAAATCTCGTAGCAGCCCAGCGCGAATAATGTGTCGGCCACCTCGGCCACCTTTTCGGGCGAGGTCGGACCGTCATAGGGGCAATCGGTCACGCAGGACACATAGCCCCGCACCGGCAGGTCGATATGGCGCGCGGCTTCCAGGATCGGTGTAAAGCGTTCAATGGATTCCGCAATCGTCGCGTTGATATTTGCCTTCGAGAACCCCTCGGACGCCGAGGCAAACACCGCAATCTCATCAGCTTTGGCGGCCAGCGCGTCCTCGTACCCGCGCATATTTGGTGTCAGCGCAGCATAGCGGATACCATCGGCCCGGCTTATCCCGGCCAGCACCTCGGCACTGCCTGCCATCTGCGGCACCCATTTGGGCGAGACAAAGCTGGCCACCTCGATCCGGTTGAACCCGGCCCGGCTCAGGCAATCGACCAGAGCGACTTTTTCCTCAACTGGGATTTCCCGCTGCTCGTTCTGCAGCCCGTCGCGCGGCCCCACTTCGAATATCTCGACCCGATCACCCATCTTGTTCCTCCGCTAAGCTGTTGATCCGACTGTGCCACGGCTGAGGCGGCAGGAACAGATCATTCCTCCTCCAGCCGAACCAGAGCCGCCCCGGCCTCGACCTGAGCGCCCGCCTCGACCAGCACTTCGGCCACGACGCCATCGCGTGCTGCCAGCAACGAATGCTCCATCTTCATTGCCTCAAGGATGGCCAACCGGTCGCCCTCGGCCACAGCCTGCCCAGCCTGCGCAAAGACCGCCTTTACCAGACCGGGCATCGGGGCCTCGATCACATTGGTATTACCTATGGCGCTGGTATCGCGGTCCAGCGGGTCGATCATCTCGAACACCTGGCCATAACTCTCGAATACCGTGATCTTGGAACCAGCGACCGAAACGCGCGGCATAGCTGCACCGCCGATGGTCCAGTCGCCCGCAGTGCGTTCGGCCAGAATCGCCTCGTCGCCGATGTGCCAAACCTGCCGGTTCGGACCTTCGACCTGCAGATCCAGATCAATCACATCATCCACCATAAGCTGAACGGCACGGTGCAGAGGCGCCCACAGCCAGAACCCAGTCTCCTCGGATGTGTCCACCAAACCCGCAGCGGTCATGGCCGCCGCAACTGCAGCACGCGTTGAGGTTGCCGAGGTCTGTACCAACCCGTCCAGATCACGCCCGATCAGACCGGTATCCACGTCACCCGACGCGAACCCCTGATGGCGCGTCAGCGCGCCCAGAAAGGCAAGGTTGGTTACAGTGCCAGCGACCTCGGTCTGACGCAGCGCACGGTGTAACTGTTCCAGCGCAATGTCGCGCGTGTGGCCGTGGACGATGACTTTTGCGATCATAGGGTCATACCACGGACTGATCGTATCCCCTGCCCGCACACCGCTATCGGCGCGGCAGTGCGCAGGGAAGTGCAGATGCGTCAACGTCCCCGTGGCAGGCAGGAAGCCTTTGAGTACATCCTCGGCATACAGCCGCGCTTCGAACGCGTGACCCGAGATAGACAGGTCACCCTGCTGTTTCGGCAGCGTCTCGCCCGCCGCCACGCGCAACTGCCATTCGACCAGATCAACCCCTGTAATCGCCTCGGTCACAGGATGTTCCACCTGCAGGCGCGTGTTCATCTCCATGAACCAGAACCGATCCGGCCGCAGCCCGTCCGAGGCATCAACGATGAATTCAACCGTACCCGCGCCTTTGTAACCAATCGCCTCGGCGGCGCGTACACCGGCCTGCCCCATCGCTTCGCGCATTTCAGCCGTCATACCGGGTGCCGGAGCCTCTTCGATCACCTTCTGGTGCCGCCGCTGCAACGAGCAATCGCGTTCGAACAGATGAACCGCATGGGTACCATCGCCAAACACCTGCACCTCGATATGGCGCGGTTTGGAGACGAATTTCTCGACCAGAACGGCGTCATTGCCAAAGGCCGTGCGCGCCTCGCCTCGCGCACTGTTCAGCGCGTCTGCGAAATCTTCGGCACGTTCAACCAGCCGCATACCCTTTCCGCCGCCACCTGCAACAGCTTTGATGAGAACAGGGTAGCCGATTGTGTCCGCGGCACCGGCCAAATGCTCGGGGTCCTGATTGTCGCCATGATAGCCCGGCACCACAGGCACGCCCGCCTGTTCCATCAAGACTTTGGCAGCATCCTTGAGGCCCATCTTGCGGATCGCATCCGCCGAAGGCCCGATGAAGGTAAGGCCTGCCGCTTCGACCGCATCCACGAAATCGGGGTTCTCGGATAAGAAACCATAGCCGGGATGAATGGCCTGCGCGCCACTGTCCAGCGCGGCCTGAATGATCACGTCACCCTTCAGGTAACTCTCCGCAGGGGCCGCAGCGCCGATATGCACAGCCTCGTCCGCCAGATGGACGTGCTTGGCCGAGGCATCCACGTCGGAATAGACGGCGACACAGGCCACACCCATCTTCTGAGCGGTCTCGATCACACGACAGGCGATCTCGCCCCGGTTGGCAATCAGGATTTTGGTGAACATGACTTACCCCTCAACCGTCAGATCTTCGACCAACCGGAACCGCTCGCAGAGCAGCTCCATCTCGGGCTCGAACCCGCCATTTCGTTCAAAGTACCGGCGGTGATCTTCGCGCCACCCCTCAAGCGTCTCATTCTCGCCTTCGGCCAACGCAAACTCCTCGGTCACATCGGAATAGCGGCAGATCGAAACTTCGACCGTTTCGATGACCAAAGCTGGGCGATCATCCCAATCCAGAGCGATATCGCGCCGCCCCACAACCGGAGTGTCCGCGCTGCCCTCAGGATAGTCTCGCAACGCGCCGCAGGTCGCGGTTTTCTTTCCCGCGCGCACCAACGCCAACAACTCGGCGCTCAGCGTTGCGTTGTCTCCAAACTTAAAGCTCTGCGCACCGGGGTAGCGGGATTTCAGTTTTTCCAGATCGACCATTTTACATCCTGAACACGCCAAAGCGTGTCTCCTCGATCGGGGCATTCAACGCCGCACTCAGCGACAAGGCCAACACATCCCGCGATTTGCGCGGGTCGATGATGCCGTCATCCCAGAGCCGCGCCGAGGCATAGAGTGGATGCGATTGCTCTTCGAACTTGTCCAAGGTCGGGCGTTTGAATTCGGCTTCTTCCTCGGCCGACCAGGTGCCGCCCTGCCGCTCGATCCCGTCGCGTTTGACGGTGGCCAGAACGCCCGCCGCCTGCTCGCCGCCCATCACCGAGATCCGCGAATTCGGCCATGTCCACAGGAACCGCGGCTGATACGCCCGACCGGCCATACCGTAATTACCAGCGCCAAATGACCCGCCCACCAGCATCGTGACCTTCGGAACCGAGGTCGTCGCTACCGCCGTCACCATCTTGGCTCCGTGCCGCGCGATGCCCTCGTTTTCGTATTTGCGACCAACCATGAACCCGGTGATGTTCTGCAGGAACACCAGCGGGATGCGACGCTGAGAACACAGCTCGACAAAATGCGCGCCCTTCTGCGCGGCCTCGGAAAACAGCACGCCGTTGTTGGCGATGATCCCCACTGGGCAGCCTTTGACATGAGCAAAGCCGGTTACCAGCGTTTCCCCGAAGCGCGGCTTGAACTCATCGAAGCGCGAGCCATCGACCAGCCGCGCAATCACCTCGCGGATGTCATAGGGCGTGCGCAGATCGGCAGGCACAACCCCGAGGATTTCCTCGGGGTCATAGGCCGGATCCTCGGGACTGGCCCAATCCACCGTCTGCGGTTTGCGCAGGTTCAGCGACCCCACAGCCCGCCGCGCCAAAGCCAGTGCGTGCGCATCATCCTCGGCCAGATAGTCCGCCACGCCGGAAAGGCGGGTATGTACGTCACCACCGCCCAGATCCTCGGCACTGACCACTTCGCCGGTCGCGGCCTTGACCAGAGGCGGCCCGGCCAGAAAGATCGTCCCCTGTTCTTTGACGATGATCGTCACATCCGACATCGCGGGCACATAGGCCCCGCCTGCCGTGCATGACCCCATCACCACCGCGATCTGAGCAATCCCCTTGGCGCTCATCCGCGCCTGATTATAGAAGATGCGGCCAAAGTGATCGCGGTCGGGGAATACCTCATCCTGATTGGGCAGGTTCGCACCGCCACTGTCCACCAGATAGATGCAGGGCAGATGGTTTTCCTCGGCAATCTCCTGCGCGCGGAGGTGTTTTTTGACGCTCATCGGATAATAGGTGCCGCCCTTCACGGTGGCATCGTTGCACACCACCATGACCTCACGCCCCTGCACCCGACCGATGCCCGCGATCACCCCGGCACAGGGCGCGGCATCGCCATACATCCCATGCGCCGCCGTTGCGCCGATTTCCAGAAACGGCGACCCAGCATCCAGCAGGTTCGCCACCCGACGACGCGGCAGCATCTTGCCCCGAGAGACGTGCCGCGCACGGGATTTCTCACCGCCGCCCATTCGGGCGGCCTCTGCAGCGGTTGAGATTTGCGCCAGCGCGTCGAGATGGGCGGTTCGGTTGGCCTTGAAACCCTCGGAGGTAGGGATGGTCTTGGATGTAAGTTTCATCGTTCAGCTACTCCGCGTGCTTCACAAATTTCTCGTATAATGCTGCCTTGCTGCCAACTACAGGTGCCAAGTATCTCTCGCTCCATTTTTAGAGCCTGTTCGGCGGTTCTGCGCATCCAACACGCACCTCTGGTCGGGCCGGCAGCGGTTCCCCCCCAATAATCACTGGCTCGAAAGCGGCAAACAGCCTCAGAATACACTCTCCATTCGGCTTGCATCTTTTTGAGAGTCTCAGATGCGGTCCATTTGAAAGCATGATCATCTGGGGGGATATGGCCGTGAACTTTTTCAGCCCATTCCGCCAAATCTGAGTAGTTTTGGTCCAGCATTCTGTCCCAAAACACAGTTTCGGCATCAAAGCACATGATCATGCCATAGGTCGAGAAATTGGTCCGATCCATGCAATCCTCGGCGGCGATCCCTATGCACTCATAAACCGCGTCTGGGATTGCTCGTTGAGACCTTTTCCGTTGGAGTCCCTGCCGCGCATTGCCCAAGCATTCCTCAATGGTTTCAGTTTCTATCCAATAGCTGCCGTTTTGTTCAGAAGCGATCTCATACGCGTGCGAAGTTTGAGCCAGAGTAATTATGCCGAACGCAAACATGAGAAGATGAGATATCAGTCTTGATGACTCTTTCGGTGTCATTTCCTTGTCTCCCCCGCCGCGCGCGCCTTCAATTCCTTCCGAATAACCTTCCCCGTCACCGTCATCGGCAGTTCCTCCAAAAACGCCACCTCGCGCGGGTAGGAGTATTGTGCCAGACGGCCCTTGACCCACTCCTGCAGCTCTGTGCCCGACGCTTCGGCCTCCGGCTTCAACACCACATAAGCCTTCACGATCTCGGTCCGCAGCGGATCGGGCTTACCGACCACGCCCACCGTCGCCACTGCCGGGTGGGTCAGCAGGCAATCCTCGATCTCGGCGGGGCCGATGCGGTATCCGGCAGACGTAATCACATCATCATCGCGACCCACGAAACGCAGGTAGTCGCCCTCCCACACGCCTCGGTCTCCGGTGATCAGCCAGTCACCGCGGAATTTCTGCGCAGTCTCCTCAGGTCGGTTCCAATATTCCAACAGCATCGAAGCCGAGCCGCGCCGGATGGCCACGTCGCCCTCGTCATCGGTCGGATTGCCATCCGCGTCGATCACCGCCACCTCATGCCCCGCCACCGGCTTACCGATACAGCCGGGGCGCACAGGGAAATCCTCGGCGCAAGAAGACACGACCATGTTGCATTCGGTCTGGCCATAGAACTCGTTGATCGTCAGGCCAAACGCCTGCTTACCCCAGGCCAGCATCTCGGCCCCCAGAGGCTCCCCGCCCGAGGCGACCGAGCGCAGGCCGGGGATGGCCTGATCCGCCGCTTTCAGCATCCGCAGCGCCGTGGGCGGGAAGAACACGTTGCGCACGCCGCCGCGCGCGATCACATCGGCGCAGGCCTCGGGGGTGAATTTCTCAAGCCGCGCGG
The DNA here is from genome assembly GCF_056535965.1 of Ruegeria sp. AM7. NCBI lineage: Bacteria > Pseudomonadati > Pseudomonadota > Alphaproteobacteria > Rhodobacterales > Roseobacteraceae > Ruegeria > Ruegeria sp. AM7. The sequence continues at coordinate 1,982,032 of NZ_JBQFJE010000003.1, forward strand.
CGACCACGGGGATGCCTAGCGCCAGACCGGGCATCAGCACGTCGAACAAACCGCCGATCCACGCCCAGTCAGCGGGGGTCCACAGGCAGTCCCCGTCGCGCAGGTGGTTGTGACTGATCGAGACGCCCGGTAGATGCCCCGTCAGTACCCGATGCCCGTGCAGCGCGCCCTTAGGGCTGCCGGTGGTGCCCGAGGTATAGATCAGCACCGCAGGGTCTTCGGGTCCGGTATCAGCAAAAGGCAGTGGGTCGTCCGAGGGCGCAATCTGATCCACCAGAATGGGCCGCGCCAGATCGGCCAGCAGCGCCGCGCCTTCTTCATCCGTCAGCACGATCTGCACGCCTGAGTCGCCAATGCGCGAGGCCAACGCGTCCTGCTGGAACAGTTTGAACAAAGGCACGGATATCGCACCCAGCTTCCACACCGCCAGATGCGCCGCTGCACACCATGGCGACTGGCTTAGCAAAACCCCTATGCGATCGCCGGGCTGCACCTGCTGCGCAAGAACCCGGGCCAAACCATCCGTCATTTGTCGCAGCGTCCCAAAACTGACACCTTGGCCTTCTGCGGCGGTGAGGTCGATGATAGCTGTTTGGTCGTCGGGTTGCGAAAAGCATTGCAACGCCATGTTGAGGCGCTGAGGCACGTCCCACCCCCCTTCTGTCAGCAACCCAGGTATGCGCTCAGCGGGACGCATATTCATCATCCTTTGTTTTCAACGAAGTTACCCGACGTCGCGAATTTTCGCGGGTCACAGAAATTTGACACAGATCAGAGTTTGCGCCGGGAAAGGCGGGCAAGAACGCCTCATCAACAAATTCAAAGGCTGTAAAATGACCAAAAAACTCGCCGCTTTGACACTTTCCACTGCGCTTGTGGCGCTTGCTTCTCCTGTTCTTGCTCAGAACCAGGGTGACTGGACCGTTGGTATCGGTGCGGGGTATCTGGAGCCCAAATCCGATAACGGTACGCTGGCCGGGCTGGACGCCGAAGTCGATTCCGACGTCAGCGCAATCTTCACCGTTGAGTACTTTGTCCGCGACAATCTGGGCATCGAGCTGTTGGCTGCAACCCCATTCAGCCACGAAGTCACGCTGGGGGGCAGCGTCGACGCAGGCAGCCTCAAGCATCTGCCGCCCACCCTGTCGTTGAACTACCACTTCGACACAGGCACTGCCTGGAAACCTTACGTCGGCGCTGGCATCAACTACACGATCTTCTTTGATGAAAGCTCTGCCTTGGGCGATCTTGAGCTGGACAATTCGGTCGGCATCGCGTTGCAAGCCGGTCTGGACTACGCCGTCACCGAACAAGGTGCCGTACGTCTGAACGTGCGCTGGTTCGACATCGACTCGGACGTCACGCTTGATGGTGCCGATATCGGCGAAGCCGAGATCGACCCCTGGCTGATTGGCGTTTCCTACGTCCATCGTTTCTGATCCGACACTACGGCGCCCCGCATCCTGTTGCGGGGCGTTTTCTTTCACTGCATTTCGCTCATCATTTCGCGGCCGATCAGCATCCGGCGGATTTCGCTGGTGCCTGCACCGATCTCCATCAGCTTCGCATCGCGGAAAATCCGGCTGACGGCTGAGTCAGACAGGAATCCGGCCCCGCCCATCGCCTGCACCGCCTGATGCGCCTGCGTCATCGCCGCCTCGGACGCATAGAGGCAACACGCCGCCGCATCCTGCCGCGTCACATCCCCCCGATCACAGGCTTTGGCGACCTCATAAACATAAGCCCGGGCTGAGTTCATCGCCGTATACATATCCGCGATCTTGCCCTGCATCAGCTGGAACGACCCGATGGGCTTGCCGAACTGCTTGCGCTCGGCCAGATAGGGCATGATTTCATCCAGACAGGACGCCATGATGCCCGTCCCGATCCCGGCCAGCACAACGCGCTCATAGTCCAGACCCGACATAAGAACCGCGACGCCCTTGCCCTCTTCGCCCAGGACGTTCTCAAAGGGCACCTCGACGTCTTCAAAGATCAACTCGGCCGTGTTCGATCCGCGCATCCCCAGCTTGTCGAAATGGGGAGAGGTCGAGAACCCGGTCATTTCCTTCTCGATCAGAAAGGCAGTGATTCCCTTCGACCCGGCCTCGGGGTCCGTCTTTGCATAGACGACCAGCGTATCTGCATCCGGCCCGTTGGTGATCCAGTATTTGCTGCCATTCAGCCGGTAGTGATCGTTGCGCTTTTCCGCGCGCAGCTTCATCGATACCACATCCGATCCGGCACCCGCTTCGGACATGGCAAGCGCCCCCACATGCTCGCCAGAAACCAGACGCGGCAGGTATTTCGCCTTTTGCTCATCGGTTCCGTTCAGCTTGATCTGATTGACGCACAGATTCGAATGCGCCCCGTAGGACAACGAAACCGAGGCCGACGCCCGCGCCACCTCTTCAACAGCGACGGTATGCGCCAGATAGGAAATCCCCACCCCACCATATTCCTCGGGCACCGTAATCCCCAGCAGCCCCAGATCACCCATCTCTCGCCATAGCGCATTTGGGAAGGCATTCGTGGCGTCAATCTCGGCGGCCATCGGCTTGACCCGCTCCTGAGCCCAGCGATGTACCGATTCCCGCAGGGCGTTTACATCCTCGCCCAGGTCAAACTGCATGGTGGCCGTGAACATCTGCGATTTCCTCCCCTCGCATTAATGAACGGTTGTTCAAATAACTATCAGCGAATCCTTTCAGCGTCAACGACGGCACACACACAAACACAGCGCCGACCCGTCAGGGCGGCGCTGTGTTTACATAAAGCGTGCGCGGCACGCGCACTCGATTGGATTACGACTGATAGACTGCACCGACCTCGGCCCGGATGATCCGCGCGATCAGGCGGCAATCTTCCAGCGAGAATGTCAGCGGCACCCGCATATCCATGATCCCCGCCAGGACCCGGTCACTGGCGGGCAGAGGCGCGCTGTCCGCATAGCGCCAACTGTCATAGCGCGAGGTAAACCCGGTGGGCTCGGCCCCGCCGAACCACTTCAACTCGACCCCGCGCGCGGCGCAGCGGCGGATCACCTCGGCAATACGCTCGGGCGACCAGTCCAGCAGCAGGAACTGAATGGACGAGCCGACATAGGTCTCACCTTCGGGCCGTTCGACAATCGTCAGGCCCGGTGTGTCGCGCAGTCCGGCCTCGATCTCGGCATAGCGCTCGTTCCAGCGCTCAACCTGCCGGTCCAGATCCTGCAACTGAGGCCGCAGAATCGCCGCCCGCAGATTGTCCATCCGCCCGGAAACGTTGGGAGTGGTATATTTGATCCGCTCGAACACTTCCGGCCCCGGCGCGGCCAGATGACGTTCATAGAGCATATAGGATCCCGACAGCATCGTGGCCTTGGCCGCCAGTTCCTCATCATCGGTGACCAGCAAGCCGCCCTCACCCGAGTTCACATGCTTGTAGGTCTGGCAGGAATAGCACCCGATGGCCCCCTGCCGCCCAGACAATTGCCCGCGCCACGCTGCCCCCATCGTATGGGCGCAGTCCTCGATCACGATCACTCCTGCGGCGTCGCACATCTGCATTAGCCGGTCCATGTCACACAGATGCCCGCGCATATGGCTGAGCATCAGCACTCGCGCCTGATCCAGCTTGGCTTCAAGATCGTCCAGATCAATCACCAACCCTTCGGTCACGCCCACGAACACCGGACGCGCCCCGACTGAGGCGATTGACCCCGGCACCGGCGCCAGCGTGAAAGCATTGGTCAGCACCGGATCGCCCGGCTGCACGCCGACTGCGCGCAGGGAGGTGGCCAGCGCATATCCGCCCGAGGATACCGCCAGACAGTATTTCGCCCCCATCTGCGCCGCGAATTCCTGCTCCAGCAGCGCGGTTTCACCCAGTTCTCCGGGCACCACGTTATATCGGTGCAACCGCCCATGGCGCAGTACAGCGAGCGCGGCCTCGACCGCCTCTTCGGGGATGGATTCCTGCTGGGTGAAGCTGCCAGTGAATATCTCGGTCATGGCTCTGTTCTGGTCCTCACGCCCGCTTGGGTCAAGAGACTAAGCCGCCGCACCGATCAAACCCTCGACCACGCGGGGCAGATCATCGAAATGATGCAGCAACGCCTCGGGCTCCAGCGCGGCCATATCGTCACCAGAAGGGCCGAATGTGACCAGAACCGAAGGCACACCCGCCGCCTTTGCCGTATTCCGGTCGGTATCGGAGTCGCCGATCAGAACACACAGGTCTGGATGGCCACCTGCCCGCCGCGCTGCCTCACGCAACGGTTCGGGGTCGGGTTTGCGCACAGGCAACGTATCCGCCCCCACCAAAGCGGCGAACTGATCGCGCACTCCCATCTGTGACAGCAACTGATGCGCCAGCGCCTCGGGCTTGTTGGTGCAGATGCCCACGCCGTAACCGGCCACCTTCAGCGCCTCAACCGCGTCCAGCGCGCCGGGATAGAAGGTGGTGTGGGTGTCGATGGCCTGCGCATAGGCCTCCAACAACATCGGGTAGTAGTCCGAAATGGTCTGCTCATCCAACGCACCGACCCGCTTCAACCCGTGGGTCAGCATCATCCGACCCCCCCGCAGCGCGACGCCCGCGTCCTGCCCGTGGATCAGCACATCGCCATGACCCATATGACGGAAACAATGGTTCGCGGCCTCTAGCAGATCGCCGGATGTATCCGCCAAAGTTCCATCCAGATCGAAGATTACCGTACGCATAATGCCTCCTGCCTCGGCGGGTTTTCGCCACGTCGTGTTGCAAACGGCAATCTAGTTTGATGCCCGAACCGCTTGCGCCTTTGCCCCCAGCGGATAAAACGGTCGCCAACAAAACACAAAGAGAAAACGAATTCATGAGCACCGCCCTTGTCATCCTTGCCGCCGGAAAAGGCACCCGGATGAATTCGGATATCCCCAAAGTTCTGCATCCCATCGCGCAAACCCCGATGCTAGTCCATGCCATGCGCGCGGGGGCCGTGCTGTCGCCCGAACGCACCGTGATCGTCACCGGCCATGGGTCCGAGGCCGTCGCCAAAGTCGCCACAGCCGAGGATGAGACGGCGCAGATCGCCGAGCAGGAAGAGCAGTTGGGCACCGCCCATGCCGTCGCCCAGGCCCGCCCCGCGCTGGAGGGGTTCGAAGGCGACGTGGTTATCCTTTACGGTGACACGCCGTTTCTGCAGCCCGACACGCTGGAACGCATGATCGAGGCACGCGCACAGAATGATCTGGTCATTCTTGGCTTCGAAGCCGCCGATCCCGCCCGCTATGGTCGTCTGGTGATGCAGGGCGAAATGCTTGAGCGTATCGTGGAATACAAGGATGCCTCGGATGAGGAGCGCGCGATAAGCTTCTGCAACTCGGGACTTTTGGCCTGTGACGCTCAGACGTTGTTCTCACTGATTGACGCGGTAGGCAATGACAACGCGTCCGAAGAATACTACCTGACCGACGTGGTCGAGATCGCCCGCGCACGGGGCCTGAACGTCACCGCCGTCGCCTGTGATGAGGCGCAGACGCTGGGCGTCAACTCGCGCACGGATCTGGCCGCCGCCGATGCGGTCTTCCAAGCTCGTGCCCGCGCTGAGCTGCTGGATCTGGGCGTCACACTAATGGCCCCCGACACCGTCTATCTGGCCGCCGATACGATCATTGGGCGGGACACGGTGATCGAGCCCAACGTGGTCTTCGGCCCCGGCGTCACCGTCGAAAGTGGCGCGACGATCCGAGCGTTTTCGCATCTGGAAGGCTGCCATGTCAGCCGCGGAGCTATCGTCGGCCCCTATGCCCGCCTGCGCCCCGGCGCGGAATTGGCCGAGAACACACACATCGGGAATTTCGTCGAAATCAAGAATGCCGAGGTCGCCGAAGGGGCTAAGGTCAACCACCTCAGCTATATCGGAGACGCCTCGGTTGGCGCCGCAACAAATATCGGCGCGGGTACGATCACCTGTAACTATGACGGGGTGATGAAGCACAAGACGACGATTGGTGAGAATGTCTTCATCGGATCAAACACCATGCTGGTTGCCCCAGTGACCGTGGGTGACGGGGCGATGACGGCGACCGGCACGGTGGTCACGCGCAACGTCGAGCCCGACGCGCTGGCCGTGGCGCGCGCCAAGCAGGACAACAAACCCGGCTATGCGCGCAAACTGTTTGACATGCTCAAGGCGAAAAAGGCTCGCCGCGATAAAGGAGCCTGACCCATGTGTGGTATCGTAGGCGTTTTGGGCGAACACGAAGTTGCCCCCATTCTGGTTGAGGCGCTGAAGCGTCTGGAATATCGCGGCTATGACAGCGCCGGGATTGCGACCGTGAACAACGGCGCGTTGGGACGCAGACGGGCAGTGGGCAAGCTGGTGAACCTCAGCGATTTGCTGGTACATGACCCCCTGCCCGGTAAATCGGGTATCGGCCATACCCGCTGGGCCACCCATGGCGCGCCCTCAGTCACGAATGCGCACCCGCATCAGGCGGGCCCCGTGGCCGTGGTGCATAACGGGATCGTCGAAAACTACCGCGAATTACGGGCTGAGCTGGCCGAACATGGTGTGGGTTTCGCCACCGAGACCGACACTGAAACTGTCGCCCTGATGGCTGAGCATTACCTGAAATCCGGCCTCTCGCCGGTTGAAGCCGCGTTCAAGACCATTGACCGGCTTGACGGCGCTTTTGCGCTGGCCTTTCTGTTCGACGGTCAGGAGGATTTGATCGTCGCGGCGCGCAAGGGCTCGCCTCTGGCCATTGGTCACGGGGATGGCGAGATGTACGTAGGCTCGGACGCCATCGCGCTGGCCCCGCTGACCGACCGTATCACCTATCTTGAAGAGGGTGACCGCGCCGTGCTGACCCGCACCTCGCTGGAGATCCGCAACGAAGCCGGTGAGTTGGTCAATCGTGAGCTCCGCCAGATCAAGATCGACCAATCCCGCGCCGACAAAGGCGGACACAAGCATTTCATGGCCAAAGAAATTGCCGAGCAACCCGTCGTCGTGGCCCAGGCGATCCGGTCCTATCTGCGCACCGGCGGGGACGGGATCACCCTGCCCGGCGATCTGGACTTCACCAAGCTGGACCGTCTGACTATGGTCGCCTGCGGCACCGCTTTCTACGCCTGTCTGACCGCGAAATACTGGTTTGAACAACTGGCGCAAATCCCCGTCGAGGTCGATATCGCCAGCGAGTTCCGTTATCGCGAACCGCCCATTCCCGGTCGCACAGCAGCGCTGTTCGTCAGCCAGTCGGGCGAAACCGCCGACACGCTGGCCGCGTTGCGATATTGCGAGGGCAAGGCCGACAAGATCGTCTCGGTGGTCAATGTTCCCGAAAGCTCGATCGCGCGGGAAAGTGATCTGGCTCTGCCGATCCATGCGGGGGTCGAGATCGGCGTCGCCTCGACCAAAGCCTTCACCTGCCAGCTGAGCGTGTTGCTAATGCTGGCGCTGAAAGCGGCCGCTGATCGCGGCACTCTGGCGCCCGAGGAACTGGCGGATCACGCCGCCGCCTTGCGTGGCCTGCCATCAGTGCTGAACACCGCGCTGGAGCAAAACGATGCCATTCGCGCCGCTGCCCAACGCCTGTCCGAGGCGCGCGACGTTCTGTTTCTGGGTCGCGGCCTCATGTTCCCATTGGCAATGGAAGGCGCGCTGAAACTGAAAGAAATCAGCTATATACACGCCGAAGGTTATGCATCGGGTGAGCTGAAACATGGGCCCATCGCCTTGATCGACAAGCATATGCCTGTGGTGGTGATGGCCCCGCGCGATGCGGTTTTCGACAAGACGGTTTCGAACATGCAAGAGGTCATGGCGCGCAAAGGTAAAGTCATCCTCGTTTCCGACGATGACGGCATCGCCGAGGCCAAGGACGGGGTGCAAAGCACCATTCGAATGCCGCATATTCACCCAAGCCTTGCGCCCATCCTCTATTCGGTTCCGGCGCAACTGCTGGCCTATCACACAGCCGTGGCAAAGGGGACGGATGTGGACCAGCCGCGCAATCTGGCGAAATCCGTCACCGTCGAATGATGCAAGCCGCCACATATCTGGACCAGATCAAGGCGCACGCAGATACCGAACGCGCGCAGCAGGCCGCCGCCTATCACAAGGCGGACCGTCCATATCTGGGCGTGCCCAATCCGGTTCTGAATGATCTGACCAAAAGCTGGCGACAAGAACTGGATGTGTCGGATCGCGTCGCTCTGGCAGATGCGCTTTGGCAGACGAATATTCACGAAGCCCGCATTGCTGCCGCGAAATTGCTTACACAGGCGCGCATCCGACCAGACGACGCGGTTTGGGACTTGCTGCAAAGCTGGTTGCCCGACTTCGACGCATGGGCGATCGCCGATCATGCTTGCATGGCGATGCAAAAACGCCTTTCCGCAGAGCCATCTCGGCTGGATCAGGTCGAGGCATGGACGACCTCCGAGCACATGTGGACGCGCCGCGCGGTTTTAGTGGCCACTTTGCCGTGGACCAAGCAAAACCACCCCAAAGTCGATGATCTGCACCGCCGCGACCGCATTCTGAAATGGGCCGCAGGCTATGTCCCGGATCGGGAGTGGTTTATACAAAAAGCAATCGCATGGTGGTTGCGTGATCTGTCGAAACACGACGCACCCAGGGTCGTTGCCTTTCTGGACGCGCACGGAGAAGCAATGAAGCCCTTTGCTCGTCGCGAAGCGGGGAAATACCTCAGGGGTCAGTTGGAATAGACTTCCAACTCGACCAATTCGTCAAACGGCAGCAACAAGGCCCGCATGGCATCCAGAGACAACTGGCTGCCCCCACCTTCCGGTCCCGGCACGGGAACCAGAGTGATATAGGCTTGTGCCCCGGTGCGTGGAACGACCACCCGTCCGGTAAACTCGGTATCGACCAGAGGTGTGCGCAACCACCGGCCCGGCGTGGTCGGATCGCCTAAACTGGCAATGGTCGTTTTCGCCCCAAGCCACCCAGCGGAAGTCGCGGGCAAAGGCTCGTCGTCGGCTGCTGCCTCTTCAACTTGGGTTTCATCTGCTGAAACTGGTTCAGGCTGGGCAGTTGAATCGCCACGCTTCAACAAACGATCGGACGTCGACCGAACCGTCTCGCATCCTGCCAGGAAAACCCAGAAAACCAAAAGTGCATATTTCATCCCTGAACCCTATCGTCCTGCGCGCATCTGCACCAGCGCAAAGCGCAGTTCGCCCTTGCCGCAGGCCTTGCGCCGCTTTAGTTAAGAAGCATGACAGCTCCACTTATCGACCCGTTCGCTCGTGCCATCACTTACCTCCGCGTTTCCGTCACGGATCGCTGTGATTTCCGCTGCGTATACTGCATGTCCGAGGACATGAAATTCCTACCCAAAAAAGACCTGCTCACGCTCGAGGAATTGGACCGCATGTGTTCAACCTTCGTGAACATGGGGGTTGAAAAATTGCGCATCACCGGGGGTGAGCCGCTCGTACGCCGCAACATCATGACGTTTTTCAACGCCATGACCCGCCATCTGGATAGCGGCGCGCTGAAGGAGCTGACCCTGACCACAAATGGCTCGCAGCTGCATCGCTTCTCAGAAGACCTCTATGCTGCGGGCGTGCGCCGGGTGAATATCTCGTTGGATACGCTGGACGAAGACAAGTTCGCGCAGATCACGCGCTGGGGACGCCTCAAACAGGTGCTGAACGGCATTGATGCCGCGCAAAAGGCCGGGCTGCGGATCAAGATCAACGCTGTGGCCCTGAAGGGCTTCAACGAGGAAGAACTGCCGACCATTACAAAATGGTGCGCCGAGCGCGATATGGACCTGACTTGGATTGAGGTCATGCCGATGGGCGATATCGGCAACGAAGACCGCCTGGATCAGTACTGGTCCCTGAAAGACGTGCGCAAGGAATACGAAAATCACTATACCGTGACTGATCTTGCCGAACGCACCGGTGGACCCGCTCGCTATGTGCGGCTGGAAGAAACGGATCAGAAAATCGGCTTTATCACGCCCATGTCGCATAACTTCTGCGAAAGCTGCAACCGCGTGCGCCTGACCTGTACCGGAGAGCTGTTTATGTGCCTTGGACAAGAAGATATGGCGGACCTACGCGGCGCTTTGCGTGACCATCCGGACACCGAGCAACCACTTGAAGAGGCGATCCGTGCAGCGATCAACCTCAAACCCAAAGGGCACGACTTCGACTACTCCCGCCAGGCGGTGGACGGCAAGATGAGCCGCCACATGAGCCATACCGGCGGCTGACGTGCCTGCCCCTGTTGACCGACCGACACTGCTCTACCACCTGTATTGCAGCCTGACCGCAGTTGCGGCACCGTTTGTCTGGCGGGCAGTTCGCAAAAAGCTGCTTGCTGCTGACGTTCCAACACTTCGTCAGCATGAACGCCTCGGCCATGCCAGCCAGCGACGGTCAAAGGGGCAACTCATTTGGTTCCACGCCGCAAGTGTGGGTGAGACTTTGTCGGTCATCAGCCTCATAAAACGCTTGGGCGAACGACTGCCAAGCGCCGAGTTTCTGATCACTTCGGGCACGCCAACTTCGGCTTCGTTGATTGAAAAGCGGATGCCGCCCCGCACGCGTCACCAATACCCCCCGCTTGACGCCGGCGGCCCAGTGAAGCGTTTTCTTAACCATTGGCGCCCCGATGCGGGCATCTTTGTCGAAAGCGAGATCTGGCCACAACTGATAATCGAGGCTGGAAAACGCGAAACCCCACTGGCCCTGCTGAATGCGCGTCTTTCAGACAAATCAGTAGCAGGTTGGAAAAAGCGGCCTAAAACAGCGCGATTCATTCTGAATCACTTCCGCCTTTTCCTGACCCAGAATGATCGGACTGCGCAAAACCTTATCCAGATGGGCGCGCCGGAAACACGCGTGCAACCCGGAACCAACCTCAAAGCGATGTCCGACCCGCTGCCGGTAGATCAAGCAACCCTGGGCGATATGAAAACCCAGATCGCTGACCGCCCCGTCTGGATTGCCAGCTCCACCCATGCCGGCGAAGAAGAGACCGTTCTGGCCGCCCATGCCGAATTGTTGAAACACTGGCCCGATCTGCTTCTGCTGCTGATTCCCCGCCATCCCGAACGCCGCGGCGACGTTGCTGAGCTAATCGACCAGGCCGGACAAAAAGCCGCCTTTCGGTCCGCTAATGACCAGATCACCCCCGAAACTCAGGTCTATGTGGCCGACACGCTGGGCGAAACCGGCACATGGTACGCGCTCTGCCCCATCGTCTTTCTGGGCGGCTCGCTGCGCGAGATCGGAGGCCACAACCCGTTCGAACCCGCACAGGCGGGCGCTGCCGTGATCACCGGCCCTGGCTATTTCAACTTCGCGGAAACCTTCGCCCCCCTGATCGAAACCGGCGGCGCGATACAGGTCCAGTCCGCACCCGACCTGACCGCAGCCGTCACCGAATGGCTGTCCGATCCGACTGCACTGACCACCGCCCGTAAGGCCGCGCAATCTTGCGTCAACACCCAGAAAAATGCGCTGAGCGCTATCGTTGACACTCTCTGCGATCAACTTGAACTGGGCGCGCAGGATCCCTCTTCATCTGGCTAAAAATATCTCGGGGAGCGCGAGGGGCTGGCCCCTCGCTGCCGCAAACGGTCAAGCCGCTGGCATCCTCTGTTCAACGATTTCTGCCCACCAGCTGCATCCGGCTGGGATCGCCTCGTCATTGAAGTTGTATTCCGGGTGGTGCACCGCAGCAGTGTCGCCGTTGCCCACCAAAATATACGCCCCCGGACGCTCTTCGAGCATGAAGGCGAAGTCTTCTCCGCCCATAATCAAGGGTGCGTCATCGCAGTCGCCAGAAACCGACCGTGCGACCTCGGCAGCAAAATCCGTCTGCTCATCACTGTTTACCATCACCGGATATCCCCGGTAATAGGTCACGTCTACAGCCCCGCCAAAGGTCGCAGCGACCCCGTTACAAATCTCGCCAATCCGTTTTTCCGCCAGATCGCGCATGTCAGCACTCATCGTGCGCACTGTACCGCGCAGTTTGACCGTTTGCGGGATCACGTTGAAGGCGGTCGAAGAAGTTTCAAACGAGGTAACCGACACCACCACCTGATCAACCGGATCTGCATTGCGCGCCGCAATCGTCTGCAGCGCCAAGACCGCCTGCGCGGCCATAACAGTCGTGTCCACGGTCTCATGCGGTTTGGCTGCGTGGCCACCCTTGCCTTCAAAAACGATATCGAACTGATCCGTCGCAGCAAAAAACGCGCCCGGGCGAATGGAGAAGCTGCCCACAGGGCGACCGGGCCAGTTGTGCATCCCATAGACCTCTTGAATGCCCCAACGGTCCATCATCCCGTCTTCGCACATCTCGCGACCGCCGCCGCCGCCTTCTTCAGCGGGCTGGAAGATCACCACGACAGTACCATCGAAATTGCGCGTTTCAGACAGGTATTTGGCCGCGCCCAACAGCATCGCCGTATGTCCATCATGACCACAGGCATGCATTGCGCCCTCGGTCTTCGAGGCATAGTCAAGCCCGGTTGCCTCAAGGATCGGCAAAGCGTCCATGTCAGCGCGCAACCCGATGACCTTGCCCTTGGTATCCGCTTTGCCCCTGATCACACCGACAACACCGGTCCGGCCGATCCCGGTCACAACCTCATTGCACCCGAATTCGGCCAGTTTTTCAGCGACCAATGCACTGGTCCGATGAGTTTCGAACAGGATCTCAGGATGCTGGTGGATATCCCGACGCCATTCGGTGATTTCACTTTGCAATTCGGCGAAGCGGTTTTTGATCGGCATGTGTTTCTCCCGGTTCAGTTATTTTTTGTGCTGGCGGGACGCAAGGCCCCTGACAACAAGACGATCAGCACCGCCAGCGGTAGCAGAGCAGTAAACGCCAGACGCAATGTAAGCATCTCTGCCAAAAACCCAATAAGCGGAGGGCCAATGAGCAGCCCGCCATAGCCCAGCGTTGCCACACTTGCGATGGCTTGCCCGGGCGGCACATCAGGGTCGTTGGCTGCCCGACTGAAAGCCAGTGGCATGATCACCGCATATCCAATCCCCATCAAGGCGAATCCAGACAGCGCTATTGCAGCCTCTGAGGCGGTCACAACTCCTAGCACCCCTAGTGCCGCGCATATCCCGCCAAATCGAGCTGTAGCGGCTGGACCAAAACGTGAAATGACGACCCCTCCGGCCAGACGAAAGGCGACCATCGTCACCGAGAACACGGCGTATCCCAAGGCTGCAACACTTTCGGTAGCGCCTGTCACATCCCGTAGGAATATCGCGCTCCAATCCGCCACTGCTCCTTCGCCCAATGCGCCACACAACGCCGTAAAGCCGACCAGAACCAATGCCCCGGATGGCAGCGCAAAGACCTTACCACTTGAGCTTTCAGTACGACGTGACGTCCAACGCACCATGGACAACGCCAAAGCCAACCCCACAACAACACCCCCCGCCAATAGAAAGTGCTGCATAACCGTCAACTCAAGTTGAACCGCTCCGTAGCCGCTGAGCGCACCAAGGCCTGCGCCCAGACTCCACATCGCGTGAAACGAAGACATCACAGGTTTGTCGTAAGCTTGCTCGACCTCGGCGGCCCAGGCGTTCATGGCGACATCCATCGACCCGTGAAACGCGCCGAAGACAAACAGAAATGCCGCCAGTGACCAGAACCCATTCGCAAAGGCCAACAGGATCAGCGACAGCGTATACAAAACGGCAATCACCCTCGTGATGGCCACCGCACCGAACCTGTCGGTTAGTCGGCCTGTTACGGGAAAGGAACACACCGCCCCCGCAGCCATGAATAACAAGCCAAGCCCCAATGCCTCGTGCGTGAGGTCCAGCCGGTCCCGCACGGCAGGAATACGAGAGGCCCAGATGCCAAACAAAGCACCGTTCAGAATGAACATGGCGGCAACGGCCCGCCAAGCGGTTACGATGCCAATCACGCAATCCCCTTTCCGCAGTTCAACCCCGCCAGTACTACAGGCGTGGGACGGATTGGCAATCGGCGACTATTCCAACCGCTTGCGGATCCTTCGCACAGCCACCCAGACTGCCAGAACAACAGGAACGGTCACTGCAGCTGTCAGCATCCCCTTGCTGATCCCGGCCTTGGTCAATGGGTACAAAAGATAGCTGGCCAGAGACACGGCGTAATAACTGATGGCAACAACCGACAAGCCCTCGACCGTGTGTTGTAACCGAAGGGCGAGATCGGCGCGTCGGTCCATGCTTTCAAGCAACGCTTGGTTCTGCGCGCTTCGTTCGACATCCACACGGGTTCGCAACAACTCTCCTGCACGAATGGCCCGATCGGACAGAGCTTGCAGACGACGTTCCGTGGACTTCACAGTACGCATTGCGGGATCGTAGCGACGCATCATGAAATCGGCAAAGCTCTGGCGGCCTTCGAACCGTTCCTCGCGCAAAACCTCGATCCGTTGGTTTACAATGGCTTCATATGCCCCAGTCGCACCAAACCGAAACGAACATTGCGCCGAAAGAGTTTCAAGCTGGGTCGAGGTGTGCAGCAGATCGGGCAACAACTCATCCGGATGGGCCGAGTTGTCTGTCATTTGCCGCATCAACGTTGTCAGCTTCCCGTCCAGCTCGCCAATGCGGGGCGTCAATTCCTTGACCCGGGCAAATCCCAACATCGACATTGCCTTGTAGGTCTCGATCTCACACATACGCTGAATGATGCGCCCTATCCTGCGTTGACCTGTACCTTTCGAGATAAACAACGCGAATCTCATATGTCCGGCTGGGTCGATGCGAAAATCGCTGGCGCAAATGGCGGTATTGTCCAGCATACGAGATACCGCAAGGCTCTCGGGCTCGAACCAATCCGCCAAAGCAGATTTCACCGCACCATCATCCGCACGGTCAATCACACGGATCATCGCCGAAGTCACGCGCTGACCGGGGCTGGCGGCCAGCCAGTCCTGTGGGAATACTTCAAAATCAGCGGGGTTAAACGGGCGGTCACTGACATTCTGCGTGATCGCAGTATAGGTGACAAATTCCGTGTGCTGCTCCCACTTCAGCCAATGACGGCCGATCTGCCCGGCAAAATGCGTGGCAGCAGGCTGCGGGTGCTGTGCACCGTGGCGGTCCAGCAAATTCACAAGATGCGCCATATCCTCTTGGCGATCCCGCCCAACAGCGACTTCCGATTTCTTGATCGCCAGAAACGCGACCGTGCACGGACTGTTCGCCACAGGAAATGGTCGGGCGTGCAGCTCATTGGCCAATGCGTATCGCAGTGGATGGTCGTCAATCGGTGTCATTTAGGGCTCCGTCTCATCCGACGCACTATACGACACAATTTTCCAACATCAATTATCTTTTTATTTCATATACTTACGTGAATGCAATGGTATACACTGGACCTATCTCATTGATTTGGTTGCCACAGCTCGATGGGATTGCCTTCAGGATCGTGGATCCGGGCAAAAAGCCCCACCTCACTGTTCCATTCCGGGTTGGTCTCAACAGCGATTCCCGCATCCTCCAACTGAGCCGTCATTGCAGCCAGATCATCGACCCTAAAGTTAATCATCCACTGTTGCTCAAGCCTGCCAAAATACTCCGTTTCCTGCGCGAATGGCGCAAAGACAGTATAGCCTTCACGCTGTTTCCACGGCAGAGGGTTAAGCTGGTTTACGCCAAGGTGCTTTTCGTACCATTCGGCCAGAGCTTTGGGGTTATGGGCACGAAAAAACACACCGCCAATTCCGTTTACAGTCTCCATGGGATACCTCCTGCTGTTCAACCTACCGCGAAACGCGGAAAGGCGCCCGTTTGGGCGCCTTTTTGAGTTTTATGTGCCTTGGATCAGTCGATCATGGGCAGGAGCTTGTCCAGCGACTGCTTGGCGTCGCCATAGAACATGCGGGTGTTTTCCTTGAAGAACAGCGGGTTTTCGATGCCCGAATAGCCGGTACCCTGACCGCGCTTGGACACAAACACCTGCTTGGCCTTCCAGCATTCCAGAACCGGCATCCCGGCGATGGGGCTGTTGGGATCTTCCTGCGCCGCAGGGTTCACGATGTCGTTTGACCCGATCACGATGGCCACATCCGTTTCCGGGAAGTCATCGTTGATCTCGTCCATCTCCAGCACGATGTCATAAGGCACCTTGGCCTCGGCCAGCAGCACGTTCATGTGACCCGGCAGACGACCGGCAACGGGGTGGATCGCGAAGCGCACCTCTTTGCCCTTGGCGCGCAGCTTTCGGACCAGTTCAGAGACAGACTGCTGTGCCTGTGCAACCGCCATTCCGTAGCCCGGAATGATGATCACGCTGTCCGCGTCGTTCAGAGCTGCGGCAACGCCATCGGCGTCAATGGCAACCTGCTCGCCCTCGACTTCCATCTGCGGGCCCGAGGTGCCGCCAAAGCCGCCCAGGATCACGCTGACAAAGTGCCGGTTCATCGCCTTACACATGATGTAGGACAGGATCGCACCCGACGAGCCCACCAGCGCACCCACCACGATCAGCAGGTCGTTGCCGAGGCTGAAGCCAATGGCCGCCGCAGCCCAACCCGAGTACGAGTTCAGCATCGACACAACCACCGGCATGTCTGCGCCACCGATACCCATGATCAGGTGATAGCCGATGAACAGCGCCGCCAGTGTCATCAGGATCAGCGGGAACAGACCACCCGACGCAGTGTACCAGATCAGGCAGATCAGCGAGAGACCCGCCGCCGCCGCGTTCAGCGCGTGACCGCCGGGCAGCTTGGTCGCCGCCGAGGTCACCTTACCCGCCAGCTTGCCATAGGCCACGACCGAACCGGTAAAGGTGATCGCACCGATGAAGATGCCCAGGAACAGTTCCACATGCAGGATCGTCAGCTCGGCCGCCGTCTTCTTGGCGATCAGCTTGGCAAAGGCGCCCAGATCCGACAGGTCCGCCTGGTTCGCCGCATCCGCAATCGCCATGACCTGCGCGACGTTGCCGATCTCAAAATGCGCGTTGAAGCCCACAAACACAGCCGCCAGACCCACGAGGCTGTGCATCGCGGCCACAAGCTGCGGCATCTCGGTCATCTGCACGCGCTTGGCGACGTAAGAGCCAATCAGACCGCCACCTGCAATCAACAGCAGCGACAGCAGCCACAGGCCGGAACCGGGGCCCACAAGCGTGGCAAAGACCGCCAGCGCCATACCGACAATACCGTACCAGACGGCGCGCTTGGCGCTTTCCTGGTTCGACAACCCGCCCAGAGACAGGATAAATAGGACAGCCGCAACAACATAAGCGGCAGTGGTGAAGCCAATCATCTACCCGGCCTCCTTAAGATTTCTGGAACATGGCGAGCATGCGCCGGGTGACAAGAAAGCCGCCGAAGATGTTGATCCCAGCCATAAAGACCGACAGCGCCGCCAGCAGGATCACCAGGAACGAGCCCGACCCGATCTGCATAAGCGCCCCAACAATGATGATCGACGAGATCGCGTTGGTGATCGCCATCAGCGGGGTGTGCAAGCTGTGCGCCACGCCCCAGATCACCTGGAAGCCCACAAACACGGCCAGCACGAACACGATGAAGTGCTGCATGAAGCTGGCCGGAGCGACCAGACCCACCAGCAGCATCAGCGCGCCGCCCACACCCAGCAGGGTGAACTGCTGCTTGGTCTGCGCCTTGAACGCAGCGATTTCCTGCGCCTTTTTCTCTTCCGGGGTCAGTTCCTTGACCTCGGGCTTCTTCTGCGCCGCGATGGCCTGCACTTTCGGCGGCGGCGGCGGGAAGGTGATCTCACCCTCAAAGGTCACGGTCGAGCCGCGGATCACGTCATCTTCCATGTCGTGGTTGATCTGACCGTCCTTCTCGGGCGTCAGGTCAGTCATCATGTGACGGATGTTGGTCGCGTACAGAGACGACGATTGCGCCGCCATCCGGCTGGGGAAGTCGGTATAGCCGATGATGGTCACGCCATTGTCGGTCACAATCTTCTCATCCGCGACGGTCAGCTTACAGTTGCCGCCTTTTTCCGCCGCTAGGTCCACGATGACCGAGCCCGGCTTCATCGCCTCGACCATATCCTTGGTCCAAAGCTCAGGCGCCTCGCGGTTCGGGATCAGCGCGGTGGTGATCACGATGTCCATCTCGGGGCAAGTTCACGGAACTTGGCCAACTGCGCGTTGCGGAATTCTTCGGACTGAACCGACGCATACCCGCCAGTGGCCGCGCCATCCTGCTGCTGCTCTTCAAAGTCCAGATAGACGAACTCGGCACCCATCGACTCGACCTGTTCGGCCACTTCGGGGCGCACGTCGAACGCATAGGTGATCGCGCCCAGCGACGTGGACGTCCCGATCGCGGCCAGACCGGCCACACCGGCCCCCACGATCAGAACTTTCGCAGGGGGTACTTTACCCGCCGCCGTCACCTGACCGGTGAAGAAACGGCCAAAGTTGTTGCCCGCCTCGATCACGGCACGGTAGCCCGCGATATTGGCCATCGACGACAGCGCGTCCATCTTCTGCGCGCGGGAAATACGCGGCACCATCTCCATCGCGATCACGTTCGCGCCTTTGGAATTGGCCAGCTCCATCCCGTCTTCATTGCCCGCAGGGTTGAAGAACGAGATCAGCGTCTTGCCCTTGGTCAGACGCTTCAACTCGGTCTCGGTGGGCTGACGCACCTTGGCGACAATATCGCAGTCTTTCCACAGCGCAGCAGCGGTCTTGATAACCTCAACCCCTGCAGCTTCATAGGCAGCATCCGAAAAACCTGCCGCAAGACCAGCCCCCTTCTCAATGGCGCAGTCATAGCCAAGTTTCTGCAACTGCAAAGCGGACTCGGGCGTCATCGCGACCCGGTTCTCACCGTCCAGTATTTCCTTTGGTGTGCCTAGCTTCACTGGCAGTCCCCCTAAGTTTCACTCGGTCCGAGCGGTTCGTCGGATATGTTTGATAAGCACGCTGTGTAGCTGACGCAACATTATTTCGCAAGCGCAGCATCCGTGACGCGGTGTCACTGCCTTGGCCACTCTAAATCCACCTGCGGGTTTTACGTTCGTAACGGGCGAAATCAGTGCGGAAACTCCGCCGCATTCGATCTTCTTCCGGCAGGATAAAGCGCCGCTCTAGCAACCAGACGAAGATCGGAATCAGGGCCAGCGACAGCACTGCATCGAAGCGCAGAACCAGACCGGCCAGAATCAACACGTCGCCCAGATAGATCGGATTTCGGCTGCGTGAATAGATGCCCGACTGCACCAAAGACGAGGGCGTTTCGTGCGGAATGACTGTTGTCTTGAAACGACGAAACTCGGCCACGGCCAGAACCGCCAGCAAGATGCCGCCACCGATTAAAATGCCGCTCAGCAAATCGGTCAGGCCGCTGTCCAGAGACAACCCCATCGGGAAATGGCGCGCCTGAAGCCAGGCGACACATGCAAACCCGACTAGCCAGACAGGTGGTATATCGACCCAGCGCATTGGCAGCCTCCGCAGCGGACGACATGCAAAGGCACGTCGCTTCTGCGAGTCCTCGTACCGTTTTAAGGCCGGATTCGCAAAAGCGCGGGATGTCGCATCAATGGACAGAGAATTCAGGATCGGTTACGCCATTGAAAAAGACGCATTCTTAACACAAGGCCACTCCCTGCGATGACCGATTTTGCCGCGACCAAAGCCCTTTTCGAGCTACCCGACGGAGTGATCTATCTGGACGGGAATTCTCTGGGCCCCCTGCCCCAAGCCGCCGGGAAAACCGTGGCCCGCATGATAGAGGATGAGTGGGGTCAGATGCTGATCACTGGCTGGAACAAGGCCGGCTGGATGGGGTTGCCCACAGGTCTGGGCGATCGCATCGGGCGGCTGATCGGAGCGGAACCGGGCAGTGTCGTGACTGGCGACACGCTGTCGATCAAGGTGTATCAGGCCGTCGCCTCGGCGCTGGAGCTGTGCCCGGATCGCAGGGTAGTGTTGTCAGACAGCGGCAACTTTCCCTCGGATCTATATATGGTCGACGGCCTTTTGCGCTCGCTTGGGTCGGATTATGAGTTGCGCGTTGTCTCCCCCGAAGATATCGCCGCACACATCACCGAGGACGTAGCGGTTTTGATGCTGACCGAGGTCGATTACCGCACCGGCCGGATGCACGACATGAAGTCACTGACCGAACTGGCCCATGCAAAGGGTACCGTGACGGTCTGGGATCTGGCCCATTCCGCCGGCGCAATTCCGGTGAACCTGTCCGGTTGCAACGCGGATTTCGCGGTGGGCTGCACTTATAAATATCTCAATGGCGGCCCCGGCGCGCCCGCGTTCATATATGTCGCGCCCCGTTTGACGGATCGCGTGCGCCCGGCCCTGTCAGGCTGGCTGGGGCACGAAGCCCCGTTCGCATTTGATCTGGACTACCGCCCCGGTAACGGGATCGAGCGGATGCGCGTCGGCACTCCTCCGATCATCCAAATGACGGCGCTGTCAGCGGCGATGGATATCTGGGACATGGCCGATATGGCGGATGTGCGCGCGAAATCTATTGAATTGACCGAGCTGTTCATCACTCGGGTCGAGGCCACGTGCCCCGACCTGACCTTGGCAAGCCCGCGTGATCCGGCCCAACGTGGCAGTCAGGTTTCCTTCCGGTTTGCCGAAGGCTATGCCGCCATGCAGGCCTTGATCGCACGCGGTGTGATCGGAGATTTCCGGGCCCCTGACATCATGAGGTTCGGATTCACCCCGCTCTATATAGACGCGCAGGACGTTGAGAACGCTGTCACAATTCTGGCCGACATAATGACGAACCGACTATGGGATACGCCAGAGTACAAAACGCGCCAGCGGGTTACGTAACCTCGATTCCCGTTCCTATAACCGTGGCAAGATTAGAGTTTGAGCGGATGAATTCCTGATAATCGCTGGCCGAGGTTTTTATCCCGCGCAGCGCTGAGGCGATCATCTTGGCCGTTTCCCGTGGCCCATCGAACAAACGTACCCGCCCCTTTTCTGCCTCACGCCGCAGCCAGTCAGCATAAAGCGCCATCAACTGCGCCTCACCCTGTGTCACGATATCGGCGGCAGTGGACACGCTGGCATCCAGCAGCTCTAGCCCGTGCGGCGAGGACATGATCTCGGCCATGCCATCCGTTTGCACATGGATCGCATTTCCGATGATTTGTGAAACTGATCCCTCCATATTCAGCGCTTCGGCAACGGCGGCCGTTTTACGCTCGTAGTGCAAATGTGTCAGTTGGCGCAGGATGGCCTCTTTGTTTTGAAAATGCAGGTACAGGGCAGGTCGGGACATACCCGCGCCTTTGGCGATGTCATCCATTGACGTTTTTTTGAACCCATAAGCCGAGAAGGCTTGAAGCGCCGAATCCAATATAGTCAGGCACTTATCATCCAAAACATAATTTTCCAGTGTAGCTTTTGACATTTTTTACCCATTTTGTCAGTTGACCATCTGACATATTCAACTAACTATGTCAGAAAGTAACGACAGCTACAAGGCAAGAGGAAGCGCAATGGCGACCAATCTGAAGATCAACGGAACGTCACATCAGGTCGACCTGCCTGAAGACGTGCCTCTTTTGTGGGTCCTGCGAGATGAGCTTGGACTAACCGGCACAAAGTTCGGATGCGGCGTTGCAGCGTGCGGCGCTTGTACCGTTCACATTGACGGCGAGGCTGTTCGGTCCTGCCAAGTTGCGTTGTCAGATGTGTGGGGCGACATCACCACGATCGAAGGGCTTGGCACACCAACCGCTATGGCCAAGATCCAGCAGGCATGGGTCGATCATCAGGTTGCGCAATGCGGCTATTGTCAGTCAGGTCAAATCATGCAGGCCGCGGCGCTGCTGGCCGAAAATCCAACGCCCACGGACGCCGATATTGATGACGCAATGCAAGGAAACCTGTGCCGTTGCGGCACTTACCCGCGCATCCGGGCTGCAATCCATGACGCGGCCTCCAAACTGAAGGAGGCATAAACCATGGCATCTGTTGGAAAAATCCTCCGTCGTACATTCCTTATCGGCTCGGCCGCCGTTGTCGGCGGTGTCGCCTTTGGCGCTTATTACGTCACGCGTCCGGCCGCGAACCCGCTGCGACCCGGCAAAGGAGAGACCGCCCTTAGCCCCTTTGTCCTGATCGACCAGCAGGGAGTAACCCTGTTTGCTCCGCGTGCTGAGATGGGACAGGGCGTTATGACCACGTGGGCCGCACTCATTGCCGAAGAGCTTGATGTTGAGATCGACGACATCCGCGTTTTGCACGGTCCTGCAGCTGCTGCCTATTACAACTCGGCATTGATGGCCGAGGGGCTGCCAAATAAGGGTTATGACGCCACCGAGTTCCAGCACAACCTGGGCGAGGCCCTTGGCGTGCTTGGCAAACCGCTGAGCCTTCAAGTCACGGGTGGCTCGACCTCTATGAAAGACGGGTTCGAGCGGATGCGTGAAGCCGGTGCCACCGCGCGTGAGACGCTCAAGCAGGTCGCCGCTGATCGGCTGGGCGTGGACCGGGCACAATTGAAAACCGAACGCGGCGCAGTGATCGCGCCGGATGGCACGCGCATTTCTTATCCCGAGCTCGCCGAAGCCGCCGGTCAGATCGAACCGCCCAACGTTGCATTGCGCGACCCATCGACCTGGCGCCTATTGGGTCAGAACCTTCCCCGCGTCGACGTGGTAGGAAAATCCACCGGCACAGCTGAGTTCGGCATCGACGTGCGACCCGAGGGTTTGAAGTTCGCTTCCGTTCGAATGAACCCGAGGCTGGGCGGCGCAATGAAGGGATATGACTCCAGTTTAGCCGAATCCATGCCCGGCGTCGAAAAGATCGTCAATCTGGGCAACGGTGTCGCGGTGGTCGCAAGCAACACCTGGCTTGCCATACAGGCGGTCGAAGCCATCGACATCGACTGGGGTGACGCCCCCTACCCCCCCGAAACCGACGGCTTGTTTGCCAAGATTGCCGAAGCGTTTGACGACGCGCCAAACTCGACCATGCGCGATGATGGCGACGTGGACGTTTTGCCCGACGGCGCGACAGAAATCTCGGCAGAATACAAAGTGCCGTACCTGGCCCACGCCACAATGGAGCCGATGAACGCCACGGCCCTGTTCACTGGCACCAAGCTGGACCTGTGGTGTGGCAACCAGGCACCGACATTAATCCAGATCCGCGCCGCGAATACGGCCAATCTGGATACCGAGGCGGTCGATATTCATACCACCTATCTAGGGGGCGGTTTCGGTCGCCGTGGTGAACTGGACTTTGCAGAAATCGCCACCAAAGTTGCGATGGCGGTACCCAGTGTTCCGGTTCAGACGACCTGGAGCCGGGAAGAGGATATGCGTCACGATTACTACCGCCCCGGTGCAATCGCCCGGATGCGCGGAGCGGTCAAGGATGGCACTGCCGTTCTGATCGACGGTAAGGTGGCGTCGCAATCCAGCACGCAGCAAGCAGTTGAACGCTATACTGGCCTGCCGGGCGGCGGCCCCGACAAGGTTCTTGTCGAGGGGTTGTTCAACCAGCCCTACGCAGTACCGAACTACCGCATCAGCGGCCACATCGCCGATCTGGCCGTGCCAGTAGGCTTTTGGCGCTCGGTCGGCAACAGCCATAACGGGTTCTTCCACGAAACTTTCATGGACGAAATGGCCCATGCCGCAGGTCGTGACCCGCTGGAGTTCCGGCTGGAGCTGGCCAATGCCGAATTCGCCCCAGCTGCAGGTGTTCTGCAAGCCGTGAAAGAGATGTCCGGCTGGACCGGAGAAACCCCAGACGGTGTCGGACGGGGCGTCGCCATGACCTACAGCTTTGGCACACCGGTTGCTCAGGTCATCGAAGTGGTCGACGAGGACGGCACAATTCGCATCGCTAAAGCGTGGATCGCCTGCGACGTGGGCATCGCTTTGGATCCGGGCACGGTCGAGGCGCAGATGTTTGGTGGCATGATGTACGGCTTGTCGGCCGCCGTTATGGGTGAAATCACGTTTGCGGACGGAGAAGTAGAGCAATTCAACTTCCCCGACTATGACGCGCTGCGCATGCACAACGCTCCGGTGACCGAGGTGCGCATCCTCGAAACCAACCCGCGCCTGGGAGGCGTGGGTGAGCCTGGCACACCTCCGTCAATGCCTGCACTTGGAAACGCGTTGTTCGACCTCACGGGCGAGCGCGCACGCACCCTGCCACTGATCAATCAGTTCGATTTGCTGGTTTGATCGCGATGCGCCGGTCTGGTTCTTCTCTCCCGGACCGGCGCACGCCTTCTATGCCGATTGCTGCAGGGTCGCGGCCTTAGAGCCAGCAGACCATGCATGAACAGCTTCTCCGAATGCTTTGAACAGCGGGCGCGAGACCGGGTCGTTCTCGGCATCCCATTCCGGGTGCCATTGCACCGAAAGCGTAAAACCCGGGGCGTCCTTTATATAGATCGCTTCTGGCGTTCCATCCGGCGCGTGGCCATCCACCACAACCCGATGCCCGACCGTCTTGATCCCCTGCCCGTGCAGAGTATTCGTCATGACTTCGGTCGCATCCATCAAACGGTGAAATACGCCGCCTTCGGACAGTGTCACGATATGGCGCAGCGCAAACTTTTCTTCCAACGTCCCATCCGGTGGCATGCGATGGTTCATCCGCCCCGGAAGATCGCGAATTTCGGGATAAAGTGTTCCCCCCATCGCCACGTTGACCTCTTGAAACCCGCGGCAAATGCCAAAGAACGGCTGGCCCCTTTCGACACAGGCCCGCACCAACGGCAGTGCGATCGCATCCCGCGCCCGATCAAAATCGCCATGCGCATCGGTTGCGCACTCACCATATTCCTCGGGGTGCACATTCGGGCGCGCGCCGGTCAGCAAAAAGCCGTCACAAACGTCCAGCAATTCTTCCACTGAAACATAGCGGGGATCAGCCGGAATTAGCATCGGCAAACAGCCTGACACGTTCGCAACCGCGTCCGAATTCATGGTCCCACCGGCATGGGTCGGGTATTGATCATCCAACAAGTATGAGTTGCCGATAATACCCACAATAGGTCGAGGCATTCTTCTTTCCCGGTTGTTTTTGCGTTTCGGGAAAGCTAGCCGCCGTCACAGCAGCGCGCAATAGCACAGCCCCTGTGTGGCAGCGCAGGCACTTGTTCACTTATGCACAAGGGGAACAAGCAACAGTCAAATGACCATTTGTGAGGCATTCCACGAACACCGAAAGTCAAAGGGCCCAAGGGCCCTTCGACAGGTTCATCAAATCTCGCCGATCAAGCTGGCAGCTTCGATCCCCGCCATCGCCGCGATCGCGTCATTGTCCGAGGTGTCGCCGGTCACGCCAACAGCCCCGATCACAGCCCCTTTCTTGTCGCGCAACAATACGCCGCCCGGCACAGGCACAACCTGCCCGCCATATACACCGTTCACAGCGGCCATGAAGTAAGCCTGCGCTTCGGCCCGCGCCATCTGCGCGGTGCCTGCCATGCCCAGCATGACCGACCCATAGGCTTTGCCCTGCGCAATCGCAAAGCGACCAGGCGCGGCACCGTCTTCGCGCTCAAAGGCGATCACATGACCACCGGCGTCCAGAACAACAACTGACAGAGGTTTCAGCTCCAGCTCGCGGCCTTTTTCCAAGGCCTTGCGCACAATCGTGCGCGCCTTACGCAATGTAACAGCCATGCCTGATCCCTTTCATCTGGCTAAAATATCCTCGGGGGAGCGGGAAGGGGCAGACAGCCCCCTCGCTACAACCCCATTCATTCACCCCAGGCTAGCCTTCAGCTCCAAGCGGCGCGCGTGCAGAACCGGCTCGGTGTAACCCGAAGGCTGAACGCGGCCTTTGAACACCAGATCGCAGGCCGCTTGGAACGCCACACCATCAAAGCCGGGGGCCATCGGGCGATAACTTGGGTCGCCTTCGTTCTGGCGGTCTACCACGGCGGCCATCTTCTGCATCGCCGCCATCACCTGTTCTTCGCTCACCACGTCATGGAGCAGCCAGTTGGCCAGCGCCTGCGACGAAATCCGGCAGGTTGCGCGGTCTTCCATCAGGCCAATATCGTTCAAATCCGGCACTTTCGAACAGCCCACACCCTGATCAATCCAGCGCACGACATAACCCAGAATGCCCTGCGCATTGTTCTCGATTTCGCGGGTGATCTCGTCCTCGCTCAGGTTGCGGCCACCCAGCAGCGGCACGGTCAGCAGGTCGTCCAGCGTTCCGCGCGCGCCACTTGCGGCCAGTTCGTCCTGACGGGCCAAAACGTCAACTTTGTGATAATGCGTGGCGTGCAGGGTCGCAGCGGTCGGCGACGGCACCCACGCGCAAGTCGCGCCAGATTTCGGGTGGCCGATCTTCTGATCCAGCATATCGCCCATCCGGTCGGGCATCGCCCACATGCCTTTGCCGATCTGCGCCCTGCCCTTCAGACCACAGGCCAGACCGATATCGACATTGCGATCCTCATACGATGTAATCCAAGGCTTCACTTTCATGTCCCCCTTGGGCAGCATCGGACCTGCTTCGATCGAGGTATGAATCTCATCCCCGGTCCGATCAAGGAAACCGGTGTTGATAAAGGCCACGCGCGATTTCGCGGCACGGATGCACTCTTTCAGGTTGGACGAGGTGCGGCGCTCTTCATCCATAATACCCAGCTTGACGGTGTTGCGCGGCAGACCAAGGATGTCCTCGACCATATCAAAAATCTCGACCGCGAACGCGACTTCAGCAGGCCCGTGCATCTTGGGCTTGACCACATAGACCGAACCCTTGACCGAGTTCCCGCCCTCACGCTGCAGATCATGCATCGCGATCAGCGTGGTGCAGAGCGCATCCATCAGGCCCTCGCCAATCTCATTGCCTTCACCATCCAGAACGGCGGGGTTGGTCATCAGGTGGCCCACATTGCGGATCAGCATCAGCGAGCGGCCTTTCAGCACGCCTCGCTCGCCGCCTGCGGTGGTATAGGTCAGATCATCGGCCAGTTTCCGGGTGAAGGTGGAACCGCCTTTGGTCACTTCTTCGGCCAGATCGCCTTTCATCAGACCCAGCCAGTTGCTATAGGCCACAACCTTATCTTCGCCATCCACACAGGCCACCGAGTCCTCGCAGTCCATGATCGTGGACAGCGCCGATTCCAGATGAACATCAGCAATCCCAGCCGGGTCGGTCGCGCCGATGTTGCTAGAGGCATCGACAACGATTTTCACATGCAGCTCTTTATTCTTCAGCAGTACGAAATCAGGCTTCTCAGCCTCACCGCCAAAGCCAACAAATGCCGCAGCGTCGGCAAGCGCAGGTACCAGCGCACCGCCTTCGACCCGCAGTTCGGACACATCGGCCCACGAGCCTGCAGCCAGCGGTACAGCATCGTCCAGAAAACCTTTGGCCCATGCAATCACACGGGCACCACGCGCCTCGTCATATCCTCCGGCGGCAGGCAGATCGCCCATCGCGTCCGTGCCATACAGCGCATCGTACAAGCTGCCCCAACGTGCGTTGGCGGCGTTCAGTGCAAAACGGGCATTGGTGATCGGCACAACTAGCTGCGGGCCGGGTGTCGAGGCGATCTCGGGATCGACATTGGCAGTTTCGATCTGGAAATCGTCACCCTCTTCGACCAGATAGCCGATCTCGCGCAGGAATGCCTGATAGGCGCTGGCGTCGTGGTCCTGACCTTTGCGGTCCTGATGCCATGCGTCCAGCTGGCTCTGAATCTTTTCACGCTTGGCAAGAAAGTCGCGGTTTTTTGGGCCCAGCTCGGACACCATCCGCGACAGACCATCCCAGAACGCATCGGCAGTAACACCGGTGCCAGGCAAAGCCTTGTCTTCGATGAACTCGGCCAGAACCGTATCAACTTGAAGCCCGCTGCGTGTCTGTCTGCTGGTCATAGTGTTCCTCCCGCCTTTTTGTGCACCACTGTGTGCAGCCAGCATTTAGAGTGAAAGTTTCCGATAGGCAACGTGCCGCAACAATTTCGGTAAAAAAAACTTACCAAAATTGCGTGACCAGCTTTTGGTTGAGCTCCGACACCGCTTGCAGCCCATTGCCACAGACCATAACGTCGCCTAAAACTCCAACCGATGCGAGGCCCCGATGCGCGACGCTGCCCCTACGACGATCTATCTGAAAGATTACACGCCCTTTGGCTATCTTGTGGACAGCGTGCATCTAACCTTCGATCTGGCAGCGCACGCCACCCGCGTAACATCGCGCATTGCTTTCCGCCCCAACCCCGATGCCACGGACCGCACATTCTTCTTGCATGGCGAAGAGCTGACCCTGATCCGCGCCTCCATTGACGGGGTGCAGATCACGCCCGAGGTGACCGACAAGGGCCTGACCGCCCCCGCCCCCGACGCGCCCTTCATATGGGAGGCCGAGGTCGAGATTGACCCCGGCAACAACACCGCGCTTGAGGGGCTCTATATGTCCAACGGCATGTATTGCACCCAGTGCGAGGCGGAAGGATTCCGCAAGATCACCTACTACCCCGATCGCCCTGATGTGATGTCCACCTTCACCGTGCGCATCAATGGCGATCTGCCGGTCCTGCTGTCCAACGGCAACCCAAGCGGCAAAGGCGAAGGCTGGGCCGAATGGACCGACCCGTGGCCCAAGCCTGCCTACCTGTTCGCTCTGGTCGCGGGCGAATTGATCGCCCATCCCGGCCAGTTCACCACCATGTCCGGGCGCGATGTCGATTTGAACCTCTGGGTCCGCCCCGGTGACGAGGGCAAATGCGCCTTTGGCATGGAGGCGTTGAAAAAGTCGATGAAATGGGATGAGGACGTCTATGGCCGTGAATACGATCTAGACGTGTTCAACATCGTGGCTGTCGATGACTTCAACATGGGCGCGATGGAGAACAAGGGGCTGAATATCTTCAACTCCTCGGCCGTGCTGGCCAGCCCCGAGACCTCGACCGATATGAACTTTGAACGGATCGAGGCGATCATTGCGCATGAGTATTTCCACAACTGGACTGGCAACCGCATCACCTGCCGCGACTGGTTTCAACTGTGCCTGAAAGAGGGGCTGACTGTCTTCCGCGATGCGCAGTTCACGTCCGATATGCGCTCGGCCCCGGTGAAACGCATCCACGACGCCATCGACCTGCGCGCACGGCAATTCCCCGAGGATAACGGGCCGTTATCTCACCCGGTTCGCCCCGAAAGCTTTCAAGAGATCAACAATTTCTACACCGCCACAGTCTACGAAAAAGGTGCAGAAATTATTGGAATGCTGAAACGGCTGGTGGGTGATCAAGCTTATACCAAGGCGCTGGATTTGTATTTTGACCGCCATGACGGGCAAGCCTGCACGATCGAAGACTGGATCAAGGTATTCGAGGATACGACCGGTCGCGATCTGAGCCAGTTCAAACGCTGGTACAGCCAATCCGGCACTCCGCGCGTGACGATGGCCGAAGAATGGGCAGACGGCACCTACACCCTGACCCTGTCGCAGCGCACCGAGGCCACGCCGGGTCAGGACGAAAAGCTGCCGCAGGTGATCCCGGTGGCCGTTGGCCTTTTGGGCCCCAACGGTGATGAAGTCCGCGTGACTGAGGTGCTGGAACTGACCGAAGCCAGCCAAAGTTTCACCTTCACAGGGCTTGCGGCCAAACCAACAGCCTCAGTGCTGAGGGATTTCTCGGCCCCGGTTATTCTGGAACAGGATCAAAGCAGCGCCGAACGCGCCTTTTTGCTGGCCCATGACACGGACGCGTTCAACCGCTGGCAAGCCGGGCGCTCGCTGGCCGAAGACACTTTGTTGAACATGATTCAGTCCGACGCAGCCCCTGATGCCGACTATCTGGATGGCCTTCTTGCTGTGCTGCGCGATGGTGATCTGGACCCGGCCTACCGCGCTTTGGTGTTAGGCCTGCCGACACAATCTGAACTGGTTGCCGCCTTGCACGAGAAAGGCTTAACGCCCGATCCGATGGCGATCTGGACCGCAGTCGAGACACTGCGGCAAGTCACCGCTCAACACGTGCAAGACCTGTTGCCACGTCTGCACAGCGAGACCGTGATTGATGCTCCGTACAGCCCGGATGCCGATCAATCGGGCAAGCGCGCTTTGGGCGGGGCCGCCCTTGCACTGACCTCGCGACTGGACGGAGGTGCCAAGGCTACCGAGGAATACAAGACGGCCGACAACATGACCCTGCAACTGACCGCCCTGTCCTGCCTTCTGCGCGCAGGTAAGGGACAGGCTGAACTGGCCGCATTCTATGACCAATGGCAACACGACCGGTTGGTGATGGATAAATGGTTCGGCCTGCAGGTCTCGATGGCCTCCCCGGATGCGACGGCGGATGTGGCGCGAAAACTCACCGAGCATCCGGACTTTAACTGGAAAAACCCCAACCGCTTCCGCGCGGTTATGGGTGCGCTTGCGATGAACCATGCCGGGTTCCACCGGGCTGATGGCGCGGGCTATGCCCTGCTAGCGGACTGGTTGATCAAACTGGACCCGGTGAACCCGCAAACCACGGCACGGATGTGTTCGGCCTTCCAGACATGGAAACGCTATGACTCCGACCGTCAGGCCCTGATCCGCGCGCAGTTGACCCGCATCGCAGAAACGCCCGACCTGTCGCGGGACACGACCGAGATGGTCTCGCGCATTCTGGGCGCATGACGCCTTATACGTTCACACGTCAGAACAGGACGCCGCGCGTTTTGGCGATCCTGCTCTGCATCTACGGCGGGTTGATCGCTCTGGTCGTGTGGTTTGACGCGGTATGGTGGCTGATCGCTCCGCTAGCCCTGACGACTCTGCCCGCTGTTTGGGACTTTGTGCAGGGTACCAAAGCCGGATTGTCAGTGGGGCAGGATACGATGAGCTGGTTCACCGGACCGCGCAAGGCCGAGGTCAATCTTGCCGATATTGACCACGTTCGAATGGACACGCGCTGGGATTTCTCAGTGCGTGTATCGCTGGTCCTGAATTCCGAGAAAAAGATTCGCCTGCCTGATGAATCAACCCCTCCGCACCGCGTGTTTGAGCAGGTCCTGCAGGCCACCGGGCTGCGGGTTGAACGGCATCATTTTACTGTGTTCTAGGGGCAATCCGGATACCCCACCCGGATTGTTCACGAATTTAGCGCCAAACTACCCCTGAATCTTGAATTTGAGCAAAATCAGAAGAAAGATTAAGTCCAACGTTACCAGTTTTTACAGTTACCGAGTTTTACCATGTTGCGGTTCTTCAAATCCAACGCGCCCAGCGCATCTGTCCCCCAAATCCACCCGGAGTTGTGTCTGGCGCCAGATGTGTCTGCGGTGTTTCCGCAACGTGGCCAAGTGAATATTCCCGTTGTTGACGCTCGCTCCGAGGACATAGCAGGCCACGATGCGATTGAGCGTGGCCGCTATTTGGCCCGTCAGGGGATGTGGTCCGAATTGTCCCAGAAAATGAAAGCAGCCGACGACGCTCGCGAAAGCGCGCCTGACGGTATGCCCGTTGCAGATCTGTTGGCCTTTGGTGCCCGTTCAGACGTGGTGTTGGCGGTCGAGCACGCTTTGTCGGATCTACAAGAGGTGCGCGATTACGACCTGTTGGGTGGTATTTCGGAGTTAGAAGACGAAATGCGCGACAACGCGGACGATGCGATGATCGCTCTTGTCGTTGCTTTGGCCCATATCGACATCGCATGGGCATGGCGTGGGACGACCACGGAGGACAAGCTGTCCTCTTTGCATCAGTCGCGTTGCGCAGCTCATTTTGACCGCGCCGCCGCGATCCTTCCGAAATGCCGCGAGGCCGCGCCGGACAGCCCTTTAGTTGCAGCGGCCGATTGTGCTCTGCTGGCCGGACAGCGCAAGACGCATGTCCGTGTGGCCGACAAATACGAACGCCTGATTACGCTGGATCCCCATAACCAACGCCATATGCGAGCTATGGGCACGCATCTGCTGCCGCGCTGGTTCGGCAGCTATGAAGAGCTTGAGGTCCAAGCCCTGCGCAACGCCGCCAGAACTCATGATATCTGGGGCGCAGGTGGTTACACTTGGGCGCAGTTCGACGCGATCGTGCTGGATGACGAAGCCTGTGCGCGTCTGGATGTCGAATACTTTCTGCAGGGTCTTCATGACATTCTGAGCAACCGCCCCGATCAAGAAATGGTAAATATGCTGGCGGCATACTGCGCGATCACGATCAAGCGTGGCATTGGCCGGAATGAAGAGGCGGACGCTGTTCGCGCTCAGATCCACGAAGCCGCAAACTGGTTGATCCGCGATCACCTGACCGAATTGCACCCGCTGATCTGGGCACATGCGGCCAACGGATTCAACAACGCGGCGCGCGTCAACTCGACCGAACGGTTTGCGGCACGCGGTCATCGCGACGCTTTGCGGGCAATCGGCAACTTGTTCAGCGAAGAATTGCGCAACGGTATGGATGTGACTTTCACCTCAACGGGCTTACACCTGTCCAGCCACTGATTCCCCCTTGCCCCTTTGGCGCGCCGGGCCTAATACGCAAGCCTAGACTTCTGCGGAAATTAGAGGCGCGCCATGCTCGACCTGACATACGAAATGCCCAAAATCAAAACCATTGCTGGTGCCAAGCACGATTGGGAACTGGTGATCGGGATGGAGGTGCACGCTCAGGTCTCATCCAACGCCAAGCTGTTTTCCGGCGCATCGACCCAGTTCGGGGCCGAGCCGAACTCGAACGTGGCCTTCGTGGACGCGGCGATGCCGGGCATGCTGCCGGTCATCAATGAATATTGCGTTGAACAGGCGGTGCGCACCGGGCTGGGGCTGAAGGCGGATATCAACCTGAAATCGGCTTTTGACCGCAAGAACTATTTCTATCCTGACCTGCCGCAGGGCTACCAGATTTCCCAGCTGTACCACCCCATCGTGGGCGAAGGCGAAGTGCTGGTCGAGATGGGCGACGGCACCGCGCGCATGGTCCGCATTGAACGCATCCATATGGAGCAGGACGCGGGCAAGTCGATCCACGACATGGACCCGCATATGTCCTTTGTCGACCTGAACCGCACCGGCGTCTGCCTGATGGAGATCGTTTCTCGCCCCGACATCCGTGGTCCCGAAGAGGCCGCCGCTTATATCGCCAAGCTGCGCCAGATCATGCGTTACTTGGGTACCTGCGACGGCAACATGCAAAACGGCAACCTGCGGGCGGACGTGAACGTGTCGATCTGTTTGCCGGGCGCGTATGAGAAATACCAGGAAACGCAGGATTTCTCGCATCTGGGCACGCGCTGCGAGATCAAGAACATGAACTCGATGCGCTTTATCCAGCAAGCGATTGAGGTCGAAGCCCGTCGTCAGATCGCCATCGTCGAAGGTGGTGGCACCGTCGATCAGGAAACCCGCCTGTACGATCCCGACAAGGGCGAAACCCGCTCGATGCGGTCCAAGGAAGAGGCGCATGATTACCGCTATTTCCCCGACCCCGACCTGCTGCCTTTGGAGATTGAACAAGCGTGGGTCGATGACATTGCCGCCAACCTGCCCGAGCTGCCTGACGCCAAAAAAGCGCGGTTCATTGAGGCGTTTAGCCTTACCGACTATGACGCATCGGTCCTGACCGCCGAAGTGGAAAGCGCCGCTTATTTCGAAGAGGTCGCAAAAGGCCGCAACGGCAAGCTTGCTGCGAACTGGGTGATCAACGAGCTGTTCGGCCGGTTGAAGAAAGAAGACCATGACATCACCGACAGCCCGGTGTCGCCCGCGCAGTTGGGTGGGATCATCGACCTGATTTCCTCAGACGCCATCTCAGGCAAGATCGCCAAGGATCTGTTCGAGATCGTCTATACCGAAGGCGGTGACCCGGCGCAGATCGTCGAAGAGCGCGGTATGAAACAGGTCACCGATACCGGCGCGATCGAAGCCGCCTTGGACGAGATCATCGCCGCCAACCCCGCGCAGGTGGAAAAAGCCAAGGTGAACCCGAAACTGGCGGGCTGGTTCGTTGGTCAGGTGATGAAAGCCACCGGCGGCAAAGCCAACCCCAAGGCCGTGAACGAGCTGGTTGCCAAGAAACTAGGCGACTGAACCAACTGAATTTGATGCAAAGGCGGCAGAGGGCATCCCCTCTGCCGCTATTCTTTTGCGCTGTGTCCGGGCAACACACGCCGGGCACGGCGCGAAGGAGACTTTCCCAATGGCCTCAACATGCTAGATTGCCGGGAACGAACAGGTAGGAAGATCTAATGCCGCGCTACGAATACAAAGTCGTCCCCGCCCCGCAGAAAAGCGGCAAATCAAAGGGCGCAAAAACCGCCGAAGACCGGTTTGCGACCTCGATCGAACAGGTACTAAACCAAATGGGACAGGACGGCTGGGAATATCAACGTGCGGAATTGCTGCCCAGTGAAGAACGCGCGGGCTTCACCAGTTCGACCGTGAACTGGCGCAACGTGCTGGTGTTCCGGCGCGAAATCGATGTGACTTTTGTCAGCACACGCGGCCCGACAGAAACGCCGGAAGGCGTACCCTTGGCCCAGCCTGTTCCGGGCCCCGAAATGGTCGTAGCCCCTGCCCCGATTGCGGAAGAGGTGCAAGAGCCGCCGCTGTCATTGAAGGGCTTGGAAACAGTTCCCAGTTCGGACGACGCACCACCGGAGAAATAATGAACAGCATTGCCAATCGGACATTTTTGATTTCACATTCTTTTATTTCAACACTTTGCGTTTGTTTCACTTTGATGTTCACCGGTCAGCTGCACGCTGATGCGGACGCGAACACCCCTCCTAACTGCGTGACAAATATTGATGCTGAGGGGACAGTTATTGCTGGCTTCTTTGGCTTGGTGACTCCTCCGGTCCCTTATTCCTCAATCGAAACTGGAGGAGGTGACCTAACGGTTTACCCAACCATCCGGCATGGGAACGGTGCGCTCGTCTATGCGGGCATTTATCGGGGGGTTTATTCGGCAGGGGGACCCGGCCAAACTGTTAACAAGTCGGGCACAGAGACCGAACTCGTGTTCAAACAGGATGATGGCTCGATTGTGCACATTTGCATGGTCAAAGCCAACCAATTCGACCCAACTATTTATGACCCTATAGCTTCGCAAGTTGGCGAATGCGATCTAAAACAGATTGCAGGTGTCGAGACGCTGACGCCGGGGCACGTTCAGATATTTGAGCCCCCCTACGACCTTGTCGAAATCAGTGGCGTTCCCAAGACTGTATTGGCCGTCGCTCCAGTTACCACTGAACTGATTCAATTGCGCGGACAATCCCCGGGCTGGGCGAACTATGTGTGGCACCCAGAAGATCAATCAAAGTTTGGAGGAATAGGGGGAATATGCAATGTGGAGGTGTTTAAAACTACCTCGACCACACAAGATTACCAGACAGAGCTCATTGAAGTTTGCAAAGATATTGAGGGTAAAAATCTTACCTTGGGCCAAGGTAGCAAAGCACGATTAGAGCTGTCAAAATACAGAAACAACATCAACTTTTCTTCAGGCGGATTTACGCAGAACTTGCCGCCGATTGAAATAACCACGCCATTAAAAATTGGCTTAACTGACGTGGAAGAGTTCGAAGTAATCGCTTCAAGACCGGGAAAGATGTCTTTGGTCCGAAGAGTTTATCTCTCTGAAGAGCGGAAGTTGAAACACGATGTTTGCATGGTAACTGTGAATTGACGAAGTCGAATTCAGCCGGATACCCAATCTCGAATTCCAAGCGCCCCGCGCGGTCGAAGCCAAATCACTATACACCTATATCCAGCGCCAGCGCGTGGATTCGCGGGACGATGTCCACCAGCGCCTTGTGAACGGCGCGGTGGCGGGCGACGCGGGATTGGCCCTTGAATGCAGCCGCACGGATGCGGACGTTGAAATGGCTCTCGCCGCCTTCCTGAAAGCCCGCATGGCCCCGGTGGCTTTCGCTGTCATCCACTACTTCCAGCTCATGCGGGTCAAAGGCGGATTGCAAGGCAGTCCGGATTTCGTCGGTCACAGTCATTTTTACGCTCAGCGGCAAAAATTTTACCGCCTCCCCTCTTCTACTTTCGGCTGCTTAGACTAAACTGCTGCCTCCGAGTCGAGAAGATGCGTTCTTAAGGATCACAGAATGACGAAATCAGACCCCTTTGGATTCGATATGTCCGTCTCTAGCGCCAAGAAAAAGAACCCGCGCGGGCGTCGGGGGATGTCGGGCGCATCCGAGACCTCGGTCCGAATCTGTGACCATGAAGGCTGTGACGAGCCGGGTAAGTTCCGCGCGCCCAAAGCGCCGGATGTGCTGGATGATTTCTTTTGGTTCTGTCAGCAGCATGTGCGCGAATATAACCAGAAATGGAATTTCTTCGACGGCACGACCGAGGCCGAGCTGAACGCGCAGCGATCCAAAGACAAGGTCTGGGAACGCGAAACAAAACCGATGGGTGACCCCGAAGCTCGCGCCTGGGCTCGTCTTGGTATTGAAGACCCACATCAGGTTCTGGGTGCAAACAGCACGCAAAACAAAGGCCGCACCGCAGGCAGCGGCGGCCGCCGCCTGCCCCCCACCGAGCGCCGTGCGATTGAAATTCTGGAAGCCAATGACAGCTGGACCAAAGCTGAAGTGCGCAAAGCCTACAAAAAACTGATCAAGGTGCTGCACCCTGACATGAATGGCGGTGACCGCAGCCAGGAAGAGCAGTTGCAGGAGGTCGTCTGGGCCTGGGATCAAATCAAGGACAGCCGGAACTTTAAATAACTGAATTAATACACGAACATATTGCGTAGAGCCGCTGCTTCTGGTCGCTTGAGGCAACGCAGCCGCGTTTGTTCCTTCGCGGTTGCGGAGTTACGTATTTCGGGGAAAATCATACAGAGCTCTTCCACGTCTTCACGGCCAAAAGACTGCAGCGCCATATCTCCCAGAAATAAACTTTCGGTCGGCAAACCATTCGACATCAGTATCGCGTGCCGATGACATGCAATGTGGAAATAGGTTACGGATTCAGATGCGTTCACCTGGCGAATGGTTTTGTCGTTCACCAAATGAATAGCTGCGACGAAAACCTTGGGCTCACCAAACAAGAATTCTGCACGCCATCCTTCCAGAACAATTCTGTGTTGCGGCGACACATACAAATCTTGATCAGGTAAGCCTTTCCCAATCGCTCCTTTTTTAATGCAAACAGGACGCAATCGAGGGGCCCGATTCAATTCTTCGACGCTTATTGTCTTTTCACCGATCCATTCAATGGGTAGCAAATCGCCGCTAGAAACGCGCACCTTGTCCCCAACGGACAGTTCTTCAACGAGGCAGCGGCCCGTTTCGGTTTCGATCAAAGTACCCTTAACGAAACAAGGCACTGTCCCCTCTGGAAGCGAGACCGTCACGATAAGGGAATCGTTATTGCCGTTACCGGGCCCCGTGGAGGCAAATATTTCGAGAGTAAGTTGAGTGTTTGGCGGAATATCGGCTCCCGGAGTTAACTCGACGGTCAAAAGTCCGCTTGATGAAATCGAAACCGTGTAGTCGGACGGGTCTAATCCGCCGGTCCCCGAAACGACAACACTCCATGAAGCTCCGGCTTTAGTTGCTATGTATTGCTGAGCGACAGAGGTCGACCCACTGGGAATCGAAAGCGAAGTTGGGCCTAGAATTGTCAGTGCCATTTGAACCTCAAACGGGAAACGTTGAACTGGGAACTCGTTATGTGCAGGCTTTTAGTGATATTAAACCATCACATAATTCTATTGCAATGTGAGCATTGACCCAAGATTTACAGTCATATTTTAGCAACTTGAAGATTGAGCTCTGGGCAGAAAAAGACTGAGTGAGACTTCGTTTCATATCAATAAGGCCAGTTTCAAAGAAACATCCCCCTCAGCTCAAACTCATACCTCTTTCCCTTGCCCTTGCCCGCAATATGTTGCACCAAACACAGGTTCGAAAACCCGCACGTGGCTGCGGTACCAGGAATAAGGACGACAGGCATGGATTGGCCGATTGACGCAAATGCACATCCCTCAGAAGAGATTTCGGTTCGCGACGTGTTCGGCATCGACACCGACATGCAGGTCAAACGCTTTTATGAAGTGACCGAACGGGTCCCCGAGATTGATCCGACTTACAAATTTGACCCTGAGACGACCCTCGCAATTCTGGCGGGCTTTACCCACAACCGTCGCGTGATGATCCAAGGGTATCACGGCACGGGTAAGTCGACCCATATCGAACAGGTCGCCGCGCGTCTGAACTGGCCTGCGGTGCGGGTCAACCTCGACAGCCATATCAGCCGGATCGATCTGATCGGTAAGGATGCGATCAAACTGCGTGATGGCGTGCAGATCACCGAATTCAGTGAAGGTATTTTGCCTTGGGCCCTGCGCAACCCGGTCGCGATCGTGTTCGACGAATACGACGCCGGCCGCGCAGATGTGATGTTCGTGCTGCAGCGCGTACTGGAAGCCAACGGTAGCCTTACCCTGCTGGACCAGAACGAGATTCTGACACCCCACCGGTATTTCCGCATGTTCGCCACTGCCAACACCGTTGGCCTTGGGGATACGACAGGCCTTTACCACGGCACGCAACAGATCAACCAAGCTCAGATGGACCGCTGGTCGCTGGTCGCGACGCTGAACTACCTCAGCCATGACGCCGAGACGATGATCGTTCTGTCCAAGGCCCCGCATTACAACACAGCTGAAGGTCGCAAGATCGTCAGCCAGATGGTCAGCGTCGCCGACCTGACCCGAACCGCCTTCATGAACGGCGACCTGTCCACGGTGATGAGCCCCCGAACTGTGATCAACTGGGCCCAGAACGCCGAGATTTTCCGTGATGTTGGTTACGCGTTCCGCCTGTCCTTCCTGAACAAATGCGATGAATTGGAACGCCAGACCGTGGCCGAGTTCTATCAGCGCTGCTTTGATGAAGAACTTCCAGAGAGCGCGGCAAGCGCGAGCTTGGGCTAACACCCCACAAAAGAACAAACGATTCAGATACGGCCAGCCTGAAGTCTCAGGCTGGCCGTAGTGCTTCTGCCGCCCACCAAAATGGTCGATATGATGCCGCAAGTGTTGTCTGAAATACCCGAACCTGTCTTTACTGGCTTTTCGCAGGCACCACCCGGACCCGTTCAGGACCGAACTTGCCAAACTCAGATGGGACTTGCAGCAATCAACCGGCCGAGAACACCTATGACTAAAAGGCAAGTAGCCTCGCCCGATGAATGCTGTACCAAAAGAGATCAATGACCATCGGTTGTGGCGGATGGGTCACTGGCGAAACCGTAATTTGTATATACCTTGATTATACAAATTACATCTATATTATATCCTATGCATGGTACATTGGAAAACACCTCTTATTGTAACAACAACTGTCTGGGCATTCGCCTCTCCTGTGACCGCATTGCCGACAACGACGTCTGACAGGGCTGAACTGTTTGCTGTCTGCTCTGGCCGGTTAGAAGCGCTAGCGGCCCGCCAACGGGCCCGCATCGGGGACGAAGATGCGCCTGCCGCAAATCTGCAGCAACAGTTCGACCAAATGCTGGAAGCGGTTCTGCCGTGGGCGCTGTCCGAGGGTATCGAAGAACACCAGCCCAAACGGTGGCGTGTGCGCGGATGGGTTGAAGTCGCCTACCTGCTGGCCGATATGGACTATAGCTTCGACGCGCGCATCGCCGAAGGGGCAGAACAGCAGTTGGCGCGCAGAATCTCGGAGTGTCGGGCCGTATTGCTTTAGGATCGCGATGTTGAAAAGCGGATCGCCCCTATGGTCAAGCCCCCGGAATGGCTCTAGGTTGCCGGGGCAGAACAAGACCGGACCCGCCGCCGATGAGCAAACCAAACGACAACCCCGCTGATCCGTTCAAAAAAGCCTTGGCCGAGGCCACGCGGGTTATGGCCGACGACCCCGAGCTGAACGTCTCGTACACCGTTGATCCGTCAGGCATGTCGGGCGAGTCGATGCGTTTGCCCCAAGTCAGCCGCCGAATGACACGAGAAGAGGTTTTGCTGGCGCGCGGAACAGCAGATGCTCTGGCCCTGCAACGCCGATACCACGATGACGCGACGCATGCGCGCTATGCGCCTCCGGGGGATATGGCGCGGGACCTGTACGAAGCGATGGAGACCGCCCGCTGCGAGGCGATGGGTGCGCGGGACATGCCGGGTACGGCCAGCAACATCGACGTCAAGATCAGCCACGAAGCGATACGGCGCGGTTATGACCAATGTAAACAACCCGCGGACGCGCCTCTTTCCGTTGCCGCCGGATATCTGATCCGCCACTTGGCGACCGGTCGTGACCTGCCCCCCGCCGCCGCAAACATCATGAATTTGTGGCGTGGTTTTATCGAGGAACAGGCAGGGGGATCGCTGGAAAACCTAAAAGATATCCTTTCGGACCAGGCTGAATTTGCCAAATTCTCGCGGCAGGTGATCAAGGATCTGGGATATGGCGACCAGTTGGGTGACGACCCCGACGAGCTGGACGACGAGCAGGAAGATCAGGCCGAAGAAGACGCCGAAGAGCAGCCCGATCCGGACAGTACAGGCGACGACGACCAGCAAGAGCAGGACGCCGACGCCACGCCTGAACAGTCGCAGGAAGAACAGCAGGACCAGTCTCAGGCTCAGGTCTCGATGGACGAGATGGCCGATGACGAGATGGGCGACGAAGCCGA
The DNA here is from genome assembly GCF_056535965.1 of Ruegeria sp. AM7. Classification (NCBI taxonomy): domain Bacteria; kingdom Pseudomonadati; phylum Pseudomonadota; class Alphaproteobacteria; order Rhodobacterales; family Roseobacteraceae; genus Ruegeria; species Ruegeria sp. AM7. The sequence goes on from NZ_JBQFJE010000003.1 coordinate 2,022,625, forward strand.
AATGCCGGAAGGTGAGGCTCCGCTTGAACCACCGGCCCCGCCACCTGCCTCGGATGCGGATCCTGATTACAAAGTGTATCTGAACACGCATGATGAAGAAATCGCAGCCGAGGACCTGGCTGAACCGGCCGAACTGGAACGCCTGCGGGCCTATCTGGACCAGCAGTTGGAGCCGCTGAAAGGCGCTGTGAGCCGCTTGGCCAATAAACTGCAGCGCCGTCTTCAGGCACAGCAAAACCGCAGTTGGGAATTCGATCTGGAAGAAGGCATCCTGGATGCGGGCCGTCTGGCCCGCGTGGTGGCAAACCCGACCACGCCGCTAAGCTTCAAGATGGAAAAAGACACCGAATTCCGCGACACAGTGGTCACTTTGCTGCTGGACAATTCGGGGTCTATGCGCGGACGACCGATTTCGATCGCGGCAATCTGTGCCGATGTTCTGGCGCGAACGCTGGAACGCTGCAACGTCAAGGTCGAGATTTTGGGCTTTACCACCCGCGCCTGGAAAGGCGGGCAAGCACGTGAAGCCTGGCTGAATGACGGCCGCCCGCAGCAACCGGGGCGTTTGAACGATCTGCGCCACATCATCTATAAAGGAGCCGATGCGCCCTGGCGTCGTGCGCGCCCAAATCTGGGCCTGATGATGAAAGAAGGCCTGCTGAAAGAAAACATCGATGGCGAGGCGCTTGAATGGGCGCATCGCCGGATGATGATGCGGCGCGAACAGCGCAAGATCCTGATGGTGATCTCGGACGGGGCTCCGGTCGACGACTCAACGCTCAGCGTGAACCCGGCGAATTATCTGGAAAAACACCTGCGGGACGTGATCGCGATGGTCGAAAAGCGCAATATGGTCGAGCTGCTGGCCATCGGTATTGGCCACGATGTAACGCGCTATTATGACCGGGCGGTTACGATTACAGACGTGGAACAACTGGCCGGTGCGATGACCGAACAACTGGCCGCCTTGTTTGACAGCGACCCACGCGCCCGCGCCCGCATCATGGGGATGAAGAAGGCGGGCTAATGCCGCTTCGGGTGAAACTCAACACATAATGAGCAAGACCCTGAACCGATGAGGTATGAAATGTTTCAGTCCTTTGCCGTGACCGCACGACCGGAACAGGGACCTCCGCGGCTGGCCGCTCTCAGAAAAGAGCTGGCCCAAGACGGGCTGGACGGGTTTCTTATTCCGCGCTCAGACGCGCATCAGGGCGAATATGTCGCCCCGCGGGACGAACGTTTGTCTTGGCTAACAGGCTTTACCGGGTCGGCAGGTTTTTGTGCCGTGTTGCCAGACGTAGCCGGTGTGTTTGTCGACGGGCGATACCGAACACAGGTCAAGGCTCAGGTCGCTCAGGACTTTACCCCTGTGCCGTGGCCCGAGGTCAGTTTGGGCGCGTGGCTGAAAGACAATCTGCCCGACGGCGGCAAGATCGGATTTGATCCCTGGTTGCACGCTGCTGGCCAGATCACCAACGCACGCAAAGACCTTGCAGGCAGCGGTATAGACCTTGTTCGCAGCCCCAATCTGGTTGACCGCATATGGCCCGATCAACCTGCCCCACCAATGAACCCGGTTAAAGCGCACCCTCTGGAATTCGCCGGTGAAAGCGCCGCCAGCAAAATCGACCGTCTGGCCAATGCTTTGGCTGCTGCTGGCAACTCGGCTGCCGTGATCACCTTGCCGGACTCGATCATGTGGCTGTTGAACATTCGGGGCTCGGATATCGGGTACAACCCAGTGGCGCACGGTTTTGCCATTTTGCACGCGGACGCCAAGGTTGACTTGTTCATGGCACAAGAAAAGCTGGGCGTGTCGTTGGGTGATCAGGTTCGCGTTCACGCGCCTGAAACGTTCCTTGATGCTCTTGCCGCGTTACAGGGGGCAATTCAGGTTGATCTTGGAACCCTGCCCCAAATCGTAGCTGACGTTTTGCAGGACAAGATCGTCGATGCCGGCGACCCTTGCGCCCTGCCGAAAGCCTGCAAAAACCCTGCCGAAATCGAAGGCAGCGCCGAGGCACACCTGCGCGACGCAGTGGCGGTGATCGAGACGCTTTGCTGGCTGGATGACCAACGCCCCGGCAGTGTCACTGAAACGCAGGTTGTCACAAGGTTGGAAGAGAACCGGCGCAAGGACAGCGCGCTGCAGGACATCTCGTTTGATACAATCGCAGGCACCGGTCCTAACGGCGCTATCATGCATTACCGCGTCACCGAAGAGACCGATAGCCTTCTGGAAGACGGGCACATTCTGGTTCTCGACAGCGGTGGTCAATACCTTGATGGCACCACAGATATTACCCGTACAATCGCTATTGGTGAGGTAGGTGACGAAGAAAAAGCCTGTTTCACCCGTGTCCTAAAGGGTATGATCGACATGTCGATGCTGCGCTGGCCCGTAGGCTTGGCTGGGCGCGATATCGAAGGCGTGGCTCGGGCCCCGCTGTGGGCGGCAGGGCAGGATTTCAACCATGGCGTCGGTCACGGCGTCGGCGCGTACCTGAGCGTGCACGAAGGCCCTCAGCGTCTGTCGAAGGTCAGCCATGTCCCCCTTCAACCCGGTATGATCCTTTCGAACGAGCCTGGCTATTACCGTGAAGGTGCTTTTGGAATCCGCATCGAAAACCTGGTCGTGGTGCAGCAGGCCCCTTACTTGCCCGGTGGCGATGCCGAACGCGCAATGCTGAATTGGCGCACTTTGACCTTCGTGCCAATTGACCGTCGATTGATTGTTCCCGACATGCTGACCCACGCTCAACGTGATTGGCTGAATGCGTATCAACGCGACGTTGCGGAAAAAATACGACCAAGGCTGGGCGCGGACGCGCAACTGTGGTTGGATGCCGCAACCGCTCCGATCTGACACCCAGCTGTTACATTCCGGAGGCAGAGGAAAAGCCCGACATCAGTAAGGGTTAAGGAGGCAAGATGACCAAGATCACTATTCGCAAAGCACCGGGTAAATGGAGCGTCCGTTCCGGTGGCGCCATTTTGGGTGAAAGCACAAATGCGCTTGAACTGCTTGAAGGTGATCTGGACCCGGTGATCTATTTCCCCCGCAATGATATTGCGATGGCGTTTCTGGACCAGACCAACAAAGCCACGCATTGCCCCCATAAGGGTGACGCCGTACATTTCTCGATCGTCAATAAGTCATCTGTGACTGAAAACGCGGCGTGGAGCTATGAAAGCCCGATCCCCGAAGTCGCCGATATCAAAGGCTATATCGCGTTTTATCGGCTCGATTCAGTCAAAGTTGAACAAATCTGAGCGGGACTCACATCGCCTCTTTCATCAGGTCGACCATCGCCAGATCTTGACTGACCCGACCGTAAGCCTGCGCCATCGCTGTCAATGTGTGCGGCGGGCAGCCAATTTCTTGAAGGCAAGAGGCGTCAATCACGCGGACTCGACCATCGAAAGCCGACTCGACGACCTGATCTACAGGCTCATCTCGATCCCCGACTGTCAGTTTGTGATAATGAAAGCCCTGACCTGGGGCGGTGACGCCCAGCGTGTGCCGCACTCCATGCGATGCTAACCAGTCCAACAAATTGCGCAGGCCAATGTCCTGATCCGCGTCCGGCACTTTATTTGCTGTGATCCGGCCCTCGCGCGGCAAATGCCTGAGCTGCACCATAGTTGTCGGCGTCCAGATCCGAATGGGCTGCACAAAATCTACAAGTCGCCCGATACGACGCCCGCGCAAGTGGGGGCCCAAACCAAATGTGGCAGTTATCAAGCTGATCGGAGCCTGTGAGACGGCATAGACCGAGGCGAAAAGATCGCACCGCCCACCTACCTTATGTTTCAGCGTCAGGGCATTAAAATGTCCTGCCTCAGCATAAGCGCGCGGCGATCCCAAAGCACGGCTTAACCAAAGGCAATTCATGATGTACGGTGCGTGGTCGCGAAAGCCGATCTGCGATGCTTGTGGGAGGCTGCGCGCTAGCAAGTTCGCTGTACCAAGTACTCCCGATGCCAGAAACACATGCCGCGCTCGCAGTTGAGTTCCGTCATCCAGGTCCAAGCGTACCATCCCCTGCCCCGACAAGATCCGGCTAACACGCCCCGCTCGGACCGAGACGTTCGGCATCTCTTTGAGGCGCGCCTCGACCGCGCGAGCCATGGTCCGAAGCCCGGCATTGGGAGTTTCTGAAGTTCCGTTCAGCAAACGTGGGACACTTTTTTCCAGTCCGTTCTCTAAAAGTTCGTGCCGGGCACCGCCGACCACTTTCAGATCGCGCTGCACAGCTTCGCACGCGGCACAATAGTCCCACCATGTTTCCAGAAACTGTCCCCTTCCCCAAGGGTCATCGCAGTCGTAAACCTGAAGCTGTTTACCCCAGTAATTGGCCAGCCCACCGACTTCGGCGGCAGCAAACATCGGCGGTGCGTCTCCTGATACTTCGGTGCGGTCGGCCAGACACGCGGGCTGTTGTCTTTCATACGCAACCGAGACAATCTTGACCGGCCCACCCTGAGAAGGCTTGGAGGTGGCCCCCGTCACCACAGCCACAGAACCAGAGAAGCCCCGCATAGCTGTAAGTGCTGCGTATGCAGCGGGCCCTGCTCCGACCAATGCAATATCAAAGCTTTGCATGACTCAGCCCCGTCTCCAGCACAGCCGCACGTTGCACATCGCCATTTAAGAGACGGTCAGAACTTGAAAACGTTTTTACAGACCGGCTCACCATGACAGGCAGGCGTAGCGCAATTCGTACCGCAGGCGGATACTCGCCCATCGAGGTTGTAGTCTCAGCGAAGGTCATGGTGCCAACTCTTTTCTGGCAACATGCAAATCTGCGTCAGACCCCAGCACTGGCAGCGCGCAACCCGCGCCCCTCGAACCTAGCCAGAGACGCTGAACGAAACTCTTTAAATACATTACCAACCACTCCCATTCACATGAGTTCTGGTGCTAAAACAGTTCGTTATTCGTTTGGTCGTTCAAAAATATGAAAGCCGAGCAGCCTTACACCATGCACATAATCAAAGTTGCAATAGGTAGTCAGCGCGGAACTCGGGCAGAATGCTCTTGGTTAATATTAACCGAAAGTTAACAACTAGATCAAGAAAAGTTGAGCCAAAGTGTGTTTCAGCCCGTGAAACGTCGATTTTCTTCGGGCAATCAACGAAAACACTGGGCCATGGCGTTCTGTAACCATGGCCAGGGTGCGACACTCAGCGGTTGAAACCAAAAAGCGAGAGTATCAAGTCACTCGGCCTGCTCCCTCAGCGAGACAAGGATATCCACAATAGCATTTACCACTTCGGGGTCGTCCAGAGCCGGATCGGGCATCGACGTTTCAGCAGCGATGGATTGCGGATTATCAAGGAACGCAACAAGCTGGTCTCGGGTCCACTTACCACCCACTTCAGACAATGACTGCGAGTAGTCGAAATCGGTCAGGCCCGCGATCTGACGACCGAAGACTTCGCCCAAAGACGGGGCACTGGTGCTGGGTAACACGCCGAATCCGTGACACTCCGCACAGCCATCCAGGGCCGTTTCTACTGCACTTGCCTTGCGTTCCGGCAGTTCCAGATCAGTGATCTTTGAAACCGCAAACTGAAAGCTGGGATCGAACTCGCCAACTGTCAAACGAACCACTTTTCGCTGATCGGTCCACAAGGCGAGCTCGTTCCCATGTTGATGGACATATCGTATCCGCAGCCCCAGTGGGATACGTTCTGCGAACAGAATGCTCTCTCCGTTGGTACGAATTCGAAACAGGCTGTTCCCGGCCAGCGATCCGGCAATCAAATCCCCATCCCAGGCAGGATGGAAGTCATCAACGTACATCAATGAACTAACAGCCACCGAGGGCAGCCAGGAATACGCCGGCAGCTGGAAGTCGGGATGGCGACCATAGTCCAGCGTATCAGGTAACGGCAATTTGTTGTATCTCGTTCCAAGCGAGACCTGTGGCCATCCATAGTCCTCGCCTTCGCGGATCAGGTTCAGCTCATCCCCGCCGCGCCGGCCATGTTCGACCGTCCACAGTTTGCCGTCCTGGTCCAGCGCTATTCCCTGCATGTTCGAATGACCCTGACTGACAACACGGCTATCGCCGGTGGCCAAATCCACTGCGATCACCTTGCCGTACATCTGGTCCGGGATTTGCGACAATGGCACCGGAGCATAAATTCCGTCTTGCGCATAGTCACCTGCAGCCAAGTACAATGTGCCATTCGCGTCTACACGAAACCGTCCGCCCGCCATATGGCCCTGAATCGCGCGACCTTCGGAGTTGGGTGCAAGGCAGGGTTCTGTCCCGAACAGCACCGTCCAGTCTTCGGCTTTGATTGAGGCAGTTTCAGCAGACGCGCCTTGCAATGGCGCGGTCGAGATTGCCGTGCGATAACAGTTCTCGCCCTCGACCCATTCTGTGAAAGAAACGATCAGTTGATCGTCCACAACATCCACATCATTGTATCGAAAAAAGAAATGCGCGAATTCATAGTCGGGGTTCGCCTCAGCAAACGCCAACATTGCGCTCCAACCGTTCGGGGGTGGGGCAATTTGCAGTTGTTTGGCCTCTGCTCCGCCCGCTTCAAAAAAACCTCCCTCGTGGGTCATAACGATGAGGTCGTTTCCCAAGCTGGCTAACGCGCCGCCGCTACCGACACGTTCGACGGGGATTTCGGTCTCTTGCATATTCAAGGCAGTGAAGATTGTCTCGATCTGTGCGGCCCCATCCAGCGCAACAACAGGCGCAGAGTGTGGCGCGGCCACGGGGCGGCCGCGCAATTCATGCACCTCAAGCATCAAAAGCACGACGGACACAACAAGTGTTATTAGGGTAACGGGTACGATCACCGGGCTCGCCAGTACCCATTTAAGAAAATTCATTCCCTGACCTCAAAATATTTTTGTTTTCGCCGTGCAATCTGGCGCTGCTCGGCCACATAGAACCCTGAAACACAACCGGTATCAACCCGACCGGGTCGTGCCGCGCACAACAAGATCGCTCGCGTTGCACCCTTGCAGCCTTCACGATGAGATCACGCGGCTGTTGAATGATTTCTGGTACGATCCGGTGCAAAATACGTGCGACCATAGCCGGAGGACGCAATGTCGATCACTCGCCGTAGTTTCACTGGAATTCTGGGGGCCGCTGCAATGCTGCCCGCCCCGCTTTGGGCTCAGAGCGATCCTGTCCTGGATGCCATCCGCACGACACTTTACGGAAGCAGTTCTGAATTTGAAGAAGGCATGGCGTTTCTTGTCAAACGCGGAAAGCCAGATGTAATTCCGGCGCTGCTGACGGCGATGCGTTATGGACGTCGGCGCAGTGATGAAATCACGGAAGTCATGCAAACCCTGGCTGGTGAGAATATCGGTGTGGATTGGTTCGACTGGATGATCTGGCAAGAACGCAATCCACAGATCGTACCGCACCCATCGCTGATCCCGTTCAAGCGCGAGGTGCTGTTAGGGATAGACTCGAATTTTGACGATTTCCTGCGCCCTGAATACCTGCAACCCGGCAAAATGAAGATCCGGCTGGAAGAGATCACATGGGGCGGCGTCCAAAAAGACGGCATCCCCTCGCTGGACAATCCGACGCTGATCCCGGCTGCGCGCGCGGACTACATGAAAGACGATGACCTGGTTTTTGGCGTCTCGATCAACGGAGATTCGCGTGCCTATCCGTTGCGGATCATGGGCTGGCACGAGATGTTCAACGACGTGATCGGTGGGGTGCCTCTGGCGTTGGCTTATTGCACGCTCTGCGGATCAGGCATTTTGTTTGAAACGCAGGTGTCGGGGCGCAGCAAACCGCTGGTCTTTGGCTCGTCGGGGTTCCTCTATCGGTCCAACAAGCTGATGTTCGATCGCGAGACCCATTCGCTGTGGAACCAATATACTGGCAAACCCGTCGTCGGCCCGCTGGTCGATAGCGGGATCGAGCTGAAACAGCGCCCCGTGGTGATCACCACTTGGGAAAGCTGGAAAGGGTCGCACCCCGATACCAAAATCCTGTCCCTGAACACCGGGCATCGTCGGAACTATGGCTCGGGCGTGGTTTATCGCGAGTATTTTGCGTCGCCCGAGCTGATGTTCCCGGCACTGGTGGATCAATCGCAGCACCGACAAAAGGATTATATCTTTGCAATCCGTCAGTTCGGCGCGGCACGGGCCTGGCCGCTGGATGCGTTCAACAACACGCGCGTGATCAATGACGCGATTGCCAACCGTCCGCTGGTTCTGATCGGTAATCCCGACAAACGCGCCGTGCGCGCTTATGAGCGCGGGTCAAACCGCTTTGCCGCATCAGAGGGCGGGCTGGTTGATCAGCAGGGCCGCAAATGGCGCCTGACCGAGGAAAAACTGATCGGACCGGACGGTACGGAATTGCCGCGCGTGGCCGGGCATATCTCGTACTGGTTCGCATGGGACAACTATCTGGGCGACGCGGCAACGGTCTATCGCGGCTAGGAATGCTCTTCGGCGGCTGTGGCCGCCAGCGCACGGTTATAAGCCTTAAGCGCATCTATGTGATAAAGTGCGCCGACCGGGTTTTCGCACCCGTCATCGTCGATCACTACGACCGGGATACAAGGGATATCCTCGCGGTCGAAATAGGGCATCGCGGCCTCGAGCGTCGCGCTGGCCTGCACACACAAGCCCTGCTCGATCAGCGCCTGTGCCTCATCGCGGCTGATCGATCGGGCATCCCCCAAGGGCCGCATCACCGTCCCAGCACGCAGCATCGCCAGCAGATACGCTTGCGGCCCGGCGGCGAGATGCACATCACGGCGCTCTAGCTGGGTTAAAAAGAACGACCGGTCCACCAATCGCGAGGCAAGCGCGGTCGACATCGAGACCGAGACCATCACGGCCAACCCGATCTGCCAGTCTCCGGTCAGCTCAAAAACGATCATTGTAGTCGAGATCGGTGCGCCCAGAACGGCAGCGGCCACCGCCCCCATTCCGGCGAAAGCATACAAAGTATGTGTCCCCGACACATCCGGCAGCAACCCAGTGGCGATCAGGCCAAAGGCCAACCCAGTCAGCGCCCCCACCATCAGCGACGGCGAAAACACCCCGCCCCCCATACGCCCACCCATGGTGATCGCTACAGCCACGGTCTTAATCACGGCAAACATGATGGCTGCCGATAGAACCAAATCTCCGGTCAGGGCACGGATCGTAGTTTCGTAGCCCACACCGATGATATGGGGAAACCAGATGGCGATCAGACCAAGCATCGCCCCAGACACGGCCGGGCGCAGCCAACCCGGCAAGGACAGGCGAGTCTGGATGTGATTGCCGATGTCTTCGGCAAAGAAGATCGAACGCATTAGCAATAGCGCCACCAGGCCGCAGATCAGGCCAAGGATCAGAAAGGCCGGCAACTCGACATAGAACTGCAGCGATCCGGGGGTATCCAGGGTAAACTCGGTCACGTCGCCATATTCCAGCCGGTTGATCACTGTTCCCGCAACTGAGGCGATCACGATCGGCGCAAATGCATGAACCGCGAAATGGCGCAGCACCACCTCAAGCGCGAACAGCGCGCCTGCTATGGGCGAGTTAAAGCTGGCCGAAACCGCCGCCGCCACTGCGCAACCCAACAAGTCGCGGCCTGTTATCCCATCCGCGTGGATACGGTTCGACACCCAGGTCGAAATCACCCCGGCCATATGCACCACCGGCCCCTCGCGCCCCGTGGACCCACCGGTGCTAAGCGTGATCAGCGAGGCGAACAGGGATGCGATCCCTGCCTTGCCTTCGACCCGGCCATCAGTCAGCGCCGCGCCTTCGATCACATCCGCGACCGAACGCACGCGCCCGTCATCTGTGAACTTGTGTAGGATGATACCTACGATCAGACCTCCGATGATCGGCGTTATCAGCACGATGAACCACGGCAGTTTCTCGACATGGGAATGCAGCAGCAGGATATCTTCGGTGTCGTAGACCCACGCCTGCAGCGCCCGGATCCCCTTGCGGAACCCCAGCGCCATGAACCCGGCGGCGATGCCGATGGCCAGAGCGATGAACCAGAACTGGATCTGGCTTGGCCCCCGCCGTCGCATTACCCGCCAGCCATCCTTCATCGCGGCCAAAGCCTGATGCAGTTGGTTGCGCAGAACGGTGCGGGTTGACTGGGTCATGTGCCCTCGGGGATCAGAAGATATCCCTTACTAAGCCACGGAGGGCACAGATAAAAGCCGGATCGCGCGTCTGTGAGGCGCTATGCGTCCAACAGGGCACGGGCGGCGGCGCGGGCCTGATCCGTGATCGTGTCGCCCGCGACCATGCGCGCGATCTCATCCACGCGGTCCGGTTCGGCCAGCGGGATGACGGTGGACAGGGTCAGCCCGTCGGTCACTTGTTTCTGCACCCGCCAGTGATGAGCCGCGCGGGCCGCGACCTGTGGCGAATGCGTCACCACCAGCACCTGCCCGCCCTGCGCCAGAGAAGCCAGACGCCGCCCAACCGCATCCGCAGTTGCGCCGCCGACGCCGCGGTCAATCTCATCAAAGATCATGGTGCGGGCGCTGTCATCGCCGGTCAGACAGACCTTGAGCGCCAGCAGAAACCGGCTGAGTTCCCCGCCCGAGGCGATCTTGTTCAGCGGCCCGGAGGGCGCGCCGGGGTTGGTGGCGACGGTGAAGGCCACCGCGTCAATCCCTTCGGGGCCCGGATCGGTGGAGGTGAGTTCGGTCTGGAATACTGCGCGTTCCATTTTCAGCGGTGCCAGTTCCGCCATAACAGCCGCGTCCAACTGCCCCGCCGCCTGTTGACGTGCAGCACTGAGTCTGGCCGCTGCCTGATCATAGGCCTGCTGCGCAACTGCAACCGCCGCGCGCTGGTCGGCCAGATCGGCATCGCCTGCGTCCAGCTTGTTCAGGCGGTCACGCAGCGTATCAGCGAAGGCGCCAAGATCGTCGGGGGCAACGTCATGTTTGCGGGCCAGAGCGCGGATTGCGAACAAACGTTCCTCGGCCTGTTCCAACTCCGCCGGATTGAACTCCAGCGCCTGCAGGCAAGCATTCACACCGTCCTGCGCCTCGCCCAACTCAATCAGAGCCCGGCCCAAGGCGGCGATCGGCTCCTCCAACTGACCGCCGGCGCTGTCAGACACGCCCTCCAGCCAGCGCACGGCATCGGACATGGCCGTTTCGGCACCGTTCCCGCCCAATAGATCAAACGCGCGGGCCACGTCATCACGGATGCGCTCAGCCCCTTGCATCATGCGGCGGCGGGCGTCCAGATCGGCATCCTCGCCCGGTTGCGGGTCCAGCTTGTCCAGCTCAGCCACAGCGTGGCGTAAGAATTCCTCTTCTGCGCGCATAGCGGCCAGCGCTGCTTCGGTCTCAGCCAGCGCTTTGCGCAGCCGCGACATATCAGTCCAAGCGGTGCGTACCGCAGCCAGATCATCCGAAACGCCGGCATAATCGTCCAGCATCGCCCGATGCCCGCGCGGGTTCAGCAAACCCCGGTCATCATGCTGGCCATGCAGCTCCACCAGGGTCTCGGACAACGCCCGCAACACCTCGCCCGAGCAGCGCCGGTCATTGACCCACGCGGTTTTGCGCCCCTCGGCGGTGTTCACCCGGCGCAGGATCAGTTCCTCGCCGCCCGGCAGCCCGGCCTCGGCCAGAATCGCATGGGCGGGGTGATCTTCGGACAGCTCGAACTCGGCCACCACCTCGCCCTGGGCGGCCCCTTGACGGACCAGTTCGGCCCGACCGCGCCAGCCCAGCACGAAACCCAGCGAATCCAGAAGGATCGACTTGCCCGCACCCGTCTCACCCGTCAACGCGTTCAGGCCCGGTTGGAAATTCAACTCCAACCGGTCGATGATCAGCATGTCGCGGATATCAAGGGCGCGCAGCATCGGATCCTAGCGTCCCGGAGCTTTGGCCATGCGATTACAACCACTCACCTTTGACGGTCTGGCGGTAAATTGTGCTAAGCCAGTTGTTGCCACGGCTCTTAAGGTCAAGCCCGCGCGACGTCAGTAATTTGTAGCCCGCGTCATACCACTCGGAAGATTGGTAATTGAATCCCAATATTGCCCCGGCCGACTGTGCCTCATCTACCAGACCCAGCGACAGATACGCTTCGATCAGACGATAGAGCGCTTCGGCGGTGTGGGAGGTAGTCTGAAAATCCTCAACCACAACGCGGAAGCGGTTGATAGCCGCAGTGTAGTGATCCTGACGCAAATAATAGCGCCCGATCTCCATCTCCTTGCCGGCCAGATGGTCGAAGGCCAGATCAAACTTCAGAACGGCAGAAGTTGCATATTCGCTGTCAGGATAGACTTCGATCACGGTCCGCAACGATTGCAACGCCTGGAACGTCAGCCCCTGATCTCGTCCAACCTCGTCGATTTGGTCATAGTAGCTAAGCGCCAGAAGGTACTGGGCATAAGCTGCATCCTCATCCGCCGGATAAAAATCTATGAACCGCTGTGCCGCAGCACGGCTTTCTTCATAATTTTTGTCGGAATGATACGAGAAGGCCTGCATGATCAGCGCTCGCTTGGCCCAATCGGAATAAGGGTACAAGCGCTCGACTTCAGAGAAGTACCACGCCGCGTCGTCCTGCCGATTCTGCGACAGCTCGAACTCGCCGCGCGTGAATATCTGTTCAGGAGTGAACCCCTCAAGATTCTGGTTGCGGTCAGCCCCCTGGCCTCCGCATGCTGTCAAAACTGCTGTCAGAAGTAACGCGCCCGCGAATCTGACTGCCGCCTTGGTGCCACCCATTCCGCCTATCCTTGTCGTCTTGCTTGTCGAGGCACGCCCCGGTTTGAGGCTTGGTCTATCACATATAATTCCGGGGCAAAACGCCTTAGTCTGCCTACTGTCGGAATTGTCGACAGAGTTGATCCAATCAAGCGACTTCGGGAATTTCGTTCCAAACCAACCCTTGCCCTGGCAGACGCGCAGCTTGTTCCGGCGTGCACAGGATCGGGCGAACTGCGCCGGGGGTCTCAAACAACTTGCGCAGCAGAGTGTTGGTCATCGCATGTCCCGACTTATCACCGGTAAAGTGGCCGAGAATCGGACCTCCTGCCAGATAAAGATCGCCTAGTGCGTCCAGCATTTTGTGGCGCACGGCTTCGTCAGAGTGACGGAACCCGCCGGGTGTCAGAACTTCGTTCCCTTGCACGACGACCGCGTTTTCCAGCGTTCCACCAAGGGCCAAACCGTTTTCGCGCATCGCTTCAACATCTGTGCGGCGGCAGAAAGTGCGGCAATCGCTGAGTTCCCGCGCAAATGAGCCGTTACGCATGTCCAGAGTTTTGGTCTGGCGTCCGATGGCGCTGTCCTCAAAATCAATGTGGAAGTCGATAATCAGACCGTCGGCAGGCGCAATCGAAGCACTCGCTCCTTCCCGCGAAGCAGTCACGGGCTTTAATACTTCGTAGGCCAGAACCGGGCTGGCCTGACGACGCACGCCCTTGGCCATGATCCCACGCACAAATTCGATTGACGATCCATCCATGATCGGAACTTCGGGACCATCAATCTCAATCAGCGCGTTGTGGACACCACATCCGGCCAGCGCAGCCATTATATGTTCAACCGTCGACACCGAAGCGCCCGCATCATTGATCAGCCGGGTGCAGAGCGGAGTCCGCTCGACCACATCATAGATAGCAGGGACCAGTGCATTGCCCAGTTCAATATCCGTACGTTTAAACCAGATGCCATGGCCAGCTGCCGCCGGTTTCAGCACCATATTCGCAGGCTTGCCGCTATGCAGCCCGACACCGGTAAACGTGATCGGAGATTTGAGCGTATGTTGCAATTTGGGCCTCGGTGAGTGGTGTCCGACCTAGTTTGGCCGTGTTGACATCTCAGTTAAGGAACGCGGGCAAAAGGCTCAACTCACTCTTTGTAACCGAATGAAACATGAATGTAACAGATCGGCAAAAGCCTGCTTACACCCGGTTACACAATTGATTTAAAACGAAAAAGGGCCGCCAAACAGCAGCCCTTCTTAATCAATTTGTTACCGCGATCAGTTGGCTTGACGCCGCAAGAAGGCCGGAATTTCAATCCGATCTTGCTCGGGGTCTGCCTCGTCATGCGCCGGCGCCGTAGCGTCAGATTGGCGCATCACGGGCTGTTGGCGCTGGGGCTGTGCCGGCGTATCGGCCGCGTGGCCGGTCATTCTGTCGATCAGCCGGTTAAACCCAAACCGGGGACGATCCGCATCAGATTGAGGTGCGGGCGCCGGCGCAGCCGTTGGCTGAGGCCGCGGTGCCGCGTACCCACGATCAGACGGTGGAACATTCTGAACCGCTGCCTGTAAACGCTGCAGCGCTTCCGGTGATGGTGTCCCAGCAGCTGGCTGCGGTTGAGGCGCGACATAGCTGTCGGTCGCAGTTTCAACCGGATCAGGCGTCGGCTCGAATTCAGCTACACGCGGCTGATAAGCCGGAGGAGGCAGGTCATCGTCATCCTGTTCGGCGCGCGGCTGGAACTGAGGCTCTTCAGCCGCTTCGAACAGCGAAGGCTCACGAGCCGGTTCGGCCTCTGCAGGTTCGGGCGCGGAAAGATAGGTGTCTTCCTGCGCAGGCTCTTCCGCCGACACAGTGCGCGTCAACGGGGCTGACATCGAGCGACGCGCAACCGGCACGTCCTCGGATTTCTCGGTCGCGTCAATGCCAGTGGCAACGACCGAAACCCGCATTCCGCCTTCCATGGCCGTGTCCAGGGTCGAGCCTACGATGATGTTCGCCTCGGGGTCGACTTCTTCGCGGATACGGTTGGCCGCCTCGTCCAACTCGAACAGGGTAAGATCATGCGACCCGGTGATGTTGATCAGGACACCCTTGGCACCTTTCAGGCTGATTTCATCCAGCAGCGGGTTGGCAATCGCCTTCTCGGCAGCCTGAACCGCGCGATCCTCGCCGGTGGCCTCGCCTGTTCCCATCATGGCTTTGCCCATCTCGTCCATCACGGCGCGAACATCCGCAAAGTCGAGGTTGATCAGGCCCGGACGCACCATCAGGTCAGTCACGCCTTTGACGCCCTGATACAGGACATCATCAGCCATCGAGAACGCCTCGGTGAAGGTCGTCTTTTCATTGGCCAGACGGAACAGGTTCTGGTTCGGGATGATGATCAGCGTGTCGACGACCTTTTGCAGCGATTCAACGCCGTCTTCGGCCTGACGCATCCGCTTGGCGCCTTCGAACTGGAAGGGCTTGGTCACAACGCCCACGGTCAGCACGCCCAATTCGCGCGCGGCTTGCGCGATGATCGGCGCTGCACCCGTTCCGGTGCCCCCGCCCATACCGGCGGTGATGAAACACATATGCGCGCCAGCCAGATGATCCACGATCTGCTCGATGCTTTCCTCGGCGGCTGCGGCACCTACGGTCGGACGCGCCCCTGCGCCCAGGCCTTCGGTGACTTTCACGCCCAGTTGCACACGAGCCGACGACTGGCTCTGCTGCAACGCCTGGGCGTCGGTGTTGGCGACCACGAAATCCACGCCATCCAACTGTTTTTCAATCATGTTATTGACGGCATTGCCGCCTGCCCCGCCTACGCCAAATACCGTAATCCGAGGCTTCAATTCATCGTGCCCGGGCATCGAAAGATTCAATGTCATGCTTCTGTCCGCCTGTTTATATGCTCCGCCAACGCGGTGTTTTTCTTACCTATCCTGCCACAATTCTACCGACCGAAACCGCAAACGTCACGCCAAAAATCGCCAGAATCCACAAAATATGGAGGAAATAAGGCGTTCCACGCCAGTATTTCGTATTGTTTGCCAGATGTTGCGGAACGAACTCAATCCAGCACAACAGATGCGACCGCCGCGCCGTAGATTACGAGCATGTCACATACGGATTTATCGTCTTTACAAGGCGCGGAAAACTGCTCGGGTCCTCACGCATGGCCTCTGTCGGACCTTGTGGATATCTTGCTGGATTCGACGTTCATCCGCAAGGGAATTCTTCAACCAATAGGAGTACTTGGACAGTTCAGTCCCTCATCAGAAATCTCTCTCACAATCTGGATTTCGGTATTCGCCAATGTCGCCAGGCGAACCATGAAACTACCATTGTGCACGAAAGACCACCAGCACACGGGAAATCCATCGGCATCGTCGTCGTACAGGAAACAAAGCTGGCCATCAGGGGTTGTAATTTTTCCGTAAACGCAACCCCTACCCTCCATGCGCCAGACTGAGAGACTCGGGCTCAGGAACTCTTCGGCGCCAACCAAGCCACCGTTATGGAAATCGTAGAATTTGACGGTCTTGCCTACAACGGCACCCAGAAAAGCCTCGGGTGTGATCAGGGTCTGACCCTGAACCAAGCCGGGAATCGCGACAAAAAGTGCCGCGACCAGTGCTTTACCAATTGTCACGGAACCAACGGACAGCCCGCTTGAACGGGCGTGCGGCATGGGTGTCGACAGGGATTTCGAAGTCCCACCATTCGTCCTGCGGATGCGCCGCAAACAAGCTGAGCCCCACCACAGAAGAAAATCCCGGACCAGTCGCCGATTGCGGCAACCCGTGAACACGCAGGGGCCGGCCAAGACGAACGCGCTGCCCCAGAATACGAGTCGCCAAACCGTCCAAACCCATAATCTGGCTTCCTCCACCGGTCAGAACGATCTGCTGGCTGGGCAGATGATCGAACCCGGCAGCATCCAGTCGAATGCGGACCTCTTCCAAAATCTCTTCTACACGAGGACGCATGATGCCGATCAACTCGGCGCGGCTGACGGTGCGCCGGTCATGTTCCCAATCTCCGGTATCGCCGCCGATGTCGATCAGGTCGCGGTCATCCGCTCCAGTAGCATGCACGCCGCCGTTGAAGGTCTTGATGCGTTCGGCCACATTCGCAGGAACGCCAAGCCCCATCGAGATATCCGACGTCACATGATCGCCGCCCATGCGTACGCAATCGGCATAAATCATGTGTTTTTTCATAAAGATAGACACACTTGTCGTGCCGCCACCCATATCAATACAAGCCGCGCCCAACTCTTGCTCATCTTCAACCAGAGCGGAAATGCCCGAGACATAGGCCGAATTCGCGATCCCGGCCAATTCCAGATCGCAGCGCTTGATGCAGCGCACGATATTCTGAATGGCAACCGCATCAACTGTCAGCATGTGCATATCGACCGCAAGGGTCTGACCCATCTGCCCCCGAGGGTCGATAAGGCCCGAGCGATTGTCCAACGCAAAGTTCACCGGCTGTGCGTGCAGTACCTCGCGACCCGCGCCGTAGTCCGGCACGTCGCAGGCGTTCAACACACGTCCGACCTCGGCTTCGCTGACCACCTGTCCTTCCAGATCGACCTGCGCATCCAACCCATAAGACCGGGGGTTCGCGCCCGAGAAGCAGGCGATCACGTGATCGACCCGAATATCGGCCATCTTCTGCGCAGCTTGCAGAGCGGTCCGGATGGCGCGCTCGGTTTCCTGCATCGCAGTGACTTCGCCAAACTGTACCCCGCGCGAACGTGTGGTCGCAGCGCCGATAACCCGGAACCCGGTCTGACCGGCCAGAGACCCGATGCTGTTGTCCTCACTTAACCGCCCTGTTCCGTCGAAACGCAGCACCAAGCAGGAAATCTTTGAACTTCCCACATCCAGAATCGCAACAACACCGCGTTGCATCGCCTGTCTGCGCATCTGCCGCATGGCCCGTTGGGACTGATAGAGATCGGTCATCATGGTCGTTACTGCCTGCTACTCACGTCTGTTTTTGTACTCCACCAGTCTTCGCTGGCAGCTTTGGTCATTCTTATGGTTGGACGTTGTCCGAGCCGCATATCCACAACGGCCACGTCACGTTCCAACAGGTCCTGCACCTCATTAACCGCCAAGACGCGTTCCAGTGCGCGCACGGGCCGATCGGTTGGCAGCATGATGCGCTGACCTCGGTCAAGAACCAGATCCCAGCGGCGTTCGCCAATTCGAACAAGACCCCGCACACGCGCCCCAAGGCTGCGCGCTGTTGTCAGTAGTTGCAGTGCCTCAGCGACATGTTCGTCCGCGCCCTTTCCTGCAATAAGCGGCAGAGTCGCGTGGTCCTTGCGGGAGGCGACACGCTCAACATGCGCGCCGGTTTCGTCCAGCAACTCGGTTCCACTGCGCGTGCGCCAGACCACTACGGGTTGGCGTTCAACAACATCAACCTGAAGAATTCCACCGGGGCGAATCCGAACCGTCGCAGATTTGACAGGATCAAGACCTGTAATCGTGTCGCGGATTTGTTCGGCGTCCAGATCCCAGGAGCTGATCGGGAAATCCAGTGGCACAACCTCGCGAATGTCTTCCGAGAGGTTCGGCCCTGCGCCATCAATCGCCATCAAGTTAACCATGAATTCCGGTCTTTGCTGGATCGAGGTCTTGATGTCATTGACATAAGCCACAACCGCCTCTCGCCGGTCCTCTGCACTAAAATACAGCCCCGTAGCCGCGCAAATGGCCAGGATGGGCAACCCATATTTCAGACCGCGGCGTATGCCAGGCGTAAGCATCCAACGTTGTATTCGGTAGCTGAGACGCGACGGAGCCGGGTCGAACCGCTGCGATTTGCGGCCGAACAGTTTCACGCCGCCCAACCGCAGTTTTGGTTCTGTTTCGTGGCGTTCGCCTGACGCGAAATCGGCATCCGGACCCGCCAATGGCTTGGACCGATGAATGACAGGTGCGCGCGTGGCCTTTAACGGTCGCATGAGGCGTCCTCCACCATCCAGGCACACAGCTGGCCAAAGGTCATACCGCAATGTTCCGCTTGCTCGGGCACCAATGAGGTCGGTGTCATTCCGGGCTGGGTATTGGTCTCCAACAAAAACAGACCATCTGCGCCCATGCTGTCATCCCAACGATAATCAGTACGGGTCACACCGCGACAGCCCAATGCGTTATGGGCTTTCAGCGCATATTCCATGCAGCGATCAAAAATATCCTGCGGGATGTCGGCAGGAAGGACATGCCACGAGCCGCCGGGCTTGTATTTGGCATCATAGTCATACCATCCGCCATCAGTCATGATCTCGGTCACGGTCAGAGCGCGATCGCCCATCACGGTCACGGTCAACTCGCGCCCGGCCACGTATTTCTCGACCATCACGTAATCTGGCATGTCGTCGGACAGTTGCGGTGGCCCGTTCGAGCCTTCGTGGACGATATAGATCCCGACACTGGACCCTTCGTTATTGGGCTTGGCCACATAGGGCGGATCCATCACATGTGCGGCGGATACATCGGGCTTGGGCACGATCACGCTGGGAACAACAGGCAAACCTTCGGCGGCGAACACCTCTTTGCTGCGCTGTTTGTCCATCGCCAAAGCCGAGGCCAGCACGCCAGAATGCGTGTACGGAATGCGCATCCACTCCAGCAGGCCCTGCACACAGCCATCTTCCCCCCAGCGCCCATGCAGAGCGTTGAAAACCACATCCGGTTTGATGTCCAAAAGACGCGCATAGAGGTCGGGACCTGCGTCCAGTTCGACCACTTCAAAGCCTTCTCCCTTAAGGGCGGCTGCGCATTCGCGCCCAGAGCTGAGTGACACCTCGCGTTCCGCCGAGGGGCCGCCCATCAATACCGCCACTTTGGGGTGTGTCCTGCTCGACTTACCCACTTAGCGCCTCAATGTCCCCGGACCTTATGCGGTGGTCCGTACTGCGTTTATGCCTTTGATCCGTCGCCTGAATTTGCCTGTTTTGGTCTGACGGTTAGGGCTTTATTCCTTCAACGGGTCACCGACCCGCATGATTTCCCATTCTAGCGTGATGCCGCTTGTTTCGTAAACCTTTTTTCGCACCTCTTCACCCAGACCTTCAAGGTCAGCGGCAGTGGCACCGCCAGTGTTGATCAGGAAATTCGAGTGCTTCTGACTCATCTGCGCGCCACCCTTGGTGGCCCCGCGCATTCCGGCATCGTCAATCACTTTCCACGCCTTCAGATCATGCACGTCATCTGCCCGTCCGGTCGAGGAAAACCCGGCCGGGTTGCGAAAGGTCGAACCTGCGCTGCGGTCTTTGGTGGGTTGGGTTTCATCGCGTTTTTGCAATTGCGCCGCCATCCGGTCATGCAGCGCTTGTGGATCACCCGCGGGCCCCTCGAACGTGGCCGAGATCAGCACCGCCCCGTCGGGCAAATCCGATTGACGATAGCGGAAGTTCAGGTCCTGCGGTGTCATGCCCACGACCTCACCCTGGCGCGTGACTATGGTGGCTTTGCGCAATACATCCGCCGTGTAGCTGCCATAGCAGCCCGCGTTCATCCGCACCGCCCCACCGACCGAGCCCGGAATGGTTCGCAAAAACGTAAGATCTACTCCTGCATCTGCCGCTTTGCGCGCCACATGCGCATCCAGCGCCGCGGCACCCGCTGTGACGGTGTTGCCTGCGACCTCGATCCCGTTGAACCCGCGCCCCAGCCGGATCACCACGGCGCGCAAGCCACCATCACGAACAATCAGGTTTGATCCGACACCCATGGGGAAAACGTCGAAATCTTCGGGCAGGTCGCGCAGAAACGCTTTCAGGTCGTCAATATCTGCAGGTTGGAACAAATAATCCGCCGGACCGCCGACACGAAGCCATGTCAGGTCGTTCAACGCTCGGTTCTGGGTCAGTTTGCCACGGGGTTCAGGAAGAGATGTCATTCCGGTTCCTTCGCGGATTTACTTCCTCCGCGCAAGCCGTAACTGTCACTGAGCCGAACCAAGCATCCGACGCACCCACCGCCCCAGATAGATCACCGGCCAGCGCAGCACGGACATACCCATCGCCAGCACCAGCAGTCCGATCCAGGGGCCGTTCTGCAGGGTGACATAGCCCAATATCGGAATCCCCACCGCGATCAGGACATAGGCGCGGGTCCAGTGGTTGTCTTTGCTGGGGATCATCGCCAGCACATTCGCGGCGATACCCCACAACGCAGCCAGAGCGATTGACCAATTCATTCCTGAACCTCCTGCCCGGTCCAACGGCGCCAGTAGTGACGGATCGGGTTGCGGAACATGGATGCAAAAGCGGCAAAGGCCAGCACCGAAATGAACCAGCCAAAGTCATGACCCAACCAGACGATCAGCGCGGGTGCACTGACAAACAGCACCACGCCTGGCGGAAACTGCAGACGCATCGGCAACATCGCCACGATGGTCGAGGCAATGACCCACAGCCCCGCAAACACCACTGAATTTACCATGCGCCCCTCCGAGGACGTTGTTTCGCGGCTGCAAACGCTCAAATCAGTCGAGCGTCAAGTTGGTTCCCTGCGTCACACAGCTTGTTTACGTTGCAAACGGTCGGGCAAACCGTTGGCCCAGGCGCTGATTGTCCCGGCCCCGAGGCAAACAACCATGTCACCAGGACGGGCTTGTTCGCGGACCAGACGCTCCAGATCGTTTTCATCCAGCAGAGCACGGGCGTGACGATGACCGTGGCGGATCAGGCCCTGCACCAGATCATCGCGGGATGCGCCCTCGATCGGGTCTTCTCCGGCGGCGAAGATATCAGCGATGGCAACCACGTCGGCATCGTTGAAACAGGTGCAGAAATCGTCAAACAAATTGGCCAGACGCGAGTAGCGGTGCGGCTGATGCACGGCGATCACGCGACCCTCGGTCGCCTGACGAGCGGCTTTTAGCACGGCGGCAATCTCAACCGGGTGGTGGCCGTAATCGTCGATGATGGTAACGCCATCGACCTCGCCGACCTTGGTAAAGCGGCGGTTTACGCCACCGAAATTGGCCAGCGCCTCGCGGATTTCAGCGGTTTTCATGCCCAGATGGCGGGCCACAGCGACGGCGGACAAAGTGTTCGAGACATTGTGGTCGCCGGGCATAGGCAGCGTGCAGCCCTCGATCACCGTGTCTTCGTATTGCAGGTGGACATCGAAATGCGCGACACCGCCCTTATAAGTCAGGTTCACGGCCCGCACATCGGCCTGCGCGTTGAACCCGTAGGTGCGCACCCGGCGGTCGCTGATGCGGCCCACCAGCGTCTGCACTTCGGCATGGTCGGTACAGCACACTGCCAGACCGTAGAAGGGCAGGTTCGAGACGAACTCGTAAAACCCATCCCGCAGCCGGTCGAAATCACCCCAATGCTCCATATGCTCTGGGTCGATATTGGTGACGATGGCAATCGTCGCAGGCAGGCGGTTGAACGAGCCGTCGGATTCGTCTGCCTCGACCACCATCCATTCACCCTGCCCCATCCGCGCGTTGGACCCATAAGCATGGATGATGCCGCCATTTATCACGGTGGGGTCGAAATCGCCCGCCACCATAAGCTCGGCCATCATGGTGGTCGTGGTGGTCTTGCCATGAGTTCCGGCGATGGCGATGTTGGATTTCAGGCGCATCAGCTCGGCCAGCATATCGGCCCGGCGTACCACCGGCAGGCCCTGCGCGCGGGCGCCATCCAGTTCCGGGTTACCCGGCTTGATCGCGGTAGACACCACAACAACGGCTGCGTTTTCAAGGTTTTCGGCGCGCTGGCCCACGAAAATCTCGGCCCCTAGACCAGCCAGACGGTCGGTGATCTTAGAGGCTTTCAGGTCCGAGCCCTGCACCCGGTAGCCCAAGTTCAGCAGCACCTCGGCAATGCCCGACATCCCGATCCCGCCGATACCAACGAAATGGATCGGCCCTACGTCTTGCGGCAGTTTGGTGGCTGGATTCATGGGGTCTCCTTCTGCGCCAGCTCTTCGACAAGGTGAACCAAGCGCTCGGTCGCGTCCGGGGCTCCGGTCGATAGGGCGGCACGGGCCATCTTTTGTGCGGCCTCGGGGTTTGTCAGAACGGCGGTGATTTGCTCGGTCAGCGCGGCAACGTCAAGCAGGTTTTCCGGGATCATGATCGCGCCACCCGCCTGCACCAGCCCGCGCGCATTAGCGGTTTGATGGTCGCCCGCAGCGGCGGCAAAGGGGACAAGGATCGAGGGCCGCCCGATGACCGAGATATCGGCGACACTAGACGCGCCCGAGCGGCTGATCACCAGCTGCGCATCGGACATGCGCCGAGGGACATCATCGAAAAAGGGCAGAACCTCGGCCCGGATGCCATGGTCAGCGTAAAAGGCGGTGACACGTTCACCATCTTCATCGCGGGCCTGATGGGCCACGCGGATATGGTCGCGCAGACCATCGGGCAAGGCCGCAAGCGCACCGGGCACCACATCACTGAGGATGCGTGCGCCCTGACTGCCACCCATCACCAGAACTGACATTGGGTAGTCTCCAGGCGGGATATAGCCTGCTGCGGCACGTTCCAACACCGCACCGCGCACCGGGTTGCCAGTATGGACACCCTTTGCGCCGTCGGGCAAATCCGTGGGCCAGACGCCACAGGCCACCTGCGCTACGCGCTTGGCAAACAGTTGGTTCACGCGGCCCAGCACACCGTTCTGTTCATGGATCATGCGTGGAATGTTCAACAGCGTCGCCGCACCCAGCGCCGGGATCGAAGGGTAGCCTCCGAACCCAACCACCACATTGGGCCGGTCGCGCATCATCTGCATTGCCATACTTGTCACGCCCCCCGCGATCTTGGGGCCGACCATCGCCTTGGCCGCCAGTCCGCCGCGCGCGAAAGTGGCCGATGTCGCCTCGACAATCTCGGTCGAATGCGGAAAGCCGCCGGTATAGCGCGCACCGCGCGCATCAGTGGACAGGCGCACGCGCCAGCCTTTCTGCAGCATCGCCTCGGCCAGCGCCTGCGCCGGGAACATGTGGCCCCCGGTGCCGCCAGCCGCAATCAATAGGTACGGTTTGTTCATCAACCCCGTCCGCGCAGAATATCGCCCAACTCGCCCTGTGGTCGGGTGCGGGTGAACGCCAGCAACATGCCAACTGCGATACCGCCCGCAATCAGAGACGAGCCGCCATAGCTGACGAACGGCAGCGTCATACCCTTGGCGGGCAGCAAACGCACCGCGACGCCCATGTTGATCATCGCCTGAACGCCGAACATACAGGCCAGACCGGTTCCGGCCAGACGGATGAACATGTCCCGTTCCTTCATCAGCCGCAGCAGCGAACGCACCACGATCAGCGAGTAGAGCGCGATGATGATCAGCACCAGAATCAGCCCGTATTCCTCGGCCGCGACGGCGATGATGAAATCGGTATGAGCATCGGGCAAAGACCACTTCACCTGCCCCTCACCTACTCCGACGCCGAACAGCCCGCCTTCGCGGATGGCGTTGGTGGCATAGCCTAGCTGCGTGGTCGGATCGACCTCTTGGTTGAGGAATCCGTCAATGCGACGAGCAAAGTGTTCGGAATTGGAATAGGCGAACATCCCGCCCAGCACAACGGCCCCGGCCATGCCGACTAGCAACAGCATCGGCGCACCGGCCACGAAATACATCACGCCCCAGCCAAACAGGATCAGACAGGCCTGCCCAAAATCAGGTTGCAGCACCAGCATCGCCACAATCGCCATGCACAGCGCAAAAGACCACAACCGCCCCGGAGGGCCATTAATTTCTTGCGACGCGGCCAGAAGCCACGCGGCCACAACGATAAAGCCGGGTTTTAGAAACTCTGAGGGTTGCAGCGAGGCAAATCCCAAGGAATACCACCGCACCGCACCCTTGCCGAAATCGGTGCCGAAGACCGGCAGAAAGGCCAGCGCCACAAACGCGCCCAGAAAGCCCAGCACCGCCAAACGCCGCACCAATGTGGGCGACATCATTGAGGTCAGCAGCATTGCCACCAGCGCCAGCCCGCCAAACAGCGCCTGCCGCTCGACATAATGAAAGGGATCAAACCCGTTGCGCCCGGCCAAAGGCGGCGATGAAGCCAGCCCCAGTAGCAAGCCGATGACAAACAGGATCAGCACGCAGGACATGGTCCAGCGATCAATCGTGCGCCACCACTTTGGTAGAATCGGTTCGCCGCGCGTGTCCCGGACCGCGCCATACACCATCTCAGTCATGAGATACCGCCACTATCTGCCTCGTTCACGCCCCGTTTTCGGGGTCTGATTGAGACTCTACAGCGATTTTGGCCTTGGGGCTAGGGAAATGAGGGGCATAAGCGGAATTCGATCAGCCCCAGAGTTTAAATAACGCCTCACGCTTTTATTGGGTACCGGTCCGGTTCCTCAAAGACATCAATCACGCGCGTACCAGCCTTGATCTGGCCTCCGTGTTCGACCCCCGCCGGGATCGAGTAGCTGTCGCCCGGACGGTAAGTTTTCGTCTGGTCTCCGATCGTCAGTGCAATCTCACCTTCAACGACCGTGCCCCATTGCGCACCATGCGAATGAAGCGGAAGCTCCATATCCTTCAGAAAAGTGAAGAACGCCACCAGACCTGCGTCCGAGCGAATGACAGCCGTCTGCACCACATCTTCAGGGAAAGGAACGTCCAGTTTCGGAAAGGCCGTTATGAAGTCCGGGTAATGCATGAATTGTTCCTTCTCCTCGGGTGAACTATCGCCGCAGGATGGCAGTGCTTTCAGCGGCTGGCAATCGGGATTGCCCACTTACCAGCACACCTTGAGCTAGACGACGGCATGCTCTTGCGTTCCGACGCGATCCGCGCCATCCCCTCGTCCATGACCTTTGATACGATCATCCTAGGTGCCGGTGCAGCCGGTATGATGTGTGCCTCCCACTGCGGCGGGCGCGCTCTGGTGATCGATCATGCCAAAGCAGCCGGAGAGAAAATCCGCATCTCAGGCGGAGGGCGCTGCAACTTTACCAATATGTATGCGGGCCCCGGAAATTTCCTGTCGCAAAACCCACATTTCTGCAAATCCGCACTGGCGCGATACACGCAATGGGATTTTATCGATCTGGTCGGGCGTCACGGAATCGCGTGGCATGAGAAAACTCTGGGGCAATTGTTCTGCGACGGGTCTTCGAAGCAGATTGTCCAGATGCTGTTGGACGAGATGACCCGCGCCGGGGCTGAACTCTGGCTGCAAACCTCGGTACGTGATCTGCGCAAAACCGAATACGGCTTTGCGATCGAGGTCGAGCGCGAAGGCCAGCGCCAAAACCTGATTTGCCGAAATCTGGTGCTGGCCACGGGCGGCAAGTCGATCCCCAAGATGGGCGCGACCGGGCTGGCCTATGACATCGCGCAGAAATTCGGCCTGGGCGTGACGGATACGCGCGCGGCGCTGGTGCCATTCACCTTTTCGGACAGCCGGTTCAAGGAGCTTTCGGGTGTGTCCTTGCCCGCCCGCCTGTCAAACGATCGCACCAGCTTCGACGAAGCGCTATTGTTCACCCATCGCGGACTTAGCGGGCCATCGGTGCTGCAACTGTCGTCGTACTGGCATGAAGGTGAGGCGATCCGCGCGAACCTGATCCCCGACCTGCCCCTGTTCGACCTGCTGCGCGATCAGCGTCAGGCCGGAGGGCGCAAGGCCCTGACCACCGAACTGGCACGGCACCTGCCTGCGCGGCTGGTCGACTACCTGAAACACCAAATACCAATGCGCGGTAATCTGGCCGACCAGTCCGACGCCGCCCTGAACGATTTGGTGACGGCGCTGTCCAACTGGTCCCTCACCCCCTCTGGCACCGAAGGGTATCGCACCGCCGAGGTTACTTTGGGCGGGATCAACACGGATGAATTGTCGTCCAAAACGATGGAGGCCAGGGATGTCCCCGGCCTCTATGCGATTGGCGAAGCGGTGGATGTCACCGGCTGGCTGGGTGGCTACAATTTCCAGTGGGCGTGGTCCTCGGGCCATGCCGCCGGAACCGCCATAGCTGCAGGTTAGCCTACGACGTTATAGCCACGGCCGCGCATACAGTTGCGCACGAGAACTTCCTTGTTCTGGTTTTTGTTTATCACGTCGGCACCGGCACCTACCAGCGCACCTGCGACTGCGGCGCGCCCCAGATTGTCGCTGCTGTCCTGAACGATCCCGGTAACTGCCGCGGCCCCCGCCGCCCCGATTGCCGCGTTACCGGCCGTAGTCCCATCAACCGAAGCCTGCGAAGCTGCCAGCTGTTGGCATTGTTGTAGGTCGACGTTGTAATTCGGGCCGACCGGCCCATCGACGACGGGCTGATAATTCGCACCAGTGTTTGTGCAGGCCCCGGCCACCAAAAGCGCAGGCAGGACCAGAGAAAACGTACGGTAAGTCATAATGATAACCTCGTGTTGAATTTACAGGCAAGCAAGACCAATTAGTTATGGGCGTCAAGCACATAGCACCGCAGCTTGGCCCAACCGGCAATCTATTGCAAATTTCTAAAGCGAAAGGTTCAGACGAACCTGCGCTGCGAAATCCTCTCCGCGTTGCTCGAAGTTGTCATATTGATCGAAACTGGCCGCAGCTGGGGCCAGCAAAACTGTGTCCCCCGGCGCCGCATCCGCCACAGCCTGCGCGACGGCCTCGGCCATTGTGGTACAGACCTGCGCCTCCACCTCGAGCTGCATGGCGAAACCGGCGGCCTCCCGCCCAATGACGTAGGCTTTGACGACTTGTTCGCAGGCTGTGTTCAAGGCAGACAAACCGCCTTCCTTCTCAAGGCCGCCGCAGATCCACCGGACCTTCTTAAACGCACTTAGCGCCTTGAGCGCGCTGTCTACATTGGTGGCCTTCGAATCATTCACAAAGGTCACCCCATTCGCTTCGGCGATGATCTGACTGCGGTGTGGCAGACCGGGATAGCTGTGCAACGCATCCTCAATCAAGCGCGGGGCCAGCCCAAGCGCGCGACATGCCGCGTAAGCAGCGCAGGCGTTTTGATGGTTGTGCGCGCCCGGCAGCCCTTTGATGTTGCGCAAGTCAATCGCGCCTGCTTGTCGACCTTTGCGGTATTCGGACAAGAACCCTTTGCGGGCAAAAACCTGCCACCCGGGTCCCGTCAGTTTTCGGGCAACCGAGATCCGGATCACCCGGTCATCCGTTGGGCCTTCTGCCAATTGCCCGGCCAAAAACGCGCCTTCATTTTCGTCGACGCCAATCACTGCCCGGTCCGGGCCACCTTCGGCAAACAGGCGACGTTTGGCGGCAAAGTAGCCGCCCATACCCCCGTGCCGATCCAGATGATCCGGAGACAGATTGGTAAACACCGCGATATCCGGCGTTAACGCTCGCGCCAGTTCGGTCTGATAGCTCGACAGCTCCAGCACGACGACTGAAGCATCCCGACCGGGTTCAATATCCAGAACCCCACGCCCAATGTTTCCGGCCAACTGGGCCTCTCGGCCTGCCTCGGTCAGAATGTGATGGATCAATGCCGCCGTGGTTGATTTTCCGTTAGAGCCCGTGACCGCAATAACACGTGGGGGTGTGTCGAAATTATCCCACTCGGGGCCCGCAAACGATCGAAAAAACAGCCCGATATCATTGTCGACTGGCACGCCGACATCAAGCGCGGCTGCGACGACGGGATTTGGTACAGGGTAGAGATGAGGGATACCGGGCGAGACGATCAGCGCAGCGATCTGATCGAACGCCCCTTGGCGGCGCAAATCGGCACAGGCAAACCCCTCGGCCTCGGCTTTTTCGCGGGCAGCGGGATTGTCATCCCAACAGACGGCTTGTGCCTTGCCTGCCCTAAGCGCACGCGCCGTGGCCAGACCCGAGCGACCAAGCCCAAGCACCGCTACTTTCTGCCCCGAAAACCCTTTGACCGGGATCATCCTGCCCACCTTGTTCTGTCGTACATGTCGCGGCCACCCTGCGCAGAAGACACAAGCCTTGGCAAGAGACGCAAAAAGCTCGCGCGTCAGCGCGAGCCGGGCCCAACAGGTGGCAGGCGGGCCGCAGGCCCTCCGAGCCTGGCGGGAGCGTTACCGGACCTTAAGTGTCGCCAACCCGATCATCGCCAGGATCAGCGAAATGATCCAAAACCGGATCACGATGGTGGGCTCAGCCCAGCCCTTTTTCTCATAGTGATGGTGGATTGGCGCCATCAGGAACACCCGCCGTCCGGTGCGTTTGAAATACAGAACCTGAATGATAACACTCAGGGCTTCAACGACGAACAGGCCGCCGACCACGGCCAGCACCAGTTCGTGCTTGGTCGCTACCGCGATGGCTCCCAAGGCACCGCCCAAAGCCAATGATCCAGTATCGCCCATGAACACCGCAGCCGGGGGTGCATTGTACCACAGGAACCCAAGCCCTGCGCCAAACAAGGCCGATGTAAAGATGAAAATCTCGCCAGTCCCTGGCACGTAATGCACATCCAGATACTCGGTAAAGTCGACCCGCCCAACCGCATAGGCAATCACACCCAAAGTCGAGGCCGCGATCATCGCAGGCATGATCGCCAAACCGTCCAGCCCATCGGTCAGATTCACAGCATTCGCAGCGCCAACAATTACAACAATCGCGAACGGGACATAGAAAATACCCAAATTGACCAGCGTATCCTTGAACACAGGCACCGCCAGTTGGTTCTGCAACGCCTCGGGGTGGTGCAGTGTTGCCCAGACCGAAGCGAGCACTGCGATCAACACGCCCAAAGCCAAACGCATCTTGCCCGACACGCCCTTAGTGTTCTGTTTGGACACTTTTGCGTAGTCATCCGCAAAGCCAATCGCCGCATAGCCCAGCGTCACGAACAAGACCATCCAGACATAGGGGTTGTCCCACCGCGCCCAAACCAGCGTCGACGTGACCAGAGCGCCCACGATCAGCAGCCCCCCCATCGTCGGCGTTCCCGCTTTTGAAAAATGCCCCTCGGGCCCGTCATCTCGGATCGGCTGACCTTTGCCCTGCTTGCGGCGCAGCACATTGATCAGCGGTTTGCCAAACAGGAACCCGAAAATCAGCGCCGTCATAAAGGCACCGCCCGCGCGGAAGGTGATATAGCGAAAGAGGTTAAAGAAATCCCCGCCATCGGACAGGTTGGTCAACCAATAAAGCATTCTAACACCTTTCTCGTGCGGCGATCATGGCTCAAGCGCGCCCCCTTGCCCCATTTTCCGTAAACCGTCAACAATCCGCGCCAGCGCCATGCTCAAAGATCCTTTGGCCAGCACGATATCACCCGCACGGATCAGATCCGGCAGATGCGAGGTCATTTCGGCACTGGTTTCCGTCCAAAGCCCGCGTTTCTCCTCGGGCAACGCCTGATGCAGCGCCTGCATCAACGGACCGATGCAATGCACCTGATCCACATGCGCCATCGCTGCAATATCGGCCATGGCCGCGTGCATGGCGATTTCCTGCGCGCCCAACTCCTTCATATCGCCCAAAAACGCAATCCTACGCGGGCCTTGCGCGGCGGCCAGAACGTCCAAGGCCGCCTCCATCGAGGTCGGGTTGGCGTTATAGCTGTCATCCAGAAGCTCAATCTTCCCACCGCTCGCCAGCGGCAGCGTCTCGCGCACGCCGCGACCCGCGACCGGAGACCACCGGCGCAGCCCGGCAATGGCTTGTTCCAGATCAACGCCCAGCTCAACGCATGTCGCCAAAGCACCCAGCCCGTTCATGGCGAAATGCGTCCCTGCCGACCTTACGTCAAAACTTAATGGCACCCCGTCCAGCGCCGCAGAAGCATGGACCGAGTCGGCGGTCTGCGCCACATCCGTCAGCACATAATCCGCAGCGTTCCGCCCAAATTCGACGATTCCCGCCCCTTGCGCCTGCGCACAGCTGCGCAACACATCCGCGTCGTCAATGTCGGCGTTCACGATGGCTGTGCCTCCGGGCTCCAGCCCCTCGAAAATCGCAGCCTTTTCATGGGCGATGCCCGTGACCGACTCGAACGCCTCAAGATGCACGGCCGCCACGGTCGTCACCAGCGCCACATGCGGGCGGGCTTGTTGCGCCAGCGGAGCGATCTCTCCGGGGTGGTTCATGCCAATCTCGATCACGGCGAATTCGGTGTCGCGTGGCATCCGCGCCAAGGTCAGCGGCACGCCCCAATGGTTGTTGTAGCTGGCGACGCTGGCGTGGGTTTTTCCTTGCGTTTCAAAAATATTGGCCAGCATTTCCTTGGTCGAAGTCTTGCCGACACTTCCTGTCACACCAACCACACGCGCATCCGTGCGGGCGCGACCGGCCCGGCCCAACGCTTCCAACCCGGTCTGCACATCGTCGACGATCAGCAACGGCGCATCCTCGGCCACGCCCTCAGGGATGCGGGACACCAAAGCTGCCCCTGCCCCTTTTTCCAACGCCTGCGCCACGAAATCATGCCCATCCCGCGCCGCTTTCAGCGCCACGAACAGATCGCCCGGTTGCAAAGTGCGCGTGTCAATCGACACGCCGTTCACGGCCCAATCGGTGGTCGCACGCCCGCCGGTTGCCTCGGCGGTCTCAGCCGCAGTCCAGAGCGTCATGCCACTCTCCCGTCCAGCGCGGCCACGCTGATGCTGGCCTGTTCCACATCATCAAAGGGCAGAACCTGATCGCCAACGATCTGGCCGGTCTCATGCCCCTTGCCCGCGATCAAGAGCGCATCACCGGGCTGCAGCGCGTCTATACCCCGTAGAATGGCTTCGGCCCGGTCGCCAACTTCAGTCGCCTCGGGCGCGCCAAGCAGAACAGCGGCGCGGATGGTGGCCGGGTCTTCGCTACGCGGGTTGTCGTCGGTGACAAAAACCACGTCGGCATGGTTTGCAGCCGCTTGCCCCATCAAAGGCCGCTTGGTCGCATCGCGGTCACCGCCTGCGCCAACAATGGCAATCAGGCGGCCCATCACATGCGGGCGCAATGCCTTGAGCGCAGTGGCCACAGCATCCGGCGTATGGGCATAATCGACGAACACCGCCGCACCGTTTTGGCGCGTGGCGGCCAGCTGCATCCGACCGCGCACAGTTGTCAGATGCGGCAGAGTTTCAAACACGCGTTCAGGCTCTTCCCCGCCCGCGATCACCAGACCACAGGCCAGAAGGATGTTTTCGGCCTGAAACCCTCCGATCAAGTTCAGGCGGGTTTGGAAGACCTTGCCTTGCCACGAGAACCGCAAATCCTGCCCGGTCGCGTCAAAACGCTGGTTCATAAGACACAGATCGGCATCGCCCAGCCCAACGGTCCGAACCTCCTGTCCGCGCGCCTTGGCGATCTTGCGGACCTCGGCTCCTTTGGGGTCGCTCATATTGACCACGACTGTGCCGTCCTGGGGCAGAACCCGGTCGAAGAGTCCAGCCTTGGCGGCGAAATACGCTTCGAACGTCTCGTGATAGTCCAGATGGTCCTGCGTGAAGTTCGAGAAACCCGCAGCCGCAAGATGCACGCCGTCCAAACGACGCTGTTCCAACCCGTGCGAGGACGCCTCCATCGCGGCATGGGTCACACCATTTGCGGCGGCCTCGGACAAACAGCGATGCAGGGTGATCGGCTCGGGCGTGGTATGGGCCAGAGGAGCAGTCCATGCGCCCTCGACCCCGGTGGTGCCAAGGTTAACAGCGGCGTGGCCCAACTCCATCCAGATTTGGCGCACGAATGTAGCGACCGAGGTTTTCCCATTGGTCCCGGTCACGGCCACAATGGTCTGCGGCTGCGCGCCAAACCATAGTGCGGCACAACCAGCCAGCGCCTGACGCGGGTCTTCGACAACGACCAAGGCCGCGTCTGATGCGGCCAGTTCATCGGCTGCAATCTCGGCCCCTTCGGCGTCCGTCAGGATCGCCGCCGCGCCCATGCGCAGGGCGTATTGGATGAACGCGCCGCCATGAACCCGCGTGCCGGGCAAGGCAGCGAACAGAAAGCCCTCCTGCACCTCGCGGCTGTCCACGGCCAGACCGGTGATTTCGGGATTCGCGCCTCTGCGTGCGGTCAGGGCCAGTTGGCTGAGTGTTTTTGGTCTTGTGCCCATGCCCTACCCTCTGTCGGACGGTCTAATTTGAGGTGAGCGTTATAGCAGCGCGCGCTTCAGGCTCAAGCCGAGGTCGCAACCCCAACAACGGGGCAATGCGCCCGATCAGCTCGGCAGCAACGGGCACGGCTGTCCAGCCAGCCGTCCGGCGCTTTTCGCCGTAGGCGACGATCGATGGTTCATCCAGCGTGACGATCAGCACGTATTTTGGATCATAGGCTGGGAAGATTGTCGCGAAGGTGGAAATCACCTTGTCATCATAATAGCCGCCACGTGGTTTGGGCTTATCAGCCGTGCCGGTCTTACCCGCCACGTCATAGCCTGCAACATCGCCGAAGCTGGCGGTGCCGTCGGTGACAACCTTGCGCAACATCCGCTGCGCCTGTTGCGCGGCACTGTCAGACATCACGCGTGGCCCGTATTGAGGCCCATTTTTGCGCAGGATCGTCGGGCTGACATAGTGCCCGCCATTGGCAATCGCTGCATAGCCCGCCGCCAGATGCATCGGGCTTGTCGACAGACCATGGCCATAAGAGATCGTAACCGTGCTGAGTTCGCCCCATTTCTTGGGCTTCAAAGGTTCGCCGCCCTTGGCCTCGACAATTTCAAACGGGGTCGGATCGAACATACCCAGCGCACGCAGAAAATTCTGCTGCCGTTTTGCGCCGATCTGCAGCGCCAACCGCCCCGTTCCCCGGTTCGAGCTGTGGACGATCACGTCCGCCACGCTGATCTTGCCGTAATTCTTGCCGTTGAACTCACCAATCGGGAAGCGCCCGATCCGCATCGGGCCCGAGGTGTCGATGATCGTCTCGGAATTCACCAGCCCAAGCTGCACCGCCTGCGCCGCCGTGAAAATCTTGAAGACCGAGCCCAGCTCGTACACGCCCTGCACATAGCGGTTGAACAAGGGGCTGTCCGAGGGATCGAACCCCGAGGTCGGCGGGCGCGGTCGGTCATTGGGGTCAAACGACGGCAATGAGGCCGCCGATACCACCTCACCCGTATGTGCATTCATCAGAACGGCCGAGGCTCCCTTGGCGTTCATGATTTTCATGCCACCATACAGAACCTGTTCGACCGCCGCCTGAACAGTCAGGTCCAAAGACAGTTGAAGAGGTTTGTTGCCGTTGGCCGGGTCACGCAGATAGTCGTCGAATTGCTTTTCAACGCCCGCGACACCGATTACCTCGGCGGCGCTGACGCCTTCGCGCCCAAAGCCCGAGCCACCCAGAATATGCGCGGCCAGCTTGCCGTTGGGATAAAGTCGCATCTCACGCGGGCCGAAAAGGATGCCGGGGTCGCCGATGTCATGGACGGCCTGCTTCTGCTCGGGCGAGATGCGTTTCTTGATCCACAGAAATTTACGATTGCCGGTGAAATCCTTGACCAGACGTTCTTTTTCAAGATCGGGGAAGATCGCAACCAATTGATCAGCGGCGGCTTCGGGGTCGATCATCAAGGGCGGCTGCGCATAGACCGAGTATGTGTCCAGATTGGTCGCCAGAATGCGTCCTTCACGGTCGACGATATTGGCGCGCTGCATGGCAATGGCGGCACCGGGCGCGCTGGCCAGCGGCTCTTGCGCCTCGGAGGTGGCGAGCATCCCCATGCGAAAACCAACTACCGAAAACGCACAGAAAAAGAACAGGCCCAAAACCAAAAGGCGCCCTTCAGCACGGGCGCGGGCGCGGTCTTTCATGTCTTCGTGACGCTGGCGGATATTTTCGCGCTCGATGGCTTTGGGGTTTTCGCCGCGGGCGCGGGCGTCAAGGATACGGGCTAAGGGGCGCAGCGGTGTCCGGGTCATGGGATTTGCACCTCGCCAAACGCCTGAATGTTCGTGATCGCCTGCAGTTCGATCGGATCAACGATCGGCAGATCGGGATCTTCGGCATAAGAGACCTGGTCAGCCCGCCCAAACTGTTCTGCGCGCAGAGGCAGCAGGCCCAGACGCTCGAAATTCAGGTCGGCGAGTTCACGCAACCGGTCCGGGCGGTTCAGATAGGCCCATTCTGCATTCAGAACCGCCAGCCGAACTTGCGCCATGCCGATCTCACGCTGCAGCTTCTGTGTCTCTTTAACAACCTGCTGCGTGCGGTAGTTTTCCTGATAGGCCCACAAAGCCAACCCAAATACCGAAAGCGCAGTCATCACATACAATACACTCTTCATTTTGCCCTTCCCCCAATTTGCGGCATCCCAATGGCACGGGCCTCAATTTCCCCCGCCGGAGCCTCGGTCCGCACAGCAACACGCAACTTGGCCGAGCGCGCACGCGGATTCTCCTGCAATTCTTGATCGTCCGGCCCTACCGCCTTGCGCGTTTTCAAGGTGAATTGCGGCAAGTCCTGCGCGATTTCAGGCGCGTAACGATTGGCGCGCCCGGTCTTTCCCGCGCGCGACTGAAAGAACCGTTTGACCATGCGGTCTTCGATGGAGTGAAACGTCACCACTGCCAGTTGTCCGCCGGGTTTCAAAGCCCGCTCGGCGGCCATAAGACCCTGAAACAGTTCCTCATATTCCGCATTTACTGCAATTCGCAGGCCCTGAAAGCTTCGCGTTGCCGGGTGCGATTGACCCGGCTTTGGGCGCGGCAGGCAGGATTCGATGATATCGGCCAAACGCAGCGTGGTCGTGATCGCCTCCTCCGCACGTGCCTTGACGATGGCCTTGGCGATGCGGCGGCTGGCGCGCTCTTCTCCAAAGTGAAACAGAATATCAGCCAACTGCGCCTCGGACGCGGCATTGACCAAATCAGCGGCACTTTCGCCTTCTTGGCTCATCCGCATATCCAGCGGGCCGTCCTTCATGAAGGAAAACCCACGCTCGGCCTGGTCCAGCTGCATCGAGGACACGCCCAGGTCCAACACAACCCCATCCAAATCCTGTGCATATTCATCCATGCGTGAGAACACACCGGGTTGCATCACCAATCGGTCGCCGTAGTCACCAACCCAATCCGCGACCATTTCAAAGGCCAACGGATCGCGGTCCACACCGATAACCTTCTCAGCCCCCGCCTCAAGCAAGCCTTTTGTGTACCCACCGGCGCCGAACGTGCCATCCAGCCAGACGCCCGAAACAGGGGCCACAGCCGCCAGCAATGGGCGCAACAAAACAGGGATATGAGGTTTGTCCGAAGGGGTCAGAGCGTCGGCCATGCCGCTACGCCCCCTCGACGCCATCAAGATAGACCATCGGGTCGAAGTCATCGGGCAGATCGTCCAACCACTCTTCGGCCTTTGCCAGCTCTTCGGCCTCATAGGTCTCGGGCTTCCAAATCTGGAAGGTATCGCCAGCCGCTATGAAGAAAGCCTCGCCGTCCAGATCGATCTTGTTGCGCAGCTTGGCGGGCAGTACCAGACGACCCGTTTCATCAACGTTGGTCGGATGGGACTGACCGTGGAACATGCGTTGCAGCATCCGGCGCTGCATAGATCCGCGCGGCAAAGCATCAATCTTGGCGTCGACCTCGTCGATCGCCTCCATTGTGTAGCATTCAAGGTATTTTCGACGATGATCGCCGTAGACGATCACAAGCTCAGGGTTATCACCGGGTTGCCAGTTCGGGTCCGAAGTTTCAAGCACACGGCGAAATGAGGCCGGGATCGACACCCTGCCCTTCGTATCCACCTTGTGGTGGCTTTCACCTCTGAACCTGCGCGCCAAGACGACTGTCCCTTTCGCTTGCGCCCCACTTGAACTTCACGTTCCCCCCGGATGAAAAACGGCGGGTTGATCTGCTGCCACTGATCAACCCGCCGCATTGGCCCGCTGAGCGGGAAGTCCAGCTGCGCGCGCCACCTGGGGGGATGTCTGCTCGCCCGCGCGCCGGATCTCTTGATTGATGAAAGCGAGATGCCTGTATGAAACCTGAATTTTATTGGTTCGGGGTCGTTTGGTGCCCCATGTGCCTCGTCCTCATCGGATGAATAAGGGATGCCATGGGAATTCATGGAAATCAAATAAAAAATTCCGACACGTCATCGCGAAGAGCCCAATATAAGGAGAATCTCAATAGACGCAAACAGGAAAAGTGCACCACAAAAAGTAACCGAATCGCGATTTGCTACAACATATAGACAAGAATGAGGTGAACCCACTATGTCCCACGATTTCCCAACTTTTTTTCTTAATGTGCGGATTCTTGGGTAATCGCCATTCAAACACACCCTAAAAACCGCGAATCAGCGTCTGAAAACGAGCTGATTATCATCGTCTGCAGAAAGACCCATGGTTTCCCATTTACCCCTCCCCCAAAAGATTCTTCTCTTTTTCAATGAGCGAGGGCGCTCTCAAAGCGCACAAATTTCAGGAAATGGCGATGAAAGTTGGGGCAAACTTTATGCGCAAGAAATCAAGGTGACACTTGTGGCGAAAACTGTAAATCGTGAAAACCCTTATTTTTAAGGCACTTTTGGCGGATATCTTACAACGCTTTGATATCTATGCATTTGCCGCATAGCAGCATTGACGACGTGAGCTATTGTGCAATCGCAGCATTCGCCTATCTTCAGTCTCAAGCAAACGCCGGAACGATCCGGCAGCAACGAGACATATCGGGTTAAGCAAATGGCAGCAGTAACACATCAGACCGCGCTCAAGGGCGCACCGGCAACCGGCCTGGCCTCTCTGATTGAAGCCGCAAAAACTCGGTACGCCCGTTATCGCATCTATCGCCAGACGGTCAACGAGCTGTCCCAGCTGTCGAACCGCGAACTGGCTGATCTTGGCCTACACCGGTCGATGATCCGTCGCCTCGCGATGCAGGCGGCAGAAGAATACAGCGCACGTTAAGCGCACCGACATAACCGAGATCAGGTCCTTCCTCCTCCCTTTAGGACCTGTATTTCAGCGGCGGCACCTCTCCTCCTCCCTGGTGTCGCCGCAGATTATACCGGCCCTGAACGCCGGAACGCGACACACCGGGTACTCCTCCTCCCTTTCCCGGTGTTGAAAGCGCGCGGCGACGTCTCTCCTCCTCCCTGACGTCGCCGCGTCTTACAAATACCGGGATCAGACCCGGAAACAGATACATCGGGGCTCTCCTCCTCCCTGCCCTGATGTTGAAAGAGCGCGACGACACCTCTCCTCCTCCCTGGTGTCGTCGCGACTTACACATACCGGGATCAAACCCGGGTTCGGATACATCGGGACTCTCCTCCTCCCTGTCTCGATGTTGCAAAGAACGGCGGTTTCCTCTCCTCCTCCCTGGAAACCGCCGTTTTTCTTTTTCTGAACGCATAAAGGGCGCCGCGGTCAGAACCGGGCGCCCTTGCAGAGTCGAGCATGTGCCGTCAGGCACATTCCATTTGATTAAAACGGTACGTCGTCCTTAGCCGACAAGAATCGCGATACGACCTTCTTCACCCCGGCCTTGTCGAAATCGACCTCGACCTTGTCGCCTTCGATGTCGATCACCGCGCCATAGCCGAATTTCTGGTGAAATACCCGCTCACCCAGCGTGAAACTCGCCAGTGCCGTCGCATCGATCACCGTATTGCGGCTTTCTTTGGGCTGAGACATCCCATACTGTCCCTGCCGTGCCTGCATCCGCTTCCAGCCAGGCGAGTTATAGACATTCGCTTCGGCCGCGCGTGTTTCGATGCTGGCCGTAGCCTGCCCGCCGCCATAAAGCCCCGGAGGTGTCAGCACCTCCACATGATCCTCTGGCAATTCGTCGATGAATCGCGATGGCATCGCGTTTTGCCACTGCCCGAACACCCGCCGATTGGCCGCGAAGGAAATCGTACAGACCTCCTCCGCGCGGGTGATACCGACATAGGCCAGCCGCCGCTCCTCCTCCAAACCCTTCAGGCCGGATTCGTCCATCGAGCGTTGCGAGGGGAATAAGCCATCCTCCCACCCCGGCAGGAACACGGCGGGAAACTCCAACCCCTTGGCCGCGTGCAGCGTCATGATCGAGACCTTGGCCCCGTCGCCATCCTGCTCATTGTCCATGACCAAACTGACGTGTTCCAAGAACCCCTGCAGGTTCTCGAAATTGTCCAACTGGTTGACCAGTTCCTTGAGGTTTTCCAACCGCCCCGGCGCCTCGGGCGTCTTTTCATTCTGCCAATGGGCCGTATAGCCGGATTCATCCAGAATGATCTGCGCCAGTTCGATATGCGAAACCTCAGGCTCACCAAACCGCAGGGGTGCGCCGTCGTCGATGACCGACTCATCCTCGACCTCGATCCGCGGCCCGCGCGTCATCGCATTCCAGCGCGCCAGCCCTTCGATCAGCTCACGCAGCGCCTTGCCGCCTTTGCCCTTGATCAGCCCATTATCGACCGCAATCCGCGCGCCATCGACCAGCGACACGCCATTTTCGCGCGCGGTCACTTGGATCGTCTGTTGCGCCTTGTCGCCAAGGCCGCGCTTGGGCGTGTTCACGATCCGCTCGAACGCCAGATCGTCACCGGGGCTGACCACCAGCCGGAAATAGGCCATGGCATCGCGGATCTCCATCCGCTCATAGAACCGAGGGCCACCGATCACCTTGTAAGGCAGACCGATGGTCAGAAACCGATCCTCGAACGCGCGCATCTGGTGCGAGGCACGAACAAGGATGGCGATCTCATCCAGATAGAATCTCGGGAAAGCCGCTTCCAGTGATCGACCTTCTTGCTGCCTCATCGTCAATTCCCAGATAAGACTTTTCCGATGATCGTCTGCCAAAAAGCTCTTATTCTGCTTCAACCTATCGAGGACATCCTCTCTTCTATTGAGCCCCTTCAATGCACCCAGTTCATCGAGACGCTCAACCTCCCTCATCATCTGATCTGATCGAGAGTTTTGTCTTCGTTTAGCAACAGGAGAACTCCCGTTAACAAGGTCGTCGATTTGCTCGCCGATCCAGCGCGCTTCTTCCTCGCCATCCCAATGGCCGATCAAGCGAACATTTTCGCCATTTTCTGCGGCCGTCCACAGTTCCTTACCCAGACGGTTTTCGTTGCCCCTAATGACATTCGAGGCAGCGGCCAGAATATGCGGAGTCGATCGGTAGTTCTGCTCAAGCCGCACCACAAACGCGCCGGGAAAATCCTTTTCGAACCGCAGAATATTGCCAACCTCGGCCCCGCGCCAGCCATAGATCGACTGGTCATCATCGCCCACGCAGCAAATATTCTTATGCGCCCCGGCCAGCAGCCTCAGCCACAGGTATTGGGCGACGTTGGTATCCTGATACTCATCCACCAAAATGTAGCGGAACCAACGTTGATATTGCTGCAACACGTCCTCGTGCTGCTGAAAGATCGTGACCATGTGCAACAGCAGATCGCCGAAATCGACGGCGTTCAGCTCGCGCAGGCGGGTCTGGTATTGGGCATAAAGCTCAATACCCTTGTTGTTATACGCCCCTGCATCCGCGGCAGGCACCTTGTCGGGTGTTAGCGCGCGGTTCTTCCAATCGTCGATGATCCCGGCCAGCATTCGCGGGGGCCAGCGTTTTTCGTCGATATTGGCCAACTTGATCAACTGCTTGAGCAAGCGCAGCTGATCATCCGTGTCCAGAATGGTGAAGTTTGATTTCAGACCCACCAGTTCCGCATGGCGGCGCAGCAGCTTGACGCAGATCGAATGGAACGTGCCCAGCCACGGCATCCCCTCGGCCGGTTGACCCAACAGGCGACCCACGCGATCACGCATCTCGCGCGCGGCTTTGTTGGTGAATGTCACGGCCAGAATCTCATTCGGCCGCGCCTGCCCCTTGGTCAGAAGATGCGCAATCCGCGCCGTGAGTGCCTTGGTTTTGCCGGTCCCTGCCCCGGCCAACATCAGAACCGGCCCATCCAGACGCTCAACCGCTTCGCGCTGCGCCGGGTTCAGATCATCAAGATAGGGTGCCGGGCGCGCAACCATGGCGCGCTGGGACAGGGATGCGCCTTCAAAGGCGTCCATTTCATCGAAACTGCTCATCGTGCCAAGCTACGCCGAATAAGGCCCGAGGGAAAGGGTTTGTTCACCCCTTGTTCGCCAAGAATTACCGTTTGAACTATAAGAAATTCTATTCAACAGCTCTGCAGTTTGCCGACGCGCGTTAACCTTTGCTCAAAAAGCGCACTCGATAGTGAATTCAAAGCTGTGGGAGCGCGATCATGGAACAAAAACTTAAACCAGGCTGGTCATATCGGCTGAAATTGGCGGCCATTGTGCTGACGCTTTTGTCCCTGACCGCGTTTTCTGGCTGGGGAATATACGCAGTGCCTGCTCCGGTCGTGGACCGTATGCTTGAAGCGGACCTGAGAAAAGAAGCCACGCAGCTCGGCAAACAAGTGACATCGCACCTGAAGGATGTTCAAGCCACGTTCCAAACCGGATTCGTCGGCGGCCATGATCAGGAGTTTCTTGAGCTTTTGCCTGCAACATCAGACATCTATCGTTTCAAACTGTTCAACGCAGATGGTCGCGTCTTCTGGTCTTCACGGTCCTCCGACCTAGGGTCAGTGAATTCCAAACCGTACTTTGACGCCGTAATCAAACAAGGCAATATCTACTATAAACACGAAGAAAAACCTTTGTCCGAGGTCGAGGATTTCGATGGCGACGCTATTCACGCCTCGGGCCCGCAAACACGCCACGTTGCCGAAATCTACACTCCGATCATTCGAGACGGTCGTTTTCTGGGCGCGATTGAGTTCTATTCGGACATTACGGATGTCAGGAACCTGTTCATAGATCGCGTGCGACTGTCTCTGTTTATTCTTAGCACTGTTGCCCTTCTTGCTTTCAGTGTCGTGACACTGGTCGTGTTCCGCTCTAACCGCCGCCAGGTTCAAAGCCTTCGCGGGCGCGCAGCCAAGGAACGTGAGCTTATGGACGAACAACTGCGTTTGGCCCGAGAAGTCCGTTTGCTGGGCGAGTTGAATGAATGGCTGCAATCCAGCCGGTCTCTGGACGAGCTTTTCGACCTGGTCTCGCGTTTCATGACCCACATCCTGCCCGAGGCAGAGGGCAGTGTGTATGTATACTCGAACTCACGCGATGTGCTGGATGGGTGTGCCAGTTGGAATGGCGGCACGCATAAGTCTCACATCCACCCCGAAGGATGCTGGGGCCTGCGTCGGGGGCGAACCTATGAATTCGGTGCGTCCGAGATCGACTTTGTCTGTGAACATGCCGAGCCCCATGACGGACGGCCCTATTTCTGCTTTCCGATTCTGGCCCACGGCGAAACGGTTGGCTTGCTGCATCTGCGGGCGCTGGAAGGCCGCGACACGTGCTTTCACAAAAGCCGCAAACTGGCGCAGCTATGTGCCGAGCAAATCAGTATGGCAATCGCCAACGTTCGGATGCGCGACCAGTTGCATGACCAGTCAGTGCGGGACCCGCTGACCGGCTTGTTCAACCGGCGCCATATGACCGAGACGTTGCGCAAGTCCATTAGCCGCAGCCAGCAGACAGGTGCTCCGCTCAGCCTGATTGCAGTGGACGTGGATCACTTCAAAAAGTTTAACGACACTCATGGGCATGACGCCGGAGATATGGTTTTGCGCGCCGTTGGATCGGCGTTGGAACAAGGGTGTGACAGGGATGAGATCGCCTGCAGGATTGGCGGGGAAGAATTCATGCTGATCCTGCCCGACAATACTCCGGAAGATGCCATGACCCGCGCTGAACAGCTGCGCCAGGCGGTTGAGGGTATTACCGTGCGGTACGGTGAAAAATCGCTACCCCGCATAACGATTTCTGTGGGTGTCGCCAATTACCCGGCGCATGGAACCATGCCGCAGGATCTTATGCGCTCGGCGGATGATGCTCTGTATGAGGCCAAGGACAAGGGCCGCAATCAGGTTCAGGTGGCCGGCAAGGTTGATCCGAGCTCTGGGCGCGGGGATCAGACTGGCAATACAACGCCTTCCATCGCCAAAATTAGCGCAAAGTCCTAAATTTCTTGCCGAATCAGACGCCAACCACGATCAATCCGTATGGATTTGCACAGCAGATACCCCAGCATCGAAGATCTGAAGCATCGGGCTAAAACCAGAATTCCCCATTTCGTGTGGGAATATCTGGACAGCGGTACCGGAGTCGAAGCGACACTGAACCGAAACCGCACCGCCCTGGATCGTATTCGCTTTTTGCCCTCAATCCTGCACGGAACGATATCTTGCGACACCGGCACCGATTTTTTGGGGAAACGTTACCCACTCCCGTTTGGTGTAGCTCCGATCGGAATGGCGGGCTTGATCTGGCCCGACGCCGAGGGGGTTTTGGCACGGGCCTGCGCGGCGGCAAGCCTGCCTTTCACCCTATCAAACGTTGCGACCCAAAGCCCCGAAGACCTGGACGGCCACATCGGGGATGACGCGTGGTTTCAACTCTATCCCCCTAAGGACCCAGACATCCGCATGGATTTGCTCAACCGGGTCAAAGCTGCCGGGTTTTCCACGCTGGTAATGACTGCGGACGTGCCGGTGGCCTCTCGACGGGAAAGACAAACCCGTTCTGGGCTTACGAACCCGCCCAGGCTGACCCCCCGCTTGCTGGCACAAATCATTCAACGGCCTGCATGGGCCCTGGCCATGGCGCGTAGTGGGCCACCGCGGATGCGCACATTGGACAAATACACCGACGATTCAAGCAATCTCCCTCCGACAGCGCATGTTGGGTATCTACTGCGCACGTCGCCGGACATGGACTATGTCAGATGGCTGCGCGATGCGTGGGATGGTCCTTTCATAGTTAAAGGGGTCATGCGTGCCGAAGATGCTGAACCGCTGAAACAGGCGGGTGTCGACGCCTTGTGGATATCCAATCACGGTGGTCGACAGTTCGACGCCGCCCCCGCAAGTATCG
This sequence comes from Ruegeria sp. AM7, assembly GCF_056535965.1. NCBI lineage: Bacteria > Pseudomonadati > Pseudomonadota > Alphaproteobacteria > Rhodobacterales > Roseobacteraceae > Ruegeria > Ruegeria sp. AM7. The sequence continues at coordinate 2,066,163 of NZ_JBQFJE010000003.1, forward strand.
AGGCGCTACCAGCCATTCGCGCCGCGACAGATCTGCCACTGATACTCGATAGCGGCATCGAAGGGGGGCTGGATATTCTGCGCGCGAAAGCACTGGGCGCAGATTTGGTCATGCTTGGGCGTGGTTTCATGTATGCTCTCGCAGCCCTAGGTGTCGATGGCCCTGACCATGCGATAGACATTCTGCGGCAAGATCTGCTGGCGAATATGGGTCAGCTGGGGGCAGAATCTCTGGATCACTTGCCACCTGCAATATCTCAGATTGATGCTGCGGCGCGGCACGTGTAATATGTTAGCGCCAACATAGGGCGTTTGCGAGCGTTAACATGCCGGTTCTACCCAGAACGACTGATATACGTGCGCGTATTGTCCGCTTATGAACACGGCCAAACCATAAAGACCGGGACCGCAAATGACCGACTTCAAAAAGATCCTGATCGCCAACCGCGGCGAGATTGCCATTCGCGTGATGCGCGCAGCCAATGAGATGGGCAAACGCACCGTCGCTGTCTTCGCCGAAGAGGACAAGCTGGGCCTGCACCGTTTCAAGGCGGATGAGGCGTATCGCATTGGCGAAGGCATGGGCCCGGTGGCTGCATATCTTTCGATTGATGAAATCATCCGCGTCGCCAAGGAATGCGGCGCAGACGCGATCCACCCGGGTTACGGCCTGCTGTCGGAAAACCCCGATTTCGTGGATGCCTGTGTGCAGAACGGCATCACCTTCATCGGACCGAAAGCTGAAACCATGCGCGCCCTTGGTGACAAGGCCAGCGCCCGCCGCGTTGCGATTGCAGCTGGCGTTCCGGTCATTCCTGCAACCGAGGTTCTGGGCGATGACATGGACGCGATCCGCGCAGAGGCCGCCGAGATCGGTTACCCGCTGATGCTTAAGGCCAGCTGGGGCGGCGGTGGACGCGGGATGCGCCCCATCGAATCCGAGGCCGAGCTGGAAGAAAAGGTACTGGAAGGCCGCCGCGAGGCCGAGGCCGCTTTTGGCAATGGCGAAGGCTATCTGGAAAAGATGATCACCCGCGCCCGCCATGTCGAAGTGCAGATTCTGGGCGACAAGCATGGTGAGATTTATCACTTGTATGAACGCGACTGCTCGGTCCAGCGCAGGAACCAGAAGGTCGTTGAACGCGCCCCTGCCCCGTATCTGTCTGACGAACAGCGCGCGGAAATCTGTGAACTCGGCCGCAAAATATGCGCCCATGTGAATTACGAATGCGCGGGCACGGTCGAATTCCTGATGGATATGGAGACCGGCAAGTTCTACTTCATCGAAGTGAACCCCCGCGTACAGGTCGAACACACCGTCACCGAAGAGGTCACGGGCATCGACATCGTGCAGGCGCAAATCCTGATCGCCGAGGGCAAAACTCTGGCCGAAGCAACTGGTGCTGCCAGCCAGTCCGACGTGCGTCTGAACGGTCACGCGCTGCAGACGCGGATCACGACCGAAGATCCGCAGAACAATTTTATCCCCGATTATGGTCGCATCACCGCCTATCGCTCGGCCACCGGAATGGGCATTCGTCTGGATGGCGGCACCGCATATGCGGGCGGGGTGATCACGCGTTTTTACGACTCGTTGCTGACCAAGGTTACGGCCAAGGCGCCCACGCCTGAGGCTGCGATTGCCCGGATGGACCGGGCGCTGCGCGAGTTCCGTATTCGCGGTGTCAGCACCAATATCGACTTTGTCATCAACCTGTTGAAACACCCGACCTTCCTGTCGAATGAATACACCACCAAGTTCATCGACACGACGCCGGACCTGTTTACCTTCAAGCGTCGCCGTGACCGGGGCACCAAAGTTCTGACCTATATCGCGGATATCACCGTCAACGGGCATCCTGAAACCAAGGACCGGCCCGAGCCCCGTGCTGACCTGAAAGAGGCCAAACCGCCCGCTCTGAAGGGTGAACCCAAGATGGGCACCCGCAACCTGCTAGAGCAAAAAGGCCCGCAGGCCGTGGCCGACTGGATGAAAGCGCAGCGCCAGTTGCTGATCACCGACACCACCATGCGCGACGGGCACCAGTCGCTGCTGGCCACGCGGATGCGCTCGATCGACATGATCAAGGTGGCACCGACCTATGCGGCCAACCTGCCGCAGTTGTTCTCGGTCGAATGTTGGGGCGGTGCGACCTTTGACGTGGCCTATCGATTCTTGCAGGAATGCCCGTGGCAGCGTCTGCGTGACCTGCGCGAAGCGATGCCGAACCTGATGACCCAGATGCTGCTGCGCGGGGCCAATGGCGTTGGATATACCAACTACCCTGACAACGTGGTGCAGGAATTTGTCCGTCAGGCCTCGCAAAACATCGACGTTTTCCGTGTATTCGACTCGCTGAACTGGGTTGAAAACATGCGCGTGGCCATGGATGCGGTCGTCGAGAACGGCAAAATCTGTGAAGGCACCGTCTGCTATACCGGCGACATTCTGGACCCAGATCGCTCGAAGTATGACCTGAAATACTATGTCGGCATGGCGAAAGAATTGCGCGACGCAGGCGCGCATGTTCTGGGCCTGAAAGACATGGCGGGTCTGCTGAAACCGGCCTCGGCCAAGATCTTGATCCGCGCGTTGAAGGAAGAGGTCGGACTGCCGATCCACTTCCACACGCACGACACCGCGGGCATCGCCAGCGCCACCATTCTGGCCGCGTCCGAGGCGGGCGTGGACGCGGTGGATTGTGCAATGGACAGCTTCTCGGGCAACACCTCTCAGGCCACCTTGGGCACCGTCGTCGAGGCGCTGCGCCACACGGAGCGTGACACCGGGCTGGACATCAAGGCCATCCGCGAGATCAGCGATTATTTCGAGGCCGTGCGCGGCCAGTATGCGGCGTTTGAGTCCAGCCTGCAGGCTCCGGCCTCCGAGGTCTATCTGCACGAAATGCCAGGCGGTCAGTTCACCAACCTCAAGGCGCAGGCGCGCAGCTTGGGGTTGGAAGAACGCTGGCATGAGGTCGCTCAGATGTATGCCGACGTGAACCAGATGTTCGGCGATATCGTGAAGGTAACGCCCTCGTCCAAGGTGGTTGGTGACATGGCGCTGATGATGGTCAGCCAGGGCCTGACCCGCGATGACGTGGAAAGCCCGGATACGGATGTGGCCTTCCCCGATTCAGTCGTGGACATGATGCGCGGCAACCTGGGTCAGCCTCCGGGTGGGTTCCCTGACACCATCATCCAGAAGGTGCTGAAGGACGAGGCCCCCAATACGGACCGCCCCGGCAAGGATGTACCTGCCGTCGATCTTGAAGCCACCCGCGCCGAGCTGTCGAAGCAACTGGAAGGCAAAGAGGTCGATGACGAGGATCTGAACGGGTATCTGATGTATCCCAAGGTCTTCCTGGACTATATGGGCCGCCACCGTACCTATGGTCCGGTTCGCACCCTGCCCACGCGCACCTTTTTCTATGGAATGGAACCGGGCGAAGAAATCACGGCCGAGATCGACCCCGGCAAGACATTGGAAATTCGGTGTCAGGCTATTGGTGAGACCGACGAAAAAGGCGAAGTGAAGGTCTTTTTTGAACTCAACGGCCAACCGCGTGTAATTCGAGTGCCGAACCGTCTTGTCACGTCGTCGACACAGACGCGCCCCAAGGCTGAAACCGGCAACCCCGGCCACATCGGTGCACCAATGCCCGGCGTCGTCGCAACCGTTTCCGTTACTGCCGGACAAGAGGTGAAGGAAGGCGACCTGTTGCTGACCATCGAAGCTATGAAGATGGAAACTGGCATCCACGCAGAGCGTGACGCGACCGTTAAGGCGATCCACGTGCAGCCCGGCGGCCAGATTGACGCTAAGGACCTACTGGTCGAACTTGAGTGAACGATCTAGTTTAATTCCCAACCTTCGGGCCGCTCGGACATGCGGGCGGCCCGTCGCTTTGCAAACGGGAGGGAAAACATGCTGTCTATCACACCTATCTACGCTGCGCTGCTGGCGATCATCTACGTCGCTCTCAGCGGTTGGGTCATTAGTACCCGCCGGAGCCAAAAGATCTCGTATGGCGACTCGGGCAACAGCGAGATGCTTAAAGCGGTACGAACCCATTCCAACTTTGCAGAATATGCTCCGTTTGGGTTGCTGCTGATCGCCATGGTCGAGCTTCAGGGGGCGAGCGGCCTGTTGGTCAATCTGTTGGGGCTGTGTTTGCTTTCCGGACGCATGCTGCATGCCTATGGATTCGGTAAAACGCCTCAGATCGTTATCCTACGCCAACTCGGTATGGTTTTGACGTTCACTGCCCTTCTGGTGGCGGCTATCTCGAATCTGATATTGGCCTTTTGATCACCGCAACACGGGTCAGCCGGTCAAAACACGTGTTTCAACCCTAGGCAATTGCCCGAGGTCAGGCTCGGCCTTTCCAAGCCTGTCCTCGTCCCGCACGCTCAGTGCACAGCTTAAAACGATCAAACCGGCCAATAGAGCCGTCTTAATGTCTGCCACCCGCTTCATTTCCTCGTTTCCATCCTTGTTGTTTTACGTTGCTCTATGTCTTGAACACTTCAGCCGCGCATTTCCGTCGAAATATTTTTGCACCTTTTTGTGCTTTTCTGCTTGCAGCCCTGCGCGGGAATTTATACATCCCTCCTCACTCAACGGCGCGGGCGTAGCTCAGGGGTAGAGCATAACCTTGCCAAGGTTAGGGTCGGGCGTTCGAATCGCCTCGCCCGCTCCATTGAGAGGTCTTCGGACCAACATAGTATCTGATGCGGGCGTAGCTCAGGGGTAGAGCATAACCTTGCCAAGGTTAGGGTCGGGCGTTCGAATCGCCTCGCCCGCTCCAGATACCAAATTCTTGAAACTTTTCTGGCAACCTGCAAATTGTTGCGCCATTCTGTTGGCGTTGTAGGTGTTATCGTTACAAGTTTCAGGATTTTAACATGTCAGGATATAGTATCAGGTCACTGACCGCAGATGAATTACAACACGCCGTTGACTGGGCAGGCCGCGAAGGGTGGAACCCAGGCGTACACGACGCTCAGTGTTTTCGCCCAACAGACCCAAATGGATTTCTGGGCGGCTTTCTGGATGGTGAGATGATCGCGTCGGTCTCGGCCGTGAACTATGACGACGCTTTTTCATTCCTTGGCTTTTACATTGTTCGGCCCGAATTTCGACATCACGGCCACGGTCTCGAGATAGCCAGACACGCACTTGCCCATTGTGAAGGCCGCAACATGGGGCTGGATGGCGTAGTCGAACAACAGGATAATTACCGGAAATCAGGGTTCACCTTTGCCTACAACAATTTCCGCTTCGGCGCCCCCGTTCGACAGGTCTTGCCCAAACTGGGTCAAGTTCTGGGCAATGGGGTTGCGCCCATAAAGACAGCCACCGACGCCCTTAAAGCCTACGATCGGCAGCTATTCCCGGCAGCGCGGGACGCATTTTTGCAAAGCTGGCTAAGCGCCTACTCCCACATCTCACGCGTCTACACCGAAAATGGTCAGATCAGAGGATATGCCACCCTTCGTCCCTGCAAGACGGGATATAAGGTGGGTCCGCTATTTGCCGACGACGCCGCAATAGCGCAGGCGCTGTTGGCCAGCCTCTTGGCGGCTATCCCCGTGGATCACCGCGATCACGATGTCTTTGTAGACATACCGCAACCAAATGCGGCGGCCTTCGCGATGGCCGAACAGTTGGGATTGGAAAAAGTGTTCGAAACCGCACGGATGTATTCTGATCACGAGCCAGATATCGATCTAAGCAGGATTTTCGGGGTAACGACGTTTGAGTTGGGTTAGTATTTTCGCCCGCCACTTCGGGCTACAGATTGGAAGGGCTAGGCCTATGTTGAGTTACCATCAAAAATGGCTGCTGTTGGAAATATTCGAAAATCTACCGGGCCTCAGTTTTCTGATCCTCGCGCGCGCACTGGAAGATCAGCGTCTGGCGGGTTGGGTCGGAGCCGTTTTGGCAGTTTGTGTCTGCGTCTTGTATGCTGGGAATATCCTGCGCCCTCAGCCTATATTACTTGGTATCAATGTGTTCATGGTCGTTATAACTCCGCTGATCGAACTATTGGTTTTTTCCGGCTCTCGCGGTGCTGCGAACATGTTAATCGAAAATATCGACTCGCTTGTTCTCAGCAGTATTTTCGCGACCGGAGTAATTCTGACCTGCTGCACGACCAAAGGCTTTCTGACCTATGAGACCCGTTGCCAGAAACAGATGCGCAACCACTCAGGCCTGTTGCTGATCTTGTGCGCAGTCGGAATTGTCTGGACCCTTGTTATCGGGCAAAACCATCTGATTTCCTTGGTCCTGCCTCTAATGCTGCTTTTCGGGGCACAGCGGTTTCTGCGTGCCGGAGCATCAGACCATCGGTCCCATAACCACGCGTTTCTTGCCGGAACCATCCTGTCAGACACAGCGGGCGACACTCTAGCCTGACCCTAGAAAGCCTTGAACGTCATTGTGGTCAAAGATCGTTCGATGCCGGGAATCACTAAAAGGTTTTCATTGATAAAATGACCGACATCCTCGTTCTCGGGGATGTAGAGCTTTAACAGCAGGTCATATTCGCCGCTGGTCGAGTACAGCTCGGAGTGGATTTCGCGCAGAGCGATCTCTTCGGCGACCTTGTAAGTAGTGCCGGGTTTGCAGCGGATCTGGATGAAAACACAGGTGGACATGGGCCGGGCCTTATTGGTTCGTGTTACCCGCAGGCTGGCATGGGCCGCGCCGGGGTGCAATCCCCTGCAACAGTTTACGGCGAATGCGCCTTTGCGGTCTGGATATGCGCGCCCTTCCCCGTCTATAAGGCCGCCTGTAGCAAAAGGAATTCGCCCATGCGCAGCGCAAAGATTAGCCGTCAGACCGCCGAGACCGAGATCTCGGTCGAGGTCAATCTGGACGGCACCGGCACCTATGACAATCAGACCGGCGTTGGGTTCTTCGATCACATGCTGGACCAGCTTGCGCGTCATTCGCTGATCGACATGACGATCCGCGCCAAGGGCGATTACCACATCGACGACCACCACACGGTCGAAGATACCGGCATCGCGCTGGGGCAGGCGCTGACGCAGGCTTTAGGCGACAAGAAGGGCATCCGGCGCTATGGCGAATGCCACTTGCCGATGGATGACGCACAGGTGCGCTGTGCGCTGGATCTGTCCGGCCGTCCGTTCCTGATCTGGAACGTGAACCTGCCGACGCACAAGATCGGTACGTTCGACACCGAGCTGGTGCGTGAGTTCTTTCAGGCGCTGTCCACCCATGGCGGCATCACCCTGCATATCGACCAGTTGCACGGCTTCAACAGCCACCATATTGCCGAAGCTGCCTTTAAGGCCGTCGCCCGCGCCCTGCGCTTGGCGGTCGAAACCGACCCGCGCAAGGCGGATGCGATTCCGTCCACGAAAGGCGCGCTGTAAATGCTCACGGCGATCATTGACTACGAGAGCGGAAACCTGCACTCGGCCGAAAAAGCGTTTCAGCGCATGGCGCGGGAATTGGATGCGGGTGAGGTCGTCGTGACCTCGAACGCGGATGTTGTCGCGCGCGCCGATCGGCTGGTTCTGCCCGGAGACGGGGCGTTTCCGGCCTGCGCCGCCGAACTGCGCGGCCATAAGGGCATCCATGACGCCATGGTCGAAGCGGTCGAGCAGAAAGGCCGTCCGTTTCTGGGCATCTGCGTCGGGATGCAGCTGATGGCCTCAACGGGCCACGAATACACCGACACTGATGGTCTGGGCTGGGTTGCGGGCGATGTGGTGCGGATTGAGCCTTCAGACAGCGCGCTGAAAGTACCGCACATGGGCTGGAACGATCTGGTTCTGGAAAGCGATCACCCGGTGTTTGACGGGGTGAAATCCGGCGATCATACCTATTTCGTCCACTCCTACCACTTCCGGGTCGCGGACCCAGCGCAGCGTCTGGCCTATGTGGACTATGGGCAGGACGTCACGGCCGTGATTGGCCGTGACACGATGGTTGGAATGCAGTTTCACCCCGAGAAAAGCCAGGATGTGGGGCTGCGCATGATCGGGAACTTCCTGACGTGGAAGCCCTGATCCCTTACTGAACGCGGGTCCAGGTCTGGCCGCGGCAGATCAGACCACCCGCAGCACAGCCTTTGACGGTCAGCTTGTTCTGGCTGTCCAACTGCATTTTTGAGCCATAGGTCTTGTCGCGATCGGGCGCCCAGATTTTTCCGCCGGAATACGCGCCATCCCCGTCGGCCACCATGTCCCAGATCATCTGTTTACCCAGATTCTCATAGTTCAACGATTGATTGCCCGCGGCGTCAAACGCGCTGTCGATGGTTCCACAGATCGCACTGCCGCAGGGCTGGATCGAAACGTGCAGATAGTTGCCTTCATCTCCGGGTTCGGTTTTCCAAAGACCGTCGACCGGGTCTGCCAGCGCTGCCGTAGAAAGAACAGAAAAGGCCGCTGCTGCAATGAATGTAGATTTCATGATCTTCTCCCTTTTATGAGGCCACTTTGTCGCGCCTTATGTCGTCGGGCAAGAATGACCCCGCGTCGCGTTGCATCCCCTGCCCCGCTTGTGCGATATCCCCCGCGTGTAACACTGATATAGGGCCGCCGATCATGATCCTCTACCCCGCCATCGACCTCAAAGACGGCCAGGCCGTGCGCCTGTTGCGTGGCGAAATGGACAAGGCGACTGTGTTCAATGACGACCCAGCCGCCCAGGCGAAAGCATTTGTCGAAGCCGGGTGCGAGTGGCTGCATCTGGTCGACCTGAACGGTGCCTTCGCCGGCGAGCCGGTCAACGCCGCCCCGGTCGAGGCGATCTTGTCGGCATGCAAAGTCCCCGCCCAGCTAGGTGGAGGCATCCGCGATATGGCCACAATCGAAACCTGGATCGACAAAGGGCTCGCCCGCGTCATTCTTGGTACCGTTGCGGTCGAAAATCCCGATCTGGTCCGCGAAGCCGCGCGTGAGTTTCCCGGCAAAGTCGCCGTAGGCATCGACGCCCGCAACGGCATGGTCGCCACCAAAGGCTGGGCCGAGGAAACCGATGTCGAGGTCACCGAACTTGCCCGCAGCTTCGAGGATGCGGGCGTCGCGGCCATCATCTACACCGATATCAACCGCGACGGCGCGATGCAGGGCCCGAATATTGAAGCCACAGCCGCCCTCGCCCGCGCGGTGTCCATTCCGGTGATCGCGTCGGGCGGAGTGAGCTCGCTGGACGATCTGATCGCCCTGCGCGATTGTGGCGTGGAATTGAATGGCGCGATTTCGGGCCGTGCGCTGTACGATGGGGCGCTTGATCTGAAAGAAGCGCTGGCCACGCTCGGCGCGTAATCAAGCCGACCGGCGCTTATTCCAGCTTCCATGTGTGTTTCCGGGGCTGCCCATCTTTGTATGGCTGCAGCTCCGTTTCACTGATTTTTACGAATTGAAAACAACCGGTCCAGTCTCCGGTCTTTTCGCACCACTTATCGCCATCAACATACCACTCGCCGTCGTAGGAGTTTCCCCCAAAATTACCGGCAAGTTTACCTTTTTTGCTACCAGTGCTGTATGCCTGTGCCCACTGGGTCTTGTCATCCTGATTAGAAATAGACCGGACTGTTGACCCGGGTAGGGTTGCCAAAAGTTCTGACTTGGACATGAAATCTTGCGCAAACGCTCCGGTGGTAAACACCCCGACACACATCACTGCTGCGCTGATTGTTTGTAAGGCAATTTTCATAAAAACCTCCCAATATGTACTTTGAAATGCGGCAATTCTATCACAAATCGCCGCCATCCCAAAACTTGAGAGGTATCGCCACGCACCCGCCGGCGTGGCGGAACCTTATTGCGCGGCCGCTGCAGTCAGTTTGGCCAGTGCCCCGCGCATCTTTTCGATGACCGGCGCGTCAGAGACACCATTGAGATCCTCCAAGGTCTCTTTCGGGTCTTCATAGGCCAACCAGACCTGCCCGTCGGCGTCCTCGTAAGCCTGAACCTTCAGCGGCAGGAACAGCCCGGCGCGCGGGTCGATCTGCATGGCGGGTGTACCAAGTGCAGGGTTGCCGAAGATCAGCACCTGATTGGCCGGGATCGGTGTACCCACCTTCTCGGCGCCGGCGGCATGGTCGACGCGGGCAAAGACGGTCGCGCCTGCATTGCCGACGGCAGCCTCGAGCGCGTCCAGCGCCTCGGCCACGGATTTATTTGTTTCAACTTTGATGATGTCGTCTGCCATGGCGGACAGTGCCCCTCCGAATGTAAGTATTGAAGCAAGAATAAGATGTCGCATCTCGATAATCCTTTTCATGAATTTCATCCCTAATTTCCACGGCTTCGCGGCAGATCACAATCACAAGTCTGGCATCGGCGGGGCTTTGCCGTTAGAGGTGCGCCAACAAAGGACTTCGACATGCTGAAAACACGCATCATTCCCTGTCTGGACGTCGCTGATGGCCGCGTGGTCAAGGGCGTCAATTTTGTTGGCCTGCGTGATGCGGGCGACCCGGTGGAATCGGCCAAGGCTTACGATGAGGCTGGCGCGGATGAGATCTGTTTTCTGGACATTCACGCCACCCATGAAAACCGAGGCACCATGTTCGATGTGGTCCAGCGCACGGCAGAACAATGCTTTGTCCCCCTGACCGTAGGCGGCGGCGTGCGCACCAAGGATGACGTGCGCGCCCTGCTGTTGGCAGGGGCGGACAAGGTCAGCTTCAACTCGGCCGCTGTGGCCAACCCCGACGTGATCGCCGAGTCGGCAGATCAGTTCGGCAGCCAGTGCATTGTCTGCGCCATCGACGCCAAGACTGTCAGTCCTGGCAAATGGGAGATTTTCACCCATGGCGGCCGCAAGCCCACCGGTATCGACGCAGTCGAGTTTGCCAAAACCGTCGTTGCCAAAGGTGCCGGTGAAATCCTGCTGACCTCGATGGATCGCGACGGCACCAAGGCGGGGTTTAACCTGCCTCTGACCCGCGCCATTTCCGACGCGGTGGACGTGCCGGTAATCGCCTCGGGCGGGGTCGGCAATCTGGACCATCTGGTAGAAGGCGTCACAGAAGGCCGGGCCAGCGCGGTTCTTGCGGCCTCTATCTTCCATTTCGGCGAATACACTATCCGCGAGGCCAAAGAGCATATGGCCGCCGCCGGCATCCCCATGAGGCTGACATGAGTATCCTGCACGATCTGGCCGCCACGATCGACTCGCGCAAGGGGGCGGACCCCGACAGCAGCTGGACGGCCAAGCTGTTGTCCAAAGGCCCCGAGAAATGCGCCGAGAAATTCGGCGAAGAGGCCGTTGAAGCCATCATCGAAGCGGTCAAGAACGACAAAGCCGGGCTGACAGCCGAGGCAGCGGATGTGCTGTATCACCTGCTGGTCATGTTGGCCGCGCGCGATGTGGCGCTGGATGATGTGTTGGCCGAACTGGCCCGCCGTCAAGGTATCAGCGGCATCTCCGAAAAAGCTGCAAGGCCAAAGGGCTAGGCTTTCGCCGACGTGCCTTTATGATCGGGTTTCAACACCGAACGGATCAAAGGGCCCGCAGATGATCAAAACCTTGGCCACCCTATTGGCCCTTGTGGCGCTGACTGCTTGTGCCAGCCCTCCGCCCCAGACCGGGGACGAGGTGCAACGTCTGGCCACCGAAATCCGCAATCTGGGGCCCGGCGTTGATCCATCCGAGGCCGACCGCGCCGCACGTATCACCTATGCCTATACCGCGCAGCTGGCGCAGGAATACCAGATCACCGATCCCCCGCTGATCCACAATGCCAAGGTCAACAAGGGCCTAAGGCCGCGCGGACTGTGCTGGCACTGGGCCGAGGATATCGAGCAGCGTCTGAACCAAGAGGGTTTCAAAACCCTCAAGATGCACCGGGCCATCGCCAATGCGGATAACCCGCTGCGAATTGACCACAGTACCGCGATTATCAGTCGTTTAGAGGATGGGATGCAGGACGGAATCATTCTGGACCCCTGGCGGTACGGCGGAACTCTTTTTTGGTCACCCTTCAGCGAGGACACCCGATATGACTGGGTCCCGCGCGAGGTTGTGTTGGCACAAAGGCGTATCGAACAATACGGCGAGCTCCTCGCGTATACAGGCGAATAGCTTATAGCTTGGACGAGATCACCCCGGTCGCGAACCCACCCATGCGCAGCTCGCCGAAAAGGCGCTGATATTCGATCTTGGGACAGCGATTCATCACCACATCAACACCCCGCGTCTGCGCCTTTGCTGCAGCGTCGGCATGTTCAACCCCGATCTGCATCCAAATGGTTCCCAATTCCGGAAACGCATCCAGTGCTTGATCAACGATCGGAGGGACAGCCTCGGACCGTCGAAAAATATCAACCATATCGACCGATTCCCGAACATCTGACAAAGACGCCCGAACCTTGGTGCCAAACAGCTCTTTTCCCGCATGCCCAGGATTGACCGGGATAACCGTGTACCCCTTGAGCGATAAGTAGCGCGCAACATAATAGCTGGGCCGGACCGGGTTCATCGAAACACCAACCACGGCCACAGTTTTCGTGCGCTTAAGGATGTTCGACAGAAATGCGTCTGTGTATTCAGTCATGCCGCCACCCTATGCGCAGTCCATCAAAGAAAAAAGCGCCCAGGTGATAACCCGGGCGCAAGGTGTTGGAACGAGGGACAGTGAAATGACCCGCGGCAGTTCCGTTCCGCGGTCACTGTGACATTTAAGCATGTCCCGGTTAAAAAAAAGAGGGGGCGCGCATTTTTGTGATGACAGATCACGAAAAGCGGAAATTCGCCTAGTTTTCGAAAAGGATAACAGGCCAGTTTGCCTCGGCCATTCGAATAAATCCGCTAGTATCCTGTTCCCACATACGCTCGATCGCTGGCGAGTGCGTCAGGTAAAGGCGTCCATCGATCACCTGCCACAGGTTCGGGTCTGTACTGACCAATTCCCCCTGAGCCATTGCATAAGCGCAGTACCCTCCGAACTGAGGCGCGTACGCACGCGGGTTCATTTCGAACGCATCACGGTTTTCAGGTGTCGCAAAGTGCCACTCGGCCCCTTTCCACACCACAGAATACTCTGGGCGGCCACGAACAGGGGCATCGCCGTTGAAATACGACACCGCATCGTACCCAGCCATAGCTGCGCCATCCGTCTTGTAAAACACGGGTAAGTGCTGCGCGAACGCAGCAGGAGCAAGCATAGAGGCGGCTATCGCGCCCAATAGGAAACGTCGGTTCATCTTCATGATGTCTTCATTAGGAAGTCAGAGTATCAAGATGCAATTGATTAACGCCGCTGAAACCCCAATTAACGCGGATGTGATCGCGCGTGGGTGAATAAACGCCCTAGTCGAAAATATCCTCGATCACATCCCATGCTTCGTCGAACACGCGTGAAAAGACGCTCTTTTTCTTCTTCTTTTTGGTCTTTCGCTGTTTTTCGATTCGGCGGTCCGGCTTTATGTCGGACAGCTTGCGCTTCGGCACCATTTTGAGGTCGTGCAACGGTGCGCCGCAGCTTGAACAGCTTAGCTCGTGGCGTTGCTTACCTTTCAGGACCAGCGCAGCTCGGGTGCCGCAATAGCAGCAGGTGACAATTTTCGAAGGGGTGGAAATGGCGCTCTCCTGTCTATCTATGCCTTGAAGCATATAGGGCAATTGCGGCCGCATTTGAGACATTCAGCGATCCAAAGCCGCCTGCCGCGTCAATTTTCACCAAGTGGTCAACGGTTTCCTTGGTTTTCTGCCTCAACCCCGGCCCCTCGGCCCCAAGCACCAAGGCGACCGGTTGGTCGAACTTGCCATCCAGCGTCGTCTCAATCGTCTGCTCGGCCTCACCGTCCAGGCCCAGGACCAGAAAACCCATATTCTGCAGCTCAACGATTGTATCGGCCAAGTTGCGCATGCGCAGGTAAGGTTGCCGCTCTAGCGCTCCACTGGCCGTTTTGGCCAAGGCACCGGTTTCCGGCGCCGAATGGTGACGGGTGCCGATGACCGCACTGGCCCCCAGAACCTCGGCCGAGCGGAGAATCGCCCCGACATTATGCGGGTCGGTCACACGGTCCAGCAGGATGACACGCGGATGTTCACGCCCGATACAGTTTTCGGCCAGTCCGCCCCAATCCAACGGCTTTACCTCAAGCGCGGCCCCCTGATGCACCGAGCCGGGGTCAATCGGAGCCGTGAACTTTCGCGGATCAACCATTTCAGCCTCGATCCCTGCAAATTCAATGGCTTCGTTCAGCTTGTCGCGGGCATTCCGGGTCACGATCAGGCGCAATTTCTGCCGTTTGGGGTTCATCAGGGCATCGCGCACTGCGTGCAGGCCGAACAACCATACAGTTTCAGAAGCGGCCGCCTTGCGCGCCTGTTCCTTTTCAACGACCCACTTGGGTTTCTTCATTTCTTGGGCCTCCTGGCCGGGAATTCGGTTTCCTGCGCCAAAGCAGTATTTTCCTGTTGACGCTCGTTTAAGGCGCTAGTAATCACGCCTCCACGTCAGGTGCAACGCCTGACAGTGGGCGACAGGCCGCAAGGTGTGGCAGGGGACTGTAACTCCCTCGCGGAGACGCACGCCTGGTTCGATTCCAGGGTCGCCCACCATCTTCCTCAGATGGTAAAAAAGCGCAACAGGTTGCGTAATGTGCAGCGCATCAACTTCGTTCGCGAAATTGAATCTCTGGGTGACGTCGCGAGTTTTCATATTAAAAAAACGCCCTTGGCATACCAAAGGCGTTGTTTTTTACGATGAAAGAGCCCGCGTTACGCAGCAGCTGCTCGTTGCGCTGTGATACGGTCAAACCATTCTAGAATGGCATCGCGTTTCGGCGTGATTTCTTCTGCTGCGCCGCCCGTGAACTCTTGGAACTTTTCCATGTTCAGACCGTTCACGCCAACCAAAACAGGGATGTCCTGCGCCAATGCTTCGGCGATCAATGGGCGAAACCCGCGCCCGTCAGCCTCATGTTTGCCGAACTTGTTGACGATCAACAATTGCGGCTTGTCGGCAAGCGAAGCGGTCACATACCCCACAGCCTGTTCCAGCGCGGCTGGGTCCAACCGGCATCCTCGGGATTGCGTACCCAGTGACTGCGAGATGCGGATGGTGTCACCTTCGGGCAGAACGCGCACGTCCATATCGCATTTGGTGCTGTCAACGCATTCAGTGTTGGTTTGCACAACGCCTGCAAGCCGAGCGCCAGATTTCAACAGTTGTTCAGCAGCTGCGGCCAGCAAAAGATCGGTCGCGCCACGGTCGGTGGTGGTTACATAGCCCAGGTACATTCAGAGACCCTCGTCGTAAAACTGTGACATTTCAGATAGCACGCAAGATACGCTCCGGCCACTCCTTTACCCTAAGGTAAAGGAGAAAGCCCGATCACAGCTGCGTGCAGGTGAAGCAGAACCGCATATGCGGCAAGTGAAACCAGCCAGACCCAAAGGGGTGGCCAGGGATGCGGGGCGCGCAGGGAAAAGCGCGCGGTGTTACGGGACAGGCGAATCCATTCGATACCCATCTCGCGGGATTTGCGTTGGTCAATCAGGGCCATTCCCATCGTCGCGAACCCGGCAAACAAGCCAAACAGGATCACGTGCGAAAGGCTGCCATTGGCCAGCAGATGCGCGATGGCCCACAACATCAGCGCCGCCAGCACCGGATGTCGAGTGGCGCGAAGGAGGCCTGGCTTTTCCGGATCGAACGGGCGTCGACCCAATCCACCGAATGAGAACGGATTCTGTATCGCCACACCGGCGGTGGCCAGCCACAAGGCGATGGGCATGACCAACAATGGCACCCAGCGGAAAACAGGCCAAGGTGGGATGACCTCGACATAGGGCGCACGACTTGCCGCGACAATCAGCCAGCCCAGAACCAGCAATGACAAAGCCGAATAAGCTGCGAAATATCCCTTGCGCCCCAACGCTGTGATCAACTGCCCACGCAAGGCGGGACTCGCCGGAATAGCGTGCGTCAGCATGAATGTGATCAGCGCTGCAAGGAATAGTACCCAACCAGTCATCAGAGTCTCCGAACGTGTTGCGCCCGGTTTAGCCCTGTGGGTTGGGACCGTCTTTGTTCGAAATCAAATCAGGCGGGGCGGTCGCGCCGCCCCTGCCCTGAGTTACAGGCCCAGTGCTTTGCGGCGTTCCTCGGCAAAGCCCTGCACCATGCGGTCGGCGATCAGTGCCAGAATGGCCATCGCCGCGCCGGCCGAGATACCAAGCCCCACATCCGCCTGCCCCAGCGCCAGATAGATCGACTGGCCCAGACCGGTGGTGCCGATCAGCGCCGCGATCACCAGCATCGCAAAGGCATAGAGGATGGTCTGGTTCAGCCCCAGCAGGATAGTCGGCGCGGCATAGGGCGCGCGCACGTCGCGCATGATCTGCCACTCGGTCGCGCCGCTAGAGATTGCAGCCTCCATCATTTCCTCGGGTGTGTTTACCAGACCATGGCGGGTGTACCGGATCATCGGCACGATCGCATAGGCGCAGATCGCCAGAAACGCCGAGAACTCGCCGATCTGGAACACCATCAGCACCGGGATCAGGAACACGAACAGAGGGATCGTCTGCAGCATGTCACAGATCGGGCGGACGATTTTCCAGACAGGCGTCCAAACCGCACTAGCCAGACCGATCAGCCCGCCGACCACGGCACAGGAAAACACCGCCGCGCCGCTGAGGTAGAGCGACAGCAAGGCGCGCTCCCAAAGGCCCGAGACGAGAATGGTGCAAAGCAGTCCCACCGACAGCGCCGCCAGTCGCCACCCCCCCGCCACATAGCTGAGCGCAGCGGCACCAGTCAGGACAAACGGCCATGGCAGATTTGCAATGCCAGTTTCCAACATGCCGATCAGGATCAGTAAAACCAGCCCTCCGGTCAGATGCCCGCGCCATGCCATCAGCGCCGCGACGACGGCAGCCGCAGCGAACAGGCCGTAGCTCATGCCCGGTGTCCACTGAAAGCCCCACGTGAACGGCAGTACCGCTTGGTCGAGACCAATCCGCAATGGCAGCAGCACGTAGAACAGCGAGTTGTTCTTGAGCGCATCCAGCCACAGGCCGTTGGCCTGTGTAAAGGCGGTCAGACCGCTGTCGATGGCCCCGGCCAGCGGGTCCAGTAGGGTGAGTTCAGAGGGGTTCGGCAGCCACAGCCAGAAGGCCGCGGTGAACAGCACGGTAAAGCCCAGAACCGCCCAGACGACACGCTGGTCATAGCTCTTGCGTTCTGTAGCTAGCGTTCCGCTCATCCGGTCAATGACGACGGCAAACACCACGATCACAAGACCGGCCATCAGGGATTCGCCAAACTGCGCCTTGCGCATGGTCAGCAGAACCTCCCAGCCGATATCGTTGAAGCCACCGATTACGGCCGCAATGATCACCATCGACAAAGCCGCCATAAGGCATTGATTCACGCCGACCATAATCTGGGTCGCGGCCGCTGGGATTTCCACCTGAAACAGTTGCTGGAACCGCGTACCACCGGACATGATGGCGGCCTCTTTGATCTCGGGCTCGACCCGCTCCAGCCCCAGCATCACATTGCGTGCCATGGGCGGTGCCGCGTAGATGGCCGAGGCGATCAGACCCACCACCGGGCCAAAACCAAAGAGCAGCAGCAAGGGCGTCAGATAAGCAAAGGTTGGCACAGTCTGCATGACGTCCAGCACGGCCTGAACAAAGTTTTTCACGCGAGGGATCTCATTGGCCAGAATGCCGATTCCTCCACCCACAACCAGCGCCACAGGGACCGAAACGGCCACCAGCGCCAGAGTGTTCATGCTTTCAGCCCAATAACCCGAGGCCAGCACGAAGCTGAGGCCGAATAACCCCAGCGCGGCCATTGGCAGCCCGCCCAGATACCAGCCCAGCGCGGTGACAAACCCGATCAGGATCGGCCATGGCGTATTTGCCAGAACGAAATTCGCCGCATCCATCGGATAGGTCATCAGGTCAGAAAACAATCGCATCGCCGGTTTGATGCCGTTCAGGAACCAGTCGAGGAAAGCTCCGACCCACTGCGTCGCAGGCAACTCCCAAGCGGCGGGCCATTTGACCAGCCACGGGGCAATACCCTCAAGCGCCAGACACAGCGCGCCGACGACAACAGTAATCAGTGCCGCTTTGGCTCCGATCGTCAGGCGCGTCTGTGCAGGGATGTCCGTGATCGCTGTCATGTCTCATCCACCTGCAGCGCCGCTGCCAGATCGGACGGGTGAACCGTGCCGACGATATTGCCCGCCTCATCCCGCACGGGCACGGGTTCGTACAGCTCCATGCAATGCGCCAGCGCGGCATCCAATGTCATACTGGTCGTCAGGCCGGGATCGTCTGGGCCACGCTCAGATTCGTCGCGCATGACCGAGGCGACCTTGGCGTGCTGCCCCTTAGCGACGTCTTTCGAGAATTCGCGCACATAGTCATCGACCGGCCGCAGCACGATATCGGTGGGCGTGCCGATCTGCACGATCTTGCCGTCGCGCATGATGGCAATGCGGTCGGCCAGTTTCAGCGCCTCTTGAATGTCGTGGGTAATGAAGACAATGGATTTCTTCAACGTCGCCTGAATGCGCAGGAATTCGTCCTGCAACTGACGACGGATCAGGGGATCGAGGGCCGAGAACGGCTCATCCAAAAACCAGATGTCGGGGTTTACGGCAAGACTGCGGGCGATTCCCACACGTTGCCGCTGACCGCCCGAAAGCTGCCGAGGGAAGCTGTCTTCGCGCCCCTCAAGACCGACCAATGAGATCACCTCTTGCGCGCGGGCCAGACGTTCCTTTTTGCCAACACCCTGCACGCGCAGAGGATAGGCTACGTTTTCGGCGACGGTCATATGCGGGAAAAGGCCGAAATGCTGAAACACCATGCCCAGCTTTTTGCGGCGCAGGTCGGTCAGTACCTTCTTCGAAGCTCCAATGACGTTCTCACCATCCACGCGGATTTCCCCGCCCGTGCCGGGCAGCAGCTGCGAGATGCAGCGGATCAACGTCGATTTGCCCGAGCCCGACAGGCCCATGATAACGAAAAGCTCGCCCTCTTTGACCTCGAAATTGGCGTCCTGCACGGCAGGGATGAACCCGCGTTCGCGCAGATCGGAGGCGGCTTTGTCCGGGTCACTCCCTGACCGAGACAGCGCGTCGGTCAGGGCCTTGTCTGCACCGGGGCCAAAGACCTGCCAGAGATTCTGGCAGGCAATGGCTGGCGTTTTAGCTTGCGTCACTTAGGCTGGCTCACTGCGTTGCCGCGTCAACAACCGGACGCCACTTGCCTTCGTTTTCCGCCATCCAAGCAGCGACGACTTCCTCGACCTTGCCGCCATCGACGTCGATCGCGCCCATCATCGGCTGCTGATCTTCGACCGCCAGCTGATAGTTGGTCAGGATTTCATAAGCTGCGGGCCATTTGTCTTCCATGCCGCTCCAGCTTGCCTTGAAGATACGCGAGGGCGAAAAGTCGCAATCATTCACCGCGTTGGGGTTGGGGCCCCATGCGGGATCGTTGAAACAGGCCTCTTCGCCAACAGG
Source organism: Ruegeria sp. AM7 (assembly GCF_056535965.1). Lineage (NCBI taxonomy): Bacteria > Pseudomonadati > Pseudomonadota > Alphaproteobacteria > Rhodobacterales > Roseobacteraceae > Ruegeria > Ruegeria sp. AM7. Next base: position 2,085,656 of record NZ_JBQFJE010000003.1, read on the forward strand.
CAGGTCAACGAATTGCACGTCATAGGCCGACATCGCCCAATGCGGTTGCCAGAAGGTAATCAGCAGCGGTGATTTACGCTCGGTCGAGGCACGCAGCTCGGCGATCAACGCACCTTCTGAACCAGCGGGCACGGCTTTGAACGGAAGTTCTAGACCGGTCATGCGGTCCGCGCCAGGAGTCCCCCAATCCGCCGGGTAATCGACCAAACGACCACCGGGCAGCGTTTCAGCCGTTGCGAAAACCTGCGCGCAGTCTTTCAGAGCTTCCCATGCGGGCAGTCCCGGGCACAGTTCGGCCACGTGGGCAGGATAGGCGATGCCTTCCTTGGCGTTCAGGCCCAGATCACCGATTTCCACAACGGTGCCTTCGTCTACCTTCTTGGCATATTCGTCGGAAACGTTCGACGACCAGATTTCAAGCGTCGCATCGATATCGCCATCGGCCAGTGCCTGGAACTGGTTCATCATGCCAGCCGTGACATATTCCACGTTGTACCCTGCGGCTTTCAGCATCTCACCGGCCACATGGGTGGTCACATGCTGACCAGTCCACTCGTTGATCGCCAATTTGATCGGTTCATCCACGGCGCCCATATCGGCCGCAAAAGCCGAGCCCGCAACGGTCATCGCCAAAAGGCTTACACTGAGTTTTTTCATCGACATTCTCCCTGTCTTTTTTGCTTCGCCCGCCCCGGCACAAGCACGCGCCTCGGGGGCTGTCTTACGACATTACCATGCCGCAACATGCACAATTAAAGCCGGAAAGGGAAAGCAAACAGTTGGGTCCAGCGCGGAAATCATACGCTCGACCGACCTAAATGTCCCCCGCCTGCCGGCATGCACCGAAAGCCCGCCCCCACATGTTTTCACATTTCGCTGGGTTCGGACATTGATTGACCAGTCAATCACAAACCAGAATCACCTGATTTGTCGAGTGTTTCTTTCCAATTTCCCAACTTTTTCCCCGAAACGTTTAGGCCTTGCCCTGCATTCGGGGCCTTGAAACCCCGGGCCTGACAAGCAACGCTGATCAGAAAAGGACACCGCTATGCACCATTTTGATGATATCTTTCGGATGGCCGCCAACCGACATGGCGGCGCCGACGCCCTGAATTCGCAGCTCGAGACACCCAAATCCCCTGAAGAACTGGCGGATCTGCCAGAAGACCGCTGGCTATCGGTGATGACCAAATGCATATTTCAGGCCGGTTTCAGTTGGAAAGTGATCGAGTCCAAATGGGACGGGTTTGAGGCTGCGTTCGACGGTTTTGACGTGGGCCGATGCGCCTTCATGAACGACGAAAAGTTCGACTCCCTCCTGCAAGATACCCGAATCGTGCGCAACGGCACCAAGATCGCCGCCGTACGTGACAACGCAGCCTTTCTGCTGGAACTGCGTGAAGAAGGTGGTGCAGGCCGGGTGTTGGGTGGCTGGCCTTCGACCGACTTTGTCGGTCTGCTTGAGATGCTGCGTAAGCGTGGTGCGCGCTTGGGTGGTACCTCGGCGCAGATCGCAATGCGCTTTGCAGGCCGTGACAGCTTCATTCTCTCGCAGGATGTTACAGCACGGTTGATTGCCGAAGGCGTCGTAGACAAAGCGCCGACCTCAAAGAAAGCCATGAACGCTGTGCAGGCTGCTTTTAATACGTGGATGGATCAATCCGGGCGTTCGCTCACGGAAATCAGCCGCGTTCTGGCTATGAGCATTTGAAAACAGGTTGCAGGTTGAAGGTCAGGGATTAAGGTCGGAACATGTTGCGCCTCATTTTGATGACGTCTTTGTTGTTTCTTTACTCGTGCGGCCGTCCCCTTACGGAAAACGAGGTCGCCTTTGCAAGCGCTGTTCAGGGCAACACGCTGGACCTAAAGAACGTTCGTTTGGTCGAAGGCGCCCCGGTCGTGCCGATCACCTTTTATCGCAAAGACCGTCCGCGTCTGGCCTGCCGCGAGCGCATCCTGCCGCCAACCAAAGAAGGCGTGGTCACTGCAAAACCTGCCGCCGTCGCGTTGTTTAACAAAGTCTACTTCACGAAAGACTGGTACCTCGAGGATTATATGTCCGAGTTTCCGGAACAGATGGACCTGATCGCCGCCATGTTGCTGGCCCATGAATTGACCCACGTGTGGCAGTGGCAGAACCGGGAAACCACGGGCTATCACCCATTGCGTGCAGCGGCCGAGCATGGGGGCAATACGGATCCTTATCAATTTGATCTGACGACCTCGCCCGATTTCCTGTCCTACGGGTTCGAGCAGCAGGGCGCCATTGTCGAGGAATACATCTGCTGTCGTGCACTGGATCCGACAGCACCGCGCACTCAACGGCTGCATGAAATGCTGGGACAGCACTTTGACCTAGCAGCGCTACCCGGCGAACGCCGCGAACGGGACGTGGTGATCCCTTGGGCCGATGCTGAGGTCGAGGAAATTTGCCGTTAAGGCTATTTCGCTTGCAACGTTTGCAGGTACGCCACTAAGTCCACAATTGGCTGGCTTGTTAGAATTGGCTGCCCTTGAGGTGTTTTCATCGAAGTATCCTGACCATCGAAATATGGCCCGTAGACCGGCATAGGGCTGCCGTGACTGACCAAGGGATCGCGCCCGTCAATCCGCGCGACAACACGTGCGACCGGGAAAGTGCCATCCGCGCTGGCCAATGTGGTCAAATCTGTCGGCTGGATCACCAGCACCCCGGCCATAGGACCCTGCCCGGTAGCATCAATGCCGTGGCACGTCGCGCAATAGTGCTGGTACAGTTTCGCACCCTCTTGCACATCCTGCGCTATGGCCTGAGACCCCATTGCTAACCCTATCGAAACAAGCCCGAGTACCCGTCTGATCATCGCATCCTCCTGTCACGACTGACATTTGCAGACTTGCTCGTTGGGCAGCATGGCGCAATGATCCAGATCAACGCAACCAAAGGATACGGGCCATGACGCAATATGCAGCCATCATGTTGGCCGCCGGAATCGGAGTTCCCATCCTCGCCGCATTGAACGCGGCTTTGGGCAAGATGATCGGTTCCCCTACGACCGCCGCAGTGGTTCTGTTCGCCATCGCCTTTGCATCTTCGGCGGTCGTCATGGTGCTATTTCCGGGGTTCGGAGCCTTATCGAAAATCGCCGGGGCACCAAGACACCTGCTGCTTGCGGGTGTGCTTATCGCCTTCTACGTTCTGTCCATCACCCACGTCGCCCCGCATTTCGGTGTGGGCAACGCGGTGTTCTTCGTGTTGATCGGACAGTTGATCAGCGCCGCTGCCATAGACCATTTCGGCCTGTTCGGTGCGCAAGTCACGCCGCTGACATGGATACGCGCGGGCGGTATTGCCGTGATGGCCGCCGGGGTGGCGATCACTCAACTGGCTTAAGAACGCCCCCATCCAACCGCAGCTTGCGATCCATCCGCGCGGCCAGATCCATATTGTGCGTGGCGATCAGGGCCGAGAGCCCCTCGTCCCGCACCAATGCCATTAGCGCATCGAACACCTGATCCGAGGTCTCGGGGTCGAGATTGCCCGTCGGTTCATCCGCCAACAATACGCGCGGCGCGTTGGCTAGCGCGCGGCAAAAGGCGACCCGCTGTTGCTCGCCGCCAGACAGGGCCGCCGGGCGGTGATCCGCGCGCGCCGCAACACCGACGCGATCCAGCAGCGCCATCGCCCTGTCCTGTGCGGCTTTCTCAGAGACACCATTGGCCAGTTGCGGCAGGGTGATGTTCTCCAGCGCTGTGAACTCGGGCAGTAGATGGTGGAACTGATAGACAAAGCCCACATCCTGCCGCCGCAGGGCGGTGCGGGTGCGGTCACCTTTGCCCGCAATACTCTGCCCCGCGATCTCAACGGTGCCGCTATCGGGCGTGTCCAGCAGCCCGGCAATATGCAGCAGCGTCGACTTGCCCGCCCCCGAGGGCGCAACCAGTGCGACCGCCTCGCCCGCGCGCAATTCCAGATCGACGCCGCGCAGCACCTGCACCTCGCCCGGCGTTCCTTGCAGATAGGTTTTGGTCAGGCCATTCAGCCGCAATGTCACATCACTCATAGCGCAGCGCCTCGACCGGGTTCAGCCGCGCCGCGCGGCGGGCAGGGAAATAGGTGACAAAGAAGGACAAGCCCAGCGACAGCCCCACAGCTTTGAGCACATCGGACAGGTGCAATTCGGCTGGCAACGCATAGATGCCCCGGATCGACGGGTCCCAGACCCCGCCGCCCATGACAAAATTCACAAAGCTGAAGATCGGGTCGATATAGATCGCAAACAGGCAGCCCAGAACCACACCCATCGTGGTGCCGATAATGCCCGTAAATGACCCGCAGATGAAGAATACGCGCAAGACCGAGCCTTCGCTGAGGCCAATGGTGCGCAGGATGCCGATATCGCGCCCCTTGTTCTTGACCAGCATGATCAGCCCCGAGACGATGTTCATCGCTGCAATCAGTACAAGGATCGACAGGATGATGAACATCACATTGTCCTCAACCTCGAGCGCGCGCAGGAACCCGCCCGAAGCATCCTGCCAGGTCCAGATCTGACTGCGTTCGCCTGCTGCTTCCAGGATGGGGATCAGAATGGGTGTCAGATTTTCAGGTTCATCCACCATAACCTCGATCTCATCGGCCACACCTTCTCGATTAAAGAAGGTCTGCGCCTGTTCGAACGGCATGTAGACACGGGTGCGGTCGATGTCATAGCGCCCGGCCGAAAACACATAAACCACCCGATAGGCGCTGACGCGGGGCGAGGTGCCAAAAGCCGTCTTTACCCCGTTAGGCGAGGTCAGCTTGACTGTATCCCCTACTGTAGCGCCGATACTGCGCGCCACGCCCGAACCGATCGCAATAACGAATTCCTGGTTCTGGAATTCTGACAGATCGCCCACCGCCTGATCGCTTTCGGCGATGCCCGGCAGGTCCAACAAGTCGTCCGGCTGTATCCCAAAAACTTCGACACCGCTGCTGCGGTCGCGGTTGGTGATCAGCACTTGCCCCTTGACCAAAGGTGCCGCCCGTTGAACGCCCGGCACCTGCCCGATCCTGTCAGCCACCTGATCGTAGTTTTCAATGGTCCGATCTACGCGCCCCTGCGCATCAAAATTCCCAGCCGAATAAACCGTCACATGCGCGTTGGCCCCCAGAATGGTGCCGACAAACTCGGCACGGAACCCCGATCGAACAGCCAACGTGGCGATCAGAGCGAACACGGCCAAGGTGATCCCGATCAGCGAGATCCAGGTCATCACGCTGACGCCCCCCTCGGCGCGGCGCGCGCGTAGGTATCGCCAGGCGATTTTCCATTCAAAAGGTGCAAAGGGCGGGGGTGTTTTGGCCATGCCTGCTCCGGTGTTTTTGTTGGACGTGACCCTTTCGGCATTTGGCCGAATGGTCAAGCCGCGCGTTATCCCGACAGGGCTGCGGTTTGCTGCAAAACGGCCTCGGCCCGGTTCCGGTCGCAAATGCCGCGCGCCTCAAGCTCTTGAAAAACACGGTCGCGCAGATCCTGTGGCAGGTTCGCGATGGCACGGTTGTGCAACCCAAGCGTCAAACTGCGCGGGTCATCCAGCCGTCCCAGTAACTGCGTCAGCACCTCGGTCGAATAGGTGGGCCAGAGCCCGATGGCTGTAGACTCCGCTTCTTCGAACCATGGGGCGTAACCGTCGTGGGATTTCAGGCAAAACGCGTTGATCAGCATGAACTCTGAGGGCCGCCTGCGCGACGCGAACAAGGCCTGAACCGAGCCGTAGCGCGCGCTGATTTCATCCAGCAGAGACAGGACAAGCGACCGGCGCACCGGGTACGGCGTGGCAAAGGTTGTCGTCTTGATCTGCCCCGGATCAGACCGTGGCGCACCTAGGGCATCCAAACTTTCCAGCAGCCAGTTGCGATGGAAATCACTTTCAATGTCAATGAACGGGATGCGCGCCGCGCCACCGGGCGTAAAAAACTCAGCCTCATCAAACTGGCGCAGAAACAGGTTCTTGGTGTCCAGAATGACCATATTCTCAGAGGCTGCGACCCGCGCCGCGCCCAGTTTCAGAATCTGTTGATTGCGGTAGCCATTGTTGCCACGCCACCCGCCCTTGCGGATCAGCGGAATGCGAAAGCGGTTCTCGATCAGCACACGATCCAGCGCCGGGCGTCGCGCACAATGACCCTCACCTAGTAGAACATCGTCCCCACTGAGGACGCGCACCTTGTCTTGCAGTGCTCCGTAGGCAGGTAGAATCGGCTCGATCCGCCGCCGCAACGTACCTTCATCAACGTCGTTCATGATCACATGGATCGACCCAACCTGCGCCGGATCAACAAACCGGGCGAAGGAAAGGGCCTGAAGTTCCAGCAAAGGAAAGTCCCTGGAATATACAACCGTTGCGAAACTCAGCACAGCGCGGACCTTTTTGCGTTTTTCCGCTCATGTAGCAGCATTTGCCGACCTGTCCAAGCGAACCACACCACGAATCAGTCGTCGGTTCCGGCAAACCGCTATTCGAGGTAAGGATGATTTAGTCGAACCTCTCAAAACCAAAGGTTGTGATATCGTTCACAGACCAGCGGCGACTGTTTCAGCTATGTAGTCAATGCCGGGTTCGCGTGATTGACTGAACTTAAAATGCAACATTTTCGTTGGAATAATATTTCGCTTTTTGATTATTTTTCGAAACTTTGTCACCCTGACTTTGGGGGAATACAATTTTTAGAGCGGGGGTCGCTCATGAGTATTCGACTAAACAAAGAAAAAGCGGGCGCGATTTCGGCCCGGCAGGCATCGACACAACTGGATTGCGAAACAGCGGCATTGCTGAGGGCCGCGATACGTCCTTTGTTTGCCAGTGCGGCCAATTGGAATGGCCTTACAGACATCCTGAAAGACAAAGGCTACCAGCTTGCCTTCCGGCAAGGACGCCTGTGCATTACCGACATCGCAACGGCAAAGCGGGTGTGTGGGCTGAGGTTCCTGGGGTTGGAGTTCCGCGACCTGGTGCAGCGTATGGGGCGTCCCATCGTTGTGGCTCGCGACAGCGAAACCGGTGATCTTTTGGCTTCGCGCCCGTCTGTGGGTAACGCCTAAAAGCTGCGCCAAAACTGAACTGAGCGCCGCGTGCACTTCCACAAACTGTGGCGCGCCGCCGCTTTGATACCGGTGCAAGTGCCAGGTTGCAGCATCAGCCCAAGGACCAGTTTCGCGGGCATGTGTCCGCGATGGTAGAACCGACAGAAGTCATCTTCGGTCAAACCATCTGCGGCCTTCAGCTTATCGTAGTATTTCATCCAAACGCGCGCATAGTCCCGCGCCGTCAGATCCGTATCACTGCTTGCACCGCGCCCCCAGAACATCGAAATCGGCTCGTCCATACGTTCGCCCTGATACCCGGCAGATATCATGCGCAGCATCAGGTCATAATCAGCCGCCACGCGAAATTGCGGATCATGGCCGCCCAGCGCCTTGAACACGTCGCTTCGGATCAGGACCGAGTTGTGACAGAACGGCATACGCTGAAGGATCGCAGTCAGAGACATGCGTTTTTCGCGACTCTCTGTCCCATCCTCGAACCGGCGCAATGTAGACCCGTACAGGAAGTCGGGCCGGGTTGCGGTCAAACGGTCAGCCGCCGTGTTCAGGATGTCATCCGAAGCGAGCGAGTCATCCGAGTTCAGGAACAAAAGGTATTGACCACGCGCGGCCCCCGCCCCCTTGTTCATCGCATCATAGAGGTTGCGGTCCGGTTCGCTGATCACGCGAGTCTGTTCTGAATTGGCAGTGACGTCCTGAAGAAACGGAACGGTGCCATCCGTTGAGGCACCGTCCTGAATAATATGCTCGGCCCTCAAGCAGTTCTGGCGGGCCATGCACGCGATTACCTCGCGAAAGCTATCCTGCCGCCCTTGGGACAGCAGGTTATGCGTCGCCGTGACAACCGAGATCAGCGGCGCGTCGGTGTCAGCCGATTTGCTCATAGATCTCGGCGATCTTAGTGACGGCGGCCTCGGGGCTGAGTTCCTCGCTCTCGCCAGTGCGGCGGCAGGTCAGTTCGACCACACCGTTTTTCAACCCGCGCGGGCCAACGGTGATGCGCCAGGGCAAACCGATCAGGTCCATGGTGGCAAACTTGCCTCCTGCCCGCTCGTTGCGGTCATCATAGAGCGGCTCCAGCCCCAGCGCAGTCAGCGCACCGTAGAGTTTGTCACAGGCCGCATCTGCCTCTTCATCGCCCTGCTTCAGGTTCACGATGCCGCAATGGAACGGGGTTACGCCTTCGGGCCAGATGATGCCCTTATCGTCATGGCTGGCTTCTATGATGGCGCCGATCAGGCGGCTGACGCCGATGCCGTGGCTGCCCATGTGCACGGGCGTCGGCTTGCCATCGGGGCCTTGGACAGTTGCGCCCATGGCCTCGGAATATTTGGTACCGAAATAGAAGATCTGCCCCACTTCGATCCCGCGCGCCACGCGGCGACGATCCTCGGGCACTTGATTGAACAGCGCCTCGTCATGGGTTTCGTCGGTGCGGGCATATCTCGAAGTAAACTCCTCGAGGATCGCCTGACATTGCGCGCGGTCGTCATAGTCGATCTGACGGTCGCCGAAGCTCAGGTCGGTGACGGCGCTGTCATAGAAGACCTCGGATTCACCCGTATCGGCCAGCACAAGGAATTCATGCGTGTCATCGCCACCGATGGGGCCGGAATCGGCGCGCATCGGGATGGCTTGCAGGCCCATACGTTCATAGGTACGCAGGTAACTGACCAGATGGCGGTTATAAGCGTGCAGCGCGTCTTCTTTGGTCAGGTCGAAGTTATACCCGTCCTTCATATAGAACTCGCGCCCCCGCATCACGCCGAAACGCGGGCGGATTTCGTCGCGGAACTTCCACTGGATCTGATAGAGAGTCAGCGGCAGGTCTTTGTAGCTGTTGACGTGACCGCGGAAGATATCCGTTACCAGTTCCTCGGCGGTCGGTGTGAACAGCATATCGCGGTCATGCCGGTCCTTCATCCGCAGCATTTCCTGACCGTAATCGTCGTAACGCCCGGATTCGCGCCACAGGTCCGCCGATTGGATGATCGGCATCTGGATCGCAATGTGGCCCGCGCGCGCCTGTTCCTCGTGGATGATGTTTTCCAGCTTGCGCAGAACTTTGAAGCCCATCGGCAGCCACGAATAAATCCCGGCAGAGGCCTGCTTGATCATCCCCGCGCGCAGCATCAGCCGGTGGCTGACGATCTGAGCCTCGGAGGGGTTTTCCTTGAGAACGGGCAGAAAGTAACGGCTCAGGCGCATGGGAGGACCTTCAAAGGTGAGAATTTCGCTGCAAGGTGATTATGCCAAAGCCTCGCCGGGGGCAATCACGCAATGGCGTTTTTGCGACCCCCGGCCCGTCGCATTTTTTTATTGACCCACCAGTCAGGAACCTCAAATGTGCCAGGAATGTAAAAACATGAGGCCCCGATGCAGACAATCTCGGAACCCGCCCGTCAAATTCCTGTTGTTCACCAGACGGATGTTCTGGTCGTAGGCTCTGGCCCCGCCGGGCTGGCCGCCGCTTTGGCCGCCGCGCGCGCTGGGGCCGAGGTGTCACTGGTTGATCGCTTCGGCTGTATGGGCGGCAATATCACCGCCGTGGGGGTCGAAGGGTTCGCATGGTATCGCCACGAACAAACGGTCGAGGCAGGCGGCATCGGCATGGAGTTCGAGACCCGCGCCAAGGACATGGGCGCGGCGGTGCCCGAAAGCCAGTCGCTGAGTTATGAGCTGGACAGCGAGGGGTTCAAACTGGTGGCTGACAAGCTGGTGCAGGAGGCCGGCGTGCATCCGATGCTGCACCGTCAGTTCGTGGCCCCGATCAAGGACGGCAACCGGATCACCGGCATCATCACCGAATCCAAAGCCGGGCGCGAGGCGATTCTGGCCCGCGTGGTGATCGACGCCACCGGCGACGCAGATGTCGCCCACCGCGCCGGTGCCCCGACCCACAAAACCGCGCGCGAGGATATGATGGCGGCCTCGGTCATGTTTCATCTGGCCGGTGTCGACAAGCGCGCGTTCATGGAGGGCGTCAAGGCCGACCCGCAAACCTACAAGGACTGGGGCGGCGGCGGTGAGTGGAATATCGAGACCTCGGGGAAAGAGGACGACATGTTCTCGCCCTTCGTTCACAAGCCCTTCCAACAGGCGATTGATGCAGGGATGATCCCGCCGCACCTGAACACCATCGCGGGTACATGGGGCGCGATGCATGACACCGGTGAGCTGACCTATATGAACCTCATCCATCTGGCCGAGATTGACGGCACCGATCCCGACAGCTTGACGCGGGGCGAGATCGAGGGCCGCCGTCAGTCGATGCTGGCCATTGAGGCGCTGCGGCGCTTCATGCCGGGCTGCGAAAACGCGCGGCTGCGGAATTTCGGAATGACCATCGGCATCCGCGATACCCGCAAGATCGACGCGGTCTACAACATGACCGAGGATGACGCCCGCCATCAGGGCCGGTTCGAAGATACGATCGGCATCTACCCCGAATTCATCGACGGGTACGGCATCCTGATCCTACCCACCACGGGGCGGTATATGCAGGTGCCCTATCGCTCAATGCTCCCCAAGGGAATCAAGGGCTTGCTGGTCGCGGGCCGCTCCCACGGAGCCGACAAAGTGGCCCACGCCGCCACACGCAACATGGCCTGCTGCGCTGTCATGGGCCAAGGCGCAGGCATCGCCGCTGCGCTGTCGCTGAAAAGCAATCAGGAAGTCGACACGATGAATCTCGCCCCCGTCCACAAAGAACTCGACCGTCAGGGCGTGCGGATTCACTGATGCAGCATATCCCGACCATCGACATTGCACCTCTGCGCGATCCTGCGCACCCGGACTACGCCCGCACCGTCCAGCAGATCATGGGCGCCTGCACCGATATCGGCTTTCTGTCGATCACCGGTACGGGTATTGCCCCCGAGACGGTCGACGCCGTGCGCGCCTGCGTACGCGATATCTTTGCGGTCGAAGAAAGCGCCAAATGGGATCAGGCTATCACGCGCGAGAACTACCGTGGATACATCCCGATGGGGTTCTTTACCCCGAATGACGGATCGGGAAAGGCCGACAAATACGAAGGCTACAAGCTGCACTTTGACGTGGCCCCCGATGCACCGATCCGGCGGGACTGCGCACTTTATGGCCCGAACCTCTGGCCAAGGGGCGTGGATGGCGCGCGTGACACGATACTGGGCTATTGGTCGCGACTGGACACGGTGGCAGATCAGTTGCTGGGCGCGCTTGAGGCCGGGTTGACCCTGCCCGCTCGCACCTTGCGTGACGCATTTGTCGATCCGATGACCAACATGACCCTGCTGCACTATCCTCCGCAGGCACCGGATGAGGGTGGATATGGTATCCACCCGCACAAGGATACTGACGCCCTGACCATCATCGCCCCCGACCCCGTCGGCGGGCTGGAGGTTCAGACCCACGAAGGCGGCTGGATCACGCCGGACTGCCCGCCGGGCGGGTTTGTCGTGAATATCGGTGACATGCTAGAGCTTTGGTCCGGTGGACGCCTGAAATCTACGCCACACCGGGTTGTCAACCGATCTGGGCAAGAGCGCTATTCCTTCCCATATTTCGCTGTACCTCGTCATGATGTTGTTGTGCGTCCGCTGCTGGAGCCTTTGGACGGGTTCGACCGCCCTTCGGTCCATTGCGGCCATTGGTCGGCCGAGATATGGCGCACCAACTGGCCAGATGAACATGCCGATGAGGCGACGCCGGAACTGGGAACGCTTGCCGATTGAGGGGCAGAAATCCACAGCCCCATGAACCGCTTGCATCGCCGCGCCGCATACGCCAAGAACATATGCAAGAACCGGCAACAAGGGGACGGGCATGGCGCTGCCAGTGAAGGACCAACTCAGATACTGGGGCATTGCCGCTGTTGTCTTCGTGTTCCTGATGTGGGCGCTAGGCGATGTGCTTTTGCCTTTCGTAATTGGCGGTGCAATTGCCTATTTTCTTGACCCGGTTGCCGACCGGCTGGAAAATCTGGGGCTGTCACGCATGGCGGCAACCGCGATAATAACCGTTGTCGGAGTTCTGGGCTTTGTCCTGATGATCCTGATGGTCGTGCCCGCGCTGGTCACGCAGCTTATCGACCTTGTCGAGTTTATGCCCAGCCTGATCAAACAGCTGCGCGGGTTTGTCGAGCAACAATTCCCCTCGCTGCTGGACCGCGAATCCAGCTCGCACCAATTCCTTGTCTCGCTGGGCGAGACGCTGCAATCCAAAACCGGGGATGTGCTGCAATCGGTGGCGGCCTCGCTGGGATCCGCGATCAATGTGGTGGTACTGCTTGTGATCGTCCCAGTTGTCGCTGTCTATCTGCTGTTGGACTGGGACCGTATGATCGCCCGTGTCGGAGAGCTGTTGCCCCGCGACCACGCCCCCACCATAAAGCGCCTGGCCAGCGAGATTGACGCCGTTTTGGCCTCGTTCGTGCGCGGTATGGGGACGGTCTGCCTGATCCTTGGCACCTATTATGCCGTGGCGCTGATGGCGGTGGGCCTGCAGTTTGGCCTGATCGTGGGTTTTATCGCCGGGCTCGTGACCTTCATCCCCTATCTGGGCGCACTGATCGGTGGATCTCTGGCAATCGGGCTGGCCCTGTTTCAGTTCTGGGGCGACTGGGCGCAGATCGGGCTGGTCGCCGGGATCTTCGCGCTGGGACAAGTGACCGAGGGCAATTTCCTGACCCCCAAGCTGGTTGGCAGTTCGGTAGGTTTGCACCCGGTCTGGCTTTTGCTGGCGTTATCGGTATTTGGCGCCATGTTCGGATTTGTCGGGATGCTGGTGGCGGTTCCGGTCGCGGCGGCACTGGGTGTTGTGGCCCGGTTCATGACTTCGCTTTATCTGGACAGCCGCTTGTATACGGGCCTTGAAGGGCTTCAACAGGACGACGAATAAATGCCCCGCCAACTGAGCTTTGACCTGCCGGCCAAAACCGCCTTGGGCCGCGAGGATTTCTTTGTCTCGCCTGCCAATGCGCTGGCGGTGGCGATGATTTCAGCGACCTCGTGGCCCGGCAACAAACTGGTGCTAAGCGGCCCGGCGGGCGCGGGAAAGACTCACCTGGCCCATGTCTGGGCAGCTGAAACCGGAGGCCGGATTATTCAGGCCCGTGATCTGCGCTATGACGATGTACCCGCTCTGGCCAGCACGCCGATTGCTGTGGAAGACGTGCCGATGATCGCCGGTGATCCCGACCTCCAAAAGACGTTGTTCCATTTGCACAACTTGACGCTGGCGGAAGGCAACGCTCTGTTGATGACAGGGCGCATGGCTCCGAAGTTCTGGGAACTGCCGCTGCCTGACCTTCAAAGCCGGATCGAGGGGGCACACCATGTAGCACTGGACCCGCCAGACGACGCCCTTTTGGGGGCGGTTCTGGCTAAACTGTTTCTGGACCGACAGCTAAACCCGGGCCCCGAGGTGATATCCTACCTCGTGAAACACATGGATCGTAGATTCGAGACCGCCGCAAATGTTGTTGCGCAGTTGGATTTGGTGGCTTTGGCTGAAAAACGTGACATCACCCGCTCGCTGGCTGTGCGTGTCCTGAACTCGGACGTGGGTGATGTCGCATCTGACGATTGACCCAAACCCGACGATTTCGCATTCTAAGCACGGAATATCTGGAAGAGACATGGATCAGACCGTCGACACAGACATCCCCGACTGGGGGCCTTTCGGAAAACCGCTATTCGACAACCCCGAGGCCCGCGCCCTGTCGCGTGTCGGAGTGGTCGACGTTGGATCGAACTCGGTCCGAATGGTTATCTTTGACGGTGCAGCACGGTCGCCAGCCTATTTCTACAACGAAAAAGTTATGTGCGAACTGGGCGCAGGCCTGTCCGAGACCGGGCGTCTGAACCCACGCGGACGGGAACGCGCGTTGGCTGCCCTGCGTCGGTTTGCGCAACTGGCCCAGGATTTGGGGCTTCCGGGCCTGCATGTTGTCGCGACGGCTGCGGTGCGCGAAGCCACAGATGGGCCTGCCTTCTGCAAAGAGGTGTTTGCCGAAACTGGCCTGACCGTCTCGGTTATCGACGGCGGTGAAGAGGCGCGCCTGTCTGCGCAAGGCGTCCTGTTGGGCTGGCCCGGAGCCTATGGCTTGATCTGCGACATCGGCGGGTCTTCAATGGAACTGGCCGAGATCGGAGGCGGCGATGTGGGCCGACGCGTGACCTCGGCCCTTGGTCCGCTCAAGCTGCGCGATATCAAAGGTGGGCGACGGGCGCGCAAAGCACATATCAAAGCCACGATGGAAGAGCTGCGCGATCAAATGGGGCCGCAGCGTGACCGGCTGTTTCTGGTCGGTGGCAGTTGGCGTGCTTTTGCACGGTTGGACATGTTGCGCCGGGGCTATCCGCTGAACGTTCTGCATGAATACCGCATGACCACCAAGCAGGTTCACGAGACTATAAAATTCGTTGAAAAGGGCGAACCGGACAAGCTGCGAAGCCTTGCTGGTGTGTCTGGCTCTCGTATGGCGTTGATGCCCTTTGCGATGGATGTGCTGGCCCGGTTGGTGCGGACGTTCAAACCCAAGGATATCGCGATCTCAAGCTATGGTATCCGTGAAGGCTTGCTATACGAACAGATGCCGCAAATCCTGCGCGACCGCGATCCATTGATCGAAGCCAGTCGATTTTATGAGGCGAAAGATGCCCGCTTGCCCGGGTTCAGCAAACACTTGTTTGACTTCGTGATGCCCCTGTTCAAATCCGCCCCCGACGCACGGGTGCGTCTGATCAAGGCGGCTTGCCTGCTGCATGATGTAAGTTGGCGCGCGCATCCCGACTACCGGGCCGAAACCTGCTTTGACTATGTCACACGCGCCAATTTGGGGGGGTTAAAACACTCCGAGCGGGTATTCATTGGGCTTGCATTGCAGCACCGATACCGCAACAAGCGCGAAGATAACCGGTTTGCGCCGCTTTATGAGCTGTTGGATGAAAGCGGCCAGAAACAGGCCGAGATTCTGGGCAAAGCCATGCGGTTCGGCGCGATGCTTTGGATGCAGAACGACGCCACGATGGGTAAGTTGCGCTTTTATCCCAAAAAGCGACAGCTTGAACTGTTTTTGCCTGAAACCGCTGCCTCGCTCTTCAGCGAAGTGGCCCAAGCGCGCCTGAATTCACTGGCGTCTGCACTGAGGTCGGAAACCCGCGTTGTGATCAAAGGCTGAGCCTTAGATATCAATCTCACCTTCCGGCGCGTCCTGCGGCTGTACCGGTTCGATTTCGGGTGTTTCGGGCTTTTTGCGGATAATGATATCGCCATTGGGCAGGATTTCCGGGACCTCATAGGTGCTCCAGTCCTCGATCTCGGCAGCCAGATCGGCAAGCGCTGGCCCCATCTCGGCCATGAAGGATTGCATCGCTGGTCCAAACTGATCAGCCAGCCCCAGCAATTCATCGAACGCTGGTTCCATTTCCTTTCGCAGACCTTCAAAGAACAGTTCGGCGCCCTGCTCCATCAGCGACGGGCCGCTGTCATCTTCAGCGTGGGCCGGGTGGGTCAAGGCTGCGGAAATCGCGCAGATCGTGATGAAATGTCTCATACTGGCAATATAGAGCCATCAGGCCGGTCATGTAAGGTCACAGATCAATATCCAGTGTGACGGGGAAATGATCGGATGCGGTCAAAAGCGCTTGATGCAAGTCCGTCACTGCCAGGCAGGCCGGGTCATGAAAAGGATGCCAGATGCGCCATTGCGGACTGCACGCCCGCAATTCCTCGCTGATCATGATGTAGTCCAGCAGAGCCTCAAGATACTCACCTTCGGTCGGGCGCGCAAAGCGCGCCGTCGAATACAAACTACCCGGTTGATCCGCATAGGCCTCGACCGCGTGAGGGTCGAACAGGCCCGCTTGCAACAAAATCTCGACCGAGGATCGGCCGAACAGGTTTTCAAACTCATCCAGCCCCGGCCCATCGTTCAGATCGCCCATCAGGATCACGGGTTCTGCCGCTTCTAAATGGGCCCCTACCCGCCGCGACAGCCACACCGCCTGAGCCAATTGCTTGCGTCGATTGGCGATCGAGATTCGTATAGCCTCGTCCCGGTTTTCGGCCCCATGAGGGGCTTTTGATTTCAGATGCGCGCCGATCAGACGAAAGCGCCCACCCGCCGGTGTCCGCACCAATAGCTCCATCGGAGGCTTTGAAAACCGAACGCGGTCTTCAGTCGCGTCGATGTCGAGGTCAATATGAAACACGCCGTCAAACCGAGGGGCGTTCTTGTCACCCGCCCCTTTCGGGTCGTGATTTACGGTCAGGGCCATCGGGTCATACATCAGCGAAAGTTCTTGATGCGTGTCGTTGGCAAAACCCATTACCGTGTGACTGGCGCGCAGATCAAATGCCTCAGCAAAGCGCTGCAACGCGCGCACAGTGTTCTGGGTCTTACCGGTGTTAGGCGCTTCGACTATGAGCATCGCGTCCGCATCTACGGCCGTCAAAACTTTGGCAATCGCCTCAACCTGTTCCGCCTTGGTGATGTTGTGCCTGCCGGACCAACTGTCGTCGACAATCAGCTTGTCCTGACGATCAAAAAGATTGGCGAACCACTCGATATTGTAGGTCGCCAGCCGCATTGCGGTCAGGCCCGAGCGCCGTTGATCTCATCCCATGCGCGGTTGATGTCGATCATCTTTTTCTCGGCCAGTCGGATCGCCTCTTCGGGGACGCCACGCGCCATCATCGCGTCGGGATGGGTTTCGCGCACCAATTGCCGCCAGACCTTTCGGATATCAAGTAGTGGCATATCTCGCGGAACACCCAACACAATGTAGGGATCATTAGGCGCATCCGGGACAAACCGCGCACGCAAGGCCAGAAACTGCGCCTCGGTCTGGCCAAAGATGCGGCTGACCTCTTCCAGGAATTCGTTTTCGTTAGGGTGGTAGAACCCATCGGCCATGGCGATGTGGAACAGCCCCTCCATCAGGTCGCAGAAGGTGGTGCTGTCATCGGCAAACATCCCCGCGATCTTGCGGGCATATTCCTGATACCCCGCAACGTCGGTTCGGGCCATGTCGAACACACGGGCGGCGTCTGCCTCATCTTCGCGCGCGATCTGAAAGACATCACGAAATGCGGTGACTTCATCGCGGGTTACTTGCCCATCGGCCTTGGCCATCTTGGCGCCCAGCGCGATCACCGCAATCGTAAAGGCCACCGACCGTTCAGGCGGCGTACGCAGCTTTTCGAAAACAGCAGTCAGGCTTTCGCCCTTGGCAAGCGCGCTTAGCGCGTCGGATATGCGAGTCCAGATCGACATGAGCGCACCCTAGCCTTTGAAAACGCCGGTGTCAGGTGCGACGAGTGGCTTGGGGGCAAGAATTTTCTGCATTAGCACAAGATCCAGCCGTTTGCCCCATTTGTATCCTACCTCGGGCATCCGTCCGACATGTTGGAACCCAAGCGCTGCATGGAACGCCTCAGCCCCCGGATTGGCCGATGAGATGCCGGCAACCAACACATGAACGCCCTCATGCCGCGCGACTTCTTCCAGTGCAGCCATCAGGGCCCTCCCCGCGCCTTTGCCGCGTGCTTGCTCTGATAACTGAACAGAATGCTCGCGGCATTGGGCATATCCGGGGCCGGATCGGAACGGGCCATAGGTGGCAAATCCCTGAACCAAAGCGGCGTCTTCAACCACCAGATAGGCGCGGTCCCGTTGTCGGATATCCTCTGCAATGCTGTCGGTGTTGCGTTCAGCCGTCGTAAAGGTGATCAGTGTGTCCCGAATGATAGTATTCGCAATGTCCGCGATTGCCTTGGCATCCGCCACCTGAGCCTGACGAATTTTCATTCCAACACGCGCGGTCCATGCGGTGTCTCAAACTCCGCCCGCAATGCCGCAGCACCGCTGTCGAAAACCACGCCCTCCATCTGGCCCAACAGTTTCGCAAGCTCCAGACCTTCCGGATGCGAGACCACCAAGCGGCGCAATCGGCAACCGCTTTGCGTTAACATCCGCGCCGGGTGCAGATCGCCATGCCATTGAATAAGAGCCGGAAACAGGTTGTCGAAAGGCAAACGACCACTCGGTGGGACCGCCATCTGCCACCGCAACGCACCTCGGGCCAAGTCGATTGGATGTCCAACACCATCGGGGAACACATCCAGCGCCGCGTCAATATTCGGCACCTGGCAAATCCAATTGGTCAAACGCGGAGGGCCCTCGAACCGATCCAGATCGAACCAGCGTGTTCGCTCTGGATTTGGCGCGGTCGGATCGATTGCAATGGCTTCGAGATACAATCCATCGGCCAACCCTAGAAGACGATTATGTGTTCCGAAGGCTTCGTGTTTGCCACCCTCTTGAAGGGTCACACCCAGCGCGTCTTCTATATGGGCTGCAGCCTCCTCTACGGTTTCGCCTGAGACGGCCAGATGATCCAGTAACATGAGTGCCTCCAACGTAGTGCGACCAGACCTTTTGGGTCTGGTCGCATGTTTCCGTCAAAGCGCCGGGATCACAAGGTTTTTCGTCGAAAAATCTTTAGCCTTACCCTTTGGCTTCTCGGATCAGGCGCAAGATGTCTTGTGCAGCCTCGGGAATGTTCGTGCCCGGTCCAAAGATCGCCTTGACGCCGTGATCATAGAGGAACTGATAATCCTGCTGCGGGATCACACCGCCGCAAATGACGATAATATCTTCAGCTCCGGCCTTTTTCAGTTCTTCGACCAGTTGCGGGGCCAGCGTTTTGTGTCCCGCGGCCTGAGACGAAATCCCGACCACATGAACGTCATTGTCGACCGCATCCTGCGCGGCCTCGGCCGGAGTCTGGAACAGAGGGCCCACATCCACGTCAAACCCGATATCGGCAAAGGCGGTCGCGATCACCTTGGCACCCCGGTCATGCCCGTCCTGCCCCATCTTGACCACCAACAGACGCGGGCGGCGGCCTTCGGCCTCGGCGAACTCTTCGATGGATTTCTGAATGGCGGCAAAGCCTTCGTCGCCTTCATAGGCGGCACCATAGACACCGGCCAGTGTCTTCACTTCGGCGCGGTGGCGGCCGAATTCTTTCTCCATTGCCATGCTGATCTCTCCTACGGATGCGCGGGCGCGGGCGGCTTCGACCGCAGCAGCCAGCAGGTTTCCGCCCTCCTGGGCGGCTTTGGTCAACGCATTCAGCGCCTGTTCACATGCGGCCTCATCACGGGTGGCGCGGATGCGTTCCAGGCGCGCGACCTGCGCTTCGCGCACGGCGACGTTGTCGACGTCCAGAATGTCGATCGGGTCTTCCTGTTCCTTGCGGTATTTGTTGACGCCGACGATGACTTCTTCGCCCCGGTCGATCATCGCCTGACGGCGCGCGGCGCTTTCCTCGATGCGCAGCTTGGGCATGCCCGAGGCAACAGCCTTGGTCATCCCGCCCATCTCTTCGACCTCTTCCATCAGGGCCCAGGCCTTTTCGACCAGCTCATTGGTCAGGCTTTCGATGTAATACGACCCCGCCAGCGGATCGACCACATCGGTTACACCGGTCTCTTCCTGCAGCACCAACTGTGTGTTGCGGGCGATGCGGGCCGAGAAATCGGTGGGGAGGGCAATCGCCTCATCAAGCGCGTTAGTGTGCAAGCTTTGCGTACCCCCCAGAACCGCGCTCATCGCCTCATAGGCCGTGCGGATCACGTTGTTGTATGGGTCTTGTTCCTGCAGCGATACGCCAGAGGTCTGACAATGAGTGCGCAACATCTTGGACCGCTCGGATTTCGCCCCGAAATCGGTCATCACGCGGTGCCACAGGGTGCGGGCGGCACGCAGTTTTGCGATCTCCATGAAGAAGTTCATACCAATTGCAAAGAAGAACGACAAACGGCCCGCGAACTTGTCCACGTCCATCCCGGCCTGCGTCGCAGCGCGCACATATTCCCGTCCGTCCGCCAGCGTATAGGCCAGCTCCTGCACCAGGTTCGCACCGGCCTCCTGCATGTGGTAGCCCGAGATCGAGATCGAGTTGAACTTGGGCATCTCATTAGACGTATAATCGATGATGTCCGAAATGATCTTCATCGACGGCTCGGGCGGGTAAATATAGGTATTCCGCACCATGAACTCTTTCAGAATGTCATTCTGAATGGTGCCGGACAGCACAGATTTGTCGTGCCCCTGTTCCTCACCCGCCACGATGAAATTCGCCAGAATCGGGATCACCGCGCCGTTCATGGTCATCGAGACCGAAACCTTGTCCAGCGGGATGCCGTCAAACAGGATTTTCATGTCCTCGACAGAGTCGATGGCCACACCAGCCTTGCCCACATCGCCCACCACGCGCGGGTGGTCGCTGTCATAGCCGCGATGCGTGGCCAGATCAAAGGCTACCGACACGCCCTGCTGACCCGCGGCCAGATTGCGGCGGTAGAAGGCATTCGATTCCTCGGCGGTCGAAAAACCCGCATATTGACGGATCGTCCATGGGCGGCCTGCATACATCGTGGCCTTCACCCCGCGCGTGAACGGGCCGAACCCCGGCAGCGTGTTCATATGCGGCAGGTCCGCAGTATCTTCCGCCGTATAAAGCGGTTTGACGTCGATGCCTTCCAGCGTCTCTTTGGTCAGATCGTCCAGCGGACGCCCGCGCAGCTCTTTCTCGGCCAGTGCCTGCCAGTCTTTGGTATCGGTCATGGCGATTTCCTTTTCCTATTTCGGGTCGCGCGCGAAGAGGAACCCGCACGCAGTTATGTTTCGAAGTGCCCGGCCAATCCGGGCTGCGCGCAACAAATTGAGCGCGCATTGCATTTCACTGGTCGCATTCATCTGAACAGGGGCTATATTCGATTGAACAGGAGGCCCCATGACACGAACGCTTGCCCTTGTTTTCTTGGCACTAATCCCGCTGGCCGCGATGGCTGCCGACGGGTCTGCGCCGGATGAGGATGAATTTGTCCGACCCGCAGGTGACAGCGAGTTGAGCGAGTTTTTATGGGTCAACAGACCCATTGTCGTCTTTGCCGACACGCCCGCAGACCCCCGCTTCCAACAACAAATCGACATGCTGATCGAAGGCGAAGCCGCGATGCGTGACCGCGATGTGATTGTCATCACCGACACGGACCCGGCGGCAAAATCCCCGATACGGTCGCAATTGCGCCCGCGTGGTTTCCAGATGGTGTTCGTCGACAAGGACGGCGTGGTCAAACTGCGCAAACCGTCCCCGTGGAGCGTGCGTGAGATCGGTCGATCCATCGACAAAACCCCTCTGCGCGAACGCGAGATTCGCGAACGGCGCGAAGGCGGTTGATTACCTTCGCCACGCCCCAAACCCCCGGCGCAGAACGCCGGGAGAGCTATGGGATATGACAAAAGTGCCATCATGATCACTCGAACTCGATGATCACATCGTCCACGGCAAGACTGTCGCCGGGGCCTGCGTTGATCTTGGCGACCACACCTTTCTTCTCGGCGCGCAGGATGTTTTCCATCTTCATCGCCTCGACAGTGCATAGCGCCTGACCTTCCTGCACCTCTTGGCCCAGTTCCACGTCGATCTTCACGATCAGGCCGGGCATCGGGCAGAGCAGCATTTTCGAGGTATCGGGCGGCAGCTTCTCGGGCATCAGCTTGGCCAGCTCCGCCTGACGCGGACGGCGCACATGCACTTTCAGGTCTGCACCCCGGTTGCGGATACGGAACCCACCCGAGATTTTGCCGACCTTCATGACCAGCGCTTCTCCGTCGACATCCAAAACAGCCAGTTGATCGCCCGGCGTCCAATCCGAGGCAACCCGCAGGTTTGTGCCGTCCGAGAAGGCGACCGTCGCGCCTTCTTTATCCGCTTCGATCTTGACGTCGAACTCCTGACCCTGCAGCGCAACATTCCAATGCGCACCGACCTTGCGCTCATGGTTGTCCATACGGCCCGAGACGCGGGTACGCCGGATTTCGGCCACGCGGTACATGGCCGCGCAAGACGCAGCGATACGGCGCAGGTCTTCTTCTGGCAGGGTGACGCCTTCAAAACCGTCGGGATATTCCTCGGCGATGAAAGCGGTGGTCATGTCGCCACTGATGAATTTGGGATGATCCATCACTGCCGACAGGAATGGCAGGTTGTGGCCGATGCCTTCGACCTCAAAGCTGTCCAGCGCCACACGCATCGCCTCGATCGCGGCTTCGCGGGTCGGCGCCCAAGTGCAGAGCTTGGCGATCATCGGGTCATAGTACATGCTGATCTCGCCGCCCTCATAGACGCCGGTATCGTTGCGCACTGCGGCCTCACCTTCGGGCGCGTCACCCTGCCATTTGCCATTCACCAACATCGGACCAGCCGCCGTTTCCATCGGCGGACGATAGCGGGTCAGACGACCAATCGAGGGCAGGAAGTTGCGATACGGGTCTTCGGCATAAAGACGGTTTTCAATCGCCCAGCCAGTCAGGGTGACGTCATCTTGGGTGATGGTCAGTTTCTCACCTGCGGCTACGCGGATCATCTGTTCCACCAGATCGACACCGGTGATCAGCTCGGTCACAGGGTGTTCCACCTGCAGGCGGGTGTTCATTTCCAGGAAATAGAAGTTCTTGTCCCCATCCACGATGAACTCGACCGTCCCGGCGCTGGCATAGTTTACAGCCTTGGCCAGCGCGACGGCCTGTTCACCCATCGCCTTGCGTGTCTCGGGGTCGAGGAAGGGCGACGGGGCCTCTTCCACAACCTTCTGGTTCCGACGCTGGATCGAGCATTCACGCTCGCCCAGATAGATGCCGTTGCCATGGCTGTCGCACAGAACCTGAATCTCGATATGGCGGGGCTGAGTCACGAATTTCTCGATGAAGATCCGGTCATCGCCAAAGGAATTCGCGGCCTCGTTCTTGGACGACTGGAAACCCTCGCGCGCCTCGTCGTCATTCCACGCGATCCGCATGCCTTTGCCGCCGCCACCGGCGCTGGCCTTGATCATGACCGGGTAGCCGATCTCGTTCGAGATTTTCACCGCCTCGTCGGCATCCTCGATCAGACCCATGTATCCGGGCACGGTCGAAACGCCTGCCTCCTGCGCGATTTTCTTCGAGGTGATCTTGTCGCCCATGCTTTCGATCGCGCCGACCGGGGGACCGACAAAAGCCACGCCTTCGGCATCAAGCGCTTCGGCGAACTTGGAGTTTTCCGACAGGAAGCCATAGCCGGGGTGAACCGCCTGCGCGCCGCTTTGACGGATCGCGTCCATGACCTTGTCGATCACGATATAGGACTGGTTCGCAGGGGGCGGGCCGATATGAACGGCCTCATCCGCCATCGATACGTGCAGCGCGTTGCGGTCCGCGTCCGAATAAATGGCAACGGTGCCGATACCCATCTTGCGCGCAGTCTTGATGACCCGACAGGCGATTTCGCCCCGGTTGGCGATCAGTATCTTGTTGAACATGGAACGTCCTTTGTCTTGGTGTTCGAAAAACGTAACACGCCGCCGCGAGGACTTAACCCCACGACGGCGTGATCAGCGATGACGGTCGGGGCCGAGTAAGCCCCGATGACTTCGTTAGCTACAGTTGTTTTGCGTCTTGCAATACAGCACGTTGCCGGCCGCGCCGACAACGGCCCCAAAGAGCGGGTCAGATTGCAGCACCGCCGCGCCGACTGCGCCGGCGCCACCGCCCAGGATCGCCTGTTCGCCCGTGGTGTCGCCACAGGCTGCAAGCCCGGCGCAGGTCGCCAATGCAAGCGCAAGTTTCGAGAGTCGCATGAATTCTGCCTCATCTGTTGGTTTGAATCAGTCGAAGACAGATGCGCGGTTCGTGTACCGCTATTCAATAACAGACAGGTATTAGGCCAAATATGCGCAGCTTTATGCCGTCGAATCCCCGCTGTGTGCGCAAAGAAAAACGCGGGCAGGGATTTGTGAAAGTCACAAGCCTGCCCGCGGAAGGAAGGGGTACGGAATAGTAGGTGCATGTGCGGCGCAGGCAAAGTAGAGCCGCACGGCTTGGACACCATGCACGGTGTGGTTGCACCTGCAAACTGTGATTCACGAGTCGCAATTTTTCCGGCTGGAATCTGCCCATTCAAAGAAAAGCCGCGCAATTTTGCGCCGACGCTGTTTCGCGCATATTCACGGGGACTCACGCGAATGTTCGTCACAATTCCGTTACAAACGTTGACCCGAAAAACAAGCTTTGCACTTGCAGCATCACGTTTTGCGCACGCGATAGCGACGAAAAAAAACACTACGTTCATAAGGTTAACCGATCGGTTCACCTCACTGTGATCCCGTCCCGCTTCTTGCACAACTTTTCTTGAGATTTTTGCGCATGATTGTCCCAATCTCGTGATTTCCCTGAAAATCGTCGGCGTGGAACGTTGCGCGTGCACACTCGCACACAAGGAAACATCCAAATGATTACAAAGAGAAAAACGGCATCTCTGCTCGCTGCCACTGCGCTTAGTGTGACTGGCACGCTTGCTTATGCCCAGGATGCGAACACGCAGGCCGAACTGGAGGAACTGCGCCTCCGGATCGAAGCCTTGGAATCTCAGGGACCAGGATCCACCCCCGGTGAATTCAGAATTGGGAACACGACGCTGGACGTCTACGGCTATGTCAAAGCCGACTTCTTCTACGATTTCGACTTCGAACAAGGTGAAACGTCCGACACAAATGCAATTGGTGAGCCGGCCAATGCGACCAGCGGGACGTTCGACGCTACCGTTCGTCAATCGCGCATCGGTTTGCTGACAAGCACTCCTAGCGCTATTGGAGACATTGGCGGCCAGTTGGAAGTTGATCTGTTTGCAGGTGGTGGTGCCGCCGAACTGCGCCTGCGTCATGCAAACATTCGCATCAACGATCAATGGTTGATTGGTCAGTTCTGGAGCAATTTCCAACCTTTGGACACGTATCCAACTTCGGTGGAATTCAACGGTCCTGTCGGTATCGCGTTTGCTCGTGTTCCTCAGATTCGCTACACTAACTCGTTTGCTCAAAACGCCGAGTTCTCGTTGTCGATTGAAGATAGCAATGGCGACTCGAACGATCCGGTTCTCACAGCAGCAGCGCAATACAACGATGGTACCTACATTGCCCGTGTCGC
The DNA here is from genome assembly GCF_056535965.1 of Ruegeria sp. AM7. Taxonomy (NCBI): domain Bacteria; kingdom Pseudomonadati; phylum Pseudomonadota; class Alphaproteobacteria; order Rhodobacterales; family Roseobacteraceae; genus Ruegeria; species Ruegeria sp. AM7. The sequence continues at coordinate 2,110,748 of NZ_JBQFJE010000003.1, forward strand.
GGCGTTGTACGGCCAAGCCAGGCTTGACGAAGAAGAAGTTGATCAAACCGGTTTTGTGATATCCGGCTCTGCTCGTCTTTGGGAAGGTGGACTTTTCCAGTTCAACTACACCACCGGCGAAGCTCTTGGTTCCTATCTGATCGGCGCTGGCGCAGTTCTGGTCGATGGTGAAGCCAACGATGTTGATGCGTTCACCGTGGAATTGCGGCAGCAAATCGGTGAGAAATGGAACGTAGGTATCGCCTACGGCTACGAAGACTACGACCTGCCGACGTCGACGGGTACACTGGCCTTCACTGAGCTTGAAACGATCCACGTCAACGCCTTCTATCAGGCAACAGAAACGCTGACGTTTAGCGCCGAATACATATATGGCGAACGCAACGATGTGATTTCGGGACAAGATTTTGACGCTGATCGCATTCAACTTGCTGCTCAGTTGAACTTCTGATCGCATATCACGACCCTGCCCCCATCGGGGCAGGGTTTTCCACGGAGCGTTGCCCGCGTGAGGATATACGGCCTGATAGGTCACGATCAGCGAAGTCCGTCGAAAATATCCGGAAATGACAGCCTTGCAGCGTCAGGATCAATCACCAGCAATGCGTCATAGCTGGCCGGATCAAAAGGATCCTCGGCTGGAATGACTTCACGCTCGAACAACCAGCTAAGACGACCAGCATCCAGATTGCCCCTTTCAAAAGGCTGGTCGCCGAAATGTTGCCAGAGCGCCTCCATAAAACCCGCATCCGCGCGGCGGTCGGCTGGTTTGCGGTCCCGGAACCGTTCACGTCTGGTTAGCGGCGTCACACCCTTGGGATTGGCCCGGCGGATTGTGAATTGGAAATCTGTTCCGGCCAAACGACCGGGAAATCCGCGGTGCTTCAGCATGTTGCTCCTCCGCTGACATAAACGTTCCCAAAAACATCGAAATCGCATCCTGTGATGGATGAGTTCATCTTGCGCACCTCCAAAGCCGCATTGCTGGTCAGAAACGCTCTGACGATCTGAAAACCGGGTCTCATGATCAGAGCCCCTCCCAGATACACTGCGCCTGCTCCAACCGGTAGGCTTCGAAATACTGCGTGGCGTCTGGTGCGGCTTGTCCAAATTCCGTTGGCCTGTCAGACAGCGAGATCACTACGCGTGCCGGTTCCAAATCGTATTCTGCAACATAGGCGACGGCCAGCGTATGGCACAGGTGCTCCATATCGACCGAGGCGACATCATAGCCGATACGGCCTACGTCGGAACCGATCTTCGGAGCAACAAAGCGGAAACGGACCCAAAGTTCGCCGGGGTTGTTGTCCAACAGAACATCGCTCAGATGCACGGGCTGACCCGAAGGGACAGCCAAATTGGTTTCCGCAACTACAGGGGATGACAGGGTCAGAAAACCCAGACAAAAGGCGCGACCCCGGACCCACCAAAGGTGAGCTCCTCTCTCCGGGATCGCGCGCGCATGGCTTTTGGCCCGCGCTTTTCTATATCTGGTAAGAGCACTCATTTATCAGCTTTGCCCTCAATGTCAAACTCAAGTCCCCGTCAGGTCTTCGTTACCTTGGACTGCAAAAGACAATCGGGGTCGAGTTGACTAGAAACCGACCCCGCCCAAGCACTTACAACGGGATGTTGTCGTGCTTTTTCCAGGGGTTTTTCAGCTTTTTGTTGCGCAGGCTTGCGAAAGCGCGCGAAACGCGACGCCGCGTCGATTGTGGCATGATCACCTCGTCGATGAAGCCCCGCTCGGCAGCAACGAATGGATTGGCGAAACGATCTTCGTAATCCTGCGTGTGCTGCGCGATTTTCTCGGCATCGCCCAGATCGGCGCGGTGGATGATTTCGGTCGCGCCCTTGGCGCCCATCACCGCGATCTCGGCCGTCGGCCACGCATAGTTGAAATCACCACGCAGGTGCTTCGACGCCATAACGTCATAGGCCCCACCATAGGCTTTGCGGGTAATCACGGTGACTTTCGGGACGGTCGCCTCACCATAGGCAAACAGCAGCTTTGCACCGTGTTTGATGACACCGCCATATTCCTGCGACGTACCCGGCAAAAAGCCCGGAACATCCACCAGGGTCAGGATCGGAATTTCAAAGCAATCGCAGAACCGCACGAACCGCGCCGCCTTGCGCGAGCTGTCGATGTCCAGACACCCGGCCAGAACCATCGGCTGGTTGGCGACAACACCGACGGTCTGCCCTTCGAGGCGAATAAAACCGGTGATGATGTTTTTGGCGTAGTCTTCCTGAATCTCGTAGAAGTCGCCCTCATCTGCCACTTTGGTGATGAGTTCCTTCATGTCGTAGGGCGTGTTCGGATTGTCCGGGATCAAGGTATCCAACGAGGTCTCGATCCGGTCGGGTTCATCAAAGAACGGGCGGACCGGAGGTTTCTCTTGGTTGTTGAGCGGCAGGAAATCGACCAGACGACGCACTTCGGCCAGCGCTTCAACGTCGTTTTCAAAGGCGCCATCCGCAACCGAGGACTTCTTGGTGTGGGTCGATGCGCCGCCCAGTTCTTCCGCGGTGACAACCTCATTGGTGACAGTTTTCACCACGTCAGGGCCAGTTACGAACATGTAAGACGTGTCTTTGACCATAAAGATAAAGTCGGTCATCGCCGGGCTGTACACTGCGCCACCCGCGCACGGGCCCATGATCACGCTGATCTGCGGCACCACGCCCGAGGCCATGATGTTGCGCTGGAACACTTCGGCATAGCCCGCCAACGAGGCGACGCCTTCCTGAATCCGCGCGCCGCCCGAGTCGTTGACGCCGATCACTGGCGCACCGTTCTGGATCGCCATATCCATGATCTTGCAAATCTTCTGGGCATGCGTTTCCGAAAGAGACCCGCCAAAAACAGTAAAGTCCTGGCTGAACACATAAACCATCCGACCGTTGATCGTGCCCCAGCCGGTGACTACGCCATCGCCCGCAGGTTTCTGGTTTTCCATACCAAAATCGGTGCAGCGATGACTGACGAACATGTCGAACTCTTCAAAGCTGTCTTCATCCAACAGCAGTTCGATACGTTCCCGCGCAGTCAGCTTGCCGCGCGCATGCTGAGCGTCAATCCGTTTTTGACCACCACCCAAACGGGCATTGTTACGGCGGCCTTCAAGCTCGGTCAGGATGTCTTTCATGACAGTGATCCCCTAATGTAATCTGGCGGGACACTATACGTTATGCTTGCCAGCCCAAAGCAACTTTCGGCAAATTTGCAAACCTTTGAACACTTTATAGCTGCGTAATGCAAATCAGCAAATTTCAACGCTGAGATCACAATACTAATGCCAATCCCATAATCGCGGACTATACAATTGAACTATGCAGTTCAGATCATCTTCCACTCGACGCTCACCCCCATCTATTGCCACGCTTGTGCTATTGTCAGGGCTGTCGGCACTTAGTCTGAATCTCTATCTTCCCAGCCTGCCAAACATGGCTGTGTATTTCCAGACAGACTATAAGGTCATGCAACTTTCGATCGCCCTGTACCTGATGGTCAGCGCGGTGCTGCAGATTCTTATCGGACCGATCGCAGACAAGGCCGGCCGCAGGCCAGTCTTGCTGTACGGCCTTGCCCTGTTCCTGGTGGTGACATTGGGCTGCATCTACGCGCCGAACGCCACGGTCTTTCTGGCGTTTCGGATGTCTCAGGCGATAATAGTCGTCGGCATGGTGCTTAGCCGGGCTGCCGTGCGGGATCTTTACGATCAGGATCAGGCTGCATCGATGATTGGCTACGTGACAATGGGGATGGCGGTCGTTCCGATGATTGCCCCCGCGATCGGAGGGCTGCTGGAAGAATCCCTCGGATGGAAGGCTAATTTCTGGCTGCCTTTCGTTTTGGGCGCACTGACGCTGATCCTTTGCTTCAAAGACTTCGGAGAAACCTCAGCCAAAAGCGGGAAGACCCTGCTGCAACAGTTTCGGGAGTATCCTGAACTGCTGACGTCTCCGCGCTTTTGGGGGTACTCGCTGTCCTCTGCGTTGTCGTCAGGTGCCTTCTTCGCCTACCTCGGCGGAGCTCCATTTATCGGGACCGAGATATTCGGAATGTCAGCCGCAGAAGTTGGCGTATATTTTGGCGCGCCTGCGATTGGGTATTTTGCCGGTAATTTCCTAAGCGGTCGGTATTCCGTCCGATTTGGTGTCAACCGAATGGTCCTGCGGGGCTGCATCCTGAATGCCGCTGGCGTTTTTCTGTCGGCGCTTTTGTTCCTGTTTGGGCTAGGCACACCCCTTAGTTTCTTTGGGCTTATGACATTCGTCGGCCTTGGAAATGGCATGACGATCCCGAACGCCACTTCGGGCGCTCTGTCAGTGCGCCCACATCTGGCGGCAACGGCCGCGGGCCTGAGCGGCGCTATCATGCTGGCGGGTGGGGCTGGTCTCAGCGCACTGGCCGGGTCGTTGCTGACCCGCGAAACAGGGGCGATGCCCTTGCTGTGGCTGATGCTGATAACCGCCTTGCTGGCTGTCTTTGCAATTACATCTGTAATCCGGCGGGAGCGTCGCCTGGGACTCTAGCAATGCTTGCGCCCCGGGATTTGCAAAGTTAATTTCCCACAACGGAATAGTTGCAAAGGCGCGCCATGGCGACCCAGAAACTCTATGCAGGCGCGAAACTGCGCGAGATGCGCACGCGCCTGACCCTGACCCAAAAGGAATTCGCCGCCAAGCTGGGGGTATCGCTCCCGTATCTTAATCAGATGGAGAACAACAACCGTCCCATCTCGACCACGGTTGTTCTGGCATTGGCGCAGGAATTCGGCATGGACGTGACCGAGTTAAGCACCGGCGACAGCGAACGCCTTGTGTCAGACATGCGCGAAGCACTCGCCGATCCGGTTTTTGACGATGCAATGCCCCCGTTGGCCGATCTGCGACTGGCGGCATCAAATGCGCCTGCGTTGGCCCGCGCGTTTATCGCTTTGCACCGCACTTATCGGCAGACCCACGAACGGCTCGCATCGCTGGACGAAGCATTGGGACGTGAAGATGCGCAAATTCAGGCCAGCCCTTGGGAAGAGGTCCGAGATTTCTTCCACTATTGCGACAACTACATTGACGCCGTGGATCGCGCGGCCGAGCGTTTCGCGTCAATCGCACAGGAAACCGGCGGCATTCGCGATGCCGCGATCAGCAGCCTGCGAGAAAGGGATATTCGGGTACACATTGCTGATATCAAAGAAACCCGACGGTATGACGCTGACAGCAAAACCCTGTCTCTGTCCTCGCGCAGCGCGCCTCAAACGCAGGTGTTCCAGCTTTTGCTGCAAGTCGCCCTGATAAACCAGGACAAGCTGCTGGAAGCGACATTGGACTTTGCCAAATTCCAAACGGATGAAGCCCGCGCCATCGCCAAGATCGGCCTCGCCAACTACTTCGCAGGCGCATCCCTGATGCCCTACAGCGCATTCCTTGGGGCCGCGCAAGACTACCGCCATGATCTGGAACTGCTCAGCAACCGCTTTGGGGCTTCAATCGAACAGGTCGCTCACCGCCTTTCGACACTGCAACGTCCCGGTGCCAAGGGTATTCCGTTTTTCTTTGTCCGTGTCGATCAGGCCGGTACAATCACCAAACGCCACTCGGCCACACGCCTGCAATTCGCCCGCTTTGGCGGCGCCTGCCCCCTTTGGAACGTACACCGCGCCTTTGAAACACCGGGCCATTTCCTGCGGCAACTGGCGGAAACCCCCGATGGCGTTCAATACATCTCGTTGGCGCGGGACGTTTCGAAATCCGGGGGATCCTTCGGCGCGCCTGTGCGTCGCTACGCCATCGCGCTTGGATGTGAAGTCCGGCACGCCGAAGCGCTCGTCTATGCAGATAATCTGGATATCAATAACGCCAGCGCCTACGAACCTATCGGAATATCCTGCCGTATCTGTGAAAGGCAGAACTGCCATCAGCGTTCGGTTCCACCACTCGAACGTCGCCTGACCATCGACGCCCATACCCGCAATACCTTGCCTTACGAAGTTACCTGAACTTCACCTGGCCTGAAATATCCCGGGGGAGGCGCGGCGTGCCGCGACGGGGGCAGAGCCCCCGCCCTTTTGGCTTATGCTTTGGACAAAATCGCCCAGATCTCATCTTTTAGAACCGCGCGCTTCTTGCGCAATTCTCCTTCGGCCAAATCCTCCATCGGCTCGACATTGGTTTCGGCTCGGTGCACCACGCGGTTGATCTCATGGTACTCCTCTGCCAGCCGCGCAAAGTGAGCGTCTGATTGCTTGAGCTGGCTCATCACCTCAACCTTGTCCGGAAATTCTTCGGCCAGTTCATGCGGGGTGTTGGACATTCCTGTTCGCTCCTTAGATTAGTCGTTGCGATTCAGGTTTATAGATGTCTGCGCTACCCCGCTTTGACGCGGATCAAATCACCGCTGTGCTGTCGCCCATTGAGGATGAATCCATGGTCGGTCATTGGCCTTGGGCAACGGGTTACGCCCCAACACATGATCCGAGACCTTCTCTCCGACCATGATGGAAGGCGCATTGAGGTTGCCATTGGTAATCTGAGGGAAAACCGAACTATCGGCCACCCGCAGCCCATCCACACCGATCACGCGGCCTTCAGGATCAACAACCGCGCTTGGATCATCCGCACGCCCCATCCGACAAGTTCCGCATGGGTGATAGGCGCTCTCGGCATGTTCGGCGATGAAAGCGTTCAATTCATCATCTGTTTGGACGTCAGCACCGGGCTGGATTTCCTTGCCGGCGTAAGGTTTGAACGCCTCCTGCCCGAAAATCTCGCGGGTCAGGCGAATACAGGTGCGGAAATCTTCCCAATCCTTCTCGTGGCTCATGTAGTTGAACTTTATCACAGGAGCATCCTCGGCCCTGTTGGATCGCAATGTCACAGCACCTCGCGACGGCGACCGCATCGGCCCAACATGCGCCTGGAACCCATGCCCCTCGGCCGCCGCCTGCCCGTCATAGCGTACGGCAATCGGCAGGAAGTGGTATTGAATATCCGGGTATTCGACACCCGGCTGCGAGCGGATGAATGCCGCACTTTCGAACTGGTTCGAAGCCCCCAGCCCGGTTTTCGTGAACAGCCACTGCGCGCCGATCAAGCCCTTGCTGATCAGGTTCCAGTGTTTATACAGCGTGATCGGCTGAAGCGACGCCTGCTGGATATAAAGCTCCAGATGATCCTGCAGGTTCGCACCCACACCCGGACGATCGGCGACCACCTCAATCCCATGCTCGGCCAGGTGCGCCGACGGGCCAATCCCTGACAACATCAACAGTTTGGGCGAGTTGATGGACGACGCCGCCAGCACCACCTCGCGCCGGGCGCGAATGACCTCAGTCTTACCACCGCGCACCAGTTCAACTCCGGTCGCCCGGCCATCCTCGATCACCACACGCCCGGCCAAACCCCGCACAATATCGCAATTGTCACGCTTGAGCGCAGGCTTCAGATACGCATTCGCCGCCGACCAGCGCCGCCCCTTCCAGACGGTCTGCTCCATTGGGCCAAAGCCTTCCTGCTTTTCGCCGTTATAGTCGCCCGTGACCTCGTACCCTGCCTGCTGACCCGCATCGACAAACGCCTTGAACAGCGGATTTTCGCGCGGTCCACGCGACACATGCAGCGGACCATCGGTGCCGCGCCACGCCGTGTCACCCCCGTGCCCACCGTCGTGCCAAGTCTCCATCCGTTTGTAGTAGGGCAAGACATCCGCATAGGACCACCCATCCGCCCCCATCTCGGCCCAGGTGTCAAAATCCCGCGCGTGGCCGCGCACATAGACCATGCCGTTGATCGAGGACGATCCCCCGATCACCTTGCCGCGCGGACAGGCCAAACGACGGTTGTTCAGATGCGGCTCGGGCTCGGACTGATAGCCCCAGTCGTAGCGCGACATATTCATCGGATAGCTCAGCGCAGCCGGCATCTGGATGAACGGTCCAGCATCCGTTCCGCCATGCTCGATCACCAGAACCGAGGCCCCTGCCTCGCTCAACCGATATGCCATCGCGCAGCCTGCGGAACCTGCGCCGACGATGACGAAATCTGCTTCCATTTTCGGGTCTCCGTTTCCCACCGGTGCACCAAGATTTTCCGTCGACAAACCTTGGCTGAACCGAAGGGGGTATTACTAAGTCAGTCTGTTATTCTCCGCGGGGAAAGCGTTGGCTTTCCTCGACGACATTCAGGTCCATGTGGTTGCGCATGTAACGCTCGGATGCCTTTTGCAGGGGCTGATAATCCCAAGGGTAGTACCCCCCCTGCCGCAGCGCCTCATACACCACCCATCTGCGGGCTTGACTGGCACGTACATCTTCGTCGAACCGGTTTAGATCCCAACGCGCCTCGGATTTGGCACGCAGGGTTTGCAAGGTGCCTGCATGTTCAGGTTTTTCGGCGAGATTTTCCAACTCATGCGGATCGGCCTCAAGGTCGAACAACTGGTCGGGGTCCAACGCGCAGCGGTTGTATTTCCACTTGCCATACCGCAGCGAAACCAGCGGCGCGTATGACGCCTCGGCGGCGTATTCCATCGCCACGGGCGCAGTCCGCTCGGCGCCTTTAGCCAGCGGCACGAGGTCTTCGCCATCGGTCCATGGTGCGATTTCGGCCATGTCGACACCTGCAAGCGCGCCAAGCGTCGGCGTGACGTCGATGGTCGAGACCGGTGCCTCAATCCGACCTGCTGGTAAATCGGGCGAAGAGATCATCAGCGGCACCCGCGACGAGCCCTCGAAGAAGGTCATCTTGAACCACAGGCCCCGCTCACCCAGCATGTCGCCGTGGTCCGAGACAAACAGGATCGTTGCCTCTTGCCGGGTGGTTTCCAACACTTCGAGGATTTCGCCGATCTTATCGTCCAGATACGAGATATTGGCGAAATAGGCCCGGCGGGACTTGCGGATATCGTCCTCGGAAATGTCAAAGCTACGCCAGTCATTCGCGTCGAAAATCCGTTTGGAATGCGCGTCCTGATTGTCATAGCCAAGGTCCGAAACTTCGGGCAGCAGATGCTCGCAATCCTCATACAGATCCCAGTATTTCTTGCGCGCCACGTAGGGATCATGCGGATGGGTAAAGCTGACGGTCACGCACCATGGGCGACCGTTCTTGCCGCGCGCCAGATCATAGAGCTTGGCTTTGGCGTTATATGCAACCTCATCGTCATATTCCATCTGGTTGGAGATTTCGGCCACGCCGGCACCCGTCACCGAACCCATGTTGTGATACCACCAGTCGATCCGCTCGCCCGGTTTGCGATAATCGGGCGTCCAGCCAAAATCGGCGGGGTAGATGTCAGTGGTCAGGCGGTCCTCGAACCCGTGCAATTGATCGGGACCGACGAAATGCATCTTGCCTGACAAACAGGTATAGTACCCGGCCCGGCGCAAGTGGTGCGCATAGGTGGGGATGTCGCTGCGAAACTCGGCCGCATTGTCATAGACGCCGGTGCGCGAAGGCAACTGCCCGGACATGAAACTGGCCCGGCCCGGCGCACACAAAGGTGAGGCTGTGTAGGCATTGACAAACCGCGTGGACCGCGCTGCCAGTTTCTTGAGGTTAGGTGCATGCAGCCAGTCTGCGGGACCATCCGGAAAGAGGGTCCCGTTCAGCTGATCCACCATCAGGATCAGGATGTTGGGTTGTGTCATTTTTCAGCCTCGAGAAACGTGTCCAGCATACGCATCGCATGGTTCACCGCCAGCTGAGGCTCTTCAGGCGCGTTCAGCGCGGCATGGATATACAACCCGTCGATCAGCGCCACCATGTCATCCGCAGCTTCGACAGGATCTTTCAACAGCGGACGCAAAGCGTCGACCAGATTTGACCGGATACGCGTCTGATACGTCTTCCACAGGCGCAGAGCCTCAGTGTTGGTTTGCGCCAAAACATAAAACGTCATCCAGGCCGCGATCACATCGGGTGTAAAACAGGACGGTGCAAAACAAGCGCGGATAATCGCTTGTGCCCGTTCCTCTGGGGCAGCCCCTTTCAGTTCGGCCAGCGCTTCTGCCCGGAAATCGGACAGGATACGGCGCATGGCGGCCAGAAAAATCTGGTCCTTGCCCCCGAAATAGTGATGCGCCAGCGCGCTGGACATACCGGCCCGTTTGGCGATCTGGCTAACAGTGACATCAAGGGATTTCTTCGCCCCCAATTCGGCAATCGTGGCTTTGACGATCGCATCCCGACGGATCGGCTCCATTCCGAGTTTTGGCATCGTTACCCCTCCACTGCGCAAGATGAAAAAACGCTAAGAGGTTTTTATTGACCCGTCAATCAATAACGCCTTGTTCCATCGGAAACAGCTACAGTTTCGGAGCGATACTGGGTGTCGTCAGGCTGCTGCGGTTCAGAACGGCTTCGCGCCAGGCAATAAAGCTGACGGCGGACAGAATCAGAGTGCCTCCGGCAACGACCCAGATGTCGACGCTTTCGTGAAACACCAGCGCACCCATGAGGGTCGCCCAGATCAGTTGCAGAAACGTGACCGGCTGCGTCACCGCCACGGGTGCCGCCTGCAGTGCCAGCGTCATGAAGTAATGGCCCAGCGTGGCAAAACTGGCGACCAGAAACAACACGCCGAGGTCATACAGACTAGGCGGCGTCCAGACGGCCACCGCAAAGGGGATCAGCGCGAGTGTTACCCAGATCGACATATGCGCCACTACGACTGAGGGCGGCAGGTCCTGCACCAGCCGTTTGGCCAGCAAATATGACGCCCCTAACGTCAGCGAGGTCATCAGCATAGCGATATGTCCCGGCGAAACCTCTCGAAAGCCGGGCCTGAGGATGATGGCAACCCCAATCAGGGCTACTCCAATGGCAGCGATGCGGCGAAACGCCAGTGGCTCGCCCAGAAACAGCGCCGCACCAAGTGTCACGTAGACCGGGGTCATGTAGTTCATCGCTGTGACTTCGGCCAAGGGTATCTGGGTCATGGAATAGAACCACAACATCACCGACACCGCGTGAACGATCCCGCGTATGCCGAACAGGGTTAAGTGCCTGCGCGACAACGGTGTCGAGACGATCAGGCGCAGCGCGGGCAAGAGAAAGACCAACCCAAAAACGAACCGCAGAAAAGCAGCCTGTATCGGATCCATGCTAGACCCCAACGACTTGACCAACGCCGTCATGACCACAAAAGACAACCCTGCCGAGAACATCCAGAACATGCCGGCAACAGGCCGAGCGGGGGCGGTGAGAGTTGTCATGTTAACGGTTCAACACTGAATACCGCTTGGGGACAAGCCCTCAGATCACGACAAGTTTGGCCGCGATCGCCAACATCACCACACCGATAATCATATCCAAGACCTGCCACGCCCTGGCACGGGCGAATATCGGAGATAAAAACCCTGCCCCGTAGCCGAGCGAGAAAAAGAAGACAAAGCTTGCGGTCATCGCACCAACAGCAAAAGCCAAACGGTCCTCGTATTGAGCTGAAATCGACCCGATTAGCACAACCGTATCCAGATAAACGTGCGGGTTAAGCCAGGTGAAAGCCAGCACCGTCAGCAGCACAGACCGCAAGCTAGATCGTTGACCGCCCTCTACCTCCATCACTGCCCCTCCGCGCCACGCGGAATTTAGGCTTCGCAACCCGTACCAGGTCAGAAAAATCGCGCCCCCATACCGCATCGCGGTTTCGAACCAGGGAACCATCTGCGCCAGCGATCCGAAACCGGCCACACCGGCTGCGATCAGGATCGCATCCGACACCGCGCAGGTTAGACACAGGGGAAATACATGCTCGCGCCGCAAGCCCTGCCGCAAAACAAAAGCATTCTGCGCCCCAATAGCAAGGATCAGGCTAAAGCCGAGCGCAAAACCGGCAATCAGAGACGTGGGCATGAGAACTCCTTAAGCTGTTGGCCCGTTGACTACGATGCCCAAGGCTGCCTATCAAATTAAAGATGTTTATCCCGATTAAGTTTTACTAATGCTGCTCGACCCCAATCACCTGTCCGCTTTGTCTGCCATTCTGCGTCATGGCAGCTTTGAGGCCGCCGCGTCCGAGCTATCGGTCACTCCTTCCGCTATTTCCCAGCGAATTAAAGCGTTAGAGGACCGGGTCGGTGCCGCATTGATCCTTCGCGGCACACCCTGCACCGCCACTCCGGCTGGTCTGCGCATCGCCCAACACGCCGAGGACATCGGATTGCTAGAGGCCCAACTGGCACGTGAATTGACGCTGGACCAAAACACGAACCCTACGCGCGTTCGGATTGCAGTGCCTGCCGACGTGCTGGCAACTTGGTTTATCGACGCCATGGCGCAGGTGGACGACATGCTGTTTGATCTTGTGATCGACGATCAGGATTATTCCGCTGACTGGTTAAAGCGCGGAGAGGTCAGCGCTGCCGTCACTATCGGAGGTCAGCCTGTCGCGGGCTGTGATGCAATCACGCTCGGGTCGTTAAGGTACTTGGCGACAGCAAGTCCGGCATTCATGCAAAGGTGGTTTCCGAAAGGGGTAAACATCGACAGTCTTGGCCAAGCGCCAAACCTGACATTTAATCGTAAAGACGGCCTGCAAACGGCCTGGATCACTCAACAAACCGGGCGGCGCCTTTCACCACCCTCTCACTATCTGGCTTCTTCGCATGGCTTTGTCGAAGCCGCGATTGCCGGGCTGGGATGGGGGATGAACCCCGAAAGCCTTGTAAAGCCAGCGTTGCGCGATGGCAGCCTGTCCCTGTTGCTTCCGGATGCGCCTTACGATGTTCCCCTGACCTGGCAAGTCGGGCGCATTCTGGCCCCGGCCCTGCACCCGTTGACCCAAGCGGTGAAACGCAGCGCAAGCAAGGCGTTGCAGCCGGCATAGGTCAAGCCGAAGCCGAGCTTTCCGCCACCGGCAAAACCAGGCGATAGCAGGCAAAGGCCGCGAATACGGCCACCACAACGATAAAGGCAATGGCCCAGGCGACCTCGTGCATATGCGCCACCGCGGCCAGCGCGGCGGAAAGAATAACCGCAACCAGGCGGCTGATGCTCTTGATCGCCGCCGCACCCTTGACCCGCTGATCCTTTGGGGCCACGTCCAGATAATACAGTTTTCGTGCGCTGCTGATGCCGGTCACGGCCACCGTCACGATGAACAGCGCGATGGCATGCAGATGAACATCATGATCCAAGTGCAAGAAGTGAAAGGCCAAAAGCGTCGCGCCAGTAGCAGCAACCATCAGGTTCCCCGTCACCATGACCGCCCTATGGGATTTCATGTTCACCACCTGCCACAACGGAGCAGAAACCAGATATCCAGACGCCGAGGAAACGATCATGGCCGTCAGCCCTTTGGCCGAGGCATGATGCGCTTCGGCCGCGATCAGGGCGAAAAAGGGCACTGAAAGCGTGGCAGCGACCAGAGGCAAGCGCATGATCATGTAACGCCGGAACCACGCCTCGTTGAACATCGCGATGATGTCGGTGAAATAGGTGATGAACTTGCGTTTCGCCTCAGGCGCGGTATCGCGGGTGCTTTCACCACTGCGCGCGCCTTCGAACATCGCCAGAATGGCCAGACCAGACAGGACGAAAAAGCCTACGGACACAAAGATGATTGCTGAATGGCGCGAGAAAGGCGGGTTTTCTTTGACGATCTCATGCACCAAAAGCGCCAGACCGATGGCGCCAAGCCCTCCAACCCCTAGTTGCAGATAACGCATGATCATGCGGGATTTGGATTGAACGTGATCGCCCAATAAATCCGTATACATGAGCATCTGCGTCTCATCGACCAACCCGATGATGAAGAAAACAAGGACAAACGCCGCCGCAATCAGTGGCACATAACCCGTCGTCGCTACCCCCAGCGCGATCAGAAGGCAGAGGCCAACTGCGACTTCGGTCAGCGCAATGCCACGTTTCTTGCGGTCATGGGCCGAAATCGAACGCGCCAAGAACACATCCGCGATCACGCTGCCCACCATGCGAACCGAGACCAGCGCGCCTGCAATGAACATCGGCAATTCCAGTGAGACAGCAAGAAACGGCAGCACGATAGAGGGGCTGCCAAGCGTCCAGGCGATTTGCGACAGGATGCTTTGCCCGGTCAACACAGGCAGGTTTCGTTTCGCAGGGATCGGGGGACTGTCCGTCATGCTCTCATTGCTGTTTTACGAACAGTTTACCGAGTTTAACGCATTCCGCCAAGCACACTGAAAAGGCGCATAAAAAAACCCGACCAGAGGCCGGGTTTTCCTGCTCGATTAACGACAGGATCACAGCTGAGCCATGACCTCATCCGTCGCTTCGAAATTGGTCGTCACGCGCTGTACGTCGTCATCGTCTTCCAGCGCATCGACCAGCTTCATCAGCTTTTGCATATCTTCCAGACCCAGCTCGGTCGTGGTCGTGGGTTTCCAGACCAGCTTGGTGGATTCGGATTCGCCCAAGGCCTCTTCCAGCGCGTTGGATACGTCGTTCAGATCGGTATCAGCGCACCAGATGATGTGACCGTCTTCCGAGCTTTCGACATCTTCGGCACCCGCCTCGATCGCGGCTTCAAAGATCGTGTCCGCGTCGCCCGCGTCCGCTTGATAGACAACCTCTCCCTTTCGGTCGAACATGAACCCGACCGAGCCAGTCTCGCCCAGATTACCGCCATTCTTCGAGAAGGTAGACCGCACGGTCGAGGCTGTCCGGTTGCGGTTGTCGGTCATCGTCTCGACGATGACCGCGACACCGTTGGGGCCATAGCCTTCATACCGAATTTCTTCGTAGTCGTCGCCCTCACCGGCTTGCGATTTCTTGATCGCGCGGTCGATCACGTCCTTGGGGACCGAATTCGACTTGGCCTCTTTCACCGCCAGACGCAGGCGCGGGTTCTTGTCAGGATCGGGGTCACCCATCTTGGCGGCCACGGTGATCTCTTTCGACAGTTTGGAAAACAGTTTGGACCGCGCGGCGTCCTGACGTCCCTTGCGGTGCTGGATGTTGGCCCATTTGGAATGGCCTGCCATAGTGCGTCCTCGTCATCGTGATTGCGTGTTCGGCGCTCATATAGACGGTTGCGGGGGGCAGGATCAAGAGAGCGGCTTGCCCGATATCCCGTCACGGGTATGGTGGCGACATGACAAGTGATCAAATTATTCTTTTTGCCCTTTTCGCCACAGTTTTTGGAATGCTGCTATGGGGGCGATTCCGATATGATCTTGTTGCCTTTTCGGCGTTGATGATTGGTGTTGTGCTGGGCGTTGTGCCCGTGGACAACGCATTCGCCGGGTTCGGCCATCCCGCAACCATCATCGTGGCGCTGGTTCTGGTTGTGTCTGCCGGGCTGGTGCGCTCGGGCGCGGTATTCCTGATTACGCGCTCGCTGGTCGATGCCTCGCGCGGGCTGGGCGCGCACATTGCGCTGATGGGCGGGATCGGAGCGGTCCTGTCGGCCTTCATGAACAACGTGGCGGCGCTTGCGCTTTTGATGCCGGTCGATATCCAGACCGCACGCAAGGCCGGACGGTCTGTAGGCCTGTCACTCATGCCGTTGAGTTTCGCTACCATTCTGGGTGGCATGGTCACGCTGATCGGTACGCCACCCAACATCATCATCGCCTCGATCCGAGCCGAAACTCTGGGTGAGCCGTTCCATATGTTCGATTTCGCCCCCGTGGGCGGGATCGCAGCCATTGCCGGTCTGGCTTTTGTCGCGCTGATCGGATGGCGGTTCATCCCCGATCGCGGGCCGCAAACCGAAAGCTCTGAGGCGCTGGCCGAATACATCGCCGAGCTGACCATCCCGCCGGAATCCCCTCAGATCGGCAAACGCGTCAGCGAGTTGTACGAGGTGGCCGAGAAATCCGACGTCGCCATCATCGGCCTGATCCGCGACGGCAAGCGTCGCTACGGGCGCTCAGCCCATGCCACCCTGCACGCGGGCGATGCGCTGGTGCTGGAGGCCAGACCCGAGGCGCTGGACGAATTCCGTTCGGCGCTGAACCTGGATTTCTCGGACACGCGACGGCAGGAATTGCTGACCGCCGAGGGTGACGGACTAGAAGTGATCGAGGTCGTCGCAACCGAAAACGCCCGTATCACCGGGCGCACCGCCCAAGGGTTGGGGCTGGCATGGCGCCAAAGCACGGTGCTGATGGGCATCTCGCGCCAAGGTCGCCAGATCACCCAGCAGGTCCGCAAGACCGAGGTCGAAGCAGGCGATATCCTGTTGCTGCTCTGTCCGCGTGATCGCAGTGCGGACGTGACCGAGTGGCTGGGCTGTCTGCCGTTGGCTGGGCGCGGCCTGAACGTGACCGCAAATGACAAGGCGTGGCTGGCGATCGGTCTGTTCGGGGCGGCCGTGCTGGCGGCCAGTATCGGGCTGATCTACCTGCCGATTGCGCTGGGTCTGGTGGTGGTGGCCTATGTACTGACCAAGATCATGCCTATTGCCGAGATCTACAACCATATCGAATGGCCCGTCGTGGTACTGCTGGGCTCGATGATCCCGCTGGGCAGCGCGCTTGAGACCTCGGGCGGCACGGAACTGATCGCCAATGCTCTGATCCAGCTGACCAACGGCCTGCCTGCATGGGCCATTCTGACGGTGCTGATGGTGGTCACGATGACCTTGTCGGATGTGCTGAACAACACCGCCACCGCCATTGTCGCCGCTCCTGTGGGCATCCAGATGGCGCGCACGCTGGAGGTCTCGCCCGATCCGTTCCTGATGACGGTGGCCGTGGCAGCCTCGGCAGCGTTTCTGACACCCATTGGCCACAAGAACAACACGCTGGTGCTGGGCCCCGGCGGCTATCGCTTTGGCGATTACTGGCGCATGGGGCTGCCGCTTGAGATTTTGATCATCGCGGTCTCGATCCCCTCGATCCTTGTGTTCTGGCCGCTGTGACGGGTAAAGGCTGCGTATGAAACGATTTCTGATCCTGCAATTGCGCCCTGAGACGGACGCCTCGGATGCTGAGTATACCTCGATCCTGGACAAAACCGGGCTGACGCCCGAGCGAACGCATCGCATCCGTCTGGATTGCGAAACTCTGCCTGAGGGGCTCGACGTAACCGATTACGCAGGCGTGATCGTCGGCGGAGGCCCCGGCTGCGTCAGCGATGACCCCGCAACGAAATCTGACATAGATGCCCGCGTCGAAGCGTCGATCATGGGATTGATGCCGCAGATTACTGCGCAGGACTATCCCTTCATGGGGTGTTGCTATGGCTTAGGCATTCTGGCCGCCCACCTTGGCGGGGCGGTCAGTAAAGAAAAATACGGTGAACCCGTCGGGCCTTCGACCTGCCACGTGACCGAGGACGGTATGCAGGACCAGCTAACGGTAGGGCTGCCCGTAACTTTCGACGCGTTTGTCGGCCACAAAGAGGCGGTTCAGGCACTACCCGAAGGATGCGTGCACTTGCTGGCTTCTGACCCCTGCCCGTTTCAAATGATCCGTTTCGGCCAGAACGTCTATGCGACGCAGTTCCATCCCGAGGCCGAGGCAAAGGACTTTGAGGAACGTATCAATATCTACAAGCATCACGGCTATTTTCCACCAGAGGATGCCCAGCGCCTGATCGACATCTGCCACGCGGCCGATGTCACCCAGCCGGCACTGATCCTGCGCCGTTTTGCGGAACGCTATGGCTGACCCAACGGCGCGGTTGCGCAATTGCGGACCGCTCGCATAGGCTGACCGGAACGGCTTTGGGAGGAGTTGTTCTTGGATCTACTCATATCTGTCGGCCTGCCGCTGTCGCTGGCCATTATCATGCTATCTCTGGGCGTAGGACTTGAGATTGCAGATTTTCGCCGCGTCCTGACACGCGGCTACCCCTTTGCTATCGGCGCGCTGTGTCAGGTCGTGCTGCTGCCAATAGCGGCCTTTTCCACGGTCAAACTGTTCGCGCTGCCGCCCGAAATTGCGGTGGGGTTTATGATCCTCAGCTTCTGCCCCGGCGGTGTGACTAGCAATATCCTGTCGAAACTGGCCAAGGGGGACGTGGCCCTGTCGGTCAGCCTGACGGCAGTGATCAGCCTGTTGTCGATGCTGACAGTACCGTTTCTGGCCGCCTGGTCGATCGCGCATTTCATGGGGGCCGACGCCCCCGAGGTCTCGATCACCGGGCTGGCAATCGCCATGTTCCTGATCACCACCCTGCCCGTCGCAATCGGTATTAGCATCCGCCATTTCGCAACTGGATTTGCAAACCGGATCGAAAGCGGCTTGTCCAGGTTGGCAACCATCTTGTTCGTGCTCGTGGTTCTGGCTGCATTGGCCGCCAATTGGCAAACATTCACCGAAAATCTCGGGATCATGGGCGGCGGCCTGATCACCCTGAACATCGCACTACTGCTGATCGGTCTGGGGATCGCCAAAGCCGCGAACCTGTCTTGGGATGAGGCCAAAACCGTTTCCATCGAAACCGGCATTCAGAACTCGACCCTGGGCATCACGCTAGCTGCGCTGATCACTGGCACCGAAAGCGGATTTAGCCCGCTGGCCCTTCCGTCGGCCGTTTACGGGATCACGATGTATGTCGTGGCCGTGCCCTTCCTCCTATGGTTCCGCCGAAAGGACGTCGCATGACCAATAACACTGCAGATGCCATCGTTGTGGGGGCTGGGCTGGCCGGACTGGCTGCCGCTGCCGAGCTGGGCGACCGGGGCAAAAAGGTCATCATCGTCGATCAGGAGCCCGCGCATTTTCTGGGCGGGCAAGCGTTCTGGAGCCTTGGCGGGCTGTTCATGATCGACACCCCGGAACAGCGCCGCATGGGTATCCGCGACAGCCACGACCTGGCCTTGCGCGATTGGATGGGCAGCGCGCAGTTCCACCGGGATGAGGACGCATGGCCGCGCAAATGGGCCGAGGCTTATGTGGAATTCGCCGCAGGCGAGATGCGTCCGTGGCTGCACGATATG
Source organism: Ruegeria sp. AM7 (assembly GCF_056535965.1). Classification (NCBI taxonomy): domain Bacteria; kingdom Pseudomonadati; phylum Pseudomonadota; class Alphaproteobacteria; order Rhodobacterales; family Roseobacteraceae; genus Ruegeria; species Ruegeria sp. AM7. Next base: position 2,129,628 of record NZ_JBQFJE010000003.1, read on the forward strand.
GGTCTGCGCTGGTTCCCCGTGGTCGGCTGGGCCGAGCGCGGCGGGTCATATGCGGATGGGCATGGCAACTCGGTCCCGCGGTTCCACATCACATGGGGCACCGGGCCGGGCGTATTGGAACATTTTATCCGCCGCGTGCGCGAACATGAGGATAACGGGCTGATCCAGATGAAGTTCCGCCATCAGGTCAGCCATATCATCATGCAGAACGGCTGCGCCAAGGGTGTCTCGGGCGAGGTTCTGGCCGATGACACCGCTCAGCAAGGGGCCAAGACCAACCGCGACGAAGTGGGCGAGTTCGAGGTCTACGCGCCCTCGATCATCGTCAGTTCCGGCGGGATTGGCGGCAATTTCGAGATGGTACGTAAGAACTGGCCCCGTGAACGGCTGGGAGAACCGCCCAAGGATATGATCGCAGGTGTCCCCTTTCACGTGGATGGCCGTATGATTGCCATCAGCGAGAAGGCGGGCGGTCACGTGATCAATGGCGATAGGATGTGGCACTACACCGAAGGCGTGCGGAACTGGAATCCGATCTGGCCATCGCATGGCATCCGCATCCTCCCCGGACCAAGCTCTATGTGGTTTGACGCGACCGGAAACCGGATGGAGCCGCCCTGCCTGCCGGGGTTTGACACGCTAGGTACGCTAAAGGAAATCCTGAAAACCGGCTATGAATACAGCTGGTTCGTGCTGACCCAGAAGGTGATCAAGAAGGAATTCGCACTATCTGGGTCCGAACAGAACCCCGACATGACCGAAGGCGGTTGGCGCGAAGTGCTGTTGCAGCGGATACTGACCGGATCAAAAGCCACCGCCCCGGTCGAGGCGTTCAAACAGCATGGCGAGGATTTCATTGTCGCCAATACGCTCAGCGAGTTGGTGCGTGGCATGAACCAGATGGGCGACGCCCCAATCGACGAGGACCATCTGCGCGCCCAGATCGAAGCGCGGGATTCACAGGTTGATAACCCCTTCACCAAAGATGCCCAGATGGCTGCTATTCTGGCCGCGCGCAACTATCGTGGCGACCGGCTGATCCGCACCGCCAAGCCGCATAAGTTCCTTGACCCGAACAACGGTCCGCTGATCGCGGTCAAACTGCACGTTCTGACGCGCAAAACGTTGGGCGGGCTGCAGACCAACCTAGACAGCCAACTGATCGGGGCGGATGGTCAGGTCGTCCCCGGCCTGTTCGCGGCCGGAGAAGTCGCGGGCTTTGGCGGCGGAGGATACCACGGATACAACGCGCTTGAGGGCACGTTTCTGGGCGGCTGCATCTTCTCGGGCCGCAATGCCGGACGGTCGCGCGCTGTGGCCTGACTACTGCGCTCGGACGAATTTCAGAACGGGCTCTCCTGCCGCGTCCAACAGCACAAGGCTGTCTCCGGCCATTGCATAGCGGGTCACAGTCTGGAGCGCGGCAAGGAATTGATCTTCGACCTCTTCAAGCTCGGGCGGGCATGCCATCAGGGTCGCAGCCATGTTGTCAGGGAAATTCAGGCTGTCACCACTGATTTCGGCCTGGCCCGAGAACCTGTTGCACCCGCCAGTACCGCCGAACGCACCGTCCTGCGCAAAGGTAATCTGCGGCGGGCGTTTTGCGTCCACTACTTCACCGTTGATGCCGATTGCTGTCCAGTTGGTGCCATCCAGACTTGCGGCTGGTTGTGACGGCACTTTCACCAGCAAAAGGTCCGCCGTATCCCCGGCTCCTCGCGTCAGCACTGGGTTCACCGTATCTGTTGTGAACAGCAGTTTGTTGCCATGGTAGATTGAGCCTCGGACGGCATATGTCCGGCCATCTTGAATCAGCGCGTCATCATAGGTCAGCTGGTAGTCGGCAGGGACACTGGTCAACGCATAGCGCTGAGACGCAAGCGTCACGGCAGGCGCATCAGCCAGAGAAACATCCTGCAGTTCGACGTAAAGAGTCGCGTCTGGAAGCACTGCGATCCGCTCGCGATATGTGGCGGTCCCGGTAACGGTGCCCGCATGGCTTTGACTTCCCAGAATGGTCAGCGCAACTGCGCCAACGACGATGGCCTGGCCGAGCTTCGGAAAAGGCATGTTCCAATCCTTTCACATTCCTATTTGATAAAAAGATCGTGACTTGATCAGCGTTTACAAGCCCCAGGCATTTTATTCGGCAATTACGTGCCGTCGTTACAGCGGCCAGATCAGCGGAATCAGTAGCGACGCCAGAAGCCCCACAGTCAGGTTCAACGGCACACCCACCTTCAGAAAATCGGTGAACCGATACCCGCCGGGGCCGTAGACCATCATGTTGGTCTGATACCCGATTGGCGTCGCAAAAGAGGCCGAGGCCGCCACCATAACCGCCACCACGAGCGGGCGCGCATCAATGCCCACCGCCTGCGCCAGACCGATGGCAATCGGCGTCACGACCACGGCCACCGCGTTATTTGACACAAGCTCGGTCAACACCGAGGTCAGCAGGTACACGGCCCAAATGATCAGGAAGGGCGGTAGAGAGCTTAAGCCGGGCGCAACCGCTTCGACAATCAGGGACACCGCACCAGATTTATCCAGCGCTGCGCCAATCGCCAGCATCGAGAAAATCAGCGCAAGTAGACGGCCTTCGATAAAGGAAAACGCCTCATCCGCGTCGATGCAGCGCGTCAGCAACACCGCCGCAACCGCGATGATCGACAACAGCAGGATCGGCGCAACGCCAAGCGCCGCCAGCACGACGATACCAACAAGTGACCCGATCGCAATAGGCGCGTGACTGCGACGGAAAGCCCGAGCCGAAGGCTGCGAGACGTCTACCATATCCATATCTGCGGCCAGTTTCTGAACATCCTCAGGCGAGCCTTCCAACAGCAGCGTATCCCCTACGCGCACAACCAGATCATCCAACTGGCGTCCGATATTCTGGTTCCGACGATGCACAGCCAGCACATACACACCATAGCGCCGACGCAGACGCATCGCGCCCAGAGTTCTGCCCACCATTCGGCAACCGGGAGTGATCAAAACTTCGACCGTCTTGGTTTCGACCGCCGAAACCTGATCGACGCGCTTCAATTCCTTGTTGCTCTGAAGGCTCAGCAACTCGGTCATCTCGGTGCGCAAAACCACGCGGTCACCCAGCTTAAGCTCAACGCCCTTGAGGTTGCGACGCAGCGATTCATCGCCCCTAACCACGTCGATCAGACGCACGCCGGGACGTTTGAACAGCTGCACGCCTGTCACTTCGCGCCCGATCAGGTTGCTTTCTGGGGGAATAACTGCCTCGGTAAAGAACTTCATCTTCGAGCGGTCGCTTAGAAGTGAAGCCATGCTGTCGCGATCCGGTAGCAGGCGCGGCGCAATGAACCGCAGATAGACCATGCCGTAGATCACCAGTGCGATGCCCAATGGCGTGACCTCGAAGATGGTAAAAGGGGCCATGCCCTGCGACCGGGCCACACCATCCACCAACAGGTTGGTCGACGTGCCGATCAGGGTCAGCGTTCCGCCCAGAATCGCCGCATAGCTGAGCGGGATCAGCAGCTTTGAGGCCGGCACGTTCAGCGTCCGTGCAATCTGCACAAAGACCGGGATCATCACCACGACCACGGGCGTATTCGACACCACGGCCGAAGCCAAAACGACAAAAGCCATCAGAAGACCGATAGCAAAGCGCGGGTTCACCTGCGCCTGCTTTTGCGCGGTGGAGGTAAACGCATCCAGCGCGCCGGTACGCACAAGCGCCCCCATGATGATGAACATCGCTGCAATGGTCCACGGCGCGGGGTTGGACAGCACGACCAGCGCGCTTTGGTAAGGCAAGATACCGGTCAGCAGCATGACGGCCACGCCGCCAATAGCCACCACTTCAGTTGGGTATATCTCGCGCAGGAACATAATGAACATGCCCGCGACAACCATCAGCGCCAGTATCGCGCTGCCCGTCTCTGTCAGTTGGATGAATTGCATTCCTGGTGTGTCCGACCTCTGGCCCGGCGGTCAGTTTCACGCATTGCGCGAGACAGAGCAAGCCTTACTGCGGCCCCGCCTGCTGCAATCGCCCGCCAACACGCACCATATGCACAGATTTTGCCTGCCCGTCGCGATCATCGGTCTCGACAAACACGCCGCTTAAGGTGGCCTCACCATTGGCGGGGGTGAACCGCGCCTTGGGCATCCCGGTGATAAAGCGGCGCATCGGCTCGACTTTATCCATACCTATGACCGAGTCGTAGTCGCCGCACATCCCCGCATCGGTCAGATAAGCCGTCCCGCCGGGCAGAATCTGCGCGTCACCTGTAGGCACATGTGTGTGCGTGCCGACCACAAGGCTGGCGCGCTTGTCGCAATAGTGACCCATCGCCATCTTTTCCGACGTCGCCTCGCAATGCATATCGACAATGATCGCATTCGCCTGCCCGCCGCGCGGGTGGGATTTCAGGATCGGCTCAACACCCGAGAACGGATCATCAAAGGGCCGCTTCATAAAGACTTGCCCCAGCACCTGCACCACCAGCACCTTGCGCCCCCCCGGCGCGTTGAACAAACGATGCCCCCGCCCGGGCGCGCCTTTGGCGAAGTTTACGGGGCGCACGACGCGCGGCTCTTTCTCGATGAATTGCAGCATGTCTTTCTGGTCAAACGCGTGATCGCCCAGCGTCAGGCAATCGGCCCCTGCATCCAGCAGCAACTTGGCGTGATCGCCGGTTAGCCCCATCCCGTTCGACGCGTTCTCGCCATTGACCACAACAAAATCCAGCCGCCATTCATCGCGCAGACGTGGCAAATGTTGTTGAATGGCCGTGCGTCCTGCACGGCCCATAACGTCACCCAGAAACAATATTCTCATACGAACCGTCCTAAGTGTGGCCTCGGCCAAGCACAAGTGGTTAAACTGCCGCCATAACGCAGGGAAACATATTGCATCAGGAGACATTCATGACCCGCTACATCCTCTCGGCCGCTTTACTGACTCCGTTGGCCGCCTGTGACCCCACCCCCGGGCCTGAGGTCGGACTGGCCAATCCTGCGGCTACGTTCTGCGTCGAAAAAGGCGGCACATATGAAATCGTGGACGGCGCCGAGGGACAGACCGGAACCTGCACCCTGCCCGACGGGTCAAAACAAGACGCGTGGGAGTTCTTCCGCGCAGAAAACATGGGCTAGTTTAAAACGTCAGAACCCGGCTTTCGGTGATCACCATATCCAGCGGTTGATCTGTCGGTTCCAGCGGCAGCCCTTCCGCTTCCTGAGCATCAAAGGCGAACCCGATGGCCAGCGTCGGGCGTTGGGCGCGCAGCCCTTCTAGCGTGCGGTCATAAAACCCGCCCCCATAGCCCAGACGCCCGCCTTGTGCATCAAACGCCACCAGCGGCACGATCAGTATCTCGGGGTCGAAATAGTCGTCGACCTCGGGCACTTTCGCACCGAACGGGCCGTCTTTCAGCGCCCCCTCGGGCGTCCAGCGGGAAAACCTCAGCGGCTGCGCGGCGGCCTGAATGACAGGCACACCGACGGGGCCATAGGCCGAAGCCTCGGCCATGGCGGGCAGTGGATCAATCTCGGTGCGGATTGGCATATAGCCCGAGATCGGTACGCCCCGGTGCCCTGCCAGCACTTCGGATAAACGTCCGGCCGCACCGGGCAATCGCGTGTCAAACGCGGCTTTGCGGCGCGCAAAAGCCGCCTTACGCGCGGCGGCTTTGATTTCGATCAGATCGGTCACAGTAGCACCACGCTGGCAAGCCCCAGAAAGATGAAGAACCCCATGACATCCGTAGTGGTGGTCACAAAAGTCCCCGACGCCAGCGCAGGGTCAACGCCCAGACGGTCCAGCACCACCGGTACTACCGTACCCGCAAAGCCTGCGATGATCATGTTCACGACCAAGGCCGACCCGATCACGACACCCAGCATCGGAGAATCGAACCACATCATCCCCACCGTGCCCAGCACGACGGCAAAACACAGCCCGTTCAGCATCCCCACCAGCAATTCCCGCCGGATCACCCGCATCACGTTGGCCGCCGTCAGGTCGCGCGTGGCCAGCGCCCGCACCGCCACAGTCAGCGATTGCGTACCCGCATTGCCCCCCATCGAGGCCACGATCGGCATCAGAATCGCCAGCGCCACCAGCTGATCAATCGCCGCCTCGAACTGCGAAATCACCAGCGAGGCGCAGATCGCCGTACACAGGTTCACCGCCAGCCAAGGCAGACGCCGCTTGCTGGTCGCCGCGACACTGTCCGAAATCGAGCTTTCGTCACTGACCCCAGCCAGACGCAGGATATCTTCCTCGTGTTCTTCATCCAGCACGACCATGGCGTCGTCGATGGTGATCACGCCGACCAACCGCCCATCTTCATCCACCACCGGGGCCGAGATCAGGTGGTATTGGTTGAACGCATAAGCCACGTCTTCCTCGTCCTGATCCACGGGGATGGTATGAAACTCTTCTTCGGCGATGTCATGCAGAGGAACATCGCGCCGCGTCGCCATCAGCTTGCCCAAAGTCACCTGCGCCACAGGTTTCAGGCGCGGGTCGACCAGCACCACGTGATAGAACTGCTCGGGCAGATCATCATTGGCGCGCATAAAGTCGATGGCCTGCCCTACCGACCAATGCTCCGGGGCCATAACCACCTCGCGCTGCATAAGGCGACCGGCCGAGTTCTCGGGGTAGGACAGCGCCTGTTCAGCGGCGACACGCTCGGAATCCTCCAACGCGTCAAGGATCGCCTCCTGCTGCGGCTCTTCCAGGTCTTCCAACAGGTCGACAACATCGTCACTTTCCATGTCGCGCACAGCGTCGGCCAGAACGTCCGGGCGCAGAACGCCGATCACCTCTTCACGAATCGCCTCATCCAGTTCCGACAGGATGTCACCGTCAAATTCCTTGTCATACAGACGGATCAGGCGGGCACGGTCGTAAGGGTTGATCTGCTCCAGCAGGTCGGCGATGTCGGCGGCGTGCAGCGGCTCCATCAGCTCGACCAGCTTGTCGCGGTCATCTATGTCAACGGCGTAGAGGATCGCCGCTACTGTCCGCCGGTCCAGCGCATAGGCGTCATCATCGCTGGTCGCATCGGTTACGGGTTCATCAAAGCCTGTGGTCATGTCTGCCCCCGTGTTCTGGTCATTGGCCTCTAATTAGAAGAAGCAGCTATCGGAAAACAATGACAATGCGCCGATTTACCGACAAGTTTAGCCGCCCTATGGTGTTTCCACACCCCATACAGGCGGAGATGATAAAAAATGGCGCAAAAAACGCTGCTGAAAGGCCGTGTTCTAAGCTTTGAGGGCTCGCCCTTTGAGGGCAACCCCACCGATGCGGTTAAGATCAGCGAGGCGGTACTGATCGACGGCAACCGCATCGCGGCCGTTGGGGACGCCACCGGCCTGCGCGCAGAACACCCCGAGGCGGCAGTGGTCGACCACGGACAGCACGTGATCATGGCCGGGTTCGTGGATGCGCATGTGCATTACCCCCAGACGGCGATGATCGCCAGCTGGGGCAAACGCCTGATCGACTGGCTGAACACTTACACTTTCCCCGAAGAGATGAAGTTCGGCGATCTCGCCTATGCCGCTAAGATCGCCAACCGTTACCTGGACCTGACGGCAGCGCACGGCACAACGACCATGTGCAGTTTCTGCACCATTCATCCTGAGAGTGTGGACGCGTTTTTCTCCGCAGCGCAGGCCCGCAATCAGCGGGTGGTCGCGGGCAAGACCTGCATGGACCGCAACGCGCCCGAGGCGCTGCGGGACACGGCGCAGACCGCCTATGACCAGTCGCAGGCGCTGTTGGAGAAATGGCACGGCATCGACCGTCTGTCTTATGCGATCACGCCGCGTTTTTCGCCGACCTCGACGCCCGAGCAGCTGGAGGCGATGGGCGCGCTTTGGGCCGAACACCCCCATTGCCTGATGCAGACCCATCTGAGCGAACAAACCGATGAGATCACATGGGTCCGCGAGCTGTTTCCCGAAGCGCGGGATTATCTGGATACCTACGAGAAATTCGGCCTGCTGGGATCGCATGGCGTCTACGGCCACGTCATCCATCTGGAGGCGCGCGAACGGGATCGTCTGCGCGAGGTGGACGCGGCGCTGATCCATTGCCCGACTTCGAATACCTTCATTGGCTCGGGCCTGTTCGACATGACCGGGTTGATGCGCGACGGGCACCGGGTAGGGCTGGCCACGGATACGGGCGGCGGGTCGAGCTTTTCAATGCTGCACACGATGGCCTCGGCCTATGAGATCGGCCAGCTGCGCGGCGCGCCTTTGCACGCGGCGCAGCTGTTGTGGCTGGGCACTGTCGGGTCAGCGCGGTCGCTGCGGCTGGACGACCGGATCGGAAATGTTGAGCCGGGTATGGAAGCGGATCTGGTTGTGCTCGATCTGGCCTCAACCCCTGCTATCGCCCAGCGCGAAGCTTGTGCGGACGATATATGGGAGGCGATCTTCCCCACCATCATGATGGGTGACGACCGCGCCATTGCAGAGGTCTGGATCGGGGGGCGGGCTGTTTCAGTTTGATGGGCCTGCGGCCCATGCCTCCGGCGGAGGTATTTTTGACCAGATGAAGAGCGGACCCGCGCCTAACCTGCCAACGCGCGAGCGAGGCGGTTTTGAGTTTCGATGATTTTGGGCAGGTCCAGCGTTGTGATCTGTCCGTCACGCACGATTTGGCGGCCTTCAACGAACAGATGTTTGACCTTCATCGGGCCGGACAACAGCAGCGCGGCCTTGTCCCAACTGCCCGCGCTTTCGATGCCGCGCGTGTCCCAGATGGCAATGTCGGCGCGTTTTCCGGGCTCTAGCCGGCCACAATCAGGGCGGTTCAACACATCCGCACCGCCGCGCGTGGCGATTTCCAGTGCCTCGCGGGAAGACATCGCATCGGCTCCGTTTGCGACCCGTTGCAGCAGCATGGTTTGCCGGGCTTCAAGGATCAGGCTGCCATTGTCATTGCTGGCCGAGCCGTCCGCACCCAGACCCACCGGAACGCCGCGATCTCGCATCGCTCGGACCGGGGCAATCCCCGACCCCAGACGGCAATTCGAACAGGGACAATGGGCGACGCCGGTTTGAGTGCGGGCGAAAAGGTCAATCTCGGCCCCGTCCAGTTTGACGCAGTGGGCGTGCCAGACATCCGAACCCGTCCAGCCCAGATCTTCGGCATATTGCCCCGGACGGCAGCCGAATTGGGCCTGAGAATAGGCGATATCCTCGTCATTCTCGGCCAGATGGGTGTGCAGCATCACGCCCTTGTCGCGCGCCAGAACAGCTGTATCCCGCATCAAATCCCGGCTGACCGAGAACGGCGAACAGGGGGCCAACCCAACGCGGCACATTGCGCCTTCGGACGGATCATGGAAGGCGTCCACAACGCGGATCATGTCGTCTAGGATTGCCTGTTCCTTTTCAACCAAAGCGTCCGGTGGCAAGCCTCCGTCGCTTTCGCCAATGCTCATCGCGCCTCGGGTCGGGTGAAAACGCAGGCCAATCTGGGCCGCCGCGGCTATGGTATCGTCCAATCTTGCGCCGTTGGGGTAAAGATACAGGTGATCCGAACTCAGGGTGCAGCCCGACAAAGCAAGCTCGGCCAGCCCGATCTGAGCCGAGACAAACATCTCTTCCGGCCCAAATCGTGACCAGATCGGGTAGAGCGTCTGCAACCACCCAAACAGCAATGCATTCTGCCCATTTGGGACAGCACGCGTAAGGGTCTGATAGAGGTGGTGGTGCGTATTAACCAGACCTGGCGTGACGACGCATCCGGCTGCATCGTGCACGTCCCCCAGCGTTGTCAGCCCATGGCCAATCGCAGTAATCTGACCGCCCCGGACCAAGATATCCGCACCCGCCAGTTCACGGCGCGCGTCATCCATGGTCAGGACTGAGTCTGCGTTTTTGATAAGGAATTCTGTCACTTCGCCCTCCTTGCACATGCCCGTTTCATGCATGGAGTGCGATAGCTGGCGGAAAACGGGCTCAAGAACCAGCGGGATGAACGCTACCTGACCATCGCCCCCGCATCAACCCGTTTCAAACGTCGTGCAGAATGGCCAGCGCCTTGGCATGCAGGTCAACATTCGCCGCAGCAAGCACGCGTCCACCCTGATGTGCCGGGCCACCTTGCCAGTCAGTCACGATACCGCCTGCAGCCTCGATCACTGCGATAGGTGCCTGAATATCATAGGCATTCAAGCCGCATTCAATCACCAGATCGACCTGCCCCGCTGCCAACAACGCGTAGGCATAACAATCCATGCCGTAACGTGTCAGGCGTACGTGCTGCGCTACGGATTCAAATCCTGCGCGTTCTTCCGAAGTTCCCACTTCGGGGAACGTGGTAAACAAAACGGCTTGGTCCAGCGTTTCAGTCGCGCGCGTCTTCAAAGGTTGCGTACCAGTCGGACCTGAGACCTCGGCAGTATCCGCCGACCCTATGAAACGCTCGCCAATATAGGGCTGATCAATCACCCCCATGACGGGTCCGTCCTGAGTGCTGAGGGCAATCAGAACCCCCCAAGTCGGAGTGCCACTGATGAAGCCTCGGGTTCCGTCGATCGGATCCAACACCCAGGTGCGACCGCTGAGACCCTCGACCTGCCCATATTCTTCACCAAAAATGCCATCGTCTGGACGGTGACGCGCCAGAACCGCCCGCATGGCCTGTTCCGCCGCCCGGTCCGCGACAGTGACCGGGTCAAAACCGTCAGTCAGCTTGTTCGAGGTTTCCAGATCCGGTTTCCGGAAAAAAGGAAGAATGACCTCGCGCGCGGCGTCGGCCATTTCCTGTGCTACTTCTATGTCACTGAGCGAGATCTGTTGCATGCGACACCCGTGAGGATCACCGGCATCAGAGTCAACCCGCTAATTCAAGCGACGTCGCTGAGAACCCGAGCCAGTTCGAAAAGACGGCGGCGCTGGTTTTCAGGAATCGCATAATACGAGCGAACCAGATCCAGTGCTTCCTTGTCCCCCATCAGATCCGCAGGAACCGATTTCTTGCCAGCGGTTTCTTTCTCAGCCTCTTCCAGACCTTCAAAGAAAAAGCTGACCGGAACATCTAGTGCCTCGGCAATGTCCCACAGGCGGGATGCGCTGATTCGGTTGGCCCCTGTTTCATACTTCTGGATTTGCTGAAACTTGATACCAACCTGCTGCGCCAGCTGCTGTTGAGTCATCCCAATCAGCCAACGGCGATGCCGTACGCGCTTGCCCACATGGACATCGACGTGATGGGTCATCGGTATTCTCCTCTACTACACACAACTTCCAGGGACGCACGGCGTACACCACCACCGCATCACTAGCGAGTCGCGCTTAACCACTCCCTAATTTGGAACATGCCCCCAAATCAGCACCATAGCGCAATATTGCGCCTTTTGTTGATTTTTTCAAGCGGGTTGAATCGAGATTACCCAACAATGGTTTACGGTTGTGCAATCGCAATAGACATAAACGCATACACGCATTGCAATATTATGTAATCACTGCGCTGCCTTAGGTTGTCTCGCCCGGTAATGAATTGACAACGGCCGGACAAACCGAATCTATGCCGCAAACACGGAGCGAGTTGATGCAGGCTTTTAGAATCGAAACCATCGGGGCCGAACCCCGGCTGTGCAATCTGGACATACCCGAGCCCGGTCCAGGACAGATTCGCGTTGCCATCAAAGCCTGTGGCCTGAATTTTGCCGATCTGTTGATGCAAAAGGGCACGTATCAGGACACGCCTCCGGCCCCATTCACCCAGGGCATGGAAATCGCTGGGATTGTCGACAGCTGCGGGCCCGACGTCACGCACCTTAATCCGGGCGATCGCATCGCCATCTATTCAGGCCAAGGTGGGCTAGCCGAGTATGGTGTATTCGAGGCTGCGCGGGCGATCCCGATGCCAGACAGCATGAGCTTTGAAGACGCCGCCGCCATCCAGATTGCCTACGGAACAGGGCATATGGCTTTGGATCACAGAGCGCAGCTGCAACCGGGCGAAACACTTTTAGTCACCGGCGCCGCCGGAGGCGTTGGCTTAACTGCGGTTGAAATCGGCAAACTTATGGGGGCTACCGTCATCGCGCAGGCACGTGGCTCTGAAAAGCTGGAGGTGGCCCGCAAGGCGGGAGCGGATCACTTGATTGATAGCTCTGAGGACCTTCGCATGCGGGTCAAGGAATTGGGCGGCGCTGATGTCGTCTATGATGCAATCGGCGGCGATGTGTTCAAAGCCGCATTTCGCGCCACAAACCCCGAAGGAAGATTAGTGCCAATCGGCTTTGCCGGCGGCGAAGTCCCGCAAATCCCAGCGAATCATCTGCTGGTCAAAAACCTGACCGTCATAGGTTTTTATATCGGTGGGTATCTGAACTTCCGCCCGGAAATCGTGCAAAAGAGCTTTCAAACCCTGTTCCAGTGGCATACCGAAGGGCGCATAAAACCTTATATCAGTCATACGTTTCCGCTGACCGAAGCAGCCAGAGGTTTGCAGATGCTACGGGATCGGACCGCGACCGGAAAAGTCGTGATCACTATCTGAACCCCCTACCCCGCGACCGCCTTCAAGGGCGTGCCGACCAACATGCGGAAATTTTGACGGACCAAAGCAGCCAGGGCCTCGACCACATCACCTCGGCCCGCCTCTCCACCGTACAAGTTGATCATCTGCACAGGCAGATCGGGCAAAGCACCGCCGGAGTCGATAAGCTCGAGATGTGCGGCCTCGGTCCCTTCCAGCATCGCGCTTACAGCCAAGTCGGCACTGACCGTTGCCTCGATTGTACGATCATCTTCGGCGTCGACGGTCAGTTCCCAGGGAATGTCCTGTGCGTCAAGGGCGCTGATCACCTTGGGTCGGAAAAGGCACCGGCGCCCTTCGGCCAAGGGCAATGGACGCTTACGCCAAGCAGACCCATTCGGCGCACCGACCCAGCGCAAAGGCAATTCTGCGATCGATTCAGCACCATCGGACGCCCCGCCCTCGGTCGTCAGGATCAAATCACATTCGCCTTTCTTGAACATATCCTTGAGCTGCAACGAGAAAGACGACACCAGTTGGATGCGCACCCGAGGGAAATCTGCATTGAACTGCTTCAAGACACGCGGAATGGCCGGGTATACAATGTCATGCGGTACACCAAGCACGACTTCTCCCTCATAGGCCTGGTCCGTCAGCTTCGAGATCACCTCATCATTCAAAGCGACCATACGCCGTGCGTACGCCAACAGCTGTTCGCCCGAGGGTGTCAGCGCAATGGTCCGACCGCTGCGGTCCAACAGATCCAGACCCAAAAGCTCTTCCAAACGCTTCAGCTGCATTGAGACGGCAGATTGCGTCAGATGCAGGAACCCGGCGGCGCGGGTCACTCCGCCTTGGTCGGCTACGGCCACGAAGGATCGCAGCGTCGTAACATCGAGATTTCGCATCTTCACGATTCCTTATGGATCAGATCAAAAACATTCATTTTTAAAATGTGTCATACCACGCCATATAAATCAAGGAAGTTGATGAGACGGGCGATATTCATCGCAAACAAAGGAAAGGACATAAATTATGACCCAAGTTGCACTCCACCACCCCTGTCCACCGCGCCGCCGGTTTGGCTTGAAAACGTTGATGGACGCCGTGTCTTTGTATCGCCAGCGCTGTACCCTGGCTCGGCTGGATGCCCGCGCATTGGAAGACATCGGAATCACCCGCGAACAGGCCCAGGCAGAGGCCTCGCGCAAAATCTGGGATGCGCCGGAATTCTGGCAAAGATGATTTTTAAATTGATCTTTTTTCCTGGAATGGCGATCCGCATCAGCAGGTCGCCATTTTTGTTGTCAGTTTTAACCGGAATCCTGCGCTAAACCCTTGAAAGCTTGCCCGCAGTTGCCGATATTTGCGGGGAACGCCGCCCTCTCGCGGGCGCGCTAAGAATTAACGAAGGGAGACCCTTTTATGGCACAATTTGACACGATCCGGACAGCGGCCGGCGCGCGCGCTGCCCAGATTGACGAGGGCCTGCGCGCCCACATGAATAAAGTCTACGGCACCATGTCCGTCGGCATGCTGATAACATTTGCGGCGGCTTGGGCAATTGCCGGCCTGGCAACAACAACCGACCCATCGGCGGCAGCGGCGCAACTGAGCGCTGACAAATACCTGACATCGCTGGGTGCCGCCCTGTTTTCATCGCCGCTGAGATGGGTGATCATGTTCGCGCCGCTGGCCTTTGTTTTTGGCTTTAGCGCTGGGATCAACCGTATGTCGGCAGCAGCTGCACAGACGGTATTCTATCTGTTCGCAGCCGTTATGGGCGTTTCGATCAGCTGGATCTTCTTGGTCTTTACCGGCGAGTCGATCATTCAGGTCTTCCTTATCACTGCCATCGCCTTTGCGGGGCTGTCGCTGTATGGATACACGACAAAGAAAGATCTGTCGGCGATGGGCACGTTCCTGATCATGGGCGTGATTGGTCTGATCGTAGCATCTATCGTGAACATCTTCATTGCATCCTCAGCCATGGCCTTTGCAATCTCGGTCATCGGTGTGCTGATCTTCGCTGGACTGACCGCATACGACACGCAGAACATCAAAACCACTTACCTGCAAATGGCCCATTCGGGTGATCAGGAATGGTTGGGTAAAGCAGCGATCATGGGCGCACTGAGCCTGTATCTCGACTTTATCAACATGTTTATGTTCCTGCTGCAGTTGTTCGGCAACCGCGAGTAAAGCGGTCTTCAGACCACGCAATTCAGGGCGAGCCAATGGCTCGCCCTTTTTTTTCGCCGGCTATTTAGTACACCCAAAAAGGCCCCCACTATCCGGTGAGGGCCTTTCGTCTTGGACGGCTTAAAGAAAAGATCAGCTGCAGTTCAGAGGAACAGCAAAGCCCGAGCTGCGCTGCGACGACCCTTTGCGGAACACATTGCCCGCAGGCAAACAACCAGTGAACTGTTCGGCGTTACGACCGAAGGCTGCTCCGATTTCGTTGTCGATACGGGTCGAGTTATTCGCGGTGCGCAACACACCATACAGCGTTCCGTTTACGCTGACTGTGCTAAGGAACAGGTTTGTGTCTGAACCGGTCAGCACGACTGAATTGGTGTCACTGCGGCCGCCATTGTCAATCGCGATCCGCGCGATTTTCTGCGGGTCGGTTTCGCTTGTCGTCACGGGCACCGCCGGCAAGACGGCGAGTTCTGCGGGTACGTTCGTCGCCTCAGGCAAGAAGGCGACCGCACCCGGAACATCCGCAATTGTCCGGGGCTCACCATCAATGCCGGTAAAGCCGACACCTGAGCGGTTGTAAGGGTCCTCACAGGCCGCAAGGGCCAGAACGGTAGCTGTGGATAACAAGATTTTTTTCATGACGGCCAACATTTTGGAACGATTAGCTGAAGCGTATGAGAAAGGCGTTCCAAAAAGCAACCCGCAGCCGTAGCGAATAGCTTTAGGGCTGATGCGCCGTTGCAACGGCACAGATGCAGCACAAGGTCGCCCGAGATGCACCATCTGACCAGTTTCAAACGAAAAAAGGCCCCGTAAACACGAGGCCTTCCAAACTGTCCAAGAGGGACGGCAGATTACTTAATCTTGCCTTCCTTGTACTCGACATGTTTCCGAGCGACCGGATCGTATTTACGAATGGTCATTTTCTCGGTCATGGTACGCGCGTTTTTCTTGGTCACGTAGAAGTGGCCCGTGCCCGCGGTCGAGTTCAGACGGATCTTGATTGTCGTCGGCTTCGCCATGGTTATCTCCTGCGTCCGAAAAGGCAGGGGCCTTTCGGTTGAATTCCTATGAGCGTGCGCTTTTACCCGGTCGCACAGCCGAGTCAACCTGAATCGGTGTCTTTTCCGCACAATTCCATCTGACGCGCGACAGCCGGACTGTGTCGATTTGGTGGGATCACGGTTCCGTGATACAGTTCTGTGGTCGGAGCAGACCAAAAGGCTGCATTCCGGCGGGATGCACGAGGCATCGGATCACAGGCAAAACCCTGGGGCAGCGCGGTTTTATCATGCCGTACACTTGGGGGGCTATTATGACAGAATGGGAACTTCAGGCCGAGGAATTGGCCAATTGCAACTGCAACTTCGGTTGCCCGTGCCAATTCAGCGTTTTGCCGACGCATGGCAACTGCGAAGCGGTTGTTGTTTATGATATCCAAAGCGGCCACTACGGAGACACCGATCTTGCGGGAATCCGCGCGGCAGGCGTCTACTATTGGCCGGGCCCGATTCACGAAGGCAACGGCCAAATGCAATTGGTGATCGACGTCTCGGCCTCGGCCGATCAGCGGGCGGCGATGCAAGCTATCATGACTGGTCAGGACACGGATGAAATGGCGACATTCTGGTTCGTCTATAGCGCCATGGCACCAAACAAACACGAAACACTCTATGTACCGATCGAGTTGAGCTGGTCCCGCGAAGACCGCACAGGCCACGCAAAGGTTCATGGTGTCTTCGATCTTGAGGTCAATCCGATTCCTCATATCGTATCGGGTCTTCCCCATCGGGCATCCATTCAATTACCGAATGGATTTGAATACCGTCAGGCCGAGGCCGCCTCGGGGAAAGCACGGACAACGGGTGGCGAGATCAGCCTGAGCTTTGACGCCACCCATGCGCATTTGGCGCATCTCAACATATCAGGCCACGGCGTTCTTGGCGCGTGAACAGGTGCGATCATGACGTCCAAGAACAAAGCGGCTTCGGCCGGAGCCATTGATCGTGTCTTACGCCATGACCGACTAGTCGTGTTGCTGAGTGTCCTCGCAGTCGTCCTTGGCGCTGCGTGGTACACAACAGTTGGCATTGGTATGAACATGTCCGCAGTGGACATGACCCGCATGGCCGAACCGATCGGAAAGCCAATGACAATGGCAGGTCAAACGACGTGGACCCTGCCTTACGCCATCCTTATTTTTCTAATGTGGTGGGTGATGATGATCGCCATGATGACACCCAGCGCTGCTCCTACCGTTTTGCTTTATAGCGCGATCAAACGCATGGGGCCTGAAAAGGCCCGGTCCGCTGTCCTGAGCATGGTGTTTCTGGGCGGGTATCTGGTGACTTGGGCGGTCTTCAGCGCATTGGCAACAGGAGCGCAATGGGGGTTGGAACAGGTCGGGTTATCCGACGGACCGATGATGACGATCCGATCCCGAACCTTTGCCGGGATTATTCTGTTGGCGGCCGGGCTCTATCAACTGTCCAGCCTGAAAACTGCATGCCTGCGTCATTGCCGCAACCCTGCGCATTTTTTGGCCGACCATAGCAGACCGCGTGCAGTTGGCGCCTTTCGTACCGGCGCACTGCATGGGGCATATTGCCTTGGGTGCTGCTGGGCGCTGATGCTGCTGCTGTTTGTTGGCGGCGTTATGAACCTTTATTGGATTGTCGGGATCGCCGTGTATGTCGCGCTGGAAAAACTTATCCCGCATGCAAGATGGCTGGTTCCCCTGACCGGCATTGCCTTGATCGTATTCGGTGGTTGGTTGATGGCAGGGCTTTCGATTCCGGTGACGTGATCAAGATACTCGGCTTTCGGGGCCGGCCAACTTAAGGGTCCCCTTCATTTTTTCAGGAGGTAGACATGCCAATTTTCATTACTTACGCCACTTATTCGCAGGGCGGTGTCCGTGGGATGCTTAAGAAGCCGGCGGATCGGACGGGACCGGTGAAAGCTCTTTTAAAGAAAGTCGGAGGCAAGTTATTGGCTTTTTATGTGACAACTGGCGAAAACGACGTGGTTGTTATCAGCGAAGCACCTGACGGAACTGATGCGGTCGCGGTCGGCATGGCCGTCGCAGCCTCGGGCGCGGTTTCCAAGGTCGAGACTGTTCGCGCATGGAAGGCCAAAGATTTTGTCGCGATTCAGAAAAAAGCTGCCAAACTTGCCGGAGCCTATTCACCTCCGGGCAAGTGAGCAGGGAATATGCGCGGAGGGCCTGTAAGCCGGATCTTGTTCCGGGGTTACCCCCTTCGATGACCATTCCTCTAGGCCGTGCATTGCTGCGCGGCTCAAGCTGCCAACCCGGTCCCTCTGGGCCAAGACAGGCTTAGCGGCGGTATCGGCGGGCGCCGACCGGCCCGCGCGGGGACCCTATTTGGCATTGCTCCCGGTGGGGCTTGCCGTGCCGCCGCTGTTGCCAGCGGCGCGGTGGGCTCTTACCCCACCGTTTCACCCTTACCACACGCGTGTGGCGGTCTGATTTCTGTGGCGCTTTCCGTCGGGTTACCCCGCCCGGGCGTTACCCGGCACCGTTGTCTTGTGGAGTCCGGACTTTCCTCTCGGGTCTTGCGACCCCAGCGGCCATCCGGCCCTCCGCGCATGGGCTGGGTAGGCTTTGGGCCAGGCGGCGTCAAGAGTGGATTGGTTGGTAGAAGGGGCCAGCCCCTTCTTGGCCTGCGGCCAATTCAACCCCGAGGTATTTTTGGCCAGATGAAGGGCGGATCAGGTTCTAGGGGATAAGCGCGGCGAAATCGTCAGGGTGCAAAGGGCCTTTTGCACTTGGACGGTGACGCAGGCGCACAGTTGCCAGCAGCGTATCGTCGTCGGTTTGGGCAGTATAGCCTGCGGCGCGGGCAGCAGCGCGGAACGCGTCTTGTGTGAGGTTTTGCGGGCAATCGCCTGCGCCCGATTGGGCGGCAAGGGCTTGGTGTTCCAGCCGAGACCAAGGAAAGCGCGGGCCGGGGTCGATCTTGCGACCCGGAGCCATGTCGGAATGACCGATCATGCCGGATGGCGGGATATTCCAGCGCGACAGGATTGCGGGCAGAAGGGTTTCGAGTGTCGCCAGTTGCGGCTCGGAAAAGGGGTGGTCGCCGCGATTGTCCAGCTCGATCCCGATCGAGCGCGAGTTGATATCAGTCTGGCCGTGCCACTCGCCTGCCCCGGCGTGCCAGGCACGGTCTTCTTCGCGCACCATCTGCCAGAGCGTGCCGCCACAACCGATCAGGTAGTGGGCGGACACCTCGTATTGCGGGTCGCAGAGGCGATCCAACGCCGCCTGGGCGCTGTTCATTGCGGTGTAGTGCAGAACGACAAGCGACGGCGCCAACCCGTCCCTGCGTGAGCCGAAATTGGGGGAAGGGTGCCAGATCGGAGTCAGGTCAGTTGTTGACGGCACTGCGAAACGCGCTGGGGTTCCAGCCGCAGGCATACCCGTCTCCGTCCGGGTCCAACCCCTTACGGTCGCGCTGCGGGCCACCATTGGACAGGAACTCGATCTGTGCTTGATCCGCCGACGGGAATTTTGCGCAATTCCTTTGCGCCTTGGCCTGTAGGTTGAACCCTGCCCTGCTATAGAGCTGCGTACCAACCGGATTTGAAGTGCTCAACGCGTATTGCACAATGTTGGGCTGTCCATCGGTGCCCCGCTGAGGGATCGCTGTTGGGGCAACCACCTCATAGGTTTGACGATTCTGCTCGATCCGTGCCGCATCTGACTCGATGGAACGGCGGTCAGATACAGCCCCGAAATCCTGCTCATCCGAGATGGCGTTGTTGCTCGGAAGCTCTGTCGCAACCGGAGCCGTCAAAGGTGCACCAGAGGCAGATGTACTAGCCAATGCCGCCGCAGTAGCAGAGGCCAGGTCCGCGTTGTCTCCTGATGGGGGCAGTGCTGTACCCGGCGCGCCAAGCGCCTGCTCTGACACGTCTACCGGGCCGACCAGAGGGTTGCCCGTGTAGCCTTGGCCAGCCAATTGGGCCTCACGCTGCGCCTGATAAGACGGCGTGTTGAAGTCGGTCCCCTGTATCGGGGCCACCGTGTTGCAGGCGGCCACAAACCCGATTGCGGGGATCAGAAACGTAAATCGCATCCGGCTGCTCCGTGTTGTCTTGCCTGCGCCCAGACCTACCACCATTTGCCCGGCTTGGCCACAAACCCGGCGGCGTTTTCCAGCGCGTAGGCCGTGTTGAGCAGATCGCCCTCTTCCCAAGGACGTCCGATCAACTGCAGACCCAACGGCAGACCCTGTGCGTCCAGACCTGCCGGGACAGAGACACCGGGCAGGCCCGCAAGGTTCACGGTGACGGTGAAGACGTCGTTCAGATACATCTGCACCGGATCGGCTTCGGTCATCTCACCCAGCCCGAACGACGCCGAAGGGGTGGCGGGCGTCAGGATTGCGTCGACACCTGCGGCAAAGACGTCTTCGAAGTCTTTCTTGATCAGGGTACGTACGCGGCGGGCGCGGTTGTAGTAGGCGTCGTAGAAACCAGCCGACAGCACATAGGTGCCGATCATCACGCGGCGCTGAACTTCGTGACCGAAGCCTTCAGCGCGGGTTTTCTCGTACATTTCGGTGATGCCATCGCCCTGGGCCAGCGTGGCGCGGCGGCCATAGCGGACGCCATCATAGCGCGCCAGGTTCGAGGACGCCTCGGCCGGGGCAATCACATAATATGCAGGCAGCGCGTATTTGGTGTGCGGCAGCGAGATATCGACGATCTCGGCCCCAGCAGCTTTGAGCATCTCAGCGCCATCCGCCCAGAGCTTTTCGATCTCGGCCGGCATACCGTCCATACGGTATTCCTTAGGGATGCCGATTTTCTTGCCCTTGATGTCGCCGGTCAGCATCGCCTCAAAGTTCGGCACAGCCAATTCGGCGCTGGTGGAATCCTTGGGGTCATGGCCACACATGGTTTCCAGCATGATCGCCGCATCGCGCACGTTCTTGGTCATAGGACCAGCCTGATCCAGCGAGGACGCAAAGGCCACAATGCCCCAGCGAGAGCAACGGCCGTAGGTCGGCTTGATGCCGGTGATGCCGGTAAACGCGGCGGGCTGACGGATCGAACCGCCAGTGTCGGTGCCGGTTGCGGCCAGACACAGGTCAGCCGCAACAGCCGAAGCCGAACCACCCGAGGAACCGCCCGGTGTCAGCTGCGCATCGTCATTGCCGCGACGCCACGGGCTAACTGCATTGCCATAAACGGACGTTTCGTTGGACGAACCCATGGCAAATTCGTCCATGTTCAGCTTGCCCAGCATAACAGCACCAGCATCGGCCAGTTGCTGCGACACTGTGGATTCGTATTCGGGCTTGAAGCCTTCCAGAATCTTCGAGGCCGCCTGCGAGGGCACGCCTTTGGTGCAGAACAGATCCTTGATACCGATGGGTAGACCGCACATGGCAGGCGCGTCGCCGTCCTTGATCCGCGCGTCCGCGGCCTTGGCGCGCTCCAGCGCGATCTCGGGCGTTTTGTGGACAAAAGCGTTCAGCGCCTCGGCGTCATCAATGGCTTTCAGGCAGGCTTCGGTCAGCTCGACCGAGGTAACGTCACCCTTGCGCAGCGCATCGCGGGCCTCGGCCAGGCCCAGTTTGTTCAGATCGCTCATGTCTTACTCCACCACTTTGGGGACTGCGAAAAAGCCCTCGCGCGCGTCGGGGGCGTTGGCCAGAACCTTGTCCTGCTGGTTTCCGTCGGTGACCACATCCTCGCGCCGTTTCAGGCGCATCGGCTCGACCGAGACCATGGGCTCGACACCTTCAACATCTACTTCGTTCAGTTGCTCAATGAACCCAAGGATGGTGTTGAATTCGGATGCCAGCGCGGGCAGCGCGTCATCCTCGACCTTGATCCGGGCCAGTTTGGCCACCTTGGCGGCGGTGCTTTGGTCAATCGACATCGGAAAACCTCATATGCGTTAGGTGGCGTTTACCTGTCTGCCGCCCCGGTCGCAAGAGCGGCAGGGGGCGGATTTACCCGCCTTTCGCCCCGGCGACCCAAGCCGACTGCAAATGAAGCATAGCCGTTATGCAAAAAATAAACCGATTAGTTCACTTCGCCTCTTGAAAAACTGAACTGAACTGTTCATTTCATACTCACGGAAACGCACAATCGGAGTAAGACGATGAAAACGTTCATGACCGCCCTTGTATTGACCTCGACCCTTCTGGCAGCGCAGGCACAGGCATTCGGGCCGACCATGGGCAGCCTGACCCGCGACCTGACCTTCCCCGAAACGGTCTCGGAACCTGTCTCGCAAGATAAAACGAAGGTCGGTAAGTGATGTGACCCCCTTCGTCCGGGTCGGGTTCCCCTCTCCCCGACCCGGATTTTATACAATCGCCTGCTGCGCTTAGTCTGATGACACGCTAGGATGGACACAAAGTCAGCCATTCGACGGAGCACAAGATGAACCCGCGCAAACAAGCAGTTCTGGACGCGATTGACGCGGCCAACGCACAAGACCCCAATCTGGAAGATGGCCAACCTGCCGCCCTGCTCTACGGTCAGCGCATGACCGCCGAGTTGGACCGGCTGTTTCCAAACGCCTCGGATCCGCTGCAAATCGCGGCGCGCGGTCAACATGTGGAACGTTGGAAGCTTGCGCGCGGCGAATACCCCGAAGGGCGCGCGGGCTATTTGGCATGGCGCAAAGCGCAAGCGGTTCACCACGCCGAAGTCGTCGCCGGGTTGATGGAGCTTAGTGAATATGGCGCCGGCGACATCGAAGCGGCTGAGCGAATGCTGCGCAAACAGGGCATCAAGCGCGACGACGAGGTTCAGGCGCTGGAAGATGTGATCTGTTTCGTGTTTCTAAAGTGGTATTTTGCACCCTTCGCTGCAAAGCACTCTGCCGAGAAAATCCAAAGCATCGTCGAAAAGACCGCCCGTAAGATGTCGTCCGAAGGGCGCGCGCGCGTATTGGACGAATTCGACCTGCCCGCCGACCTTGCCGCCGCCTTTCAGGATTAAGTCGTGCGGGTCAAGTGCCTGCGGTAAACTTCGATCATCCAGCCCAGCATGGTCGCATTCAGGATGTGCCACATGAAATGTGTACCCAACGGCAGATGACCGCAGATCGGTTCATCCAGCGCCCGGAATGTAATTGAGGCGATCAGGATTATCGCGCCGACGGCCAGCCCTTTGGCCGTATCTGGAACGCGCGTGCGCAACAAGAAGGCGTAGATCAGGATTAGCAACGGGACCGGCGCATAGGCCGCCGACCCGCCGAGACCGGGCACGAGTTGGAACACAGGTATGGTCGCGGCTGCATACGGGATAAACAACGCCGTAACGATGGCGGCAAAAAGCGGCCGCATCTGCCAGACATCACGGTTTATCGCGAAAATGTAGACCAGAATAAACAGCAGGATAGGCGCGACATCCGCCAGCGCTGCCCAGACCTGTGCATGTGTGTGGAACAGATAGCTGCCCACGCCGATCGCCGCCAGAATCGCCGCCAGAACCACGGCCAGCGGCATCCCCTGCCCCCGAACGCGCATCCACATAATCAACGCGGCAACCAGAAAGGCCGCGTTCGTGACCGCATTTATCGGCTCGGCCCAATAAGCGGGCGACAACCGTTCGCAATACCCGTCAATTTCCTGAAACCAGTCCATGAATTTTTACATAGCCGATGCTAGGTTAAAGCCAACAGACTGATTGGGAGGTTTTTTCATGAATATCATCTGGCTGGGTCACGGCAGCTTTCGCGTCGAGACCGAAGGGCAAGTGTTGCTGATCGACCCGTGGCTGACCGGAAACCCGGTTTTGCCCGAAGACCAGCACGACGCAGCCCTTGAGGGGGCAACCCACATCCTGTTGACGCACACACATTTCGACCATGTCGCGGATGTTGTGTCACTGGCCAAGCACCTTAAGGTTCCAGTCGTCGGCCAATACGATCTGATGGGGTATTGGAGCGAATCCGAAGGGATCGAGACCGTGGGCTTCAACAAAGGTGGCACGGTAAACCTGAACGGCGTGATGGTGTCGATGGTTCCCGCATCGCACAGCTCGACCTTCTCTACACCCGATGGTTTGCGCACCGGTGGCAGCGAAGTCGGGTTCATGATCGCGGGTGATGGGCACATGCTATATGTGTCTGGGGATACGGACATAATGGCCGACATGGACTGGATGGGCGACTACTACAAACCCGATATCGGCATCCTGTCGGCGGGCGGGCATTTCACCATGGATATGAAGGGGGCTGCATACGCTGCCAAGCGGTATTTCAATTTCAAAACCGTGATTCCCTGCCACTACAAAACATTCCCGATCCTGGAACAATCCGCGCAAACGCTGATCGACGGGCTGCCCGGCGTAGATGTGATCGAGCCCGTGGTGATGCAGCCGATCAATCTATAGCGCACGAATGAGCCAAGGCATCGTTCCTTCCCCCGAATTGATCTCCGTTGTCAGACGGTGGAACGATGCCGTACGCCTCAAGGACCGCGCGACCTTGGTCAACATGCTCTCGTCTTCTGAGCATCTGCGGTATCAGGGATCAGCGGAAAACGAGGAGTGGTCGGGGCAGGTTTTTCGCCGAGGGTTTGCCGATCACACGAAAGAAATCCCCGACTTTGAGTGGGATGAACACTCGCTGGAAGCGTTTGAATGCGGCAGCGCGGGCTGGGCGCATTGCACCGCGACATTGACCTTTGCCTCGAATGGAAAGTCTGCATTTCACCGGTTTACATTTGTTTTGCATCTTGAGGACGGCGTCTGGAAAGTCGTGCAGGCGCATGTATCCAATCCCACCTCGAACATGGAAAAAATCGGGATCGAGCACACTGCGCTGAACGCTCTGATCGACGCAGCGCGTCACGAATTTCAACATGATCAGACCGAAGGCACCGCTTCGGTCATGTTTACTGACATCGCGAACTCGTCAATGATCACCCGGCGATTGGGTGATCGCAGATGGGCAGAGGTTATTGCTGACCATTTTGCCCTGACCTCGCAGATGATCAAGGCGAATCGCGGCCGGATGATCAAATCGCTTGGAGACGGAACCATGTCGATTTTCGCCTCTCCTCAAAACGCGTTAAGGGCGGCGATCGAAATCCAAAGCCGAAACGCTGCGGCAGCTTCCGACACACCATTTGGGCTGCGGATCGGCATTCACACCGGAGATGTCATACAGCGGAACGAGGATTTTTTCGGATCGGTCGTCAACAAGGCAGCCCGCGTCACCGATATCAGCGGGCCAAACGAAATTCACGTCACCGACGTAACGCGCCTTTTGGTCGGGGCAGAGGATAACTTAGTATTCAGACCACCTGCGTCAGTTTCGCTGAAAGGATTCGGCGGGCAGCAAGTTGTCTATCAACTGGATTGGTCTGCGAATTGAAGCAAAGACCAAGTTACTTTTGCTCTCTTTTTTCAGCAAAAAACCGGCGCAACAGATCTTCACACTCGGCCGCAGCAATACCATCGAATACTTCGGGCTTGTGATGCGCTTGTGGATGCGAAAACACCCGCGCGCCATGCGCCACGCCGCCCGATTTGGGATCGCCTGCACCATAATACACCCGACGTATACGCGCAGCAGACAAGGCCGCAGCACACATAGCGCAGGGCTCCAACGTGACGTACAAGTCATGCTCGGGCAGACGTTCGGACCCAGCCTCGGCGCAGGCTGCGCGCAAAGCGAGTATCTCGGCATGTGCAGTCGGGTCATTCAGTTCTCGTGTTCGGTTTCCCGCTGCTGCGACCACCCGGCCACCCTGCACAATGACGGCGCCCACGGGAACCTCGCCGCGTTCGGCCGCGGCGCGCGCCTGATCTAGCGCGATATTCATGTAAGACCTGAATGCCATGCCCCTGACTGCATCAGAAACCTGTCTTTCGCAAGGCGGCGGGATGCGCTATGGG
This sequence comes from Ruegeria sp. AM7, assembly GCF_056535965.1. Taxonomy (NCBI): domain Bacteria; kingdom Pseudomonadati; phylum Pseudomonadota; class Alphaproteobacteria; order Rhodobacterales; family Roseobacteraceae; genus Ruegeria; species Ruegeria sp. AM7. The sequence continues at coordinate 2,155,234 of NZ_JBQFJE010000003.1, forward strand.
CTGCGGATGACACAAACCCCTCCTCCCGGCGACCGGATCGCCAAAGTGCTTGCCCGCGCGGGCGTCGCCTCGCGCCGCGAAGCCGAACGTATGATCGAAGCCGGTCGTGTGACCGTAAACGGCAAGGCTATCACCAGCCCCGCCCTGAACGTCACCGGCAAAGACAGGATCACCGTTGACGGCAAGCCGGTGTCCGAACCGGAACCGTCGCGCTTGTGGTTGTATCACAAGCCCCCTGGTCTGGTGACAACGACGCGGGACGAAAAGGGCCGCGCGACGATCTTCGACAACCTGCCCGAGGACATGCCCCGAGTCATGAGCGTCGGGCGGCTGGACCTAAATTCCGAAGGGTTGCTGCTGTTGACCAACGATGGCGGCATCAAGCGCAAGCTGGAGCTGCCCTCGACCGGATGGCTGCGCAAATACCGCGTGCGGGTGAATGGCCGCCCCAAGGACGAGGATTTTGCCCCCTTGCGCAAAGGGCTGGTTATTGAAGGCGAGCGGTTTTTACCCATGGACGTCTCGCTGGACCGTCAACAGGGCGCGAACGCATGGCTGACCATCGGCTTGCGCGAAGGCAAGAACCGCGAAATTCGCCGCGCGATGGAGGATATCGGTTACGCCGTGAACCGCCTGTTGCGTGTGTCTTACGGGCCGTTTCAACTGGGCAGCCTGAAGCCCGGCGAGGTCGAAGAAATTCGCCGCCGCGTGATGCGCGACCAATTGGGTTTGGACGCGGCCCCGGAAGCGCAAGCCAAACCCAAGGCTCGACCGCAAAGAAAACGGGCACCGATCGGCAAGAAATCTCGCAAGTGACGCGGGTTAGGCAACCTTCCCCCTAGCGTACACGCCCCTCATGCCCTAAATTTTACGTGAGGATCGTCTTTGGGGGGCATCATGTCCGGAACCGGAGTGCAGAAACTGGCCTACGCGGCCCTGGTGGTGCTGTTGTTTGGCGTTTGCACCGGCCTTCTGGGGGGCTTGTAGAAGCATGGCCAAACGCTATGGCGGAAAATATAGCCCACACGGTGAAGCCGACCCGACCGAACAGCCGTCGCGTGGTCAGTTCGACGGCGTCCGGGTAGAACCTGCTGGTGCCCGCGCCAACATTCTGTTCATCCCTCCGATACCATTGGTGTTTCTGTCGCTGAACGATGGCGCACTTGGCATGACCATTGGCCTGATTGCAGCGGCGCTGCTGACCGGTGCGGCGTTTCTTCTGCGCGAGGGTCTGCGCGCCGAAGCGGCTTATAACGCCCGTCGAACGGCGCGACGGCCCGCTATTCCGCGCAAGATCTTTGCCAGTGTTCTCACGGGGCTTGGCACGGCGTTGGCGTCTTACAGAGTGGAATTTCTGGACGCAGCAGCGGCGTCAGACGCCGGTATCATCGCGCCTGTTCTGTTTGGTCTCGCTGCCGCGGCGCTGCATTCCGTGTCTTTCGGACTGGATCCGATGAAAGACAAGGGAATGGAGGGCATCGACACCTTTCAACAGGACCGCGTGGCCCGCGTGATCGAAGATGCCGAGACCCATCTGGCCGAGATGACGGATGCAATCAAACGCGCAGGCGACCGACAGATCGAGGCCCGCGTTGAACGATTTCAGGACACTGCGCGCGAGTTATTTCGTACGGTCGAAGAGGACCCGCGCGATCTCGCGGGTGCGCGCAAATACCTGACCGTCTATCTGCAAGGTGCACGTGATGCGACCGTCAAATTCTCGGATGTCTATGCCCGCACGCGGGACGCACAAGCCCTTGCCGGTTACTCGGAATTGCTAGACGATTTGGAGCAGAATTTCGCGGCTCGAACCCGCAAGATGCTATTGGATGACCGCAGTGATCTGACGGTTGAAATTGACGTGTTGCGCGAACGGTTGCAGCGCGAAGGCGTCCGGTTGGACTGACCGGCCACTATTGCAAGAGAGGATTTCCCCATGTCCGACGAAATCAAGAATAAGGCGGTCGAAGCCGAAACGATGGTGCAGGAAGTTACTGCAGTTGCCCTTCCCGACCCCACCGCCGAGGTCATCACGCTGGAGGATGCCGACGAGCCTGTCAGTGCCGAAATTCGCAAGCGGATGGACGAGATCGACATGGGCAACACCAACTCGATCGTCGCGTTCGGGTCTTCGGCACAAGCCGAACTGCAGGAAATAAGCCAAGCCATGTTGGCCGACGTACGCAACAAGGATGTTGGACCAGCCGGAGACAGCCTGCGCAACATCGTGACCACCATTCGCGGTTTCTCGGTCAGCGAGCTGGACGTACGGCGCGAACGAAGCTGGTGGGAAAAACTAATGGGCCGCGCGGCGCCATTTGCCAAGTTCACCGCGCAATACGAACAAGTACAGGGCCAGATAGACCGCATTACTGACGATTTGTTGGCGCATGAGCATACGCTGCTGAAAGACATCAAATCGTTGGATATGCTCTATGAAAAGACGCTGGGTTTTTACGACGAGCTGGCGCTGTATATCGCGGCAGGTGAGGAAAAGCTGACCGAACTGGACAGCCACGACATCCCCGAAAAAGAGGCCGCTGTTCAGGCCGCCCCCGAAGATGATCAGGTCATGAAAGCGCAGGAATTGCGCGACCTGCGCGCTGCGCGGGATGATTTGGAACGCCGCGTGCATGACCTGAAACTGACCCGACAGGTGACGATGCAGTCGCTGCCCTCAATCCGCTTGGTACAGGAAAACGACAAGTCGCTGGTGACCAAGATCAATTCGACATTGGTGAACACCGTACCGCTGTGGGAAACCCAACTGGCGCAGGCGGTTACTATCCAGCGCAGTGCCGAGGCTGCCTCGGCCGTGCGTGAGGCCAACGACCTGACAAATGAGTTGCTGACCTCGAACGCGGCCAATCTGCGGCAGTCGAACAAGATGATCCGCGAAGAGATGGAGCGCGGCGTGTTCGACATCGAAGCTGTAAAACAGGCAAATGCTGATCTGATCGGAACGATCAATGAAAGCCTCGCTATTGCCGATGAGGGCAAAGCCAAACGTGCCGCCGCCGAAGAAGAGCTGCAAAAGATGGAGGCCGAGCTGCGCGACACGCTGGCCGCCGCCAAGGCCCGCAAGGACGGCATCGGCGACAATTCCGGCACCGCTGTTCCGGACTGATACGGTGGCAGGACTAAGGAAACTCAGATATGCGTTGGGGTGCGTTGCGCTTTGGGCCTTGGCCAGTTGCGACGAAACCCTGACCGCGTCTGCAGTGCCTGAACCCCGCCCTGCGCCGGCAGCGCCCGCGCCCAACGCCTATGTCGCGCCCTCGGCCGCCAGTCAGGATCTTGCGCGGTTTTACCAGCGGGTCGAGCGCGATCTGGTCACGCGCGGCCTGCTGCGCACAGATGGCGGGGGGCCAGATACGCCCTACGACGCCAGCGACCTTGAGCGCAATTTCGACGTGATTGCGTTTTACAACGAATATCCCGACCACGCCGTCACCGCGACGACGTACAGCACCGAGGGGCAACTCAGCCGCTGGACCACCCCGGTTCGTGTCCAAATTGAGTTTGCGCCCACCGTGGAACCACAGTTGCGCGAACAGGATACCGCTCAGGTCAACGCCTACACCGAAAGGTTAGCGAGACTTACCAGCCACCCGATCTCTGTCGTCACAAGAAAGCCGAATTTTCATGTCTTTTTTGCAGGCAAAGACGACAGCGCATACGTGGTGTCACGCCTCAAGGAGCTCGCGCCGGGGATCAGCCAACCGGTTCTTGAACTGGTCGCAAACCCTCGGGCCAATATTGATTGCTTTGTAATTGCGTCGCCCACCAACCGGGCGCCGAACCAGTTCGTACGGGCCGTGGTACTCATCCGAACGGAATTGCCGGACCTGCTGCGCCGCAGTTGCATCCATGAAGAAATGGCCCAGGGTCTTGGCCTGTCCAACGACAGTCCGGCCGCACGGCCTTCGATCTTTAACGACGATGACGAGTTTGCTCTGCTGACCAGCCATGACGAGAAACTGCTTTCAATGCTTTACGATCCGCGCCTGCAACCGGGCGTGACGGCACAGGATGCCCGCCCCGTGGTGCGGATACTGGCACGTGAATTGATGGGCCAGCCGCTATAGGCCCAAGGATAAGGAGGCCCCAATGGGTATTTTCGATTTTCTGACCGGAGAATTCATCGACGTCATTCACTGGGTCGACGACACCCGTGACACAATGGTCTGGCGGTTCGAGCGTGAAGGCCATGCGATCAAATACGGTGCCAAGCTGACCGTGCGCGAAGGTCAGGCCGCCGTTTTTGTGCATGAAGGGCAACTGGCGGATGTGTTCACGCCGGGCCTTTATATGCTTGAAACCAACAACATGCCGATCCTGACGACCCTGCAGCATTGGGATCACGGTTTTCAGTCTCCGTTCAAATCCGAGGTCTATTTCGTCAACACGACCCGGTTCAACGATCTGAAATGGGGCACCAAGAACCCGGTCATGCTGCGCGATCCCGAATTCGGGCCAACCCGCATTCGGGCCTTTGGCACCTATACGGTGCGAGTGAAGGATGCCGCGAAGTTTCTGGTTGAGATCGTCGGCACCGATGGCGAATTCACCATGGATGAGATCAGCTTTCAGATCCGCAACATCATCGTGCAGGAATTCAGCCGCGTGATTGCGGGATCGGGCATTCCGGTTCTGGACATGGCGGCCAACACCGCCGATCTGGGCAAACTGATCGCGGCGGAGGTCTCGCCTGTGCTGGATGGGTACGGGTTGGAGATGCCTGAGTTTTACATCGAAAACATCTCATTGCCGCCGGCGGTCGAGGCGGCGCTGGATAAACGCACATCCATGGGTCTGGCCGGTGATTTGGGCAAGTTCACCCAGTATTCTGCAGCCGAGGCGATGACCGCAGCCGCCAACAACCCCGGACAGGGCGGTGGCATGGGCGCGGGTCTTGGTATGGGCATGGGAATGGCGATGGCGCAGCAGATGGCGAACATGGCAGCGGGTCAACCGAGCGGCCCGTGGGGCGGTTCCGCCCCCGCTGCCCCGCAACCCTCGGCGCATGCGGCCCCGCCGCCTCCGCCCCCGGTCGAACATGTCTGGCATATCGCCGTCGACGGGCAGACCAGCGGGCCGTTTTCCAAGGCCAAGATGGGCCGAATGGCCACTGACGGAGAGCTAACCCGTGACACCCATGTCTGGACCGCAGGTCAGGACGGCTGGAAAAAGGCGGGCGAGGTGCAGGAACTGGCACAGCTGTTCACCATCCTACCGCCGCCTCCGCCGGGGGCGTAATCGGTGACCGACGTCAAGGCGGGGTCCCCGTATTCTCAGCGCGATCTGGGATGTGCGGTGAAACTGTCTGCGCTCTTGGGCTGGGTGGGCGTTATCGGCGTACCGCTGTTTGCCAACCTGAGCCGTGAAGCTCTGGACATGGACTCTGTGTTCCTCGTATTTTGGTACGCGTTGTTTGGCCTGCCAATATCGCTTTTTATTTGCTGGCTGTTAGTCAAACCCTTTCTGCGCTTCATGATGCGCCGCCGGATCAGTTATATACGTGCGGCCATTTGGGGCGCAGGGATTGCGGTTAACCTCATTGCCATTCGGCTAGCCATCAGGTTCTTCAGAAGCTGGCGGATGTCACAGGATCCCAAAAGTACATCCAGCTATGGCGACGGGACCGGCACCATCTCGATCAACGGTGTCTACACCGACTATGGTTGGTGGGTGTTTGCAAAGAACTCTCTGAATTTCGTCGCAATCTGTATCCTCTCGGCCTTGGTTGTTCGTTTGATAATTGGCCCCGGGAGCAGCGCCACGACCACAGAGGCCAAGCTATGACCGAAGAACACCGTTTCCCCTGTGACCAATGCGGCGCGGATTACCGTTTCAACCCGGGCGATGGCACTTTGACCTGCGACCATTGCGGCCATTCGGAACCCATCGGCGCAGGTCCGTGGGGCGGGGCCAGTCTGAAAGAGCTGGATTTCGACACCGCCATCGCCGACCGGCTGCCAGATACCGAGATCGAGGAAACACGCGTTCTTTCTTGTCCCAATTGTGCGGCCCAGGTCGAATTCGACCCAGCCACCCATGCCGCAGAATGCCCATTCTGCGCTACGCCCGTGGTGACGGATACCGGAGTCAACCGGCACATCAAACCGCGCGGCGTGCTGCCTTTTGCGCTGGATGAGCGGGCTGCGCATAAGGCGATGGGCGACTGGTTGGGCCGGCTGTGGTTTGCGCCCAACGGGCTCAAGGACTATGCCCGCAAGGGCCGGAAAATGCAGGGTATCTATGTGCCCTACTGGACCTTTGATGCCGACACCCAGTCCAGCTACCGAGGTGAGCGCGGCACGGTCTATTACGAAACCCGCACTGTCATGCGCGATGGCAAGCGGGTGCAGCAGCAGGTGCCCAAGGTGCGATGGTCGCCCAAATCCGGGCGGGTGGCGCGTTTCTTTGACGATGTGCTGGTGCTGGCCTCTCGGTCCTTGCCCAAAACCTATACCGACGCGCTGGAGCCTTGGGATCTGCCTGCGCTAGAACCCTATCAGCCCGAATATCTGGCCGGGTTCCGGGCCGAGGCGTACTCGGTCGAGTTAAAGGATGGTTATACCGAGGCGCGCGGCCATATGGCCCGCGTGATCGAGCGGGACGTGCGCTTTGATATTGGCGGCGACCGTCAGCGCATACACGCGATTGATACCGATGTGCGGAATGTCACCTTCAAACACATCCTGTTGCCCGTCTGGATGGCGGCCTACAAGTATCGCGGTCAGACCTATCGGTTCGTGGTGAATGGCCGAACGGGTCGGGTGCAGGGCGAACGCCCATGGTCTGCTATCAAGATCACCATCGCCGTTGCGCTTGGTTTGCTGGTTGCCGCGGGGGTTGGCTATCTGATCGCGACCGGTCAGCAATAGACAGACACACTACAAGCCGGATAACTGCTTGAACATCCTTTGGTCAGACGCCATCCTGCGCGTCGTCAACGCCGAGGGGAGAGGCCAGTGTGACGCTATCCGAATTGAACAAATTGCTGGACGAGCGCCATTCCTGTCGCGCTTTTCGCCCTGATCCGATTCCAAAAGACCAGATCGAGCAAATACTGACAAGCGCGGCACGTGTGCCAAGTTGGTGCAACGCACAGCCATGGGACGTTGTCGTTACCAGCGGTGCCCAAACCGACACCTTCCGAAAAGCGCTACAAGAAGAGGCGACCACTGGCGCGCCTGTGCCTGATCTGCCGTTTCCGACGTCATATTCTGGCGTTTACAAGGACCGTCGCCGCGAATGTGGCTGGGCCTTATACGAAGCGGTGGGCGTTGAACGCGGAGACCGATCCGCCTCCGCAAAACAGATGATGCAGAACTTTACCCTTTTCGGTGCGCCCCATTGCGCGATTGTATCCAGCCCAGCCGAACTGGGCCCATATGGTGCAATGGATTGCGGCGGCTTTGTCACCGCCTTTACGCTGGCAGCGCAGGCTTTGGGCGTGGCGACCATCCCGCAGGCAGCTGTAGCCAGCTATGGCCCATTCCTGCACCGGTTTTTCAACATCCCTGACGACCGGCTGATCCTTTGCGCAATTTCCTTCGGCTATGCGGATTCAGAGCATCCGGCAAATGGATTTCGCACGACACGCGCTGCACCAAGTGAATTTATCACCTGGGCCGATTAACCAAAGGAGCAGCACTTGCGGGCCGTTTTACAAAGAGTTTCCAAAGCCAAGGTCAGCGTGGATGGTGTTGTCGTTGGGCGGACCGGTCCCGGCCTGATGATTCTGGTTTGTGCCATGCAGGGCGATGACTTGGTTAAAGCAGAGCAGTTGGCGACCAAAATCGCAAAACTGCGAATTTTCAAGGACGACGCTGGCAAGATGAATCGGTCTGTTCTAGATATCGGGGGTTCGGCGCTTGTGATCAGCCAATTCACGCTGGCGGCAGATACGACACGAGGAAACCGGCCCGGTTTCTCAGAAGCCGCCCCGCCTGAGATTGGCAAGCACCTGTACGAAGAATTCGCGCGCTTTCTGGACGCGCAAGGCATACCTGTCGAAACCGGGCAATTCGGTGCGGATATGGCCGTGGAACTGGTAAATGACGGGCCGGTCACAATCTGGGTAGAGAACTGATGAATCAAACGCAAAAGGCAATACGCATCTGGCAAGCAGGCGTGGATGCCGTTGGCGGCCACGCCGCAACGCAGACAGCCCTTGGTGATATCCCAGCGCCCGACCAAATTCTGGCAGTGGGAAAACCTGCAGCGGCAATGGCCCTCGCCGCGCTTGAGCATTTCGGCCCGGTGCCAACCCTTGTCGTCACCAAGGACGATCACGGACGGGGCCTGCCTGATCATGTAACGGTGATCGAGGCGTCTCATCCTGTTCCTGACGCGCGCAGTCTGGACGGTGGGCGTGCGCTGCGACAAACCGTGGAAGGAATGGGAGCTTCGTCGCACCTGCTACTGCTCGTGTCAGGCGGCGCATCATCGCTGGCGGAAGATCTGGTACCGGGCCAGACGCTGGATGATCTTGAGCGATTGAACAAACGGCTTTTGTCCCAAGGGCTTGATATCACTGCCATGAATGTCGAACGTCGCAAGATATCCCGGATCAAGGGGGCCGGATTGCTGTCCCATTTCAAAGGGCGCAAAGCAACGGTTCTGGCGATCTCGGATGTGCCTGGGGATGATCTGAATGTCATCGGCTCGGGGATTGGAGCGCTTCCCGATACCCGTGATTTCGAGGCATCGGCACAGATTGTCGCCTCAAACGCCCACGCCCGTGCGGCCGCTGTCCGACAAGCCGAAATCGAAGGCGCAGCGGTGTTCGCCGATGAAGAAGCTTTGCACGACGATTTTCTTGCCGTGGCAACGACCCTCGGCCCACGCCTGCGCGACATGCCAAAGGGAGTTATAATCTTTGGGGGCGAACCGACGGTTGTTCTGCCGGACGATCCGGGACGCGGCGGGCGCAATCAGGCGCTGGCGCTGGCATTGGCCAAGGAAATCGCTGGTGTCGAAGGGCTGACAGTGGTCGTAGGCGGCACTGACGGCACCGACGGTCCGACGCAGGCGGCGGGCGGTATTGTCGATGGATCCACTTGGGCAGACGGCGCAGAGCAAGCGCTGCAGAATGCCGACAGCGGCAGTTACCTTGAGCGTGCAGATGCTTTGTTGGTGACCGGCCCCACCGGAACAAACGTGATGGATCTGCTTGTCGCAATTCGCTCTTGAATTGACGATTTTTATCTCACCCGAAACGCACAAGACCACGAGACTGATCCGATGACTCATCCCTCCAATGCGCTGCGCGAGATCGAAGACCTGCCAGATATCGGTATTCACATGCCAGATGGGTGCCGCCTGTCTGCCCGCGTTTGGCGACCGGTGGATGCGCAGGACGATCCTGTCCCCGCCATTCTGGAGTTCCTGCCTTACCGCAAACGCGACGGCACCGCGACGCGCGATGCCCTGACACATCCTTGGTTCGCTAAGCGCGGTTACGCCTGCATCCGGGTCGATATGCGCGGCAATGGCGACAGCGAAGGGCTGATGGAGGACGAGTACACCCAGCAAGAGCTGGACGACGCCGTCTCGACGATCCGGTGGCTGGCCGACCAACCCTGGTGCTCGAGCCAAGTTGGGATGATGGGGATCAGCTGGGGCGGTTTCAATTCGTTGCAGGTCGCTGCCATGCAGCCCGAGGCCTTAAAGGCGATCATCACCCTCTGCTCAACCGCGGACCGCTATGCCGACGACATCCACTACAAGGGTGGTTGCCTGCTGAATGAAAACCTCGGCTGGGGGGCAACGATGTGGTCGTATTCGTCACGCGCTCCTGATCCGGTACTGCGCCCGAACTGGCGCGAACTATGGCTGGATCGACTGGAAAAGGAACCGTTCCTGCCGTCGGTCTGGCTGCGGCATCAGACTCGGGATGCCTATTGGCAGCACGGCTCGGTCTGCGAGGATTTCGGTGCTATCCGGGCCGCAACCCTCGCTGTCGGAGGATGGGGTGACGCCTATAAAAACACTGTTCCTCTGCTGGTCGAACAACTTGACGCCCCAGCCAAAGGGATCATGGGACCATGGGTGCACAAGTACCCGCATTTCGCGATCCCCGAGCCCCGGATTGGCTTCCTGCAAGAGGCGCTGCGCTGGTGGGACCACTGGTTGAAAGGTGCGGATACCGGCGTGGACCAGGACCCGGACTATCGCGCTTATCTGATGGATGGGGTGCGCCCGCAACGTTGGTACACCGAACGTCCCGGCCGCTGGATCGCTGAAGAAAAGGGCGCGACCACGCACTTGCCTGTTCAGACGTTGGCGCTGACCGAGGACGGGTTGGGCGCGTCAGGCGCGTTGGACGCTCGCATCCGGTCGCCGCACACCTGCGGGATGGAAGGCGGCGAGTATTGCGCCATCTGGCTCGGCCCGGACATGCCCGGTGATCAGCGGGGGGATGACGCGTTGTCTGCTTGTTTCGACGGCGCAGTACTGTCCGATGATTTGGATATCGTTGGCGCACCTCGACTACGGCTGCGCGTCAGCGCTGACAAACCACAAGCACAGATTGCCGTGCGCCTGAACCACGTGCACCCCGACGGTGCGTCGACGCGTATCACCTATGGTGTCCTTAATCTGTCACACCGAGACAGCCACGCGACCCCGTCTGCCCTGACACCCAACGTACCCTTCGAGATAGAATTAGACCTCGACCATATCGCGTACCGCGTTCCCAAAGGGCATCATTTGCGTGTCGCAATCTCAAGCGCTTACTGGCCGCTGATCTGGCCCTCGCCCGAGGCGACCGAGCTTCATATGACCAAGGGTGAGATCGATATCCCTCTCCGCCCGTCATCCGGGGACGAATGGGTGTTCGAACCCGCCGATTCTGAAACCCCTCGCGATGTCGACACTCTGCGTGCAGACAGCAACAAACGCCGTGTAGAAACAGACATGAACACGGGCGAAACGCACTTGATCATCGAAGATGATTTTGGGTTGATCACAGATAAACACCACGGTCTGACACACGGGGGCACGGCCACTGAAAAATGGTCTATTCACCCCGAAGATCCACTTTCAGCGCGCGGTCAATGTGTTTGGACACAGGAAATGCGCCGGGATGACATTCACCTGCGCACCGTGACCACTTGTGAAATGTGGTCGGATATCAACACCTTTTACCTGAAAGCCAAACTGACCGCCTATGAGGACGGGACAGAGGTTTTTTCAAAGGAAACGGAGGATTCGATCCCGCGCGAGCAGATGTGACTCAGTGCGATGCAAATGTATGACAATAAAACTTGCCCGGTGGGCAAAAATCAGCCAACTTTGACTCATGCGTCAATAAAAAGCCCGCGCAAGGGCTGGAATCCAATCAACTGGGAGATCTTTGGATGAACGAACAACTCACTCACATGACCAAACAGGTCACAGCCGGGAAACTGACCCGCCGCGAATTTATGGGAAAAGCGGCGGCATTGGGTGTTTCGGCAGCGATGGCCAGCACCATGTTTGCAGATGCAGCTCGCGCAGCGGGACCAAAAAAGGGCGGCGATCTTAAGCTGGGCCTTCAGGGCGGCGAATCCACCAACTCGCTTGACCCGGCAACCTATGCCAGCTCGGTTCCGTTTGCGAACGGCAAGCAGTTCGGTGACACTCTGGTCGAGGTCGCGCCCGATGGCTCGATCGAACCCCGCGTCGCCGAAAGCGTTGAAGGCAGCGCGGACGCTAAGGTTTGGACCTTCAAAATGCGTCAAGGCGTTGAATTCCACAACGGCAAGACCATGACCAGCGAAGATGTGCTGAAAACCATGGAGCGCCATTCGAACGAAGACTCCAAGTCCGGTGCTCTGGGCATCATGAAGGGCATCGAGTCCATGAAGGCCGATGGCGAGTATTTCCAGGTCACACTGACCGAAGCGAATGCCGACCTTCCCTATTTGCTGGCCGACTACCACCTGATCATCCAGCCAGACGGCGGCATGGACAACCCAGGCGCCGGTATCGGCACCGGCCCCTACCAGCTGGAGGTCGACGAGCCCGGCGTACGCCATGTGTTCAAGAAATTCGCCAACCACTGGAACAGTGATTTTGGCAACTTCGACAGCGTCGAAGTGGTCGTCATCAACGACGCAACCGCCCGTACAGCCGCATTGCAGTCGGGTCAGGTTCACGCGATCAACCGGGTCGAACCCAAAGTGGCAGACCTGCTGGGCCGCGCCCCCAACCTGACCGTGCATTCAACGGCCGGTCGTGGGCACTATGTGTTCATCATGCATTGCGATACGGCACCGTTCGACAACAACGAACTGCGTCTGGCACTGAAATATGCGATCAACCGTCAGGAACTGGTCGACAAGGTCCTGCGTGGTTATGGCTCGATCGGGAACGACATGCCGATCAACGCGGCATATCCTCTGTTCGACGGCTCGATCCCACAGCGTGAATTCAGCATCGAAAAAGCTGCCGAGCACTATAAGAAGTCCGGCCATGACGGATCGCCCATCATCCTGCGCGTCGCAGATGGTGCCTTCCCGGGTGCCGTGGATGCCGCCGCTCTGTTCCAGCAAACCGCCGCTCAGGCCGGTATCCCGCTGGAAATCAAGCGTGAGCCCAACGATGGTTACTGGTCCGAAGTCTGGAACGTTCAGCCCTTCTGCGCCTCGTATTGGGGTGGCCGTCCGGTTCAGGATCAGATGTACGCGACCGCGTATCTGTCGACCGCTGACTGGAACGACACGCGGTTCAAGGTTTCCAGCTTTGACGACATGTTGTTCCAGGCCCGTGCCGAGTTGGACAATGACAAGCGCAAAAACATCTACAGCCAGATGGGCCAGATGGTCCGCGACGAAGGCGGCCTGATCTGCCCGATGTTCAACGACTTTGTCGAAGGCGTCAGCAACCAGCTGGAAGGTTGGGAGACAGACCCGACTCAAGAGCTGATGAACGGCCAGATGTCTCGTAAGATGTGGTTCGCCTGATACGGATCACGGACGAATGCATCCTATTCTGAAACTGGTTTCCCAGCGCCTGGCGCTGGGACTCCTATTGCTGCTCGGCGCTTCGGCCCTGATTTTTGGCCTGACCGAAGCCCTTCCCGGAGACGCCGCGCAAGCCGTCCTGGGGCAGTCCGCAACCCCTGAAGCTCTGGCTAACCTACGCGAAGAAATGGGTCTGAACCGCCCTGCCCTGACCCGCTATTTCGAATGGCTGGGTGGCATCGTGCAAGGCGATCTGGGCCAATCCCTGACAAACAAGCTGGACATCGCCGAATCTGTCGGCGGCCGTCTGAGCAACACTCTGTTCCTGGCGTTCTGGGCGGCGCTGGTTTCGGTTCCACTGGCCATTTTTCTGGGCCTGCTGGCAGTGCGCTACCGCAACCGGTGGCCGGACAAGCTGATTTCGGCTGTCACGCTGACCACAATCTCGATCCCGGAGTTCCTGATCGGATATGTGTTGGTCTATTTCGTTGCCGTAAAACTGGGCATGTTCTCGCCGCTGGCAATGATCAATGACAGCATGTCACTTGGGCAAAAGCTGAACTCGATCGCACTGCCCGTCATGGTGCTGACCATGGTTGTCTTGGCGCACATGATGCGTATGACGCGCGCCGCTATTCTGAACGTGATGCAGTCGGCCTATGTAGAAACGGCTGAACTGAAGGGTCTGACCAACTTTAAAATCATCTACCGCCACGCGCTGCCCAATGCAGTCGCGCCTATCGTCAATGTGGTGATGTTGAACCTGGCTTATCTGGTCGTCGGCGTTGTCGTGGTTGAGGTGGTGTTCGTCTATCCCGGCATGGGGCAGTACCTTGTGGACCATGTAACCAAGCGAGATGTTCCCGTTGTTCTGGCCTGCGGCGTGATCTTTGCCGCGATCTATATCGGACTGAACATGGTTGCAGATATCGTTGCCATTCTGGCCAACCCAAGGCTGAGGCATCCGAAATGAAGAACATCCCTATCTCTGCAATGATCGGGCTGGCCTTTACAGCCCTCTACTTTCTGATTGCTCTGCTGGCTCCTGTGCTGGCCCCATACGGTATGGCCGAGGTCGTGGGCGACGTCTGGGAACCGTCAAGTTCGCAGTTCTGGCTTGGGACCGACAATATCGGGCGCGACCTTCTCAGCCGCATGATCTATGGCGGGCGGACGACGATCTTTATCGCGACGGCTGCGACGATCCTCAGCTTTGTGACCGGTTCGATCCTTGGATTTTTGGCCGCTGTTCTGGGGGGATGGGCCGATCAGGTCATGTCCCGAACAGTTGACCTGATCATGTCGATCCCGACGCTCATCAGCGCGCTGGTGGTGCTGGCGATGGTGCCAGTGACCATTCCGGTTCTGATCATCGTCATGGGTCTGTTGGATTCCACCCGCGTCTATCGCCTGGCTCGCGCGGTCGCGGTAGATATCGCCGTAATGGACTATGTCGAGGCCGCCAAGCTGCGCGGTGAGGGGCAGTCGTGGATCATCTTCCGCGAAATCCTTCCCAACGCTCTGTCACCGCTGGTGGCGGAACTGGGCTTGCGTTTCATCTTTGCGGTTCTCTTCGTCTCGACTCTGTCGTTCCTGGGGCTGGGCGTTCAACCGCCACTGGCCGATTGGGGCGGGATCGTGAAAGAAAACAAGGACGGCATCGTCTACGGCATCGGCGCGGCGCTTTACCCCGCTGTGGCTATCGCGACGCTGGCAATCTCGGTCAACCTAGTGGCTGACTGGGTCCTGAACCGAACCACATCGCTGAAAGGAGGCCGGGGATGAGTGATACCCTTCTCAAGGTCCGCGACCTCAAGATCGGCGCGACCGTCTATCCGCCGGGCGAAAAGCCCCATGACATCGAAATCGTGCACGGGGTCAGCTTTGACCTTGAACGCGGCAAGGTGCTGGGGCTGATCGGTGAATCCGGGGCTGGCAAGTCCACCATCGGTCTGGCCTCGATGGCCTATGGCCGGGGTGGTGTTGAGATCACCGGTGGGGAAGTCTGGGTCAACGGGCGTGATATCCTGAAGACGTCCTATGGCGATATCCGCAAGCTGCGCGGGGGTGAGGTGACGTATGTGTCTCAGTCCGCTGCGGCGTCCTTTAACCCCGCCAAAAAGATCATGGATCAGGTGGTTGAGGCTGCGGTCGAACAGAAAAAGTTCAGCCGCAAAAAGGCCGAAGCCCGCGCGCGCGCGCTGTTCGCCAAGCTGGGTCTGCCCGACCCCGACAATATCGGCGAGCGCTATCCGCACCAGGTCTCGGGCGGTCAGCTACAGCGCTGCATGACAGCGCTGGCGCTATGCCCCGAGCCAGATCTGGTGGTGTTCGACGAACCCACTACGGCGCTGGACGTGACCACGCAGATCGACGTTCTGATGGCCATCAAAGAGGCTATTGCAGATACCGGCGTTGCCGCGCTGTATATCACGCACGATCTGGCGGTCGTTGCGCAGGTCAGTGATGACATCATGGTTCTGCGCATGGGCAATACGGTCGAATACGGCACCACCGACCAGATCATCAACAACCCGCAGGAAGAGTACACCAAGGCCCTGGTCTCGGTGCGTTCGATCGAACACGAGGAAAAGCAGCCCACACCTGAACCGGTGCTCAGAGTCGACGGCATCACCGCGCGTTACAAGGGGCTGAATTTCGACGTACTGCACAACGTCAATGTCGAGCTGCATCCAGGGCAGACACTGGCGGTTGTGGGCGAGTCCGGTTCGGGCAAGTCCACGCTGGCGCGGGTGATCACCGGCCTGCTGCCGCCGCGCGATGGTGAGATCACGTTTGCCGGGCGCAAGCTGTCATCCGACCTCAAGGGACGCACACGCGAGGACCTGCGTGAATTGCAGATGATCTACCAGATGGCAGACGTTGCGATGAACCCTCGTCAAACCGTGGGCACCATCATCGGACGTCCGTTGGAGTTCTACTTCAACATGCGCGGCGCTGAAAAACGCAAGCGGATTGTGGAACTGCTGGACGAGATCGAGCTGGGCGAGAAGTTCATCGACCGCTATCCGGCCGAGCTGTCCGGCGGACAGAAACAGCGTGTCTGTATCGCGCGGTCACTGGCGGCAAAACCCAAGATGATCATCTGCGATGAGGTCACCTCGGCGCTGGACCCCTTGGTTGCAGACGGCATCCTGAAGCTGCTTCTGGACCTGCAAAAGATCGAGGATGTGGCCTATTTGTTCATCACTCACGATCTGGCGACGGTCCGCGCGATCAGCGACAGTATTGCGGTGATGTATCAGGGCCGTGTGGTCCGCTACGGCCCGAAATCACAGGTTCTGAGCCCGCCGTTCGACGACTATACCGACCTTCTGCTCAGCTCGGTGCCCGAGATGCATCTGGGTTGGCTGGAAGAGGTTGTCGCCCACCGCAAGATGGAGAGCGCTGGGAACTGATCGAACGCAAAACAATCCTAAAATCCCGGCGCTTGTCACAAACAGGTGTCGGGATTTTTCTATTTGGGGCGGGAAAATGCTGCCCCTGCCCTGCGAATCTCGTAGGGTCGCCGAAAGACCCCATGAAAAGGCCGAACCATGGACCGCAAACTTCTTCTCATCATCCTTGACGGTGTCCCTTGGCGTAATTTCCGCCGCCTGTTTGGCAACCTCGAAGGGTGGGTCGACAGCGGCGAGGCGCGCGTGTGGAAACACCGCGCGGTGCTGCCGTCAATCTCAGCCAGTTGCTACGCTTCGATCCACACAGGTGTCTCACCGCAGGAACATGGCTGCACCGGCAATGGCAATGTCTTCCGCCTCGGCCACAAGGATGTGTTCAGCCAGGTACGAGAGGCCGGAGGCGTCACAGGTGCAGTCACTCATAGTTTTTGGTCGCAGTTCTTCAACCGCCATCCCTTCGACTATGTGCGCGACGTGGAATATGACGAACCCAACAGCAAGACGATCAACCACGGCCGGTTCCACACCATGACGGGCTACGGCAAAGCCAATCAGATGACGCCCTGCGATGTGGATCTGTTTGCCCAGCTCACCAACATGTGCCTTCGGTTCGGGCTGGATTACGGCATCCTGCACACTTGCACTCTGGACAGCATGGGACACCGTTTTTTTCACGAAAGCGAAGAAATGGACCACGCTTGTTTTGTCATGGACGAAATGCTGGCCCCATTTATCCCCCGCTGGCGTCAGTTGGGGTACGAGGTGATCGTCACCGCCGACCACGGTCAGGACGACCGCGGCCACCACGGAGGGCGCAGTCCACTGCAACAGGAAACGGCGCTGTATTACTTCGGCGACGCGGAAGGCCCCGAGGCGGATACGTTCATAGACCAGCTTCAGTTGGCACCTACGATCCTGACGAGGATGGGCGCACCGGTGGCCGAGACCATGAAGGCGCAACCTTTTCTGAAGTGATCAGTCATAGGGCCAGATTTGCTGGCCCAGCGCTTCAATCGCGATCGAAATCCGCTCAAAACTATCTGCGGCACGTTTGACCGAGCTTCGTGCCCGCAGATAGCCATGCACCAGCCCCGCTTCGTTGATGCAATGTGCCTTCCCTCCGGCCTTTTTGATCCGTTCGCAATAGTCTGGCCCGTCATCCCGCAGCGGATCGCAATCCGCCGTCACAATCACTGTGGGCGGCAGCCCGGCGAAATCCGTATCCTGCAAAGGCGCGTAGGTCGGGTCACTTTGCGGAGGCGTGCCACCGCAACGCACCTTTTCGTAAAAGACTATGTCTTCCAACGTCAAAAGCGGCGCGTGGGCATGTTCGATATATGACCCTTTGGCGCGGTCCCCGCCCAATCCCGGATAGATCAGAACCTGCCCCAGAATCCCATCCAGCCGACCCCGCGCGTGATGAGATACAGCGGCGACCAGATTGCCCCCGGCGCTGTCTCCGGCCAGCACAAGCGGGTCACCGAATTCACGCGCGGCCCATTGCACTGCGGTCCACGCATCCTGAAACTGCGCTGGATGCACATGTTCGGGGCAGAGCCGATAATCTACGGCAACAATTCGGTACCCGGTCTGCGCGCAAATTTCAGCGCAGACGTCATCGTGGCTGTCCAGTCCTCCGACAACAAACCCACCGCCGTGCAGATAGACGACCGTCCGTGTCGGATCACCGGCAGTGTAAATGCGAACAGGCACGCCCTCGGCGTGCTTGTCTTCTGTTTCAACGCCCACCGGGCGCGGTTGGCGAAAGTCACGGCACATGGCGTCATACACGTTGCGCTGATCCGCGATGGAAAGATCAACCGCATCATCCGGATAGCTTTCAGCGGTACGTCTTATGAACGCCCAAGTTTCTTCGTCGATCAGGCGTTCATAATCCATGTGTCCTCCGCAATCAGGCAGCCCATTCCCATGGCCGGGTGAATGAGCCCAGCACTTTACTGACATCGTCGTCCGAGGAACCGTTCGCGTCAAGCTGTGCGACCAAACCGCGTTTTTTATCATCAATCACCGAGACAACACGAGCCTCGACACCGGCTTTTTCCAGCGCACCGTTGTAGATACGGGTGATCGCCTGTTTGCGCAGTTCGGGTTTGAACACTTTTCCGACGGCGGTCTTGGGAAGCTCGTCCAAAATGGTCATGTGCTTGGGTTGTGCGGCGCGTTCGTGAACGTGGACGTCGCAGTATTCCATCAGTTCTTGTTCGGTGACCTTCGCTCCATCGACCAGTTCGACAAAGGCACACGGCACTTCGCCCGCATAAGCATCGGGTTGACCTATGGCACCCGCGAACGCGACTGCTTCATGGCCCAGCAGGGCCTCTTCGATCTCGGCCGGGTCGATATTGTGACCACCGCGAATGATCAGATCTTTGGCCCGGCCCGTAATCCACAGGTATCCGTCCTCGTCAAAGCGGCCCAGATCGCCTGTGCGCAGGTATTCGTCGAAATGATAAAGATCTACGTTCTTGTCGGCTTCGGTATAGGTATTGCCAGCGTAGACACCCGGGTTCGAAATACAGATCTCGCCGATCTCGTTGGCAGCAGACTCGACCGGGCCGTCCGGGCTGTCGTTGAGGATTTTTACGTCCGTATAGGGGAACGGAATCCCGATCGAACCGATCTTTTTCTCACCATCCGTCGGGTTACACGACACCAGACAGGTTGCCTCGGTCAGGCCATAACCTTCGATGATCGTGACGCCCGTGGCCTCTTCAAAGCGGCGGAACAGCTCGACCGGCAGCGGGGCCGAGCCCGAGAACGCAGTTTTCACGCTTGAGATATCGGCATCTACCGGGCGCTGCATCTTGGCGGCAATCGCCGTTGGGACAGTGATGATAAATGTCACCTTCCAACGCTCGATCAGCTTCCAGAAATTGTCGAACACGCCATCGCCGCGATAGCCTTGCGGCGTCGGGAATACCACATGCGCACCCGACGACACCGCCGCCATCATGATCACATGTACGGCAAAGACGTGGAACATCGGAAGCGGGCACATAACCACGTCTTCGTCCGAGAACAGCAGCGTGTCGCCCAGCCAGCCGTTATAGATCATGCCCGAGTACTTGTGCTGTGCCACTTTGGGCATACCCGTTGTACCACCGGTGTGGAAATAGCAGGCGACGCGGTCTTCCTTACTGTCTTCGAAAGTCAGAGTGGTCGGCTGTTTGGCAAGCTCTTTACTGAAGCTTTTGTAATCCGCATGCGCCAGATGTTCCTTGTCGCCCATCTTGGGACGCAGCAGAGGCACGATCCATGACTTGGGCGGGGTCAAATAGCGGTTCAGATCAATTTCGAGGATTGTGTTGACCTTGGGCGCATGCCGCACGGCCTCTTCGACCTTTTGGGCCACATCCGTCTTGGGGAAGGATTTCAGCGTGACAACAACCTTGGCACCGGTTTCACGCAGAATGGCTGCAATCTGTTCGGGTTCAAGCAAAGGGTTGATCGGGTTGACGATACCTGCAACCGCGCCACCCATCATGGTGATCAGCGTCTCGTTACAGTTGGGTAGGATATAGGCGACTACGTCCTTTTCCCCGACACCCAACGACCGGAAAAGATTGGCGGCCTGATTGACCTTGCCCAGCAGGTCCGACCATGTCAGCGTCTCGGCCTTGTCTGTGGGACCAGAAAACAACTGAAAGCTGATCGCATTGTTGTTCGGAAACTTGGTCGCGGTTCGCGACAGTAACTGGTGGAATGTGACCGGAATGTCCCGATCCTCCCACGGCATTTCCTGTTCAAGTTTCTTCTTATCGTCGATGCCAACAAACGACATGCGTCTCCTCCCGTTTTATTTCGCACTCTGCGCGCGGCTTTTTCCATCACAGGATGGAAGTAAAACCACGCGGGTTCAAGCAACGGGTTAGAGAGGGAGGGGGTAAAAAACTAAATTACGCTACGGCGAAAATCCGTTTCCCTAACGTCATACTACTCGGCAGCTACACCATCGGTGAACTGCAACCGCGCCAGACGTGCATACAGACCATCCTGCGCCACCAGATCATCATGAGTACCTTGCGCCACAATTTGACCTGCATCCATCACTACGATCCGGTCCGCCTTTTTCACAGTGGCCAGCCGGTGTGCGACGATCAACGTGGTGCGTCCCGCACGCATCTGATCCACAGCACCCTGCACCGCCCGCTCGCTTTCCGCATCCAGCGCCGAGGTCGCCTCGTCCAGCAACAAAACCGGAGCGTCCCGCAAGATCGCGCGCGCGATGGCAATACGCTGTTTCTGACCACCCGAAAGCATGACGCCCCGTTCGCCTACGAAACTGTCATAGCCTTCCGGCAATACCGAAATGAAATCATGCGCGGCGGCAGCGCGGGCGGCGGCCTCGACTTCGGCATCCGTTGCGTCCAATCGGCCAAAGCGGATGTTCTCACGCGCCGAAGCGGCAAAGATCGTGGGGTCTTGAGGGACCAGCGCCATGTGACGTCGAAATCCAGATCGGTCCAAGTCACGCAGGTTGACGCCATCCAGGCTTACCCCACCGGCATCCGGGTCGTAAAAACGTTGAATCATCTGAATGACAGTCGTTTTGCCCGCCCCCGAAGGCCCGACAAAGGCGACCGTTTCGCCCGGGCTGACTGTCAGAGTCATCTGATCCAGCGCGACCACATCCGGCCGCGCAGGATAGCGGAACGTGACGCCGTCGAACCGTATCTCGCCCCGCACGGGCGCGGGAAGGGCCTTGGCTTGCGTGGGGTCGTTCACAGTGTCCTGCGCGTTCAGCAATTCGACCAGACGCTCGGTTGCGCCGGCTGCACGTTGAAGTTCGCTCCAGATTTCTGACAAGGCCGCGACCGAACCGGCCATGATGATCGAATAGATCACGAATTGGATCAAAACGCCTTCGGTCATCACACCGTTGCGAACGTCATTCGCGCCCATCCACAAAACGCCCACGATGCCGGAGAAGACCAGAAAAATCACGATCACCGTCAGCACCGCACGAGTCTGGATGCGGCGCAGAGAAACTTCGTACGAAGTTTCTGTCATCTCTCCGAACTGACCGCGGCTTGCCTGTTCGTGAGTGAATGCCTGAACGGTCTGAACCGCGCCCAGTGCCTCGCCTGCATTGCCGGATGAGGCGGCGATCCAGTCCTGATTCTCGCGGCTGATGGCCCGCAGACGGCGACCCAGTACCAGAATTGGCACCACGACCAGCGGGATCAGCAGCAGGACCATCGCAGTCAGCTTGGCCGAGGTCAGCAGCATCAGTACCAAACCGCCAATGAACATCAGCATGTTGCGCAACGCAATCGAAACGGACGAACCCAGCACAGACTGGATCAACGTCGTATCAGTAGTGATCCGGCTCAGGACTTCTCCGGTCATGATGCGTTCATAGAATTCGGGGCTCATCCCGATGACGCGGTCGAACACGGCCTTGCGGATGTCGGCCACGACGCGCTCACCCAACCGTGTCACCAGTGCATAGCGAATACCTGTTCCGATGGCCAAGACACCGGCGATGCCCAGCGCAGCTAGAAAGTACCAATCCAGCAACTCGCCATCTTCGATGCGGAAGTTGTCCACCACGCGGCGCACGGCCAACGGCAGAGTCAATGTCATGCTGGCCGTCAGGATCAATGCCAATGTCGCGCCGATCATCAACAGCTTATAGGGCTTCATAAACGGCCACAACGAGCCCAGAACGCCGATTTTTCTAGAACCCGCGCGCTCTTCGCTGGCGCCGGGCGCGGATTTTGCCGATGGACTGGCTGAGGCGTTTCTTGCCATGACTGGCCCTTAAGTGCTGTTCGCGTTTATTACAGCGCTTCTTGGCGATGACAGCGCGTGGGGTCAAGCTGCCATGGTAAAATCGAACACCAAACGGGCCTTTTGACGCAGAATTTTGGGGCTGACTTGGAGCGGGCGGCGGGAATCGAACCCGCTTCATCAGCTTGGAAGGCTGAGGTAATAGCCAGTATACGACGCCCGCTCAGCGGAGGTCGGTTTAAGCGATGCGTCAGATGGCGTCAAGCGCCCTTCGGTCGCTGTTTTCAAATTCAGCGCCGAAAAATTGCGCAACCTACAAGTCCTGCCCAAGCAGTTCATTCAGTAGGAAATAACCACGTGCATTTTTCAAGGTTTGCACTGATGCGGATCATCTGATCGCGCTTCATCGACGGTCCATGCGTTTGCCCGATCAACTGGGCAGGATAGGTCGTGGCAGCTGTCAGAGCATCTGGCAAGGGAACACCCACCTGCGTCACCAGCACGCGGATGGCTGTCGTCAAATCCAGGTCGGCCCCAGCCAAAGTGCCATCCTCCAGGGTCAGTCGCCCATCGGTTCGCGTGATCCGACGACCTTCCAATCTGAACTCGGACAAATCAGTGCCTGCAACGGCCATTGCATCGCTAACAAGATAGATCTGGCCCGGGCCGGATTTTGCAGCCCACGCGGCTCGCATCGTTTCGGGATGGACGTGGATGCCGTCCGCAATAAGCCCGGCAGAAAGACCGCCGTTAGCAAGAGCAGAGCCAACCAAACCGGGCTCACGGTTGCCCAATTGGCTCATGGCATTGAACAAATGGGTGACACAGCGTGCCCCGGCTGCTGCGTAACGTTGACAGGTCGCGAAATCTGCATCCGTGTGCCCGAGCGAGACAAGAATGCCCGCATCACTCAGCGCCCCAGCTTGCTGTTCCGAGACCGTTTCAGGTGCCACAGTCACCTTGAGGCAAGGTAAATGCTGCGCCGACTCAAGCAACATGGAAAGGTCGGTATCAGACATGGGGCAAATCAGATCACCGTCATGCGCCCCCTTGCGGGCAATCGACAGATGGGGGCCTTCCAAATGCAATCCCGCGACACCCGGAACGCCCTCTTTCACTGCCTGAATGGCCGCTGCGATCGCCGCCCGAGTCTTTTCGCTGGTATCCGTGATCAAAGTCGGCAGAAAAGCCGCGACCCCCAACCGGCGATGGGCCTGCGCGATCCGGCGGATCGTTTCAACCGAAGGGTCATCGTTCAGCATGACACCGTCGCCGCCATTCACCTGCAAGTCCACATAACCCGGACTGACGATATCTCCGTTTAGATCAATGTGATCCCCAACAGCCGCTACCTCTGCGTCAGCTACGATTTCCACACTCTGACCGCCGCTGAATACAAGCGCATGATCACTCAGCAACCGCTTGCCGTCAAAGATTGCACCGTTTCGAAAGATCACTCTGTCTGTTGTCATACCGTCTCGGTCACTTTCTTGAGGTGACGCGGCGCGTCCGGGTCAATGCCGCGCATACTGGCGACGGATTCGACCATAGAGTAAAACGCGGTGATCGTCGTGATCGGATCGGTGATCCAATGATCCGTACGCTCTACTGGCAACTGCTGCGCCCGCGTGACGCGATCCGTGGTGGCGAAAACTATGGCCCCCTTATCGGCCAGCGCGTCAGCGGCCTGCGCCGTCGTGTCCTCCGCCGCATCCCCAGCCGCAAAGACGATGGTTGGGAACCCGTCCTCGACGATTGAGACCGGTCCATGCAGCACCTCGGCAGCTGAATAGCTTTCTGCATGGATCTGACAGGTTTCCTTGATCTTCAACGCCGCTTCGCCCGATATCGCAAAAGATGGCCCCCTGCCCAAAGTAAACAGCGAACGCCCAGTAATCGTGGCCGCCGCTGCAGACCAGTCGCACTGCGCTGCACGTTCCAACTGGGCGGGAAGCGCCCGTATCGCCCCGAACAGTTCAGCATCGCCCTTGACTTCGGCCAGCAACCACAACCCTGCCACCAGCGAAGTCACAAATGTCTTGGTGGCAGCGACGCTCAACTCGGGGCCGGCGTGCAGCGGCAGCATCGCATCCGCAACGTCTGCCAATCGAGATTCCGAGTTGTTGGTGATCGCCACCGCAACAGCCCCAGATGACCGCAGCGAGCGTGTCAGTCCGACAATATCGGGACTTTGGCCAGATTGAGACACCGACAGGCATACAGCGCCCCGCGCCATCAAGTCGGCCCCATAGATCGAACTAACCGACGGCCCAACCGAGGCCACAGGCAGCCCAAGCAATAGCTCGCTGGCATATTTCAGATAACTACACGCGTGGTCGGATGACCCGCGCGCCACCGTGATCAGGAACCGCGGGTCGGTTTCCCGGACCAGCGCGGCCGCGTTTTGAATACTGGCCGCGCCACTGCCTAGCAGCCGGTCAACCGCGTCGGGAATTTCCAGAATTTCCTGACGCATCTTGGATGTTTGTTCGGACATCGGCCTTCGATCCTTCCGGTTAGAGCCGCAGCTCGGCGACGAAGTCATAAGCGTCACCGCGATAGAGAGAGCGGGTTAATTCCGCGACCCGCCCGTTTTTGAGAAATGAGAGACGCTCGATGTTCAACCCTGCCGCCCCTTCCGGCACATCCAGCAACTCAGCCTCGCGCGCAGCAAGATTAAGTGCCGAGATTTTCTGGACCGCTCGAACGGGACGACGCCCCAACCCGTCCAGAACCTCATAGAGCGAGGTAGTCACCTCAATCGGGTTCGGCAGAATGTCCAACGGCAGCGCTGCCTTCTCAAGCGCCAGAGGGCGGCCGTCTGCCTCGCGCAGACGATAGATGCGGGCAATCTGCGCGCCTTCCGGCAAGTTCAGCGCAGCTATCTCTTGAGACGTCGCCGCAAATACGCCCCGCTCCAACCACTTTGACGTGGTCTGCATTCCGCGGCTCGACATGTCTTCGGTAAAAGACGTCAAATGTGTCAGCGATTGTTCGACCCGGGGCACGCGCTCGCGGATGAACGAGCCTGAACCCTGACGTTGTTCGATCACACCTTCCTGCACCAGCTCTTGAATAGCCTTTCGCACCGTGACGCGGGACAGATCAGTGATGTCCACCAATTCCCGCTCGGACGGAAGAGATGAATTCGGTGCAAGCACGCCCGTATCTATCCCTTCCTGAAGGCGGCGGCGCAGCTGAACATATCGCGGGCCGTTCTCGGGGCTAAGCCACGCTTCTGCGCGCAAGAAATCAGCAATGCTCATGAGCGCCCTCCTTTGCCAAGGCCAAGGCCCCGATCAGCGGTTCGCCCTGTGCTGGTCTTAGCGCAGCTTGCATGTCTGCAGGCAGATAATCGGCATAATGCGGGCCAATTCCGCCTGTTAAACACAGGGTTAACCCCGCCTTCCACCCAAGGCGTTTCGCCATTCCACCGATGTAATCGGCACCCGCCTGCATGACCTGACGCGCGACGTGATCACCATCGGCGGCAGCGGCTGTGACCTGAGGTGCCAATGCGCCGAACGCCCCCGGCGCGGCCTGTCCCGCAAATTCGACAATTCCAGTAACACCGCCGAACTGGTTAGAAAACTCTTGCGTCAAGCTCGACTTCGCTTGGATATGATCCACCGCATTCAGCACTTCGGACAGCGCACGTCGACCAACCCATTGCGCGGATGCTTCATCGCCCAAGATAGGCCCCCACCCTCCAGCAAGACGGATGTCACCGTTGATCTGAACAGCCAGAAATGACCCGGTCCCGCAATGCGCGATTAGGCCATCTGAGGAACCCAATGCGCCCCTTACCGCTGCAGGTCGATCATCCTCGATCCGCGCGTTGGGCATATCCAACGCCACTCGCAGTCGATCAGCGACGCTGTCACCCGTTACGCCGGCCAACCCGATAAAGGCGGGCCAGCGCACCAATTCTGCTACAGAGGTATCCAGCCCCGCTGCTAATTCAGACAAACCGGCAGCGATCTGACGAACCCCGCCCTCGAAATCTGTTGATACATTGGCCGCTCCGGTCTCGACCGAATAAACGACGCCACCGACCTCAGCAGCGACCCTGCATCGGGTTCCACCACCGTCAACGGCCAGAAACGCGGTGTTTTGAGACTCAGTCATAACAATACCATTATAATACCTTTGCTTCACAGAAAAGACCAAAATTCGGGCGCAAATCGCGAATTTCAGGAGTATAGCGCAAAAGTACCCAAATATCGCTTGCAAAAATAAAGTTATAGACAAGTGGTATTACATAGGTATTGTAAAAGGACTGTAAGGGGGATTCTCTTGACGCTGCCGTCGACTGAACAACTGCACATTGATGCCGCCCAACTTGACCGGAGCGATCTGGCCAACTCGGCCCGCGCCTTGGCTGCTGGTCAAATCGCTGCTGCACAGGCTGTTGAGAGCGCGGCACCCGCAATCGCGCGGGGAGCTGCTGCAATGGCGGCAACACTCCGCACCGGTGGCGTGCTGCACTACGTCGCCGCCGGGTCATCTGGTTTGATGGCTGCAGCGGATGCGCAGGAACTGGGCGGTACATTCTCGATCCTTCCAAGTCACTTACGCATTCACATGGCAGGCGGCTTACCGACTGGTGTTGAAATGCCCGGCGATACAGAGGACTCGGACGTAGGACTTGCCGAAGCTCTGTCCGACTTAAAGCCTACCGATACCGTCATCGCGGTGTCGGCTAGCGGGTCCACGCCCTATACTCTGACAGCGGGTGACATCGCGCGCGCCAAAAAGGCAACCTTGATCGGCATCGCCAATAACGCGGGAAGCCCTCTTCTTCAAACCGCTGACATACCAATTCTGCTCGCCACGCCACCCGAGTTGATCTCGGGCTCAACCCGCATGGGGGCTGGGACGGCGCAGAAGATCGCGCTCAATATGCTGTCTTCGCTCATGGCGCTTGATCTGGGGCATGTGCATGGCGGCATGATGGTGAATTTGCGCGCTGACAATCACAAGCTACGTGCGCGCGCGGCCGGGATCGTGGCACGGATTGCCAAGGTCGACACCGATGCAGCCCAGGCCGCGCTGACGCAAACGAACGGCGACGTGAAACCCGCCATCCTGATCGCTGCCCTTGGCGTGTCAAAGGGCGACGCGGTGGCGCGACTTGAGGAAACCAACGGCATCCTGAGCACCGCACTAAACATGAATAACAACTGCTAACCAACTGGGAGAATGAAATGAAACGCACAAGTCTGAAGCTGGCTCTGCTGGGTTCAACCCTAATGGGTACGGCTGCCATGGCCGAAGATGTCACGCTGACCATTGAAAGCTGGCGCAACGATGACCTGACCCTGTGGCAGGATCAGATCATTCCTGCATTTGAGGCCGCAAACCCCGGCATCAAGGTGCAATTCACCCCCTCCGCCCCTGCGGAATACAACGCTGTTTTGAATTCAAAACTGGACGCGGGCTCGGCTGGCGACCTGATCACCTGCCGTCCTTTTGACGCCTCTCTGGCGCTATACGAAGCCGGGCACCTGACTGATCTGTCGGGCGTCGACGCGATGGGCAATTTCTCGGATGTCGCCAAATCGGCGTGGCAGACCGATGATGGCGCGGTCAGCTTCTGTGTTCCGATGGCGTCGGTGATCCACGGCTTCATCTACAACAAAGACGCGTTCAACGAGCTGGGCATCGACGTGCCGACCACCGAGGATGAGTTCTTTGCCGCCCTCGACAAGATCAAGGAAGACGGCACCTATCTTCCGATGGCGATGGGCACCAACGACCAGTGGGAAGCCGCCACGATGGGCTATAACAACATCGGCCCGAACTATTGGAAGGGTGAAGAAGGCCGTCAGGCGCTGATCAAAGGCGAGCAAAAGCTGACCGATGAGGCCTGGACTGCCCCCTACGCCACGCTGGCCCGCTGGGGTGAGTATCTGGGCGACGGGTATGAGGCGCAGACTTATCCCGACAGCCAGAACATCTTCACACTGGGGCGCGCGGCGATTTATCCCGCCGGATCGTGGGAGATTTCGGGTTTCAACGGGTTGGCCGATTTCGAAATGGGCGCGTTCAAGCCGCCAGTGCGCAATGCGGGCGACACCTGTTATATCTCGGATCACACCGATATCGGCATCGGCATGAACGCCGCAACCGAGAACCCCGAAGCGGCTGAAACCTTCCTGTCCTGGGTCGCAAGCCCCGAGTTCGCGGAAATCTTCGGCAACGCCCTGCCCGGCTTCTTCCCGCTATCCAGCACACCGGTTGAGCTGCAGGATCCGCTGGCCAAGGAAATCGTCGGCTGGCGGGATGAGTGTGAATCGACCATCCGCTCGACCTATCAGATCCTGTCGCGCGGCACGCCGAACCTTGAGAATGAGACCTGGGGCGCATCTGTTGCCGCCATCAAGGGTGCCAAATCGCCCGAAGAACTGGGCGCCGAGCTGCAGGAAGGTCTTGCCTCCTGGTACGCTCCGCATCAGTAAGTTGATCTCTACCCGGGCGGAAAACACCCGCCCGGGTAACACCCTGCACCCCTTTGAAAGCTGACCCATGAACCGCCCCCGCTTCCGCTGGCATATCGTCGTGTTTCTGGCCCCGGCCGTGCTGGTCTATACGGCGGTGATGATCTTCCCGCTGTTCAACACGCTGCGGCTGGCGCTCTATTCCGAGGTGGATCAGAGCCGCGTGTTCGTGGGCTTGCAGAACTTTCAAACGCTGTTTTTCGATCCCATCTGGTCCGAGCAGTTCTGGAACGCTTTGGGCAATAATTTCTGGTTCTTCCTGATCCACATGCTTGTCCAGAACCCCATCGGAATCGCACTGGCGGCCCTGCTCAGCCACCCGCGCCTGCGGTTCTCGGCGCTCTACCGGTCGGCGATTTTCATCCCGACAATCCTGAGTTTCGTGATCGTGGGCTTTGCGTGGAAGCTGATCCTGTCGCCCATCTGGGGCATCGCGCCGTCGATGCTGGACGCTGTGGGCCTGAAATCCCTGTTCGCGCCGTGGCTGGGGAAAGAGGAATACGCGCTCACCACGCTGGCGCTGATCTCGGTCTGGCAGTTCGTCGGCATCCCGATGATGCTGATCTATGCCGCCCTGCTGACCATCCCCGAGGAAATTCTTGAGGCCGGAGAGATTGATGGCATCACCGGGGCCTCGGCCTTCTGGAAGATCAAGCTGCCGCTGATCCTACCCTCGATCGGGATCATCTCGATCCTGACCTTCGTGGGGAACTTCAACGCGTTCGACCTGATCTATGCCGCCCAGGGCGCGCTGGCCGGGCCGGATTTCTCGACCGATATCTTGGGCACATTCATGTACCGCACCTTCTTTGGCTTCCAACTGCAACTGGGCGATCCGCATATGGGGTCAGCCATCGCAGGGGCCATGTTCGCGATCATCCTTGTGGGCGTTTGCATCTACCTCTTCGGCATCCAGACCCGGATGCGCCGGTATCAGTTGTGAGGGTCCAGCGATGAACAAAGCACGCCATAACCCGCTGAATACCGCCGCGATGCACGGGGCGCTGATCATTTACACGCTGATCGCCCTGTTCCCGGTTTTTGTGATCATCATCAACAGCTTCAAATCCCGCCGCGCGATCTTCCGCGAGCCGCTGGCGCTGCCGAATGCCGACAGTTTCTCGATGATCGGCTACGAGACGGTAATGAAGCAGGGGGATTTCTTCCTCTACTTCCAGAACTCGATGATCGTCACCGTTGCATCGCTGTTCTTGATCCTGCTGTTCGGGGCCATGGCGGCCTATGCGCTGTCGGAATATCAGTTCAAGGGCAACCTGCTGATGGGGCTGTATCTGGCGCTGGGGATCATGATCCCGATCCGCATCGGCACTGTGGCGATCCTTGAGATGATGGTGGCGACCGGGCTGGTGAACACGCTTTGGGCGCTGATCCTAGTTTACACGGCGCAAGGTCTGCCGTTGGCGGTATTCATCCTGTCTGAATTCATGCGGCAGGTTAGTGACGATCTGAAGAACGCAGGCCGTATCGACGGGCTGTCGGAATACACGATCTTTTTCCGGCTGGTCCTGCCTCTGGTCCGGCCGGCGATGGCGACCGTGGCGGTGTTCAACATGATCCCGATCTGGAACGACCTGTGGTTCCCGCTGATCCTTGCCCCGGCCGAGGAAACCAAGACCCTCACGCTGGGCAGTCAGGTCTTTATCGGGCAATTCGTCACCGACTGGAACGCGGTTCTGTCGGCGCTGTCGATGGCAATCCTGCCGGTGCTGGTGCTGTACGTCATCTTCTCGCGCCAACTGATCCGCGGCATCACATCCGGAGCTGTCAAATGACCAAAGTTCTGATCGCTGGCCTTGGCAATATGGGTCTCAGCCACGCGCTGGCTCATCACCACCACGCGGACGCGCAGATCGTGGGGCTGGTGAACCGGTCGGGCCGTGTGGATCACCCCGAGCTGAGCCAATACCCCGCCTATTCGGATTTCCACACCGCACTGGCCGAGACCAAACCCGATTTGGTGGTCGTCGCCACCTATTCCGACAGCCACGCCGATTTTGCCTGCGCCGCAATGGAGGCTGGCGCGCATGTGTTTGTCGAAAAGCCGCTGGCCACCAACGTGGCCGATGCACGGCGCGTGGTCGAAACCGCCACTCGCCTGAACCGCAAACTGGTGGTCGGCTATATCCTGCGCCATCACCCCTCGTGGATGCGCCTGATTGCCGAGGCGCGCGATCTGGGTGGGCCTTACGTGTTCCGTCTGAACCTGAACCAGCAATCCTCGGGGGCGGAGTGGGAGACGCACAAGGCGCTGATGCAGACCACCTCGCCTATTGTCGATTGCGGCGTGCACTATGTCGATGTGATGTGCCAGATCACCGACGCGCAACCCGTCCGCGTGCATGGCATGGGCCTGCGTCTGTCGGACGAAATCGCCGAGGACATGTATAATTACGGCCAGTTTCAGGTGATCTTCGAGGACGGTTCCGTCGGCTGGTATGAGGCCGGATGGGGCCCGATGATGTCCGAAACCGCGTTTTTCGTGAAAGACATCGTCTCGCCCAACGG
Organism: Ruegeria sp. AM7; assembly: GCF_056535965.1. Taxonomy (NCBI): domain Bacteria; kingdom Pseudomonadati; phylum Pseudomonadota; class Alphaproteobacteria; order Rhodobacterales; family Roseobacteraceae; genus Ruegeria; species Ruegeria sp. AM7. The sequence goes on from NZ_JBQFJE010000003.1 coordinate 2,186,392, forward strand.
CTCGGTCTCGATCACCGACGGCAACAAGGGCGCGTCGGCGGATATCGATGGCCACACCAAGGTTGGTGGTCTACTGATCCACACGCCGGGCGGCGACCGTACCGTCGAGATGCCAGATGAGCCCGGCCATCAGGAGCTTTGTGACGCCGAGCAGGCGTATATGCTGCGCGCCATTGCAGACGATATCGACCTGACGCGCCATATGAATGACGCTGTCCAATCCCTTGCCATTTGTCTGGCCGCAGATGAAAGCATCCGCACCGGCCAGCCCGTTTCCCTGCAGGAATCCGCATCATGACCGCTCTGACCCTGACCAACGTGAACAAGTCCTTTGGCGAGGTACATGTCCTGAAAGACATCTCGCTTGAGGTCGAAGAAGGCGAATTCGTCGTCTTCGTCGGCCCCTCGGGCTGTGGCAAGTCCACCCTGCTGCGCGTAATCGCAGGGTTGGAGGATGCGTCCTCGGGTGAGATCAATATCGACGGCCAGCAGGTCAATCTGGTGCCGCCTTCGAAGCGCGGGATTGCAATGGTGTTCCAAAGCTATGCGCTCTATCCGCATCTGAACGTGCGTGGGAACATGACCTTGGCTCTGAAACAGGAAAAGCAGTCCAAAGCGGTGATCGAGGAGCGCGTCTCCACCGCCAGCCGGATGCTGAACCTTGAGGAATATCTGGATCGCTACCCATCTGAGCTGTCCGGCGGTCAGCGCCAGCGGGTTGCCATCGGGCGCGCCATCGTGCGCGAGCCGAAACTGTTCCTGTTTGACGAGCCGCTTTCGAACCTCGACGCGGCACTGCGGATGAACACGCGGATTGAGATCGCGAACCTGCACCGGGCACTGGATGCCTCGATGATCTATGTCACCCACGACCAGACCGAGGCGATGACACTGGCCGACAAGATCGTCGTGCTGCGCGATGGGCGGGTGGAGCAGATCGGCTCTCCGATGGAGCTGTATAACAACCCCGCCAACCAGTTTGTTGCGGGATTCCTTGGATCCCCTTCGATGAACTTCCTGCCCGAAAGCCTGCTGGATCAGGGATCAGACACCCTCGGCATTCGCCCCGAAGACCTGTTTCTGTCCGATGACGGCCCCCTGTCAGCGCGGGTCAGCCATGTCGAAAAGCTGGGCGGTGATACCAACGTCATTGCGACCGTTCAGAACCATTCGGTGACGGCGCGCTTGTTCGGGCAACATGCAATATCCGAAGGCCAAGACCTGCGTCTTGGGTTCGCGCCCGAAAAAGCGTATCGGTTTAATGCTGATGGGCAGCGGCTGCGTTAACCCTATCACGGCGATGTGATCAACCAATTCTGATGATTGTAAAAGCCCTGTCTGCGTCGCGCAGGCAGGGCTTCGGCGCGATTTGGCGCAATAAAAATGAATCTATTTTCAGGCCGAAATACAGCGGCTTTAATGGCGCTGTTAAGAACCTGTCACAAAGACCTCTTAAATCCCGTTCATCAACTTTCATTTTAGCCAGGAGCCATCCATGAAAGACGTCGACAACACCACACTTTCCGCAGACGACTGGGACGAGCTGCACTTCCCCCGCGCCGAGGAAAACGACTTTGACCGCGTGGTCGAAAGCGCCATTTCCCGCCGTGGTTTTCTGGCCGGTGTGGTGGCCTTCGGATCGGGCGCTGCTGCAATGGGCACAGGTCTGCTCAGCTCGACCTCGGCGCAGGCTGCTGACGCGTCGCGCTTTGCCTTCACCCCTATCGCAGCCCAGACCGATGGCACCGTTCACGTTCCCGAAGGGTACGAGTGGAAAGTTATGATGCGCTGGGGCGATCCGCTATTTTCGGATGCCGACGGCTATGACATCGCCGATGGCGGTCCGGTCGAAAAATCCGACCGTATCTTTGGTGAGAACACAGACGGGATGGAAACCTTCTCGTTCCAGGGTCACGAACTGATCGCAATCAACCACGAATACCCCAATCGCAAGATCAACCTGCCGGCCGCTGCGGAAGGTGTTCCGGCAAACGCAGACGATGTTCTGAAACTGCAGAACATCCAAGGCGTGACCGTCATGGAAATCACCGAAGGCCCTGAGGGCTGGTCGGTTGTCAAAGACAGCCCTTTCAACCGCCGTATTCATCACAACACTCCGATGAAAATCGTTGGCCCCGCAGCCGGTCATGACCTGCTGAAAACCGAGGCTGACCCGACCGGCACCACTTCGTTGGGTACCATGAACAACTGTGGTGCGGGCAAAACGCCCTGGGGCACCTATCTGACCTGCGAAGAAAACTTCAATGGCTACTTCGGTTCCTCGGACGAGAATGCATCCTACGACCAGAAGGTCGCGGACGGTATGGCGCGCTACGGTATCAAGGCCGAAAGCTGGAACGGTTACGAGTTCTTTGATCCCCGTTTCGACACATCGAAAAACCCCAACGAGCCGCACCGTGCGGGCTGGATCGTTGAAATCGACCCGACCAAACCTGACAGCACCCCTGTCAAGCACACCGGTCTGGGTCGCTTCAAACACGAAAACGCCGAGGTCACTCTGGCTGCCGACGGTCGTGTAGTTGTCTACATGGGCGACGATGAACGTGGCGAATATCTGTACAAGTTCGTCTCGAACGGCACCTATCAGCCCGGCGCTGAAACCGAGAGCCTGCTGAACGACGGCACGCTTTATGTCGCCAAGTTCAACGACGACATGAAGGGTGAATGGCTGGCCCTGACCCCGGAAACCACCGGAATGGACGATGCCGAGATTCGCATCTTTACCCGCATGGCGGCCTCCAAAGCGGGCGGCACCACCATGGACCGCCCCGAATGGGTCGCCTCCAGCCCGGTCGCGGTCGAGGCCTATTGCTGCCTGACCAACAACAAGAACCGCGGCGTCAAGCCAAACGCCGGTGGTGATGATACCTCGGTCAACGCGGCCAACCCGCGTGAAGCCAACAAGTATGGTCAGATCGTTCGCTGGCGTCCGGCCAATGACGACCACGCCGCCCAAGCGTTCGATTGGGACCTGTACGTCATGGCAGGCAACCCCACCGTGCATTCCGATGACCGCGCCGGTTCGCCCAACGTGAACGAGGGCAACCTGTTCAACTCGCCCGACGGTATGGTGATCGATTCGACCGGTCTGATCTGGATCCAGACAGACGGGAATGACGACAACGAGGAAGATTTCGCAGGCAACGGCAACAACCAGATGCTGGTTGGTGATCCCGTGACCGGTGAAATTGCACGCTTCATGACCGGCCCGAACGGCTGTGAGGTGACCGGTCTGGCGTGGTCCACAGACCTGCGTACCATGTTTGTTGGCATCCAGCACCCCGGCAGCAACTGGCCTGATGGTGGTACGCCACGCTCGTCTGTCATCGCGATCAAGCGCGCTGATAACGGTCTTGTCGGCTAACTAACGCACCAACGCCCCCGGAGTTCTTTTCGGGGGCGTTGATCTTCAGATGTCTTCGCCCTTCGGGGCAAGTGGCCCCCCGGCGTCCAGCAAATGACGTTCGGACAACCACGGGTTCAGCCTCAACGCCTGTTGCAAAGTCTCACGCGCTTCATCAACCCGCTTTAAGCCCAACAAGGTCAGCGCCTTACCGCTGATCGCAGCCACATGGTTGGGCGACAGTTCGATCGCACGGTCCAGATCAGGCAGCGCCGCCTGATAGTCCTGTCGCAGAAAATGCGCAAAGGCGCGCTGGTTATAGCCTTCAGCGTAAGAGGGACAATATTCGACCAGTTTGTCGAAATCCTCGATCGCGCCCAGCAGATCCCATTGGCTGCGGCGGGTCATCCCACGATCCAGCACGGCCTGTGCGCTGTCGTCCGGTGCGTCGGCCCAAAATTCCCACAGCTGGTTTGAAAGGATTTGCGCGGCGCGCTCATTCTCGGCTTGCTGGATTTGCGTGATGATCCCGGCAACTCCGTCAGAGTGGTCCGGCGCAGCGGGGCACCCCTCGGACTGGGCCGCAATCGTGCCCGAGACCAGAAATGCAAAAGCTGTAACGATCTGTTTCATGTCTCAATGGTGACGCGCCATACACGTTCGTCAACCCACTGCATCGATCCCGCCCGAGACGCCGGTTTCCTTCACGGCCTCCATCGCCACAAAGGTCGAGGTGCTGGCCACATGCGGCAAGGATGAGATTTTCTCGGCCAGAACCGCGCGGTATTCCGACATCGACCCGGTGCGGATTTTCAGCAGATAGTCGAAATTCGACGCGATCATATGGGCTTGCTCGATCTCGCCCACCTTCCGTACAGCGGCATTGAACTCGGCCAGTGCCTTTTCTCGGGTGTCGGTCAGGCGCACTTCTACAAAGGCCACATGATCCAGTCCAAGGCGGATCGGATCCAGCAGGGCGCGGTATCCGGTGATGATCCCGTCTGCCTCAAGTTTCTTCACACGTGCTTGAGTGGGCGATTTCGACAGCCCGATCCGCCGCGCAAGGTCCGCGACCGAGATGCGCCCATCCTCGGACAGAATCGCCAGAATGGCCCGGTCGAACCGGTCCAAGTCGGGAAAGTCCATTTGCATCGCATTTACCCCTCAAATCAGTTCAACCGACTGTGTCTTGCGAAATTTAGGGCAATCAGACCGCCAAAGCGACCCTATATTTAACCAAAGCACTGGAGGATTCATGGCACACAGCCTGCGCACCCATATTGACGCCCAAACCTATGCCGACCCGTCGGCCGTTCTGGACACCCTCATCGCGCAGGCCGATCTTAGCGACACGGATCGTGCCGCCATCTGCGCCGCCGCCGCCCAACTGGTGCGCGACATCCGCGCCAGCACCTCGCCGGGGATGATGGAGGTGTTTCTGGCCGAATATGGCCTCTCCACCGATGAAGGCGTCGCGCTGATGTGTCTGGCCGAGGCGCTGCTGCGGGTGCCTGATGCCGATACGATTGACGCGCTGATCGAGGATAAAATCGCACCCTCGGACTGGGGCAAGCATCTGGGGCAATCCTCGTCCTCGCTGGTCAATGCCTCGACTTGGGCCCTGATGCTGACGGGTAAGGTTCTGGACGAAGGCAAAGCCTCACCGGTCAGTGCCCTGCGCGGGGCGATCAAAAGGCTGGGTGAGCCGGTGATCCGCACCGCAGTGGGCCGCGCGATGAAGGAAATGGGCCGTCAGTTCGTTCTGGGCGAGACGATCCAATCCGCCATGGACCGCGCCAAAGGGATGGAAACCAAAGGCTATACCTATTCCTATGACATGCTGGGCGAGGCCGCCCGGACCGAGGCTGACGCCGCCCGCTATCACCTATCTTATTCGCGCGCGATTGCGGCCATTGCCGATGCCTGCACGCATGATGACATTCGCGCCAATCCGGGGATCTCGGTCAAGCTGTCCGCCCTGCACCCGCGCTATGAGCTGGCGCAGGAACAGCGCGTGATGGATGAGCTTGTTCCCCGCCTGCGCGCCTTGTGCCTGCTGGCCAAAGCCGCCGGGATGGGCCTGAACGTGGACGCCGAAGAGGCCGACCGCCTGTCTCTGTCGCTGCAGGTGATCGAAGAGGTGATGGCCGAGCCCGCCCTTACCGGGTGGGACGGGTTCGGGATCGTGGTGCAGGCCTACGGCCCGCGCGCCGGGGTGGTTCTGGACACGCTCTATGACATGGCGCAACGCCACGACCGCAAGCTGATGGTGCGGCTGGTGAAAGGCGCCTATTGGGACACCGAGGTCAAGCGCGCGCAGGTCGAAGGCGTCGATGGCTTCCCCGTCTTCACCCGCAAGGCGGCGACCGATATTTCCTACATCGCCAATGCGCGCAAACTGCTGGGCATGACCGATCGGATCTATCCGCAGTTCGCAACCCATAACGCCCATACGGTCAGCGCGATCCTGCATATGGCCGAGGGACAGCCGTTCGAATTCCAGCGCCTGCACGGCATGGGCGAGACGCTGCACGGGCTGGTCAAGGACCAGAACGCCACCCGCTGCCGCATCTATGCGCCGGTGGGTGCCCATCGTGACCTGCTGGCCTATCTGGTGCGGCGGTTGTTGGAAAATGGCGCGAATTCCTCCTTCGTGAACCAGATCGTCGATGAGACGGTCCCGCCCGAAGAGGTCGCCGCCGATCCCTTTGTCACGATCATCGACGCCGCCCGCCCCTTGCCCACCGGCCCCGACCTGTTCCAGCCCGAGCGCCCGAATTCGCGCGGGTTCGACCTGCAGCACACGCCCACGCTGGATCGGATCGACGCCGCGCGCGATGCCTTTCGTGCACATCACTGGTACGCGCAGCCCCTGCTGTCAGACGATGCGCGCCCCAAAGGCGATCAGCCCGTCACCAACCCCGCCCAGCCACAAGACCGCCCCGGAGCGGTCGCCCCGGCCAGTACCGCAGATGTGGAACTGGCGCTGGCCTCTTCCGCACCGTGGCAAGCCCCATCCGCCCAGCGCGCGCAGGTGCTGAACGCAGCTGCCGATCTGTATGAGGCGCATTTCGGCGAGTTGTTCGCACTGCTGGCACGCGAGGCCGGGAAGTCGCTGCCTGACGCAGTGGCAGAACTGCGCGAGGCCGTGGATTTCCTGCGCTACTACGCCGCCAATATCCCCAATGCCGACCCCGCGGGCATTTTCACCTGTATCAGCCCGTGGAACTTCCCACTGGCGATTTTCACCGGGCAGATTTCGGCAGCCTTGGCCACCGGCAATGCCGTTCTGGCCAAACCGGCACCACAGACACCTCTGATCGCACATCGGGCCGTGCAACTGCTGCACGAGGCGGGTGTGCCGCGCGATGCGCTGCAATTGCTGCCGGGTGACCCGCACGTAGGGGCCGCGCTGACATCCGATGCACGCGTGTCGGGGGTAGCTTTCACCGGCTCGACCGGCACGGCGTTAAAAATCCGCGCGGCGATGGCGGATCATCTGCAACCCGGCACGCCGCTGATCGCGGAAACCGGCGGGTTGAACGCAATGATCGTTGACAGCACCGCCCTGCCCGAACAGGCTGTGCAATCCATCATCGAAAGCGCATTCCAGTCGGCAGGTCAGCGATGCTCGGCCCTGCGGTGCCTCTATGTTCAGGAAGATATCGCCGACGATCTGCTGACAATGCTGACCGGCGCGATGGAGGCGCTGGTGGTGGGCAATCCGTGGTTGATCGCAACCGATTGCGGCCCGGTGATCGACCCGGACGCACGGCAAGGCATCGCCGAGCATATCGCACAAGCCCGCAGTGAGGGCCGGGTGCTCAAGGAACTGGCGACGCCGCCCGAGGGCACTTTTATCGCCCCCACCCTGATCGAGGTTCCCGGCATTGCGGCGCTGAAGCGGGAGATATTTGGCCCGGTGCTGCATGTGGCGCGGTTCAAAGCCTCGGATCTGGATCAGGTCATCGCCGATATCAACGCCACCGGCTATGGCCTGACCTTTGGCCTGCACACCCGCATCGACGACCGCGTGCAGCACATCACCGAGGCCGTCCACGCGGGCAATATCTATGTGAACCGCAACCAGATTGGCGCCATTGTCGGCTCGCAACCCTTTGGCGGCGAGGGACTTTCGGGCACCGGACCCAAGGCGGGCGGGCCGAACTATATGGCCCGGTTCTGTGCGCCGGATCGGCAGAACACCCGCGACACATGGGACAGCACCGCCAGTGATCTGCCCGACCCCACCGGCTTGCCAGCGCCCCAGCGCACCCAATCCCTACCCGGCCCTACCGGCGAATCCAACCGGCTCAGCGAATTCCCCCGCGCGCCGCTGCTGTGCATGGGGCCGGGTGCGGATGCCGTTCAGGCGCAGGCCCAAGCGGTCGAAGCCCATGGCGGCGCCGCGATCCGTGCGTCCGGCATGATCGACCTGCACCGACTGGAAAACATCGCGAACATCTCAGGCGTATTGTGGTGGGGCGATGAGGTCACCGCGCGGCAGATCGAGCAACATCTGGCCCGTCGCCATGGCCCGATCCTGCCGCTGATCCCCGGCCTGCCTGACCGCGCGCGGGTGCTGGGTGAACGTCACGTTTGCGTCGACACCACCGCCGCCGGAGGCAACGCCGCTCTGCTTGGGGGTGCGGCGTAACCGGACCTTGACGCTGGGCCGCGAAAAGCCCAGCGTCGCGCCATGTTTCCGATCCGTGACCATAACCCCTCGGGGCGCACACCGTATGTCGTCTATCTGCTGATGGCGGCGAATATCGTGATCTTCCTCAGCTATGTGGGGATCATGGATAACGCGCGGTTACTCAATCAACTTTACTTCGATTACGCGGTAATCCCGGCCCGTATCACGGATGGATTTGCGCTGGAAACGCTTGTGACCTCGATGTTTTTGCATGGCGGCTGGATGCATCTTGCGGGCAACATGCTGTTTCTGTGGATTTTCGGAGACAACCTTGAAGACGAAATGGGGCATCTACCCTTTCTGCTGTTTTATGTACTGGCCGGTATCGGAGCAGGGTTGATCCACGTCGTGACAGCTCCTGACTCAGTGATCCCCACGATTGGCGCGTCTGGTGCCATTGCTGGCGTCATGGGCGGGTATCTTCTGATGTTCCCCAAAGCCCGCGTCGACATCCTGTTGATCCTAGTCGTCTATTTCCGCGTATTTACTATCCCGGCCTTTGTCATGTTGGGGGTGTGGTTGGGAATGCAGTTCCTCGGCAGCCTGGCAAGCGATCCTGACAAGGGCGGTGTCGCCTATTGGGCACATACCGGTGGGTTCCTCGTCGGCCTGATCCTATGCGTCCCCTTGTGGCTAAGGCGCGGCGCGATGTCTTATTGGAACCGCACCCACGGCCACCCGCCGCACCCCGAGCACGAATACAAGCTGTCACAATCCCGCATTCCCCGCATCCCGCGCCGGTAGGTGACCACCGCTTTGCCGCGTTACCTCTTGCGCGGCGGCCTGAACCAGCGCCCCCAGTTCCGGCGCGCGTTCAGCGTTGAACCGGACCGTTGGACCAGACACCGAGATACCTGCACAAGGCTCGCCCCGGTCGTTGAATATGGCTGCTCCGATACAGGACATTCCCTGATATCGCTCCTCCCGGTCTAATGACCATCCCCGCGCGCGGGTTTGATCCAAGTCTGCCTGCAACAGGGCGTCGTCTATTAAAGTATAAGGCGTGAAGCGTTCCGATTTGGCCCCGGTCATCAATCTGGTCAGCGCGACCTCTCCCATCGCGGCCAGAATCGCCTTGCCCGTCCCCGAGGCATACATCGGCGTCCGCGCCCCCGGTGGGAAAAACGCCCGGATCGGGTTTGCTGTTTCAACCTGACCGACAAACACCACCTGCGCCCCGTCCGGGACCGCCAGATTGGCCGTTTCTCCGCTGTCTTGCATCAATCTGCGCAGGACTGGCCGCCCAATCTCGATCACACTATTACGGCGCAGGAACGAGGCCCCGGTCCGATAAGCCTCGATCCCGATCATCCACTCCTGTCGTTCTTCGTCGAAGGCCACGAACCCGTGTTTCTGCAAAGTCATCAGAATGCGGTGGGTGGTGGCCGTAGGTACACCAGTCTCACGTGCCAGATCGCTTAATGCTGCGCGCTCCAACCGGGCAGTTTCGGTCAAAACACCTAGCGCGCGATCCAGCGACTGCATCGTCCCGGCCGTGCTTTCCTTGAACAAGGACTTCGGTCTACCGCGCTGTCTTTTTGAAGATTCCATCCCATTTTCTCCGGTTTGCGCCGCCAAATTTTTTTGGCCCGTTTTTCTTTCCCAAGAAATGAAAAAAAGAAACTCAAATCAAATCAGCGCCTTAGTAATAAACTTGCAAAAATGAAAATATTTTTCAAGAAAATTGCACGGAACCGAGCATTCCCGGACACTGACCTCAAATGCGGAGGAACACGTCATGTCCAACCAAAACCCTGTTTTCATTCCCGGCCCGACTAACATCCCGGACAGGCTGCGTCTTGCAATGCAGGTCCAGACTCAGGACCATCGCGCCCCTGATTTCATCGAAACCTTTGCCCCCGTTCTTGAAGACACAAAGAAAGTTTTTGGCACCACCTCTGGTCAGGTCGTCACCTACCCCGCCAGCGGAACTGGCGGGTGGGAAGCTGCGGTGACCAATACGCTCAACCCCGGTGACAAGGTGCTGGTGGCGCGGTATGGCGTATTCAGTCACCGTTGGATCGACCTGTGCCAACGGCATGGACTGGACGTTCAGGTGATCGACTGCCCTTGGGGCAGCGGTGCCCCTGCCGAGCAGTTCGAAACCGCCCTGTCCAAGGACAATGCACACCAAATCCGTGCAGTTCTGGTGACCCATAACGAAACCGCAACCGGCGTTCGGTCGGACATCAGTGCAGTTCGGCGCGCAATAGACACCGCCAATCATCCCGCGATGTTATTCGTGGATTGTGTTAGTTCCCTAGCTTCTATGCCGTTCGAGTTTGACGAATGGGGTGTCGATATCGCAGTTTCCGGGTCGCAAAAAGGGTTCATGCTGGCAACCGGCATGGCGATCCTTTGTGTCAGCCCCAAGGCTCTGGCGGCTTCGGCAACGGCGACGCTACCGCGCACTTTCTTCGATTTTCGCGACATGATGCAAGCCAACGCGTCTGGCGGCTTTCCTTATACCCCACCGCTGCAACTGATCTACGGGATGCGAGAAAGCCTGAAAATGTTGTTCGAGGAAGGGCTTGAGAATGTCTATGCCCGCCACACCCGTCTTGCTGAAGGCATTCGGCGCGCCGTTGATGCCTGGGGCCTGCGACTGGTTGCCGAGTCGCCTGAGCTTTATTCCGACACTGTCAGCGCGATCTACGTGCCGGACGGTATCAACAGCAATGCGCTGACAGATCACGCGTTCAACGCATACGGGGTGTCATTCGGCATCGGCCTGGGCCAGCTTGACGGTAAAGCGTTTCGCATTGGTCATTTGGGTAGCCTGACGGATGCGATGGTCCTGTCCGGCCTGTCGACGATTGAGATGGCGATGGCCGATCTGCACTATCCGATCAACTTGGGCAGCGGAGTCGCCGCCGCACAGGATTTCTATCGCAAGGGGTCGCCGGACCACGCCAAGGCAGCCGCGTGAGGAGGGTTGAGATGTTGGATCATTCACAAGCCGCCAACTTGACGATCGCGGACATGCGCGCGGCGCAACGGCGGATCGCACCTCATATCAGACGCACACCGCTGATGACGTCGGACTACCTGAATGACCTGACCGGCGCGCAGTTGTTCTTTAAATGCGAGAACTTTCAGGAGGCAGGTGCTTTCAAAGTGCGCGGTGCCTGCAACGCGGTCTTCAGCCTCAGCGAAGAAGAGGCCGTCAAGGGGGTGTGCACCCATTCCAGCGGCAACCACGCGTTGTCGCTCTCATACGCTGCGGGTCGCCGGGGTATCCCGTGCAACGTCGTTATGCCCCGCACCGCGCCTCAGGCCAAGAAAGACGCGGTATGCAGGTATGGCGGTACCATTACGGAATGCGATCCTTCAACTTCATCGCGCGAGGCTACCTTTGCCGAGGTTCAGGCCCGGACAGGTGGTGAGTTCATCCACCCCTACAACGATCCGCGTGTGATCGCAGGGCAAGCCACTTGCTCGGCTGAGTTGCTGGATCAAACCGGCGGCGTTGACGCCGTTATCGCCCCGATTGGCGGCGGCGGCATGGTTTCAGGCACCTGCTTGACCGTCTCGAACCTTGCATCCGGTACAGAGATTTACGCGGCCGAACCCGAGCAGGCAGATGATGCGTTTCGGTCCTTCAAGGCTGGGTACATAATTGCCGACGACGCACCCAAGACCGTCGCTGACGGCTTGCTGGTGCCCTTGAAAGAGAACACATGGCACTTTGTCTCGAACCATGTGACGGACATTTTCACAGCCTCTGATGACGAGATCATCGCCGCTATGAAATTGACGTGGAAGCACCTTCGGGTGGTGATGGAACCATCTTCGGCGGTGCCATTGGCGGTCATCTTGAAGAACCAAGACGTGTTCCGCGGCAAACGTGTGGGCGTGATCATAACAGGCGGGAACGTCGATCTAGACAAGTTGCCATGGTTGCAAGGATGAGGAGAGAGAATATGAACAAATCCGCGAAATTTGACGATCACGAGGTCGGCTTCGACATCCCTGCCGCCATTGGGATGGACGAGCGCGATATCCAGACGCCAAGCCTGATCCTGGATCTTGATACGCTTGAACGAAATATCAAGAAGATGGGTGACTACGCCAAAGCGCACGGGATGCGGCATAGGGTGCATGGCAAAATGCACAAATCCGTGGACGTCGCCAAGCTACAAGAAGAACTGGGTGGCGCGGTCGGCGTGTGCTGTCAGAAAGTGTCCGAGGCCGAAGTCTTTGCCCGTGGTGGTATCAAAGACATCCTCGTATCCAATCAGGTGCGCGACCCAGCCAAGATTGATCGCTTGGCGCGTCTGCCCAAACTGGGTGCGCGCACAATCGTCTGCGTAGATGACGTGGACAACATCGCCGAGCTGTCGTCGGCAGCCATGCGGCACGGCACCGAGTTGGAGGTTTTTGTCGAAATCGACTGCGGCGCAGGACGTTGCGGCGTGACCTCGACCGCAGCAGTCGTTGAAATCGCCCAAGCGGTTCACGCCGCCGCAAATCTTAAGTTCACAGGAATACAGGCCTATCAGGGTGCGATGCAGCACATGGACAGTTATGAAGCCCGCAAGGAAAAACTGGACGTCGCCATCGCGATGGTCAAAGACGCGGTCGAGGGTTTGAAAGCCGAAGGGATAGACTGCGAACTGGTCTCGGGCGGAGGAACTGGGTCGTACTATTTTGAAAGCGAGTCAGGCGTTTACAATGAACTGCAATGCGGGTCTTACGCGTTCATGGATGCTGATTACGGACGCATTCTGGACAAGGACGGCAACCGGATTGACCAAGGTGAATGGGAGAACGCGCTGTTCATTCTGACCAGTGTCATGAGCCATTCCAAACCTGATATTGCAGTCTGCGATGCGGGTCTCAAAGCCCAGTCTGTCGATAGCGGCCTGCCCTTCGTATATGGGCGTGACGACGTGGAATACCTCAAATGTTCGGACGAACATGGCGTGATTGGCGACCCGGACGGGGTTTTGAAAGTCAATGACAAGCTACGGCTGGTGCCTGGTCACTGCGACCCCACTTGCAATGTCCATGACTGGTATGTCGGCGTACGCGGCGGCAAAGTCGAAGCGTTGTGGCCAGTGTCGGCGCGCGGAAAGGCGTATTAAGCGATGAGGGATGCCATGATTACTCAAGACGGACCGCTGATCGTGACCGAGGATTTATGTGCCCAACTCGTGGGCCGTCAACAAGCATTTGATGCTGTCGAGGCTGTCTTTGGCGCCATGGCCAGCGGCGGGGCGCGAAACTTTCCCGTGATCCGCGAGGCTTTGGGCCACGCAGATGCGATTTATGGGTTCAAGTCCGGGTTCGACCGCGAAGGGCAAGTGCTGGGTGTGAAGTCCGGTGGGTATTGGCCAGGGAATACAGATCGCGGCCTGACCAACCATCAATCCACAGTGTTCCTGTTCGACCCGGATACGGGGCGACTGTCGGCACTGGTTGGCGGCAACTATCTGACGGCAGTGCGCACTGCGGCGTCATCTGCTGTGTCCATCGCTCATCTGGCCCGTAAGGACGCCAAGGTTCTGGGCATGGTCGGGGCTGGCCATCAATCCACCTTTCAACTGCGCGCAGCCGCCGAGCAACGCGTGTTCGAAAAGGTCGTGGCGTGGAATCCACATCCGGACATGCTGCCTCGATTGGCCTCCGTCGCTGACGAGATCGGGTTGGAATTCGAAAGCGTCAGCCCACAGGAGTTGGGCGCACAGGCGGATGTGATCATCACCATCACCTCGGCTTTCGAGCCCCTGCTGATGAAGGAGTGGATCAAACCCGGCACCCATCTGGCCTGCATGGGCACCGACACCAAAGGAAAGCAAGAGGTCGACCCGGCACTGGTCTCTGCGGCCTCGGTCTTTACGGATGAGGTGGCGCAATCCGTCTCGATTGGTGAAGCCCAGCACGCCGTCGGCAACGGGGCTCTTACAGAGGAGGCGATTACGCCCATCGGCGCTGTGATCAATGGCGTTCATCCTGGCCGGGTTTCGGTGGATCAGATCACCTTGTTCGATGGAACAGGCGTCGGCCTGCAAGATCTGGCGGTCGCATCCGTCGCCGCACGGTTGGCTGAGGACTGCGGGTTAGCCCAACGCATTGCGTTATAAACAAAAAAGCGCGCCTCGTACGGGGCGCGCTTGCTCGGCACTGGCTAAAAAAATAGTAGTGTCCGTAAATCGTGTTGCCCCTCTTCGTTTTGGGCGTAAGCGGCCAATATTATTCGACTTTCTGAAAGGAACCGAAAATCCATCAGCACCAATTTACCCAGTTCCTCAAGCACTTTGATTTGCTGGACCCTGCGCAGATTGAAGAAGCCAGAGCTCGGATTTCCAATGTTCGCAGGAGAAAGGAAGCACTCGCTCAAATCGAGGGTGGCGGTGCTCGTGAATGTCCCCACTGCGGTAGTGGCAAGCGTCAAAAATGGGGCAAGACGCGCACGAATGTGCAGCGCTACCATTGTGGAAGCTGTAAAAAAGACCTTCAGTGGACGCATTGGCACACGAATTGCGCGCATTCATCGGCCAGGGCTGTTCTTTGATGTGTTGAAGGATATGCTGGGGCCATGCCCGCCATCATCCGTTCGCGTGCTGGCAAGACGCCTTGGTCTCAACAAACACACAGTACGGCGCTGGCGTTTGATTGCACTTTCCGCTTCTTCTGGCATAGCCGATACGGCCTTTTCAGGCATCGTTGAGGCCGACGAAACATACCAGAAGGAATCCCGCAAAGGCAGTCGTGAGTGGGTCAGACATCAGCGCGATCCTCTCAACTACCCCAAGCTTCCCAGAATGCGCTGGTATGAATACGGCAAGAAAGGGGTGCCCATGCTGCGCGGTCTCTCCAAGTGGTGGTTGCCCATTCTCACTGTTGTAGATCGTAGCGGTGCCCGCTGCTTCGAGCGCATCCCCAACCGCAATCATTCTAACATCAAGCGAGCACTGTCTCCGATGCTGGCTCCCGATGCGGTTCTCTGCACTGACGCTCATCCCGCTTATAAGGCGCTTTCAAAGGCCCAAGGCTTCGAGCACTTCATCGTTAGAAGCAAACCAGGTCAAAAGACCATGTCGGCCTCATATCACATCCAGAACGTCAATTCTCTACATTCGCGCTTCAAAGATTTTCTTCGCCCATTTCGCGGCCCAGCAACCAAGAATCTCGCAGGCTATATTCAATGGTTCCTTGCACGCGCCAATATTATTAACCCTTCGGACGCCATGCAACGGGCATTGCGGTGAGGTGCCTTCGGTTTGGATAACGATTGCGGTGATCGGCCAGGTTCAGGTTTCACGACGGATGAAGCGTATGACCCCAAGAAGGATAAGCCCGATTGGAAACCACAGGAAAACACCCAGCAAGTAAAATCCCAGCGACCAAAGCGGGTAGATGTATTCGCCGACGTCCATTCCTAAGAATAGGCATTCTTCAGGGCCTCTTGCCCATATCTTACAGCCATTGAGCCGGGCAAGTTGAGCGACGAAGAAGCCAATGAGCCAAAGGCCAGCCGGCCAAAGGACAACTATTAGGGCGAGAGATGTGGAAACCCTGTCATCCTTGTCTTCCGTGCCAACTGCGCCCGAAATCTGGTTTATCGTGTATCAAATTAGTCAAACGCCACGAAGCCACAAGATGCTATAAACAGACCAACACAATTTGAAGACACTACTTAAAAAATCAGCCCCGGATCACCTTCGAGAACTGGTCAAAGATCGGCTCATTCGAGCAGAGCACCTCGCCGTCTTCCAATACATTGCCTTCGGGGTTGATGGCTTGCACAAATCCGCCAGCCTCTTTCACGATGATGATCCCGGCTGCCACGTCCCACGCGTTCAGTCGACGTTCCCAATAGCCTTCGTAACGCCCTGCAGCGACATAAGCCAAATCCAGCGCTGCCGATCCCCAACGGCGCACGCCAGCGCAGGTGGGCATGATACGGGCCAGATCCTGCAAGGTCGCAGGCAGGTCAGAACGGCCACCAAAAGGCAAACCGGTCGCAAAGATCGATTCGATCATACGGTGACGGCCCGAAACGCGGATGCGGGTGTCGTTCATCCACGCGCCCTCGCCCTTTTCGGCAAAGAACATCTCATCCTTGGCGGGGTCATAGATCACGCCGGCAACGATCTTGCCCTTGTGTTCCAGAGCGATGGAAATCGCCCAATGCGGCAGCCCGTGCAGGAAGTTGGTGGTGCCGTCCAACGGGTCGACAATCCAGCGGCGCGTTGGGTCTTCACCCGCCTGCCCGCCGCCTTCTTCACCCAGCCAGCCATAGGTCGGGCGCGCGCCCAGCAATTCCTCTTTCAGGATCGCCTCGGCGGCGATATCGGCCTTGGAGACAAAGTCACCCGCGCCCTTCATCGAGACCTGCAGGTTCTCGACTTCGCGGAAATCCTTGACTAGAGACCGCCCCGCCTTGCGCGCGGCTTTGATCATGATGTTGAGGTTTGCACTGCCTACCATTGTCCCAAGGCTCCTGTTCGGTCAAACCGCGCGTATACTGATGCAATGCGCCCTTGCCAAGAGGCTTGATGCGCATAGCAGCCGCCCGTTTCGCGCCTATTGCGATTGCAGCTTGCGCGCCTCGGTCCCGGCCAGTTCGATCAGTTCCTGCACATAGGGTTTTTCAAGGTCTTCCGAGCGCACCGCCGCATAGAGGCTGCGGGTGATCCCGTCTTTGGTCAACGGCCGGGTCACATAGTCTGAATTGTATTTAACCTCACGTACCACCCAGTCAGGCAGCACCGAAATCCCCCGGTTCGAGGCGACCAGCAAAAGGATGACCGCTGTCAGCTCTACCTGCCGGATGGCAGCCGGTTCCACCCGCGCGGGGATCAGCAACTGGCTGAACACGTCCAACCGCGTGCGTTCGACCGGATAGGTGATCAGAGTCTGACCGCGGAAATCCTCGGCCTCAATGAAATCCTTTTGTGCCAATGGGTGGGCCGAGGCCGCAACAAACACCGCGTCATAGTCGAACAGCTTGATGAACTCGACCCCCGGTAAGTCTTCTGGGTCAGATGACACGACCAGATCGACCTCTTCCTTCTGCAGCGCGGGCAAGGCGTCAAAGGCCAGACCGGGGCGGATATCGACATCCACATCGCCCCAGGATTTACGGAAAGCCTCCAAAACCGGAAACAGCCATTCGAAACAGGCATGACACTCGATCGCGATATGCATCCGGCCCGTGCGCCCGTCACGCAGGGAAGAAAATTCGTGCTGCGTCGCTTCGACCTGCGGTAGTATCTGTTCGGCCAGCCGCAACAGGCGCAACCCCGCCGCCGACAGTTTCATCGGTTTGGAGCGGCGCAGGAACAATTCCACGCCGGCCTGATCCTCAAGCCCTTTGATCTGATGGCTCAACGCAGACTGGGTTATGTTCAGCTGATCCGCCGCGCGGGCCAACCCGCCGCATTCATGGATCGCCTTGATCGTGCGCAGGTGCCGGAATTCGATGTGCATTCAATGGAGCTCATGTTGTTCTTGAGGAATATGAGTTTGTCTCACAATGCAGGTCATGGCACAAGGCCTGCAACCAGTATTTACGAGGCCGAGATGACACAACCTGAGATTTCATTCGAATTCTTTCCGCCCCAAACGCTCGAGGCCTCGTTCCGCCTGTGGGACACCGTGCAGACGCTGGCTCCGCTGGACCCGCGCTTTGTGTCAGTCACCTATGGCGCTGGTGGCACCACGCGGGAATTGACCCGCGATGCGGTGGCGACATTGCACAAGTCTTCGGGTCTTCCCGTGGCCGCGCATTTGACGTGCGTCGATGCGACCCGCGCTGAGACCCTGCAAATAGCGGATTCCTTCGCCAAGGCAGGAGTGAAAGACATCGTGGCACTGCGTGGCGACCCCCCCAAAGGACAGGACCGGTTCGTCCCTCACCCAGACGGGTTCTCCAATTCGGTCGAACTGATCGAAGCGCTTTCGGACACCGGCGCGTTCAATATCCGCGTGGGCGCCTACCCAGACATCCACCCCGAAGCGCAATGCGCCCGCACCGATGTCGACTGGTTGAAAGCCAAGCTGGACGCTGGCGCAGACGAAGCGCTGACGCAATTCTTCTTTGAGGCCGAGACTTTTTTCCGCTTCCGCGACGCCTGCGAAAAGGCTGGGATCGACAAGCCCATCGTGCCCGGCATCCTGCCGATCGAGAACTGGAAAGGCGCGCGCAACTTTGCCAAACGTTGTGGCACACGCATTCCCGGCTGGATCGAGCAAGCATTCGACAAGGCCCTCCGGGATGACCGCGAGGATTTGCTGGCTACTGCATTGTGCACCGAACTGTGCTCGGATCTGATAGAAGGCGGTGTGGACAAACTGCATTTCTATACACTGAACCGACCGGAACTGACGCGCGATGTTTGCTTTGCCCTTGGGATCACACCAAAGCCCTCGTTGCAGAACGTGGCCTAGCGAAAGGCCGGACCATACCCGGCCAATCAAACGCAGCAATGGGAACAATCAAAATGGTCAGCGCAAGATTGTTCCCATAAACCCCCTAAAAACTCACCAAATTTGACAAAATTGCGACCGTCACAACACTAGGACATGTTGTTGTTTAGTGAGTGATTTGGGTATGGAAGCAGTTGAAAAGATCAAGGCGCGGACAGATGCTTTGTATGCGCTTGGGCTGAACCACAGTGCCAGTTCCGACGACATCCGCAACGCTTGGCGCAAGATTGCCTTCAGCGCACATCCTGACCGCGCTGACAATGATTGCTCGGATTTTGTCCGCGCCAAAGACGCTTATGATCTTCTGCGGCAAGAGGGGCTGACCACCAAGAGCTCGATGCATGGCAAGCCCAAAAGGCCCAAGCTGCGCAAACGCGTGATCCGTTTGAAAGATACCGAAGTCAGCGCCTGTCGTGATCTTCTTGCTCGGGCGTTGGCCCATTCTGGCAACATTGCGCCAACTGACGGTGCCGACCAAATCGTTGCTGACTCGGACCACATCCCCAGCGCTATCGAGTGTTTTGGTCGTAATCTGATATACTTCGTGAAATCTCCGGTTTGCAAAGGTGCGAACCGCGTTGCTTTGCCCACATCTGTTCTGGTCGGGTTTCGCAAAACGGAAACCGAAGTTCTGAATTTCCAATCCAAGAACGCAGGTGCCGGCGAAGTCGTTGTCCCTGACGAGATCATGGCCCGAAAATTTCCTGGCGCCAAAAGTGTTCGCATACGGTTCGATGCGGATCAGGCCATGCAGGATGCCTTTGAACTGGCAAGCTGAGACCTGAAATGCAAAAACCCGGCTGATGCCAGCCGGGTTTTCGTTTGTCAGATTCCAATTAGTTTGAAATCGGAGCATCCGAGGTAAATTTCGGGATAACTGCGGTCGAAGCATTCGCAGGCTCGATACCCGGCCAGTTACCTTCTGCCAGATTGATGTTACCCGGGATATCTTCCTCAAAGAAACCAACAACCACGTCCGTGATGTTCAGGTACAGCTTGTCATCAACGATGCGCCACAGGTTCGGGTTGGCCGGAACCTTGCCGCCGCGTGACACGCCATAGGCGCAATGGCCATCATATTGCGGCGCGTAGTACGCGGGATTTTCCAAGAACTTGTCGCGGTTTTCTTCGGTCGAGAATGCCCAGGTTGCGCCATTGTATTCAGCGGTGATGTCGGAACGCCCACGAACGCCCGCCGGTTGCGCCTTACCAACCGGTGACTGATCCAGGCTGCGATAGGCCACAACATCATAGCCTGAAACAGCAAAACCAGTTCCATCAACATACTGATCGCCAGCGAATGCCGGGACAGCGAATGCCAGCGTTGCTGCAAGGGTCAGGGCAAAACGTTTCATATAGGTCAATCCTCTTGTCCTCAGGTTTCAAGGTCACCCGCATTCCGGGTCTGAACAGACAATAAGCGATTTCATGGCGCAGAGCAGTCCCGCTCGCGGCGCTGTGACGTCCGATGAAGAAACGTGAGAGTATTGGCGCCGAATGTTACAAAATGAACCACAGATGCGGGGTTGGACTCGGCGCTTTGCAATATTAGCTGTTGTTGCGGACAGACAATGCACACCAGATTTGCTGAGGAAGGCAAGAAATGAGCGAGCAATCGACCTATACCCCGCCAAAGGTTTGGACTTGGGACAGTCAGAATGGCGGACAATTCGCTAATATCAACCGCCCCATTTCCGGCGCGACGCATGATAAAGACCTGCCTGTAGGACGCCATCCGTTCCAGTTGTATTCGCTGGCAACGCCAAACGGTGTCAAAGTCACGGTGATGCTGGAAGAACTGTTGGCCCTTGGCCATGAAGAGGCCGAGTATAACGCTTGGTTGATCAATATCGGCGAGGGCGATCAATTCAGTTCAGGCTTTGTCGGGGCAAACCCGAACTCAAAGATACCCGCGCTTTGGGATCGGTCGGGGGATGAACCTGTGCGCGTGTTCGAAAGCGCCTCGATCCTGTTTCATTTGGCCGAGAAATTCGACACCTTTCTGCCGAAATCCGGTCCCGAACGGACTGAGGTGATGAACTGGGTGTTCTGGCAGATGGGCAGCGCACCTTATCTGGGCGGCGGCTTCGGCCATTTCTATGCTTATGCGCCCGAGAAGTGGGAATACCCGATCAACCGGTTTGCCATGGAAACCAAGCGCCAGTTAGACGTTCTGGACAAGCAACTGGCGGAAAATGCCTATATTGCAGGCGAAGATTACAGTATCGCCGACATGGCCATCTGGCCCTGGTACGGTCAGTTGGTTCTGGGACGTCTGTATGACGCCGCCGAGTTCCTGGACGTCGAATCCTATAAAAACGTTATGCGTTGGGCCAAAGCAGTCGACGAACGCCCCGCAGTACTGCGCGGCCGCATGGTCAATCGTCCCTTCGGCGAAAAGCACATGCAGCTTCACGAACGCCACGAGGCCAGCGACTTTGAGACCCGCACTCAGGACAAACTGGAACCTGTAGCAGAATAACGCATTGGGCCTCGCAGCTTAATCTGCGGGGCCTGATTATCGCAGAATTGGTGGTTTCTCCGGGTCGCTGCCCGGTGTGATCTGTGCATATTCGGACGTCTCGGGCTGGGGCAAATCGAACCTTAGCCCAACGCGGGCCAACGCTGCAGCAGCCGGGTCGTGCGCTGCAAAAAAGCCGACATCCATGGCCCCAGCTTCGATACCCGAAAAGGTCAACGCCTCGGACGCAGCTTTGGCCAGCGCAGCCTCAGCCCCGCTCACCGCTCCGACAAAACCCAGCAGATGACCGGTGCCGCCCTCAGCCGTCTTTGTGCTGACCAGATATGCCGCCTGCGCCAGACCAACGGCTGTTGCCAGCTTGGCATCCAGGGCCGTCAACAGATCGTCGGGCAACCCAACGGGGGGCAGAAATTCGGACAGGTGTTGCTGCACTTCCTCCGGCGCGTGCTGCAAAGTCGTATCCAACCATCCAAGGGCCTCGGACGGGATAAGCATGGACGATGGCGCGACCTCAAGGTTCAGGCCCAGACCAATCCCCTGACCGGCCAGCATGTTGGATAAAATCCGCCCCGACAAAGCAACATAAGGCACGGGGCGTTCCGCAAATCGGGCAAGCCGATCTTCCCGATCGAAGGCCAGAACGAACCGGCCGTCAGCCACATCGAACAATTCAGGCGAGATGTTTTCGCCTTTCGCCTCTTCGGTCAGCAAAAGAAACAACTCACTATCCGCCAGCCGTTCAAAAAAGCGCAGCCGGGCAGCATCGTCCAGTGGGGCAGCCTCCATCGCGGAATGGGCGGCATCCAGAGCTGTTGTGTCAGTCATTCAGAACCTCTTGCACCCGCGCACGCAAGACCGGCAGAAGGTCGGCCTCGAACCAGGGGTTTTTCTTCATCCATGCCGTATTCCGCCAAGACGGATGAGGCAAGGCAAAGACGCGCGGCGCATGGTCCTGCCAGTTGCGCACCGTTTCCGTCACCGAGCTTTTGGTTCCCAGGTGATATTTATGCGCATGGCCCCCGACCAGAACCGTTAACGGCATTTCGCCCAGCGCTTGCATCACCCGGTCATGCCAGGTTTGCCCGCAGATCGGCGGTGGAGGCAGATCGGCTTTGCGCACATCATAGCCGGGAAAGCAGAATGCCATTGGCACAATCGATACTTTTGAGCGGTCATAGAATGTCGGTTCATCAAGCCCCAACCAATCCCGCAGGCGATCTCCCGAGGGGTCGGTAAAAGGGCGACCGGATTCATGAACGCGTGCGCCGGGTGCTTGCCCTGCAATCAGAACCGAAGTCCCTTTGCGGAACCAGACCACCGGTCGAGGTTCGTGCGCAGTGTGCGTGTCGGCAAACCTATCGGCGCAGATCCTGCAGGCTGCGATGTCTTTCTCGAGTGTATTCATCAGATCGCAAGGTTTCCTGCATCAAAATGAGTGACGGTTAGATCAAAGGATAGACAACGCGCCTTTGGACGCCAACAGATGGAAAAGTCACAATAGCAACAGCATGCAAGCGAACGCATTGATCCCCCCCCTCATTTTTCGACATAATGCAGCACGCGTGAACGCGGCATCACCGGCTTGGTCGGTGCAATAAAAAGACATATGTAGCAGGCCCAGTATGCTTGAGTTTGAGAACGTCAGTAAGTCTTTCTGGACCGGGACGCGCCGCAAGGTGATCCTGGACCGGGTGTCGTTCCGGGTTGAGCTTGGGAAATCTCTGGGCGTGCTTGCCCCGAACGGCACCGGCAAAACAACACTGATCAACATGATGGCCGGGTTAGAGAAACCGGATGAAGGCGTGATCCGCAAATCCTGCCGGATTTCGTTTCCGATGGGGTTCACCGGTGGCGTTGCGAACAAGCTTTCGGCATTGGAAAACGCGCGATATATCGCGAAAATCTATGGCATGGATCCCGACTACGTCGAAGCCTATTGTAAATGGCTGTGCAATCTGGGCGAGTATTTTGATCAGCCAATGGCCACGTATTCATCAGGCATGAAGGCCCGTTTCACCTTTGCCTTGATGCTGGCACTTGATTTCGACATGTATCTGATTGACGAAGGCATGCCCGCCACCACGGATGTCGAGTTCAACAGGAAAGCCGGTGACATTCTGAGGGAAAGGTTGCGCACGACCACATTGGTCATCGTATCCCACAGCCCTGCAGTGCTGGAAAAATTCGCCCGTCAGGCTGCCGTTCTCGTGGACGGTCAGCTTTACATGTTTGACACCTTGGAAGAGGCTAAGCAGCTATATGACTACCAAACCCAAGGCTAGCATCTACAACCTGCGCCGCAAACGCAAAGGCTCTGGCGACCCTGAAGCGCGCGCTGAGGCGATATCGCGTATTCGCAAGGCAACGCAGGCTCCGGCCGCCGCAAACGAGTCGCAGACTGCTACTGAAATCGACGAGATCAAACGCGAAGGGCTGACCGGACGGCAGCTTAGGGTGGCACGACGTCTTGCTCAGAAAAACGGGCTAGCCGCGACCTCGGATTATGATGCTGTACGCCTTTTGCGGAAAAAAGGTATCGACCCGTTTGAACGGGCTAACCTTTTAGATCTGGCCGCTGAAAAGAAACACACTGAGGGTGAGGCCAAGGACAAAATCACCATCCAACTGCCACAAACGTTTTCTGAAGCCGCTCAAACCCTGCCTGGCCCCGAAATGAACCCGGCAGAGCGTCGCGAGATTGAGATCAAGGAGATCCAAAGGGACATTGCCCGCAGACGCAGGCGCAAGCTGCTGGCATTGTTCGCGCGACTCGCTGCGTTTGTTCTGCTTCCGACGCTAATCGTGGGCATCTATTTCTATCGCTACGCGACCCCAATGTATGCCAGCGATTCGGCTTTCTCGATTCTTCAGGCCGATGGCGGAGGCGCATCGTTCCGTGGGTTTTTGGCCGGTACGCAATATGCCACAGCGCAGGACTCGGTGGCGACGCAGGAGTTCCTGGAATCCAAAGATGCCCTTCTTCGGTTGGATCGGGACATGGGCTTCGCCGACATCTTCAAACAGGAGTGGATTGATCCAATTCAGCGCCTGTCGCCTGATGCCAGTCTGGAAGAAACCTACAAGCTGTTCAAACGGATGATAACGATCGGATATGACCCAAGCGACGGGATCATACGGATGGAGGTTGCCGCCCCATCGGCCGAGCTTGCCGTCGGTCTGTCCGAGCGCTTGTTGTCCTATGCTGAAGAAACGATCAACGGACTGACCGAGTTGAAACGCGAAGACCAGATGCGCGAGGCCCGCGCCGGATTCGAGTTGGCCCAGGCCGAGCGCCGAAAAGCGCAGGAAGACTTGATCGAGTTGCAGTTGCAAGGTGCTTTGCTGGACCCTGAAAACGTGATCGCTGGTCTGCGCGGGCGCATCAACGCGCTGGAAACCGAGATTCAAGACAAAGAACTGCAATTGGCTGCTTTGCTGGACAACCTGCGGCCCAACCAAGCCAAGGTCGATGGCGCGCGTGCAGATATCCGTCGTCTTGAACAAGTCCTGGATGAGCTTAATGCACAGATGCTGGATGTCTCGGCAGGCGAAAATTCGCTTGCCCAGCTTAGCGTGCGCCTTCAAATGGCTCAGGCCGACTTGATTGCCCGGGATATGATGCTGCAAAACGCCATGCAGCAAATGGAAACCACCCGGACCGAGGCAAACCGTAAGGTTAGATATCTGACAGTCTCGGTTAATCCTGTGCCCAGTCAGGACCCCACTTACCCGCGCAAATTCGAAAATACGATTTTGGCATTCCTGTTGTTTGCTGGTATCTACCTGTTGATCTCGCTTACCGCGTCGGTCCTTCGTGAACAGGTATCCTCGTAAAACACATGAAACATGTAAAAATCTCCGATCTCACGGTCGGCAATGATCTGCCTCTGACAATCATTGCCGGCCCCTGCCAGCTTGAAAGCGCCGATCATGCCCAAATGATCGCCGGTAAAATGAAAGAGGCGTGCGATGCCGCGGGCGCGCAATACGTGTTCAAGGGCTCGTTCGACAAGGCCAACCGCACCTCGATAAATGCCGCCCCTGCATTGGGGTTGGAAAAGGGGTTGTCCGTTCTGCAATCGGTCAAGGACAGCATCGGGGTGCCAGTTACCACCGATGTACATGAGAAAGAACAATGCGCCCCAGTGGCCGAGGTGTGCGATATCCTTCAGATCCCTGCGTTTCTGTGTCGCCAGACTGCCTTGCTTAAGGCGGCAGGCGCAACAGGCGCGGTGGTGAACGTCAAGAAAGGACAGTTCCTGGCCCCTTGGGACATGCAAAATGTTGCTGCCAAGATCGAAAGCACCGACAACCACAACATCATGTTGACCGAGCGTGGCGTCAGCTTTGGCTACAACCGTCTGGTGGTCGATATGCAATCGCTACCGGAAATGGCGCGAACCGGGTATCCGGTAATCATGGACGCCACACACACTGTGGCTCAACCCGGCGGTTTGGGCGGCGCATCCGGTGGCCAGCGCGAATTTGCGCCTGTTATGGCGCGTTCGGCCGTTGCTGTTGGCGTTGCTGGCGTCTTTATGGAAACGCATCAGGATCCCGACAATGCGCCATGTGATGGCCCGAATATGATTTACCTGGATCAGATGCCTCAACTGATTGATACATTGATGCGATTTGATACGCTTGCCAAAGCCAATCCGATTCAGATTTAACAACCGAGATTCTTGATGACCAAACCACTCCCCGAGGTGACCCCGAACACCTGGACATTTCTTCGCGACGCGATGATCAAGCCAACGGGTTTTCGTGAATACGACGCGCGTTGGAAATACCCCGAAGAGATCAACTTGCCGGGCATGACAGCGCTGGGTCTGGGTCTAGGAACACAGATGCGTCGCCGCGGAATCGCGCCGGTGATCGCGGTTGGCAACGACTATCGAGACTACTCTCTTGCGATTAAGAACGCGCTGATCCTGGGGCTGATGCAGGCGGGGATACAGGTCAAGGATATCGGCCCGGCACTTAGCCCGATGGCTTACTTCGCGCAGTTCCATCTGGATGTGCCTGCGGTTGCGATGGTCACGGCCAGCCACAACCCGAACGGCTGGACAGGGGTCAAAATGGGGTTTGAGCGTCCGTTGACCCATGGTCCCGATGAAATGTCCGAGCTGCGCGACATTGTTCTGAACGGCGAAGGTCAGCCGCACGAAGGCGGTTCGTATGAATTTGTCGACGGGGTGAAAGAGGCGTATATCGACGATCTGGTCGGCGATTTCAAAATGTCCCGCCCGCTGAAAGTCGTCTGCGCGACGGGCAATGGAACGGCGTCGGCCTTCGCACCCGAGGTCTTTGAACGGATGGGGGTCGAGGTTGTGCCCAGTCATAACAGGCTGGATTATACTTTCCCCAACTACAACCCCAACCCCGAAGCCATGGAGATGTTGCACGACATGGCCGACAGCGTGAAATCAAGCGGTGCCGACATGGCGCTGGGGTTTGACGGTGATGGCGATCGTTGCGGCGTTGTCGATGACGAGGGCGAGGAAATTTTTGCCGACAAGGTCGGTGTGATCATGGCTCGCGATCTGGCCAAGCTGTACCCGAATTCAACCTTTGTGGCCGACGTGAAATCCACCGGCCTGTTTGCCAGTGACCCCGAGTTGCAGGCCCACGGCGTCAAAGCGGATTACTGGAAGACGGGCCACAGCCATATGAAACGGCGGGTTAAGGAAATCAATGCGCTAGCTGGTTTCGAAAAGTCGGGCCACTACTTCCTGGCTGAACCCATCGGGCGTGGTTATGACTGCGGGATGCGCGTAGCGGTTGAGATCTGCAAGCTCATGGATCGAAACCCCGACAAAAGCATGTCTGATCTACGCAAGGCCCTCCCCAAGACTTGGTCGACCCCGACCATGTCACCCTACGCAGCGGATACCGAAAAATACGACATCCTAAAGCGTCTGGTCGACAAGCTGGTCGCCAAATCCGAAGCTGGCGAGACTTTCGCAGGGCGCAACATAAAAGAGGTGGTCACTGTCAACGGAGCCCGTGTCATTCTGGACAATGGCAGCTGGGGATTGGTTCGCGCATCGTCCAACACGCCCAATCTGGTTGTCGTATGCGAAAGCAGCGAAAGCGAAGAAGAGATGCGTGCGATTTTCGCTGATATCGACGCCGTTATTCGAACGGAACCTGGCGTCGGCGACTACGACCAAACCATCTGAACCGGCATGGGGTGCACTTTGCGCCCCCTGCCCTCTCAATCTGCGCCCAAGAGTTTCAATAACCCTTTTGCGGCCTCTTCCTGCAGCTTGTTTTTTACCGCATCTTCGATGCTTTCCGTGTCGGTCACCGCAACTCCAAGCTCATCGCCAACCTTTTCCAGAACTTTTTGCTTGGCATCATCCTCCAACTCTTTGACTTTGCCCTCTGCTGCCGCTTCAAGCACTTTGCTTAGGTCAGGTTGGATCGATGGATTGCTCCAGGGGCCGACAATGCGGACGGGTACCGAAAGCCCCTGACCTGCGTTAGCCCGCAATGCTGTAGGGGTGAAAAGATAATCAATGTCACGCGCGCCAATGCCCACACGCCCCTCACCATCCGCACGGAAATTCTTGAGTGACATCAACAAGTCGTCGTTCCTAAGCACGCCTTGATCCAAGGTGAAACTTGCTGAAAGGCTGTTGAAGACGGTTGTCCCACCCGTTTCCGAGCTGCGTCCCATCAGACGGTCCAGATCAAATCCGCTGATGACCCCGGCACCAACATCCAGCCGCCCATCGCCGCTGAGCGACCGCATGATCTGATCTTCGGTTTGGCCAACACCGAGGAACTTGAACGAACCTGTCCCAGTCCCTGACAGGCGATCGACACCCGCAAGCGCAGTCAAAGCCTGTTCGATGTCGATGCCCTCGGCCTTGAGGTCACCGCCGACCGACAATCCGCTTCGGTTATTGGCCACGACCTGCCCGGTCAACTGACCCGAAAACAAGCTGGCCGGATTCATCTGCAGAACTGCGCGCGACCGATCAAGGTTCAGCGTCAGATCGCTGGGGCCCAGGGTCAGTCCCGGAACTGCAATCGAGCTGGCCTTCAGCCGAATTTTCCCGTTCGCCAGTGCCAAAGCCGATGCGTCGATAGGATCGGTGGACCACCCTTTGTCGTTAACCGGACCTGTGCTTGTTCCGCCTGACGGGCCTGCCGGGGCCGTGTTATATTTCGACAGGTCCAAGTCACCAGCGTCCAGCCGCGCCGTGATTTGTGGAGGATCCGAGATCAGAATATCCGCCTCGCCGGTCACTCGGTTTTCGTCCAGTTGAGCAATCATATCGCGAACAGAAATGCGACCATCCTGCGTGTAAGTCATATGCCCCGATATGTCTGCCGCCGTCCCCAACCCCAGTGGTACGCCAACGCCAGCTTGACCGAAGGCTGCCAGCATCCGCTCGGTGTTTTGCGTTCTGACGTGGAAATTGCCGTCCATCTCACCAGCGAGGTTAACGCGGCCCTCAAATCGCACGTCTCCGCCAGGAGCAGTCAACGTCACGGTCAAAGGCGTCGCGACACCCGAAGCATAGGTGGGAAGGTCAGGAATCGTCAGATCGACGTCCACAGCGCCACCCGGCACCTTCATTTGGGCTTCGAGGGTCATAGGTGCACTTGGGTCCGGCCAACTTGCGGCCAGATCGACATTGTCGAAATCATACCGAGTGGAACCATTCTCGACATAGACAAGCCGCGCGTTCGTTAACTGCAGACGGTCCAATGTCACCGCGCCTTGCTGCCCTTGCGCTGGGGTCGCTGCTGCGCTGGTGGTGCCCTCAGTCGGGGTTGCCGAAGTGAACTCCCAGTTCCCGCGCCCATCCGACAATTCCAGCCGCAGTGTCGGGTTTTCGGCAATGATCCGTTTGATCCGCAAATCGCCCCCCATCAGCGCCGCCGCGTCAACGCCCACGGCCAGGCTTTGGGCGCTCAGCATCGGATCGGAGCCTGCCCAAGGCGCGTTGCCAAAGGCAACGGGGCCGGTTTCCATTCCCAAGACAGGCCAGAACGATAAACGGACATCGCCCGACAGGTTCAGATCGCGCCCGGTTTCCGCTTTGACCTGCTCAGCCAGTATGGATGCCAACTTGTCACCTGGCATCAGTAGCAAAGCGCCCATTACCAGCCCAAGCACCGCTATAAAAAGGAAAACAATGCGCAACAGCCATTTCATTTTTCTGCTCTCCGCCCTTCGGCTTGTTTGGAAATGATCATTCTTGGCCTTCAGTGCATTTGCAAGGGGAAGCGTTCCCCACTATATGCCGCGCCATGAGTACAAACCCGCCGAACCTCCGCCCCGACCTGGCGCCTGCCGCCCGGATCACCGAAGCGCCCCGCGCGAACCAGCCGACCATTGGTATGGTGTCGCTGGGTTGCCCCAAGGCTTTGGTGGACAGTGAACGCATCCTGACCCGTCTGCGGGCGGAAGGGTACGGTATTTCTCCGGACTATTCAGGGGCGGATGCCGTGATCGTGAACACCTGCGGGTTCCTTGACAGCGCCAAAGCAGAATCACTGGACGCAATCGGAGAAGCTCTGGTCGAAAACGGCAAGGTTATCGTCACGGGCTGTCTGGGGGCCGAGCCGGATTACATCCGCGAGCATCATCCGCGCATCATGGCCGTCACCGGGCCACATCAGTATGAACAGGTGCTGGACGCCGTGCATCAGGCGGTCCCACCGGATCCCGATCCGTTCGTAGACCTGCTGCCCGCCGCCAGCGTGCAATTGACCCCGCGCCATTACAGCTATCTGAAAATATCCGAGGGCTGTAACCACAAGTGCAAGTTCTGCATTATCCCCGACATGCGCGGTAAGCTGGCCAGCCGCCCGGCCCATGCGGTGCTGCGCGAGGCCGAAAAGCTGGTCGACAATGGCGTGCGCGAGCTGCTGGTGATCTCTCAGGACACGTCGGCCTATGGGTTGGACCGCAAATATGACGTGAACCCGTGGAAAGATCGCGAGGTCCGCAGCCACATCACCGATCTGGCGCGCGAGTTGGGGCAGCTCGATGCGTGGGTACGCCTGCATTACGTCTATCCCTACCCGCATGTGCGGGAGCTGATCCCGCTGATGGCGGATGCAGGCTGTAACGTGCTGCCTTATCTGGATATTCCATTCCAACACGCCCATCCGGACGTTCTGAAACGTATGGCACGCCCGGCGGCGGCTGCCAAAACGCTGGACGAGATCGCCGCATGGCGCGCCACCTGTCCCGACATCACCCTGCGTTCGACCTTTATCGTCGGCTATCCCGGTGAGACCGATGCCGAGTTCCAGACTTTGCTGGATTGGATGGACGAGGCGCAGCTGGATCGCGTTGGCTGCTTTCAGTACGAAAACGTGGACGGGGCGCGCTCGAACGATCTGCCTGATCATGTTCCGGCCGAGGTCAAACAGGACCGCTGGGAACGCTTCATGGAAAAGGCGCAGGCGATATCCGAGGCAAAGCTGGCCGCAAAGGTCGGACAAACGCTGGACGTGATCGTGGATGAGGTCGATGACGAGGCCGCCACCTGCCGCACCAAGGCCGACGCGCCCGAGATCGATGGCAATTTGTTCATTGACGAAGAGTTCGCGGATCTCGAACCCGGCGATATTGTCTCGGTCGAAGTGGATGAAGCGGGGGAATACGATCTCTGGGGCAAACTGGCCTGATCGGTCACTGATTATAGTCGAAGCGTGAGCCGAGTTTATTGGAGATCAACCACTCGGCGCCCCACATAGACATGAGACCTCAACACGCAAGAAGGAGGGTTATCATGACTAAACTACGTCCCTTCGCGGCGAAATTAGCAGTGGCGGTGCTTGCCACTCAACTGATTGCGGCCCCTGCCGCCGCTGACTACCGACATGGCAGTTCGGCCAAAGTTACGCTTTCCGGGGTGAAATCCTTCGGCATTTCGCATCGCGGAAAAGCGCGGGTACATCGGCATTTTATCGCGCCGAAAGTGCATAAACCTGCTGCAAAAGCGAAATTACATCACGCGAAACCGGTAAAAAAGCACCACCGATCGTCGTTCAAGCGGCACAAAAAGAAATACTATACGCCGCGACGCCATGGGTTTCGGCATCATAAATTCCATCGCGGGTTTGCAAGATATCGAATCAAATAGCTCGCGTCAGATCAGTGTGATCAGGCCAATGACCCATACAACCCCGGCGGCAACGGCTGTCAGCGCAACCGCCGCGCTGGCGGCGTCCTTGGCTTGACCAGCCAATATGCTGTGGTCGGTGGATGTGTGATCTACAGCCCGTTCGATCGCCGTGTTGAACAGTTCGGCGACCATAACCAATATGCCCAGCACGATGATTAGCGCGCGCAGACTGCCTGTAAGAGGCAAAGCAACCGCAAGCCCAGCGGAAATGAGATTAGCCCAGCCCCAAACACGAAACGAATACTCGTCGCGCCACGTGGCGGCCAGTCCTTGCCAACTCCAGACTGTGCGGTGTTTTAATCGGATCAGAAAGTTTCTCATGCGCCCTCTGCATAACAGTAGAGCGGACAAAACCTCAATCCGGGGGATGCAGGCAAGAAAAAACCGCCCAAAGGGCGGCACGTTTCTGGAAACGGGCGACCCCGCGAAGGTCGCCCGCGATATGGTTATTGTGCGACGGGGTCACAAACTGTCTGACCTGCTTCGGTCGTTGCCAGCTGAGTACCCGCAGGGCAGCTTGGGTTTCCAACCTTGTCGTATTCAGGAGTGATATAAACCGGTGCCGGTTCTTCCTGTTGCGAACACGCGCCCAAGATCAATGCAAACGCGCCAACTGTAGCGAATTTCAATTTCATGTCCGTCATTCCTTTATTAATTTCCTGATATTCCCCAGAAATTCGGGGCCAGTCTCAAAATACGACTTCGCTGGCAAATTTGCAACAAATCCGATCACAAAAATGTGAGGCCAGCAATTCTACGCCGTTGTGGCGGAAGTTCCGACCGTTGCTAGAGTTTCAGAGGATTTGAACTAGAACCATCGGACAACACACGCCAAGAAAAGGATCAGCCAAATGTCAGATGCGCCAATTATCGCTCAGAAAGCCCCATACCCGGTCGAGGTGACCGAGGGCAAAAACTACTTCTGGTGTGCGTGCGGGCAGTCCAAGCGCCAACCGTTCTGCGATGGGTCTCACAAGGGAAGCGGTATTGAGCCAGTAAAATACACCGCGGAAAGCACCAAGAAGGTGTTTTTTTGCGGATGCAAACACAGCGCTAATCCGCCGCTTTGCGACGGATCCCATTCAAAGCTCTAAGCCTTCAAGGCGTTCAAAGTCTCGGCATTGGCGCAAAAGCCGGGGGCCTTGTCGGCCCCTGCTTGCTGGTCCGCAAGCCATCCGGCGCATTGACCGCTGCATTTCGAGGCCCTGCATCGCGTCACCATTGTCGCGTAGTCATCTGCACTGAGCCTGCCCTCTGCCATTGCCTCGGACAGCGATAGGTCGATACATCTGGCCATAGACCGCGTAAGCCAGAAATGCATCTCCACTTCGCCTAGAACGTCCCGCATTATTGGGTCTCCTGCATTTGCTGCACCTTTAGTTCTGCAAACCGCTCTCGGTTTGGGCAGATCTGCGGCGCGCATACCGCATTTTGGGCATCAGACAGCCAGTCTGAGCATCGTTCGGCCCAATTGCACCCCTGACAGGATCTCACCATTGTTGCCCAATCCTGCTGACTAAGACGCCCTTGTCGGTGAGCCGAAGTCACATCTGTGCCTGTCGCCTTTCCCATACGCAGTACCAGCCGCAGATGAGACATAACGTTCCCTAGTTTTTGCATGACATAGCCACCGACGAGACCAGTTGAGAAAACAGATCCTTATTGCGGCAATATTCTGGTGCCGACGGCGATGTAGCGTCTTGCTCCATTAGGGTTTTGCAATGTCCGGGATTTCCGCATTCCGTGCAGCGCAGCACCGCCTCTGATATCTGATCGATCGACACATCCCCCCGGATCGCCGCATCTTCAAGGTCGATACCGACCCGCGTTGCCATTCGATCAACCAGACTTGCGTGCTGCTTCAACGTTTCTCGGCTGGGCATTCGGCATCCTTTCCCTGATACGTTTTGATCAGAGTATCCGAAAGCTGCTGCGACGCCCTTGACTCAGGTCAACACTCTGCAACGATCTGGTCCAGATAGGCTCGTGTTGCATCCTGAACGCGGCGGAACCGGTCTCCGCCCAGTTTTTTACCACCATACCAACGCGTTACGATGATAACGTGCCCGTCCAGAGCCGCACGTTCCATCATCCGCAGAATAACCATGGCAGCCCCGGCTTCACCGTCATCCGCCTTTAACGCACCCGTCGGCAGTGTCGCAGCCCAAGTGTTGTGCGTTGCCTTGGCATAACTCTTATCCGCTTTCAGCGTCTTCAGAACGGCTTCCACATCGGCCCGCGATGCGACCGGAGCACCCGACACGGCGTATTTTGATCCCCGGTCAGTCAGAACCACCCCCAAGCATTTCAACCCGGTCATTGCGTCAACCCAAGCTGGCGCGCTGTATCCACCACAACCTGAACCCGTTTTGCATTGGGCGGATGAGTGCTTAGAAAACTGTCTTCGGGGTCTAGAATGCGATCGAAGTACTTGGCCCCGACAAGTGGGTTATAACCTGCCTTGTAAGTGATAACGGTACCAAGCGCGTCGGCCTCAAGCTCGAAGTCCTTGATATAGACTTGCGCCCCAACCTGAGCACCTAGCTTCTGCGCCTCTTCCACATCTGCACCTTGCGCCCCGCCAAGCCGGGCCAGCTCACCAAAAATGGCAGCACTTTCGCGGGCATTCACTGATTGCCGGGGAATATGCCGCAGGATGTGATGGGCGGCCTCATGCCCCATAACAAAGGCCAATTCATCCGCATTCTCAGCCGACTGAATCATGGCCCTTGTAAAGATGATTACCGGCTGATCCTTATCGTCCAGCGTTTGAAAGGCATTTGCGGGGGCTTTGGGGTTCAGGTCAACAACAATGGTAAAGTCGCAATTCCTGACACCTTCCCGTTTCAGGCATTCACTGCGAGCCTGTCGGCCCACCCTCCGGCTGATCTCCTGAAAAGCGGTTGCCTGAACCGCAAAACCGGCAGAATCCTGTTGCCAGTCTTCAACGGGTTGAACACGCAGGGTATCGGCTGTGCAAGCTGCCAACACCACAGGTAAAATCAAAGCAATCAGACGGCGCATTCATCATCCCTTTAAACGGTCCTGCCGCTTTTTTCGACCATAGCGCGCCCAGAATAAGACCGCCACTGGTTGAATGCGTTTGAACGGGTTGCAATGGCGTTAAACGCCCGGCAATCTGATCACATGTTTTCGATTGAGCATGAATTCGACTCGACAGTGATTACTCTGGTGGACGAGGGCCAAAAGCCTTTGCAAGAGGACGTAATCATCAACAATTTTGCCGAATGCGTCACGCTGGAACAACTGGATCCACGGACCGACACAGTGCAGAAAATCACACTATCGCCCGAGCAGGTTCGCGATCTGGCTGCTGCCCTTGACCTGCCCGAGGGGGTTTACCAGATCCACGAAACACCGGATCAAGGGTCATAGACAAACAGCTTGTCCCGCGATGTCTGCCCCCGCCTTAGTGTCAGTGAAGTCGCCGGAACGCCTAACGCAATCGCAAGAACCCGGCGCACTGCGTCGTTGGCCTTACCTTCGGCGGGTGGGGCGGTGACGTAAACGCGAATTAAACCGCCATCAAGCGCGATACGGTCCAAGGCAGCTTTGGGTGTTACCTTTACATTGATCTCAGCCCCCGGAAGAGCAATCCCGGTTAAATCCGGCACGTTTCGCATTTTTGGCTTTGCCATACGGATCTCCTGTCCCCAAACACTCTTGCACCCTATGGCGTGGGATGGAAATGATCCTCACAGTCCAGCCGTTTGCTCTTGAAACCTGCCAGATGGTCAACCAGATACAATCTGCCTATGTGAAGGAAGTTAACATATGTCCTTGAAGAACCCGGCCGCCCTTGAGTTTCTGCAAACGCGCCGGTCCCGGCCCGCAAAGACGCTGGTCGCCCCTGCCCCGACCCGAGAAGAGCTGTTGCCTTTGCTGACAGCCGCCGCTCGCAGCCCCGATCACGGCAAGCTGGAACCGTGGCGGTTTATTGTGATCGAGAAAGGCGCGATGCCCAGGCTTTCTGCCCTGACACAGACCTGCGGCGAGCGTTTGGGCAAAACTCCAGAAGATATCAATAAGACCCGCAGCCAATTCGACATGGGTCAGTTAGCTGTCGCCGTGGTTGAGGTCCAAAAACCGTCTGACAAGGTGCCTTCTATCGAGCAGACGTATTCGGCAGGCACGGTTTGCCTTGGCTTGCTAAACGCGGCTTTGGCGGCCGGTTGGGGGGCAAACTGGCTGTCTGGCTGGCAATCGCATGACCCCGAGTTCTGTCGCGAAGCTTTGGGGCTAAAGGACAATGAACGGATCGCAGGCTTTGTCCACATCGCCACAGAATCTGTCACACCGCCTGAACGCCCTCGACCCGACGTGGCCGCGCTGACCGAATGGGTGTCCGAATGATGATACTCAACGCGTTCTTCGCGGCGCTTGGTCAGATCGGCGACCCGAAGTTCCGCTCGGTCCTTTTGCGCGGTGTCGGGTTAACGATCATTCTTCTGATCGCGGGCTGCGCAGCGGCGATTTGGTTGATTAACTGGTTGGCCAGCAGTGAAATCTCGTTGCCTTGGATCGGTACAGTCTCGTGGCTGAACGACGTGCTGAACTATTCGGGCATCTTTGTCATTCTGGTGTTGCCGGTATTCTTGATGATGCCCGTCGCCTCGGCCATCATTTCGATGTTTCTCGAAGAGGTCGCGCAGGCGGTCGAAGACAAGCATTATCCCACGCTGCCCGCCGTACCCGGCATCCCGTTTAGCGACGGTGTC
Source organism: Ruegeria sp. AM7 (assembly GCF_056535965.1). Taxonomy (NCBI): domain Bacteria; kingdom Pseudomonadati; phylum Pseudomonadota; class Alphaproteobacteria; order Rhodobacterales; family Roseobacteraceae; genus Ruegeria; species Ruegeria sp. AM7. The sequence goes on from NZ_JBQFJE010000003.1 coordinate 2,222,273, forward strand.
CGAGATGCGCTCAGCTTTATGGGCGTGCTGATTGCGGCCAACCTTCTGGCGTTGATCCTGTATGTGATCTTCACGCCTTTGGCTCCGTTTATCTTTTGGGCCATGAATGGCTTCTTGCTCGGGCGGGAATATTTCACTCTGGCCGCAATGCGCCGGATCGGGCGCGAAGAAGCGCGGAAGCTGCGCGCAAAACACACGTCAACTATTTGGCTTGCCGGCACACTGATGGCCATCCCGCTGTCAGTACCGCTAGTGAACCTTGTGATTCCGATCATCGGTGCGGCTACATTCACCCACATCTATCACAAGCTGTCAGGGCCGACGCCCTGACAGTTATCCCCTGGGTTCCAACTGGTTCAGCCAGTCGAAATCGCGGACCGAGATCACGCCGGAAACGATGATCCCGGCGATAATCGCCCACAGCACCACGGAAATCCCGGTGGTGATCCACATCTTCTTTTTCATGTGGTGGACTTCCGGCGCGCCTGCGTGGGTACCCGGCACGATCTCGTTCAGATCCCCCTGCGTCTTGATACGGATCGGCAGCACGATCAGCAACGTCATGAACCAGATGACGGCAAACAGGACGAGTGCAGCAGTAATGGTCATGACATCCTCGCTTTGGTTAAACCTGTTCTAGCTCGACCAGACAGCCGTTAAAGTCCTTGGGGTGCAGAAACAGCACCGGCTTGCCATGCGCCCCGATCTTGGGCTCGCCCGATCCTAGCACACGCGCGCCAGTTTCTTTCAGATGATCACGGGCGGCGATGATATCCTCGACCTCATAGCAGACATGGTGGATGCCGCCAGCGGGGTTCTTTTCCAGAAATCCGTTGATCGGGCTGTCATCGCCCAGCGGATACAGCAGTTCGATCTTGGTGTTTGGCAGTTCGATGAACACAACGGTCACCCCGTGATCGGGCTCGTCCTGCGGTGCACCGACTTTGGCGCCCAGCGCGTTGCGGTACTGCGCCGATGCGGCCTCCAGGTCAGGCACGGCGATGGCGACGTGGTTCAGACGACCAATCATGGAACTCTCCTCTGTTCTCTGCGTTGCAGCGGTTATGGGGCGTGTCCGGGCAAAGAACAAGTGCGCCAAATTGCCGTTAACGTCGTGTTAGCCAGAAGTTCCTAGCCTGAAGGCATCTGCTGAATAGGAGTTCTGCCATGGACGATTCGAACCCCTTCACCTCGCCCGCGCAGCCAACGGCGACGCGGCCGCTGCTGGGTCAAACGATTTTGGTTGTCGAAGACAGCCGCTATGCCTGCGATGCGATACGCCTGATGTGTTTGCACTCTGGCGCGCGTATTCGACGCGCAGATTGCTTGAAATCGGCCCGCAGACACCTGCAGATTTATCGCCCCTCGGTAATTCTGGTCGATATGGGCCTGCCTGACGGGTCCGGCGCTGATTTGATCGCAGAACTAACCGAAGCTGTGCCGCGGATCGGTGCCATTCTGGGTATGTCCGGGGATGACTACGCAAAGAAGGATGCGCAAACCGCAGGGGCCGATGGGTTTCTGGCCAAACCCCTAAAATCCCTTTCCTATTTTCAAAAGTCGATTTTAGAGCGTCTGCCCGCGGACCGCCGCCCTCACAGTCTGCACGCTGTCCGGGACGAAGTTATACACCCGGACCCAATGGCTTATCAGGACGATATGGCCCATATCGCTGATGTTCTTGCCGGGCCGAACGATCACCGCAGTTTGGACTATGCGGCGCAGTTCTTGCGTGGCGTTGCACGCGATGCCGAAGACACGATTCTGGCTGAAGCTGCCAGCAAACTTGCTGAGTCACGCGCGAGTGGCACTCCGGTAACGGCACTTGCGGCTCAGGTTGTCGGCATTGTTCAGGCCCGACTTGAACAGCGCGAGGCTATCTGAGATGGCAACCGCCTATTTTGTAACCGCAGGTTTGGTCTGCCTGTGGGCTTATTGCCAGACAAGACTTGCAGCACGCAATATTAGGGCAGCCCGCAACGAGGTCAGCGATCCGCTGGAAAAGACCGGACGGATGTAGCTTGGCGTACAGAAAAAACCCGCCGCAAAGGATGCGACGGGTTTTTGTTATTCCTGCGGGATGATCCTCAGACCCAGTTCCATCAACTGATCCGAGCTTGGATCGGACGGAGCGTCCATCATCAAGTCTTCGGCGCGCTGGTTCATCGGGAACATCATGACTTCGCGGATGTTGGCTTCATCCGCCAGCAACATCACGATCCGGTCGATACCTGCAGCACAGCCACCGTGCGGCGGCGCGCCATAGTGGAACGCGTTGAACAGCGCACCAAAGCGGGATTTCACCTCATCCGCGCCATAACCGGCCAGTTCAAAGGCTTTCAACATAATCTCGGGCTTGTGGTTCCGGATCGCACCCGAGACCAGCTCATACCCGTTACAGGCCAGATCGTACTGATAGCCGCGCACGTCCAGAGGGTTGCCGTTCAGCGCCTCCATCCCGCCCTGCGGCATCGAGAACGGGTTGTGTTCAAAATCAATCGCGCCGGTTTCTTCGTCTTGTTCATAGATCGGAAAATCGACGATCCAGGCAAAGGCAAAGCGGTCTTTTTCGGTCAGACCCAACTCATCACCGATCACGTCACGCGCTTTACCGGCAACCTTTTCAAAGGCTTTCGGCTTGCCGCCCAGGAAGAACGCCGCATCGCCGACACCCAGACCCAGCTGCTGACGGATCGCTTCTGTGCGTTCGGGGCCGATGTTCTTGGCCAGCGGACCTGCAGCCTCCATCCCTTCGCCCTGATCACGCCAGAAGATGTAACCCATCCCCGGCAGGCCCTCTTTCTGGGCAAACGCGTTCATGCGGTCACAGAATTTCCGGCTGCCACCAGTCGGCGCCGGGATGGCGCGGATTTCGGTGCCGTCCTGCTCCAACAGCTTCGCGAAAATCGCGAAGCCAGACCCGCGGAAGTGGTCGGAGACCACTTGCATTTTAATAGGGTTCCGCAGGTCGGGCTTGTCGCTGCCATACCACAGCGCCGCGTCCTTGTAGGAGATCTGCGGCCAGTCCTGATCGACCTTGCGGCCGCCACCGAATTCCTCGAACACACCGGTCAGAACAGGCTGGATCGTGTCGAACACGTCCTGCTGCTCGACAAAGGACATCTCAAGGTCCAGCTGGTAGAAATCGGTGGGCGAACGGTCAGCGCGCGGGTCTTCATCGCGGAAGCACGGCGCGATCTGGAAATACTTGTCAAAGCCCGACACCATGATCAGCTGTTTGAACTGCTGCGGGGCCTGCGGCAACGCATAGAACTTGCCCGGATGCAGGCGCGAAGGCACCAGAAAATCACGCGCGCCCTCTGGGGACGAGGCGGTGATGATCGGCGTCTGATACTCGCGGAACCCCTGATCCCACATACGTTTGCGCATCGAAGAAACAACGTCCGAGCGCAGGGTCATATTCTGCTGCATGGCCTCGCGGCGCAGGTCCAGATAGCGATAGCGCAGGCGGGTTTCCTCAGGGTATTCCTGATCACCGAAGACCATCAACGGCAGTTCGTCGGCCGCGCCCAGCACTTCCAGCTCGCGCACGTAGACCTCGACTTCGCCTGTGGGCAGTTTCGGGTTCACCAGTTCCGGGTCGCGCGCTTTGACTGTGCCGTCGATACGGATACACCATTCGGAGCGTACTTTTTCCAGCTCGGCAAAGGCGGCGCTGTCTCCGTCGCACAGAACTTGGGTCACGCCAAAGTGATCGCGCAGGTCGATGAACAGCACGCCACCGTGGTCGCGGACCCGATGCACCCAGCCAGACAGGCGGACGGTTTCACCGACATTGGCGGCGGTCAGAGCGGCGCAGGTGTGGCTGCGATAGGCGTGCATGGATCATATCCCTTCGGGCGCAGAATTCGTCGCGCCGATACACCCCGTCAGGCCGCGAAAGTCAAGGCAGGTATCCCGTTCAAAACGGCCTTTGCACGTTGCCCGAGTAGAAATAGATGCCCAGACCGACCGCAAAGATGATGTTCCCCGCAATAGCGTGCAACAGCACCGCGTAGAAAAACGAACCTCGCTTGCGGTAGGCCCAGGTAAAGATCAGCCCACCGCCAAAAGTCATGATGGCGACGATCCAGCTCCAGTACATCAGATGGGCCAATGAAAACAGGGACGCATTCAGAAGGTAAAAGGCGCGGCCATCTGGCAGGATCGCATGGTATCTGCGGCAAAACAGAACGCGGAACAGCAGCTCTTGCGGTAGGGCCGAGAGCAACGGGTAGAGAGTCCAGATGACAATCAGAAACTCGGGCCGATTGCGCAGCAGGAAGAATGCGGCCTCGGAGCGAGTCAACATCACAAGGGCTGAACAAAAGATCGTCATCGCCACCGTGAAAACGGCAACCTCGGCCCACGACCAGTTGCGCCAGTTGTACCGCAGCTCGGCCCAGGCAAAGCCCGGCGTGATGTGCAGTAGCACGATGCCCAGTGCAGTGAAACTGAACAGCGCCGGAAACATCCAGTTGGGAGGAAAGAACACCGCGATCAGCACGGGCACCGCAACAAAGAACAGAGCAAACTCAACCCAAAGCCGCGTGGTTTGTGGAGCTGTTTCTGCCCAGTCGCTCTGATTGCTCACTCTGACACCAATTCAGCCCGGATCAGGCCCCGCAAGGAATTCCCGACAAAAATCTTTTCCGCATTGTGCAGGTCGGTCAAGGTTAGCGCGGCCTGAGTAACTTCTTTATTATCCAGCAATTCTTCGCGCAGGATACCGGGCAGCAATCCGCTGGACGATGCGGGCGTCAGGCGACGACCGTCGGACATGTGCAAAAACAGATTGGTGATCGTGCCCTCGCACAGTTCGTCGCGTTCATTCAGGAACAGCAGTTCGTCAATCCCCGACGGCAGCGCCGCGCGGGCAGTATCATATAAAGCGCGTTGTGTGGTCTTATGCTGCAACCACATATCCGAGGCCCGCAGAAGCTGATCCGCTATTGCCACCCGCCAGAGTGGCGGGTTCTCGGCCAGTGCGCCGGTCGTCACCTCTACAGCGCCCGCTGTGTCCAGCGTCAGGCGACAGCGCAGAGGGGATGGACCCGTGACGCCTTCCAATGCGGCAATCGCTCGGTCCCGATCAAACGGCACTCCTAGCGCCGCAGCGGAGCGACCCATGCGGGCCAAATGGCGATCACGGCGCACAAACCCCTGCCCCGGCCGGAAGGCCAGCGTTTCGATCAGGCGGAAGTCAGGATCATCTGGCGGGCGAAGCGGGCTTTCCATAGCGCCTCCTCATATTCGGATGGGGCGGTGCTGTCCCAGACCACGCCGCCGCCCACATTCAGTGTGGCTTTGCCGCCCTCGACCATCAGCGTGCGGATGGCAACGTTAAATTCCGACCGCCCATCCGGCGCGGCCCAGCCGATGGCACCGCAATAGATGTCGCGGGGCCAGGGTTCGAGATCGGACAGAATCTCCATCGCGCGGATTTTGGGCGCACCGGTGATCGAGCCGCAGGGGAAAAGCGCCATCAGAATGTCCGAAAGCTCGGCCCCCAGATGCAGCTGCGCCTGCACCAGCGAGATCATCTGATGCACGGTCGCATAAGTTTCGACCTTGAACAGTTCGGGCACGTTGACCGAACCGGGCAGCGCCACACGGCTGATATCGTTGCGCAGCAGGTCGACGATCATCAGGTTCTCGGCCCGGTTCTTTGCATCGGTCGACAGGAAATCGCGGCGGCGGGCGTCTTCGGCCAAGTCTTCGCTGCGCGGTTGGGTGCCTTTCATCGGGCGCGTTTCGATCAAACGGTCGGCATCGGTACGGAAAAACAGCTCGGGCGAGCGGCTGAGCAAGTCAGGCAACCCGTCCTGCTGTACAAGCGCGCCGTGGCCCACGGGCTGACCCGCCGCCAGCGCGGCATAAAGCGCAGCGCTGGCGCCTTCGAGCATCAGGTCAATCGGAAGGGTCAGGTTTGCCTGATAGATATCGCCCGCGCCGATGGCCTCGTGCACTCGGTTGAAGGCGCGAGTATAACGCGCTTCGTCCCAGCGAGGCGCGAAACCGGTCACTCCGCCCGCAGGCGCAGGCAAGTCGCTTTGGGCTGGCGCGTCAAAGACGCCAAAGCACAGCAATGGCAGGCGACGGCCCTCGGGCATCCGCGCGGACAACCTCGGCTCCAGCGCATAACCAAGCTCATAGCTGGCATAACCGGCCAACCACGCACCATCCGCGCGCGCGGAATCCAGCGCCTCCAACGCGTGGGGCACGTCCTCCGCGCGGTCGGCGCGGATCACCTGCGTGGGCCGGTCAAAAGTGGTCCCTTGCCCGGCCGGGCCCTGATCGAAACGAATACGCACCTGCATCCTCATTTGCCGTGCTGCGCGGTATAGAGAATACGGTGCCGAGGGAAAGAGGGGAAAGCGGCAATTTCACCCCTGTTTCCGATACCCCTTGAACCTTTTCGCGCTGTCCCTATAACGCAGGACAATTTGGGCGCTTGGGGGTGCCCTGACTCGCGAACAATTGAAGGAACGTGGCCATGCCGAGAAGAACCGACATCAAGTCGATCATGATCATCGGGGCGGGGCCCATTGTCATCGGTCAGGCATGCGAGTTCGACTATTCCGGCGCACAGGCATGTAAAGCGCTGCGCGAAGAAGGCTACCGGGTCATTCTGGTGAACTCGAACCCCGCCACGATCATGACCGACCCAGGTCTGGCCGACGCTACCTACATCGAGCCGATCACCCCCGAAGTTGTTGCCAAGATCATCGAGAAAGAGCGCCCCGACGCCCTGCTTCCTACCATGGGCGGACAGACCGGGCTGAACACTTCGCTGGCGCTGGAAGAGATGGGCGTGCTGGACAAGTTCGGCGTCGAGATGATCGGTGCCAAGCGTGACGCCATCGAGATGGCCGAAGACCGCGCACTGTTCCGCGAGGCGATGGACAGGCTGGGCATCGAAAACCCCAAAGCCGAGATTGTAACCGCCCCCAAGGACGCGGACGGCAAAAAAGATCTGGACGCGGGCGTAGCGCTGGCGCTTGAGACACTGGAGACCGTCGGTCTGCCCGCCATCATCCGCCCCGCCTTTACATTGGGCGGCACCGGCGGCGGCGTGGCCTATAACCGCGAGGATTACATTCATATCTGCCGCACAGGCATGGATGCGTCCCCCGTGGGTCAGATCCTGATCGACGAAAGCCTGCTGGGCTGGAAAGAATATGAGATGGAGGTGGTGCGCGACACCGCCGACAATGCCATCATCGTCTGTTCCATCGAAAACGTCGATCCCATGGGCGTGCACACGGGCGACTCGATCACCGTGGCCCCGGCCCTGACGCTGACCGACAAAGAATACCAGATCATGCGCAACCACTCGATTGCCGTGCTGCGCGAGATCGGGGTCGAGACCGGCGGATCGAACGTGCAATGGGCGATCAACCCCGTCGATGGCCGCATGGTCGTGATCGAGATGAACCCGCGCGTGTCGCGCTCGTCTGCGCTGGCGTCCAAGGCGACCGGTTTCCCGATTGCGAAAATCGCCGCAAAACTGGCCGTGGGTTATACGCTGGACGAGCTGGACAACGACATCACCAAGGTCACGCCTGCGTCCTTCGAGCCGACCATCGACTATGTCGTCACCAAAATCCCGAAATTCGCGTTCGAGAAGTTCCCCGGCTCGGAACCCTACCTAACCACCGCGATGAAGTCGGTGGGTGAGGCCATGTCCATCGGCCGCACGATCCACGAATCGATGCAAAAGGCGCTGGCCTCGATGGAATCGGGCTTGACCGGCTTTGATGAGGTCGAAATCCCCGGCCTGAACGTCGGCCTGTGGGATGAAGCCGACGACAAGGCCGCCGTCATCAAAGCGATCAGCCAGCAGACGCCGGATCGCCTGCGAACCATCGCGCAAGCCATGCGCCATGGTCTGACCGACGATGAGATTTTCGGCGTCACCAAGTTCGACCCGTGGTTCCTTGCCCGCATCCGCGAGATCATCGACGCCGAGCGTCAGGTCCGCAAAGACGGCCTGCCCGTCACCGAGGACGGCATCCGCAAGCTGAAAATGCTGGGCTTCACCGACGCGCGTCTGGGCAACCTGACTGGCCGGGACGAGGCCAACATCCGCCGCGCCCGCCGCAATCTGGGTGTGCACGCCGTGTTCAAACGCATCGACACCTGCGCCGCCGAGTTTGAGGCGCAGACGCCCTATATGTACTCGACCTATGAGGCCCCGATGATGGGCGAGGTCGAATGCGAAGCCCGCCCAAGCGACCGCAAAAAGGTTGTCATTCTTGGCGGTGGCCCCAACCGGATCGGTCAGGGGATCGAGTTCGATTATTGCTGCTGCCACGCCTGTTTCGCGCTCACCGATCAGGGCTATGAAACCATCATGATCAACTGCAACCCCGAGACGGTCAGCACCGACTATGACACCTCGGACCGCCTGTACTTTGAGCCGCTGACCTTTGAACACGTCATGGAAATTCTGACCAAGGAACAGGAAAACGGCACGCTGCACGGGGTCATCGTTCAGTTCGGCGGTCAGACGCCGCTGAAACTGGCCAATGCGCTTGAGGCCGAAGGCATTCCGATCCTTGGCACCACGCCTGACGCGATTGATTTGGCCGAAGACCGCGAGCGGTTCCAGGCGCTGGTGAATGATCTGGGCCTGAAACAGCCGAAAAACGGCATCGCCTCGACCGATGAACAGGCGCTTGAGATCGCGGACGAGATCGGTTTCCCGCTGGTGATCCGCCCCTCCTACGTTCTGGGCGGCCGCGCGATGGAAATCGTGCGCGATGTGGAGCAGCTGCGGCGCTATATCAACGAGGCCGTCGTCGTCTCGGGCGACAGCCCCGTTCTTCTGGACAGCTATCTGGCCGGCGCGGTTGAACTGGACGTTGATGCGCTGTGCGACGGCACTGATGTGCATGTGGCCGGCATCATGCAGCATATCGAAGAGGCCGGCGTGCATTCGGGCGACTCGGCCTGCTCACTTCCGCCTTACTCGCTGTCCAACGATATCCTCGACCAGATCAAGGATCAGGCGTTCAAACTGGCCAAAGCGCTGAACGTCGTGGGCCTGATGAACGTGCAGTTCGCGATCAAGGACGATGAGATCTACCTGATCGAAGTGAACCCGCGCGCCTCACGCACCGTGCCGTTCGTCGCCAAGGCGACCGACAGCGCGATTGCGTCCATCGCAGCGCGTATCATGGCTGGTGAGAAGCTCTCGACCTTCCCGATGCGCCCCGCGTACAAAGAAGGTCAGGACACCAAGATTGCTGACCAGATGACGTTGGCCGACCCGGACATGCCGTGGTTCTCGGTGAAAGAGGCGGTGCTGCCCTTCGCCCGCTTCCCTGGCGTCGACACCATTCTGGGCCCGGAAATGCGCTCGACCGGCGAGGTCATGGGCTGGGACCGCGACTTCCCGCGTGCCTTCCTCAAGGCGCAGATGGGCGCTGGTATGGTTCTGCCGTCTGAGGGCCGCGCATTTATCTCGATCAAGGATGCCGACAAAACACCCTCAATGCTTGAGGCGGCGCAGGTGCTGACGGCACAGGGCTTTACGCTGGTTGCCACGCGCGGCACGCAATCGTGGCTGGCGGAACAGGGCGTGGCCTGCGACGTAGTCAACAAGGTCTATGAAGGTCGTCCGGACGTGGCAGACATGTTGAAAGACGGTCAGGTACAATTGGTGATGAACACCACTGAAGGTGCGCAGGCGGTCGAAGACAGCAAAGCCATCCGGTCGATCGCGCTCTATGACAAGATCCCCTATTTCACCACAGCGGCCGCCAGCCATGCAGCAGCTTTGGCGATCAAGGCGCAGGCCGAGGGGGATGTCGAGGTCAAATCTCTTCAGGGCTGACCCCCGCACCAGAATAAGGCAAAACCCCCGGTCGATGACCGGGGGTTTTTCATTTAAACAACAGGTTGCGGAGCGGACTTTCGCCGGTATTCCGGCAGGAAGAACACCATGTAGAACACCGGCGCCGCCACCATGGTCAGGATCGTGGCAAAAGCCAGTCCGCCCATGATCGTCACCGCCATCGATTTGAAGAATGCATCCGTCAACAGCGGCGCCATCCCAAGAATGGTGGTGATCGCTGCCAGCATCACAGGACGCAGACGCGAGACCGAGGCTTCAATGATCGACTCGCGCAATCCTTTGCCGGTTTCGCGTACCAGATCGATCTCTTCGACCAGAACGATTCCGTTCTTGATCAACATCCCCGAAAGACTCAGCAGCCCAAGCAGCGCCGTAAACGTGAAGGGCAATCCGGTGCCCAGCAAGCCCAAGACCACCCCATTGACCGACATAGGCACAAGCAACCAGATGATGATCGGCTGACGGATCGCGTTAAAGATCAGCACCGAGATCAGCACCATGATCAGCAAGCTCAGCGGCAGTTGACGCCCAAGGCTTTCATTCGCTTCGCCGGCATTTTCGAACTCACCACCCCATTCCATCCGATACCCTGCAGGAAGGTCCATGCTTTCGATGGCCTCACGGACCTCGGAATGGACCTGAGCCGCCGTGAATCCCGCCGGAATATCCGCGCCAACTGTGATGGTCAGAACCCTGTCCCTTCGGTGCACAAGCGTGTTCAACGCCTTGTATTCGAACCCATCCACCATCTGCTCGATAGGAACAAAGCGCTCGGATTGGTCCGAAAACACGACCTGGTCCACGATCGAATAATCTCCGTCCGCCGGTCGACGCAGGATGATCGGGATCAGGCGATCCCTTTCGCGGAAAACACCGCCCGTGATTCCATCGGTTGAAAACTGCAGCGTGGCTGCAATATCCTCGCGTGTAACACCCGCCGTCTGCGCGCGTTCGGTCGCATAGATCGGCTGGACGGCTAGCGCCTTTTCACGCCAGTCATGATGAACGTGTAGCGCGTTTTGCGACGCATCCCGCATCCGCAACACAGCCTCATCCGCAAGCTGGCGCAGCACAACCGGGTCACTGCCCGAGAAGCGGGCCTGGATTGGATCGCCTCCGCCCGGACCAAAGATCAGACGCCTTGTACGGAACTTTCCTTCAGGGAATTGCGCCTGACCAAATTCCGCAAGCTCGGCACGCAGCGGGGGGATGTCCTCCAGCGTCCTGGTACGGATGATCAGGTGGCCGTAACTTGGATTGGGTTTCTCTGCCTCATAAGTTAGCAGGAAACGGGTCGCGCCCTGCCCGACAAAGGTGGCGACGGACACGACATCATCCCGGTTGGCCAGCCACTCTTCGAAAACCGCCATATCCTCAGCGGTCCGCGCGATCGGCGTTCCTTGCGGCAGGTTGTAATGGACGAAGAACAGCGGCGTGTTCGAGTCGGGAAAGAACTGCTGTTTCACCAGCCCGAACCCGGCAAAGCACGCCACGGTGACAGACACCAGCAAGGCAATCACCAACCAGCGGAACCGCAATGCCCATCTTAGGATCGCTCCGTAGACGCGGAACATGATGCCGCCATAGGCATCAATTGCACCAGCTTTACCCTGCTTGAAAAAGTAATGTCCCAGCATCGGAGTAACCGTCAGGGCCAGAATCCAGCTCAGCAAAAGTGATATTCCGATGACGGCAAACAGCGAGAACATGAACTCTCCGGTCGCGTCCGGGCTTAAGCCTATCCCGGCGAAAGCCATGATGCCGATGATGGTCGCGCCCAAAAGCGGAATTTGGGTTTTGGACGCGGCCTCGTCTGCTGCATCGCGCGAGTTTTTACCCCGCAACATTGCGATTTGCATTCCTTCGGCGACCACGATGGCGTTGTCGACCAGCATACCCATCGCAATAATCAGGGCCCCTAGGGAAATCCGTTCCATCTCGATGGAAAACAGCGCCATGAACAGCAACGTCCCGACAACGGTCAGCAACAGCGTCGAGCCGACGACAATCGCGGCCCGCCAACCCATGAACACAGCTAGGACAAGAACGACGATTGCCACCGACATCGCAAGGTTCACCAGAAAATCGTTCGAGGCTTGCTCGACGACCACGTGCTGCTGATAGATCGGCAGGATTTCGACACCGTAGGGGATTTGTCCGTCAAGTTCGGCGAATTTCTCGTCTGCGCGCTTGCCAACCTCGACAATGTTCTCGGTCGACAGCCCTGCAATGCCCAGCGTAAAGGCTTCTTCCCCGTTAAAGCGGATGATGACATCCGGGTCGGTCTGGCGGCCGCGGTACACATTTGACATGTCAAACAGGTTGATCACCTGCCCCTGCGACCCAACGGACAGACCCGCAATGGCCGAAACAGTGTCCGAGCCTTCGGCGGTCAGGACCGTTGTTCGGTCATCTGCAGACCGCAACGAGCCTGATGCGTTCACCGAATCCGCATTTGCGATCGCCTCGTTGATTGCCTGCAGCGGCACGTTTTGATTGACCGAGATCGCCAAGTCCGGTTCGACGAAAATCGCCTCTTGCGGCAGGCCCATGACTTCGACATCGGCCACCCCTTCGACCGTCAGCAATTCGCGCCGCAGAAACGTGGATAATTCGTGTTTTTCAGCGTCCGAAAAGCCATCCGCAGTGACTGCATAGAACAGGCCGAACACGTCGCCGAATCCATCGTTAACCAATGGCTGGCCGACCCCGGACGGCAACGCCCGGGCGGCGTCCCGTACCTTGGCGCGCAGCTTGGTCCAGACTTCGGGCAGCTCGGTACCGTCATAGGTCGACTTGATCTCAACCTCGATCAGCGAAAACCCCGGCTGGTTGAGCGAGGTGATGGTTTTGACCTCTCCCATCTGCTGAATGGCGGATTCCAGTGGCTCCGATACCTCCAGAGCCACCTGCTCGGCCGTTGCGCCGGGATACTGCGTGGCGATGACAGCATTCTTGATGGTAAAGGCCGGGTCCTCCAGTCGCCCAAGCGACAGAAAACCCCAGATGCCGCCGAACAAGGCGATCAGGATGATCAACCACGTATAGATTGGCCGGTCTATGGATGCGCGTGCGATATTCATGCGTCCGCCCCTTAGTTCGCAAAGCCGGCAAAGCGGCGTACGGCTTGCCCGTCGGTCAGCGCTCCGCCTCCGGCAACCACGATTTCATCGCCATCCTCCAGCCCGGACAGGACGCTGACGTCACCGGATGCCGTGGGTTCAATGGTTACGGGGACCCATTTGACACTGCCTTCATCCGCGCCGACGGGCGAAAAGACAAAGACACCCAAAACACCTTCAGCATCTGCAACAACTGCTGTGGCGGGAACGACGATACCTGTACGTTGGTCCTGTACCTGCACATTCACCGTTACCGATGACCCCGGAAGAATCTGCAGACCTTCTGGCGGTGTCAGGCCGAATTGAATGCGGAACGTCTGACCGACGCTCGACGACTCGGCGTCGAATTCCCGGATTTGCAGAGGGAATACTTCGTCACTGACGGGGAATTTAGCCGTGATGGTGATGTCATCCTGCTGGCCCGAGCGCTGGAACAAAATCTCGGGCACGTCCACTTCGATGCGCAGCTCGGACATGTCATGGATACGCACAATCGGTGTCCCCGCCGAGACGGTCGTAAAGGATTCCACTGCCCGGCTTGAAACGAGGGCATCAAAGGGGGCCGTCAGCGTGGCCTGCTCTAGATCGTATAGCGCATCGCGCACCGCAATATCCGCCAGCTGAGCCGCTGTCTCGGCATCATCCACGGCAACTTGACTTGCTGCAGTTCCCCGCAGACGGGACAAGCGCGCCAGCGTTCGGTCCGCCTGATCTTTCTGCAGCACAGCCCGGTCGTAGCGACGCTGGAATGGTTCACGATCCAGTTCAGCAATCAATTCGCCTTTGGGAATCACGAAACCTTCGGTTACCGGCATATCAACGATTTGCCCCGCCACCTGAAAAGCCAGATCAACCGTCTGTCGCGCTGCGACCCGGCCAAAGAACTGCCGCGAAAACCCGGGCGCGGTTTCTTGCACAACCATCAGCTTGACCGGCTTGGCAGCACTTTCTGCCATGGCCGTGGTGGCCAGCATGGTCAGGGCGAGGCCCAAAACAGAGATCAATTTCATTTCTTCAACCCCTCGGGTATTCCCGTTTTCAGAATGTTTTCCCGGATTTTCCGGGCAAGCCGGGCGAATTCGGCCGTTTCATCAGTCGTCAAACCGGATGCGCGCTGAAACAGCGCCCCGGCCTCGGCCACCAAAGTCTGGCGCATCGCCAACCCCTTGTCGGACAACACCAACAGCCAGGCTCGACGATCGTCCGGATCGCGCTCTCGCGTCAGGTAACCTGCCGTTTCCAAAGCATCAGCAGTAGACGTGATTGTAGATGGCACCGTCAGCATATCCGCCGCCAAAACGCCCATACGCTTGGGTTGGTCCAACTTTATCACCATGTGACACTCTTGATGGGTCAGTTCGACCTCCATCAAATCAAAGCTTTCTTCCAGCTTCCAATAGAGAGCATAGACCCCCATCATGGCCTGCATTTCGGGGCTTAGTCGCTTTACCAGTGCGCTGTCGTCGAATGTCATGTGCCGAATCCGTTGCCGTTCACGGGGCGTCATATACTTCAAAAAATGAACTATTCAAGATTTGAAGCGCATTGACGCCGCAACTTTGATGTTCCCTTGGGTCAATCTCTCTTGAACTAACCTTGCGTTGACTGCATTTTGGGCAAATCCGAAAAACGCAGGGGCAGCAATGTATACGCCAGCAATCACCGGAACCGGTGTGTTCACGCCAGACTATGTCATCACCAACGCGGAACTTGTTGCCGCCTTTAATGCATACGCCGACAAGGTGAACGCCGAAAATGCCGACGCGATTGCTTCGGGTGAAGTGGAACCGCTGCAGCATTCATCGGAAGAGTTCATTCTCAAAGCGTCAGGCATCGAGAACCGGTATGTGATGGACAAGTCCGGCGTGCTGGACCCCGACGTGATGCACCCCTTGTTGCGCCAGCGCAGTGACGATGAACCCGGCATCATGACCGAGATGGCTGTGGATGCGTGCAAAAAGGCACTGGCCCAGGCCGGGCGCGCACCCGAAGATGTGGATCTTGTGATCTGCGCCGCCTCGAACCACGAACGGGCCTATCCGGCGATTGCGATCGAAATCCAGCAGGCGCTGGGGATCAAGGGCTTTGGCTTTGATATGAATGTCGCCTGTTCCTCGGCCACTTTCGGTATTCAGGCGGCCGCTGACATGATCAGGTCAGGGTCAGTGAAATCCGCGCTGGTGGTCAATCCCGAGATTTGTTCGGGCCATCTGGAGTGGCGCGACCGCGATTGCCATTTCATTTTCGGAGATGTTGCGACCGCCACCCTGATCGAACGCGTTGAAGACGCAAACGGTCCCTATTTCGAAATCCTCTCCACCCGTTGCGCGACCGAGTTTTCGAACAACATTCGCAACAACAACGGCTACCTGCGCCGTTCGCGCCCCGACGGCGTGGTCGACCGGCGTGACATGCAGTTCATGCAGAACGGCCGTAAAGTCTTCAAGGAAGTGCTTCCGATGGTCAGCAAGCACATTGCCGACCATATGGACTCCGAAGGGCTAAACAGCTCTGACCTGAAACGCCTGTGGCTGCATCAGGCGAACAAGACGATGAACGATTTCATAGGCAAAAAAGTTCTGGGCCGCGAGCCCGAACCCGACGAACAACCCAATATCTTGCAGGACTACGCCAACACGTCCTCAGCGGGGTCGATCATCGCATTCTCGAAATACTCGGATGATTTCGCGGATGGAGAAGTCGGTCTGATCTGTTCCTTCGGGGCGGGGTATTCCGTGGGTTCGGTGATCGTGCGGCGGCACGGATAGTGGGTTGTTTCCAGAACTCGCGGGAATGAGTCTTCGACTGTCTGCTTTGAGCCCAAAGTAACCAATACTACGGGGCGCAGAAATGGCTGCTTCCTGGGGTTATCTTAGGATACGACCATCCGGC
This sequence comes from Ruegeria sp. AM7, assembly GCF_056535965.1. Taxonomy (NCBI): domain Bacteria; kingdom Pseudomonadati; phylum Pseudomonadota; class Alphaproteobacteria; order Rhodobacterales; family Roseobacteraceae; genus Ruegeria; species Ruegeria sp. AM7. The sequence continues at coordinate 2,238,149 of NZ_JBQFJE010000003.1, forward strand.
GTACGTACGCTTATAACTTCCACGGAAATGTCTAAATCGGATTTGATAACATTGGGTGGTAAGTCGGGGGCGACAAGTCTGAGCGACTGTGTTTCCTGTGGTTGTACAATTGGCACCAAAAGAGCCGTACCAAAGCGTTGTTCGCCTTCGAAACCAACCTCCTTCAGAACTGTCAAACTGCCCCCGGCCAAGTAACGAACACCATAGTTGAAGGATGCGACACGCTCCTCTGAGCGGTTCGAAATGGAGCACCCCATTGTTAAAAGAACTTTGCCAAGTACTTCTGCCCGTTCAGGCAGAAAACGGCACTCACTTACGTCAATGCTTTGCCCAATTGGTTGCGGTTGGCGATAGGTCAGAGGGCAGTCTTCAGCGTTGACGTTGCCAGCTGAAGTTGGCGGCAAGCAGGCGTCAAAAGGACTATCAAGACCTTGCGCTGACAAATTTCCAGAAACCGCCAAGCAAACGGTCAGGAGAACAAATACAGATATTAAAGCTCGCTTCATTCGAGCATGTTTCTGCAAAGTTGCCGCTCGCGCAAGTGCAGCGAACGGCCGCTTTGTCCGCAATTCAGACCTTTGAATCCCGTGTCAGAAGGTATCCGCAACCAGAAGGTTGGCGCTTAGTCCTAGCTCACGCTTTCTTCTTCCAGATGCAGCTTCATCTCGATCAGGACCTGTTGCAACAAGCTGGTCTCCTTCAACAAGCGCTTGGCCTCGTTGACGGTGATGATGCCGTCTTCAATAGCAGCTTGATATTCGGTCATCAGCATTGCGAACCGTTGGCTTAAGGCGATGACATCCGAATTCACACCTCCGGTCCTGGGGGTATCCGTATTACGGCCATCATAGGACAGCGTGATATTTTTAAGATCCGCCAGGGCCGAGGTCACATGCGGAAAGTTCGAGACCGCCTCGAGCCGAGCAACCGCATCGACTGGCATAAAACGGTCCGCATGTTCCGCGTTGTCCGAGTAGTACCGACCCAATGTTGCCTTGGACTTGCCTGTAATCTCGCAGGCCGATTCAATGCCGACGTCTTTTACCAACGCCTCGGTATGTTTTTTCAGATAAGCCCCGATATCTGCCATGTTTCAACCTTTACTGCCTGGCTTTCCCACGACATCTGCCACTATGGGGGAAAGGGTAAGGAAATTTCCCATACTCGAGTCATAATTGAAATGCCATAAATTGACTATCCCTCAGATATGCAGGGATTTTGTGAGTGAGTGGCGGCGTTTCCAGCCGGTAATGAGTGTTTGCAAGGCGGTTTTCTGGTCTTGCTCTGTTTTGGCCGCATGATGGCCGACGGCGTCGCTGTTGTTGACGTGGGGGTATCCATCCCCAATGAGCTTTCGCTCGACCCTTGCAACGACAACGGCGACGTCGCTTATTTCTTAGAATTTGGTTACTTGCCCACGCGGATCAGGCGTTTTAGACCCGGGCACATGGCAAAACTGTACTTCAACTATTCAACCATGAACGCGGGTAAATCGACCGTGTTGTTGCAGGCTTCGCACAACTATCGTGAACGCGGCATGGACACCTATCTTATGACCGCACAGCTTGACGGTCGCGCGGGCGTGGGCAAGATCGCCTCGCGCATTGGCATATCTGCAGATGCCGACACGTTCGGGGCAGAAGACAATGTGTTCGACATGATCAAGCACCGTCTGGAGCAGAGTAAGGTGGCCTGCGTATTCGTAGACGAGGCACAGTTTCTGACCCGCGATCAGGTCTGGCAGCTGGCCAGTGCCGTGGATGATCTGAACGTACCGGTTCTTGCCTATGGGTTACGGGTAGATTTTCAGGGACAGCTGTTTCCCGGCTCTGCAGCCCTCTTGGCCCTGGCGGATGAGATGCGCGAGGTTCGAACGATATGCGAATGTGGGCGCAAGGCCACAATGGTCATCCGTCAGGACGCGCACGGGAATACGATCACCGAAGGAGCACAGGTTCAGATCGGCGGGAACGAAACCTATGTCTCGCTCTGCCGCCGACACTGGCGCGAGGCGATGGGCGGTTAAACCGGCGTCAGCAGCGCCCGGCCTGCGATAAAGGCCGCAACATTGTCCAGCGCCAGGTAACCCATATCGGTGCGTACCTCGTCAGTGGCGGTACCCAGATGCGGGCACAGGGTCACGTTCTCCATGTCGATCAGCGCCTGCGGAACCTTGGGTTCGAATTCGTATACATCCAGGCCCGCCCCTGCGATCTGCCCGGACTGAAGGGCTGCGATCAGGGCAGCCTCGTCCACGACTTCTCCGCGCGCGATATTGATCAGTAAGGCATTGGGGTTCATCGCCTCAAGTACCGGCGCATTGATCAGATGTTGAGTTTCCGCTCCACCGGGGACGGCCAGCACCAGAAAATCGACCGACGCGGCCAAAGTGGATAGATCGGGTACGAACTCTGCCGGGAACTCCAATTCCTTCGCACTACGCGACTGATAGGCAACCTGCATGGAAAACCCAAAGTGACAGCGCCGGGCAATGGCCTGTCCGATCCGACCCATGCCAACGATACCCACCCGCTTGCCGGTGACGTGGTGGCCCAGCATTTGCGCGGGATGCCAGCCATGCCAGCCCCCAGCCCTGACGATGCGCTCTCCTTCCCCGACACGGCGCGCGGTTGTCAGCAACAAAGTCATGGCGATATCGGCTGTGGCATCCGTAACGGCACCCGGCGTATTGGTGACCGCAATACCTGACGCGCTGGCCGCGTCCACGTCAATATGGTTGTAGCCGACGCCGAAATTGGCCAGCAGTTTGCAGCGCGGATCGGACACATCCGCGAATACCTGCGCCGAAAAAAGATCGCCAAGCGTTGGCATTACCACGTCGAATTCCGTCAAAGCCCGCCGCATCTCATCCGGTGTCAGTGGCGACGTTTCTTTGCGAATCTCCGCATCGAACTCCGTTCGTGCGCGCTCCATTACAGCGTCGGTCATGGGGCGTGTAATCAATAATTTCATCAGTGCATCCTCCCGCCGGTCGGAACCTCTCCATCCGGTCCGATCAGAACGATCTCGCCATTTTCGTCGGGCAGACCCAAAACCAGCACCTCGGACATGAACTTGCCGATCTGGCGCGGCGGGAAATTCACCACGGCCATAACTTGCTTGCCCACCAGCGTAGCCGGATCGTAATGCGCGGTGATCTGGGCCGACGTCTTTCGCTCGCCGATCTCATCGCCGAAGTCGATCCACATCTTGATCGCCGGCTTGCGGGCCTCGGGGTACGGCTCGGCGCGGATCACTTCACCCACGCGGATGTCGACCTTGAGAAAATCGTCGAAGGAAATCTCACTCACGGGACAGCTCCTTGGATCGGTCGGTGGCAGCTTTGACGGCGCGGCGCAGCAGGTCTGGGAAACCCTGTTCTTCGTGCATCAGCACCTCAAGCGCTGCCTGCGTGGTGCCATTGGGCGAGGTCACGTTGATCCGCAGCTGCGCGGGGTCTTCGTCGGCGGCCATCGCTAGCGCGCCTGCCCCTGCAACAGTAGATTTGGCCAGCTTCATTGCCAGTTCATGCGGCAAGCCCTGCGCCTGCCCCGCGGCGGCCAGCGTTTCGATCAGGTGGAACACATAGGCCGGGCCCGATCCGCTGAGACCAGTCACTGCGTCCATCTGCGCCTCATCCATCAGCCGGACAGTCTCACCAATCGCGGATAGCAGGTTTTCGGCCAGGGTCACGTCGGCCTCGGAGGCCTGTACGTTGCCGATCAGCGCCGTGATGCCCTGCCGGATTGCTGCAGGCGTATTCGGCATCGCTCGTACGATCGGCGTGCCCGCGCCCAACACGGATTCAAATGTGGAAATCGACGTCCCCGCAGCGACCGAGACGAACAGGCTGCCGCCCCCGCCCAGCGCTTTGATCGCGGGCAATGCTTCGCCCATCATCTGCGGTTTGACGGCCACAAGCACCACGGCTGGGGCTTCCGGCAACGGTGTGTTGATATTGACGCCTTGTGCTTTCAACCAGTCCGAGGGGTACGGATCCACGACACAGACCGATGACGCAGGCAGGCCGTGTTCCAGCCAACCCGCCAGCATGGCCGATCCCATCTTACCGCATCCCAGAAGCACCAGCCCCTGTTCCGCGACGCGCGACATGTCCATGATTGCCCCTCCCCATTAACTGGCTTGGGGCAAAGCTTTACGCGCGGCCGTAAGCCTCTGCAATGGCGACTTGCATCGCATCTTCGGGATCACGATTGCCCCATGTGACCAATTGGATCGCCGGGTAATAGCGTTCAGCGCTCAGGACAGCTGCTGTGATCATCGTGTCGATCTGTTCCGGGCTGGCCGTCTGACCGCCCGCCAAAACCAGACCATAGCGGTAGACCATCAGTTTCTGGTTAGCCCAATAGGTAAACGCCCCGGCCCAGCACTGATCGTTCATCTTGTTCAGCAGCTCGTACAGCTCGCTTTCCCGCTCGGATGGCGGGTCCATTTCGAACGAGCACACCATGCGCAGGGTTTCGTCATAGTTCGACCAGGCCAGAGTGATGGAATAGGTGCGCCACTGTCCTTCGACAGCCATGGCGATCTGATCATCGCCGATGCGATCAAAATCCCAGTCGTGATGTTCGGCCAGGTGTTCAACAATATCAATCGGATGAAGGTCTTCTTCGAGAAACTGCTCGGATAGGGCCATAATGCCACCTCACTTATCTCTAGCAATTCGGGGCTGGCAGCGCCCCAGCGCTAGTTGCCTGCTCTACAAGCCGGGCTTTCCCCATGTGCCTGTACTAAATATGGTGCGCCGCGCGCACCCATCTGGCAACCCTATTTATTGGGGATAACAGCAATAAGTTGTGGACGAATAGCAACGGAGGTCAAAATATTGGCGCCGAGTACAGCTTTGTCTTGATTTACTTCTGCAGGGCAGCAAAATGCACAACACCGCTCAATCTGGCGTCAGATTGCGCGGCGTTCTCTTTATATTCGAATCTGTGCTGAGACGTTACTTGTCCAGCTTTGCCTCAAGTGCGGCGATACGCTGTTCCAAGGCTGCGTTTTCCTCGCGCGCCTTTTGCGCCATGGCGCGGACGGCATCAAATTCTTCGCGGGTGACGAAATCGCGGTCGGCCAGCCAGCGGTCGATCATTGACTTCATCGCATTCTCGGCCTCGTCCCGCGCGCCCTGCGCCACGCCCATGGCGTTGGTCATCAGTTGGGATACATCGTCGAGGATCTTGTTGCGGGTCTGCATGGTTTTTCTCCGAAATCGCGGTTGTTCTCTATATGGGTAAACTTTGCGTCAGGCTCAAGGTTGACTTGCCCTGCAAAGCACGGGCAATGAGACGCACATGCAGGCTGTTCTGAATTTCCCCGATCTGTCGCCCGAGTTGTTCTCGATCTCACTCTTCGGGATGGAGTTCGCGCTGCGTTGGTACGCGTTGGCCTATATCGCGGGCATCCTGATCGCGTGGAGGCTGGGTTCAGCGGCGCTGAAACGCCCCGCGCTTTGGGCGGATAACACGCCGCCGATGAAACCCCAGCAGCTTGAGGATCTGATCACCTGGATCATTCTTGGGGTGATTCTGGGTGGTCGACTTGGGTTCGTGCTGTTTTACCAGCCCGCCTATTACCTTGCGAACCCGGCGGACATTTTGAAAGTCTGGCAAGGTGGCATGGCATTTCACGGCGGGCTACTGGGCGTGATTGTCGCCTCTTACATCTATGCGCGCCGTCACCAGATATCGGTTCTGCCGCTGGCTGATCTCATTGCCCACGCTGTTCCGCCGGGGCTGCTACTGGGACGATTGGCCAACTTCATCAACGCCGAGCTTTGGGGCCGCCCCAGCGAGGTGCCATGGGCGGTGATCTTCCCCGGCCCTGCGGCGCAAGACTGCCCCGGCGTGCTGGTGGGCATGTGCGCACGCCACCCCTCGCAACTTTACGAGGCCGCGCTGGAGGGGTTGCTGCTGGGGGCCGCGCTGCTGTGGCTGGTCTACCGCAAGGGCGCGCTGCGCAAACCCGGACTGGTTATGGGTGTGTTTCTGGCCGGGTATGGTGCGTCCCGGTTCATCGTTGAGTTCTTTCGGCAACCGGACGCACAGTTTATCTCGATCGGGAACCCTCTGGGTCTGGCGTGGCATATTGGCGGGTATGGCCTGACCATGGGGCAGCTCTTGTCGCTACCAATGATCGCGCTTGGCCTATGGTTCGCCCTGCGGGCGCGACACGCGCGATGAGCCTGACCGACCATCTGCTAGAGCGCATCGCGCAAGACGGCCCGATGACCGTGGCCGACTACATGACCGAATGCCTGCTGCACCCGACCTATGGCTATTATACCACCCGCGATCCTTTCGGCGCGCAGGGCGATTTCGTCACCGCGCCTGAAATCAGTCAGATGTTCGGTGAATTAATCGGCCTAAGTCTGGCGCAAAGCTGGATGGATCAGGGGCACCCCGATCACTTCGTTCTGGCCGAGCTTGGGCCGGGCCGCGGAACACTGATGGCGGACATCCTCCGGGCCACACGCGGGGTCCACGGGTTCCATGATGCGGCTGAAATCGTGTTACTCGAAGCCTCACCGACCTTGCGCGACATTCAGGCAGAAACGTTAAAGGATTTTGCACCGCGCTGGGTCACAACGCTCACCGAACTGCCCGACGCGCCCTTGTTTCTGGTCGCCAACGAGTTCTTTGACGCCCTGCCCATCCGCCAGTTCCTGCGCGACGGTCCTGCGTGGCGCGAGCGCCTTATCGGGGCCGAGGGCGAATCGCTGACCTTCGGACTGGGTGCTCGGGCGGATCAGGTTGCGCTGACGGATCGATTGCAGGACACGAAAGATGGAGATCTGGTTGAGCTTTGCGCGGCGGCAATCCCCATCCTGACCGTCATCGCAGGTCGAATCGCCAGCCACGGCGGTGCCGGTCTGATCGTGGATTACGGAGACTGGCATTCGCTGGGCGACACGTTTCAAGCCCTACGCGCGCATGACCGCGTAGATCCGCTGGATACGCCTGGCCAGGCCGATCTGACCGCGCATGTGGATTTCGAGCCGCTTGCACTGGCAGCACGTGCCGCCGGTTGCGCCCATTCCCGCCTGACCCCCCAAGGCGTGTTTCTGGAACGGCTGGGGATTACCGCCCGCGCGCAGGCTTTGGCCAATCCGCTCGGCGGGTCCGAGCTTGATACGCTGGTGGCCGCACATCGCAGGTTGACGCATCCCGAGGAAATGGGAAACCTGTTCAAAGTACTGGGGCTCTACCCCTCTTACGCGGCACCTCCACCGGGACTGGAACCATGACACTGGAAATATTGACCTCGGACATGCTGTCAGACGTACGCCACGGCTTTTTCAGCCGCCGTGGCGGAGCGTCATCAGGGGTGTTTTCCGGCTTGAATTGCGGCTACGGCTCGTCAGACCAGACCGAGGTTGTTTCGATCAACCGGGCGCGTGTAGCTCGGGCGATGGAGGTCGAGCCCGAGGCGCTTATTGGCGTACACCAGGTGCATTCTCCGACCGTGGTTAAGGTTGACGCCCCGATGAACGGCGAGCGTCCACGCGCGGACGCAGTGGTCACAGCCACTCCGGGCTTGGCCCTGACCATACTTACAGCGGATTGCCAGCCCGTTCTTTTTGCCGACACCCACGCAAATGTTATCGGCGCGGCCCACGCAGGGTGGCGCGGAGCCTTGGACGGCGTTCTCGAATCAACGCTGGACGCCATGGAAGAACTTGGGGCAAAGCGCGAAAACACGGTCGCTGTAATTGGCCCGTCGATTTCGCAACAAGCATACGAGGTCGGGCCTGAGTTCCTGGAAGATTTCGTCGCAGAAACGCCAGAAAATCTGCGTTTCTTCGCAAATGGGGAAGGCGACAGATTGCAATTTGACCTTCCCGCTTACGGTTTGCATCGCCTCCGACAGGCAGGCGTAGGCCAAGCTGAATGGACCCGGCACTGCACCTATTCAGACCCCGACAGATTCTATTCCTACCGGCGATCTACGCACGCCAAAGAAGCGGACTATGGCCGCCTTATTTCTGCAATCAAATTGTAGACCTAGACTGAATTGTGGCGATTTCGCCGCTTTTTCGCCACATTCTTTGTGTCTACCTGAGTCGTAACAAGTTGAGTTTTATTGTCCGCTCTCAGGTGTTTATCTGCCGATGCTCCAGCAGTGTGAGACAGTATGAAGAAAGAGGAGCTACTAACCTTCATTTTGTCCTGAATTGATCCCGGATCAGCCTTATCGCTGCCTCAATATGGCGTCAGATTGGCATCTCAAAGGGAAATGGGGCCCAAAAACCCCAGAGGAGCAGGACCAGACTATGAAGGTAAAATCTCGCTTTCTGAGCGCCGTTGTCGCGGCGACCAACGAAAAGACGCCGGAGATGCCGTGGAAAAGCATTTCCAGCGACTCGGTCAGGGTTGCCCGTCGTTTGGCGGAACGGGTCTGATCGTGACGCCCAGGGTACCAAGCTGCCGGTTCCAGGGGCCAAGACGCGCATCGGAGGGGTGCTCCGGCCCGGTGCGTGACCTGCCGCAGGTATTTTCCGCGGTCAGGTTCAGGGGTGTTGTGTGCGTGGGCAATTTTCGCCGGCGTTGTTGTGAGTTTGTCTGGGGGGTCAAGATGTTGACCAAAGGTGTGCTGAATACCATCACGTTGCGACGTCGGTTCGACGCTCGCCCTGAGGTCGCCCTTTCATTCAAAACAAAGAAAAAGATCGGTCAGACGGGCCTGTACGGAGGGTTCAACCTGTCTGCACGGATGATAGAAGGGACGGAATAAAATGCCTATTCCACATTCGCTTTCGCGCGCGGCCAAAAACGCCGTCGATACTTCGGCGATGCTGCGGGATGCGCCAAGGGACAAACCAAAGGCGCAACTGCGGCGCTATGAAGTGAGCGCGCTGCTGCCAAATGGCGATATTTCTCAGACCCGCCATATCGCGCCCGCTTTGCCGATGTTCGAAGACGCATTCTGCGCCTTTACCCGAGGATCTTTAATTGAGACGGAAACCGGCCCTCTCGCGATTGAGGACCTGCTGCCCGGTGATACTGTGCTGACGCAGGATGGCTCGTCTCAGACTGTGCTATGGAAAGGCTCTGTGACCCTGGTTCCCGGACGCGAGGATTCCCGAGGTCGGACCCGCCCCCTGACGCGGATAATGGCCGACACATTCGGGATGCAGAAACCTCTTTCAGGCGTTATCGCGGGCCCAGCGGCTCGGTTGGTTGGAACCCCGTCCCACCTGCGCCATCTGCACGGCAATGAGACCGTTTTGACCCCGGTTCACGAGTTTCAGGACGGAATGAGCGTGGTCGAAACCCTGCCGCCAACGCCTATCGAATTGTTCCATATCTGTCTCAAGCGCCATTCGGTGATCAAAATCGACGGGCTGCAGTTCGAGACGTATCATCCCGGCGTCAATGCAGTTCGGATGATCAGCCATTCATTGCGCTCGATCTACCTGAACCTGTTCGCGCATGCCGATTCGCTGAATGATTTTGGTCCGCTGCTGATGCCGCGTGCTGGCGACGGAGAGGTGGACGCGATCACAGCGTAAATTTTTGTCAGTGCTGCAGAGTGGGGGCTTTATGCAGATTCTTTTGGGTTGGGTGCTGTTCCTGATCGTTACAGCGATTCTTCCGCCATGTTGTTCCGCACATAAACGGATGCGCTTCAGGCCATCCGGTTCATGCGTTCTTCCAGAACATCGAACGGCACACCGGGCTCGTCCTTAGCGCCTCGAATCACAAGCGATGTCTTAACACTGGCCACATTTGGGGTGGTCAGCAAATCGCCGGTCAGGAACCGCTGAAAACTGCTAAGGTCAGGGGCGACGCATTTCAGGATGAAATCAACCTCGCCATTCAGCATGTGGCATTCGCGGACCAACGGCCAGTCGCGGCACCGCTCTTCGAAGGCGCTCAGTTCGGTCTCGGCCTGACTTTCCAAACCAACGCTGGCAAAGACCTGAACCTCAAATCCCAGCTCTCGCGCGTTCACTTCGGCGTGGTAGCCGCGGATCAGGCCGGATTCCTCAAGCGTACGAACGCGCCGCAAACACGGAGGCGCAGAAATGCCGACACGTTTCGCAAGTTCGACATTGGTCATTCGACCGTCTGCCTGCAATTCCGCCAGAATTTTGCGGTCAATCTCATCCAGCCGTGTCGCGACCATAAAATGCTCCTGATTTTTCGGTTGTTATATCAGCACCCAGAAGATGCGCAATAATCTTTCGCGTTAGCGCAATATTCTTTATTTTAAACGTCCTATTTATGGGCGCCATTCGCGTAATGCATAGCGGTTCTCTGTCAGGAAAGGGCTTTAAGCACCGCCATCGGGTCGCTATATCCAGACGTCAAGGGGCCACGCGCCCGCATCAGGCAGATCGAGTTGGGGGTACCATGGCCGAAACGAAACACACCAAGGTTCTGATCATAGGATCGGGGCCCGCCGGATACACGGCGGGCGTTTATGCCAGCCGCGCAATGCTGGAACCGATCCTGGTGCAGGGTATTGAACCCGGCGGTCAGTTGACCACCACCACAGAGGTCGAGAACTGGCCCGGCGACACAGAGGTTCAAGGCCCCGACCTGATGGTTCGTATGCAGGACCATGCTAAGGCAATGGGATGTGAGATCATCGGTGACATCATCAGCGATCTGGACGTCAGCAAACGCCCCTTCACTGCCAAAGGCGACAGCGGCACGACCTATACAGCTGATGCGGTCATTCTGGCGACCGGCGCACGCGCAAAATGGCTTGGGCTGCCGTCCGAGGACAAGTTTAAGGGCTTTGGTGTCTCGGCCTGTGCCACCTGCGATGGGTTCTTCTATCGTGGACAGGAAATCGTTGTCATTGGCGGCGGCAACACGGCCGTGGAAGAAGCTCTGTTTCTGACGAATTTTGCCAGCAAGGTCACCCTGATCCACCGTCGTGACGAACTGCGGGCCGAGAAAATCCTGCAGGACCGCCTGATGAAAAACGAAAAGATCGAACCGCTTTGGTTCCACGAGCTGGACGAGGTGCTTGGCACCGATGCGCCTTTGGGCGTTGAGGGCGTGCGCGTCAAGAACGTGAAAACCGGTGAAATCTCTGAGATTCCCTGTAAGGGGGTGTTTATTGCCATCGGTCACGCCCCTGCAAACGAGCTGGTCAAGGACACGCTTGAAACCCAAATGGGCGGCTATGTCGTGACCAAGCCAGGTTCTACCGAGACTTCGATACCAGGCGTATTCGCCGCCGGTGACTTGACTGACCACATCTATCGTCAGGCCGTTACCAGCGCTGGTATGGGCTGCATGGCAGCGCTGGATGCCGAGCGGTTCCTGGCGGAGCAGGACTAGCCAATGATAGAATTCTCCGGCCCGGTCTGGAGAATTCTGTTTCGAACACATTCAGACGCCCCTTTGGCCCCCGCGCGGGCGCCAGAGGGGCGTTTTCACTATGCAGGTCAGACCGCGCTTTACGCATCTCTCAGCGCCGAAGGGGCCGAAGTCGCGATACGTCGCTATGTATCGCGCGATGACCCACCGCGAATCCTGCAACGTGCAAGGATCACAGAGGCACGTCTTGTCGACCTCAGAAGTCAACCCGAAGCATCCATCGTTTGGCAAGACATTGCAAAGGCCTGCGGGCGTTCTCCAACCTGGAAATTCTCGGACAAGGCCCGAGCTTTAGGTGCCGATGGCATGATCTATAGCTCTCGATCACGGCCCCAGCTCAGCCATGTGGTTCTGTTCCGTACCAGTGCCCGGCTTATTTGCGTCGATGCCCCGTCAGAAACATGGGTGCCTGCTTATTCTTGACCCGCCCGCGCGCCCGTATCAGACTCGGGGCACAAGGCAAGAATTCACAGGTGACCTGAAGTGAAGAGCGTATTGTGGCAAGGCGGGTGGATAACCCGGCTGAGGATTGGCAGTGGCCTGATCCTGTTCGCGTTTGCATTCCTGCACTTCATCAATATCGGCTTGGGCCTGTTCCACACCGATTACCTGCACGGAATGCAAGACGGCCGCCACGCTGTCACCCGTCACGACATCGGCAGCGCCTTGCTCTATGCCGCTTTGTTCATTCACTCGGGCCTGGCGCTCTATTCGATCAGTCAACGCAAAACACTAAAAATGCCGCTGAGCATGGCATTGCAGATTGTTCTGGGATTGCTGATCCCGCTGCAACTGATCGCGCATATCGTTCACACACGTTACGCGCATGAGGTGTTCAACGTGAACGACGAGATGGGGTATATCATCGCGCTGATGTGGCCCAGCTCGGCGATCTGGATGCAAAGCATGCTCTTGCTGGTCGTTTGGGTGCACAGCTGCATTGGTCTTCATATGTGGCTCCGGTTGACCAAATGGTGGCCCAAAACAGTCCCCTATCTGATCGGATTGGCAGTGTTCGTCCCGTCATTTGCGATGGCGGGACTATTGACAGAGGGGCGGCGGATTTGGGCCGATTTCGGCGACCCGTTTCTGCGCGACCAATATATCGAGCATTATAATTGGCCGTCGCCCGAAGAATTTCAGGCTCTGTTTAGCGTCAAGGACAATGCGCTATTGGCCTTCTGGATCGCTCTGGGTGTTTCATTGGCGGTGTTTGCAGGACGCAAACTTCTACGGCGCAGACATTCGGTCCGCATTACATATGTCGAAGGACCAGAGGTCGTCGCTGAAAAAGGCATGACCCTGCTTGAGATATCGCAGGCCAATGGCATCCCACATACGGCCCTGTGCGGTGGCAAAGGCCGCTGCACCACGTGCCGAGTCATTGTCGAAGACGGTGCGGCACAGCTTCCGGTTCCAAGCGAAGTTGAAGCCCGCAGCCTTGCCGCAGTCCGGGCGCCCAAAGGCGCGCGGCTGGCTTGCCAAATCCGCCCGACTCAGCCGATTACGGCCTTTCGAATGTTTCGTCCTGATGGCCTTCGAAACCGCGCACATGCCAGCCAAGGCCAGGAACGTCAGCTTGCCGTTCTGTTTCTGGACATGCGTGGGTTTACGTCGCGCACAACGGGACAGCTGCCCTATGATATTGTCTTCCTTCTGAACCGTTTTTTTGACGCGATCGTTCCTGCGATCACCGCCGAAGGTGGGGTAGTCGACAAATACATGGGCGATGGCCTTTTGGCCGTGTTCGAAACCGCCGACCCCGCAAGTTCCGCCCGTGCTGGTTTGATGGCCGCAGCCGATGTCAGCCGCGCACTGGAACGCTTCAACAAGCAACTCAACGCAGAAGGCAGCTCGCATATTCGCATAGGCATGGGGTTGCATCTGGGTGATCTGGTTCTGGGCGAAATCGGTGCCGCCGGAACAGCAACCCGTACCATTATCGGGGACGCGGTCAACGTTGCCAGCCGGTTAGAGGCAGAGACCAAAACTCTGGGCGTCGAGCTTTTGGTCTCAGAGGACCTTCTGCGCGCGGCCGGATACGATGGCGACCAAACGGGGCTACAGTCTTTCAAACTAAGGGGGGTTTCCCGCCCAATTCCTGCGTTGCCAGTAAGGACCGCCACCTTACTGGCGCTTAGGATAGCTGCTTAAGAACGCATGGCCTAGAACTAGCCCAATTGCCGACAATTCGAAGAACCACAGTCGGTATTTGCACCTGAATATGGAAAATTCTTCCAATCCGAGCGAAAACCGCGCATATCGTCCTTTGTTTCATGAATGTATATGGACTTCACCTGATCATCGGGGCAAATGCCCCTCAAACACCTATGAATCACGGGCAAAACTGCCCTTACACAAGAGTATTCCGATGACGATGTTAAGCAATCTGGCCCCTATCTCAGAACTCTATGTCTCCTACGACTCGGCGCAGAAGCTGAAAGTAGAAGCCGCCGAGCTGACCAGTTGGGACCTGAGCCCGCGCCAGATCTGTGACCTTGAACTGCTGATGAACGGCGGGTTCAACCCGCTTAAGGGTTTCCTGTCCGAAGCCGATTACGACAACGTCGTTGAAAACATGCGTCTGGCCGATGGTACCCTGTGGCCGATGCCCATCACGCTGGATGTCAGCGAAGACTTCGCCCAGTCACTCGAGCTGGGTCAGGACATCGCCCTGCGTGATCAGGAAGGCGTCATCCTCGGCACCATGACCGTGACCGACCGCTGGACCCCGAACAAATCCCGAGAGGCTGAAAAGGTATTCGGCGCGGATGACGACGCGCATCCGGCGGTGAACTATCTGCACAACACCGCAGGCAAGGTGTATCTTGGTGGACCTGTGGTCGGCATCCAGCAGCCCGTCCACTATGATTTCCGTGGCCGCCGGGATACTCCGAACGAGCTGCGCGCATATTTCCGCAAGCTGGGCTGGCGCCGCATCGTTGCGTTCCAAACCCGTAACCCGTTGCACCGCGCACACCAGGAACTGACCTTCCGCGCCGCGAAAGAGGCACAGGCCAACCTGCTGATCCACCCGGTGGTCGGCATGACCAAACCGGGCGACGTCGATCACTTCACCCGCGTACGCTGCTATGAGGCGGTACTGGACAAGTATCCGGCCTCGACCACCTCGATGTCGTTGTTGAACCTAGCCATGCGGATGGCAGGCCCCCGCGAGGCGGTCTGGCACGGGCTGATCCGCGCCAACCACGGCTGCACCCACTTCATCGTGGGCCGCGACCACGCGGGCCCCGGCAAGAACTCGGCTGGTGAAGATTTCTATGGCCCCTATGACGCGCAGGACCTGTTCCGCCAGTTCCAAGACGAGATCGGAGTCGAGATGGTCGACTTCAAACACATGGTCTATGTGCAGGAACGCGCCCAATACGAACCCAATGACGAAATAGCGGACAAGGATGACGTCACCATCCTGAACATCTCGGGTACCGAACTGCGCCGCCGTCTGGCCGAAGGTCTGGAAATCCCCGAATGGTTCAGCTTCCCCGAGGTTGTGGCCGAGTTACGCAAGACCAAACCACCGCGCAGCCAGCAGGGCTTTACCGTGTTCTTCACCGGCTTCTCGGGTTCCGGCAAATCGACTATCGCCAACGCGCTTATGGTCAAGCTGATGGAGATGGGCGGCCGCCCCGTGACCCTGCTGGACGGTGATATCGTTCGTAAGAACCTGTCGTCGGAACTCGGTTTCTCGAAAGAGCACCGCGACCTGAACATCCGTCGCATCGGCTATGTAGCGTCCGAGATCACCAAAAACGGCGGCATCGCCATTTGTGCGCCCATTGCGCCTTATGCCACCACCCGTCGTGCCGTTCGCGAAGAGATCGAGCAATTCGGTGCCTTCTGCGAAGTCCATGTTGCGACCAGCATCGAGGAATGCGAGCGCCGTGACCGCAAGGGCCTGTACAAGCTGGCACGCGAAGGCAAGATCAAGGAATTCACCGGCATCTCGGACCCTTATGATGTGCCCCAGAACCCGGAGCTGAGCGTCGAGACCGAGAATGTCGAGGTCGACAACTGCGCCCATCAGGTGCTGCTCAAGCTTGAAAGCATGGGTCTGATTGCAGCGACTTAACCTGACCGCCACATGAAACAGGCCCTCGCGCTGCGGGGGCCTTTTTTGTGATCAGAGCTCGGCGCGAATGGCCGCAACGGCGCGGGCTTCGAAATCACCGTATTCAGCCGCCTTGGGCTGGATCGCCTGTAGATGCGACAGGCGCGCAGCGTAGTCCTCGGGTGAGACCGTTTGAATGGCGCGGTGAATATCGGCCTCGGATTCGCACAGGATCATGCCGGATGTGTCGAAGAAATCCCCGATATTCGGGCAGCCCCAATAGATCGGAACAGTGGCGCACAGGATCGCATCCGTCAGTTTTTCCGAGAAATAATTCCGTTCCCGCACATTCTCGATCACAACAGAATAGCGATACGGCGCCAACCCGTCGGATTTTTGGTCAAACGGCATATACCCACGACCCATGATATCGACATCTGCGCCGGTCTCGCGCACCCAGTCGATGACCGCATGACGCAATTGGTGACCTTCCAGATCGCGCTTGGCCGAGGCGATCAACGAACAGGACTTGGTCTTTTCGACGGACAACTCCTGCCAGTCCGGCACCATGGTGACGCCATAGGGCAGAAAGACCGCATTCGGGATGCCTTGCAGCAGGACGTCATGGAAGGTCAGCACACGAAAGAACCGACGCCATGTCCAGCGCAGCATCCGGTCGTGTTTTGCGTGGATGGCCGAGGGTTCCCCCATCATCAGCGAAATCTGCGCGCGGGTACCCCGACGCAACCGCAGATGCACGGTGGAATTGGGATACATGATCAGGTGATCGGTTGGTTCAAGATCCCCGACAGTTTTGCCAGTCAGACGATCCGGGCAACCCTCGGGCCAGATCAGATCGCTGAGGAGAACCGAGCTCAATTTCGGCCCCAACCGGTGCCCATAGGGCAGAATCGCAATAGCGGGCTCAGACATCAATTTCCCTCCGGCAGATTGACCTGCCCACGCATCAGCACGTGGCCGCGCCCGGCCACCTTGATACCGGTCATTGCCTCCGGCGGGCCAACACGCGTAACGGTGGCCTGACCCGGACGGCCCATGTCATGGCCTTGTTCGGCAACAAAGCTGTTTTTCGCCATCAGACCGTGCTTCCACAGATAGGCCGCCATTGCACCGGTGGCGGACCCGGTAAACGGGTCCTCGGGCGGGCTGGGCGGCGCCAGCAACAAGCGCGAAAACGTGTCCCCGCCTTCGGTCGCGCCTTGCAGCGTAACCAGAAATGGCTCGGCCATATCCGAACCCGAGAACCCAGCCATAGCCGCGACCTCACGCAGCGGTCCCTCGGCCAGTTTCGCGGCCCGCAGCGCCGCGTGATCACGCAGGACGGTGATGCAGAACGGCAAGCCGGTAGACACGAATTGCGGCGGTGAAGTGATGGCATCTGCGGACAGGCCGATCGCGGAGGCCACCAAATCAGCCGGAACCTCGGCACCAAATTGCGGTGCGACCTGAGTCATCTCAATCTCGTCACCGTTCAGGCGGATATCGACGAGGCCCGCGCCCGTCTCAAGCGTCAGGCTGTCGCCGTCAATCATCCCGCGCGACCGCATAGCGGCCACGGTCGCAATGGTTGGGTGCCCGGCAAAGGGGATCTCGCGGCTGGCCAGAAAGTAGCGAACCCGGATATCAGCGATGTCAGAAGGCCCGGTAAAGGTGCATTCGACCAAAGACGTCTCTTGCACATAGGCCATGCAGGTTGCATTCGACAAATAAGCGCCGCCATGCACCACTGCGCACCCATTGCCCCCAAAAGCGCGATCGGTAAAGGCATCTACCCAGTCAAAATCAAACCAGCTCATTCCTCGGACCCTTTGCTTTACAGGGCATATTTCGCCCGGTCAGCGTCGGATGTCACGAGGAAAACGCCTAAAGGGCCGTGTCAGTGCACGGCCACCGGCGAGAAGTCATGCTCGCGCGCGAGGTTGAAGGCCAGCTTACGGTCGGCGACCAAAGCCAGCCGTTGCCCATCCGAATCATGGACGGCATATATCTGATCCAGATCGCCTGCCTGCTCGCGCATTTCTTCTGGCAAATCGGCGACTTCGACCGTTTTGACATAGACGATCCGGTCGCCCTCGGCGTTCAGTTCAATCGGTGTATTCATTGCTCTTACCCCTTTCTTATGTTGATCGTTTGCACCACGGTTTCGGGCACGGCGCGGGTCAGATCCACATGCAGCAGACCATTTTCCATGATCGCCTCGCCCACCTCGACTCCGTCGGCCAGCACGAACATACGCTGGAATTGACGCGCCGCGATGCCGCGATGCAGGAATATGCGCCCCTCGCTGTCGTCGCGTTGACGGCCCCGGATCACCAGTTGGCGATCCTCGATGGTGATCGACAGATCCTGCTCGGCAAACCCGGCCACGGCCAGCGTGATCCGATACGAAAAGTCCGAGGTCTGTTCGATATTGTAGGGCGGATATCCTTCATTTCCGGCCTTTGCAGACCGTTCCAGAAGGCGTTCCAGTTGCTCGAACCCCAAAAGATGCGGGTATGAGCCCAAGGTAAGTTTAGACACGTATTTCGTCCTTTATTGTCAAAGCGACGTGTGGTTCGGCCCCGTTCTGGCAACCGCGTAGAATAGAATATGGGAATGTAGCCAGATGTCCACAAGGTCTGGCAGGATAAACCCTGACACACTATCTTGTGTGACAAGCACCACAATAACCACTGAGTCGACCATGAACGCCCCCACCGATCTTTCGATGAAAACTGATGACGTTCTGCGGGTCGAGTTGGAGGTTTTTCGCCGCCAGCACCGTGATCTGGACGAAGCGATTGAGGCACTTCAAGGCACCGGTACGGCCGACCAACTGACCATCAAGCGCTTGAAAAAGCAGAAATTGCGGCTGAAAGACATCATCCGCCTGATCGAAGACCGCCTGACCCCCGATATCATCGCCTGACACATTGCCACGAATGCGGATTTGGCTATAGTGCGCGCTCTCTCAGAAGGCAGGGACATAAGCGGATGAGCGACGTGAAAGTGGGGATCATCATGGGCAGCCAGTCGGACTGGCCCACTATGAAAGAAGCCGCAATTATTCTGGACGAATTGGGCATAGCCTATGAAAAGCGTATCGTGTCCGCCCACCGCACCCCGGACCGGTTGTGGGACTATGGCAAGACCGCCGTATCGCGTGGTCTGCTTGTGATCATCGCCGGTGCCGGAGGGGCAGCACATCTGCCCGGTATGATGGCGTCGAAAACCCGCGTGCCCGTGATCGGTGTTCCGGTGCAGACGCGGGCGCTGTCCGGGGTCGATTCGCTTTATTCCATCGTCCAGATGCCCAAAGGGTTTCCGGTGGCAACCATGGCGATTGGCGCCGCCGGCGGGGCCAATGCGGGCCTGATGGCAGCCGGTATTCTGGCACTGCAGGACGACGCTTTGGCGGGCCGTCTGGACGCGTGGCGCGATGCCCTGTCAGCCTCGATCCCGGAAGAACCGCAAGGATGAGCCGGGTCGGGTTCATTGGGACTGGCCATATAGCAGCGCCGATTGCACGGCTGCTGGCACGCAAGGGGCATGAGATTTATGTCACCGAGCGTAACGCCACCGTGTCGGCAGCGCTGAAGGCCGACATCAACGCAACCGTCGGCGACCCGCAATCAGTGATCGACCAATCCGACGTCGTGTTTCTGTGCCTTCGGCCTCAAGCCGCGCTTGATGTGCTCGAACCTCTGAGCTTTCGCCCCGATCATCGGATCGTATCGGTTATGGCGGCGGTGTCCGAAGCGGACCTCAGATCACTTTGCACTCCGGCGGAGGATTTCGTGCAAACAATCCCTCTGGGCTTCTTGGAAAAAGGCGGCTGCCCCATGGCAGCTTTTGGAAACGATCAGTTGTTGGCCAATCTGGTCTCACCCGAGAACCCGGTTGTTAAAGTGGCAAATGAAGCCTCGCTAAATGCCCATTTTGCGATCTGCGCGATGGTTCCCGGTGTTCTGGACTTGTTGGCAACCGGCTCGAAATGGCTAGCCGAACAGACTGGTGACGCTGACGGAGCCGAGTTCTATACGACCCAGTTGATAGCAGGATTTCTTGCGTCCACGGAAAAGGATCGGGCGGGTCGGCTTGCTGCAGAACGCGATGCGCTGGCAACAGAGGGAACTCTGAGCTTGCAGATGACGCAGGCATTGCAAACGGACAAGGCCCACAAGGCGCTGCGCGACGCCCTGACGGCAATCGGCAAACGGTTGGAGACCTGAACAATGACCGACATGCTTGCACCCGGAGCCACGATTGGCGTCCTCGGTGGTGGACAGCTGGGGCGGATGCTGTCCGTCGCGGCAGCTCGACTGGGGTTTGTGACCCATATCTATGAACCCGGTGCCAACCCGCCCGCCGGTCAGGTGGCCAACCGGGTGACCACAGCAGCCTATGACGATGCCGACGCCCTGCGCGCTTTTGCCGAATCCGTCGATGTCATCACTTATGAATTCGAAAACATCCCCACCGAAGCGCTGGACCTGTTGGAATCCTATCGCCCTATCCATCCGGGCCGCGAGGCGCTGCGGGTCAGTCAGGACCGCCTGACCGAGAAGAATTTTCTGCAAGGGCTGGGCCTGCAAACCGCGCCTTTCGCAGATATCACCGATCTCGACAGCCTGAAGGCCGCGATTGATCAGATCGGCACGCCTGCAATCCTGAAAACCCGCCGCTTTGGGTATGATGGCAAAGGGCAGGCCCGGCTGCGCACCCCTGAGGATGCCGAGGCTGCATTGGCCGATATGGCGGGTGCACCGGCAATCCTTGAGGGGTTTGTGGAGTTCAGCCACGAGGTCTCGATCATCGCCGCGCGCGGGCCGGATGGGCAGGTCGCCTGTTTTGACCCCGGCGAAAACGTGCACCGCGATGGCATCCTGCACACGACGACGGTGCCCGCTCGTCTGCGTCCGGCGCAACGCACGGATGCGGTGCTGTTGGCGGCCAATATCCTGAACGCACTGGACTATGTGGGCGTGATGGGGGTTGAGCTGTTCGTGACGCCGCAGAGTCTGATCGTGAACGAGATCGCGCCACGGGTGCATAATTCGGGCCACTGGACGCAGAATGGCTGCGCGGTGGATCAATTCGAGCAGCATATCCGCGCGGTGGCCGGGTGGCCTTTGGGTGACGGTCAGCGGCATTCGGATGTGGTGATGGAGAACCTGATCGGCGACGACATGAACCGTGTGCCTAAACTGGCGCAGGAACGGGACGTGGCGCTACATCTTTATGGCAAGGCCGAGGTCAAGGCAGGCCGGAAGATGGGGCATTTCAACCGTATCGTCCGCTGAGAAATCGCGCTGGCGCGCGATGCCTCCGGCGGAGGTATTTTTAGCCAGATGAAGCGAGGATCAGTTGAGGAACCGGGTCGCGATATCCCCGGCCATATAGCTGATCCGGCCTCCGGCCATTGTGGCGGCGACCCGGTGGGTGGATTTGTCCAGAATGGTCAGGTCGGCGCGTTTTCCGGGGGCCAGCGTGCCACGGTCGGTCAGGCCCAACACCTTCGCGGGCCCCGAAGAAACCAGCGCCCAGGACCCGGCCATATCCAACAGGCCGGATTTGGCCAGCATCAGCGCGGCGCGGCGCGGGCTTGGGTAGTGATAGTCCGAGGCCAGCGCATCGCACAGCCCCATCGTGATCAGGTCCAGCGCGCTGACATTGCCCTTATGCGATCCGCCGCGCACCACGTTGGGTGAACCCAGAATGATATGGTCGCCTGTGGAGCGTGCGGCCTCGGCGGCCTCGAGCGTTTCGGGGAATTCCGAGATGTGTGCCCCCCGCACACGCCAATCAGCGCGGGTTTGGACTGTGGCGTCATCATGGCTGCCCATGCGTACGCCCTGCCCCGTCAGCACCGCGCACAGGTCGTCCAGCGCTGGGGGCACCTCGGCGCCACGGGCATGCATGGACAGCAGCATCTCAAAATGTTTGTCCGGGTTGCGCCCGGCTTTCAGCGCCTGTCCGGTCAAGCGCGGTGGCTTGCGCCCCTTGGCCAGACGGTCATGCGGCAGGTGATCATTGAACACCACATAGGGCACCTGCCACGCAGCGATCTTATCTGGCAGACCGGCGTAGTCGTCCAGCATATGCGTCTCGAACCGCAATTGCGGCAACAGGTCGGTCACGACGCGGCCTTTGACCGCAGCAATTGCATCAAACACCTGCCCCGCGAATGCTGGGCCGCGCACGCCGCCCTCCCAACTGTAGAACTGCGCCAGAACGGCGGTGGTGATGCCGTTGGCGGCGAGTTCAGACTCGACCGAGAGGATGCCTTCGTCCATCTGTTTCATCGCACCCCGGCGCGGGGCGATGTGGCGTTCGAACCCGTCGCCGTGCAGGTCAATGATACCCGGCAGCACGAGGTATCCGGACAGGTCAATGGCGCGCCCGGTGGCGTCGGCCTGAATGATACCGTCGGCCAAAGACAGGTCGGTCGGGATCAGGCCATCCTCCGGAAGCAGAACCTCTGCGCCGGTCAAGGTCAGGTTCAATGTGCTCATTCGGAACGCTCCGACTCGGGTTCGGAGCAATCCTGCCCGATGCAGATCTCGTCGATGATATCCTGCACCCCGTCCAGCCACGTGATCTGAGGATCAAACTGACCGAATTCGATGAAGTGCAGCGCCTGTGCCATGACGCGCGGGTTGTTCATCATAAAAGTATGGGTCACCGGCAGGACGATATGGTCCTTCATGCCCGCGACCTTGGTGCTTTCGACCGAAACCTTGCCGTCATCCGGCCCATCAATCATCGAGGAAAATAGTGGGTTCAGTGTGTCTTTGCCCGCAATCACGCCAAGTTCAAAATCCACCGGCGGCAACATGCGCGGAAGGCCCTCGGGGCCGGTACCCAGCGCAAGGCCGGCGGGGCCGTTCAACATGCCGAACACCTCATAGGCGCTAAGTTCGTCCACCAATTGGCTGCCCTGGTTGGGCGGGCCCAGCATGACCACGCGGCCCAGATTTTCGGGCATGTTGTCCTGCAGCCAATAGCGCAGCAGGATGCCGCCCATCGAATGGGCCACCACGTTGACCGTATCCCCGCCACAAGCCGCGAACGCATCCGGCAGGGTCTGATTCGCAAGGTCCGGGATTGGCAAATCGGTCGAGGGGTAGCCCGGTCGCACAACCGTATAACCATGCGCCTTGAACAGCTGATCCATTACGGTAAAAGACGCCTCGGTCCGCGCAAGCCCGTGCAAAAGCACCACGCATTTCGCTTGGGCCGCAACCGGCAGAAGGAACAGAATTAAGGTCAGCAGAACTCTCATAGCGGCCAGATAAGCCCTAAGCGCGAGTGATGAAACCCCTAGCGCGGTTTCAGGCGCAGAACAGCCAGCGCGATACCGCCAAGCACAAGTGCCGCACCAAAGATCAGGCGCAAGCTGGCGACCTCACCCAACAGAACCGCACCGCCCAGAATGGCAATGATTGGCACGCTCAACTGCACCACCGCCGCCGTGGTCGGAGCCAGTTGCGGCAGCACGCGGTACCACAGCGCATAGCCCATCCCCGAGGTGACACCGCCCGACACAGCCGCCAGCACATATCCCGTGCCAGTCATCTGCCAATCGCCCCCGACGGTCAGCAAGGCCAACGCCGTCACCGGCAGGGCGACCACGAAATTCGCCGCAGTCCCGGCCAGAGCATCCGGCTCGGACCGGCCGACCAGCGAATAGATCGCCCACCCAATCCCGGCGGCTGTCATCAGCGTCGCACCAACCGGACTGACCTGCACCTGATCTGTGGGCCAAAGCACCCAGGCCAATCCTGCCAGCGCGATCACCGCGCCAGCGATCTGGCGCACGGTAGGCAAGGCCCCGGTAACAGAGGTCACGGCAAACATCGTGATCTGCACGACGCCAAACAGGATCAACGCGCCCAATCCCGCATCCAGCGTCAGATAGGCAATCGAAAACCCGATCATGTATAATGACAATGACCCTGCCCCTGCGATCCGCCGCATATTCCGAAGTGGCAGATGGCCCCCTTTGAGGAAAACAAGCGCGGCCAGAACCAACGCCCCGGCCAGTACGCGCACAGTGGCAAATCCGGCTGGATCGCTTGCCCCGCTGTCGATGGCAAGCCGGTTGAGGATCGAGTTGGCCGCAAAGGCAACCATGGTTAGGGCCGTCAACAGGAACAGTTTCATAACAACCGCATAATGGGTTTAGGGCCGTTTGCACATTCACAATCTGGCGCGAGGATTGAAACGAAACGGGGCCGCCCAAAGGCGACCCCGTTCGTAAGCTCTGCGGCTTCCCTTCCGGCAGCTTGGCCTATTAGCCAAGCGCCTGTCGGGCTCGTCAAAATTCGCCGGGGCGAATTCGACGTGCTTACATCATGCCGCCCATGCCGCCCATGTCGGGCATGCCGCCTGCAGCAGGTGCGTCTTTCTGCGGCTTGTCGGCAACCATCGCTTCGGTGGTGACCAGCAGGCCAGCAACCGATGCTGCATCTTCCAGAGCGGTCCGGACAACTTTGGCCGGGTCGATCACGCCGAACGAGAACATGTCGCCATATTCTTCGGTCTGTGCGTTAAAGCCGAAGGTCACGTCGCCCGATTCACGGACTTTGCCCGCAACAACCGCGCCGTCAACGCCTGCGTTTTCAGCGATCTGGCGCAGCGGCGCTTCGATTGCCTTACGAACGATGTTGATGCCCGCGCTCTGGTCAGCGTTTGCACCTTCCAGAGTTTCCAGCGCTTTACCGGCCTGAACCAGAGCAACACCACCGCCAACGACAACGCCTTCCTGCACAGCAGCACGGGTCGCGTTCAGAGCATCGTCCACACGGTCCTTACGCTCTTTCACTTCCACTTCGGTCATGCCGCCGACACGGATAACAGCAACACCGCCTGCCAGTTTGGCAACGCGCTCTTGCAGCTTCTCACGGTCGTAGTCCGACGAAGTTTCTTCGATCTGAGTGCGGATCTGAGCAACACGTGCTTCGATCTCGGCTTTCTCGCCAGCACCGTCGACGATGGTGGTTTCGTCTTTGGTGATTTCGATCTTCTTGGCGGTGCCCAGCATGTCCATGGTGACGGACTCGAGCTTCATGCCCAGATCTTCGCTGATGACCTGACCGCCGGTCAGGATCGCGATGTCCTGCAGCATGGCTTTGCGGCGATCGCCGAAGCCCGGTGCTTTGACAGCAGCGATTTTCAGGCCGCCGCGCAGTTTGTTGACAACCAGAGTCGCCAGCGCTTCGCCTTCAACGTCTTCCGCGATGATCAGCAGCGGCTTTTGCGACTGGATCACCTGCTCGAGCAGCGGAACCATCGGCTGCAGCGAGGACAGTTTCTTTTCGTGCAGCAGGATCATGCAGTCGTCGAGCTCTGCGATCATCTTGTCTGCGTTGGTCACGAAGTAAGGCGACAGGTAGCCACGGTCGAACTGCATACCTTCGACAACATCGGTCTCGGTTTCCAGACCTTTGTTTTCTTCAACGGTGATAACGCCTTCGTTGCCAACCTTCTGCATCGCGTCTGCAATCTGCTGGCCGATTTCGGCTTCGCCGTTGGCCGAGATGGTGCCAACCTGAGCAACTTCTGCCGAATCTTTGACTTCGCGCGACGCGTCTTTGATGCCTTCAACAACCTTTGCAGTTGCCAGGTCGATGCCGCGCTTCAGGTCCATCGGGTTCAGGCCAGCTGCAACCTGCTTCAGACCTTCGCGCACGATGGCTTGGGCCAGAACGGTCGCGGTGGTGGTGCCGTCGCCGGCTTCGTCATTGGTGCGGCTGGCGACTTCTTTCACCATCTGCGCGCCCATGTTTTCGAACTTGTCTTCCAGTTCGATTTCCTTGGCAACCGAAACACCGTCTTTGGTGATGCGCGGTGCGCCGAAGGATTTGTCCAGAACCACGTTGCGGCCTTTGGGGCCCAGGGTCACTTTAACAGCATCGGCCAGGATGTTTACGCCTGCCAGCATACGGTTACGGGCATCGGTGTCGAACTTGACGTCCTTTGCAGCCATGTCGTTTCTCCTTGAGGAATTAGTTGTAAATGAAGATCAGAGTGAAGCGCAGCGGCTTACTCGATGATCCCCATGATGTCGCTTTCTTTCATCATCAGCAGCTCTTCGCCGTCGACGGTGACCTCGGTGCCCGACCATTTGCCGAACAGGATCTTGTCGCCAGCTTTTACAGCCATTGCGATCAGCTCGCCGCTGTCCTTGCGTGCGCCTTCGCCTGTTGCGACCACTTGGCCTTCGCTGGGCTTTTCTTTTGCGCTGTCAGGAATGATCAGGCCGCCTGAGGTTTTTTCTTCGCTTTCGGTACGGCGAACCAGCACGCGGTCATGAAGCGGTTTCAATGCCATCTTTGCAGCTCCTTGGGCTCAAAGTTGTTAATCCTCCCCTCGCCGATTGGCGGGGCGTTAGCACTCATGCTTGCCGAGTGATAACGACGCATAGCTAGGGGGTGCAATTCCCCGAGTCAACAAGCCGTGAAGGATTTTTTGAACAGTAGTCGCTATTCGGGGTGATCCCAACTGTAGGCCCAGTGTTTCAGACCCTCTTGTCCGGCATCGGTCAGGGCGTAAACACCCTTGTCGACCTTTTCAAACCAGCCGTAATGGTTCTCTCGCATCAGGCGGGTGGCGGTGGTCACACCCGTCGCCTTGGCAACCTCGGCTCCTTTGGTCGCTCCGCATTCCACCAGATGAGCCGCACATTTCAGCGCATCCTGACGATAGGCAGTGACAATCCCATGCCGCGTAGCCCCGCCCGCATTTGGGTCACCCTCCAACCGATCAAACTCGCGCAGCAGTCGCGCCGCTTTGGCTTTGTTCCTGCGCGGGGCATAAGGACCCGGATCACACTGCACCTCGACTGCCCCATCCGCGCGAACGGTGATCAAGCCCAGCCCCAAACGTCGACACATAGCCAGATTATCCTTCAGTGCCCGACGCGCACTGCGCCCGGTTGGCTTGCACACGCCCAGATAGACCTGATCTGTAACCCTTAACCGCGCCACCGCCTGATGAAACAAGGCCAGAGTAAATCGCAGTTTCAGCTCGACAATAACAGGCTCATCACCTGCGCGCACAGCCACGATATCGGCCGCGCCCACTTCACCCTTGACGGTATAACCCTGACGCTCCAACAGCGCTTTTATGGGGGGATAGAGATCCTGCTCACGGTCCATGGCGCCATGCTAAGTGATTTATTGTGGAATGCCAGACACAGAAAACGCCGACAATTGTTCAACTTGCTTGAACCCAACACTTGGCCAAGGCAAGGTCGCTTCACATATACGTACCGAGTTAATACGGGATGATCCTGATGCGTTTCTTGTTCTTTGTTGCTTTTTTGTTTTTTCCTTTCGCAGCCCATGCGGCCTGCGAAGGGCGAGACCTTCGGCCAGATCTTTCTGTGGACATGCGGGCGCAGCTTGATCAGGCGGTAAGCGGCACCCCGTTTTCTGAGGGCAACCACTGGATCGCGACCAAAGGCGACACAGTACTGCACCTGATCGGAACACTGCACACGAATGATCCACGCATGGACGCCGTTATGGAGCGTCTGGCCCCTGCCCTTTCAGACGCGGACGCGTTCTATTTCGAAGTTACCAAGGACAAGATGGACGGATTCGAACAACAGCTTGCCCAAGACCTCAGCCCTGTTCTGATAACTTCGGGCCCAACTCTGATTGACCTGATGTCTGAAGAAGACTGGGCCGCCCTGTCCACCGGATTGGCCGATCGAGGCATCCCCGGTTGGATGGCCGCCAAAATGCGCCCATGGTTCCTGAGCATGATGTTGGGTGTTCCGCCATGTATGACCCAGGACGAAGATGCCAGCTACGGCATGGATGCACGCCTGACTGATCTGGCTGTCGAACTCGGAAAACCTCAGTACTCACTGGAAGAAATCGAAGACCTGATGGCGATGTTCAATGAACATCCGCTGGAAAAACAGGTTCAGTCCCTGGTGCGAATGGCCAGCGCTTTTGAAAGCAGCGAAGATCAGCTTGCCACGATGGTCAACGCGTATATCGAGGAAAAACACGGCGAGATTCTTCACTTTGCTCGCCTACAGGGGCTCGAGACTTCGGGCCTGTCACAGGATGTCTTTGACGAGGAATGGGGCAGCTTCGAAGATCAGCTGCTCGTCGGGCGCAACAACAACTGGATGAAGCATATTCTGAGTATTCAGGACCAAACAGCAGTCATCGCCGTTGGCGCGGGGCATCTTGCCGACGAATTCGGCCTTCTGAACCAATTGCAACAAGCTGGCTACACCTTGGAACGCGCGCCGTTCTAAGGCAAAATTTACCCTTCGTCGCAGTTTACGCAGGGGCGGGTGACAAGCGCGTCGGACCACCCTATAAGGCGCGCAAATTTACCTTCCTCAGGACGCAGACATGACAACCCTCGTATTTGGACACAAATCCCCCGACACCGATTCCACCGGCTCTCCGATCCTGTGGTCTTGGTACCTGAACGAAGTCAAAGGCGAACAGGCCGAACCCGTGCTGCTAGGTGAACCCAACACCGAGGCCGCCTTTATGCTGCAGCGCTGGGACCTGCCCAAGCCGCGCATCATCGCAGACGTGGACGCGGACGCGCCGGTTGTCATCGTTGACACCAACAACCCCGCCGAACTGCCCGCCAGCGTAAACAGCGCCGACATCCGCGCCATCATCGACCACCACAAACTGGTCGGCGGTCTGGAAACCAAAGGGCCGATCGACATCACCGTGCGCCCGCTGGCCTGCACCGCGACCATTATGGTTGACCTGATGGGCGACGACGCCGCCAAGATGCCCGACGCCGTCAAAGGCGCAGCTCTGACCTGCATCCTGTCTGACACGCTGGAATTCCGCTCGCCCACCACCACCGCGCATGACCGCGCAGTGGCCGAGAAACTGGCGGCTGAGCTGGGTCTGGACGTCTCGGCCTATGCCGCTGACATGTTCGCGGCAAAATCGGACGTATCCTCGTTCTCGGACGCCGAACTAATCCGCATGGACAGCAAGGAATACGAAGTCGACGGCATCAAATTCCGCGTCTCGGTCCTAGAAACCACCGCTCCGGGCGTCGTTCTGGACCGCAAAGACAGCCTGGCCGCGTCAATGGTGGATGTTGCCAAGGAAGACGGCGTAGATCAGGTATTGCTGTTTGTCGTCGACATCCTCAACGAAGAAGCCACCCTGCTTGTGCCCAATGACCTTGTGAAAGGCGTGGCCGAGAAGAGCTTTGGTGCGTCAGTAGATGGTGACGCCGTGGTTCTGCCCGGAATCATGAGCCGGAAAAAGCAGATCATCCCCAACCTCAAAGTGTGATCTTCCTAACACCACAAACAAAAGGCGTCCGTATCGGGGCGCCTTTTTTCGTTAAGACACAAGAATTTGCATAGAGCGTATCCGTTGATAATCTGGTGCGGATAGTCTTGCTTGGGTCTTGGTCGCAGAAATGAGTAAACGAAAATTCAGCACCACCAGGGATATCCTTCGGTTCGAAGGGCATGACCGAGCGGCCTACTGGCGCAGATTTGCGATGCTTTTGACATTGTCGGTGGTGATCGCGACCATGGGGATGCTTCGCGACTCAGGCGCCGTGGTGATTGCCGCCATGTTGGTCGCACCGTTGATGACACCGATACTGGGCATAGCTGCCTCGATGGTCATGGGGTGGCTGGGACGTGCGTTCAAGCTTGCCCTGATTGTAAGCGGGGCGGCAGTTATCTGCGTCTTTCTGGCCTGGTTTCTTGTCTATATCGCCGATGTTCCCCGCGGAATTCTGATCCCTGATCAGGTTCTGGCGCGCACCGATCCCGGGACTGAAGATCTGATCGTTGCCTTGGCAGCCGGCGTCGCCGGGGCGTATGTGCAGATAAATCGATCAGAAGTTAGCCTGCTGCCAGGTGCTGCGATCGGCGTGTCTTTGGTGCCCCCGTTATCCGCCTCGGGGGTATTGATGTATTTTGAAGAAGCGGCTGAAGCTTATGAGGCCGGCTTGCTGTTCGCAACAAACCTTGGGGCGATCATCCTATCGGCTTGCGCGGTTTACATCGTGTACGCTGCTCGTTCGGTGGTTTTCAGCAAGGGGCGTCGCAAGCTGAATTTTACTGCCAGCGTCGTTGTGACCTTGGCGTTCTTGACCTTCGTTGTCATTCAATTGGGCAAGTCGACATATAACCGCTATCTGGAAACCCGGACCGAAGCGCAATTGGCGCAGACAATTCGCGATTGGGCTGACCCAGTCTCGGTCGAGATTGTTCGCGTCGACGTCAACGCTCAACGCAAGCAAGCCGATATCTGGCTGATCGTTGACCTGCCAATTGAAGCCGCGTTCAAGGTGTCTTCAATCGCAGGCCTCCTGCCGGAAAGTCTGCGCGAGACCCCCCTAGTCGACGTACTGCGCAACGAGTTGGGGCCGGGTTATCTGGTTGTCGTTCGCTTTCAGAACAGGATCGGCGCCCAGGTCATTCTAGGCACTGAAAACGTTCAACAGGCACCAGACGTCGAGGAAATCAGTGAAGACAACTGAACGCATACGGCTATTCATTCAGAAAAGTTGCAGCTGGGATGGTCAAAAGACCGAAGCTTTGACATAGCTGGCACAACTTCGACTCCAGACCCTCGGGGGCAGCTCAATGACTCAGATTATTCACAAACTTGATGAAATCTCCGATCGCTACAAAGCGCTGTTTGTCGATCTCTGGGGCTGTGTACACAACGGCATAACCGCCTATCCCGAAGCCGTGGCAGCGCTTCAAGGTTATCGCGCCAAAGGGGGCATTGTTGTTCTGGTCACCAACTCGCCCAAGCCCCGCGCAGGGGTGGCCGAGCAACTGGAACAATTCAACGTTCCCAACGACGCCTATGATACGATCGCCACAAGCGGAGACTCGGCGCGCTCAGCTATGTTTCGAGGCGCTGTAGGCGAAAAAGTTTACTTCATGGGAGAATGGGCGCGCGATGCCGGCTTTTTCGAGCCGCTGAAGATTTTGCACCACCCAATTCAGATCGAGCGTGTGCCACTGGATCAGGCCGAAGGGATTGTCTGCTGTGGACCATTCGATCCGATGGCCGACCCTGACGTCAACCGCGCTGATTTCCTTTATGCCAAGCAGAAGGGCATGAAACTTCTCTGCGCCAACCCTGATATCGTGGTCGACCGGGGCGAGGTCCGGGAATGGTGTGCGGGCGCTTTGGCCAAGCTCTATACCGAGATGGGGGGCGAGAGCCTTTACTTCGGCAAGCCGCATCCGCCGATCTATGATCTGGCGCGTCGGCGGCTGCAGGAGCTGGGTCACGATATCCCAGATGGGGACATTCTGGTCATCGGCGACGGCCCACATACCGACATTCTGGGGGGCATGGGTGAGGGGATTGATTCTCTGTTCATCTCGGGCGGACTGGCAGCGGCGGAAACCAAAACGTCGCACCACCCGCACCCCGAGTCCTTAACCGATTATATCGCAAGGGAAAACATCAACCCCACCTATACGATCGGACGGCTGCGTTAGTCAGAAAAGGCTTGATTTTCTGCAGTTGCGAAGTAATAAAGTTACCCAACTTGGGTGACTTTGGTTTTTTTGTTGCCCACTGAAATCGAGTGAGGGTGACATGTTGGACAATCTTCCGCGCGGCACGATCTGTATTGAAGACATCGAAATGGGCATGACCCGCCACCTGCGCAAAGTGGTGACGAACGAGGATATCGAAATGTTCGCGCAGGTCTCGACCGACCGTAATCCGGTGCATCTTGATGATGATTATGCTCGCGACACGATCTTTGAGGGGCGCATTGCCCACGGGATGTTGACGGCCGGCCTGATCTCGGCCGTGATCGGGGAACAACTGCCGGGCCACGGCACAGTTTATATGGGGCAGTCGCTGAAATTCCTGGCCCCCGTTCGCCCCGGAGACATGGTCTACGCCGAGGTCAAGGTGATCGACATCGACTTTGCCAAGCGACGGGTCAAGCTGGATTGCCACTGTGCGGTGGACGGCAAAAAGGTGTTGATGGGCGAGGCTATGGTGCTGGCACCATCGCGCAAGTTCGACTGACGTCTCAGACCCTTGAACCTGCCTCGCAGTCCCGCTAGGCAGGCGCTATGCGCATTATCCGGGATTTCCAGTTTGTCGAGCCTCAGGACCGTGGTGCCAGTGTGGCCATCGGCAACTTTGATGGCGTTCATATCGGCCACCGTTCAGTGATCGAGCTGGCACGTAACGCCGCGCCCGACGCGCCGCTGGGTGTGATGACGTTCGAGCCGCACCCGCGCGAATATTTTGCGCCCGACAGCCCGCCCTTTCGCCTGATGCGCGGCAATGCCCGCGCGCATCGGTTGCAGAAACTAGGAGTGCAGAAGCTTTATGAATTGCCCTTCAACGCGGCGCTGGCCGGGCTGACGCCCGAAGAATTCGCACGCAATGTGATCTGTGACGGGCTGGGGCTGTCGCATGTGGTGGTCGGGGCCGATTTCTGTTTCGGCAAAGGCCGCAGCGGCACCGCCGACGATCTGGTGCGGTTCGGGGCCCAGATGGGCTTTGGCGTCACCATCGCCCCCTTGATGGAGCGGTCGGAAAACGTCGTGTCTTCGACCGCGATCCGTACTGCGCTGTTGGAAGGTCGCCCGCGGGATGCCGCCGCGATGTTGGGCCACTGGCACCGGATCGAGGGCGAGGTGATTGGCGGCGAACAGCGCGGACGCGAGCTGGGTTATCCCACCGCCAACATGTCGATCGAGGGGCTACACCCTCCGAAGTTCGGCGTCTATGCGGTGCTGGTTGATGTGCTGGATGGCCCGCATCAGGGCAGCTATCACGGTGCGGCCTCGGTGGGCACGCGCCCCATGTTTAACGGCGAAGTCCCCAATATCGAGACGTTCCTGTTCGATTTCTCGGGTGATCTTTATGGCGCGACGCTCTCGGTTGGTCTGGTTGATTACCTGCGCCCCGAGATGACCTTTGACGGGTTGGACGGGCTGATCGCCCAGATGGATGCCGATTGCGACAAGGCCCGTGCGCTACTGGCGGCGCTATGACCACCGACCCGATTGACCGCAACGGCCTGTCCGCCCGGTTTTGGGAGCGCAAACCGCTGACCAAGATGAACCAGCGCGAATGGGAGGCGCTGTGTGACGGCTGCGGCAAGTGCTGTCTGAACAAGCTGGAAGACGAAGACACGGGTGAAGTCGCCCTGACCTGCGTTGCCTGCCGCCTGCTGGATGATGAGACCTGCCGTTGCACCCAATACGACATCCGCCACCAATTCGTGCCGGAATGCATCGTGATGACGCCCGGCAATATCAACGAGCACGCCTATTGGCTGCCCCAGACCTGCGCCTATCGGTTGTTGTGGGAGGGCAAGCCCCTTTACGACTGGCATCCTTTGATATCTGGTACGCCCGACAGCGTACACGCCGCCGGGGTCTCGGTTCAGGGGCGCACGGTGTCCGAGTTCGAAACCCCCATCGAAGAGTGGGAAGACTATATCATCGAGGAGCCCAACTGATGTTTTTCGCCTCTGACAATTCCGGGCCGGTTCACCCGCAAGTGATGGCCGCGTTGAGCGCCGCGAATGAGGGCTATCAGATGGCCTACGGGGCCGACACGCTTATGAACGAGGTGCGCGACCGTATCCGTGGTATCTTTGAAGCGCCGGGGGCAGCTGTCTATCTGGTGGCGACAGGGACGGCGGCGAATTCTTTGGCTCTGTCGACGCTGGCGAACCCGTGGGACACCGTGTTTTGTTCCCCCGTTGCGCATATTCACGAGGACGAGTGCAACGCGCCGGAATTCTACAGCGGCGCCAAGCTGACGCTGGTGCCCGGCGGTGACAAGATGACGGCAGACGCATTGCGCAGCACCATTCTGGCCGAAGAAACTCGCGGCGTGCATGGACCGCAACGCGGACCGGTCTCGATCACGCAGGTGACCGAGCGAGGGTCGGTTTATTCGCTGGAAGAGTTGCAGGCGCTGTGCGGTGTTGCCAAGGAATACGGCCTGCCAGTGCATCTGGACGGTGCGCGGTTCACCAATGCGCTGGTCGCGCTGAACTGTTCTCCGGCCGAGATGACATGGAAATCGGGTGTTGATGCGGTCAGCTTTGGCGGCACAAAGAACGGACTGATGGGGGTCGAGGCGGTCGTCTTTTTCGACGAGACCAAAGCCTGGGAGTTCGAGCTGCGCCGGAAACGTGGCGCGCATCTGTTTTCGAAACACCGGTACTTGTCGGCTCAGATGGCCGCCTATCTGCAGGATGAACTGTGGTTGCAGATGGCGCGTCAGGCCAATGACAATTGCGCACGTCTGGCTGACGGGCTGCGGGCCAAGGGGGCCTCTTTCCTGCATCAACCGCAGGCAAACATGATCTTCGCCGAATTCTCGCGCGCGCGGCACAAGCAATTGCACGACGCGGGTGCAGTCTATCATCTGTGGGGCGGAGAGCTGGACGGGGCCGATGACGCAGAGCCGCTTGCTTGTCGTCTGGTCTGCGACTGGTCGATCAGCCCTGAACAGATCGACCAGTTCATCGCACTACTGTAAGGTCAGCACTTCCTAAGGCTGCCCATCCCAGAAATCCCGTATCACGCGCGCCATGTCCCGAGGATGCGTGATCGGGGCCATGTGCCCTGCCCCTTCTATGACACAGCCCGAGGCATTGGGCAGGCGTTGTTGCAGCCCTTCACAGATCGCGGGCATCGCGGGATGTGTACGTGACCCGTTGACCAACAGAAGGGGCATATTTGCGCGGCTCATCATATCGGGGGCCAGCAAGCCCTTTTTATCCTCGAACAAATCATCCTCGACCGCAGGCACAAGATGCACTCCACGAGTCATCGCGGCGCGGGTTCGTTCGGGTATGTCCGGCCATCGGGGACTGTCATCAGTGCTCCACATCCTGTTGAATAGGCGTGCGGCCAGTTTCATATCACCGTCAGCTAAAGCCTTTGCATAAGGTTGCGCCTCATGGTCATGCTGCGCCAGCAAATCAGGCACGTCCTGCTTGGCAACGGCAAAGAATACCGGCTCGATCAGAACCGCACTGCGGACCAGATCAGGGTGTTCCATCGCCAGGCGCAGCGCGATCATCGCACCAAAGGAATGACCGATGACATCCATCGGCTCTGTTAATTGCCCAACAGTCAGTTCGGTCAACAAATCGAACAGATCGCCCTGTTCGTTCCAATCGGGGCTCTTACCGTGTGAGGGCATATCGGGTGCGATAAATGTCGCGTCATCCCCCAACACGCTCGCCAACCCTGCCCACGCCCCAGAGTGAGCAATCGTGCAATGCAGGGCCAGCACTTTGCGCTCGCCCTGCCCCAAGGTTCTGACGTGAACCGACGGCATCAGATCCTTCACCCTTTCATCTCGCTCAGGTGACGGTCCAGGTTCTCCAACCGGTCCTGTCCCCAGAACCGTTGACCATCTTCGGTGATATAGAACGGCGCGCCAAACGCGCCTTTGTCCACCGCCTCCTCAAGGTTGGCGGCATAGGTATCGGCCCCGACCAGCAAGCCGCTATCGGCCAGAGAGGGATCGAACCCCGCGGAAGACAGGCATTCACGGATCACTTCGTCCTGCGCGACGTCTTTTTCTTCGGCCCAGCAGGCGCGAAGAATGGAATGGACCAGCTGTCCGACATCACCCGAGCCGTCCTTGGCCGCTGCGATCACAGCGTAAGAGGACGGTGCCATATTCGTGGGCCAATGAGCAGGTTTCAGATTGAACTCCATCCCAAGGTTTTTGGATTGCCGCTGCAGTTCCTGCGCCCGGTATTCGATGCGCGAAATGTGCCGGTCCTTCGGTGGAGTTCCCCCGGTGCGCCCGAACAGCGCCATGATATCCAGCGGTTTGTAGTTGATCGTCGCGCCGTGCTTTGCCGCGACCTCCTCAAGCCGGGTTCCGGCCAAGTAGGTGAAGGGCGAAATTGTCGCAAAATAGTAGTCAATGGTGGCCATGTTCACTTTCTCCGCTGCGTTGTCTTTGCTGGACGGTAAGGCCGTGGTAAGCGGTGTCAACATCACGAATCTGTCACATTTGCCATTGCTGCCCGGGGACTTCAGCCGATGCCGACACTCCACGAACCCAAGCTGATCGCTGGGAACGCCAATCTTCCGCTTGCCGAATCCATTGCCCGCCGCATGAGCCTGTATCGCGGCGTCGATCAGGGCCTCGTCGATGCGCGCGTCGAACGCTTTAACGACGGTGAGATTTTCGTCGAAGTGTTCGAGAACGTGCGCGGCGAGGATATGTTCATCGTCCAGCCGACCTCGAACCCCGCCAATGACAACCTGATGGAGCTTCTGATCATCGCCGACGCACTGCGCCGTTCGTCCGCGCAGCGGATCACCGCCGTGATCCCCTATTTCGGCTATGCCCGTCAGGACCGTCGCACCAAGGCGCGCACGCCGATTTCCGCCAAGCTGGTTGCCAACATGCTGACCGGCGCCGGGATCGAGCGGGTTCTGACCATGGACCTGCACGCCGCGCAGATTCAGGGGTTCTTTGATATCCCGGTGGACAACCTTTATGCCTCGCCGATCTTTGCGCTGGATGTGAAAAACCAGTTTAAGGACCAGATGGATGAGATCATGGTGGTCTCACCCGATGTGGGCGGCGTAGCCCGCGCGCGCGAATTGGCCAAACGGATCGAAGCGCCGCTGTCGATCGTCGACAAACGCCGCGAAAAGGCCGGCGAAGTGGCCGAAATGACTGTCATCGGCGACGTCAAAGACAAGATCTGCCTGATCGTGGACGACATGTGCGATACCGCCGGAACACTGTGTAAGGCAGCTCAAGTGCTGCTGGATAACGGCGCGAAAGAGGTGCATTCCTATATCACCCACGGCGTCATGAGCGGACCTGCGGTCGAGCGTGTCACTAACTCAGTCATGAAGTCTCTGGTTCTGACCGACACAATCCAGCCCACGTCCGAGGTCGCCAAAGCCAAGAATATCCGGATCGTTCCGACCGCGCCCATCTTTACGCAGGCCATTCTGAACATTTGGAACGGCACCTCGGTATCGTCGCTGTTCGAGGACAAGACCCTGACCCCGATCTACGAATCCATGTACCACATGGACTGATCTGAACGGGCGGCCTTGTAGTCGCCCTTTTTCGTGACCCCTCTAAGGCAGGAGCTTTCCGTGACCACCCCCAAACGCATCGTTCTTTCCAGCGACCACGCCGCCATCGAGCTGCGCCACGCGGTTGCCAAACATATCGCGGACCAAGGATGGGAGGTCGTGGATATCGGACCTCAAACGCCCGAAAGCACGCATTATCCGATCCACGGCAAAGCCGCCGCTGACGCCGTTGCCTCGGGTGATTGCGCACTGGGTATCATCCTTTGCGGCACCGGACAGGGCATCATGATGGCGGCGAATAAAGTGCCAGGCATTCGCTGCGGCGTGTGTTCCGACGCGTTCTCGGCCCGGATGATCCGTCAGCACAATGACGCCAACATGCTGTCCATCGGCGCGCGTGTCGTCGGTGAGGGTCAGGCCCTCGACATTGTCGACGCGTTCCTTGGTGCCGAGTTCGAAGGTGGCCGTCACGCGACCCGCGTCGGGATGATCGAAGCATCAACTGACTGACCCTTGAACACGGGCATCAGGAGATGTCCCAATCATCCTCATGCGCAACCTCGCCGATCGCTGTCCACGTCACCCTAATTCGTGCGATTCGCGTGTCTGACCAAGTGCGGAACACTGCGTCGAATCCTTCGTTCGTAGTGTTTTCGGCCTTCACTTCGGCCCGCAACGCCGAGGTTGTGTCCACATCCCATAGGGATATACCGATCTGAACAACCGGTGCAGACCGGAATGGTTGGTGAAACCTAACAGCCGAGCGTCTCTCGCGCGTACCGTTGCCGGTCCACATGTCACCGCCATTGGAGAAATCGGAAAACACCACGGTCTCGCCTTGGTCGATGCCAATAGGATGGGTTCGAAACGTCTTCATTTTTGTTGTCTTTTATTTATCAATCCTCAAAACCTAATTCGGTCTCATGTTGAAATCACGACAAAAAAACGGCCCTACTGTCGCAGGGCCGTTTCTAATGATCCATTTGCAACAAGCCGTTACAGGCTCATATGCGTCCCAAGCGCTTCCATGTCGGCCAGCAGCTTGGCTGCATCGTCTACGATCGACTGATCGTCACCAGACTTTGCGGCCTCGTGCGAGGCGCGGGCTTCGGCGATCAGGTCGTCCAGATGCGACCGGGTCACTTCGGCAACCGGAATGGCCTTTTCGGCCAGAACCGACAGGCCGTCGCCGTTGATCTGGGCAAACCCGCCGGTGACCAGGTATTCGCTGGCCCCTGCAGGTGCCTCAACCTTCAGCAGACCGGGACGCAGCGTGGTGATCGTGGGGGCATGATCAGGCATTGCCGTCATGTCCCCGTCCGCGCCGGGTAGCTGGACCGCAGTGGCCTCAAGCGAAGCAAGGCTCCGCTCGGGGCTGACGAGGTCGAATTGCATTGTGTTTGCCATCAGGGATACTCCTTAGGCGGCTTCTGCGGCCATCTTTTCCGCTTTGGCGATCACGTCGTCGATGCCGCCAACCATCAGGAAGGCCGCTTCGGGCAGGTGATCGTATTCGCCAGCCACAACGGCCTTGAACGAAGCGATGGTCACGTCCAGAGGGACCTGAACGCCCGGCGAGCCGGTGAAGACCTGTGCAACGTCGAACGGCTGCGACATGAAGCGTTCGATCTTACGGGCACGGGCCACGGTCAGTTTGTCTTCTTCCGACAGTTCGTCCATGCCGAGGATGGCGATGATGTCCTGAAGAGACTTGTAGCGCTGGAGGATCTGCTGAACGTCGGTCGCAACCGTGTAGTGTTCTTCACCCACAATCGCGGGGTCCAGCAGACGCGAGGACGAGTCGAGCGGGTCAACAGCCGGGTAAATACCCTTTTCCGAGATCGCACGGTTAAGAACGGTGGTTGCGTCCAAGTGAGCAAACGATGTTGCCGGCGCGGGGTCGGTCAAGTCGTCCGCGGGAACGTAGATGGCCTGCACCGAGGTGATCGAGCCCGACTTGGTCGAGGTGATGCGTTCTTGCAGGGCGCCCATGTCGGTGGCCAACGTCGGCTGGTAGCCCACCGCCGAAGGAATACGACCCAGCAGAGCCGAAACCTCGGAACCCGCCTGCGTAAAGCGGAAGATGTTGTCGACGAAGAACAGAACGTCGGTACCGGACTGGTCGCGGAACTGCTCGGCCAGGGTCAGACCGGTCAGAGCAACACGCGCACGCGCTCCGGGAGGTTCGTTCATCTGACCGTAAACCAGAGCAACCTGCGATTCCGACAGGTTGTCGGGCTTGATGACGTTCGATTCGATCATCTCGTGATACAGGTCGTTGCCTTCACGGGTCCGTTCACCAACACCCGCAAACACCGAGAAGCCCGAGTGCACTTTTGCGATGTTGTTGATAAGTTCCATGATCAGAACGGTTTTACCAACGCCGGCACCGCCGAACAGGCCGATCTTACCGCCTTTGGCGTAGGGGGCCAGCAGGTCAACAACCTTGATGCCGGTCACAAGGATCTCCGACTCGGTCGACTGTTCCGCGAACTCGGGCGCGGGCTGGTGGATCGCGCGAGCTTCAGTTGCTTCAACCGGGCCTTTTTCGTCGATCGGCTCGCCGACCACGTTCAGGATGCGGCCCAGGGTGGCATTGCCAACCGGAACCGAGATCGGTGCGCCGCTGTCGGTCACAACTTCGCCACGGACCAGACCTTCGGTCGCGTCCATCGCGATGGTGCGGACGGTGTTTTCACCCAGGTGCTGAGCAACTTCCAACACCAGGCGCTTGCCGTTGTTGGTGGTTTCCAGCGCGTTCAGAATTTCAGGCAGCGCGTCATCAAACTGCACGTCGACGACGGCCCCGATGATCTGTGTGACTTTGCCTTTTGCATTCGCCATGTTTCGTCTCCGGTATGTCTCTACAGCGCTTCGGCGCCGGAAATAATTTCAATCAGCTCGTTGGTGATCACGGCCTGACGCGAGCGGTTGAACTGGATCGTCAGCTTGTCGATCATTTCGCCCGCGTTGCGTGTCGCGTTGTCCATTGCGGACATCCGTGCACCCTGTTCAGACGCTCCGTTTTCGAGCAGAGCCGAGAAGATCGCGGTCGCAACCCCCTTGGGCAGCAGGTCGGCCAGAATGGCCTCTTCGCTGGGCTCGTAGTCGAAAATGGCACCGCTGTCGTCACCTGCCGCGTCGTCCTCGAACGAGGCGGGGATGATTTGCTGTGCCGTCGGGATCTGGGTCACGACGTTGACGAACTTCGAGTAGAAGATCGTGGCAACATCGAACTCAGCCCCGTCAAAGCGGGACAGGATGTCCTTCGCGATGTCCTGCGCGTTGGCATAGCCAATGCGCTTGACCTCGCTCAGGTCGACATGTCCAACGAACAGATCGCCCAAATCGCGCTTGAGCGCGTCGCGGCCTTTCTTGCCAACGGTCAGAACTTTGACCGTCTTGCCTTTGCCGCGCAGCTCTTCCGCCTTTTGGCGGGCCAGCTTGGCGATGTTGGAGTTGAAGCCGCCACACAGGCCGCGTTCAGCTGTCATCACAACCAGCAGATGCACATCCTCACTGCCCGTACCACGGAGCAGCTTGGGGGCGCTGTCGCTGCCCCCGACCGAAGCCGCCAGCCCCGCCATCACGGCATTGAACCGCTCGGCATAGGGACGCGAGGCTTCGGCAGATTCCTGAGCGCGGCGCAGTTTTGCGGCCGCGACCATCTGCATGGCCTTGGTGATCTTGCGGGTCGATTTGACCGACTCGATCCTGTTTTTAAGGTCCTTAAGATTTGGCATATGCCCGCCTCTCCCTTAAGCGAAGGTTGCGGCGTATTCGTCCAGCGCAGCCTTGATCTTGTCGGAAGCCTCGCCCTTGATCTTGGGATCTTCGTCTGTGATCCACTGAAGCAGGTCGGCGTGCTTGCCGCGCAGGTGCGCCAGCAGACCGGCCTCATAGCGGCCAACATCCGAGACGTTGATCTTGTCGAGGTAGCCATTGGTGCCCGCGAAGATGACGCAGACGATTTCCGCGTTGGTCAGCGGCGAGTACTGCGGCTGTTTCATCAGCTCGGTCAGACGCGCACCACGGTTCAGCAGCTGCTGAGTTGCGGCGTCGAGGTCCGAACCGAACTGCGCAAACGCAGCCATTTCGCGGTACTGAGCCAGTTCCAGTTTAACCGGACCAGCAACCGATTTCATCGCGTTGGTCTGAGCCGACGAGCCCACACGCGAAACCGACAGACCGGTGTTCACAGCAGGACGGATGCCCTGATAGAACAGTTCGGTTTCCAGGAAGATCTGACCGTCGGTGATCGAAATCACGTTGGTCGGAATAAAGGCTGATACGTCACCACCCTGCGTTTCGATCACCGGCAGAGCGGTCAGCGAGCCTGCACCGAAGTCTTCGTTCAGCTTTGCCGAACGTTCCAGCAGACGGGAGTGGAGGTAGAAAACGTCACCCGGATAGGCTTCACGTCCGGGCGGACGGCGCAGCAGCAGGGACATCTGACGATAGGACACAGCCTGTTTCGACAGGTCATCATAGATGATCAGCGCGTGGCGGCCGTTGTCGCGGAAGTATTCGGCCATCGCGGTCGCCGAGTAAGGCGCCAGGAACTGCATCGGCGCCGGGTCGGACGCGGTTGCGGCCACAACGATCGAGTATTCAATCGCGCCGGACTCTTCCAGTTTCTTCACCAGCTGCGCAACGGTCGAACGCTTCTGACCAACAGCCACGTAGATGCAGTACAGTTTCTTCGACTCGTCGTCGCCTGCTGCCTCGTTGTAAACTTTCTGGTTCAGGATGGTGTCCAGCGCCACAGCGGTTTTACCGGTTTGACGGTCACCAATGATCAGCTCACGCTGGCCACGGCCAATCGGGATCATCGCGTCAACCGATTTCAGGCCGGTTGCCATCGGCTCGTGCACCGATTTACGCGGGATGATGCCGGGGGCTTTGACGTCTGCAACGCCACGCTTGGAAGCATTGATCGGGCCTTTGCCGTCCAGCGGGTTGCCCAGACCGTCAACAACGCGGCCCAGCAGCTCGTCACCGATCGGAACGTCCACGATCGAGTTGGTGCGCTTGACAGTGTCACCTTCTTTGATGTCACGGTCGGAACCGAAGATAACGACACCAACGTTGTCGCTTTCCAGGTTCAGCGCCATGCCCATGATGCCACCGGGGAATTCGACCATCTCACCGGCTTGCACATTGTCCAGGCCGTATACACGGGCAATCCCGTCACCGACGCTCAGCACGCGGCCGATTTCGGCCACTTCTGCTTCCTGACCAAAGTTCTTGATCTGGTCCTTCAGGATTGCAGAAATCTCTGCAGCTTGGATTCCCATTTATCCGACCTCTTTCATTGCATTCTGTAGGGAGTTCAGCTTCGAACGGATCGAGCTATCGATCATTTTCGAGCCCACTTTAACGACAAGACCGCCGATGAGGCTTTCATCCACGGTCGCATTGATTGTCACGGTCTTGCCCACACGCTCGGACAGCGTTTTGGACAGTTTATCCAGTTGTGTCTTGGTCAGCGCCTTGGCCGAGGCGACATCGGCGGTCACTTCGCCACGCTCTTCGGCCAGCATGTCGCGCAGAACCTGCACCAGCTGCGGCACGACAAACAGGCGGCGTTTTTGCGCCATCAGACCCAGCGTGTTGCGCAGGATGGCGTTCAGGCCCATCTTGTCAGCGATAGCGGTAATGGCGCCTTCCTGTTCGGCGCGCGAAACCAGAGGCGAAGCGATCAGGTTACGCAGTTCGGCGCTGTCGCCCAATGCTGCTGCCAGATCGTTAATTCCGGTCTCCAGACCTGCGAGGTCTTTATTCTCTTTCGCGATCTCGAAAATCGCAGTGGCATAGCGCTCGGCAATGCCTGTGGAAATCGAAGCTGGTTCGGACACGTCCACCCTTCCGATATTTGAGGCCCCGAATTCGCGTTGCGGCAGCTACCCCGGGGGCGTGAAGAAACCCCGGCCATACGGTCGGGGATCAAAATCACCGGGGATGTAGCAGAGCCGAACCCAGCTCGCAACATATTATCACGGGGGCAGCCTTATCCACAAAATGTTTGATTTCATAGGGTTACGCAGGGTGCGACCCTTTTGTCCGGTTGGAGAGGACTAAAAATGTTACGAAAGTGTAGGTTTTTGCGATTCCTGTGACCATTTTCCCGCATTCTCTTCGCTTGGCGGAGTTCAAAAAGT
The DNA here is from genome assembly GCF_056535965.1 of Ruegeria sp. AM7. Classification (NCBI taxonomy): domain Bacteria; kingdom Pseudomonadati; phylum Pseudomonadota; class Alphaproteobacteria; order Rhodobacterales; family Roseobacteraceae; genus Ruegeria; species Ruegeria sp. AM7. The sequence goes on from NZ_JBQFJE010000003.1 coordinate 2,280,797, forward strand.
GGACAAAAGTTAGGCGGGCTTCAGCAAACCGTCCAACGCCTTGATCGGCCGACGAACAGGATCCTTTGTGACGCTCCCGCTGGGAGGCCGGATGTGTTTAGTTGCTTCGACCATCAAGACGCCACCAGCCATGACCGTGGGAATCCGCTGACCCGTCTTTTCAATCAAACTGCCAGACTTGAGCCAAAACCGGCGGAATGACGGCGGCAGATACAATGCTGAACAATGGCTTTCCGGTTCAAAATGATGCGCCCGAAGCTGGTTTTCTAACTGCGTCGCTGAATAAGGGCGTCCAAAGCCAAACGGCGTCCGGTCCGTCCGCGACCACAACCCCGCGCGGTTGGGCACGATAAAGAACGCGCGCCCTCCGGGGCCCAGAACCCGCCAGCATTCATTTAACAGCTCGCTCGGCCGCTGTGAGGTCTCAAGCCCGTGCATCACCACCAGCTTGTCCACGTGCCCGGTCTCAATCGGCCACATCGTCTCTTCCGTCAGGACCGAGACGTTGGGCATCCCTGCGGGCCACGGCATCACACCTTGCGGTCCGGGCATCAGCCCAATCACCCGTCGGGCATCTGCCAGATAGGGGCGCAGCAAGGGTACGGCGAAGCCAAACCCAGCGACCGTCTGGCCCTTGGCTTCGGGCCATTGTTCGATCAACCGACCCCGGATCGCCGCCTGCGCCGCACGCCCCAATGTGCTGCGGTAGTAGAAATTCCTAAGATCCTGCACATCAAGATGCATTGCGGACACCCGGTCAATCGGCTTAGCTTCGGCGCAGTCTAGCAACGAAAGGGCAAAAGGCCATGCCTCTTGAGATCGTCACCATCCCATGTCTCAGCGATAACTACGCTTTTCTGGCGCATGACGCCGCAAGCGGCAACACCGCATTGATCGACGCGCCAGAGGCTGCCCCCATTCTGGCCCAGCTGGACCAGCGCGGCTGGAAACTCAGCCACGTGTTACTGACGCATCACCACTTTGACCATGTGGACGGGTTGCCCGGAATTCTGGAAAAGCACCCCGCCAAAGTCATAGGGGCCGCTGCGGACGCGCATCGTTTGCCCCCTTTGGACCAACAAGTCAGCGAAGGCGATACGTTTGAGTTGGGCGGAGAGACGGTGCAAGTGCTGGATGTCTCGGGCCATACAGTTGGACACATCGCATTCTATATGCCGCAAAGCGCCGTTGTATTTACCGCCGACAGTTTGATGGCTTTGGGATGTGGTCGCCTGTTTGAAGGAACCGCCCCACAGATGTGGGACTCATTATCCAAGCTGGCCGCTTTGCCCGACGATACTCTGGTGTGTTCGGGTCACGAATATACGCAATCCAACGCCAAATTCGCTCTGACCGTCGACCCAGACAATGCCGCGCTGCGCGAACGCGCGACGGATATCGACCGCACCCGTGCCGCTGGCGAACCTACGGTGCCGTCAAGTTTGGCGCTGGAAAAGGCCACAAATCCGTTTCTGCGCGCCGCTGATCCGGCGATTCAAGCGCATTTAGGGATGTCGGCCGCTGAACCCGCTGCGGTATTTGCAGAAATTCGGGCTAGAAAAGACAGGTTTTGATGCCTATTTCACCCGCTTCACGGCCACGGTCACAATAAATGTGACTGTCAAGTGAAAGAAAACCCTTGAAGCCGGGCCATGATCAACCAAACTCTAATAGTATGAGGACACGGTTGGGATGGGGATCCGGCCTAAAGCCCGCGCCCCTTCCGACCCAAGACAGAGGAGCACCCGCGTGCCTTCATTCTCGAGCACATTAGAACAAGCCATTCACGCGGCCCTTGCGGCTGCGAATGAACGGCGACACGAATTCGCCACGCTAGAGCATCTGCTGCTGGCGCTGCTGGAAGAACCGGACGCGATCCGAGTTATGAAAGCCTGCAGCGTTGATCTGGATGAGCTGCGCAGCACTCTGGTCGAATTCATCGACGAAGACCTGTCTAATCTGGTTACGGATATCGACGGGTCCGAGGCTGTGCCAACGGCCGCTTTCCAACGCGTGATCCAGCGCGCCGCCATCCACGTTCAAAGCTCGGGCCGGACCGAGGTCACGGGCGCAAACGTGCTGGTTGCGATCTTTGCTGAACGCGAAAGCAACGCGGCCTATTTTCTGCAAGAACAGGACATGACACGGTATGACGCGGTGAATTTCATCGCACATGGCGTCGCCAAAGACCCAGCTTACGGCGAAAGCCGATCGGTCTCGGGCGCGGATCAGGTCGAGGACGAAACGCAACCCTCTGCTGGCGAAGGTGAGCAGAAGGAAAGCGCACTTGGCAAATACTGCGTTGATCTGAACACCAAATCCCGTGCAGGGGATGTAGATCCGCTGATTGGGCGCGCGGATGAGGTTGAACGTTGCATTCAAGTGCTTTGCCGTCGCCGCAAGAATAACCCACTGCTGGTGGGTGATCCGGGCGTGGGGAAAACCGCCATCGCCGAAGGTTTGGCCCATAAAATCGTCGGGGGCGAAGCGCCCGATGTGCTGTCCGAAACCACGATTTATTCGCTGGATATGGGCGCTTTGCTGGCGGGCACGCGTTATCGCGGTGATTTCGAGGAGCGACTGAAAGCAGTCGTAACTGAGCTGGAAGAGCATCCCGATGCCGTGCTGTTCATTGACGAGATTCACACGGTCATCGGCGCAGGAGCCACTTCGGGCGGCGCAATGGATGCGTCGAACCTTCTGAAACCTGCCCTACAGGGCGGTAAACTGCGCACGATGGGTTCGACCACCTACAAAGAGTTCCGGCAGCATTTCGAAAAGGACCGCGCGCTCAGCCGTCGGTTCCAGAAGATCGACGTGAATGAGCCTTCGGTCGAGGACAGCGTGAAAATCCTGCGCGGCCTTAAACCGTATTTTGAAGAGCATCACGCGATCAAATACACTGCCGACGCGATCAAAACGGCGGTGGAATTGTCGGCGCGTTACATCAATGACCGCAAACTGCCTGACAAGGCGATCGACGTGATTGACGAAGCCGGTGCTGCTCAGCATCTCGTCGCGGAAAGCAAGCGTCGCAAAACCATCGGCGTGAAAGAGATTGAGGCCGTGGTCGCCAAGATCGCGCGTATCCCGCCCAAGAATGTCACCAAGGACGATGCCGAGGTTCTGAAAGACCTTGAGACCTCGCTGAAACGGGTGGTCTTCGGTCAGGACGACGCCATTGTCGCGCTGTCCAGCGCGATCAAACTGGCGCGCGCGGGCCTTCGTGAACCTGAAAAGCCCATCGGTAATTACCTGTTCGCAGGTCCGACCGGTGTAGGTAAAACCGAAGTGGCGAAACAGCTGGCAGATACGCTGGGTGTAGAACTGCTGCGTTTCGACATGTCTGAATACATGGAGAAACACGCCGTTTCTCGTCTGATCGGTGCGCCTCCGGGTTATGTCGGGTTCGATCAGGGCGGTCTTCTGACTGACGGCGTTGACCAGCATCCGCATTGCGTGCTGCTGCTGGATGAGATCGAGAAAGCGCATCCGGACGTCTTTAACATCCTGTTGCAGGTTATGGATCATGGTGAGCTGACGGACCACAACGGCCGCACGGTGAATTTCCGCAACGTTGTGCTGATCATGACCTCGAACGCGGGCGCCCAGGAGCAAGCCAAGGCCGCGATCGGCTTTGGACGCGACCGTCGCGAAGGCGAAGATACCGCTGCGATTGAACGGACCTTCACACCGGAATTCCGCAACCGTCTGGACGCGGTGATTTCGTTCGCGCCGCTGCCGAAAGAGGTCATCCTTCAAGTTGTCGAGAAATTCGTGCTGCAACTCGAGGCACAGTTGATGGACCGCAATGTGACCTTTGACCTGACACCCAAGGCCGCCGAATGGTTGGCGGACAAAGGGTATGACGACAAGATGGGTGCGCGCCCGCTGGGCCGCGTCATTCAGGAACACATCAAGAAGCCTTTGGCCGAGGAGCTGCTATTCGGCAAGCTGGCCAAGGGCGGCGTGGTCCGGGTTTCGGTCAAGAAAGGCGATCTGAACCTGGAAATTCTGGGCCCCGATCAGCCGCGCATACCGGGCGACAAACCACCCTTGCTCACAGCTGACTGATCGATGAGAAAACAAAAACCCGCCTAATACGGCGGGTTTTTCATTGCACCGTTATCTCGGTTGATCCCATAGCGGAGCGAAATACGGCTTCGAACTCTTCCTGCGCGCCAAGCGATACGCTGACAAAAACGAACGGGCAAAACGTAAGCCTTCGCCGCCTTGAGAAAGGGCAGACAAAAGCGCGACGCTAATATCTCGGGCTTTTCTAATCGGTCCGGCCTGGCTTGGAACGAAATACTCAAAGTCAATAAAGCGTATTCTGCGCCCGTCCCAGCACATGTCCCGAAATGCAGGGCGCCCATGCGCCAGATCCGCTGCATGCAAACGCGCAAGTGCTTGCCCGGCCGCACTGCAGGCTGCCAATTTCTCCACCGTGGTTACAAGCGGATCGCCGCATAAGGCGCTCAAACTATGCCCTGCGTCTTCGACTACAAAATAGCTGTCGCTTTCCAGAAGAACCGCCGGAACTGGAACTCCGCAACTGTGCAGGAAGCGAAGCGATCGTCGATCCCTATCAAAAGCTTGCCCGGGCAGCCCTTTCACAACCCAAAGGTGTGGACCTGAACGCTCGATCCGTTTGAGCCAAACCGCGGCCCCACAGCGCATTTCGCACCTTGTTACACGTCGGTAAGGCGAACGCAGTGTGTTTTCAACAATATAGCGAAGTTCCGAAACGCCTGCTTTCACGATCCCTACCCGTTCAACCTAGGGTACATATATAGGGATGCGCGTGACCTTTTCCATGCGACTACGCCGCTATTTTAGCGTAAGTTCAGACCGTCCCAAATCAGAGATACACAATCAGCGTTCGGTCAATTTCAGCTCGATCCGGCGGTTCTGGGCGCGGGCTTCTGGCGTGTCCGCCGGGTTTACAGGCTGAAACTCACCAAACCCGTTGGCCGCCAGGCGGTTCGGTGGGATACCCAGCGCTTCGACCATGTACAGCACGACCGATAACGCGCGGCCCTGGCTAAGTTCCCAGTTATCGCGATAACGACCTGATCCTGCCAGCGGGACGTTGTCGGTATGACCATCGACCCGGATAACCCAGTTCAGACCTTCTGGGATCTCGGCTGCCACGGTCCGCAGGATGTTGGCAACCTTTGCGACCTCTAGCTGGCCTGCAGGGGACAGGACGGCGGAGCCGGTATCAAACAAAACCTCGGACGAAAACACAAAGCGGTCGCCTTCGATCCGAACACCCTCCTGATCCCCCAAAACATCCCGGAGCCGGCCGAAGAATTCCGAGCGATAGCGCTGCAAATCCTCAGCCTGAGCAGCCAGTTCTTCGTTCTGACCCGACAGCTTTTCGGCTTCGGCTTCCAACCGGGCGCGCTCAGCCTCTTCCAGAAGGCGGCGGCGCCTCTCTTCCGAGGCCGCGCGGGCAAGTGCAGCGTTCAGATCCTGCCCCAGTGTCTGAATGCGGATGTCGGCGGCAGCGTTTCGCTCTTCGTAGTCGTCCAGCAAGGCTTGCAAACCGCCCAGCTGGTTACGGAGGGCGGCCATCTGCTGATTCAGCAGCGCGGTTTGGCGCTGCGCTTTTGCGGAAACCGCCTGCTCTGCCGAGAACGCTTCGCGCGCGACGGCCAGCAGCGCGGCTCTTTCCTCTGCCAGCGTGCGCTGCTCCTGCGCCTCGGTCTGGGCCTGCGTGCGCGCAGCCAAGGCAGCTTCAAGCTGGGCTTGCAACTCCTCAGTATTCAACTCGCCGAACTGACGCTCCAACTCTGCTTTGGCGGCTTGCGCAGCCGCAAGAAGGGTAAGCGTATCCTCGGCCTCTTTCCTTTGCGCCTCTAGCGCAAGCGTCATGGCCGTCAGTTCCGCATCCGCATCCTGAAGCCGGTTTCGCAGATTTTCTGCCGCTGCTGCCTCGGCCAATCGGGCGGTTTCTTCTGCGCTTAGCTGATCTTCGAGCTCGGAAATCAATGCCTCCTGCGCCGTGCCGCTTTGTTCGAGATCAGCAACAAGTGCCTCAAGCGCCTCGCGGCGCGCGGCTGCCAGACGCGCGGCCTCGGCCTGTGCGTCAATTTCCGAACGGCTTTGGGCGAGGGCAAGGTTCAACGCTTCTTGTTCGGTCAACAGGGTCTCACGTTCCGCCTCCAGCGACGCAATGGCCCCGCGCGCGCGTTCCTGATCTGCAAGAAGCGCCGCGACCTGATCTTCAAAATTAGTGAGACGCAACTGAGCATCAACAAGTTCGCCTTCGACTTGGGACAAGGTCGAATTCAAAGCTCCCAACCGCGCCTCAAGCCGACTGTTCTCACGCTCTTCCAAACCCAGCGCGTTGGCCAACGCGGCAACCTCGCCAGACAAGGCGGACAGCTCATCTTCCTGACCCGAGATCGTTTCACGCAGAACGAATTGCACGACCATGAAAATGGTTAAGACAAAGGTCAGCACCATCAACAGCCCAGTGATCGCATCCACGAAGCCTGGCCAGACAGAGCCCTGAAACCGTTGACCTGTGCGGCGTGACAGGGCCATGGGTTATTCTCCGTCCGGAGTGGTGCGAACGGCGCCCCGTGGCAAGGTCAAAGCCTTGACCAACAGTTCAATATCTTTGCGCAGTTCGCTCATGCTTTCCTGGCGACCTGCCGAGATTTCTTCGAGAATACGAAGCAACTGAACATCCATGGACCGCAGGCGCATACGGCTTTCGGCGTCGATCCCGTCGCCTGTGCCTTGCTCGCGCATGTGGTCCAACAGTGCATCCTGTCCCAGAGCAACGCGTTCCAGCGCGGCTGTGACCCCTTCGGCCTCGGACTGGCGCATGTTCATTTCACCTATCGAACTGACCAGCTGATTCAGGTTAGCGGACACCGATGCGCGGTCGGCCTCTTGCGCTTCGAAAAGATCCTGCAACGCATTCATCTGTTCGGACATTGCATCCAGAACAGGGGTAAGAACCGCCAGTTCAGCCCCACCTTCGTCACCAGAAGCGAACCCGACTCGGGTGATTGACGACAGCCACTCTTCCAACTCGCGGTAGAACCGGCTTTGCCCGTGACCTGCAAACAGTTCAAGCAGTCCGACGATCAACGATCCGGCCAAACCCAAAAGCGATGACCCAAAGGCCACGCCCATACCCTGCAGCTGCGCCTCGAGCCCGACCATAAGGCGGTTGAAGACAGCCAGCCCTTCTTCCCCTTCTTGGGGGTTTAGGCTGCGGATCGTGTCAACGATGGCCGGAACAGTTGTCGCCAGACCAAAGAAAGTGCCCAGCAGACCCAGATAAATCAGAACATTGGTGATGTAACGCGTGATCTCGCGTTCTTCTTCAACCCGTTCTGCTACCGAATCCAGAATGGACCGGGTCGAGCTAGAGCTGATCTGAGACCGCGCCCCACGTTCCCGCAGCAGCGACGCCAGAGGGGCCAAGAGCTGCGGGGTCCGGGCGTCTTCGCGTACGACGCCACCGACGAAGGCTTCGATCCAACGAACCGAGCCGATCAGCTGTGTCACCTGATAAAAACAGGCCAATACGCCGATGCCAAATACCAGCAGGATGAACCCGTTCAGGTAAGGGTTGGCGTAGAAAACAGGCAAAACATAGGGCAGAGCCATAAAAACTCCGCCACCCGCCAGCGCAATCGCAACCAACATCGTTACGATCTGACGAATAGGTTGCGAGAAATGCGGTCTCGCGCTTTGATGTGCCTGCGCCATGCGCGTGGTTCCCGGTCTTTAGCTGCTCTGAGGATAAATCTAGCGAAAATCCGCCGGTTACGCCAAGGGTTTATGCGGTAATGTCACGGACGCGTTGCGCCAACCACTCAAGATCGGCATCGTGCAGGCCAATCTCGGCCAGATGTTCGGCAGTGTTATAGAGGTATTCGGTGTTTGGCCCCCGACCACCAACGGCGTGTGCGATGATCTGGGCCTGCTCTTCCAAAGGCATTCCACCGCAATACTGCACATGGTCTTTTTCGATCACGTAAGTGACTGCATTGACCGTGTCACCGGTTTCCAAATGCACATCCAGTATCTTTTCGACATAGGCGGAAGAAATCAACTCGCGCTCTCGCAGCTCTTGTAAGGTGCGATCTTCATGGCCCGGCTGGACCGCAAGAGCCAACCCTTTGCATTGCGCGTCGTCTTGTTCATCCAGCGCCAGAACAAGGCCCGGCTCATCCTCGGTACCGCGATGGTGGATCGAACTCATGCAAAATGAGCGTGCGTAGCCGATCAAAGTCGCGCGTTCACTGCGGGCCACAGGAAAGCCGGGATTCCACAACAGCGACCCATATCCGAAAACCCACATCGTCATAACTCTGGTCCTTGCCCGTTTGCGCCTATAAACATCAAATTTGAGGTGGGAAAAAGGGCCAACTGCCATGCGCGGGCTGATACGAGTCATCATTGTCATAACTGTGATCTGGACCGCTTACTGGTTCGTCGCGGGCATCGGCTTGCGAAACGCGATCACGACCTGGTTCGACACGCAGCAAGAACAGGGCTGGCAAGCCGAGTTCGCCGAGGTCACAACAGCCGGATACCCGTTCAACCACGTAACACGCCTGAGCAGTCCCGCGCTTGCCGACCCGGTCAACGGCACCGCCTGGAGCGCCGATTGGATTCAATTCCAAAGCCCCGCGATCTGGCCCGGCAGACAGGTTTTGCGTTTTGCCGACACGCCGCAACGGCTGTCCTATTTTGATCAGACATCGACCATTCAAGCCGCTGATATGCAAGCTGAGCTACAGCTTCAGCCCGGTGTTGCGCTGGTCCTGGAAAAGATGGCCCTGACAGCCGGAGCATGGTCAGTCGCCGACAATTCCGAGGCCCTGGCCGGAGGCGAAACCCTGGCGCTTGTAATGGAGCAGACTGAGGCGCCCGAAACATACATGATCAGCGCTCGCATTGATGCCTTCATGCCCGGGGATGAGCTGCGCGCGCTGATGCGATCAGCCACCACATTGCCGCAGACCTTCGAAACGCTCGAGTTGGACATGCGTGCAACTTTCGACAAACCCTGGGACCGGTCCGCGCTGGAACTGAGCAGACCGCAACCCGTGAACATTGAACTCCGTCTGGCCGAGATGAAATGGGGCGCGCTGCGCTTGTTCGCTGCCGGAGAGTTGGACGTTGACCCCCAAGGCATCCCCACCGGCGAGATCGCGATAAAGGCAGAAAACTGGCGCGATATGATTGCGATGGCCAATGCAGCAGGCGCCCTGCCCGATCAGGCGGTTGATCCGGTAACCCGTGCCTTAAACTTCATGGCGGGCCTAGGTGGCAACCCCAACGCACTGGACTTGCAGCTTAATTTCCGCGACGGCTTTGTCGCCCTCGGCCCCTTGCCAATCGGGCCTGCACCGCGTTTGATCCTACGCTAACAACTTCTGCTTTAAATCTGTCCAAGGGGCGCCGAATATGGGTCTGAAAACCGCGTTGTCCAACCAACTGTCCCGTTGGGCGCTGAAAACCAAAAAGGTTCGACGCGCCATCTTGCGCGATCTCTGGAAAGACGATGTCCTTTTTTTCCGCCAGATGCAGGATCACTGCCTGATCTACTATCCACATGATGTCATAGGAGAACAAATCACCCAAGGCGGTGAATACGGCCGGGCGGTTGTAAGCGCGCTTTCAAACTACTTGAAACAGGAAGGCGCTGCGCTGAGCGCTGGTACGGTTCTTGAAATTGGCGCAAATATCGGAACGCATACTGTCTATTTCTTCCGCGACCTTGGATGCACGCATGTCATTGCGTTGGAGCCTGATCCAAAAAACTATGACCTGCTGACGCGGAACGTGAAACTCAACAATCTGGGCGACCGCGTCACGCACCTCCAATTGGGTGCATCCAGCACCTCCGGCCAATTGCCTTTTGTTTCAAACGAAATGAATAGGGGCGGATCAAGGATTGGCGATCATTCCGATGAGGCGATAGTAGTTGATATCACCACGGTTGACCGCTTGTTTGAACAGTACAGTGAGCCTTTCAAAGATCTTTCCCTGATATGGATTGATGTCGAGGGGCACGAGCTTGAAGTGCTGGAAGGAGCACTGAAGACGCTGGAAACCTGTCGCCCGGCCGTGTTCCTCGAATACACCCCTTCAGAGTCTTCTGCACACAACAAAAAACTGCGTGACCTTCTGTTCGACCACTATGAATACGTCGTCGATTTTGGCCGTCAACCTACACCACTGACGGCACAGTCGTTCGACGCAATACTGGGTCAGACGGACCTTCTGGTGTTCAACAAAACAGAATAAGCTCGGTCAGCGGCAGTAAGGTCCACGCCGGTGCCGGGCCGTGTCCAGATGGAAATGGTCGCGGTGGTACCGATCCGAATTCGGACCAAGCACTGTTCCAAACGGCCCACACGCGTTGCGCCAGATCTTGGTCAACTGCTTTTTTGAAGGGTTCTTGCGCCACCCGTTCAAAACCGTCACCACCTCACCATCGGCCATCTTGAAGCCAGAGATATCAATCGCGCGCCCCTTGCCGTGTTCCGAGATTTTTGCACCCGTGCGATTGTTCCGCGTCCGGCAAGCGTAGTGCGCAGCAACTTGCAGCTCGACCACGGGTCCGCGACGCCGGAACGTCGGCTTGACGGATTTGTCCACCCATTCATTCAAAGCGATTGCCGTGCCGCAATCCATCGTAGAAGGTCTGCTAAGCGCAACCCCCGATACCGACGTGACCTGCACGGCATCCTTAATCCCACAGGCTTTGATCCTACCCGGAACCTTGCCAACGGCCTTGCCCTGAATCGCAATATCACCACAGACCGAGCCTTTGCGCAGCTTGCGCTTTTTGAACAACGCCTGTTGTTCGACCGCCTTGGGCCGCTTGTAAGGCATCAACGATGTATCCGGTCCAAGCGACGGCAAATCCAGTGGCCGCGCAGCGGTAGCGATAACCTGAGCGGATTCCGGACGCATGGCAGGGCGCAATCTGGTCGGCTGCGCATAGGCTAAAACAATACTTTCTGCAGGGCGCGAAAGGGGGACCAGGGACTGATCCAAAGGCGCTGCAGGAACCGTCGTGGCGCTGAACGCAAGCAATCCGATCAGCAATACCTTAAGCGTCATGAGCTTGTCTTTCCTCGCCCAAAGTCCGGCGCATCAGTATCCTGGCCAGCGTCGATAATTCCACGACGGATCGCCCGAGTACGGGTGAAATAGTCGAAAAGCTGCTCTCCATCGCCGGTTCGGATGGCGCGTTGCAGGGCGAATAACTCCTCGGTAAAACGTCCAAGGATTTCCAGCGTCGCGTCTTTGTTGGTTAGAAACACGTCGCGCCACATGGTCGGATCCGAGGCCGCGATGCGCGTGAAATCGCGAAAACCTGCGGCCGAGTACTTAATGACCTCGCTATCCGTCACGCGACGCAGATCATCAGCCACACCAACCATAGTATAAGCGATCAGGTGCGGCGCATGAGACGTCACCGCCAACACCAAATCGTGGTGATCGGCATCCATCTCATCGACATTGGCGCCCATGCCCTCCCACAAGGCGCGCAACCGCGCCACAGCGTCAGGGTCAGACCCCTTGACCGGCACCAGCAGGTTCCAACGATTGTCGAACAGTTCAGCAAAACCGGATTCGGGCCCGGAATGCTCGGTCCCGGCCAACGGGTGGGCAGGAATGAAATGCACGCCATCAGGAATATGGGGCGATACCGCCTCGATCACATGTCGTTTCACCGAGCCTACATCCGACACGGTCGCCCCCGGCTTCAGAACAGGCACGATGTCTGCAGCAACTGCCCCCATCGCACCAACCGGCACACAAAGAACGACAAGATCGGCGCCCTTGGCCGCCTCTTGCGCTGTATCGCAAACCCGATCGCACAGGCCGATTTTCCGCGCGGTTTCGCGCGTCTCGGCAGACCGCGCATACCCCGTCACCTCGCCAGCAAGCCCCGCGCGTTTGATCGCCCAAAACATAGATGAAGCAATAAGGCCCAACCCAATCAAGGCAACACGATCGTAAACCTGGCTCATGCTGCGCCCTCTTTGAATGCGGTGATGGCTTCAACGACCCGGCGACACGCGTCTTCATCGCCAACGGTGATGCGCAGCGCATTTGGTAAGTTGTATCCCGCCACACGCCGCACGATCAAACCTTGGGTTTTCAGATAGTCATCGCAAGCCTCAGTCTCGGCCTGATCGGTAAACCGGGCGAGAATAAAGTTGGTACAGGACGCGTCCGAAGGCACGCCGATCTTGGCCAGTTCGTCGGACAACCACTTCCGCAGGCGCGCGTTTTCGGCCTGACAGTGAGACAGGAACTCTTCGTCCTGAACCGCAGCTTCGGCCGCCGCCAAAGCGGTCAGCGATAAGTTAAACGGCTGACGCACTCGGTTGAGCACATCAATGATCGACTGCGCAGCATAGCCCCAGCCCACGCGCATCCCACCCAGACCGTACACTTTCGAGAACGTCCGGGTCATGATCACGTTGTCGAACCGATCTACGATGGACGCACCACCGTCGAAACCATCGACGAACTCGGCATAAGCCCCGTCGATCACCATCAGGCAACTGTCGGGCAGAGCCTCGGCCAACCGCACAAGCTCACTTTCAGGGATCATGGTCGAGGTCGGGTTACCCGGATTGGTTACGAACACGATCCGTGTCTGACCGGTCAAAGCGGCAAGGATGTTGTCCACGTCCACGTGGCGATCCTTTTCAGGAACCATCACAGGTGTCGCGCCAGCCATCCGCGCGATGATCGGATACATGGAAAACCCGTGCTCGGTATAGATGACCTCATCCCCCGGCCCGGCATAGGCTTGGGCGACGAATTGCAGCACTTCGTCGCTGCCCACACCGCAGATGATCCGTGCCGGGTCCAGCCCGTGGCGCGCACCGATTGCGTCGCGCAGAGGCGCGTGGTCCGTACTGGGATAGCGATGCAGATTGGCGGCACTGTCGCGCACGGCTTCGATCGCCTTGGGACTTGGACCAAAGGGGTTTTCGTTGGAACTAAGCTTGATCACATGCGCAACCCCCGCCACATGCGACTGACCGCCCTGATAAAGCGCGATGTCCATAATGCCGGGTTGCGGGGTAATCTTGGTCATAAGAGGCTCCGTTGATTGGAGCCCCTCATACCTGTCTCAACGCGTTGAGAAAAGCGGCAATTCCGTCACGCCGCTTTGAAGCGGGCCGTCGCCGGGTCGGCGCTGTAGAATGGGGCAAACTCTGACGTGCGCCGTGACAGATCATTGACGCTGTCGATGATGAAGCGAACCGTATCCTCGCTCATCAAATACGAGAAATTCAGACGTACCCAGCCGGGCTTTTTCATCTCTTCCCCAGCAGACAGCGCCGCGTGTAGCTCATCCGACGTCGATTGGTCGATTCCCAAAAGACGGTGCGCATACGGTCCAGCGCAAGCGCAGCCACCGCGCGCTTGAATACCATAGATATCGCTCAACATCCGCGTGAAGAGTTGCTGGTGTACCGGATCCCCCGCGTAATCTCGCACCAAGAATGAATAGATAGGCAACCGGTGCGCGTCTTCGGAACCCAGAAGCGTCAGGTTAGGATTATTCCCCCAACCCGCGATCGCCATACGGTTATAGCGCGCCTCGCGCTCGGCGATTTCATCTTCTCCAACCGCGTCCTTGACGATAAAGGCCAAAGCCGCGCGGATATCACCAATGACGTTCGGCGTTCCGGCCTCCTCACGTGTTGCAAGATCTGTGCTGTAGTCATGCCGCCATGGCGAGACAAAGCTGACAGTCCCACCGCCCGGCCAACTTGGACTGCGGCGCGTCACCATATTCTGGTTAACAACCAAAACACCCGAGGCCCCCGGCCCGCCCGGAAACTTGTGCGGAGAGACCACAATTGCATCCTTGCACGTATCGCCCTGCCCCATGCTCATCGGCAGGTAAGGCCCGCCTCCGGCATAATCCCATACGGCAAGTGCGCCATGCGCCTTGAGAATCCGTGTCACCGGATCAGGGTCGGTAATGATGCCTGTTACATTGGAGGCGGCCGAAAACGACCCGATGATCAGATCGGACGCGGCATGGTCACACAGAATACGCTCCAGCACTTCCAGATCGACACCACCGCCCGGCGCTTCGGGAATTTCAATCACCCGCGCCTTGCTTTCGCGCCATGGCAGGATGTTTGAGTGATGCTCGTACGGTCCTAACAACACAACCGGCCGGTCTGCCTCGTTCACTCCCATCAGGCTGACCAGCCGGTTGAGGCCCGCGGTGGCGCCGGATCCGGTAAAGATCACCGCATCCTCTTCCTTGGCACCAATGATACGGGCAATCTCGGCCCGCGCCTCACGGCGCAGGCGGGTCATGTAAGACCCACAATAGGAGGCTTCGGTGTGACTGTTGGCATAAAACGGCAACACATGCTCGGCCACAAAGTCCTCGACTTGCCGCAATGCGCGGCCCGACGCGACATAATCCGCATACACAAGCGGCACGTCCCCGTTCAGACCCGGGATCATAACGTTCTCACCAATCAATCCGCCTTGCAGGGTCGAGATGCAGTTGGCGGATTGAATGGTCGAGCGGAAATGGGACAGGGTCATAGATCAGGCTCCTTAGTTGTGCCATCAATATGATTGGTATTTGATCAATAAAATTCACAAATTTTTGGATTTATTCGTCTAATATTGTGTCATATGATTAATAATGATGAAAAATTTAGATCAGATTGATCAAGGCATTCTACGCGAACTACAGAAAGATGCCACGCTGTCCCAGCGAGAGCTGGCCGATCGCGTCGGGCTGTCCCAAAACGCGTGTTGGCGGCGCTTGAAAGCGTTGAACGAAAGTGGTGTCATCATTGGGTCGACAGCACGGATCGCCCGAGAAAAACTGGGCCTAAGCCTTGTGGTGTTTGTTATGTTGCGCACCCGGCATCATTCAGCAGACTGGCTGCAAGCATTTCGCAGTCACGTACTTACAATTCCTGAAGTTGTAGATTTTCATCGTATTGGAGGGGACTACGACTATCAGCTGAAAGTCGTAACCCAAGATATGGCGTCGTACGACAAGGTCTATCAGCGCCTGATCGAAAAGGTCGAGCTGGACAGTGTCACGTCCTATTTCGCTATGGAAGCGATTGCCGAGGGACGGCCGTTACCGATCTAGGGCAGCGGACTATTCGCTGTAAAAAAGCAAACTTCGCGGCAGATTCGACGCATTAAATGCAGTCAAATTAAGTAAAAAACCCATTTTCTTGAGAATATCACAAACTCGTGTATGATATCGGCGTTTCAGGACCAAAAGATAGAAGCGAGAATTCGCACTGGGAATTGGGGGCGATTTCCTAAAGGCTAGAACCTCTTGGGCGTATGCCGCGCGTGGGTGGACAGTAAGGCTGTTTGGCTTTTTGTCCTTTGTCTCTGCGCGAGGACTTGTATTGGTTAAATGTGGAGGGGGCCATGCCCAAGAAGAGTAACCCTAATTCTATGGCGACGATCATGTCGTCCACCAAGACCCGGACAATCGACTTTGAAAGTGATGACAACGGCCCGTTGATGGCTGGTGATACCGGAGATCAATTTGTTTTTGCCGATTTCACAGTAACGGGTGTTTCAAACTCTCCGTCAGGGATTTCAAACGAAGCCATGATTTTTGACAGCGCCAATCCAACTGGTGGCGACACTGACTTGGCGACAGTCTCTCAGGGGAATCTTTTGATCGTTTCCGAAGACGGAGATTCCTCGGATCCTGACGACGAAGCAGGCGGCGGAACGCTGACGTTTGATTTCAACACACCAGTGAACCTGACCAGTATCGCATTGGTCGATGCGTTCGAAGGTGGTGCGGAATTCGAAGCCTTTGATAGCGAGGGGAACTCGCTTGGGGTCATCGTCATTGCGGCCGAAGGCGACGGCTCTGACGGGAAAGTCGGCACTGTTGATCTTAGCCAATTCGAAGATGTATCGCAGCTTGTGGTCACTTTTGACGAAAGCGGTGCCGTCGACGACCTGATGTATGAGATCGAACAGTGTATTACTGTCGACAAGGACATCTCTAACATTGTCCTTTACCTCGATTGCGAGGGCGACGTCATCAAGTTCAAGATCGACGATTTTGGCGATGGTGTTAACGAAATCACTGTCGCAGAGCTGGAGCAATATCTCGACAAGACCGACTTTGGTGATTGCGACATACTCGGCCTTACAATCAAGGCGGGCAACAACGGGGGCGAGTTCGGGCCAGGTGAAGGTGAATACATCGACGTAATTACCGATGACACTTTTGACACCGGCACTTCTGCCAAAGCAGACGTCGAAGTATCCGCTGCCGATTTCTTCATGCACATCGTTTGATAGCGGACACGTTCTGAACAAGAACAGTGTAGGAAACAAAAAAGGCCGCGGAGATCGCGGCCTTTTCTATTAACTGTATCGGCGAAGATTAGTTCTTCGCGTAGAATTCGACAACCAGGTTCGGTTCCATCATGACCGGGTAAGGTACATCGCTCAGACCCGGGGCGCGCACGAAGGTCGCGGTCATTTTCGAATGGTCGGCGTCGATGTAGTCGGGCACATCACGCTCGGCCAGTGCAACAGCTTCCAGAACAACAGCCAGTTGTTTGGACTTGTCGCGCACTTCGATCACGTCGCCTTCTTTGACGCGGTAGCTGGGGATGTTGACCCGCTTGCCGTTCACTTTGACATGGCCGTGGTTCACGAACTGACGTGCGGCAAACACGGTCGGCACGAATTTGGCGCGGTATACAACGGCGTCCAGACGGCGCTCGAGCAGGCCGATCAGGTTTTCACCGGTGTCGCCCTTAACACGCTCGGCTTCGGCGTAGATGCGACGGAACTGCTTCTCGGTCAGGTCGCCGTAGTAGCCCTTCAGTTTCTGCTTGGCGCGCAGCTGCAGACCGAAGTCCGACAATTTGCCCTTTCGGCGCTGGCCGTGCTGGCCGGGGCCGTATTCACGACGGTTCACCGGGGATTTCGGACGACCCCAGATGTTTTCGCCCATCCGGCGGTCGATTTTGTGCTTGGCAGACGTGCGTTTCGTCACGGCTGATCTCCTTCTTTGTGGTCGAAGGCGTTCCCCCGTGAAGGGAGTAGACGCCTACTATGAAGGGCGTTGTCCTCTTGAGGTTTCCCCCATGACAGGCATCCCCTTGCGGGGGCCACCAACACCAATGAAGCCGCGCTTATATCCCCAGATCAGGCAGAGTCAACACGTGGAGCATGAGAAGATGCGATTTTTCGGACGCAAAATTGCGATGTCGCTCAGTCCATTGCCTGAGCAGCATTTACCGCTGGCAAGCGCGGGACTGGGTGAATGTCAGAAGCCATGCTGGGTCGCGTCGGAAATGCAATGACGGTATCCGCTGTACTCGTGGCATGATCATTGGCAACCCTGATCTCGATCACCTCGTCGACCCAGAATTCTTGTTCACGGGTAGGCAATCCGTTTTCGAACACAAGAACTGGATCACCCAGGGTGCCAACGCTGTGCAATAAAGCTGAATACTGTTGCGCACCATTTGTCAGAACAATTACGCCTAACGCGTCACCATCCAGCTCTTGTTCAGAGATAAAGTGATCCGGCAGCCGAGAACTCAAGTCCTTCGCCGTGTCTGTGGAATCTTCCACGCAGAGAATATGTCCCCGCCAGGACCACACTGCCCCTACAGCCATGAACGACAATGGCGCCCCTTCAAGACCATCCAATTCTGTTTGCGCCCACGAAATGGCCACACGACCGCTTTGTCCGGTTCTCATCTTTACCGCCTGCACTTAGAAACAAATCACTGCTCACGTGGACGTTCTTATCAGCCATAAATCGGGCAGAAAAGAGACGTTAATGTAACGTTCATAAAGTTGTTGCTATTGAGAATCATAATTTCAGGGCCAGCGAGAAACTATCCCACCGGCAAACCCTGAATTGTCATCGCTTTCTAATCTAACTCTTATCCGCACTTAGAGTGGCCGCAACTGCGGCAGGTCATGCAGCCTTCGATCATCGCCATGTCGAACTGCCCGCAGGACGGGCACGCTTTGCCACGCGGAGCATCCATATTGACGACCTGCGCCTGCGGATCTGATTTCAGCCCCATGCCCTCGCCTTCAAGGAAACCGATATTGATCAGGTGCTGCTCGATCACGCCGCCAATCGCAGCAAGTATCGAGGGGATGTACTTGCCTTTAACCCACGCACCGCCGCGTGGATCAAAGACGGCTTTCAGCTCTTCGACCACAAAGGACACATCTCCTCCACGACGGAACACGGCCGAGATCATCCGCGTAAGCGCCAGCGTCCAGGCGTAATGCTCCATGTTCTTCGAGTTGATGAACACCTCAAACGGACGGCGACGGCCACCAATGACGATATCGTTGATGGTCAGATAGATCGCGTGTTCGCTATCGGGCCATTTCAACTTGTAAGTCGATCCCTCCAGCGATTGCGGGCGGTCCAGTGGTTCAGACATATAGACAACCTCGCCGCCATCCACCTGATGCGGGGCATCGGCGCTTTCGCCGGGGGCTTTGTCGGCGCTTTCGGACACTGTCAGGACCGAGCCGGTCACGTCATTCGGGCGGTAGGTCGTGCACCCTTTGCAGCCCTGATCCCAGGCCTGCATATAGACGTCTTTAAAGGCGTCAAAGCTGATGTCCTCAGGGCAGTTGATGGTTTTCGAGATCGAGCTGTCGATCCATTTCTGCGCCGCCGCCTGCATCTTGACGTGGTCAGACGGGGAAAGCGTCTGCGCGTTCACAAAATAATCGGGCAAAGCTACATCGCCGAACTTGTCGCGCCACATCTGCACGGCATAGTCCACTACCTCTTCCTCGGTGCGCGAGCCATCCTTTTGCAATACCTTACGCGTGTAGGCGTAGGCAAAGACCGGCTCGATCCCCGAAGACACGTTCCCTGCATATAGCGAAATCGTCCCAGTCGGCGCAATTGAGGTTAGCAGCGCGTTGCGGATACCATGTTCGCGGATCGCGTCACGCACGTCTTCATCCATTTGCTGCATGGTGCCGCTGGCCAGGTATTTCTCGGCGTCAAACAGCGGGAACGCGCCCTTTTCCTTTGCCAAATCGACCGACGCCAGATAGGCGGCGCGGGCGATCGCGTGCAACCAGCGTTCCGTCTGACGCGCCGCTTCCTCGGATCCATAGCGCAAACCCAGCATCAAAAGCGCATCCGCCAGCCCGGTCACTCCCAAGCCGATGCGGCGCTTGTCCTGTGCTTCGGCTTCCTGCTCGGCCAGCGGGAATTTCGACGCGTCTACTACGTTGTCCATCATGCGCACAGCGGTCGCAACCAACTCTTGCAAAGCGGCCTCATTCAGGCGCGCTGCATCCTCGAACGGGTCTGTCACCAACCGCGCCAGATTGATCGAGCCCAGAAGGCACGCGCCATAAGGCGGCAGGGGTTGCTCGCCACACGGGTTCGTCGCGGCGATGGTTTCCACATAGCTCAGGTTGTTGGCCTTGTTGATGCGGTCGATGAAGATCACACCCGGCTCGGCATAGTCATAGGTGGCCTGCATGATCTTGTTCCACAGATCGCGTGCCTGAACTGTGTGATAAATCTTGTCACCAAAGACCAGTTCCCACGGGCCATCGGCCTTGACCGCTTCCATGAACGGATCCGTGACCAGAACCGACATGTTGAACATGCGCAGGCGGGCCGGGTCAGATTTCGCGGTGATGAACTGCTCGATGTCAGGGTGGTCGCAGCGCATGGTCGCCATCATCGCCCCACGACGCGAGCCTGCGGACATGATCGTCCGACACATCGCATCCCACACATCCATGAACGACAATGGGCCAGAGGCATCCGCCGCCACGCCCTTAACATCGGCCCCACGCGGACGGATGGTTGAGAAATCATACCCGATCCCGCCACCCTGCTGCATGGTCAGCGCGGCTTCTTTCAGCATGTCAAAGATACCGCCCATGCTGTCGGGCACGGTGCCCATCACGAAACAGTTGAACAGAGTCACCTGCCGCGCTGTGCCCGCGCCTGCTGTGATGCGACCGGCGGGCAGGTATTTGAAATCTTCCAGCGCATCATAGAACTTATCTTCCCAATGGGCCGCGTCATCCTCGACTCGCGCCAGATCGCGGGCTATGCGTCGCCAGCTATCCTCGACCGTCTGGTCGATGGGCGTGCCATCCGCTTCTTTAAAGCGGTATTTCATGTCCCAGATCTGCTCGGCGATGGGGGCGGCAAAGCGGCTCATTGGTGATTCCCTGTTTTGAAAGAGGTATCCAGATTACCGCAATTCACATCCAAACCACAACACCTTGATGACGTCGCATAGCGAGCTACAATATAAAGGTGGGCCTTGGGACGACTCTGTGGGAAAGCTGTGGATAAGTATGTAAACCTCATCAAACTGTCCGTCGGATCGGAAAGCGTTGATACGCTGATGGCGTGGCAGGACAGTCGCAGACCGCTTTACGAGGACGGCTGCCCGCGCCATGTCACCCGCATGTGGCCCAAGCGCGAGGCTGAGATTTTGAATGGCGGATCAATCTATTGGGTGATCAAGGGCGTAATCCAATGCCGTCAGCGCATCCTGCGTCTGGATGAGGTCCGGGGCGAAGACGGCGTTCGCCGCTGCGCCATCGTGCTGGACCCGCAGGTCCATCGCACCCAGACCGCACTCAAACGCCCATTCCAAGGCTGGCGCTATCTCAAACCCGAGGACACCCCCGCCGACCTGCCGGAAGGGCGCGAACAGGACGATGCCCTGCCCGACGATCTGAACCGTGCGCTGGCCGAGATCGGCGTGCTTTAGCGCAGACGATCCAGCAATGTGTTCAGCGTGGCCTTTGTCTCGGGGTCACATTTCGCCACCCGGCTGCGCCACAGTGTTGCCTGCGACTGCAGGATCAACCCATCGGTCAGGATTTTCAGGTGGTTCGCCCGCAGCGTTTCCCCTGTGGATGTGATGTCGGCAATCGCCTCGGCGGTCTCATTCATCACCGTGCCCTCGGTCGCGCCCTGGCTGTCGACCAGAGTGTAATCGGCAACTCCCGCATCGGTCAGAAACTCGCGCACCAGCCGGTGATATTTCGTGGCAATCCGCAGCCGATGCCCGTGGGTCTTGCGAAACGCCGCTGCCGCCGCGTCCAGGTCATCCAGCGTGTCTACATCGACCCAGCAGGCAGGTGTCGCGATTATCAGGTCGGCCTTGCCGAACCCAAGCTGCGAGATCTCCTCAACCTGTTGTTCCCAGCGGGGCAGTTTCTCATGCACCAGATCAATGCCGGTGACACCCAGATGAATACGCCCGGCGGCCAGTTCGCGCGGGATTTCCCCAGCAGACAGCAGGATCAGAGAGACCCCGTCGATGCCCTCGACCTTGCCCGCATATTCCCGGTCCGATCCGCTGCGCGACAGGGTGATGCCGCGCTTTTCGAACCAACCAAAGGTCTTGTCCATCAACCGGCCCTTCGAGGGCACGCCCAGTTTCAGGCTCATTGCGCGTCCTCCTCGATCTCCAGCATCAGGTCGGGGCGGATGACGCCACCCACGGCCGGAATTTCGGCTCCGTTCCCCAACTGCCGCGTCAGCGCATCATAGCGCCCGCCGGTGGCGATAGGGGGCAGGTCGGGGCGGCCTTCGGCATAGAAGCCAAAGACAAACCCGTCATAATACTCCATCGAGGTACGGCCATAGGCGGCCTCGAAATCCAGACGTTCCACATCCACGCCACGGGCTTGCAGCGAGGCGATCCGCGCTTCAAGCCGGTCCAGCGCCGGAGTGATCTGCGGCAGATCCACCGCCACGTCGCGCAGCTGTTCCAGCGCAAAGGGCATGGTCTCACGCACGTTCAGCAAGGTTTCTAACCCAACCAGTTCGTTGTCGGAGATGGGCGGTGTGTCGCGATCTTCGCGCAAGGCAGCGATCCGCGTTTCGATCTCGGAGGCACGGCGCTTGCCGATCATTGGAATGTCCGAATCCAGTGGATTTTCCGCATCCAACAGGCTGTTGCGCCCTTCAGGTCCCGGTTTGCGACCGGCAAAACGATCCAGCAGCACCCGGAATCGACGAGGCCGCCACAAGTGCCGCATCAGCGCTGCCTTGCGCCGGTCAGTGGTCTTAAGGCCCGCGACGGCAGCGGTCAGGATGCCTATATCCCCTGTCGCGGCCCGCAGAGGCAGCCCCCGCAATTGCAACGCGAGCAGCGAGAAGACCTCGGCATCTGCGCCTTCGGGATCATTGCGGTCGAACACTTCGTACCCGACCTGAATGTATTCATTCGAGCGATCCGGGTCATGCTCCTGACGGCGGAACACCTCGCCGGAATAGGTATAGCGCGCGGGCTCGGCCCCGTCGCTCATATGCATCTGCACCACGGGCAGGGTGAAGTCCGGGCGCAGCATCTGCTCGCCCCGCAGCGCGTCCGAGGTCACGTAAGCGCGCGCGCGGATATCCTCGCCATAAAGGTCTAGCAGCATGTCAGCCGGTTGCAGCAGCGGAGGGTCTACGATCTGCGCTCCTGCGGCCTCAAACCTCACGCGCATCATCGCGGCGCGGGCTTGTATCTGGGAACGGTTGGGCATGGGTCAGTCCTGACTGTCCAGAATTTCACGCACCTTGGCGACCAGATCGCCGCGCGGCACTTCGAACTGGCTGGGGCGTTCTTTCCATTCCTCAAGCGTGGCGCTTTCGGCGATCTTGGCCCCAAGGATCAGGTCCTTGATCTGCACGATCCCACCCGCCTTTTCATCTCCACCCTCGATCACCGCGATGGGAGAGTTCCGCTTATCCGCGTATTTCAGCTGATTTCCAAAGTTCTTGGGGTTGCCCAGATAGACCTCGGCCCGGATGCCTGCATTGCGCAGCTCGGCCACCATCGCCTGATAATCCGCCATACGGTCGCGGTCCATCACGGTCACAACGACGGGACCGGTGGCTTGCGCCGCAATCCGGCCCTTCTCGCGCAGGGCGGCCAGCAACCGGTCAACTCCAATGGACACGCCAGTCGCAGGAACTTCCTGCCCGGTGAAGCGCTTGACCAGATCGTCATAGCGGCCGCCGCCCGAGACCGACCCGAACTGCCGCTTGCGGCCCTTCTCGTCGAAAATCTCAAAGGTCAGCTCGGCCTCATAAACCGGCCCGGTATAGTACCCAAGCCCCCGCACGACCGAGGGGTCAATCTCGATCCGGTCCGCACCATAGCCGCCCGCATCCAGCAGAGCGCCGATCTGTTCCAACTCGGCAATCCCATCCGCGCCGATCTTGCTGTCGCCCACGGCAGCACGCAGGTTGGCCAGTGTACCGGCGGTATCCGCAGCCTTCGAGGTCAGGAAGGCGATCACCGGCTCGGCCTGATCGTCGCTCAGGCCCACACCGTCGATGAACGCGCCCGAGGCATCCAGTCGGCCTTTGGTCAGCAGCTCGCGCACACCGGCCTCGCCGACCTTGTCGAACTTGTCGATGGTGCGCAGAACATTGTCGCGGGCGGCGGCGTCTTCGCCCAGACCCATCGCCTCCAGCACACCGTTCAGAACCTTGCGGTTGTTGACCCGCACCAGATAGTCGCCGCGCGGGATACCCACGGTCTCCAGCGTATCCGACAGCATCGCGCAGATCTCGGCATCCGCGGCCATTGAGGCCGTGCCCACCGTGTCCGCATCGCATTGATAAAACTGACGATACCGCCCCGGCCCCGGCTTTTCATTGCGCCAGACCGGACCCATCGCATAGCGGCGGTAAGGCGTCGGCAGGTCGTTGCGGTGCTGCGCGTAGACACGGGCCAGCGGCGCGGTCAGGTCATAGCGCAGGGCCATCCAGTCGCCGTTCCCGCCCTCGTCAAACTCCTGCCACGCAAACACACCCTCATTCGGGCGATCCACGTCGGGCAGGAACTTGCCCAGCGCCTCGACCGTCTCAACCGCGCTGCTCTCCAGCGCGTCAAACCCATAGCGATGATAGACATCCGCAATGGTCCGCAGCATCTCGGTGCGCTGCGAGACTTCCTGGCCGAAATAGTCGCGGAACCCTTTCGGCGTGACGGCCTTGGGGCGGGGCTGTTTCTTGGGCTTGGCCATGTGGGGCGTCCTTGCGGTTCATGTTCCGCGCGCGGTCTATCCCATGGCCCGCATCGGGGCAAGGCGCGCTTTCACTGGTCATGGCCCGCCCATGCCGCTATGACCACGCCCAAAGGAGAGCCCCATGCAGCATCTGGAAGAACAGATCGCCCACCTGACCCGCACGGTCGAAGAGCTGAACACGGTCGTCACAACCCAACAAAGCGAGATCGATCGCCTGACCCGGCGCGTCGAGATGCTGTTGCAGCGCGAGGCTGAACGGGCGCAGGAAGGCTCCGGCGGAGTTGTGTTCGGAGACGAACGCCCGCCGCATTACTGACTGCTTATAGCCCCAACGTCGTTTTCACTGCGTTATCGACCACACCGCCCAAAAGGGCGTTCTTGTCTGCCGCGCAGCCTGCAGAGAGGGCGGCGATAAAAGCCTCGCGCAACTGGGCTTTTTCCTCGTCCGTGGTCGCATGATCCGCGATATCGACCTGCCTGTTATGCAGCGAAAGCGCAGTCATTTTCTCGACCACGGTGACGACAAAGGCTTCATCTTCATCCGCTTCTTCAGCAATCGAAGCGCATGTGTAATGCATCACCGGCAAGGCATCCTGCACCATTCGCCTTGCGGCCTCATCCGCCATAACACCTGTCGGAACACCCAATAACGCGGCGCAAACTACGATTTTCAAAGGTTTTGAGGTCATAACATTCACTTCCAGTTATGCCCGACAATCGCACCGGCCACACCACCGATCGCGGCGCCCTTGCCGTCTCCAATTAACGCGCCCACACCGGCCCCGATCACGGCGCCTTCGATCGTTTTCTTTTTCTTCTTGTCATCAGCCACCCCTGCCGAGGCAAATGCCAACGACGCCACAGCAGCAAGCGCAACAGTTCTGAACCCGAGACCTAAAATCACCATGTCAAATCCTCCTTTGGCCCGAAACCGACCAATGTCAGCCTAGCCCGAGGGGCTGTGTCTGGCAACAAAAGGCGGGTCAGAACTCCTCGACCGACATCACGCCTTCCAGCGATTTGATCGCGCCTTTAATTTGCGGATTGATGGGGAAGTTCTGGCCCAGATCCATCTCGACCTCGCCGGGCAATCCGGGCGCCATCAGCAGCAATTGGATAGGCCCGCGCGCGGCGTTTTTGGCCGCGCCAGCCGCGTCCTCTAGCACTTTGGCCACGGTAGGCAGGGCCTGTTCCTCGTCCACAAAGATGCGCAGGCCGGTCGCACCCGCCTCGGCCACGACCGTATCCACCGGGCCGACAGAGCGGCCAAGCAGTTTCAGCTGATCAGCTTCCATTGTGGCCTCGGCGGTTAATACAACTTGCGCTCCAGTTTCCAGATACTCGCGCGATTTCTCCAACGTTTCCGAGAACAGCGTGACCTCATACGCACCGCTGGGGTCCGAAAGCTGCGCAAAGGCAAACCGGTTGCCGCGCGCCGATTTCCGCTCCTGTCGACCGGCAACAACACCGGCCATCTTGGCGATGAACGGACCCGAACGTGCCTTTTCCGTCACCTCGTCCAGTGTCATGACCTGCTTGCGTTTCAGCGCAGGCATATAGTCGTCCAGCGGATGGCCCGAGAGGTAAAAGCCGATGGCCTTGAATTCCTCGCTCAGCCGTTCTGCGGGCAGCCAATCGGGCGTGGGCGACAGGCGCGGTTCGGGCAGGTCATCGCCCGCCTCACCAAACAGCGACACTTGGTTCGAGTTTTTCTGTTCGTGGATCGCCGCCGAATACTGCACCAGAGGATCAAGGCTTTCGAACACGCGGCGTCGGTTCTTGTCCAACTGATCGAACGCACCAGCCCGCGCCATCATTTCCAGCGGGCGTTTGCCGACCTTTTTCAGATCAACCCGGCGGGCGAAATCGAACAGGTTCACAAAGGGCTTTTTCGCGCGTCCTTCAACGACCAGATTCATCGCCTCGACGCCCACGTTTTTCAGGGCGCCCAGCGCATAGACAAGCTCTCCGTTCACCACATCGAAGGTCGCCAGCGACCGGTTCACACAGGGCGGCACATAGGGCAACTCAAGCCCTTTGCGGACCTCTTCGAAATAGACGGCCAGTTTGTCGGTCAGGTGAATATCGCAGTTCATGACACCAGCCATGAACTCGACCGGGTGGTTCGCCTTCAGCCAGCCGGTCTGATAGCTGACCACCGCATAAGCCGCCGCGTGGGATTTATTGAAGCCGTAATTGGCGAATTTCTCCAGCAGGTCGAACACCTCACTGGCCTTTTTGGCATCCACGCCGTTTTCGCCCGCGCCCTTTTCAAACTTGGGGCGTTCGGCATCCATCGCCTCTTTGATCTTTTTACCCATCGCGCGGCGCAGCAAATCCGCGCCGCCCAGCGAATACCCCGCCATGACCTGCGCGATCTGCATCACCTGTTCCTGGTAAACGATGATGCCCTGCGTTTCCTCAAGGATGTGGTCGATCAACGGGTGGACGGACTCGATCTTGCGCAGCCCGTTCTTGACCTCGCAATAGGTCGGGATGTTCTCCATCGGGCCGGGACGATACAGCGCCACAAGGGCCACGATATCCTCGATACAGGTGGGTTTCATGCGTTTGAGCGCATCCATCATCCCCGAGGATTCCACCTGGAACACCGCCACCGTTTTGGCCGCCGAGTAGAGCTTGTACGTCGCCTCATCATCCAGCGGGATGGCATTGATCTGGTTCTCGGCCCCATCGGCGGGTTCATAGAGTTCCGTGCCATCCGCCGCGATGTGCAAAGGTCGCCCGGACTTGAAGATGATATCCATCGCGTTCTGGATCACGGTCAGCGTCTTCAGGCCCAGAAAGTCGAACTTAACCAGCCCGGCCTGTTCCACCCATTTCATGTTGAACTGGGTCGCAGGCATGTCGGATCGCGGATCCTGATACAGCGGCACCAGCGCGTCCAGAGGCCGGTCGCCAATCACCACCCCCGCCGCGTGGGTCGAAGCGTTCCGCAACAGCCCCTCGACCTGTTGGCCATAGGTCAGAAGCCGGTCCACCACCTCTTCGTTGCGCGCCTCTTCGCGCAGGCGGGGTTCGTCTTTCAGCGCCTTTTCGATGGAAACAGGCTTTACGCCCTCGACCGGGATCATCTTGGACAGGCGGTCCACCTGCCCATAGGGCATCTGCAACACACGCCCGATATCGCGCACGGCGGCCTTGGACAGCAACGCACCAAAGGTGATGATCTGCCCCACCTTGTCGCGGCCATATTTCTGCTGCACGTAACGGATCACCTCTTCGCGACGATCCATGCAGAAGTCGATATCGAAGTCGGGCATCGAGACCCGCTCGGGGTTCAGAAACCGTTCGAACAGCAAGCTGTAACGCAACGGATCAAGGTCGGTGATCGTCAGCGCATAAGCCACCAGCGAACCCGCGCCCGAGCCTCGCCCGGGCCCCACCGGAATGTCCTCATCCTTGGCCCATTGGATAAAGTCCGCAACGATCAGGAAATAGCCGGGGAAGCCCATGCCTTCGATGATCCCAAGCTCGAAATCCAGCCGTTCCTGATACTCCTCGGGCGTCACCGCATGCGGAATCACGGCCAGACGTTTCTGCAGGCCCTCTTTGGCGATGCGGCGCAGTTCGGCCACTTCATCATCGGCAAATTTCGGCAGGATCGGATCGCGACGATAGGCCATGAACGCACAACGCTTGGCGATTTCGACCGTGTTCTCAATCGCTTCGGGCAAATCGGCGAACAGCGTCACCATTTCCTGCTGCGACTTGAAATAATGCTGCGCGGTCAGGCGGCGGCGACCGTCCTGTTGGTCGACATAGGCGCCCTCGGCGATACAGATCAGCGCATCATGCGCCTCGTACATGTCGGTGGTCGGGAAGTAGACGTCATTGGTGGCGACCAGAGGCAAGTTCTTGGCATAGGCCATCTCGACATGGCCACGCTCGGTCAGACGTTCGGCCTCGGGCTGGCCACCCTCGCCCGGGTGGCGCTGCAATTCGACATACAGCCGATCCGGGAACATCCCGGCCAGCCGATCCACCAAAGCCTCAGCCGCTGGGCGCTGGCCCTGTTGCAGCAGCATCCCCACCGGCCCGTCCGGCCCACCGGTCAGACAGATCAACCCGTCCGAGCGTTCCGCCAGCTCCTCCAACGTGACCTGCGGCAACTGCCCGCCCTTGTCCACGTAAAGGCAGGAACTCAGCTTCATCAGGTTCTCGTACCCGGCCTCGGACTGCGCCAGCAGAACCAGCGGCGCGGGCGCTTTGGGCTTTTCCCCCGGCTGCGCTTGCAGGTAGGTCAGATCGACCTGACAGCCCATGATCGGTTGCACGCCGGCCCCGCTGGCGGTCACGGAAAATTCCAACGCCGAGAACATCGAATTGGTGTCAGTAACGGCGATGGCGGGCATATCGGCCTTTTCACACAGGCCAGGCAGCTTTTTCAGCCGCACGGCCCCTTCCAGCAGGGAATATTCAGTGTGAACGCGAAGGTGGATGAATCGGGGGGTGTTGCTCATAAAGCCCAAGCTATCTCAGCCAGGCGCGCGGCAAAAGCGGGAACCGCATAGATGGAATGCCTAAAAAATCAGCTTGGATTATTCGGCTTTTCCAGAAGGTGCTTCGGCAGCAGCAACGGCCCAAGAAGGCAAAACACTTTAATTTCAAAGCTCTGTGCGGTAGACGCCAATTTCAAATTCATCGCCGTCCGGTGTAATGGTACATCCCACAGGCAGTTTTTCTTGCCAGATCGGGTGAGCTATTTCTAACATCTGACGGCAAGCTATTCGCCCGCCACTCTTTCTACGTCGCATCGAAGGAGGGCCGCAGGGGCGCAACCGGGTAAGGCGACGGGTTTCACGCATGAACATCACGTTTCTTCTGAACGGAGAGACAGTGGAGCTGTCGGATATCGATCCGACCGCCACCCTGCTGGACTGGCTGCGCGAGGATCGCGGCCTGACCGGCACCAAGGAAGGCTGCAACGAAGGCGACTGCGGCGCTTGCACCGTGATGGTAACAGATGAGGGCGGTGCCAAGGCTTTGAACGCTTGCATCCTGTTCCTGCCCCAGTTGCACGGTAAGGCCGTGCGCACCGCCGAAGGCGCAAGCGGTCCGAATGGCGAGGCGCACCCTGTGCAGCAGGCGATGGTCGATCTGCACGGATCGCAATGCGGTTTCTGCACACCGGGCTTCGTCATGTCGATGGTCGCCAGCCACGCGAATGGCGCGACCGACCATGACACCCAACTGGCCGGGAACCTGTGCCGCTGCACGGGCTATGCCCCGATCATCCGCGCTGCCACGGCTATCGAGGCAATGCCTGTACCAGTCTGGGTCAAGGACGCGCCCGTGGATGCCGCTGCCCAACCAATGCTGCCCACGTCGTCGGACGAACTGGCTGCTATCTACGCAGATCACCCGGAGGCCACCTTGATTGCCGGAGCGACCGATGTGGGCCTCTGGGTCACCAAACAGCTGCGCGATCTGGACCCGGTGATTTTCCTGAACCGCTGCGACGACCTCAAGAACATCACTATAACCGAGGGTGAGATCCGCTTCGGGGCCATGGTCGACATGAACCAGATGGGCGCGGCGCTGGCCGATCTCCACCCGTCATACGCCGAAATGATCCGCCGCTATGCCAGCGTGCAGGTTCGCCACGCCGCCACCGTGGGCGGCAATATCGCCAACGGCTCCCCCATCGGAGACAACCCGCCCGCGTTGATCGCCCTTGGTGCAACTCTGCACTTGCGCAAAGGCAATACGCGCCGTCAGATCCTGCTAGAAGATTTCTTCCTCGACTACGGCAAACAGGACCGCGCGCCCGGCGAATTTGTCGAGGCCGTCAGCTTCGCACGCCAACCCGATCACCTGAAATGCTACAAGCTCAGCAAGCGGTTCGATCAGGATATCTCAGCCGTGTGTGGCTGCTTCAACATCACCGTCACGGACGGCCTCGTTAGCCAGGCGCGCATTGCGTTTGGCGGCATGGCGGGCATTCCGAAGCGGGCCACCCATGTCGAGGCCGCATTGATCGGCAAACCCTGGACCGCTGCGACCATTCAGGCCGCGCTGCCCACCTTTGCTGACGATTACCAACCACTCACGGATATGCGCGCCTCGGCCACCTATCGTCTGGAAACCGCCAAGGCGATGCTGGAGCGGTATTTCCTCGAAGATCAAGGCGAAGTGACCGACGTACTGAAGGTGACGGCATGAGCGTGACCAAACCCCTCCCCCATGACGCAGCCCCGCTGCATGTCGCAGGCGTTGCGCGATACGTGGATGATATCCCAACGCCCAAAGGCACGCTGCATCTGGCCTTTGGCCTCAGCCCGATTGCCAAGGGCACGATCACCGCGATGGACCTGTCGGCGGTGAAAGCCGCCGAGGGTGTGGTGCAGGTGATGACGGCGGATGACCTGCCCTTTGCCAATGATGTCTCGCCCTCGATCCATGATGAGCCGTTGCTGTCGGACGGCACGGTCCATTATATCGGCCAGCCGGTGTTTCTGGTGGTGGCGACCAGCCATCTGGCCGCCCGCAAGGCCGCACGGCTGGGCAAAATCGACTATGCCGAAGACACGCCGATCCTGACCATCGAAGAGGCGCTGGCCGCCGACAGCCGGTTCGAGGACGGCCCGCGCATCTATACAAAGGGCGACGCGGAGGCTGCGATTGCCAGGGCGTCCCACGTGATCGAAGGCAGTTTTGAACTGGGCGGGCAGGAACATTTCTATCTGGAAGGCCAAGCCGCTTTGGCCGTGCCCAATGAAGGCGCGGACATGCTGGTCCACAGTTCGACCCAGCACCCGACCGAGATTCAGCACAAAGTAGCTGATGCTTTGGGCGTTCCCATGCACGCAGTGCGGGTCGAAACCCGTCGGATGGGCGGAGGGTTCGGCGGCAAGGAAAGTCAGGGCAACGCTCTGGCGGTAGCTTGCGCCATCGCCGCCCGCGCCACCGGCAAGGCCTGCAAGATGCGATACGACCGCGATGATGACATGATCATCACCGGCAAGCGCCACGCCTTCCGTATCGCCTATAAAGCCGGGTTTGATGAGAACGGCCATGTTCAAGGTGTCTCGTTCCATCACTACGTCATATGCGGTTGGGCGCAGGACCTGTCGCTGCCTGTCGCAGACCGCGCGATGCTGCACTCGGACAACGCCTATCTGCTGCCGAATGCCCGGATCGAAAGCCATCGCCTGAAGACCAACACCCAATCTGCGACTGCCTACCGCGGGTTCGGCGGGCCGCAGGGCATGGTCGGGATCGAACGTGTCATGGACCACGCCGCGCATTCGCTTGGGCTGGACCCGGTCGAACTGCGCCGCCGCAACTACTATGAGCCCGCGCACAAAGTGGCCGATCAGCCGCTGCACGAGAAACCACTGGGTCATCCCGACCCGCACGAAGACCTGACTAGCCGGGGTGCTGTGGAAACCGGGAATGCCCCCGTGCGCCCCCTGCCTGCCGGAGGCAACACCACGCCCTACGGCATGGAGGTCAGCGATTTCGAGCTGCACGGCATGACCGAAGCGCTGCTGAAGTCCAGCGACTATGCCACGCGGAAGGCCGCCATCGCCAAGTGGAACGCAAAGAACCGGGTGATCAAGAAGGGTATCGCCTTCTCTCCGGTCAAGTTCGGGATTTCCTTCACCCTGACCCACCTGAATCAGGCGGGCGCGCTGGTGCATGTGTATCAGGACGGCTCGGTCCATCTTAACCATGGCGGGACCGAGATGGGACAAGGCCTGTTCCAGAAGGTCGCGCAGGTGGCCGCGTCGCGGTTCGGCATCCCGTTAGAGATGGTCAAGATCACCGCCACCGATACCGCCAAAGTGCCGAATACCTCGGCCACGGCAGCGTCCTCGGGCAGCGATCTGAACGGGATGGCTGTGAAAGCCGCCTGTGACACGATCCGCGACCGGATGACGGACTATCTGGCCGAACGGCACCAGGCCGATCCCGCGACTGTGACCTTCACGGATGGGCATGTCTTAGTTGGCGAGGAACGCTATACCTTCGCCGAAGCCGCCGCTCTGGCCTATCAGGGCCGCATCAGCCTGTCGGCGACCGGCTTCTACAAAACGCCCAAGATCGAATGGGACCGGATCGCAGGCAGGGGGCGACCTTTCTTTTACTTTGCCTACGGCGCGTCTGTCACCGAGGTCGCGGTGGACACGCTGACCGGCGAAAACCGCATTCTGCGCACCGATATTCTGCATGATGCGGGGGCCTCGCTGAACCCCGCGCTGGATATCGGGCAGGTCGAAGGCGGCTATGTGCAAGGCGCGGGCTGGCTGACGACCGAGGAACTGGTCTGGGACGGCAAGGGCAACCTGCGCACCCATGCGCCGTCGACCTATAAAATTCCCGCCTGTTCCGACCGGCCCGATATCTTCAACGTTTCGCTGTGGGGCGGCGAGAACCGCGAGGACACGATCTATCGGTCAAAAGCGGTTGGTGAACCGCCCTTTATGCTAGGTATTTCTGCGTGGTTAGCCCTGTCGAACGCAGTGGCGGCCAGCGGGGACGGTTACCCGGCCCTGAACGCGCCCGCCACGGCAGAGGAACTCTGGCACGGTGTCCAGCGCATGAAAGGCGGCAGCTGATGGGATTTGACCTTGAAGCTCTGCGAGAGGCGGTCAAAACCCACGGGCGCGTGACCCGCGTGGTCATCGCTGCCATCAAAGGCTCGTCCCCGCGCGAGGTCGGCGCCGCCATGCTGGTTTGGGCGGACGGCCAGTCCGGCACGATCGGTGGCGGTACGCTGGAGCATCAGGCGGCGCTCGCCGCACGGGCGCAGTCCGCCCCAATGCGACTGACCCACCATGCGCTTGGCCCCGATATGGGCCAATGCTGCGGAGGGGCGGTCTCGCTTTTGAGCGAGGTTTACGACCAACACGCGTTGGATGCGCTGGATGAGACAGTCATCGCACGTGCCCCATCAGGCGGCGATATGCCCCTTTCGGTCAAGCGCCTGCTGGCCGCAGCCCGCGCGCAGGGCATCGCGCCCGAGCCGCAATTGATCGACGGCTGGATGGTCGAACCCGTTCACAAACCGACCCGGCAGCTATGGATTTGGGGCGCAGGCCATGTGGGGCGGGCGCTGGTTGATGTGCTGTCGCCCCTGCCCGATCTTGCAATCACATGGGTCGATACCGGCCCTGAACGCTTTCCGACTCAGATCCCGACCAGTGTCACCCCGTTTCCAACGCCCAAACCCACCGCTCTAGTCCGGCACGCCCCACCCGATGCCGAGCATCTTGTGCTTACTTATTCACATAATCTGGACCTGG
The DNA here is from genome assembly GCF_056535965.1 of Ruegeria sp. AM7. Classification (NCBI taxonomy): domain Bacteria; kingdom Pseudomonadati; phylum Pseudomonadota; class Alphaproteobacteria; order Rhodobacterales; family Roseobacteraceae; genus Ruegeria; species Ruegeria sp. AM7. The sequence continues at coordinate 2,314,129 of NZ_JBQFJE010000003.1, forward strand.
AACTGTGTAATCGCCTTTTGACGCATGGTTTTGGCTTTGCTGGCCTCATCGGCTCGGCTACGAAATGGGCGCGATTCCGGTCGCGGCTGACAGCCCTTGGCCATTCCCCCGAACGGATCAGGCAGATCACCTGCCCGATTGGCGATCCCGGTCTGGGCAAACACCCGCAGATGATCGCCATTGGCGTCGCCGCGCAACTACTGCGCCCGGCTTGGCAGAACGAACTGAAGAAGGACCAGAGCGCGTGACCACTCCACTTTTAAGTCTGCAAGGGCTGACCAAGGCTTATCCCGGCGTCGTGGCCAATGATCAGGTGTCCTTTGATATCGGCGAAGGCGAAGTACACGCCCTGTTGGGCGAAAACGGCGCGGGCAAGTCCACGCTGGTCAAGATGATCTATGGGCTGGTGAAACCCGACAGCGGCACCATGCTGCTGCGCGGCCAGCCTTTTGCTCCGGCGGAACCCCGCGCGGCGCGGGCCGACGGGATCGCGATGGTGTTCCAACATTTCTCGCTGTTTGACGCGTTGAACGTGGCCGAAAACATCGCGCTGGGGATGGAAAACCCGCCCAAGATGAGCGATCTGGCCACGCGTATCCGCGAAGTCTCCGAGACCTATGGCTTACCGCTGGACCCGTATCGCACCGTCGGCGACCTGTCGGCAGGTGAACGCCAGCGAGTTGAGATCATCCGCTGTCTGCTGCAGGACCCCAAGCTGCTGATCATGGACGAACCCACCAGCGTATTGACCCCGCAAGAGGTCGAAATCCTGTTTGAAACGCTGAACAAATTGCGGGCCGAAGGCACCTCAATCCTGTATATCTCTCATAAGTTGGAAGAAATCCGCACACTTTGTGACCACGCCACAATTCTGCGTCTGGGAAAGAATGTGGGCGAATGCGTACCGGCCGAGACATCAGCGCGGGACATGGCCGAGATGATGGTCGGCTCGACCCTGCAAACGCCCGAACGGTCGGGGCGTGACTTCGGAGAAGTCGCGCTGGATGTCAGCGGGCTATCTGTGCCTTCGCCGTCCGAGTTCGGCACTGCGCTGCGCAACGTTCATATGATAGTCCGCAAGGGCGAGGTTCTGGGCATCGGCGGTGTCGCAGGCAACGGGCAAGATGAATTACTGGGCGTTCTGTCGGGCGAAATCACCACCGCAGCTGATGCGATCAAGTTCAACGGTCAGCCCATCGGCTTGCTAGGGCCAACTACGCGTCGCAAACTGGGCGTTCTAACCGCGCCCGAGGAACGTCTGGGTCATGCGGCAGCACCGGACATGAGCCTTACGGAAAATGCCTTACTGACTGGATCGGTTCGGGAAGGTCTAGAAAACAATGGCTTCCTGAAATGGGCCGAGACCAAAAGTTTCGCTGAAAAGATCATCAGCGCCTTCGACGTGCGCACGCCAGGCCCGGAAAACGCCGCGCGCTCGTTGTCCGGCGGCAATCTGCAGAAATTCGTGATTGGGCGCGAGGTGCTACAAAACCCGGATGTGCTAGTGGTGAATCAACCGACTTGGGGCGTGGACGCGGCAGCTGCGGCGTCGATCCGGCAGGCCATTCTGGATTTAGCAGCCAAGGGCACGGCGGTTGTCTGTATCAGTCAGGATTTGGATGAACTGATGGAGATTTCCGACAGTTTCGCCGCCCTCAACGAAGGTCGCCTCAGCGCGCCTCGACCAACTACGGGCCTTACCGTGGATGAGATAGGCCTAATGATGGGCGGCGCGCATGGCATGGAGGTAGCCCATGTCTAAGCTATTACAGAAAAATACGAAAACAGGGGTATGAGCGGATGATTGTGTTGGAGAAACGGCCACAGCCGTCCAAGGCGTGGTCTTATGCCACCCCTTTGGTCGCGGTGTTGGCGACAATGGTATTCGGAGGGCTGCTGTTCGCCATTCTGGGGAAGAACCCGGTCGAGGCCATCGGCACCATTTTCTGGGAACCCCTGTTCGGTGAGTTTGCATTCTATTACCGCCCGCAGCTGCTGGTGAAAGGGGCGCCTTTGGTGCTGATCGCCATTGGTCTGTCGCTGGGTTTCCGTGCCGGCATATGGAATATCGGGGCCGAGGGGCAGTATATCATGGGCGCCATATTTGGGGCCGGTGCGGGTCTCGCCTTTTACCCTCTGGACGCGTTTTACATTTTTCCGATCATGGTAATCGCGGGGGCATTCGGTGGCTGGCTCTGGGCGATGATCCCGGCCTTTCTGAAGGTTCGCTTTGGCACCAACGAAATCCTTGTTTCTCTGATGCTGGTCTACGTTGCCGAGCAGATGCTGGCTTCGATGTCGCTTGGCTTGTTGAAAAACCCCGAGGGGTTTGGCTTTCCCGGATCGCGTAATCTGCAATCCTATGACAGTGCGCATAATGCCGAGTTGATCGCGGGATCTGGGATGCACTGGGGCGTCGTGACAGCCCTCATCGCAGTGATCTTTTCCTATGTCCTTCTGAACCGGCACATGCTGGGCTTTCACATCCGTTTGACCGGTGAAGCTCCGCGCGCTGCGAAGTTTGCCGGTGTGAACCCAGCCCGTCTGATCCTGTTTTGTCTGGGCCTGTCCGGCGCTCTGGCCGGTCTGGCGGGGATGTTCGAGGTCTCAGGCCCGTCGGGCGTGGTTAGCATCGACTTCAACGTGGGATATGGCTTTACCGCGATCATTGTAGCCTTCCTTGGCCGCCTGCACCCGGTGGGTATCCTGTTGGCCGGCGGCTTGATGGCGCTGACCTATATCGGCGGTGAAATCGCGCAGTCTCAGTTGGGCCTGCCCGCCGCTGCAATTCAGGTGTTCCAGGGGATGCTTCTGTTCTTCCTGCTGGCTTTCGATCTTCTGACAAACTACCGCATCCGTGCGGCACGTAGCGAGGTGGCGTAATGGACCTTGGTGAAATTAACCCCGTCCTTCTGGTCGCCTCTTTGATGGTGGCCGCAACCCCCCTGCTGCTGGCCGCGATCGGAGAGCTGGTTGTTGAAAAAGCAGGCGTTTTGAACCTTGGCGTCGAGGGCATGATGATCGTCGGCGCGATCAGTGGCTTTGCGATCTCGGTCGAGACCGGGTCACCTTGGCTGGGCTTTATCGCGGCAGCCATTGGCGGCGCGGTTCTGTCATTGTTGTTTGTGGTGCTGACACAGGTGGCCTTGGCCAACCAGGTCGCCAGCGGTCTTGCCCTGACCCTGTTCGGACTCGGCTTTAGCGCTCTGATGGGGCAAAGCTATGTAGGCGGCAAACCCCCGAGCATGGGAGATATCCATATCCCGGTGATCAGCGATATTCCGGTGATCGGTCCTATCCTGTTCCAGCATGACCCTATCCTTTATGTCGGCATCGCTTTGACTGCAGCGGTTTGGGCTACGCTAAAGTACACTCGCGTAGGTCTGATCCTGCGCGCGGTCGGGGAAAACCACGATGCCGCGCACGCGCTTGGCTACAAGGTCATCAAGATTCGCGTCATGGCGATCCTGTTCGGCGGAGCCTGTGCGGGCCTGGGCGGAGCCTACATCAGCCTGATCCGCGTGCCCCAATGGACCGAGGGCATGACCTCCGGGGTTGGCTGGATCGCCCTTGCACTGGTGGTGTTCGCCAGTTGGAAGCCGTGGCGTGCGTTGCTGGGTGCCTACTTGTTCGGCGGTATCACCGTTTTGCAGCTCAATTTGCAGGCGGCGGGCGTTGCCATTCCGGTCGAGTATCTGGCAATGTCGCCCTACATCATCACGATCCTTGTGCTTGTGATCCTTTCGGCCGACAAGAGCAGCGCACCTGCCTCACTGGGCCGGACCTTCCATGCCTCGCACTAGACGGGGCCAACTGAACCAACTTGGGGAGTACCACATGAAATTCACTACACTTTTGGCAAGCGCCGCCATGGCGCTCGGGCTGGCTTCGGGAGCGATGGCCGACGAAAAGACAAAGGTCGGCTTCGTATACGTTGGCCCAGTCGGCGATGGCGGCTGGACCTACGAACACAACAAAGGTCGTCTGGCCGTTGAAGAAGAGTTTGGCGACAAGGTTGAAACCGTTTTTGTCGAGTCCGTCCCAGAAGGCCCCGACGCCGAGCGCGTAATGACGCAGATGGCGCTGGAAGGCGCAGACCTGATCTTTACCACCTCGTTTGGTTACATGGACCCGACCATCAACGTTGCCAAGAAATTCCCGAACGTGAAGTTCGAGCACGCGACCGGCTATAAAACCGCCGAAAACGTCTCGGTCTATTCGGCGCGTTTCTACGAAGGCCGCGCGGTTCAGGGTCACATAGCGGGTAAGATGACCAAATCGAACATTATCGGCTATATTGGATCCTACCCGATCCCTGAAGTGATCCGCGGCATCAACTCGGCCTATCTGCACGCCAAAGCCGTAAATCCGGATGTCGAGTTCAAGATCATCTGGGCCTACACCTGGTTTGACCCCGCGAAAGAAGCTGACGCCGCCACCGTTCTGATCGAACAGGGCGCTGACGTGATCCTGCAGCACACTGACTCGACCGCACCGCAGGCCGCGGCACAAGAAGCGGGCAACGTGGTCACCTTCGGTCAGGCATCTGACATGAGCGAATACGCCCCCTTCCCGCGCGTGTCGTCAATCATTGATGACTGGGCACCTTACTACATCGCACGGACCAAGGCTGTGATGGACGGCACATGGGAAAGCGCGAACACCTGGGACGGTATCCGCGAAGGCATGGTCGCTATCGGCGAGATTTCCGACGCGGTACCTGCTGATGTCAAGGAAGAGGCGCTGGCTTTGAAAGCCGCAATGGCTGCAGGTGAATACCACCCCTTCACCGGCCCGATCAAAAAGCAGGACGGTAGCGACTGGCTGGCAGACGGCGAAACAGCCGATGACGGTACCCTGGCTGGCATGAACTTCTACGTTGAAGGGCTGGAAGGCGAAATTCCGCAGTAAACCAGTATCTCAGCTAATACTTGTAAGGCCCGCAGAGTTTGCGGGCCTTTTTTCTTGGTCTGCTTTTGCGTGTACCTTGGCCTTGATGGCGGCAACCATCAACCGAGTTGCACGCCTTCCCCAGCAAAAATTCAGGGTTGTATTAGTCCTATAATACCACTTCGCGTTCTCTGCCCGGTACAAAGCCGCAGGAGGTGCGCAGATGGCAAAACTTGCACACAGCATGATCCGGGTTATCGATGAAGGCCGGGCCGTGGCGTTTTATAAGACAGCTTTTGATCTGAAGGTTAAGGATCGGCTCGACTTTGAGAGCTTTACCCTGATCTACATGATTTCGGAAGGTTCCGATTTCGAGCTAGAACTGACCATAAACAAAGATCGTAGTGAACCTTATGATCTGGGTAATGGATACGGTCACATCGCCTTTGTCGTCGATGACCTGGACGCCATGCATGGTCACATCCGTGATCTAGGAGCCTATCCCAAAGACATCGTGGATTTCCGTCCCGGAGGAACGCGCGTAGCGCGGTTTTTCTTTGTGTCGGACCCCGACGGTTATCAAATCGAAGTGATCGAAAAAGGTGGTCGCTTTATCTGAACGCGTCAAAAAACTCGGAGGAAAACATGCTTTATCAACTGAATTTCAACGTTGAATACGATGCTACGATGGCCCAGCAAGGTCTGCTGGGTGTCTGGGCAGAAGAGGCCGAAGCCGCCTTGGGCGCGAAGTCGGCGGGCGTCGTCAAAGACTTGTGGAAGGTTGTCGGTGAACGCAAAGTGACGGCGATCGTCGATGTCGAAGATCCAGATACTCTGGACAGGATTCTGTTCGATCTGCCCATCATGCAGAAAATGGGTCATCATGTTAAGGTCGAGGTGAAGTCATTGCGTCGATACGAAGACTTCGCGGCCGACGTCAAAGAGCGGCTGGGACGCTGAAGCGAAGGGGAAGCCAATGTGCCAGTTGTTTATCGATGCCGATCCGGCGCTTTGGGCTTCTCACACCCGTTCATTCCGAATGGAAGGTATGGTCACCAGCGTGCGCCTGGAAGAGCTCTTCTGGCGTACGCTTGAAACCGTCAGCGAGAGGGATGAGCTTACCGTGCCCCAACTGTTGCACAGGCTATACAATGAAAGCCTGGATGCAGGGCATGATGTAGGTAATTTTACGTCATTCTTGCGGGTCTGTTGTTTGCGGTATCTTGATTTGCAACTACGCGGCCTGATCCCGCTTGAAGCACACGTCAACCTGTCTTTGCTTCCTGCCCAAGATATTCTGTCACTTGAACGAAAGACCCGCGCCGAGAACGCCCCAAAACTATGATGTTTTGGGGCGTCTCTGTAACCATGTAGCTAATTTGTCGTTAATGCCCGCTCAGAACCAGCGTGTTCACAGGCATCAGGATCAACCGCAAGCGCAGACCCGCTGCGTGCACCACACCGATCGTATCGACCACGTGCAAGAACGCTGCATGCCAGAAGCCCAGATCTTCATGCTCCAGCCTCTCGTGATTGCTGGTGTAGACATTTGCCAAACAGTTGCTGCCCGGAGGGATGTCGTCAGCCATGCCTTTGTAGAGCGGTTCCATGTAAACAAGGATCGAGCCAGGGTAGGTGTTGGCCTGCACGTCACGCAATTCATCGGATGGACGGATTTGTCCCGAAGGGATTACATCCTGCACCTCCACCACAACCATTGGAATAACGGTGAAGGGTTTGGTCATACAGCCAAGTTCACCGACCATGCCCGGTTTGATGACTTGTGCCGACATCTGGTTGAAGGCCGCCTGAAACCGGTCATGACCTGAATGCGACGGCACCAGAATGCCCGCAGGGCGCAACAAGGGGCTTACGAAATCGCCGACTTGCAAGCCGAATTGCTCGACCCGGCCTGTCACACCTGCGGCAACAACGGTCTTGTCCAGCTCGGTCAGGGCCGCGTCCAGTTGCGCGTTCGCACTGGCAAGCTGTGCCGGGATAAGCTCTTCGATCTGTTGAACAACAGCGGCTCGTTTCGCCTCTGCAGCTACAAGTTTGGCTTCGCGTTCAGCGACGATGTTTTCCAGCCGGTCAATCTCGGCCAGACGCACGGCGCTGGACCCTTCGTCGCGCAGAGTCGTGTTACGCTCAAGGTCCTCAATCGCCTGATCCAGCGAGGCCTTGGCGCCTGCAATTCCGGCAGTCGCTTCGGCCAGATCGGTCTCGGCCACTTTCAACGAGGCCTGAACCTGCGCGATCTGCGCATGGGCAGCCTCGACCATTGCCGTTTGGGTGAAATCTTCCATTCGGAAAATGGGCTGCCCAGCAACAACCAGCTGGTTGTTGGTCACATAAACCTCGGCGACGCGTCCACCCAATTGCGGCAGGATTGTCACCGTACGAAAGTAAGACGCTGCTGTCTTGCTGGCAGGGTGAAAATAGAACAGCGTAGTGATCACGGTCAGCGCCAGAATGGCGCAGGTGGTCAGACCCCAGCGCAGCTCATACCACATGGTGAACAGAGTGATCTCGTGCCCGATCCGTTTGCCTTGGACAAAGCGGCGGAACAGGTAATCCGGTAGCACCGTGACCAGTGCACACATCAGCGTTTCAAGCATATCTTATTGCTCCTGATGTTCGGGCGACGGGGGCACGGGTGGATCCTGACGCTGCGGACCCAAAGATCGGATCGCATCGGCAATCGCACGCAATGGCGCACCTACGTCGGGGAATTGAAAACCGGCGACCAAAATGGCGGCAATCCAGAACAAGCCGTTATGAGTAAACAAGGCCAGCAGGGCAAGAATACCAACCAGTTGAAACTGGGGATGATTGGATTCGTGTGCAATTTTTTCCGGAATCGAATGCAGTGTGAAATACCCCACACCGATCAAGATGATCACGCCGACCGTAAACACGAACATGAATGTCAAAAGATAATCACTGCCATCCGCCTGGACCACGTAGTGGGGAATATGTCCCGTGGCCATTGGGTGTAAATCTGCGGCTGTCACCCTGCCCTCCTATAATTGTATATGACGTGTTTGGATGGGTTGATGCCCAAATTCAAGCCTGCTTAGTATGCGCTGCGCGGCTTGCCTCGTCTGTGCGGTATTTTTTCAAGGATTCAAGCGGCATGATAGATTTCCTCATCATCGGTGGAGGGATAGCTGGCCTCAGCACCGGGGCGCGCCTGTCTGCTTTCGGTAAAGTTGCCGTGCTTGAGGCCGAAGACGCCCTTGGGTACCACGCCTCTGGCCGCTCGGCCGCCTTGTTCGAGGAAAGCTATGGTCCTCCATCGGTCGTTGCTTTGAACCGGGCCAGCGCCGGGTTTCTGCACGAAGGTGGGTATCTTACCCCTCGCGGCCTTATGTTGGTCGCCAACGCATCGCAGCAAGAGGCCTTTGACCGCGATGTCAGCGATCTTTCGATGCAAGTTATCTCCAACTCGGACGCAGTTTCGCGTGTGCCTATCCTGAACCCAGAGGTCCTGAGCCACGCGGCGATCAGCGACGCCGCATTCGACATCGACACCGACCGTTTGATGCAGGATTTTGCCCGAACCATTCGCCGCAATGACGGAGCGGTTCTGACAAAAAACCGTGTCACGTCCCTGAAAAAACACAAGAACTGGGTGGTTGACGGCCAACATCGTTACGAAGCGCGCCTTGTCATCAATGCCGCTGGACCCTGGGTCGACGAGGTCGCTGCTTTGGCCGGGATTGCGCCGGTTGGTATCAGTCCCAGGCGACGATCGATGGCACGCATTCCAGCTCCGGGTGGCTACGATGTGCGAGGTTGGCCCATGATGCTGGGTGCAGGCGAAGGGTGGTATGCCAAACCAGACGCAGGCAGTCTGATTGTCTCTCCGTCCGAGGCGACCCCTGTGCCGCCACATGACGCCTATGCGGAAGACATGATCCTTGCCGAAGGGCTGGCCCGGTACGAAGAAATGATGACTGAACCCGTTACCCGGCTTGAGGCCAACTGGGCTGGGCTACGCAGCTTTGCCCCGGACGGCACATTGGTTCTGGGGCCGGAACCGTCCGAGCCGACATTTATCTGGTCTGCCGGTCAGGGCGGGTATGGGTTCCAGACATCGCCCGCCGCGTCTAAACTGGTTGCAGATTTGGTAACTGGCGCGACCTCTGACTTAGACGCAGACAGTGTAAACGCCCTAAAGCCCTGCAGGTTCCGATAATGAGCAAACGCACCCTTCCCGCAAACGCCAGTGTTGCAACGCAGGCCGAGGGCGCCCGAATGATCGCCCCGGCGGCCACCCGCAACGCCGAAGCCTTATCAGACCTGCTTGCGGAATGGGCTCCGACCGCTGGCCATGCACTGGAGCTTGCCAGTGGCACAGGGCAGCACGTCAGCGCATTCGCCCGAAAACTGCCAGGTTTGGCGTGGCAACCGACTGAAATTGAGCCCGAGCGCCGCTCAAGCATCGACACGTATGCTGCCGAGCATGCCAATATTGCCAACTCTGTGGAATTGGATGTAACGGCAGCGGGGTGGCATAAAAAGTATGGTGAACGCGACCTGATTGTCCTGATCAACTTGACGCATCTGATCAGCTGGCAGGAAACTCAAACCATTCTGACTGAGGCTGCAAAGGCCCTGAACCCACGCGGACGCTTTGTCCTTTACGGGCCTTTCATGCGATCAGGGCAACTGACCAGTGATGGTGACCAACGGTTCCATAACGCGTTGGTGCAACAAGATGCGGAAATCGGGTACAAGAACGATCAAGACGTTATCGGGTGTATGCTGGAACAGGGCCTGAGCCTTGTGAACACCATTGAGATGCCTGCGAACAATTTGGCGTTTGTGGTGGAAAAGCCTGGCCTCTGATCGAAAACGCTTGATCTGCCAAATCGGCTTTTTCAGGCGGCGCATTTTTGCGCCGCCTGAATTGATACTCTGTATCAACCGTCCTTTCGGATGGTTTCGTTCTTTGGATCATATGGGCTGTCGCAGGTCACAACCGCATCCCACAGCTTGTCCTGTATTTTAACTTGCAGCTTGGTGCCTTCGACCGCCAGCTCAGGTTTCACATAGCCCATGCCGATGGATTTCTCGAACGCGACCGAATAACCGCCCGAGGTCAGACGACCGACGCGTTCACCTTCCGGCGTATACAGCGCCTCGCGGCCCCACGGGTCCGCATCGTCCGGCCCCTCAATCAGCAGAGTGCAGCACTTCACGCGCACACCGGTCTCTTCCAGCTTGGCCTTGCCGTAGAAGTCTTTCGACAGGTCGACAAAGCGCGGCAGGTCGGCTTCCAGCGGGGTCGCATCGCGACCCAGTTCGGTGCCGAAGGCGCGATAGGATTTCTCCTGACGCAGCCAGTTCTGGGCGCGGGCGCCGACCAACTTCATACCGTGCTTCTCGCCGGCTTTTTCCAGCAGGTCGAACAGGTAGTTCTGCATCTCGATCGGGTGATGCAATTCCCAGCCCAGTTCGCCGGTATAAGCCACGCGGATTGCGTTCACGGGGCACATGCCCAGTTCGATCTGACGGGCCGATAGCCATGGGAAGCGCTTGTTGGACAGCGCGGTTTCCGGATCGGCGTCCTTGATGACCTCTTTCAGAACGTCACGCGACTTGGGTCCGGCGATTGCGAAGACGCCCCACTGGGTGGTCACGTCCTGGATTTCGATGTAGCCGAACTCCTCCATCTTGTCCTCGGCCGCCTTGCGCAGATAATCCGCGTCATACTCGGTCCAGGCACCGGCAGAGACGATGTAGTAGGTGTTCTCGCCATTGCGAACGATGGTGTATTCGGTGCGGGTAGTCCCATGCGAGGTCAGCGCGTAGGTCAGGTTGATACGACCGACCTTGGGCAGCTTGTTACAGGTGAACCAATCCAGGAACTGAGTCGCACCGGGGCCCTTGACGACATGCTTGGTGAAGACCGACGCGTCGATCAGGCCCACGCCTTCGCGGATCGCCTTGGCTTCTTCCACGGCGTGTTTCCACCATCCACCGCGACGGAAACTGCGGCTTTCCTTGTCGAAATTATCAGGCGCATCGACGGGGCCGAAATAGTTCGGACGCTCCCAGCCGTTCACCCAGCCGAATTGTGCGCCACGCGCTTTTTGGCGGTCATAGGCCGGAACAGTACGCAGCGGACGGCAGGCTTCACGCTCTTCGTCGGGGTGGTGCAGGATGTAGACGTGCTCATAGCATTCTTCGTTCTTGCGCGCCGCGAATTCGGTGGTCATCCAGTTCGACGAATACCGTTTGGGGTCCAACGAGGCCATGTCGATCTCGGCTTCGCCATCAACCATCAACTGCGCCAGATAATAGCCGGTGCCGCCTGCAGCAGTGATCCCGAACGAGAAGCCCTCGGCCAGCCACATATTGCGCAGGCCCGGAGCCGGACCGACCAGCGGGTTGCCGTCGGGAGTATAGCAGATCGGGCCGTTGAAATCGTCTTTTAGGCCGGATTCGGCGCAGGACGGCACGCGCTCAGCCATCGCCATGTACTGATCGGCGATCCGGTCCAGATCCAACGGGAACAGATCGGCGCGGAAACTATCAGGCACGCCATGTTCAAAGCGCGCAGGAGCGCCGTGTTCATAGATACCCAGAATCCAGCCGCCGCGCTCTTCGCGCGCATAGGATTCATTGTCGGCGTCGCGCACAACGGGGTGCTCGGGGTTGCCAGCCTCGCGCCATTTGACCAGTTCGGGGTCTTTGTCCATGACGATAAACGTATGCTCGACCGGGATCGCAGGCATCTTGATGCCCAGCATCTTGGCGGTGCGCTGTGCGTGGTTACCCGATGCGGTCACGACATGTTCGGCCGTGATGACCACCTGCTCGTCGCTTTCGACAAGGTTGCCGCCCTTTTCGACCATCTTGGTGCAGGTGACTTCCCAGTGGGTGCCGTTCCAGTGGAAAGCATCGGCCTGCAGTTTACGGACGATATCAACTCCGCGCTGACGGGCACCCTTGGCCATCGCCTGAGTCACATCGGCGGGGTTAATATAGCCATCTTCAGTGTGATAGATCGCGCCCTTCAGGTCCGAGGTTTCGATCAGCGGCCAGCGTTCCTTGATCTGCTCGGGTGTCAGCCATTCATAAGCCACGTCACAGGTCTCGGCGGTCGAGGCATAGAGCATGTATTCGTCCATACGCTCTTGCGTCTGCGCCATGCGAAGGTTGCCGACCACAGCAAAGCCTGCGTTCAGGCCGGTCTCTTCCTCAAGCGTCTTGTAGAAATCGACCGAGTATTTGTGGATGTGGGTGGTCGCGTAAGACATGTTGAACAGCGGCAACAAGCCCGCCGCGTGCCACGTAGAACCAGATGTCAGCTCGTCCCGTTCGATCAGCATCACATCGTCCCAGCCTGCCTTGGCAAGGTGGTATGCAATCGAGGTCCCGACGGCACCGCCGCCGACAACCAGTGCTTTGACTTGGGTTTTCATTCGCCCGCTCTCCGGATTGAGTCTGTTTGGCAAGGTTTATGCCCAAGCCTGCGTCTTAGCGCGAAGTCCAGCCGACGCAAAAAAGGGCAAAACCGACCTTTGGTGGCGCATTCACTCAAATGGAAGTGAAGCAGCTACAGAATTTTGCCGGGGTTCATGATGTTGTCGGGATCCAGCGCCGCCTTAATGGCTGCCATATAACGGGTGGCTTCACCCAGTTCTTTGACCAGATACGGACGCTTGCCCTGCCCGATTCCATGTTCGCCGGTGCAGGTGCCTTCCATCGAGATCGCAAGATCGTTGAGCCAACCCACAAAACCATCGGCTTTCGCGACCTCATCGGCATTGTCCATGTCGATCAGCAACAAGGTATGAAAGTTGCCGTCTCCGACATGCCCAACCATGGGGGCCATCAAGCCCAGCTCTTGCGCCTTTTCTTGCGTGGCCGTGACGCACTCGGCCAGTCGCGAGATCGGAACGCAAACATCGGTAGAGATTCCGCGCGCGCCCGGCCGAAGCTGCAGGCTTGCCCAATACATATCGTGCCGGGCCTGCCACAGCTTGTTCCGCTCTTCGGTGGTCGTGGTCGCAGTAAAATCGGTACCCTGAAACTCTTCAGCGATTTGACCGAAGGTCTCGGCTTGTTCGACGGCACCGTGTTCCGAGCCGTGAAACTCAAGCAACAACAGCGGCGTTTCCGGCAAGGCCAGATTGGAATAGGCATTAGCGGCGCGCACCGACATCTCGTCCAGCAGTTCTATGCGGGCAACAGGCACACCGTATTGAATGGTCATCATCACAGCCTGACAGGCCGCATCGACGGTTGGAAAAGAACAACGCGCCGAGGAGATTGCCTCGGGGATGCCCTGCAGTCGCAAGGTGATCTCGGTAATGATGCCCAGCGTGCCTTCGGCGCCGATCAGCAAACGGGTCAAGTCATACCCCGCCGAGGATTTTTTGGCCCGGTGGCCGGTACGTATGATCTGCCCGTCGGGCATCACGGCCTCAAGGCTGAGGATATTATCCTTCATCGTACCGTAGCGCACCGCGTTCGTACCCGAGGCGCGCGTGGCTGCCATTCCACCCAGCGACGCATTCGCGCCGGGATCGATTGGAAAGAACAGGCCCTGATCGCGCAGATGGGTATTCAGATCTTCGCGCGTGACACCGGGTTGCACGACACAGTCCAGATCACTGGCATTCACGGCCAGCACCTTGTTCATCTGTGTCAGATCAACCGAAATTCCTCCGGCAGGCGCATTCACATGCCCCTCAAGCGAGGTTCCGGTGCCAAAGGCGATCACCGGAACCTTGTGTGTGGCGCAGGCTTTGACAATCTCCGCCACTTCGTCGGTAGAATGCGGAAAAACAACGGCGTCGGGGCTTTGGTTTTCAATCCAGGTCGTCGTGTGGCCATGCTGTTCACGAATGGCCTGACCGGTTTGCAACCGGTCGCCGAATTTCTGTTTCAGAATTCCGACAACCGTTTGTATCCCGTTTTCATTCCGAGGCAACGCAACTGCCTGCACCATGCTGCTCCTTATTTAGGCGCCGGGTTATTCGCCCAGCGCAATGCCTTCACGTCTTGGATCCGCGCCACCAATCAGAACGTCGCCGATCTCGATCGCGTGCAGCCCCGAGGTCAGGTCGCGCGGATTAACCTCGTACCCCAGCGTGGTAAGCCCATCCGTGAACCCTTCGGCTGCGGTGCCTTGTTCCACGTCATAGGTGCCGAACCGGTTGACCAGATGCGGCAAGGACAGGGCCTGCTGGACATCCATATCCCAGTCTGCCCACGCGATGATCGACTTGGCGACATAGCCGATGATCCGGCTGCCTCCGGGTGAGCCGATGGCCAGAACCGGTTTGCCGTCCTGCATTACGATTGTCGGGCTCATCGACGACCGGGGCCGCTTGCCGGGTTCAAGCCGATTGGCAATTGGCACACCGTCCTTGTGGGTCTTGAACGAGAAATCCGTCAATTCGTTGTTCAACAAGAACCCGTTGGTCATGAGACGGGATCCAAACCCATTCTCAATGGTCGTGGTCATCGAGAGGACATTGCCGTATTGATCCACGATCGAGATATGCGATGTCGATGGTAGCTCGATCGACACGTCATCTGCCCAGTTTGATGCATGATCGAAGGCCGGGTTACCCGGTTTCGCGTCGATCAAAGCACCATCCGTGTTCAAAAGCTCTCCGCGTTCGGACAGATAGCCGGGGTCGACCAGCCCCTGTGTCGGCATCGGGACAAAGTCGTGATCGGCCATGTAGCGGCCGCGATCAGCGAAAGCCAGCCGCGAGGCATCTCCGATCAGACGCCAGGTATTGATATCTTCTGGTCCGTACTCGGCCAGATCATATCCGTCCAACATGCCCAGGATCTGCCCAACTGTCAGCGCGCCCGAAGATGGTGGCCCCATGCCGCAGACCTCGTAGGCGCGATAGGTCGCGCAGACCGGTTCGCGTTCGATCACCTGATACAGCGCCAGATCGATACCCGACAATACACCGGGATTGCCTTCGGCCCCGCGAACGGTGCTAACGATCCCGGCGGCGATCTCTCCGCCATAGAAGCCAGCCGAGCCTTCGCTGGCAAGCGTGCGCAGCGTGTCAGCATAGTCCGGATTCACCAGACGCTGCCCCTGCTCAAGCGGCTTGCCATCCGGCAGGAAATACGAGGCCGTTACCGGGAAACGTGACAGTCGCTCGGCGTCCTTTTCAACAAGGCTTGCCAACCGGGGCGAGACCAGGAATCCGTCGTCAGCCAGTGTGATCCCGTCTGCAAATAGGCTCGGCCATGGGCTGCGGCCCCAGCGGCGATGCGCTTCTTCCAACAGTGCCGGGGTGCCTGGTGTTCCGACAGACAAGCCACCGACAACAGCATCGAAGAACTTAAGAGGTTCGCCGTTTTCATCCTGAAACAGACGATGATTTGCCTCTAACGGAGCCGTTTCACGGCCATCCAACGTGGTCATCTGACCGGTTGCGGCATCATACCAGACCAGGAACGCACCGCCCCCAAGGCCCGACGACTGAGGTTCAACCAGACCCAGTACAACCTGAACGGCAACCATCGCATCGGCTGCTGATCCTCCGGCCCGCAGAACCTTGGCCCCAGCTTCAACTGCCAGCGGGTTCGCTGCTGCGACCATCCAGTTTTCCGAAGTGACCGGCTCGCCCGCGAGCTTGGCTTCCAGTGCGGCGATGACCTCTTCGGTCAGGCCCTGCACCTGTCCGGTCGAACCACCTTCGGGTGCGACGGCGTCGGCTGCTTCTTGCGCTATGGCCGGGCCAGCAAAGGCCATGACGGACAATAGCAATCCTGAAATCAGACTTCGTTTCATAGTGTCCTCCTAAAAATTAAAAGCCACCTGCCTGCGTGATGCGTCAGAGCATGGCAGGAACCACCTGATCCGGTGGGCGGTGGCCGTCTTCGAATGTTTTTATATTGATAATGACCTTTTCGCCCATCTCAATCCGGCCTTCCAACGTCGCGGACCCCATATGAGGCAGCAACACGACATTGGACAATTGCCGCAGGCGTGGGTTCACATCGGTGCCGTGCTCATACACATCCAGACCTGCCCCGGCGATCTCGCCCGAGCGGATCAACCGGGTCAAAGCGTTCTCATCGATCACCTCGCCGCGCGAAGTGTTCACGATCACCGCCGAGGGTTTCATCAGCTTCAGCCGCCGCGCGTTCATCAGGTGAAAAGTAGACGGTGTCGACGGGCAGTTGATAGATATCACATCCATCCGCGCAACCATCTGGTCAAGGCTTTCCCAATAGGTTGCCTCAAGCTCCTGTTCCGTTTCAGGCCGCAGACGGCGGCGGTTATGGTAGTGCACCTGCATCCCAAAGGCGCTGGCCCGCCGCGCTACGGCCTGCCCGATCCGACCCATACCAAGGATGCCCAGACGGCGCCCACCGATTCTGCCGCCCAACAACGCATTAGGAGCCCATCCATCCCATTCGGATTTCTGCATCACAGAAAGCCCCTCGGGGATACGACGCGTTACTGCAAGAATCAGCGCCATGGTCATGTCGGCGGTATCATCGGTCAGCACCCCCGGCGTGTTGGACACTAGGATGCCCCGCTGGCGGGCGGTTGCCACATCAATATTGTCGACCCCTGCACCGTAGTTGGCGATCAGGCGCAAGTTCTCACCCGCCTGCCCCAGCAGCCCGCCGTCGATTGTATCGGTGATGGTGGGAACCAGCACATCTGCCTCTTTGACCGCGGCGACAAGCTCATCTCGGGTCATGGGGGCATCGTCTGTACGCAGCTGAACATCGAACAGTTCGCTCAATCGCGTTTCCACCGCCTCGGGCAACCGTCGCGTAACGACAACACTCAGACGTTCTCTTGGCACCTGTGCACTCCCACTGCTTTGCAAAACTTCGCGCGCCATGGCATCGTGGCGCAGGAAAAGGCGGGGCACAAGAACCCCAAGGGCATTGAAACCACCTTTTTTCGAAACAAGATCAACAGGCACAAGAGCAGACCGTCAGTGAGTGGTATTCTACCCGCAAAACGCCGAATAACGGCGCTGATAAGCGTGATCCTGATAGGAATTTGCGCGTCAAGTGCAGCTGCACAGGATAAACGCGGCCAAGTCACGAACTTGCCGCTGCCGCGTTTCGTCTCGATGAAGGCAGCCGAGGGAAATGTGCGACGCGGCCCGTCTTTGACACATCGAATCGACTGGGTCTTCAAACGGCGTGGGATGCCCTTGCAGGTGACGGCCGAATTCGGAAACTGGCGGAAGGTTCAGGATCGCGACGGAGCCGGTGGCTGGGTACACTATGCTTTGTTGTCCGGCGTACGGACGGTTTTGATCGAATCCGAAATGCTGCCCGTATACACCAACCCCGATCCGAACTCACCGGTCAGCGCCCAGTTCGAGGCCGGAGTTGTTGCCCGGCTGGGCAGTTGCACCATTGACTGGTGTCGGATCTCAGCCGGTGGTTACAAAGGTTGGACACTCAAGTCGAATCTTTGGGGTGTAGACGCCGGTGAAGTTCGCGAATGATCGGCTTGCTCCGGTAACTAGGACGTCCTTTCAATAAAATCGCAGGTCAGCTTTACTAGTTCAGCGCCGACATCCTCTTGCAGAAAGTGGCCTGCCTTGGGCAGCACGACATGAGGTTGTCCCGCAGCGCCGGGGCACAGTTTTTGGAATATCTGATCGATCCCTGCCATGACTTTGTCATCTGCACCAAAGGCCGTAAGAACCGGTGTTTTAAGTCCCTGTATCACCTCCCAAGCCTGCCTATTGGGTCCAGCAGCCGGATCGTCCGGTGACGCGGGAACAAGCATGGGGAACTGGCGCGCACCGGCTTTGTAGCTTTCATCGGGAAACGGCGCGTCATAGGCTGCCAATGTCTCGTCGGACAAGCTCGTCTCGGTTCCGCCTTGAAGGATGCCACCTGCCGGAAAAACCGGGACAGTCTGACTGAATGTCCGCCAATTTTCGAACGCCTCACCCATTGGCTGATCACCAGTGGGTAAAGCCGTATTCGAAACCACAATACGTGCGAATCTGTCCGGCATTTCTGCCCATAGTCTCAGGCCGATCAAACCGCCCCAGTCCTGACAGAACAGAGTGATGTTGCGCAGGTCTGTTTTACGAAGCCATTCTCCCATCCAGGCCACATGGCGCGCATAGGTGTAATCGTCGCGCTCGGTCGGTTTGTCCGACCGCCCAAAGCCAATCAAATCCGGTGCAATCGCCCGATGACCCTGCGCGACGAATCCCTTGATCATATGTCGGTACAGGTATGACCAACTTGGCTCACCATGCATCATCAAGACAGGCGCGGCCTCTTGCGGTCCTTGGTCGACATGGTGGAGCCGCATAAACCCGCCTTCAGTGTCGTCGATCTGTGTATAATGCGGAGTGAAATCGTAGTCCGACAACGCTTGGAAACGTTCGTCTGGTGTGCGCAGATATTTCATCTTTCACCTACTTTTTTTGATGGGCTATTTAAATGAATGGCACGCACTTAGGTCGCCTGTCACATCACAATGCCTACCAGCGGTTTCCGAGCACACCGCTTTTGTGACGATCTTCTAGAGCTTGGGGGCTACGAACCCTAAAAAGCGATCCCTTGAATGCCGTCCTGAAAGCTCCAGTATGACGGCTGCTTAGGTTTGAAAAAATATTTTGACCTGAGCTGATTTTTTGTCTGAAAGGACTTGAACCCCCCAAACAACAATCGTAGATAGCGCCTCACCGTTGGGGTGTAGCCAAGTGGTAAGGCAGCGGTTTTTGGTACCGTGTATCGTAGGTTCGAATCCTACCACCCCAGCCACCTTTTCCAGAAAAGCCAGGAAAATAAGAGGCGACAGAGCCTCCGGAAAATCAGATGTGTCACAGCATTCGGAAACTGTGACACAGCCGGCCAGTAACCGACCCGGCGGTCGGTTGCGCAAACCCCGTTACCATGCCGGCCCCTACCTCATGCGCCGCGGCCGTATTTTCTATTTCCGAAAACGCCTGCCAAAAAGACTATCAAACCAGGTCCCAAACCAGTTTCTTTGCCTGTCGCTGCGAACCGATCTCCCGCTCGACGCCGTGAAGCGCTCAGCCGCGCTGCTCACCGTCCTCGAGCAGATGGAGAAAACACACGTGGACGCACTGATTAAAGACTCGCTGAACCCCGAGACCGCCAAAGCCGTCTTGACTGAGATGCTACGCTCAGCACTTGAGGGCATGCTACAAGAGCAAAACCAAGACACTGTCTTGAGCGCTGGCGAGGTCGATCAGAGGATCGAAGCGCTGCAGGAAGAAAACCGCCGTCTCCGGCAGGCCGCAAGGAACAGACAATGGACCGACGTCGAGCCTTTGCTGCGCGCCGCTGGAGACCGCGTTGCCCTAAATCTTCCAACACCGATTTCGAACGATCTGGGCAAACGTGCGACAGCTTTGCAACGTCGATTAAATGAAGTGGAAATTGCCGCGCAAGAAGGCGACGACGTGCGCTATGCCAGTTCGGATCTCTTGGCTGAACACGGGCTGGATGACTTCGACAAGTTCGTTCAGGCACCAGTTTACTTTCCCAGGCGCGGGCAAGGACCGACGAAAACTACCCTTCCAATGACATGAAGAAAATAACCACCTCCGTCTACCGGCTGATGGAGGAATGTCTCGGCGACATCCCGGTCGCTTCTCTCACGAAAGAAAGACATAAAGAGTTTTTGGGATGGGCATCCCGATTGCCCCGCACCCAGGGCAAGCCGCCCGCATTGGACACGGCAGCGGCCAGTTCAGAGAAGCCCACATAGTGCATGCCGCTTTGAATGATCGGATGCTCAATGCCGAACACTTCTGTAATTGCTGTCTTCATATCGTGGGCTCCCGGAACCTCAGTTTTCGTAGTTTTCAGGCTCAACAAATGCTGACGTCATGTAGAAGCCCGAGCATTTAGCTTTGGTCTCATCGGAAGCCTGTCCCTTACGGACAGGCTTCCGGTGAACTTTCTTACCTTAGTCCATAGCTTCTGGCTGGTGGATTACTCTGCAGCTACGCCATGCACCGCGTCTTCTCTGCTTCTCCAGCGGAAGTAGAACATGAAGGGCAGAACAATCAGGTACATCGTGATTGAATACAGCGCGGAAGGTAGCGCCATTGGAACTTCAGCAAGCGAAGAACTCGTGCCTGTTATCACGATTGCCAACGTTATACCCAGCGGTGAGTTTTGGACGCTGGTTTCAATACCAACCGTTTTACCTTCTGTTTTGCTAAGCCCCAGGATTTTGCCAAAGGCGAGACCGATCAGCATCAGAACGAAAGGCAGGGTCATGGTCGAATAGCCGAGGGTCGGCATGTAGGTGAGGATCAGATCGCGATTTGCCACAAACAGCGCGAGGATCAGCAGTGCCCAGAAGACGACAGCTGTGTTTTGCAGCGGACGCTCCAACCGACGTGCAATTCTGTTGAAAAAGTGCCGCACGATGATGCCGGTGATAACGGGCAAAGTAGTAACCAGGAAGGTGAAGATCGCAATCTCGAAGAACGAGAATTCGGGAGCGCTCTCGCCCATGAAGTACAGAACCGACCATGTCGCCAGCGGTGGTACGGTGATAAAGGCCATGACACTGGTGACGGCCGTCATCGAAACCGACAGGGCCAGATCGCCGCGTGACAGTTTGGTAATCACGTTGCTGCTGACACCACCAGGACAGAAACTGAGCAACATCAAGCCGGCAGCCATGACTGGTGGCAGACTGAATGCCATGATGACGCAAAATGCAGCTATCGGCAGCAGAACGATCTGCGAAAAAGCTCCGATGGCGAAGGCGGTCCGGCGACGGAACACGCGACGGAAATCGTCGATCTCCAAGCCAAGGCCCAGTGAGAACATGATGAAGGCCTGCGCTGCAGGCACCACTACGTTTATAGCGAAGTCCATTGTTTTCCTCCCTCTTTAGGAAAAGGAGCCCGCCTTTGTCGCCTCCCACGACGCTGTGACGGACCCGCGGGTTTTGGCGAGTAGGTGTTACAGATCCACAGTGAAACTGAACTGACCAAGGGCGTGACGCATGGCTTCCTGGCCGCTATGCAGCGACAGTCTCGCGACGATGCCACGACTGGAGTCCTGTAGGACTTCAAGCGACCCGATTTCTGCAGCGTGTTGGTTGGCCAATTCACGGATGGTGCGGTCGATCTCCATCATGTTAAGTGTGACCTTGTGGATTTTGCCCACAGCCGTCACCGGCAACGCATCCAAGAGAACGAAATCGTTCGGGATGGCAGCGCGCTCTGAGACATGCTCCCGAGCAAATGCGGCCAGCGCGGCCTCATCCACTTCGATCCCTGATGCCTTCTGGTAGTACATCACTGGAACTTCACCGACTTTTGCATCAGGACGACCGATCACAGCGGCCATGGCAACTGCGGGATGCTTGTGCATCGCCTCTTCGACGATCTTGGGGTCGATATTGTGACCACCCCGGATGATCAGCTCTTTCTTGCGCCCGGTCATCCAGAAATAACCTTCGGCGTCGCAGCGAGCGAGGTCGCCAGTGTTGAACCAGCGCTTACCGTCCTGCTCGAGCCAGATGCCTTTATTCTGCTCTTCAATCAGGTACCCGTTGAAGACGTTCGGTCCGGAAATAAAGATCACGCCGGCCTCATCAACTTCGGCCCAACGAACGAATTCATCCTTTTCGTTCAATATGCCGATCTTCATGTCTTGATAAGGGAAGCGCAGGCCGATCGAGCCAATGCGCGGATTATCAGTCGTGATTGGGTTCATGGACGAGGCCAGAACACCCTCGGTCATGCCGTAAGCTTCGATGATCTTGATGCCGGTCTCAGCGACAAAAGTGTTGAACAGCTCCACTGGCATCGGTGCTGCACCGCAGGCCCCGAAACGCAAGGAACTGAGGTCTTTGCCTGCGTGGGGAACTTGCAGCAACGCGCCATAGATTGTCGGAACGCCCGAATACGAGCTAATGCCGTAGTGTTCGACCATGTCCCAGAACCCCGCGATTACCCCATCGCCGCGATAACCGGAGGGAGTGGCCAGCACGACGTGGCCGCCGTGCATCCAGGGCAGCAGGCCCGTCACCAGCATGGCGTTGGTGTGAAACAGTGGCAGCCCACACAGCGCGGCCGTACCTGGGCCGACGTTCTCGGCCCCGACAAATAAGCTGGGGCACCACGAATTATAGACCTCGCCGAAATGGGTCCGGCGCACGATCTTGGGCAGGCCAGTGGTGCCTCCGGTACACAGTATGGTCGAGGTGTCGTTCGGACCGGGACCTTCAAATTCCAGAACGCTCGTGTTTTCGCCTGCGATCTCGTCCAGCAGACGGGTCAGGGTAATGTCATCGCGGTCTTCGATTGTGGCCGACACGGGCGGCAACGGCAGAGCCTCGGGCCACACGCCGTCGCCTTTCATATAGGTGGCGAAGTTGACCAAGAGGATATGTTCCAGCGAGGGCACATCCTTGGCCGCAGCACTGGCTTTTTCCCAAATATCGACCCCCGGAGTCTGCTCCAGCGTGATCAGGATCTTGGCACCAGCGCCTTTCAGCAGATCGGCCATCTGATCGGCTTCCATCAGCGGGTTTATCGCAAGAATACCGCCCGCAGCACTGCCGCCCCAGATGGCGTAATGGGTCTCAGGCATGTTGGGCAGGATGAAAGCTGCCACATCGTCGCGCCCCAAGCCCAACCGTCGCAGCGCGTTGGCGGTCTGGGTGATACGCCCCAGCAATTGCCCGTGGGACAGCGTATAGGGCGTCCGCATCGTGGCGGCACTCAGAAAAAAGCTGAGCGCGGGTGCATCCGGATTGATAGCCGCCCCTTTTTGCAGCGCCTCATAGGTGGTTTGGGGCAGATTTCGATCCTGCAAAGGGGTCTGCTCGAACGACAGAACCTCATCCATGTTCTTCAGAACGACATTGGTGCTCATACTCTTTCCTCTTGCTCCTGCGCATCAGGCAGGGTGCATAGGTTCGTGGTTGCGGTTTAGCTTGCAGCCTTAATCATGTCGGCGGCTTTTTCGGCGATCATCATGGTGGGCGCGTTGGTATTGCCCGAGACCAGGTTCGGCATGATCGACGCATCAACTACGCGCAGCCCCTCAAGCCCACGTACCCGCAGCTCCGGATCGACCACGGCCATCTCATCAGTGCCCATCTTGCAGGTGCCCACCGGGTGATAGATCGTATCGCCGCGCGATCGAATGTGGTGTTCCCAATCCGCGTCCGATTTGGCGGTTTCGGTACCGAACATCTCTTTCTTGCGGTATTTCGCCAGCGCTGGCGCCTCGAGGATTTGGCGCGTCAGTTTTGCGCCCTTGATCATTGTCTCAAGGTCGCGGTGGTCGGTCAGAAAAGCCGGGTCAATGGCAGGCATCGCCATAGGGTCCGCACTGTTGAGTGTGACCGTACCCCGGCTTTCGGGGCGCAATTTGCAAACATGGCAGCTGAATCCATAACCATAGTGCAGCTTGCGCGAATGATCATCGACCAGTGCGATGGTGAAATGCAGCTGAATGTCGGGGCGGTCGAGATCGGACGATGTTTTCAAAAAGGCCGCGCCTTCGGCAAAGCAAGTGGCTGCCATCGACACGCCGGTCTTGCGCCAGCGGTTGATGTGCCTCATCAGCTTCATCCCACCCACAAGGCCGATGCCAAAATTGTCGGTATCGGCGGATTTGTAGACCAAGGAAAAATCCATGTGGTCCTGTAGGTTCTTGCCTACACCCGGCAAATTGTGGCGCACGGTGATCCCATGTTTCTTCAGATCTTCCGGATCGCCAACGCCGGACAGCTGTAGCAGCTGAGGCGTCTTTAGCGCGCCGCCGCACAGCAGCACTTCTTGCTTGGCTTTGACTTCGATCTGACGGCCTTTGCCGTTTTCCTCGTAGGTCACGCCGGTTGCGCGTTTGCCGTCAAAGGTCACGCCGGTTGCAAAGGCTTTGGTGATCACGGTCAGGTTCGGGCGGTTCATAACCGGGAACAGATAGGCCGCAGCAGCGGAGCAGCGCTCTCCATTCTTGACCTTTTCGTGGAACTGCGTGACCTGATAAAAACCTACGCCCTCATTGTCGCCGGTATTGAAATCGGACCGCTCGCGGATCTGCAGCTGTTTGGCGGCCTCGATGAAATCTCGCGTGACGGGGCGGGGTTCTTTCTGGTTCGACACTTGCAGCGGACCCGAGTCGCCATGCACGTTGTCGCCACCTCGTTCGTTGTTCTCGGATTTCTTGAAATAGGGAACGACGCTGTTCCAATCCCAGCCCTCACAGCCCAGATTTGCCCATTCGTCATAGTCTTCGCGCTGGCCGCGCACGTACAGCATGGCGTTGATGGCGTTGGACCCACCCAGAGCCTTGCCGCGCGGTTGATAGCCTTTTCGACCGTTCAGTCCGGGCTGTTCGACGGTTTCAAAAACCCAGTTGTTGATCTTGGCAGGTTTACCCGGGAGCATCGCAACGACGGCAGCTGGCATCCGGACAAGGATGCTATCCCCGCCGCCGCCTGCCTCAAGCAGGCAAACAGAAACGTCCGGATTTTCCGTGAGACGGTTGGCCAGCACACATCCCGCTGAGCCGCCGCCAACTATCACATAGTCAAACTGCATTGTTGTCCTCCCTGTCGCCAAAATGGCCAAAGGGCTCCCTTTGCAATAGCGTCGCATCGGTCAAATTTTTGACATTTTCGGCCAATCAGGCGTCCAGCCCGCAATTCGCGGAATTGAGCTTGCCGTTCACACCGTGCAGTAGCTATCGACCATGCGCGCGAATTCAGTGGAAACCCATTGGTTGACTTCGTGCGCTTGACGCGTTCCCGGGGCGCTGTCTTCCATTGCATGGAAAACCCCTGGGAATGTGCGGTAGGTGACGCCGCAACCCGCCTGCTTCATACGTTTGGCCATGGCCTCGGCTTCGGCCTGCAAGATGTCCAGATCGCCAACGTAGCCAAGTGAAGGCGGCAGCCCCGAAACATCGTCAGCCAACGCTGGAACAGCGTAGGGTGGGATGTCGTATCGCTTTTGCGACCGCAACTCTCGCAACAGCAGGTGCCAAGCCAGGACCCCATGTTCGCGCGTCCAGGTGATCTTGTTCTTTGGCAGCGTTTTCCAGTTGGATGTACGGTCGTCGATCATTGGATAGAGAGGCATCAAAAACGCAATTTTTACGTCTCCGGAATCTCGCGCGCGCAGAGCAGTTGACAGAACCAACCCACCACCCGAACTATTCCCGGCCAGAATGAGGTTGTCCGCGTCGCCACCCAATTGCTCCGCATGATCACGTACCCAGAGCAAGGTATCATAGCAATCATCGTGCCCGGCAGGGTAAGGTGCCTCGATCGATAGTCGGAATGCGGGAGCGACAATTATGCAAGGGCGCGACTCCATAAGGCGCTGGTAGAAGGCGTGATGTCGCTCCGGCCAACCGGTCGCGTATCCACCACCATGGAAGAACACAACGATGGGCAGCGGACCCGTGGTATTGGCTGGCTTATAGACACGGACCCGCATTTCGCCGGCACCGTTCCCGCGCGGGATCAAGATCGTTTCGTTAATCGCGTTTTCCAGTCGTTTGTTGGCCGCTTTTTTTCTGCCCCGCGCAGAGATTTTGAGGCCCAGAGGACTTTTGATTAGCCGCATGGCCATTTTTTGGCCGAAGGGCCGAGGGTCTGACTTGCTCATTGGTTTTCCTGATTTTCTCTGCCGATCGGCACTATTGGGCTGCACGCAACGCCGTCCGACCGAAACGTGTGCGACTGGCTATTGAGGCTGAGCTTTTGCGCCACCCTTCGACGATTTTTGTTCGTCATCCGCACCGAAATAGAGCGTGCCGAAAATCCAGTCGAACAGTGGAAGAGTAATGTTGAAGTTGCCTTCGACCATCAGGTCACGGTTGTGATGCACGGTATGGAACAAGCGTAGGTACGTCCAACCAGGTATCAGACGGAATACGCGTTCGGTCAACGATCCACGCTGCAGGTGGTAGCTGAAATGCAGGACTTCATATAACAGGTAGCAGGACGTCATCGTGATAAAGAACAGATATCCGTAGTTGCCGCCGAAGATGTAGTAGGAAACCAGACCGCCGGGGATTGATACTGCCACAGTAGTCAGGACCAACAGGTAGATCGGAAAGATCACGACACGCCAGTCCAGCACCATCTGATACTCCATGTCCGTGTCTACGAAGAAGGTGTGGTGATCGCCGGTATGGCGTTGATAGAAAAGTTTGAAGAGCTTTGTCTTGTGGTGCCCCCAGTAATTGTGAGACGCCCATTCGCCCAGATTGTAAGCGATGTATGTCATCACAACGAACCATAGCTGGTACAGTTTGAAATCGACCAGTTTGGTCGTACCCCACCAAATGAGCGACCCGGCGCCAATCACCACTACGGACAGGTGCAAAAAGCCGCTGTAGTTCGGGCTAATGCTGGCACGATATTTGGCACGAAACTTCTCTCTTGCCTCGTCATTCATAACTGGCTCCTCCCAAACCAAAAGTTGCCAGTCAGGATATGCAGATTTGATATAGCTTCTAATTTATATTACTTAAGAACATTATCACCTTGGAGAATAACGAGGCTAATGCTCAGAAATTATGACCTGAATCTGCTTCCAATCTTCGATGTTTTGATGCGCGAACAGCACTTGTCTAAAGCCGCGGAGCGTCTGAACATGAGCCAGCCAGCGGTTAGCAACGCGCTAAAACGACTGCGACTTGGATTCGATGACGAGTTGTTTGTACGTACCGGGCGCGGGATCAAACCGACGCAGCGAGCCTTTGATTTGCATGAACAGATTGCACCTGCGCTCGTTCAGATCAGAAGCAGTTTTGAGGATCAGGAGTTTTCCGCAGAGACATTCTCGCGAACCATCGATGTTTCGATGAATCACGCAGTCGAGCACATCTGGGGACCAGCATTGATGAACGAAGCCCGTAGTCAGGCCCCTAATCTGAAGTGGAAGGTTCATCCTGATTACCTGGACGACATCCCGGGTCGTTTGAAGGATGGAAGGCTGGGCTACGCGGTGGAATACACGCCCATGCCGGAAGAACACTATGACTCGCTGCTGCTCTTGCGGGAGTCTCTTACACTTATCAGTGCAGTCGATCATCCCTGCGCATCATCCGGTGTATCACTGGAAGAGTTTCAAACGCTGGCTCAGGTTTCGTTGGTGCGCAGGTCTGGCATGGTGCGCGATCAGAATAGTCGAAGAACGACGCCTTTGGAGTTCCTGTTGGGAAGTTCCTTGCCACACCGAAATATCGCTTTGCAAATGTCCAGCTTTGTTTCCATTCCGCCGGTTGTGGCCGCAACCGACCTGATAGCCGTTGTTCCGACACGCCTGGCGCGTCCCTTGGTGGATGCCGGCAAACTGGTTTCGCACAGCCTTCCCTTTGAATATCCCGATATTGAAGTGCGCCTGTACTGGCACAAAAGCCGAAACACCGATCAAGGCCACGAATGGGTGGTCAATTTGTTGGCTCGATCAGCGGCGACAATGGTCGAAACCAGAATCTAACGCTGTTGGTCTTAGCCGGTCAGTTTTTCTTCCGGACGACGCGTAGAGGTTTTCAAACTGCCGGGAGAATACCCGTATTTCTTGGTGAAGGCCCTTACGAAGCTGGAAGCTTCAGAATAACCGGTTCGCCATGCGACGGTGGAAACATCCAAACCTGCCGTGCGCAGCAACTCATGTCCAATTGCCAGTTTGGCCTCAGTGTGGATCTTTCTGAAACTGGTGCCTTCTTGGGCAAGGCGGCGGCGCAGTGTACGTTCGCTGGTTCCCAATTTGGAAGCAATAGAGACAATAGTCGGGTCGTTGTTCAACTCCAGTAGCGTTGCTTCACGGACCTGCGCCGTAAGCTCGGGAACATCCGAACGCTCCAGGTTCAACAGGCTCCGGCATTGTCGCAGACAACTTTCCATCGTGGCGGGGTTGTGCTGAGGCAAAGGCATATCCAAGAGCTTATTGGAGAGCAAAATTGCGTTTCGTTCACATCCCAGCCTGACATCGACGCCCAACATGGACTTGATTGCATCCGCAAATTCCGAGTTATCCAGGGTCGTTTCAAACGTTACTTTGGACAGTGAAAATTTTGGCAGAAACTGCGACGTGAAGTTGCTGAGAACCGTTAAATGCCTTTCCAAAACAAAGCTCTTAACCGGTTCTGGCAAACCGCTGATGTCCATATTCAGAACCGGCGGCTCTTTCATCTCATTCAGTTGCAAACGGGCAATCAAGAATGACAAGTTTGCAAAATCTATAGCTGTTTTCACTCCGGCGCGAAGTGTTGGGCTGCTTAGGATCGCATATCCCCAAATCCCAAACACTTCGGGCCGGTATCGGCGACCGATCTCAATTCCGATTCCGGGACGGTCGGGTGCGTATCTGATAAAGTTGGCAATCGCCGCAACTTCCTGGCCAAGAGTTACCGTCGCTTCGTTCTGGTAAAGGTCGAACGTGACAAGCCCTGTGCCTTCCAAGCACTGTTCAGGCGTCACACCGTAAGTTGGCGCTTCTTCACACAGGATGCGAATGCTGCCTGGAGACCGTTTCAAGGACATATTTTGCATGTTCGAACGCTAAATGCCATGGCCGGAAATGTCAAAAAGATGTCCGCTGCCATCATCGCATTTTGACCCGAAGATCACGAAATTATGGTCAGGAGGACATCATGCGATCACTCATTGCCATTCAGGAAGGTCAGACTTCGATCGAGCAGATCAGAGCGCTCGAGGACGTTTTGCGGAGACTGTATGCAGAGCATATCTGCGACGACAAGCTGACGATCATCTGGAATATCGCGGCCAAGCAGCACACAATTACGGATCGCCGTTGGTCGCGGTCATCGACCGTTTCGATGGAAGTCCCGGACGGGTTTGAAACGCAACGCCGCGAAGCCTTCATGCTGGAAGTCGACAAATGCTGGCGCAAGATTACCGGTCAGCACCCTGATCAGGTGTCCGTGGGCGCATTCGATCAGTCCCGCTATCGCGACATTCTAAAGGGCAACCTGACGCGTTTGTCGCCTTGGGGGCGCTTCACCTATCTGTTCAAGCTGTTCTCGCGCGCAATGATCTCGAAGATGCGCCACGGCGTGCTGATCACGCAGTTCAATCAATAGGGGAAGAATTGAAATGCCGCTTTATACACTTGCATCCAAAAAACCTTTCCCAGAACAGATCCGGTTCGACATCGCGCAGGTCATCACCGACGTGCATTGTGGTCTGACCGGCGCGCCATCCGAGTTCGTGAACGTCGTTTTCATGACCGGTTACAGTATGCGCCGCGGAACCACTCTGGGCGTGAATGGCAACGTCCGTATGGGCGGGGATCGAACCGCTGGCCTATATGAAAAACTGAATGAGCAGATGCACATGCGTGTTTCCGAGGCGGCTCAGCTGCACAAAAGCAAGGTGCTGGTCACGCTGATCGGCATCGAATCCAACTGGGTGGTCGAAGGCGGCATGGTCCTGCCCTTCCCCGGCAACGAAGCCGATTGGTTGGAGCGCAAGAACGCCACCCATGCCGCAATGGGGATCGGCCCCGTCACTGATTACGTTTGAATCCCGGAGGGTTTGACAATGTCTGCACCGCATCTGACACCCGTTACGACGGAAACACCTGACCTCGAAGCGCTGCTGATGGCGCAGAAGAAAGCCTATCTGGCCGATCCCATGCCTGACCGGGCGGCGCGGGTGCGGCGTCTGGACAAGCTCCACAACGCGCTGATCGACAACAAGGCGCGTATCATCGCGGCGATCAGCAAGGATTTCTCGAACCGCTCGGCGGCTGAAACTGAACTGGCCGAGATCATGCCGCTACTCGACGGCATAGCCTTTTACCGCAAGCGTCTGCGCAAGTTCATGAAGCCGCAGCGCCGCCACGCGCCGCTGACCCTGATGCCTGCCAGCATTCAGGTGCAATATCAGCCTGTGGGCGTGGTCGGTATCGTGGTGCCGTGGAACTTCCCCATCTTCCTGGCCCTGTCGCCGCTGGTCGGTGCGCTGGCCGCCGGCAACCGCGCGATGCTGAAATCATCGGAATTTGCACCCGCCTCGGGCGATCTGCTGAAAGAGATCATCGCCGACATTTTCTCTGAGGACGAAGTGACCGTTGTCACCGGCGGTGTCGAGGTTGCTACCGAATTCACCAAGCTGCCCTTCGACCATCTGGTGCTCACCGGCTCGACTCAGGTCGGCAAGATTGTGATGAAGGCCGCTGCTGACAACTTGACACCCGTCACGCTGGAGCTGGGCGGCAAGTCGCCGGTTATCATCCACAAGGACTTCCCGGTCGAAGAAGCCGCCAGCCGGATTGCGTTCGGCAAGGGCATCAACGCCGGTCAGGTCTGCGTGTCGCCCGATTACATCCTGTGCCCACGCGACAAGGTCAACGCGTTCTGCACTGCGTTTGTGGATTCGATGAGCAAAGCCTACCCGACGCTGCGTGACAATCAGGACTATACGGCGATCATCACCGACCGTCAGAAGACCCGTCTTGAGGGGTATCTGAAAGACGCCGAGGAAAAAGGCGCCGAGCTGATCACCATCAACCCCAAGGGTGAGCATTTCAACGATACCCGCAAGATGCCGATGACCCTGATCCTGGGCGCGACCGACGAGATGCTGGTTCTGCGTGAAGAAATCTTTGGCCCAATCCTGCCGGTGATCCCCTACGATTCGATCGATGAAGCTGTCGCTTACGTCAACGATCGCCCGCGTCCGCTGGCCTTCTACTATTTCGACTGGGACAAGACCCGGGTCAACAACATTCTGGCGCGAACCCATGCGGGTGGTGCCTGCATCAACGACACCATGAGCCATGTGATGGCCGATGACATCCCGTTCGGCGGTATCGGCCCGTCGGGCATGGGCCACTATCACGGCGAAGAGGGTTTCCGCAATTTCTCGAAGGCCAAGGGCGTGGTCCGCAAGGGCCATATCAACGCCACCGCTTTCGTTGCCCCGCCCTGGGACAACTTCATGTTCAACAGCCTGAAAAAGCTTCAGGCGATGCGCTTCAAGCGCCGCAAAATCAAGGAGTAAGACCCATGGTTGCTGCTCAGAAAATTCAACCGACCGAACTGACTCAAGGAAACTCGCAAATGGCAACGCTTGGGGATCCCCTGACGCTGAAATCAGGTACGGTTCTGCGGAACCGGATCTGCAAGGCTTCTATGAACGAAGCTCTGGCCACGCCCGACGGCAAAGTCACTCCAGCGCATGTGTCGCTTTATGAAGCCTGGGCCAACAGCGGCGCAAGCCTGCTGATTACCGGCAACATGATGGTTGACGGAAAGCACATGAACGAACCGTTGGTCGTCGACGCATTGCTGGACGCCAATATGGATCTGCTGCGCAAATGGGCTGCCACCGGCAAACGCACGAACACCCATATCTGGCCGCAGCTAAACCACCCGGGTAAACAGTCGCCAAAAATGGTCAACGACGCGCCCGTCGCGCCGTCGGTCGTGCCGATCCCAAACGAGATGTTCGTGCCCCCGCGCGTGCTGACCGATGCCGAAATCGAAGACATCATCAACCGCTTTGCGGAGGCCGCCGCCCGTCTGGAAGAGGCTGGCTTTACCGGTGTTCAGCTCCACGGCGCGCACGGTTATCTGATCGGCCAGTTCTTGTCGCCGCATCACAATCGCCGCGAAGACAAATGGGGCGGCAGCTTTGACAACCGCTTCCGCTTTGTCGAAGAGGTCTATAATCGCGTCCGCGCCCGCACCGGTGACGATTTCAACGTGGGCATCAAGATCAACTCGTCCGACTTCCAGAAGGGCGGCTTCACCGAGGAAGACTCGATCGAAGTGGCCAAGCGTCTGGACAGTCTGGGCATCGACCTGATCGAAATTTCGGGCGGCAGCTGGGAAAACCCCGTCAATCGCAAGGGCAAACAAGAAGTCAAAAAGGAAAGCACCCTCAAGCGCGAGGCGTATTTCCTGGAATATGCTGAAAAGGTCAAAAGCCAGATCTCGACCTCTCTGGTCGTGACAGGCGGTTTCCGGTCTTCGGAAGGCATGAGCGAAGCTCTGGCCACTGGCGCACTGGACATGGCCGGTGTCGCACGCCCCTTCGCCGTTGACCCAAAGTTCGGCACCCATGTGCTTCAGAACCCCAGGCACGTGTCACATGTTGCGCCAATCCGTTCGGGTCTCAAGAAGATCGACGCCATGGCGATCATGGAGATCAGCTGGTACACCATGCAGATCGAACGCATCTCGCAAGGCAAGAAGGTGCAGACCAAAGCGGACGGCGTCTGGCCGGCGCTGCGGGTGATGTACCGGTTCTGGAAAAACGGCAAAGCAGTCAAGAAGGTCCGCGCCTGATCTCACGGCACGTTGCCCGCAAATTAGGAAAGTTAGATGACGCATTCCAACGGCACCTGTAGCTGCGGGCAGGTTCATTTCAAAACGCATGGTCGCCCGCTGTTCCGGGCGATCTGCCACTGTTCCATCTGCCAGCGGTTCAACGATGCCGAGTACGGCGATATCCTGCTGTTTCGTACCGCAGACGTGGATCAGGCCGGATGCGGTGAGATTGCCTACGAAAGCCTGAAACAGCCGCCTTTGCTGGCGCGTGGCAAATGCACAACTTGCCGCAATCCGGCACTGGAAAAGCTAAACATACCGCTGTTGCCGAAACTGATGCTGGTGCCGTCGGCCCGGATCGTCGAGCAAGCAGACCTGCCTTCACCCGATTTCCACATCTTCTACAATCATCGGGTTCGCGACGCGCAGGACAATCTGCCGAAATCCAGCGGCTATCTGCCCAGCCAGGTCCGTTTCACGACGAATCTGCTGCGGGAGCTGTTTCGCGGTCACGGCTGACCGGTCGTTGAACTACTAAGGAGAACAAGATGCAGAACCCCAATGGTGCTTGTCTGATAATTGGGGCCGGGGACGACACCGGTTCAGCCATTGCACGTGCCTTTGCCCGCGAAGGTCTGACGGCCTGTGTTGTACGCCGCGAGCGCCATGCCGACGCCCTGGAAAAGCTGGCCGCCTCGATCCGTGCCGAGGGCCACCAGGCCCGCGCCATATGTGACAGCAAAGGGCGGCCATTGAACCTCTTTGTCGCCGCTGGCCAGGTTAGTGATTACATCGGTGCTCGGGCACTGCCCAGCAGCATACCAAATGTGGACTGGCTGCTCGGGGATCGCGGCTAAGATGCCAACTGGTTCCGAGACGCGTTGAAAGACAAGGGAATACGCGCTTGCATCCCCGGTCGAAAGCAACGCAAGACGCCGGTCAAATACGACAAACGCCGATACAAACGGCGTAACCGGATTGAGATCATGTTCGGCAGGCTCAAGGATTGGATGCGCGTGGCGACACGCTACGACCGTTGCCCAAAGGTCTTCCTATCAGCATCACACTCGCGGAAACCGTCATATACTGGTTATGAATCCTGACCCTAATCAGCCAGCATCGAATAGCGCGAAGTTGCCACTTTCAACAGATTTTTGTTTCTAGCTCTCAAACCAGCGCTGGCAAACAGTATCGGCGATGGGGGGTGAACAAACCGATTTTAAATGAGAATTTGACTCAGACGCTAGCATCATGAGGGCAGAGTATGACCCCTTCTTGGAAAATAATACTTCAACCCACATTTCTCCATGGCCATTCGACTTCAAAGTTTCATCCAGAAAGGTCTTCATTTCAGCCAACCGCTCGTCTTTGAAGAAATGGATGCTCCAAAAGAGAACGGGGCAGGTTTCGGGGTCTCCAGCCACGCGCAAGACATGGTTTTTTAGCGCGAGCATTTCAGGCGCAATATTTGATTTCTGACGCGGTATTTTCAACCACTCTCTTTGTGCATTTGGTTCTAGGTAGAAGCCGTAAAATCGTTCTGGATCGTCTTCCGAAAAATGCTTTTGTTCAAACCATGAAATCGGAATTTTCGAAGACGAACAGCTGTCCAGAGATGCGATGTAACGTGCTGATCGTTTCCATGGTTCCTTCAGAGGTGTGCTCCCGATCATGTTATGTGCGGTCACAATGATCAACGCAGTCGATAAAGCCAAGGTTGTTGTGATTTCAAGTATTCGTGGAGTGTCGCGCAGGGAGATCATGCGGTAAATCCATTCCATGAAATAAGCGACGGAAATCCAAATTATCGGCGCAAAAATGAGAAAGAGCCGAAACGAAAACACGGGCAAAAAGAGAACAGAAACGATTATTCCAAAAACAATCGTTAACGCAATTACGGAAAATACGAATAAAACCCCCGAAGATAGATCTGGAGTGAAAGTTGATTTGAGTGACGCCAGATTCCAAGATTTTGCAATCAAAATTGTAGTCAAGCAAATGAGTAGAGCAAAGATCGCGACCACCATTGGCGAGCCCGATATATTTACTCCCCGCGCGATGTGTTCCAAGATAAACGGCACGCTGGCTTCGAACCAAGTGTTCTGCACGTCAACGATAATTTTAGGCATGTGCCAAATCACAAGACAGATTGCAAAGACTAAAACCGCAACTCCTGAGCAGGTAACCATAACCCGTTGTGACCAATTAGAGCAGCTTAGAAGTAAAACTCCAAAAATCGCCCCGGATAGTAAAATCGAATAATAGTGAATAAAAACCGTCAATATGGAAGTGACAGTTAACGCGCAGAGCCAAACAGCAAAAGGCAGGTTGTCTAAAAAGCTGCGACGACACCGAAGGCCGCTTAATATTGCAATCGCGACAAGGCAATAAACGAACCCGTAAGAGCGGGCCTCATCAGCAAAATACCACCAGTTCCACGAAGTGACTGCAATTGCAACGGATACCAAGCGGGCTTGCCATCTGACGGCCGAGAGTGGAGCTAGGTACACTAGGAGAAGCGCTATTGTCGCAGTTAGCGCGGAAAAGCCGCGCGCGACGGTCACGAATTCACCGTCTACTGCGCGCAAAACCGTCCAGAGGATAATGTAGTACCCAGGTGGGTGGCCATCTTCGGTCGCGCGCGCCAGCAAATTATCGAAATTCGCCAGCTTTGGGTCGGCAAAATATGCGGTGAACAGTTCGTCCGTCCACAAAGAGGCGTGCTCCAGCCCTGAAAACGCCCGCAACACTGAAAGAAAAACGATTGAAAGGCTGACAAAGCAAAGTAATCTCATTATCTTTGACGCGTTCGTATGCGACCCAATGCCAACTCTTGATACAAGCGAAGTGGCCTTGAATACTGTTTCCAATCTATATGAATTAGAGAGAACATTCCGAGCAATCCGGCGTCAAGCCCGAGCTAAATAATCCCGTTGAGTGTTGGACATTTGCAGCAAATCCAGCTGCTCGCGCCCTGTCCGTTGTCGGATCGTTTCGGTGATTAGCAGTTGTATCGTAGTCGGAGGTATAGGCGTTCAAGTACCTATGAGAGCTCAGCTATCCGGTTGGTGTATCTGGATAGCCTGTTGGCGGAACGCATCCATTGTTGGTGCGGTCATCAGGCGTGAACAGCTCTGTCGCCGCACGGGGGGCTACATCATCGATTTTGGCGGATTTTCAAAATGGGTGGTAGCCGCCGAAGAACCCCTTGGGTGGACTCAGGGCGCGTTTCTGGACTCCTACGCGGCCAATCATGCTCGCAGCGATCAGGCTGCAGTTGAGGTCAACCCAGGCGCACTGGCAATTCTGTCACTGATGGATGGGCGTCAGCATTGGAGCGGCACGGCAACCGATCCAAAGCAAATCCTGCGGGATCGCTTCCCGGCACCGACCGAAGATAGTCAGAGCTTTCCCCGGTCTGAGGCGCGGTTTGGCGCGGCGCTGCGCGGGGTTCAGCCCGTATTGCGGCGTCAGGGTGTGAACATCGCGTTCAGTCGAGAAAGCAAAGCGGGCATGCGGGTTATCGAACTGACCAATCGGTGAGAAATCTCGCCCAGCAAACGGTCAAGCGCTCGACCTGAACAGTCGGGCGCTTTTATCTTTATTCTATTCCTTCGGATGTTTTTGCACAGCGCCTTTGTCCGCTACGCGGACCAATCCCGTCATTCGCTGCGCTTGCGTCAACGTCCGGGTGCAGCCCACGAACACAGTTTCTATAGTTGTAATTGCAATACAGCAGACCAAGCTGCCGCAGCGCCTATCCCAGCCACCATCGCCCAGACCGCGCTTCTGGATCGCATCATGACCACAACAGAAAGCCCTACGGCCACCACCTCACGCCAGCCGCCCTGCGCGAGGATGGATGCAACGAGCGCCGCCACTACGGATACCGACATTGCATCGAGAAACCGTTCCACTCTGGCCGATGTTTCTATGTGCTTCATCATGATCGGGCCCGCGATCCGGTTAAGAAACGTGACCGATGCTATCACCAGAATAGCAGCCCATGGTGTCAGTTCATTTGCCATGAGCTACCACTCCCCAAATTCCTCCGGCCAAGGCTGCAACGATGATGTTCCAACCCGCTGGAAGCCAGTTCAATGTTGCAACAGCAATACCGGAAGCCAGAACCGCCGGAATGATAGCTGAACGCTGATTAAGTCGCCCCGTGATCGATGCAGCAAAGAAGCAGACCATGACGACATCGAACCCATAGGTCTGTAAGTTACCTATTTTGGCACCAGCAACAGCGCCAAAAGCTGTTCCGACCACCCAGTTCAACCACAGGATCAGCCCTCCACCCAATAGGATACCTGCATCCTTCTCGCCAGATTGGAAGGCGGGTCTGCTGTCGGCAAAATTCGGATCGCTGAGCAAAGCCAGCGAGGACCATCTGGACCGAAGAGAAAACTGGTTGAGCCAGGGTGAAAGAGCCGCCCCGGTCATGATGTGGCGCGCATTGACAGCGAACATGATCAGTGCGAACGAAACAAGATCAACGGGTTCAGGCCAGAAATCCAGCGACGCAAACTGCGCCGCACCCGAAAAGACCAAAGCGCTCATCACCATGGCCTGAAGGACACTTAGCCCGTTTTCGATGGTCGCCACTCCGAAGGCCACGCCAAACGGAATTACAAAGATGGATATGGGGGCCAGCCGCAGCACACCGCGCAGGATACCTCGCCAAGTCAGAACAAACTTTCCGTCTTCGGGAGGAATATCGGGCGCAGCGATTCTAACCATAACAAAGGTTAGTTATGGGGCGCATTGCCAGTCAACCCCTACAACGGTTAGAAAGGTGCATGACCTATAGTACACACTCCATCGTTCGACCGGTTGCAGGCAGGCTGGCACTGGATTTCCTGAACACGGCAAACTGGACGGACGACAATCAGGTCCTGCACGAAAAAATTGAAACGACGGCTGATTTGGACCTGTGGGCGCAGACGCTTGGGCTACCCAATGCGCTTCACCCTTCGTCAGTCGTGGCCATCCATACGTTTAGATCAAACCTGCGATCTGCGTTTCTGGACCATGCACAAACAAAAAATCTGAACCTCGATCAACACCTGAAAAGTTTCGATGTCCCGCCTAGCGGGTCCATAGAACTTCTACGCTGTCAGCCTTTGCTAGGGCTGATCGCAATCTCGGCGCTGTCGATATTGAGCGATGCGCGCGAACTGACGCGCGTGAAGAAGTGCCCCGGTACAGATTGCGGTTGGCTGTTCCTTGACGAAACAAAAAACGCTCGCCGCAAGTGGTGCATCATGGAAACCTGTGGAAACAGAGCCAAAGCCTCCCGCAGCTACGCCCGCAGGAAGCAAACCAATTAAAGAGCTTGGCTCAAACGCTTACGTGACGGCTGATGACGAGAGTTCGGCTTAACAGAAACCGCGTAGCCGACATGCATTCGGTGTGCAGCACCGGTGAAATTGGGCTCGTTGCCGCCATCAGATGCGGCGCGGCATGTTGTGATAGGATGCTCGGGTCAACATCGAGTTGTCGTTTTGGGAGGGCATGGCGGATCGGAGGATCAGTCATGGAAACACCAAACTTACCTGCCGTTCGTGCGCTTCGGCCGGCCTGAAACAAGGGCCGCATCGTTGGACAAAAACGACTGCTGAAGCCAAAGCATGTCTGGGCAATCCGCGTCAGACTGGAACTGGCAGAGAACCATCGCGACCTCGCACTCTTCAACATGGCGATCGACAGCAAGCTTCGTGGCTGTGACCTGCTGAAGATGAAAGTCGTTGATGTCATGGCATCAAGTCAGATCAAAGAACGTGCCTCTGTCCTGCAAAGCAAAACGCAGAAACCCGTGCGATTTGAGATGTCCGAAGGCACACGCGCCTCTGTCGAAAAGTGGATGGAAGACGAACTTATGGTCGGCTCGGAATACCTTTGGCCCGGCCGTTTCCATGAGCGCCTGCATATCTCCACTCGACAGTACGCGAGGATCGTTCGGGATTGGGTAACGTCAATTGGTCTCTAGGCAAGCGCATATGGTATGCACTCCATGCACGAACAAAAGTAACCCAGATCTACAAGAAGACAGGCAACCTTCGCGCCGTTCAACTTCTTCTTGGCCACACCAAGATGGACAGCACGGTCCGGTACTTGGGAGTTGAACTCGAGGATGCGCTGGCCATCACCGAAGCCATAGAAATCTAGCGCGTTTGGTTCGCCTTCAGTGGCGGCCCCAGCCTAAATTCGATATCTCTCAGAGTTCACCCATCGGCTTTCCGAGAACTGCCGTTCGTTCAAAGCGCAGAAATTTCAACAAGCGAATGGCCGCGAGACGATCAAACCTGCCATCGTTGAGAAGCGCTGTTAAGCAAACTTGATTGCTTTTGGAGACCCGACTAACGTTTCTGTAGCCATATTTTTCGCGATTTTTAGGACATGTAGATATAGATGACACCTGATGTACAAACCGCCCACCGCATAGCTCAAGACCATTGCGCTGCTTGGACAAACCGGGCACCTGGCGATGTCGCCGGAAGATATGCTGAACATACAATCATGATAATGAACGGTGGCGACCCAATGGAGAGCCGGACGGAGATTGGCGACATGGCGGCGGGATTTATGGCTGACTTCCCCGACCTCGTTCTTAGCCTCGACGCGGTTCTCGTCGCCGATCACCATATGGTCTACGCGTGGACTTTTGAAGGCCATCATAAAGAGACTGGCAACCATGTTCGTTTCTCGGGTTGGGAAGAATGGGACTTAGACGACAACCTGAACGTCACCAAATCGCTCGGTTGGTATGATGGTGTGGATTACGAACGCCAAGTTGCGGGAACATGATCATATCCGGCGCCAATTAGCGCCCTGTACGCACAGTCGTATACGGTAAGTCAGACCCAATTTGACTGTAGTCGGTGCTCTTTACTGCCTACAGCAAGTGAGAGGGCGTCCATCGGAAAAGGCTTTTCTCGTATTCAGTAATTGAATTCGAGAGCCACCGCATGAACTGCTTTGCTGCTGGTCGAACCGGGCCCGGCAACGTGACAAGGTAGTAGCCGATCTGCGGTATTGGATCGTCGAACAGTGCTACGAGTTGCCCCGATTTCAACTCGTCAGAAACAAAAGCCGGTACCGTCGCCCCGATACCATCACCGCGCCGGATGCCATCCAGCAGCATATTGCCCGGCACGCGGACAACTCTCCGGTCGGCGTCGGTCGAAATTCCGACCTTTTCTAACCACAGGTCAAACTCGACTGACGCTTGTTCCTGAAGAAGCGTGAAATCAAGCAATTCTGCAGGATTCGTGAGCACCCGGTTTCCGACTAGTTCGCGGGACGCGACGACCGTCAGACAGCCTGGCAGCAGCATCTGCGAGACAAGCCCTGGCCAGCGACCTGTTCCATATCGAATGGCCATATCAATTCCGCCCGGCTTGAGGTCGACAGCCTGTATAGTTGAATCGATCCTCAACTCGATATTGGGGAATTCGTCAATAAACGTAGACAGACGCGGCATAAGGAACGCGCTTGAAAGCATCGGAGTCGCGCTAACCACCAACGGTCGAACCGACTCTGCACTCGACACGCTCTCGGTCACGGAGGCCATTTCAGCGAAGGCTTCAAGCAGGCCAACCGACAGGAATTCGCCTTGCGATGTCAGAGAAATACCGTGCCGGGTACGGGTGACAAGCCGAGTGCCTAGATGTTGTTCGAGTCCGCGGATTTGCTGGCTGATTGCGGAATGGGTCACGTTCAGTGCCTCTGCCGCCCGGGTCAGATTTCGACACTCGGCAGCGGCGGCGAAGGCTCTGAGAGATGTCAAAGAAGGAAGTGTGCGCCAATCCATAAGTAAGATGATCTAACAACATAGAAAAATTTACAACTATGTGATCCCCCGATGCCGGCGCATGCTGGTGCAGTAATTCATTGGCGACCACTGGAGACAAACATCATGAAAATTGCTGTTTTGGGACTGGGCAATATGGGCTCAGCGCTGGCGCATTGCCTGCTCAGGGCAGGCCACGAAGTCAGCGTTTGGAACCGCACATCGGAAAAGGCAGAAGTTTTTGCTGAGGCTGGAGCCACGATCTGCTCTTCACCGAATGATGCTATTGCGGCGTCTGAATTTGTCATAATCTGTATCAAGAGCCACAAGGAAACTGTTGAACTGGTCAACAGGCTGAGTGTTTCGCTACAGGGTAAGACCGTCTGTGACATGAGCACGGGCGATACCTCGGATGCCGATAGACTGGTCGCCATCCTTGAGGGACAGGGGGCTGGCTACATGCTGGGCATGATCAATGCCTACCCTTCCGGCATTGGTGGTGACGAAACCACAATCCTTACGGTGGGCAGTGCCGGAACCTGGGACCGCTATGGCAGTATCATCAGAGAACTGGGTGGAAAGTCCGCCCATGTTGGAGAGAAACCAACGGCACTTGCCGCGCTCTTTGCCGGCCTTTTCACGGTTAGACAGGGGTTCATGTTCGGAATGATCTACGGTGCACTTGTCTGCCAAAAAGCGGGCATCCCGATGCAGGTTTATGCCGACCAACTCCCTGCCACGATCAAATTGGTCAATGACTACCATGACCTTTTTGCCAGAACTGTTCCGACCGAAGATTACGACAATGCCGAAGCCTCGTTGAAAGTTTACGCGATGGCGCAAGAGGATGCTTTGAAGACCTATCTCTCACTTAATGCTCCCGCTGATTTCATCCAGTTGATGCATGACCGCACCAAAACGGCTTGGCACGATGGCCACGGCGACAGACAGTTGACCTCACTGGTCCAGCATATGACGGATGCCTGATGCAAAAAGGCTCCGGCTAATTGCTGCCATTGCCCGAGGATTAGCGATGCTGCAGTGCGGACAGTCAGAAGGAGACATTCGCCGCAAGCGCAAAGCAGGAAGGCCAAACGAAGTCTGGACCGCGAACAACCTGACATTGGGCCTACGGCGACCCACGCACGCAGTCAGCCCGAACCGGACATTCGGTTTTTTGGCCACATCAACGTAGCGTTTCACAAAATGCTGTTTCACGAAACACCTAGCGTTGAACCGTTGAGCTGGACTTCATCGCATATGATAAATTGTCAGACGGTAGTTAAGTACTTTCGAAACGGTCAGCATATGCCTTCTTGAGCATAGGGCTGCGTCGAGCAAAGAGAGAATAGGGTATGTTTTCCCCGGCGAGGTGCCAGAATTCGAGACCTGTTGCGTCAACGTGTGGGCCGATGAATTGGAAACTCAGATCCTTGCACAGCTGATGCCCTATTGGACTTGCGGCGATGGCGGCTAGATCTTTTAGATAGACTTCTCTTATCACGAGATCTTCGAGTACTTTCACAAACCCATTTAGCAGATGAAGCGCAGAATTTTGATGCCCCTGCGCGATGTAGACGCCGGCGCAATAGCCGAAATAGTCGCCAGGAAGAACCGGGCGTCGAAGGAATTCCAGACTAAATTCAGCTTCAACCAGCCGGCACTCGCGGAACTTGGTTTCCAAGTCTTCATCCAGGAAAACAAGCGAGATATGAGCGGCCAACTCATCTCCAATCATGACATATACGCCGGACATCGCCCCATCCTTTAAGATCTCCGCCCAGATGGGGTCGCAGGCGGAAAACCCGTCGGGAAACTCATGAGCACTTTCGAGTTCTAAGGCCTGAACGGCGGCATCGGCAAACTCGATAGATCCGTATTCCAGCGCCACTTCATGTTCGCGAAGAACCCGGTAGGACGCATGCGTTCCACTCGAACGGCTTTCCCAATCCTCACGGCAAGCCACAACTTCATCCCGCGTCCATCCGAGTTTTTCTACTAAAAGGTGCTCCAGGTCACCTCGGATGTACGACAGTGATCGCTCATATTTGCTGACCGCATCTACACTTAATCCCAGCAAAGCAGCCAATTGTTCCTGTGACATGCGGCCGTCGATACCGTTTCGAGCTCGATGGCTTCGAAGCTTGTCGGCGAAGATGGACGAAGGGGCGGTCATGTTGTCTCCGAAATGGTCGTGCCGCTGCGTATCAATATGCCTGAAATTGGGTGATTACCCAAGCGACTTACGGATGACTTACGGGTTCAGGCGGATCACGTCCGTGGCCGAGTTCCCTGAGACGAGCCAAACTCGATGCATACACAAAAAAAGGAATCTACAATGTCACGTCGCATTTGCCAGCTACCCGGTTCGCTCGACGCAATTTTCTTTGGGTTTGCATCTGTCCCCAAGACCCGAAGTCAGCACGGACCGGA
This sequence comes from Ruegeria sp. AM7, assembly GCF_056535965.1. Classification (NCBI taxonomy): domain Bacteria; kingdom Pseudomonadati; phylum Pseudomonadota; class Alphaproteobacteria; order Rhodobacterales; family Roseobacteraceae; genus Ruegeria; species Ruegeria sp. AM7. Next base: position 2,356,505 of record NZ_JBQFJE010000003.1, read on the forward strand.
CACCAGTTACCCAAAGCGAATGCGACGCGATTGGCCTGTTTCCCCAATGCGCCGCCACCGGTTTACGAAAGATCTTGTCTACTAGATCAAAGGTACAAAATGTGAATTCGCTGTACAAGTCAGATTGCTGACAACGACCGCCAAAGCGAGCCTTTCAACTTTTAATTCCAAAGTGCATATTTATGTCTTTGGTATCACTTCACAGGCATTTCGGAGGACCGGCGAACCGCGAGAACCGAAGCAGCATAATCCCCCAATGAAATCCCTCTGAATGCAAAAGCGGCCGGTTTGTTGCGCAGGCGAATGTCGACTTTACCGGTGCCCAATTCCGCCAAATCGCCAGCGATTTGCTTGTGTTGCAACATCGGTTTGTCGCTTTCCAATTCCTGTAGCCGGTCGTCCACAATTACCATTTCGAAAGCAACCATGCCTGCTGGAATCCACGGAATGCAGACATCCGTTATCGCTGCGAAGGCAGTCGGTCTCAGCCATCGGCCGTCCAAAAAGGGTTCGATTGAGTAGTCCAAAGTTACCGATGTCACTATCAGATCGGCATCATTCGGGGCGCCTTTTGCACTGGTGCATGATTCAGCGTCCAGTCCCAGGCTTCGTGCATAACGACAAAGCTAGTCGGCATTCTCCTTACCTCGCCCGAACACGCGGATTCGTTTCAAGGGAAATAGATCTGAAAACGCAGCAAGATGGGCGTGCGCTTGCACACCCGCTCCCACAAAAGCCACAGTCTCGGCATGAGGTTCAGCAAACCTACGCGCCGCCACCACTGACAGAGCCGCTGTTCTGACTGCTGTAATCCAATTCGCTCCCAAGACCGCGCGAAGTAGTCCGGTTTGCGCATCCATAACCATGATTGCACCGTTAATCGCGGGAAGACCACTTGCCTGATTTTCCGGACACACTGTGACCTGCTTGGTCACGATGAAACCATCATCTCCCATTGCTAAGGTAGACATTGCGTAGCGCCCGTCGTTGGGCAAGATGACTGTTTTCGGAGAAGCGCAAAGCTTTCCTTCTACTTTGGCTACTAGGGCGGGTTCGATGGCATCGGCAACTTCAGAAGTTTGGATGCCCAAACCCCCGAGAAATTTGTCAGACAGATAAATTAGGGTCAGGGTGCATTGAGTTTCGCTGCGCTGCGTGATTCACAGCTCCGAAAACGGGGCGTTGAAATGAGCGACCTTTATTGGCTTACAGATGAGCAGATGGCCAAGCTTTCCCCTTTCTTCCCGAAGTCGCATGGCAAGCCACGGGTCGATGATAAACGGGTGTTGAGCAGGGTTATCTTCATCAATCGCAATGGGTTGCGCTGGCGGGACGCCCCAAAGGAATACGGACCTCACAAAACGCTCTACAGCCGGTGGAAGCGTTGGAGCGAGAAAGACATCTTTGCGCGGATGATGGCCGGTCTGGCTGCTGAGCACGGTGAAAAGAAAACGGCTATGATCGACGCCACATATCTAAAGGCCCATCGTACAGCGTCCAGTTTGGGCGTCAAAAAGGGGGGCGTGGCCGCCTGATTGGCAGAACCAAAGGCGGCATGAATACAAAATTGCACGCCATATGTGACAGCAAAGGGCGGCCATTGAACCTCTTTGTCGCCGCTGGCCAGGTTAGTGATTACTTCGGTGCTCGGGCACTGCCCAGCAGCATACCAAATGTGGACTGGCTGCTCGGGGATCGCGGCTATGATGCCAACTGGTTCCGAGACGCGTTGAAAGACAAGGGAATACGCGCTTGCATCCCCGGTCGAAAGCAACGCAAGACGCCGGTCAAATACGACAAACGCCGATACAAACGGCGTAACCGGATTGAGATCATGTTCGGCAGGCTCAAGGATTGGATGCGCGTGGCGACACGCTACGACCGTTGCCCAAAGGTCTTCCTATCAGCCATCACACTCGCGGAAACCGTCATATACTGGTTATGAATCCTGACCCTAATCAGCCATTCAAGTTTAGAGCCCTGAGTTGCACATCTGGACATCTTGAGTTGATTGCTTGCGCGAAACCGTAGAGAAAGTCCGTTCTGAGCCCACTTTAATCGATGCTGCGCTATGTCCGAATGACTGCGATGCGCGGAAAACAGACTTTGCGTCGACAATCATGCGACGAGTTTCATCAGTATCCATTCAGAGTATCCAGGATCGCTTGCCGCGTTGCATCATCATTGTGGAATATCCTGCCGGCAAGAAACTCAGATGGAAACTCCGGCCATGTCTTTCGCATTTCCATAACTAGTCTTTGTGCTTCTTCCGAATGCCCCAACTGGTCGTGCGCAACGGCTTGGAAGAGGAGAGAAGGAGCACTTACAGGTGCACCAGCAGCGGGTGCTCCTTTAAAAGCTTCGACAACTTTTTCGTAGTTCCCAAGCATCAGTTGCGATACACCCCGAATGTTTCGTGCGCCAAAGCGGCCCGATCCTGACCTTGATCTTTCTGGATCGCTAACCTCAGCCGCAAGTTCTGGGGCGCCCGCCAAGATGGCGGTGATGCCAACAAGATCCAGAATATGACCATCATTCGGCGCAAGCTCGACCGACAGTCTTGCGTATTTCATAGCCTCGACTGGATTGTTTTGGGTGGCCAATACCCAACCATTTGCACCGTTTGCCCACGCATCAGTGGGAGATAGATCAAGCGCTCTTTCCGACATTTCGGAAGCTTGGCTAAAGAGGTCATCTCTTTGTGCATTATCAGGGGACAGCATGGCCAAAGTCGCCAGGACCTGTGCCGATCCGGCATAACCGTCCGAGAGTGCGGGGTCGAGCTCCGCGGCATGTTGAAACATTCCCAGTGCTATTTGCTGGCGTTTGACGTCAAAAACAGGAAAAAACATGCCTCGGGCCTGATCCGCAAGATTAGCCGCTTGAAGCCTTGTCAAAGACTGCTCGCCAAGAGCAGTTCGCTCAGCCTGTTCGATGGATTGAGTTGTGGGCAAAACCGCGCTGTTATCCCGCGTGAACCACAAGCCTGTCACCGCAATCAACACTACGCAACCCAGCCCAATTGGCAGCAGTTGTACCAGACGTCGATTCCCGCCAATCGGATCGCTGTCCTGAGCGGTTGAGTCGTCGCTTCCTGTCTTTCTTGCTTGCGAAAACCGCGGCTTATATCCGCCGGAATCAACAAAAATTCGAACTCCCTCACCGTCCCATTGATCTTCGTAAAACTCATGCAGCAGTCGCCGCAGCCGTCTGGCTTCGACACGGACAAGGTTTCGACCACCTGTGCCATCAATACTCCGACCGTAGACTTCGACCGCGATTGCTTTGCCACGAATCTGAGCACCACGACCAGCAAGAGTTTCTTCTACCACGTAAGTAAGAAACTGCTGAAGTCGAGGCGAAGCTTGGAACGCGACGCTGGAAACAACGCTCTGAAGTGCTTGTCGGACAAGCTCCGGCGATGGCGGCGCAACATCTTGATCTATCGACAATTCATTAGCTTGGTTCAAAGCAAACTCACCCCCAACTCACGGTGACTCACTTGGCGCATGCCGTCAACCGCACGCATCTTGATGTGAGAATAGATAGTGGGAACCGGGGATTTTCCAGTGACTTGGGAACTGAGTGACGAGCTTCCAGAGCTTTCCGATGCGCTTTCAGGGCGTATCGAAAAGGATGCGTTGCTTAGCGAGGCAATCGAAGACCTAAAGAAAGTTGCTGCGCTGTTGGATGACACATCGATCGCAGCCTCGGAGCGCGCGGAATGGGCCCACATCAAATCCGAACTCGTAAACGAGCTTCGCCGGATGGTGAAGCGCAACCTTCATAACACTCCTAACAGAGGACCTATCCATGACCAAGGAAGACAATGGGAAAGACCTGAAGAACAAACCGGTTCAAATGACAGACCAAATTGAAGACCCCTCGCGACGGAGTGTTCTCAAGGGTTTAGCAACTGGAGCAGCTGCGACGGGTGCGGCTGGGTTTGCGGCAAGAAGTGCCGACGCTCACGAAGGAGACGGCCCACTGGGAGAAACACTCAAGAACCCATACGGTGGTCGACCCGCAGGCGGCATATCTTTGCCAGAGTATTTCCGCCCGACGAAGTACATGACTGGCTCAAACGCGAACTACTTTCCGCTTAGCGAAGAACTCGGCCCAGATGAGATGCGCATCTCATTCTGTGGCTCGACGCCGTATCCGCCGCGCGAAGATCAGGCGGGTACTTGTATCATGGTAGAGTTGGGCAATGGAAAACGCTTTTTCTTCGACTTTGGATCCGGTTGTGTTCGCAACATTATTGCGATGCAAGTACCGGGGCAGTTGATCAACGACATCTTCATCTCTCACCTACATGTCGACCACTATGCCGATATCCCTTACATTTACCCGTTCCGGGCTTGGTCAGGCGGGTATACTCCGCTTCGAATTCATGGTCCCTCAGGTCGGACACCCGAGTTGGGCACAGCCGGGATGGTTAAAGGCATGCAGCAGATGCTCAAATGGCATCTTGAAGCATTCGACGTGTTCCCGATTGGTGACGGCTATGAGATTGAGGTCAACGAGTTCGATTTCCGCCAGGAAGGCGGCATCGTTTATGACCAAGACGGTGTGACTGTTCGGTCCTGGCCGCGCAGCCACGCCAAGGACGGTGCAGTTGGGTATCGGCTCGATTGGAACGGCCTGAGCTTTGTATGGACAGGCGACGGTCGACCAGACGAGCTTTCACGGAAATACGGCGAAGGCGTTGATGTCTTTGTAACCGAAATGTCGGGACAGGATATTGGTCAGTTGATGACGTACAAATACGGCATCCCGCAGGACCTGTTCAACTACACAATCGATACGCACCATACCTCTCATTACGCTGTGGGTAAGCTCTTTGCAGACACACGTCCACGTCTGGGAATGGTGACCCACTACACACAGGATGAAGATATCGACGCCGAGATGCTAGCGGGTATTCGCGCCCACTATGACGGTCTGTTCCAATGGGGTCTCGATGTGGCTGTTGTGAACGTGACCAAGGATGCGATTTGGTACCGGAAAGCTGCGTTGCCCGGTAAATCCGGAACCGTCCCGCCATTTCGCGAACTGGCTGCGGCTGCCGAGGCGGGACGTATTGAGCTGCCGGATGAAATCACACTACCCAATCCGAGGCTCACTCGCGCAGATCAGCAAGATCAGAAATACCGAGATATGGAGATCGATCCTCGCGAGTACTACCCAAATGACGTATTCCGCGCGCCCGGTGGAGACTGGCCGCAGAACTTTACCATTAAAGTTTCGGACGTAATCGGCTCGCGCGATGAAGACTGAGAGGAGATCCAATCATGATTGAATTCGGCTCGACTTATGCGATCCCTGTAACGATCCTTACCGGCTTTCTCGGGGCCGGTAAGACAACACTTTTGAACCGCATCCTCACCGGCAATCACGGGTTGCGGGTTGCGGTTTTGGTGAATGACTTTGGATCAATAAACGTTGACGCCGACTTGGTCGTCGGTCTCAAAGATGATGTGATGAGTTTGGCAAATGGCTGCGTTTGCTGCTCGATCCGAGATGACCTGATCGAAACGGTAGAGGCCGTTCTAGCCCGGCCTGAGAAACCGGAATACATCGTCCTTGAAGCAAGCGGAGTGTCGGACCCGTCATCAATTGCAATGACATTCACCGATCAAAAGTTTCGGGACATGATCCGCTTGGACAGCCTCATGTGTCTGGTCGATGCGGAACAGCTCTTTTCTGCGCCAGAACAAATGGAACTGAAACTCCGTCAAATCGCGTTCTCGGACATGGTTATTTTGAACAAGGTCGACCTCGTCGACAGGGCGGCTGTTCAAAGGGTGCACGATTGGCTTGGGTCTCGCTTCCGTCGGTATCGTCTTGTCGAAGCGGTCAACGCGGATGTCCCACTGGATATTCTTCTTTCTGTTGGCCGCTTTGCCGCCGAACAGCTAGAAACAGAAGTACCCGATCATCACGAGCATGGACCGGGTTGTGGTTGTCACCACTCTGATCACTCGGACAGCTTCTCAACAACTATGATGAAAGCTGAAAGCCCAATAAGCTTGTCTTCTCTTCGGAGTGCAATTCGAAAGCTTCCCGGTGATGTCTATCGCCTCAAGGGATTTGTCTTCAGTGAGGAGGATCCGGATCATCGCATTCTTGTTCAGGTCGTTGGAAAACGTATGGACATCGCAAGGGATGGCGCATGGGGTCACCGAAAGCCCGAAACGAGGCTTGTGGCAATTGGTGCGCCGGGAGCCCTTTCGGAATATGAGCTTTCCGATGCGTTGCTGGTAAATGTATAGCGGCAGGCTCGACAAAACTTGTTTGCGTATGTTTCTTAAAGTCCAACACATAACAGCTCGAAAGCCCGCAGCGCCGAAGACCAAATGTGGAGAAACACCCTGTAGCTGAAGCAGTTTAGGAAATGGAGCCAAGCGATCAGATTGCTTGCACTTGCCACTGCGATTGCCCTGTCGGGGACGGTTTTCAGCGCGCAGGACGTCTCAAGTCGAGAACTTGAAGATACAGCCCCAGAACTCGGATTGCCGAGTTCTGCCGGAGGACAAGATGCCGAGCTGCTTTCCGCTTTCCATGGGCTCGAGGCGCTACCTCGAGTGGCAAATCTCATATGCAGAGGTGCTAGGGTCAGGACCCATTGATTTCCGCTTTTCGGCATGATTCACCGTTCGAAAAACGAGAGGTGACATGTCTGACCCTTTCTGGCTGAGCGATGCGCAGATGGCGCGCCTGGAGCCCTATTTCCCAAAGTCCCACGGCAAGCCTCGTGTCGATGACCGGCGTGTGTTGAGTGGGATTATCTTCATCAATCGCAATGGTCTACGGTGGCGGGATGCGCCCAAGAAGTACGGGCCACACAAGACCCTTTATAACCGATGGAAACGATGGAGTGACAAAGGCGTATTTGCCCAGATGATGGTCGGTCTGGCCGCTGAGCATGGCGAAGAGAAGACGATCATGATCCCCTCTCGGGACATCACTTCGTGATGCCCTGCCGGGCAGCGGGCGCCACCTATCTGAAGGGCCACCGAACAGCGTCCAGTTTGGGCGTCAAAAAGGGGGACGCGGTCGCCTGATTGGCGGAACCAAAGGCGGTATGAATACCAAGTTGCACGCCATCTGTGACAGCAAAGGGCGACCTTTGAACCTCTTTGTTACCGCCGGACAGGTGAGTGATTACATCGGGACAAAGGCCCTTTTGAGCAGTCTGCCCAATGTCGACTGGCTGCTCGGAGATCGAGGTTACGACGCTGATTGGTTCAGAGAAGCCTTGAAAGACACAGGGATACGCGCATGTATCCCAGGTCGGAAGCAACGCAAGGCCACCGTAAAATATGACAAACGCCGCTACAAACGGCGCAATCGGATCGAGATTATGTTCGGCAAGCTCAAGGATTGGCGGCGTATGGCAACCAGCTATGACAGGTGCCCAAAGGTATTCCTTTCCGCCATCGCTCTCGCAGCCACTGTCATATTCTGGCTATGAAACAACAACGTGTCCTGACCCTAAGTGGCAATTCGCGTTTTTCATCGCTGCATCAGGATGCAATTGAGAAAGTTTTTGACAGAGGGTATCTGCAAAATGATATAGTAAAACGTGAATATTTATTAACACAACACTTCTTGCGTGTTCAATAATCTTGAAATGGGAGGTTCATATGCTTGGGCGCTATGCTTGTTTGCTGACTTTGTTAGGTGTTCCGCTGAGTGCATGGGCCGACGCCATACCCACGAAAGAGGCCGCCGAAGGGACCTTTGCGGAACGACCGTTTTCCCCATATGCCAACCGCTCGTTCCCTGAACGGCCACTTTGGGGGGATACGCATTTGCATACCGGCCTGTCGTTAGATGCAGGTGCCTTTGGAAATACACTGCTGCCTGATGAGGCCTGGCGGTTTGCAAAGGGTGAACAAGTCATTTCCTCGACAGGTCAGCCCGTAAGGTTGGCACGGCCACTGGATTGGATGGTTCTGACCGATCATACCGATCTGATGGGATTTGCGCCCGACCTGCAGGCCGGAAAGCCCGGCGTGATTTCCGATCCGAAAGGACTGGAATGGTACGAAGGTTACAAAGCCGGAGGAGAAGAAGCCGGAAAAACCGCCTTCGACATCATCACCAATTTCTCGCAGATGACCCTGCCCGAAATCCTCCTAGAATCGTACAGCCCCGGCGCTGACGCATTTGCATTTACCTGGGAGAACATCGTTCTGGCGGCAGAAAGACATAATGATCCCGGCACCTTTACAGCCTTTATTGGGTTTGAATGGACCTCGGTACCCAAGGGGTTCAATCTACATCGGAATGTCATGCTGCGCGACGGACCAATTCGGGCGCTTCAAATGGTGCCACCAGTGACGCAGCCGCCTTATGGGAATACCGACCCAAAAGCGCTCTATTCGTGGTTAGAGGAGTATCAGGCGAAAACTGGCGGCCGCGCTGTTGCCTTTGCCCACAACGGAAATTTGTCCAATGGCTGGATGTTCCCCACCGAAGACACCTATCACGGCGGCAAGGTTGATGAGGAATACGTGAAGGCTCGTGCAAAATGGGAGCCCCACTATGAAGTCACTCAGATCAAGGGCGACGGTGAAGCGCACCCGTTCCTAAGCCCGGATGATGAGTTCGCCGATTATGAGAACTGGGACGTCGGAAATCTGGATATCACCGAACTAAAAACAGACGATATGCTGGCTGGTGAATACGCCAGAGAGGCGCTGAAGCGCGGCTTAATGCTGGAAGAGAAGTTCGGCGTGAACCCCTATAAGTTCGGAATGGGTGGAGCGACCGACAGCCATACTTCACTAGCGACCGCCGAAGAGGACAATTTTTTCGGCAAATCCGTCAGTGTCGAACCGTCAGCGGAACGGATCAAGCATCCCTTTATAGCCAATGATTTGGGCGAAATTCCCGGTGATCTTCTTGTGGCCTCGGGATATACAGCCGTCTGGGCCACTGAAAACACGCGCGCAGCGATCTTCGATGCATTCAAGCGGCGCGAGACCTATGCCACCACCGGCCCTCGGATCGGCCTGCGGTTCTTTGGCGGTTGGGCGTTCGACGATTCCGATATCGAAACCCGCTTCCTTGCTGATGTCGGCTATACCAAGGGTGTTCCGATGGGGTCGGACCTTAGACCGCGCGAAGGCGAGACGGCGCCCTCTTTCCTGATTGCAGCACTGCGCGATCCAATCGGCGCCAATCTGGACCGGGCCCAGGTAATCAAGGGTTGGCTGGGTTCCGAAGGAGAGCTGCACGAGAAAGTCTATGATGTCGTATGGTCGGATGACCGGACCGCAGATGACAGCGGCAAGATACCTGCCGTTGGGAACACGGTGGATATCGACACGGCAAGCTGGACTAACACGATCGGATCAGCTGAACTGGTAACTGTCTGGACTGATCCGGACTTCGACCCGGATGTTCGGTCGTTCTACTATGTTCGCGCCATCGAAATTCCAACGCCACGCTGGGTGTTGTATGATAAAGTTCGCTTTGGAACTGATCTGCCAGAAAACGCCCAGTTGACCCATCAGGAGCGGGCGTATTCTTCACCAATCTGGTACACACCTAGCGAATGACCAAGTTTGGCTGAGTTTCTTGTATCAAGGGCAGAAATTTCTGCACCACAAGCATTTTTGACGCTTGGAATGGGCAGCGGCGCGGTTGCCAAGCCCATTAGTAAGGGTTGCCTAACCGGTGCCGGACAACAGTTCAAGTAAGGTTGCCTATGCGGGTAATGAGAGAGCCTCTATTCCACTTCATTCTGATTGGAATAGCTATCTTTGGCTGGTTTTATTGGGTGTCTCCGGAAGAGGGAACAGCCGAGGACGTCGAAACGATCACGATTGGCGCGGAAGACGTCGCCCTACTGGCCACACGATTTGAACAAAGGCGAAAACGGGCACCCGACGACGCCGAACTACAGGTGTTGATAGGCGCTTTGGTCCGGGAAGAGGTACTTGTGCGCGAAGCAAGAAAGCTTGGATTGGATCGTGGCGATCAGGTGATCCGGGCGCGGCTTGTGCAAAAGATGGACTTCCTGACCGGGGCCATAGCGTCGTCTGTGACGCCAGAAGACGCCGTACTGCGATCTTATCTCGCGGATAATTCGACCCGCTTCGAAACCCCTTCCATGATCGCGTTCGATCAGGTTTTTTTGGGTGAATCCCCTGAACAGAGCCAGATCGCCCAGACCCTGTCTGCGTTGAATGCCAAAGAGGATTGGTCAAGCCTTGGCATCTCTTCTCTTTTGCTCAGTACGATGCCGTTGTCAGCAATGAATGTGGTAGACGCCACCTTTGGCCACGGGTTTTCTGCAGTTATCCAAGATTTGGAGCCAATGGTATGGTCCGGTCCGGTACAATCGGGGTATGGGCTGCATTTTGTCCGGGTTACCGCGTCTGAGGCCGGCCAGGTACCGCCTCTGGAAGCAATACGTGATGCTGTATTGAGGGAGTGGCGCCGCGAAACTGGTGAAAAACTGACACAAGCCCAATACGAGAGCTTTGCCGCTGGATACCAAGTGGAAATGCCACCTGACCACGAGGCTGGTCAGTGAAGCTGTGCCTGTACATCCTGTTCGCCCTCTGGCTTTGCTTTGTACCGCAGCGCGGAAACGCACACGCGCTTGACCCGGGGTTTCTGGACCTTCGCCAATTGGGTCCGGAAACATGGCAAATCCTCTGGCGCGTTCCGGATGTGAATGGTCAGCCCATGGAAATTGATGCTGTCTTACCCGGACAATGCTCTCCGGCGCGCAGTACCGGTCTGACCGCAGACAATGTCGCTTGGGTATCCACTTGGGTTGCCGAATGCGATGTCCCGTTGGCGGGTCAGGTCGTTTCTATCGAGGGGTTAGGCCGACAGCGAAATGATGTTCTGTTACGCATACAACCTTTGAACGGTGCATCCAAAACCATGCGGTTCACGCCCGACACAACGGCACTGACAATCCCGGAAAGCCCCTCCACCTGGTCGACCATGAGCACCTATTTCTGGTTAGGTTTCCAACACATCCTGGAAGGCGTCGACCACCTTTTGTTTGTCTTTGCCTTGTTCATACTCGTGCGCGATCCGTGGCGATTGGTGGGGGCAATAACGGCTTTCACCGTAGCTCATTCCCTGACGCTTGCGATGGCAACCCTGGGGGTTCTGCGGGTCCCTTCTGGGCCTGTCGAAGCGATAATCGCGCTATCCATCGTTTTTTTGGCCCTTGAAATACTCAAACGCAAAGAAGGGAAGATCAGATTGGCGGAACAATACCCATGGATCGTCAGCTTCTGCTTTGGCCTGTTACACGGGCTGGGCTTTGCTGGCGCTCTGTCCGAAATTGGGTTGCCCGCTCAGGATATTCCGGCGGCGCTGCTTGCGTTTAATCTTGGTGTCGAAGGAGGCCAGCTGGCGTTTATTGCGGCACTATCCTTAGCGGTGTTTATCTGGCGAATGCTAGCTCCGGCGGCAAGTTCGCGCCTCCACATGATAGCGACGCCAACCACCGGCTACGTGATCGGCGCGGTGTCAATCTATTGGCTTGTCGAACGCATCAGTGGCTTTTGACACCTGGAATTTGCGGGGCATTTTGGCGTTTCTTTTCGGGCCAGAACTCATCCACCACGATATATGCGGCGATCACAAAGAATGCCGCACTGGCAACTTGCAAAACACGGACAATGCTTTTGACATCTGCCTCGTCCGAAAAAGGTGCGATTGATCCGCCATAGACAATCAGGGTCGTTGTAATAGCAGATCCGGCAGCTGCGGCCAAAGGCGTTTGGGTTTTACCAAGCGCCCCAAGTGTCAGGCAAAAGAAAAAGCACAGCAATATGGGCGTCAAAATGACCGGTGCGATGACATTCGCTTCATAACAAACGATCGACACCGCCGCGCCCAGCAGGTTGGCCGTCAACATCGCCTTGGCTACGGCTTTGCCCGCAGCAGGCATTGCAGCAAGTTGTTGGCTGAGAAGTGCAACAAAGAACAGGACAAGCAGCGCTGAAGCACCCCACACAAAGAAAACCAAGGCGAATGGAACGGTGACAAGTGACATGCGGACAATGCGCCGACGGGGATCGAAATCCTGAGCCACCGCGGCTTTTTGCTGGGCAGCTGTCGGTGGTTCAGCAGGTATGAGCACAAACATCATCGTTGCTGCAAACCCGGCGAACAGCAGGTTCAGAGGAATCCAAAACACCAAGACCAATGCCAGATCCTGTGACTGAAGCACAAGGTTTGGGATCATCAATGCTCCCATTAGGGCAATAACACCGGGCAAAACCCCAGCACCGGAAACGGACCAAGTGAACGACAGAATGATTCCAATGGCCACGAGGATCAGAAACACAACAGGATATGGGGCAAAAACTGACGACAGCACAAAGGATAGGAACATCAGCCCAATCGAGAACACGAACAGTTTGCCAAAGGCTGCCAAGGGCAACGCAGCAGGGGCTTGCAAAAACAGAGCTGTAAACACCGCCCCCACCACAGCAAGCGGCCACCCCAGAAGTAAACCCATCGAAAAAACACCGGTTACGCCCAGCGCAAGGCGAAGAACGGCTTGGCGGTCGTCAGTACGCATAGGACAGAATGGAAACCACGCGGATGTAGGTTCGACCCACGAGGTTCAGGAACCCATTGTCGCTGAGATACATAATCACGTCGGCCTGCCCGTTGAGCTGAAAGCGCAGATCGTCTTCGGCGCTTCCGGCCTCATAACCCGGCAACACGATCCGAACGGGGAATCGTTCTGGTTCACGCAGAAACCCTTTGGAACTGGGCGGGCTTGCCAATTGGCCAGGCTCATCGCCACCGCTCAAAGATACAGCCGCGCTAAAGCTCTCAATGACACCTGGAATGATTTGACCGGGGTGCATATCCAATACGACATCAACAGGTGAACCCAACTCTGCCCGACCTAAGTTGTTTTCAGTAAAATACGCCTCGATCCAAACGTCGGTTGCATCTAGGAACGTCAAAAGATCCTGACCGGACCGTGCATATGTACCAGGGGCGATCAATAGATTGGATATGACACCCGTTGCCGGGGCACGCAGCTCAGTCCATTCGATGTTTAGCTCGGCATCTGCCAAGGCTGCCAATGCGCGCTGAATTTTTGGGTTTTCTATTCCGTCTTCGCCCAACCTCTGCTTTGCTTTTTCCAAATCCGCTCTGGCATTCTCATAATTGGCCTCTGACTCTGTCAGTTGTCCTCGGGCATCATCGGCTTTTGAAACGGCGATCAAGCCTTTTTTTTCCAACGCAAACACACGCTCTGTTTGAAGACGCATTGTATCAAGATCGCTCTGGGCCCGTGCCAATTTAGCTTGCGCGGCCCTCACCTCTGCCGAGGATGCACCGACCTCCTGCGTAGCAGCTTCGAGATCAGCTTCTGCCTTGTCGCGTTGGATTTCATAGGGCCTGGGGTCAATCCGAACCAGAACATCACCTGCCGAGACGACCTGTCCATTCTCAACAAGAACTTCGGTCACTGTACCGGTGACCTGTGGAACGATCTGGGTCGCAATGGCCTTTACTCTGGCATTACCGGTAAACGGCGTTTTTCGGTCAGCGACAAGGTACCAGACAAGGAAAACAAGAATGACGGCCAAGGTGGTCCAAATCGTCTTTCTCATTCCGCCGCTCCTTCAGCCGCGCTTTCGGCATTTTCGGGCGCATCGATCCAGACCTTGAACAGTTCATAGAAGACGGCGAACAGAACAGGGCCCATAAAAATACCGATCAAGCCATACGCCATCATGCCACCGAGAACACCAATAAGGATAACCAGCATGGGAGTTTCGAGGCCCTTTGAGATGAATACAGGTCTCAGGAAGCTGTCCATTATCGCCACGGGAACGGCCAGTATGGTGAAGATCAGCGCTGTGCCACCGGACATGGTGCTCCAGGCGTAGATGACCACTGGAAGAAGAACCAAGCCGGGGCCGATCTGGATAATCGAGAGGATCAGGCAAATGAACGCCAGCGTTGCGGCCGAGCCAATCCCGAACAGCGCCAGCAATACCCAAACAACGACCGCCTGAATCGCAGCAACGCCAATAACACCCTTTGTCACATTGCGGATTGTCGCGCCGGCCAGTGTCACGAACTCGCCACCGCGAGGCGCAAAGATACGGTTGGCAAAACGCTGAAGGCCTTGCACCAGGCTTGGACCGGGGCTGAACAAGGCCCCCATGATCAAAACGGACAGGGCCAGCGCCAAGAGCCCAAGCCCGATGCTTAACACCCTTCCGAACAGTGATTTGGTAATATCAAGAATCTGCGCGCCGTATTTTGCAAGTGCACTATCGAGGTTTCGTTCAAACAAGCCCCAGACTTCAGCAATCTTGTTTCCAACCAGCGGAAGCTCTCGTAGACCATCGGGTGCCGGTGGGACTTTAAGCTCGCCTTTGTCTGCTTGTTCCGCAAATTCAGACCCAAGTTCCGCCGCGCCGGATACAGCAGTAGCGACCGGCCCCAAAGTCAGAACGAGGCCCAACAATACCAGTATTGTCGTGGCAAGTTTCTTCCGCCCACCCAACTTGGACTGCAACCAATCGAAAGCTGGGTACAGCGCTACGCATAGAATCGTAGCCCAGATGACCACGCTTGCCAGTGGGGCCACCATCGCCAAAGCGCTATAAAGGAATAGCCCTAGAAATAGTAACCTAATTGCGAGATCGACGATCCTCGCATCCTGAGTCTTTTCCATACCATCCCTCCGACATTTGTTTTTTGATCATTATACTCAAAAAACTTAATATATAAATTTTAAAAATTCCGAGCAGCTCTGCAGAAATTTGAAATCTCTCGTAAATTCAGAATTCAGAGGGGCTAGTCGGTCAGATTATGGCCTGCGCATGAAATCACATCGGCTCAACGAGACAAAAACCTAGTTGTCCTCGTTCTTGTCATCCTGGGAAAGAATTGTATCCGCGACAGTGGTCGCTGCGGTTACGAAAATACCGAGCCCCACAATGATGTAAAACATAGTAAAGATTTTCCCTGTCGCGGTTTCAGGAGAAAAGTCGCCGTACCCCACAGTCGAAATTGTCACCACAGAAAAATAGATAGAATCTAACCAGCTCCAACTTTCGACATAGCGGTAAAACACCGACGCCCATAGGATCATACCGGCTGTAAAGGCAAGAAGGCCCTTCACCCTGCCATCTTTAAGGGCAACGCGGATACCTCGCGTTATTCTGGTTAGTGAATTCATATTACTACAGTATCAAGTGTTTCATGAATACATAGTGTTTATTGAATTTTTTTGTACGTCTACAAAAATCTGTAGCACTCGCGCCTTGCAAATCGAGTGAGAGTTGTAAGTAGCTTTTGTCCGAGTTGCTTTTGGAATACTCAATTCCACTATGCTACTCACATGCCAGAGTCGGCGATTGGATCTCAGCTGTTTCCGCTGACCCACGAATGGTCAGAATTGGTGATCCAACTTTGGGTCGCCTGTCAGATGTATAGGACGACACTGTCGAATGAAGTCAAAGATCAGCCTCAAACAGTTACAAGCACTGGAATCCGTCGTGCGGCTGGGCAGCTTTACCCTGGCGGCAAAAGAGCTTGGGGTGTCCCAGCCCACGGTGTCAAACCTCGTCAATTCGTTGGAGCAACACTATCAGTGCCGACTGCTAGACAGGTCAGGGTCGGTTATCAGTACAACACCTTTGTTGAACAGCATACGAGGTGACATCAAAGCGCTGATCGCCTTGCGAAATGACATTGACGATCGATTGACGGAAGCTCGGAATTTGCACTCTGGAACCTTCCAGATAGGCTACTCCACGTACCAGATAGCAATGCCCTTTATATCCGAGTTTGTCCGTGCCTTCCCAGCGGTCGACGTGACAGCCCGCGCTTTGGCCTCGCATGACCTGCTTCCCCTACTCTACACCGGTGAATTCGACGTGGGTTTAATCACTGCCAAGGAATTGCCACCCGATCTTTCGGGCAAAGAAATATCTGAAACCAGAATCGGGCTGGTTGTTCCCAAAGATCATGCGTTGGCAGACAACGGACCCGTCTCTTGGGCCGAGGTCGCCTCATTGAAGCTGATTCAACGTGAACCCAGTTCTTCGACACGGCAAATTTTTGATGCCGCTGCCCAGGTTGCACGGGTTAAACTGACCACGATTCTGGGCCTGGGATCATGGGGATCCATCCGAACACTCGTAACCACAGGCGTAGGCGTTGGCGTCGCTTTTGCGCAGGAATGCCAAAATGAATCTGGGGTCGCTTTCGTTCCGGTTGCAGACAAGAACCTGACGGCGCGCCACTTTCTGGCCTGCCTGCCAGCTATGCGCCATACATCTGCGGTATCAAACTTTTTCCAGATTGCCGAAGGAAAGCGTCATTTGTAACGATCTCATGTCAACTGATCCGGCATAGCTTTTCACTATACCCACCAAACCATCATAAATTTGTTAACTTTCATCTCTAGCGCTCTGGCGTCACACAAACGCAGGGATGGCTATGAAGCTTCGCACCTCTCTCCTTTCATTCACCGCATTGGCCACATTGGGAACCCCGGTTCTGGCCAACTGCCCCGTTGCAACCGTAGCCGACCCGATGGGTCTGGAACCCGTATTCCCGCAGCAGCTGGAACTGGTCGAGCTGCAGGCCGCCGCCTCGTGCGAGCTGGGTTTTGCACAAAACCCGGCGATCGCAGATTTGAACGCCCGGATTTTGGGGAACGCGGATCTTGGGCCAGTGGCAGATCGTCTGCCAGTCGAGCCTTTGGTCGTTATGCCCTACGACTCAATAGGTCAGTATGGTGGAGCCATCACCGGCCTGTCCAAAGCGACCGAGTCCGGCACTTCGGACCTGCTGTCGGTGCGCCATGTGAATTTTGTGCGCTATGCTGATGATCTGCAGACCGTGGTTCCCAATATAGCAAAAGCGTGGTCGTGGAATGACGATTATACCCAGCTGACCATCACGTTGCGCGCCGGGCACAAATGGTCTGACGGCGCGCCGTTTACTGCCAAGGACGTCGAGTTCTGGATGAATGATATCATCTATAATCCCGACGTGTACGAGAAGACACCGGATCGGTGGCTGTTCGCAGGTGAACAGGCTAATGTCGAGGCCGTTGGCGACACCACCGTTAAATTCACCTTCCCGGTGCCGACCCCTGGCATTCTGAACCGCTTTGCCGTGGATTACGGCCAGCCGTTCCAACCCAAGCATTTCCTGGGCCAGTTCATGGCCAAGCATAACGAAAACGCCGAAGCACTGGCGCAGGAATACGGTTTTGAAAACGCTGCTGCTGCCGTTGACTTCTATTACGGCGGTTCCGACTGGAAAGACGTGCCCAGCCCCCTGCTGAAAGATGCTGACAAGGCTGCCAAGATCGGTCGTGCCGTGGTGCCGACGCTGGAAAGCTATATTGTTGTCGAAGAGACCGCCGAGGGCCGTAAACTGGTGGCCAACCCCTATTTCCACCAGGTCGATACCGCAGGCAACCAGCTGCCCTATATCAACGAAATCGTTGAGACATATGTGGGCGACAAAGAAGTCCAGAACCTCAAGATCATGAATGGGGATGTGGTCTGGAAACAGCAGGCGGTCTTCTTGGAAGATTTCCCGCTGCTGAAGGAAAACGAGGCCAATGGTGGGTACACCATCAACTTTGCCCCGACCTTTGGCGAGAACGTGTTCTACTCGTTCAACCGCACCCATCAGGATCCGGTCCTGCGCGACATCTTCTCGGACGTTCGTTTCAACCGCGCCATGTCGCTGGCGATGAACCGCGATGAGATCAACGAGATCGTCTATCTGGGTCAGGGCACCCCGATGCAGGGCGTGCCTGCCGAGCCCAAAACCGTGTCCTTCGTCTCGGACGATGTGCTGAACCGCGACATCGGATATGACCCCGAGGCCGCCAAAGTTCTGCTGGCCGAAATGGGCCTGACCGATGCAGATGGCGACGGCACCGTGGAACGCCCTGACGGCAAGCCGCTGGTCGTGCGTCTGGTGTATTCCTCGCAGGGTGCGCCGGTAAAGATGCAGGAACTGGTGCGCGACTACTGGTCGGCCGTGGGTGTGCGGGTTGACCTGAAAGAGGTCACCTCGGACGAATACCGCGCCTCGGGCAACAACAACGACCTGGACCTGACAGTTTGGAAATATGACGGCAATGCCGGCCCGACCATCAGCCAGGACGTCACGGTTTTTGTCCCGCCGTTCGGCGATTTTTTCAACCCCGGTACGGGTTTCGGCTGGGCCGCCTGGAAAACCAGCAATGGCAGCGAAGGTATCGAGCCGCCGGCGGATATCCAGAAACTATGGGATCTGAGCGAAAAGTTCATTCAGGTCGAAATGGGCACCGACGAAAGCAACCAGTTGGGCGAAGAGATCGTCAAGATCCACACCGACAACATGTTGAAAATCGGCACTGTCGGCGACATCGTCGCCCCGTTCCTGTATCGCAACGACCTGCAGAACGTGAAGCCGATCAAGTCGAAAACCTACGACTTCTACTGGACCTATCCTTACCGCCCCTCGCAGTGGTGGCTGGAGCAGTAACACAGACCACAGTCTGAAAACCGGACCGGAGCGCGGGATGACTGCGCTCCGGTTTTGGCCCCTCTTGTGGGGCCGGATAGGGGATTTTTAAGTGCTGAGATTCACTCTGGAACGTCTCGTCGGGATGGTCATCACGATGCTGCTGGTATCGGTGATGGTCTTTCTGATCATGGAACTGCCGCCTGGCGACTATGCTGACCGTTATGCGTTCCGCAAATATTCGGGCACCGGCGTCAACGTCACCGAGGCAGATATCGAGGCGATCCGCCGCGATCTGGGTTTGGATAAGCCCATGCTGCTACGATACTTCGACTGGATCGGAGGAATCGTTCTGCGTGGCGATTTCGGGCAGGCTTTTGCGTTTGAAACTTCGGTGACCAAAGTGATTGGGGACAAGGTCTGGCTGACGGCCGGTATCCTGTTCTCAACCCTGCTGCTGACCTACATCGTGTCGATCCCCATCGGCATCTTTGCTGCGGTGCGACGTGGGTCAGCGGTCGATTATGGTTTGACAGTGTTCTCCTACCTGGGCCTGGCGCTGCCAAACTTCCTGCTTGCCCTGGTGATGCTGTATTTCGCAAACCGCTGGTTCGGCACCGATATCGGAGGGTTGTTTTCCGACCAGTACCGCGATGCGCCCTGGTCGGTTGGCAAAGTCTGGGATTTGATCAAGCATTTGTGGCTGCCCGCGGTCGTACTGGCCTGGTCGGCGGTGGCGATCCAGATACAGACCGTGCGGGCCACCATGTCGGACGAACTTAACAAGCTGTCCGTCACAGCCGCCCGCGCGCGCGGCGTGCCCGAGTTACGGCTGCTGATCAAATACCCGGCTCGGCTGGCGATCAACCCCGTGGTCTCGACCATCGGGTTCGACGTGAACCGCATTTTTTCCGAATTGCCCATCGTTGCCGTGGTGCTGGGCCTGACCGAACTGGGAGAGCTGTTGCTGCGTGCTTATCTGGACCTGGACATGAACGTGGCGGGGGCCATCTTGCTGATGCTGACCTTCACCATCGTGTTCATGAACTTCGTGTCCGATCTGTTGCTGGCGTGGCTGGACCCGCGCATCAAACTGGGGGCCTGATCCATGACCGATGCAACACATCAAACAGATACTACCGCCGAGGAAGCGCGGCTCAGATATTACTCGGCCTCGCAATGGACCCTGATCTGGTGGCGGTTCCGCCGTCACCGCGCCGCCATGATGGCAGCCTCGGTGCTGGGTCTGATGTTTCTGGCCGGGATTTTCGCCGAGTTTGTTGCCCCCTACGGACCAGTGACGCGGGATACCAACTATATCGAAGGCGCACCGCAGGTGCCGCGGTTCTGCGATGCGCGGGGCTGTTCCGTTTTTCCCTTTGTAAACGGCACCAAGACCGAGCGTGATCCGGTCACCCTGCGTGCCATCTCGGTCCCTGATCCCGAAGTGCGGCACTATCTGCATGTCTTTGTCAAAGGTGAACCAGTCAAGCTGTTGGGCTTTATTCCGACGGACCGGCATCTGGTGGGGCTAAGCCCAGATGTTGACCAGAAAATCCATTTCTGGGGCACGGACGATCTGGGCCGCGACGTGTTCAGCCGGACGATCTATGCCACCCGAACCTCGTTGTCGATCGGGGTGATAGGTGTGATGATCTCTTTTGTTCTGGCGCTGATCATCGGCGGCATTGCGGGGTACTTCGCGGGCGTGATCGACAACATCATCCAGCGCGTGACCGAGGTGATCCGCGTGGTCCCCATCATCCCGCTTTACATGGGGTTGGCTGCCGCCATGCCCAAGGAATGGTCGACCACGCAGGTGTATTTCGCCATGACGCTAATCCTGGGCCTGTTTGGCTGGCCCACGCTGGCGCGGCGGATACGGTCGCAGCTGTTGTCGATCCGGAACGAGGATTATGTGATCGCCGCGCGGCTGGCAGGTGCGCGGCCCCGTCGGATTATCGCGCAACACATGCTGCCCAGCTTTACCAGTTTCATCATCGTCGATCTGGTGATCAGCTTTCCTTACATGATCCTGTCGGAAACGGCGCTCTCCTTTGTTGGGCTGGGTCTGCGTCCACCCTCGGTCTCGTGGGGGGTGCTGTTGCAACAAGCGCAATCGGTGCGGGCAATCGAACAGACACCCTGGCTGTTCATCCCCGCGATCTTTGTCGTTGTTGCCGTACTGGCCTTTACCGTGATTGGCGACGGGCTGCGCGATGCCGCCGATCCGTACTCGGAGGCGCACTGAAATGCCGAAAATGCTGACTGTAGAAAACCTGTCGATTTCGTTTCGCACCAGCGAAGGTGTCATCACCCCAGTGCACGACGTCACCTTTGGGGTCGAGGCGGGCAGAACGCTGGGCTTGGTGGGGGAGTCCGGATCGGGCAAGTCGATTTCGACCAAGGCCCTGATGCAGCTTTTGCCCGGCAACGCCTCGTTGAGCGGTGAAACCCGGATGACTTACACAGACAAGGCCGGGAAAGAGATCGCGCTTGGCCGCTTGAAAACCGGCAGCAAGGAACTGCGCCGCATTCGAGGCGGCGAGATCGGGATGATTTTTCAGGAACCAATGGCCAGTTTCTCGCCTGTCTACACGATCGGCAATCAGATGATGGAAGCCATCATGCTGCATCGCGGGCTAAAAAAACGTGCCGCGCGGGAATATGCAATCGAGATGCTGAACAAAGTCGGCATATCGAATGCCTCTGCACGGGTTGACCAGTACCCGCACGAATTGTCTGGCGGGATGCGACAGCGCGCCATGATCGCACTGACCCTGTCTGCCGGCCCTGCCCTGTTAATCGCAGATGAACCGACTACGGCGCTGGACGTGACTATTCAGGCTCAGGTGTTGGACCTGATGCGCGATCTGCAACGCGATCTTGGCATGGGCATGATTTTCATCACTCATGACCTTGGCGTGATCGCCCAGATCGCCGACGACGTTGCCGTGATGTATCTGGGAACTATCGTCGAGCGCGGCCCCGCCCGGGACGTGATCAGAAATCCGCAGCATCCTTATACTCAGGGTTTGTTGGACGCGATCCCCAGCGTCGAACACCTGCACGACCGCCTCAAACCGGTGCCAGGAGATATCCCCAGCCCGACCGCGCGCCCAACGGGCTGTCCATTTCATACCCGATGCGCCCAAGCGATCGCGGGGACCTGCGACGTGACAGCGCCGACCGAGGTCTCAACCATTCCCGGCCGCGCAGTACGCTGCTGGTTGCACAGCGACAAAGATCGGAACGCCGCATGACCCCGAAACACGATACTCTGATCGAGGTGAAAGACCTTTCGGTCCATTTCCCGATCAAAACGCGCAAGCTGTTCAGAACGGAAGTGCAGATGCTGCGTGCAGTGGACGGTGTCAGTTTCGATATCAAACGTGGCGAGACTGTCGGACTGGTCGGAGAGTCCGGATCGGGTAAAACAACCGTCGGCCGCGCGATCTTGCGCGCGATTGATCCGACGGATGGCGAGGTGATATTTCACCGCAAAAACAAGGGTGACATCGATCTGGCCCACGCATCCGAGGCAGAGCTGCGCAAGGTAAGGTCGAAAATGAACATGGCCTTCCGAGAAGGAGGGATCAACGTCCACAACCTTGCTGGCGACCTTCTGCGCGCCTTTCGACCTGAAATGAGCCTCGTGTTTCAGGACCCCTACTCGTCTTTAAATCCACGCATGACAGTCCGCGATATCATTGCCGAACCGTTGGTGGCGTCAGGCAAGTTCAAAGACCGAGCCAAAATCGACGCCCGCGTTCGTGAAATAGCCGCACGATGCAAACTGAACCTCGAACACCTGCGCCGTTTTCCTCATGCTTTTTCCGGCGGGCAACGGCAACGAATCTGTATCGCGCGGGCTTTGGTGTCCAAGCCAAAGTTTGTAGTTTGCGACGAAAGCGTCTCGGCCCTGGATGTGTCGATTCAGGCAGAAATCGTGAATCTGCTAAAAGATTTACAAGATGAGATGGGTGTCTCGTTTCTGTTTATTGCCCATGATCTGAGTGTCGTCGCACAGATGTCGCACCGCGTGGCGGTATTGTATGTCGGGAAATTCGTGGAATATGCCCCGACTGAAAAGCTGTTTTTTGCGCCAAAACATCCCTACACGCACGCGCTGCTTAGCGCGATTCCCACAGCGGACCCCGACGCAGATTATGACCCTATCCGTTTGAAGGGGGAAATACCGAACCCGCTGGCTGCGCCGTCAGGGTGCCGGTTTCACACCCGATGCCCGTTTGCAAAAGATCGCTGCAAAACCGAAGCTCCGGCGTGGCGAGAACTGGATACAGATCATTTCGTAGCCTGTCATTTTGCGGAAGACTTCAATTTTGACAGGCACCAGAAAGCGTCGCAGTCCGGCCCTAAGGGTGCATTTTAAGGCTCGTATGAGGGGCTCTGCAGCTTACTCAAAGCGCTGCCGACATGCATCAGAATTTCTAACCACTGTTGCGGTCTGATACCGAGGACTTGAAGCAATACCAAGGTTGTAGCCACCCGATTTACATCAGGACCGAAACATAGCTTTCGACGGAGGCGCTTTTCAGCCAGTACAGCAGCAGGCATGCGCACGCAGCGGCTGGCAGAGCCAGTTCAAGCAGTTCTTTGTTCTGCTTAGAAGAGCCGTTCCCCAGACGCGTGGCGATGGCAGTTTTCCAGTGTGCCGGGAACGGCTCTCTCATCATAGATTTAAACATATTCTACTCGTTACTTTAACCACGAATACAAATTACCCGCGCAACTTTAACCCAATATTAACCGGGCATTTTACACTAAAATCACCCTTTTTTTGGCGCTTGACCGAAGATAATTCTGAGACCTTGTGGTCGTTGTTCACAATTTCTGAACGAACAGCCACCTTCCCGATCTCAAATCCCCAGTACCTGAGGACCGTTCCGTCTTAGGCATTTCTCTTGCCTGCGTCACATTCTGATGTTTCAATGTGATATGCGATTGCCTGTCTCACCCGGAGATTCATTTAAAAACAAGGGGAAACTAATGAGATTGTCCTACATTCTTGTCCTGACAGCAAGTTTGAGCGCTTCATTCGCCTCTGCGCAAAACGAAGCGATTCAACACGATGCTGAATATTATATTCTTCGCGCCCAACACGCCGATCAATGGGCGCAGGACAACTCTGTGGTCGATGCGGCATTGGCAGCCTTTCAAGACCGGAACGGTGGTAAACCCCCGAATATCGTCAGCGTATTGATCGACGACATGGGATTTGGTGACATGGGAATCCCCGAACTGAATGCAGTTCGTGGTTATGAAACGCCGAATATCAATGATTTTTCGGATCAGGCCCTACGGATGGTACGGATGTATACCGAGCCATCATGCACCCCAACCCGCGTGGCGCAAATGACAGGACGCTTGCCAGTGCGAATGGGTATGGGCGACACAACCGTCGACATTGCCGGGTTCGGGCTGCCTGATGGTGAAGTCACGCTCGCCGAAGTGCTCAAGCAAGCCGGATATGCCACAAGCCATGTCGGGAAATGGCACATGGGCGATATCGCTGAAAGCTGGGCTATGAACCAAGGGTTCGACTACGCCCAACATGCGATCCATCAACAGGGCCAGCTTACAATCTTCAATGACGATGCGATTAAGGAACAGGTCTCGGTCGCGATCCGGGACTTTGATGACAAGTACACCCTGGACGGTTGGTTCCGTCCCGATGCAGCTGCGATGATGACCGTCATCGAGGGAGAAACCGGCGGACCGATCCGCGAGATCCGAATGCAGCCCGGCGAACGGTGGAACGCGGAGAAATACGACGAAATGAATCAGGCCTTCCAAGACAAGACTCTGGAAGAACTCGAACGCCTCGCAGAAGGCGATGAGCCATTTTTTCTGCAGTATTGGCCAATGATACCGCTGGACAATACCCGCGCCGGACGATCAGGCCCCGAAAGTGTGAACGGTGGCCTCTACGTTGATAAGATGCAGTTGCTGGACCAGTGGCTGGGCGAACTGTTCACGCGAATGGATGACCTGGGCGTGTCCGAAAACACTGTTGTAGTCGTCATGGGCGACAACGGCCATTTCACTAAATACGCGCCGCAATCCGGGTTCACGCCGCTGATATATGCAGGAGGGAAAGGCGACACGACCGAAGGCGGTGTCCGCGTCGATGCCTTTATCCGCTGGCCCGGCATGATCGAAGCTGACGGTCTGCTGAACAGCATAATCCATGTTTCAGACCTCTATACGACACTATCGCGTTTCGCAGGGGCCGATCAGTACATACCTCGGGATCGGCTGGTGGACGGGGTCGATCAGTCTGCTGCTTTGTTGTTTGCTGATGAAACCAAGGCGCGCCGCGACCACGTCATTATCTATTCGGTCAACAAACCTGAGGCGGTCGTAAAAGATCAGCTAAAACTAAAACTTCCTGGCCCAGGTGAAAGCGCGATTCTGGCAAAGTTCTTCGATCTCTACCGCGACACACGTGAAGAATATTCAGTTTCGACCGAAGTAGGCGCCTGGGGCGGGCAGGAATTCGCGCGGATTTTAGGGCGTCACATGGCCCGCAAGGAAAAGTTCCCCGACACCCCACCCGCTTATGGCCCGCCATATGAGGGGATCGAGAACATTCGCCCCGAAACTCAGAAAGCCGTCGACGCGTTCTTGATCAAACGCGCGTCACCTCAGCAATAACTCGGTAACTGGTTTCAATTCAGGAGAAGCAGATGGTCGGAAGCATTCTATTTGCGCTTGGCTTAGTCATTTCGCTGGGCATCGGCTTTGTCTATTTTCGCGATCTGGGCGACGTATCCCAGATGGTGCTGACCGTAAAACGCAAGAACATGATACGATTTATCCGACATGAATATCGGTTGATCGCAGTTGGCCTTGGCGGTTTCGTGGTCGCCACTCTGGCGCATTTCATTACGGGCAGCGGACCGTTCTGGCTGTGGGTGATTGCAGCATTGCTGACGGTTTTCCTTTATGGCTTTCCCTATGTGTGGGTGCATTTGGGACTAAGGAACCAACTAAACGACGCCGCCTATTTCCCGATTGACGAAGCCCGCAAGTACGTCGGTCCAACTGCTCCTGTCATCGTGATCGAAAATAACGGCTTTGCCCGCGCGCACCCGGACGCACAGATCATGCGGCCGCATCTTGCAGGTAATACAGACGGTCTAGGGGGCGAGGATATCGTGATGACCTATTGCGCGATGGCCAACCTTGGGCAGGGTTACATCCCAAGGATCGAAGGCAAACGGCTGAACCTTGAGGTCTTGGCCCAGCACGGCAACAACCTGATCCTGCGGGATAACGAATCTGGTGAGCCAATCCAGCATATCTATGGGTTTCGCGAAGCCGATCACGACAAATACGCCGAAGGCCCAGCCTGCCCTCTGCACCCCGAGGCACAGATGACACCCTGGCCGACCTACAGAATGACGTTTCGCGGCTTTCAAAAGGCATTCCCTACCGGAGAGGTTTTTCTCAACAAACCCTCCCCCAATCCCGTGCTTCGGCTGCTGGACATGGTCACCGAGATCACTTTCGGATGGGGGATCGGACGCCAACACCAAGAGGACGCGCCCGTTATGGACAATATGGACCGCTCGGACGCGCGTTTGCCAAATAAAACCTATGTCTGGGGAATTACGATCGGTAAGGACGCCGCCTGCTGGACCGATGACTTTGTGATAGACAACAACTGGATCGTGAATGCGAATGTCGGCGGGCGCGATGTGGTCGTGAGCTTGGACCCCAAGTATGAAAGCCTGGGGATTTGGTACAACGACAGTGGCGTACCTGTAACCCGGTGCGATTTCTGGGGCATGTCGGATCAGGGCAGGCTACGACGTGTCGAGACGCTGCGCGCAGGTGTCTTTTGGCATGTCTGGGCCGAGTTCTTTCCAAGCACTGATATCAACCGCGTCAGCCTAGGACAGAAGCAGGATACCAGCACCGCAGCTTAAAGCACATCGACTAGTGTTTGAACGACAGGAGGAAACAAATGGGCCGGATTACAAGATTAAGGAACACAACCGCAGGCTTGATGTTTGCCGCCTGCGCTCCAATCTCTGCGCTGGCGCAACAGTCGGATTGGTCATATCAGGCGACGATCTACCTGTTTACGCCAGAAACAAACGTATCGACTGAAACGGCAATTGGTACTTTAGAAGGGACACTCTCGTTTTCGGACGCGCTGGAAAACCTTGATTTGGCCTTTATGGGTACATTCGCGGCGACCAACGGCCAATGGTCCATATTGGGGGATTACAACTATACGGACTTGTCGTTCAGCAACAGCGCCCCGACTCCCAACAGCTCAGGGCTGGAGACGTCGTTGACGACGCAGTTTCTAAGCGGCTTTTTGGGGTACCGGGTTTTGAGCACAGAAAAGTCTATCGTGGATCTTGCTGCCGGGTTTCGTTGGTTCAAGACGGAAACCGATCTGACGGTTCTACCGGGTGCGGCCCCCGGTCGCTCTGTAAATGTCAACGAAAGCTGGACGGATCCTCTTATCGGGATCAGGGCTCGGTTCGACTTGGCTGACCAGTGGTCGGGAACAGCATTTTTCGACTACGGTGAGTTCAGAAGCGGCAGTGAAACATGGCAGGTACTGCTGACTGCAGATTATGAAATCAACGACAGATGGATGATCCGCGGCGGTTATCGCTACATTTCGTTTGAGCACGACATAGATGGGAATGAATTCAAATTCGATCAGTCCGGCCCCCTGATTGGAGCAACCTACCGATTCTGAAATACGAACCGTCTAGATAATCAGGCGCTGCGCACAGCGACAGGTTGCGGCGTTGGGGATGTCCAAAGCGGGCCCGGCATATCGGTTGACAGTACTTGTGACACTGCCTTTGCCCATGTTGAAACCTGCAACAACACAATCGCACCGCCGACCACGATGGTAGCACCAAGTACAGGCGATGCCGCCAGTTCATGACTTTGCGTGGCGGCGATCCAAAGCGCAAAACCAAGCCGCGTCACTGCGACGGCGTCGGTCACTTTGGTTAAGCCCGGAAGAAAGTAGGTGGTCAGCATAGTGGCGCAAACAATCGCGCCCATATAGATCAACCCGGTCAACACCGGCACCGGCATTCCATAACGCATCACGTCAATATGCGAATAAAGAACGTAACCAGCAGAGAAGGCGAGAAAAGCGATCGAGTAAAGCCTGCGCTTTTGCTGCTCGAAATGTGTAAAGATCCGCTTCACCACAAAGACCCTCTGCCCAATGCCCAGAACCTTTCTGGGCGTTGAATTTGCGGTTGGTCTGACGAAAAAAGGGCGGAAATTTGACTTTATGGGCGATTGCGAACCGAATTTCGGCCGGGACGTCTGTCAAAACCCGAACGAGACCATTGTCGCGTAGTTGTCCGCCAACATCCTTGCGTCATCGCGATCGAAATCGACCGAAGGCAATGCCCCCATGTCGACTTCGTACGACCCTGCAAACAATTTGGACAGATCTACAGTCAGTGCAATTTCAGTCTTGCCGCCTGTGTCGTGTTGTGCAGGCAAAGACACAGAAATCTCTCTCGTGTTTTCCGAAAAGCCGACATGATAGGTCAATAGCGACACAGTTTCGCCAATCCGAAGCGCACCTTCGAAAACTACAAACTTGTAGCCGTCTTCTCGACTCCAAGCCATCTGGCCTTCGGGGTCAAGCTTATCCCGCATTTCCGGCGACGTATTGGCTTGCGCATCCAATCCCACCAGAAAACGCAGATACTCAACGTCGCGCAGTGGCACATCTGTCAAAGTGATCGAGTGCGACAACGACTCGTTATCGAAACGCAACAAATGGTAACTGTCAGGCACGACATACGTTTCGCCGCCCTGCGACAGGCTCAGGTTACTGATGAAGAACTTGAAGTCGTGAATTTCAAACACCCCTTCCCCGCCGGGGTTGTCGTAGATGAACTGGTCGTAGACCAAAGGCTCACCACCCATTTGCGCCTGAAAGGTCAACGTCACCGTTTTGTCCCGGACATCCCGCGAGGCCAGGATTGCCCAGACGCCTATGATCAGGACCAACAGCCCGGCAAGTCCCGTCATGATCTGGGGTCGCTGCATTATTAAATAGCCTCCAAAGTAAATCGGAATCTTCTGCAATCGTCACCGCTTCTGTTCACACAGCACAGATTTACTGACCGGAGGCTCATTCGCAGTTTCGCACGGATTGAGAGAACACCCGAGATGCGATGGCATGCGCCGACCAAACCGCCGCCGAAACCACCGAGTCGGTCTGTGTATTTGGATCGCATTTCATTTCCCCGGTGTGACATGCTCGCAAAAAACCGTAGTGTAATACGCGCTTTACCTTACGTCACCTCTGTTTTCAATGCCGGTGGTAAGCCTTGTGACTTGTCACTCTTGGAGAGCTGACCCGCGGTCAGAGGCTTCACCTGAGGCAAAGACACCCCGCTTCAAGAAGAGTTTAATGAAATTTCACACGACTATCATCAATACTGGCAGGGAAACGCCAAATGTGTGCCGTTGGGTCACATTTTCAAACACAGTAAACTCAAAGTTGACAAAATATACTAAAGATGTAAATAACGCCTCGTGTGATTTCCAATGGGCTTCAGTTCGAAAAGGCCATCAAAGATGCTGACAGCAAAGTTCCCAGTTACCGTGTTCGCCCTGACAGCGATGATCGTTGTCGCAGGATGCAAAGAAGAACAGACAACGCAGATCCAAGTCAGACCAGTTCTGTCAACGGTCGTTGCGGATGTGGATGCGGTTCGGTTAGCTAGCTATCCGGGTCGGGCCAAAGCTGTACGCGAGCTCAACATCGCTTTCGAAGTTCCCGGAAAGGTTCTTGCACGTCCCGTCGATGTGGGATCGCAGGTCGAGGCTGGTGATGTTTTGGCCACTTTGGACTCAGACCCTTACGCAGCGCGTGTGCGCGCATTGGAAGGACAGCGCAACGCGCTGAAAGCCAATCTGACCAATGCGAAGATCGAGTTGGAGCGGCGCGAGCAGCTGGTGAAAAACAATCATATTGCCCAAGCACGCGTTGACGATCAGATCGCTCTCGTCAGGGCGACCGAAGCCAATATCGAAGCCACCCAAGGCCAATTGGATGAAGCACGGCTGAACCTTGGCTATACGACACTGGTCGCCCCTTTTGACGGTGCGATATCCGCAACCTATGTGGAACAGTTCCAAAACACCATCGCCGGCCAACCCATTGTTCGGGTGCTCGACACCTCGCGCATCGAAATGGAGGTTGCAGTCCCTGAGAACTTCATCAACCTTGAGCCCTTTGTCGAAGGTATCGAAGTGGAATTCTCAAGCCTGCCTGGCCTGAAGATACCTGCTCAAGTCGCACATGTCGGGAACGAAGCGTCTTCAGCCACCCGGACTTATCCGGTGACGATCATCATGGAACAGCCAGAGGGTGGCGTTATTCAACCCGGAATGGCCGGTCGCGCCACAGCCAAGGTACATCTGCCGGATAGCTGGAGCGATCAGGGCATTCACGTCCCTTCAAGCGCCGTGTTTTCACCCAACCAGAAATCGCCGGACGAAACATTTGTCTGGGTCATCGACCCCGAAGACCTGACCGTATCCGCCACACCCGTAACCGTTAACGCATTCAACGACCGGGGATTTTTGGTCAGCGGCCTTGAGGCCGGTATGCGGATCGCGACTGCCGGCGCGAACACTCTGAAGGACGGTCAGAAAGTCACTCTGATCACAGGCGGAGAATAAGTTGATGTCGCTCGCTTCGGTCGCGGTCAAGAACCGCACGGTCACCTATTTTGCGCTGGCGCTGATCCTCGTGATCGGGACGCTCAGCTATTTTCGACTGGGTCAGCTGGAAGACCCTGAGTTTACGGTTAAAACGGCGCTGGTCGTAACCCAATATCCCGGCGCCAGCCCGACCGAGGTCGAACTGGAAGTTACTGACAAGATTGAAACTGCCATTCAAGAACTGCCGGAACTGCGTTTCCTAACCTCGTATTCTCATGCAGGTCTGTCCATCGTAAAAGTCGAAATTCAGCAGGAATATTGGGCCGACCGCCTACCCCAGGTCTGGGACAAAGTGCGTAACAAAGTAGGCGATTTGCAAGGCAGCCTACCGCCCGGCGCTGTTGCACCGAACGTTATCGACGACTTTAGTTTTGTCTACGGGTTCGTTCTGGCCGTGACCGGAGATGGGTTCACCTATGCAGAGCTTGAGGAACACGTAAAAGCCATCCGCAAGGAGCTGAGTCTGGTCCAAGGCGTATCCCGTGTCGAGACCTGGGGCCTGCAGCCCAAGGTGATCTATCTGGATGCCTCCGAGCAGCGACTGCTGGATCTTGGCGTGTCTGCGCAAGACTTTCTGTTAACCCTGAACTTGCAGAACCAGGTGGTCGACTCCGGCGCGCTCACAATCGGAGATCGCAGGCTGCGGATCGCGCCGACAGGGGAATTTCAATCACCCGAGGATATCGGCAACCTGCAACTACGCCCCGGCCTGACAGACCGGGTTTTGGATGTGGCAGAGGGGGCCGACATACCTGTCCAACTACCTGTGTCACGCGACTCCGATGTGATCCGACTGCAAGATATCGTGGACATCCGGCAAGGATATCTGGAACCTGCCCTGACCCAGATGCGCTATGACGGACAGCCTGCAATCGGCTTGTCGATTGCAAACGTATCCGGAGGAAACATCGTGGATACCGGGCGCAACCTCGATGCGGCGCTCGAAGAAATCTCTTCCCGCCTCCCCGTCGGCATTGAGATGCACCGAGTTGCCTGGCAAAGCGATCTGGTGACCGAGTCGATCAACTCGTTCATGGTCAACCTTCTCGAAGCCGTATTGGTCGTCTTGATTGTCGTTGCTGTATTCATGGGATGGCGCATGGGCCTGATCATAGGCAGTGCACTGCTTCTGACCATTTTGGCCACGTTCATGGTAATGGTCGTTCTCAAGATCGACCTGCAGCGGGTCTCTTTGGGTGCGTTGGTGATCGCGCTGGGGATGATGGTGGACAACGCCATTGTCGTAGCCGATGGAATGGCCGCACGCATGAAAAAGGGCATGGGCAAGATCGAAGCAGCGATCGAAGCCGCAGGCCAGCCCAGCATGGCTTTGCTGGGGGCCACGATTGTGGCAGTGATGGCCTTTTTTCCTATCTACGCCTCGTCGGCAGCCGCCGGGGAATACGCGGGATCTTTGTTTGTAGTTGTGGCCGTTTCGCTGCTGATCAGCTGGATCATTGCCATGACGATTACGCCGCTGATGTGTATTGACATGTTGCCCACCCCCAAGGTCGAGACGACGCATACCGAAAGCGCCTTTACCTCGGGGTTCCGTGCTGTATTGGGGCGTTGCCTGCGCCACCGTGGCATCACCGCGATGGTGTTTCTGGCCTTGCTGGGCGGCGCGATCTACGGCTTCAACTATGTCGACCGCCTGTTCTTTACCGACGCCACACGGCAGCAATTCATGGTCGATGTCTGGGCCGAGGAAGGCAGTACGATTGACCAGACCTCGGAATTGGCACGTAGAGTCGAGGATAAACTGAATGGCGATCCGCGTGTGAAAGGCGTATCGACCTTCATGGGTGCAGGCGGCCCCCGGTTCTATCTGCCGGTCGACCCCGAGCTTCCTTATGCCAGCTACGCGCAGCTTGTGGTCAATACTGAAAGCCTTGAGGTCGTGAACGACCTTGTCGCAGAACTGGACGCATGGATCGAAGGCGCAATCCCCGAGGCGATGACGCGGGTGCGCAAGTACACGGCTGGGCCTGGCAATACATGGCCGTTCGAGGTTCGCTTTAGCGGCCCGGCCAATGCGGACCCGCAAGTACTGCGCAACCTGGCTGAACAAACGATGGATGTCTTACGCGCTTCCCCCCATGCAAAGGACATCCGAAGCGATATGCGAAACCGCGTCGCCAAACTGGTTCCGGAGTATGATCAGACAACCGGCATCTGGACGGGCACGTCCCGCAACGACATAGCCAGCGCCGCGCGCTTTGCCTATGACGGGCTGCCGGTTGGTCTCTATCGTGAGAATGAGGATCTGCTGCCCATCATCTTACGTCGGACCGAAGACGAACGGCAGACCGTCGGGCGTGACTTTGAGCAAATCCAAATCCAGCCGGCCTTCTCGACCAAGTCGCTGCCATTGTCTTCTGTAACGCAAGGGGTCGAGATCGAATTGGAGGATCCGACTATCGTCCGTTGGCAACGTCAGCGCGCGGTTACGGTTCAGGCCAGCTCGGACGGCGTTACCCTACCCTCTTTGGTTGATGAGGTCCGCGCTGACATCGAGGCAATCGAGCTGCCTCCCGGATATCGGATCGAATGGAGAGGTGAGACTTTCAGCACAGCAGATGCCCAGGATTCGCTGAAACCCGGGTCCGGCCCAGCGCTGGTGATCATGGTCTTCCTGGTGGTTGCGCTGTTCAACGCTTTCCGTCCGGCGCTGGTTGTCTTTACGGTCGTTCCCTTTGCGATGATTGGGATCACTGGTGGCCTGCTGCTGTTCAATCAACCTTTCTCGTTTATGGCCCTGTTAGGCGCGATGAGCCTTGTCGGCCTGATGATCAAGAACGCGGTCGTGTTGCTGGATCAGGTCAGCGTCAATCTGGAAGAAGGTATGAAGCCTTATGATGCGCTGGTCGAGGCAACAGTCTCGCGTCTGAATCCCGTATTCCTTGGGGCAGCCACGACAATCCTTGGTGTGTTGCCACTGCTGCAGGACATCTTCTGGGTGGCCATGGCGACCACAATCGCCGCGGGTCTGACCCTGGGAACAGTCGTGACCATGCTGATGGTTCCGGTCTACTACGCCCTTTTCCACGGCATCCGTCCTCCTGAAACCGAAGACACCTAAGTTCACGAGCTGAAGCGCAACTCTGGCTATCAACTGAAACGGAGCGCCCCATGTCGAAACCCAAGCTATTCGTTGCGATCATTGCAAGTGCAATGGTCGCAGGTGGCGCCCTTGTATGGATCGCGACAGTGCCAAAAGCACTGGTGGTTCAAGGCGAAGTCGAGGCGACCCGCATTGACCTGGCCGCAAAAATCGGCGGTCGTGTCGCCGCTGTGAATGTCGATTTCGGAGACACCGTACAGATGGGCGATGTGGTCGTGTCCTTGGGCAGCCCGCAATTGCAAGCGGGTCTGAAGACGGCACAAGCCGCTGTCGACGTGGCGATTGCCAATCGTGATCTGGTTTTCGCAACCCGACCCGAAGTCATAGACGCGCGCCGGGCCGAGCTTGCGCGCGCCAAAGCCGATCAGGTGTTGGCACGAAAGACTTATGACCGGATCGAAAAACTCAGCGAAACCTCGTTTGCGTCGCTGCAAAGGCTTGACGAGGCCTCGAACACTTTGGCGGCCGCCCAACGTGGGGTCGACGCGGCGCAGGCCAATCTCGAACTCGCCGAAAACGGCAACAGCATAGAACAAAAAGCCGTTGCTCAGGCTCAGATCCAAGAAGCCAGGGCCGCCTTGCTGCGCACGCAAACTGATCTTGAAGAGCTGCAAATTGCAGCACCTATCAGCGGCCAGGTCACCGCCCGGCTTGCAGAACCTGGCGAGCTTTTCTCGGCCGGGGCTATTTTGTTATCCATAGTGGATATTGATAACGCCTGGTTCACGTTCAACCTGCGCGAAGACCTGCTGAACGGGCTGGAAATTGGTCAGGAACTGAATGTGCGCGTACCGGCCCTAGGTGATCTGGTGATCCCTGCTCGCGTTACTGCCATCAATGCCGAAGGCAGCTATGCCAATTGGCGCGCCACGAAAGCCACGGGTGATTTCGATCTGCGCACATTCTCGATCAGGGCCGAACCGGTCGCGCACGATGCGGCCCTGCGGCCGGGTATGAGCGCTTTGGTGGATTGGGCGGCACGCTAGGCCATGTCGCATCCGCTACCAGCCGGTTTTCGGCGCACCTTTCGTCGAGAGCTGCGCCGGATTGCCCACCAACCTCGCCTGGCTTTTATGCTGGGGCCATTTCCTTTGATCCTCATGCTGTTGCTTTCTGCGGTCTTCGCGCCCGGGCTTCCTTCGAACCTGCCCGTAGCCGTTGTCGATCAGGATGGGACAACCCTGTCGCGCCAGGCTGTTCGCATGATCGACGCCACTGCGGACCTTGCGGTCACTGTCCGCGCGACGTCTCTGGCCGAGGCGCAGGACGCTCTCGTCTCGGGCGCGGTGTACGCCGTTATCTTCATACCCCAGTCCATGGGGCGCGACTTGCTGCAAGGCAACCGGCCCGAGCTTGTTACCTTCTATAACAACCAATTCCTGACCGTCGGAGGCATCGTTTCAAGGGCTAGCAGGCAGGCAATGGGGACCTTTTCGGCAGGTGTCGCAACCCAGGCTCTGGTCGCAAACGGGGCTGTCCCCGAGGCCGCAGTTGAAGCGGTCGTACCGATCCCGGTTCAGCGCAGTCCTCTGTTCAATCCGGCTCTGGACTATGTCCAGTTCCTGCTTGCCGCCCTTATGCCCACTGTATTGCAAATCTTCATAACAGCCAGCGCAGCACTGACCATCGGCAGCGACGTCCAGCACCCCAATGGCATGGCACGGCTGACCCGGATTGGCGGCTCGTCGATCACGGGTATCGCGGGAAAACTGGCACCCTACGGGTTAGCCTATTTGCTGACACTTATCTTTGCAGACGTGATCATTTTTGGGGCATTTGATGCTCCGTTCAACGGAAACATTTGGCTGCATGGAGCTTACTCGGCCGGCTTTGTTTTAGCTTGCCTGTGTCTGGGCGGGATGCTCGCGATGATCGCCGGAGAAACCGTGGGCGCGCTGGGCTTGACCGGCGTGCTGACCGGCCCAGCCTTCGGCTTTGCCGGCATCAGTTTTCCGCGCATAACAATGAACACTTTTGCATGGATTTGGGGTGGATTGCTGCCGCTGACCGCCTATCTGCAACTTCGCACGGATCAGGTACTGCGCGGCGCGCCGATTGAAGTATCTCTGCCTGCCTTTGGCTGGTTGCTGGGGCAGGTACTGCTTTACGGTTCAGTTCTGGTGTTTTTGGTGGCCCGCTCGGCGCAAGTGCCAGCTAAACAGGCGAGCACTGCATTATGAGACGCTTTCTCGACGCTGTTTTGGACTCGATCTTCAGGCTGTTTGCCGACAAGGGTGCGCGCATGACAATGATCGTTTCGATCCTGATCTATGCGTTTCTCTACCCCCAACCCTATACAGGCGAAGTGGTTCGGGATGTCCCTGTCGTCGTAATTGACCAAGACGGATCAACCGCCAGTCGAGAACTGCGCCGACGTGTCGACAATTCGGATCAGGTCGCAGTGGTCGCACACACCGACGGACTACCAGCCGCGCAAGAGATGTTCAACGCACGAAAGGTCTATGGTGTCCTGATCATACCGCCCGATTTCGAACAAGATCTTTTGCACGGGCGCCAATCCCCAATCGCAGCCTTCGGAGACGGCAGTTATTTCCTTCTTTATGGAGCGATTTCCTCGGCTGTGTCATCTGCTGCGAACAGTCTTGGGGCCGAAATCCGTGTAAGCCGTCTGACCGCTCTGGGCGTTGACGCAGGCACGGCTGCAGCTCTTGTTTCGCCGGTGGTGATTACTTCGGTTCCTCAGTTCAACCCGAACGGAGGATACGCCAGTTTCGCAGTTCCAGCCGCGTTTGTTCTGATAATCCAGCAAACGCTGCTGATCGGAATAGGAATAATGCACGCAGGCAAACCGGCTAGACCGGGCATAGCGAGGGTGGCGACACCCACCGCCTACATTCTTGTGTATACATTCTGGGTCGCGGTGACACAGTTGCTGCTGCCAGTGATTTATGGGCTGCCTCAGGTCGGCCACCCCATAACGCTGTTTGCCATTGCGGTGCCGTTTCTAATGGCCGTGACCGCAATGGGTTTTGCGCTTGTTCAGGTGATCCCTACCCGGGAAGGAATGATCTTCTTTCTTGTCGTGCAGGGATTGCCGCTGTTTTTCATAACCGGCGTCTCATGGCCGATCGAAAGTGTGCCAGATCCAATTCGCTGGCTGGCGATGGCAGTGCCCTCAACTTCGGCTATGTCCGCCATCATCCGCGTCGACCAAATGGGCGCGTCGCTTTCAATGATCATACCAATCGTGAAGCTGCAGCTTGCGCTTGCTGTTGGTTATGCAGCCATTGCGTACGCGCTGCACAATTGGCGATTTCCGAACAGCAGCTGAGCCTCGGCGCGCTGCTTACGAGTCCAAGAACACAGTCCGCAGAATGCGGTGGATGTCGTCTGAAAACTCGTCACGAGAAGTCGAAACAACCAAGGCTCCTCGGGTCGATGTGACCAGCAAATGCGCCAAATCGAGCGCCCTGTCCGGCGTCGCCGCCAAACCATTTTCTGATATGAACCGGGCAAGGTTTTCGACGTAGACCTTGGGCCAGTTTTCCGGCTGGTCTGCCGACAGCTTCAGGGCATCTTCCAAAAGCTCTGACCCATGTCGTGTTTTGGCCAGCTCGACCGAGTCTCCGACCACCGAGGTTAAAACCGTGGCCAGAACGTCGATAGGGTCGCCATTTGCCTCATCCAGAATTCCAAAGACGTTTTGGTACAACGCCTGCATATACGTGACCAATGACCACGAATAGCACGCGTCTTTTGAACCGAACTTCTTGTAAATCGACTGCCGCGACAACCCGACCGCCCGGGCGATATCTTCCATCGAAGTTTTGCGAAAACCGTATTGGGCAAAGGCCGTCATGACATCGCGAGGATTGACGCCAGAGATTGTGTAAGCCGTTACCATTTTTCACCTTTCTGAGGTTTTGCAAACCACATCCGGCACTGTTTCCCCATCGCCGGATACCGCTTGTCCAACCCGTTCCTGCCAGGAGGACATACCCCATGTTTTGCATCATGTTTACAGTATTAATACTTAATGTCAACTAACCGTGATCACAAAATTTCGCGAAATTTTCGCCACAACCGACTCAAAAGCGCCGCCCCATTGGCCGGGGCGGCGCGCGTGCAAGGTCACATATCAAAACCGCAAAGTCAGGCTTGCACTGCCTTCATGAAACGATCCCGGATGACGACTGGATCCATGGTAATCGGCGGCATTTTAGCGTTTCCGCTTTGGCATTTGGCAACGATGATGGTCATCTTTCGCGCCTCCAACGCCTCTTGCACAACCCGACCAGTGTCTTCGGCCTGACACTCGATCACCCTGTCGCAACCGGCCGCTTCTGCCATTTTCGCAAGAGAGGTTTTCTGTCCTGCGTAAGTAGGCTGGTCGCCGGTAGAACCATATGATCCGTTATCAACGATCAGCAGAATATAGTTGTCGGCCACGTTGTTTGCGATTGTCGGCAGCGTACCCAGATTGGTCAGAACCGACCCATCCCCGTCAATCACGATGACCGGTTTGGGTTGTGACAGCGCAAGGCCAAGACCTATAGACGACGCCAACCCCATGGTCCCCAGCATGTAGAAATTAGAGGGCTGGTCATCGATGGCATGCAGTTCCTGACTGGGTATACCGATGTTACAGACAACGAGCTGATCACGCAGAATCGGGGCGATTTCTTTCAGGATTTCAGAACGGATCATTGGTCGCCATAGCCTCCCCAAAAATTGGCGTCGGTCAGGATGGCGACCGGTTTGTTGCACATGAACGTGTATTTCAGGATCGCGTCCAGCTCTTCTACGTCCGACTTGTGATGAAAGTGATAGGTCGGGATATTCAGCTGCGCCAGCAGTGCCTTTGTGTGAACGGCCATTTCGACTTGACAGGCGATCGGTTCGCGCAGCTCACCCCGGTACGAAATCAGCATGGGCAATGGCATTCTGTAATACTGGATCAGCGTGGCCAGCGTATTGATCGTCACTCCGATCGCCGTGTTCTGCATGATAATCGCGGGGCGTTTGCCACCCATCCAGGCACCCGCGCACAGGCCCATTCCTTCGTCCTCTTTGTTCGAAGGGATGTGATAAATACCCTCGCGTTCGTCGATCTCGGCAATAACGCCGGCCAGCTGTTTGCAAGGAACGGTAGTGACGAACGAGATATCGTTGGCCACCAGATCGTCCGTGATCTTCTTGTCTATGTTCATATCCTGTCAGTCAGTCCTGTTTTGGCGCAAAAGGCGCAGTTCGAAGTGTTATGGCCTGCGGTGCACGTGGACCGCGCAGCCAGCATGACGAACGACCCGAGACGCGGTCGATCCCAAAAAATAGTCACTTAGGCCCGGCTTGTGCGAACCGATGACGATGCAATCAACGTCGTTATCCTTGGCGAAATCGATGATGGTTCGGGCCGTATGCCCTTTGATGATCTCGGGCTTGACCCCGTCCAGCCCCGAAACCTTGTCACGCAACAAATTACGGGCGGAGCGAAACCCTTCGGCGACCATATCTTTGTCGAGATATGCGCTGACCGATCCCTGCGGCATTTCATAGACATGTAGCGCGACTATCTCGGCGCCTTCCGCTGACAAGGCCCGCGCGACTTCCAGCGTATGTGGCGATATGCCGTGGTCCAAAGCCATGGGTACAAGAATTTTGCGATACATATTACCTCTCTTTCTGGCGCGGTCAGTGCTCCGGTGCGAGGATGATTTTCGGCGCGGCGACCATTCCCCGACGCAGATCCCGAAACGCCCGGCCCCCCTCTGACATCGGCCGCTCCTCAACCCAGTCCAAAGCACCCAGCCGTCCATCGAAAATAGCTGCAGCCGTTTGGCGAAAATCCTCAGCCGTATAGGTATAGGTGCCGATAAATGTGATCTCCTGCAAGGTCATGCGGCGAATATCCAAACCTCCGGCACCCTCGCCAAGTCCGACATGGACCATGACCCCACCAGGTTGCGTCAACGCCGACGCAGTAGCGCGCGTTGCCGCAAACCCCACTGCATCGATCACCAGAGGGAAGGTTTCTGACGTTTCAGAGACTACGTCGAATGCCCGCAAATTCAGCAAATATGCCCGTCGCAGCGCGTTCGGTTCAACAATGACGACATCCTGCAGGCCCATCGCCTGCAGGGCCAAAGCTGCGGCCAGTCCGATCGCCCCCCCGCCCACAACAAGAGCGCGACGCTCCATCGCTGGGTGCAAGGCTTCCAACCCCAGCCGCACGGCATGCCAACTGACCGCCAACGGCTCGGCCAAAGCCGCGCGCGACAAAGGAATATCATCTGGCACATCGACCAAATTGCCTTCGGGCATTGAGATGAATTGGGCAAATGCGCCCTCTCGTGGCGGCATTGAAATGATCTGGCGGTTTTGACACAGGTTTTCCCGCCCCGCTTCGCAGACCGCGCAATTTCCGCACGTGACCAGAGGGTTGACCGTCACCCGCGCCCCGTCGCGTGGTCCTCCAACGATCACGCCTGCCGCCTCATGCCCCAGGATCAATGGCGCAGGACGTCTGGCATCATGTCCCAGATAGGCATGCATGTCCGATCCGCAAATACCCACGGCTTCGACACGGATCAGCTGTTCCTCTGGTCCGGGAACTGTGTCCGGAACATCCCGGAATTCCAGGTGTTCAACCCCTTCATAAACCAGAGCTTTCATTTCGCAGTAAACCCCCCATCGACCATCAGCACCTGCCCGGTGACGTAGCTGGACGCTTCTGAGCACAAGAACAAGATCGGCCCGTCTATATCCTCCACCCGCCCATTACGTCCGATACAGGTCTGCGCGGCGTTGCGCGCGGCGCGATCGGGGTCGTCGAACACCGCCTGAGTCAGCTCGGTCGGAAAGAACCCCGGTCCGATGGCATTGGCGGTGATACCATGAGGCGACCATGCCTCGGCCATGGCACGGGTCAGTTGCCCGATCCCGGCCTTTGACGCCCCATAGGCAATCCCCCCTGGAAAAGCCCTCGTGGTCTGCAGTGAAGCAAAGTTGACAACGCGCCCCCAGCCTTTCGCCTTCATGGCGGGTACCAATGCCTGGCTTAGGAAAAACGGCGCGCTCAGGTTCAGCGCCAGCGTCGCCTCCCAACCATCGGGCGTGACTTCATCCGCCACCTCGCGGGTGTTGATCCCAGCAGCATGGATGACGATGTCAGGCGCGCCGAATGCCAAGCTTATCTGTTCAACCAGCCTTCCAAGCCCCGCGCGGTCGGCCACATCCGCTGTCACAGTCGCGCCCTTGTCGCCAAGTTCGGCTTTCAGTCCCGCCAACGCCTCGGCCCGGCGCGCGACGCCCACTACCCGTGCCCCAGCGGCGGCCAGAGCCTGCGCCGCCCGTCGGCCCAGGCCCGAGCTTGCACCGGTGACGCAAGCCACCCGCCCGGTCAGGTCAAACAACGCGCGCGGGTCATCCATCTGCGGACAGGTCGAATTGCTCATCGGGGAAATACTTCGCCAACCGCACATCGGCCGCGCGGGCGTGGCCCTCCATCCCTTCCAGCCGGGAAATGCGGGCGGTCGCGATGGCGATGGGCTTCGATCCCTCGCGCGTTGCACGTTGCCACGTGACGATCTTCATGTATTTGTGGACGCTCAAACCCCCGGTATAGCTGGCCGCGCCGGACGTCGGCAGGACGTGATTTGTGCCGGTGGCCTTGTCGCCATAAGACACGGTCGTCTCTTCGCCCAAAAACAGAGACCCATAGCAGGTCAGCCGGGCAAGCCACCAATCCAAATCCTCGGCCTGCACAGTCAGGTGTTCGGGCGCATATGCGTCGGAACAGGCGGCCATTTCTTCGCGATCGGCGCACAGGATCACCTCGGCATAGTCGCGCCACGCGGCCGAGGCGTTTTCCCGGTTCAGTTCCGGAAGGTCTTCGATCAGTGAAGGAACCAGTTGCATCACTTTCTCGGCCAATGGTCGATCATCCGTCACCAGCCAGACGGGTGAATTGTATCCGTGCTCGGCCTGACTGACCAAATCGGTCGCGACCACATGCGCGTCAGCGCTGCTGTCGGCAAGGATCAGACTGTCTGTGGGACCGGCGATCATGTCGATGCCGACCTTGCCATAGAGGATACGCTTGGCCTCGGCTACGAACTGATTGCCCGGGCCCACAAGAATATTCGCGCACGGCAGGCCGAACAGGCCATAGGTCATCGCCGCCACGCCTTGCACACCGCCCATGGCCAGAATGCTGTCTGCCCCACAGATATGCGCGGCATAGACAATGGCTGGCGCCACGCCTTCACCGGGGCGCGGCGGCGAACAGGCTGTGATATGACGACAACCCGCCACTTTGGCCGTGG
Source organism: Ruegeria sp. AM7 (assembly GCF_056535965.1). Classification (NCBI taxonomy): domain Bacteria; kingdom Pseudomonadati; phylum Pseudomonadota; class Alphaproteobacteria; order Rhodobacterales; family Roseobacteraceae; genus Ruegeria; species Ruegeria sp. AM7. Next base: position 2,398,181 of record NZ_JBQFJE010000003.1, read on the forward strand.
TCACGGTCATGATCGCGCTGGCGATATGGCTATACCGCCCGCCCGGCACATAGCATCCCGCCGCGTCCACCGGGATCGCTTTTTGCCCGGCGATGACGCCCGGCACGATCTCGACCTCGACATCTGATACGGTCGCTTTCTGAGCCTCTGCAAAGCGGCGCACATTGTCATGGGCAAAGCGGATATCAGCCTTCAGCTTTTCGGGCACCAACGCGATGGCCGCATCAATCTCGGCCTGCGTCATCAGTACATTGCCGTCGAACTTGTCGAACTTGGCCGCGTACTCCATCGCTTTGGCATCCCCGCCTGCCTCGATATCGGCCAGGATTGTCTTGACCGTGTCGTGCACTTCGGACGCATGAGATTGCGCCGTCAATGTCGCCTTTTTCAAATAGTCACGGGGCATGGTCAGCAGGTCCTATTGGTAGATTTCAGGAAGCAAGGTGGTCGAAACCGCCGGTACATAGGCGATCAGGATTACCACGATCAGCATGGTCAGAACAAAGGGCACGGCGCGCGCCGCAATTTTTAGAATTGACTCTCCGGTTATCCCGGAAACGACGAACAGGTTCAGACCCAACGGCGGGGTGATAAAGCCCACACCCAAGGCGGTGATCATCATGATGCAGAACTGTATCTCGTTCATGCCGATATTGTCCGCCAGCGGTTTCAGGATCGGGGCGAGGATCACGATATTCGGCGTCGTCTCCATGACACAGCCTGCAGCGATCAGGATGCCGATCATCAGCAGGATCAGCAGATAGGGGTCATCGGTCATCGAGGTCACAGCCGTCACGAACCCCTGGGGCACACCCATGATCGCCAGCGCTTCGGCCAGTGGAGCCGAGAAGGCGATGATCGGCAGGATCACCCCGTTCACCTTGGCGGAACTGACCAGCATCGACGGGAAATCGGCCAGCGTCAGCGTGCGCAGGATGAAGCCCATGATGATGGTGACGACAACAGCGGTCGCGCCCGCTTCGGTAGGTGTCAGACGGCCCGAGAAGATGCCGTAGAAAATGATCCCCGGCACGATGAACGCATACCAGCCGGATTTCAGCGCCTTGCCCAGATTGGCCAGCCATTCGCCCATGGTCATCATGCCGCCGCCCTCATAGGCGTAAAGACGGTTCATGATGATGTTGGTCACAAGGATTGAGATCAGAATGGCCAGACCGGGGATAAGGGCCGCCAGAAACAGCGTGGATGCGGAAATCCCCAGCACAAGTCCAATGATGATATAAGCGATCGAGGGCGGGATGAGGATGCCGGTACAGGCCCCGGCCGCCACCAGCGCACAGGCATAGGGTCGCGGATAGCCGCTTTCGACCAGCCGGTTGATCGTCATTCGGCCCACCGCAGCAGCGCCCGCCGCGTCCGAGCCCGAGATGGCAGCGAACATGCCGCAGACCAGAACGGTGGCCGAGCCAAAGCCACCCTTGGCAAAACAGGTCAGCGCCTCGGCCACGTCCAGAAACTTTCGCGATAACCCAGTGCGGACCAGCACGTCGCCGGTCAGGATGAACAGCGGCACGGCGGTCAGGGCAAAGGCGTCGATGCCGGTGAACAGGCTTTCGCCCACAAGGCTCAACGGCAGGTCGCCGGACATGACCAGCATCACGATGGCGGCGGTGCCGATGGCCGCCCAGACGGGCACAGCCAAGGCAATCAGACCAACGAACAGGATCACAGGCAGGTAGAAATCCCACCCAAGTTCAACAGTTTGATTGAGAGAACCCCAAAGCATTGCGTGTCCCCTCAGTCAAACAGCTTGTCGCCTTCGAAGACGGGCGTGCCGTCCCTCAGGCATTTCAGATCGCGCATCAGTGACTGGATCAGACGCCAGATCATCAGCGCAAAACCGGTGGGCACGGCCATCAGGAACCACACCTTCGATACCCGCAGCCCGTCCGTCACCGAACCGAACTTGGCCGAAACATGCACCGCCTCGTACGACCAGTAGAGTGCGATGACCGCCACGCCGAACATCACCAGATCGCCGAAGATATACAGCAGCGCCTTGGGACGCGGTCCAAGGTAGTGCATGATCACGTCGATACGGATATGGGCGCGTTCCTTTACGGCTGCTGCCGCACCGATCCACGCAAGGTAGATGAAAGAATAGCGGACGATCTCTTCGCCCCAGATCGACGAGAAAGCGAAAATCTCACGCCGAAGAACCTCGATGGCCATGGTGATGACCAGCATCACGTAGAACACCAGCAGCAGCCAGCGCTCGGCGTTGCGGTCTATGTTTTGAAGTAGGGTCATCTGTTCCCTCGGCAAAAGAGCAACCGGGCCATAGCCTTCTTGTGCGGGCCTGCTTCAGGTCCGGCTGCTTTGAAAGATCGCGGGCTCACTCGCTGCGCCCGCCGCCTGTCTGTTAAGCGTCGTGGACGTAGTATTTGCCCTGCGTGCCTGCGGCTTCGACCAGCTTTTCGAACGCGTCCATCGACCCGGCAAGCTCGGTCTTGAAGGGGTCCCATTCGGCGTTCTGATAGCCGCCGACGCTTTCCCATTCGGCCAGTTGATCGGAGCTGAGCGAGTGGAACTCGACCCCCGCCTTGTTCAGCTCGGCCATGGCATAGGCGCGGGCCGAGGGCACTTTGGCCAGATTCTGATGCGCGGTCATTTCGGCACCCCACATGATGCCTTCCTGTACGTCAGGCGGCATCGAGTTGAACCATTCCAGATTACAGGAATAGACCTGACTGTCCGGCACCGCCTGCGTGAAGGTCACATGGCTGAGGATATCCTTGAAGCCGAACACGAACAGTGCGCCCACTGACGGGTCCAGCGCATCCGCCACGCCCTGTTTGATGGCCGAGGGGGTCTCACCCCAAGCAACCGGCGTCGGGTTTGCGCCCGCCATGCGGTAATATTGCTGCAGCATCTTTGAGCCCGGAACGCGGAACTTCACACCGCTCATGTCGCCCGGCGTTATGATCGCATTGCCACCCTGACGCACCGCAACCACGCGCGGGTCGATCACCACGTAGAACAGCGCCTTGAAGCCGGCGGCCTCGACCTTGGGATGCACCTCGTTCTTCCAGGTATCTGAGGTCACGAGATTGGTGAACTTCTGGTTCGAGCCGCACAGATACGGCATGTTGATCAGGTCAACGGTCGAGGCAAACGGTGCAAAGTTCGACAGCGAGTGCTGTGCAGCCTGAATTGTACCACCCTGAACCTTCTGCACCAGCGATCCGCCCGCACCCAACTGCCCGCCGGGGGCTAGTTTGACATAGACCTTGCCGTTTGTAGCGTTCTGGATGTTTTCCTTCAGGTCCAGTTGCATGATTGGATAGCTGCGCGACGCGCCCAGCACATAGGCCGTGGCGATGGTCATCACATGGTCGGCGGCCTTCTCACGCTCGTTTTCTTCCCTGGCGGTCTGCGCGGCGGCCTCGGATGACCACAGCACCCCACCGGCCCCAGCGACCAGCGCGGCAGTGAATGCGCCCGTGGCACTGAGTTTCAGGAAATTGCGACGCTCGGCCGACGCCAGTTCCAGTTTGTCCTTGTTCATTGATTGCCCTCCCAAGCAAAAAAGTCAGCTGTCGCGTTCTGCGTTGCGGTCAGCCTCCTTTTTCAGAATTGCGACAACGAACAGGATCGACGCCGCGAATAGAACCAACATCTCGCCCACGTCTCCTAGGAATGCGCCGCTCGCAAACGCGCCCATCGCAACATTCGCGAAATAGATGACGAACACGATGATAGAGGCAAACAGAAACATATTCCGGGTCCCATGGTGGATTCGGCTCAACCTCTCTTGTAAGCGCTTACATGTAAAATGCAAGCGCTTACATATCTGCTTTCCATATCACCTCCATAGATGTACACTCATTGGCAAAGGTGAATTACGGATTTGGAAATGTCGAAACCGCGCTCAGCCCCGACGCTGGATGATGTCGCCAAAATGGCCGGAGTTTCGACCGCGACGGTGTCACGATGCCTGAACAACCCCGATCGCGTTGTCGCCACAACCCGCGAACGGGTTCAGGCCGCCGTTGACGCTTTGGGCTATACCCCCAACTTCGCCGCTCGGGTTATGGCGGCCAAGCGCAGTTTCACCATCGGGGCGATCATTCCGACCATGGAGAATGCTATTTTTGCAAGGGGCCTGCAGGCATTCCAGGAGGAGTTGCATCTGCGCGGTTACACGCTGCTTGTGTCCAGTTCCGCCTACAAACCTGACATTGAAGAAGAACAAATACGAAAACTGGCTGCGCGGGGTGCAGATGGCCTTTTGTTGATCGGCCATGACCGTGACCCAGAGATTTACAAGTATCTGGAAAGCCGCAGAATTCCGACGCTGATCGCGTGGTCTTACCGGCCCAATGCACTGGCACCGTCTATTGGTTTCGATAACCGTAAGGCAATGCGCAACCTTGCAGAGCGCGTGATTGCGGCGGGTCACACCAGAATCGGGATGATTTCGGGGATCAGCGAAGGCAATGATCGCGCCCGGCTGAGAATTGAGGGCGTTCATGACGCCGCCAACGCGCGCGGTCTAAACCCAGATGGTTTCACGATAGTCGAAACACCTTACGAAATCGAAAACGGTGGAGCGGCGTTTGCTGAACTTATGGCACAACCTATCCCACCGACCGCAATCCTGTGCGGCAATGACGTTCTGGCTGTGGGGGCTGTGCGGCGCGCACAAGACATGGGCCTGCGTGTCCCTCAGGATGTATCCGTCACAGGGTTCGACGATATCGAACTGGCCCGGATCGTCTCTCCGGCATTGACGACAGTGCATGTGCCACATCGTGAAATGGGGCGCAAAGCGGCGCTACAACTGGTTGAGATGGTTGAAACGCAAAGCCCCGGACAAGGCGAGCAACTGGCGACCAGCATAGTATCGGGCGGATCACTTGGACCGCCACCCCAAGGCTAAGCGGCCTCGACCTCCATTGTACGGAAATCATCCTTGAGCCAACTGTGGGTGGCACACATCGGATCGGTGAAATGCTGACGAATGAGTTTTCCCATGGCCTTTTGGATCAGTGCCGATGTGGTTTCAGGGTAAACTTCGGTTGTGAACAGTGACACCGTACGAACAAAGTTACGCCCCGGGAACGGCATTGCCTTCACGCTATCGTGGAACCTTTGGGCGCGGTGGAAACACGCGGCGGTCGTAATGGCCCACCCTGCCCCTTCCGCGACCAGACCGATGATGGACTGGTTGCACTCCAACTCGAAACGGTTGGGTAAGTTGTACTTGCTTCGCGCCAGTTGGATTTCGATCTGCTTGCCGATCATGTAATCCCGCGAATAGCGTAAAAGGGGCAATTGCGCATCCGGCGTGAACAAATCGCTCGCCGTTCCCTCAAAACCAGCGGGCAGGATAACGATGAACGGATCCCGCATCAGAGGGTATTCGATCAAACCTTCCGTCCGCTCGGACGGGCGCGTTGCAACCCCTGCATCCAGCTTGTGTTCCTGTAGCTTCGCGATGATCTCATGGCTGGGCCGGGTGAAATGGCGGAAGTTGCAACGCGGCAGGGCCTGCGCCAGAAACCGGAACAGATCTGGTGCGATCTGATTGTCGAAATCGTCGATCAGTGCCAACCGTAAATCTGTAGCGTGCCGCCAGTTTCCTGTGCGGATTTCAGCCTCACCTCGTTTCAACGTGGTAAGCCCGTCGCGCACATAACGCGAAAAGACCTCACCAGCCGGGGTTAAACCCATCGGACGTCGACCGTGATCAACCAATTCGATACCCAATGCCTTTTCAAGACTGCGCAAGTGATTTGACACAGTACTGATCGACAAACCGGTTTCCGACGCAACTTGCTGAATAGATCCGGATTTGGCGATCAACTGAAAGACTTCCAGCCAGCGCAAGCTCAAGGATTTGGACACGAGGACCACCTACAGTTTCGATTACTTCGAAACTATCGAACCAGAGAATGATCCCCAGAGCAATCCGGAAGTTGAGCTTGTATCGCGTTCAGGATTTGATCCGACCGAAATCCGGATCGTAAGGCGACGGTGCAATCACAACCGCCGACACACGCTCACCGCATCGGTCCAACTCCATTTCCGACCCGACGTCTACCAGCCCGGGATCAATAAAAGCATGGGCAAGGTTCTGTCCAATCCGATGCCCCCATTCACCCGAAGTGATCGTTCCGATGGCCTCATTTCCCCGCATCAGAGAAGCGCCGGGATGCGCCGGGCCTTGATCCGCGTGAACCTGCAGCGCCACCAATCTCCGGCGCGGGCCCTCGGCCTGTCGCTGCAGCAAGGCATCGCGTCCGATGAAATCGCCCTTGTCCAGCCTGACGAACCGATCCAGCCCGGTTTCGAACGGGTCGAACTCAGTGATCAGATCGGCCTTCCAATGCAGAAAGCTCTTTTCCATGCGCATTGACTCGACCGCGCGCGCGCCGAACAACTTGAGTCCATATGCTTCGCCCGCCTGCCGCAATGCCAGATAAGCTGTATAAAGCGAGGCATTGGGAACGTGGATTTCATAGGCCAGCTCGCCTGAGAAACTGACACCCATCACAGTCGCCGGGGCGATGCCGATGAAACACTCTCGCACACTAAGCCATGGGAACGCCTCAGCCGACCAGTCCCCACGCGCGCAAGCGCCTAGAACGTCGCGTGCTTTTGGGCCCGCCAAAATCAGGATCGTCTGGTCGTTGGTCAGGCTGCGCAGCTGGACGTCCTCGTCGCTCCGCAAATGGCGGGTCAGCCAGTCCATGTCGTGGAACTCGCTGGCTGCTGCCGAGCCGTACCAGACACGCGCTGGCCCCCGGTCGCTGGCGGGAAGATTGGCCACGGTCGCCTCACCCTTGACCATACCCTGATGGTTCAGCAGATAGCCCAGCCCCACGCGCCCGTCGCGCTTTGTCACAGACCCACAGAACATCCGATCAAGAAACGCATGGCGGTCCGCGCCGGTGATCTCGATCCGGTTGAAACCGTTCACCTCGGCCAGCCCCACATTGGTTTGGACATTGGCAACCTCGGCAGCCACCAGATCGAAGGTTTCGTCAAAATCGAAACTGTGAGTGGGCGCGAAATCAGGCGATGGCTTGATGTAATCCACTCTCTCCCACCCGTTCACGACAGTGAACTCGGCCCCCTCCGCCGCCAGAACCGGGGTCAGAGGCGTCGTCTTGGCGGGACGTCCAGCGGGGCGATGCTCATGCGGGAAGTGAAAGCGGAACTCGTTCTGATAATCCTCGATAGCCTTCAGCGCCGTCAGTTCCACATTCGCGTGCCCCGTGAACCGACGCGGATCAAGGCACCACGTGTCATAGCACGCCTCACCATGCACGATCTGTTGCGCCAACAGCCAGCCGTGGCCTCCGCCCTCGCCCAGACCAGCGCGCAGACCGATGATGCAAAACGCATTGCGCTTGCCCGGGATCGGCCCGACCAGAGGCGCACCGTCGATCGTATAGGTGATCGGGCCATTGACCACCGTATGCACGCCCGCCTCCATCAGTGCAGGCATCCGGGCAAAAGCGCCCTCCAGCACATCCGTTACGCGGTCCAGATCGTCAGGGCAAAGCGCGTTGACGAAATTCGGGTCGATCCCGTCCATGCCCCATGTCTTGCAGTCCTGCTCATAGAACCCCAGCAGCAACCCGTTCTTTTCCTGCCGACAATAATAGTCGCTGATCGGACACCGCAGCAGCGGCATCCTGTGTCCCGCATCGCGAATGGCGGGTATCTCTTCGGTCAGGAAATACTGATGCTCCATCGAGGCGACGGGATGATGCACCCCCATCATCGCGCCCACCTCATTCACGCGATAGCCGCCCGCGTTGACGACAATATCGCAATCGATATCGCCCTTTTCGGTCTGCACGGTCCATGTATCGTCAGCGTGTTGTTTCAACCCGATGACCGGCGTGTTGCGATAGACCTCGGCCCCCGCCTTGCGCGCCCGCCGCGCCAGCGCCTGACACAGCTGCGCGGGATCGATATCCCCATCCATCGGATCCCAAAGCCCGCCGATCAGGTTCTCGGTCGAGATCAGCGGGTGACGACGCGCGCATTCCTCGGCGTCTATTACCTCAAACTGAACGTCCATTCCGCGGGCCATAGAGGCGAAATGGTGATAGCCCTGCATCTGCGCTTCGGTATTGGCCAGCCGGATGCCGCCGTCGCCATGATGGTAATTGATCGGATAATCCGGGTCGTCGGCCAGCTCCTTGTACAGCCGGATCGAGTGCGATTTCAGCCCGACCATCGTCTGGTTCATACCAAAATTCGTCACCTGCGCAGCCGAATGCCACGTGGTGCCCGAGGTCAGCTCGTTCCGCTCCACCAGAACCACATCGCTCCACCCCTCTTGCGTCAGGTGATAGAGGGTCGAGCAGCCCGCGATCCCGCCTCCGATGACAACGACCTTGGTGCGAGATTTCATGGCGCGGCTCCTGTTTTTGTTTCGCTCAAGTCTTGCGGAACAATGCGCGCGCACGACAAGTCGCCCGGCGCTTGTATTGAAAAATCGAAACCGCGATTGCGGATTCTGCAAATTGCACTTCGCCTTTGCGTGGGGCGCAATGTGGCGCTTAGGTTTCGGGAAAAGCAACGGGAAAGGAACCGGATGAGCACGGGCAGCAAACGAAGCGGCAGACGCGCCCGGCACGCGCAGCGCGCGGCCGCCCCCGTGATTGATCCCTGCCCGCCCGGCCAGATCGGCGGGGCCTTCAAGCCGCTAATAGACGTCGAGATCGCGCAAATTTACGACACCGCCCTGCGCCTGCTGGAAACCCTCGGGATGGGCGAGGTGCCGGATCGGCTGGCCGACGACCTGCGGGCTGCTGGAGCGCAACCCGGCCCTGACGACCGATTGCTGTTCTCGCGCGCCATGGTCAAACAGGCCATTCAATTCGCCCCCAAACAGTTCACCTTTCACGGCCGCGATCCCACGCGGTCGATCGAGGTGGGCGGAGACCGGGTGTATTTCGGCACCGGCGGCGCGGCGGTTCAGACGCTGGATATTGAAACGGGGCTCTACCGTCCCTCAACCCTGACCGATCTGCATGATTTCGCCCGGCTGCAGGACACGCTGCCCAATGTCAGTTGGTTCACCCGCTGCTGCGTGGCGACCGACGTGCCCGACAATTTCGATCTGGACGTGAACACCGCCTATGCGCTGATCCGGAACACCACCAAGCCGATTGCCACGTCCTTTACGCTGGCCGAACATGTCGCGCCTATCGTCGACATGTTGGATATCGTGGCCGGAGAACCCGGCGCATTCGCTGCGCGCCCGTTCCTGAAGGCGCATATCAGCCCGGTCATCTCGCCCCTGCGCTATGGCGAGGACGCGGTGGACGTGGTCTATGAATGCATTTCCCATAACATCCCCATGTCCTGCATCACCGCAGCGCAAGCGGGCGCGACCGCCCCGGCCACGCTGGCCGGGTTTCTGGCGCAGTCGCTGGCCGAAACATTGGCCAGCCTTGTCATGGTCAACACGATCAAACCGGGCTTTCCGATGGTGTTTTCAAACTGGCCCTTCATTGTAGACCTGCGAACCGGGTCTTTTGCGGGCGGCAGTGGAGAAACCGCGATCCTGAACGCGGCCTCGGCGCAGATTTCCAACTGGTTGGGGCTGCCCTCGGGTGTGGCGGCCTCGATGACGGATGCCAAGGCGATTGACGCGCAATACGGGACGGAAAAGGGCATCACCTCACTAGCGGCAGCGCTGGCGGGCGGGAACCTGATCTATGAAAGCTCGGGCATGACGGCGTCTCTGCTAGGGGCCAGTTTCGAGGGCTTCGTGCTGGACAATGAGATGCACGCCCACACTTATCGCGCCCTGCGCGGGATCGAAGTGACCGAGGAAAACCTTGGGTTCGACGCAATCTGCCAGTCGGTTCTGGGCGACGGGCATTTTCTGGGCAGCGCCCATACCTATGACGCCATGGAGCGCGACTATTACTACCCCGAGCTTGCAGACCGGTCCGAGCCCCGCACTTGGGCAGATGAAGGCGCCAGCGACGCATGGACCACTGCCCGCTCACGTGCCAAAGAAATCCTGAATACCCACCACCCCCAATACCTGACCCCCGAACAGGATGAAGCAATCCGCGCCCGGTTTCATATCCTTGATTGACCTTCCCCAAGCCTCCCCCGGCGGCTAGGGTCGGCTTAAATACACAGGAATGAGGCCCCGATGACCGACCCTTTCTTTCAGCCCGTCTCGGCCATGGAACTTGCGCGATTTGCCGGCGTGCCGACCTTTATGCGCTTGCCGGGCATGACGCTGGATCACGCGCGGATCACTGAGGTTGATATCGGGCTGGTCGGCATCCCCTGGGACGGGGGCACCACGAACCGCCCCGGCGCGCGCCACGGGCCGCGCCAGTTGCGGGATTACTCGACCATGATACGCGCGATGAACCCTGTGACCGGGATTGCGCCCTTTGCGATGATGAACTGCGCCGATCTGGGCGACGTGGCCCCGAACCCTGTGGATATCGAAGATACGCTGAACCGCGTGACGTCGTTCTACGCCGACCTGACCTCGCGCGGCATCACCCCCCTGACCGCCGGAGGGGATCACCTGACCACCCTGCCCGTCCTGCGCGCGCTGGCCAAATCCGGCCCGCTGGGGCTGATCCAGTTCGACAGCCATACCGACCTGTTCGACAGCTATTTCGGCGGGCACAAGTTTACGCACGGCACCCCGTTCCGCCGTGCGGTCGAAGAAGGGCTGGTCGATCCCAAACGCTTTGTTCAGGTGGGCATTCGCGGCACCGCCTATAACACCGAGGATATCGAGTGGGGCGAAGCGCAGGGCATCCGCATCATCCGTATCGAGGAACTGTTCGACCGGGGTATCGACGCTGTCATGGCCGAGGTGCGCAGCATTGTCGGCGACGCGCCGACCTATTGCACCTATGATATCGACTTTGTGGACCCGACATTTGCCCCCGGCACCGGCACGCCCGAGATCGGTGGCCCGAACAGTTTTCAGGCCCAGCAGGTGATCCGCCAGATGGCCGGGGTGAACTTGGTGGGCGCCGATCTGGTCGAGGTCTCACCGCCTTTCGACGCCTCGGGCGGCACCGCGTGGCTGGGGATTTCGCTGATGTTCGAACTGCTCTGCGTGCTGGCGCAGGCCGTAGACGCGCGCCGCTAACGGACGTTTTCGGCGATCATCGAGATCATCTCGAACATCACCGCCGCTGCCGTTAGGGCGGTGATGTTGTTGGGGCTGTCCTTGGTGGGCATCATGCACACCACGTCTCCGCCCACGATATTCAGCCCGCGCGCGGCGCGCAAAATCCCCACGGCTTCGTCAATATCGAACCCCTTCTCGCCGGGTTCCAGATTGGACACCGCAGGCGCAACAGTCGGGTCGAGGCAATCCAGATCAAATGTGATATAGACCGGCCTGTCGCCCAAAACTTCACGCGTCTGCACCACCACGTCCTCCAGCCCGCGCTGACGGAACTCGCGCATGGTGACGATGTTGTAGCCATAGTCATAAGACGGCTGCAGCCAGTCCAGACTGCGCGGATGACCCCGTAGACCGATCTGCATGGATCGCCTCGGATCAACCTGCCCCTGATCGGCCAGATACGCGCCCCAATGGGCGGCGGATTTTTTGGCACCCAGAAAGTGATCGACCTTGGTGAACACATCCGTATGTGCATCCAGATGCAGGAAGCTGACGGGCTCTCCCCCGGCCAGTCGACCGCGCCCCAGCGCCTGCACAATGCCGCCGGTGATCGAGTGATCTCCGCCCACCGACACAGGCCGCGCGCCTGCAGCGTCGATGTCTTTGTAAAAGGTCGTGATACGCTCGATGCAGTCCTCGTTGTCATTGGCGCGCGGAAAGGGCACGTCGCCCACATCGGCGATCTTCGCGCTGCTCCACGGGTCGATCTCGAACACCGAATGCACACGCCTCTGCACAGCCGAGACATGGCGCAGCGCACGCGGGCCCAAGTGCTGATCCCGCTCGGTCGTGCCGTTTCCGGTGGAATGCGGGACGCCGACAAGCGCGATGTCCTGCCCCTCGGGGCCGGTATTGGGACAGCGGAACAGGGTCGGTATACCCCACCAAAACAGGTTATCCATCATCGACTGTTCATAGCGGTCGGCCATCTGCATCCCCTTAAATGAAAAACGCCCCCGGCTGGCGGGGGCGTTTGTGTTCAGATTTTCTCGTCTTCTCGCCGGAAGGCCCCCTGCACGATCCGGTCGATGACCATGGCGCAGAACAGGATGGCAAAGCCGCCCAGCAGACCCGGACCCTTGGCCGCATATTGCAGCGCCTCAAGGATTTCCTTGCCCAGACCGCCGCCGCCGATCAGTGAGATGATCACCACCATCGACAGACACATAAGGATCGTCTGGTTCACCCCGGTCATGATCGAAGGCAGCGCCAGCGGGATCTCCACATCCTTAAGCAGCTGCCATTTCGATGCACCAAAGGCGACCGCAGCCTCTTTGATGCTGTCGGGCACGCCCCGCATCCCCAGCGCCGTCAGGCGGATCACCGGGGGCATCCCAAAGATGATCGTGGCCAGAATGCCCGGCGGGTTGCCGGTGCCAAAGAAGGCGATGATCGGGATCAGGTAGACAAAGGCCGGTAGCGTCTGCATCAGGTCCAGCACCGGTTCCGCCGCGCGGTAGGCCCGCGCCGATTTACCGAACCAAATACCCAGAGGAATGCCGATTACCACGCATAGCAACACGGCTGCACCGACCAAGGCCACAGTCTCCATTGCGACATCCCAGTAACCCAGAAGTGCGATGTAAGCCAAAGAGGCGGCGGTGAAGATCGCCACACGCGGCCCCGCCGCACGCCACGCGGTAACGCAGATCACCAGCATCACGACTGGCCAAGGCGATCCAATCAATGCAATCGTCAACGCATCCAGGACCGAGCGCACCCCGGCGACGATCCCGTCGAACACGTCCCCGCCCGCAAGGGCTGCGGCGTCGATCTTGGCCTCCATCCAACTGGCGAGGCTTGAGAACAGCGTGCCGCCATCCTCGCCCAGAAACAAGGCCGAGACCTCTTTCTCCGGGAACGCATCCAGCATCGCGAGCGAAGCGTTGACGGTGAATTTATAGACGATAAGAGGCCCGATTGCGGCCACCAGAACGGCGCCCAGAACCGTGTTGCGCGTAGAACGCCCGCTTTCAGTGCTGTCGGGATCAATCCGCCAGCGCGAATACTGTTTTTCGTAGATGCGGTCCGCGTAAAGCCCCTGCACAAGCTTGAACACCAGCAACATCACCAAGCCGGTCAACATGATCCCCAGCGATTCCGACTGGGCGGCCGCGGCTTTTTCAAAACTGCTGTCTGCTGCCCTCTGTATATTCTCGGCCAATTTGGTGAACCGGTCGATATCCCCCTGCTCGGTCGCAGCAGCGGCGCGTTCCAGCAGCTCGTTCGCGCGGGCTTGTTGGCGCTCGGCGCGTTCGGCCATGTCGGCACCAGGATTGCCCCAGGCCCCGCGTCCGATTTGCACCCACGCGATGATTTCAAGAATCAGGAAGGTCCAGAACATACCCCAAATCGCGCGCGAGGCGGACCAGAACGGACCCAGCGCCGCCGCCCATTTATTGAACGTGTTTGGAACCGCACTGGTCGCATCGTGGATCTTGTGAAAGGCGTTGACGTAGTAATCCCCGTTCGGACCCGCAAATTCATGGATCGAGCGGTCAAGTGCGTCTCGATCCACCTCGATATCCGAGGCGGCAGTGACTTTCAGTTCGGTGGTTGCGTCAGTCATTCTTGCCCCCCTGAATACCGCGCAGCAGCCGCGGCTTGGTCACGACACCCACGTCGCTGCCACCATCCGTGATGATCACCGGCAGTTCGGTGTTAACGGCCAGATCAATCAACTGGTCCAGATCAGCACCTTCATCGGCACGCGGCGCGCCCTCGGTCGGGCCGGAATAGCTGGCCAGAGGCTCCATGATCGAATGAGCCTTGACCAGTTTCAGTTTGGAAATCCCCTGCACAAATTCGCGCACGTAATCGTCAGCGGGGTTCATCACGATATCTTCGGGCGTGCCGATCTGCACGATCACACCGTCCTTCATTATGGCAATGCGGTGGCCGATCCGTATGGCCTCGTCCAAGTCATGGGTGATAAACAGCGTGGTCTTTTTCAGTTGCGCCACCAGCGCCTTGAACTGATCCTGCAACTGCAAGCGGATCAATGGGTCTAGGGCCGAGAACGGCTCATCCATCAACAGGATTTCGGGGTCTGAAGCCAGCGCGCGGGCGATGCCAACACGTTGCTGCATCCCGCCCGACAGTTCTTTGGGCAAGCGATCCTCATAGCCTGTCAGGTCCACCAGACCCAGCGCGTGGTCCGACACCGCCCAGCGCTTGGATTTCGACACCTTCCGAATCTCTAGCGGGTAAGCCACGTTATCGCGGACCGAGCGGTGCGGCATCAGCGCCATATGCTGAAACACCATTCCGATCTGCTGGGCGCGAATGCGACGCAATTCGGACTCCGAGATTTTCGAGACATCCTGCCCCATGATCTCGATCTTGCCCGCAGTCGGTTCAATCAGGCGGTTCACATGCCGAACCAGAGTGGATTTGCCGGACCCTGACAGGCCCATGATGCAGAAAATCTCGCCACGTGGCACCTCGAAGGTTGCGCCCTGCACACCTACGACACAGTTAAAGCGTTCAAGCACCTCGGGTTTTCCAATACCCTCGCTGCGCACAGCCGCCATGGCCTCTTCGGCGCGCGCGCCAAAGATTTTCCAGACATTTTCAAGTTTTACGACAGGTTCGTCCATTTGCCCCTCATATGCGGGGTTTTCCCCGATCTATATGCAAAGGGCCGCCGCGAACTGGTCGCGACGGCCCCCTGGGAATGCGTCTTAGTTGGTCAGCCAGTTCAGAACGGTATCTTCGTTGTTGGCCACCCAATCGCGGGCAAAGTCTGCTGCTTCCACGTTGTCCACAGCAAGGGCCTTGCCCATCGCGCTCAGGTCGTCACCCTGCATTTGGTAGTTGCGGAACAGAGCGGCCACCTCGGGGTAGGCGTCTTCCAGCTCCTTGGCGTAGTGAAGGTGCAGCGTGGCGCCGTTCCAGGCCGAGGATGCCTCGGATTTATCCAGCCAGTCGGGATCATCTGTGGGCTGCACGATGGTCCAGGTCGCCGGATCATGGGCGGGCTCTTCCAGAACGGTCAGGTCCTGTGTCACAAAGATGTAGTGCGGGCTGTAGCAGAAGCCGATCCACGGATCGCCTGCCTTGGCGGCGTTGGCCAGATTCGCATAGGCGATGGTTTCTTCGTACTCGGTCAGATCGAAAATCTGGTCATAGCCATATGACTTGGCCCGGATTTTTTCGACCACGGTCGAGGCCCAGCCCGGCGCACCGATCCAAACCTCGGGCGTTCCGTTGCCGTCAGTGTCAAAGATTGCCATCTTGTCCGGATCACTCAGATCGTCGATGGACTTGATGTCATATTTTTCAGCTGTCGCCGTAGGCACACACATGCCCTGCTCGGCCTGAACCGGGTTTTCGTTCATAACCACGGTACCGTTATCTTTGACATAGGTGTCGTGCAGGTTCTGCTGGTTCGGCATCCAAACCTCGGGGTGGACATGCATCGCGCCAGAATCCATCGCCTCGAACACGATCGGGTTGGTGCCGTTCTGAAGCTCTACGTCCAAGCCCAGGTTTTCTTCGATCACAACTTCAAGGATATGCGCCGTGGCGTTCACCGATGCCCAGTTCGGCACACCGATCACGATATCTGCGGCAAGCGCGGGACCTGCGGCAAGAGCTGCTGCACTTCCCATAAGTGTGGTGAGTTTCTTCATCTGATATCTCCATGTTGGGCGTTCGCGATGCTGTTCTGTCGGCAAATGCCGGTCCCGCACCTTACAAACAGTCTCGGGAAGCTCTAACTCCCCGGATTTTTTGGCCAGCGGCTCGACGCGCCGGATTGGCCAGAAAAGTGAAGCATGGTGACGCAACACCCATCAAGCCCTACGGAGGACAAATACATGTATTTGATATCATCGTATATTAGTTTCGAAAATTTCCGAACTATTAACCAATGTCTGAAACGACAGCCGCGGGCAAAGTCTCGCTCCACTTGCTCAAATCGTCCAGAATGCCCAGCGCGCTGCGGCCAAGCTCGGTGACAGAGTATTCGACCGAAACGGGCGATGTCTGTAGCACGTGTCGCCTCACTAAACCTTGTGCCTCAAGCTGACGCAAACGCTCGGTGATCATCTTTTTGCTGGCACCTGCAATCATGCGGGACAAGTCATTGAAGCGCACGGGCCCGTCTTTCAGGTGCCATAGGATCGAACCCGTCCACTTACCGCCGATGATCCGCATCCCGCGCTCGACCGAGCAAGGCTCGAGGCAGGCTTCTGCCACTTGTTTTCGCCCCCGATTATCCTGACTGACCTTTGCACGCATGGCATATCCCTTATGAAAAAGAAGGTTACTAAAAGTATACTAGTTGCTTTTCATCTCCGCCACCCCCAACTGCTTCGACACGACATTCCCAAGATTGGAAAAAGGGCATAGACATGAGCAATATCCTGATCCTCAACGGCACACAGCCTTATGAAGCGGCCCCCGGTGCTCTGAACGCCAGCCTGACCGAACAAGCCAGCACCCAGTTGCGCACGCTGGGCCATGATGTCCGAGTGACTACGGTCGCTGAAGGCTATGATGTCGACACAGAAGTCGCAAACCACTTGTGGGCGGACACTGTCATCATGCAATTCCCGGTGAACTGGATGGGCGTGCCGTGGGTCTTCAAGAAATACATGGACGAGGTCTATACCTCGGCCATGGATGGACGATTTGCACATGGCGATGGTCGCACCAGTGACGCCCCTAAATCCAACTACGGTATGGGCGGCGTGTTACACGATAAAAGCTATATGCTGTCAGTCACGTTCAACGCCCCGGTCGAAGCGTTCGACAACCCGACCGAGCCCTTCTTTGCCGGCGATAGCGTAGATGACCTGCTGAAACCGCTGCACCTAACGGCGAAATTCATGGCGATGAAGCCTCTGCCGACTTTTGCAGCGTTTGATGTAATGAAGAACCCGACGATCGAGGCAGATTTTGCCCGGTTCCAGACGCATCTGAATTCTACATTCGCCGAGGCAGACAATGTCGCAGCCTGATATTCACCTGTACACCGCAGGAACGATGAACGGTTATAAGCCGGTCATTTTTCTGGAAGAGGCCGGAATTCCTTACGACCTCACCCATATCAACTTTTCCAAACAAGAACAAAAAGCGCCAGATTATCTGGCGCTGAACCCCAACGGTAAAATACCGACGATTTATGACCGGTCCGAGGGGCGCGCCATATTCGAAAGCGGCGCGATCCTGTGGCACCTGGCCGAAAAATACGGAAAGTTCCTGCCGGAAGACCCGATCAAACGATCCGAAGTCATGCAATGGGTTTTCTTTCAGGTCGGTCATATCGGGCCCATGATGGGACAGGCGATGTATTTCCAACATATCGCCGCCCCCAATGGGCACGACGAACCGTTCTCGATCCGCCGTTACGTCGATGAAAGCCGCCGCCTGCTAGAGGTTATGGACACACGGCTTGAAGGGCGCGACTGGATCGCTGCAGATGAATACACCATCGCGGATATGATGCTTTACCCGTGGGCGCGGGCCTATGTCTGGGCACGGGTCAAGGTGGACGATCTACCTCATCTGAACGCCTGGTTCGAACGCATCGACGCCCGGCCCGCCGTTCAGAAAGCATTGACCATTCCCAAGGCAAACCCCCAATTCTGGGACGCAAGCGCCGATGCGTCGGCCTTTGCCAAAGAAAACGCCGCTCGGTTTGCAGGCGACGTCAAAAAATAGAAGCCCTAAGCATCATATGCGAGAATGAGGTGCTCTGCGGCCTCGGTCAGCTCGGGAAAGCGTGACCGCTCTTTGACGTACAAAAAGACCTGCCTTTGATCCGGCAGGTCTTTTATTTCGCGAAAGGCGGTGGCTTCAGGAATGAACTCTGCCACTGTTTGAGGCAGGACCGTCGCCCAATTGCCCGTCCTGACCATCGTAATTAAAGAATGTGTGTTGCGGATTGTGATGTCAGCCTGACCAATCGCCTCGTGAAACTGCGGCGACGTGATCAGGTCGCACAGGCTGTTTCGAATGAACGGCACGGTCCCCAGATCGGCAATACACGGGGGTTCAACCTGCTGGATCAGCGGGTGACCGGCAGCACAGACCAGTCCGAACCGGTCTTGTAACAAAGGCTTGGTATGAAAACCGTTCAGCGCGTGATGCCCCGAGGCAATTCCGATATCCGCCTTCCCTTCGACCAATGCATCCAGGACCTGCTGCGTGTCAGTGTCCCGCAGATCAACCTTCGCCCCAGGAAAGCGTTGTATCAGGTGCCTCAGAACACGCGGAAACACCAGCGCGGCGACTGATGGCACCGATGCGATTCGCAGCAACCCCTGCTCGGCCGACGCTACGGCTTCAATGTCACCTACGGCTTGATCGAACTGACGCACCTGCCTCAACGCAAGCTCAAAAACTTGCTCTCCCAAAGGGGAAAGACGATTCTTGCGTTCGCCTTCGAACAGTTTGCGACCCAAATGGCCTTCCAGTTGCTTAAGCGTCATGGAAACGGCTGACTGAGTTCGCCCCAGTCGGTCCGCAGCCTCGGTCAAGTTTCCGGATTGAACCACGGTACAAAAACATCGCAGGGTTTCGATCTTAATCGCCATACTTCAAATTCCCTGAAGTTTTCTTCACCTGTTTGAATTTGACTGATGGTAAACGAAAAAGCCATGCTTTGTGTAACTCTTGTTATCTCTGAGGCGTGGTGTGACCAAACTGAACTTGATCGCTGGCGAATGGCTGGCGGGTGAATCCGAAATTGAGAACCGCAACCCGTCGGATCTGACCGATCTTGTCGACATGTTCGCCCAAGCCAGCGTGGACCAGCTGGACGCAACGCTAGCGCACGCGCGCATTGCGCAGGCTGAGTGGGCAACGTATCTGCCTGAACGCAAGCAAGCTGTTCTGAACGCCATCGGCAACGAGCTGATGGCCCGCGCCGAGGAGTTGGGCACGCTGCTGTCGCGTGAGGAAGGCAAACCGCTGGCCGAAGGCAAAGGCGAGGTTTATCGCGCGGGACAGTTCTTTACCTATTACGCAGCCGAGTGTCTGCGTCAGATCGGTGAGAATGCCGACTCTGTCCGCCCCGGCGTTGAGATTGACGTACGGCGCGAACCCGTGGGCGTCGTCGCCATCATCAGCCCATGGAACTTTCCCACCGCGACCGCCTCATGGAAAATCGCACCGGCGCTGTGCTACGGCAACGCGGTGGTGTGGAAACCTGCGAACATCACCCCTGCATCGGCTGTAGCTTTAACCGAGATCATTGAACGGCAGGATATCCCCAAGGGCCTGTTCAGTTTGGTGATGGGATCGGGGCGCAGCATCGGTCAGCGTTTGGTGGAAAGCCCCAAGGTGAACGCGATTTCATTCACCGGATCGGTGCCGGTGGGCAAAGGGATTGCGGCAGCGGCCATCCAGAACCTGACCAAGGTACAGATGGAGATGGGGTCCAAGAACGCGCTGGCCGTGATGGACGACGCCGATCTTGATTTGGCGGTGACGCTGGCGCTGGGTGGTGCGTTTGGCGGCACCGGACAAAAATGCACTGCCTCGTCGCGGCTGGTTGTTCATGCGGGTATCCATGATGCGTTCGTCGAGAAACTGGTCGCAGGTGCGCAAGCGATGAAAGTCGGTCACGCGCTGGAAGATGGCACCCAGATGGGGCCGGTCGTCAGCGAGCAGCAATTGCAGGAAAACCTCGCCTATGTAGATCTGGGCAAATCTGAGGGCGCCGAGTTGGCCTGTGGCGGCGCGCGGCTGGAGTTGCCTCATGACGGGTTCTACATGTCGCCGGGTGTGTTCCTGAACACCACCAACGATATGCGCATCAACCGCGAAGAAATGTTCGCGCCGCTGACCAGCGTCATCAAGGTCGGCAGCTATGAGGAGGCGCTGAGCATCGTCAACGACACCAACTTCGGCCTGACTTCGGGCATCGTGACCCAAAGCCTCGCCCGTGCCACCCATTTCCGCCGAAATGCTCGCACTGGCGTGGTCACCGTGAACTTGCCGACAGCTGGCACCGACTATCACGTGCCCTTCGGCGGACGCGGGGACAGCTCTTACGGGCCGCGCGAGCAGGGTACGGCGGCAGCTGAGTTCTACACCACTGTCAAAACCGCGTACATCAGCGCCGGGACGCCGGTCTGATGCGTGTCGACGGGCTGCAATATGCCAACTGGTCGGAAAAGATTTTCCGGCAACTGCGCGAAGGTGGCGTGGATGCGATCCACGTCACCATCTCATATCATGAGAACTTCCGCGAAACCGTCCTGAACTTTGAAAAGTGGAACCGCTGGTTCGAGCAATTCCCCGACCTGATCATGAAAGGCCGTTGGGCCAGCGACATCGACAAAGCACGCGAAACCGGGCGCACGGCTGTGTTCTTCGGCTTTCAGAACCCCTCGCCCATCGAAGACGACATCGGTCTGGTCGAAATCCTGCACGATCTGGGCGCCCGATTCATGCAGTTGACCTATAACAACCAATCCCTGCTGGCCACCGGCTGCTATGAAGCCGAAGATACCGGCATCACCCGCATGGGCAAGCAGGTGATCAAAGAGATGAACCGCGTCGGCTTTGTCGTGGATATGAGTCACTCGGCTGACCGATCCACAATCGAGGCCGCTGAACTGTCCGAGCGTCCCATCGCCATCACTCACGCCAATCCGCATGACTGGTCGCCTGCGCTGCGCAACAAGCGCGACGCAGTGATCCGCGCGGTGACGGAAAATGGCGGGATGCTCGGCTTTTCGGTCTACCCGCATCATCTGAAGGACAAATCCGCCTGCACGCTGGATAGTTTCTGTCAGATGATCGCCCGCACTGCCGACAAATACGGTGTTCAGCATCTGGGGATCGGCACCGATCTGTGTCAGGATCAACCCGACAGCGTGGTCGAATGGATGCGCGTGGGCCGTTGGACGAAAGAGATCGACTATGGCGAAGGTTCGGCTTCGGCCCCCGGATTTCCACCCATGCCCAGCTGGTTTCAGGACAACCGCGATTTTGGGAATATCGAATCCGGACTACGTTCAGTGGGTATGAACGAAGATGAGGTTTCAGGTATCATGGGCGGCAACTGGTATCGTTTCTTTGCTGAAAACTTCGGACCACGCGCATGACCAATCTGCAGCGCGATATTGCACGCCGAGACCCCGCGCAGGTCATGCGACTGTCGCGGTTGGGGTCGCTGCACCAATGTCGCCTCAGTTTCATGCGGCAATTGACCCGGCGGATGGCCCGCGAGAACTGGCGTTTTACCCGGCCCATTTTTGACATCGACACGAACGGGGTGGGTCATGCGGTCTATACCGCGCAGGGCCCTGAACGCGCTTATTCGCTGGTGGCTTTCGCCCATGATCTGCCGCCCGAGCAACGCTCCGACCGCGTGATAGCCGAGGCTTGGGACGCCACATTTACCCTGTTCGATGGCATCCCCACGGCCGAAGACATTGACCGCCTGTCCCAAAACGTCCCGTTGCAAGAGGCCGGGCGGATCAGCGAAAACGAGTTGTCGCTGTCCCGCGCCAACCGTTCGGTCCGGCTTTGGGCGCATGTGGTCGACGCTCTGGCAGCAGGCAAACAGCCGGACCCCGAGCAGATCTATCAGGTGGGCTACCTGATGCGCACCACGGCCGTATATGGCTCGGGCAAGTTCGGGGCGGCTGATCGTGAGGTAACCGCCGACCGCCCGGAACTAAGCGCGCCTTTCCAGACCGAGATGCTGTCGGTCTATCTGACTCGCACCTTCGTGCGCGATCTGGTGCAGCACATGGCGCAGGCCAAAGGGGGGGACCAAACCGCCAGTCTGGACCCGACGATTGCGCAATGGCTGGGCATCGGCAATTCGACCGGTCTGGGAATGGCGCCCTTCATCGTCAACCATCCCGTGCTGTTCAACAACTGGATCATGGTGCGCGAAGAGGCCATCGCGCGGGTGCGGTCCGTGCCGCAAGCCACACCTGACCGCATCGCACAGTTCCGCGCGATTTTCGAACGCAGTAAGCTGTCAGTGTCGTGGTGGCGCTCGGATCATCTGGTTCAAATCGACAAACTGGCCGCGCTCAGAACTGATCTGGACACACTCACTGCCGAGCTGGCCCAGCGCAACCTGACCGAACACCACCCATGGGACGCTCTTATCCGCTGGTCCGAAGATCATCTAAGTGAAGAGGGGCAAGAATTGCTGGCCTCGCTGATTCTGGAACCTTATGGCGATTTAGTCGACGGTCTGGTCGATTGCATGGCCGACAGCAACGCAGGCGCGCAGATGATCGACGGCAGTATGAGCGTCGCACAGGTGCGCGCACTGATCCGGCAGAGTTTTGACTGGGCGCTTGATCTTGACTGGCAGGCACAAGCCAATTGCGCCCGCGCGTGGTACGTGTCCGAAGAAAAGCTGGAACCCCGCCTTGGCGAACGTTTCGAAGAGCCCATCGCGGAGTACGAACAACCTCTGGCCCCTGCACGGGATGCAGCCGCTGCTTATCGCACCCTTGAGGGTTGGGCGGACACAGACAAGATCGCTGCGTTTCTCCTGCGCCATCCGGAACATCGCCACACCATAAGACGCGCGCAGATCGGTCGCGTCGCCCCGTACGGAGAAATCCGCGACAACACAATCAGTGCA
The DNA here is from genome assembly GCF_056535965.1 of Ruegeria sp. AM7. Classification (NCBI taxonomy): domain Bacteria; kingdom Pseudomonadati; phylum Pseudomonadota; class Alphaproteobacteria; order Rhodobacterales; family Roseobacteraceae; genus Ruegeria; species Ruegeria sp. AM7. The sequence continues at coordinate 2,420,920 of NZ_JBQFJE010000003.1, forward strand.
AACGTGTTGCCCATCGACATGCTAAGGGCAAAACTATCATTCTTTGGAGCAACACAGTTCGACCCGCGCTCGGACCGGTGGGTTCGCATCTGCATGTATTCGGGCGCGCCCTACCCGGACGAACTGAACACAGAAAACGCAGATCTTTGGGTTTACCCCGAGGCGCTACAATGAGCCTGTCACTGAACGAGGTCGAAGCCACTGCCAAACGGGCAATGCGCGGTGTCGGACATAGCTGGGGTCCCGCGGAAGAGGCCGCCAAGGCTACTCGCTGGCTTTGTGCTCAGGGCATGGACGGGATCGGGGCGTTAGCAAAACTGGCGAAACTACAAAGCGCGCAACCAAGTTTGCCCGCAGCAGACTGCCCAATTGCCGCCGGAGCACACCTTTCGGACCAAGCTGCTGAGTTGCGCAAAGAAGACATCGCGTTGCGGGACATTGTTTTCCCGGTTTTACTTTTGCCCTTCGCAGCCAACGTGGCGCGGTTTTTGGATACCCCCGTTTCCGTGACAATGGATAAGACACAGTTTGTGACCGATGGGTTTGCCCTCACCACGGCCTTTTCGGTCCCCGAACAGGCAAGCCAGATCACAATAAAGCGGGGCGGGATAATGATCCAAACCCATCCTCAGTGCACACGTGCCACGCCCGACCCTGCAGACTGGTCCGAGCTGAATCGCCTTGCCCACTTCACCTATGCCCCCGCAACCGAAGACTCCCGCCTGCGCGGGGCCGGAGCGGGTCTGTCTGACAACGATTGATGAGACCCAAAATGACCGAGACCCGCACCCTGACATTGACCCAGATCGAAGATTTGGCTTTTCGCGCCCTCGTTGCCGCTGGTACGACCGAAGCAAATGCGCGCCCCTTGGCGGTTGCAACTGCTGCAACCGAAGCAGACGGCGTCTCCAGCCACGGGCTTGCCTACATCCCGATCTACTGCGAGCATGTTCAATGCGGGAAAGTCGATGGTGCCGCCCAACCGGTGCTGTCACACCCACGTTCGGGCGTTGTGAACGTGGACGCCGCCACGGGATTTGCGCATCCCGCGATTGATTTGGGGTTCGAGGCGCTGCTGCCCGCCGCCCGCGAACAGGGAATAGCAGCGCTCGCCATTCGCAACAGCTATAATTGCGGTGTTCTGGGGTATCACACCTTCCGGATTGCACAGGCTGGTCTGGTCGGGTTGGGATTCACCAACGCGCCAGCCTCGATCGCTCCTTCCGGGGGATCAAAACCTGTGGTCGGGACTAATCCGTTCTCGATCGCGGCTCCGGGCGAGAACGGGCAACCTACGCTGGTGATCGACCAAAGCGCCAGCACCATTGCGAAAAGCGAAGTCATGAAACACGCCCGCGAAGGCAAACCGATCCCGGTAGGCTGGGCGCTGGACGCAGACGGCAATCCAACAACAGACCCTGCAGTTGGATTGAAAGGGTCGATGGCACCGTCCGGAGGTTACAAGGGTGTGGGCGTCGCCCTATTGACCGAGGTTTTGGCTGCCGCGCTTACGGGTGCCACTCTTGGCCTTAACGCATCTCCGTTTTCAGGTACTGTTGGCGGACCACCCAAAACCGGGCAGTTTTTCATCGCCATTGATCCAGCGGCTACGTCGCAAGGCGCATTTGCCTCTGGTCTTGGCGAATTGGTTGACGCGATCCGATCCCAGGACGGCGCTCACCTTCCAGGAGACGGCCGAGCCTCCAACCGCGCCACAGCGCAGGCAAATGGCGTAGCTGTCAGCACAGCAACTTTGGACAAGGTCGAAGCGGTTCTAGGAGTTTGAAAATGACCACCGGGCAGTGCTAGCGTACGCGATAGACAGTCATCGTAGAAGTTTCCGGCATTCGGATCAGCTCCAGAAAGTCTGGGATACTTCCCGATTTTAAATCCAGGCTGAATCCCGAATACCCAATTCGAGACAGCCCTAACAATACCGAGTCATGGCCACATGTCACAACGTAGGTCACGCCATGTTCTTCAATTATTTCTTTGGCTGTTTCCGCATCCTTGGCAATCGAAAGTCGGGTTTGTGCCAGTATTCCCGAACCGTTTCGATGATATGGTGCCGCCAAAACCCTATGGGGTGTGTTGACCAGAACGTTGGTTCCAAAGTCCCAACTGACCGCGACCGTACCTTTCGGCAATCCGGCTAGTGCAGCGACTGATTCCTGCGTCCAGCATTCGCCCAAAGCAACGTTCCCACCGTATTCAGGTACTGACGCATAATCAGTGGTCGGGAAAAGTCGGACGTAAACCGAAAAACCGTACCCCCAAACCCCCGGCAAGATCGCAAGCAAAGGAACCCATATCAGTACAAGAGAAAACTCGCCAAAACGGCGTCGTAAGACACAACGCGCTTGGGTAACACATTTCACCAACGGGAACACCGAAAGTACCAACAGGCCAAGAGAACCACGAATCTGATACACAGTAATCGCCAAAGCTACGCCGAGCAGGATAGAAAATGATATCCACTCTGTGCGCCTGGTCCGATCCGCCTTGATTTGGAATAGACTAGCCAGCAGACCAAAGAACCCTGCGACGTAATACACGGTATAGACATCGTTATACCCAGCGACACCGTTGATAATATCGAGCAGGCCGCCTGTTTCAGAGACATGGTCCAGCCAAAATACTTTTAGGTCTGGGTCAAGCCCATCCAATGGGTTTTGTGTGCACGCTGGAAAAAACGCGATTGACACTAACCCTACAGCTGCAAAGGCAAAAGCAAGACACAACACCCTTTGCCATGCACGTTCGGGTGTTTTAAAGGCAAGAATGTAAAGAGTACCACTGCTCAGAATGACAGGGGCTGCAAGGTCGCGCGACAACGCATCACAAAACCCGCCCGCATAAGCCGCAGCAGGAGCTGACAGCAGGAAAATCACGCACATGCCCAAGCCAATTCCCGCACATATGTACATGACCTGCCTTTGTCGGGATTTACCGTGGTAAACCCAAGCACCGGCAATGCAAAAACATATCACGGCTAGCAGAGGAAGGTTTTCGATACCAATGGCTAGGCTGACCGAAATCGCAAAGCCGCCGGCAATCAAACGCCTGATACTTCCAAATGGTGAGACCATTGCCAAAAGTGCAGTCAGCAATAGAACCATCTGGACGTTGTGGTGGTCGATACTTCCCGGCTGGAACCTTCCGTCAAAGCCGATAATGATACTGAACAAAACGGCAGTATAAAAAAGCGCGGAACCACCAGCCAAAGCAAACATGATCTTTGCGGATACCAACATAGCCGCCGCAAGTGTGACAAGTGGCCAAATGAGCAAAGCGAGGTACTCGGCATAGGCGCGATCAAAAAAAACTTCGAAAAGTAAAATCAATCCGGCAATCGGCAAGTCGACCAAGCGCGACCAATGCATAAGCGTACCGCCATCAACCCCAAGACGGTATTGCACCAAATCAAACCATCCCTGCCCTGCCAAAAAATCGCGCACTATGACAAGACGCATGGCGGCATCGTTGTCGAGATCCAGCAACAACTCTGTCGCTTCGGGCGCGCGCAATATCTGCCGCACCGCAACGAGTGAAAAAAACACTACAAATGCGATTACACCTGAGGCGTCAGTTGCTTTTTGTTTTTCGTGCATATCCTCACCTGTTCGGATCATCGCACAAGGGTAGGCGGTATTTGACGCGCTATCACCTAGGTCAATGTCATTTGGCCTTGCCATCAGTTTTTCCGCTTACAGGATGACGGCTCAACAAATTGATACTAAATTATTATTTCCAGAATTCCCCCTGACACCTGCCGCCATTTCAGCATTGGCGTTCAATTTCATTGCCCCGCGTCTGATCTTGTTTCGGTAAGGTCCGACCACGTCGAGGCAGAAGAATTCCAAGGTGGCGGATAGCTAAGGTAAGCAATGCGTCGCGCTTCCCTTCGCCCCCGCGCAACAGTGTCAAGAAGCACAGCGCAAACAAAGGACAAAACTGCGATCACGAAACCTGAAAGCGCCGTAAACAGTGACGGAATTCGTTCGACAAGGCCAGTCTCCAGAAACTCCCGGAAGACCGAGGCAAAAACCACCAGAGACGGCAGAAATGCACACGCTGCGATCACTGAAAAGAACTGCATAGGCTTTTCTTCCTTCAGCATCAGCCCGATCATTCGCAGAATCCTAAAACCGTCGGCAACAGAGGATAGTTTGGAGTTCGAACCCTCCATGCGAGCCCGATAGGGAGTGTCCATCTCATCAATCGGAAGCCTGAGTTGCAACGCAAAAACCGTTAATTCGGTTTCGATGTCGAAACCACGGGAATGAGCAGGAAAAGTCTTTGCAAAGCGGCGACTGAACACGCGGTATCCTGAAAGCAGATCTCCGACCTTACATTTGAATAACCATTCAACCAAACCTGTTAAAACTCGATTTCCGAACCGATGACCTGGACGGTAGGCCGCTTGCTCTGTACTGCTCCGATTTCCGGTGATCATGTCAAAATTCCCGGACACGAGCCGCTCTATCAGGGCCGGTGCGCTGGCCGCGTCATAGGTGGCATCGCCATCAGCCATGACATATACGTCCGCGTCAATGTCGGCCAACATCCGGCGGACAACGCTTCCTTTCCCCGGACTGGCTTCAAACCCTACAACGGCGCCTGCTTCTCTGGCCACCTGCGCCGTGTTGTCAGTAGAATTATTGTCAAAGACATAAATGGTAGCATCTGGCAAAGCATCCTGAAATGCTGACACTGTCGGACCGATGGCCACACTTTCATTGTAACTTGGCAATATCACCGCCACTCGCAAGCTGGCAGGCAGAGTCCTTTCGGGTTCTACAGTTTTCAAAACAACAAGTCCCGTGTCCAAATGCGGTTGCAGGTTGGGCCTGGCAATGCTGTTCAGCAAGACGTTTGCCGCTAGCAGGCTCCCGTCGCGGAAGAATGTTGCCTAATCGCAGCAAATGCATTCGATCGCTTCCTCTTCTGTCCATGAAGATCGCCAGCCTCTGGACCCACTTCGGATCGGACGTATAACGGATGTGGTAATTGACCAAATCCAAGCCGAAACCCAATGCGACGAGAAACAACCAACAAACTGCGCTTCGTTCTCGAGGACATCCTTCCCGCGTTTGTTCGAGACTCCGCTTTGTTCCGCATTCTGGCCGAATTAGCCTGGGGAAAGCACATATCGCGTCTTGCCGATTTCCGTAGTCGCGCCCCTTTTCTGACCAATGATGAGTACGAAGCACTCTACCGCGAACATCCAAGGGTTCATGACGAGACTGACTGCTCTGACAAGTGTATCAACAAGATTGCACAAGAACTGGTCGAAGGATCAATCTGCGATGTCGGATGTGGCACCGGTGCGCTACTGACCAGACTGGCTGAGCGTCGCCCCGGCCTGACCCGTAAGGTTGGCGTAGATTTCGTTGTAGATGATGCCGCCGCATTGGAAGGGATCGAAGGCATTTCAGCTCGCATCGAGGAACTGCCTTTTGAGGACGGTGAATTCGACAACGTGGTTTGCACGCATGTCATCGAACATATTCTGGATTACCGCGCAGCAATTGCCGAACTACGTCGCATCACGCGAAAGAGACTGATTATAATCGTTCCGCGCGAACGAGAATACCTGTATACTTTCAATCCACACTTCAATTTCTTCGCTTACCCACATTCGTTTCTACGCGCGATGATTCCGGTTCCGGATGACTTTGTTTGTATTGATATCGGGCGCGACATTTACTACCGCGAAGATATAACCAGTTAAGAAAAACGGTTAGCTCTCGCAAAGCCTGTTGAGTAGAACAGCGCGGGAAATGCCAATTCAACACACAGCGCGCATCATATCCACACCTGAAACCCACCCAATTATGCTGAAAAGCATAATGCTCAGCTGAAAGCGTGGTTTGGAGCTGCAATGCGCGGAAACCAGGGCCTCCGACAGCGGTTCGTTCAACAAGCACTAACGACTTGGAAAAAAGTCCCTGCGCTTCGGGTCAACCGATACCTATGAAGCGATTTCCTTCAGACCGAGTATCCGCCAAGGGCGTCTTGTTCGTTTGTTTCGTGGCCGAAAGGCATGTGAACAGGGATACACCCGATCCGGTTCATTCCGGCCGGACCGGATATCGATCCCCTTTTTCGTCAATCAGGATCAGCCGGTCGCCGCTGCGCACGTACAGATCGCAGCGACCGAACCCGTTGCGGTAAGCGATGCAGACGCTGCCGTCCTCGGCGATGGAATAGGTGCCAAAAGCGGCGTCTCCGCTGGCGTAGGTGTAGGAATAGGCCCCTCCGGCCGAGAATTTGGCCTGACCGTCATCAAAAAATGTCAACGTGCGTCCGGCCAAAGCGTCCAGTTCCTCGGGCGACAGGGGGACGTCTCCGGGTTTGGTGGGCCATTCGGCGGCAAGGGCGGGGCCAGCACTCAGCAAGGCGAGGATCAAAAAGCGCGTCATAAAGTCAGTCTAGACCGAACTGCTCTGCAACAGGCATAACGTTGCAGTGACAGATCAGGCGACCATCTGTTCGGCCTTTTTCAGGTCGACCGAAACCAGCTGGCTAACGCCCTGTTCCTGCATGGTCACACCGAAAAGCCGGTCCATCCGCGCCATCGTCACCGCGTGGTGGGTGATGATCAGGAACCGCGTGTCGGTCTGGCGGCACATCTCATCCAGCAGGTCGCAGAAACGCGTCACGTTAGCATCGTCCAGAGGCGCATCGACCTCGTCCAGCACACAGATCGGCGCGGGGTTGGCAAGGAACACACCAAAGATCAGCGCGGTTGCAGTAAGAGTCTGTTCACCGCCCGAGAGCAGGCTGAGCGTCGAGAGTTTCTTGCCCGGTGGCTGACACATAATCTCAAGCCCCGCATCCAGCGGATCGTCGCTTTCAACCATGACCAGATTGGCCTCACCGCCACCAAACAGGTGTTTGAACAGCATGGCAAAGTTCGAGTTCACCTGTTCAAATGCGGTCAGCAACCGCTCGCGCCCCTCACGGTTGAGACTGGCGATGCCGCTGCGCAGGGCTTTGATCGCCTCTTCCAGATCGGCCTTTTCGGTGTTCAGAGTGTCGAACTCTTCCTGAACCTCTTTCGCATCCTCTTCGGCGCGCAGGTTCACGGCACCCATCGCGTCGCGCTGACGCTTGTGGCGGTTGACCTCGGCCTCCAGCGCATCGGCGGCGGGCATCTGGTCCGGGTTCACGTCCAGCTGATTCAACAACTGGTTCGGGGTCAGCTGCTGATCCTCGGCGATGCGTTCCGCAGCGGCGGTCACGCTTTCCTTGGCGGCGTCACAGCGCGCCTCGGCGGCGGCCCGGCTTTCGCGCGCTTCCGAGGCCAGACGTTCCGCATCACGTTCGGCCATCACCCACTCGCGCTGCTGAGCCTCGGCTTGGGCCAGCTTGTCAGCAGCCTCTGCCCGGCGCGCTTCGGCGGTTTCGATCAGCTCGTTCAGTTCCTCGCGCGCCTCAGCGATTTCGCCGGGGGCGGCCATCGCGTCGGTCAGCTCCTCCTCAGAGCTTTCCTTGCGTTCAGCCAGTTCCGAGATGCGTTTTTCCGCCGTCTCCAACCGGTGCTTCCAGCCGCTGAGGTCTTTCTTGACCTCCTGGCTGCGACGGGTCCGTGCTTCGCCCTCGCGGCGCAATTCGTCATGGGTCGAGCGATGGGTCAGCATGGTGATCCGAGCGGCTTCGACCGTTTGTTTGATGTCTTCGACCTGCGCACGGGCGCTGTCCAGATCGCCCAAACCAGCCAGCGCGCCCTCGGCCTCGCGCAATTGGGCGCGGGCGGACATGGCGTCTTCCTTGTGGCGGTCGACGGCCAGCGTCAGGGTTTCCAGCTTGCCCTGCGCCAGGTTGCGATCCGCCTCGGCCCGACTGAGCGCGCGTGCAGTTTCGGCCATACGTTGATCGGCGGACCGTCGGGCGTCGCGCGCACGGCGGTCAGCCTCGGTCACGTCGGCCAGTTGCTGCGACAGGGCCTCATGTGCCGCCCGCGCGCCATCGGCCTGCGCCTCGGTCCGGGTGAGTTCCTGTTTCAACGCTTCCAGCTTGTTTAGCTGTTCAAGCCGCAGCGCGGCTGCACTCGGCGCGTCCTCGGCCCAGGCGCGGAACCCGTCCCAGCGCCACAGATCGCCCGAGCGCGACACCAGCCGCTGGCCGGGTTTCAACGCGGCCTGCAACCGCGCGCCTTGGTCCCCGTCAACCAATCCGATCTGCGCGATCCGACGGCTAAGGCGGTCCGGCCCCGACACATGCAGCGCCAGAGGCTCAGCTCCTTCAGGCAAGGGCTGATCCGCGTCGTAACCCACGACCTCCACCCAGCCCGACGGCCCGTCACCGTCGACCAAAGGCGCGCGCAGATCATCCGCCAGCGCGGCACCCAGCGCCTTTTCATAGCCCGGAGCGACGCGCAGCAGGTCCATCACCTGCCCGCCCTCAGCGGTGTCGCGTTCAACCAGCTTGGCCAAAGCGGTGGTCTCAGCCCGAATGGCCCCCAACTCACCCTCTGCCTCGGACCGTTGCGCGCGCGCCTCGGCCTCACGTGCCTGCGTTTCGCTGCGTAGCTCATCCGCGGCAGCCAGCGCTTCTTCGGCGACCTCGGCCGCCTCGCGGGCTTCTTCTTCACCCTCTTGCGCGGCCTCGAACGCCTCGGCTGCGCGGGTCAACGCCTCACGCGCCTCATTCACGGCACCGCGCGCCTTTTCTTCTTCGCCCTCGGACCGGGCCAGCGTTTTGCGGCTGTCCTCGACCAAACGCTGCGCCGATTGGTGACGGGCGACCAGACGGGCCATATCCTCGGTCTGCTGCGAGAGGTGATCCTCGCGATCCTGCAGCACCGAAGCCGCCTCACGCGCGATTTCCGCCGCCTCGGCCACCTTGTCATCGTGACCTTCAGCCGCCTTGGCCAGCTCGCGGGCTTCCCATTCCAGCCGTTCGATCATCTGGCCCGCGTCACGGTTCAAACCGCTTTCACGCTCGATATCATTGCCAAGTTGTTGAATACGGTTGGTCAGGGTTTCGATCGTCTGACGCGCGCGGGTTTCCTGATCGGAAAGCTGATCGCGCTGCACCTGCTGACGTTGCAGCACGGCCGCAGCGATGGCCTCTTCCTCGCGCAGGGGCGGCAGGGCTTCCTCAATCTCGGCACGTTTGGCGGCGGCGGCGCGCGCCTCGGCCTCGGCGCGCGAGGCCTCAGTAATCCGGTCGCGCAGCTTGTCCTCGGCCTGCTGGCGGGCCATGTCAGCCTCTTTCCAGCGGCGGTACAGCAGCATCCCTTCGGCCTGCCGCAACAGCTCACCAATCTCGCGATAGCGCGCAGCCTGACGGGCCTGACGCGCCAATTGCGCCAGCTGCGTGCCCAATTGCTCCAACACGTCATCAACGCGAGTCAGGTTGGATTCCGTGCCCTTCAGCTTCAGCTCGGCTTCATGCCGACGTTGATAGAGACCCGAGATCCCGGCGGCCTCTTCCAGAATACGGCGACGAGCGCGAGGTTTAGCGTTGATCAGCTCGGCGATCCGGTTCTGCCCTACCAGCGCGGGTGAATGCGCCCCCGTTGAGGCATCCGCGAACAGCATCTGAACATCGCGCGCCCGCACATCCTTGCCGTTGGTCTTGTAGGCACTGCCCACATCGCGGGTGATCCGGCGGATGATCTCCAACTGATCGGTGTCATTGAACCCCGAAGGCGCCAGCCGTTCCGAGTTGTCCATGGTCAGGACCACTTCGGCAAAGTTGCGCGCGGGCCGCGTGGCCGCCCCAGCGAAAATCACATCTTCCATCGCGCCGCCGCGCATGGATTTGGGGCGGTTTTCGCCCATCACCCAGCGCAGCGCCTCTAACAGGTTGGACTTGCCGCAACCATTCGGTCCCACCACACCGGTCAGCCCGTCCGCGATAATCAGATCGGTCGGATCGACAAAGCTTTTGAAGCCGGTGAGTTTGAGTTTGCTAAAACGCAAAGGCAATGAGTCCCGTGATTCCTATACGCTGGAAGTCTGCGCAACGGATTGGGGTCGAGTCAACGAACTTGCGCAGGATATGGGATATCAGCCCGAGTTATCCACAATATCTTGGCAAAATACGCAGGAATTCGCGTATGTCAGTAGGCAGTACACTCGAACACCTGATAACCGTAGCCATCGCCGATGTGATCGAAAATACCTGTGTCCACGCATTCGTAGTTCGGGATGGCCACCGCAGTCTGCAGCAAGCGCTCACCCGCCTCTCGGTCACAACCCAACACCCCAACCGTTACAGCTGCATCGCCCAGCACATCCAGAATTGGGCACCCCGACACCTGTGCCATCGCCTGAGCAGCGCGACCACGGATCGGCCCGAGCCGCGGGGCGTATTGCATGTTCACCCGTACTGCTTCGGCCAGATCATCGCGCACGCGCACATCAAAGACGCTACCATTCACCGCCACACGCGTCGCGGGCACATCGCGGAAATGAGGCGTGCCCGCCGAACATGCAGCAAGGACCAGCAGGGCGAAGTATCGGATCATGTTCTCTATGGTGAGGTGGAATGGTTAACAAACCCTTTCCACTAGTGGCGCAGAACCTGACCCAGACGTTTAATACCCTCTCGTATCGTGGCCTCGTCCGAGTTGGAAAAACTCAACCGGATTGTATTCCGACCCGAGCCATCAGGAAAAAATGCGCGCCCAGGTACAAAAGCCAGCTGTACCGTTTCCAACGACCGTGACAAAAGATCGGCTCCGTCATGTCCTTGGGGCAAGGTCAACCAGACGAACATTCCGCCTTCGGGCTTGGTCCATTGCACCCCTTCGGGCATTTCCCGCCGCAAAGCGTCCAGCATCGCATCGCGCCGCCTGCGATACGTTGCGCGCACACGCAAGATGTGCGTGTCGAAACAAGCACGTGCTACTTCGTTAATCGACATCTGATTGATCGTTGGCGAATGCAGGTCGGCCGCCTGTTTGATCAAAACCAACTGCGAAATGACCTCTCGCGAAGCAACAACCCAACCCACGCGCAAACCGGGCGACAGTGTCTTCGAAAAACTGCCGCAATAGACTGTCCGGCACGCCTCGATCGTTCCCTTTCGGGCAAGCTCCAAGGCAAGAACCGGCGGAATATCTTCACCGTCATAGCGCAAGGCCTGATACGCGCCATCCTCGATCACTGCGATATTCAGGTCTTCAGCCAGATCAAGCAGCGTCTCACGTGCAGCGCGGTCAACAGTTTCACCCGTCGGGTTTGCGAAATCTGGGGACAAATAAGCGAATTTGACGTCACCATCACCGGATGCAGCCGCATATTCAGCCGCCCGGCGGTTCGCCTTCAAGTCCAACCGATCAAAACGGGGCTCATATGCGTCGAAGGCATTGATTGCGCCCAGATAGGTCGGCCAGCCAACCAAAGCCGTATCTCCGGGGGACAGGTAAAGTTTTCCTAAATAATCCAGCGCTTGCTGCGAACCCGAGGTGATCAGGATGTTTTCCGCGGAACATTTGATTCCGATCTGCTGCATATGTCCGACAAGCCATTCACGAAGGGGAAGATATCCTTCACTGACCGAGTATTGGAGCGCATGAGACCCATCCCCAAGGCACGATTGGAACGCATTGGCAAAGGCATCGGCAGGAAACAAAGCCGGGTCGGGAATACCCCCGGCAAACGAGATGATCCCCGGCTGATCCAGCAGCTTCAGCAATTCACGAATCTCTGAGGCTTTCATCCGTGAGGCCCTGGTCGCAAACAAATCTGGCGTTGACATAAGGCTCCTCCGTTTAGAGGCAGCGTAATAGATAATGCATTAATGTCAATATTGCTGACCTAGTAATGTTATGTCCTTTCTAGGCATTCTTGAATCGGGCCTGAATCCGTGGTCATATGATTTGACCAATCTGGAAAAGTGTCCCGATGCCCTTTCAAAAAATTCAGACCGAAAAGCTATCGATCGCGGTGGTTCGACAGATCGAACTGCTGATCCTTCGGGGTATCCTGCGTCCGGGTGAACGACTTCCTGCCGAGCGTGAAATGGCCGAGCGGCTGGGCGTGTCGCGACCGTCGCTGCGGGATGCGATATCGGAACTGCAAGAACAAGGGTTGCTGACGGCCAAAGCAGGCTCGGGGATATACGTCGCCGAGGTCTTGGGCTCGGCGTTTTCCCCTGCTCTGATCCGATTGTTCGGCAGCCATGAAGAGGCTGTTTTCGATTATCTCTCATTCCGACGGGATATGGAGGGCTTGGCAGCTGAGCGCGCAGCGAGAATGGGATCTGAAAGCGACTTGAAAGTCGTCCAGACGATCTTTGAAAAGATGGAGGCCGCCCATGCCCGCAATGCGCCGGAAGATGAGGCTAATCTGGACGCCCAATTCCACATGGCCATCATCGAGGCCAGCCACAACGTCGTGATGCTGCATATGATGCGGTCGATGTTCGATCTGTTACGACAGGGCGTCTTTTACAACCGCCAAATGATGTTCAATCAGCGCACAACCCGAGAAGCCATCTTGGACCAGCATCGAGCGATCAATACCGCGCTACAGGCGCGTGACCCAGAAGGTGCCCGCGAAGCCGTCCAAAGACACTTGAGTTTCGTTCAGCAATGCACACAGGATCACCAAAAAGCCTTACGGAACGAAGAAATCGCAAGGCAACGGCTGGATCACGAAACACGCTGACCTGGTACGCCGCACCGCCTGAGTTTCAGCAATGGTCACAGCTTGCGAATAGCTCGTGCAAACCTGTGCTTCCAAAGACTCACGTTCTTTATCGGTTTTGGATCGCAATCGGTCAGTCCGGGAAAACTGCTATCAGCTTCGGACAAACTCCGCAGCTTGGTAGGCGCGGCCAGAACGGATTTCGTAACGGCGTCAAGGCTATCTGCACTCTGCTTTTCATTGGCTATTACAGCCAGCATTTCTGCATGATAGGCGTCTATTGCTTCTGAACGTTGGCCTGTGCGGAACCGAAACGCACCGATCTTGTCGTGAACGGGGATCAGTTCAGCGTAGCGTGAGAACCGCAGCCAAAGTTCGCCATCCACAGCCAAGGACAGGCGCTCGTCAAGTTGTCCTCCGGCTTTGTCCCAAAGGCTGCGTCGCCAAAATGTCGACTCTTGCTGCACCCACTGATAGTCGCCCGCAAGAAACCGTTGATATGAAATTGGTCTTGGGCGTCGAGAGGCCAAGATACGTCCTGCCTCGTCTATCGTCGTGAGCTTGCCCGTCACCCAGTCCAACTTTGACTTTAGCGCAAAAAGAGACCCAACAAGTCCGAGCCCACCCGGCATTAGGACATCATCGGAATTGATCCATCCCATGACCTCGCCAGTGGCGAGAGCAAACCCCTTGTTGACCGCGTTGGCCTGCCCTGTATCCGGCTCGGATATGATGTGTGTGAATGCCCCGTGATATTTTTCGACAATATCAAGCGACCCGTCTGTGCTTCCCCCATCCGACAAGATCAACTCAAGATTGGGGTAAGACTGGCTGACAATTGACGTAATGGTCTGCTCAAGAAATTCGGCGCAGTTCAGGTTTGGAACGACCAGGCTTATCTTGGGCATATTCGTCATGCGTAATCCTACCACCCAAGACCAAGCAACATTGGTGCAGCAAAAGGGTTTCTGTGCGACTGCATCATTTCTGACAATCTGATCATTGCAACAGCTTCTTTGGAATGCGCTTTCCGCTGCCGGGGCCCATATGCTCGGTCTGTGCCAAAGTCATAAGACCGGGGTCAATAAAAAGACGTTTTCCCGCGCTTCGCAGCGAATGATGCAGAGTCGTATGCTCGCAGGTGATTTGACCGGTCTCATCCCGTGGCTGGTACGTCGCACCGCGCAAAGCTTCGGTCTTATACAAGCCCAACCCGCCGAAAGCACTCTCCACCTCAATCAGAGGCGCGTCGGTTGGTATTGAGTATTGACGATTATAGATGATTTTCCGCTGCATCCGTCGCCACCAGACACTGCGCAACATCCGTGGTCGCTTTAGCGCCGTAAGCTCTCGCCATGGGTCTTGATCGCACCAGCCCGCACATCGCAGCGCGTATAGGTCATAGTAGGCAGGCAATGAGTTGGCAAACACAGCGTCCCATTCTGGCACCTGACGCGCCGCCGCGTTCAACACCTGACTTGGTTCCATCTGCGTATTGGGCCCGTCCATATCAAGAACCAGTGTCAAACGATGGACCGGATTAGTGGCAAGAAGATGTTCAAGAACTGCATTTCTGGCGACGGAAATACGCTCGACGCGTTCATCGAACAGGTCCGACATACTGTCCAGAAAGAGCACATCAACACCCGCGTTCTTAGCCGCGTAGTCTTGTAGGATATCGTCGGTATTGTCTTTATTATCGTTGGTCGCGATGATCACGCGACTGCTCTCAAGGTGTGCCCGCAGCTGTTCAATGCGCAAGAGCGTTGCGGTCAGAGATTCTCCACCATTTCGAACAATGCCGAGAATGTTCATCAAAATTCCAGCAATTCAGGCGAGGGGTCTTTCAAAGCGCCTTGACCCGAAAGCGGGCTTTCGGGTCAAGGTTTCGAATTATGTTCAGCGGTCAGTGCAGCTTTTCGCCAACATCCGCGATGGCCGCGTCGATCAGCTTGTTGGCCTGCGTAGCCGTCATCTGCTTTGCCAGAACCGCGTTGGCTGCGGAAACAGCAACGGTGATGGCCTGATCGCGCACCTCTTTCACGGCAGAAGCCTCCGCCGATGCGATCTGGTCCTGTGCTGCCGCCAAACGACGGGCAATGGACTTCTCCAGATCGACCTTGGCTTGTTCGGCCGCCAGTACCGCGTCGTCCTTGGCAGCGGCCACAATGGCATCCGCCTGAGACTGCACTTCGCGTTGCTTGCGCTCATATGAGGCCAGCAAGCTACGCGCTTCTTCGTGCAGGGCGCGGGCTTCGTCCAGTTCGGACTTGATGCCTTCCGCCCGCTTGTCCAGCGCGCCACCGATCATGCCGGGCACCTTGAAGTAGAACAGAACCGCGATGAACACGATGAAGCCCAGCAGAACCACAAAGTCGGTGTTGCCAAGCGAGAAGAACGGGCCACTTGCGGCCAGCGCGGGGCTGGCAGCGCCGAGGGTCAGGATAAGGGCAAGAGTATTCCGCATGTCACTTATCCTTTCGTCTGCGCGTCAACGGCACCGTCGATGGCTTTGGCATCCGCCTCACCACCCAGTGCTGTAACCAGTTCAGCTGCCGTATCCTTGGCAACCACTTGAATGCTTTCCAGCGCACCGGCACGGATTTCGGCAATTGCCTTTTCCGATTCAGCCGCTTTTGCAGCGATTTCAGCATCCGCCTTGGCAATCGCGTCATCCAGACCAGACTGAATTTCGGCGCGGGCTTCCGCTGCGATACGCTGTGCCTCAGAACGGGCATCGGCCAGCGCCTTGTTATAGGCCTCTTCGGCCTCGACCGCCTTGGCCTTCAGATCTTCGGCCGCAGCCAGGTCATTTGTAATGGTCCCCTGACGCTCAGCCAGGATTGCCGCGATGCGGGGCAGAGCCACGCGGGACAGGACCAGAAAGATGACGACCAGCGTGATGACCAGCCAGAAAATCTGGTTGGGGAACCAATCAAAGCAGAGCTGCGGCATCCCGATGGCCGACCCATACGAGTCAACACAGGTGCCTGCTACTTCTTTGGCTAGGGGTTCAGTCGCCATGATGTCCTCCGTCGGAACGTTGTCTTTACAACAGGTGGGCCGCTATGGCTTGGGCCCACCTGCGCGTAAGGATCAGGTTCCGCAGATTAGACGGCGAACATCAGCAGCAGCGAGACCAGGAATGCAAAGATCCCCAGAGCTTCTGCGAATGCGATACCGATGAACAAGGTTGCGGTCTGCGAAGCAGCCGCCGAAGGGTTGCGCAGGGCGCCGGCCAGGAAGTTGCCTGCCACGTTGCCCACCCCGATTGCGGCTGCGCCGGAACCGATTGCTGCCAGGCCTGCGCCGATGTGTGCGAGATCGCCTTCCATGATGTTTCTCCTTACGAATTGGAAGTTTCGATGTTGGGTTATCGTTCCTGTGCTGGGTGCAAGACCCAATCAGTGATGCGGATGCAGAGCGTCCTTGAGGTAAACACAGGTCAGAATGGTGAATACGTAGGCCTGAATGAAGGCCACCAGGACCTCGAGACCGTACATAGCGGTGATCGCCAGAACCGACACGGGCGAGATCACGGCAATCGCGGCAAAGCCTGCGAACACCTTGATCACCGCGTGGCCCGCCATGACGTTACCGGCCAGACGAATGGAGTGGCTGACCGGGCGCACAAAGTACGAGATCAGCTCGATGATCGCCAGGATCGGACGCAGCGCCATCGGCGCGCTGGAGACCCAGAACAGGCTCAGGAAGCCCGCGCCGTTCTTTACAAAGCCCAGGATGGTGACGGTCAGGAAGACAGCCAGCGCCAGCGGGATGGTCACGGCGAAATGCGATGTGGTGGTGAACGAGGTCGGGATCAGGCCCAGGAAGTTCGCGGTCACGATGAACATGAACAGGGTCATGACATAGGGGAAGAACTTGACGCCTTCCTTGCCGCAGATGTCTTCCAGCATCTTGTAGATGAAGCCGTAGGCCAGTTCGGCCACCGACTGCATCCGGGTCGGAACAATCGCACGCTTCGAGGTCGGAACGATCAACAGCAGAACAATCGCAACGATCGCAAAGAACAGCCACAGCGTCACGTTGGTAATGGTGAACATGCCCACCGCACCGTCGCCGAACAACGGTTTGACGATGAACTGGTCCATCGGGTGGAATACCAGGCTGCTGCCTTCTGCTGCGGTGGTCTCAGTTGCCACGTTCAGTCCCTCTCGTCCTTCTCGGCGGCCGTCGCCGCCGTTTGTTTCTCTTGAGCCTCCTTCGCGCTGCGGAGCATTACCTTCACGCCCGCGACAAGGCCCAGCAATGTAAACAGCACCAGAAAGATCGGGATCGTCCCGAACAGGCTGTCCAGCCCGTATCCGATGCCAAACCCGATCCCCAGACCGGATACCATTTCGATGACCATCCTCCAGGCAAGCTCGCCACCGGATATGTCACCGTCTGCGCGTTTGGGGGGCTGTTTGGCCTTTTTTGCCGCGTCGATCTTGGCCTCCAGCTGCGCCATACGCTGCTTTTGGTCATCATCGGTCACGGGCGTTTCCCTCGCACAGTCTTGGGTAGGGTGCTAAGGCGATGCGGGCATAGAGTCAACGGTGTATAGGTCGCACTCAAATTATGTTTAATGCCTTGATTTTAATTGCTAAAATTTTCCACTGCCCCTCCGTAGACGCACCCGTTGATCCTGCGGGGGCTTGAATGGACCGGATCTTCCATATTCAACCAAATGGTTGACCAAAGCATACCGCTGTGATTGAGCGGAAGCATGTCCAGTGATCTCGATACCGTTTTCGCGGCCCTTGCCGACCCCACCCGCCGCGCCATCCTTGCGATGCTGCTGGAGGATGACATGGCCGTCACCGATGTTGCCGAACCGTTCGAGATGTCACTGGCCGCAATCTCGAAGCATCTGATGATCCTCACAAAGGCTGGACTGATCAGCCAGGAAAAACGCGGCCGGGTAAAATGGTGCAAGCTGGAACCCGACGCGCTACGGTCGGCCTCGGTCTGGATGCAGGGGTTCGGACAATTCGAGCCGGTCAATCTGGATGCATTCGAACGGTTTCTGGAAAGCCAATTGCCCGCTTCTGAAGAGCCGTAACTTACCTGACTACAAAGACCGACATTTTTGCGTGATTGGCCAGATACCCGGCGTGACTGGAAAAGATATAGTCCGTGATACGTGGCGCATGGGTGCCCACGACAATCAGATCGGCACCGATCTCTTCAGCTGCGCGGGCCAAGTCACCATCCACCTCAGCCGCCACGTCAACTGAATGAATGTTGCGAAATGCGACTTCGGATCCGCTGTTTGTCGACAGTTGTTCGGCAAAAGCCTTGAGTTCTTGGTTTACTGTGGCGTCCGTTTGTACAAGATCGCCGGGCTGGGTTCCCGTAACACTGACCACCGTGATCTTGGCGGCCTGCCATTTTGCAACTTCTGCGGCGACATCCGCAGCTTTGCGAACCTCTGGCGGCAAATGCAGATCCACAGGAAACATGATGTGTGAGTACATGATCCAACCCTCCTCTACTTAAGCATAGGGAAAATTGCATGTATTAGCTTTGATCTGCCTCAATGCTCTGATTTCCCTCTGGCTGCTCCTCGGGCCTGAGCAGCATCAGCAAAGCGACGCAAGTCAAGGCAACACCTATCAGAACTAACGCGGTGGGGGTTCCATTACCCAGCGCGATTTCCCAGAGTATTACCCAACTGGGGACAAGATAAGTATAGGCCATAACCTTGGCCGACGGCAGACGCAGGGCCGAAAACTGGACCAGAACAAAACTGGCGGCGGTCGCAAAGATCGACAGATACAGCAACCCGACCCACACAATCATGGGCAGGTTGGCCCAGTCGGTGTCGCGAATGTCGGACCACGCATAGATCGTCAAAAGCAGGCAACCTGCCACCATGGTTCCGAAACTGAACACCACGGCGGGTTCGCCGCGGTTCAGTTTACGCACCATCGGCGTATAAACAGCATGAGCTATACACCCCCAGAAATAAATGACCTCGCCCTTGTTGATTTGAAAAGCCATGAACGCTTGCCAATCCGCCCGGAAGATCACCCAAAGCGCCCCAACGGCACCAATGCTTAGCGCCAGTGCCATCCTTGGCGTGGTGACCTGACGCAACAGAAACCATCCGGCGATCGCTGACAAAACCGGAGTCAGGGTGAAAACCGCAGCCGCGCTGACCGGAGGGGCGGTTTTCAGCCCGTGAAACATAAGAACAAAATAGGTCGCAAAAAGTCCGCCCAGCACCAGGTAACGCCAAGGAGCTTGCGCAGCGCTGCGCGGCAAGCCTGTGGTCATCAACGCTGTTGCCCCGATCACGATGGCCGCAATTGCAAACCTCACGGCAGTGACCGCCTCGGGCGAGATCTGGTTGGCAATCATTGAGCCCAGTGAGAAACTGCCCGCGACCAAGGCAGAAAAAACCAGCATGGCCAAATGGCCACGCGCCTGAGGGGTCATGGCTGCCAGCCTTTGGATTGCTCTTTCAGATAGGAAAGGAACGACTGCACCTTGGTCGTGCGGTGCAAATCCACATGCGTCACCAGCCAAAGGTTGCCGAACCACTCGGACAGCGGCGGGATCACCTCGATCAGATTGGGGTCACGGGCAGCCTCCCACCGCGCCATGAAACCAATGCCTGCTCCAGAAAGAACGGCCTCGCGGATGCAGAAATTGTTGGTGCAGCGAAAAGTGATGCGATCAGCAGGGACCGTTTCGCGCAACCAACGCGAAAACGGCGCGCGACTGGTTTCATCATCGGTGCTGACGAAGAAATGGCTGGCAAAACCCTCGACCCCGGCTGGTTTGCCGTGACGTTCGATGTAAGCCGTGCTCGCGTATAAGCCGACCTCTTGTTTCATGAATGGCTGCACAACATTGTCGGGCTGATCCGGCGCCGACCCGGCGCGGATCGCCACATGTGCCTCACCATATTCCAGCCGGAACAGACGGTCACCGGTCAGATAGCGGACGATCAGATCAGGATGCAGGCGCTGGAATGTGCTCAGCACCGGCACAACCAACGGCGCCAAAGAGGACAGAGAAGTCACCACCAGTTCTCCGGATACGTCATCTCCGCGGCCTTTCATGCGCCCAACCAACTGGTTGAACTGATCTTCGGTCGCTTGCGCCACGCGCAGAAGGTCGTCGCCCGCCTCGGTCGGCGTGTATCCACGGGCGTGGCGCTGGAACAGTTTGACCCCCAGCCGCGCCTCGATCGCGTCGATATGGCGGATAACGGTGGCGTGGTGAACGCCCAACACTTCGGCGGCACCGCTGACCGTCCCCATGCGCGCCACCTGATACGCGGTTCTCACTTCATCCCAATTGTCCATTGCATCTTGTCCATTGTGCAAATTTTAACACTTGCTGTTGGGATATCAGAGTTTTGTTCATCAACGCAACATTCATATTGGGACCAGACACAGAATTCACCGCCTGAAGGAGGCCATCATGACCAAGACAGTTCTGCACATTGACGCCTCGGCCCGCCGAACAGGGTCAACGACCCGTGACCTTTCTGACCGTATCGTCAAGCACCTCGGTGCCAGCCGTATCATCCGCCGCGACCTAGCGACTCCGCTACCGCTACTGACCGAAGCGTGGATCAATGCCAATTTCACTCCCGCTGATCAGCGCGACGCGGTCCAGCGTGACCTTCTATCCCTTTCCGACGCTCTGGTGTCGGAACTGCAAGAGGCCGATACGGTCGTGATCGGCCTGCCCATCTATAATTTCTCGGTGCCTGCGGCGTTCAAGGCGTGGATCGACCTTGTCGCCCGCGCCGGACTGACCTTTTCCTACAGTGAAAACGGCCCAAAGGGACTGTTGGATGGCAAACGCGCAGTTCTGGCCATCGCTTCTGGCGGCACCGCAGTCGGGTCCGAGATCGACTTTGCCACCGACTATGCCAAGCATGTTCTGGGCTTCATCGGCATTCATAATGTCGACGTCATCGCAGCCGATAAAATGGCACTGGACGCTGAAACGACCCTTAGCAACGCGCAAAAGGCTGTTTCGGAATTGGCGGCCTGATTGACCGTTACGCCCTAAAACGTCCAGTCTGCACCTGAACAGACAATTGCAGACTGGACACCGGGCATGAAAAAAATCGGAATTCTGGGCGGTGTGGGCTGGGCCTCGACCGTGGACTACTACCGCGCCATTGCCGAGGGCGCGAGCCGCCATTTCGCTGAACGGGGTCATATATCTCCGCTGCCCATCCCTCCGATGACCATCGAATCCGTCACGCAGGCCAAAACGCGCGCTTTGCGCGGTATCGCCGGGGACGAGGAGAGTTGGTCGGCCTTCGACGCAGTCTTTCGCGAGGCACTGCTGACGTTGGAGCGGGCCGGATGTGATTTCGGCATCATCGCGTCCAACACCCCCCACGCTCGACTTCATTCGATACGACAAGGCGTGGCGATGCCGATTCTCAGTATTTTCGACGCCACTGCAGAGGTGACAGCGCGCACCAAAGCCTCTGAAGCGCTGGTTCTGGGAACAACCGTCACGATGGAAGCGACCAACTATGCCGAAAAGCTGGCCGAACATGGCGTTGTCGCCAACAAGCGGCTGCCCGACGCCGAGATCGCCGAGATGCAAGCGATGATCGACAGCGACTTTTACGGTGGGGCGTCCGACGAAGCGCATGCCCGTTTGCTTGCGTTCTGCAACAAACATGCGCGCACTGGCACCGCGATCCTGCTGGCCTGCACCGAACTGCCGTTAGCCTTCCCCAATCATCTGGACGATCCGGTGTTTGAGGCAGACGGGCATCTTTTCATCAACCCTTCCGCAGCACATGTCTCGGCCGCCTTGGCCCAAGCGCTAGGGGACTGATCAGGGCAACCAGTTAATCTCGACCCCGATACGATCACAAAACGCCAGCAGATCGTCCCGTGGCATTGCAACGGTGCGGTCATTGACCAGCGGGTGCATATAGATGACATCCGCCTGCTTGGCTGCGCCGTCCATGAAGAACCGTACCTCGTTCTGCACCCCGTTGATCATCGCCAAAGGGCTCACCGCGCCGGGACGGATACCAAGGTTCTGCAGCAAACGATCCGCCGACCCAAAGGACAGGTTACCGACACCCAGTTCAGCCCCCAACGCCTTAAGGTCGATCTCGGCGTTCTGCTCCAGCGTTACAAGATAGTTCCGCTTTTTCTTGTCGCGCAGATACAGGTTCTTGACCCGCAACGCGTTTTCGCCGGGCACCATGAACTGATCCTCGACCGCCTTTGAATCCTCAACCGTGCGCAGCGGCACATGGTTGTGCAGCGTATAAGTCAGGCCCCAATCGTCCAGCTGCGCCAGCAGCGCGTCGGAACTCAGCGGTAATGTGTCCTGAAAGGCGGATGATGCGTCCATGGGTATCTCCTGTTTGGCGTGCTCATCGCGCAACGTGCGGACAAATTCAAGCCAGACAGCGTCGGAATTCAGTGCTACCGTACCGCCATGAAAGTCACGCGCAATACTCCGAACCAATTGATCCTTTCTAATACACCCTGGTTCATCGGCATCTCACTGATCCTCTTCATCCTTGCCTTTGTCGGCGCTGGTCTGTTCATGGCAACCGAAGGCGGCGAGGGCATTCTGTTCGGTCTGTTCTTTGCTGTGTTTGGCGGCGGGATGGGCATCGGCGCTTTCTGCGTCTTTGTGCGGCGCGTACAGGTGATTTTGGATCGACCCAGCAACAGCGTTTTGATCCGCCGCCAATCCGTCTTTGGCTATGACACCGTGGAACATGAGTTGTCGAACCTGTCCCATGCCGAGATGGAAACCACCACATCGACCCGCGACAGAACCACGTCCAAGATGCACCGACCCGTTCTGATCCTGGAAAAGGGCATGAGTGCAGGCCGACACCCGATTGTCGAAGCCTATGTAAGCGGGCACGGGGCGCAGCGGCTGGTGGATGCGGTCAATGACTGGCTTCCGGCGCGAGCGGTTGACTCTGACAGCCAATCGGCCTAAAGCCCCTTCAAACATCCGGAAGCCTCTGATCTTCCGGTCCCTTGATTCGTTCAGGGATCGCCCCCCACCAGCGAGTTTCGCCCGTGGGGGCAATGCCATTTGGCATGACCCCCACGTCTAATTCAGTGGGAGGGGGCGTTTGTGCATTTAACCGACGCATCCTATCTAGGAGGCGCCACCAGATAACCGGCTAAGGAGGCCGAAGGCATGTTTGAAAATCTATCCGAACGCCTTTCCGGCGTCTTTGATCGGCTGACCAAGCAAGGCGCCCTGTCCGAAGAAGACGTGAAAACCGCCCTGCGCGAGGTTCGCGTTGCTCTGCTTGAGGCCGATGTCTCGCTGCCGGTGGCACGCGCCTTCGTCAAGAAAGTGCAGGATCAGGCAACCGGTCAGGCCGTCACCAAATCGATCACGCCGGGCCAGCAGGTCGTCAAGATCGTACACGATGCATTGGTCGATACCTTGCGCGGCGAGGAAGACCCCGGCAAGCTGAAGATCGACAACCCGCCTGCCCCGATCCTGATGGTCGGCCTGCAGGGCTCGGGCAAGACGACCACGACCGGTAAGCTGGCGAAACGCCTCAAAGAGAAAGAGGGCAAGAAGGTTCTGATGGCCTCGCTCGACGTCTATCGCCCGGCGGCGATGGATCAGCTGGCCGTACTGGGCACGCAGGTTGGTGTGGACACGCTGCCGATCGTGCCCGGCCAGAAGCCGGTCGACATCGCCAAGCGCGCCAAGCAGCAGGCGACGCTGGGCGGCTATGACGTCTATATGCTCGACACCGCGGGCCGTCTGCATATCGACGAAGTCCTGATGGACGAGGTCGAGCAGGTCCGCAACGTGGTTGATCCGCGTGAGACCCTGTTGGTGGTCGACGGCCTGACCGGTCAGGTCGCTGTTGAGGTCGCCGAGGAGTTTGACGC
Organism: Ruegeria sp. AM7; assembly: GCF_056535965.1. Lineage (NCBI taxonomy): Bacteria > Pseudomonadati > Pseudomonadota > Alphaproteobacteria > Rhodobacterales > Roseobacteraceae > Ruegeria > Ruegeria sp. AM7. The sequence continues at coordinate 2,444,414 of NZ_JBQFJE010000003.1, forward strand.
CAAGGTCGGCATCTCAGGCGTGGTTCTGACCCGGATGGACGGTGACGGGCGCGGCGGTGCGGCCCTGTCGATGCGCGCAGTCACCGGCAAGCCCATCCGCTTTGTCGGTCTGGGCGAGAAGATGGACGCGCTTGAGACCTTCGAGCCGGACCGGATTGCGGGACGTATTCTGGGCATGGGCGACATTGTTGCCCTGGTCGAAAAAGCCCAGGAAACGATGGAGATCGAACAGACCGAGCGCATGATGAAGCGCATGGTCAAAGGTCAGTTCAACATGAACGACCTGAAAATGCAGCTGGAACAGATGATCCAGATGGGCGGCATGCAGGGCATGATGGGCATGATGCCGGGCATGGGCAAGATGGCCAAGCAGATGGATCAGGCCGGGCTGGACGACAAGATCCTGCGCCAGCAGATCGCCCTGATCCAGTCTATGACCAAACGTGAGCGCGCCAATCCTCAGTTGTTGCAGGCCAGCCGTAAGAAACGGATCGCGGCCGGTTCAGGGATGGAGGTCAGCGACCTCAACAAGCTGCTCAAGATGCACCGGCAGATGTCGGACATGATGAAGAAGATGGGCAAGATGGGCAAAGGCAAGATGCTGAAACAGGCCATGAAGGGCATGTTCGGCAAAGGCGGCCCGTCGCCTGAGGACATGGCCGCAGGCATGGACCCCAAAGCGCTGGAACAGGCGGCAAAGGCTATGGGCAAGATGCCCGGCGGCATGCCCGGAATGGGCGGCGGCATGGCCCTGCCTCCGGGGCTTAGCGGGTTCGGGAAGAAAAAATGAGCCGCACTATGAAATACATTCCTTTGATCGCCTGTGTCGCACTTGCCGGCTGCGGAGATCTTGTAACCATTGACCTGGACACTGCTCCGGACGGTCCTGTACGGGGCGAGTATCGCACCGTGCTAAGCGGCATCCCTGCAGACGTCACCGCTCGGGCCTATGAGGCTGAGGTCAACTTTACCGAAACCGGCAGCAGCATTGGATATGGCAAGCTGTTCGCGCTGGCCGACACCGAGTTGCGGCGTGTGACAGGCTGTCGGGATGTGACGATCCTGAGCGATGATATCGAGCAGATTCCGGGCGGCGCGCGCAGTGCGTTTGTCTTTGGTCTGGATGAATGCCCCGCAGTCTAGAGACCGATGACGTGACAACCCCGACCCTTCATATCCCCAAGCTAGAGACTGAGCGCCTTATATTGCGCGCACCGTCCGAGGCTGATTTCGACGCCGAAGCGGAATTTTTCGCATCGGATGCGTCGAAATTTCTGGGCGGACCGAAGCGGCCGGATGAAACCTGGCGCTTGTTGGCTCAGCTTTTGGGGCATTGGGTCATACGTGGCTACGGGTTCTGGGGTGTCGAAGAAAAAGAGACGGGCAGATATGTCGGTCACGTTGGCCTGTGGTTTCCGCATAGTTGGCCGGAACCCGAAATCGGCTGGACCTTGATGAACGACGCAACCGGCAAAGGTTATGCGACCGAGGCGGCGCTGGCTGCTCGGTCTCATGCCTACGATGTCTTGGGATGGGAAACAGCCGTTTCCATGATTGCCCCGGAAAACACTGCCAGTAAGTCCGTCGCAGACCGATTGGGCGCCAAGTTTGACTACACCTATGACCACCCAGCCTTTGGCGCGATGCAGGTCTGGCGGCACCCTGCCCCTGCCGATCTGGTGAATGGCGGGATGGAGGCTTACGCATGACCTCCTACACGATCCCGACTGTCGAGACGGAAAACCTGATCCTGCGTGCGCCGCAGGCTGATGACCTGCCCGCCATGACAGCGTTCTTTGAAACAGAGCGCAGCCATATGGTCGGTGGGCCGAAAACGGCGTTGGAAACTTGGCGCTCGTTCATGGGTCGGTTCGGTCACTGGGCGGTTCTGGGCTATGGCGGCTGGCATATCGTCGACAAAGCCAGCAATGCGTTTGCAGGCTGGACTGGCATCATTAACGCGCCTGGCTGGGATGAACCCGAACTCGGCTGGGTCGTTCTGGGTGGGTTCGAAGGCAAAGGCATCGCGTTTGAGGCTGCATCTGCCGCCCGCGCCTATGCCGCGCGCCACAACGGCGTGAACGCTCCGATCTCGTATATTGCCCATGACAACGACCGCTCGCGCGCGCTGGCGAAACGGCTTGGTGCCACTTATGAGCGTGAAGGCGAAGTCGTTGGCACACCCTGCCAGGTCTGGCGTCACCCGAAGCTCGACATTTCCGACCCTGCTTTGACGGCTGAGAGGACCGCCCAATGACCGACCCCGTAGCACAAGCCGCCACGCTGCTGAAAGGGCATCGCGAAAGCATCGACCGGCTGGACGCGATCCTTGTCTATACGCTGGGCGAGCGGTTCAAGCACACGCAGGCCGTGGGCAAGCTCAAGGCCGAGCACGACCTTCCCCCGTCCGATCCCACGCGCGAAGCTGCGCAGATCGCTCGGCTTGAAGACCTGGCGAAAGAGGCCGATCTGGACCCCGACTTCGCCAAGGCTTTTCTGAATTTCATCATTCAGGAAGTCATCCGACACCACCGGAAACATCAGGAATAACCCGTCGTTTCCACCCATAGAATACCCGGTCCGTGACCGGTCACGCCATCTTAAGGAGATACCACCATGGCAATGAAAATTCGTCTCGCCCGCGGCGGCTCGAAAAAACGTCCTTTCTATCGCATTGTTGCGGCTGACAGCCGTATGCCCCGCGACGGCCGTTTCATCGAGAAACTGGGCACCTACAACCCGCTGCTGCCCAAAGACAGCGAAGAGCGCGTGAAAATGAACATGGAGCGTATCCAGTACTGGCTGGACCAGGGTGCCCAGCCCACCGACCGGATCGCACGTATGCTGGAAGCAGCTGGCGCCCGCGACAAGGCCGAGCGCAACAACCCCAACAAGGGTACTCCGGGCAAGAAAGCCCAGGAGCGCGCTGAAGAGAAAGCGGCCAAGGCTGCTGAGGCGGCAGAAGCTGCTGCTGCACCGGCTGAAGAAGCGGCTGCAGAAGAATAAGCAGGCAAGCGCGTGCGGGATCAGACATTCACTGACGATTTTCGCGCGCAGTTTGACCTGTTGTTGCGGCTCCGGCGCGATGTGCGTCGGTTCCGCACCGACGCGATTGACGAGGCAGTGCTGACGCGCTGCCTCGACGCGTTTCGGCTGGCCCCTTCGGTGGGGCTGAGCGAACCCTGGCGCGTGATCCGCGTCGAAAGTCAGCCCGCGAGTGACGCGGCGCTGCGAAATTTTCAAACCGCCAATGCGCAGGCGTTGGACGGGTATTCCGGCGAAAAGGCGCAGCTTTACAGCCGCCTGAAACTGTCGGGGATGCAAGAGGCCCCAGTGCAACTGGCCGTGTTCTGCGACGATGCCACTGACAAGGGGCAAGGTCTGGGCGCGGGCACGATGCCCGAGATGCGGCGCTATTCGGTGGTTTCGGCCATCACCCTGTTCTGGCTGGCTTTGCGGGCCGAGGGTCTGGGGTTGGGTTGGGTATCCATTCTGGACCCAGACCAGATGGCGCGTGATCTGGACGTACCCGAGGATTGGCGGCTGATCGGCTATTTCTGCGTTGGCCTGCCGGAAACGCAATCGGACACGCCTGAACTGGAACAGGTCGGTTGGGAAAACCGCGACGACAGCCTGCCGATCGAGGTGCGATAGGCAGATGTTTGGACTGTTACGCCTTCCCATCCTGCTGATGATCGCTTTTATTGTCGGCGTGTTCTTCGAACGCTCGAACCAGCGCGAGGCGTGCGAAGGGATCGGACAATGGGATGACGGTCTATGTGTGACGGATGGGGCAAATGAGTGATCTGATCTGCGTCGGCAGCATTGCGGGATCATATGGCGTGCGCGGTGAGGTGCGGCTGAAAAGCTATTGCGCCATCCCCGAGGATATCGAAGCCTATTCCCCCCTGACCGATGAGGCCGGCGGCGAACGCTATCCACTGGTCCTGACTCGGTCGATCAAGAACGGCTTTGCGGCGCGTCTGGGCGGAGTTGAAACCAAAGAACAGGCGGACGCGCTGAAAGGTCTGCGTCTGTTTGCGCGGCGTGATCAACTGCCCTCGTTGCCCGATGACGAATTCTATCACACCGACCTTATCGGACTTGAGGTCTATGACACCGGCGGCACCCTGCTGGGCCGTGTAAAGTCTGTGCAAAACCACGGCGCGGCGGACCTTCTGGAACTGCACGGGCCGGGGCTGAAGGCCACCGTTCTGCTGCCCTTCACGCTTGAGGCCGTCCCCACGGTCGATCTGGATCAAGGCCGCATCATCGCCGACCCGCCCGAAGGGCTGATCTGATGCGCCGCGTCCTGCTGCATCTGGGCCTGCACAAGACCGGCACCACTGCGGCGCAATCTTTCCTTTATGAAAATCGCGAATTGATCTGGCCCCATTTCGCGTTGGTCCTGCCTTATCGCACGCGCAACTCGGGCCTGTCGCGGGCAGCGACCAACCATTCCGTTTATGGCACCGTCGGCACCTTGTCCGAGTTCGGCAGCCAGATGCGCGACTTCCTCGACACGCTGGATTTCGGGGAAAAGCGCGGTTTGATCCTCAGCGAGGAAAACTTCGCGGGTCTCCGTCCCAGTCGCAATCTGGAACAGGGCTACGCCGCAGCCCCCGATCTGGCCGCCTGTCTTGTGGATTCGATCCACCAGAGGTTTTCCGGGCAAGAGGTCGAGATCACGCTTTACCTGTCTTTGCGTCAGCGGGGCAGTTGGTTGCGCAGCCTATGGGCGCATGATTTGCAGCGAATGCGACAAGTGCAGGATTTCGATACATTCCGCGACAGCATCGACCATTTGCCCTCGTTGCAAGAGACCGTGGACCAGATCCGTGACAAGCTGCCCACCGTCACCGTGAACACGGACTGGCTGGAAGAGCTGCAATTGCGTCAATTCGGGCCGGGTGCGCCTTTTGCCGAGTATCTGGACTTGCCCCATGACAAGGCGCAACAGCTGGTTCCGCCCTCCAAATCGAACACTCGACTGCCCGAGGACGTTTTGGTCGAATTGCTGGACCTGAACAGATCACGTCTGGACGAAGCCGCCTTGGTCGCGCAAAAGGCCGCCGTAGTTGAACGGGCGCAGCAGGCGCTGATGGGTGCGACATGACCGAAAAACCATCGAAATCTCATGGGCGCAAGGCGATCCGCCCGACCCTGAAACCGCGTGAGCTGCTGACCCCAACGCCCGACCTGCATGGGGTGTGGAAGGCCAAGATCATCACTCTGTTCCCTTCAGCTTTTCCCGGTGTGTTGGGCGAAAGCCTGACCGGCAAGGCGCTGCAAGAGGGTTTGTGGCAGTTGGAAACCGTCGATCTGCGCCAGTTCGGCGTCGGTAAGCATCGCAATGTGGATGACACGCCCGCCGGCGGCGGCGCGGGCATGGTGTTGCGCGCCGATGTACTGGGCGAGGCGATTGAACACACGATGGCGGGGGTGCGGGGTAATTGGCCGCTGATCTACCTCAGCCCGCGTGGCCGCCGGATGGATCAGCGCATGATGCAGAATCTGGCGCGCTGCGACGGTATGACCCTGCTGTGTGGCCGGTTTGAAGGCGTAGATGAGCGGGTGTTGGAGCACTACGGTGTGCAAGAGGTCTCCTTGGGCGACTTCGTCATGACCGGCGGTGAGATTGCCGCGCAGGCTCTGATCGACGCCACCGTAAGGCTGATCCCCGGCGTTTTGGGCAATCAGGCTTCGGCTGAGGAGGAGAGCTTTTCCTCGGGCCTGCTGGAACACCCGCAATACACACGCCCCGCCGAATGGAAGGGCCGCCCGATCCCGGACATTCTGATGTCTGGCCATCACGGGCGTATTGCCAATTGGCGGCATGAGATGTCCGAGCGGATCACACAGGAACGCCGCCCCGACTTGTGGGACGCCTACTCCAAAGCAAAGTCCGAAGACTAGCCGTTCTTCCATCGCGCCCAAATCTCGGGAGGGCCGTTGAAGGTGTTGATGTCCACGGGTCCCTGCACACCGGGCACAAGCCCCGTGCCCGTGTATTGCCAGAACCGCCAAATCGCATTGGGATAAACGTTCCTTGGATGCCCGGCGACGGACCTCAGCCAGAACTCTGTCTTGGGCAGGCGCCCGATGTCTGTGTCAGCATAAAAGTCCACAGTCGTGTAGACAATCGGCCGCCGCCCATAGTGACGTTCGAGAATATCGAGAAACCGTTGAGCTTCGGCACGAACGGCCGCACCGTCTGGGCGCAGAGTACAGGTCTTGGAATAAGGCGTCCATTCCATATCCAGAACATGCGGAAGGTCCGATCCTTTGGGAACATTCTGGATGAACCACCGGGCTTGTTCGCGCGCTGGGCGGCAGAAATAGTAATAGTGATATGCCCCCCAAGGCACCCCGGCGGCCTTTGCTCCGCTGCTGTGACTTGCAAACATCGGATCCGCAACGTCACCACCTTCGGTCGCCTTGATGAACACAAAGCTAACCCCAGATGCCTTGGCCTTTTGCCAGTCAATCGGCCCTTGCCAACGCGACACGTCCAGCCCGTGCACCGGATAATGGCCCGGATGACGCCCCTCCCACGGGTGCGGATCAGCATCGCTGAAAGCCGGGAAAATCACCGAAGGTGAGGTCGTGTCCAGAAACGCGTTGGCCGCGACCTGTTGCGGCGGCGGGCTGCTGCGACCGCAGGACAGGATGGCAAAAGCCGCGACAGCAAGCACCAATGCAGTGCGCATGATCTGTTCCTGTTTGAAATGACTGCTCTTGTAATTGCCCTCAGAATGCCTGATCGACGGATCAAAGCAACGATGCTGTTTTGAGGCGGCGGAATCCCACCGTTTCGCAGCATTTTGGGCTTGATCCCTGCACATAATGCCCTTATACGACCGCAATCCGGTGCCGCGTCATGCGACTCCGGTGTTTTGGTTTGGTCCATGTCGTGACGCCCGGCTTTCTTCGGCCACGGCGCGGCGGAGCAAACTGGACTAAGGAACATTCGATCTGACCTCTGGCGGGCTGCATGCAGGACCCGGTGAAGACCAAGAGCTCTCAGCCCGTGCCCAAACTTCGTGGACCAACCACGAGCAGATAGGAGTGAATGCGATGGACCTGATCGCACAGCTTGAGGCGGAACAGATTGCCGCCCTGGGGAAAGACATCCCCGATTTCAAAGCCGGTGACACCATCCGTGTCGGCTTTAAAGTGACCGAAGGGTCGCGTACCCGTGTGCAGAACTACGAAGGTGTCTGCATCGCGCGCAAAGGTGGCAGCGGCATCGCCGGTTCGTTCACCGTCCGCAAAATCTCGTTCGGCGAAGGCGTGGAGCGTGTGTTCCCGCTGCATTCGACCAACATCGACAGCATCACCGTTGTCCGCCGTGGCCGCGTCCGTCGCGCCAAACTGTACTATCTGCGCTCGCGCCGTGGTAAGTCCGCGCGTATCGCCGAAGTCACCAACTACAAGCCCAAGGCTGGCGCCGAGGCGTAAGGAGCGGAAAGATGAAAAAAGACATCCATCCCGACTATCACTTCATCGACGTCAAACTGACCGATGGCACCGTGATCAAGATGAAATCCACCTGGGGCGCCGAAGGCGACCAGCTGGCCCTGGAAATCGACCCCTCCGTGCACCCCGCATGGACCGGTGGCGGCGCCCGCCTGATGGACGCCGGCGGTCGCGTGTCGAAATTCAAGAAGAAATACGAAGGTCTGGGCTTCTAAGCCAGATCCATTTCAGATGCGAAAGGCCGTCCCAAGGGGCGGCCTTTTTGTTTATCGTCTCAGCGGCATGTGGCGCTGGCTACGGTAGGAATCGATCCGCCTTGTTCGATGCGAGCAGCTTCCTCAAAGCCGCATCAGGAGCTGTGGCTTCATGTGTTCGGTTAATCAGTTCAACTTGCTTGAAGACGACTTCTATCGTTTCATCGTTGAAGGAGATCGTCCAAAAGCGGGGTTTCAAAGCCTTCCAGCGTTCGGTTTTTTCTGATCCCGTGACCTCTTGAAAGTCCCATGGTTTGACAGGGAACTCGGCGGCCCGCAAACCGTCGACATTCATTGGGTCTATCCGAAATTCGATCACATCATCAAATTTCAGTATCGCGACCCCACCGCCCGACACCGGTGCAATTTCGTAAGACAAAAATACAGTCCGCCCGTCATAGAAAACAGCGGGGCTTTCTACAGTCCCAATTTCGGGAAAGCTAACAGCAGGGGAAATGCCTTCAACAGCCAATGCTCACATCCTAGTTTGATCCCTATTTCCCAAGTGAACATCCCACTTGGGTGCTCCTCGACGCTAGTGGCTCTAGTCTAATTGGCTGTCAGATCGGCAGCGCTGTGCAGTGGTGGAATTGGTCCACGCAGCAACAGCAGCGCCAACGCCATCCCCAACAAGGCTGCCATCGCAGTAAAGACCATGGCGCTGTCAAAGGCATTGTCCTGAAGATCCCGAAGGGCCTGGGCCAGTGCGCTTCCGGCATTTGGCTTCAGATCCGCCAGAATCTGCTGGATCTGACTGGGTGAGCCATGGGTGAGCGCATGTGCCAGATCCTCGCGCGGGGCCGATCCGACAGGCAAGGCATTGATTACTTCTGACAGTCCCTTACGGGTCGTGAGAGCTTCGGCCAGGCCACAAACGACGGCACCAAGCGTAGCGCCGAAATACAAACACGCATTGATCACACCGGAACCTTGCCCCACGTGCTTTTCGGGTAGCAGGCGCAACCCAAGGCGTGGCAGCAATGAAAAACAGATGCCCAGACCAATGCCGACAATCATAAGTTTCCACCAAATCTCGGCGTATTGTGTTGTGTTCGTAGTTGCGGTCAGCGAAAGGAACCCAACCGCCATCAACCCCAACCCTATCGCAACAGGCCATTGGAAACTGTAGGGCGCGAGGAAACGCGGCGCGGTGACCGAGATGACAAACATGCTTAGACTAAGCGGCATGATCGCCAACCCGGCCTCGACCGACGTATATCCGAAGGCGTCGGGTGACTGTACGAACGTGTTGAAATAGACGAAAAATCCGAACAGGGTAAACCCGGTCAAAAACATGCCAGCCGCAGCCATGAAGTAACGCGGATGGCGAAAGTATCGCAGTTCGATCAGAGGGTCTTGGCTGCGGCGCGAAGCGATGACAATACAAACCATTGCGAATGCGGAGACCGCCAGCGGCACCAATGTCGAAGGCGTATCCCATCCAGCGCTTTCGCCATTGCTGAGTGCAAAAGACAACGGCCCAAGAAACAACAGAACAGCGCTTGCGCCAACGTAGTCAAATCTTGCGCCCGCAAGCCGCGTGTCCGGTACATAACCCCGCCTGCTGACCGTTAGACCTATGGCAAAAGCGCCGGCCAGCAAGATCAGGTCGGTGGCAAAAACGGCTCTCCAGCTGATGTAATGAGCAAATGCCCCACCCAAGATAGGGCCCACGCCAATCGCCAACCCTACAATTGCGCCCCAGGCCCCGGTGACGCTTGCCCTCTGATCTTCGGGCGTTGCAGCCGTAAGTAAGGACAGAGACGTTCCGAACAAAGCCGCTGCCCCTGCACCTTGCGCAGCGCGTCCGATCAACAGCATCGTCCCATTTTGCGCGAACAAAACAGTCGCTGAACCAATGGCAAACACGACCATTCCAAAGAAGAACACGCCCATTTTGCCCGTTATATCGCCCAGTCGGCTAACAATTGTAACAAGCGAAGCACTAGCGACGGTATAGGTCGCCATCACCCATTGAAGCCCTGCGGGAGTAAGGTCAAACTCGGCTTTGAGGTTGGGCAAGATCGTGGCAACAGCCGTCGTATTGAAACCAACCACCATCATACAAATCGCCGTCATTGCCAAAACAACACGCGCTTTGTGCTGAGGTGATTTCGCATCCGACATCGCCAAGCCCTCGTATCCGCTGGGTATTTACCCGCCACATCAGAATCTTAGCAGAGTTCATCCTTCGACATAAGGTCAGATCCAGTAAGACAACGCCAGCGGTAAAACGAGAATGGTTGCCAATGTCGAAACCAGAATGAACCCCGCAACGTCCGGTCTGTATTCGGGCATGTGCTGATCAATGAACAGATAAGTTGCGACCGATGACGGCATCAGACAACACAGGATGACCGCCCCACGTTCAGCCCTTGTGAACCCGAAGGTCCAAACCAACACTGAGGCAATCAGTACCGCCATCCCAAGGTGCAGCATGGTCAGAACCACTGACCGGCCCAAGCTTTGAACGCGTAGACCAGCCAGCGTGTGGCCCAGCGTCAAAAGCATAAGTGGGATCGAAAGGCCGCCCAGGATGTTGAACGATTTGGCCACGGGTGCAGGCAAGCTGTACCCAGTCGCCATCAGGCCCAGCGAAATGGCGACAGCGTAGATAATAGGCGAGGTTACCAGCTTTTTGGCCGAGAACGCTCCGGCCGGTATCCACATGCCTACGGTAAAGATACTGATCAACACAACGACCACGAACGCCATCGTATAGGCCATCCCGGCATCGCCCAGCGCCAGCAGAGTAATCGGCAGACCGATATTCCCGACATTCCCATGCATCAACGGCGTCAGAAATGCCCGCACCGGCAACTGCATTGCCCTAAGCGCGACCAATCCCAAGATGCCGAAGCCCGCAATCGCCAGAGCCGCGGCAGCCATGACGTCGACAAATGTGCCAACGGCAATATTCGTTGTCGACAGATGCGAGATAATCAGCGTCGGATACCCGACCCGAGAAACGATCCCGCCAACAACTGTGTTGTCGAAAGGTGCCCGAGTGATGGCCAAAACGTAACCGATCCCCGCGCAGATAAGTACAGGCAGCACCACATTCAGCACATTCAGGAATATCTGTTCCATCTCAAGCCCTTCCCGCTGCTGCCTCAGGCCCACAGTGAGACAAGGGTGCTAAACTGGCAAGCAACACGTCCTTTCTTGGGTCTGTGAATTCGCAACAGGCTTTCAGAATGGCGTTTCGGGTTCTTCCCTTCCACGTTTCCACAACATATAGTGGTGTTCAACAACGTGTGGTCAAACACGGCGGGACTTGGGAATACAGGCATGGCACACATTATCGTAGTGGGGAACGAGAAGGGCGGCGCGGGCAAATCGACCGTCTCGATGCATGTGGCCACTGCGCTGGCGCGGCTGGGTCACAAGGTCAGCACTCTGGATCTGGATTTGCGCCAACGCAGCCTCGGCCGGTACTTCGAAAACCGTGCCAATTTCCTGAAAAACTCGGACCTGTCTCTTCCCAGCCCCCGCCATCATGACCTGCCCGAGATTGACGCGACCAAGTTGAAACCGGGCGAAAACATTTATGACCACCGCCTTTCAGCTGCAGTGGCAGAATTGGAAAGCGACAGTGACTTCATCCTGATTGACTGCCCAGGCTCGCATACCCGCCTCAGTCAGGTTGCGCATTCTCTGGCCGATACGCTGATCACGCCGCTGAATGACAGTTTCATCGACTTTGACTTGCTGGCCCGCATTGACTCGAAAGGCGAGAAAATCCTTGGTCCCTCGGTCTATTCCGAGATGGTATGGAACGCGCGCCAGTTGCGGGCACAGGCAGGTTTGAAGCCCATTGACTGGGTCGTCGTAAGAAACCGTGTCGGAACCCAGCGCATGGTCAACAAGGAAAAAATGCAGCGCGCGATCGAGATGCTGTCGCAACGCATCGGCTTCCGCGTGGCCTCGGGCTTTTCCGAGCGAGTCGTCTTTCGCGAACTTTTCCCACGCGGCCTGACTTTGCTAGACCTCAAGGATATCGGGGTCAAACAGCTCAACATCTCGAACATCGCGGCCCGTCAGGAACTGCGAGACATGATGAAAGAGCTGAACCTGCCGGGCGTCGAAATCGACTTTTAGGTCCCTCTCGCAAGTCAAATTTTCGGAGTTTTCTGCCGCCCAAGCCCTCGGGTCGAACTGTCACAAACTGTACTAATGGACATTCGCGCCCGGCGAAGTATCCGCTTTTGAAGTCCGAACCAATCATTGAAGTCTAGTCTGTGCGCGACTTTTTGTTGATGTGTCTTCGCCATTGCCCCATAGAGGCAGTGCGCTGGGTGTTTGTCAGGCCACGCGCCCAGAGGGCAGGCAGCGAAAGCCAGACGAAGGACCCTTGTGGCCATCCCCACGACAGCAACACTTGCAACGGAATCCATGTCACTCCAACGTCCGGAAGAACGAGCCGCACCTGCGGCAATAGACTCAACCGGCGTGCGCATCATCAAGCGCATGGCGCTGTTCCTGCTGGGCCCGGTTTATTTCCTTTTCGTTGCGTTTGTGCCCTTACTCTGCAGTAAACGGCGGGGCTTTCGCGGCTGGTACTGGCGACTGGTCAAACGTGCTTGTTCGCGGCTTTTATGGTTGCTGAGCATCCGGACCGAGATGACACAGGCAGAAGTGGCAATGTTATCCGCTGACACCGGCAGCATCATTGTGATCAACCACCGCAGCCATCTGGATGGCTTCGCCCTGATGGATGCTCTGCCAGAGGCCAAGTGGATCACCTTTGCCGCCAAGAAAGAACTCTGCGACGCGGCCCTTTTACGCCGTGGGTTCAAGGGGGCCGGGCTTGTTGAGGTTGACCGCAAGAGCGGCAGTGTAGCGCTTGAAACACTTACCGCTGCTATCCAAGCAATGCCCGCACGCTGCTCTGTCGTGCTGTTCCCTGAGGGCACACGCACCCGGTCCGAAAGTCTTGGCACGTTCAAGGCGGGAGCTGTATTGGCCGCGCGCAATACGGGCCGGACAATCCGACCCATCGTCATCCACGATTCCGACCGCCTGTTGCCACGCGGCAAACACCTCCCAAAAAGTGGAACGATCCGGGTCGAGGTTCTGCCGCCATTCGAATGCGACCCATCCGCTTCAGTAGACGAAGACGTGTCTCGATTGAGAAATTCGATGATGGCCGTTTTCAATAATCGAATGCGTCGCTAATCATCCAAGAGACGTTCACTGTCATGCCAGCAGATCGACTGGATCGACGCCTTCATTGACAACCTTTCGTCAGTAGCAGTTTTCTGATGTTAAGCGGAACCGGCTGCGGTGCGCTCGCAGCCGACGCCTAATCTCCTGGCCGGTAGACCGTAAACAGCTCTTTCGGTTCGGGCACGCCACGCAGCATGTAGCGCCCGACCGAGATCAATTCCTTGCCGCAAGGCTGAGCAGCCCGAGCCACGTCATCCGAGATCAAAATGCGCTGACCCAAAGACCGATGCATCCCGGCAATACGCGCAGTCTGGTTCACCGCCGGGCCAATGACAGTGAAATCCAACCGGCTTTCCGACCCGATATTGCCATAGAGAATTTCGCCGGAATGCAGGGCCAGCGTGTAATTGGCCACCGGCAAACCATCTGCTTCGCGCGCGGCATTCAACTCTTCGATCCGGGATTGCAGCATCGGCACAGCCTTAAGCGCAGCCCGCGCGTCCGCGTCAATATCGCCAACATCAAACATGGCCATCAACCCGTCGCCCATGAACTTCAGGATATTTCCGTCATTGTCATGCACCACGCCCACCGCAACCGCGAGGTAATCATTAAGCATGTCGATGATCTCGTTTCCCGGCAGTTCTTCGGACAGGCTGGTGAACCCTTCAAGGTCGAAATTCCAAATCACAGCGTCGATTTGCTGCAATGACCCGCGTCGAATTTCGCCGGACAGCACGCGGCGGCCGGCATCGCGGCCCAGATAAACACGCATAAGATCTTTGGAGACTCGTGCATTCGAAGCCGATTTCAGCGCCAACCCAAGATGAGGCAACGCGGTGTGGATCAGTTCCAGATCGCTGTCTCGAAATCCTTCCGGCGCGTTTGACGTCCAGGACAAAAGCACCCCGTCCACCGTCTTTTTGGCATCGGGCGGCATGTTGTGCGTTGGCACGTCAAAAGCCACGCTGGTGGCATAGTAATCAGTTGCACCAACTTCTCGAAGCTCATTGATCAGAGGGTATTTGCTGGGTTCGTTCTGATCGACGATGCGTTCATGCACATAGTCGATGTCGTCATTGAGGATCGCGAACAAAGGACTGTTCTGCCAATCCTCGCTGACGTCTTCGGAATACTTGAATTTTTGATAATCTCCACCTCGTCCCTGATACCAGCTATAGCCAGTACCGCCATAGACAGGGTGCAGGGCCGATTGGGCCGCGTGAAACCGCATCAATGGCACGCCAAGTTCGACCAGACGGGTGCAATACCCATCCAGCAATTCTTCCTTGTCCGCGCCCTCAAGGCCGCGTGTCACTATCCAGTTGATCAAATCGGTTGATTTCGCCGCGTTGGGGTCCGGGGCTGTCATTTATTGTTATCCTATGTCCGCTCTGCACGTCATCTGGGGGCAATGGACGACAATTACCAGAGGTCACCCCATATCCGCCAGCTTTCTCAACATCCCGCGGAGCTGAGAGGCGTCATCCAGCCCTATCATGTTCGCCAATCTGGCGTCGTATCGCTTGGCGACCTCGCGCAGGTCCCGGTAAACCGACTGCCCCGTCGAGGTCAGCGTCAGGTGCTCGACCCGGCGATCGTTCTGGCTGGGTGTGCGCGTTAAGTATCGCCGTTGCTCAAGCTTGCTGACGGCGCGACTGATCTTGGTTTTGTGAATGCGAGCCCGCTCACCAATTTCTTTGGCCGTCATCTCACCGTAGTTACCCAAATGAAACAACACCCGCCATTCGGTGCGAAGCATCCCGTACCGTTCTTTGTAGACCCGTTGAAACTCCAGCGAACACTCCTCGGCCGCTCTGTTCAGCAGATAAGGAAGGAAATCCTGCAGATCAAATGCATCATTTTTTGCGGGGTCAGTGTCGGTCATGCTTGTTAGTTACAAAAACAACTATTAATTCACAAGCAGCAATGAGGAGGAGTACAGGATGAACCGTCCGACTGATCCACACCAGATGACGCAAGCCAGCAGCACTATTGGCACACATGCAGGCTATATGCCCGGCTTCGGGAACGACTTTGAAACCGAGGCCCTGCCCGGCGCGTTGCCACAAGGCATGAACAGCCCACAACGCTGCAACTACGGCCTCTATGGCGAACAGCTGAGCGGAACGGCCTTTACTGCAAACCCGCCCGAACGGACGTGGTGCTATCGCATCCGGCCCTCGGTCAAGCATTCACACAGGTATGAGAAGGTCGATCTGCCATTGTGGAAATCTGCCCCTTGCGTTGATCCCGATGTGATCAGCCTGGGGCAGTATCGCTGGGATGCAGTGCCGCATTCCGACGAGGGCCTGACATGGCTGTCAGGTATGCGCACCATGACCTCGGCGGGTGACGTAAACACGCAAGTGGGCATGGCCAGCCACATCTATCTGGTCACAGATTCCATGGTGGACGAGTATTTCTTCTCGGCCGATTCCGAACTGCTGGTGGTGCCACAGGAAGGCCGCCTACGTTTCGCAACTGAGCTGGGGATAATTGATTTGGAACCCAAAGAGATCGCGATTCTACCGCGCGGTCTTGTGTATCGCGTAGAAGTGCTGGACGGTCCTGCGCGCGGCTTTGTATGCGAAAACTACGGGCAGAAATTCGAACTGCCGGGACGTGGCCCGATCGGCGCCAACTGCATGGCCAACCCGCGTGACTTCAAGGCCCCGGTCGCGGCGTTTGAAGACAGAGAAGTGCCCTCGACCGTCACCGTCAAATGGTGCGGGCAGTTCCATAAAACGCAAATCGACCAAAGCCCGTTGGACGTGGTCGCATGGCATGGAAATTACGCGCCCTACAAATACGACCTGCGCACCTATTGCCCAGTCGGCGCGATCCTGTTTGATCACCCCGACCCGTCGATCTTTACCGTGCTGACGGCCCCATCAGGTCAGCCGGGGACGGCCAATATCGACTTTGTCCTGTTCCGCGAACGCTGGATGGTGGCCGAGGACACCTTCCGCCCGCCCTGGTATCACAAGAACATCATGTCCGAGCTAATGGGCAATATCTACGGTCAATACGACGCCAAACCGCAGGGCTTTGTTCCCGGCGGGATGAGCCTGCACAACATGATGCTGCCACACGGGCCAGACCGCGAAGCCTTTGACAAGGCGTCGAATGCAAACCTCGGGCCGGACAAGCTGGACAATACGATGTCCTTCATGTTCGAAACCCGCTTTCCGCAGCACCTGACCCCGTTTGCCGCAAACGAAGCGCCCCTGCAGGACGACTACATTGACTGTTGGACCTCTCTTGAGAAAAAGTTCGACGGAACGGCAGGGAAAAAGTGATGGATGCTGGTTACATAGTAATTGCTGTTTTCCTGGGCTTTGTATGCTTGTTTCTTTGGAGTCGGCGTGCGCGCTGGAACGGCAAGCGGGACCACTACAACCACAATCCAATGCCCGGCCACCGGCAGGACGGCTCATCCGGCGGAACCGACTTGAGCGACTGATCAACAGAAACAGGCACAAACGGCGCGCCCCTTAACGAGTCGCGCCGATAAAGACGACAAGGAACGCCAATGACCCTTTTGAAATCCTGGATCGCCTCGGCCAATAACGCGACCCACCCCTTTCCGCTGAACAACTTACCTTATGGTGTTTTCGCGACAGAAGGTGCCGAGCCGCGCTGTGGCGTTGCAATCGGGGACATGATTTTCGACATCACCAGCGCCGAGGCCGAAGGTCTGATTAACCTGATTGACGAACCCCTGTTCGACCTGCCCTTCTGGAACCCGTTGATGGAGCAAGGACCCGCCGTCTGGGCTGCCCTTCGCGCGCGCCTGACCAGCCTTTTGGCCGAGGGATCAGAAGAGCAAAACAGGGTTGAGCCCCTGCTTGTGGCGCAGAGCGACGCCGTATTGCATATGCCCTTCGCGGTCAGCGAGTACACAGACTTCTATGCAGGTCGTCACCACGCGCAAAATGTCGGCACCATGTTCCGCGGGTCAGGAAATGCCCTGCCCCCCAATTGGCTGCACATTCCGATCGGCTATAATGGCCGCGCCTCTTCTGTCGTTGTGTCAGGGACAGATATTCGCCGTCCTTGGGGCCAGCTGAAATCGCCCGATCATGACCGTCCCGCCTTTCTGCCCAGCCGCCGCTTTGACATTGAGCTTGAGATGGGCGCCATCGTTGGAACACCATCGGACGGTCCGATCTCGGTCCAAGAGGCGGACGACAACATCTTTGGTTATGTTCTGCTAAACGATTGGTCCGCGCGCGATATCCAGGCGTGGGAGTACCAACCGCTCGGACCGTTTCAGGCCAAAGCTACAGCCACGTCGATCAGCCCGTGGATCGTGACCAAGGCAGCGCTTGAGCCCTTTCGCTGTGACACACCCGCGCGCGAGCATGAGCTGTTAGATCACCTCAAGGATTGCGGCCCAATGTTGTACGACATCGACCTTTCCATCACGATGGCTCCGTCCGGAAAACCAGCAAGCATCATCGCCCGCACCAATTACCGTGAGATGTATTACTCTGCCGCGCAGCAACTGGCGCATCACACGACGTCGGGCTGCCCAATGAATACTGGTGATTTGCTGGGCTCAGGCACCATCTCGGGGCCAAGGAAACCTGAACGCGGCTCGCTATTGGAACTCAGCTGGAGCGGGAAGGAACCGCTGACGCTGAACACGGGCGAGACCCGCCGCTTTATCGAAGACGGCGACACCATGACCCTGACCGGCGCGGCAAAAGGCGACGGTTATTCGATCGGCTTTGGCGATTGCGTAGGAACAGTATTGCCCGCACTAGAAAACCCATTCGCACGATAAGGAACCCAACATGGCCAAAGCATTCGCGTCCCAGGGGGACATGTCCGAGAAGAAGACTTCATTTACCGAGATCGGTGACGGGCTCTATGCGTTCACCGCCGAAGGCGACCCGAATTCCGGCGTCATTATCGGCGATGACAGCGTCATGATTATCGAGGCCCAAGCGACACCGCGTTTGGCACAAAAAGTCATCGACTGCGTCCGATCGGTTACTGACAAGCCAATCACCCACGTTGCGCTAACCCACTATCACGCCGTGCGTGTGCTGGGCGCCAGCGCGTATGGAGCACAGCAGATCCTGATGTCGGACATGGCCCGTGCGATGGTCGTGGAACGCGGGCAGGAGGATTGGGATAGCGAATTCCAACGCTTCCCTCGCCTGTTTGAAGGGCACGAGAGCATTCCGGGCCTCACATGGCCCACCACCACCTTCAGCGATACAATGACGGTCTACCTGGGCAATCGCCGGGTTGACCTGATGCATCTGGGCCGCGCTCATACGGCGGGTGATATCGTCATTCATGTACCCGATCAGAACGTCATGTTCACCGGCGACATCGTCGAATACCACTCGGCCTGCTACTGCGGCGACGGGCACTTCGGCGATTGGGGCGATACCTTGGATGCAATCAGCCTGTTCGACGTCGACGCCATCGCTCCGGGACGCGGAGACGCCCTGATCGGCAAAGAGATGGTGAATGCAGCTATTGAAAGCACCCGTGATTTCGTCGACAGCACATATCGCCCTGCAGCAAAGGTTGCGGCACGTGGTGGCTCTTTGAAAGAAGCATGGGACGCCGTGCGCGCCGAATGTGACCCCAAATTCGCGGATTACGCGATCTATGAACACTGCCTGCCCTTCAACGTAGCCCGCGCCTATGACGAGGCGCGCGGTATTGACACGCCACGCATCTGGACCGCCCAACGCGATCTGGACATGTGGGAGGCCCTGCAAGGTTAAGGACAAACCGTCGCATTTGATCCAGATCGTTTTTCGTCGGCGTATTCGATGGAACCATTCCCATAGGGCCTTGGCCTAGCCTCGCCAGAGGCAAGCAGTTGCGTCAACGCATCGGGGAGAGAAACCATGAACAAGATCTTCGAAACACCGCTCTATGCTTATGGGCGCAGCCCGGATCAGGACACTGCGACACCTGTACGCCACAAGGTCATCGTTGTTGGTGCCGGTCCAGTCGGCCTTACCGCAGCCATCGACCTGGCCCAGCAAGGTGTTGGGGTCGTTGTTCTGGACGACAACGACAAGGTCAGCTTTGGCAGCCGGGCGATCTGTTTTTCGCAACGCACATTGGATATCGCCGACCGGTTGGGGTGCGGCAATCCGATGGCCGAAACCGGGGTGCAATGGGAGGCGGGCAAGGTCTTTTTCGACGACCGCAAAGTCTATGAGTTCGACTTGCTGCCCGAAAAAGGCTTTGCCAACCCCGCCTTCGTGAACCTGCAACAATATCATCTTGAGAAAATTCTGGTCGACCGTGTCCGCGCTTTGCAGGCCGAAGGTGCACCGATCGAAATTCGCGGCCGCAACAAGGTCGAGGCGATCGGCACCCATGACGACCACGTCAAGCTTGAGGTCGAGACGCCAGAAGGCCCCTATAACGTAGAAGCCGACTGGCTGATTGCGTGCGATGGCGCGCATTCTCCGACCCGCCGGATGCTGGGGCTGGATTTCGACGGCCGGGTATTCGAAGACAATTTCCTGATCGCCGATGTAGTGATGGAGGCCGATTTCCCGTCCGAGCGCTGGTTCTGGTTCGACCCGCCCTTCAACCGGGGCCAGTCCGCGCTGCTGCACAAACAGCCTGACAATGTATGGCGCATTGACCTGCAACTGGGATGGGACATCGACAAAGAGCGCGAGAAACGCCCCGAAAACGTCATCCCCCGCCTCAAGGCGATGCTGGGCGAGGATGTGGAGTTCGAACTCGAATGGGTCTCGATCTACACATTCCAGTGCCGCCGGATGGAGAGGTTCCGCCATGGACGTGTCCTATTTGCCGGGGACAGCGCCCATCAGGTCAGCCCGTTCGGCGCGCGCGGGGCAAATTCGGGCATTCAGGACACCGACAACCTGTGCTGGAAGCTGAAACTGGTGATCGACGGGAAAGCACCTGAACTGCTACTGGATAGTTATAGCCGCGAGCGCGTTCAGGCAGCAGATGAGAACATCACTATGTCGACCCGCTCGACCGATTTTATAACGCCCAAATCCGAAATGTCCCGTTTGCTGCGCGACGCGGTACTGGACCTGAGCGAGCAATACGAATTCGCACGCCCTCTGGTGAATTCCGGGCGTCTTAGCGCGCCCTGCACGTACAAGGGATCATCGCTCAGTTCGGCGGACGCACTGAATGGCCCAGATATCACATGCCCGGGTTCAGCCTGTCCAGACGCGCCTTTGGGCGACGAATTCCTGCTGCCGAAACTGGCCGGAAAATTTACGCTGCTGACGATAGACGCCGAAGCGCCTGAGCGCCTGGAAGAAGGCGGTATCCAGGCCACGCGCTTGGCATTGTCCGTGAAGGATGACCTGACGCTGGAGTTAAAGCGTCGCTATCTGGGGGATGCGGACAGCGCCGTCTATTTGATCCGCCCCGACCAGCATGTGGCCGCCCGGCGGGACACTTTCGAAGAAAACGCGTTTCGGCAGGCGATGCGCCGTGCCACTGGAAAGGAGTAAGTAGGATGGCTGACTTGATCCTCACACCGAATTTCGACAATGCGGACGACTTTTATGCCAACCTGCTGGCCCTGCATGACGGGCTGGACAAGCCAGACAGCGACGCGCTCAACGCACGACTGGTCCTGGTGTTGGCCAACCATATCGGCGACGCCGACGTCTTGTCTCAAGCTTTGAAAACGGCAGAATTACCTGACGACCAAAACTGACAGGAGGTAAGGATGAGCGTCATACTGTATGATTTCTGGCGCTCTTCAGCCAGTTACCGCGTGCGCATCGCGCTGAATTTGGCTGGGGTCGCCTATCGCGCGGTTTCTGTCGATCTGGCCAGTGGTGACCAAAAGTCTGACACGCATCTGGCACGTAATCCGCAAGGGTTGGTTCCCGTGCTTGAGATTGACGGCCTGCGGCTGACTCAATCGCTGGCGATCATAGATTATCTGGACAACACGCGGGGGCTGGGTCCGTTGCCCGCTGAACCCGCAGCCCGCGCACAGTCATTGGCCTTGGCCCAATCCATCGCGGTGGATCTGCACCCGGTCTGCAACCTTTCGGTTGCGCGCCACGCCACCTCGCTGAGCCACGATGCCGACAATATGCCCGGCGACTGGATGCGCCATTTCATCCGCCCCGGCCTTTTGGCGTTCGAAACCCTTTTGGGCGATTTTGAACAATCCCCCTACTGCACAGGCGCACAGCCCGGTTTGGCCGATCTGTGTCTGATACCTCAGCTATACAACGCACGTCGCTGGCAGGTCGATCTGACCGGGCTACCCCGTATCCTGAGTGTCGACGCGGCCTGCGCAGACCTGCCTGCTTTTACACAGGCGCACCCGGACCGGCACGCGCCTGAATGACCGCACAGGGTCTGTGTGCGCACGTTAGTAGGAAATAGAACCGCGGTGGCATAAAGTCTTCTCAGCAAGGATGGAGGCCCCTATGCCCGAGATCACCGGCTATCACGCCCATGTCTATTTCGATGCTGATACTCAAACACTCGCGCAACAGCTTTGCCAAGAAGCAGGTCGCCTGTTCCCCGTCGAGATAGGTCGGATGCACGCCAAAAATGTCGGCCCGCATCCGCGGTGGAGTTGCCAATTGGCATTTGCCCCGGACGCCTTCGATCAGGTCATTCCATGGCTGATGGTGAACCGGCAAGGATTGACCATCTTTACGCATCCCGAAACCGGCCAACATCTTGAGGACCACCGGGATCGCGCCATCTGGATGGGCGAGATGCTGAAGCTGGACCTGTCGATCTTTGACCGAATGGGTGCTTAGCCCAGCGCTTTAGCCTGATCCCGCAGCTTGAACTTTTGGACCTTGCCGGTCGACGTCTTGGGCAGCGGCCCGAACACCACCGTCTTGGGCGCTTTGAAATGGGCCATGTGATCGCGACAGAATGCAATGATGTCTGCCTCACTCGTTTGCGTGCCGGGCTTGAGTTCGACAAATGCACAGGGCGTCTCGCCCCATTTATCATCGGGCCGGGCGACCACGGCAGCCTCCATCACGGCGGGGTGTTTATACAGGATATCTTCCACTTCGACCGATGAAATGTTCTCGCCCCCCGAGATGATGATGTCTTTGGACCGGTCTTTGAGCGCAATATAACCATCGGGGTGCATCACTCCCAGATCGCCCGAGGCGAACCATCCGCCGTTGAACGCCTTGTCGGTCGCATCTGGGTTTTTGAGATACCCCTTCATCACGACATTGCCCTGCATGAATATCTCGCCCATGGTCTCGCCATCGGCAGGCACAGGGGCCAGCGTTTCAGGGTCGGCTACCATCAGCCCAGACAAGGCCGTGTACCGCACACCCTGCCGTACCTTCAACGCAGCGCGTTCGTCTGCATCTTTAGTGTTCCACTCGTCTTTCCAAGCGCAGACAACCGAAGGGCCGTATGTCTCGGTCAGCCCATAGACATGGGTGACCTCGATCCCCATCCCTTCCATATTCGCGATAACTGCCGCAGGTGGCGGAGCACCAGCGGTCATCACTTTGATCTGGTGATCGAAATCCTTGAGGTGATCCGGCGCGTTCGCCAGCATGTTCAGAACGATCGGCGCACCGCAGAAATGCGTGACCTTTTCGTCGCGGAAAGCGGCATAGATCGGCTCGTCCCGCACAGCGCGCAAGCAGACCGAAACCCCCGCATTCGCCGCCATCGCCCACGGGAAACACCAACCGTTGCAGTGAAACATCGGCAGGGTCCACAGATAGACCGAGTCTTTGGGCATATCCCAATCCAACAGATCCGACTGCGCATTCAGCATCGCACCCCGGTGATGGTACACAACACCCTTGGGATTGCCCGTTGTACCCGACGTATAGTTCAGGGTGATTGCGTTCCATTCGTCATCTGGCAAAGACCACGCGAACTCTGGATCGCCTTCAGCCAGCAGCGCGTCATAGGTCAGCGCCCCAAGCTTCTCACCGCCTTCAAAGCTGTCATCTTCTATGTCAATCACCAGCACGTCGTGATCGACCTGTTTCAACGCCTCTTTGACGACGCCCGAGAATTCTGGGTCAACCAGCAGGGCCTTGGACTCTGCGTGATTCAGGATAAACGCGATGATCGGTGCATCCAGTCGCGTGTTGATGGCGTTCAGCACCGCCCCGGACATTGGGACACCGAAATGCGCCTCGTACATCTCGGGGATGTTGGCGGCGATGATCGAGACGATGTCGCCCTTGCCGATCCGGCGCGCGGCCAAAGCGCCAGCCATTTGGCGGGACCGGGTATATGTCTCGGCCCATGTGTACCGGCGCGCGCCGTAAACAACGGATGGATAATCGGGATAAATCTGCGCAGTCCGCTCTATGAAACTCAGCGGCGACAAGGGCGTATAATTTGCCCGGTTCCTCCCCAGGTGACGCTCATAGATATTGGCTTCGGTCATCAGCTACCCCTCCCTTGTTGCACGGGACTTGATCACAATCCTGCGGGCAAGACAAATTCGTAGAAATACGCGCACAGTCATGGACTGGCGATACGCGATGATGCAATCTGGCCCTATCTACGGATGGCCATTCGCGGTGATCTGAGCCATCAAGAACACACAGGCCGGGACCCAGTTCCCGCACCTTGCGCACCCATACCTTGTGAAAGGACATGTCATGGACGGCACGTTCAACGAAAACGATCTTTCCCGCGTGGTCGAGGCCGACCGCGCCCATATCTGGCATCATCTGATCCAGCATAAGCCGTTTGAAACCAATGATCCGCGTATCATTGTCGAAGGCAAAGGCATGCGCGTTTGGGACCAGAACGGCAAGGAACATCTGGACGCCGTCTCGGGCGGGGTCTGGACGGTCAACGTGGGCTATGGCCGCGAATCGATCTGCAAGGCGGTCTATGACCAGTTGATGAAGCTGTGTTATTTCGCCCAGTCGGCCGGGTCGATTCCGGGCTCGATCTTTGCGGAAAAGCTGATCAGCAAAATGCCGGGGATGAGCCGGGTCTACTATATGAACTCAGGCTCTGAGGCGAATGAGAAAGCCTTTAAGATGGTCCGCCAGATCGCCCACAAGAAATACGGCGGCAAGAAGACCAAGATTCTGTATCGCGACCGGGATTATCACGGCTCGACCCTGGCGGCGATGTCAGCGGGCGGTCAGGACGAACGCAACGCGCAATACGGCCCCTTCGCGCCGGATTTCGTGCGCGTGCCGCATTGCATGGAATACCGCAAGCACGAGCTGGACGGCGCCCCCGAAGAAAACTTTGGCGAATGGGCGGCTGACCAGATCGAAGAGGTCATCCTGCGCGAAGGCCCCGATACTGTCGGCGCGCTTTGCCTCGAACCCGTGACCGCTGGCGGTGGTGTGATTGAGGCCCCCGAAGGCTATTGGCAGCGCGTGCAGGAGATCTGCGACAAGTATGACATCCTGCTGCATATCGACGAAGTTGTCTGTGGCATTGGTCGTACCGGCACATGGTTTGGCTATCAGCAATACGGCGTGAAGCCTGACTTTGTGACCATGGCCAAGGGCGTCGCCTCGGGTTACGCCGCCATCGCCTGCATGGTCACGACCGAGGAAATCTTTGACATGTTCAAAGACAATGTCGACGACCCGATGAATTATTTCCGCGACATCTCGACCTTTGGTGGCTGCACCGCCGGCCCGGCGGCGGCGATCGAGAACATGCGGATCATTGAAGATGAAAACCTGCTGCAAAACTGCACCGACATGGGTGCGCGCATGATGGGCAACCTGCAAGAGCTGATGGAAAAGCACAAGGTCATCGGCGACGTGCGCGGCAAGGGCCTGTTCCTTGGTGCTGAGCTGGTCTCGGACCGCGCAAGCCGCGAGCCGGTGAACGAAAAGATGGCACAAGCGGTTGTGGCCGACTGCATGGCGCAGGGCGTAATCATCGGTGTGACCAATCGCTCGGTCCCGGGCAAGAACAACACGCTGTGCTTCTCACCCGCGCTGATTGCCACTCCGGACGATATTGACCAAATCACCGACGCGGTGGACGGTGCGCTCGGGCGGGTTTTCGGGTAACACCCTACTGTTCGGAATACTTGAAAACCGGCGTATCTCGCGCCGGTTTTTTTATTCACCCGTCATTTCCGACCATAAACGATCTACATAAGCCTTTGCTTCTAGGACAGCTGCCTCTTCACGCCCCGGCACAATTTCGCTTTTTGACAGGATCGTTCGGATATCATGCGCGACTAGAAAGTGAACTTTGCAATTCACGGTTTTTGGGTGGTATCGGCAACGAGCGCGTAGGTCAGGAATGGGGCTGGACAGCTTTAAGAGCGGAACATCGAGATCTTCCTCATTTTGTTGTTTAGGGTCGCTTCGCATTTTTACCGCGATTTCGCGCTCGCCCCAACACCAAGCGCTATCAGCCAAATCTGTACGTCGCGAACACCATTCCTCGAACTGCTCGCAATTGGCCTTGACCCAACAATCATTACCGGGATTCCGAATGACCAACCAAGAAAAGTCCAGGTCCGTCGCCTCAAATCCTTGGAAAAACTCATAGGTATTCGGCTGGCCAAAGCTGGCATTGCAAGTGTTAGGGCTTTGGCCCTGCGCGACTTTGCACCGCGTTCCAATGGAAACGATGGGGGATACTGGTATCGTAACTACATTCGAACCAAATGCTCCAGACACGGTCGTTAGCTCCATCTCAGCCCGGAAACGCTCCTTCGTGCGTTCAACGCTCTCGTTCTGCTGATACATTATCAAGCCCACACCAATCGGAAGGGACGCAGCCACGGAGAGAATGACCACCTGAGTGACTCTACTTCCCTCAAAGTACCCAACCAAACTCGCAACCGCCATTCCAAGTCCAACGCTAGAAACGGGAACCAAAAGAAAATACGCCGTGGCCAACTGCGAAATTTGGGTACTGAGATCGTTGGGAACGCTACGCGTCATGCCAAAGGCTATTGCTCCCGCAACAACTGCTAAAAGTATTCCCAGAAAGAACAGCCCACCTTTAAGCGGGCGGCCTTTTCCAAGCGAATAAGAAACCGAAAAAGCGATGAAAAAAGCCAAGTAGCCTATGAAAAAAATAACAACCATTCGAAACCAAATTTTGAGAACGATGGTAAGTTACAACCGATAGATGAAAATAAAAAGCCGCCCCAAGCGGGACGGCCTTTCATTCACTGTCTCTGTATTCAGAGGATCAGGCAGCCAGAGCGGCCTGAGCTTGGGCGACAATCGCGCCGAACGCTTCCGGTTCGTGCACGGCCAGGTCGGCCAGAACTTTGCGGTCCACTTCGATACCGGCCAGGTTCAGGCCGTTGATGAAGCGGGAATATGTCAGAGCCTCGTCATGCGAACGGACAGCAGCGTTGATACGCTGGATCCACAGCGCGCGGAAGTTACGCTTGCGGTTCTTGCGGTCGCGGGTTGCATACTGGTTGGCCTTGTCGACGGCCTGACGGGCAACCTTGAAGGTGCTCTTGCGGCGGCCATAGTAACCTTTGGCGGCCTTGATGACCTTCTTGTGACGGGCGTGAGTTACGGTTCCACCTTTAACGCGGGACATGTTGGTATCTCCTCTTAGCGGTCGTAGGGCATGTAGCCCTTGACGATCTTGGCGTCGGGGGCGGACAGGGTGGTGTTGCCACGGGCGTCGCGGATGAACTTTTTGGTCCGCTTGATCATGCCGTGCCGTTTGCCGGCCTGGCCAGCAAGGACCTTACCGGTCGCAGTCACCTTAAAGCGCTTCTTGGCGCTCGACTTGGTCTTCATCTTAGGCATTTCCGTCTCCTTCCAGGGTTCGGTTTCAGACGCGACTCGGCATGCCATCTCGGCCGGTCACGCGATCAGAAGCGCCGTTTACGCAAGTTCGGCCATACTGGCAAGGGGGTTTTGACCAGAATCTGCGCTTTTCGCAGGCGGGTCAGGCACCGGGGCGACGTAGGCCGCCCCGGTGTAGGGGGTTAGTGGCCGAACTTGCGGATTTCACCGCTTTTCAGCCGGGCCACATAGCTGGCCAGTTCCTCACGCACGACTTTCATCAGGAAGTAGAGCGCAAAGACGTTCACAACCGCCATGGCAAAGATCGCCGCGTCCGAGAAATCGATGACCGGGTCAAGGTTGGCCGCCGCACCGATCACCACGAACACACAGAAGATGATCTTGAAGATCAGCTCTTTGGTCTGGCCTTCGCCGAACAGATAGGTCCAGGCTTTGAGGCCATAGTAGGACCAGCTGATCATGGTCGAGAAAGCGAACAAAATTACAGCAATCGCCAGAACATACTTGAACCAGCCAAAGGTGCTGGAAAAGGCAGCCGAAGTCAGGGTGACGCCTGCATTTCCATCAACAGTGGCAATGCCACTGCCGTCTTCTGTCAGCATGTAAAGGCCAGTTTGCGGGTCGATTATCAATTGTTGGGTGATGATGATCACCAGTGCGGTCATGGTACAGATCACGACCGTATCGATGAACGGCTCAAGCAGCGAGACGAAGCCCTCGGTGATCGGTTCTTTGGTCCGCACGGCAGAGTGTGCGATCGCTGCAGAGCCCACCCCCGCTTCGTTCGAAAAAGCGGCACGCTTGAAACCTTGGATCAGTGCACCGACCATACCGCCGGCGACGCCGAGGCCCGTAAAAGCACCTTCGAATATCTGGCCGAAAGCCCAACCGATCTGATCCGCGTTCATTAGGATAATGGCCAGCGCAGCCAGCACATAGATGACACCCATGAACGGCACGACCTTTTCCGTCACGCGCGCGATGGATTTCAAGCCACCGACGATTACCGCAAACACGATACCAGCAAAAACCAAACCGGTGATCCAGCCGGGATAGTCTCCGGTTATGTCCGCAATCTGCTGATGCGCCTGATTGGCCTGGAACATATTGCCCCCGCCCAGCGCGCCCAGAATACAGAAGATCGAGAACAGAACGGCCAGTATTTTACCGCCCGGCAGACCCAGCTCATTGAACCCTTTGGACATGTAATACATCGGACCACCGGACACGGTGCCATCCTCGTATTCGTTGCGGTATTTCACGCCCAACGTACACTCGGTGAATTTCGAGGCCATACCCAGAAGGCCCGCGACGATCATCCAGAAAGTCGCTCCCGGCCCGCCAATCCCGACGGCCACCGCAACACCGGCGATATTGCCCAGACCAACAGTTCCCGACAGCGCGGTTGCAAGCGCCTGAAAGTGGCTGACCTCACCCGCATCATTGGGGTCGGAATAGTCGCCCTTTACAAGGCTAACGGCGTGGCCAAAGAACCGGAACTGAACAAAAGCGAAATACAGTGAAAAGACCGTCGCGGCGACAACCAGCCACCCCACGATCCATGGGAAATCCGTGCCGGGAAACGGCGCGAAGATAAAGCTGACGAACGGGCCGGTAAAATCGGCAAAAGCCTGATTGATCCTGTCGTCCAGACCCGTGGCCTCTTGGGCCATTGCGGGGCTTGCGCCCAGCATCACGGCGGCGGCCAGCGCTGTTTTCTGATAGATACTCATTTTCATCGCTCTCCTCAGTTCACGACAGTGACCGGTACATCGGCATGCATGACCAGATTCTGGGTCGAACTGCCGAACAGCCGTTTCTTGAACCCATCCGCCGAGGCGCGCCCGACGATGATCTGGGTGCCGCCATTTTCGACCGTGATCGCGTTCAGCGTTTCAGCCACGTCGCCGTGGCGCACGATGCCCTGGGCCGTGAACCCGCCCGAGGTCAAAGCATCAACCGCAGGCGTAACGATGCGCGAAGTCGCCAATGCAACTTCTTCTTCGCGCCGCTTGTGTCGCTGGGCGTTTTCTTCCGGTGTCTGAAAAGTAAAAGGGGACCATTCGATGACGTAAACCACAAGTAATTCACACGTTCCGATCCGCTCAGCCAGGTCTTTGGCAAAGGCGATCGCGCGCTCTCCGGTTTCTGTCCCGTCCAGTCCGATGACAATCTTGGTTGTCATGACGTTTCTCCAATATTGTTGATTATACCGGGGCCCGTGCCCCCGGGCGGGCAGCCGGAGTCTGGAACGAATTCAATAGACTACCCGTGAAAATCAGTATCCGAGAAAAACAGCGAAAAACAGAGGGGAAACTGCAGATTACCCTCAAATTTCATCTATATATATGTTTTTAAAGTGTATATTTTGCCTATTTATTGAGCAATTCAGGACCTCAACCCGGATCTGTGTTGTAAATCAAACGCTCATCACAGGGCGCGATACGTAGGATATTGGTGGTGCCCGGCACATTAAACGGCACACCAGCAGTCACAACGATCTGATCAGTTTCAGCGGCAAAGCCCCCAGCACGAGCTGCACGGGCTGCATTCACAACCGCGCCCTTGAAACGCTCCAGCTCGGGCGTCATCACGCAATGGCACCCCCAGCTCAGGCATAGTCGCCGCGCAGTGCCGGTGGCCGGGGTCATGGCGATAATCGGCACTTCGGGCCTTTCTCGGGCAGTCAGCAAAGCAGTAGTCCCGCTTTGGGTGAAGCAGCAGATCGCCTTGATATCAGTCTTTTCTGCAATCTCGCGCGCAGCGGCAACGATCCCATCGGCAATCGTTGTCCCCTTGGCCGTACGAGACGAGGCAATGATCTGGCCATATGTCGGGTCCGCCTCGACCTCGATGGCGACCTTGTTCATTGTCTGCACGGCTTCGACCGGGTAGGAACCCGCAGCTGACTCGGCACTGAGCATGATAGCATCGGTGCCCTCATAGATCGCGGTGGCCACATCCGAGACCTCGGCCCGAGTGGGCATTGGACTTTCAATCATGCTTTCCAGCATCTGCGTCGCGACAATGACCGGTTTGGCCGCACCCCGGCATTTGCGCACCAGACGTTTCTGGATCGGCGGCACGGCCGAAACCGGCAGTTCAACCCCCAGATCGCCACGCGCCACCATGATCCCGTCAGACGCATCCAGAATGTCGTCAAACGCCTCGACTGCGGCGGGCTTTTCGATCTTGGACAGGATCGCCGCCCGACCATCGGCCAGCGCGCGCGCCTCGAAAACGTCCTTGGCGCGCTGCACAAAGCTCAGCGCCAGCCAGTCGACACCCAATTGGCAAACAAATTCCAGATCGTCGCGGTCCTTGGCCGACAGGGCCGCCAACGGCAGCACCACATCAGGCACATTTACGCCTTTGCGGTTAGAGATCGTGCCACCCACCTCAACGGTACAATTGGCGAAATCCTGACCGCACTCCTGCACGATCAGGCGGATTTTACCGTCATTGACAAGCAGGCGTGCGCCGGGTTCCAACGCGGCGAAAATCTCGGGATGCGGCAGGCAAACGCGATTGATGTCTCCGGCCTCGGGATCAAGGTCCAGCCGGAACGCCGCCCCCTCTTCCAATTCCTCAGAGTCGCTGGCAAAGACGCCGACACGCAGTTTCGGTCCCTGCAAATCGGCCAGAATGGCAATCGGGCTGTCCAGATCCTTTTCAACCTGACGGATAATCCGGTGCCGCTCGCGGATTTCATCATGGCTACCGTGGCTCATGTTCAAGCGGAACACATCGGACCCAGCCTCGTGCAGGGCTCGGATCATGTCATAGTCATTCGACGCCGGACCCAGCGTCGCCACGATTTTCACATTTCTCAGGCGTCGCATTGTTGGTGCTCTCCTCACGTATTCTCTGGGCGTCGCGCAAATGTTACCGCAAACATTGCTTCAAGCTGCTTATTGCGCAATTCCCTTTTATTAGCAACTGCCCTACACCTGCGACGAACCAGATGACAGGCTTATGACGTATTCTCCGTTTTTTATCCACGGCGCAGATCGCCCTTCGCGTTGGCTGATCACGTGTGACCACGCCACCAACACCGTCCCACACGACATCAATGGCGGAGACCTCGGCCTGCCGCGCGAGGATATGGAGCGTCACATCGCCTATGACGTGGGGGCGTACGAGGTCTCGAAACATCTTGGGGAAATCCTGAACGCGCCTGTGGTGGCGGCCAATTTCTCGCGTCTTGTCATCGACCCGAACCGGGGCGAGGATGACCCGACCCTGCTGATGAAGCTGTATGATGGGTCGATCATCCCCGGCAATCGTCACGCCGATGCGGCCGAGCGGGAACGGCGGCTGAACATGTGTTATCGCCCCTATCACAATGCTCTGGCCGAGCTGGCGGCCTTACCCCATGCGGTGATTGTGTCCATGCACTCCTTTACCCGACAGCTGCGGGGGCGCGAGCCGCGTCCGTGGCATGTTGGCGTGCTGCACACCCCGGACGAGCGTTTTGCGCGCCCGCTGATCACCCGGTTGCAGGCAGAAGACGACCTGTGCGTCGGCGTAAACGAACCCTATACCGGTGTCCTGCCCGGAGATGCCATCGACAAGCACTGCACCGCTTTTGGCCGCCCCAATGCTCTGATCGAGCTGCGCAATGATCTGATCGCCGATCACGCGGGACAACGGGCTTGGGCGGAACGTTTGGCCGTTGTGCTACAGGACGCGCTGGATTCCAGCGACCTTTGATCACACGCCATTGTGAGGATACCACCTGATCCCCATATATTCGTCGAAAGGGGATCGCCATGACCCATGAATTCGCAACCTCTGTGTTTGGTTGGATGGCCGCGCTGAACATCGCAGTGCTATTGTTCACAACATTAATGGTCCTGCTGCTGCAGGAGCAGATTGCGGGCATTCACAGCAAGTTATTCCAGATGGAGCGGTCGGAAGTGAAACGAGCGTATTTCCGGTATCTGGCCAACTACAAGGTCCTCACATTGATCTTTTGCATCGTGCCTTGGCTGGCCTTGAAACTGGCCTGACGTCCTGTTTGTTGAAACATCGCCTCCGGGCCGCTAGGTCAAGGACAACGATACTGTCATCCGGAGTCAGCACATGGACAAGCAAACCGAAATCGAACTTCAGGCCGCAGCCTTCCGCCGGTTGCAAAAGCACCTGATGGAAGACCGCACCGACGTGCAGAACATCGACATGATGAACCTGGCCGGGTTCTGCCGCAACTGCCTGTCGCGCTGGTATCAGGAAGCCGCAAACGAAAAAGGCATCGAGATGGGCAAGGACGAAGCCCGTCAGATTTTCTACGGCATGACCATGGATGAGTGGAAAGCCAATTATCAGACCGAAGCCAGCCCCGAAAAACAGGCCGCCTTCGAGGTCGCCTTTGACGAAAACGTCACCAAAAAAGGTTGAACGCTGAAATCAAAAAGGCCCGCCGGTTTGGCGGGCCTTTTCCTTAGATCGCCGCCTTGCGGCTTTCATCCAGATAAATCTCGCGTAGGCGTTTGGCAATCGCTCCCGGCGTACCATCGCCCAGCGCGACACCGTCAATCTCGACCACTGGCATAACAAAGGCGCTGGCCGAGGTGGTGAACGCTTCATCCGCCTCTTTCGCCTCATCGATCGTAAACAGGCGTTCTTCGACTTCCATCTGCGCCTCGGCAGCCATACGCAACACAGCCTTGCGGGTGATCCCGTGCAAGATGTCATTGGACAACGGGCGGGTCACGATCTTGCCGTCCTTTACGAAATAGGCGTTGTTGCTGGTGCCTTCAGTGACATAGCCATCCTCAATCATCCACGCATCATCGCATCCGGCGGCCTTGGCCATCATCTTGCCCATCGACGGGTACAGCAACTGCACTGTCTTGATATCACGGCGGCCCCAGCGAATGTCGTCAATCGAGATGATCTTGGCACCCTTTTGCGCCGCCGGGCTGTCGGCCAATCCCGGCTTGTTCTGGGTGAACAGAACCAGCGTCGGCTTGGTATCGGCCGCAGGGAACACGAAATCCCGATCCCCGTCGCTGCCACGCGAGACCTGTAGGTAGATCAGACCTTCTTCGATCCCGTTCAGCTCGACCAGCTTTCGGTGAATCTCCAGGAGTTCATCCTTGCTGCAAGGTTCGGACATCTGCAGCTCGTCCAGCGAGCGTTTCAGACGCACCGCGTGGCCTTCAAAGTCGATCAGCTTGCCGTCCAATACGCTGGTCACCTCATAAACGGCGTCGGCCATCAGGAAACCACGGTCAAAGATCGAGACCTTGGCCTCGGTCTCGGGCAGATACTCTCCGTTCACGTAAACGGTGCGGGTCATGTCACTCTCCTCAGCCCCAGAGCGCCGCTTTTGGCGGATGCACTCCGGCGTCATCAAAAATCAGCGGGTTGGTGCGGTCTTCGGCCAGAAGAAGCGGGCCGTCAAGGTCTGTGACCATCGCACTCTGCGCCAATAAGGTCGCAGGGGCCATCGCAAGCGAGCTGCCGACCATGCAACCGACCATGACCTTATAGCCCTCGGCCAGCGCCTGCTGCCGCAGCGCCAGAGCCTCGGTCAGACCGCCGGTTTTGTCGAGCTTAATGTTGACCACATCATATTTGCCCTTGAGGCCGGGCAAGCTGCTGCGATCATGACAGGACTCGTCGGCGCACACGGGCACCGGACGCTCCATTCCGATCAACGCGTCATCTTCACCGGCAGGCAAGGGTTGCTCGACCAGAGCCACACCCAAACGCACCAGATGCGGGGCAAGGTCGGCATAAACAGCGGCCAACCAACCCTCATTCGCGTCGACGATGATCCGCGCGTTCGGCGCGCCCGCGCGCACAGCTTCAAGACGGGGCATGTCGTCCGGTGTGCCCAGCTTGATCTTTAGCAGCGGGCGATGCGCATTGGCCGCAGCTTGCGCCTGCATCGCCTCGGGCGTGTCCAGCGACAGGGTATATGCGGTGATCTCGGGGCCCGGAACTGGCAAACCGGCAAAGTCCCACGCCCGTTTGCCCGCACGTTTGCACTCCAGATCCCACAGCGCGCAATCTACGGCATTTCGCGCCGCCCCGGCGGGCAGCAGGTCCATAAGCGATTGCCGGGTGATGTCTGCCGGCAGACCCGCGATCTCGGCCTCGACCGACTCGAGCGTTTCATCATACCGCGCATAGGGCACGCATTCGCCCCAGCCCTGATGCACCCCGTCCGAGACCCGAACGGTCAGCACCTTGGCCTCGGTCCGCGACCCCCGCGAGATGGTGAACACCTGCGCCAACCGAAACACATCACGAGAGACATCAATCTGCACGTGCCTGCTCCTTTTTCTTGTCCAATAGTGCCCGCCGAAGGGTTTCTTCGGCAGGCCCTGTTTGATCACAGCGCAGCTAGCGCGTCGACCAATTTACCCGCGCCGAAGCGGTACGGGTCTGTTGCGGGCAGACCCATTTCGGCCTCGACCTCGACGATATAGGCGCGCGCGTCTTCTTCGCTCAGGTTCTGCGTGTTGATCGAGACGCCAACAACCTGGCAGTCCGGATTGGCGATCCGTGCCAGCGGAAGGGCCGTGTCGCGCAGATCCGGCAGCGATGGCAACGAATATTCCGGCAGGCCGCGCATATGCGTCCGTGTGGGTTCGTGACACAGGATCAGCGCATCGGGCTGGCCACCATGGATCAGCGCCATGGTCACACCGGAATAGGACACGTGATACAACGATCCCTGCCCTTCGATGTGATCCCAGTGATCCGCGTCATTCTCGGGCGTCAGGTATTCGACCGCCCCGGCCATGAAATCGGCCACGACCGCGTCGAGCGGAACCCCCTGCCCGGTGATCAGGATGCCCGTCTGCCCCGTGGCGCGGAAAGTGGACTTCATGCCCCGCTTGCGCATCTCGGCGTCCATCGACATGGCGGTATACATCTTACCCGCCGAACAATCGGTTCCCACGGCCAGACACCGCTTGCCTGCGCGCTTGCGACCATTGGCAATCGGATACCCAACAGTCGGCACCCGCACGTCATGCAACGTGCAACCATGGGTCTGCGCAGCGGCAACCAGATCGCCCTCATCACGCAGCAGGTTGTGCAGGCCAGAGGCCAGATCAAACCCCATCTCAAGCGCCTCGATCAGCACCTTTTTCCACGCCGCGCTGATCACACCGCCCCGGTTGGCAACGCCAATGACTAGCGTTTTCGCCCCGGCAGCTTTGGCCTCGGCCAGGGTCAGGTCAGTCATGCCCAGATCCGCCTTGCAACCCTCCATCCGGTACTGGCCCACAGCGTTCTCGGGACGCCAGTCCCGGATGCCGATGGCAACTTTTGCGGCCAGCTGGTCGGGCGCATCGCCCAAAAACAACAGATACGGTGTCTCGATCACTGCGGTGCACTCCTTTGATTCCGACGCAGGCTAGTGGAGCCGGCAGGCGAGAGTTTCGCGAATTCCTTGGGCAACATAAGGCTGGTTGGGAAATTTTTGCACACCTATCCGAATTTCCGCAAAAATCTTTCATGTTCATAAACCGATTAAACTTTAACCACCGGGGGCGCAGCGTATTTTGGTGAATGCTGCGAATGCAATGCCGCATCTGCACAAAGGCGCTTGCGCAGGCTTGCGCAATTTAATACCCAATGAGGCAAGAAAATCGCAATTTCCTTACTCGCACGAGGTCCAGATGAGCTTTCGCCTTCAACCCGCCGCCCCTGCCCGCCCCAACCGCTGTCAGCTGTTCGGCCCCGGATCGAACACCAAGCTGTTCCCGAAAATGGCAGCCTCGGCCGCAGACGTGATTAACCTGGACCTTGAGGATTCCGTCGCCCCCACTGACAAGGACGTGGCCCGCGCCAATGTGATCGAGGCGCTGAACACCATCGACTGGGGCGGCAAATACATGTCCGTCCGCATCAACAGCCTGGACACGCCCTACTGGTATCGCGACGTGGTTGACCTGCTGGAGCAGGCCGGCGACCGTCTGGACCAGATCATGATCCCCAAGGTGGGCTGCGCCGAGGATGTTTACGCGGTCGACGCGCTGGTCACCGCGATCGAGCGCGCCAAGGGTCGCACCAAGCCCATCAGCTTTGAGGTCATCATCGAATCCGCCGCCGGTATCGCCCATGTTGAGGCCATCGCCGCCGCGTCCCCGCGCCTGCAGGCCATGAGCCTTGGCGCTGCGGATTTCGCCGCTTCGATGGGGATGCAGACCACCGGCATCGGCGGCACGCAGGAAAACTACTATATGCTGCGCGAAGGCGAAAAGCACTGGTCCGACCCGTGGCATTGGGCGCAAGCCGCCATCGTCGCCGCCTGCCGCACTCATGGCGTGCTGCCGGTTGACGGTCCGTTCGGCGATTTCTCGGATGATGAGGGCTTTATCGCACAGGCCAAACGCTCGGCCACCCTGGGTATGGTGGGCAAATGGGCGATCCACCCCAAGCAGATCGCGCTGGCCAATCAGGTCTTCACCCCGTCGGACGAAGCGGTGTCCGAGGCGCGCGAGATCCTGGCGGCAATGGAACAGGCCAAAGCCAATGGCGAGGGCGCGACCGTGTACAAAGGGCGTCTGGTCGATATCGCCTCGATCAAACAGGCCGAGGTGATCGTGGCACAGGCCGAACTGATCGCCGCCAACGGTTAACGAAGCAAGGCGCCCCCCAGGGCGCCTTTTTCTTTACCGACCGAAGACGTCGTTGGGCGTCCATGTAAAACGCTCGCCCTTCTTGCCCGATTTCATCATCAGGCAGGATGTGCCATATTTCTGAAAATATGTGATCTTCAGCGGATACCACCCGGCTTGTGGCACTTCGACCTCGGTTCTCTGATTGGCTTCGCAGCCTTGCCGCCCATTGACATAGCCGATCTGCTGCCCCCCGACCCAAGCGTCGATACCGTCATTCGACCAAGTCTCAAGCTCGTAGACACCCGGTGAATCGAACTTGATATACCCAGTGACTTCGGCTGCGACGTTGAACGCCTCGTTGAATGTCAAAACCGGATCGCCTTCGGTCGTATCACGATAATCCAAGCCACGCAGTGGTTTACCTGACTTGGCTTTCTTCAGAAGAAAACCAACTTTGGCCAAGTTTTGAATTTTGCGAGGAGGATTCCCTTCCCATGCGTATTTCACATCCAATCCGGGTTTGGGATTGGGTTGCGGGTTTGCCGGTTGCAGTTTCAAGGGTGCAGCCAACGCACCCCCGGCGAAAATCGCCAAGGCAGCGGCAAGTGCTCCGGTTCGAACGAGGTTCATGGTCTTCTCCCTGATACGGTCCCTTTGAGGTTATTCCCCATTTTGGTTGGGACATTTGTTCAACACTAGGACGTCGGAAATTACCCGGCAAGAGAGTTAACAATCACATTTTCGCAGTCATCCGCGCATGTCTTTGGGAGAACCCATCACCACGTATGACGTGATCGAGGTGACATGCGGCAGTGTTCCCAAAACGTCGGTGTGGAATGTTTTGTAGGCGGGAAGATCTTGGCACTCTACGCGCAACAGGTACTCGATCGTCCCGGTGATGTTGTGGCATTCAACCACTTCGGGTGCGTTTTGCAGTGCGCGCTCGAACCCTTCCTGCGCCGCTTTTGTATGCTCGCCCAGCCCCACTCCGATATAGGCCACAAAGCCCACCCCTAACGCCGCAGGGTTCAACACTGCGCGGTAACCTGAAATTACGCCTGAGCGCTCCAGCTCCTGCACCCGGCGCAAACAAGCCGAGGGGGACAGGCCCACGCGGTCGGCCAATTCCAAGTTGCTGATACGGCCATCTCGGGTCAATTCGCGCAATATATGTTGGTTTATTTGATCTATCTTCGACATTTGTTGCTAGAAATAAAGATACACGCACAATTTTGCAATTTCATTTGCCGTTTTCTGGGCAATGCTGCGCGCCATGACCTATGACTTGCTTCTGGCCCTGATCACCTTTGCCTTTGTCTCTTCAATTACACCGGGACCGAACAACCTGATGCTGATGGCCTCGGGCGCAAATTTCGGGTTCCGCCGGTCAATCCCTCATATGCTTGGGATCGGGCTGGGGTTCACCTTCATGGTTGTTTTGGTTGGGCTCGGTTTGGCGGCTGTCTTCGACCAATACCCAACCAGTTACACGGTTCTGAAAATCGCATCCGTAATCTATCTGCTATTCTTGGCCTGGAAAATCGCCAATGCCGCACCTTCAGGTCAAGCGGCCGAGGCTGGAACGCCCATGACGTTTCTGCAAGCTGCCGCATTTCAATGGGTTAATCCCAAAGCGTGGGCCATGGCCCTGACAGCGACCACGGCATACTCACCGGGCCGCACGCCCGAGGCCATTTTGCTCGTGGCGCTGATCTTTGGCGCCGTCAATCTGCCTTCGGTCAGCACATGGACGGTACTTGGACAGCAAATGGCACGAGTCCTCACGAACCCGCGCCGCTTGTTGGTTTTCAATTGGACCATGGCCACGCTGCTGGTTGCGTCGCTCTATCCGGTCCTTTGGCCCACTTGATTTACTTGAGCGGCAGGCAGATTTCCGTCAGCAATTCATCGGGCGGCGTATCGCGTGGGTCGTTGAGGTAAATCTCATAGCAGGGTTGATCCGCAGGCTCTTCGCCTGAGTCCGGCAGCCAATTGCCGAACAGGCTGTGATAGGCGGCGTGAATACCGGAATACGGACCTTTGTAGCGCAAGACTGCCGTCTTACCGCCGAGGATACTGAGGTCTTCCATCCCGTCCGGGGCCGCGTCTCCACGATATTCCGCGCCCGCGTAGCTGCGCAGGTCCTGCTCGGGTACCTCGTCGGGGCTGTCAAGGTAAAGACCAATGACCGGGCCTAATTGAGGCCAAAGCATACGGGATTCGCACAACGCGCCGAAGGTTTCAAAACTCCTACCGATCTCGGCATAGTTGCCGCAGTGCTTCAACGCGACAATCCGACGGGCAGGTTCGGTACGGGTTTCAACGGGGTGCATCGGGTAGTCTCCTGTTTTGAAATGTGGATGTGCTGGCAGGAACATACCGGCCTTTCGAAAGGCGGCTGGGCTGGTGCCATAGGCGTCAGAGAACGCCCGCGCGAAGGAGTTCAGGTTCGGATAGCCCACGTCGTTGGCCACTTGCGCAACCGGCACGTCGGTCTGCACCAACCGGCTGGCGGCACGGTGCAAACGGATCCGACGCACTGCCTGCGCACAGGTTTCGCCCGTTATTGCCCGAAACACACGGTGCCAGTGAAATCGCGACATCGCCGCCACATCCGCAAGTGCATCCAATGACAGATCCCCTGCGGGGTTGTCGTGGATGTATTCAAGCACACGCAGGATGCGGGTTTCATAGCTGTTTGCCATCCGGTTTCGTCCTTCTTCCTTGCCCCCTCACACAAGCATATTGCCGATCCACAAATCTTGCTGAGTTGCATCCCAGGCGACGTCAGGTCATATAGCAGGGAACTTCCGCGTTGAGAGGCGTCATGACCCAGTATCTGGATTTCGAAAAACCGCTGGCCGAGATCGAAGGCAAGGCCGAGGAACTGCGCGCGCTGGCCCGCGCCAACGAAGAAATGGACGTGGCCGAAGAAGCCGCCGCGCTGGATGCCAAGGCCGCCAAGCTGCTGGATGAGTTGTATGGCGATCTGACCCCGTGGCGCAAATGCCAGGTGGCGCGGCACCCTATGCGCCCTCATTGTCAGGACTATGTCAAAGAGCTGTTTACCGAATTCACTCCTCTGGCCGGCGACCGCAATTTTGCCGACGATCTCGCGGTGATCGGCGGGTTGGCGCGGTTCAACGATCAGCCCGTGATGGTGATCGGCCACGAAAAGGGATCAGACACCAAATCGCGGATCGAGCGCAATTTCGGCATGGCCCGCCCAGAAGGCTATCGCAAGGCCGTTCGCCTGATGGAAATGGCGGGACGTTTTGGCCTGCCGGTGATCACCCTGATCGACACCGCTGGTGCCTATCCCGGCAAAGGGGCCGAGGAACGCGGCCAGTCCGAGGCCATCGCGCGGTCAACCGAGATGTGCCTGAAGATCGGTGTGCCGCTGGTTTCCGTGATCATCGGTGAGGGCGGATCAGGCGGTGCGGTTGCGTTCGCGACGGCTAACCGTGTCGCGATGCTGGAACATTCGGTCTACTCGGTGATCTCGCCCGAGGGCTGTGCCTCGATCCTGTGGAAAGATGCCGAAAAGATGCGCGAGGCCGCCGAGGCGCTGCGTCTGACCGCCCAAGACCTGTATAAGCTGGGCGTCTGCGACCGGATCATCACCGAGCCCAAGGGCGGGGCCCATCGCGATCCCTCGGCCACTGTTGAATCGGTGCGTGCGGCGATTGCCGCGATGCTGCAAGAGCTCGACGGCAAAGACCCTGCAGCCCTGATACGCGACCGCCGCCAGAAATTTCTGGATATCGGTTCGAAAGGTCTGGCGGCCTAAAGCGCCTAGCCGCCCAACCTGCGCAACAGCGCGACCGAGGGTTCGCCGGTCACCGGAAGGCCATTGGCGCGCTGATAACCGCTGATGGCGGATTTGGTGTTGTTACCAATCACCCCATCCGCGCCTTGCGTGTCGTAACCCGCAGCGGTCAGACGGCGCTGCAGCTCTTTGCGGTCCTCCAGCGTCAGCCCGGTCGCATCCGGCCCGAATGAGGCCTGAAACGGCGCGCCCCCCGCGATCCGGTCAGACAGGTGTCCGACGCCAATCGCGTAGCTATCCGAGTTGTTGTACCGCTTGATCACCTGAAAATTGCGGAACACGGCAATGCGCGGCCCCGGCACCTGCGGCTGCAGCACCGCGACGGGCGTACCGGAAACCGTGCCGACCTCACCCCCCCAGGGCTGCCCACGCTCCCATCCCGAACGGGCCAGATAGGCCGCTGTCGACGCGAGCGAATCCGAGGGGTCCTCGGACCAGATGTCACGCCTCCCGTCGCCGGTGTGATCCACTGCAAAGGCCAGATAAGAGGTCGGGATGAACTGAGTATGCCCCATTGCACCGGCCCAACTGCCGGTCATCTTGTCCGGGGTCGTATCCCCCGCCTGAATGATCTGAAGCGCCGCGATCAGCTGTTTTTCGAAAAACGCACCGCGTCGCCCGTCATAGGCCAATGTAGACGTTGCCGAAACCACCGGCACATCCCCGCGCCGCGCGCCATATCGGCTCTCCAACCCCCAGACAGCGACGACAACCTCTTTGTCGACACCATATTGCGCCTCGATCTGCGACAGAGTTGCGGCGTGCCGAACCATCATCTGCTGGCCTGTCTCGATCCGCTCATCCGAGGCTGCGATAGCCAGATAATCCTCGAGCGATCGCTTGAACTCGACCTGATTGCGGTCACGTTCGATTACTCCGGGCAAATAGCCTGCCCCCTGGAACGCACGGTTGAGAGTTGTCTGCGAAATCCCCTGCGATGCGGCGCGGGTTTTGAAACCGGCCACCCAAGCGTCCCACCCGGCATTCGGAACCGGCCGCATCCGCGATGCCGGAGCTGTGGTTTGCGTGCCCCCTGAACAGGCAGCCAAGAGGGTCGATCCAAGACCGACAGAAAATACCCGACGATTGATCATGTTTAAAATCTGCTCTTGTTGTGATTTGGGATCAGAGTAACCCAGACCATCCGTCCAAGCCAGAACTGCTGTATCGAAACAAACACACGCGGCAATGTCGGCAAATCGCCGCTTAAGTTACCAGCATCCGCAGACCCTGCGTCACGTCCGAACGAACCGCAAGACGCAAACCGGGCTCATCCCCGGCCTTGAGCGCGGCGATGATCAGTTTGTGATACTGCGGGGGTTCTGTGCGCCGCAGCCGCCCATAAAGCGCTCGCATGGTCGGCCCAAGTTGCAGCCACACAGTCTCGGCCATCGCCAGCATCGCTGGAGCCTGCGCCCTCAGGTACAAAGTGCGGTGGAATTCGAGATTTGTGCGGATATAGCCGACGGCATCGCGCTTGGTAACCATCTCGGCAACGATCATGTTGATGCTCTGCAATCGGTCGATCAGGGCCATGTGCGCGCGCGGCAGGGCCCGGCTGGCAAGCTCGACCTCTAGAAGCGCGCGCAGAGCGGCAAGTTCCTCGATACGGTCATTGGTCAGCTCTGGTGTCGACACCCGCCCGGATGAGGACAGGAACAAGGCGCCTTCGGCCGCAAGACGCCGCACAGCTTCGCGTGCGGGCGTCATGGACACCCCGAATTCTTTACCGATCCCACGCAGGGTCAACGCATGCCCCGGGGCGATTTCCCCATGCATGATCCGCGCACGCAGGGTCCGATACACCCTGTCATGCGTAGCTGTCTGCGAGTCGGAAGGACGCGTGCTTAACATTCGACCATGTGATCACAAATTGATTTGGGGTCAACTCACAGGAGCGTCAAATCTGTACTGATGCAACTGCGCCCCGTTGTCGCGCAACCAACGCCGCTGTTCACGGTAGTCACCAAATATCCGCTCAACCTGAGCCCAGAACGCTCGGGAATGGTTCATCTCGGCCAAATGGGCCACCTCATGTGCAGCGACATAGTGCAGAACTTCCGACGGCGCGAGGATCAGCCGCCATGAAAACATCAAACCACCGGCCGAGCTGCATGACCCCCAACGCGACCGCGTATCGCGAATAGTCAAGCCAGAGTAACCGCGCCCCAACATCGCCGCGTAGTCATCGCAGGCACCGGTCAATCGGTCGCGAGCGAGCTCTTTCAGAAACCGGGCCAAACGCTTTGCCTCGGCGCCCTCGGGCACGGCGATTTCGTCGCCTCTTAGAAGCACACGCCGCCCTTCTGCTGGGACGATTCGCCGTTCGGTTCCTTCGATTGGTAACATCTGACCAAATTGCACAACTGCAGGATCCGGACGATCTTGCAGATGTTGGCGTATCCAGTCGGCCTTGAGATGCGCAAAATTCAGCGCCTCAGACTCAGGCACACCATTGGGGTAAGTTAGTGTAACACGTCCATCCAATTGGGAAATCCGCAGGCTGATCCGCCTGGCACGCGCTGATTTGCGCAATGTCAGCCGCACACGGGGTGTGCCGGGCAGTGCGTGATCTCCCATTGGTTATGTTCTCCTGTGCAAAGGCTTTGACAGTGCCCGCTGCATGTGGCACGTGACCTGAATCGTTATTACGACTCACCTGATATCAAGGGGATTTCACATGCCCAAGGAAGAATGGGGCGTTAAGCGCGTTTGCCCGACAACCGGCAAGCGGTTTTACGACCTGAACAAGGACCCGATCGTCAGCCCCTATACCGGCGAGATCGTTGAGCTGGACACCGGCAAAAGCCGGATGATTGCGGCTGACGCGGAAGATGCGGCCTCGGCCAAAGCGCGCGAGAATGCGTCGGGCGAGGATATTGTTCTGGACGATGACGACAATGTCGATGTCGATCTGGAAGATGACCTGCTGGATGATGATGACGACAACAGCGATGACGTCTCTCTGGACGACATCAAAGACATGTCGTCTGAAGACGAAAACTAATACCGTTCAGAGGCGGCCCAGCGCCGCCTCGAACCTTCCCGGACGATGAGCGGAAAGATTTTGCCCGAATCCATTTTTGGACTTGCACTCGCTGCCGCCGTCTCATAAACGTCCGTCCACTGCTTCGGCAGTCCCTAGATGGGGCCTTAGCTCAGTTGGGAGAGCGCTTGCATGGCATGCAAGAGGTCAGGGGTTCGACTCCCCTAGGCTCCACCAAAACCTAACAATACAACTAGATAGCAAGCATTAGAGCGGTGTGACACACAGGTGTGACACAAAATGAAGCTGCATGCGTACTTCTCACTATCCAGACACGGCATTTATTATTTCCGTTAGCCACTGCCCGACACAAGACCAAAACCCAACACTAGACAAAGCAGCACACGCAGAACCCGGTTCTGCTATGCGGACTGCACCCGCAGCATTCGAAAACCATGCTCAAAGTCGGCTCTGGGCCGCGAGCGGCGAGGCCAAAGGAAAAAAAGAAGAAATCCTGCGTTGCCTCCGAAGTTTGGAAGGAGCCCATTCTGTCGGCTGCTGCGAGAGGCGCGTATGGACAAAGCTTCGGAACATGGCAGCTTGGATTGCAATACTGAGTAGCTCAAAAACGCCCGACGCCTGTCTGTGGTTTCGGATCACAATCCGTGACGATTGTCGCAAGACTGTGACCCGCTGTTTCACCGGCGGGTCACGTGTTTTATTGTATCAAAAACGGAATTCGAACCCGATATTGCCGCCAAAGGCATAGTCGCTGGCATTGCTGCCGAACCCGGTCTCGCCGGTCAGTTCGCCAAACAGATTGGTGCGATCGGACAGGGCCACGTTGCCGCCCAGGGTCAGCCCGGCGGTGTTTTGCCCGCGTTCGGTCAGCACGGTGCTCTGGCCAAAGGCCACCGCGGTTTCATTGTCAAACGCGTGGTAGTAGTCCACCTGCCCGAACAGCACCGCATTGCCCGTCAGCGTATGCTCGGCGCGCAGGCCCAGACGGGTGGTCAGCGTGTCGCCGTCCTCCAGCGATCCGGTCTGACCGCCACCGGCCAGATCGACCACATTATCCGCGCCGATATCGCTGTACATCAGCTGCGCCTGTGGCACCAAAGTCAGCCCGTTGGCAAGGGCAAAGGGCTTGCCGACCTCGATCGACAGGCCATAGCCGTCACTGTCTGTGTCCACCGATTGCCCGCCATTGGGACGAGTCGTGCTGTCGAAATCGCCATAGCGCATCTGCCCGTCTACATAGAGAAGACTGTCCGCCACCCACAGAGCACTGAGTGTCACGTCATAGGCATCTGAGTTGATATCGGCCCCGGTCAGCGATGTGGTCACATCGGTGG
Organism: Ruegeria sp. AM7; assembly: GCF_056535965.1. Lineage (NCBI taxonomy): Bacteria > Pseudomonadati > Pseudomonadota > Alphaproteobacteria > Rhodobacterales > Roseobacteraceae > Ruegeria > Ruegeria sp. AM7. The sequence goes on from NZ_JBQFJE010000003.1 coordinate 2,488,800, forward strand.
ACAGGCTGCTTATGCCGAATTCCAGACCGCCGATCAGGGTACCGTTAGTCAACTCGGTCAGGGGCAGCGCCGCGCCAAAACGCAGGCCGCCGCTGTTGGTTTCCACGTCGCGGTCGTCAACGGTATAGCTGTCGCGCCGCCCTTCGCCCTGCACCCAGACCAGCGGGCGGGTCGTCGATGTCAGTTCGCTCAGCGCGCGGCTGACCGTGTTGGCATCGGACGCGCCGCGCTGGGTTGCGCCCATGACCCGTTGCAGGGTCGAGCCGAAGGTCAACTGATCCGCGACCTGCTGCACGCTAGCGGCAAAGAACGCACCGCCGGGGTTTTCGGTGACATCACCACCATCACCCGCGCCCGGATCAGTGCTGAATGGCGTCAACACATAGGTGCCCGCTGTGGCGTCATAGACCAGCCGATAGGCAAGGTCTCCGTCGCTGATCGCCTGCGCCCCGTCATTGGTGACGAAATCGGCGTTGACCAGCTGGAAATCGCTTTGAGTGCTGTTGCCCGCGACCGTGACCAGCGTGAAAGTCTGTGCGGTGTCGACCGTGCTGCCGGTGGCGTCAACGTCCAGCCCCTGAGTGGCCCCGGCGGTGTCGCCATTGACCTGTATTTGGTCGTGGGTGCCGGTGGTCAGGTTCACGTCCAGTCCGATCGTGCCCGAACCCGACAGGTTGCCGCCAACGGTCAAACCATCCCCGATGCCGCCATCCGCAAGCGAGATCAGCCCGTCGTTCAGTACATTGCCGCCCAGCGAAATGGTGTTCTGTTCGAGGGTTCCGTCCAGGAACCGCCCGCCCGCGCCGATTGAGACATCATTGGCAAACGAGAACCCCGGGTTCTGCGCCGTGATCGCAGCACCGCTATTGATCTGGATCGAGGTGAACCCGCCCAGGTCACCATTGTTGACCGTCAGATTGCCGCCATCCTGCGCCGTCAGGCTTTCGAAATTGTCGAATTTCTCGGCCTTAAACACGCCGGTAAAGCCCGAAAAAATCAGCGCATCCTCGTCAAGGAAACCGCCTTCAATTCGACTGACCAGCGAGATGTCCGCGCCGCCTTCGATGGTCACACTATCGTCACCCGACCCAAGGTCGACGCGGCCTGCCAAAGCGGCCCCGTCGCGCAGGATCAACGAGGTGTCTCCGCCGCCCTGTTCGCGGATGGCGAGATCGGTTCTTTCGTTTTGAATCTGCGCACCGTCTTGCAGATCGATCACGGTTTGTCCTGATTGACCGAAGGTGTCGATCTGAATGGCAACGCCGGCAAACGGCGCCTCACCCAAATTGCCGCCCGTGGTGGATACCTCACCCGAGACCGTAATCTGCTGCGTTCCCGCCCCGCTGGTTTCGGTTTTGATCCCGTAGGTCGCGCCGACAACATTGCCAGTGGTAGTGATGGAAACCACCTCGGCACCAGAGCGTGCGTTGATGCCTGCACCCGTAACGCCCTGCACATCCACGACGTCGATAGTCAGGGCCTCGCCGAACTGGTTTGAGGCGAAAATCCCATCAGTTTGGCCGCGAACCAAGCCCGAAGATGTGATTGACATCCCGGCAGCTCCACCAGTTGCCTGAATGCCTCGATATCGCCCGCCCGAGACATCGGCAACATCCACGGTCACCGTGCCGCTGCCTTCGCTGGATGCGACGATGCCTCTGAGTCCCCCGTTGACAGAACCTGACGCCGTAATTGACAGATCCGAACCCAAGGCTGAGGTTTCGGCTGCGATTCCGGTGTCTCCCGTGGCGTTTACACTCACCGCATCTATGCGCAGAGCGCCCGAGCCCTCGTTCTCTGCATCTATTCCTCCTATATTGCCTTGGATCGTTCCTGTTACCGTAACGATCAGGTCAGTTCCACTGTTCGAGTTCGATGCGAGAATGCCGGAATCCGTTGCGCTTGAAATATTTACGGTGTTGATGGTCAGGGCCCCAATGCCCCGGTTGGACGCAGCGATTCCATTGCCCCTAGCATTGATATCACCGGACGACGTGATTGTTGCCGCGCCGCTTCCTCTAGCGCTGCTGACGGCAATTCCTGAACTTGTGGTGCTGGTGACGTTGGCCACATCCACGGTCAGATTCCCACTGCCGCGATTATTGGCACTGACACCTGTAGTACTGCCTGTGATAGCACCAGACGCGGTGACCGACAGGTCTGTGTTATCAGAGCCGGTGCGCGCATCAATCCCGCCATCGACTGTTGCCGCATCAATGATCAGCGCGCCCGAACCGTTGTTGAGTGCGCGAATGCCAGTTCTCTGGCCGGTGACGTTCCCCGTAGATGTAATGGATAAATCCGTGCCGTAATTCGTGGCGAGGATGCCATATCCCGTCGTTCCGGTGACATCTTCAACGTCTATTGTCAGCGCCCCTGAACCCCTGTTATCCGCATCAATCCCGGTCGTGCCACCTGTGACCGACCCGGTTGCTATCACAGTAATCGCATTGCCGCCGACGTTTCTGGCCGATATGCCCGTAACCGAGCCAGAGGTGTCATTCGTGGACGAGATCACCACGTCGCCGGTCTGAGTTTGTGCGTATATACCGTTTGTCGTGCCACCGACGGTCCCGTTGGTCCGAATTAACACTCCGGTCTGACCTTGTGCGCCAATGGCAGTCCCATTTCTTGTTAAGATCGTTGAGTCGTTTGTGTCCGTGAATTCGACGCTTTCTCCGCTAAGGATCAGGCCGTCGCTGGAATCGACAATCAGCCCGAACCCCGGGTTCGTAAAGACGGTCAGCATATCTGCGGCGGTCAAGGTCTGCGTCCTGTCCTCCGCCGGGCCTGCCTGTATAGCTGGGCCCGAGCATACGAAAGTGTTGGGGAGTTGTTCGGTACAACTGCCCGCCTGCGCCGCGCTGCCGCCCAAACTGGCCGCGACCCCAAGCGCCAAGGTCGAGGCGCAAGACAGCGCCCATCCCATCATCGGCGCAAAGCTGGCGACCTGCCCCTTGTGCTTGGTCATCCGACCGCCGCGCAGCACTGCGCCGTATTTCATTTCACCTGTTGTCATGGTTTCTATTCCTGTCCTTCTGATTTTGGTGTTTCGTCCGGTTGGTCCGGCTTCGAGAGTGTGATTGTGCCGCTCGCCTCGGGCGTGCCCGGGGCGATGGCCAGCGGGCAAAGATGGCCCTGCAAAAGTTCCAGATCGTAAAGTTCGGCAACGGGGCCATCGAGGCGCAGCCAGTCCACGCAGGTCTTGTTGTCCAGATCGATGATCTGGATGCCGCACCATGGGTCGCTGTCGGCCTTGGTCAGGCGCGCGTCCAGTTCCAGCCCTTCGAACCGCTCGTAGCGGGGTTTCGACAGCCCGACGAAAGCGTATTTGCCCTGTATCGCAAGCCCGCGCGCAAAGCCGGGGCAAAAAACGCGGGGGACAAAGCGGCCCGTGCCCTCGGCGTCAAACTCGACCTCGCCCAGCTCACCCCGGCCCGAGTTCAGGACCCACAGTCGCCCGTCGTGCCAACGCGGCGAATGCGGCATCGACAGGCCGGTGCAGACGATCCGGTTGGTCTGAACATCCATGACGATCCCGCCATCGGCACGCCGGTCGCGCCAGCCATCCACCGTGTCGGACCGGCTAACCGCCGTCACATAGCGGGGCTGGCCGTCCTGCATGGCCAGACCGTTCAGGTGGCAGCGGTCCTCATCCACAAGGCCCGAGATAAAGGGCGGTCGCCAGATTTCGCGGAAACTGTGGCGGGGGTCAGGTGTCGCCAGACAATTGAACCGAGTGTTGACGAAAACCGAGCGCCCATCCGCGTCAATGCCCAGATCGTGCAGGTCCAGACGCCCGGTAAACTCGCTGCGGCGGGGCATGAAGCCCGCGTCGAATACCTGGTTCATCCGCTCATGCGGGTCCAGCACGTTTTGAAGGTGCAAAATCTGGTCATCGGCCGCAATCGACAGGCCATGCGCCCCGTGGCGATGCACCCCCATCGGACGCGGCATCGCCATTTGATGGATATTGAGCCCTCCGCCCGGCTTGATCCCCACCAGGTACAGCAGGTTCGACTGGTAGGACGAGAACGTCAGCCCGGTCCCGAGGCCGGACAGCCGTGTCGCCAGCCCCGCAGACGCCGAGAACTTGACCTCCTGAGTGTCTTTATCGCCGGCATTGCGGTTCAGGTTCAGCGGGTCCTCCGCTGCCGGTGGGTCTTGCTGCTTGTCTTTGACGGTCACGGCTCGCACTTACTGTTTCGCGGCCATCTCCGTTGCTGTTTTACCGGGCCTCAGACCCGTTTCGCAGAATGCAAAAACGGGTACGGCCAAATGCATTGGCCGCGCTAAGGCACTCAACTTCAAAGTATGACTGCTCGCTTCGTTGTTGCCTTTCGACGTCCCCTGAAGGACGCGCAGGCTTTTGTTTGTTTGGCTCGCCGAGCATCCAAACTCGGTAACAAAGAAACGGAAAACTTTTGCACCGGCGCGCCTAGTTTGTGACTAGCAGCGTCGATTGATTTCTTGAGCAGGAAACCTGGGGGATCGTGGAATTCTCGCGGATCAGGGTGGGGGATCGTGGAATCTCAGGGCTGGAACGTCATCATTTTGGACGCAATGCGCCATTCTTTCATGGTGACCGCACGCCACGACCAAATGAACTGAAAAAAGCTATAGCGTCGACCGGCACGCGTCATGACATATCTGCCATCCCGACGTTCGATGATCTTGTCTTCGACCAGCTTTGAGAATTGCTTGTGTATGACGCTATAGGAGAACCCGGTGCGCTTGGCCGTGTCCCGTATCGTCGCTCCTTTGGGGCCGGCCTCCCATTCAATCACCACATAGGCGGCGATGTACGAGTACTCCATCTTCACAAGGCGCGCAGTCCGGTCCAAAGACAGAAGGAACATCAGGTAGTTACGCCAGGAACGATCGCCGCCGGTTGCTTTGAAAAACGTATAGAGGAATCTGCGAATATCCGGACGAATGTTGCGCTGCCACAGCCGCATTCTGCGCATGAACATGACCTGGCCGTGTCTGGTCAGGGTGATCCCAGTTCCAGTTCGCTCATACTCGCCGTTTTTCAGACCGCGGTTCATATGATCACGGATAATCGCCCGATCCATCCGTGACGCATGAGCCAGGCTTGAGATCGTCCAGGGCGCATCGGAAAAAACCTTGAGGTAAATCTCGATGATACACTTGTTGCGCGAAAACCCAGCGCGGGTCAGGGCAGAGATAAGTTCAAGGCCGATCAACTCCAGCCGATGCCTGCGTACGGTATTCTCAAAGTCCAAGTTAAGTATCTGGCCCCGGCACGTTTTATTATTGCTGTATGTTAAAACCGCTTTAGCGTTACCCGAGAGGGTCCGAGTCAACGTCTATCAAGTGTTTTTTACAGATTGCAAAGTGTCGTAGGCGAATTCACTACCTTTTGATGACAGGTATGACCGATGGCAATGTAAACGTGTATGGACTTATCTCCGTTTGGATTGTCGAACCTCGTTTGAACGGTCGCTGTTGTGGCACTTGCCGTAGCGCGATGGAAACAATGCTGCATTAGTGAGCGGATGTTGCGCCAGCGAAGACGGAAATTTGAATGACGGTAAAGTCCCGTGATCTGTGAATTCGTATAACGGTTCGTTTTGTTCGTGCAGTGAATGGCCGGTTTGGCGGACCGCACTACAGCGATGGGGGCCTTGATCAACGGCAGGTTGGGGCCGGAAGCTTCTAGCTCTAACCTACGGAAAGCGGATGAGAAACACACCACCAATCACCAGGGTTGCACCGATCACTCGCTGCGGATTGATGGCGATCTGCGGATATCCGAAGGCACCAAAATGGTCCAGCACAATCGCCATCAGGATTTGCCCCGCGATCACCAGAAGCGCAGTTGTCCTGATGCCAAGGCGCGATGTGACAACAACGATGGCCAAGATTTAAAGCGTCGCGATGAGCCCTCCGAGCCAAACGGTTTTGGGCGCCCGGATGAGTTCCCCGAATTCTGGCAGGGGTTGGCGAAGCGCGGCTACGACGATCCCCAACACGGCGGCACCAACAAGAAAAACGATCAGTCCAGCGGTAAAGAGGCTCTTCGTCACTGCTCCAAGTTGCGCGTTGAACGCAAGTTGAAATGGCACCAATGCACCAGTGGCCAACGCGGCGCCGATCAGTATCGAGTTCTGCATCGTTCTCTCCAACAGCTAAGTTCATTGGTTGACGGCGTCGCAACGCCGCCAACGCTGATTAAATTCACGCCGCGAGCGGCAGAGCAAATTTCATGCCTGCTTCGACCGACTTGGGATCACTCAGAACCTTCGGCAGCAGTTGCTTGGCATAGACCTGTTTCAGGAAGGTGATGGCGGCGCGGGCGTGGATCTCGGGCGCATTGCGTGCGGTCACATGCCCTGCGCCGTCTACGCGTTCTGTCATAAGCAGGCCCGGGCGGTTTTTGCAGCCGCCCGGTGCGGTTGCTTCACGCCACCCGCGCGCGGGCGATGGGGCCAGGGTCTGACTCGACCATTCGGAACCCGATGCGGATCAGGTCCTCATCCCCACCGAACTCGTTGTGAGCTACGTGGTGGAGCAGAACGCCGATCTGTTCGAGCTGGCGCGCTGCCGAGATGGGCCCCGCGTTCACGGGCCGGAAACCAGCGTCTTCGATCAGGGTGCGCGTCACCGTTTTGGCGTCCGCGTCGCCGCCGACATAAAAGACGCTTTGTCGGTCTCCGCGATTACTCCAGGCAGCGGCTTCCAGAACAGGGGCTGCGATGGTGCTGAACGCCTTGACCACCTGCGCGTTCGGCAGTTTGCCTTGAAGCTGCTCAGTCGTGGAATTCTCGGTCATAAACTCGGTATCGTGGTAGTGCACGAAGTCCTCCGTGACGCCAAGGGGGTTCATCGTCTCAACTACGGTTTTGCCGTCCAGGGCGTCGCCGATCTCTGCCAGCACCGCATCAAGGCGCGGCCAGTAGACTGAGAAAAGTACCACATCCCCGAAGGCCGCGGCCTCGCGCAAGGAACCGGTACTCACGGACCCGCCATGACCCGCCGCTTCGATGTCGGCCAGCACCGGGTCGAGTTTGTGGATCTCGCCATCCTTTGACAGCATGATATCGTGACCGGCATTGGCCCAGGCACGCGCAAGACGCCCGCCAATGTTTCCTGCGTTAATGATCCCGATTTTCATCTCTTTTCTCCTTCTAATAGTGTTCGGGGTTAGGCGGCGCGGCGCGCGTCAGCGACACCGGCCGTGTTCTCATAGAATTGGCCGCCGGTGATCCGCGCGTCGCGCATGTCGAACCGCGCGATGAAGTCACTGACGGCGATCTTCGCCGTCTCGCGGTGCCGAAAGACGAACCGGCCCTCGACAAAGACGTTGTCGCCGGCATCGGTGTATTGCTGTGCATCGAACTCCAGTGCTTCAAACTCGGAGAACAGAAGCGTTGTCAGCGGTTCCTACGATCCAGCGAAACGCTGGCTGCGCGTAGTTGGCAAAGGCCGTGTCGAAGTCTCCCTCGTATTGAGCGCCCAAAAACCCCTAAACGGCGGCGATGTTCTTTGTGTCGGTCATGTCTTTTCCTTGGTTCATGTCTCAGTTGATGAACCTAAGATGCATCGACACGGTGCATTGAAAAATACGCTCGCTTGAGACAAAATGTTGTCTATGGATACAACAATAGAAATCCTGGAGTTGAGAACATTGGTCGCCGTGGTCACCAGCGGGACATTCACAGCTGCGGCCGAGACCCTCGGGACAGACAAGGCCCATGTGAGCCGGATCGTGACGCGTCTTGAGAAAAAGCTCGGCGCGCGACTGCTGGAACGATCAACCCGTCGCCTCAGTGTCACAGAGATTGGTCGCGAGGTCTATGAAAGAGCCACCGGGATTCTTCAGGCGCTCGAAGAGACCGAAAACAGCGTGGCCCAGTCGCAAGGGAAACCGACAGGAACCCTCAAGCTGACGGCCGGACCGGAGTTCGGGGTACTCGTCGTCAACGCGTGGATTTCGAGTTACCTCCGAGAACATCCGGGTGTCCGCGTGGAAGCTGAGTTTTCCAATCGTGTTGCAGACATTATTCACGAAGGCATTGATGTCGCCATTCGGGTTGGACGTCTCTCTGATTCAGAGCTGTCAGCGCGAAAGCTCGGAGAGGTCGGGTACCACTTCTACGCGAGCCCTAGCTACTTGCGGGAAAAAGGTGCAATAGCTCATCTGGAAGACTTGGAAGATCACGCTAGCGTGGCCTTCACGCCTCGTGGAGCGCCGCAATGGACCGTATTTCGCGAGCGGGAAAAACAGACCGTTACCCCAAAGCCAAAGTATCAAGTTGACAACAATCAAGCCGCCCTCGGGATGACGATCGAAGGGATGGGTGTTTGCCTGCTTCCGTCGTTCATGGCTGCTGCAGCTGTTCGCAACCGCACCCTGGACATCGTGCTGCCGGAATGGCGCCCGTCCCCCGTTCCAGTACACGCTGTATTCCCTTCAACCCGGTATTTGGCACCGAAGGTGCGCGCCTTCGTTGATCTGGCCAAGGAGAAGTTTCGCGTTGAGTGATCGGCAGTGCGGGAGCGGCGCCTTAAGCGGGCTGCGATTGCAGCATGCAGGCTGCGTCCGCAACTGCCGGCAAGCGCCTTGACCTGCTCAGCCCGAATGGACAACTCCTTCGCTGCTTGTGACAAGTTCATGAGACCCGACCAAAACGAAAGAACCCGCGAAAGCTCGGACACGCGAATATCTGCGCGTTTCATGGCTTCGTCGGCACTGATCCCTTCGAGGTACCCTAACAGCTTTTTCAAGAAGACAGCGCCGAAGCCCGAGCGCTTGCGGGCTTCCTCGATGGTGAGCCAGATTTCACGCGGCGGCGTTTGCCCAAGGACGTCTTTATCCAAGGGAACTGGGTACGTCTCAAAGATGTGGTCACGTGTTTTGGTTAGTATGTCGCGCATAGTTGGATCGTCCTGCGCCTTATGCAGCCAATCATAAAATGGCCCCAGATCAGTGCTGAAATATGGGCGGTCGCTGTTGCTCTCTTCGTGAAGCAGGTGAAGTGTTCGTGACAACCCGTCTGGCCCATCTGTTAGGTAGGAGAAGCCAAGTTCAGCCAATTGATTTGCTTCCGGGTGCGCAAGGCTGTTGGCGGTTTTTCCACGGCACCCATCAATGGCAGCTCCAAGCGACAAACAAGCTCCATTCAATGCAGCTAGATCAACGTCTCGGAGCCAGTCATCTTGTTCACCCTTGCGGATGCGGTCACGCACATAATACTCGTAGCGCGTCGGTGGCAGAACCTTACCTTCGGAAGCAGTCGCCTCGATATACGCCCAATGCCTGAGCGCTTGGGTTGCAAAATCGTAGGCTTCATGGGAGTGACCCGCTGGCGGAAGTGTTCGTAGCATCGTTCCGTGTCTTTCGCAGCGATGCAGGCTGAACACTTTTCATTCGAGCAACTCATAAATCCCGTGATCCTCGAACCGCTCCCGAGCCTCCAACACGCATTGCGGGCAAAACCGGAGGGCAGTTCGGCGAAACACGCCAGTGGATGAATGTGTCTGTCCCACGCGATATCGGCCCACGGAGAGCTTTGTCGCCGACCATAGTTTTACCTGCCATTGGTCGGAGCCAGTTATTGCTGCGTTGCGGCCCATCAAAAGAGACTTTCGCTGCAACTACGAGATTTGGTCGCCGACGAACTAACGTCCTGCGGACTTTCCTGCCGTTCGTTTTCGCCAATCAAACGCCCGCTTTGTAGTGCGCCAGAAACATGGCGACGCAATCGTCCAGTACGTCCTTGGGCGTCGTGTTCTCGCCGAGAAAAAACTCCGGCCAGAAGAAGAAGTTTTTCACGAGCCCCAGAAGCTGGTTGGTCGCAAAAACCGGATCAGCTTTGCGGATCACACCTGCGTCCATGGCTTCGCCGATCAACCGTGTCATAGGGTAATCGTGGGTTTCGGTCTCTGTGAAAAACTTTCGGGACCGGTCAAGGTCGCGGATCAGTTCCGACAAGACCATGCGATTTAAGCCGATGGCCGTTTCATCCGTTATGACCGCGATGTACCGCCACAGAGCGTCCTTCAATTGCTCAACGAAGTCTCGATCTGAGTTGTAGGACACCGGCTCCATGCTCCGGTTCTGCTCTAACATGATCTCTGAGATTGCGTCGAACAGAGCCTCTTTGCTTTCAAAGTGATTGTAGAGCGTGCGACTCGATACGTTCGCCTTTTTGGCGATGGAAGTGGTCTTCGCCCCCAGAAATCCCTGTTCTCTGAATTCATCGATGGCTGCGTCGATGATATCTTTTCTTTTCTTTTCAGTACGCTTCACGGATTTCGCCTCAATAAGTAAAAAGAGTTGTTTACAAAATCTTCGTCCATCAATAAGTAAACTGTATGATTTACTTTTGCAAGGCAAACCGCCTTCAACCCAGATCAGGACCAAGACCATGACAACCCAAACTCTTAGCGCAGGCAAAAACCAAGTAACCTTCAAATCATTCGGTGTGAATTTGGTTGGTGACCTGTACCTTCCCGAAGACTTTGATCCGAACAAAAAATATATGACGCTCGTTGGCGCAAGCCCATTCCCTCAAGTCAGAGGGCAAATCCCTGCGACCTACGGCCCGGAGATGGCAGCGCGCGGCTTCATTTATTTGGGCTTTGACTACTTGGGTATGGGCGACTCTCCGGCCCTGCCGGGTGAGTACAAGAAAAGCCGATATATGTTTCGGCTGATCGAGAACACATGGGATGCAGTCTCCTACCTTGGGACCCTTCCATTCGTCGATGAAATCTATGGTCTCGGGGTGTGTCAGGGCGGTTCGATCATTTCCTCCGCCGCTGTTACCGATCATCGGATCAAGAAGATCGTCACAGTGTCCGGCATGATGGCAGCCGATGCGTTCCAGTGGGGGGATCGTGGCATTGCCGACCAGACAATCGCGGCGGCCAATGCTTCGAAACAGAAGATGTATGAAACGGGAGAGGCAGACTACACTTGGCCAATTGTCCTGAACGACACCATGACACGGGAAGAGTTCAACGCATTGGGCATTCCAATGTCAGACGATACCTATAACTACTACGGCAAGGATGGCGTTGCTGGCCATGGCAAGGTCGAGAACTTCACCGCTGAACATATTGGTGATCAACCCATGCAGTCGCTGATTTCCATTGCCGAGCATTATGCAGACAAGATCACGCAACCGACGATGGTCATCTATGGAACAAGCGCAGCGACTGCAATCTGTTCTACGAACTTCATTGATCGGCTGACGAACAACCCAGATGTTCGGGCTTTCGATGAGTTCAGCCACGTTGACTTCTACTGGAAGCCAGAAGCCGTGAAAGCGTCATGTGACGCTGCCGCTGAATTCTTCAACAAGTGATCCTTTAGTGCGGAGGTTACAGACTGACCTCTGCCTGCTCCTTGCCAATAAGCGGTTATTGGTCTTTGGCGCAGAATTTGGGAAGTTTGGGCTCTTTGCTTACCTCGGAGCAGACGCAGCATAAGCGCCTACCCAGAATTCCACTTCCTAGCCATCGGCCCTTTCCGGACCTTCGACCTACCTTCAAGATGCTGCAGTCGCAGCCCGCTTTGCGGTCATTCGCTGCAAGTGCGAAGTCAAGACGTCGGTAAACTAACCGATCGCGGGACATAGTGAGCTTTCGCAGCGACGGTGCCAATGGCTGCTTACGGGATCAATCTAAAGAACGGTCAGACATGACCGCCATGTCAAAAACGATCGTTTGCGCCCGAATTTGAGCACTCAACCTGTGGGAAACCTGGCTTTCACTGTGTCGCACGCTGCCAGTCTACAGTTGCAGTTACTTCCTCACCTTGAAAAAGGGCACCTGCTGCACTCAGGCGAAGTCCCTCGCCCTTGAACTCGACCATGCGCCTCTGCTCGGTTCCGACCCAATTCGGACACGAGGAATGCGTGACTCGATGGATCACGTGGTCACCAAAAAATTCAAACGGCCCAGCATAAGTGATCTGAGATTTGATGGCCGCGGCGTCTTCGTCCGCGGTGCCACCGAAGGGATCATTCAAAACGTAGAGCGCCCGATCCGCCGCACTGAGATGTACGAAAACAAAGCCGTCATTCGAATAGCTTATGTAGCCAGTTGCTCGCTCACCGAGAGGGTAAATGCGCTCGCCGCCATGCGTTTCATTGTACCAGGCCACCAGCTCCCATGTACCGATAAGTGGTGTGTTTCTAACCATTTCGCCGTTCCTTCCGGGATGCGCTTGAAGGTAGCAAGCGCCGTCACGCGGTGAAAGCGGTTTGTGGCTGGAAGTCTGGTTGGGGCTCCCACCCGAACTTTGCCAGAAAGGCACATCTTCAACCCTAGGGTGGTCGCTGTCCCATTGTTCGCGCCAAAACGGTCGTTTTTGCCAAAGGCGTTGCTGACGCCGGAGCAGTTGAAAATCTTGTGCCCCAAACCCTTGGCAAAACCACCGTTGATTTTGGCACGTTATTGGTCGCTCTTAGGAAGAGGTCGTTGGTGCAAGCTGCAGCATCGGTCGAATTGGGCTCGCTCCTGACCTTAGCTGCAAAGCTAGTTAATGGCGGCAGGACGGGACAGAGCGGGCATTGGATCTGCTCGACTGAATGGTAGCTTTCAAGGCCGCTTCTATCTGGAACCTAGGATTGGCGAACAAACTTTCGGCGCAGTCCTAGATAGGTTGTTCGGTTGAGGTACCACAAAAAGTAACCAACTGCGTTATTGCGGGCGTCGGTTTGAGGCATTGAGCCGCGTGACATCCGGTTCATTTGCCAAGCATAATATTCGACTCGTGATACAGTGTTGACTAGATTAATGAACCAGTTTTGGGCATTTACTCCGAACCGTCCGCGCCCGATAACCAGACCATCTTCTTCAATGCCAATCCTTTCGATGGAGCCGTCCAGCATCCCCGTCACCGCACTCGGCTGAACACACAGGGGGCGTGCAAGGCCGATCATGTCGATCCCATCGTCAATAATCGCGCGTTTCATCGCAGCGACGCTGCGAAATCCGCCTGTCACCATAAGGGGTACAGTTACCGCTCGGCGCACCTCTCGTGCGTACTCCAAAAAATAGGCCTCGCGTTTAACTGTACTGTCGCGCTGCTTTTCCTCAGTACCATTGACAAAGCTCATCTGTTCGTAGGTTCCGCCGGACAATTCTATGAGATCGATGCCGTCTTGTTCGAGCCAACGCGCAACTTGGCAGCTTTCTTCTATTGTAAAACCACCTTTCTGGAAATCTGCAGAGTTCAACTTGACTGCAATAGGATAGTCCTTGCCAACGGCGGCGCGCGTCGCTTTGTAAGTCGTCCTCAAAAACCTCGCCCGGTTTTCAAGCGACCCGCCCCATTCGTCCGTGCGACGGTTGGTGATAGGCGACAGGAATTGACTGACGAGATACCCGTGCGCGGCATGTAGCTGCACGCCATCAAATCCTGCTTTCTTCGCGATCGCGGCGGTCTTGGCATAGCGCTGGATCGCATCCAGAATATCTTCTGACCTCATTGCCTTCGGTTTTCCAAACAGGCCTAGAATGCGCAGCTTTTCTGCGGACGGGGACAATGGCCGTGTATTCACTACAATAGGGCATTGGCGCCCCGGATGGCTGATTTGCATCCAGATTTGGCTGCCACCGGATTTCGCGGCGGTCGCCCATTCTCGTAGAGAATCCAATGTGCCCTCGTCTTCAACAACGACATTTCCGGGCCGCTCAAGGTATCGTTTGTCGACCATGACATTGCCAGTTACTTGCATGGCCATGCCACCATTAGACCAACGCTTATAGAGAGTCTGATGGCCTTCGGTTGGAGCATCATGAACATCTGCGAGCGCTTCAGTCATGGCACTTCGCGAGAAGCGGTTTTTCAACCTCACACCGCATGGAAGGTCGAGATGTTCCGAAAAACTTAGTTCTTTCATTGCTTTTCGCCCCAATCAAACAATTGTAGCCAATTATCAGTCGCCGAAGTCCATTTAGGTTGCACCACCACAAACCACTTGAGCAAACGCAAAAGCGCATCTTGGAGCTAATTCATACAAGTGCGGTTTGGTCCGCGACCTGTGAATTGCCCAATCGGTCTTTTCTGCTCCAGTCATCAATGGCTGGTTCTTCTGCCACACAGAGGTATCCCGCGTCGCACACACAGCAATTCTTTCGCTGCAAGTGCGCGCAGTATGAAATCGACGTGACCGGGTTGGGCTCGCAGCCGATCCTAGCCGCCGTGTCAATGAATGGCGGCTATCACTATTGGGTCAGAAATGCTTGACGTTAGGGTTAGAATTGAATGACGTGATTAACCGGTTTATTGAGATTTTGGCTGTCGATTGAGCCAAATATCAGTGACGTTCCACAGTAAATGTTGAACGTCACACGAACCTGAACCAATCGTCATAGTTGGACCAGAAAAGTGGCGAACGTTCGACACTGGAAGGCGCTCCAAAAAATTCTTCTATTGGAAACGAAATTAGATCCTGAGCTGCAGACCAGTTGCTGGAGCTAGAACTTAGTTCCAACTTTGTGCGCGTCGGTTTGCTGTTTCTCGCGGCCCTTAGCGGACCTTTAGCGCTTTGTTCGAATGTTGCGTTTTCAGCCTATTTTCCGGCCATTCGCTGCAAGCGCAATGTCAGAGACTGGCTAAACTGACGCAAACCGGAATTCGCTGTTATTGGTCATTTTCATCCAAAAGCTGCTCTCGGGACCCAAGCGGAAACTCGGCAAATCTACCGGGCATAAAAGAACGACTCTCATATGGGTAAGGAACTGCTTCAGTTACAGGTCTCTTTGTGCCTCCAACCTCCGATCACGCCTTATAATTGGCAAGCTTATTCCAAAACAATTCAACTGCGGCGGACGCGTTCTGCGACTTGCGCGCCGCACAGATGTTCCAGGTCAACTTCTGCTTCATCAACACGGGTTTGACTGTGTTTGCCCGGATCAGCTCCGCGAATGTGTCGGGCATCCCTCCCACAACGAAGTCAGGCCCCGTCAACAGCCCGGTCAGGAGGTTGTAATCGTCGCATTCGATAAGCGGCTGTGAATTGACCTTTTCGACGGCCTCAGCGCCGCCACCTAGTGCTTTTGTCAAAGCGGCTTTCCAGTGTTTGTGCAGATGCGGTGATGCAAAGGGATAATCTAATATGCCCGCCATGGTTTGCGGACCGCGCTGGTGAATCTCGTGATCTCGATGAGCGACAAATTGAATGGGTTGCTTCTCCATCACCATGATCTCGACATCTTCGGCTTCGGGTGTGTAAGTCAGATCGCCCACGAACACGTCGAATTCGCCCGCCTGCAATAAGTCGAGTGGACGCGCATAGGCACTAACCAGAATTCGGAAACGCAGGTCAGGCATCGCCCGTCGCACGACGCGTAAGACAGGCAGGATCAAAGTTCTTGTGGTGAGCGGCCCACACCCAATTAGCAAAGTGCCCGGCCCGGATTCACGCAATCCAGCCACGCGAGTTGCATAGCGGTTCAAATCTTCACGGAGCGCCTGCGCAATTGGCAGAAATTCTTGCCCCGCGCGTGTCAATGTGCTGCTGTTGCGGCTGCGATGGAACAAAACAAGGCCCGTTTGATCCTCAGCCTGCCCGACATAGCGGGACAAGGACGCGTTGGAGACACCCATCAAACGAGCCGCATTTTGAAAGCTGCCGGTTTCAGCCAATACCAGAAAGGCGGTCAATGCGTTTTCGTTCATCGTGCGGCCAATTTCATTTCAAGTTTCGTGTTTTAGATTTCACAATATGAAATCATGGTAAAGCTCTGTTGCGACAACAAAGTCTCAATCGTTATCCCTGACGGACCCTTCGATATTTCCACCATCGAGATCTTTTTCTAAGTCCACAGAGGTAACAATGTTCGCTCTTCGATCTATTGCGGTATCCGCCACACTAGCCACGGCGGCGGTTTGTGCCCTGCCGGTATTGGCCGAAACCGACCAGCCCAATATTCTTGTCATCATGGCCGACGATGTCGGCTGGGCCAGTCTTGGCAGCTATCATCAGGGTGTGAAAAGCATCCAAACCCCAAATCTTGATCAACTGGCCGCCGACGGTATGCGTCTGACGGATTACTATGCGCAGCCAAGCTGCACTGCCGGGCGATCCGCCTTCATCACCGGACAGTTGCCGGTACGTACCGGAATGCACACGGTCGGCCTGCCCGGGGACCCTGAAAAAGGTCTGAGCGAGGATGATCCAACCCTGGCCAATATGCTGAAATCTCTGGGCTATACGACCGGGCAATTTGGTAAGAACCATCTGGGGGATATGAATAAATTCCTGCCGACGGTGAAAGGTTTTGATGAGTACTGGGGCTGGCTCTACCACCTGAACGCGATGGAATACACATCTGATCCGGACTGGCCTAAAGATCAGAAATTCAACGAGACTTTTGGCCCTCGGAACATTATTCACGCTTATGCGGCTGATACAGTTGATGAAACCGTAGACCCGCGTTGGGGTCTGGTTGGCAAACAACGTATTGTTGACGATGGCCCCGCTCCGCCCGAACGGCAGAAAACGCTGGACGACGAAGTGACAGCCCACACGCTGGACTTCATCAACCGCGCAGTCGACAGCGAAACGCCGTTCTTTGTCTGGATGGCACCGGCGCGCGCGCATGTCTGGACTCATCTAAGCCCCGAATACGAGGCCATGCTGGGCGACGGGCGCGGTTTGCAGGATGTCGTGATGAAAGAGCTTGACGACAACGTGGGCAAAGTCATGGCGCGGTTGGAAGAATTGGGCGTCTCAGAAAACACTATTGTTGTCTTTACGTCTGACAACGGACCGGAAACCATGACCTGGCCGGACGGAGGAACAACGCCGTTCCATGGTGAAAAGGGCACAACATGGGAAGGCGGCTTCCGCGTCCCTGCCATCATCCGTTGGCCCGGAAAAGTCCCTGCCGGAACTGTGAGCAACGGTATTTTTGCCGGTCTTGACTGGATGCCCACCCTTGTTGCCGCTGCTGGCGGGCCCAATGATCTGACTGGTTCATTGCTGGAGGGTTACGAGGGCTATCAGGTGCACCTGGATGGGTACAACCAACTGTCGTTCCTTACTGGTGAGGGGGAGAGTAACCGGGAAGAGATCATCTACTATGAGGGCCCCGATCTGCAAGCCGTGCGCCATGGCGATTGGAAAGCACATTTCACGATCCAGACCGAAGGTTGGGCAGGGCCAAAAGAGGAGCTGAACGCCCCTTTGCTGTTCAACCTACGTCGCGATCCCTACGAAAAAGCGGCCGAAGAGTCGGGGATGTATACACGTTGGATGGGCAACAAGATGTGGGCCTTTGGGCCGGCGGCCAAAATCGTCCAAAACCACCTCTCTACGTTCAGGGACTATCCTCCGCGGGGTTCGGACGTAACCAATCAGTCTCACGTCGAAGAACAAATCTCGACCGAAGGTGGAATGTCGCAGTAGAAACCAACTCTCGGGAGGCATAAATCCGTGCCTCCCGATCCTTGCAAGACCTTGCGGGAAACACCTATTGACGAAGTTCCGCTAATTGGCCACCAGATCGGACAAGGATGTAGAAGCTACTTGACGATATGATCGGTTGGAACGACTGGCGCTTGTAATTAGGGGAATTGACGGCTTGATACGGTCAGAAGTGGCGTAAGCCAAGGAACAGATAAGTCAGTCTCTGCTTGTCTGTTCCCAGTTTCGCTTGAGCAAGAACTGGTTTTTGAAGTTCTTGAGGCCTAGCATCACTTCCGAATCCAAAATGTCCTCAACCCCATGGATGTACTCTTCAAGGAAGGCCGCAAGATCATCCGGTTCGTCGCAAACCAGTTCCACCATCAGATCGAACCGCCCCGTGACCCACAGGATATATACAACGCTGGGCACGGCCCCCAAACGCGCTGCCACGGTGTGCGGGGTCGTACCCGGTGCCACCTTCAGGCCGACCATCGCATCTGCCTTGTATTCCGAGGCCGTCGGGTCCGTGATCGCCACAATCCGAAGCAGGCCCGCCTCTTTCATCGCGTTGACGCGATTACGCACGGTGCCCTCGGACACATCGAGTTTTTGGGCAATCTCGGAAAACGGCATGCGGCCGTCTTCCTCAAGCATACGGACAATCTCACTGTTTAAACGCTCATCCACCGAATGCGTGCTGCGCTGACGCAAGGGTCTATCCGCTTCTGATTTGCGCGATAAGTTCACAGCGCGTCCTTCTTGTGTCTGTCGGCCCAACGGCCCGTTTTGTGAACCTCGATCATAAGGTCCAACCTGCCGGGACAGCAAACCAATTTCCGGCACGATGCATCCTATCCCCGCCTATTGCTGTAAAAGCGCACGGATATTGTTATCAATAGCCGCCGTAAAACCGGCATCGTTGCCAGGATTGGCCGCGCAATGGCCCCAGGGCGAGTCATATGGTCGAAACCGGGCGTTTGGCATGTGCCGGGCCTCGATCTCGTTGTCTTCGGGCGGAAAATAGAGGTCCTGCGTGCAGGGCATCAGGATGGCGCGTGCCTTTATGGCCCCTAACGCGGCCTTGAAATCGCCTCTATACAATGGCCCCGCCGCGATATCGCCCGCCTGCCACGTGGCCAGCTTGGCCAACAGGTTGTTGGCATCCCAACCTTCGACATGATCAACCTCCCAATCCAGTAGCAGATCTTCGAGCGTGTCGAACCCCAGCTGTTTATACAGCCCCTCGCGGTAGAAGGCCTGCGAAAACGCCCAGCCCGCATAAACACGGCCAAAGGCTTTTAGTCCGGCTTTGGGCGGGTTGTCATAGTCGCCCCCGTTCCATGCCTGATCAGCACAGAGAGCGGCCTTCACCCCTTCGAGAAAGACGAAATTATGCGGCGAGGTCCGGGCCGAGGCGCAAAATGGCAGGATCGCCTGCACCATGTCGGGGTACTGTGCCGCCCATTGATAAGACTGGCACCCGGCCATCGACCAACCGGCCACTAGCGCAATCCGGTTGATGCCCAGATGATCATGGATCAGCCGGTGCTGCGCCGCGATATTGTCCCACATCTGAACCAGCGGAAAACGCGGTCCGTCCTGTGGCACGTGCGCGTTCGACGGGGACAAAGATCGCCCGTTGCCAAACAGGTTCGGGCTGACGATAAAATGCCGCGCCGGGTCAATCGCGCGACCGGGGCCGAAGAACCCCTCATTCCGGGAATTGGTGCCGGTGTAAAAGGTGGGCAGAACGATCACATTGTCACGTTCGGGCGCAAGCGTTCCATAGGTCTGATAGGCCAGCTTCGCACCCCGCAGCACTGCGCCGGACAACAGTGGAAAATCGCCTAGCTCAAGGATCTGATAATCTTGCGTCATGCCCTTCTCCGGGTGTTGGATCCTCGCGCCCCCAGGGCCGCCCGAGGTGGAAATCAATAGAGCCGTAGATATTCCTGCACTTCCCAATCGGTGACGGATTGGTGGTATCGCTCCCACTCGTCGTTTTTGTATTCCAGATACGAGTTGCGCATCACCGGTCCCATCACATGCGCGGCCATGTCGTCACCACGCAGCGCCTGAATAGCGTTCCACAAGGTACGCGGCAGGCGTCGAATGCCAAGATCAGCCAGTTCGCTTTCGGTTTTAGAATACAGGTCGAAATCGGTCGCAGGGCCCGGATCGATCTTGTTCTTGATGCCCTTCACCGCGCAGCTCAGATGCATCGCCATCGCAAGATAGACATTCATGGTCATATCGCAAGCGCGGTTCTCGATGCAGTGGCGGCTTTGCGGCAGACGGAACTGGGCCGAGCGGTTGTTGAACCCATAGGTGATATTGGTCGGCGCCCAGGTCACGGTGCCACCCTCGAACCCACCCACGCGCGGGACCAGACCGTTATAAGAATTCACCGTCGGACAGGTGATGGCGGTGATCGCCTCGGCGTGCTGCATCAGGCCGCCCACAGCCCAGCGGCTTTCATCCGACCAGTCGCCTTCGGAGGTTTCAAAGATATTCTCACCGGGGCGGCTTTCATGTTGCATCGACATGTTGATATGCGCGCCCGAGCGCCAGTCGCCCACTGTCGGCTTGGGCATAAAGGTCACGAAGCAGCCATGCTTCTTGGCAACCTCTTTCAAAACAATGCGCAGAAAGGCCAGCCGATCGGACATTTCCAGCATGTTAGTATAGTGGAAATCCAGCTCGAACTGGGAATAAGCGCCCTCGGCCACCACGTCGTGCAGGTTCCAGCCCAGCCCTTCGATAATGTCGATCATGTCCTTGAGGAAGGGCATCGAATCCACCGAATATTCCACGTCATAGCCAAAGGCCTGACGGCGCGGGCGCAGGCCCAGTGCCGGGTCGTCATCGAAGGCTTTCACCGGCTGACCGTTTTCATCGTATTTCATCACGATGAACTCGGGCTCGACCCCGGCATAGCCAATGTAACCTGCCTGCGCGGCCTCGTGCATGGCGCGTTTCAGGGCCTGACGGGGGCAGACGTTGTAGGGTGCGTCCTCCCAGTAGAGGTCCGAGAATATGATCGCCATCGATGTGTCCCACGGGCAGACATAGACCGCGTCCAAATCGGGAACCACCACTTGATCGCTGTCAGCGGGGCTCAGCTCGGGGACGTAAGAGATCGAATGCACGGCGAATTGCGGCCCCTTGCCCAGACACAGCGCCTCAAAATCGCTCATGGGGACGGGTTTGGTCTTTGGGATGCCGTGCAGGTCAATCCAAGCCCCCATCACATATTTGACACCCGCATCCTCAAGGCGCTTTTTAACCTCGGGGATCTTGGGCCGGTTGCGTTCGACCGCATCGTGAAAGCTGTCGTAATAGATTTTGGCAGTGGGATTGTCTTTTGGCATCTGGGCGTCCTCCTGTCAGCGGGCCGGGGCCCCGGCACTTAGCCGGGCACAAAGTCGTCGGGGTCGATGCCGGGCACCTGTGTGATACCGGCCAGCTGTTTCCAGTTGTGGGGATAGGCGGCATAGAAGATTACGCAGCGTTCATCCGCCTCGTAAGAGATGTGGTTGTCCTTGGGGATATACAGCACGTCGCCGCGGTTGCAGATGTATGTTTCCCCATCGCAGACCAGCCGGAACGTACCTTCCAGCACATAGATGATCTCATCACAGGTCAGATCCCACGGCACCTTGATGTTCTTGAGAACGTTGATCCCACCGCACATGGTCTTGCTGAATTCGCTTGTGACCATGGGCTTGATATAGGTGTCGCTGTCGCTTTCACCGATTGCGTTATAGCGATCCTCGACCAGATCCCATTTCATAAGTCTTGGTGCATTGCTCATGGGTCACGACCCTTCCTTGGCCAGATGTTTCAGAATGCTTTCGTTCAGCTCGACCTTGTAGCCGTCCGGGTCCTCGCAGAACGCAATGACGCGGGTGCCGTTCTTCATCGGACCGGCCGGGCGGGTGATATTCACGCCTGCGGCCGCCAGTTCTTCGCAGGCCTTGTAGACATCCGGTGTCTCGATGCAGATGTGGCCCCAGCCATTGCCCTTTTCATAGGGGTCTTCCTGATCCCAGTTCGCCGTCAGCTCCAACGTCGGGAACTCGGCTTCGGGGCCGTAGCCGATGAAGGTGTTGGTGAATTTACCCTCGGGGTAATCGGTGCGTCGCAGGACCTGCATGCCCAGAATGCCGCAGTAAAATTCCAGCGACTTCTCCATGTCCATCACTCGCATCATGGTATGCGCCAGACGGAACCCGCTGCTGATATTCTCGCTCACTTTGGTCTCCTCGATTCAGTGTTTTTCGAGTGTGGTCACATCCTGCGCCACCAGTTCCTGAAAGGCGCGCACGCTGTCTTCCCACGCGGGCGACAACACGCCCCCGGCCTTGGAAACGGTCGATGACCGACCAAGTTGCAGTCGCTCGGTCATCTCGTGATCTTCCTTGTGCACGTCCCACCACAGCTTTTTGAGGCCTTCGATCGCGTCGGGTGTCAGGGTCTGACCCTCGGTGGTGTAAAGCGCCCTTTTCTGGACCATCGTCCCCGGACCAGTTGGAATGTTCAGGTAAACCCCCATCTGGTCGGGAAAATACCGACCCAGAATGAAGTTGGGATACAGCGTCAGATAGCGCGAGCTGACCCCCAGACTGCCGGATGTCCCGATCTCTTCATCCAGATCGACCGCACTGCCAAGGCAGTTGCCGTCAACGATGGTATAGTGGTCGGCAAGCGGCTGATCCGTGGTCGAGGCATGGACGAACTGCACGTGATAGGGTTCGATGAAGTTCTCCATGACGAACTTCCAGTTGCATGCGATCTCTCCGAAATCGAGCGTTCCAATACAATCGACCTTGTCCCAGTCGATGCCCTCCAGACGCGCCTGCATCGAGGCGGAATAGGCATTGAAATCCGGTGCGTTGCCGTCGAGATTAACAAAAACCCAATCGTTCCAGACATGGCTGCGCACCGGCACAAGGCTGTTTTGCGACGCGTCGAACCCTTCAGCCTGATGCTCGTTTACACCGCCGAAATGGGGTGCGGCGCGCAGTTTCCCGTCCAAATCATAGGCCCAGGCGTGATATGGGCAGCGGATCAGCTTGCCCACATTCTTGGGCGCATCCACCAGCGTTAGGCAGCGATGGCGACAGATATTGTGAAACGCCCGGATTTCGCCCGTCATATTGCGGACCAAAAGCAGCGGATGCCCGGCCAGCGTGACCGGCACCGCATCCCCGGCGGCCTGCAATTCATGGACAAACCCGACACAGACCCAGTTGCGGGTAAAGACCGAGGCGCATTCCGCCTCCCAGAATTCCGCATCCTTGTAGGCCGCCGCAGGCAAGCCCCGTTTGGGTGTGGTTTCTTCGTAAAAAGACTCAAGCAACGAAGTGATCGTATTCATCGTTCAAGTTCCTGACGTAGGGTTTCAAAACCAAAATCGCGGGTGGGCTGCGAGTGTGTGTCCAATGCGGCTGTCAGGAAGTGAACTGCGAAATATTCACTCTGTCCACTTATTTTTACGAATTCATTAGGCGTTTTTGACGTAAAGACAATTTTATGTCGTATTTAGATCATTGATCTGTCGATTTCGTACTATCCTCACAAAGGAGTGATCCAGATGCTTTAGGGCAGCCGGGTCACGTCTATCAATTTCGAGAGGAGGTTTGGGGTATCTGCAGAATCGCGGTGTCGGCCAGAGGCGACGGACATCACCAAAGACCCCTACCCCATCGGCAGCAGGGCAAAAACAGGGCGCCCTGCTCGGTCAAGTGTCCAGCGTGTTGTCTTTTTCCCAACGCGAATAATGCGACAAGAACGAATTCCATACCAGATGTTTCATATACAGGTGCGCGGATGAGAATTCGGCCTCCATCATCGCCTTCAATTCTTTGTCCTTGTCGTATTCACGCAGGGCGTCTAGCGTGTACGGTGGCAGTTTGGGCACCACGTGTACACTGCGGCCTTCGGCATACATGTCGATGTCCCAGTGCTTGCCTGGATCCGCTTTGGATCGGATGCCGGACAGACCCACCGCGATGATCACCGCCAGCAATAGGTAGGCGCGAAGTTAGCGACAGAGCCAATACAGGTGAAAATCTGATGACATCCGATCTTAAGGTGTCATTGGGGCCCCAGCTGGAACAGATCCCAAGGGCAACCAATCTTTTTCAGCTCAAGGCTGAGTGCCCTCGTCTAGGATTGTAGAATCCACTGAAGTATTGGACGATGATGATTTATGCCCCCATGCGCATTTGCCGACACCATCGCCAGATTGACTCGGGTTCGGTCCGCAGTTTGCAGGTGTCGCCGGAGCCTAGACTCGGCTCCGGCGACAGTTTTCAGCTCTGTTTAGGTTCCAATGGAACGTAGAGATCACCGCCTTCTCGGAAACGCGCCGCCATTGCCTCCATCCCTTCTTTCTGTGCTTCGAAGCGGATATCGTGGCTGATGCGCATCGAGCAGAATTTTGGCCCGCACATTGAACAGAAATGCGCCACCTTGTGGGCTTGTTTCGGCAAGGTCTGGTCGTGGAATTCGCGCGCGGTGTCGGGGTCGAGCGACAGGTTGAACTGATCTTCCCAACGGAATTCGAACCGGGCGCGCGACAAGGCGTCATCGCGACGTTGCGCGCCTGGCAATCCTTTGGCCAGATCCGCCGCATGCGCAGCAATCTTGTAGGTGATGACACCGGTTTTCACATCATCCCGATCCGGCAGACCCAGATGTTCCTTGGGCGTGACATAGCAAAGCATCGCACAACCGAACCAACCGATCATTGCCGCGCCGATGCCGCTTGTGATGTGATCATAGCCCGGCGCGATGTCGGTGGTCAGGGGCCCAAGCGTGTAAAAAGGTGCCTCGTGGCAACACTCCAGTTGCTTGTCCATGTTCTCCTTGATCTTATGCATCGCCACATGGCCGGGGCCTTCGATCATCACCTGACAATCCTTTGCCCAGGCGATCCTGGTCAACTCGCCCAGCGTTTCCAACTCGGCGAATTGCGCCGCGTCATTGGCATCCGCGATAGAGCCGGGACGCAGACCGTCCCCGAGGCTGAACGATACGTCATAGGTGCGGCAAATGTCGCAGATTTCGTCGAAATGCTCATACAGGAAGCTTTCCTTGTGATGATGCAAGCACCACTTGGCCATGATCGACCCACCACGCGAGACGATGCCAGTCACACGGTTCACGGTCATCGGAACCATATGCAAACGAACGCCCGCATGAATGGTAAAGTAATCCACGCCCTGTTCGGCCTGCTCGATCAATGTGTCGCGGAACACCTCCCACGTCAGGTCCTCGGCGATCCCGCTCACCTTCTCCAGCGCCTGATAGAGCGGCACTGTGCCGATCGGAACCGGCGAGTTGCGGATGATCCATTCACGGGTGTTATGGATGTTGCGGCCAGTCGACAGGTCCATCACCGTGTCGGCACCCCAGCGAATTGACCAGACCATCTTATCCACCTCCTCTTCCATCGAGGAGGTCACTGCAGATGTGCCCATATTGGCATTGATTTTGACCAGAAAGTTGCGCCCGATAATCATAGGTTCGCTTTCGGGGTGGTTGATATTGGCGGGAATGATTGCACGACCTGCGGCGACCTCATCCCGCACAAATTCCGGGGTCACATAATTCGGGATATTGGCACCCCAATCATTGCCTTCGCGTTGTTCAGCCACAGCCTCGCGCAACTGGTTTTCACGGATCGCAATAAACTCCATCTCTGGTGTCACGATACCGGCGCGAGCATACGCAAGCTGCGTCACCGCCTTGCTATCTGTTGCCCGCAAAGGCCGTGTGCGCACCGGAAATTCCGGAGTCAGCCGGTCTCCTTCGACAAATCCGTTATCCTCAGGTTTAATCTCGCGGCCATCATATTCTTCGACGTCACCGCGTGCCTCGATCCACTTGCGGCGCAGCGGTGCCAGGCCCTGACGAATGTCGGTGACAACGCTCGGATCGGTGTAAGGACCCGAGCTGTCATAGACGGGCAGCGGCGGTTCTCCCGCTGTCGGGTGGACAGAGATTTCACGCATGGGGACGCGGATTTCCGGATGCAGCGCTCCATTCACGTAGATCTTTCTCGAAGCGGGCAATTCACCCGTAGTGATTTTGGGGTTGGGGCCATTCATGTTGGTGCTCCTCAAGCAATTCAACTCAAAAAGAGACCAGATGAGTTGTGGCTTGGGGAAACGAGGGGGTGTATGGCCCCCTTATTCGGAGAACGCCTGCCCGAATCCCTGGCCTGCGTACCCTAGCTTCCTACGCCAGTATCAACTGGGTCAGGTTCAAAGGGTCGCGTCGCCGGGCAATGCCCCGTCAGCCTCTCAGTCCCCTCGGTGGGACTCCCCTGCAAGAAAAAATGTACCCCAATTTGTATTGGGTAACAACGCGAAGCATCTGCTTTCGTCGGAGCTATAGGGTGTGGGGTTTCGTTTGCTCTGCCTCCTGAAAACCGGTGTGCTGTAAGCCGGAGTTTTCTGCCAGGTGTTTCCGGCTGGAAGAAGGACCGAAGGCGCTCATTCTGAAAAAGGACGAGCACGGCACGTCGGTTGCGGATATCTACCGCAACCCGTTCCAGGGGGCCTGATCGGCGACATCTTCAATCTCATACCCCATTTCTCCGACGCATGGCCCCAAAATGGCCAACAGCGTCGCATCGCTGTCGCCAATATTGAACGTCGCATGGACCACGTCCGCACCGATAAAAACTGAATCCCCCGGTCCCATTTCGCGCTTTTCTTCGCCCAGCCATTGTTCAACCTTTCCGGCGACACAATAGATGACTTCTTCCTGATCTGGGTGTTTGTGGAAATTGTGGCCCTGTCCGGGTTCGACGCTGACTTCAAGCACAGTAAGCTGACCCGCGCCTGTTGACGGCGGGTTGCTCATCCACCGCAATTTGCCCCAGTCAAGCACCTCTTGCGGCGTGTCCGCGGACAGCATGAATTTTCCGGTCATCAATGTTCTCCGATGTTTTTCAGTTATGCGATCGCAGCGCAGGTTCAGGTCTTCAGGCGGCGCCTTCCGATCGTACGGCACCACGGGTCAGTCTTCCGAACTCCTTGGTTTGTTCGGTGATTGCGCGTTCAGTCGGCAGGCGCTCCATGGATGACGCACCATAGAAGCCGTGGCAATCGGGGCAGAGGTTCAGGAATTTCTGCGCATCTTCCGGCTCGGCCAAAGGACCGCCGTGGCAGATAAAGATCAGATCGTCGCGATGGGCCCGCGCAGCGGCGGCCCATTCATTGTAAAGCCGGGCGCATTCGGCAATGTCAGGTGCGCTGTCTCCGGCCCCGATGGCCCCACCGGTTGTCAGACCGAAATGCGCCACGATTACATCCGCGCCCGCCTTGGCCATTTCTGCCGCGTTGTCTGCGCTGAACACATAGGGTGTGGTCAGCAGGTCGCGCTCATGCGCCTTGGCGATCATCTCGACTTCCATGTCATAAGACATACCGGTCGCCTCAAGCTCGCGCCGAAAGCGGCCGTCAATGATGCCGACGGTGGGAAAGTTCTGCACCCCGGCAAAGCCCATCGCGGCCAGATCGTCCAGAAACTTGTCCATGATGCAGAAGGGATCAGTGGCATTCACCCCGGCCAGAACAGGCGTGTTCTTGACCACGGGCAGTACCTCGCGCCCCATATCAACGACAATCTCGTTGGCATTGCCGTAAGACATATAGCCCGCCAGCGATCCGCGCCCGGCCATGCGGTAACGGCCCGAGTTGTAGATGACGATCAGGTCGATGCCGCCGGCCTCTTCGCATTTGGCGGACAGGCCGGTGCCTGCCCCGCCGCCGGTGATGACCTTGCCAGCGGCGATCTTTGCCCGCAAGCGGCCGAGGATGTCTGCGCGTCCCGTGACTGCCATATCAGGTATCCTTCTTGGTGTAGATTTCTTTGAAATTGCTGATCGCGGCCTCGGCAAAGGCGGGATCGTTGATGTGCATGTCAAGCTCGACCAGCTGCCGGTTGGGGGTCTGGTTCACCGTATCGCGCAGCGCCTGAAACAGCGCCTCGTTTGCGGCTGGGTCGTGAAAGGCCCCACCCTCGGTATCCAGCGCCGAGACCCCGCGCAGCGGCAGTAGGAACCGGACCGGGCCGTCACAGGCGTTCAGCTTGTTGCCGATCCACGTGCCGATCTGCGCGCATTCTTCGGGCGTCGAACGCATCAGGGTGACCTGCGCGTTGTGGTGATAGAAGTTCCGGTTCTTGAACTGCGCGGGCACCGAGTCAGGCGCCCAGAAATTCGCCATGTCCAGTGCCCCGCACGAACCCACATAGGGCAATTTCGTGCGTGCGATGCTGTCGAGCCGGTCCTCGCCCGCGCTGAGAAAACCGCCCACGATCAGGTCGCAGATTTCGGTGGTGGTGATGTCCAGCACCCCGGCCACATCGCCCTGATCGACCAGCTGCTCCATCGAGCGGCCACCGCTGCCGGTGGCGTGAAAGACCAGACAGTCAAAGTCATCGGACAGACCGTCGGTGATCGCCTGCACCGCCGGGGTTGTCACCCCGAACATGGACAGGACCAGAGCGGGCCGGTCATCGGGGGCTTCGGGCACCGGGTTGGCCATCATCCCCGCCAGCGCGTGCGCCGCGTTGCCCAGCAACCGGCGCGAGACGCGGTTCAGCCCCGATACATCCGTCACCGGGTGGAACATGTTCACATCCGACGCGCCCACATAGGCCGACACGTCGCCCGAGGCCAGCGTCGAGACCAGCACCTTGGGCACGCCGATGGGCAAAGCCTGCATGGCAGGCGCGATGATCCCCGAGCCGCCCGAGCCGCCCAGCCCAATGATGCCACCCAGATCGTCGCGGCCCAGCACAAAGGCGCTGAGCGCGCGCGACATCTCGGTCACGGCCTGCCCGCGATCATTCACGAACACCGCCGCGGGACCGTCAGGATGACACGCGGCGACACTGGCGGCGGTCACATCCACGCCGGCCTCGCCGCCTTTGGTGCCGACATTGACCAGCACGGTTTCGATCCCCGCCGCATCGATCAGGTCGCGCACATAGCGCAGTTCCGGCCTTTTGGTATCGGCGGTTCCGACAATGTAAGCTCTTTTTGTCATCGTCTCTCCCTCCCTCAGCCCGATTGTCCGGGTTCCAGCCCCAGATGGCGTTTCTGCATCGCCGGATCGTTTTCCAGCGCCTCTGCCGTCATCCGCTCGACAACTTCTCCGCCGACCATGATGGCCACGTCCTGCACGGCGGCCAGCGCCGCATGCATGTTCTGTTCGACCAGCAACACCGCAATGCCTTCGCCCGCGATCAGCTCGATCAGGTCAATCACATCCGAGACGATGGCGGGGGCCAGCCCCTCGGTCGGTTCATCCAGCACCATCAGGCGCGGGTTCAGCAGCAGCGCGCGGCCAATCGCCAGCATCTGCTGTTCGCCCCCCGACAGCCGGTCGCCCAGATTGCGGCGGCGTTCCTTCAGGCGCGGAAAGGTCTGGTACACCCGGTCAATCGACCACGCGCCGCCCTTGCGTTCGACGATCTTCAGATGTTCCTCAACCGTCAGCGACCGGAACACGCGCCGCCCCTGCGGCACATATCCGATCCCCATCTGCGCCCGGTGTTCGGGCGCAAGCCCCGAGATATCGGTGCCATCAAAGCGGATTTCCCCGGCCGAATGCGGATGCAGCCCCATCACCGCGTTGCACAGGCTGGTTTTGCCCATGCCGTTGCGGCCCAGAATGCCAAGCGGCCGGTCCCCAAGCTGCAGGTCGACCCCGTGCAGCACATGGCTGGAGCCATAGCGCAGGTCCAGACTGCGGATTTTCAGCAGAGCGTCAGTGGCCATGGGCACCCCCAATATAGACGCGGTGCACCTCTTCGTTGCGCATAATGTCATCGGGCGAGCCTTCGGCCAGCATGCGCCCGTTATACAGTACCGAAACGCTTTCTGAGGTTTGCAGCGCGATATCCATGTCATGTTCGATCAGCACCACGGTCACATCCCTGGGCAGCGACATCAGCAAGGCGCTGAGTTTCGGCCGTTCGGCCGGTGACAGCCCCGCCGCCGGTTCATCCAGCAGCAGGATTTTCGGGTTCTCGGCCAGCGCGATGCCGATCTCCAGCTGGCGGCGCTGACCGTGGCTGAGCTCGGACACTTCGCGGTCCAGCACATCGGTCACACCTGCGGTTTCGGCCAGCTGTTCGGCGCTGGCCAGCCGGTCATCTCCCGCCCGCAGCGGCAGCACCTGCCGCCATCCGCCGCGTACCCCGGCCACCGCCAGAAACAGCGTGTCGCGCACGGTCAGGCCATTGAACAGATGGGCGTGCTGATAGGTGCGGCGCAGCCCGCGTTGAATTCTTTTGTTGATCGGCTCGCGCGTGACGCTGTCGCCAAACAGCGTGATCGAGCCGGCCGTGGCGCTGGTATCCCCGGTCAATACGTTGAACAGGCTGGTCTTGCCCGCCCCGTTTGGCCCGAGGATCGCGCGCCGTTCGCCGGGACGGACGGTCAGGTCGATATCCTGCACCGCCCAGAACCCGCCAAAGCGTTTGCCAATGCCCCGGACCTCCAGGGCATTGGCATTGGTATGTGAGTGGTTTACGGGCACGAAGGGTTGTCCCGGCTGACCGGACCGGATGCCAGGAACGTCTCTTCGTCCTGTCCCAGCAGCTGATCCACGTCGCGCACAACCTTGACCACGCGGTTGCCCAGCGTGCCGTCTTCACGCTCGTAAACCTCGGTGACAAAGTTGTCGATCACGCCGTTGCGGTTCTTGTCCAGCCGCATGGTGCCGCCGGTCGGAGTGGTAAAGGTCAGGTCGTTCAGCGCCGCCCGGAAGGCCGCCTGATTGTCGGACAGGTCGCCATCCACCTCGTCCAGAGCCAGCATCGCGGCCTTGGCGCTCATGTAGTAGTGATGCGCAAACAGCGAGGGGGCCGAGAAGCCATCGGGGAAGGCTTCGGTATAGCTGGCGGTAAAGGCCTTCCATTCGTCGCCTTCAAAATCGCTGACCGTCGGGGTGCCTGCGGGGGCGCCGACCAGCAGTTTCTTGAACGGGCCTTTGGATTCCAGGATCGACTGGTCGATGGTGATCGAGCCGCCGATGATCGGCTTGTCGCCACCCGCCTGGCTGTATTGCGTCAGGAAGTTGACCGCATCCGCGCCACCTAGCGCCACGAACAGCGCATCGACATCCTGCGGGATCGAGTAGACGACCGAGGAATAGTCCTTGTTGCCAATCGGCGTCCAGAATTTCTCGGGCACCTTGCCGCCCGCCTCGCAGAACTCGGTCATGAAACCCAGAACCTGCGTGTAGGGAAAGGAATAATCCTCGGCGATCACGGCCACGGTTTTATAGCCCATGTCGTTATAGGCATAGTCGCCCACGCCGACCATCCACTGTGCGCCGTCGCCGCCGAAGCGGTAGAAGTCGTCAGAACTGTCGCGCAGGGTTGTATCCTGTGCCGCGCTCGATCCGTTCAGGAAAGTCACGCCGGGATAGGATTTCGACAGATCGCGCAGGGCCAGACCCTCGGACCCGGACAGCGGGCCAACGATGATGTCCACCCCGTCTTGCTCGATCAGTTTGCGGGCTGCGTTCACGGCACTGTCGGGGCTGGCGTCGGACGACATGGTGATGACTTCGATTGTGTTGCCGTCGACCTCTCCACCGGTTTCCAGAACCGCCAGTTCCGCACCGCGGATCCCGTCCTGACCCAAGGCGGCAAACGCGCCTTCGAGAATTGAGATCACGCCGATTTTCACTTCCTCGGCAGATGCCGGGACCGCCATTGCGCAAAGCGCGAGCGCGGATGCAGCCATTTTGAGCTTATTCATTTCTTAGGTTCCTCCCTATGAGTGTGCTCAGACAGTTGATTTTTCTTTGACTTCTGGACGGCACAACCGAGCCATCCAGTCGCTTGCCAATTGTTGCAGCCCCCCCGGGGCCACGATCACGATCAGCAGCAGCACAACGCCGATCAGCGTGTTGAACCGTTCCCGGTCGATCAGGTCGACGGCGAACGTGTCTAGCAGGACAAAGACCACAGCGCCGATAAACGCACCTGCCGGGTGGCGCAGACCGCCGATGACGGCGATGATGAGGATGTCGATGATCGGCCCCAAACCCACCGAAAAGGATGAGATCCGCTCCTGATACCAGACGTTCAGAATGCCCCCAGCCCCGGCGAGCAGACCGGAAAAAGCAAAGGCGGCCACGATGGGCGTTGTGACGGAAATCCCCAGCGCCAGCACCCGCCCCGGCGCATCACGCACCGCCTGAATGGTCAGGCCCAGAGGCGAGCGGACAAAGCTGCTGACCAGCGCCAACGCAAGCACAGCCGTACCCAGCGACAGCAGGTACAAAGCCAGCGGATCGCGCAAGCTGAGGCTGCCGATCTCGGGTGCGCGGACACCGGAAAACCCGGTCCAACCGTTGAACAGCGTATAGTTCTGGCGGGTGAAGTAGAAGAACGCCACCCCAATCGCCAACGTGATCATGATGGCATAGATCCCCCGCGACCGGCGCGCGATCAGACCGATCAGCCCCCCGGACAGCACGGCCAGCAACAGCGCCAGCGGGATCGAGACCCAGGACGGCAGCTGCACGCCAATCCCCACGCTATTGGGGCCGAAATAGGCGATGGTATAGCCCGCGATCCCGGCCATGGTGGCCTGCGCAAAGGACACGACACCCAGATAGGTGGCCAGAAAGCTCAGGCTCAGCGCCATGATGCCCAGGATCAGCGACCGGGTGGCCACCTGCGTCAGCCAGAAATCGTTCAGCACCAAGGGCAAAGCCAGCAGCGGGATCAGGATCAGCGCGTGCCTCATAGCTCGGCCTTTCCCAGCAAGCCCTGCGGCCGTACCGCCAGCACCAGAACCATGATCGCAAAGGTGAAGACCACGCCATAGGTCGGCGCATAGGCCAGCCCGTATTGCTCGGCCAGACCCACCAGCAGCGCACCCAGAGCGGCCCCGCCGATCGACCCCATGCCCCCGACGATCACCACCACCAGCGAGGACAGCAGGAACTGCAGATCCGTACCCGGCGCAATCGACAACGCGCTGGCCGCCACGACGCCTGCCATTCCGGCCAGCATCCCACCCAGCGCGAAAACCAGCACAAAGATGCGGTTGATCGGATATCCCAACGCGCGCAGCATGTCCTGATCATCCACGCCCGCCCGGATCACCGCGCCAAAACGCGTTCGCTGGATCAGGAACCAAAGGGCCAATCCGGTCGCCAAGGCAAACGCCATCAGCGCCAGTCGGATATTTGCGTATCCCACCCCCAGCACCGGCAGGCGTTGACCGCCCGCCAGAGCCTCGGGGAGTTCGACCTGATATGTCAGCCCACCCCAATACCACAGCATCAAATCCGCCATGATGATCGAGATTGCTATAGACGCGAGCGTCTGACGCAGTTCATCGCCTTGCATCCACCCCAGCACTCCGGCCTGAACGATGGCCCCGGCCAATGCGGCGGCCAGCCCTCCGCCGACCACGCCCAAGCCCCACGACCCTGTCGCATCAACGATGCTGTAACCGACATAGCCACCCAGCATAAGCAGAGCCCCATGCGCCATGTTTACGGTTCGCATCAACCCGAAGATCAGGCTGAAGCCGCTGGCCGCCAAAAAATAGAGCGCGGCAAGCGTCAACCCGTTCAGGGTGACGATTAAAAAAAGTGTCATGATTCCTCCCGTTGACGGAAACCATGACATGAGTTTCGGAAAAGCGGCCAATACTATAAGTGATAGCACGAAAAAATAAATGTTTATAATCAATGCTTTATAATTTTTCGATTCGCTAGGTACGCACCTCAATAAGAAAAAAACAGAAAATGCTTCTCATTTCCGGCGATTTCTTCCTAAATGACCGCATGATCAAAATGGCACTTACTGGTTCAAGAACCGAAGCCCCAGATCAAAGTAACCGGATCTTCTGCCCGGCACTGCATGGGCTGACCCCTCCGCAGACGGATTTGGCATTTGTGATGCCCCGCATGGATCACAACCGCCAGGTTCGCGAAAATCATCGACAGGGCGACTGGGCTGCTCTTCTCGCTAGCGATCCCTTTGGCTCCGAGGCGACGATGTTCGGGCGATTGCACGAGATCGGGTATCTGGGAGTTACAAACTGGCCGTCATCCATTTTACTGGACGGCACACTTCGGCAATCCATGTCGACGATCCCCGCATCCCCCGAATTCGAATATGATTTCCTCGCCCGGGCGCAGGAGGCCGGGTTTCAGGCGATGGCTTTCTTTCTTTCATTGGATCAGGCCCGGACCGCCCTTAGGGCAGGGCTGACACGGTTGGTGTTACATCCCGGTATCCTTGACGTCAGGAGTGAAGAAAGTGGCGCCATGGTGCTGGGGTCGCTCCAGCGTCTGATCGATGCAATCCGGGCCGAGGCCAAGGACGTTTCGATCCTTGCTTACACCTCTGCCTGGCACGAAGATTCGGTTCCGCTTAGCACACTGGCCGTGGACGGTCTGGTCTGGCTGGAGGCGGGCACATCATGAAACACCCCAAAAGCTTCCTGTTTGGTGCGGTTGTTGGTTCAGGGCTGACAGCGAAAGCGGCTGACAAAGCCGGTGCGGATTATCTTCTGGCGCTCAATGCCGGCCGTTTTCGGGTGCAGGGCGCGTCATCGCTGGTCAGCTTCCTGCCGGTACGCGCCGCCAATGACTGGGTTTTTGAGTTTGCCGAGCGTGAAATGCTGGGGCGGTGTTCGGCACCTCTTTTCGCGGGTCTTTCCGTAAGTGATCCCAATCAGGATGTCGCCGAGCTGGTTCAGCGCACCAGTGATCTGGGCTTTGCCGGCGTGTGTAATTTCCCTTCGACCACTTTGATTGATGGCCGTTTGGGCGCGTTGATCGAACGTGAAGGGCTGGGGCTTGAACGTGAAATTTCGTTGGTCGAAGAAGCCGTAAAAGCCGGAATGGAGTCCTTTGTCTACGTTCAGACCAACGCGCAGGCCCGCAGAATGGTCGAGGTTGGAGCAACTGCCATTTGCGTGAATATCGGCTTTACCAGCGGCGATACTGGCGTGAACACCCATCTGACGCTGGAATCCGCGGCCGCACAGATCGAGCGTGTGCTGGAGGGTGTTCCAGCTTCGGTCGACAAACTCTGCCACGGCGGGCCAATCACCTCGCCCGAAGAGGCGTTGGCGATCACTCGGATTTGCGGCGTGCAAGGTTTCGTGGCCGGATCGACACTGGATCGGTTGCCGGTCGAACAAACGCTCAACGAAGTGACCAAGGGCTTTACGGCTATTCCAAGCTTGTCGCGCATCGCCACCGTCGCCTCAAGCAGCGCGCATGATCTGGTTGGGTCCTCCTACACGATGCAGATGATCCGCGAGGAACTAGACGATCTGGCTTATGAAGACATCCCGGTTTTGCTGATTGGCGAAACCGGCACCGGCAAAAGCCGGGCGGCTCAGCGTTTGCACGCGGCGGGTCCCTCGGCCCGGAGGCAGCTTGTGGTCGTGGACTGCCCGGCCTTGGACGGGCCGGAAGGTGGCGTTCATCTGCTTGGCAAGGCTGCGGGAACATTTGGCGGCACAAGCAGTCAGCGCGGGGCTTTGGAGCAGGCGTCCGGCAGTACCATTGTCTTTGACGAGATCACGGCCCTTGGCCCGGATCATCAGGGCAAAATTCTGAAATTCACCGATGAAAAGATGGTCCAGCGGATCGGGGATCACACGCTGCGAAAGGCAGAGGCCAGGATCATTGCCACGTCCTCACCAAACCTTTTGGACGCCGTCGAGAACAAAACCTTTCGTCCGGATTTGTATCACCGGATCTCTGGTCACGAGATCACTCTGCCACCCCTGCGCGAACGCATCGACGATATTCCTGAACTCGCGCTGCATATCGGACGACAGGTGACCAGTGAAACGCCGAAATTCTCGAACGCTGCGCTGCGTCTGATGCTGGAACATGACTGGCCCGGCAACGTCAGAGAGCTGTACTTTGCGGTCCAGCGGGCGGTACGCAAATCAGATGGAGCTACAATCAATCTGAAAGATGTCGAATTCCTGCGACGGAAACCCGTCTCGGGTTCGAAAATCAGTATCCCGGAGTCTCTGACAAACACACCGGCATCCGAGCGCGACTGGATCGCTGAAGCGCTGGCGCGCAACGGCTTCCGTCGGGCACAAACTGCGCAGGAACTTGGAATGACCACCCGCACGCTTTACAACAAAATCAAGAAGCACGGCCTACAGGGATAGCGCGGATCAACGAAAGCACCCTTGGCGACACACATATCGCGTTGTTTAGCCCTTTTCCGCCCCCGACAGAGTTCCCGAACGCACGTATTTCTGTGACGCAAGAAACAACACAAACACCGGTGCGATAACCAAAAGAGCCACCATGATCGCTTCAGGTGCTATCACAAGCATCAATGATGGCATCAACGCTTACAATGGCGGCAGCGGGGATTTGACCGTAAATGTGGGCGATATTGCAAGCGACCGTGGCAGTGGCATTTCGGCCAACAGTGGCGGAGAAAGCGGCGCGTTTTCGATCACCTCATCCGGGACCATCAATGCCCTAAATAATGGAATATCTACGGCTAATCGGGGCAGCGGGGCCCTGACCATCTACACTGCAGCAGTCTCCAGCGCAAATTCTGTTGGCATTAACGCATTAATCTTTGGCAGCGGCACGGATTTGTCTGTCACAGTCACTGACTCAGTTCAGAGCCGTCAGAACGCGATCGAAGCAGACAACCGCGGCTCGGGCGCGCTGACCATTCAGGCGGCGACCGTCACCAGTAGAATTCCCGCCCAATATTCTGAAAAGCAACGTGTTCTGGCGCAACAAATACCGGCGCAGCCTGCACTGCCGCACTTGTTTTTGGGCCGCGGGATTTGGACAAGCCAAACGCCCCCGGCCATCAGGGGTAAGACGCTGCCTTCCCCCTCGGGCAACCCTATTAGACAACACCGTGTCCTCAGCTACGCCCGCGGGCCGCACCACCATTGTCGAATAGCATTGCCTCGCCCCCATCCGCGTTCGCCACGTGGCAGATCAGCAGGGACAGGCGCCTTCGGCGTCTGATCTGCCAATCAGCCCTGATTTTCCCAAAAGGGAAGTCAGGATCATTGAAATCGGTCTAGGTTCTGGATGAAGGAAGTGAGGCGAAAATGGCAAGGTTCTGTCGCTGGTGGCAGAACTATGTGTCGCCTGACAAAGATACTGTGGAACGTCACTGATATTTGACTCAATCGACAGTCAAAACCTCAATAAATCTGCAAATCGCGTCATTTAATTCTGGCCCAAACGTCAAGCATTTCTGACCCAATCTGAATAGTGGTCCTTCATCAACGCTGCGGCTAAGGTCTCAATAGAGCCCATAGTGCCTGATACTGCATGGTGCACGAACGTCGGCTTTGTTTCCATCCACGACTAATAAACCAATCAACATTGTACCGCGTTGTCCGAGAGGTTGGCACCACAAGCTCACTGGTGGCGGTGTTTCCTGCACACTACGCTACACCATGAATTTAATGAACATAGCACGTGATGATAGGTTCCCCGTTTTGTCGCGCCCATATTCGAGCGTAAACAAGCGGTACTCACGATATTTGGTTGGCCCTAACTGCCCGGGCCAAGAGAACAGGTCAGGTTGCCACCGTACCACCCGGCAAACACACCGCGCGAACGTTGGCCTTTGAGCTTTCTTTTCAAAAGCAGTCCTGCTTCGGTGCTGGGATAGTTGCGAAGATAAACCTCCGCCCAAGCAAGGTTGTGGTACCTATCGCTTCGCGTAGTCCAGAAAAATGTATCTTGGGGACCGCTTAAGCCAACTGGGTTATTCGGCGCAGCTGATGACTGAACAAGCCATACCAATGCTCCATGGATATCTGTCTGACGGCTCTTATGTCGAAAGCCTTTTCCACCGCCACGCCGCGATGCATCCATCGCAAGCACGAGGTACCCGTATGTGATAAACGTGTAGTGTAGTTGCCGCTTGGCCGGACGTTTGTTGCGAGCTTGGTCAAATGTACCGGCCAAAGGGGCATTCGGGCGCATTTGCCGCGCTAGATATGCTAGATCTCTTTCACCTTTTTTGAACGCTTTTCGATTACCTGTTTCTGCACCCCATGCCAAAAGCCCAGCCGCACGGGCGGCATGGCCTTCTTTACCGTACATCTGCTCGAAACCGCCTACTGAGCCTGCCCTTGCTGCAAGCCGATCTCCCCACTCCGCAATTGCGACAACTCTTGGGTCATTTTTTCCCAAAAGTGCGCTTAGTGAACTGTGCACCATCGACAAGTTGAGCAGGATGTTCGCTTGCCACCAGGCTGCGTCTATCTTCACGCCATCGTACAAACCTTGTTTTTCGAATGATCTGGCCTGAGCGGCTGCCGCAAGCTGATCGGCGATCTGGCTGGCGTCCGCCTTGGAACCGGTACGGAGTAGATGGGAATTTGCCGCGCCGAGTTCATTCATGAAAACAGCGGGAGGCCGGTCTTTTCCGGATGCTGTTTTGAAGGGTTGTGTGATTGGTGCGGTTGTGAATTTGGAAGGCTTACGTTCAGGGCACCAGGCATTTCGGTAGGAACTATTCGCGGAGAAGAATTCCAGTCTTTTTGGGGCGTTTGCGAAATCGGCCATTACGGGTTTTGCGTCCAAAAATCCAACACAACATATTGAAATTAAAACGAAAAAGGATCGCATTTCACCAATACTCCACTAGAATACTTTTCACTGATGCTAGTGAGGTGTTCTGGATTCAGTCAAGCACCACGCTTGAATTATGAACCTTCCGCAAAACTGTGACTGGTACATCTCGGAATTAGGGTTTGGGAACCTCAACTATAAACGAACGCTTCCATATTGTTGTGTCGTTCCAAAGAGGGCTGGTTTTGGGAACATTAGGACCTTGAAAATTCCCGAAATCCTGATTGCCGCTGCTATTGTCAGGACTACCCCGCTTCCAATTGGAGAAATTCATGGGCTCATTATTTGCCCATCCCCAGCCACCATCAGGCTCCGCGCCTTCGGGGTCCTGCACCAAGCCAATTAATGGTCCCAGAGCGAGGTTTCCTTCAAACGCCCAGTGCCCATCATCTTCCAGCGTCAGTTGATACACAAAGTCGTTTTCTTCTCCGTCAGTGATGGTAACGAGGTGTCCACCCAAGGCTTCGGAAACCTTTTCAAGAATCTCAAATTCTGCGCCCCACGTTCTGATTACGTAGTAAGTCGAATCCTCGTATTCGCCGACGGTTACTAAATCAAAAAATTCGAGCAATTCTTCGGGAGATGGATCTAAGGTCAGAAAGTCCTCGAGGTATTCAGGGTCAAAACTTTTGGCTTCGTCGGATTTGTTTGACAGAAGGACAAAGGTTGAAAAGCCAATAGATATTAATACAACTGCGAACAAGAGGGGCAAAAAGTACTGCCCACGAACCCAAGCCTGAAGTCGTCGCGCGGCTTTCTCGTAGGTTGGCAGGGTGGCCTCACCTACTTTGTACACCTTCAATGGTTGATCAAGGTTTTTGACAAAATGCTCGCCGATTTTTGTGAAGCGGTAATCCAAGCTTCCTTTGACTTGCTCAATAACGTTTTCGGCTAAACAGATTCCACCGGGTTCCGAAATCGTCTCAAGCCTGGATGCTACATTTACTCCGTGACCCAACAAATCACCGTTGGGTTGCTGAACGACCTCACCAATATTGATACCGATCCGGTACCTCATGCGGTCGCTTGTTCTAAGCTGAGCATTGTTAGCATTGTGTTGTTCTTGAATGGAAATAGCGGCTTCCACCGCGCCGGTGGGATTGTCAAAACACGCCAGCACGCTATCGCCTGCCGTGTTTGCGATCCTGCCTCCGTAAGACTTGATAATCGGATCCATAATCGAACGAAGCTCTGCGAGACGATGTAGGGTAGCCTCTTCATCCTCAGAAACGAGCTTCGTAAACCCAGCAACATCTGCCGCCAATATCGTCAATAGTCGCTTTGAGTTTTTGTACACATCAAACTCGCAAAAATACTCACATGATGTTCGAAGTAGGACATTTCAAAGTATGCTGGCAGATTTTGGATGCTGTATCAACAAGTGGTGATGGCGCTGCGCGCTTAGCTTATTTTCAAGCGAAATGATTTCATTTGTCAGAGAATGTAGCCAAGCCTACTGGAAAACGTCTCTAAAACTCAGAGAATGCTATTTCTTGACTAATGCAACACCATCCAAAGTTATTGTTTGTTGATTGCCCGGAACAATAGCAGACTTTGGCAGCCACACCGCAAACTTCCACTTTGTCCCGCATAGCGATGATCTCATTAACCTGCATCGAACGGCGTGTTTCCAGATTTCTGTGAAGATGGTGACAGCGAAGTGTCGATGTGTTAGCTGACGCCATGATCTGAATGTTCTCCATCTATTCGCACTCAACGCGGGCGTTTCCGTGACCGTTGGGTTGCGCTTATGAAAGGAAAACATGAAACTTCGAGATCTCCCCCCGATTCAAGGCAAACGCTTCGACATCGAAACGCTCCAATACAACGTCGTTAGCCTGATGAACCAGGCGGATGAGGGTCCGACATTCCTACGCCACGCTGGGAGGGTGACCCACGTCGTAATGACCGAAGAACTGTTCGACACGCTTTGGCCAGACCCGAGGCGGGCCTGGAGCATCTGTGAAACGCCACTCCGCGAGGAGCGTCTCCTGTTCGAGGCTTTGAACAGGTCACTCGCCGAGAGGGAGGATGACGGTTAGAAATTTAACGTCAGTCCGGGCGCTGAAGGTCCGTCACAGCGCCGGGAATTTCCCAACCCAAGGATGTTTGGCGCTCCCGATACGAACCGAGAACGTCGCTGAACGGGTGTTATGTGAAGCGCTCTCCGGTTGAGTGGTCCGTCCGTCCACAGCCTACCGGCCCAATCACCTAACACCACATTGAGCGGCTTTTTCCCGCCCCATTGATCTTGTTCGCCCAGTCCGA
Source organism: Ruegeria sp. AM7 (assembly GCF_056535965.1). Lineage (NCBI taxonomy): Bacteria > Pseudomonadati > Pseudomonadota > Alphaproteobacteria > Rhodobacterales > Roseobacteraceae > Ruegeria > Ruegeria sp. AM7. Next base: position 2,529,124 of record NZ_JBQFJE010000003.1, read on the forward strand.
TATTCAGACCGGCTGCGTTTTCGGCCGTCTATCCGAGCCCAGCCCAAAACCAGCGAGCCAACCGACGGAGGGTGCCATGTAGTTCAGAAACTGCATTAAAGGCCAATGACATGGCCCATTACAAACGCAAACGTCCCCGTACCGTGCTTGGGAACGGGTACTCACGCCTAGGTCTGAGCCGTCGTCTCGGAAAAGACCCGGATGATGTCCGGTGGCTTGGCAATTGGCCACGCTATCACGACATCACCTGTCACACGCGTCCAACGAGACGCAAATCCAAGGCTCTTGCGTCCGGCATCCTGAAAGGCGCTGATCCTGACGACCTAGTCTGGCCCGATGGGCGCAAGCCCCACCACTATTATTGGTGAGTTTGTGCGGCGGAAGCATTCCATAACTCTGCCGCGCACTTTGGCTCAGGTGGCCGTTGAGACGACCGAAGCAGTTTGGCCCGTTGCGGCCATCGTTAGATCACGAACCGAGTCCCGCGTCTTTTCTCACTATGTGCCGCAGCAAGTTATTGCCCTCGGTCATGAGGTCGTGGCGATCTTCGTTCTTTTTCACTACGGATGCCCACGCCATTTGATCGTGTATGAATTCATCAATGACCGCTATGCGCTGTCCACGACCCATTTCCTTGGTTTTGCTTTTTAAAGTCAAAAGCCTGTCAATGTGCCCTACTAGGTTGGGAGACAGATCCTGATCTTTCATGAGATCATGCAGGTTCATGGGCGGTGGCGTGTCGGGTATCTGCCGGATCCACGAGATCGCCAAAGCGGGTCTCAGGATGTAGAAATACGTTTTGAAGCTCACATCCAGGCTCTCACCAACATGCTTGTCCCACTGTTTCTGTGCCAGGCTGCGATAGTGGTGCAGACAGGATTCGCCGAAGGTCGTCTTGGCTGCGAAGGCAATCAGCCGTTCACATATCGCATCATTCCATCTGTACCTGATAGGACTGGATAACCATTCCAACATCACTGGATTAGGTTTGATCAACAAACCAAGCGCTTTGCGAATATCCCACCCGTTTATGTCCCAATCGCCCTCGATGGGCAGTTCGATGACATCGCGACCGGGCTCAATACTCAGATACCAGTCTGGCCGATGTACATAGATGATGCGTACATCGTAATCACTGTCGGGAGACGGGAAACCCCATGCACGGCTACCGCTTTCAATGGCGAACAGCACTCGGACATCATGATCCGCTTCTAAAGCGGTAAGCTTAGATTGGATGACCTGCTCGTTCTCAGGCGAAACGCTGGACGCGAAAGTTAGACGGTTCATTGGGTTTCTCACAGTATCAAGACGGCCATCTGGAACGGTACATCATGGTTTTATTAACAAGACCTGGGGGAGCAACCGCGGCGCTGTGGCTACTGAAACCGTCGGATCAGATTAACTCGTTACTCTGGTCGCTAGTTCCCGAACCACGTCTCGTGTCTCGATCGGGTAGGCACGAATAAACCCAGCCTCGCAGGGGATTGTCTCAACTGCTCTGCGATCCAGTGCCGGAGCCAAATGGATCGCGGCGATCTCAAACTGCTCTGCCATTTGGCCCAGCGTTACATAGTGTTTTTCAAAAGCCTGAATACTCTCTTCAGTGATGTAGTAGCGATAATGCTGCGTGTCCGGGTTTCGCAGTTTTATCTGATTCAGGTATCCACCATCTCGCAACAGCCGGATTGACCCGATGCTAATTCTCAAGCGCGCCGCCGCATCCAGAAGCGACAGATCACCAGAAAACACGCGCTCCGATTTCTCCAGGATCTCAGCGCAGTCGATAAGAACTCCAGCCAACCCCTCTACGTCCGGATCTCTGCAAACGCCGGTCAGTCGGCCTGCCGCCCAATCGGCGACAACGCGAGCCAGGGCCACCCCGCTCTGTCGGCTGTACTCCGAGAGAGGCAACCTATGACGTGCCCGAGAGGCAATGCGTAGGCCTTCAAGCCTAATCAGCAAGGTCTGTACCGAGGAGGATGGAACATAGCGCAGAGACGTTCCAAAACGATAGGCTTCCAGAACATTATGCCGGATCAGTGCCTTAACATGGACCGGAAGGATATTCAGCTGGACCGCGGTGGATTTGATATTCTGCAACCCAGACCAGAAGTCGAGCACGGCAGCCAGATCCTCATGGCTGACATCTTTTATATCTGACAGGTCGCTCGCGTTTTGACCGCGAAGATGGGCGAGAATGCCTCGCACCCGAACCTCGCCGACCCCATGTAGCTCTCGCGCGCGTTCAAGCGTGATAAGTTTGGGTGCTGAGATTTCCGCACCCAGAACTTTCGCGCCGGTCTGCAGCGGATAGTTCTCCCGTACAAAATCCTGCACACAAGCCCTGAGCACTGCTGTCGCCGGGTCCTCTTCAGTTTCTTTCAGCCAGGTATAGAATTCGCCCATATCGGTCGTGAAATAAGACCGCTTTGAGGAAGACCGGCGCCTTGCACGCTCCAACTCAGTTTTCAGGGCTTCCGGCCCACTCTTCAGAACCTCGAAACCAGCTGACATGGAAGTACGCTCTTGTTCGAAGTCCAAATCCGAGCGGCCGACGCCGCGATCCATGGCAATCGCCATACCTAATGTCAGAGCAGCCTGATGAAGATGCGTTAGCTCCAGCGAGTCCAACCAATCACCGGCGACCCCAAACTCAATACGACGGCTCAGGTAGGTTTCAAACGAGGATCGCCCAAGCGATGTCGCGTCTTGAGCGGCTTCAAAGATCAGATCTTGGTGACGCGTCACTTGTTCAACCACATCATAGGTGCGATGTACGTATGACGCGTTGGGAAGCTGGAGCAGCGGAACGCCATGTTTTGCGCAGGTCCCAATCGGAAGCACCAACCACTCAACAAGTTGAAACGCGTTCTCAGGACCAGAAGCCTCCATGGTCTCCAAAATACATCGTGGACAAATGCGGATGGTCGCACGGCGTAGCGTACCGTTGGTCGCTGATGAAAGCCCGACGCGATAGCGACAGGGGCCAATCAACCTGGCCGCTCCATGTTCCAGCTTGGTCAGAGGCACCCTGGTTAGCAGGGACAACGTCTCCAACTGGTTCAAATGCGCTGAGCAGATATGTGGCCATCGCATTCCAAGATCCGAGCAGAAATCACGGGGCGTGCTCGTGTATAGTCGAGCCAACCGAGCAACATAGCTTGACGGGGTCTCCCCTTCTGTGAAGGGGAGAATTGGGTTCAGCAGGGGCTTCATGCGTCTTCTCCGTCTTCAGGCCCGTCTCCGTCGTCCAGGAGCTTTCTTGGATTGATGCGACCGTAGTCCTCAGCGATGAAGACATTCATCCAGGTCTCTGCTCCATTCCTTTCGCTGTAGATCGCTGCAAAATGCCGAATGCCCAGATTTGCTTCGAACCCCTCTGTAAACAGCGCATGTGAAACCGCGAGGACAACAATCTCGGCCAAAAGCCCAAACTGATAGTCCGCTGCGTGAATCAACCGCATGGCAAAGGCTTCGTTTTTAACCGAGGCCGCTACATTGATCTGCGCCCGATCAGCGTATTTTTGAACGATCTTGATGACGGGACCGACATCGCGCAGTGAATGCAATCGACCGATTTCCACCGGGTCAACCCGCCGTGCCAACTGAGCATCCTGGTTTACAATATCTTTGAGACCCGGCATCCCAGACAGCAGCAGACTTACAGGCCAGACAGAGTTTTCCATCATCGACTTAAGTGTGTTCACGACGGACTGACGCTCTTTCTCGGTTTGGTATCGAGCCAAATCCTGCGCTTCGTCAAAGCCCAGAAAGAGCGTATGGCGACGTTTGAGTTGTTCCTTGACCTGATCCCAGATCGCCGGTCCTTGTTTGTTGCCGGCATAGGGATATCCCAGCGCCCGTAGCGTAGCTGCACCAACGAACTTCATCGTAGCCGGGCTTGGCACCTGAAGCCCGATATACTCACAGATTTCCTCACCTGGGTCTGTGGCCATCAAACGCCTATATTTGTGAACGAGATGTCTTACCGCTGTGGTCTTGCCACTGCCCGACTGTCCCACCAGCATAATGCTCCTGGCTTTGAAGACGACACCGTCGGCATCGTCAGCACGCCGCTGCTCAAGGAGACTGCCAAAGCGCGCGTCTAGCTTGTTGAATTCCGGACGCGGGATGTGGAGAGTTCTCAAGTTTTGCACGGTTTTGCGGATGTCTTTGTCAGACCGGAAGTTTTGAGGGTCCTTACTCATCGTCCTCCTCCTCGCCTTGATCTGCGTCTCTGGCCATGCCGTGGTCGCCGTCTTCATCCTCCAGTTCATCGCTGAAGAACCACTCGTCTTCATTCACCTCCGGCAGCACAGGTTCCTCCTCGGGCAGCGGACCGGGAAGGTAGGGAATTTCATCTGAAAGGAAACCAACGTCCGGATCAGAGATTGCTGTCTTTTTGTCAGACGCAATGTCCGGTGCAGATCCTAAAGACAGACCCCAGAACGTCTCTTTCTGCGCACGTCTGATCTGATCGCTGGTGAGCTTGATCGGGCCAAGCTGCCGCGCTGCGCATTGCTCAGCGTCGATCTCCTTGATCCGCCGAATAGCGCGGTCCACCACACCCTGCGTCAAGCTTGCCGCTGCGCGATTGTTCTGACGCAATTCAAAGACTGACCGCTCCCAGGAGGCGAAAGATACCCCTTCGAGCCCCTCAATCCTTGCACCCAGCGTGGACCACCCACTGTCTTTGCCGCGCTCCAACCAGACAGAAATGTGCCCCATATCTTCGGGATCGATACTGACTTCGACACTCTGCTGGCCGTATTTTTGAAAGTGTTCCGCCAGACGTTTGGAATGATAGTTCACGCCGTTCATCAAAACGCCATGTGGGCCAGTCTCACGATTGAATTTCAGCCCCAGGATATGACGAAGCTTGTGCTTGCTCATCGGTGCAGACCAGCCGAATTCGGTGACCAGCTTGCCCCACATGTTGTTTGGTGTTGCGTACTCCAATCCCCGGTGATTGCGATTGTGGTAGACATCGACCGTGAACCGCACCAGCAACTCCAAGATACTCTCGGCGGTATGCACCGCATATTTCTCCGATGGATAATCCCCTCTTTCTCGTGGATTGGAAAAGGTGCGCCCGGTCAGATAAGGCATCAACAAAGTCGCCATCGAGCGGAACAAGCGCTCGATAACTCCCCTCAATTTGGGAACCCCAGCAGGTAGAACGGAATAGTCGATCGCCAAATCGGAAAGCGCAGCCTTGAAGTCTGCGTTTACAAAGGCCGGTCCGTTGTCGACGACAACGTGACAGACATGTCCATGCTGCGACCAGGATGTTTCGCACCCCAACTGGGACGCGAGCATGGTCTTGTCTCGCATGGCCATCCGGACAACTGCTTTCGCATCTTCGGCACTTGGCTTGGTCGAAAGTTTGAGACCGAGTATCGAGCGGCTGGCGACATCAATGGCGGCGCATACCCAGTAGCGGCCAAGTTCGAGATCGCGCAGGCTCGGATGGGTGATATCGGCCCCTGCAGCTTGCAAGATCGACATGAGATCAATTTCCCACTCATCCATTTCGACACGCAGCAATGGTGCGTGAAGTTTGATGCCCCCCGCATGGGCGCCCAGCTTGTTCTTGGCATACGCGACGCCATTGCGCGCGGCCTCGACTTCAAACCGATCCAACTCGTTGATGCGCCGTTCAATCGTGCTCTGTGAGGCTTCCAGAAGAAGATCTTCGCCAGCAAAGCCAAGGGCGGTGTTCTTTCGCCGCACTTCAGCATTTACGGCTTCCAACACTTGCGAAGGGTAGATCTCGTTGGGGTGAAGGTAGTTTGACAGCTCAAGCTGAATAATCGCTTCAACCTGCGGCTGGACGCGCTTTCCGTTTTGACCGTTAAAGATCGACTTTTTGACAAAGATCATCGGATCTCTGGTCTTTTCCCACTCACGGTATTTTTTCATGATGCTGCTGCGACCGGGCACATAGGAGAGCAATGCGGGATCGACCCCCTCGCCATTCATGCCTTTGAGCAGCCCATCGCGGAGCTTCTGCTGTACGCGCTCCTGCAGCTTCGGCAGAAATTCAGACCACCGCTTTGATGATCTGTTGAACCACTCTTCGGCTTCACCCTCACTCATCGATTCACACCAGGCTTCGCCAAGAAACGCCTTGAACTGGGTTTTGAGAGACAACCGCGACAGCAGCGCACGCCCAGCCCGCGCACGGCGTGCAGCCTGACGATCGGAGAAGTAGCCATATTGGACTGAGAAATGCCCATCTTCGAGCAAACTCGCGAGCTCCGCATGGGTAAACGTCAGAGGTACAGCACCCGCTTGCTTTGCAAGCAGTGTCACGGTGTTGTCCGCTACCTTTTGAACAAAGTGAAGCTCACCCTTTCCGAGCACCGCGTCTTCATGGCTAATGTTAAGCTGAAACTGGATATCTTTCATGGCATGTCCTTTCCGGGGGCAACGATTGTGTTGATGGAGATGAGTTCACGCGTGTTGGCCTTAAGAAGCCCCGCGTAGATGGCTCGGAAAGCCGCGCGGAACCCGCGCGCAACAAGGCCCAGAGGATTTATGAGATCACTGATCGAGAGTTCGTCAGTGAGACCCGAAACAAACTCGGCAACTAGAAGATCGGCTTCATCGTCCGGGCAGCGCCGAAAGAAGTTCAAAAGCTCTGCGTTTTGGACTTCTTTTGGGTGATGGTTGCGCTCGGTGATGAGGCAGACTTTGTCGGCAAATCCCTTCGGCAGATCACGACGGATAGCTGCCAGCGTGCTTCGGAAGTTTAGCTTTTCGACCCGTTCCGCAGGTTTGACGGCCATCGCAATCTTGGATCCGTCCCGATACTCGGCCAGGTAGTCAAAACGGTGCGAACGCTGTCGACCAACAGCGTCAATGTAGCTGACGGGACGAGGCTGATCATGCAGGTTCCAAAGATTGGGATCTGCCAGCGCAAGAAGGCAGGTTGCCCGCTCATGTTGGCTGGCAAAAATAATCTGCCGCCAGTACATTTCGGCAGGGGTCATGGCCAAGGTAAAACCGCGCACAGTGAATTTTGAACGTGCAGGAAACATCAGCCCAGCCGTGGTAGGCTCGGGGGGACGATAGAAATCGTCGTCGTCATCTTTAGACATATCTCTTGCCGTGGCAGCGGGTCTTGTCCGCGCCATTCGGCTCCTCTTCATTTGTGGAGACAAAAGGCGACCCGCCTGCTGAAACGATCAGCGCGGTTGACGGGTCACAAATTTTGGGTCATGAATGAGGTGCAAACGGGTTCTATTCATTTGCACCAAGCCCTTTGAGAGTGCCAGCTCTCGGGGGCTTTGCTTTTTCTAGGGGCTCATCTGTCATCCTCCTTTCTTTGAAGTGGCTAGAACAGCACTGAGACAAGTGCATTGATGACATCAACTAAGGATTGCTCGATGCGCGAATTCAGTAGTTTGCGTAAACTGGCGAGCCCACACCCAGCAGACCGTTGTCTGGCCTCTGCCTGAAACACAGGATTTCGGTCCTTTCTGGCTCACAAATGGGTCCCATCGCGACGCCACAACCTTTCCAGAATCTCGGATTTACGACCTTCCCGGGCTTTGCCCCTCAGCCACCTCTGATTGGGCGTAGCGCTCAGGAAACAGCTCCTCAACAGGCTGATTTAACACAGAAGCCAGGTGTTTTTCGATTTTCTCTGAACGGCTTTTCCCAAGCGACACAGAGCTGACGGCGCTGGCTCCGACACCGATCCGTTGAGCTAGGTCCGTGAGCTTCAACCCTCTGATTTCTAGTTCACACTTGATCCGCGCGTGCCTTGCTCGGTCGATAGGGATATCGTTGTGTCTCATGAATTGACCTCGCGAATGGAGTCGATTTTTCAACTATCCCAAATAGATTTGATCGCGCGCACGGCAGTCAAATCTTTTAAACGCTGCCCCAAATTGCAAAAGCACCTTCTTGGAAGAATGGGTATGGAAAATGCGAGCTAAGGAGAAAGTCGCCTGTAGGCTCGCCCACGACATGTGGGAGGTTCAGAACAACTACAGAACTTTCCGGAAAATTGACCCGGCAGCGGTAGACCGCTCCGTTATTCGTTTGGTCGAAGATGGTGATCTCTTTACGACGGTCTGGCTGAAAGACACTAGAGGGTTGCCTTTTCAGTTCTCGTCTAAGTATCTCATTTCAGACTTTCATGCCGTAGAAACGCTCAAGGATCTACGTGCAAGGTACTATTGCTCTCGCAAGTCTCTTTGGAGGCTGCTTGATCAGCTGGGTTTGGATCCATGGGAACGCGCAATCAAGGACTATGAATCTCGTATACCTTTAGCGCAGATAGCAAAACGCCATGGGCTGAAGACAACGACACTTTCTGACGGCCTGAAGCATCGAGGAGTTCCAATTCGCTCAGGAAGACCTCCAATTCAACTCGATTGCACTGAAGTTCAAAAAGCGCTTCAAGACTGTCCTTCAGTTAACGAATTGAGCAGAAGGTTGCGGATTTCATGGGCCAAAGCAAAAGCAATAGCGAACACCTAAGAAGTGAGGACTGATGGTAGGAAGTTCTCTAATCTAACCAAACCAGTCAAAGCAGAATCACTCGACTTCAGATTTTGATTTCTGGAAATCAAAGCAAAGTAAAAGCGACAATGAGCAGTCTTACGGACATTGAAAAACGATATCTGGAGCGTTTGCTAGACATGGGTGGCGGGTATGTCTTGGACTATTCCGACAACACCTATGGCGAGTTCTTCAAAAAGCATCGGATCAACATCCATGGGCAGAAGTACCAGACCTACGGAACATCAAAGGCCAAAAAGATGCGCGCTTTTTGGGAGCAAGAGCCGGATGCAATTGTCGGTAAGGTCCTATCAGAGATGTTGGATTCCTATGTAGCAACCTGTGAGCTTGACGGGGCCAACATCGACAAACCCGTACTCGAAAAAGGGCGAGTTGCCGTTGATCGACTCTTGGGTAAAAAAGCTAAGCCAAGAGCAGCACCGACCGAGAGCAGCTTCCTAGACGCTGAGTATTCAATTCCAAACCTCGGTAAGTTGCCTGTCGACGCGCCCGTCATACCTGTCATCGAGAAGCGCCTTGCAGAAGCGCGCACTGCATTAAAGGTCGGAGCAAATCTCTCTGTGATCTTCCTCTGTGGCAGCGTGTTGGAGGCTGTTCTTCTAGGCGCTGCGCAAAAACGCCCGGCTAAGTTTAACAATGCAAAGGCCAGCCCGACCAACAGCGCGGGGAACGTGAAGAAGTTTCACGAATGGAGCCTTGCTCAGTTCATCGACGTAGCCTGCGAGATTGGGGTGCTAAAAACCGATGTCAAAAAGTTTGGGCACGGGCTTCGCGATTTCCGTAACTACATCCACCCGTACCAGCAGCTTGCCTCAGGTTTCACCCCTGACCAACATACAGCCAAGGTCTGTTTCCAAGTGCTAAAGGCGGCTTTGGCCGATGTGGCAGGAGAACGCTAGCCCACCACCGCAATGCAACTGGAGTAGATCCCGTCAGCATCAGTTGGGTGCGTCGGCGAGGGGGTGAGAGCCCATTGCTGCCTTAGCATTGATCCGCTCGCAGCCAATAGCAGCCATTCGTTTTTTAGCAGATTTCAGATCCAGCTGACAAACAAATCACCAAAGTTTCAGAAGAACGTCTCGGAAAACGGCTTGCGTGATATCTAGCGTCGGAATTGCCAGTAGGAAAGTTCCGGTGACGCCCAGGCTTAGTGACACGAAGCGCGCTAAACGGAATGTATGCATCTCACCGGTCCACCATTCTCGTGAAAGGTAGCTGATGTAGTCGCCATGCTTGTTGAACATGAACGTTCGCACATCTGGCCGGTAACCTGAAACCAACGGCTTCTTGCTCCTGAACTTGTCGTGCACTTTCCAGAACAAAGGTAATCTGGGCTTCCAATGGTCGGAAAAAACATGTGCTTCCATGTCCGCAAGCTCGTGGACGCTGTAACGTTCTCCAACTCTGGCGGCAAACTCAATGTCACCTTTGGCAAGCCTTAAAACCTGTGGACGAAAGGCCTTAAAAATTAAGTTTGAAATCAGCAAAAGCAGACTACCAAAGAAGACCAGCCTCATCTTGGCTATACCAGTTAGGTAGAACGGTGTTTCCACACCCGGTTCAACTCCAGCTATCATTCGAAATGAAGCTATTTCCGCGATTTGGTCGTTGAACAGGATCAGATACCCAATGATCGGCACCAACGCGACGACACGCGTTAAGTCATTGTTGGCAACTCTTTCAACTGAATGCCATTGCGTGAGTTTCCAATCAGAATGGAACTTCATTGAAATACGCTACTCCTTGAAAACTGTAGTCACTCAACGACGCGAGAAGCGGTATCCCTCAACGTTTTGTGGACGATACCTCATTGAAAACTTGACGGAAAGCTGCGGCGGCTGTCTATTTGAGACATGACATTCAATTTCAAGTTGTAGGCGCATAGATGACTGAAAAGTTGCCAGATTACCTGGCTCAAGGCGAAGCTGCCCGTTTGTTCCCCGTTCTCTCAACCACGTCAAAGGAAGGCCGCACAACGTCCATTGTGCTGGCCTGTATGGTTCAGATTGAAGAGCTGGGAGCCGCGCTGCTGCAATCAATAGGCCAGAAGCGCGGGAAACGGGCACAGGTTCATGCTTTCACCGAGGTTGTGTTCAAGAACCAATCCAAGACAATCAAGGATCGGCCCGACGGATTGATTGTCCTGAAGGTTGGCTCCCGCGAGTGGAAGGCTCTTGTCGAAACCAAAGTTGGGAACAACACCCTCGATGCTGAGCAAATTGAAAGATACCGTGCTCTTGCCAAAGAGAACGGCGTCGATTGCGTCATCACGATATCCAATCAATTCGCGACTACGCCGACCGCGCACCCTGTTGAGGAAGTCAGGAGAAGCAGGTCCAAGATACCCGTGTATCACTGGTCCTGGATGCATGTGGTCACGACTGCGGAGTTGCTGATCAGCAATGAGCAGGTCGAGGACAAGGACCAACTACTGTTGCTGAATGAGCTTAGGCGTTTCCTCAACCACGAGAGCGCTGGTGTGCAGGGCTTCCATAGGATGCCCAAAGAATGGGGCGATCTCAACAAACTGGTGTCGTCTGGCGGTGTCGTTCCAGCACGATCGCCGGAGGCGCAGATCGTAGTCGATGCTTGGCACCAGGAGACCCGAGACCTGTCGTTGATCTTGAGCCGATTGGTGGAAACATCCGTCAGTGAGAAACTGTCGCGCAAGCACATCAATGATCCGGCTCAGCGAAAAAAGGATGAGCTGTTGATGCTTCGCGAACACCACCAGCTCCAATGCACATTGGATGTTCCGGATACGGCAGCCCCTATCGAAGTCACTGCAGACCTGAAGCGGCGGTGCGTCGACGTCGGTATGACCATCCGAGCACCTGAAGATAAGAAATCGACAAAAGCCAGACTGAATTGGCTTCTTCGGCAGATCAAGGTCGACAACATGGATGGGCTGTATATTCGCTTGCTTTGGCCTGGTGCCAGCGAGCCGACGCAGCACTTAGTCTCAGAACTCCGGGAAGACATTGATATCTGCCAAGAAGGCAAGGACCATTTGGTTACGCACGGCTTCCATGTATTTTTATCCAAGCGCCTCGGTGGTCGGTTCACACAACAGGCCAATTTCATATCTGACTTGGAAGAAGTCGTTCCTCTATTTTACGGCGAAGTAGGTGCAAATCTGTCCATCTGGAAGAAGGCTGCGCCTAGGATCAAACAGGAAAAACCAACTGCTGAAGATGTATCGATAGATGCGATTGCCGAAGATGCTGAGGACTTTGAAGGCTGAACTGAGCTTAAGAAAAACCGCTCCACGAGCGCCACCAATATCCAAGAGGGTTTAAGCATACCCACAGCCCAAAGTGGGCATTCCGATTTGTTAGGTTGGACGAATTCATGATGTTCGCTGCAATTTTGGGTTGAGCTACGCGCGCAAGATGACGCAACTGGTCCGAGACGCAAGTTGTCGAAGTAGAGTGTCACATAGGTGATTGGATCAGCCTCAATGCTGCACTAGAGTTCCACCAAAAGCGCAACTTCACGTAGTCTGCGCGTAGGAGAAAAGTACAAGTGACGCAAACGCTTTTAGACGAAATTGATACCGCCCAACGGAATGTACGAACAGATGCTTTCCAGATGTCAATTGGAGAGTTGGTAAACCTCTATGATGACGGTGATATTATTATTGCCCCTGAATTCCAAAGGCTCTTTCGTTGGGAGATTAGCCAAAAATCCAAGCTTATTGAATCCCTTCTGCTCGGTATCCCGTTGCCATCCATTTTTGTGTACGAGCTCGAAAGCGGGAAGTGGGAGCTGGTTGATGGTCTGCAAAGACTGTCTTCCATCCTTGAATTTATGGGGAAGCTCAAGGATGAGAACGGGGTTGTCACCCCACCTTCGGTCCTAGAGTCGACCAAGTACCTACCATCCTTGCACAATGCAGTGTGGGCGAAAAGTGAGGCGATTGACGGAGTCACACCCGGCGATCAAGTTGAATTGGATACAAGGCTTCAACTAGCGATCAAGCGATCACGGATCGGAGTGGAAATCCTCAAGCGGCCGAGCGACAGCATGACAAAGTTTGATTTGTTTCAAAGACTCAATGCTGGAGGCACCGCGGCTAACGAACAAGAAATCAGAAATTGCATAATTCTGATGGTCAATGCTGATTACTTCCGGGGTTTAAAAGCCGCGGCAGAGACTAGCAATTTTCTTTCAGTAACGGGCCTCAAAGAAAGCCAAACCGAGAAGCAACGGCATATCGAAATGGCCGTAAGACTGCTGGTTCACACGTTCGTAGACTACGATGGCAAACTCGATGTCGGCGAGTACATTGACGAAGGAATTGTTTCGCTCGCCACGACAGGAAACATCGCTGAAGCCACCGAGACCATAAACTCGACCATTAATTTACTTTATCAAGCCGCGGGAGGTGATGTGCTTCGAAGATTTGATCAAGGAGCATATAGCGGGCGCGTCGGCTTGGTTGGGTTAGAAGCCATCGCAGTAGGTGTTGCGCGCAATCTTGGAGAAATTCTTCAGGAACAAGATCCTGTTCAATTCGTTCGAGATAAATCACGAGCCTTTTGGTCGCAGCCTGAGGTTACGGATTTTGTCTCGCCAGGGATGCGCGGGACAACAAGGATTCAGAAGACAGTCCCATTCGGGAACCATTGGTTTAGACCATGAGCAAACCATATTCTGCCAACGACTTCTCACAGCTTGTCATTTCCGACAGGACATGGCGAATCCGGGAGATATCTGACCTCAAGACTGCAATCCGGCGAGCCGACCAATCTCTAGAAAAAGTACTTCTTCGAGCATTGGTAACTGTCTCGTACGCTCATTGGGAAGGACATGTTAGAAATTCGGCAAGGTTGTATTTAACTCATATAGCCTTGCGCAAATTTCAGTACGCGAACCTTAGTCCGCAGTTCCTGAAAAACTATTTCCTGCCAAGATTGTCGGCACTTTCAACAAGCAAGAGTAACTTGGCGTCCAAATGTGCGTTGTTGGATGAAATTCTAATGGCTTCGAGCAAACAATTTTCTCGTGTGAATGATGACCTAGTGAACACAAAGTCCAATTTGAACTCGGAAGTGCTCCGTGAAATTTGCCTAGTTTGCGAGATATCGAGCGAAGAATTTGATGAGCATGAGAGTTTCATTGACGCGATCCTACTGAAGCGACGCAACGCTATTGCCCACGGCGAAGATACTTTCGTCGCTAAAAGTGACTTGGATGAATTAGCGGGCAAAACCATAGGATTGATGAGAATGTTTGGTGATGCCCTCGACAACAGGGTTCAGCTCAAATCATACTTGGCAGCGTAAGAGCGGCAGTGTTTTATTCTGAGGAATCGTTTGCAAAGTCCGCTTCCTGCGCATGGCCACCTTCAGGGGTACCGATGCCGCAACCGCAGTGAAGGTCTGATTGGTGGCCAGACTGTTACTTTTTCAGTTCGACAGAATGATACAATCGCAAATTGCGGTGGGCTTTCTTCCCCACCACTTTCCTTTCGTGGGCCAGCGGGATTTGGACAAGCCAAACGCCCCTGGCCGTCAGGGTGAGGACACGGCCCTCCCCCTCGGGCAACCCTTTTAGACAGGGCCGTGTCCTCGGCTGTGCCTGCGGGCCGCACCACCCCTGTCGAATAGCGTTGCCTCGCCCCCTCCCGCGTTCGCCACGTGGCAGATTAGCAGGAACAGGCAGCTTCGCTGTCTGACCTACAAATCAGCTCTGATTTTCCGAAAGGGAAGTCAGATCAAACCAAACTGTCTGCGGCAGTATGAAATTGGGGGCGGCGTGTTAGCAGATGACGCAAAGATCAAATTCAACTGATGTCCAACTTTTGGGGGCGCCTTCTGATGTCGAACGTTCACTGCTTTTCTGGTCCAACTATGACGGTTGGGTCAGGTTCGTGTGACGTTCAACAAGATACCAGTGGCGGACCGAGGAGGATTCGAACCCCCGACCCCTTGATTCGTAGTCAAGTACTCTATCCAGCTGAGCTATCGGTCCGCGTTGGTGAGGCGGTGTTTAGACCCGGCGTCAGATACGTGCAAGCCGATTCTGCAAAAAAAAATCAAAAAGTCACGTCGCCCCGCGGGAGACGGATTTCAAAGGTCGTTCCCATCGGTCCGGTTTCGGATAACAGCAGATCTCCACCGTGTCCGCGCACCAGCTCCTGCGAAATCGCCAGACCAAGCCCCGATCCTCCTTTGCGCACGCCCCCCTGAAAGGGTGTAAACAGGTTTTCACGGGCCTTGGGCGGAAGACCGGGACCGGTATCTTTGACCTCGACGCACCAGCTGTTCTCATACTCACAGCCCGAAATCGTGATTTTCCCGGGCTTGCCCGACGCCACAAGTGCCTGACGGGCATTGCGGACTAGGTTCATTATGACTCGGAAAATCTGTTCTGGGTCTGCTCGCGCAACCAAATCTTCGGGCAAGTCGTTTCGGATCTCAACGCAAGCGTCCGCCACAGCCAGCTGTTCGCTGGCCACGACGTCATCGGCGATATTATGCAGGGGGACCATCGTCAAAGTCGGCGCAGGTTCCTCAGCCCGGCCAAACGCGAGCGTCCCTTCACAGAGAGAGACAGCACGCGTAATCGAATTTACCAGTTTAGGAGCCATACGGCGCACAAGTGGGTCATCACTGGATTCGATCCTGTCCGTGAACAACTGAGCCGACGTCAGGATATTCCGCAGGTCGTGGCTGACTTTGGCCACCGCACCGCCAAGTTGAGCAAGGCGCTCGCGTTGCTTCAGAGCCTGGGTCAGTTCGGTCTGCAACTGTTGCAGCGCCTCTTCCGCCTCGCGCAGCTCGGTTACCTTGGAGTTGGGGGAAATGATCCCCCGCGCATCTTCGGGCGCACCTGCGTAGCGCTGCATGTATCCGACGACGCCCTTAATCGGACGCACCAGAACCACCCGCACGGCAAGGAACAAGAAAAACGCAGTAATGATTGAGATTACAAAGGACAGGCCAAGTATCCGCAGGCCGTAATCTGTCATCGCCATGTGTAACGGCTTGCTGTCAGTGGTCACCTCGATCAACAACCCCGCCCCTTTGACAGGCTCTCCGATCACTCGGATGATCTCGTTTTCCGGCGTGAACAGGCGCGCCACGGCGTCGCGGATCAAAACCCAGGGGGTCGCGTCACGCAGATCAAAAGTCTTGATGATCTGTTGGGGGATTGGCGAGGACAGCATCAGTTGCCGCACCTCGTCGCGCCGCAATACCACGTTGTAGACACCCGCATTGGCCAACAATTCGGCCTCAAGATCATCCGCAAGCATGTCATCTGCCAGCAGCGCCAGAGACGCAATTTGGGCGCGTTCAAGCCGGTTGAGCAGAAAGTCCTCGCGGAACCGCGCAATCGAGGGGACAAAGATCAGGATCTCGGCCAACATGACGAAGACCGTGGTCAGGATCAGAAATCGGCCCGACAGCGAGTTCACTATGCACTCTCCTCCCGGTCAGGGCATCCAGCGCTGGACGAACCTGACCACTCGTTTAACTGTCTGATTCTCAAACAGCCTTGGCGAGAAATAGGCACCCGCAACGCGTTTGTTAAGCTCTCCGATCGTCGGATAAGGCGAAACCATCGCGGCTATCTGTCCCATCTTGAGGTTATTAACCAATGCCAAAGACCACAAGTTGATCAATTCACCCGCCTGATGGCCCACGATTGTCGCACCCACCGGGCGCCCTTTTACGACCATGACCTTAATGAAGCCTTTCGTCTTGCGTTCGGATATGGCGCGGTCGTTGTGGTGATAATCAAAGCGCGCGATTTCCACCTTGTCGCCGTGCTGCGCGCGCGCCTGCGCCTCGGTCAGACCAACCTGCGCCAGCTCGGGGTCGGTATAGGTGGCCCATGGTATATGCGCGGTTTTCGCCTTGGAGGGCAGACCGAACAACGCCGAGCGGATGATGATGCCCGCGTGATAGCCCGCCACATGAGTGAATTGCAGTCCGCCCGCCACATCGCCGATGGCATAAACTCTCTTGTCTGTGGTGCGCAGCGCGTCATCCACCTTGATACCGGTGCGCGTAGGTTCGATCCCCGCCGCCTCAAGGTTCAACCGGTCAGTATTGGCTTTGCGCCCCGCGGCCAACAACAGGTGCGAACCCGAATGGATCTGGCCGGTCTCGGTCACGACCTCGACCTTGCCGTCCGCGCCGCGAATCTGTGCGACCATGGCTTGCTCGTGAATCTCGACACCCTCAGTGCGCAACGAGTCCAGCACGATCTCTGCCGCCTCGGGGTCGTCCTTGCCCAGCGCCTGCATCCCCTCGATCACGGTGACTTTGCAGCCCAGACGGATATGGGCCTGCGCCATCTCCATCCCGATCGGGCCGCCGCCGATGATCAACAGATGCTCGGGTTTGTCGCGCAGGTCAAAGATCGTCTCGTTGGTATAATACGGCACCTGATCCAAACCGGGGATCGGCGGCACCAGCGGCGACGAGCCGGTCGCAATCACCACCCGCCGTGCAGTAATCAGATTGTCACCCGCCTGCACCTGCGTGGGTGAGACGAACTGACCATATTCGCGGATCACTTTGACGCCGAAGCCTTCGAACCGTTCCTGACTGTCCATCGGTTCGATCTGCGCGATCACATCGTGCACGTGATCCTTGGCGGCGGCATAGTCCACCTGCGGCACCACATCGGCCACCCCCAGCGTGGATGAATGCGCCTGCCCGTAAGCCGCCTTACCGCTGGCGATCAGCGCCTTCGAGGGCACGCAGCCAAAGTTCAGGCAGTCGCCGCCCATCTTGTGACCCTCCAGCAGGATCACATCCGCGCCCATCTGGCTGGCCCCGGCCGCAACCGACAGGCCACCCGACCCGGCGCCAATCACCAGGATATCCGTCTTCAATTCTTGCATAAGATCAGGCGTCCTTTTTGCCGCGCACAGCTTTGATCACGATGGGCAATGCCGCCAGTACACACAAGCCAATGATAGGCCCAATCACGAACGGCTCCCACAACAAGGACACATCCGGTGTTTCGCCCCGGTCAAACACACCCCCCAGGCCAACGCCGATCCAAGTATAGACGATGCCGCCCGGAATAATGCCCAGCGCGGTGGTGAACAGGAAATTGCGGAACTTCACTCCCACCAGCGCAGGCACCAGATTGGCCACAAAGAACGGCACCACCGGTACAAGGCGCAACAGGAACAGAACCGAGATTTCGTTCTCGCGCAGCCCGTCTTTCAGCTTTTTGACCGTTCCTTCCGAGGATTCCAGTTTCGCTGTCAGAGACACCCCCAACCCCCAGCGCGCCGCCAGAAAGATCGCCGATGCGCCGATGGTGGCCGCGAAAACGTTGAACACGGTACCCGCAAACAGGCCAAACAGGAACCCGCCTGTCATCGAAGCCACGGCGGCACCGGGCAATGAGAATGCGACGATCACGATATAGATCGCCACGAATGCACCTGCCATGGCCCAATAATTCGCATCCCGCCACGCCAGCAGGGATTCGCGATTGTCGCGCAGGGTCTCAAAGGTCAGGTAGTCGCCCAAAGTGAAGAACCCCGCCACGGCTACGGCAAGAATCACCAACAATGGAATATGGCGCGCAAGCCCGCTGCGCGGGGCCTGAGTTGTATCGCTCATGTCTGTGTCCGGTTTTGTGCGTTTCATCTACGCTCAACATGCGACGTCGCGCAGCGCTGCAACAGGGGCCTCACGCCGCCTTGATGTTTACGGAAGGGAATGTGAGGGTTTCAGGCGGCAAAACCGTCAAATTGAAACTTTTCAACTGTGGCGGTTACAGAATTGTTGCAAAAGGCGGCAAAACCCCCACCTAAGGGTTTGACTTACCCCCCGCCACCCAGTAGAGGACGGGCTTCGAACACTAGGGCAAGGCGAATCTGCGCCGCACCCGACCGCTATAGATTGGAGACGGAGCGATGAAACGCACCTATCAGCCTTCGAACCTGGTTCGCAAACGCCGCCACGGTTTCCGCGCGCGCATGGCCACCAAGGCCGGCCGCAAAATCCTGAACGCACGTCGCGCACGCGGCCGCAAGTCGCTGAGCGCGTAAGCCGCTCGACCTTTCAGGTTATGAACATGACGCCGCCGGAGGCCCCTGAGGATGGTTCACCCCAACCCAGCAAGCCTCCGGCGGCGTCCGTTTGTGTGCCTGAACCTCTGATCATCCTCAAGAAGCGATCCGATTTCCTGAAGGCCGCCCGCGCGCGACGGCAGGGGACGTCGTCGATGATGGTACAGGCCCGCAAACGCGCCCCGGACGAAGGATCTGGGATTCGCGTCGGTTTCACCTGCTCCAAGAAGGTCGGCAATGCCGTCGCCCGCAACCGTGCCAAACGCCGCCTGCGCGAGGCTGCGCGCGCCGTTCTACCCGTACAAGGTCACGACGGTTGGGATTACGTCCTGATTGGCCGGGCCGAGGTCACGGCGGATCGCGCCTTTGAGGCGCTGCTGGGCGATCTGCGCTATGCGCTGCGCAAAATCCATAGTGACCGGAAATGACCCTGCTGGCGCGTGTCTTTGCCCTGCCAGTCAAGGCTTACCGTCTGATCTTCAGCCCTTGGGTCGGGCATAATTGCCGCTATCAACCTACCTGTTCTGCCTATGCGTTGGAGGCGTTGGAAAAGCACGGCGCCATCAAGGGCGCATGGCTGACCGCGCGCCGCATTGGCCGATGCCATCCGTGGGGTGGCACGGGCTATGACCCGGTGCCCGACAATACCGACGAGGGTTGACCGAGCGCGACCCCGGCCTGACACTCGGCCCATGACCACACGCGCCCGCGACACCCTGCCGACACATGACGTTCTGAACCAACCGCCCGAGCGCGGCGATATCGACCTCTGGACTTCGGACCCGGTACTGCAAGGGTGCGTGAACCGTGCCAAGGGGCGCACTGACCCGCTGACAGCCTATGGTCGCGAACTCGGGTCGGCGCAATCGCAAAAGGCCGCGCGCGATGCGAACCGGAATGCCCCGGAACTCCGCCTGTTTGATACCGGAGGGCGGCGGCTGGACGAGGTTCGCTTTCACCCCGCCTATGACCAGATGATGCAGCTGAGTCAAAGCGCCGGATACGCCGCGCTGCCGTGGGATCGTCAGCCCGGCGGCCACGCGACCCACGCCGCAATGGTCTATATGGCCAGCCAGATCGAGCCCGGCCATTGCTGCCCTCTGACGATGACCTATGCGGCGGTGCCTGCGTTGAAAGCTGACGCCAATATTGCCCAGCGCTGGGTGCCTAAACTGACCGCGCGTGCTTACGATCCAGAAATCCAACCCATCGAGCAGAAACACAGCGCCACGCTGGGCATGGCGATGACTGAAAAACAAGGTGGATCGGATATCCGCGCCAATACCACCTTGGCCGCGCGGGACGGTGATCATTGGCGATTGCGCGGGCACAAGTGGTTCTGCTCGGCCCCGATGTCGGACGGGTTCCTGACGCTGGCGCAAGCACCGGGCGGGCTGACTTGTTTCCTAGTGCCACGCTGGTTAGAGGGCGAACGCAATGCCTTCCACCTGATGCGCCTGAAGGACAAGCTGGGCAATCGCGCCAACGCCTCGGCTGAGATCGAGTATCACGACGCTCTGGCCTATCAACTGGGCGACGAAGGCGCGGGCATTCGCACCATTCTTGAGATGGTGCATCACACACGGCTTGATACCGCAATGGCCCCCGCCGGGCTGATGCGCGCCGCCCTGTCTGCGGCGCATCACTGGGTCAGCCACCGCAACACCTTTCAGCGCCGCTTGATCGACCAGCCCCTGATGCGTGCCGTGCTGAGTGATCTGGTTCTGGATTGGGAGGGCGCACTGACCCTTGGGATGCGCGTCGCTCAGGCGTTTGACGGGCAAACCCCTGACGACCGCGCCTTTGCCCGTATCGGTGTTGCGCTGGCCAAGTTCCTCAACAACAAACGCTGCCCCGTGGTCGTGGTCGAAGCGATGGAGGTTCTGGGCGGCACGGGGTATGTCGAGGATACGCCCCTGCCCCTCCTCTACCGCGAGGCACCCCTAAATGGCATCTGGGAGGGCTCGGGCAATGTGATCTGCCTTGATATCTTGCGAACGCTGGCGCGCGAGCCTTTGGCCGCCAAAGTTTTGCAGGCCGAACTGGATGCCGCACTCGACGCAGACCGCGCCTATGACGCCGCACTGCAAACCTATCGTGACCAATGGCCCGGCCTGCCCTCAGAACCCGAGGCGCGCTGGTTTGCTGAACGCACCGCTCTGCTGCTGACCGCTTCGCTGCTGTTGCGCCACGGCCCATCCGCCGTGGCCGACGGGTTCATCGTGACGCGCCTGACAGGTGACAGCGGTCGCGTACCCGGATCGGTCCGGGGGCTAGACACAGATGCCTTGCTCGCGCGGCTGGGCTAAGCGTCACCCTTGCCCGGTTGCGCCAACTATTGTAGGGGCTGCGCATGTTTGACGAAGCTGACGATATCCACCCGCTCTTTGCCGGCGCGCCCTCGACCACCGAGTTCAAGAAGCTGCGCAAGCGCATCGTGCGCCAAACTCGCGAAGCCATAGAGCAATACGGGATGGTGGACCCGTCGGCCCATGACAAAGACGGCAAGCCTCCACGCTGGTTGGTCTGTCTGTCGGGCGGCAAGGACAGCTACACCCTGCTGGCAGTGCTGTATGAGCTGAAATGGCGGGGCCTTCTGCCCGTCGATCTGCTGGCCTGCAATCTGGATCAAGGCCAACCCGGCTTTCCCGCCACCGTCCTGCCCGAGTTTCTGGACCGGATGGGCGTACCCCACCGGATCGAATATCAAGACACCTATTCTGTCGTGATGGACAAGGTACCACAGGGCCGCACCTATTGTGCACTTTGCTCGCGTCTGCGCCGTGGCAATCTCTATCGTATTGCGCGTGAGGAAGGCTGTTCCGCCGTCGTTTTGGGACACCACCGCGACGACATCCTCGAGACGTTCTTCATGAACCTGTTCCACGGCGGACGTCTGGCCACGATGCCGCCGAAACTGGTGAATGAAGAAGGCGACCTGTTCGTGTTCCGCCCGCTGGCCCATGTGGCCGAAGCCGATTGCGAGAAATTCGCCAACGCAATGAGCTACCCAATCATCCCCTGCGATCTGTGCGGCAGTCAAGACGGGTTGCAGCGTCAGCAGGTGAAACAGATTCTCGACCAGTGGGAAAAGAACAGCCCCGGTCGGCGACAAGTGATGTTCCGCGCTCTGACAAACGCGCGGCCGTCTCATCTTCTGGACCCAAAATTGTTTGATTTCGCAGGGCTTTCTTTAGAACCCGGCGAAAAAGGCAAAATTGCTGACGAAATTCCACATCTGCGTTAACGTCTGACTCAGATTGCTTTTCTAGGGTTGACCACAGCGTGCGACGCCCAAGAAAAAGGCCCGTAATCTGATGTGGAAAAATATCTCTGTCAGCAGAGTTCTGAATGTCCTGACAACCGTACTCAGCGGCCCTCAGGCCTTGGCTTTCATCCCTGCGATCAGCCTCGCTGCCTTCTGGATCGGCGGGGAACGCGCCCTGGTCATCGTGGCCCTGTCCCTACCGGTTCTAGTAGCAATCATCCTGACGGCTGCAGATTCTGCTAAGTCACACGCAGACCGAAGCGAAGCCAACGGCCTTAAAACTATCGGCAGTTTCGCCTCGGAAATCGAGGGGTTCTATCAAACGGCGCGCAATACTCGCGAAGAATCCGCCTGCCTGATCGTCGCTTTAGACAACTTCGACGAATTTGTTGATCTGCACGGGAATGCGGCGGCCAACCATATGGCAGAACAATTCTGTGCCCGCGTTTTATCTGCCATCCGTGCGCAGGATATTGCCACGCAGCTGGATCCGCACAAGATTGCCATCGGGTTGCGGCCGTCAAAGCACCTTGACCTTGAGGCTTGCATTCAGATGTCCGGTCGTATCCAATCTGCCATTGAAGAGCCCTTGACCCTCAATGGCTCTGGCATCTACGTCTCATGCTCGATCGGGTTCAGCTTGCTAACCTCTTTACGCGATGACGGATTCGAGACTTGGATCGACGCAGCCTCATCCGCGCTGGAAGAGGCGCAAAGAAACGGGCCCTCGACCATACGCGCTTATTCCAACGAAACGCGTCGTCGATCGCGCATTCGTGCAAATTTACGTAAAGAGTTCGACGCGGCTCTGGACAGCGGAGAAATCCGTCCATGGTTCCAACCGCAAGTCTCGACCGATACGGGACGCGTGACCGGATTCGAGGCGCTGGCCCGGTGGGAGCATCCGCAAAAGGGCGTGCTGGGTCCGAATATCTTCTTGCCCTTCGCTGAGCAGGCCGAGCTGATGGAACGGTTTGGTCAGGCCATGCGCCACCACGCGTTCACAGCGATGCAAAAATGGGATCGCGCCGGGGTTATAGTGCCGCGGATCGGGATCAACTTTTCATCGGACGAGTTACGGGATCCGACACTCATTGATCGGCTAAAATGGGAATTGGATCAGAATGATCTGACCCCGGACAGATTGGCCGTAGAAGTGCTTGAGACAGTGTTTTCTCGCAGACCGGATGACGTGATCACCCGCAACGTGACAAGTATGTCAAAGCTGGGCTGTTGCATTGACCTTGACGATTTCGGTACAGGTCATGCCTCGATCGCTTCGATCAAACGTTTTGACGTCTCGCGCATCAAGATTGATCGGTCTTTCGTGACAAAGGCGGACAAGGACGCCAGCCAGCAGCAAATGGTCAGTGCCATTCTCACAATGGCGGAACGGCTGAATTTGGAAACTCTGGCTGAAGGTGTGGAAACTCCGGGAGAGCACGCATTGATGGCCCAGTTGGGATGCGATCACGTTCAGGGTTTTGGGATCGGAAAACCCATGCCATTCGAAAAAACGCTGGACTGGATCGCAGCGCATCAGAACAAGGTGAATGGAGTTCCCAAGATAGGGCGGCAAACTGGCTCTTGATCGGCCAATTCCGCATGAAAAACCCAATCCGCGACGGTTTGACGGGCGAATCCGCTTGACCTTTGGGGCTGCACTCTGTTGAACCCACCGGGTGTGTTTCACTGCTTAAGGTGGCTGTCCCAGATGGACGATCAGAATAAGAATCTCATCCTCGCAACCGCGCTCAGCTTTCTCGTGATCCTTGTTTGGTTCGTGCTGTTCCCACCGCCGGAACAAACCGCGCTGCCAGATCAGGCTGAAGTCAGCGCCACCGACGCGACCGAGGTTCAGACGCCCAGCGCCACAAACGCGGGCACGACGGGTGAGGCAACAGCTGCTGCAGAAGAAACGCTGCCCGATGCCGAAGCACCACGCATTGTGATCGACACACCTCGTCTGGAGGGCAGCCTCTCCCTGTCAGGTGGCCGCATCGATGAGCTATTCCTGAAGGACTACAAAGTCTCGATCGAAGAAGGCGCGCCGATTGTGGAACTGCTGTCCCCGGTCGGATCGGATTCGGCCTATTATGCGCTGTACGGCTGGGCGCCTGGCGCAGGTGTCGCGGGCACCGATGTCCCGGGCCCGAACACGTTGTGGACTTTGGAAAGCGGTGAGACGTTGGGCGTCGACACGCCGGTCACGCTGAAATGGGACAATGGCAACGGCCTGACCTTCCGCCGCACAATCTCGGTGGACGAAAACTATATGTTCGACGTCACCCAATCGGTGGAAAACAACACGCAGGCCGAGGTGGGCATGGCCCCCTATGGCATTCTGGCCCGCCACGGCATCGGTGAAGACGGTGACTTGCCCGACCTGAAGAATTTCTTCATCCTCCACGAAGGGGTCATGGTTATGGCCGACGGCGTGCTGGACGAGATCGACTATGGCGACGTCCGCGATTTTGACATCGACCCGAACGAGCGCGCGCAAGCCGAGGTGTTTCAGGTCAAAGAAGGCGGCTGGGTCGGCTTCACTGATCACTACTGGATGACCACTCTGATCCCCGAAGAAGGTGCGACCTTCAAGGCTGCTGCGAAATACGACGCCCGCCGCAAGATTTATCAGACCGAGACAGTCCTGCCCACACTGACCGTCGCCCCCGGCGCGACAGAAGAAGTGACCACCCAACTGTTCGCAGGCGCGAAGGAATGGGAAACCATCCGTGAGTATCAAGCCGAAGGCGTACAGAAGTTTATCGACAGCATCGACTGGGGTTGGTTCTATTTCCTGACCAAGCCGATCTTCTGGCTGCTGCACAACATCAACGTTCTGATCGGCAACATGGGCTGGTCCATTATCGGCCTGACCCTGATCATCAAGGCGATCCTCTTCCCGCTGGCATTCAAATCCTACGTCTCGATGGCGAAGATGAAGGAACTGCAGCCGCAGATGGAAGCCCTGAAAGAGGCCGCCGGCGACGATCGACAGAAGATGCAGCAAGGCATGATGGAGCTGTACAAGAAGGAAAAGGTGAACCCCGCCGCAGGTTGTTTGCCGATCCTGATGCAAATTCCGATCTTCTTCTCGCTGTACAAGGTGATCTTTGTCACGATCGAACTGCGTCAGGCCCCATGGTTTGGACCATTCCAGGACCTCAGCGCGCCCGACCCAACCTCGATACTGAACTTCTTTGGCTGGCTACCGTGGGCCGGTCCGCAGCCCGATACACTGATGGCGCTGATCTTCATCGGTATTCTGCCGCTGTTGCTGGGTGTTTCAATGTGGCTGCAGCAAAAGCTGAACCCGGCACCAACTGACGCGACCCAGGCGATGATCTTTGCGTGGATGCCGTGGGTCTTTATGTTCATGCTTGGCAGCTTTGCCAGTGGCCTGGTGGTCTACTGGATTGCGAACAACACGATTACATTTACCCAGCAATACCTGATCATGCGCAGCCAGGGCTACAAGCCGGACGTGTTCGGAAACATCAAGTCAAGCTTCAAACGAACACCGAAGACGGATGACAAATGACAGGTGAAGTAACCAACCTCTGGCGCCATCCGATCAAAAGCCATGGCCGCGAGGCCGTGCAGACCGTCACTTTGAGCCCCGGGCAAACCATGCCCGGGGATCGTGTTTGGGCCGTCGCGCATGAAGCGTCGAAAACGGATGGAACCGAATGGGCACCTTGTGTCAATTTCAGCCGCGGTGCCATAGCACCATCGCTGATGGCAATCTCGGCCCGTACCAAAGGTGATACGGTCACACTAACCCATCCCGAACGACCCGAGCTGCACTTTCAGCCCGACACGCAACAAGATGCCTTTCTGGATTGGGTCAAGCCGCTGATGCCTGCAGATCGTGCGGCCTCGGCCCGCATCGTCCGAGTGCCTGGACGAGGGATGACGGACAGCGATTTCCCTTCGATTAGCCTGTGCAACATGGCCACGCATCGCGCGGTCGAGCAGAAGTTGGGGCAAGATCTTTCCCCGGTACGCTGGCGCGGCAATATCTGGTTCGACGGGCTGCCCCTGTGGGAAGAATTCGAATGGCTGGGCAGCGAAGTACAGATCGGGCAGGCTGTGTTGCATGTCCGCGAGCGTATCACCCGATGCCTTGCGACGACTGCCAACCCCGATACAGGTGCGCGTGATGCCGATACTTTGGCGGCGCTCAATACCTGGGATCATCAGGATTTCGGTGTTTACGCCGAGGTGATAAGGGGTGGCGAGGTCAAAACCGGTGACAAGGTTCAACTGCTATGACCACCCTGCCCTTTCCCTTAGCCGAAACACCGGATGAGTTCGCGCAAGAGCGTGGCCGCAAACTGTTTGCCGGCGAGTCCGAGTTTGTCAAAGGCGTGGTCGCCATGAACGGCTTGCCCGCGCCAGACCGGCTTGAGGTGTGTTTTGCCGGGCGTTCGAATGTGGGCAAGTCCAGCCTGATCAACGCGCTGACCGGCACCAAGGGATTGGCGCGTGCCTCGAACACGCCGGGCCGCACGCAAGAGATCAACTTTTTCACCCAAGGCCCCGAGCTGTATCTGGTCGACCTGCCCGGCTATGGCTATGCCAATGCGCCGGTCAAGGTTGTCGAAAAATGGCAACGGCTGCTGAAACAATACCTGAGCGGACGTCAAACACTGCGCAGGGCCTTTGTTCTGATCGACTCGCGCCATGGGGTGAAACCGGTAGATGCCGAGATCATGAAGCTGCTGGACACCAGCGCCGTGACCTTTCAATGCGTGATGACCAAGGCCGATAAGGTCAAGGCCAACGAGCGCGAAAAGGTTCTGGATCAGGTACGCGGAGCGCTGTCGAAACACCCTGCCGCCTTCCCTGAAATCGTGCTGACCTCGTCCGAAAAGGGCGACGGGATTCCCACGCTGCGCTCGATCATTGCGCACCTGGAATAGCTTGCCCCTTGGCAGCACCGGGCAAAGGCCCTAACACGGAATGCCAGAGGGACAGCAGCCATGAAGACAAGAGATATGAACCGGGACTGGATCGCCACCGCCGCCACCTTGAACAGCGCTTTGCCGTATCTGCAGCGTTATGACGATGCCATTGTCGTCATCAAGTTGGGCGGACACGCCATGGGCAGTGACGAAGCGATGGAAAGCTTTGCCCGCGACGTCGTGCTGATGCGTCAGGTCGGTGTCAATCCGGTGGTCGTCCACGGTGGCGGCCCGATGATCAACGCAATGCTAGGCAAGTTGGACATCCAGTCCGAATTTGTAGGTGGCAAACGCGTGACCGATAAAGCCACCGTCGAAGTGGTCGAGATGGTCCTGTCTGGCCTTGTGAACAAGCGCATCGTCCAGGCGATCAACGATCAGGGCGGTACGGCAGTGGGCCTGTCTGGTAAGGACGCCAATCTGATGGTCTGCGATCAGGCCGATCCGGCTCTTGGCTTTGTCGGCTCTCCGGCGGACATGAACCCGAAAATCCTGCACGACTTGTTTTCGCATGATGTGATCCCGGTGATCGCGCCACTGGGTGCAGGCCGGAACGGAGAGACGCTGAACGTCAATGGCGATACCGCCGCAGGCGCGATTGCCTCGGCACTGAAAGCGGATCGCCTGTTGCTGCTGACCGATGTTTCGGGCGTCAAGAACGCTGCGGGCGAAGTCGTAACCGAACTGAAGGCCGGTCAGATCCGCGAGATGACGATGGAAGGTACGATCGCAGGCGGTATGATCCCCAAGACTGAAACGGCGCTGGATGCTTTGCACAGTGGCGTACGGGCGGTGGTCATTCTGGACGGTCGCGCGCCCAACGCGGTGCTTTTGGAACTGTTTACCGAACACGGCGCAGGGTCACTGATCCGCCCCGACTGAGCCCCCACAGCGGAGAAGAAATGACGCGACAAGCCCCCGCCTCAGCCTATAAAGCGGCTATCAGCTATGGCTGGGTGGGACGTGTCGCGCATCAGGCCGGGTTAATCACCATGGGCGCGACCCATCCCCGTACCAGCGGAGCCAAGGGGCTGGACGGTGGCACTCTGGTACTGTTGGGCGCGGGGCCGGGCTTTTGGCCGGTTCTGAAAGCGGCCCCGGAATGGGACGGACCCGATCCTGTCGATCGCTGGTCAACCCGCGTGATTGGACAAATGGCGCTTGATCTGGGGGCTGATGCGCATTTCCCTTTCGGCGACCCACCTTATGCACCTTTCATCGACTGGGCGCTGAAATCCGGGCGCACCTTCAGCAGCCCAGTGGGCGCGCTGGTGCATGACACCGTGGGTATGTTGATCTCATACCGGGGTGCGCTGCATTTCGCGCAGGAGTTCGAGATACCCGAGGCGATAGCACCCTCGCCGTGCGCCACCTGCGCCGCGCCCTGCACCTCAACCTGCCCCGTGGGCGCGTTGAACGATCAGGAATTCTATGACGTGGGCGCATGCCATGCGCACCTGTCCACAGACGAGGGCCAAACCTGCATGACCGGAGGCTGCCTTGCACGTCTGTCCTGCCCTGTCAGCGCCGGCGCAAATCGCGACCCCGAGCAGTCCGCCCATCATATGAAAGCGTTCCACCCATCATGAGCCTGACTCTGATCCTTACCCGCCACGCAAAATCCAGTTGGGGCGATCCAACGCTCGAGGATCATGACCGCCCCCTGAACAAACGCGGTCGGAAATCTGCACGCGCCATTGGCAGGTGGTTGAATGAACACGGATGGATGCCGGATGAAGTGCTCAGCTCGACGGCAATCCGGACGCGTGAAACATGGGATCGCATGGGGCTGCAAGCCGACAGGATTTGCTTTCACCGCGCGCTATATTTGGCCGAACCCGAAGACATGCTGATTGAACTGTCGGGCGCGACGCAGCCAACGGTCATGATGCTAGGCCACAACTCGGGCATATGCGAGTTCGCCCGCCGGATCGTTCGTCATTCCCCAGATCACCCACGTTTCTTGGATTATCCGACATGTGCAACCACCGTGATCCAGTTTAGCATCAACGACTGGGCCGATATCGACTGGCGTAGTGGAGATGTCGTCGGCTTCACCACACCGCGCGAATTGCTGGAATAGAAAAAGGCGAGGCCGAAGCCCCGCCCTTTCCCAAATTTCAACTGGATCAGTGGCCCAGAATCTGGCTGAGGAACAGCTTGGTCCGTTCGCTCTGCGGGTTGTTGAAGAACTCTTCGGGTTCGTTCTGTTCCACAATCTGACCGGCATCCATAAAGATCACGCGGTTGGCGACCTGACGGGCAAACCCCATCTCGTGCGTGACACACAGCATGGTCATGCCTTCCTCGGCCAGCTCGATCATGGTGTCGAGCACCTCTTTGATCATCTCGGGGTCCAGCGCCGATGTCGGTTCATCGAACAACATGATCCGCGGCATCATGCAAAGCGATCGCGCAATCGCCACACGCTGCTGCTGACCACCCGACAACTGGCCGGGGTATTTCAGCGCCTGATCGGGGATTTTCACCTTTTCCAGGAAATGCATCGCGCGCTCTTCGGCTTCTTTCTTGGGCGTCTTGCGCACCCAGATCGGAGCCAGCGTGCAGTTTTCCAGAATGGTCAGATGCGGGAACAGGTTGAAGTGCTGAAACACCATCCCAACCTCGGACCGGATCTTGTCGATGTTCTTCAGGTCATTCGACAGCTCGGTCCCGTCCACGACGATTGTGCCCTGCTGGTGTTCCTCCAGCGCGTTCAGGCAGCGGATCAGCGTGGATTTGCCCGAGCCTGATGGCCCCGCGATCACGATCCGCTCGCCCTGATTGACGGTTAGATTGATGTCGCGCAGCACGTGGAAAGACCCGTACCACTTGTTCATGCCGTTGATTTCGATGGCGACCTCGTCGCTCACCTGCATCTTCGAGCGGTCGATTTCGCGTTCAATTGCAAGTTCAGACATGTGTTGAACTCCTTAACGATGGTCCGTGGCAAGGCGACGCTCGAGCCACTGGGAATATTGAGAGATGCCGTAACAGACGACGAAGAACAGAAGCGCGGCAAAGCCCAGAAGCTCCCAATAGACGCCGTTCCATTCGGTCGACGCCAGGATGGGGCCCCGGATCATGCCCACCAGATCGAACATCGAAATGACCGAAACCAGTGTGGTGTCCTTGAACAGACCAACGGCCACGTTCACGATACCAGGGATCGAGATCTTCAGGGCCTGCGGCAGGATGATCAGACGCATCGCCTGCGGGTAATCCAAACCAAGGCTGTCTGCCGCCTCGTACTGCCCACGTGGAAGCGCTGCCAGACCGCCCCGGATCACCTCGGCGATATAGGCGGCCGAGAACATGGTGATCATGATCACAACGCGTAGGAACAGGTCGACCGTGCTGTCAGGCGGGAAGAAATAGGCCAGCATCACCGAAGCCACGAACAGCAGCGTGATCAGAGGCACGCCACGGATGAACTCGATGAAAATGACGCAGACCCACTTGATCAGCGGCATCGACGACTGACGACCCAGCGCCAGAGCGATCCCAAGCGGCACTGACAGTGATACGCAGGTCAAGCCCAGCATCATGTTCAGCATAAAGCCTCCCAGATCACGGCTTGGAACGGCGCTGAGCATAGCACCTTCGTTGGCACCTTCCGGGATCAGAGCCCCTCCGATTTTCCAGACAATCAGAGCCACTATGATCGCGCCGAAGAACCCGGCAGCGAAACTGTTGCGGCCAAGTTTCTGGAAAACGACACCCGCGGCAACAAAACCAAGCAGCGCCACGATTGGAACCAGAATGCTGCCACCCCAAATCAGCCAGAAGGCGATGAAGGGATACAGCGCCGTGAACACCAGAAGTTTGCGCGGCAGGTCAAAGAACAGAACCGGCGCCAGCGCCACCAGCATAAGCACAAAGGCCAGATTTGGGCGCCAATAAGCTTCTGCAGGGTATTTGAACCCATAGATCAACTGATGCCAGCGTTCGGTCAGAACAGCAAAGCACGCACCGGTTTTACCATCCAGAATCTCGCGGCATTGAGCAAGCGAGTCCGCGTTCCACACGCCGTTCAAAATCCATGGCAACGTGTTCTTGAGAAGCACATAAATTAGCAAGATGGATAGAACTGTCAGTATCGTGTTCGTGACGCCCGAGAACAAGTTCTCGCGGAGCCATTTTACAACACCCGTCTGGTTTGCCGGCGGTGGAGAAGGAGGGATGGTTCCCTCAGCCACAAAGGCAATTGGGTTCGTTGTTTGATCAGCCATTACTCAGCGCTCCTTCAACTTGACGGATGCGTTGTAGATGTTCATCACCATCGAAATCGTCAGCGAAGCCGTCAGGTAGAACAGCATCAGCAGCAAGACGCATTCAATCGCACGGCCCGTTTGGTTCAACGTGATACCGCCCAGCGTCGCAGTGATGTCCGCGTAACCCACCGCAATCGCCAGAGACGAGTTCTTGGTGATGTTGAGATACTGCGAAATCAGCGGCGGGATGATGACCCGCAAAGCCTGAGGCAGGATGACCAGATTCATGATCCGACCCTGACGCAGACCCAGCGCGGCGGCGGCCTCTGTCTGACCTTTCGATATCGCTTGGATACCCGCCCGGACGTTTTCCGCGATGAAGGCACCGGTGTAGATCGACAATGCGAACCAAAGCGCAATGAGCGGACCACCGACCTTAATTCCTCCGCTGAAGTTAAAGCCTTTCAGCGCCGGGACATCCCAAGTCAATCCCATCAAAACCATCAACAGAGCAACCGGTACCAGCCAAACTGCCAGCTTGACGACCAAGGTTTTCGGACGCTCGCCGGTTTGCTCTTGTTTCAAAGCGGCACGTTTCTCGATTTCACGAGATCCGAACCAGGATCCGATCAGAACCACGACAACCAGCAGCCAATTCAAGACCGTCGCGCCAAACAAGCCGTTCGCAAATTCTGGGCGGGGAATATAGACGCCACGGTTGGTGAAGGCGAACAAATCAAACAGCATACTTGAAGTCGGGTTGTCGCCTCGGAAAGCCCGCGGCCCCGGCAAAACTGCCGTCATGATGGTGAAAATGATGATGATCCAGATGAGAACCGGAATATTCCGGAATATCTCGACATACACCGCCATCAGCTTGGAAACGAGCCAGTTGTTCGACAAACGCAGCACACCTGCGATTACGCCAAACACTGTGGCCGTAATACATGCCAAAAACGCAACCAAAAGGGTGTTCAGAATACCGACAACAGCCGCTCTTCCGTGCGAAGACTGGCTGTCATACTCGATCAGTCTCTGGTTGATGTCATACCCGGCCGAGTCACCTAAGAATGTGTAGGAGATATTCAGGCCCGCGGCCCGAAGGTTCTGGATCAGGTTATTACCCAGATACCAAATACAAAGCGCAATAACGATTGCCGCAATCACCTGGAAAGTAAGTGAGCGATAGCGGGTATCGTTTATGAGCATAGACAACCGAAAGTCAGCTTTCGGTGGGTCAGTCATAGTCGACATATTATGGGATCCCCGTGCTTTTCGGACGCTTCCTTCCTGGCAGGGTTTTCCCTGCTCCCGAGCAGTCCGTAGCATTCTGTTTTGGAAAAAGGGCGCAGGTTAACCCCGCGCCCTTTTCAATGGATTTTAGCGGAACGGCGGCGAGTACAGCAGGCCGCCATCGGTCCACTGTGCGTTCAGACCGCGTGCCAGACCGATTGGAGTTTCTTCGCCGATGTTCTGCGCGAAGACTTCGCCATAGTTGCCGCCCGATTTGATCGCCTTCATAGCCCAGTCAGCATCCAGACCCAGCATCTCGCCCAGAGTACCTTCGGTACCCAGCAGACGGTTCACTTCCGGGTTGTTGGTGCCAGCGGCCATCTCGTCGATGTTGGCCGAGGTCACGCCCAGCTCTTCAGCCGAGATCAGCGCGTTCAGAGTCCAGCGGACAACGTCGCCCCACTCGTGATCGCCGTGACGGACCAGCGGGCCCAGCGGCTCTTTCGAGATGATTTCGGGCAGCAGGACGTGCGCCGACGGATCTTCGAATGTGGCGCGGGTTGCGGCCAGACCAGATGCGTCGGTGGTGTAAACGTCACATGCGCCAGCCAGATACTGCTGCTGCGCTTCAGCGTTGGTTTCAATCGGAACCGGCTCGTAGCTGATGTTGTTCGAGCGGAAGAAGTCCGCCAGGTTCAGCTCGGTGGTGGTGCCGGTCTGGATACAGACGGTTGCGCCGTCCAGCTCCTTGGCCGAGCTGACGCCCAGCGCCTTGGGAACCATGAAGCCCTGACCGTCGTAGTAGTTTACGCCCACAAATTCGAACTTCAGGTCCACGTCGCGGCTGAACGTCCATGTGGTGTTACGGGCCAGCATGTCGATCTCGCCCGAGGCCAGCGCAGTAAAGCGGGTCTTACCAGTTGTCGGGACAAACTCGACGGCGCTTGCATCGCCCAGTACGGCTGCAGCGACAGCACGGCAAACCGCAACGTCAAAGCCTTTCCATTCACCATTTGCATCGGGTGCAGCGAAGCCAACCAGACCGGTGGTCACACCGCAGTTCAGCTTACCGCGCGCTTTGACATCATCGACAGTCCCCGCTGTCGCTGCGCCTGCAGCCAGGCCTGCAACGGTCGCCACGCCCAAAATTACGGATTTTTTCATTTTTACCTCTTCCTGATTTTCCGCCCCTGTCCAGAGACGGTTCTGTCCGGCACCTTTGGCACCGGAAAGGTTTCCCCAAAGGTGTCTCCCCTTTAGTGGGCTTGAGTTTGGTCGCATTCATAAACAAACGTCAAGGGTCGGATCAGCGAAAACGATGGATCACCTTGCAGATGTCCGCGTCTTTGGCGGAATTTCAGGCGTCAGGGCTCAAACCGAGAGATCAAAGAACCGTTTGGCGTGTAGGAACGCGGCGCGTTTGACTTCGGACGCCGCATGCGCTTCGTCGTCATGGCCCCATTGTTCAATTTGCCAAAGTTCGTCCAGCCGCGAAATTTCCCAGATGTCTTCCACCGCGCGCCAATTGGCCGAAACGGCGAACCCAAGGATCAGCGACCCGGACAGGCTGACCAAATCGTGGAAGGCTGCAAGCTGGAACTCATTGAAATCATGGACACGCTGCCTCAAGCTCTGCAGGGTCGACGTGTCCTGAGGTCTGTGCAAGACACCAGCAACGGGCACCAAACGCGCGGCGAGTTTCTCTGCCGCCCAATCCAGCGCCGGGTCCCATTGCTCGGCTTGCCGCTGCTGCAACTCTTGCGGGTGCGTGGCACGGTAACATAGCAGGTCCGAATCGCCGTAATCAGCCAACATGTCTGCAACTTCGGCGTGCTGATGCTGCACCTTGTCGATGGCCGCATTGGCAGAACGGGTGAAGGGCATGGTGGTCGGGTCGACTTCTTTTTCCTGCGCGTCCCACTCGGCGGCAATCTCCTGCGCCATGGTCTGCGTAGGCACGATCAAACCCGCCTTGGCAGGCGTTTTCACCCGGCGGCCATCCAACTCGACGGTAAAGCCGCCTTCAGCCTCGACCACTGCGCTTTGGGTCCAGAATCGTTTGGGTTTCCAGTCGCTCATCGTCTTAGGTCCAGATTTGTTCCAGCGCATTGGGCAACTGGTCAAAGGTTTCAATGATGGTTGTCGCGGCCTCTAGCGCGGGGCGCGCGTGATAACCCCAGGTGACGCCAACGCTGCGCACGCCCGCAGCGGTGGCCATGTCCATGTCAAACCGGGTGTCGCCGATCATTACGGTATCGGCGGCCTCAACCCCCGTCTCGGCCCGCGCGGTGTCGATCATCGACGGGTGCGGTTTCGAGGGGTGATGATCCGCCACCTGCCGCGTGACAAAATAACCCTGCAGCCCGTGCCCTTCGATCAACGCATCCAATCCGCGCTGAGACTTCCCGGTGGCCACGCCCAGCAGAACTTCGGGGATGGCGTGCAACGCCTCAATCACCTCGCGGGCACCGGGATAGAGCGGCGATCCCGCCATACCCTGTTCCAGCCGATGTGCGTGGTACGCCTGTTTATACCCCTCGACCAGCCGCACCTGATCCGCATCCGAATGCTGCGGCGCAAGCTGCGCCATCGCCTTGGGCAGCGACAGGCCAACAATGGACAGGATCGCCGAGCGATCCGGCACCGGCAAGGACAGCGCGTCGAAACTGGACGTCATCGCGGCAACGATGCTGCCCTGACTGTCAACCAGAGTGCCATCCACGTCGAACAGCACCAGACGCAGGGGTGCGCTCATTGCAGTTCCTCGAACGGGTCGTCGGCGGCCAGATCTTCGGTCCAGCCGAACGTGTCCCAGCTGTGTTTCATGTGATCCGGCAAGGGGGCTTTCACGGTAATCGTCTTGCGCGTCACCGGGTGTTCGAACGAGGCCTGCCGCGCGTGTAGGTGCAGCTTTTTGCTGATGATCCCGCCTAGCTGCGCGCCCCAGCCATCGCCGAGATTCTCCTGACCCGAGCCGCCGTATTTGCCGTCACCAATGATCGGATGACCAATCGCGGCCATATGCGCCCGCAGCTGATGCGTGCGGCCGGTGATCGGCTCCATCGCAACCCAAGCCGCCCGCCCGGCCACACGGTAAAGCGTGGCATAATGCGTATGCGCCCGTTTCGCGCCGGGGGTGTCGTTCACCTCGTTCAGATGGACGGGGATCATTTTCTCACCCTCGCCGTGCTTGCCGTGACCGGCGGCCTTGACCAGACCGGTTTTGATTTCACCCAGATAGGGGGTCGGCACACCGGCGACCAAGGCCCAGTAGATCTTGCGCGTGTCGCGGTGACGGAACGCGGCGGTCAGGCCCTTGGCGGCCTCGCGCGTGCGGGCCAGCAACAGAACGCCGGATGTGTCCTTGTCCAGACGATGCACAAGGCGCGGGTTCTCATCATAGCCAAAGCGCAGCGCTTCGGACAGGCTGTCCACATGGCGGGTTTGGCCGCTGCCACCCTGCACCGGCAGACCGTGCGGTTTGTTCAGCGCCAGCACGTGATCGTCGCGGTAAATCACACAGGACTGGATCATCTTGGCATCCGCATCCGAGATACGGTGCCTGACCTCGGCCGGTTTGTGGTCGGCATCCGGCAGCGGCGGCACGCGCACAACCTGTCCGATCTCAAGCCGGGTCGCAGCCTTCACCCGCCCGCCGTCCACGCGGAGCTCACCCTTGCGGCACATCTTTTCGATGCGGCCCTGGCTGACATGCGGAAACAGGCGGCGCAGCCAGCGGTCGATCCGCTGGTCGCCGTCACCCTCTGCCACGGTGATCATTTGTACGCCGCTCATGCCGATATCCCTTTCGCGCGCCGGATCCGCGCGGGTTGTGTGCCATTCAGTGCCATTGAAAACATGCGCGTCTGTGGCGTGACTTACCGGCAGAGTCAACCCGGTCAGATATTGGTAAAGTCACCCCCGCGCCCGGCCCCATCCCGGAACCGGCCCGCCCCGGCGGTGCCTTCGCGGCGGATCGCGTCCAGCCCGTTGGTCCATTCGACCTTGAGCGCCTCACGCACCGGCATCCCCCGCGTTTCGATGATCGAGCGGCGATCGGCTCGCACCGCCTCTTGCGGAAAGCGGGCGATTTCATGCGCCATGGTCTCGGCTGCGGCACGGACTTGTCCATGGGGCACGATCTTTTCGGCCAATCCGATATTGTAGCACTCCTGCGCCTCAACCTTGCGACCGGTTAGAGCGATTTCCAACGCTTTGCCCTGCCCCACAAGGCGCGGCAATCGGACCGAGCCGCCATCCATCTGCGATATCCCCCAGCGACGGCAATAGACACCCAGGTATGCGGTTTCGGCCATCACGCGGATATCGCACCACAGCGCAAGCTCCATCCCGCCAGCCACAGCCGCGCCCTCAACCGCGCCTATGACGGGTTTGGACAGCTCCAGCCTTGATGGCCCCAATGGCCCGACCGTCGAGGGCGCAGAGCCGATGGGAAAGGACAGGCGGTCAAAATATACCTCACGCAAGTCCGGGTCAGAGAGCGTAGCTGCCAATTTCAGATCCCATCCAGCGCAGAAATTCCCGCCCTTGCCCCAGAACACAGCCGCCTTGGCCGGGCTGCCTTCAAATTCCAGAAAGGCATCGACCAGCGCCTCGGCATGGTCAGTGTCCACGGCATTCCGGGCCTCGGGGCGGTCATGGATGATGGTCCAAACGTCATCGGTTTTGTCTATGGATACGGTCATGAGCTTCCTCCCTGAACTCTCATGACCTTAGCCAAGCGCGATTTTGTCGCCCTGTCGCCCCTGACGCGGCGGCACTAGCCGTTGCGCTGCGCCCGCAGCTTGGCGAAATAGTCCAGCCGCTTCTTCAACTCGCGCTCGAACCCCCGCTCAACCGGTTGGTACAGGTCCGGGCGGTCCATTCCGTCCGGGAAGTAGTTCTGCCCCGAAAACCCATCCTCGGCGTCGTGGTCATAGGCATAGCCCGCACCATAGCCCTGTTCTTTCATCAACGAAGTCGGCGCGTTCAGGATATGTTTGGGTGGAGGCTCACTCCCCGATTTTCGCGCCAGTTCGCGAGCAGCCTTGTAGCCCGCATAGGCCCCGTTCGATTTGGGTGCCAAGGCCAAATAGACCACCGCCTGCGCCAGCGCCAATTCGCCTTCGGGACTGCCAATCCGTTCATAGACTTCCCACGCATGAAGCGCCAAAGCCTGTGCCTGCGGATCGGCCAGGCTGATATCCTCGACCGCCATGATGGTCAGGCGCCGCGCGATATAGCGAGGGTCTTCGCCCCCTTCCAGCATTCGGGCAAACCAATACAGCGCCGCATCCGGGTCTGAGCCACGCACCGATTTGTGCAGGGCCGAGATCAGGTTGTAGTGCTCGTCCCCCGACTTGTCGTATTTCGTCGCGCGCCGCATCAGGCGGGTTGCCAGCACCTCACGATCCAGCGGAGCATCGACTTTCCACGCCGCAATCTGTTCGATCAGGTTCAACAACGCCCGCCCGTCGCCATCAGCCATCTCGTGCAACGCCTCACGTGCAGGGCCGGTCAAAGGTAGCGCCTTGCCCAGCTCTTTTTCAGCGCGCTGCGTCAGACGTTCCAGGTCGGCCAAATCAAGGCGTTCCAGCACCAACACTTGCGCGCGGCTCAACACAGCGGCGTTCAACTCGAACGAGGGGTTCTCGGTTGTCGCCCCCACCAGCAGGATCGTACCGTCCTCCATATGAGGCAGGAAGCCATCCTGCTGGGCCTTGTTGAAACGATGAATCTCATCCACGAACAGCAGCGTACCCTGCCCGTTCTGATGGCGGATTTTCGCGGCCTCGAACACCTTTCGCAGATCGGGAACGCCGGTAAAAATCGCACTGATCTGAACGAAATGCAGATCGGTTTCCTGCGCCAAAAGCCGCGCGATGGTGGTCTTGCCCACGCCCGGCGGCCCCCAGAACACCAGACTGGACAAGCTGCCCGAGGCCAGCATCACCCCCAAAGGCGCATCAGGGCCCAACACCTGTTCCTGCCCAATCACCTCGGCCAGTGTCTGCGGGCGCAGCCGGTCAGCCAAAGGGCGATGCGCAGTTGGCGCAGGTCGGTCGGCCCCGGTGTCGAACAGATCGCTCATAGCCGGAACCGCAGGGACACCGAGCGCCCACCACGCAGCAATTCAAACTGAACCCGGCGGCCGGGATCGGTTAGCGCGCGTGTGACATCGTCGGGATGGTCAATCGCATCGCCGTTGATGCTGTGAAGAACATCCCCCACGCGCAGCCCCGAGCGCCCCCCATACCGTCCGGCATCCAACACAACCACTCCGGTTTCCGTCAGCCGCAGGCCCATCTTGGAAATCACCGCCGGGTTGATGCGTGAAACCACAAGCCCCGGCATCACCGTCCGGTCATCCAAAGTGGTTTCGTCCGCCGGCGGCATATCAGGCGCCGGGATCAGGGCAACCTCGACCTCATCCTGCGCCTCACCGCGCAACAGGGTCAAAACCGAGGTGCCGCCAACGCCGGCCACAGCCATGCGGAACTTCATCTCGGCAGGGGAATTGACCTCATCCCCGTCCACATGCGTCACCACGTCGCCTACACGCAACCCGCCCTCAGCCAAGGGGCTGAGCGGGTGAAGGTTGGAAATCACCACGCCCAGTGGGATCGCCATACCCAGAGATTCCGCGATATCTGCGCTCATGTGTTGACCCGAGATCCCAGCCCAAGGGCTGACGAACTGGTCATTACCTGCCTGCGCCTGCCGCAGGAATTCAGCCACCAGATTGGCCGGGATCGCAAAGCCGATGCCATTTGACCCGCCCGAACGCGTCAGGATCGAGGTATTGATCCCGATCAGATCGCCATTCACATCAATCAGCGCCCCACCTGAATTGCCCGGATTGATCGCCGCATCGGTCTGAATGAAATAGCCCCGCGCATTGCCGGTGGCCGTGCCCGTCCGCGCCAGACCCGAGATGATGCCCGAAGACACCGTCTGCCCCACGCCAAACGGGTTGCCGATGGCGAGCGCAAGCTCGCCCACCTCAACCTGATCGGAGTCGCGCAGCGACAGGTAGGGCAGCCGCTCGGCGTCCTCCAACCGCAAAATGGCGATGTCGCTTTCCTTGTCACCCAGCACCACCTGCGCCGAAAACTCTCGCCGATCGGTGGTGACAACCCGGATTTCCGTCGCCGTGCCGACCACGTGGTAATTTGACACCACATAGCCATCATCAGACAGGATCACCCCCGACCCCAGCGAGTTCTGTACCCGTTGTCGTGGCTCGTTGAACCCGCCGCCAAAAAAATCCTGAAAGAACGGGTCCGAGAAAAACGGGTTCGCCCGCCCCTGCCGCACGATCTTGGCATAGATATTGACCACCGCAGGCGCCGCCTCTTTGACTACCGGCGCAAAGCCCAAGCTGATTTCGGCCTGCGATTGCGGCACTTTGGTTTCAGCATGGGCGGGGGTTTGCAACAGGGCAAAAGGCAGACAAAGCAAAAGCGCGCGGAGCATGTGACCCTCATGGATGTTTACGGATTGATATGTCCGCAACACCGACCGTTTGCAAGATCGCTATGAGTTTGCAGACCGACCATAACCGGGACGCCCGGTGCCGCTTTGGGCCACGTCGAAGTTCCATACGATTGCCATATTGGTGATCACAGCCCCAAGGAAGGAATACAGCAGTTGCGACGGGCTAAGCACAAAGGCCGAGGCCAAAAATACCATCACATCGACCGAAAGTTGGAACCACCCAGCCTTCAGGCCGGTCTTATGTTCCAGAATAATCCCCAAAATAGTCATCCCGCCCGCCGAGGCATTGTGGCGGAAAATAGCAATCAATCCCATGCCGCTACACGCACCCCCAAGAACAGCGGCGATCAACGGGTCAAGCCGTTCGAAGATGACTATCTTTCCCAACAGTTGTGAAAGCGTCGAAATCCCGATCACCACGACAATCGTCCGAATAGCAAAAACTGGGCCGCGTTTTACCCAAGCCAGTATCAGAAACGGGATACCGATTAAGAAGAACAAAGGGCCAAATCCAATCGGCAAAACATAAGAAAGCAAAAGCGCAAGACCCGCAGTTTGCCCTGTCACCAAACCAGCCGCTTTAAGAAAAACGACGCTAAGGCTTGTCATGACGATACCAAAGGCAAGGCCCTGAACATCAAATACGGACATGCGAACGGACACGAAAAGCTCCGGTTTTAGCGCAGGAAGCAAACCTGCTAGGTTTATCGCGCAATAAAAAGAAAAACCCCCGCGTCTGGGACGCAGGGGCCAAAGTCAGAAAGCGAAGCTTTCTTATTCTTCGTCTGCGGCCTCTTCGGCGGCAACGCGAGCCTTGTCGGCTGCGCCTTTGGCGTCGACGTCGCGATCCACGAATTCGATGATCGCCATCGGAGCCATGTCACCATAACGGAAACCGGCTTTCAGGATGCGGACATAACCGCCCGGACGCTCGGCGTAGCGGGGGCCCAGAACTTCGAACAGCTTGGCGACGTCTTTGTCTTCTTTCAGCTGAGCTGCGGCCTGACGACGGGCGTGCAGGTCGCCGCGCTTGCCCAGAGTGACCAGCTTTTCGATGATCGGGCGCAGTTCTTTTGCCTTGGGCAGAGTTGTTTTGATTTGCTCATGCTCGATGAGCGAGCCAGCCATGTTTGCAAACAGAGCCTTGCGGTGCTCATGAGTACGGTTCAGGCGGCGGTAACCACGTGCGTGACGCATTGTTCAATTCCTATCTTGCGTTTTTGCTTTGTCTGGCCGGCGATGCGTGTCACCGGCTCTCCTTGGGGCATCATCGCCCATACAGTCCCCGGCAGCCCGGGCATTGGGGAAGACGCGCTTAGAACGCGTCTTCGAATTTTTTCGCCAGATCTTCGATGTTGTCGGGCGGCCAGTCCTCGACATCCATGCCGAGGTGCAGACCCATGCCGGACAGCACTTCTTTGATCTCGTTCAGCGATTTGCGGCCGAAATTCGGGGTGCGCAGCATCTCGGCTTCGGTCTTCTGGATCAGATCGCCGATGTAAACGATGTTGTCGTTCTTCAGGCAGTTTGCCGAACGGACCGACAGTTCCAGCTCGTCCACTTTCTTCAGCAGCAGCGGGTTGAACTCCAGACCATCGTCCTCGTCCTGGCGGCCAGCCGATTCCGGCTCGTCAAAGTTGACGAAGATCGACAGCTGATCCTGCAGGATACGAGCCGCATAGGCCAGCGCGTCCTCGGGTGTGATCGAACCGTCGGTTTCGATCTTCAGGGTCAGCTTGTCATAGTCCAGAACCTGACCTTCACGGGTCGGTTGAACGTCATAGGCTACCTTTTTGACCGGTGAATAGATCGCGTCGATCGGGATCAGGCCGATGGGTGCATCTTCGGGCTTATTCTTCTCAGCCGAGACGTAACCCTTACCGGTGTTCACGGTCAGTTCCATGAACAGGTCGGCGCCATCATCCAGGTGGCAGATGACGTGGTCGCGGTTCAGAACCTCGATACCGGCGCTTTCACTGATGTCACCTGCGGTGACAACGGCGGGGCCTTTGGCATTGATCGACAGGCGCTTGGGGCCTTCGACTTCCATGCGCAGCGACACGCCTTTAAGGTTCAGGATGATGTCGGTGACGTCTTCGCGGACACCTGCGACCGACGAAAACTCATGCAGAACGTTGTCGATCTGGACGCTGGTGATGGCCGCACCTTGCAGCGAGCTCATCAGAACGCGGCGCAGTGCGTTACCCAGAGTCAAACCAAAGCCACGCTCCAGCGGCTCAGCAACCAGCGTTGCCTGACGCGCAGGATCGTTTCCCGGCTTGGCATCCAGCTGGGTTGGCTTGATCAATTCTGCCCAATTCTTGTGGATCATGTAATCCCTCCATTCCTGTCCGCGCCCCATGACCAACAAGGTGCAGACGCCCGAGGTTCAAAATGACGTGCTGGGGCCGTGCAAAAACACAGCCCCAGCTCAATTCAAAATCGCTTAGACGCGGCGACGTTTCGGCGGGCGGCAGCCATTGTGAGCAATCGGCGTCACGTCGCGGATCGACGTAATGTTGAAGCCCACAGCAGCCAGCGCGCGCAGAGCCGATTCACGACCCGAACCGGGGCCCTGAACTTCGACTTCCAGCGTCTTGACGCCATGTTCCTGCGCCTTTTTGCCTGCATCTTCTGCAGCCATCTGAGCGGCGTAGGGTGTCGATTTCCGCGACCCTTTGAAGCCCATGGTACCGGCAGACGACCATGCAATGGCGTTGCCCTGTACGTCCGAGATCAGGATCTTGGTGTTGTTGAAGGTCGAGTTCACATGGGCAACGCCCGATGCGATGTTCTTACGCTCTTTGCGCTTAACGCGAGTCTTATCACGTGCCATCAGTCAGACCCTCCCTTATTTCTTCTTACCAGCAATGGCCTTTGCGGGGCCTTTGCGGGTACGAGCGTTGGTGTGGGTACGCTGACCGCGAACCGGCAGGTTGCGGCGGTGACGCAGACCGCGATAGCAGCCCAGGTCCATCAGGCGTTTGACGTTCATCTGAACTTCGCGGCGCAGGTCGCCTTCGACGGTGAAGTTTTCGTCGATGTACTCGCGAATTTTCAGAACTTCGGCGTCGGACAGTTCGTTGACGCGACGGGTCGCTTCAATGCCCACGGCTTCGCAGATCGCTTTGGCCGAGGTGTTGCCGATTCCGGTGATATATGTGAGGGCGATTGGTACCCGCTTTGCAGTCGGGATGTTTACGCCGGCAATACGTGCCACGTGTCACTTTCCTTTTCGTTGCGGTTCCGTAACTCCAGAACCTTTTTTCACAACGCTTTACCGTGGCAGTGTCGCCAGAGGGTTCAGCATTATTCGAGGTGGTCGGGGCGGTTGGGACGAATCCCGCACGCGGTCTTGATTCCCCTTGGGGATGGGGGTCGATATGGGCTTTTGGCGATGCCGTCAAGCCCATATTCAAATGCGGGTCAGGTCAGGCGTCCAATGCGGCTGCAATCGCGCCCTGAACCTCGTCAATCTCGCCCAGACCATCGACCCAGGACAGGTTGCCCTTGGCGTGGTAATAGCCGATCAGCATCGAGGTTTTCTTGTAATACTCCATCAGACGGGTCTTGAGGCTTTCCTCATTGTCGTCCGCACGGCGCTTGAAGTCACCTTCCTTGCCGCAGTTCGAGCATTTGCCGTCCGCCGGGATCGGTTTGGTGATGTCGTTATAGACTTCACCGCAACCGCCGCAGGTTGACCGAGCCGTGATACGCGCGACCAGAGCGTCGTCGTTCACTTCCATCGCGATGACCGCGTCCAAGGTCTCGCCGGTGCTGTCCAGAAGCTCACCCAGCGCATCGGCTTGGGCCAGAGTGCGTGGGAAACCGTCAAAGATGAACCCGCCTTCAGCGCCTTGTTCCAACTTTTCGCGGATCAGGCCGATCACGATCTCATCGGTCACAAGCTGGCCCTTAGCCATCACCTCGGCCACGCGGTTGCCCATTTCGGTGCCGCTGTCCTTGGCCTCGCGCAGCATGTCGCCAGTGCTCAACTGGACCATGCCGCGGGTTTCAACCAGGTGACGCGCTTGCGTTCCTTTACCTGCCCCCGGGGGGCCGAGAAGAATGATGTTCATCGACGAGCGGGTCCCTTCCTGCCACGTTTCTTGCCTTTGCCGCGCAGTTGGGACTTTTCGATCAGCCCTTCGTATTGGTGCGCTAGCAGGTGGCTCTGGACCTGTTGGATCGTGTCCATGGTCACAGAGACGATAATCAGAACCGAGGTGCCGCCGAAATAGAACGGGATGGCAAACTGGCCCCGAAGAATTTCAGGCAACAGACAGACCGCCGCCAGATAGGCCGAACCCAGAACCAGCACGCGGTTGACCACGTATTCTAGATACTCGGCGGTTTTCTTGCCCGGACGGATACCCGGCACAAAACCGTTCTGCTTTTTCAGGTTATCCGCCACATCGTCCGGTTTGAACGACACGTTGAACGTGTAGAAATAGGCAAAGAACACGATCATCGAGGCGAAGAACAGCAGATACAGCGGCTGGCCGGGGCCAAAGTTGGCCAGCAGCCACGACATCACCGGCCCGTTGGTTGCGCCCGACGAGAAGGTCGAGATCGTCACCGGCAGCAGCAGCAGCGAGCTTGCAAAGATCGCCGGGATCACGCCCGCAGGGTTCACTTTGACCGGCAGGTGGCTGGAGCCGCCCTCATAGATCTTCATACCGGCCTGACGGCGCGGGTACTGGATATGGATTTTGCGCAAAGCGCGTTCCATGAAGACCACAAAGGTAATCACGGCAATCACCATCACGATCACACCGATGATCACAGCAGGGCTGATCGCGCCCGAGCGGCCCGAAGCAAAGAACTGTGCCAGAGCAGCCGGAACTTCGGCGATGATGCCCACGAAAATGATCAGAGAGATACCGTTGCCGATGCCGCGTGCGGTGATCTGCTCACCCAGCCACATCAGGAACATTGTACCACCAACCAGCGTGATCATGGTCGACAGGCGGAAGAACAGGCCCGGATCGGTCGCCAGATCGCCCGATTCAAGCGACACTGCCAGACCATAAGCCTGAACGGTGGCCAACGCCACGGTGCCGAAACGGGTATATTGGTTGATTTTCTTGCGGCCCTGCTCGCCCTCTTTCTTGAGCTGTTCGAGAGCGGGAACCATAGATGTCAGCAGCTGCACGATGATCGAAGCTGAAATGTAGGGCATGATGCCAAGGGCAAAAATCCCCATCCGCCCCAGCGCCCCGCCAG
The DNA here is from genome assembly GCF_056535965.1 of Ruegeria sp. AM7. NCBI lineage: Bacteria > Pseudomonadati > Pseudomonadota > Alphaproteobacteria > Rhodobacterales > Roseobacteraceae > Ruegeria > Ruegeria sp. AM7. Next base: position 2,574,115 of record NZ_JBQFJE010000003.1, read on the forward strand.
TAAACATCGAAACCATACCGCCGATGCCCTGCCCCGCTTGCTCCATGAACTCGCGCAGTGCTTGGCCGTCGATGCCCGGAACCGGAATGAAGGTGCCCAGACGGTAGACGATCAGCAATGCAAGCGTGAACAGGATGCGGTTGCGCAGATCGGTGGCTTTCCCAAGGGCAGACCAGCTTGTGTTGGCTGCCATTTGTTCTGCTGCTGATACCATAAATCGGTCTCTCTTATGAAAACACCGCCCGGAACCGTTTTCCGGCTCGGGCGGCGTCTTGGAAAACTCTGAGGTCTATGTAAGCGGGTCTTTGCCCGCTCACAAGCGCTTACTCTGCCGCAGCGGCTTTTGTGACCGTCAGTGAGCCGCCCGCTTTTTCGACTGCCGCAACGGCAGATTTCGAAGCACCGGTTACTTCCAGGTTCACTTTGGCGCTGATTTCGCCTTTGGCCAGTACGCGGATGCCGTCCAGCTTGCGACGAACCAGACCGGATGCGACCAACGCATCCTCGGTGATCGCAGCCGATGCGTCCAGCTTGCCGGCGTCAACGAATTTCTGGATCAGGCCCAGGTTGATAACGGCGAATTCCTTACGGTTCGGCTTGTTGAAGCCACGCTTGGGCAGACGCTGATACAAAGGCATTTGGCCGCCTTCGTAGCCGTTGATGGCCACACCCGAGCGGGATTTCTGGCCTTTGATACCACGGCCACCCATTTTACCTTTGCCGGAACCCGGACCACGGCCAACGCGGGTCCGTTTCGGTGCGGCGCCGGGATTGTCGCGCAATTCATTCAGTTTCATTTCGCTTCTCCTTAGCCGGATGTGACCCCCGAAGCGTGATGGGCCAAACGCGGCGTTTCTTGGTTTTGATTCTCATGGCCACAAGGCCACCGCAGCCCGATACAGCGTTGCGCCGATCTATGCAAGTTTGTTGTCAGGTTAACCCGTATTTCACGTGTCTAAAATGGGCGCTGCCGCCGGGTCGATGCCGTGTTTTTCAACCAACTGGCCAACTAAACTGTTCGGATCAGGCACTCCTCCGAAACGGTTACGCAAAATCGACCTCATCCGCCTGCCGTAAAAATGGATCGAAACCGTATCGTCCTTGAGATAGGGCGACAGATCAACACCTGGTCGGGCAAGAGCCCGCCTCCGGGTAAAATTGACCGGGTAAAAAACATGCTCTGGCAGTGCGTAACGGATTTCTCCAGAGGTGTGCAGCGCCCATAAAACAGCACCCGGCCCCCAAGCGCCCCAATATTCCTCGGGTACATTTATTGGAGAGCCACTGTCCAGTGCGGCCTGCAACGTTTGTCTGTGTCGTTTTGGTAACCAGGGCGGGATGAGAAAAGGATCCTGCGTGAATTCGTTCAGCAACGCCAGCGCCTCGCTGTCTGGCGGCAATTTGAGGACGCCAATTCCCATCGTTCCTTCAAGATACGCGTAGTAATGCCCGGTCTCTGTTTCGAAGGGTTTGATGCAATACGCATCCGTGTCAGCCCAAATCAGGTCAGGTTCCTGCGCCAGCATTCTGTAGCGAAATTTGTCAGCATGAGGTGCAGGACTGCCGGTTCGAGCGTGGGTAACGAATTCGCGATCGTGCAGAACTTCACGCGCATCACGTTGCTCGACCCCGTCAGGGATATTTGAAACTGTCCCGTAGGTGTAAAGACGGACGGGTTGCCCAACATCCAAGAAAGACTTGATGCAGAGCTGCTCTAGGTAGCTTAGCGGGCCATCGACCCACAGCATGCCAATCTGGAATTCCGTCACCCTGTACAGCCCTTCATTCGTCCCTAATTCGCAACGTGTTTGGCGGATCATTGCGCGGGCTGCAACGCACGAAGTCCGAATTCAACGCCATCGTGTCAAACTGATCACCCAAACGCAAAGAGGCGCCTACCGGCGCCTCCTGATCAAAGCCTTCGCGCTTTCGCGTTTTGGTTAGGAACAATACGCGTGTTCGCGTGCGATATCCTTGATGTCACAACGACGCACACCGATGTCGTTCAATTCACGGTCGCTCAGACCCTGAAGCTCGGTATAGGTGCGGTTGTACTCGGCGCGCAGGGCATATGCCTCTTTGACGCGGGCGACGAGTGTTGCGATGCGGGCGCTAAGGCCAAAGCCTTCGCGGGTAAAGGTTGCTGTGTTAGCCATCGTTCGATTCCTTTCTGAGCCCAAGGCGAATTCCTCGGGATACTGTTTGCGTTCCTGTTTGGGACAGCGCTCAGATAAGGAGAGTGGATATCGCTAACAACGGATGTTTCGGTCTATCCGTTATGCGTTGGCGGAATGGCCGTGCAGCTTTTTTCCAAATTCTCCGTGAATAGCCGGTCCCGCGTATGACAATCCTGTCTTGCAATAAATTTAGTTCCATGGAGCATCTAAGGTACCCAAAGTCTGATTTTCGCCAACACTCCGGCGTGGTCAGAACCGAATAAAGGCCGTATTTCCTGAGACCCACCTCCCGGTGCCAAAACAAAATCAAGCGGCAGCGGTATCTGTCCAAGTTGAAAAGTGGGTCGAATTGGCCCAGTAAGCCGTGTGTTCGTTAGCGATGCTATCCGTCCAACACGTCCAGACCATGGCATGGAGTTGAAATCACCAGCAATGACGAGAGCGCCATCGAGCTCGGCCAGAACTCTTTCGGCATCTGCTTCGTTATTGAGGCTGTCATGGGGCCAGGGCCAAGGGATATGAACAGACACTAACCAAACCTTTGAATTCTCAATTACAACTGGCACGGCTGCAATAGCACGCGAGTTCGAGCAAATAGGCTCGCCTTGGATCGGATGACGTGACACCAAAGCGATCCCGCTCCAACTCGAAAACCTGCAGAGGTGTTGATACGGGTAACTTTTTTCCAGCAGCCTTAGAACTTCTATATTTCTATCAGAAACCTCCTGCAGCATTACAGCGTCCGCACCCGTTGCTTCGATATCGTCCACCAAAGCCGGAATTTCGGTATTAGCGAACCACAGATTCTTCGCGTAAACCTTTAGGTCGTCGCCCGGCTGTTGAGGTAAAAGAAGCCTTACCGTCGTAAAGAACGCTGCGGCTACAACACACGCGAAGGCCATCTTAAGCCAAAATGGCCTTGCAGCGAACATACCGGCAACACAGCAAAGGCCGAAAATCGGCCGTCCTATCGAAATTGTGTCGGGAACTCTGTGAAGCTGGCCAAAAAACCCGAATAGCACGAGAGTGCCAGCCACACAGCTCAATCCAATCAATACACTGCGCATCACTTTGATACTTATCTCCAAATGCCTATCTTTCAGGCACTCACAATAGTTGCATCAACGACAACTAAAGGTCGGAAGTATCAGAGATTTTCAGGTTTTTTGGTGCAGAGGGTCCGGGTGTAAAGCAAACAATCATTAAATAAAGAAAACGCCCCCGACACTGTCGAGGGCGTTTCAAGAAGTTTTGAAAGAGTCGCGCTTAGCCGCGCTCTTCGATGATCTCAACCAGATGCGGGATCTTGTTGACCATGCCGCGCACCGAAGGAGTGTCCTCCAGCTCACGGGTTTTGTGCATCTTGTTCAGGCCCAGACCGATCAGGGTTGCGCGCTGTTCGGCGGGGCGGCGGATCGGGGAACCGATCTGCTTGACGACGATGGTTTTTGCCATGGTTCGCTCTCCTTACGCTTCGGCTTCGGCCGGTGCTTCGTCCCGCTTGGGCAGGATGTCAGCAACTTTTTTGCCACGACGTGCGGCAACCGAACGCGGGCTCTGCTCTTTCTGCAGGCCGTTGATGGTGGCGCGGATCATGTTGTACGGGTTCTGCGAGCCCAGCGACTTGGACACAACGTCCTTCACGCCCAGCATTTCGAACACGGCACGCATCGGACCACCGGCGATGATACCGGTACCTTCAGGTGCGGTGCGCATAACCACTTTACCAGCGCCATGACGGCCCTCGATGTCGTGGTGCAGGGTCCGACCTTCGCGCAGTTGCACGCGGATCATCTGACGCTTGGCTTGCTCAGTCGCCTTGCGGATGGCCTCAGGTACTTCTTTCGCTTTACCCTTGCCAAAGCCCACGCGGCCTTTCTGATCGCCGACAACCACCAGAGCGGCGAAGCCAAAGCGCTTACCACCTTTTACGGTTTTCGACACGCGGTTGATTGCGACCAGACGATCTGCAAATTCCGGTGCTTCTTCACGGTCGCGGCCACGGCCCCGACGGTTTTCACGTTCTGCCATTTGGCATCCCTTTTCTCATGTGGCGCATACGGCGCCGTTTTCTTCAATCCAAGTGAGCCCCGACTAACGTCAGGGCCCCCGGATCATCGGGGCAGCCGTCAAGCTGCCCTCGTTCTTTTGTCGCGCATCATAATCCGAAAACCGGTTCCCACTTTTCGGGATGCGCTTGGTCTTAGATCTTCAGACCACCTTCACGCGCGGCGTCGGCAACTGCCTTCACCTTGCCGTGGAACAGGAAGCCACCACGATCGAAATAGGCCTCTTCGACGCCTGCCTTCTTGGCACGCTCGGCGATGGCCGCGCCCACTTTGGTGGCCGCTTCGACGTTGTTCTTGCCAACAACACCCAGATCTTTTTCCAGGGTCGAGGCTGCGGCCAGGGTCACGCCACGAACGTCGTCGATCAGCTGAACGCTGATGTTCTTGTTCGAACGGTGAACCGACAGGCGTACGCGGCCCGCGTTGACTTTGCGAAGTTTGTTCCGAACGCGCAGGCGGCGCTTCAGAAACAGGGTTCTTTTGCTGTTTGCCATTGTCTGCGTCCTTACTTCTTCTTGCCTTCCTTGCGGAAGATGAACTCGCCCTTATAGCGGATGCCCTTGCCTTTGTACGGCTCGGGACGGCGCCATTCGCGGATTTTGGCCGCGACTTCGCCCACCTGCTGCTGGTCGATACCTTCCACAACGATCTCGGTCTGCTTCGGCGCGGTGATGGTGACACCTTCCGGAGCAGTGAAATCAACATCGTGGCTGTAGCCCAGGTTCAGCTTCAGGGTGTTGCCCTGCATCTGAGCCCGGTAACCAACACCCTGGATCTCCAGCTCTTTTTTGAAGCCTTCGGTCACACCGGTTACCAGATTGGCAACCATGGTGCGGCTCATGCCCCACTGCTGGCGGGCACGCTTGGACATGCCACGGGGGTCGATCTTGACCACGTTGTCTTCAACCGACAGCGTAACGTCGTCGGTGGCGGTGAAGCTGCGGGTGCCTTTCGGACCTTTGACTTCGATGGTCTGACCCGACACAGAGGCGGTTACGCCGCTGGGCAGCTCGACCGGTTTTTTACCAATACGAGACATTGCAGACCTCCTTAGAAGACGGTGCAGAGCACTTCGCCGCCAACATTGTTGGAGCGTGCGTTCTGGTCCGACATCACACCTTTCGGAGTGCTGACAATCGACACGCCCAGACCCTGACGGACCTGCGGGATGTCATTGACGCCCATGTAGACGCGACGACCGGGCTTTGAGACCCGCTTCAGTTCGCGAATGACAGGGGTGCCTTCGTAGTATTTCAGGCTGATTTCGATGGCCGGATGACCGTTTTCACCGGTCGTCTTTTCATAGCCACGGATATAACCTTCGTCCGCCAGCACGTCCAGAACCCAACCGCGCAGCTTGGAAGCCGGGGTGGAAACGGTGGACTTGCCGCGCATTTGCGCGTTGCGGATACGGGTGAGCATATCGCCGATAGGATCATTCATATCTATGTCTCCCTTACCAGCTCGATTTCACCATGCCGGGGATCTGACCAGCAGAACCCAGCTCGCGCAGCGCGATACGGCTGACCTTCAGCTTACGGTAGTAAGCGTGGGGACGACCGGTCAGCTGACAACGGTTGTGCAGACGGGTAGCCGAGCTGTTGCGCGGCAGTTTCGCCAGTTTCAGACGCGCTTTGAAACGCTCTTCCATCGGGCGGCTCTCGTCATTCGCGATTTCTTTCAGCTCGGCACGCTTTGCGGCATATTTGGCCACCAGGCGTTCACGCTTCTTTTCGCGTTCGATCATTGCTTTTTTAGCCATGTCTCAATCCTCGCGGCGCTTAAGCGTTGAAGGGCATGTTGAAAGCTTTCAACAGGCTCTTTGCTTCAGCGTCGGTTTTCGCTGTGGTGGCAATTACGATATCCAGGCCCCAGACCTCGTCGACCTTGTCGAAGTCGATTTCCGGGAACACGATGTGCTCTTTCATGCCCATGGCAAAGTTGCCCTGACCATCGAAAGACGGCTTAACACCGCGGAAGTCACGAACGCGCGGCAGCGCGATGGTGATCAGGCGATCCAGGAATTCGTACATCCGGTCACCGCGCAGGGTCACTTTCGCGCCCAGCGGCATGTCTTCACGGACGCGGAAACCCGCGATCGACTTCTTCGCCTTGGTTGCAACGGCCTTTTGACCAGCAATCGCAGTCAGATCTTCGACAGCAGCTTTCGCTTTCTTCGAGTCTTTGACCGCCTCAGCACCACAACCGATGTTCAGAACGATTTTCTCCAGCTTGGGCAGCTGCATGTCGTTCTTGTAGCCGAACTCTTCTTTCAGAGCGGCACGGATGGTTTCGGCGTACTGAGCTTTCAGACGCGGGGTGTAGTTTGCGGAATCAAGCATCGATCACGTCCCCTGTGGTCTTGGCGAAGCGGACCTTCTTGTCACCTTCCATGCGGAAGCCAACGCGGGTTGCTTTACCGTTCTTGTCCAGCAGCGCCAGGTTCGACAGCTCGATCGGGTTTGCCTGAGGCAGACGACCACCTTGAGAAGTTTGCGACTGACGGGTGTGACGGATGGCAATGTTGATGCCTTCGACAACAGCTTTACCGGCTTTGGGGTCAACCGAGGAAATGGTTCCCTCTTTGCCCTTGTCCTTGCCGGCGAGCACGACGACCTTGTCGCCTTTGCGGAGTTTAGCAGCCATGATTACAGCACCTCCGGAGCCAGCGAGATGATTTTCATGAAGTTCTTGCCGCGCAGTTCGCGAACAACGGGGCCAAAGATACGGGTACCGACTGGCTCGTTGTTGTTGTTCAGGATGACGGCGGCGTTACGATCGAAACGGATCGCGGTGCCGTCTTCGCGACGGACTTCTTTGGCGGTGCGTACGACGACGGCCTTGCGGACGTCACCTTTCTTTACGCGGCCGCGCGGGATGGCTTCCTTCACCGAGACGACAATGATGTCGCCAACGGAGGCGTATTTACGCTTGGAACCACCCAGGACCTTGATGCACTGAACTCGGCGTGCGCCGGAGTTGTCAGCGACATCCAGATTGGTCTGCATCTGGATCATGTGGTTTCTCCCGACCTGTGGGGGCTGGTCTGATTAGATCCCCCAGGGTTTCGACAAATGGGAAAATCCCGGAGGCTTACGCTTCCAGAACTTCCCAACGTTTCGTCTTCGATTTCGGCGCGCATTCGATGATGCGAACTGTGTCGCCGACCTTGAAGGCGTTCTTCTCATCGTGAGCCCGGTATTTCTTGGACTTACGGATGGTTTTCTTCAGAACCGGATGCGTAAAGCGGCGCTCGACGGATACGGTTACGGTCTGTTCGTTGGCGTCGCTGGTTACGGTGCCGGACAGGATACGCTTGGGCATCTGATTACTCCTCGGATGCCGCAGCAGCGGCCTTTTCGTTCAGAATGGTTTTGACGCGGGCAGCATTGCGGCGGGCCGCTTTGATGCCGGCTGTGTTTTCCAGCTGACCGGTGGCCTGTTGAAAGCGCAGGTTAAAGCTTTCTTTCTTCAGGTTGGCCAGTTCCTCGCGGAGCTGGTCCGGGGTCTTGTCACGCAGTTCTTGGGCGTTCATCGCCTTTTTCCTTTGCTCAAAACACCAGAAGGCCCCCTGATAGGGTCACCTTGGACCTGGTGGATGAATGATAGACATGCGAATCGCCCGACAACGCCGGGAGATCGCAGGATGCCGCCGTATAAGGGTTTGGGGGATAGGTGGCAAGAGGAAGTTTGAGCTATCGACAGTTGTCAGACTTCGGCGAGTCCTTAACCCAACTAACACGTTCGGGCTACCCGAATACCGGCGAACACGACACCGGTATTTCCCCGTTTCTAAGAAAACAACAGAGCAAATTAGAAGAAGTCTAAAATTCTGCCCCGCAGCCAATTTAGAATTGATCTAAGTCAAAGTGTCTGACTCAAAGTAAACTAAATAGTTCAGCAGGGAGATTACAGTTATTGGAGCTAACAATGAAACTGAAATCCGGCCTCACTCATGCAGCAATGATCGCGGTCCTGGCTACAGGTGCTCAGGCGAATGACTTGCGCAACGAAGCGCTTGATATTTTCGAACCCCTGCCTTCGACCGTACCTGCAGTGAATGATAACCCGATCACTGTTGAAAAGATCGAGTTGGGCAAAGCCTTGTTCTTCGATCCGCGCATGTCCGCATCGGGTGTGATCTCATGCAACTCATGCCACAATCTGGCGACTGGCGGGGACGACAACCTTGAAACCTCGATCGGGCACGGCTGGCAACGTGGCCCGCGCAACTCCCCCACGGCCCTGAACTCGGTTTTCAACGAAGCGCAGTTCTGGGATGGGCGCGCCGAAGACTTGGCGGCACAGGCGAAAGGCCCGGTTCAGGCCGGTGTCGAAATGGCCAACACACCGGATAATCTGGTGCAAACGCTAAATTCGATGCCGCAATATGTGGAGTGGTTCTCTGAATCCTTCGAAGGTGAAGAAGACCCGGTAAGCTTTGACAATTTTGCCAAGGCCATCGAAGCATTCGAAGCCACCCTTATCACCCCTGCCCCTTTCGACGCCTGGTTGAACGGTGACGACAACGCCATGACCGAAGAGCAGCTGGCCGGTCTGTCCCAATTCATGGACATGGGCTGCGCCGCCTGTCACTCGGGCGTCAATGTCGGCGGCAGCGGGTACTACCCCTTCGGTCTGATCGAAAAACCCGGCGCGGATGTTCTGCCCGTCGGCGATAAAGGCCGCTTTGCCGTGACCGAGACTGTGGACGACGAATATGTGTTCCGCGCAGCACCTTTGCGGAACGTCGCATTGACTGCGCCCTATTTCCACTCGGGCAAAGTATGGGACCTGAAAGTCGCGGTTCAGATCATGGCCGAGTCGCAACTGGGTGAGGAACTGGGCGACAACGAAGCCAACCAGATCGTTGCCTTTCTGGAAAGCCTGACCGGCACTTTGCCTGAAGTAACTTATCCGGTGCTGCCGGCCGAGACGGCGACGACCCCGCGCCCTTCGGGCGAGATCATCGCCGAATAAACACCAAAGGCAGGCCTAACGGCCTGCCTTTTAACCTTAAAGACCAGACGACCCCTGAGCATGCCACCTTGGAGATAGCGGATGCATGATAACATCAAGAGATCGCAGTATGCTGCCGCGCAATGCATTAGCGGATGGCTTGCAAGGGAAAGCTCAATCTCCCACTCACCCTGTCTGTCGCGACGGCGATATGCATGGCCTTTTCACCCGATAGTGATAAGAAAATCCCCAATGGCAGGTGCTATGTCTAAAATACATCTTTTCAGTCTGGCAATTTTGACGATACCATCTTGAGGCGACAACACTTTAAGTTGCACAAACTTTCAAAACAGCATTCAGCGTCGCATCCATTTGTGACCACATAGAACTAACAATATTTGAGTTCAGCCAAAGACCGCCAACCATACAGGAGGTTTGCAATGAGAGTTCTTTTAGTCGACGACGATATGGACATCTTGAGGGTGCTTTCGCTTGGGCTGGCCTCGAAGGGAGGTTTCACTATAGAGACAGCATCGTCCGCGATTCAGGGCTTGGAAAAAATCGCTCACGCAGACCGTCCGTTTGATTTGTTCCTTCTGGACATTCAAATGCCCAAAATGACCGGGGTCGAGCTATGCCGCCGGATTCGTTCTTTGCCTGGCTATCGCTATGCGCCGATCATTATGGTCACTGCGATGTCGGACAAGAAACATGTGGACGATGCCTTTGCCGCAGGGGCAACAGACTATGTAAACAAGCCGGTGGACTTCGATGACCTGCAACTACGCATCAAGCACGCATTGCAGTCATCGGCGCGTGTTGAACGACTTGACACGACTTCGCAAAGCATGACCAAAGCCGTTGCTCTCAGCGACGCAATAACAATCGACGATGTAGATGGGGTTCTAAAAGTACATTCTTTTGAAAACTACCTGACGCATCTTGGCAGGCTGAAGTTCCGGGCGACCAAGCTGCAAATCCTGACAGTTACAAATATTGCGTCCATCTACGAAAGATGCACATCACAGGAATTTATTGACGAAGTGACCGACATCGCTGAGTGCATCTCAGACGCACTTTGCGATCATGCGCCGATGATCACCTATTTCGGACGTGGAATTTTTGGCATCGCCACTCATGGTCATTACGTTGATTCCATCGTCAACGTTTCAGATAATATCCGCCGCCAGATTTTAGAGACCGGATTGGTGTTTCGGGACGGCAGCCCCGTGCACGTTGAGTTTGACGTCATCGGAATTGGCCGCAAAACCTTTTTGTCACCCCATACCCAAGTCGCCTTCGTCGACCGTATGATCGGAGAACTGAAAACAGCCGCCCAATCAGACGAGCCCCTGTTTCAATAAGCGCGGGATGTCACGCTTTCGACGTTATTCCCACTTGTAGTTGAAGCTGACGCTGATGCGTTCTTCCTCGGCCATGTTCATCGGCACCTCATGGCGCAGCCAGCTTTCCCAAAGCAGCACGTCCCCGACTTGCGGCTTCATATAGATGAACGGCTGCAAATCACGCCGCCCGCCTTTGACCCGCGTTGGCGCGGCCATCATCCGGCCTGAGCGGGGGTCTTCCAGTTTCAGTGCGCTCGCGCCTTCGGGCATAGCCACATAGGTCGTGCCCGAGATCACGCTGTGCGGGTGCAAGTGGCTGGAGTGCATTCCGCCCTCGGGCAGGATGTTGATCCACAGGTCTTCCAGCTTCAACGCGCCCTCGCCCAGATCGAACTCCAGATCTTTGGCGAAGGCCGCAACATGTTGATCCAGCGACTTGACCAGATCGGCAAAAATCGGGAACCGCCACGGCAAATCGGTCAGCGAAGCATAGCTGGTATAGCCGGGATAGCCGTTCTCTTCACACCAGTCCTGCCCGGCCTCATCATCCTCGGCGATGACAAGGCAAGAGCTTTCCAATTCTTCCGCGTCGATCTTAGGATCGAACTCGGACAAGGACGCGCGGTAGAGACGGGTTACGAAGAGTGATTCAATCTGTGCCATGGGCCGGGCATACCCCAGTGGTTTCGGCAAGGCCAGTCGATTAGCTTTTGACGGGCCCTTTGCCACAGCGTGGGATCGGGCGACCGCCATCGGCATAGGCAAGACACAGAACGATCTCATCCGGTTTAGGTGCGTCCGGGATGTTCAACGTCATCGTGTCGAAATGGTCGAACGACCAAGGGTTGTCCTTGTGCCCCAGCGGCAGATCAATCGCGCAACCCGGCGCGCCCAGCTTGGCGTTCGAAGGGATCACGGCGTCTCCTCCGCCAGCTGCCGCGCGCATGGGCGCGCCAAGCTTGGGATGGATCACCGCCCCGCCCTGTTCAAGATCGCCGTTTATGCCGATGATCGCTGCCTTGCCGTAGGATACAGGCGCACCGTCCAGTTGAGATATCGCTTCGGATGCGAGGTCCGGGCCAAGAAGCGCACCAATCTCAAACAACTCTGAAAGATCATCCGCCTGACAGCTGGCCAGAGGGTTCGTGAACACCGCCAGCGCAGCAACTCGGCTGATCGGATCGCAGGGCTGGCCCAACTGATCGGTGGTTATGATTTCCTTGACGAACATTTTTTTGCGCAACTGAACCATAGGGCCCTCCCATTTCTATCGGGCAGCCTAGGGGCGCAGTGAGAAGAGGTCGACGGTTTTTGCGGCCCTTAATTTCACAAGCGCAACAGAAAACCCCCGCCGGTTTCCCGACGGGGGTCAATCTTATCACGAACAGGGCCTAAGCCCCGGATCGCTTACCAGTCTTCGCGAACCACGACGCGGGTCTTGATTGGCAGCTTCATCGCAGCCAGGCGCAGGGCCTCGCGGGCGATGTCGTCATTGACGCCGTCGATCTCGAACATCACGCGGCCAGGCTTGACTTTGCATGCCCAGCGATCGACCGAACCTTTACCTTTACCCATACGAACTTCGATCGGCTTGGCCGTGACCGGAGTGTCGGGGAAGATGCGGATCCAAACACGGCCCTGACGCTTCATGTGACGCGTCATGGCACGACGTGCAGCTTCGATCTGGCGTGCAGTTACACGCTCAGGCTCAAGAGCTTTCAGGCCGTAGGTGCCAAAGTTCAGATCAGAGCCGCCTTTGGCGAGACCCTTGATCCGGCCTTTGTGCATCTTGCGGAATTTAGTACGCTTTGGTTGAAGCATATCTTTCCCTCCTTAGCGACGACCGCCACCAGCACCACGAGGTGCAGGGCCGTCCTGGAGTTCCTGTGCTTTACGGTCACGTGCCTGCGGATCGTGTTCCATGATCTCACCTTTGAAGATCCAGACCTTGATCCCGATGATCCCGTAGGGGGTCATCGCTTCGGCATGTGCGTAATCGATGTCGGCACGCAGAGTGTGCAGAGGCACGCGGCCTTCGCGGTACCACTCGGTCCGTGCGATTTCGGCGCCGCCCAGACGACCAGCGACGTTCACCCGGATACCCAGGGCGCCCATGCGCATGGCGTTCTGAACCGAGCGCTTCATGGCGCGACGGAACGAAACACGACGTTCCAGCTGCTGAGCGATGGACTCGGCAACCAGCTGCGCGTCAAGCTCGGGCTTGCGCACTTCGACGATGTTCAGGTGCAGTTCGCTGTCTGTCATCAGGGCGATCTTCTTGCGCAGAACTTCAATGTCCGCGCCTTTCTTGCCGATGATGACACCCGGACGTGCTGTGTGGATCGTAACGCGGCACTTTTTGTGCGGACGTTCGATGATCACACGGGCGATACCGGCCTGCTTGCACTCTTTGTTGATGAACTCACGGATCTTGAGGTCTTCCAGCAGAAGATCACCGTAGTCCTTGGTGTCGGCGTACCAGCGGCTGTCCCAGGTGCGGTTGACCTGCAGGCGCATGCCGATCGGATTTACTTTATGACCCATTAGGCTTGCTCCTCAACTTGACGCACCTTGATGGTGATCTCCGAGAACGGCTTCATGATCTTGCCGAAACGGCCACGTGCACGCGGGCGACCGCGCTTCATGACCAGGTTCTTGCCAACCCATGCTTCGGCGACGATCAGCTCGTCAACGTCCAGGTTATGGTTGTTTTCGGCATTCGCGATTGCGGACTGCAGGCACTTCTTGACGTCCTGCGCGACACGCTTGTTGCTGAAAGTCAGGTCGGTCAGAGCCTTCTCAACTTTCTTGCCGCGGATCATTTGCGCAACCAGGTTCAGTTTCTGCGGGCTGGTGCGAAGCATGCGCGTTTTCGCCATTGCTTCGTTTTCAGCCACGCGGCGGGGGTTCTTTTCCTTGCCCATGACTTACTTCCGCTTCGCTTTTTTGTCTGCGGCGTGGCCATAATAGGTCCGGGTCGGCGAGTATTCACCGAACTTCTGACCGATCATGTCTTCCGAGACGTTGACGGGGATATGTTTCTGGCCGTTGTACACACCAAAGGTCAGACCCACGAACTGGGGCAGAATGGTGGAACGACGCGACCAGATTTTGATGACTTCGTTGCGGCCCGACTCGCGCGCTGCTTCGGCTTTTTTCAGCACGTAAGCATCGACGAAAGGACCCTTCCAAACAGAGCGAGACATGGATCAACGTCCCTTCTTCTTGGCGTGCCGCGAGCGGATGATCAGCTTCTGGGACGCTTTGTTCTTGTTGCGGGTACGCTTACCCTTGGTGTCCTTACCCCAAGGCGTAACCGGTGTACGGCCACCCGAGGTACGACCTTCACCACCACCGTGCGGGTGATCGATCGGGTTCATTGCAACACCACGAACCGACGGACGCACGCCCTTGTGGCGCATACGACCGGCTTTACCGAGGTTTTGGTTGCTGTTGTCGGGGTTGGACACGGCACCGACGGTGGCCATGCATTCCTGACGGACCATGCGCAGCTCGCCCGAGCTCAGACGGATCTGAGCGTAGCCGCCATCGCGACCAACGAATTGCGCGTAAGTACCGGCCGCCCGTGCGATCTGACCGCCTTTGCCAGGCTTCATCTCGATGTTGTGGACGATGGTACCGATGGGCATGCCCGAGAACGGCATTGCGTTGCCCGGCTTGATGTCGGCCTTGGCGGATGCCACGACTTTGTCACCAACAGCCAGACGCTGCGGAGCGAGGATATATGCCTGCTCGCCGTCTTCGTATTTTACCAGTGCGATGAATGCGGTCCGGTTCGGGTCATATTCGATCCGCTCGACGGTTGCCGCGACATCAAATTTGTTCCGTTTGAAGTCAACGATCCGGTAGAGACGCTTTGCGCCACCGCCGCGGCGGCGTGAAGTGATCCGTCCGGTGTTGTTCCGGCCGCCCGATTTGGTCAAACCCTCAGTGAGAGACTTGACCGGACGTCCTTTCCAAAGCTCCGAACGGTCGATCAGCACCAGCCCGCGCTGGCCCGGCGTCGTCGGCTTGTACGACTTGAGTGCCATGCTTTCTGTCTTCCGTTTAGCAAGTGCAGGGGGTTTCCCCGCTATGTGATAGGCCCCCGTAGGTGCCAAGGGTATAGGGCCCCGAAGGTCCCCGGTTACAAATATCAGAGGCCCCGGAACGAATCCGAGGCCGCAAGATTGGGAGCGTTTAGCAGTGTTGGGGGTGGGTGTCTATAGGGTTTGTGAGCAAAACCCAGCTAGGTTGAGCGTCGCTTAATCAATACCGAATGAGCCGAAGTCGTTTTGGGATATCTGGTCGAAAAGCTCCCTGACAATATCGGGATTACTTTCGCAAGGTTTGCCCCCCGAAACTATGACCCTGACCACTACGCGACCGTCTGCAAGAACCTCAATACCCGTCCCATCCAAGCGTTCTCGACCGTCGAACCTATCTGTATTGATCCGCAAATACGCGCCGGTTTTTCGCCCATCTGCCCCACCGGCTCCGATCCAGTTTTTTTCACGAATGGGGAGTTCTCCGGCAATCAAATCAATCAGTACGCTGCATCCATCTATATTGAGTGTTGTGCTTGCGGCTGGGCTAACTGCAAGATCCATCGTCAGAATAGTCGAACCCTGCGATGCTGAAACTGATGGGTGTTGTCGAATTTCAAGTGACTTGCTCGAATCCAGAAATGGAATGGTGTTGGCCAGCGCGTCGGATTGAGCTTTCAACAAACCGACAAACCTCTGCATAGCGTCTTGATGCAGGGCGTAGGCCTCCGAGGTTATTACATCAGCAATCGTCGTTTCGAGTATTGCCTCGCCAAACTCGTCAATTAGATCGAAACCTGCGTCTAGCGAGTTTTGGTCACGCAAACCGCTTGCCCAAAACGCAAGCTGATCTCGATTACACCCTTGCAAGTCCACAGATACCCGCATCAGGCTCCACGTGTCGTTCCCATAGAATCTAAACAGATCAGGTTTTACTCGCCCATCTGCAATCCCCATTTGCTTCGACTCGATAACGTCACAAAGCAACTTTGAATGACTAGATTCGAGAGCGAAATTCACAGAAACAACCTGATGCCCTTTGCTGCATTTCAGCAGCACCATGGGTATAGCACGGAGCGCTGCGACATGGGTTGCCTCTTCTTGGTAACTTCTTTCGCAGACCCAACCATCGGCGACAGGAATCCTTGCAAACAGGTCTTCTTCTAAAGCTGATGCGAGTGAGGCAACCTCACTCGCCACGGCTGATACTTCGTTTCTAGATGCAACAACTATTTGGTTTTCTTGCGCTAGCACTTTAGTGGCCAAGCCAAAAATCAATATAAGCCAAATCAAAAAAAAGGACTTCAAAACACTTCTCCGCACTATGTTCGCAATCTAAAAACACTGGCTTCCTAGCAGAACTCCGAAACAAAAAAACCACACTTTCGCATGGGCCTTTATCTCTCTCCAAAGACGGGTTCGATCACAGACTGGTGGATACGTCGATGGTGTTAACCTTTTTAAAGGTCACGTAAGATCTTTTGACGTCTTTCCCAAGACCCTCGCTGTTCGCAGTATCCACTCCTCACCCATAAAGCGCGCGGGCCTCGGCGAAGGACAACAGGCGACGGCTCTTTTCGTCCCACAAATGCAACCGCGCGTTGGCGAAGCTCTCGCGGATGGTCATCCGGTTGCTGTTTGCCAGCTCGTCATGGTCACGCAGCACTTCGGTTAGGCGGTAGAACGGAATACGGCTGTACAGGTGGTGCACATGGTGGATGCCGATATTGGCGCTGAACCACTGCAATACGGTTGGCAGAATGTAGTGCGAACTGCCGTGCAGGGCGGCCTCGTGCAATTGCCAGTCCTTATCGGGATCCCATTGCGTCTCTTCGAACTGGTGCTGCACGTAAAACAGCCAGACACCCGCCGTCGCGGCCAGCAGGGTCGATGGCAGGAAGATCAGCAGCAACGGCATCACACCGCCGAAATAGTATATGGCCAGCAGAGCCAGAAGTATTGCCAGATTGGTGGCCATGGCGCTGATCCAGAATTTCAAGAGACCCGTTAGGCCAAGCGGCAGGCGGTTTTGCAGCAGAAACAGGTAGCCGGGCCCTAAGCCAAACAAGGTGACCGGGTGGCGGTAGACCCGATACCAAAACCGGTTCAGAGGCGTCAAAGCCAGATACTCTGCCACGGTCAGAGTGTGGATATCGCCCATCCCGCGCTTGTCCAGATTACCCGCGCTGTTGTGATGCGTAGAATGCGTACGGCGCCAGACATCATAAGGCGTCAGGGTCAGCACGCCGATCACCCGACCGGTCCAGTCGCTGAGCATCCGGTTGCTGAAGAACGCCCCGTGCCCACAATCATGCTGGATCGCAAACAGACGCAGCAGAAAGGCTGCGTTGAGAACTGCAATGGCAAAAGCCAGCCAGTAGCTGATCGACAGTGACATCCACGACAGCGCCCATAAGGCAATAAATGGCACGATGCTGACGCCAAGCTCGAACGCGCTACGCAACTGGTTCGGCTCTCGGTATTTGGCCAGTGTCGACACCCAATCCCGCGCTGCGGTCACTTGCGGATTGCCCGAGTTCGGTTGGATGGAATGTGTCATGCGCCTGCCGTGTTTTCTATCTTCACCGGATCACCTTCTGACCCGGCGTCGCAAGCGATTTATGCAATTGGCCTTTTAATCCGAGGTCAAATTTGTGTCACCGCCATAGTAAAAAACCCCCGCTTTCGCGGGGGTCTTCCATTCTTTCCATAGACCGTTCCGATCAGAGACCGGTAGATACGTCGATGGTGTTACCCTCTTCCAGGGTCACATATGCTTTTTTGACGTCTTTCCGACGGCCCAGCTGGCCGCGGAACCGCTTGACTTTGCCTTTGGTCACGGTGGTGTTCACCGCTTTGACCTTCACACCAAACAGCGCCTCAACGGCCTCTTTGATCTGCGGCTTGTTGCTGTCGATCGCCACTTCAAAGACAACCGCGCCGTTCTCGGACGCCATGGTCGACTTCTCAGTGATGATCGGCTTGCGGATCACGTCGTAGTGTTCTGCCTTCGCGCTCATTTCAGACGAGCCTCCAGTGCTTCGACAGCCGCTTTGGTGAGCACCAGAGTGTCACGCTTGAGGATGTCATAGACGTTTGCGCCCATCGACGGCAGGATATCCAGACCTTCGATGTTCTTGGACGCTTTCAGGAACCCTTCGTTCACGGTCGCGCCGTCGATGACCAGAGCGCGTTTCCAGCCCAGGTTTGCAACCTGTTTGGCCAGAGCAGCGGTCTTGCCTTCGGCTTCGGCGTTCTCGATCACAACCAGTTCACCTGCCTTGGCTTTTGCCGACAGAGCGTGGCGCAGGCCAAGCTTGCGGAACTTCTTGGGCAGGTCGTGGCCGTGCGAACGCACGACAGGACCTTTGTAGATACCACCACCACGGAAGATCGGCGCATTACGGTCACCATGGCGTGCGCCACCGGTTCCCTTCTGGCGATAGATCTTCTTGGTCGAGTAGCTGGTTTCCGAGCGGGTCTTGACCTTGTGAGTGCCGGCCTGCGCGTTGTTGCGCTGCCAACGGACCACACGGTGCAGGATGTCCGCACGCGGCTCGAGACCGAACAGATCGGCGTTCAGCTCGATGTCGCCGGCTTTGCCGCCGTCCAGTTTGATTACATCAAGTTTCATGCTTCACCACCTTCCGCGGGAGCTTCTTCCGCAGGTGCATCAGATGCAGCCGATTTCACAGCAGCCGGGAAAGGCAGGCCTTCCGGTGCTTTCTTCTTCACGGCGTCCTTGACGGTGACCCAGCCCGATTTCGGTCCGGGAACGGCGCCTTTGATGAAGACCAGGTTCCGGTCGGCGTCGGTTTTGACGACTTCCAGGTTCTGGGTGGTTACACGAGCAGCACCCATGTGACCGGCCATCTTCTTGCCTTTGAAAACCTTGCCCGGATCCTGACACTGACCGGTCGAACCGTGCGAACGGTGGCTGATCGAAACACCGTGCGAGGCGCGCAGACCACCAAAGTTCCAGCGCTTCATCGCGCCGGCAAAGCCTTTACCGATCGAGGTGCCCGAAACGTCAACTTTCTGACCTTCCAGGAAGTGTTCTGCCGAAATCTCGGCACCCACTTCGATCAGGCCATCTTCCGACACGCGGAATTCAGCCAGCTTACGCTTGGGCTCAACCTTTGCAGCGGCATAGTGACCGCGCATGGCTTTCGAGGTGCGTTTTGCCTTGGCAGCACCCGCACCCAACTGAACAGCAGTGTAGCCATCTTTGTCATCGGTGCGCTGTGCAACAACCTGCAGGTTGTCCAGATGAAGAACGGTCACAGGGATCTGCTTACCGTCTTCCATGAACAGGCGGGTCATGCCAACTTTCTTTGCGATAATACCAGAGCGCATAATCTATACCCTCCGATCTTACGACTGCAGCTTGATCTCGACGTCCACACCAGCAGCGAGGTCGAGCTTCATCAGCGCGTCAACGGTCTGGGGGGTCGGATCAACGATGTCGAGCAGACGCTTGTGCGTGCGGATCTCGAACTGGTCGCGGGATTTCTTGTCAACGTGAGGGCCACGGAGAACCGTGAACTTCTCAATCTTGTTCGGCAGCGGGATCGGGCCGCGCACGTTCGCGCCGGTCCGCTTGGCAGTGTTGACGATCTCTTGCGTGCTGGCATCCAGAACGCGATAGTCAAATGCCTTCAGCCGAATACGGATGTTTTGGCTTTGCATAGATACAGCCTTTTATCAGGCGTTGAGGTTGAGAGGAGGACAGACGCGCATCGCCAACCCTCATCGAACCCAAAAGGCGGGAATCACCCCGCCTTGATGTTCTTGTTGAGAACTCGCGCGTATTAGTGGGGTTGGTGGGGTTTGGCAAGGGGTATTGTGTAGAGAAACAATAGTCGTCAGTTCTCTTTGAGCTTAGCTCCCTCAGCTGCCCGCTTCATCAATGAGAAAATATTGTACGCAAACATTCCAGAGACTAATGCAATAAGGATGGTAGCATACTCACCACCAGTACGGGCTACGACTTCCATCTCAGTTGAAGACGCGGAGAAATAGGCATTCGCAACAATGCTTATCAGACCGCTTTTGAAACTTAGAACGGCTATCAAAGCGATTACACCAGAACCAACGACCCCTTGCAAATTGGTACGAAGTTCTCCCCCCGTCATCGAAAGCTTGCATAAAGCACCAATCATACCGAATACCATCGCGGGGAGTAACGATATTGAATAGTTGATCGACTCATTTAGGGTCTTCACTGTTTCTTGCGAGAACTCAAAGTGGCCAAAAGTTACATAGTAGATCACGCCCGCAACCAGAAAAAAGACTGCATAAGCAACTGATGCGTAGGTAAAAAAACGCCTCCTCCGCTCCAGTTCTTTCTCTTTGTAAGCCTCAATACGTTCTTCCCGCGCCTTTCTTTGCTCATCAGAATCCTCTTCCAAATCTAAGGGTTCTTGGTCATCCAACATCTATTACTCCTCCAAGAAAGTGTAGTGGCACTACTTGCACGAAAAAAAATACTCGCGAAGAACCCTATACCTAACGCATCCTTAACGTGAACATATGATAGTCCCCTCAGCTAAAAAACTATGCGCAGTAAATTGAGCATTAATTGGGCTGATGGGGCCGATTCAGACGAACTCAATCACAATTTGACCATAAACCCAAAAAAAAGGCCGCCCCAATGTGGGAACGGCCTTCTTTAGTTCGTTGGTGTGGGCTCTCATTGCTCTTTCAGAGCAACTGCCGCCCACCAGTCGGCAAAGCCGCCTTACTCAGTGATTTTCGACACAACGCCGGCGCCGACGGTGCGGCCGCCTTCGCGGATCGCGAAGCGCAGGCCCTGCTCCATCGCGATCGGTGCGATCAGCTCAACGCCGAACGACACGTTGTCGCCGGGCATGACCATCTCGGTGCCTTCCGCCAGGGTCACGGTGCCGGTCACGTCAGTGGTCCGGAAGTAGAACTGCGGACGGTAGTTCGCGAAGAACGGAGTGTGACGACCGCCTTCTTCCTTGGTCAGGATGTAGGCTTCGGCTTCGAACTTGGTGTGCGGTGTAACCGAACCCGGCTTACACAGAACCTGACCACGCTCAACGCCTTCACGGTCAACACCACGCAGCAGCGCGCCGATGTTGTCGCCCGCTTCACCGCGGTCCAGCAGCTTGCGGAACATTTCAACGCCGGTGCAGGTGGTTTTCGAAGTGTCGCGGATGCCGACGATTTCGATCTCGTCGCCAACGTTGATCACGCCACGCTCAACACGGCCAGTCACAACGGTACCACGGCCCGAGATCGAGAACACGTCTTCGATCGGCATCAGGAACGGCTGATCAACAGCGCGCTCAGGGGTGTCGATGTACTCATCAACAGCCGCCATCAGTTCCTTGATCTTCTCTTCGCCGATCTCAGGCTTGTTGCCTTCCATCGCCGCCAGAGCCGAACCTGCGATGATCGGGATATCGTCGCCCGGGTAGTCGTAGCTGGACAGCAGTTCGCGAACTTCCATCTCAACCAGTTCCAGCAGCTCTTCGTCGTCAACCTGGTCAACTTTGTTCATGAACACGACCATCTTCGGGATGCCAACCTGGCGGCCCAGCAGGATGTGCTCGCGCGTTTGCGGCATCGGGCCGTCAGCGGCGTTCACAACCAGGATCGCGCCGTCCATCTGGGCAGCACCGGTGATCATGTTCTTGACGTAGTCGGCGTGGCCGGGGCAGTCAACGTGCGCGTAGTGGCGGTTCTCGGTCTCGTATTCCACGTGGGCGGTCGAGATGGTGATGCCGCGCGCTTTCTCTTCCGGCGCACCGTCAATCTGGTCATACGCTTTGAAGTCACCGAAATACTTGGTGATCGCTGCGGTCAGCGTGGTTTTACCATGGTCAACGTGGCCAATCGTGCCGATGTTGACGTGCGGTTTTGTACGCTCAAACTTTTCCTTTGCCATGATGGCCTCCTTTTTCGGTAATGAAGGGAGCCCGTGAACCGGACCCCCTCAAATCTTTGGTTATGCGTATTTCGCCTGGATCTCGTCCGAGATGTTCTGCGGAACCGGATCGTAGTGGTCGAACTGCATGGTGAACTGGGCACGGCCCGACGACATCGAACGCAGAGTGTTGATGTAGCCGAACATGTTCGCCAGCGGAACAAACGCGTCGATCGCGATCGCGTTGCCGCGCGGTTCCTGACCAGACACCTGGCCACGACGCGAGGTCAGATCGCCGATGATACCGCCGGTATATTCTTCCGGGGTGATCACTTCGACCTTCATGATCGGTTCCAGCAGTTTCGCGCCAGCTTTGCGCATGCCTTCACGCATACACATACGGGCCGCGATTTCGAACGCCAGAACGCTCGAGTCAACATCGTGGAACTTACCGTCCAGCAGGGCAACCTTGAAGTCGATCACGGGGAAGCCAGCCAGCGGGCCGCTATCCATGACCGAGTTGATGCCTTTTTCAACACCCGGGATGTATTCCTTCGGAACGGCACCACCAACGATGCGGCTTTCGAACGAATAACCTTCGCCCGGCTCGGTCGGCTGGATTTCCAGCTTAACTTCACCGAACTGACCCGAACCACCCGACTGTTTCTTGTGGGTGTAGGTGTGCTCGACCGGCATCGAGATGGTTTCGCGATAGGCCACCTGCGGTGCACCGATGTTCGCTTCAACCTTGAACTCGCGCTTCAGACGGTCAACCAGGATGTCCAGGTGAAGTTCGCCCATGCCCTTCATGATGGTCTGACCGGATTCCAGATCAGTTTCCACACGGAAGGACGGGTCTTCGGCGGCCAGACGGGCCAGACCCTGGGACATCTTCTCTTGGTCGCCCTTGGTTTTGGGCTCAACCGCGATCTCGATCACCGGATCGGGGAAGGTCATGGTTTCCAGAACCACCGGCTCTTTCGCGTCACACAGGGTGTCACCGGTGGTGGTGTCTTTCAGGCCCGCCAGCGCGATGATGTCGCCTGCAAACGCTTCTTCGATCTCTTCCCGGTTGTTCGAGTGCATCATCATCATACGACCGATGCGCTCTTTCTTACCTTTGGTCGAGTTCAGGATCGAGTCACCCTTGTTCATGGTGCCCGAGTAGATCCGAGTGAAGGTCAGCGAGCCAACGAAGGGGTCGTTCATGATTTTGAACGCCAGACCCGAGAACGCCATGTCGTCGTCTGCACGACGCGCGATGTTACGCTCTTCGTTTTCGTCGCCGGGGGCGAAGCCCATGTAATCAACAACGTCCAGCGGGCTGGGCAGATAGTCGATCACAGCGTTCAGCAGCGGCTGGACGCCTTTGTTCTTGAACGCCGAACCACCCAGAACCGGAACAAACGCGATGTCCAAGGTGCCTTTGCGCAGCAGGGCGCGCAGGGTCGGAACGTCGGGCTCATTGCCTTCCAGGTATTCCATCATCGCGTCGTCGTCCATTTCGACGGCCGCTTCGATCATCTTGCCGCGCCATTCGTCAGCCATGTCTTTCAGGCTGTCGCGGATAGGAGCTTTGATCCAGCTTGCGCCCAGATCTTCGCCCTGCCACAGCCACTCTTCCATGGTGACCAGGTCGATCAGACCTTCCAGCTCGGACTCGGCGCCGATCGGAATACCAACCGGAACAGCGCGTGCGCCGGTGCGGTCTTCGATCATGCGAACGCAGTTGAAGAAGTCTGCGCCGATCTTGTCCATCTTGTTGACGAAAACCATACGCGGAACCTTGTAGCGGTCAGCCTGACGCCACACGGTTTCGGTCTGGGGCTCAACACCGGCGTTTGCGTCCAGAACGCAGACGGCACCGTCGAGAACCGCCAGCGAGCGTTCCACTTCGATGGTGAAGTCAACGTGGCCGGGGGTGTCGATGATGTTCAGGCGGTGCTTGGGGGTCTCGGCAGTCTGACCGTCTTCGGTGCGTTCCCAGAAAGTGGTGGTCGCAGCCGAGGTGATGGTGATGCCGCGTTCCTGCTCCTGCTCCATCCAGTCCATGGTGGCTGCACCATCGTGCACCTCACCGATGTTGTGGGATTTACCAGTGTAATACAGGATCCGCTCCGAGCAGGTGGTCTTGCCTGCATCGATATGCGCCATGATACCGAAGTTACGGTAATGTTCGAGTGTATAATCGCGTGCCATTTTGGATAAGCCTCTGGATTACCAACGATAGTGGCTGAAGGCTTTGTTCGCCTCGGCCATCTTGTGGGTGTCTTCGCGCTTCTTCACGGCAGTACCGCGGGACTGTACAGCGTCCAGCAGCTCACCGGCGAGGCGTTCTTCCATGGTGTTTTCGTTGCGACCGCGCGCGGCAGTGATCAGCCAGCGGATGGCCAGTGCTTCGCGGCGCTCGGGGCGGACTTCGACCGGAACCTGATAGGTTGCACCACCAACCCGGCGCGAGCGAACCTCGACCGACGGTTTGATGTTGTCGAGCGCTTCGTGGAACACTTCGACCGGGGCGCGCTTGATCTTGTTCTCAACGCGGTCAAAGGCGTTGTAAACGATGCGCTCTGCGACCGACTTTTTGCCGTCGATCATCAGGTTGTTCATGAATTTGGTCAGAACCTTGTCGCCAAATTTGGCGTCAGGCAGGACTTCGCGTTTTTCGGCGGCGTGACGACGTGACATATCAGCCTCTCCTTCTTACTTGGGACGCTTCGCGCCGTATTTCGAACGGCGTTGCTTACGATCTTTGACGCCCTGAGTATCCAGAACACCGCGCAGGATGTGGTAACGCACACCGGGAAGGTCTTTTACACGGCCGCCACGGATCAGAACAACCGAGTGTTCCTGCAGGTTGTGGCTTTCACCGGGGATGTACGAGATGACCTCGAACCCGTTGGTCAGGCGCACCTTGGCAACCTTACGCATAGCCGAGTTCGGCTTTTTCGGTGTGGTGGTGTACACACGGGTGCAGACGCCGCGTTTCTGCGGGCACTGCTCCAGGTGCATGGACTTCGAGCGTTTTACTTTGGGCTGCCGCGGCTTGCGGATCAGCTGTTGAATAGTTGGCATTCCGGTTTCTTCCCCGTTTCGCAACACACATGACATGCACGCGCATTGCGTGCGGTTAAACTTTGCTGCACTCATGCGTCCACAAGCGCAAAACCCGCGAGCGTTCCCATTCCGAGGTGAACGTCGCGGTTGGTTATCAGAGGACGCGAACGACAAAATTGTCCGGGTCTTGACCAGTCCATTACTGAGATCGGTTTTGGGGCGGCCCCCGGTACCGAGATGGGCGCGTAATAGGGGGAGTCGGCGCAAGTGTCAACAGTACACCGGACCCGTCGCATATCAGCCCGCATTCCGTTGACTTACACGGTCCGATTGTCGGCCGCGAGTGCTGCTTGCCATTGCGGGTTCGCGACCGCAGGGGCATAGTCGGGCACAACGCCACGCACCACGGATGACCCATGCAAATCATCGGCCTGTGCCGCTTTTCCTACCCCGCCCATGGCGGCTTTCAGGTCGAACATGACACGATCGAGGAACGGCGCGCCTATCTCTACAACCCTGCCCGGCTGGAAGAGAGGTTTCGCCTGTTCGAAACCACCACCCTGCCCTGTCTGCGCGAACAGACGGATGAGGATTTCCAATTGCTCATCGTGATCGGGGATTGCCTGCCGAAACCCGCCTTTGATCGGCTGCACGACCTGACGGCAGGCATGAAACAGGTGCAGATCATCACCCGCCGCCCCATGCGCCACCGTCGGGTGATGAAAGAGATCCTGAACGCCGCGCGTCACGACCCCAACGCGCCCTGCATCCAGTTCCGTCATGATGATGACGACGCCGTGTCGGTGGATTTCGTCGAACGGCTACGTATCGCCGCTGACGAAGGCGGCGCGCTGATGCGTAACCACAAAACGGTCGCCATCGACTATAACCAAGGGTTTCTGGCACGGTTCGGGCCTGATGGCATTCACGCTGCGCAGGTGTTTCAACCACTCCTGGGGATTGGGTTTGCCATGTACGTGCGGGGTGGAAGTGATCTGACAATCATGAATTTTGGGCATCACCGGATCGGAAACTACATGCCGGTGATCAGCTATCCAGACGCGCCGATGTGGGTGCGCACGCTGAATTTGTTCAACGATTCACCCCATGCCCGCAAAAGCAACACCCAGCTTGCCCCCCTGACTCCCGAACAAGAGGGCGAGTTCATCGCCCGCTTTGCCATCGATCAGGACGCCGTGCGTCGGGTTCACTCGGCTGTATGAACCGCACGTTCGCGGAATAGAGTAAACAGCCCGGCGCCCACGACCAAAACAGCGCCAGCCATGGTGACGGCATCAGGCCAATCTCCGAATACGACCCAGCCCAGTGCCAGCGCCCACAGCAGACTGGAATAACGGAAAGGAGCGATGAAACCCACATCGCCCTCGCGCATGACCATGACGCTGCACAGATACCCGATCAGCACAAACACAGCAGCGCAGGCGATCATCACCCCCGCGTCGAATGGGACAGGTTGCCAGCCCGTGGTCGCAGAGGCGATCCCGGCCGACACCGTAATAGTAACCGATGTCGCCAGCGTCACCGTCAGCGAAGGCACATGAACGGACATGCGCCGCGTGATCAGATCCCTCACAGTGACGGACAATACCGCAATCAGAGCGTAGATGGCATAGATGCTGAAACCTTCGGGGCCCGGCCGGACGATCAGCAGCATGCCAGTAAAGCCCAACCCGATAGCCACGATCCGGCGCCAACCGATTTTCTCCCGAAAGAACAGCACCGCGCCTAAAGTCACTGTCAGTGGCAGCGCCTGCAACACGGCGGTCACATTGGCCAATGGCATGTGCAACAACGCAGTCAAAAAGAAGAACGTGGCCGACAACTCGGCCAGACAACGCGCGACGATTAGCCATTTGTCGTGGCGTGGAAAGTTCAGATGCAAAGCCCCCAAATGCCGCGCCAAAAGATAGACCAGCACTGTCGCCAAAGCCCCACGCATCGCCACCATCTGGAACAAAGGCACCTGCTCGCCTGCCAGCTTGATCAGCGTGTCATTGATGGTAAAGCCCGCCATGCTGCCCATCATCAGCAGCGCACCTTTTACGTTTGGAGACATGGAAACAGAACTCAGATATTTTCGTGCTCATTCGCGGGGATGACGCGCTGCAAGTCAATAGACGTGGCTGTAAAAGTGAATTGCAAATCGCACCAATGTGTTGAACGGTTTGACCATTCTAAAGCCTTTTTTTGGAGACAAGATGTTTGAGAAGAATTCTCAAGGTATTGGTCAGCAACCACATCGCTACCAAACGCGTGGTGATCAGCCGCAACCAAAGGCGCGTGTGGCACAATCGATAGCCCACGAGCCTAAGTCTGCCCCGACCCCTATCAGACTTGACCGAATGTTTTGGGGCGCTCTCTGCTCGTTTGTCGTGTTTTTCCTGTTTTTCAATATTCAAACGATTTCTGATCTGGCACCGGAATCCGTGAAAAACGGCAACACTCCGGGTGCGTTTGGAATACCTGTTGCCATATTGACCGTTGTTTGGATCGCCGTCATTCCCGCTTTGTTTGTTCGCGGCGTCTATCGAAGTGCGCTAAGCGGAAAACTGCTTTTGAATTGGTTTGCGACCGGCGCGTTTGTTGGGGTTGCTCTTGGCAGCCTGTTTCTGAAACTGAGCCTTTGAACACATATCTGCTGCACAGCCTTAGCCCGCTACTTGCGGTTTTTTGATAGTATCAGCCCTGTGTTCGGCAGGATCACAACAACAAAAAAGGCCCCGCGTTTCCGCAGGGCCTGTTCTTTGTTCTGAAACCGCGTTTATTCGCGGCTTTCGGGGGCGTCGACCACGATGTCCAGCTCATCACCGACCATGTCGTCGTCAATAATCGGAGCAGCCAGAGCAGCGGCCGCTTCGGCCTCTTCGCGGCGCGCTTCGATCACCACATTGTCGCGGCCTTGGGCCACCTGACGCACGGCCTGAGTGGCTCCACCGGTACCGGCGGGGATCAGACGACCAACAATGACGTTCTCTTTCAGGCCAACCAGCTTGTCTTTCTTGCCCTGAACCGAGGCTTCGGTCAGCACGCGAGTGGTTTCCTGGAACGACGCCGCCGAGATGAACGAACGCGTTTGCAGCGAGGCCTTGGTGATCCCCAGAAGGATCGGCTCGCCCTGTGCCGGACGACCACCGCGGGCGATGGTCTTCTCGTTGGCCGCGTCGAACTCTTGCTTATCGACATGCTCGCCTTTCAGCAGGGTGGTGTCGCCTGAATCCAGGATCTCCCACTTCTGCAGCATCTGGCGCACAATGACTTCGATGTGCTTGTCGTTGATCTTCACACCCTGCAGACGATACACGTCCTGCACCTCGTCGATCATGTAATCCGCCAGCGCTTCGACACCCATGATGGACAGGATGTCGTGCGGAGCCGGGTTACCGTCCATCAGGTATTCACCCTTCTGGATGAAGTCCCCTTCGGCGACCGGGATGTGCTTGCCCTTGGGCACCATGTATTCGATGGTCTCCATGGACTCGTCAGCCGGTTCGATGCTGATGCGGCGCTTGTTCTTGTAGTCGCGGCCAAAGCGCACGTAACCATCGGCTTCTGCGATGATCGCGTGATCTTTCGGACGACGCGCTTCGAACAGTTCGGCCACACGCGGCAGACCACCGGTGATGTCCTTGGTCTTGGCACCTTCACGCGGAATACGCGCGACAACTTCACCAGCTTCGATCTGCTGACCGTCTTCAATCGACAGGATTGCATCCACCGACATCGGATAGTGAACCGGGTTGCCCGCATCGTTGCGGACCGGCTCGCCATCTTCACCGACCAGAATGATCTCGGGCTTCAGGTCGCTGCCTTTCGGGGCGGCGCGCCAGTCGATCACGATCTTCTGGGTCATGCCGGTTGCATCGTCGGTCTCATCGCGGACAGCGATGCCCGAAACAAGGTCAACGTATTTCGCAGTACCGGCTTTCTCAGCAATGATCGGCAGGGTGTATGGATCCCACTCGAACAGCTTGTCGCCACGGGCCACTTTGGTGCCATCCTTGACGAACAGCTTCGAGCCGTAGCCCAGCTTGTGGCTGGCACGTTCTTCGCCATGCTCGTCCTTGATCACCAGCTTCATGTTCCGGCCCATCACCAGGCTTTCGCCTGCCGAGTTGACCAGAATCTGCGGGTTCTCGAAGGAAACGACACCGTCCTGGCTGGCTTCCTGGAACGACTGCTGACCACCTTGCGCAACGCCACCGATGTGGAAGGTCCGCATGGTCAGCTGCGTTCCGGGTTCACCGATCGACTGTGCGGCGATGATGCCGACAGCCTCACCCGTGTTCACCATAGTACCGCGTGCAAGGTCACGACCATAGCAGGTGGCGCAGACACCTTCCTCGGACTCACAGGTCAGAGGCGAGCGGATGCGCATCGAGGCAACGCCAGCTTCGTCAATGGTGTCGGCCATGCGTTCGTCGATCAACTGACCTGCAGCGACCAGAACCTCGTCCGTGCCCGGACGCAGAACGTCATCGGCAGAGACACGGCCCAACACACGTTCGGCCAGCGAAGCAACAACCTCACCGTCATTCACGGCGGCTTCGGCAGTGATCGCACGCTCGGTGCCACAGTCGATCTCACGAACGATACAGTCTTGCGCCACGTCCACCAGACGACGGGTCAGGTAACCCGAGTTCGCCGTCTTCAGAGCGGTATCCGACAGACCCTTACGGGCACCGTGGGTCGAGTTGAAGTACTCGAGAACGGTCAGACCTTCTTTAAAGTTCGAGATGATCGGCGTCTCGATGATGTCACCGTTCGGCTTGGCCATCAGGCCACGCATACCGCCCAGCTGTTTCATCTGAGTGACCGAGCCACGCGCGCCCGAGTGAGCCATCATGTAAACCGAGTTCGGTTCCTGTTCGGACCCATTCTCTGCCCGTTCAGACGACGAAATGGTGCTCATCATCGCTTCGGTGACGCGATCGTTACACTTCGACCAGGCATCGACAACTTTGTTGTACTTTTCGCCCTGAGTGATCAGGCCGTCCATGTACTGCTGTTCAAAGTCCTTCACCTGACTGCGGGTGTCATCAACGATGCCCCACTTGTCGTCGGGGATAACCATGTCGTCCTTACCGAACGAGATACCCGCCTTGAACGCTTCTTTGAAGCCCATCGACATGATCTGGTCACAGAAGATAACCGACTCTTTCTGACCGCAATAGCGGTAGACAGTGTCGATGACCTGCTGCACTTCTTTCTTACGCAGCAGCCGGTTGACCAGTTCGAACGGCGCTTTGTTGTTCATCGGCAGCAAGGCACCCAGACGCAGACGGCCCGGAGTAGTCTCAAAACGCTTCTGAACTTCGTTGCCTTCGTCGTCGATCTGCGTGATCCGCGCGGTGATCTTGGTGTGCAGGTGCACTTCGCCGGAATCCAGCGCGTGCTGAACTTCGTCGATCGAACCGAACACTTTGCCTTCGCCCGGCATGCCTTCGCGTTCCAGGGTCACGTAGTAGAGACCCAGGATCATATCCTGCGACGGAACAATGATCGGCGCGCCGTTTGCAGGCGACAGAACGTTGTTCGTCGACATCATCAGAACACGCGCTTCCAGCTGCGCCTCAAGGCTCAGCGGGACGTGAACGGCCATCTGGTCACCGTCGAAGTCGGCGTTAAAGGCCGAACAGACCAGCGGGTGCAGCTGGATGGCTTTACCTTCGATCAGAACCGGCTCGAACGCCTGAATGCCAAGACGGTGCAGCGTCGGCGCACGGTTCAGCATGACAGGGTGTTCGCGGATCACCTCGTCGAGGATATCCCAAACTTCGGGACGCTCTTTCTCGACCAGTTTCTTCGCCTGTTTCACGGTTGAAGACAGACCCTTGGCTTCAAGACGCGAGTAGATGAACGGCTTGAACAGCTCCAGTGCCATCTTCTTAGGCAGACCGCACTGGTGCAGTTTGAGTTCCGGACCGGTCACAATGACCGAACGGCCCGAGAAGTCGACGCGTTTCCCCAGAAGGTTCTGACGGAAGCGACCCTGCTTGCCTTTCAGCATGTCCGACAGCGATTTCAGCGGACGCTTGTTGGCGCCGGTGATCACGCGGCCACGACGGCCGTTGTCGAACAGAGCATCAACAGATTCCTGCAGCATCCGCTTTTCGTTGCGGACGATGATGTCAGGCGCGCGCAGTTCGATCAGACGCTTCAGACGGTTGTTCCGGTTGATGACGCGGCGATACAGATCGTTCAGATCCGAGGTCGCAAAGCGACCACCATCCAGCGGAACCAGCGGACGCAGTTCCGGCGGAATGACCGGGATCACGGTCATCACCATCCACTCAGGCCGGTTGCCCGACTCGAGGAAGGATTCAACAACCTTCAGACGCTTGATGATCTTCTTGGGCTTCAGCTCGCCGGTTGCTTCGGCCAGATCAGCGCGCAGCTGCTCAGCTTCGGCTTCCAGATCGATCTGGGCCAGCATCTCACGGATGGCTTCGGCACCGATATTCGCGGTGAACGCGTCCATGCCATAGGCATCCTGCGCGTCCATGTACTCTTCTTCGGTCAGCATCTGGCCGTAGGTCAGGTCGGTCAGACCGGGCTCGATGACGACGTAGTTTTCAAAGTACAGAACGCGTTCCAGATCGCGCAGCGTCATGTCCAGCATCAGACCGATGCGGGACGGCAGCGATTTCAGGAACCAGATATGCGCAACGGGCGCGGCCAGTTCGATGTGGCCCATACGCTCGCGGCGGACTTTCTGCAAGGTGACTTCCACACCGCATTTCTCGCAGACAACGCCGCGATACTTCATCCGCTTATATTTGCCGCACAGACATTCGTAATCTTTGATCGGGCCAAAGATACGCGCACAGAACAGACCATCGCGTTCAGGCTTGAACGTCCGGTAGTTGATGGTTTCGGGTTTCTTGATCTCACCATAGGACCAAGACAGGATCCGTTCAGGGCTGGCCAGCGAGACCTTGATCTCATCAAAGACTTTCGGCGGTGTCAGCGGGTTGAACGGGTTGTTCGTAATTTCCTGGTTCATTTTATTCTCCCCATGAGGGTGTTTGTCCGAAGACAAGTAAATCTAAAGCGAGTGCGAAGAAGAGAGCGATCCAGACCAGCCTCACGGTGTGGTTTTTTTCGTACCATCTTGTTTTTCTTTCGTTTGGCCAAAAGACCGAAACCAAATCCAGAACAAGAAATCCGAAACCAACCACGCCGAAAGCGACCGGTCCGGTCAGATTCACTCATCGACCTCCGCATCCAGGAGTTCCATATTCAGGCCGAGGCCACGGACTTCTTTCACCAGAACGTTGAACGATTCCGGTACGCCCGCTTCAAAGTTATCCTCGCCCTTGACGATCGACTCATAGACCTTGGTCCGGCCGGCGACGTCATCCGATTTCACGGTGAGCATCTCCTGCAGGGTGTAGGCGGCGCCGTAAGCTTCCAAGGCCCAGACCTCCATCTCACCAAAGCGCTGACCACCGAACTGCGCCTTACCACCCAGCGGCTGCTGGGTCACCAGGCTGTACGGCCCGGTCGAACGCGCGTGGATTTTGTCGTCCACCAGGTGGTGCAGTTTCAGCAGGTACTTGATGCCCACGGTCACCGGACGTGCAAATTGCTCACCGGTGCGACCGTCGAACAGAACCGACTGACCGCTTTCCGAGAAGCCCGCACGCACCAGCGCGTCGTTGACGTCAGCCTCTTTGGCACCGTCGAAGACCGGGGTTGCGATCGGAACACCGCGGGTTACGTTGCCCGCAGCCTCGATCAGGCCATCCTCGTCCAGACTGGTGATGCCTTCTTCGTAGACATTCTCGCCATAAGCCAGCTTCATCGCTTCGCGAACCGGGGTCAGATCGCCGGAGCGGCGATATTCACCCAGAGCGTCGTCGATGTTCAGACCCAGCCCGCGTGCGGCCCAACCCATGTGGGTTTCAAGGATCTGACCAACGTTCATACGCGAAGGCACACCCAACGGGTTCAGACAGAAGTCAACCGGCGTACCATCGGCCAGGAACGGCATGTCTTCCATCGGAACAACCTTGGAGATCACACCCTTGTTCCCGTGACGACCGGCCATCTTGTCGCCCGGCTGCAGCTTACGCTTCACAGCGATAAAGACTTTGACCATCTTCATCACACCCGGCGGCAGGTCGTCGCCACGACGGACCTTCTCGACCTTGTCTTCGAAACGGGCGTCCAGAGCACGCTTTTGCACTTCGTACTGCTCGTTCAGAGCCTCAACGATCTGTGCGTCCTGTTCACCTTCCAGCGCCAGCTGCCACCACTGACCACGGGTCAGGGTTTCCAGCAGATCCTCGGTGATCACCGACCCTGCCTTGACGCCTTTCGGGCCTTTGACAGCGGTTTTGCCCAGGATCAGACCCTGCAGACGCGCATAGATGTTGCGGTCCAGGATCGCCAGCTCGTCGTCCCGGTCACGGGCCAGACGTTCGACTTCCTCACGCTCGATCTGCAGCGCACGCTCGTCTTTTTCAACGCCGTGACGGTTAAAGACGCGGACCTCAACGACTGTACCGTAATCGCCCGGCTTCACGCGCAGCGAGGTGTCGCGCACGTCAGATGCTTTTTCACCAAAGATGGCGCGCAGCAGCTTTTCTTCCGGGGTCATCGGGCTTTCGCCCTTCGGAGTGATCTTGCCGACCAGAATATCGCCCGGCTCAACATCAGCACCGATGTAAACGATGCCCGCCTCGTCGAGGTTGCGCAGCGCTTCTTCACCGACGTTCGGGATGTCGCGAGTGATCTCTTCCGGGCCCAGCTTCGTGTCACGGGCGGCGACTTCAAATTCCTCGATATGGACCGAGGTAAAGACGTCGTCACGCGCAATACGTTCCGAGATCAGGATCGAGTCTTCGTAGTTGTAACCGTTCCACGGCATGAACGCGACGACCACGTTCTTACCAAGGGCCAGTTCACCCATATCGGTCGACGGACCATCGGCAATGACCTCGCCCTTCTGGACGGTGTCACCCACCTTGATCAGCGGACGCTGGTTGATGCAGGTGTTCTGGTTCGAACGCTGGAATTTGCGCAGACGATAGATGTCAACGCCAGCATCGCCCAGTTCCAGATCTTCGGTGGCGCGGATAACGATACGCTGGGCATCGACTTGGTCGATGATACCGGCGCGTTTCGCCTGAATCGCAGCACCCGAGTCGATCGCAACCTTTTCCTCGATGCCGGTGCCGACCAGCGGTGCCTCGGCCCGCAGCAGCGGAACCGCCTGACGTTGCATGTTCGAGCCCATCAGAGCGCGGTTGGCGTCGTCGTTTTCAAGGAACGGGATCAGCGATGCAGCGACCGAAACCAGCTGTTTCGGGCTTACGTCGATCAGGTCAACATTCTCGCGCGGGGCAAGAGTGTAGTCACCGGCCTGACGGGTCGACACCAGATCGTTGATAAACTTGCCATCAGCGTCCAGCGTCGCGTTCGCCTGCGCCACGGTGTGACGCATTTCCTCGGTCGCGGACATGTAGTGAACCTCATCGGTCACCTCGGCGTCTTTGACGACGCGATACGGTGTTTCGATGAAGCCATACTTGTTCACGCGGGCAAAAGTGGCCAGCGAGTTGATCAGACCGATGTTCGGACCTTCCGGCGTTTCAATCGGGCACATCCGGCCATAGTGGGTCGGGTGTACGTCGCGCACCTCAAAGCCCGCACGTTCACGCGTCAGACCACCCGGGCCAAGCGCCGAGAGGCGGCGTTTGTGGGTAACCTCAGACAGCGGGTTGGTCTGGTCCATGAACTGCGACAGCTGCGACGAGCCGAAGAATTCGCGAACAGCAGCCGCAGCCGGTTTCGCGTTGATCAGATCCTGAGGCATGACAGTGTCGATCTCGACCGACGACATACGCTCTTTGATCGCGCGCTCCATGCGCAGCAGGCCAACGCGGTACTGGTTTTCCATTAGCTCACCGACCGAGCGCACACGACGGTTGCCCAAGTGGTCGATATCGTCGATGTCGCCCTTGCCGTCACGCAGTTCAACCAGCGCCTTGATGCAGGCCACGATGTCTTCGCGGCGCAGCGTGCGCAGGGTGTCCGGCGCGTCCAGAGCCAGACGCATGTTCATCTTCACGCGGCCAACGGCGGACAGGTCATAACGCTCGCTGTCGAAGAACAGCGTGTCGAACAGGGCCGATGCCGCCTCAACGGTGGGCGGCTCACCCGGGCGCATGACGCGGTAGATGTCCATCAGCGCGGTGTCGCGGCCCATGTTCTTATCTGCCGCCATAGTGTTGCGCATGTAGGGGCCGACATTGACGTTGTCGATGTCCAGAACCGGGATGTCGGTGATACCCGCGTCGATCAGTTCCTTGACGGTGCCACCGATCAGATCGCCGTCCTTGTCGTATTCAAGGGTCAGCTCATCACCGGCTTCGACATAAATCGCGCCGTTTTCTTCGTTGATGATGTCCTTGGCGACATATTTACCGACGATATTGTCGAAGGGCACCAGCAGGTCGGTGACCACGCCCTCTTCGATCAGTTTCTTGACCGCGCGCGGGGTAACTTTCTTGCCGGCTTCGGCAATCACTTCGCCCGATTTCGCGTCGATCAGATCGTATGTCGGACGGGTGCCGCGCACACGCTCGGGGAAGAATGGCGTGACCCAGCCTTTCTTCTTGTCTAGCTTGTAGGACACGGTGTTGTAATACGCGTCCATGATCGCTTCCTGATCCAGACCCAGCGCATAAAGCAGGGTTGTCACAGGCAGTTTACGGCGACGGTCGATACGGGCGAACACGATGTCCTTGGCGTCGAACTCAAAGTCCAGCCAGCTGCCGCGATACGGGATGATGCGGCAGGCGAACAGCAGTTTACCGGACGAGTGGGTCTTGCCCTTGTCGTGGTCAAAGAACACACCGGGCGAGCGGTGCATCTGGCTGACGATCACACGCTCGGTGCCGTTCACGATGAACGTGCCGTTCGGTGTCATCAGGGGCATATCGCCCATGAACACGTCCTGTTCTTTGATGTCTTTGACCGACTTCGCGCCGGTATCCTCATCGACATCAAACACGATCAGACGCAGAGTGACCTTCAGCGGCGCGCTGTAGGTCATGTCGCGCTGCATGCACTCTTCGACGTCGTATTTGGGTTTTTCCAGATCGTATTTCACAAACTCCAGCACGGAGGTTTCGTTGAAATCCTTGATCGGGAAAACCGACTGGAACACGCCTTTGATGCCTTCGCCGTCAGTGGGCTGTTCTGCATCGCCGGAGCGCAGGAAAAGATCATAAGAAGATTTCTGTACCTCAATGAGGTTCGGCATTTCCAACACTTCGCGGATTTTGCCGTAGTATTTACGAAGACGTTTCTGGCCAAGGAACGTTTGAGCCATGTCAGATGTCACCTTTCAAGTTCTCAGCGGGCAAAGACACCGTCGGGCCCCAGCATCCTGCACATTCGAGACGACACGTCCGGATCAATTCGTGGCCACCGTCCCGAAGGCGGCCTCCCGATCCGAAAACCGTGTCTTAGAAAACGCCCCACATCTTGAGGCCCTTTCTAAGACAGGTTCGGCTGGACCCGGATTTCTCCGGGCCCAGCCAAATTTTGCGGCGCATCAGCGATGCACCCGTCGGTTGGCTTAGGCCAGCTCGACTTCGGCGCCAGCTGCTTCCAGCTTGCCTTTGACTTCTTCGGCTTCGTCTTTCGACACGCCTTCTTTGATCTTGCCGCCAGCTTCGACCAGTTCTTTGGCTTCTTTCAGGCCCAGACCGGTGATGCCGCGAACTTCTTTGATCACGTTGATTTTCGAAGCGCCGGCGTTCTTCAGAACGACGTCGAATTCGGTTTTTTCTTCCTCAGCTGCGCCGCCGGCGTCGCCACCAGCTGCCATGACAACTGCGCCGCCTGCTGCGGGCTCGATGCCGTATTCGTCTTTGAGGATGGTTTTCAGTTCTTGTGCTTCCAGCAGGGTCAGACCCACGATGCTTTCTGCGAGTGCTTTCAGATCAGCCATTTTATCAGCTCTTTCCGTTTACAGTGTGTGTTCCAACGTCAGGGTGTTCACCCTACGCAGATCATTCAGTGCCAACCGCTTACGCAGCTTCCGCCTTCTCTTCGATGGTGGAAAGGATGCTTGCGATGTTGCTTGCAGGTGCGCCAATTGCACCGGCGATGTTCGAAGCAGGCGCGCCAAGCATACCCGCGATCGTAGCAATAAGCTCTTCACGCGACGGCATTTTCGACACGGCTGTAACACCAGCCCGGTCCAGAGCGTTCTCGCCCATTGCACCGCCAAGAATTTCGAACTTTTGGTTCTCTTTGGCGAAGTCCTCGGCCACCTTGGCTGCTGCCACGGGGTCCTCGGAATAGGTCAGAACGGTCATACCCGTCAGCAGGTCACCAATGCTTTCACATGGCTTTCCGTCGAGGGCGATTTTGGCGAGCCTGTTCTTGGCAACACGCACGGCACCACCCGCGTCACGAGCACGTGCGCGAAGGTCCTGCATCTCGGCAACTGTCAGACCGGCGTAATGGGCAACCACTACGACGCCAGAGCTTTCGAAGATTTGGCCGAGTTCCTCGACCACTTTCTCTTTCTGGGCTCTATCCACAGTTCTCTCCAAGTTTGGGATGTTGGACATCCCGGCTCATATTTGCAGAGGCCGAAACCCCTGCGTTCAGGTCCGTTGTTACGGGATTGGCCAAAATGCGCCCGAGGAATGCGACCCTCAGAATTCTTTGGTCTTACCCGTCTCAGGCAGGGAATTAAGACCTTTCGCAAGGTCACCCACCGTCTTGGACGAAACGAAATAAAGCGCACGACGAATCGCACGCTTTACTCCGCAAGTCTCTTTAGGGCAGATAGGCGGGGTTTCCAAGAGGTAAATCACATCAAATCGCTGCAATCCCTGCCCAGCGAGGCACCCTGTCCAAACTGTATTGCGCAGCATTGACATGTCATGCGCGCTAAGGTCCTGTCTCGCGTACCCAAACCCCGGATAACACTCTGCAAATGCCGAAACTCTCCCCGCAGGAACACCGATTTGCGACAGGTTGCGTCGAAGAATTCTTAGCACATGGCAGGAACCTAAGCTTATCCGGGTTTGAATGCGTCTACCGATCGCATGATTTTGCCGACACCCGGTACCTATTGCGCCTGAGAACCGGTTCAGGGGAGTACGCCCTAAAGATTGATACAACCTCTCCGGAAACGGGTCGGTTGCAGAAGGAATATGACCTTCTGACGACCCTGTCGGCTTATTTCGAAGACACGCAGACTGTGCGAGTTGTTCG
Source organism: Ruegeria sp. AM7 (assembly GCF_056535965.1). Classification (NCBI taxonomy): domain Bacteria; kingdom Pseudomonadati; phylum Pseudomonadota; class Alphaproteobacteria; order Rhodobacterales; family Roseobacteraceae; genus Ruegeria; species Ruegeria sp. AM7. The sequence continues at coordinate 2,611,930 of NZ_JBQFJE010000003.1, forward strand.
CCCTGTCTTCATCTCACCCTCGCAGACGTTCTTCGTGACAGAGTATATCGACCGTCCAACCGCAGCGGATATTATTCACAAAAGCCCTGATGCGGATCAGGTCGCCCAGATTTATCGACGCGCCGGAGAATGGCTGCACCATTTGCACGCGTATCGCCCGCTACAGAAATACGGATTTCGACCGAAATGGATGCTCGACAACATTCAGGCCGCAGCGGTGCATGTCCCACAAGAGATTCAACGCGAAAGCGCGGCAATGCTGGATGTGCTGACAAACGAAGCATGGAACCTCAGGGGCACTCTGGAAACGCAGGTGTTTTCACATGGTGATTTCCATGCACAGAACCTGATCGTAGGCCGAGGGCATATGATCGGTTTGGATTTCACCGAGGTCAGGGTGAAACTGGCCCCCTATGACATCGTGGACTTCCTGAAGTCCGATGTGTTTCGCGACGCTCCCCCTCAGGAAGTGGATCGCAGTGGCATTTTGAAAACAAACAAAGAGATGTTTTTCCGGCGTTACGCACACCCCATCCATATGAACATTCTGGACGCCTGCATCCGAGGACGGTTGATTTTGGACTGGTTGGCACTGTGGCAATTGAACCATCGCTGCAGCCCGTACGAGGAAGACAAACGGCACAGGCTGGGCAACCGACTGCGCATCGCATTTCACGACAGTGTTGATTAACGCAATTTGCGCGCTGCTAACAACATTGTGTGATCGCAGCTGAAGAAATGGCTGGCAAAATCAGACCCAAGCAAATTAAATTGCGTACTGGATATAGGTTTTGCCGGTTTCCAACCCAAAGCCTCCGCCTGGTTAACAAGTTTCTGTAAGGTTAAGTCGAGCACATGGTACTTCGCAGTTTTTTCGCTCAGGACAGCTCCAGCCTGATTGTGACCTCCAGTTCTTCTGGCGGCATCGTAGGCAACTCGATTATCAACAACTCGGATACGCCGGACGGGACCATCTTTTCCTTTTCTGGCGGCGGCGGGACGACCGTCACGCTGGATGACACCAGCGGCAGCCCGGATATTTTCAACGACGACCAGGCGGGCGGACATATCATTACAGATGGCGGTGGGATTGTCGCCGACGGTACGCCGGTCGAGTCAGAATCCATTATCGTCCTGCGCGCCCTGGACGGTGATGGCAACCCGGTCGGACCCGAAATCGAGGTCTACGTTTTTTCGCAAAACGGCGTCACCTCGGACGTTTGGGGATTTGCAACGTCTGCACCACTGGACCCCGGAACATCCTATATCAAGGTTTCAGGATCCAACGCAGGCAGTTCGGCTTATGACGACTACATCCCCTGTTTTGGCCCAGGCACTCTGATCGCAACATCCGAAGGGGATGTCGATATCGCGCAACTCAGCCGTGGTCAGAACATCTGGACCCGCGATGCCGGTTTTCAGCCAATCATGTGGATCGACACGACCACAGTCCCCGGGCGCGGCGCCTTTGCACCTGTTGTGATTGAACAGGGGGCCATCGGAAACACCAAAAAACTTATTCTGTCACAGCAACATCGGGTTCTGGTCGCTTCGCCCGCGATAAGTATGCTGTTCGGGTCTTCTGAGGTTTTCGTTGCGGCCAAGCATCTTTGCAGCCTGCCGGGTGTTGAAATCCGCGAGATGGACAGGATCACCTACACGCATTTCATGTTCGACCAGCATCACATCGTTCGGTCGAACGGAGCGTTGACAGAAAGCTATTTCTTTGGCGAAAGCGCGAAACATGCCTTGTCCTCGGCGCAGCGAGCCGAGATTGTGGCCCTGTTCCCCTCGCTTGACCACGCAAGGGACGCCTTCCGTCACACCGCAGCCGCGACGATCAACGCCCGTGAAGCAGCAGTTCTAAGCGCGTATATGTGACGTGACAGGATGCGGGATGCCGCCAATCCCGGCATTTGCGCAACGCACCCGAACGCTGCATTGTCTGCAGATACAAATGCGGACGATTAATGCGAAGAGAAAAACCTTGGCATGTGGTGGAACTTTCAGGACTCGACCCTCGACAAAACAGCCTTGAAACTTTGGCCAGGTTTCGCCGCCCAGGCGGGGTTGTCACGCCATGGCTGGACGCTGACCAAACTGTCCCGCCGAGACGATCCGGAAAACTCTCGGATTGTTCTTCGCGCAAAACACAGGTCGGGTTTGTCTTACGCCTACAAGTTCCAGCTTAAACCCGAGTCGCAACAGGGGTTTGTCGCCCACCACATGCGCCAGAAACGAGCGTTTCATGCTCTGGGGAAAGACGCCACCCTGACCGCGCCCAAACCTATCCACGTGTCACAGGACGCTCAAACAAGCCTCTTTGAATACATAAGGGGTCACACCTTCGCTGAACTCGTCCGTAAGGCTGAGGGTCGGCCTGTCCAACAATTGGACCTTTTAAAACAAGCCGGGGTCTGGCTGGATGCTTATCACCGCACGCAGATCGAAGAGCGGCGCATCTTTCAGCCCAAATACACGGTCTGTTACTATCAAGAGCTGGAAAAACAGATCACCGCAGGCACTGCAACCGTACCCGCACGGCAACTGTTTCTCGCCGGTATCCGACGGATCATCGAGCTGGCGCCACAGTTCGAAGGCCAGCAAACGATTTCGGCAATTCAGCACGGCGACTTTCACCTATCCAATCTGATACGAGACGACCAGCGGACACTCGGGCTTGACTTTTCCAGCGATCAAATGGCGCCGGTCGGACATGACATTTCCAAGGTCTTGCTAGATTTCACCACCCTGACCCGTTCCGCAAACGAGGTGGGGCCCGGCCGAGTCGTTCCCGACGATGTCACCTCAGCTTTTTTCGAAGGGTATAAACTGGTCGGTCCAAATGATCCCAGCCTGGCTTTTCTTCTTTATCCACGCGTCTTGTCGACTTTGGCCCGCGTGCCACAGAAAAAGGCGCTGCGCACTGCGGCTAAACAAAGAACTCTGCGGCGGCTACGACCCTTTGCGAAAAGAGCTTTTCAGCCGGATCACTTTACCAATTGACACAAAAAAACCCGGGCAGTTCTCACCACCCGGGATCAAATCTATGTAGTCGTGCGTAAAGGCTTATTCGCCCGCCGCAGCCGCCACATCCAGAGTCACGCCTGGGCCCATAGTCGAGCTCAGCGCGATTTTCTTCATGTAGGTGCCTTTTGCGCCCGACGGCTTGGCTTTGGCCACAGCCGAAACGAATGCGCGCACGTTTTCGGCCAGCTTGGCTTCGTCGAACGACGCTTTGCCAACGCCAGCGTGCACAACGCCGCCTTTTTCCGCTTTGAACTGAACTTCACCGCCCTTGGCTGCTTCCACGGCTGCTTTGACGTCCATGGTCACAGTGCCAACCTTGGGGTTCGGCATCAGGTTGCGGGGGCCCAGAACCTTACCCAGACGGCCAACGATGGGCATCATGTCCGGGGTGGCAATGCAGCGATCGAATTCGATGGTGCCGCCCTGAATGGTTTCCATCAGGTCCTCTGCGCCAACGATATCGGCGCCAGCTTCTTTCGCTTCGTCAGCCTTGGGGCCACGAGCGAATACCGCAACGCGCATCGCTTTACCGGTGCCGTTGGGCAGGCCAACAACGCCGCGAACCATCTGGTCAGCGTGACGGGTGTCAACGCCCAGGTTCATCGCGATTTCGATGGTCTCGTCGAATTTAGAGGTTGCGTTGGCTTTGACCAGGGCAACTGCGTCTTCGATCGACAGGTTTTCCTTGCCGGCGACAGCTTCGCGCGCAGCGCGGGTGCGTTTACCAAGTTTTGCCATCTTACTTCACCTCGATGCCCATAGAGCGGGCCGAGCCCAGGATGATCTGCATTGCGCCTTCGACGTCGTTGGCGTTCAGATCTTTCATTTTGGCTTCGGCGATTTCGCGAACCTGCTTGCTGGTCACGGTGGCCACGGTCTCACGACCTGGGTTTTCCGCGCCACGGGGGCGGTTACGCTTACCAACCGGCTTCAGACCAGCTGCTTTTTTCAGGTAATAAGACGCGGGCGGCGTCTTGATGTCCATGGTAAAGGACTTGTCCTGATAATAGGTGATCACGGTCGGGCATGGGGCGCCGGGCTCCATGTCTGCAGTCTTGGCATTGAACGCCTTGCAGAATTCCATGATGTTGATGCCGCGCTGACCCAGCGCCGGACCAACTGGCGGCGACGGGTTCGCCTGACCTGCAGGAACCTGCAGCTTCATTGTACCAGCAAGCTTCTTGGCCATTTGGTTTTCCTTTCAACGTAGGTGGAACGCGTCCCACCCGGTTTATGTTGCGTGGTCCGATCCGGGATCGCGATCCCAGCAACCTCCCACGAGAGAATCTCGCCCGAAGACGATAGAGGCGGCATTTACAGGGGAACGATAGGGTTGGCAAGTAGATGTCACCTTATTCCCAATTGACCCTTTTTGTCTTGGTCCGGCCCCAGTGTCATTTAGAAAAGCCAAACAGAATTATTTACTTGAATACATAAGTTGCAACAGAGAACAAGGCGGGTATCTTGGAACTGCTTGATTGCAAAAGAGGTGATCGGGGATGGCATCATCTCGGCTGAACAAGGGGCTTTTGATCTGCGTTTTCCTAGCGATGCTGCCGGGATGCGGCAGCAAGGCTCAGGATCAGGACGCCGCGTCCGAGACAACCGGCCAATCCAACGGGCCCAACAGTCCCGCGTCAACCGCCACGACGGGGATTGATCCTGCCAACTATGCCGGTCGGTTTCAGATAAAACTGACCAAGGAAGTTCCCCTACGCGACATTCCCGTTCCCTTCACGGTTTACAGTGGCCTTGAAGAAGCCAGCCCCACACGCTTGCAAATAAGGGCGTTCATGGACCTGCGCGGATTGCAGGAAAAGGCGCCACAGATTCTGACTGGCCCTCTGGAAGAAAGCTGCAAACGTCAGATCTATCTTGAGGTCCGCGATGTCACTGCCATAGGCGATACTGTAAAGGTCGAGGGTTCGGCCCGCGCTCAATTTACCAGGTGCAACCGGCGTGAAGAAGCTGGCATTCGTTATTTTGGGGCTACAGTCGATGCCGTGGCTGTCGCCAAGGCGGAAGTTAAAGGCCAGTGCCTGACATTCAGTATCGAAAATGTTGACCTCAACCCGCGTGGCTTTATCGGCGCCGTCAGCAATCTCTTTGGTTTGACCAACCGCATCAACGAAGCCGTGCTAGAAAAGGGTGGAGAGTTTTTGGCCGCAAACCCGGTCTGCCCGCCACTGCCCGAAGAATTCGCAGTTCTCGACCCGATCTACGAATCCGGCGGCACACGCGAAATTGCTCCGGGCGGGATGGGAGCCGCAGTTGTCGGATCGGCTGATGTCAGCGCCGAGACAATCGTCAAAGTCCTTGCGGGCCTAAAAGCGCTTGGTGTTTTGGAGTTTGCTGAATGAGACATTGGTTCATGATCTTGGTCTTGGCGGCAGCCGTTCCCGGCGTTCGCGCTCCTAGCGCTCAGCAGGTGGACTTTCTGATCGACGCTACCTTGCCGGTGCGCGAAACAAAGCTCCCCTACACGCTGGACCTGAAAATCACTGCCCCTGCCCCTACACGGATCGGGGTAAACGCCCTTCTCGATCTCCGAGAGATACAAAAAACACTACCCGAACGGTTGGCTGACAACGCGATCATCGACAATTGCGGCCTGCAGGCTCGGCTGGATGACTTAAGCCTCAAAGCCCAAGACGACGCGATTGACTTGAATGGAAATGTAACCATCACAATCTTCGAATGCAGTCGAACCAGCGAGCGCGACTTTCAGCGGGGCGAACAAAAAAAAGCCATTCTGGCGAATATGTCCACCACGGCGACCGTCGAGCTGCGCGACAATTGTGCTTATTTCAAACTCATTGATCTTACACTTACGGCCCCTGAAGAACAGCGCGAGCAACTTCTGAAGGACGACACTCTGGACTCTGTTAAGGAATTGATGCTGACCGCTGTAGACCTTGTTTTGAACGAAACCCCATTGTGTCCGGAATTGCCAGCAGAACTCGCTTCACTCGATCCGGTTTACGACAATGGCGGCCCGAAAGAAATCGGAGAAGGCGGGCTGGGTGTCTTTCTTGACGGATCGGTGGATGTCAGCCCGTCGACAATCCTCGACATTCTGACAGCCCTTCAACAAGATAAACTGATCCCCGGACCGCCATAGCGACACAGTTCTTTCCCTGCCACCAAAGTAGCCTGCCCCTTGCCTCCGGCTTCTAGAACTGGTTTGAGACAAAAAAAACGCCGCGTTGCCCAAGGCATCGCGGCGCTTCGAATCTCGCAGCAGGTTAAATCAGCTCTGCTTGGTCACCTGCGTAAAGTCCAGCTCGACCGGGGTTTCGCGACCGAAGATCGAAACCGAAACCTTCAACTTCTGGTTCTCGTCATCCACGCCTTCGACCATGCCGTCGAAATCCTCGAACGGGCCGTCGTTGACCTTGACCTTCTCGCCGACCTCGAAGGAGATCATCAGCTTGGGCGCTTCTTCGCCTTCCTGAACGCGGTTGAGGATCTGGTTCACCTCGGCATCGCGCATCGGCATCGGACGGCCTTGCGGGCCCAGAAAACCGGTGACGCGGTTGATCGAGTTCACAAGGTGATAGCCCTGATCCGACATCTCCATATGAACCAGCACGTAACCGGGCATAAAGCGGCGTTCGGTGGTGACCTTCTTGCCCCGGCGCACTTCGATCACCTCTTCGGTGGGCACCAGAACCTCGTCGATATCGTCCTCAAGGCCGTGTTCGGCCACCGACGTGCGGATCTGTTCTGCGATCTTCTTTTCGAAATTCGAAAGAACGCTGACCGAGTACCACCGTTTCGCCATGAACCTGTCGTCCTTGTTTTTCTCAGGCAGCGGCAACGCGTGCCCGTGATTGAAATTCCATTACGCTACCCGGAATAAAAAGCGGCGCGCGGTCCGAATCGCCGCACGCCCATTCCGAATAGTTCCGCGTGACCTACAAGGACATCGCGAGCTGTGCAAGGGGGAAGCAGTGTTTCCACCCTGCCCGCGCGGGTTTAGCCGAACATGCCGAGGATCAGTTGCAGACCACCGCGAATGCCCAGATCGACCAACGCAAAGAACACAGCGGTCAGGGCCGCCATGATGAACACCATGACCGTGGTCAGCAGAACCTCGCGGCGCGTCGGCCAGACGACCTTTGCAACTTCGGCGCGGACTTGCTGAATGAACTGGATCGGATTCATGGTAGCCATTTGGCGGTGTTCTCTCTGCTAGCGGATGGGCCGGACATAACCGGGCATTGCGGCAATTTCAAGGGCTGTCAGGGCTTGGGCTTGTCGTCCCATTCATCGCTGAGAATGCGCCGCGCGTCGCCCTCGGGATCGTCATACTGGTTCGAGCGGACAGTATAGACAAACGCCACCAGCCCAACCCCTCCCAGAAACAGGGAAATCGGTATCAGATAGGCCAGAACTTCCATCGCTTTACCTTACCCGCAATGCGTTCAAAGACACGGTGATAGACGATGTCGACATCGCCAGTGCCGCAATCAGCGGCGTCGCCAGACCCACCACCGCCAACGGCACTGCGATGATATTATAGACGGTGGCGATGCGAAAGTTTTCGCGAATCCGTTTGGTTGCTTTGACTGCGGTGTCGCAGGCGTCGGCGATGGGTGACAGATCATTGCCCAGAAGCACAATGTCCGAGGCCACCCGCGCCGCATCCAGCGCCGAAGCCGGTGAGATCGACACATGCGCCGCCGCCAGCGCCGCCGTGTCATTCAACCCGTCACCGACCATCAGCACATGATGGCCCTGATCGCGCAGCGCTTCGACATGCGTGGCCTTGTCCTGCGGCAGGGCCTGCGCAATCCAGTTCTGAATCCCCAGTTTGCCCGCCAGCGCCTGAACCGCGCCCTTTGTGTCGCCCGAGATCAAAATGACCTCTTTGCCCGCATCGCGCAGCGCTTGCACCGCATCCGCTGCGCCGGGGCGCAGTGCGTCTGAGAACAGGAAGGCCGACGGCGCCTGCCCCGCGACGGACAGCCATGCGGCGGTCTGGTCGCCCTCTTGCGCACCGGTCCATGCCGCCCGGCCCAGACGGACGCGTTGGCCGCGATTGGTGCCCTCGGTGCCATAGCCCGGAACCTCGGTGACGTCTTTCAGCGTGGCGGGTTTGATCCCGGCCTCACGCGCGGCCTTGGTCAAAGCGACCGACAGCGGGTGAGCGGATGCCTCGGCCAGCGCCAATGCAACCTCAAGATCAGCGCGGGAATGATCGCCCAGATTGGTCAGTTCAGGTGTGCCAGAGGTCAGCGTGCCGGTCTTGTCAAAGACGACCGTATCAACCTCGGCCAGGCGCTCCAGCGCGGTGGAATGTTTGATCAGCATCCCCTTGCGGAACAACCGCCCCGAGGCCGCCGTGGTCACTGCAGGCACCGCCAGACCCAATGCACAGGGGCAGGTGATGATCAACACGGCGGCGGCGATGTTCAGCGCCGTCCGCACGTCACCGGAATAGATGTACCAGCCCACAAAGCTGAGCGCTGACAGGATATGCACCCCCGGCGCATAGAGCTTGGCCGCCTTGTCGGCCAGCGAGGTGTAGCGCGACCGGCCAGACTCGGCGATGGCCACCAGATCGGCCATACGGTGCAGCGAGGTATCCTCACCCACCGCTGTCGCACGGATGGTAAGAGGGCCGGTCAGGTTGACCTCACCGGCGCTGACGGTCGTGCCCGCTTCGGCAAAGACAGGCAGGGTTTCTCCGGTCAGAAGCGACCGGTCGAGTTCCGATTGGCCCGAGACAATCTCGCCATCCACGGGCATCCGCCCGCCGGGGCGGACCAAGATCAGGTCGCCCACATTCAGCGTCGTAACGGCGACCTCTTCTTCGGCCCCGTCCACCACGCGAATGGCGCGGGGCACTTCGAGCGCGGTGAGCTCCTCGGCCGCGGATCGGGCAGCGGCGCGCGTGCGATAGTCCAAGTATCGCCCTGCCAGCAGGAAGAAGGTCAGCGTCAGGGCGGCGTCGAAATAGGCATGCTCGCCGCTCAGCGCGGTTTCCCACAGCGACGTGACCAGCGCCAGCAAGATCGCCAGCACGATCGGTACATCCATGTTCAGACGACGCACGCGCAAGGCCGACCACGCATTCGCAAAGAAGGGCTGGGCGGAAAAGGCAATCGCAGGCAGCGCAATCGCCGCCGAAATCCAGTGGAACATGTCCCGCGTTGCATCCGCTGCCCCGGACCAGACCGAGACCGACAACAGCATCACGTTCATCGAGGCAAACCCGGCCACCGCCAGCCGCATCAGCAGATCACGCCCCGCCTTGTCAGCCTGCGTGGCGGACAGGGCGCCGGGGTCCAACTCATGCGCTTCAAAACCCGCGTTTTCCAGCACCGGGATCAGATCGGCAGCACGCAGATCGGGCGCGGCTTTGATCATGGCGCGTTTCAGAGTCAGGTTGACGCGCGCATCCTCGACGCCGGGCGTGGCGTTCAGCGCGCGCTCGACCGTCGAGATACAGGCCGAGCAATGGATACCCGGCAACGACAGCGCAATCTGCACGTCCTGAGGGATCGGCCGTGCCGGTTCTGCAGGGGCTGCGATACAACCCGGACAAGCCGCCGTACCGGAACTCATCTGCGCCACAGTCCCCTACCCCTTCACATAGAGCGGCACGCGCTGCGCGAATTCCGCTCCGCTATGGTCTTTGGCAACCAGACGGATGTTCCAGTTGCCCTTGCCCAGCGACGCGGGGGTTGCATAGGCGATGCCGTCAAAGGTGAAATCGGGAGCGAAATCCTCTTTGACATGAGTGGCCCGACCCACGACGGCCTGCAGCTCGGCCACCTGAACCGGCGCACCGGTCTTGTCGGTGATATGCAAGATCAGCAATCCGCCGGAAACCTCGGCCCGGATCTCCCAACCCAGAGCCTGCTGTTCCTGCAGGCGTTCGTTGAACTCCTGACTGGCCACGTAGGAGTTTTTAACCTCAAGCCCCGGAAAGGTCTTCACAGCACTGTAGGCCAGCACCAGATTGACAGCGATGATCACACTGAAGGCCCCAACAAACACGGCCAGCGCGTGTTTTCCGGTGAATTGACGTTCTGCCATCTTACTGCCCTCGTCCGTTGAAGGTCGTGTCCTTATAGGCGCGCTCACCGCTTTGCAGGTCTTCGACCCATATGCGCACAGGCGTCACATCCTCTGCCGCTGGACCAGTCTCTTTACGCGCTACGATATAGACGCGCTCAAGCTGGGCAGTATCGGCTGTGACATTCACTGTATCAAGATTCGTGCCCTCAATCACGATCCGCATGGCCGGATCGCCGGTCAGCGACAATTTGAACAAGCGATCCTCGCCATGCTTATTGCGCAGCCGAACGTCGTAGGTGTTGCGGATCGTCCCGTCAGACAGGGTCACAAAGGTCGGGTTCCGCACAGGCGCGACGGTCAGGTCGATTTCCGAGCGGATGAACAACGCGAACAGCAGCGCAAAGCCCACCGCCGACCACATGGCCGTATACATAATGGTCCGCGGGCGCAGAATGTGCTTCCAGATGTTCTTGGGCGGCTGACCAGCGCGTTCGCGGGTTTCGTCGCTCAGCGCCATATAGTCGATCAGACCGCGCGGTTTGCCGATCTTGGCCATCATGTCGTCACAGGCGTCAATGCACAGCGCGCAGGTGATGCATTCCAACTGCTGGCCATCACGGATGTCGATCCCCACCGGGCAGACATTGACGCAGGCCATACAGTCGATGCAATCGCCAAGCTCGGAATCCGCTATGCGCTTGCCTTTGCCGCGCGGCTCGCCCCGCCATTCGCGGTAGCCCACGACCAGAGTATCCTCGTCCATCATTGCGGCCTGAATACGCGGCCACGGGCAGGCATAGATACAAATCTGTTCGCGCGCGAAGCCGCCAAACAAAAAGGTGGTGCCGGTCAGAATCAACACGGTCGTATAGGCCACGGGATGCGCATTCCCAGTCACCAGATCGCGCAGCAATGTGGGCGCATCGGCAAAGTAAAACACCCATGCCCCGCCGGTCGCCAGACCGATCAGCAACCAAACCGTCCACTTCGTGACCCGCAGACGCGCCTTGCGCAAATCCATCTTCTCCTGACGATGCAAGCGCAGGCGGGCATTTCGGTCGCCCTCGATCCAGCGCTCCACAAGAATATAGAGGTCGGTCCACACCGTCTGTGGACAGGCATAACCGCACCACACGCGCCCCAAAGCCGAGGTGAAAAGGAACAGGCCCAAACCGGCCATGATCAACAGACCGGCCACGAAATAGAACTCGTGCGGCCAGATCTCAATCCAGAAGAAATAGAACCGGCGGTTTGCCAGATCCAGCAGCACCGCCTGATCCGGCAGGCTGGGGCCACGGTCCCATCTAATCCACGGAGTGATGTAGTAGATCCCCAGAGTAACCGCGAGGATGATCCATTTCAGGTTTCTGAACGGGCCGGATACACGACGGGGGAAAATAGGCTCCCTTGCAGCATATAGGCTGGGGGCGGGGTCGGAATCGCTCACGAGCTGGCTCCAGATTTGGCTTTATTTTTTGTGTCTTGTCCCAGATCACACAGATAAGCTCTTTGACATGGGTCAAAAGCGCATCGTGCAGACACCATTTGTCACATGCGACCAGATTGCCGCCGCAGCCAGAACACGAAGGTTCTGACCGCCGGACGCATAGAATTTTCATTGGTTACAATATGATATCCGCTGTTGCCCGGCTGGCAGAACAGTTCGACCAGCCGTCCATCGGCGATGTCGGATTCGACAAAATGCCGCGCCGTCACCGTGACGCCCTGACCCGCGCGGAGCCCGTCCAGCAGCAGGTTTCCGGGCAATGCAATTCGCCCGGCACGGGGGCCGTGCTCTACCCCTTGTCCAGCAAGCCATGTCGTTGCTTCAGTGGTCCCGAATTCTTCCAACCAAGGCAGCTGACTTAACTCGGCAGCAGTCCAGTTCGTCTTGTCCCCCAGCAATGAAGGCGCGGCCACTATGGTAATCGGGCTTGGCAGCAAAAGCTCGGATGTCACTCCGGGCCAGCCTCCCGCTCCATAACGAAGAGCCACATCCACCCCGCCGGGCCCGAGGGTCACAAGCTTTGGGGTGGGTTCCAACGCCAAGTCAATATCCGGATGTTCCGCCTGAAAAGCCGGCAGCCTTGGCATCAGCCACGATGCAGCGAAAGACGGGGTTAGAGAAACATGAACCGGTCGATCAAGGCCCGATTGCACCAGATCGGTCACTGCCGCGCCAATGGCACGAAACCCAAGGTGTAAAGCTTGGGCCAGATGCTCACCCTCGGGTGTTAGAACCATCGACTTGCCCGACCGGTCCAGAAGGCTGGTACCTAAGTGCTTTTCCAACGCCCGCAGCTGCTGGCTGATTGCAGCGTGGCTGACATTCAACATCGAACCCGCCTGCACCACATTGCCCGTTTCCGCAAAAGCAGAAAAAGCCCTGAGCGCCGCAAGGGGCGGCATCTTCATCCAATCCATCTGTAAGCCTTACTTACACACTGACAAGGTAATTGAGTCGCATTTTCGGGCCCACAGGGCAATCCTCAAATAAGCTACAAACAGCAAGGGAGTGCAAAAATGCTTTCGATCCTAGCGCGCAGTTTCATGACCGCGACCCAAAGCATGGACCGCAATCAGCAAGAAAAGCAACACCGTCAGAGTTGGCTGCCGGAGGCGCATTGGTGGAAACAAAAAAGCGATGCGCGCGAAAAGGTGTGTCTGGACCACACCTTTTTTCGTCGGTAATCTAAAAAGTCAGCACCGGCTGTTCTGGAAACGCGCGAACAGATGGAACAGCCGGTGCTTCAACCTTCGGACGGCGAACCGTCCGGAGGTATTCTTTTCGCCTTACTGACCGCCACCCAGCTGGTGGACATAAGCGGTCACGGCGCGGATCTGCGCCTGAGTCAGGCGGTTTTCCCACGGAGGCATAACGCCGAAGCGGCTGTAGGTGACCGTCTCGGTCAAAGCCTCTTCACTGCCGCCGTACAACCAGATCGCGTCGGTCAGGTTCGGCGCGCCCTGGAAGACATCGCCTTTGCCGTCTTCGCCGTGGCAGGCCGCGCAATTGTCTTCGAAGACAACCTTACCGGCTTCAGCCGCTGCGTCATCCGACTGGGCGTTGGTCAGGGACATCACATACTGAACGACCTGAGTGATCTCATCCTTTTCCAGAAGCTCGCCAAAGGCCGGCATCTCGGAATAGCGCGCATCGTCGCTTTCTTCATTCCGGATACCATAGGCAACGGTATATTCGATATCCTCAAGCGAACCGCCCCAAAGCCAGGCGTCATCCAGAAGGTTCGGGAAGCCGGTGGCCCCCTGCGCGCCCGAGCCGTGGCACTGCGCACACCAAGTGCGGAATACGGCACCACCCGAGTTCACAGCGTATTGCTGCAATTCGGCGTCCGCCGAGATTTCCTCAAGCGGCGTTTCCACCAGCCGCGCATTCCAAGGCGCGTTGGCTTCTTCGAAGGACACGATATCCTGCTGCACTTCCGCACGCGAGGACCAGCCGGTAACACCCGCGGTTGCCGATTGAACCAGCGGCCATGCCGGATACATGATGGTGTAGATCACGCCCCAGAAGATACAGGCGTAGAAGGTCCACAGCCACCAGCGAGGCATCGGATTGTCGAATTCTTCGATACCGTCCCAGCTGTGACCCGTAGTATTCGGATCGCCCGGCTGTTTATCAGGTGTCTTGCTCATGGCCGCGCCTCCTTGGATTCGGCGGGTTTGTCTTGATGCCGGAAGGGGATGTTGGCGGTGTCGTTGTATTCCTTGCTGGAACCGGGGCGGAAAACCCACACCACGATGCCAATGAAGAAAGTGAACAACAACAACAGCATCCAGCTATCTGCGAACTGTCTGAGGAGTGTGTATTCTTCCATAACGCCCTCCTTAGCGGTTTGCGTCCGGGGTGAAGGTCGAAAAATCGACCAGCGTGCCCAGCATCTGAAGATAAGCCACCAACGCATCCGCTTCGGTCAGCTCGGGCTGACCGTCGAAGTTGCGCACGCTGACCTTGTCGCCATAGCGCTCAAGCAGCCCGTCATAGTCGCTGTCGGGATCGGCCTGCGCACGGAAGTCAGCCTCGGCATTGGCCAGCATGTCCTCGGTGTAAGGCGTGCCGACAACGGCGTTCGCCTGCATGATGTCACCGATATACTTGCCGTCCAGCTTACGGTTTTCGAGGAAGCCGTATTTCGGCATCACCGATTCCGGAACAACCGACTGCGGATCACGCAGGTGGTCCACATGCCACTGGTCCGAATAGCGGCCTCCCACACGGGCCAGATCAGGACCGGTCCGTTTCGATCCCCACTGGAACGGGTGATCATACATCGATTCAGCCGCCAATGAGTAGTGGCCATAGCGTTCGACCTCGTCCCGCATGGGGCGGATCATCTGGCTGTGGCAGACATAGCAGCCTTCGCGAATGTAGATTTCACGCCCTGCCATCTCGAGAGGGGTGTAAGGGCGCATGCCCTCCACCTTCTCGATGGTGTTCTCAAGATAGAACAGCGGGGTGATCTGCACGATGCCACCGATGGTCACGACCAAAAAGCTGAATACCAGCAGGAGGGTCGCGTTGGTCTCGAGGATCTTATGTTTGTCGAGAATTGCCATTGCTCCGGCCCTCCTTATTCAGCCGGGACCGCGACGGACAGGCTGGCCTCTTTGGCCGGCGCTTTCCGCACAGTCATCCACAGGTTGTAGCACATGATCACGGCACCAGCGACGAACATCACGCCACCCAGAGCACGCACCACATACATCGGGAACTTAGCAGCCACGGTGTCAGCGAACGAATTCACCAGGAAGCCGTTGGCATCCACTTCACGCCACATCAGGCCTTCCATGATACCAGTGACCCACATCGACGCGGCATAGAGAACGATGCCGATCGTGGCGAGCCAGAAGTGCCAGCTGACCATTTGCAGCGAATACAGACGCTCGCGCTTCCACAGGACGGGAACCAGGAAGTACAGCGCCCCAAAAGTGATCATGCCATTCCAGCCCAGCGCGCCCGAGTGCACGTGACCAATGGTCCAGTCGGTGTAGTGAGACAACGAGTTCACAGCGCGGATCGACATCATCGGACCCTCAAACGTGGACATGCCGTAGAAGCCGACCGAGATTACCATCATACGGATCACTGGATCGGTGCGCAGCTTGTCCCATGCGCCCGACAGCGTCATCAGACCGTTGATCATACCACCCCAGGACGGCATCCACAGCACGACCGAGAACACCATGCCCAGCGTCGAAGCCCAATCCGGCAGCGCGGTATAGTGCAGGTGGTGCGGACCGGCCCAGATATACAGGAAGATCAGCGCCCAGAAGTGGATGATCGACAGCTTGTAGCTGAACACCGGACGTTCGGCCTGTTTCGGGATGAAGTAATACATCATGCCCAGGAAACCGGCGGTCAGGAAGAAGCCCACAGCGTTGTGGCCGTACCACCACTGGATCATGGCGTCTTGCACGCCCGACCAGACGATGACCGATTTCGAACCCCAGATGCTGACCGGGATGGTGATGTTGTTCACCACGTGCAGCATTGCAACGGTCACGATAAAGGCCAGGTAGAACCAGTTGGCCACGTAGATATGCGGCTCTTTCCGCTTGATCACGGTGCCCAGATACACGGCCAGATAGGCGACCCAGACGATGGTCAGCCACAGGTCAACATACCATTCGGGTTCGGCATATTCTTTGGATTGCGTGCCACCCAGAACATAGCCGGTTGCAGCCAGAACGATGAACAGCTGATAGCCCCAGAACACGAACCACGCCAGATTGCCACCCCACAAGCGCGCGGCGCTGGTACGTTGCACCACGTAGAATGAGGTCGCAATCAGTGCGTTACCACCAAATGCAAAGATCACTGCCGAGGTGTGCAGCGGACGCAAACGGCCAAAGTTCAGATAGCCCTGCGCCCATTCAAAGTTCAGCGCCGGAAAGGCCAACTGGAACGCGATAAAGGTCCCTGCGACGAAACCGATCACCCCCCAAAAGGCGGTTGCGATCACGCCATAGCGGATCACCCCATCCATGTACTCACCGGAATGATCCTCGAATTTCTCTGGCTCATCCGTGTTTCTCAGCGTCCAGATGAACAAACCGCCGGCGATCAACATCACCAGAATTGCATGCACCTGATACGCCAAATCGCGTGCATAATTGGTTGCGATCGCGGCGAATACCGCAATCACACCAAGCACGATCAGCTTGATATAATTTGACATATTGCGTCCCTTTGCCATGCCCCGCGCGATTCTTTGGTGTCGCGAGACCCATTTGACTGGCTGCTGTTTTCTACGACAGCTGCTCAAACTGCTTTGATCTGTGTCAAGACAGAGCTCCGCATACTATGACAATGCTGAGGAAACGAATGGGCTGGAACGTCGCAGGGAACCGGCCCGTAAGCACGAGGTCAACATGGCTTACAAATCTCTCCTCACTGTTATGACAGAAACCACCCAATCTGACTCGGCACTTGCACAGGTCGTCGCGCTGGCTGGGGCTCAGGACGCGCATGCTGAAACACTGTGTCTTGGCGTCGACCGCAGCCAGACAGGGTATTATTACGCGGGCGCTAACGCTTTGATTCTTCAGGAAACCCTAAGCCGGGCCAATGCTGAAGCCGAAGAGATTCTGGCATTCGCAAAAGACTTCTTTACCAAGTCAGGAGTGCGATGGTCTGCCGAATCCGGTGTTGCGCAAATCGCTGATTTGGGGCGACATGTTGCGCATCGCGCCCGGTTTTCCGACCTTGTCGTTTTGCCGCAGCCCTACGGTGAAAACCGCGGCGTCGAAGCGGAACCCATTGTCGAAGCCGCGATGTTCGAAGGGCACACCCCTGTATTGATTGTTCCGGACTCGGCTAAAGTCTTCAGCAAGCCCGGCACCATTTTGATCGGCTGGAATGAAAGCGTCGAGGCCATGCGCGCTATTCGCCGGGCTTTGCCTTTCCTTATTGCGGCAACCCAAGTGCGTATCGTTGTAATTGACCCGCCTCGGCATGGCCCGGATCGTTCGGACCCCGGCGGGATGCTGTCACAGATGCTATCGCGCCATGGGGTCAAGTGTGAAATCGATGTTCTCAGCAAAACCATGCCACGGGTATCAGATATCCTGAACCGTCACGCTGTGGATACTCAGGCTGATATGATCGTCATGGGGGCTTACGGCCACTCGCGCTTCCGCGAAGCCATTCTTGGCGGCGCAACTCGCAACATGTTGGAACAATCCTCGGTTCCGGTCTTTCTGGCGCACTGAAAGGCGTCAGACCAGAAAGCCACCATCCGAGTCGTCACCCGCTTCTTCCATAAGGCGGCCCATATCGGGGATCGTCACGTGGCGCTTGCCTTCCAAAAGGATGACTTCATCTTTTTTGAGCGCCGAGATCTGGCGGCTGACCGTTTCCAGTGTCAGGCCGAGGTAATCGGCCATCGCCTCGCGGGTCAACGGCAGGTCGAAGACGATGGGTCCCCCTTTTTGGTTGATTGAGGCATCGCGGCGCGCGATGATCGACAGCAAGCTCGCGATCTTCTCGCGCGCGGTCTTGCGCCCCAGCACCAGCATCCATTCGCGGGCCGCGTCCAGTTCGTCAAGCGTCATCTGCAGCAACCGATGTGCGATGTGCGGCGTGGTGTTCATCAGTTCTTCGAAAGGCTTCTTCCGGAAGCAGCACATGACCAGATCGGTCGTCGCCTGCACATCATAGGGGGCCGATTCGCGCCCCGGTCGTCCGACAAAATCGCTGGGCAGCAAAAGGCCCACCATCTGGGTCCTGCCATCTTCCATCGTCTGGGTCAAAGAGGCGATACCAGAGACGACGGACCCAACGAAATTCATTTGGTCACCTGACCAGATGACCGTCTGTCCGGCTTCGAAACTACGATAATATTTAATGCCTTCAAGCTCTTCCAGCTCATCAGCATCACAATGGGCACACACGGCCCGATGTCGGATCGGGCAGTCTGCACAGTTCGTATGGTCGATCTTGAATGTGGGTGTCATGCGCGCTTCCACTTGATCTCTATCAAAGCATCTGTTCGTGGCGTCCTCTAACCGTACCGTTATGATAGTAAAACCACAACTGGCACGGCTTGGACTATTTGACGCGAAAGTCCCGCGTTACACAAGCTATCCCACCGCCCCCCACTTCAGCAATGACGTAGGGTCAGAGCTTTTTGGAGACTGGATTTCCGGCATCACACCCGGAAGCGAGATCTCGTTGTATATCCACGTTCCGTTCTGCCGCAGGCTATGCTGGTTCTGCGCCTGCCGGACGCAAGGCACCCAAACGGACAATCCGGTCATCGCCTATGTGGATGTCCTCAAAGCCGAGCTGGACCTGCTGGCCGCGCGCTTGCCCCAGGGCGTGACCCTGTCGCGTCTGCATTGGGGCGGCGGTACGCCGACCTTGCTGAACGCGGATCTGATGCGCGAACTGGCGGCGCGAATTCTGGACGTGGTGCCTTTGGGGCCGAATGCCGAATTCTCGGTCGAGATCGACCCCAACGAGATTGACGAGGCACGTTTGGATGCCTTGGCCGAGGCCGGGATGAACCGCGCCTCAATCGGGGTGCAGGATTTCGACGACGAGATACAGAAGACCATCGGCCGCATCCAAAGCTATGACACCACGCGCAAGGCCGTGGACATGATCCGCGAACGCGGCATCACCAGCTTGAACGCCGATATCCTCTATGGACTGCCGCATCAGACCAAGACACGGATGACGGAAAGCGTGCAAAAACTGCTGTCGCTCAACCCCGATCGCGTGGCGCTATATGGCTATGCGCATGTGCCGTGGATGGCCAAACGGCAGCAGATGATTCCCTCGGACGCGCTGCCTACTCCGGAACAGCGTCTGGATCTGTTCGACACCGCCCGTCGTCTGTTCATGTGGGACAATTACGCCGAGATCGGCATCGACCACTTCGCCACGCAGGAAGACGGCCTGACCCGCGCGTTGAACGCCGGTAAGCTCAAGCGCAATTTCCAGGGCTATACCGACGATCAGGCCGAGGTTCTGATCGGGGTCGGGGCCAGCTCGATCTCGCGCTTTCCGCAGGGCTATGCGCAGAACGCGCCCGCTACGTCGGCTCATACCAAGGCCATCCGAGAGCGGCGATTCTCGACCTCGCGCGGACACCTGTTCAAAGGTCAGGACGTACTGCGCGCGCGCCTGATCGAGGCACTGATGTGCGATTTTCAGATCAACACGGCCGAAATCCTGCGCGACCACGACATCACCTTCGCGGAATTGCAGAGCATGTATGCCGACGCGAATGCCGCCTTTGACGGGCTGCTGCGCATCACCGAGGATGGTCTTTTCATCCCGCAAGAGGCCCGCGCCCTCACCCGCATGATAGCCCGCAGCTTTGACGCCTATGACCTGAGCAAGGCAGGCCACAGCTCGGCGATCTGACCTCTTTCCGGCGGGCCGGGTTCACGGCCTGCCGACCCCCAACCCGCACAGGGGCTTGACGCAGGCCTCTGGTTTTCTCCACACTCGGGGCGTGCAATCGCACCCCGAGGCAGGCGAATTCGCAGACAGTTCTGACCCGCGCATCCGCGCCGGACAGCCCTTTTCGTGCAGGTATTTCTGCAACCTGAACAAGGGACAGCACCCATGCGCGTTTTCACCGTCCTCGGCCCCAGCCAATCGGGCAAAACCACTCTGGTCGAAGCGATCAGCCGCCTCGACGGGCGGCCCACCACATTCGACGTGTCCGGGACCGTGCATTTGCACGGTTTTTCTTACTTAGATGAGCCATGGTGCGCCATAGACGTCGACGGGGGCGGCGATAATCTGGCTTATGTCGGGCCTGCCATGGCGATCTCGGACGCGGCGGTCGTGGTCGTTCCACCTGATCCCAACGCGGCCGTCCTGTGTGCGCCCTATTTGCGTTTGGTCGAAGAGGCCGGCATCCCCTGTTTCCTGTTCATTAACCGTATGGACAGCCCCAATGGCCGCATCCGCGACATCATCTCGGCGCTGCAAACCTATTGCACCCATCACATCGCCTTGCGGCAGGTGCCGATCCGCGAAGGTGACACGATTGTTGGTGCGGTGGACCTGATCTCGGAACGGGCGTGGAAATATCAGGAAGGACAGCCATCGGCCCTGATCGAACTGCCGCAATCGGTCGAGGACCGGGAACAAGAAGCGCGGACTGAACTGCTGGAAACCCTGTCGGACTTTGATGATCACCTGCTGGAACAACTGATCGAAGACAAACAGCCCCCCAGCGGTGAGATTTACGATCTGGCCGCACAGGTCCTGCAGAACCACCAGCTGATCCCGGCCTGTCTGGGCGCGGCCAGCCATGGCAACGGGCTGACCCGCCTGATGAAAGCCCTACGGCACGAAGCACCCGAGTTCGACATCGCCGCCGACCGCGACGAGGCCGCCGAGAACGCCCGCGCCATCGCAGGGTTCGCGGATGTGAAAAAGCATATCGGCAAGATCGTGGTCCTGCGCGGCCTCGGCGATGGCGTCAAAGCGCATGAGGCATTGGGCGGTGAGACGGTCGGCAATCTGACCACACTGGACGCCAAGACCCAGATCACTGACTTGCCCGCCGGGCAGATCGGGCTGGCGGTGAAATCCGATCACCTGAACCCCGGCAACATCTATGATAGCAAAGGCGCGACACCGCTGCCCGAATGGGCCTCGTCACACCCGGCGGGGCACCGTCAGGTCGTCTCACCCGCGCATGAGCGCGACGACGTGCGCCTGTCCAACGCCCTGTCGCGTCTGGTCGAGATCGACCCCGGCCTGCATCTGGGACAAGACGACCTGAGCGGCCACGCCGTTCTAGGTTCGCAAGGTCCGCAGCATATGCGCCGCGTGACGGCGAAGCTGGCCGAGGATTTCGGGATCGAGATCGCCACCGACACCGTCGAAACAGCCTATCGCGAGACGATCCGCGCACCCGTCGAACATCGCCACCGTCACCGCAAGCAATCGGGCGGCGCAGGGCAGTTTGCCGACGTGGTGATCTCAGTCGCGCCCATGCCACGCGGGGCGGGGTTCCAGTTCGAAGAGGTGGTCAAAGGCGGCGCGGTCCCGCGCAACTATATCCCCTCGGTCGAACATGGGGCCAAAGACGCGCTGGAACAGGGGCCCGAAGGGTTTCCCGTGGTTGATGTAAAAGTCACGCTGAGCGATGGCAAGCACCACAACGTCGACAGTTCCGATTATGCCTTCCGCACGGCAGGCAAGAACGCAGTCCGCGAGGCGCTGCCCCAAGCCAAGCCCGTGGTGCTGCAACCGATCCTGAGTGCGGAGATCCACCTGCCCTCAGACTTCGTGGGCGATCTGGTCCCCACCATCAGTTTCTTGCAGGGTCAGGTGCTGGGGTTCGAAGGCAATCCAAACGCCTCAGGCTGGGAGATTTTCAATGCCCAGCTTCCCGCCGTGGCCGAAGATGAACTGCACCGCACCCTCGCCAGCGCCACACGCGGCACCGGCTGGGTCAAGCTGAGCTTTGATCACTATGAAGAACTGCGTGGTCCAGTGCCGAAACCGGCAGCGCAGGAAAAAGCCAGCGCGTAAACAAAAGGCGGGCTGAAATCAGCCCGCCGCCGCAATCAGCTCGCGGGTATAGTCGGTCTGGGCGTTCTCGAACAGATCTTCGGCTGTGCCCATCTCGACCACATCGCCGTTGCGCATGACGATCACGTTGTGGGACATGGCGCGTACGACCTTGAGGTCGTGGCTGATGAACAGATAGGCCAGCCCGTATTTCCGCTGCAGATCGCGCAACAGATCAACGATTTGCACCTGCACCGTCATGTCCAGCGCGCTGGTGGGTTCGTCCAGCACCAACAGCTTGGGCCGCAGCACCATGGCCCGCGCGATGGCGATCCGTTGACGTTGCCCGCCTGAAAACTCGTGCGGATACCGGTCCATCGCGGCAGGGTCGAGGCCCACTTCGGTCATCACTTCGGCTACCAGATCACGCGGCGCACGGTGCGGGTCAACCTTGTGGATCGCCAACCCCTCGGCAATGATCTGCATACAAGTCATTCGAGGGCTGAGGCTTCCGAACGGATCCTGGAACACGATCTGCATATCCTTGCGCAGCCGTCGCAGCTCGCGCGTGGACCAGCGGCGTACGTCCTGATCACGGAAGGTGATCCTGCCCTCGGACGCAATCAGCCGCATGATCGCCAGCGCCAGCGTCGTCTTACCCGAGCCGCTTTCGCCGACGATGCCCAGCGTCTCACCCGCGCGCACGCTGAGCGTGGCGTCATTAACCGCCTTCACATGCCCAACGGTGCGTTTCAGAAATCCGCGCTGGATCGGGAACCAGATCTTGAGGTGATCTGTCCGCGCAACCTCTTCGGCATCCGACGCCACCGGATCAGGCTGGCCCGAAGGCTCGGCCCCCAGCAGTTTGCGCGTATAGGGGTGTTGGGGGTTGTCAAAAATCTCGGTCGTGACGCCGGTCTCGACAATCTCACCGTCTTTCATCACGCAGACCCGGTCAGCGATGCGGCGCACGATGCCAAGGTCATGGGTGATGAACAGCATCCCCATGTTTTCCGACTTTTGCAGCTCGGCCAGCAGTTCAAGGATTTGCGCCTGAATGGTCACATCCAGCGCCGTTGTGGGTTCATCCGCGATCAGAATATCGGGCTTGTTGGCCAGCGCCATGGCGATCATCACCCGTTGCCGCTGCCCGCCTGACAACTGATGCGGATAGCTGTCCAGCCGGTCACGCGGATCACGGATGCCCACCTTGGTCAGCAGTTCCACAATCCGGTCTCTTGCAGCATCCCCAGTAACGCCCTGATGCAGCGCCAGCGATTCCGCCATCTGTTTCTGAATCGTATGCAGCGGGTTCAGCGAGGTCATCGGTTCCTGGAAGATAAAGCTGATGTCGTTTCCACGCACATCCATCAACTTGTCTTCTGACGCTCCGATCATTTCATCGCCGTCATACTTGACCGAACCTTCAACGATCGCACTGTCGCCCAGCAGCGACACCGTGGACAGCGCCGTCACCGATTTGCCCGACCCGGATTCGCCCACCAAAGCCACGGTTTCCCCACGATCAACGGTAAAGGACACGCCTTTGACAGCCGCCGAGACCTGACCATCCTGCTTGAACGAGACCTTCAGGTTGTTCACATCCAAAAGGCTCATGAGAAGGTCTTTCTGGGATCAAACGCATCGCGGACGCCTTCGAAGATGAAGACCAGAAGCGACAGCATGATGGCAAAGGTGAAAAACGCGGTAAAGGCCAACCACGGGGCCTGCAGGTTCTGTTTCGCCTGCAAGGTCAGCTCGCCCAGTGATGGGGACGAGGACGGCAGGCCGAAGCCAAGGAAATCCAGCGAGGCCAAACCGCCAATTGTACCCGTCACGATGAACGGCATGAAGGTCAGCGTCGCCACCATGGCATTCGGCAGCATGTGGCGGAACATGATCGTCATGTTGCCCACGCCCAGCGCCCGTGCGGCGCGCACGTATTCAAGGTTTCGCGCCCGCAGGAATTCAGCCCTGACGACACCGACCAAGCCCGTCCAACTGAACAGGATCATCAGGATCACCAGCAGCCAGAAACTTCGCCCCAACACCGCAAACATGATGATGATGACATAAAGCGAGGGCGTCGCTGACCAGATCTCAATCACACGCTGAAATATCAGGTCCAGCCAACCGCCAAAGAAGCCCTGAATGGCCCCCGCAAAGATACCGACAATGCTGGCAGCGCCAGTTACCATCAGCGTGAACAGAATGGACAGACGGAAACCATATATCACCCGCGCCAGCACATCGCGCTTGGTATCATCGGTACCCAGCAGGTTCTGCCCATTGGGCGGAAGCGGCGCGGCACCTGGGCGATCCACGCTGGTGTTGAAGGAATAGGGGATCAACGGCCAGATTGCCCAGCCGCGTTCGAACCCGTCAGCTTCATAGGTGCCAGCCTCGATCTGTTCGATGATACCTTCGGGGTCGTCGAAACAGTCTTCAATCCCGCCGCTGTCGATCAGGCACATGACCTCGGGGTCGCGATAGATCGCCTCGGTCTGGAAATCTCCTCCGAACTCCGTTTCGGCGTAGAAATTGAAGACCGGCGTGTAGAATTCGCCCCGATACTTCAAAAGGATCGGTTTGTCATTGGCGATGAACTCGGCGAACAGCGACAGGCCGAACAGGATCGAAAAGATGATCAGTGACCAGAAGGCCCGGCCATTGCGGCGGAAGTTGCGCCAGCGGCGCTGATTGAGCGGAGAAAGAGCCATTTACCCCTCGCGCTTTTCAAAGTCGATGCGCGGGTCGACCAGCACATACATCAGGTCACTGATGATGCCCACAACCAGACCCATCAGGCCAAAGATAAACAAGGTGCCAAAGATCACCGGATAGTCGCGCGCCACGGCGGCCTCAAAGCCAAGTCTACCCAGACCATCCAGTGAAAAGATCGTCTCGATAATGATCGAGCCACCAAAGAACACACCGATGAACACGGCTGGAAAGCCGGCGATTACGATCAGCATCGCGTTGCGGAACACATGGCCATACAGCACCTTCCGCTCGCTCAGTCCCTTGGCGCGGGCAGTCATGACGTATTGCTTTTTGATCTCGTCCAGAAACGAGTTCTTGGTCAGCAGCGTCAGCGTCGCAAAAGCCGAAATCGTAAGCGCTATGATCGGCAAAGCGATGTGCCAGAAATAGTCCGTAATCTTGCCGAACAGGCTAAGGCTGTCCCAATTGTCCGAGGTCAGCCCCCGCAGCGGGAATATCTGCCAGTAGGAACCACCGGCGAACAACACCAGCAACAGGATCGCGAACAGGAAACCGGGTATGGCATAGGCAACAATGATCGCCCCGCTGGTCACGGTATCAAACCGCGATCCGTCCTTGACGGCCTTGCGAATGCCCAGCGGGATCGAGACCAGATAGGCAATCAGGGTCGACCAAAGACCCAGCGAGATCGACACAGGCATCTTTTCCAACACCAGATCGATCACACTGATCGACCGGAAATAGCTCTCGCCAAAATCCAGTGTCAGGTAGTTGCCCATCATAGACAAAAACCGCTCGACCGGCGGTTTGTCGAACCCAAACTCTTTCTCAAGCTCGGCGATGAATTCAGGCGGAAGACCACGGGCGCCGACGTATTTGTCGTCAAAGGCCCCTCCGGCGGGTTCAGCGGCCGCTCCGGCGTCACCGCTGCCTGCAAAACCGGCAAAGACGTCACCCTGCCCTTCGATTTGAGCAATGATCTGTTCGATCGGTCCACCGGGTACGAACTGAACCAGCGTGAAGTTGACAATCATGATGCCTAGAAGGGTCGGAATAACCAGCAACAGGCGTCTTAGAATATAGGCGCCCATGTTAACGCAGTGCGCCTTTTGCCTTCAGGTCAGCCTCTTTTTCAGGGTTTACCCACCAAAGATCCAGATAACCGAGCGTGAAAGGCGGCAGGTTTTCAGGGTATTCGTACATGTCGTAGTAAGCCGTCCAGTAGTCCGCGACATAACCGTCAGGGATGATAAAGAACTCATACCTCAGGACACGGTCCAATGCCATAAGTGCTGCGTCTTGTTCTTCCTGATTTGTCGTATCGAAGGAGGATTCGATGACCGCGTCAACCAAAGGACTGGCCAAACCCGCAGGGTTGAACAGGCTAAAGGCGGCTTCTTCCGAACCGTACATCTGGCTAAGACCGCCGCCCGTCGACAAAAACGATCCATACCGGTTCGAATAAACCATGTCGTAGTCGCGCTCACGACGGCGCAGTGTGAACTGTGATGGATCAACCTTCTCGGCCGAGGCATCCACGCCAATCGCCTGCAGGTTTTGAACGAAAGTCTCGATCATCGTAGCCGTCGATGTGGGAATGCTTGAGGCGTAAGGGATGTTCACCTTCAGCGTCTGCCCTTCTGCGTTGCGCCGCAGATTGCCGTCACCAACCGGCCAACCGGCCTCGTCCAGCAACTTCGAAGCCTTGCGCAGATTTCGACGATCATTCAGGCGCGCCGAATTGGATTCATGAGTAACCAAGGCAGGTTCGCTCAGGACTTCGGCAGGCACAACGTCGCCCAGCGCCTCGAGGAAGGAAAGCTCAGCCCCTTCTGGTGCGCCCGTCGCTTCAAGATGAGTACCTTGCACAAACGAGCTGCGCGGTGAATTGAGACCGAACATCAGCGATTCATTGGCCCATTCGAAATTGAAGGCCAGCGCTATGGCTTTGCGGACATTCTTATCCTCGAACTGCGGCTTTCCCAGATTGAACACGAAACCCGATGGCGTCGGCGGGCTGCCATCCGTAATCTCATCACGAACGACCGACCCTTGGGTCAGCTTTGGAAAGTCATACCCCGAAGCCCAAAGCTTGGGGTCGCTTTCGATGCGCATTGTGTATTCGCCGGCCTTGAACCCTTCGAACGCGGCGGTCTGGTCGGCGAAATACTCGACCCGAATGGTGTCGTAGTTGTTGCGCCCGACATTGATCGGCAAATCCTGCCCCCAATAATCGTCGCGCCGCTTGTAAACGATGCGACGGTTAATGTCATAGCTATCCAGCTTGTACGGCCCCGACCCAACAGCCACTTCAAGCCGCGGTTCGTCCAGTCGGCGGCTCTCATCGGCCTCGAACCACGCTTTCGAAAACACCGGTGTCGAGCCAACCGTTTCGATCAACCCACGCCGTGTCACTTCGGGACTGAACGTAAACTTGACCGTATGATCATCCAATGCTTCGGCACCGGTCACCATCCGGCCAACGGCCTGCGCATAAGATGGAAGACCCTGTTCGATAAGCAGTCGGTGGCTATAGACCACATCTTCGGCAGTTACTGGCGATCCGTCCCAGAATGTCGCTTCGGGCCGGATGTGAAAGATCACATAGTTGCGGCCTTCGTCATACTCCATGCTTTCCGCAAGCAGGCCATAGTATTGACCCACACTATCCGAGGTGCTGTCGATCAACGAGTCGTACTGCAGGGTCGTCAATGCACCGGCACGCCCTTTGCGCGAATACGGGTTCAGAGAGTCGAACGTGCCTGATCCAGCCAGCGACAGCTCGCCACCCTTTGGGGCTTCGGGATTCACATAACCCAGATGCGGATAATCCGCCGGGTAGTCCAGATTACCAAAATAAGAGTACCCATGGCTGCGCGTCACATTTTCTTCTGCGGCCCTGACGGCGCTGCTTGCCCCCATAACAAGCGCTATTCCCAATGCTGCCGCCCAAGGTCGCATATTCGAAACGCGCAGTGCAGGCAGGAGGGGTGTCATGTGGCTCATCCTCTGGATCGTTGTCGTCTTTATTTTCGTACGCGAAAGCTAAAAGGCCAGCGCTGACAGATTCAAGTTTAGAATGCGTGAGCGCTTTGTGAAGTTCTGTTTAGACAAAAAAAGCCGCTGCACAAAGCAGCGGCTTTCAATTTTTGGAATATCCAAGGACTGGATCAGTTGCCGATTGTCTGCAGATAGGCAATCAGGTCGGCACGCTCTTGCGGTTTTTTCAAACCAGCAAAGCTCATCGAAGTGCCCGAGATATACGCACTTGGGCGGGTCAGGAACGCATCCAGTGCCTCAGGAGTCCAGTTGCCACCATGCGCTTGCATCGAAGCCGAATAGCCGGTGAAACCCTTGGCCGATGCAACAGGGCGGTCAACAACGGCGTAAAGGTAGGGTCCGGTTCCGTTGGCTCCGTCTTCCAGTTTGTGGCAAGCGGTGCATTTGCGGAAAACGCGAGCGCCTTTTTCCGGATCGGCGGCGGCCAGCAGGTCTTCGAACACCACTTCTTCGGCGTTGGCGCTTTCACCAGAGCTTTCGGTTTCAATGATGTAAGAGGCCGTCTCGCCATGACCATCGGCATGGTACAGGCCTTCGGCGGCCCATTTGGCCAGAAGCAGCACCAGGAAGGTGCCAAACAGGCCTGCGGCGGCCTTGGTAACTGTCATCGTGTCGAACATTGATCGCGAGTCCATTTAGCTGTCTTGGGGGTGTCTAAGGCTTCCCCTGACAAGAGGCAAGGTATAGACACCGCGACTAAACGCCCAATCTTGGAACTTGTTGCACGGAATCGACCAAATGACCAAACGTATCGCATTTCAGGGGGAACCCGGCGCCTATAGCCACGAGGCTTGCCGCAACGCGCGCCCCGATATGGAGGCCCTGCCCTGCCGTACCTTCGAGGATGTGATCGAATCGGTTCGGTCAGGTGAAGCCGAACTTGCGATGTTGCCGGTTGAGAATACGACCTACGGCCGAGTGGCCGATATTCACCGCTTACTGCCCCATAGCGGGCTGCATATTATCGACGAGGCATTCGTTCGGGTGCATATCAACTTGTTGGCCGTTCCGGGTGCGACGCTGGAGGATGTTACCGAGGCGCATTCCCATCTGGTCTTGCTGCCACAATGTGCGGGCTTCCTGAAAAAACACGGCATCCGTGGCCGCGTCAGCCCAGACAATGCCCGCGCCGCGCGTGAAGTGTCCGAACAGGGCGAGGTTCACTCGGCGGCGTTGGCCAGCGAATTGGCCGGAGAGATCTACGGCCTGGACGTTCTGGCACGCCATATCGAGGATAACGACGACAACACCACTCGTTTTCTGGTGATGTCACGCGAAGCGGACGACGCTCGGCGCGGCGAAAACGGGATGATCACCAGCTTTGTCTTTCAGGTCCGGAATATTCCGGCGGCGCTTTACAAGGCGATGGGCGGATTTGCGACCAACGGTATCAACATGACCAAACTGGAAAGCTATATGGTCGACGGATCCTTTACGGCGACCCAGTTCTACGCTGATATCGTTGGCCATCCAGATGACCGCAACGTGCAACTGGCGATGGACGAGTTGCAGCACTTTACCACCAATGTCGAAGTTCTGGGCGTTTACCCGGCAGCGCAACCGCGCGGTTAGTCAGGCAGATGAACGTTTGTTGTCGGTGTTTCAGCCGTGATGATATCGTTCTTCTATCTCTCTCGAGAACTCGCTGAGCCGTGATTGGAAACGTCGTTTGAAGCGTGACTTTCCCAGTCTGATAGACTGCAGGAACAGGCGTGCAGGCAATGATTTTGCAGCCAGACTCAGGTCCACACTCAACCGGGTTCGGCGTTGCGATAAGGCCAGGAAGTCAACCGTCGTCGTACCACTTACGCCCTTTCCTGCCGCGTTGAACTGCATCCGTGCTGGCGGATCACATTCGGCCATCTCGATAGAGACGCGACGCGGCTTGCCCCGAAGCTTGAAATCCGCCTGCCATGTGGTGCCCGGCACAACACCCATGTGACCCGAAAGGCGTCTGACTTCGATCCCGCGACGCATTGCCATACGCTCGAAACGTTCAAAATCAGCGACCATTTCAAACACTGCGTTGATGGGTGCGTCGATATCTTCATGTGCTGTGAATTGCATGGTGTCCGAGGCTCTTACCTTTGATTCCCCAATATTCTGTCAATCCAGCGTATCCGCCAGCCAGTGCTGCAAAAGAAAATGCGCGATGGCACCCTTCCGCGCAGGCATCAATGTCGGATGTTCACCCGCAAAGGCCTGCATCATTTCCGACTTGCTGACCCAGATGGCATCTTCGATTTCAACCGGGTCGATTGTAATATCGCGTGACAGCGCCAGACCTGCACACCCAAACATCAACGACGCGGGAAAGGGCCAGGGCTGGCTGGACAGATAGGTGACTGCGCCGACAGGTACTCCGGCCTCTTCCATCACTTCGCGGCGCACGGCGGCCTCGAGCGTTTCACCGGGTTCGACAAAGCCCGCAAGCAGGGAATACATCCCGTCCGGCCAACCCGGAGACCGCCCCATCAACACCGAATCTCCATGCGTGATCAACATGATCACAACCGGGTCCGTGCGCGGGAAGTGCTGACCCCCGCAAGACGGACAGCTGCGCTGCCATCCCGCCTGCGCCAAATCACTGGCGGCACCGCAACGGGCGCAGAAACGGTGCGTCTCGTGCCAGCCGATCACCGCCTTGGCTGTTGCCGCCAGCTCCGCATCCCGAGGGTTCAGACGGGTCATGATCCGGCGCAATTCGACAAAAACATGCCCGATGGGCAACGCGGGGTGCTGTTGCTCGGAACGGTCGAAGAATGCCCCGACCTCGGACAGGTCCAGCCCCTCGGCGTCCCACCCCGAGATGTCCAAAGCGAACAGCGGAACGTGATCCGAAATACCTAAAAAGACCGGATCCTCAACAATACCACCCGGTCCATTGCGCAACAGATCGTGCGTCAGCGGCAGCAACCCCAGCCGATCCAGAGCTTCGCCCTCGACCAGCACCTTACCGCGCCACAACAAAAGGCACTTTGCTTCCGGGTCGTTTGCGACTTGCGCAAGCCCCTCGGGATCGATGCGCAGATGCGCTGCGCGATCCAGTCCCGACCCGCCAAACGTCACGGTTTCCGCGTATTTCATTACAATCCCTTCAGGTTGTCGGAACAGGGCTGCCACGAGCGCCGGATCGTTGCAACGACATTTCTGCCTCGCGGGAAATTGAGGAGATAATGTGATCAACTCAAACTCTGCCTTGAAACTTGCGTCAAATACTCTTTTTGTTGAAATAGGTTAACCAAAAACGTCTAAAAGTAGAGTATTGCAACATCCCCCTTCCTCTCTAAGCGCAACGATCAGGATTTTGGGAACCTCGGATCTACATATGAATGTGACCGGGTTTGACTATTATCGGGATGCGCCGGAACCCATGATTGGGTTTACCCGCACAGCCACACTGATCCGCCAAGCTCGAACCGAGGCCAAAGATGCCCTGACCATCTTGCTGGATAACGGAGATTCACTGCAGGGAACGCCTATTGGGGAATGGGCCGTAACACAAACCCAGACCCGTCATCCTCTGGTGGAGGCTTTCGAAGCGCTGGATTACGATGCCATCGGATTGGGAAACCATGATTTCGGCTTCGGTTTGCAGGTTCTGGACCGTATCTTGCGCCAATCCCCCTGCCCTGTCTTATGCAGCAACGCGCACCGGTTGGACCGCCCCGGTGCTTGGAGCAGGCAGGCAGTGCTAAGCCGAACCATGAAAGCCGGAGGCCGCGAATATCCGATCAAAATCGGCGTTTTTTCGGCCCTGCCGCCGCAAACAGCGAACTGGGAGGCGCACCGTCTAGAGCAAAAGGTCCGCATCGACGATGTCCTGTCCACGGCACGACACGTGTCGCAAGAGCTGAAGGCCGCTGGCTGCGATCTTGTGATCGCGCTGGCGCATTCCGGGATTGGCACCGCCCAACCGGAGCCTAATCTGGAAAACGCCGTGATTCCCCTTGCGGCCATCGAACCGATTGATGCGATCATAGCGGGACATTCACATCTGACTTTGCCAGGCGAGTCGCATGAAGGGTTTGCGTTCGTGGACGGTGCCAAAGGTCAAGTGCACGGCAAGCCGGTTGTCATGCCGGGCAGTGCAGGGTCGCATCTTGGTGTGATTGACCTGACGATGACACTCGGTGACGACGGAAAATGGCATGTAGAAACGCACCGTTCACACCTGAAGGCAATCGCACCCGACTTTGTTGGCACTGAGGTTCCGGAAGACCCCGAACTGTCGCGAATTTTTGCCAAGGCGCACCGCGAAACTCGCGCGCGGTGCAACACGCCCGTTGGACACACGTCGCATCATCTGCACAGCTATTTCAGCTTTTGCGCCTGGGATCGCGGTCTGGCGCTTGTGGCTGCCGCGCAAGCTGCAGCATTGCGGCAGCATATGCAGGGAACTGCCTATGCAGGGCTACCCGTCTTGTCGGCAGTTGCGCCGTCGAAATTCGGCGGTCGTGCAGGGCCTCGGTTTTTCACCGATATCCCACCCGGGCAGATATGTACGCGCCATGTTGCCGACCTGAACGTATTTCCGAATGAGATGCAGGCCGTCATTGTCTCGGGCACTGAAATCAAGGACTGGCTGGAAATGTCCGCTGGCGTGCTGAATCAGATGCGCCCGGGTAAACAATCCGACCTTGTGGATGCGAATCGTGCCGGGCATAATTTTGACGTGCTACACGGGCTGACTTACGCGCTCGACCTTGCCTATCCGGCGCGGTTCGACGCAGGTGGCGCAATACTTCACCCCGACAGCCATCGGGTTCGCGAATTGCGGTTCAATGGCCGCCCTATCGACGCAAATCAGCGCTTTGTTGTCGCGTTGAACAACTACCGTGCCAACGGAGGCGGGAACTTCCCGTTTGCCGAAAACGCGACCCGAATTCCTCTGCCAGTCCTTCCGATTCAACATATTGTACGGGATTACCTGTCGGGCGTCTTACCGATGGACCCGTTGGAAGAGGCGCCCCAGCCTTTTCGGTTGTCACCTATACCCGGTGCCCATGCGCTTGTGAAAACCGGAGCGGCCGCGGACCAACATCTGGAAGAACTGGCACGCTATCGCGCCAAAGTCATCGGTCCGGATGCGAAAGGTTTCCTGAACATTCAGCTCTCCCTCTGACGGGTTGCCAAGCATGAACCAAATGCCTATATCCACCGGTGAGAGGTTGGCGCGGGCGAGCGCCTCGCCAACCTGGTCAGGTCCGGAAGGAAGCAGCCACAACGAGCCCCGCTTGGGTCGATGTCCAACCTCTCACTTCATTCCTCCGCAGTTTTGACCGGTTTAGACGCCCAGCACTTATGCAATCAAGCGCGGCCATAGGGACGCGTTGCGACGCGCGAACGCGCCGATATGGCCAATGTCCTTCAGTCCGAATTCCTGCGGTGACAGCATATGACGCCGAGCGCTGGAGCCGTACAGATCTGCCAACCGCCAAACGGCTTCGGGCGGAACCATCTGGTCGTCCTCGAAAGTGAACAGATCGACCGGTTTGCCTTTGTCTGCCCAGGTTGCAGCTGGCAGCGTTTTTCCGATTTCAGGCAGATAATTTTGGGGTGCCGTGCACCACTTGCGCCACTGCCAATAAACCGATGCAGGCAGGTCGGCCCCAAATCCCACTGCTTTTCCTGGCAGGTATCCAACTGTTTTTACCGCCAGCGGAACATGTCCATACCAGAACAAGGACGCCAGCGCGCGATAAGGCCAAGGGTGATCACTGATTGTCACCAGCCCCGAACACACACAGATCATGCGATCTATATGGTCGATATCAGGTTGTATTGGCCCCAACATCCCTCCGACCGAGTGCCCTATGCTCCAGTGTTCTGCGTGTGGGTAACGCTGGCGCATTTCCGCTCTGGCGGCAGGCATGTCGGTCAGCGCCCAATCCGCCATCTTTACCCGCGATTCCTGCAGTGGTCCGGTTAGTGAGTGGCCAAAGTCGCGATAGTCGTAGGTCAGGCAGGCGATCCTCTGATCCGCTGCCAGCCAATGTGCGAAATGCTGATAGTAATCCCTCGGGACACCGGTCGCACCATGTATAACCACGGCGACTTTGGGATCAGTCACGGGCCGGTACAGGCGCGCCGACAGCATTGCCGAACCGGCAGAAAACCGAAAATCCTCGGTCAGGACGGGGGGTGTATCATCCAGCATAGCGTTGCTCACCTGATCTGAACTGTTCGGTTCACCCCTTATCCCCACTTCTTTGGCCGGGCTGAGTCAAGGGCGCATCAAGATGACCAAACGTCCACTTTGCGCGCGCGCCCGCTTGACTCAAAGCCCGCTCAGCCGCTAGCGATGGCGTGATGGTTCTTGTCCCGTGTCGGGACAGGATGAAAAGGGAACACGGTGCGGTTCTGCCCGGTCATGCCGGAACGATCCAATGCCGCGACTGCCCCCGCAACTGTAAGCGGTAAGCAATGCCTAAATACCACTGGCCCGCAAGGCTGGGAAGGTCGGCAACGCGATGACCCGCAAGTCAGGAGACCTGCCATCAAAGCAAAACTGTAACTCGGGCGGGGTGTCCGGGCGGGATTGTCAGCGCGCTGTCACACCTGATCCATGCCCCGTTCCCCGCGCGGAGGGCGCATTATGATCTGGAAGACAAAAACGCACCAATTCAGTGCAACCCTATGTCAGAAAACCGGCAAGACCTGCCCGGCTCTGGCGCAGATGGCACGAGCTGTTGTGCAAGCGATGGAAACCGCAGTACCAGCCACGTCGGACGAGTTCGCGTTGGACGGCAGCGGAGAGCTGGGCCATTGCCCACAGGGCTGCATCGCCCGATTCCGCGCCCAGAAAGATCAAATTCGCATCTTCTGCGGCACCAGCACGGACGCCTCGCTGGACGCGTTGGACGGTTATGCGGATATGCTGTTCGGCCCCGATGCTGCGGCCCGTCCGACCGGCCTGTTGCCTGCGCCGCCCTGTGCCATGCTTGAAGTGTCAGAGCTGGCCCCGGCGCAACCAGCACAGCCCCAGCAGCATCTGGCGCTGTAGCTCAGCCCGGCGCGCGGCTGGCCCAGCGCATCTGCCCATCGGTTTCAACCGCACAGGGCCGCACGAAGCGCAAGCGACGCAACGCCGCGTCGGGTGCCATACCTTGTTCTACCATCAGCCGCAGGGCGATCATCCCCGACCGCCCGCACCCGCCCCGGCAATGCACCAGCACCCGCCCTCCACGCGCTAGAATATGCGCGGCAGACTGGCTGATCCGGGGCCACGCGGCCTCGGTGTCCGGCGACGGCGCGCCAAAATCCACAATCGGCAGGTGCGTCCAGCTTATGCCCTCGGCCCGCAGGTCATCCCCCAGTGTTCCCGCCCCGGCCTTCGCCATCTCGGAGCTTGTGGTCATTGAGATCACAAGATCGGGCCGCCAGCGGCGGATAACATCCAAATCCCGCGCATATTCCCCCGCGCGCCCCGGCAGCGGCGCCAGCGCGACATAACCAGCCCCGACCGCGACCGCGTGAATTGCAAATGGCTCCATCCCCGCCCTCCTTTTCACATAGCTTCTATGCCGTGCAAACTGACCTGCAAACCGAATTTCCCCCAAGGCGGCGGTGGACGCGGGCGGCGGGGGTCTCTACGCTGCATCGGAACCCGAATCCGACAGAGCAGATATGACCGACACGCCCAGCCCCGCCTATCAGGTTCTTGCCCGTAAATACCGCCCGGAAACCTTTGCCGATCTGGTCGGTCAGGACGCTATGGTGCGCACGTTGAAAAACGCGTTCGAGGCGGATCGGATAGCGCAGGCCTTTATCATGACCGGCATTCGCGGCACCGGCAAAACCACCACGGCCCGGATCATCGCCAAGGGCATGAACTGCATCGGCCCTGATGGCGAGGGCAAACCCACGACCGAACCCTGCGGCCAGTGCGAACATTGTGTGGCGATCATGGAAGGTCGCCATGTCGACGTGATGGAGATGGACGCCGCCAGCCGGACCGGTGTGAACGATATTCGCGAGATCATCGACAGCGTCCGCTACCGCGCGGCCTCGGCCCGCTACAAGATCTACATCATCGACGAAGTTCACATGCTCTCGACCAGCGCCTTCAACGCGCTGCTCAAGACGCTTGAGGAACCGCCCGAGCATGTGAAGTTTATCTTTGCCACCACCGAGATTCGCAAAGTACCCGTAACGGTCCTGTCCCGCTGTCAGCGCTTTGACCTGCGCCGGATCGAGCCCGAGGACATGATCGGCCTGCTGCGCAAGATCGCCGATGCCGAGGGCGCTCAGATCGCCGAAGACGCGATCGCGCTGATCACCCGCGCGGCCGAAGGTTCGGCGCGGGATGCGACCTCTCTGCTGGATCAGGCGATTTCACACGGCGCCGGCGAAACCAGCGCCGATCAGGTGCGCGCCATGCTGGGTCTGGCCGACCGGGGCCGGGTGCTGGACCTGATGGACATGATCCTGCGCGGCGACGCTGCCGGAGCGCTGACCGAACTTGGCGCGCAATATGCCGAAGGGGCCGACCCGCTGGCCGTGCTGCGCGATCTGGCCGAGATCACCCATTGGGTCTCGGTGGTTAAAATCACCCCGGATGCCGCCGAAGACCCGACCGTTTCCCCTGACGAACGCGCCCGAGGTCAGCAAATGGCCGAGGCCCTGCCGATGCGCGTTCTGACCCGCATGTGGCAGATGTTGCTGAAGGCGCTGGAAGAGGTCTCAGCCGCGCCTAACGCCATGATGGCCGCCGAGATGGCCGTGATCCGCCTGACCCATGTTGCCGACCTGCCCAGCCCCGAAGAGTTGATCAAACGGCTACAGGATGCGCCTCCCCCACCGCCCAACGCCGGACCCAGCGGTGGAATGCCCGCGCCAACACACGCCGCGCAGGCCCCGGTGGCCTCTGCCTATGCCCCACCAGTCCGAGGCGGAGCAGGCGCGCCGACAGCCGCACTGGCGCAGGATGTACAGACGGCACTGGCCCGTTACCCGACCTTCGAACATGTAGTCGAACTGATCCGCACCAACCGGGATGTGAAACTGCTGGTCGAGGTCGAAAACGGCGTCCGGATGGTGTCTTACCAACCCGGTCGGATCGAGTTCACGCCAACACACTCAGCTCCAACCGATCTGGCCGCCCGCATGGGCACCGCACTGCAACGCTGGACTGGCAACCGCTGGGCGGTGACGATCGTCGCCAACGGCGAGGCGGCAACCATCGCCGAAATCCGCGATGCCGCCGATCTGGCGCTAAAGGCCGAGGCCGAACAGCACCCGCTGGTGCAAGCGGTTCTGGCACAGTTCCCCAAAGCCCGGATCAAACGCATCGAAACGCCCGAGGAACGCGCCGCCAAGGTCGAAACCGAAGCCCTGCCTGAGGTCGAAGACGAATGGGACCCGTTCGAAGAGGACTAACCCTCCCGCGCCCGCCACGGGCCATCGGCTGACGCCGATACCCCTGAGCGGACTTGGGCCCGGCAGAGCGCGGGCGTTGCCCGCGCTCTGCCGGGCCCAACGGGAGGAGAGGTCTTGCAAAAGACCGCGACGACGGGCGGGAGGGCACTGCCCCCTTGTGCCGCACGGGCGCTGTCCGTATCTAGGCGACAAACCGATTAGCAGGAGAAAACGTAATGCTTAAAGGACTCGGCGGTCTGGGCGATATGGCCAAGATGATGAAATCCGCGCAGGATCTGCAGACCAAGATGACCGACATGCAGGAAGAACTGAACAATCTGATGGTTGTCGGCGAATCCGGTGCTGGTCTGGTCAAAGCCACCGCCACCGCCAAGGGCGAACTCAAAGGTCTGGACATCGACCCCTCGATCTTCAACGGCGACGACAAAGAGGTCGTCGAAGACCTGATCCTCGCCGCTATCAAAGACGCGCAGACCAAAGCCGCCGAACGCGCGCAGGCCGAGATGGCCAAGCTGACCGAAAGCATGGGTTTGCCCGCAGACATCAAGCTGCCGTTCTGATAGACACGCCTGACGATCCAAAGGCCGGGCATCCCAGCCCGGCCCCTGTGCAGGGGCGCGCGCGTTGAGTTCGAACAGCGATATCGACAATCTGATCGACCTGATGGCGAAACTGCCGGGGCTCGGCCCCCGCTCGGCCCGTCGCGCGGTGCTGCACCTGATCCGCAAACGCGCGCTGTTGCTGACACCCCTGTCGGACGCCATGCAGCAGGTCGCCATCTCCGCCCGCGAGTGCCTGAACTGCGGCAATGTGGGCACCACAGACATCTGTGACATCTGCGACGCCGAGGCCCGCGCCACCGGAGAGCTGTGCGTGGTCGAGGACGTGGCCGACCTCTGGGCAATGGAACGCGCAGGCGTGTTCAAAGGCCGCTATCACGTGCTGGGCGGGACACTCTCGGCACTGGACGGCGTCGGACCGGACGAACTGCGCATCCCGCGCCTCAAAGATCGAGTCACTGCAGAAGGGATCAACGAAGTCATCCTCGCCCTGAACGCCACCGTTGATGGCCAGACCACAGCCCATTACATCGCCGACCAGCTAGAGGGTCAGGTGCGCCTGACCTCGCTCGCTCAGGGTGTGCCGATTGGTGGCGAATTGGATTATCTGGATGACGGAACGATCACGGCAGCGCTGCGGGCGCGCAAGGAGATCTAGCGCCCCATACCAGACCTAAATAGCAGGTTAAGCGCTCAGGACAGCTCGCGCCTCGACAGGAAAACATCGGCCCATCTGCGGTCTGTACCGGATAGATAATGCATGCATTGTTCCGCGTCTGTCCGCTGCAGTCTTTTGTTCCTGCTACCCATGATATAAACAAAGTCAAACGCCTTCAGGACCGCGGCAAAGGCCTGGGCGTCGAATTCAGGCTTTGGTATCCGCCACCCTTCGAACACCGCCAAATCAACGCGCTGCCAGAATCCGAGTGGAAGTTCGCTCATCAGCACCTCATCCAAACCTTGGGTATCAGATTTCCAAATCAACCGTCGCTTTCGGGCCTCATCCCCCATGCAATCGTCAAGCAACTGCTCCGATATCTTGCGGATCGGGGCTTTGATCACGTGATGGTTTCTGCCCGCTACTGCATTCTCATTGAACGAAAAATTCCCTCCGTTCACATCGTCAGTAAAAAAGGTCAACTCACCATCTGTCGTTCCCAGACCGAAGTTATGGACGGTCGCAGTTGGCATCCCGCCGATATTTCGCTCAAGATGCTCGACATTGTCCGGGCTGGGTTCAAAACAGGAAGCGGAATGCACGTTCTGGTAATTGAGCAGCACCTGCCGCGTATAGAGCCCAACATTCGCCCCGACATCAATAAGATGGTAAGAGGCTGCATCGCAAACCTGACCAATAAAGCGTGTTTCGTTGAAATTCCACTCGTGCTGCTGCGCGACATGAGGAAAGATCGAGCCATCGGTTAGAAGCGAGATCTCGTCCCCCCGCTCAAACGTTCCACGAAGGGGGCTTTCCTCGGACAGCCGCATTTGCACCGAGGTGCAGGTACGTCGAAGAAAACGTATCTGTTGACGGTTCATCATGTGATCCTGAATAGTGAAAACATCTAATCTCGAACAACGGCCACCACCGGCATTACCCGATCGCGCACAAAATGGAACAATTGCGCCTGCTTCTCAAGATTTGATATAAACGTTCGGCACATTTGGCGCTTTAGATGCACCGGGCTTTGGTATCAACTCGATTCCGAATGCGAGCGACCGTTATTCGACATATTTCAGGAGCTTAACCAATGCCTCGTCTTCTTGCTCTTTTGTTAACGGCAGTCACAACAACAACAGCGTTTGCACAAGACCTCATCGACAAGGGTTTCGTCGAGGGTTGGAACATCATGATGGACCCTGCGCTTGGGAATGGGTGCCTGATCCAGACGATTTATCAGGATCTCTCGGTCGTGCGTATCGGATATGACGCGTTGGACAAACGCGGTTATTTCGCCGTCTACAACAAGGCCTGGGGCGAGATCGAACAGGGCGAGAGCTATCCGATCCGTTTTGAACTGGATGGCAAAAGCTTTGACGCCACCGCAATCGGATTCAACGAACGCGATGTGCCCGGTGCAACGGTGTTTTTCACTGACCCCAAATTCGTTGATGCGATTGCACAGAACAAGACCTTGACCATCTACAACCCGCAAGGTGAAACCGTGATGGCCATTGATCTGAAAGGCACCGCCAAAGCGCTGGACTATGCGCGGGAGTGCCAGAACCGCGAGCTTTAACGAATCGGATCGAACAGAGCATCCTTGGCCGTGCAGTCGCGGATCACATCTCGGCCGCATGGCACCGGTTTCAGGTCGCGCGACAGGCAAAGCCGGACCTCTTCGATATAGCCCTGTTTGCAGGTGACGGTGATCATGTCGCGCTTCAGCGCGGGGTTGGCCTTGAGAAACGCCTCTTCGACCACCGACGCAGGCAGTTTGACCGACCCGTCCAGCTTGCGGAACACAGACGGGCGGGTGACGCCCTCATACGCGCGCCGGGACAAGGCGTAGTAGTCCGGCGCGCTCAGCCCCGAACAGGTGCCGTGTTTCTTCCACTGATGCCAGGCCAGACCTGATGACCCCTGAATATCCGCCATCTCGCGCGTCATCGTGCGCGACGGCGGGGCGTTGGAGTTCGGGCAATAAGACGGCCAGCCCTGATGGTATTGCGGCCAAAGCCCATGCAGGATCCAGCCATGATCATGCCGCGCATCGCATTGATCAGAGCCGCGCGCATCGCCTTCGCGTGCACACCAGTTAGGCGACCAGCTCAGCGACAGGACGTAATAGTCGAACACACCCGCTTTCTCGCCGTCGGCCAGTGCGACCAACCCGCTGAACGCCCACATGACCAGCGCTAGAATCCCGTGACGCATTCGCCTCTTCCCTTCTTGCATTAGCGCGACTATATAGGCCCGAAGTTCCCCGACAACGGAAACCTGCCCCAAGATCACGGGGCCGCCGAATTCCGGCGACGGGACAGATGTATTTACAGGAGACGGGCTGATGGCAAAACCGCTTATGGCCAAAGCAACCGCCGTTTGGCTGGTGGACAACACCACGATCAGCTTCAAGCAGATCGCGGATTTCGTAGGAATGCACGAGCTTGAGGTGCAGGGCATCGCCGATGGCGACGTGGCCGCCGGTGTCAAAGGCTTTGACCCCATCGCCAACAACCAGCTCACCCAGGATGAGATCGACTCGGCGCAGAACAACCCGCTGCACAAGCTGAAACTCAAGTTCAACGCCGCAGCCGCGGGTGAGGAAAAGCGC
The DNA here is from genome assembly GCF_056535965.1 of Ruegeria sp. AM7. Classification (NCBI taxonomy): domain Bacteria; kingdom Pseudomonadati; phylum Pseudomonadota; class Alphaproteobacteria; order Rhodobacterales; family Roseobacteraceae; genus Ruegeria; species Ruegeria sp. AM7. The sequence goes on from NZ_JBQFJE010000003.1 coordinate 2,652,495, forward strand.
CGTGGCCCGCGCTATACCCCGTTGTCCAAGCGTCAGGACCGTCCGAACTCGATTCTTTGGCTGGTGAAGTTCCACCCCGAACTCAGCGACGGTCAGATCGCCAAACTGGTCGGCACCACCAAGCCCACCATCCAGTCGATCCGCGAGCGCACGCACTGGAACATCACCAATATGCAACCAATCGACCCGGTTGCGCTGGGCCTGTGCAAACAGTCTGAGCTGGATGCGATTGTCCAGAAAGCCGCCGCGAAGAAAGCGGCTGAGGGTGGCGTCATGAGCGATGATGAACGCCGCAAGCTGGTTTCGACCGAGCAGTCGCTGGAAATGGACGCCGCACCGAAAATCCCGACGGCCATCGAGGGGCTCGAAACCTTTTCGCTGTCCGATGATCCGGTCGAGGAAAAAGACGATGAGCCGATCATCGACGCCGACAGCTTCTTCAACCTGCCCAAAGGTGGCGGCGACGAGGAAGAAGACGAAGATCCGCGCTTCTGATACCCAATCAGCCCCGGCCCGAAACGGCCGGGGCTTTTTTGCCCGAGATACCTATGCTGAATGTCTTGTCTTCTGTCTTCGGCCCGCACCGTGCGGTGTCGATCTATGCGTTTCTGAAAACATGGGGCCTGCTAATGGTGGCGATCGTCGGCACAATCTCGATCGCGGCAGCGCTGCTGGTACTCAACGATGATGGCGCGCATGAACACGATTCGTACCTGACGGTTGCGGTTCTGACGGCGACCCCAATGAACGGGGACTTGAAACACGGCGTTATCGCGTCGGTTCGTCTGCCCGACGGGTCCACCATCTCGATCGACGAATCCAAGGAACACGTGGCGCGCACCGTCGGCGATACGGCCTGCGTCGAAAAACGCGTTTACGTCAATAGCGGGGAAGCAAGGTACCGCTTCAAAATGCCGAGCCTCTGCGAGGCTAACCAATAAGCAAAACCGCCCGGAGGCATCTCCGGGCGGTTTTTCCTTTAGATCATCTGGAAGACGATCCCTGAGATGATCGCGCCAGTAATCCCCAATCCAAGATAGGTCGCAAAGACCCGTGGCTTGACCAGCGACCATACAGCAGCCATCGCCGGGATCGAGCTAACCGCGCCTGCGATCATGAACGACATGGCAGCGCCTGCGCTCATGCCCTGCTCGGTCAGACCCGCCAGCAACGGCGGTGCGACGTAAGAGTTCAGATAGGCAGGCATTCCGACCAGCGCCGCGATGACAATCGGCACGACGCCTTCACCCCCAACCACACGCGCGATCAGGTCGGCAGGCACATAGCTGACCAGAAGCGCCTCAAGCACATAGGCCAAAGCCAGCCATTTCAGCAGGAACATCCCGTTCTGGACAAACTCAGCCCGGAACCGCGTGCGGCGTTCCGGTTCCTGCCAGAATTTCCAGACCGGCTTGTCGTCCTGTTTCGGACCACAGCCGCAGCACCCGGCGGGTTTGTAAACGCGCAGAGGCTCGGCGAACGCTCCGCCACGCATCAGCGCGCGCACCACAAAGCCTCCGAACAGGCCCAAAGCAACGGCGGCGACGGCCTTGCCTATGGCAAACGGCCAACCCAGCGCACCCGCCGTGATCAGCAGGGTCGGCGGGTCGATCAGCGGTGAGCTCAACCAAAACGCCATCACCGCCGACAAAGGCGCGCCCAGCGCCAGCAGACCGGCGATGAAGGGGATCACCTCGCAGGAACAGAACGGGGCAAGGCCACCGAACAAAGCGGCGAGGAAAATCATCCGTGTCTCGCGTCCCTCAAAGGCGCGGGCGACCATGACCTCGGCACCGGTGGCCTTGAGGTAGGATAGGAGCAGAACTGCGAACAGAATATACTGCCCGGTATGCGCCAGCGCCTTACCTGCGAAGATTACCACCTCACCCCAGTTACCGGGGTCCAGAACGGTAACAGCGATCAGAATAGCCACGATGACCGCCCAAGGCGTTTTGATCAACTCCAGCGCAGCTTTGGCTTGGACCTTCGGGTTTTGCGTTAACTCAGCCATCGTTTGCAGCCTTTCCGACTTCGTCGGCGCAGCACTCGGACAGAATGAACTGCGCCAATGCGCGCAGCTCGTGATAGCTGGCGCGGTTGATGGTGCTGCGGCCGATCTTTTCCTGCTGCACGACCCCTCCGGCGGCCAGAAAGCGCAGGTGATGGGCAAGAGTAGACGGCGCAATTCCGGTGCGTTCCTGAATCTCTCCAACCGTCAGACCGGCCTCACCGGCGCGGACCAGCGTTTTGAGAACCTTCAACCGGGCCTCGGACCCCATAGCCGAAAATCCTGCTGCTGCAGTTTCCCACATATCGAAACTCCATTAAACTAGATTTCTAGTTATTTAGGTTAATGCCGCACGCCCGTCAACGACAAAACGCGTAAGTCCAGATTGCTCACCGCATAAGTCCACCCTATAAGACTTGAATGGGCATCTCAGTCGACACCTTCTTTCTGGAACTCAACGGTCAGGGCACGTTGCAGGCGCAGATCCAGCAAATGATTGCCGAAGGCATCCTGTCGGGCCGTTTTCATGTGGGCGAGAAGCTGCCCTCATCTCGCAAACTGGCGGCCCATCTGGGCGTCAGCCGGATCACGGTGACACTGGCCTATACGGAACTGCTGGCCAATGACTATCTGACCGCCAAGGGCCGGTCGGGGTATTACGTGTCGGAAAACGCGCCAGTGCCCCCGAAATACACGCCCACCCCGCGCGGCGACGAGACGGTTGACTGGACCACGGCACTGGCCCGCCGATTCTCGGACGGGGACACCCTGACCAAGCCCGCTGACTGGCGCGACTACCGCTATCCGTTCATCTACGGTCAGGCCGACCGTTCGCTGTTCGATCACGCCAACTGGCGGCTGTGCGCTGTGCGGGCGCTGGGGCACAAGGATTTCGATTCCCTGACCGGGGATTATGTGGATCAGGACGACCCGCTGCTGGTCGAATTCATCGCCCGCCATACCCTGCCCCGCCGTGGCATCGCCGCCCGGCCCGAAGAGATTCTGATCACTCTCGGCGCGCAGAATGCGCTGTGGCTGGCCTCGCGCATCTTATTAAACCGCAACCGGACGGCAGTGATCGAAGACCCTTGTTATTACGCCCTGCGCGACCTGCTGAACCATTCCGATTGCAAAGTGGCCCCGGTCGCGGTGGATCGCGATGGTTTGCCACCCGAGGCGCTGCCCGATCAGACCGATGTGATCTTTACCACCCCCAGCCACCAAAGCCCGACCACCGCGACCATGCCCGTGGACCGGCGCACCACCCTGCTGGCCCGCGCCCGCGAGCTGGACGCGATGGTGGTTGAGGATGACTACGAGTTCGAAATGGCCTTTCTGGGTGCGCCCTCGCCCGCGCTCAAATCGATGGACCGGGATGGACGGGTGATCTATGTGGGCAGTTTCTCTAAATCGCTGTTCCCCGGCCTGCGCCTTGGCTACATGGTCGGGTCCGCGCCGTTCATCCGCGAGGCCCGCGCCTTGCGCTCGCTGGTTCTGCGCCACCCGCCGGGGCATATCCAGCGCACGGCGGCCTATTTCCTGTCGCTCGGCCACTATGACGCGCAGATCCGGCGGATGTCCAAAGCGCTGGCCCAACGCCGCGCGGCGCTGGATCAGGCTGTTGAACAGCACGGCCTGACGGTGGCCGGGCGCGGCGTGCTGGGCGGCTCATCCATCTGGATGTCGGCACCGGATCACGTGGACACGGCCCGTCTAGCACAGGAACTACAGGGCCAGAGCGTTCATATCGAACCCGGCGCGCCCTTCTTTTCCGGCCCCGATCGGCCGCAGAATTTCTACCGTCTGGGATATTCCTCGATCGCGCCAGATCGCATCAATCCGGGTATAAAACGCATCGCCGAAGCAATCCGCGACTGTTAGCGCAATACTGGACCTATTCCGCTGCGCTTTCTGGCCCTAACGCCGCCCCGCGCCATCCGTCAAAACCGTATCTAAAGGCAGGGCAAAAGATCCGGCCATTCCACACATGCGCGGAGATCATTCAGATGAAAATGACCACAGAAGAGGCCTTTGTTAAGGTTCTGCAAATGCACGGGATCGAACATGCGTTCGGGATTATCGGCTCAGCCATGATGCCGATCTCGGACCTGTTTCCCAAGGCAGGGATCATGTTCTGGGATTGTGCCCACGAAGGTAGCGCCGGCATGATGGCCGATGGCTATACCCGCGCCACCGGCAAAATGTCGATGATGATCGCGCAAAACGGCCCCGGCATCACCAACTTTGTCACCGCTGTCAAAACCGCCTACTGGAACCACACTCCGCTGCTGCTGGTCACGCCGCAGGCCGCGAACAAGACCATCGGTCAGGGTGGTTTCCAGGAAGTCGAGCAGATGAAACTGTTCGAAGACATGGTCGCCTATCAGGAAGAGGTCCGCGATCCGACCCGCGTGTGCGAGGTTCTGAACCGCGTGATCATGCAGGCCAAACGCGCCAGCGCCCCCGCGCAGCTGAACATCCCGCGAGACATGTGGACCCAGGTCATCGAGGTAGACCTGCCCGCGATTGTGGAATTCGAGCGTCCCTCGGGCGGCGAAAGCGCCGTGGCGCAGGCGGCGGAATTGCTGTCGAACGCAAAGAACCCGGTGATCCTGAATGGCGCGGGCGTAGTTTTGGCCGACGGCGGGATCGAGGCGTCCAAGGCACTGGCCGAGCGTCTGGATGCGCCGGTCTGCGTCGGCTACCAGCACAATGACGCCTTCCCCGGCTCGCACCCTCTGTTTGCTGGTCCGCTGGGCTATAACGGCTCAAAAGCGGGGATGGAGCTGATCAGCGAGGCCGATGTGGTGCTGTGCCTTGGCACCCGTCTGAACCCGTTCTCGACACTGCCCGGCTACGGCATGGAATACTGGCCTGCGGATGCCAAGATCATTCAGGTCGACATCAACCCGGATCGGATCGGCCTGACCAAAAAGGTCTCGGTTGGCATCATCGGCGATGCGGCCAAGGTGGCCAATGGCATTCTGGCAAATCTCAGCGACACGGCCGGAGACGCCGGTCGCGATGAGCGCAAGGCCAAAATTGCACAAAAGAAATCCGCCTGGGCGCAGCAGCTGTCCAGCATGGACCACGAGGATGATGACCCAGGCACCACATGGAACCAGCGCGCTCGCGCGGCCAAGCCCGACTGGATGAGCCCCCGCATGGCGTGGCGCGCGATCCAGTCCGCCCTGCCGAAAGAGGCGATCATCTCGTCCGATATCGGCAACAACTGCGCCATCGGCAACGCCTATCCGTCCTTCGAGGATGGCCGTAAATATCTGGCCCCCGGCCTGTTCGGCCCATGCGGCTATGGCCTGCCCTCGATCATGGGCGCCAAGATCGGCTGCCCGGATGTGCCGGTTGTGGGCTTTGCCGGTGACGGTGCCTTTGGCATCGCGGTCAACGAACTGACAGCCATCGGACGCGAAGAATGGCCCGCGATTACGCAGATCGTCTTCCGCAACTATCAGTGGGGGGCCGAAAAACGGAACTCGACCCTGTGGTTCGACGATAACTTTGTGGGCACCGAGCTGGACACCAAGGTCTCTTACGCCGGTATCGCGCAGGCGTGCGGCCTGAAAGGCGTGGTGGCGCGTACCATGGACGAGCTGACAGCCGCCCTGAACCAAGCGATCGAGGACCAGAAGAACGGCATCACCACCCTGATCGAAGCCATGATCAACCAAGAACTGGGTGAGCCCTTCCGCCGCGACGCGATGAAGAAACCAGTGGCCGTTGCAGGCGTCACCGCCGATGACATGACCCCGCAGGCCGGGGCGTAATCGGCGTGAAGCCTCTGCGCGCCATTCTCGGGACGGCAAGCGCGTCGGACAAGATCATCGCCCTGTCCGAGGGCGACGATCCCCGCGTTGTCGAAGGGGCCGTCAAGGCCGTGAAAGAGAATGTCGCGCGGATCATCCTGATCGGAGACAGGGCCGAGGTGTCGGCCCTTCTTGGCGCACACGAGGGATATGACCCGGAATGGATCGACATTCACGACCCGGCCACCTCTGACCTGACGCCCGGCCTTGCGCAGGCCCTGCATGAGCGGCGCAAGCATAAAGGCCTGACGTTGGATGAGGCGCGCCAGCAGGTCACCAACCGGCTGATCTATGCCGCCATGCTGGTGCAACAGGACATCGCCGACGGCACAGTCGGTGGCGCGGTCGAGACTACGTCGGACACTGTGCGTGCCGCGTTGCAGATCATCGGCACCGCGCCCGAGGCGGCGATGGTGTCCAGCTTCTTCCTGATGCTGTTCTGTCAGGACCATCACGAGGTCAAAGGCGCCCGCATCTTCGCCGATTGCGGATTGGTCGTGGACCCTGACGCGCAAGAGATGGCGGAAATTGCCCGCGCCTCGGCTGAGTCCTACACCACCCTGACCGGCGACACAGCGCGCGTAGCGATGCTGTCCTTCTCCACCTCGGGCAGCGCAGACCACCCCAAAGTGTCCAAAGTCGTCGAGGCCACACAGATCGCACGCGCCAAGGACCCAACCCTGCTGATCGACGGAGAGCTGCAATTCGACGCCGCCTTCGTTCCCGAAGTCGCCGCCACCAAGGCCACAGATTCGCCACTCAAGGGTGAGGCAAATGTCTTTGTCTTCCCCAGCCTGAATGCTGGCAATCTGGGCTATAAAATCGCTCAGCGCATCGGCGGGGTCGAGGCCATCGGCCCAGTACTGCAAGGGCTGGCAAAACCCGCAAACGACCTGTCGCGCGGCTGTTCGTCCGAAGACATCCTGCACATGATCGCCGTCACCGCCGTTCAGGCGCAACACAATGATGCCGGGACATAAGTTATCCCAAGGCGTGAAAACGAAAAAATTATTCCGATTTTTCGCAAAACGTGGGAATGATCGGGTCGCAAGCTGAAAAGGGGGCGCATTTGAACCAGCCAGTGATCGACACCTCGCCCAAGGTTTCCGACGAGGTCCGCAAGACCACCTGCTACATGTGCGCCTGCCGCTGCGGCATCAACGTCCACATGAAGGACGGCAAGGTTGCCTATATCGAAGGCAACCGCGACCACCCCGTGAACAAGGGCGTGTTGTGCGCAAAAGGCAGCGCCGGGATCATGCAGGTCAACGCGCCCTCACGCCTGCGCAAACCGCTGCGCCGAGTTGGCCCGCGCGGATCGGGCGAATTCCGCGAGATCGAGTGGGACGAGGCGATCAGCACCGCTGTCGGCTGGCTGAACGAGCTACACGAAACCGCGCCGCAGAAACTGGCCTTTTTCACGGGGCGCGATCAAAGCCAAAGCTTCACCAGCTTCTGGGCACAGCATTTCGGTACGCCCAACTATGCGGCTCATGGCGGGTTCTGCTCGGTCAATATGGCGGCGGGCGGCATCTACACCATGGGCGGCGCGTTCTGGGAATTCGGCCAGCCCGATTGGGACCATACCAAGCTGTTCATGCTGTTCGGCGTGGCCGAGGATCATGACAGCAACCCGATCAAGATGGGCATCGGCAAGATCAAGGCACGCGGCGCGCGGGTGATCGGGGTGAACCCTATCCGCTCGGGCTATAACGCGGTGGCCGACGATTGGGTCGGGATCACGCCCGGCACTGATGGTCTGTTCATCCTGTCGCTGATCCATGTGCTGATGAAGGCGGGCAAAATCGACCTCGACTATCTCAGCCGCTACACCAATGCACCGGTTCTGGTGAACGCCGCCGACGGTCCGGATAAGGGCCTGTTCCTGCGCGACGCCGACGGCAAGCCTCTGGTCATCGACCGCGTGACTGGCGAACCAACTGCCTTTGACAAACCCGGTGTCCGTCCGGATCTGTCGGCGACTTACGACAAAGACGGTGTTACCCACCGCCCGGTCTTTCACCTGATGGCCGAGAAATACCTGTCGGACGAGCACGCGCCGGAAAACGTCGCCGACCGCTGCGGCATCCCCGCAAAACGCATCCGTGCCATTGCCGCCGAGATTGCCCGCGTCGCCTTTGACGAGGCCATCGAGCTGGACCACGAATGGACCGACTTCCGGGGCGAGACACACTCCAAAATGACAGGTCGCCCGGTCAGCTTCCACGCCATGCGCGGGATTTCGGCCCATGCCAACGGGTTCCAGACCTGCCGCGCGCTGCATGTCCTGCAAATCCTGCTTGGCACGGTCGAGGTGCCCGGAGGCTTCCGCTTCAAACCGCCCTACCCCAAACCGGTCGAGGCGCACCCAACCCCGCACGGCGACCGCCGCCCCGGTCGCCCGCTGGAAGGCCCGCATCTGGGCTTTCCACGCGGCCCCGAGGACCTGCTGCTGGACGAAAACGGCAACGCACAGCGAATCGACAAAGCGTTCACCTGGGAAAACCCGATGTCGGCCCATGGGCTGATGCATATGGTGATCTCGAACGCCGCCGCCGGTGATCCTTACAAGATCGACACGCTGTTCATGTATATGGCGAACATGTCGTGGAACTCCTCCATGAACACCAAGGGCGTGATGGAGATGCTGTCGGCCAAGACCGAAGACGGCAAATACGTCATCCCCAAGATCATCTACTCGGATGCCTATTCCTCGGAAATGGTCGCCTATGCCGACCTGATCCTACCCGACACAACCTATCTGGAACGGCACGACTGTATCTCGCTGCTGGATCGCCCGATCTGCGAGGCCGACGCTGCCGCCGATGCCATCCGCTGGCCAGTGATCGAACCCGATCGCGACGTGCGCGGGTTCCAATCGGTGCTGATCGAATTGGCTAACCGCATGAGCCTGCCGGGCTTCACCAACGAAGACGGCACGCCCAAATGGAAAGACTACGCCGACTACATCGTCAACCACGAACGCAAACCCGGCATCGGCCCGCTGGCCGGGTTCCGGGGAGAAGACGGCGACAAGGAAGGACGCGGCGCGGTCAATCCAGACCAGCTGAACCGCTATATAGACAATGGCGGCTTCTACGTGGCCCACATCCCTGAAGGCGCAGATTATTACAAACCGTGGAACACGGCCTATCAGGACTGGGCGGTCGGCATGGGCCTCTATGACAGCCCCCAACCCTATCTGTTCCAGCTCTATTCCGAGCCGATGCGAAAATTCCAGCTGGCCGCTGAAGGGCATGGGGACCGCCAGCCCCCCGAGCACCTGCGCAAGCGCCTCAAAGACACGATGGACCCGCTGCCCATCTGGTACGAAACCGACCAGCAGGGCAACGAAGGCTTCACCGTCAACGCCCTGACCCAGCGCCCCATGGCGATGTATCACAGCTGGGGCACCCAGAACGCATGGCTGCGGCAACTGCACGGGCGCAACCCCCTCTACGTCCCTACCAAACTGATGCGCGAGCACGGGCTGCAAGACGGCGACTGGGCCAAAGTCACCTCGCCGCATGGCGAAATCACCGTTCCGGTGATGGAGATGGCCGCATTGAACGACAACACCGTCTGGACATGGAACGCCATCGGCAAACGCAAAGGCGCCTGGGCCCTGCAAGAGGACGCGCCCGAAGCCACAAAGGGTTTTCTGCTCAACCATCTGATCCACGAATTGCTGCCCCCCAAAGGCGACGGCATGCGCTGGGCCAATTCGGACCCGATCACCGGACAGGCCGCGTGGTTCGACCTCAAGGTCAAACTCGAAAAAGCCGCCCCGCCCTCGGACGCCCAAAGTCAGCCGGAATTCGATCCTATCCAGTCCCCCGTCGGCACTGGCCCCAAGGACCTGGCATGGAAGGTGGGCAAATGACCCTATCCGCTCTTCATCTGGCCCAAAATACCTCGGGGAGCGCGAGGGGCTGGCCCCTCGCTCCTGTCTTCCCCACCAACGCAGAGGCAAGGCAATCATGACCCAGCTTCCCCAATCCACGGACCGCAAAATGGGTCTGGTTATCGACCTCGACACCTGCGTCGGTTGCCATGCCTGCGTGATCTCATGCAAAGGCTGGAACACTGAAAACTACGGCGCACCATTGTCGGATCAGGACGCCTATGGGGCCGACCCCTCAGGCACATTCCTCAACCGGGTACATTCCTACGAGGTGCAACCCGCCGACGGTCATGCCCAACTCATCCACTTCCCCAAGTCCTGCCTGCATTGCGAGGACGCCCCCTGCGTCACCGTCTGCCCCACCGGGGCCAGCTATAAACGGGTCGAGGACGGGATCGTTCTGGTCAATGAAAGCGACTGCATCGGTTGCGGGTTGTGCGCATGGTCCTGCCCCTATGGCGCGCGGGAACTGGATGCGGCCGAAGGCGTGATGAAGAAATGCACACTCTGCGTCGACCGTATCTATAATGAAAACCTCCCCGAGGTGGACCGCGTGCCGTCTTGCGTGCGTACCTGCCCGGCGGGCGCGCGCCATTTCGGAGACCTTGGCGACCCCGAGAGCGATGTCAGCAAACTGGTAGCCGAACGTGAAGGCATGGATCTGATGCCTGAGATGGGCACCAAACCTGTCAACAAATACCTTCCCCCGCGCCCAAAGGATCAGATCGAGGAGCAGATCGACATCCTCGCCCCCCTTCTGGCCCCTGTAGCCGAAGAGCCGAAAGGGTTCCTTGGCTGGCTCGATAAAGCACTGGAGAAGCTCTGATGCACCCGGCCCCTTCTGTAATCATCTTTACCACCCTGTCAGGCCTGGGCTTCGGACTTCTGTTCTTTTTGGGTCTGGGAATACCTGACGTCTCGGGCTGGGTGGCGTTTGTTTTCTTTTTGATCGCCTATGCGTTGTCGGTTGGCGGTTTGATGGCCTCGACTTTTCACCTTGGCCACCCCGAACGCGCGTGGAAGGCGTTTACACAGTGGCGGTCAAGCTGGCTCAGCCGTGAAGGCTGGTGTGCCGTGATCGCTTTGATCGTGATGGGGCTATATGCGCTTGGGGTCGTTTTCGCAGGTCAACGCTGGAGTGCCTTAGGTCTATTGGGCGCGGCTTTCTCATTGGCCACGGTTTTCACGACCTCGATGATTTACACCCAGCTCAAGACAATCCCGCGCTGGAACATGGCGCTGACACCGGCGATGTTTCTGAGCTTCAGCTTGGCGGGCGGCGCGTTGCTGGCCGGACAAACCACAGTTTCCATCATACTTCTGGTGATCGCCGCGACAATTCAAGCGCTGTATTGGTGGCGTGGGGATGCAGCACTGGCCCGCTCCGGCACCGATATCGGAACGGCCACAGGTTTAGGATCACGTGGTGGCGTCAAGGCGTTTGAACCGCCACACACCGGTACGAACTATCTGCTGCGCGAGTTCGTGCATGTGGTTGGCCGCAAACATGCTGAGAAACTTCGTATCATTTCTTTTGTGCTGGCATTCATGGCACCGGTGTTGTTCTTACTGCTGCCGTTCAGCCATGCCTTTGCCGCCGTCGCGGTCTTGTCCCATATCGCAGGTGTTGCCACGTCACGTTGGCTGTTCTTCGCGCAGGCGGAACATGTCGTGGGGCTGTATTACGGCAAACGCTGATGGAGGGGGCCAGCCCCCTCCTTGGCCTTTAAGGCCAATTCCTCCCCCGAGGTATTTGTAGCCAGATGAAGAACGGATCCGGGTGGAAGCGTGGTTTTACAACAGGCCTGCGTGTTTCATGGCTGCTTCGATCGCGGCTTTGGTGCTGTCTTCCAGTTCGGTCAGAGGCGAGCGCACTTCGGGGCTGCACAGGCCCAGTTTGCTAAGCGCGTATTTGGCGCCCACAAGGCCGGGCTCGATGAAGATGGCTTCGTGCAGGGGCATCAGGCGGTCCTGATACGCAAGCGCCTTGGTATAATCGCCATCCAGCGTGGCCTGCTGAAATTCGGCGCAGAGCTTGGGTGCCACGTTTGCAGTGACCGAGATACAGCCGACGCCGCCATGGGCGTTGAAACCCAGCGCAGTGGCGTCCTCGCCCGATAGCTGGCAGAATTCCGGGCCGCAGGAGGCACGTTGCTGGCTTACCCGAGCGATATCGCCTGTGGCATCTTTGACGCCGACGATGCGTGGCAGTTTAGCCAGCTCACCCATGGTTTCGGGTGACATGTCGATAATCGAACGACCCGGAATGTTGTAGATGATGATCGGGATATCCGCGCATTCATGCAGAGCACGGAAGTGTTCGATCAGCCCTTTTTGCGTCGGCTTGTTGTAGTAGGGTGTCACAACAAGCGCCGCATCCGCGCCAACCCTCTGTGCGAACTGCACAAAGCGGATTGCTTCGACAGTATTGTTCGATCCAGCCCCCGCAATCACTGGCACGCGACCGGCGGTTGCCTTGACGACCTCGGCCACGACGGTTTCGTGTTCTTCGTGGCTGAGTGTGGGGCTTTCGCCCGTCGTGCCCACAGGGACCAATCCGGTCGAGCCTTCGTGAATGTGCCACTCGACCAAACGTTTGAGCGTATCCAAGTCCAACGCGCCGTTAGTGAACGGAGTGACGAGGGCTGGCATTGAGCCTTTGAACATGACACGCTCCTTGGTGTGCGGTTAGTGTTTTTTTGCCTCGCGGGTCATCACAATCTTTGCGATGTGTGTTGATCCCGACGATGCAAGCTTTATCCTGAATGGCTCTATCCTTGGTTGGTTGGGAAATGCAAGGCATGACACGCGTTCTGGCGCTTTTGACGGCTGTGATTCTGGTTTCATTCGGGCAGGCAAGGGCCGACGCGGTGGGCGACCTGCGCGCGGGTCTTTACGAGATGCGCAAAGGCGATTGGAACGCCGCCCTGCGCGAATCTGGTGCCCGAGGGTCGGTATCGCGCGACATTGTCGTATGGCACTGGTTGCGCGAAGGCTTCGGGACTTCAGGCGATGTGTTGGTTTTTCTGGACCGACGCCCCGATTGGCCCGGCCTCGCATGGCTGCGACGCAAGAGCGAGCCAGCCTTTACCGGAGCTGATCCGGATCGTGTCGTGAAATTCTATACAGACGTTCCACCTCAGACCGCCGAGGGTGCGTTGAATTATGCTGTGGCGCTGAAGGCCAAGGGGCGGTCGGGAGATGCCGAGGCTGATATCGTGGCCGCCTGGCGGACCATGCCGATGGGGTCTGGACTGCAAAAGAACTATCTTGAGAACTTTGGATCGTTACTGAAACCTCATCACGCGGCGCGGCTGGACCGGATGCTGTGGGACGGCCATCTGGTTAGCGCTGGCCAGATGTTGCCTTTGGTCAGTACCGATCAGCGTAAACTAGCCGAGGCGCGAATTGCATTGCAAAAGCGGCAACCGGGTGTCGATGGCAAGGTCGCTGCGGTTCCGAAATCACTGGTGGATGCGCCAGGGCTGGCCTTTGACCGCTTTGTCTGGCGCGACAAGAAAGAGCTGGACGACAGTGCAATTGACCTGATGCTGGCGCGTTCCACCGGGCCGGATGCGTTGGGGGAACCCGACAAATGGGCCGAAGGCCGTCGCCGTCTGGCGCGGCTTGAGATGCGCAATGGTAGCGCCTCGAAAGCCTACAAGATTGCAGCGAACCACCATATGACGCCTGAGATGGGCTATGGCTATGCCGATCTGGAATGGCTGGCCGGATTTCTGGCGCTGCGTAAACTGAACGATCCTGGCACGGCGGTACGCCATTTCCAGAACTTCTCGGATGCAGTTGCGTCCCCTATTTCGAAGGGGCGCGGCGGCTATTGGCTGGGGCGGGCCTACGCGGCCCAGGGGGATGCGGACAAGGCGTATGAAGCTTATGCGATGGGGGCTGACTACCAGACCTCATTCTATGGCTTGCTAGCGGCGGAACGGATCGGTCGACCCTTTGACAGTGAATTGGCCAGCCCACGCCGAGCCCCGCATTGGAAACAGGCAGGATTTGCCGATTCCAGCGTGCTGGAAGCCGGTCTACTGCTGCTGCGTGCGGGCGAGGACAACCTATCAGAACGCTTCCTGACCCACTTGGTCGAAGATCTGGACGACACGCAGGCCAACCAATTGGGTGATCTGGCGATCGAGCTGAAACAGCCACATCTGGCAGTTATGATTGCAAAACGGGCAGCCAAAACCGGTGTCGTGCTGCCCGCTGCGTACTATCCGGTGCATCCGGTTGCCGATCTTGGCCTGCCAATGGCGAAGGAAATGACGCTGGCCATCGCCCGCCGAGAAAGCGAGTTTGATCCGGTCGTCATCAGCGGTGCAGGCGCACGTGGATTGATGCAGGTGATGCCCGCAACCGCTCAGTTGGTCGCCAAGAACATGGGGATTCTCAGCGGGCACAAAACCTCGAGCCTGACATCGGACTGGCAGTACAATGCCAAGCTGGGTGCGAACTACCTGTCCAGTCTGGCCGAGGATTTCAACGGCAACGTGGTGATGATGGCCGCAGGCTATAACGCTGGACCACGCAGGCCGATCTCGTGGATGGATCGGTACGGCGACCCGCGTGCAGGTGAGATCGACATGGTCGACTGGATTGAGACTATTCCGTTCAGCGAGACCCGGAACTATGTGATGCGCGTCGCCGAAAGCCTGCCGGTTTACCGCGCACGGCTTGGGCGGCCCGCCTTGCCGGTCCCGTTCTCGCAAGAACTCACCGGGTCAACTCTGGCGGCGTTCGCGCCATAGGGTGAACAGCCCCGCCGCAATCACCAGCGCGGCCCCGACTACAACTGCGGGCCGCAGCGATTCTCCGAAGACCGAGATGCCAAGGATTGCGCTCCACATCAGGTGGAAATAGGCAAAGGGCTGCACGGCACTGGCCTCGGCCATCTCATAGCACTTGATCAGAAGCCAGTGACCCAGAACACCGCTGAGACACAAAAGACCCATCCAAAGCCAGTCGCCGCCAACCATTGGCTCCCAAAACCACAGGCCAATCACAGTCATGGCAACGGCCCCGGCAATACCGGTCCAAAAGAAGCTGGTCGCGGTGCTGTCACGTCGTGCTGCGTATCGGGTCAACAAGCCATAGACGGCGAACATCAGGGCCGAGATCAGTGGGATCACCGCCCACGGATTGAACACGCCCATGCCCGGCTGCAGGATGATCAGAACCCCGACGCACCCCACTCCAATTGCTGACCAGCGCCGCCATCCAACCTTTTCGCCCAGTACCGGCCCGCTGAGTGCCGCAATCAGCAGGGGATAACAGATGAAAACCGCCTGGCTTTCGATCAGCCCAAGGATGGTAAAGGCATAAACTGCGACGCAGACCTCTCCGGCCAACAGAACACCGCGCAGGATTTGCAGCCCCAACTGACTGGTTCTTGCAGTGGCCGCGATCCCTCCGGGTGTGCGCAGGGCCAGTGCGATGACAAACGCCGCGAAGAACCAATAGCGGATCATGACGACCATGTAGGTGTTATATGTCCCTGCCAAATGGCGCGAGATTCCGTCCTGCAAGGCAAATACCACTGTGGCCGCAATCATCAGCGCGATGCCCGCGCGGGTATTGTTTTGCTGGCTCATGATCTGACAGCGCGGGTCATATGGCGTTTGCGGCCGAAACCCGGCGCGCGGGTGACAGCAAAGCCCGCATCCTCTAGCCCGCGACGCACAAACCCTGCGGCAGTATAGGTCGCTGCCGTTCCGTCTTGGGCGGTATGGTCAAATACCTGTTGCATCAGGTCAGCACCCCAAAGTTCGGGGTTCTTGGCGGGGGAAAACCCGTCCAGAAACCACGCATCCGCAAGGCCCTGCCACGCAGGCAGGGCTTGCCGGGCATCGCCTTCGATGACCTCAAGGTGCAGAGTACCCAAATCGCAAATGCCTCCCCGCCATTTAGCCAGAAACCGTTCGGCCCATGGGGTCAATTCGGGAAAGGCAGCCAAGGCACGGGACATGTCATCGCGGACCATTGGGTAGGCCTCGAAACTGGTGAAGGTCAGCGGGGATGTCTGGCCCGATTTTTCCCACGCAGACCAGACCGTCAGCATGTTCAGACCGGTGCCGAACCCCAGCTCAGCAATGCGAAATCCCGGCGCAAACCGTGCAGGC
The DNA here is from genome assembly GCF_056535965.1 of Ruegeria sp. AM7. Classification (NCBI taxonomy): domain Bacteria; kingdom Pseudomonadati; phylum Pseudomonadota; class Alphaproteobacteria; order Rhodobacterales; family Roseobacteraceae; genus Ruegeria; species Ruegeria sp. AM7. The sequence goes on from NZ_JBQFJE010000003.1 coordinate 2,668,368, forward strand.
AGATCATTGCCCGCCAGAAAAACATGCCGTGTTTCCTCCAGCCCATTCTGGAGCGAGAAATAGGGGTCATCGAAACGGTCCGAGACGGGGATCTGCCCGTCCCGCCATGTCAATTCGGCACGCTGGTCTGCCATCGGGGAATCCTGTAGCTAAGCGGCGCGACACTGAACAAGGAAATGAGGTTTGGCAATGGTCGATGTGACAGTGCGGGGTGCAGGTATCTTTGGCCTGTCCATCGCTTGGACCTGCGCCCGGCGCGGCGCCAAGGTGCAGGTGGTCGACCCGTTCGGCCCCGGTGCGGGCTCTAGCGGCGGGCTAGTGGGTGCACTGGCCCCGCATGTGCCCGAGAACTGGAACGCCAAGAAAGCCTTTCAATTCGACAGCCTGATCATGGCCGAACCGTTCTGGAAACAGGTCGAGGCGACAGGAGGCGTGTCGCCCGGCTATGCCCGGTCAGGTCGCCTGCAACCCATTGCCGATCAACGCAGCTTGGACCTTGCCTACGCGCGAGCCGGGACGGCACAAGACTTGTGGCAAGGCCATGCCGAATGGCGCGTGGTCAAAACCTCGGAGATCGGTGCGTGGTGCCCGCCCAGCCCCACCGATTTCGTCATTCACGACACGCTCAGCGCGCGGATGCACCCCAGACGGGCCTGTGCCGCACTGGTCGCGGCGTTAGAGGTGATGGACGTACACGTTCAGGCGGAAGCGCCTGACAAAGGTCAGGTTATCAACGCCACCGGGTTGGCCGGGCTGCAAGCACTGAGCGGCGCTTTCGGAAAGACAGTCGGCAACGGCGTCAAAGGACAGGCCGCCCTGCTGCGATTTGATGCGGGTAACGTTCCACAACTTTTTGCAGACGCCATTCATTTCGTTCCTCATGCGGACGGAACGCTGGCGATCGGTTCGACTTCGGAACGAGAGTATGACGACCCAACCAGTACGGACGCTGCGCTGGACGATGTGTTGGAACGCGCCATGCGGGCGGTGCCGGTGCTGCATGGGGCCGAAGTGATCGAGCGATGGGCTGGCGTCCGCCCTCGCAGCAAAAGTCGTGCACCGATGTTGGGGGCACATCCTTTGCATCAGGGGCAGTTCATTGCCAATGGAGGTTTCAAGATCGGCTTTGGCATGGCCCCGAAAGTGGCTGAGGTGATGGCCGATCTGGTGTTGGAAGAACGCGATACCATCCCCGATGATTTCCGGCCAGAAGCCTCACTCTGAACGGGGCACGGCCTGCGCGCTCATACATTGGCGTCCGTCCGGGCCACGCACCCACATATCCGCGCCGTTCCGACACAAAACCGCCTGCTCAAAATGCATCAAAGGCGAAGAGGCCCGGAAAGAAAACTGCGCCAACGGGCCGATCTGATCCTGCGCGAACAACATCAACAGCTGCGCCAGCAGGGGGCCGTGAACAACCAGCCCGTCATAGCCTTCGACTTCGCGGGCATAATCCGGATCATAGTGTATGCGGTGCCCGTTGAACGTCAGCGCCGAATAGCGAAACAGCACTGTCGAATCGAAATCGACCTCCCGCCGGTGCGTTTCATCCACACGTGCTTGAGGTGCGACAGGCCGGGCAACATTCGTCGAGGGGTCTTCGCGGTAAACCAAATCCTGCCATTCCGTCAGGCAAAGCGCGCCGTTCTGGTGGAATTCGTGACGCAGAGTGACAAACCCAAGCGGGCCACTGCGTCCAGCCTTAACCTCGGAGCTTTCGCAAACCGTCCGCTTCTCGGCCGGCGTTCCTGCTGCCAGCGGCGTATGAAATTCCAACCGTCCTCCAGCCCACATGCGGCGCGGCAGGCCCATGTCGGGGATCAGTCCACCGACTTTTGGGTACCCGTCGCGACCCAGCTGATCTGGGGTCTGTGGAGACCAGAAATACACGTGATGAAAAAATGGTGGCAACTCGGACCCGGCTGCCACACTTGGCTTTTGACCCAGCGTTGCCTGCAATGCGGCGGCACGCGCCGGGTCCAGGGTGTCAGTCAGGATGTCCTCGGTCATAAGAAAACCCTAAGCAGCGCGCCTGTGCAGAACAAGCCATCAGGGCTTTCAAAGACCCGCTTCCGCCCGCAATTTCTGCATCAGGGTCCGCAGGGCGCTTTCATAGCGTTCGCTGACCAACTTGCCGTGTTCGTCGAATTCGTTCGAACTGTCAGCCAAATGGATTTCCGGACCCTGCAGGATGCGCGGCTGGAACGGAACCATATAGCCGCGCAAAACCATTTGCGCGCGCTCCCCACCGGCCCGTCCGGCAGCCGCAGACATAACAGCGACAGGCTTGTCAGCCCAGGGACGACCCTTGGTTCGGCTGACCCAATCCAGCGCGTTTTTCAGTACGCCAGACGGCCCCTTGTTGTATTCCGGGGTCGAGATGATCACTGCATCGGCCTGCGCGATCTGATCCGCCAGCACCTGAACGGCGGCGGGAATACCCTCGCCTTCTTCCAGATCGCCGTCGTAAAGCGGCAGATTCAGGTCTGCCTCGATATGGGTGGCGGGTTCGAACAGCCGGGCGGCCTCGCGCAGCAGTTTACGGTTGGTCGCGCTTTCGCGAAGTGAGCCGGAAAGGCTCAGAAGGATCGGTTCGGACATTGGGAAACTCCGTTGCGTGTTCCCCAATACGTAGCGCGGCTTTGTCGTGGACCAAAGCCCACCTGACGCGCAGTCAATGTGCGCAAAAGGGCGCCAAAAGGCGCCCTGTTCGGTCAATGTGATCAGTTGGGGATGATCTCGATATCGACCCGACGGTTCTGCGCCTTGCCCGCAGCGGTCAGGTTCGATGCAGCAGGACGACTTTCGCCCAGACCAATGGTCGAGATCCGCGCGCCATTCACGCCATTCGCTTGCAGAATATCCGCGACCGAGCGCGCGCGACGTTCGGACAGGCCCTGATTATACGAGGCCTCGCCATCGCTGTCGGTGTGGCCGATAACCTGCACGTTCGAATTGGGATAGCGCGTCAAGTTCTGACCCACCTTCACCAGATCGGCCCGTAACGCCGGACGCACGGTCGCGCTGTCGGTGTTGAAAGTAATGTCGTTGGGCACGGTCACGATCAGGCGGTTGCCTGCGTTCACAATAGTAATGCCGTCATTGGCCAGTTGCTGCCGCAGCTCGGCCGCTTGCTGGTCCAACTGATTGCCAATGATTCCACCGCCTGCTGCGCCGATTGCGGCACCGGCCACGGCACCCAGAAGCGGGTCCGAGTCGTTGGCAATCGCCCCAACGCCCGCGCCAACAATACTGCCCAGAATTGCACCTTGCTTGGCGTTCTGGTTCGGATCGGCCGGAAGGTTCAGGGTACCGGGGTCCGTACAAGCCCCCAGAAACATGGCCGAGCACAGCCCGGCGGTTACAAAAAACTTGGAAATCGTCATGAATTCACCTTCTGCTCTGGACCTCTTTTTTAGGTCCATGTTGTTTGAGGCAGTATATCGTGCCTAGTGCAGGCGGGCTCAAGCAACAATGCGGTGATATGGGCAGTTACCCGCCGTCTAATGGGCTTTTGGTCCAGTCTCCCATTGGTTTTGTTCCTGCCAGATGGCGCGCAACGGCTCTCCCTGACCGCAAAAATGGTCATCTATCAGTTCGCAGGCCCAGATTCGGTCCGTGCGGAAGTGGCGAAACCCGCTACGAAGCTCGCACCAGGCGACCAGCATGGTGCATTCTATGTGATAAATCAGAGCGACAGGCCGCACGACACGTTCGGTTTTTTCCTCTTGGGCATTGATGTAGGTGATGCGAATCTTGCGCTCGGCGCGGATGGCCTCTCGGTAGTTCACAACGGGGATACAGCCCTTGTCGGGATCGTCGATCGGTGCGCCCCACGGCGCCACCTGCAACCAGTCCGCAGGCGCACGCAGTGCCTCGATCTTGCGGCACACCCGGTCGGCAGCCTGTTGCAACGTACTGTCCCCGGTGCGGGCCAACATTGACAGGCCAACCCACAGCGCCTCAACTTCTTCGGCGTCGAAATTCAGGGGCGGCAGGTCATACCCGCGCCGCATCATGTAGCCGACCCCTGCTTCGCCCTCAATCGGAGTGCGTTGCGCCTGAAGTGCCGCGATGTCACGATACACCGTACGCACCGACACTTCGAGCTTTTCGGCAAGTGTCTCGGCTGTGACCGGCGCGTCGGTGGCGCGCAGGATCTGGATGATTTCAAACAAACGGGTCGAGCGACGCATGGCGGTCTCCGGAGTTTTTCTGCTGACACCTTAGCACACCCCCCTGACAAGGTGGTGTCAGTAGTGATGCGCCAGATTGGATCACCAACACAGGAGATCCGCCATGCCAAGCCGCGACAATCACGTCATGATGACACTGCAACTTGGGTGTTGGTCGCAGGACCACAACCTGCGGGCGTTTGAAATCGAACGCGAACTCATGTCCACTCGACAACCCTGCGCCCCGCGGCGACGAATTAGGCGGTTTTCGCTTGGAAATTTGAAACTGCTCTGGACCGGGACGGCTTAGAAATCCGCCACGGCGCGGAACTTCATCGACGCGCCGCCATCGGGGCTTTTCAACCTTAGCTCTTCGGAATGCAGCATCAGTCGCGGATAGTCCCGCGCTGGCCCTTCCGCGTAAAAGGGATCGCCCAGAATGGCATGACCCAGCGATTGCATGTGCACGCGCAACTGATGCGAGCGACCGGTTTTCGGAAACAGACGGATACGTGTCGTCTCACCCTCGTGTTTCACCACACGCCAGTCGGTTACGGCGGGTTTTCCGGTCTCGTGGCACACCATCTGACGGGGGCGGTTGGGCCAGTCGACAATCAATGGCAGATCGACAGTGCCGGTCTTGTCCTCAACCTTCCCCCAAACGCGGGCGATATAAGTCTTGCGGGTCTGGCGCTTTTCGAACTGCATACTCAGATGACGCTGCGCATGCGACGTCTGCGCAAACACCATCACGCCCGATGTATCCCGATCCAGCCGATGCACCAGCAGCGCCTGAGGGAACACCGCTTGCACACGGGTCAGCAAGCAGTCGGCCAGATGCTCTCCGCGTCCTGGCACTGACAACAGACCCGAGGGTTTATTGACCACAATCAATTGCGCATCTTCGTGCAGCACATCCAGTGGGGTCAGAGGGGGATTATAGGCGTCGTTCATGCGCGTCTGCCTATCTTACCGCGCCCCCTCCCGCAACGTCGTCCTTGCCTGCCCGGAGCGGTTCGGCAAGTCTGTTCCAAAGCGGAGGAGAACAAATGCACCCAACAATCGAGCGTATGCAAGAGGTCGTCGCAAAGGGCGATGAAACCCTGATCCTTGAGTTGCTGGCCGAGGACGTGCGTTTTTCGCCCCCCACCTATTTCAGCACATGGACCGGGCGCGAACCCGTGGCGGCCGTGCTAGGGCATGTGGGGCAGGTGTTTTCTGATTTCCATTATCGCCGGATCATGGGGGACGGCAAAGATTGGGCGCTGGAGTTTCAGTGCAAGATCGGTGATTTGGATGCGGTTGGCGTTGACCTGATCACGCTAAACGATGACGGGCTGATCCAGGATTTCGAGGTCGTCATGCGCCCCTACAAAAGCGTTGGTGCCCTGCGCGAAGCGATGATGTCGCGCGTTCTGACCGACGCGCGGTTCCTCAAGTTCAAAGACGCTCTAAGCTGATATGCCTCTCGCCGCTGATCAACTTTTACGGGTTCCCCTGTTGCCAGTGCTGGCGGCACAGGGGCTTTCCGTACGCCGGAACGCGCGGTTTCTGCCCGAACCCTCAGGTCCACGTGAAGGGCGAGAAGGGCGCGGTCCCCGGTTGCGTCTTCTGATTGCCGGGGACAGTTCAGCTGCTGGTGTCGGCGCAGGCACTCAATCACAAGCGTTATCGGGGTGTCTGGTCCGAGAGCTGTCTCGCCACTACGCTGTAGAGTGGCGGTTAGAGGCGACAACCGGGCACACGACGCTGGACACGATCGAACGCCTGCAGGCTTTGAACGGGCAATTCGACATGGCGGTGACCGCTCTGGGCGTCAACGACGTCACGCGGGCTGTTTCCCAAAGGGTTTTCATGGAACGGCAGTCGCGGCTGCTTGCGTTGCTGACGGGTCAGCTGGGCGCCCGGCGCGTTGTTGTAACCGCCGTACCACACATGAACCGCTTCCCCGCGTTGCCCCAACCACTGGCCTGGGTCCTGGGGCAACAAGCCGCCCGGTTGGATCTTGGGTTGCGAGAAGTCGTGGAAAGTTGCGCTCAGGCACGACATCTGACTCTCGATCTGCCGGACGACCCGGCACTTGCGGCACCTGACGGGTATCATCCAAGCCCGAAAACCTATGCCATATGGGCGGCAGAAGCCGCGCGCCTATTGCGTCAGGCCTGAGCCCGTATCTGCCGGATCATCGGGATCGAATACACGACCAAAGCCGTCCAGATCAGCGGGAAAGCGATCATGCGGCCCCGGTCAATCTGCTCGCCGAACACAGCTATGGCGGTGATGAAGATCATGGTTGGCGCGATGTATTGCAGGATGCCCATTGTCGACAACCGCACCAGTTTGGCCCCGTTTGCATAGACCAACAAGGGCACAGCTGTCACGATCCCAGCACAGGCCAGCAGCAGGGTGTCCGTAAGCCCCATGCCAAAATGCCCTGTGCCCTTCACGCCAAGCAAGGTGACATACATCAGGGCTGGAATCAGCAGGATCAGCACCTCAAGCAAAAAACCCTGATTGGGCCCGATGGGCAAAGACCGTTTGAAAAACGCATAAAACCCCCAGCTGACCATCAGACCCAACGCAGGCCATGGCAAGCTGCCCGCTTCTACGACCAGCACCAGCACCCCCAGCGCCGCAATCGCTACCGCCGCCAATTGTGTCTTGGTCAAAGGCTCTCGCAACAACACCGCGCCCAAGGCGATGCTGAACAGCGGGTTGATGTAGTACCCCAGCGCCGCATCTAACGCCCGGTCATTGGCAATAGCCCACACATAAAGAGCCCAATTCACCGAGATCAGCGCAGCCGTCAAACACGCCATGCCCAGCATCTTCGGGTTCACCAGCGCCGCCTTCAAATCCCGCGTCCGCCCCAAGGCCACCAGCAGCAACCCCGCCACCGGCACCGACCAGATGATCCGGTGCGAGACAATCTCGATCGGCCCGACATGCGCCATAGCTTTCATATAGAGCGGCAAGAATCCCCACAAAACATAGGCTGTGACAGCCAGTACCAACCCCTTGGGCGTGTCTGCGGCATTCGGTGGGATGGGTGTGTTTGCCACGGCGGGTCTCCGACTGATATCGAACTCTCTACGGCAAACTTCTGTTCTATGAAAACCACGAAAACTGTGAAGCCGGCCATCAGGAATTCTGATACGTCACATGTTTGGAACCAATCCAACATGCGAGGCTCTGCCTCGCGCTCCGAGGTATTTTTGGCCAGATGAAGCACGGATCCTGCACTTCATCTGGCCTCAAATACCTCGGGGGAGTCGCGGCTTGCCGCGGCGGGGGCAGCGCCCCCTTTTCCCGCGCTTCAGACTTTTACGCGTTCCGATTTGGGGTCGTACATCGGTTTCAGCGAGGCTTCGGCTTTGACCTTCACGCCGCAGACGTCGATCTCATAGCTGGAGGCCAGCACATCTGCAGCCTTTTCACCCGCGCACGGCACATACCCCAGGCCGATGGCCGCGCCCAGCGTGTGGCCATAATTGCCTGAACTCAGGTAGCCCACATATTCGCCATCGCGCAGGATAGGTTCGTTGTGGAACAGCAGCGGTTCAGAGTCGGTTAGTTTGAATTGAACCAACCGGCTTTGCGGACCCGTTTCCTTGCGGGCGATCACGGCTTCGCGCCCGATAAAATCGCAGCCCTTGTCGGTTTTCACGGCAAAGCCCAGCCCGGCATCGACCACATGGTCCTCGCAAGTGATGTCGTGGCCGAAATGGCGAAAGCCCTTCTCGATCCGGCACGAGTCCATCATATGCATCCCGCAGAGTTTCAGACCCATATCTTGCCCGGCCTCGTACAAGGTTTCGAACACGTGGCCCGCCATGTCCGAGGAGACGTAGATCTCCCACCCCAGCTCGCCCACATAGGTGACGCGGTGTGCCCGGGCGAGGCCCATGCCCATCTCGATCTCTTGCGCTGTGCCAAACGGGTTGGCCGCGTTCGAGAAATCAGCGGGCGAGACTTTTTGTAGCAACGCGCGTGCGTTGGGGCCCATGACGGCCAGAACGCCCTCACCTGCGGTGACATCGGTGATGACCACGTTGAACCCACCCGCGTGGCGTTGCATCCAGGTTTGATCGGCCAAGCGCGTGGCTGCGGGGGTGACCACCAGATAGGCGGTCTCGGTCAGGCGGGTGACGGTCACGTCTGCCTCGATCCCGCCGGTGCGGTTCAGGAACTGGGTGTAGACGATCTTGCCATTGGGCACTGAATAATCGCCACCTCCAATGTAGTTCATGAACGCCTCGGCATCCGGCCCTTCGACGCGGATTTTGCCGAAGGAGGACATGTCATAAATGCCCACATTCTCGCGCACCGCACGGTGTTCGGCGGCGGAGTTTTCAAACCAGTTCTGGCGTTTCCAGCTGTAGTGGTACTCGCGTTCCTGACCTGCGTTGGCGAACCAGTTGGCGCGCTCCCACCCGGCCAGTTCCCCCATGACGGCACCGTTTTCCAGCAAGTGATGATGGAACGGGGTGCGCCGCACACCGCGCGCGGTGGCCTTCTGGCGATAGGGGTAGTGATCGGCGTAAAGCAGGCCCAGTGTTTCCTTGGACCGTTCGAACAAATATTGCTTGTTGCCCTGAAACGGCTGCATCCGGCTGATATCCACATCACCCAGATCAAACGGTTTCTCGCCGCTATCCATCCACTCGGCCAGTGCCATACCCGCGCCTCCAGCAGATTGGATACCGATCGAGTTGAACCCGGCCGCGACCCAGACATTGTCCATCTCGGGCGCGAGGCCCAGATGATAGGCATCGTCGGGCGTGAAGGATTCCGGGCCGTTAAAGAAGGTGTGAATCCCCGCCTCGGCCAGCATTGGCATCCGGTTTACTGCCGCCTCAAGGATCGGCTCGAAATGGTCGAAATCCTCGGGTAGTTGGTCGAACTCGAAACTGTCGGGGATGCCCTCCATGGCCCATGGCTTCGCGTTGGGTTCAAACGCGCCCAGCAGGATTTTGCCCGCGTCTTCCTTGTAATAGGCGCACTCATCCGGCACGCGCAGAACCGGCAGCTGGGTCAGGCCGTCAATGCCTTCGGTCACGATATAGAAATGCTCACACGCGTGAAGCGGCACGTTCACGCCCGCCATTCGACCGACCTCATGCCCCCACATGCCCGCGCAGTTCACCACCATATCGCACTCGATATGACCCGAGGCGCTGCCGTCATCGGCGACCCAGTCGACGCCCGTGACCGTGCGCCCCTGTTTGACGATATCGGTGACTTTCACCCGTTCCTTGACGATCCCGCCGCGTTGCCGCGCGCCCTTGGCCAGCGCCAGTGCGATATTGGCCGGGTCACCCTGCCCGTCCAGCGGCAGATAGACCGCGCCCTTGACGTCTTCGACATTCAGATGCGGGTACATCTCTTTGACGCGCTCGTTCGAGATTTCTTCGACCTCGACCCCAAAGGCGCGGGCCATGGCGGCCTGACGGTAGATCTCTTCCTTACGCTCTTCGGTCAGCGCGACGGTGATCGAGCCGCAGCGTTTGAACCCGGTGGCCACGCCGGTTTCTTCTTCGAGCGAGCCGTAGAGTTCCTGCGAGTATTTCGCCAGTTTGGTCATGTTCGCCGTCGCCCGCAGCTGGGCGATCAGACCAGCGGCGTGCCATGTGGTCCCGCTGGTCAGCTGCTTGCGCTCCAGCAGAACGACATCACTCCAGCCCTTCTTGGTCAGGTGATATGCGACCGAGCATCCGATAACGCCGCCGCCGATGATGACCACTCGGGCCTTTTGGGGAAGATCAACCATCCTGAAATCTCCGCGCTGTCAGGTTTGGGCCAAAATGCCACGGAAGATCGACAATAAATGCGCCAAAAGCGTCACAAAATCGGTAGTTTTCACCGATGTGCCGCGCGCTTTTCGCGGCGCAGAACAAAGGGCGTGACGCCGAAAAAGCTCTTGTAGACCGAGGAAAACCCGTTCGGGAACCCGCAGGCCAGGCCAATCTCACGCACGCTCATGGTGGTGTTCAGCAGCAGGTTATTGGCCTTGGCCAGCCGCATTTCGCGATAAAACCCGTTGGGGGTGGTGCCGAAGAAGGTCTTGAACTTCCGCTCCAGCGAACGGTTCGACAGGTGCAGTTCCTCGACGATCTGATGGATCGGCAGAGGGTCTTCGATATTGGCCTGCATCAGCTTGATGCACTGGTCCAGCTTGGCATCCCCGGTGGCGGTAAGACGTGTGCCGGAAAACGGCTGCATCGAGGAGAAATCGCGGATGTTTTCGTGCAGCATAATATCGGCAACGGTCATCTTGGCGGGTCCCGAGATATGACGGCCAATCACCGACAAGGCCACATCCGTCGTCGCCTCCATCCCCGCACAGGTGACAACGGCGCCTTGCTGTGTGGCGATGGAGAGCTTGGCCTCGAACCGGGCTCCGCGTTCGCGCAGGAATGAGGCATTTTCCCAATGGGTCGCCATATCCTCGGTACCGTGTTCGTCGATGTAACGGCTGGCGGCTTCGGCCAGCAGAAACACCTGTGCGCCGCGATATGTGTAATCCGAAACCACGCGACCCAAGGACAGATCGGGGTGATCGGGATCGGTATTGCCGATGACAAACAGGTAGTCCGCTTTGGGTTGGGCGCTGACAGCCTCGGTCTGGATCATCGCATCGCTGCTGGAATGGATCGGTCCACCCTTCAGGGATTTATACGCATAGGTAAAGGGCGGATGCGGACAAACGCGATTGGCCAGCCGCAGCACCTCGACCAGCGACGCCAGTTCCAGCAGCACATAGCCGGGGGCGACGAGGATATCGAAATGCTGCTGACCCGCCATCGCCCTAGACGATCCGGTGTCGGGCGGCGTGCAGCGCGTGGGCCAGCGCCTCGATATGATCGGGGCCGACCTCGCAGCAGCCGCCGACGATGGTGGCCCCGTGTTCGACCCAGGACATAGCAAAATCGGCATAGGCTTCAGGTGTCAGGTCACGACGTTCTTCCAGCGCATCAACAGTGGGGGCGTCTTCCAAAAACCCTTGTGTGATGCCGGTGAAGCCATTGGCATAGGCCCCGTAAGGGCGGCCCATCGTTTCAAGGATCATCAGTGCGGGCATCACCGATTCCGGGCGGGTGCAGTTGATCAACACCGCTTGCGGCACGAAGCGATCGACCAGAGGCGCGACCTGCGCCAGATGCTCGCCCGAACGCAGGCGGGTGCCGTCATTATCCATCACCGAGAGCGCCAGCCAGACGGGTTTGGTTGCGCTTTCCGTCCCGCGCAACGCGCCTTCGGCCTCTTGCAGGGACGAGACGGTTTCCAGCAGGAATAGGTCCACCCGGTCGTTCATCAGACCGACCAGCTCGGTATATTTCAAGGCCGCGTCTTCCACATCGGGCTTCAGGTCGGGCCGGTATGAGGCCAGAATCGGCCCCAGTGCCCCTGCGATCCGCCCGCTCGAGGGCGGCCGCGCGCGTTCTGCCTGTGTCAGCGCCGAGTCGATCAGGGCGGGCAGTTGATCCTCGATCCCTTCGCGCACAAGGCGCGAGCGGTGCACGGCATAGGTGTTCGTAGTCGCAACGGTCGCGCCACGGCGGAAGTAATCCGCATGGACTTGCCCGACCAATTCAGGCTGATCCATCATCACGCGCGTTGACCACAAGGGCGTGGGCTTTTCGCCGCCGCGCTTGACCAGTTCCTGCCCGATCGAGCCGTCCAACAGGGTGATATCCGCCATAGCCTTACCTTTCCTCAGGGAATGAGAACAAGTTTTCCCGCAAATGCTTTGGACTGAAAGTCCTCTTGCGCTTTGGCGATATCTCTTAGCGGATAGGTTTTTGAAATCAAAGGTTTGATCCGGCCTGCGTTCATAAGTTCGACCAATCGTCCGAAAACCTCAATGGCCTGATGGGTGCAGCCGTGGATGGTGATGTCGCGCAAATAGATATCGCGCAGATCGGCCTGAACGATGGGGCCAGCGATGGCACCGGATACCGCATACTGCCCGCCGGGTTTCAGCGACAAGATCAGGTTGGGCCACGCGGGGCCGCCGACCACGTCAATCACCACATCGAACATGTCTTTCGGCAAGGGCGCGTTACGGTCGAACGTATCCGTTGCGCCTTGATCTTTGACCACATCGGCTTTGGCTGGGCTGGTGACGCCCCACACGGTTGCCCCGCGCAGTCGGGCAAGTTGCACAGCAGCCAGACCGACCCCGCCCGAAGCGCCGGTGATCAGAACCTTGTGGCCTGCAGTCACGCCTGCGCGGGTCAGCAGGTTTTCCGCCGTGCCAAAAGCGCAGGGGATCGCAGCGATCTCGGCATCTGACAGGGGTGAGGCTGACACGTCGTACAGGTCCGACGCCTCGACCACACAATATTGCGCGAAGGCCCCATCAATCTCGGAGCCCAGCGCGATGAACCCGGTCGGGTTGCCGGGGCGTGGACGCGGTAGGTTGATCGGACAGGTAACACGCTGACCGGGTTGGAACCCGGTGCCCGGCGCGGCCTGTTCAACGATGCCGCACAGATCACCGCCCTGAATGCGTGGGAACTGCAAGGCTCCGCCCCAACCGCCTGCCTCGACCTGCTGATCCACCGCATCCGTCGCGCCGGTCACATCCGAGGAATACCAGCCAACGCGCGTGTTGATATCGGTGTTGTTCACCCCGGCTGCCGCCACCCGAACCAGCACCTGACCGGGTCCGGGTTGCGGCACAGGGATATCCGCGCGCCATTCCAGCGCCTCTGGCCCACCGTGACGGGTCAGATAGACGCCCTGCATAACGCGTGGAACAGCCATGGATCAGGCTCGCAGCCGGTCGTTGGCCGGATCCCAGAGCGGTTGATCCTCTTGCACCACGGCGGGGTATTTCTGGCCGTAGATTTCAACCTCCAGCGCGGTGCCGGGATTGGCCAGTTCCGACTTGATCATGCCCAGCGCGATGGATTTGCCGACGCGGTAGCCCCATGCACCGGACGTTGTCTCACCCACGATCTGATCGCCTTGCCAGATGCAGGACATGTAGGGCGCGTCGCAGTCAACGGCCTCGACCGTCAGGGTCACGAAGGACTTCTTCACCCCCTGCTGCTTTTCGTTCAGGATCGCGGCCTTGCCGGGGAAATCCTGCGGCTTGTCTAGTTTGACGAAGCGCCCCAGCCCGCCTTCCAGCAGCGAGTAATCGGTGGACAGATCGCCCTTCCACGCGCGGTAGCCTTTCTCGATCCGCAGCGAGTTCAGCGCATACATTCCGAACGGTGTGGCCCCTGCGGCAAGGATCGCGTCATAGATCGCCGGCATATCACCGTTCAGGGCGTGAACCTCCCACCCCAGTTCGCCCGCGAATGACACGCGGATCAGATGGGCAGGTTTCCCGGCCACAGTGGCGGCCTGATGGGTCAGCCAGCCCAGCGACAGGTCGGCATCGGTCAGACCCGACAGGATCTCACGCGATTTTGGGCCGGTGACGATCAGCGTGTCGCGTGTGGTTGTCACGTCCTCGACACTGACACCTGAGGGCATCGCCTTCACCAGAATGTCCCGGTCATGCCATTGCGCGGTGGCGGCGGTGATCATGACGAACTCATCTTCGCCCAGACGCAGGCAGGACATCTCGGTCAGGATGCGGCCCCGGTCGTCGGCGATATAGACCAGATTGATCCGGCCCACCTTGGGCAGACCACCCGTCACCAGCCCACGCAGCGCCTCGGCAGCACCTTCGCCCTTGACCATGAAGCGCGAGAAACCCGGCAGGTCCAGCACGCCGCAATGGTCGCGCACGGCCTCGCATTCTTCTTTGATCCGCTGCTCCCACGGGCCGGACCGGCCCCATGTATGCGTCGCGTCCAGCGAGGTATCGTCGCCCGGTTTGGCGAACCAGTTCGCACGCTCCCAGCCATTATAGGCGCCCATCACGCCGCCCAATTCCTTGATCTTGTCATGAACCGGAGACAGCTTCTTGTCCCGCGCCGCGGGCCATTCATGGTGCGGGAAGTGCATGGCGTATTCGTTGCCATAGACCTCCATGCCCTTTTGGTTGCAGTAATCCTGATCGGTGTAGTCGGTGTAGCGGCGCGGATCGACGGCCCACATATCCCATTCGGTCGCGCCATCGACGATCCATTCGGCCAGCACCTTGCCTGCGCCGCCGCCCTGCGCGATACCGAAGGTGAAGGTGTGCGCCTCGAACGCGTTCGTCACACCGGGCATCGGCCCGATCAGGGGCAGCCCATCAGGCGCGTAAGGGATCGGTCCGTTGATCACCCGACCCACGCCCGAGGTTGCCATCAGCGGCACACGCTCCATCGCATCGGTGACGATGTCTTCGATCCGGTCCAGATCGTCGTTCCACAGCTGAAAGCTGAAATCCTCGGGCATCGGGTCGTCTTCGGTCATCCAATGGCCCTTGCAGTTGGGCTCGTAAGGCCCAAGGTTAAAGCCGTTCTTTTCTTGCCGCAGATAGTACGAGATATCCACGTCGCGCAGCAGCGGCAGCTTGCCGCCGTTTTCCTTTGACCATGCCTCAACCTCGGGGATTTCGTCGGTCAGCAGATACTGGTGGCTCATGACCATGGCCGGCACCGTGCGCCCACCAAAGGGTTTGAACCATTCGCCCACGCGCTGCGCATAGTACCCGGCGGCGTTGACCACGTAGTCACAGTCGATATCGCCCTTGTCGGTGTGAACGGTCCATGTGCCGTCGTCATGCTGAGTCACGCCGGTCGCCGGGCAGAAACGGATGATCTTTTGTCCCAAGTCCCGCGCGCCTTTAGCCAGCGCCTGCGTCAGCTGCGCCGGGTCGATGTCGCCATCGGTGGGGTCATACAGGACGCCCTCAAGATCATGGGTTTCAAGGAAGGGGTAGCGTTCCTTGGCCTCTTCAGCCGTCCACATCTCCATCGGGATGCCCTGATAGCGACCCATCGACATGGCGCGCTCGAATTCCTGCATCCGTTCCTTGCTATGCGCCAGACGGATCGAGCCCGAGACGTGGTAGTTCATCGGGTAATCGACCTCATCCGCCAGCCGCGAATAGAGCTCGGTCGAATAGCGCTGCATGTTCATGATCGCCCACGAGGTCGAAAAGGTCGGCACATTGCCCGCCGCGTGCCATGTCGAGCCTGCGGTCAGTTCATTCTTTTCCAGCAGAACGCAGTCGGTCCAGCCCTTCTTGGCCAGATGATAAAGCGATGAACAGCCGACGACACCGCCGCCGATGATGACCACACGGGCCTTAGTTGGAAAATCACTCATGGTTTTGCTTCCCTGTTAGTATGCCCGCTGGGGCAGATCGTCCTGAATTTCGTAGTAGTCACCCTTGTCGGCGACGAAGATGTGCTGGGCGAGTTTCAAACCGGTGGGTTCGTCCAGCGAACCCACGGAAACCGCAATCGTGTCCTCATCGTTGTGCTGCCAAAACAGGAACGAGCCGCAGGCGCTGCAAAAGCCGCGCTTGGCAATGTCCGAGGCGCGATACCAGCCCAGCGTCTCGCTGGAGGTAAAGCTGAGGTTGTCTTCATGCGTCTCGCAGGAGGCCCACAGATGACCCGATTGCCTGCGGCATTGGCCGCAATGGCAGGCGTTGGGCGCAGCAAGTTCTCCGTCAATGGTGAAGGCGACCTTGCCGCAGAGGCAGGAACCGGTGTGCATGTCTTTACCCCCTTGCTGTAGGCGCTGCGCTGGTACCCAGCAACACGCCGTAGATGATGAAACAGGTCGCCATCACGCGGCGGACCCAGATGTTGAACACAGCACCCAGCGCAGCCCTGCCCATCAGCGCACCCAGCAGGGTGAACCCCGTGTAGCTGAGCGTTGTGATGACCAGCGCGGTGGGCATGATCACTCCCATCTGCTGCCAGACCGGAACCTCGGGCTGCACGAATTGCGAAAACGCCGCCAGATATCCGGCCACGCTTTTGGGGTTGATCGTGGCAACGGCCAGCGCGTGCAGATAGACGTGGCGCGCGGGTCGCTCGGACGCAGGCGCGGGTTTGCTGGCGTTGATCCACCCGCGAATTCCCATCCAGATCAAGAACCCCGCGCCGATCAGTTTGGCGATGAAAAACCCGTTGGGTGAGGCCGCGATCAGCGCCGTGACGCCCAGCGCCGACAGGACCAGAAAGGCGCTGGCCTGTGTCAGGATCGCCAGCACGCCCAACATCGCCTTGGCAAAGGGCAGGCTCATCCCGTTTGAGATACAATTGACCGCATTCGGTCCCGGTGTGGTGACGAACACCACCCAGAACAGGGCGAATAGGGTCCAGGCCTCGAAGCTCATTCAATACACCGGCGGGGCGATAACCCAGATGGCCACGGCGGGCTCATCATAGGGGTTCGCCCAGTGATAGGATTCGTGTTTGATGCGGAAACTGTCCCCCGGCCCGACCGAAAACTGCCGCCCGCCAATCGTCAGGTCCAGCCGCCCCGAGATCATATAGCCCATCTCTTGCGTCGGGCGGTCGGCGGGGGTCTGCATCTGCGAGCGGGGCTCGAAGGTGGAATGCACCATCTCAAAATCATCGGTCAGATCGGGCGATAGCAATTCCTCGATCAGTCCTTCTTCGCCCGATCCCATCGGGCGGCGTGATCCGGCGCGGACCACATATCCCTGTTCATCCGCCGGGGCGGCAGAATGGGCAAACAGCATCGACATGGGCACGCCCAGACAATCAGCCATCTGTCGCAGGTCCGAGATGGACGGATCGGACATATCCCGCTCGACCTGGCTAAGCCACCCGACCGAGCGGTTCAGCTTTGCCGCAATCTCACTCAGCGTCAGCCCGCGCGCTTTGCGCAGGGCGCGGATATCAGCACCAAGGGTCGCGCTTTGGGGGGCCTGCGAGTTCAATTACCGCTCCGTGTTGTCGTGAAATTTCATCCCTGTTTTTCACGATGGCGCGAATCGATGAAAAAACCAAGCGTTTTTTCACTTGGGTCACGCGGCCACGTTCGGTATCGGTCACGCATGTGGATTGCAGTGATGTATCTTTGGGCGATCAATACCCTGACCCTGCTGGCCTTTGGCTGGGACAAACTTCGCGCTCGGCGGCGCAAGCGCCGTGTGCCGGAACGTCGTCTGCTATGGCTGGCTGCGCTGGGTGGCAGCCCCGGAGCCATAGTCGGGCGGTGGATATTCCGCCACAAGACCCGCAAACGGGGATTTTCGAGATGGTTATTTGCAATCCTGATCGGTCAGGCCGCTGCTTGCTATGCTGCCTTCACCTTTCTGCCCCCGCTGCTGGGCTAACCAACCTCAGCGCGCAAACACATCCCGCAGGATAGAGGCAAGCCCATCGGCATCTGCCTGAGTAAACGCATCGGGCAGATCGCTGTCGATATCAAACACCGCGATCACCTCTCCCTGCGCGTCAAAGACAGGCAACACCAGTTCCGACCGGGTTGAGGACGCACAAGCGATATGGCCGGGAAATGCGTCCACGTCAGCCACAAGCTGCACCTCTTGGGTCCGGGCCGCTGCGCCACAAACGCCACGGCTAAAGGGGATGACAAGACAACCGTGGCCACCTTGGTAGGGACCAATCTTAAGCAGGTCGGGCTCGGTCACCCGATAAAACCCGGTCCAGTTAAAGCGATCATCGCTGTGATGCACCTCGCAGGTGACGGTCGCCATCAGGGCGACCTCATCCGTTTCACCCTCGGTCAGAGCGGCAATGGCTTTAGCAAGCTGCGCATAGTCGACGGTCATGGTCACTGGTCCGGATCAATTTGCTTTGTGCAGCGACCTATGCCGAAAACGCCAAAGCGTCAAACTCGTTCGATTGCGATCGCCGTCCCTTCACCGCCACCAATGCAGATGGCCGCCACACCCCGTTTGAGGTTCCGCTTTTCCAACGCATTCAAAAGCGTGACCATGATCCGTGCGCCCGAAGCGCCGATTGGGTGCCCTAGCGCACAGGCCCCTCCGTTGACATTGACGATGTCACGGGGCAGGCCCATCTCGCGCATGAAGGCCATGGGGACGACCGCAAAGGCTTCGTTGACTTCCCACAGATCCACATCGTCCTTGGACCACCCGATTTTAGTCAACAAGGACTGCGCCGCAGGAACCGGAGCAGTGGTGAACAAACCCGGTGCCTGAGCAAAGCTGGCATGGCCAAGAATGCGCGCGCGTATGGTAAGCCCGCGGGCCTCGGCGGCATCGGTTGACGCGAGAACGAGAGCCGCAGCACCGTCCGAGATAGAGGAGGAATTTGCCGCCGTTACCGTCCCGTCTTTGCGAAATGCTGGTTTTAGCGTCGGAATTTTTTCCGGACGCGCCGATTGCGGTTGTTCATCAGCCGAATGAGTGATCTCTCCCTTACGAGAGCGGGTCACGACAGGTGTGATCTCGGCGTCAAAAGCACCGGTTTCCTGCGCGGACAGCGCGTTGGACAACGAACGCAAGGCGTATTCATCCTGCTCTTCACGCGTGAACTGATACGCCTCGGCACAATCCTCGGCGAAGGTTCCCATCAAACGGCCTTTGTTATAGGCATCCTCGAGCCCATCCAGAAACATGTGGTCTACGACCTGCCCATGACCAATCCGAGCACCGCCACGCATCTTGGGCAGCAGATAAGGTGCGTTCGTCATACTCTCCATCCCGCCGGCAATCATCGTGTCGGAATGACCCAAGGCGATTTGGTCGTACGCAATCATCGCAGCCTTCATGCCCGACCCGCACATCTTGTTCAGTGTGGTGGCGGGAACGTCCTCGCCAAGCCCGGCAGCAAAGCCCGCCTGCCGCGCGGGCGCCTGACCCTGACCGGCCGGTAAAACGCAGCCCATCAGAACCTCGTCCACTGTGTCGGCCTGTGCGCCATCAAGCGCCGCACGGATTGCGGCCCCGCCCAGTTCGGCAGCGGCAACCCCGTCGAACATCCCCTGAAATCCACCCATCGGAGTGCGTGCAGCCCCTGCTATCACGACCTGTTTCATACGGATGCTCCTCTCAACTTCCCTACCTTTGGATACCGAATGGTAAGATTTGCCGTCTAGCGTATTTCTACCATTTATTTTCAGTTTGAAGGATAGTCGCGTATGAGCCTGACCAGCAAAACGACTGACACAACGCAGGTCATTACGGTCCATTCCGACCGGATTGATGCCGCGATGGCCATCCAGTTCAAAGAAGACATGCGAAGCACGGCACAAGGCGGGGCGCCACGGGTCGTTCTGGATTTGACGGATGTCGAATTCATTGATTCCAGCGGGCTTGGGGCCATCGTGGCCTCGATGAAGCAACTCGGCAGCGAAAGACGTCTGGATCTGGCCGGGCTGCACCCGTTTGTCGAAAAGGTGTTTCGGCTGACGCGCATGGATACGGTGTTCAAGCTGTACCCGACATTGGACGATGCGCTGACGGCTGCGGCGGACTGACGGATCTGAATGGGCGCAATGGCCATGTGTGACGAAAATTGCATGGATTTGAACTTTGCCGCGACCGAGGCTGAAGCCAGCACTGGCATCGCCAGAATTAGCACCTGCCTAGAAGCTCAGGGCCTGCCGCAACACAAAGCCGCCGACGTCAAGATAGCGCTGGCCGAGGCGATCAATAATGTCGTTGAACACGCATATGCGGGAATTACACCGGCAAAGGTCAAGGTCAGATGCCGATTGCACGAAAACTGGCTTGAGATCCTGATCTCGGACACAGGCAACCCACTGCCGGGGTTTCGCGTACCTGACGGGGTCCCTGCCCCGCTTGGCTCCTCGCTGGATGATCTGCCCGAAGGTGGGTTTGGCTGGTTTCTGATCCATGAATTGACCAGCGAAATCCGTTATGAACACGCGGACGGCTGCAATCGTCTGTCCCTGCGCTTTGACTTTCCACGCTTGGGCTAGACCGAAAATGTCACAATAACGCCCAGATCAGACCATTGTCGCGCCGCAAACAAAGAGCAAAAATTAACTCGTAGCTCAGATAGCTTCCCTCGGCGCCAAGTGTCACAGCCCCCACCCAGTGAACGGTGCCGAGGAACTTCCCCTTGATTTGACTGGACAATACCAACCCGCGCGATACGTTCGGCGCGTTCAGTCACGGGAGCATCACCATGCGCGATTTCCATACACCGGGCCGGTCGCAGGTTCTGGCAACCGAAGGCATGTGTGCTACGTCACATCCTTTGGCGGCCCAAGTTGCGTTGCAAACGCTGCAGCAGGGCGGCAATGCGATGGACGCCGCGATCGCAGGAGCGGTCTTGTTGGGAATTTGCGAGCCGCAAATGACCGGTATCGGCGGCGATTGCTTTGTACTTTTCAATCGCGCGGGCGAAAACACAGTTCGGGCTTTGAACGGATCAGGTCGCGCGCCTGCTGCGGCCAAAGCGCAAGACCTGCG
Source organism: Ruegeria sp. AM7 (assembly GCF_056535965.1). NCBI lineage: Bacteria > Pseudomonadati > Pseudomonadota > Alphaproteobacteria > Rhodobacterales > Roseobacteraceae > Ruegeria > Ruegeria sp. AM7. The sequence continues at coordinate 2,688,852 of NZ_JBQFJE010000003.1, forward strand.
CGCCAAGGGTTTGGAGACTGTCCCCTTGAACACGCCCGAAGCTGTGACAATCCCCGGTGCGGTGGATGCATTTTGCCATTTGGCTGAAACCGAGGGAAAACTCGGGCTTGAAACCATTCTACGACCCGCGGTTCACTATGCCGAAATCGGGGTTCCGGTCGCGCCGCGGGTGGCATTTGACTGGATATCGGGCGCATCCAACCTGCAAGGCGCCGCACGAGACCACTATCTGTTCAACGGGGTCGCACCCAAAATCGGGCAGGTTTTTCGCGCGCCCGGTCAGGCCCAAGTGCTGCGGCAGATTGCCAAATACGGCAGGAATGCATTTTACACTGGTGACATCGCGCAGGACATGATCGATGCCCTGACAAGCCGCGGCGGTGTACATACAGAAGCGGACTTCGCGTCGACCGCCTTTTCCAAGACGAAACCGGTGAGCGGCCGGTACCATGACACCGAACTGTTCGAACATCCGCCCAACGGTCAGGGGGCCACGGCGATTCTTCTGCTTAATATTCTGAAGAACTTTGATCTGTCCGGTATGGACCCGTTCGGGGTCGAGCGTATTCATATTGAGGCTGAAGCCTCAAAATTGGCCTATGACGCCCGCAACCGGTTCATTGCTGACCCCGATCATATGGCACAGGCTCAGAAGTTCACTGATCAGGGTATTGCCGACAGCTTAGCCGCGTTAATCGACCCCAATCGCGCGATGCCCGCTGCTGCACCGGTCACTGAGGCAATTCACAAAGATACGATCTATATCACCGTCGTCGATCGCGACCGAATGGCAGTGTCACTGATCTATTCGATCTTCCACAGTTTTGGCTCGGGCATCGCATCCGAGAAATATGGGATTTTGCTGCAAAACCGTGGCGCCGGGTTCACGCTGCAACAGGGCCACCCCAACGAAATGGGCGGCGGCAAACGCCCGATGCATACCATCATTCCAGGCATGGTCATGCAGGACAACCGGATCACCATGCCCTTCGGCGTGATGGGCGGAGCGTTCCAGCCAACCGGCCATGCGCGCCTGTTGTCGAACCTCACCGATCACGGTTTGGACCTTCAGGCCAGCATCGACGCGCCACGCGCATTCGCTGATGGGGGCGTACTGAAACTCGAGCGCGGAATTCCGCGCAAGGTGGCTGAACAATTAGGCGATATGGGTCACAAAGTTGAAATTCCGGAAACCCCGCTCGGCGGCGCTCAGGCAATCCTCATCAAAGAGGACGGTGTGCTTGAAGGCGCAAGCGATCCCAGAAAAGACGGTTGCGCGCTTGGCTACTGACCAAGCGCCGGCTGCCCCGTTATCAGTTCAGGTGAAAGTGCAAAGGGTACGCACCGTTTTCGAACGGACCGAACATGTCGGGAATATCGGGATGTTCCACTGGTTCGCCCGACTGGTCAGCAACCAGATTTTGTTCAGAAACATAAGCAACATAGAAAGATTGGTCGTTTTCGGCCAACAAATGATAGAACGGTTGTTCTCTGAGCGGACGACTGTCTTCCGGTATCGCTTGATACCATTCTTCCGTGTTCGAGAATTCCGGATCCACATCAAAAATGACCCCTCGGAAGGGATGTTTCTTGTGGCGAACCACCTGACCCAGACGGTACTTGGCGTTTGTCTTCAGCATATCTTCAGCCCCCAAAGGTCTTACTACTCTTTTATGCGCTGAAATGCCAATCAATGATCGGAAATTAAGGGAAACAGTCTGTGAACCTCTTACTGACAGTGTTTGAAATTGTTGCTCCGGTCTTTCTTTTAGCCGGAATCGGCTATGCGTGGGTCAGGTTCGGATTCGAATACCGACTGGAATTCGTGACTCGTTTGGCGGTCACGCTTGCAGTACCCAGCCTTATTTTTGTTGCCCTTATGCAAACTGAGATTCCCGCAGGCGAGCTGACGCGGTTCACACTGGCGGCCATTGTTGGCCATCTGGTACTTGCTGTCGCATTCGGTTTATTTGTGCGGTTTTCCGGGCTGGATCGTAGAACCTATCTTGCACCGCTCATCTTTGGAAACACGGGCAATTTGGGGCTACCGCTTTGCATTTTTGCCTTTGGCCAGGCCGGGCTTGGATTTGCCGTGATCTTTCTGGCCGTCACTGCACTTTTCTCTTTTACCTACGGGATTTATCTGGTTGCTGGCAAAGGCGCGTTTGGCAAAGTAGCACGCGAACCGATGGTATGGGCCACTTTGCTGGGCGCGCTGTTTCTGTGGCGTGGGTGGGAAACGCCACTGTTCCTGACCAATACACTGGATCTGTTGGGGCAAATGGCTATTCCAATGATGCTGATCACTGTCGGCGTCGCAATAGCGCGCCTGACCACCCGGAAACTGGGGCAAGCTATCTGGCTTTCAGCGTTGAAACTGGCGGTCTGTTTCGCGCTTGGCTGGGGTATCGCACTGGCGTTCGGTTTGGATTCGGTCGCATTCGGGGTTCTGGTGCTACAAATGTGCGCGCCCGTGGCCGTGACCTCTTACTTGCTGGCCGAACGCTTCGAAGCCGACGCGGACGCAGTAGCGGGTATGGTTATGGTCTCGACCGTGTTGTCGGTGGGCGCAATGCCCATAATTCTAGCTATTGTGCTGTAGCCTTTGTGATTTCCAAAACGCTCAATCTGCGCTAGAATAAAGAAAAAAGGCACGAGGCACATGAGCAGAATTCTTATCGTACTCTTCGGGGTGCTGCTTTTGGCATCCTGTAGTGGCGGCTCGAAACAGCCGCCCAGCAAGCTGAATGACGCGTGCAGCATTGCGCGCGAGCGGCCCGACTTTATCAAGGCATTCAAAACCACAGAGCGGAAATGGGGTGTCCCAGTTCACGTACAGATGGCGACAATCTATCAGGAAAGCCGTTATCGGCACGATGCGCGCACTCCACACCAATACGTGCTGGGTGTCATCCCGATGGGCCGCCAAAGCAGCGCCTATGGCTTTAGCCAAGCTTTGGACGGCACGTGGGAAGAATACCAGCGCGAGACCGGCAAACGCCGTGCCAAGCGGGACCGTATCCGAGATGCGTCCGACTTTATCGGCTGGTACATGACCAAAAGTCTAGATCGCAATGGCATCCAACTGCACGACACGCGTAACCAGTATCTGGCGTATCACGAGGGCCATACCGGCTATGCTCGCGGCAGTCATTACAGCAAAACGTGGCTGTTGAACGTCGCCAACGATGTGGATGCGCGCGCCAAACTGTATCAGGCACAACTGTCAGGCTGCCGTTACTAAAAGGTCAGTGGGTCAGCGATTGCCTGACCCGCTTCTGGTCCGACGCGAAAAGAGGTTGTTATCCAGGTTCCCGCCCGTCTCGAGCGGCCCTAGCAAGACCGTAGTCTGGCTGCCTGCGTTGTCATGGATCACCCATTTGCGCAGCTCTACCGGATCCCCGGTGAACATCAGTTCGATCCGGCCCGAATCCGGGTTTTTGGGATCTTGCGCTGTCACGACCGTAGCCGTACCGTCAAAGTCGTGCCCGACCACCATATTCGCCTGAGCCAAGTTCACATTCCGCGCCAGAACCAATGACAGCGGTGTGCGCCGCAAGGGGTATTGCTCGGGTGGTTGATTGGACTTTGGGTCGAAAATCTGAACCGTCCCAGCCCGCGCCAGAACAACAGCGCTGTTGGGCGGGTCGTATTCGAACCGCATCTTGCCCGGCCGTTCAATCCACAGCTTACCGGTGCTGAGCGACCCGTCATCATTGACCTGAGTGAAGGTGGTCTGAACGGTTTTCAACTCGTTCAGATAGTTCGATATCTGCGACAATGGCAGCTTATCCGCAGCCCACGCGGCGGGTGCGGCCAATGTCAAAGCAAGGGCAAAAGCAATCTGTTTCATAAGGCACAGATAGGCGCTTTGCCCTTGTTATTAAATATCCTATTGCTCGGGGACGAGGATTTCGCGCTTTCCGACATGATTTGCTGCGGAAACAACACCTTCGTCCTCCATCTGCTCAACCAGACGGGCGGCCTTGTTGTAGCCGATGGCAAGTTTCCGCTGGATATACGAGGTTGAGCATTTGCGATCCTTGATCACAATCGCCACCGCCTGATCGTACAAAGCATCCTCGCCATTGGTGTTGCCACCGGTATTCAGGCCAAGAACTGCATCGATATTGTCGGCCTTTTCTTCGGCCGGGCCGTCGACGACACCGCTCATGTAATCGGGCGGGCCGAACTGCTTCAGGTGGTTGACGATTTCTTCGACCTCTTCGTCCGACACGAACGGGCCGTGGCAACGGGTGATCTTGGCCCCGCCCGCCATATAGAGCATGTCGCCCTGCCCCAGCAGTTGCTCGGCGCCCATCTCGCCCAAAATGGTCCGGCTGTCGACTTTCGAGGTCACCTGGAACGAGATCCGGGTCGGGAAGTTTGCCTTGATCGTTCCGGTGATCACATCAACCGAAGGCCGCTGCGTCGCCATGATCAGGTGAATACCCGAGGCCCGCGCCATCTGCGCCAGACGTTGAATACACGCTTCGATCTCTTTGCCCGCGACCATCATCAAGTCGGCCATCTCGTCGACGATAACGACGATATAGGGCATCGCCTCGGGTGCGAATTCTTCGGTCTCGAAGGTGGGTTCTCCGGTCTCGTCGTCAAAGCCCGTTTGGACCGTGCGGCTGAACATCTCGCCCTTGGCCAACGCATCCTTCACGCGGCCATTATAGCCCGCGATGTTGCGCACGCCCATCTTGGACATTTTGCGATAGCGGTCCTCCATCTCGCCCACGACCCATTTCAGGGCGACAACCGCCTTTTTTGGGTCGGTCACAACCGGGGACAGCAGATGCGGGATGCCGTCATAAACCGATAGTTCCAGCATCTTGGGGTCGATCATGATCAGGCGGCATTCATCTGGTGTCAGCTTATAGAGCAGCGACAGAATCATCGTGTTGATCGCCACCGATTTACCGGACCCTGTGGTCCCCGCGATCAGCAGGTGAGGCATCTTGGCCAAGTTCGCCACAACAGAGTCGCCGCCGATATCCTTACCCAGCGCCAGCGGCAGCGCGTGATTGCCGTCGCCGAAATCACGGCTGGCAAGGATTTCACGCAGCACCACCATCTCGCGATTTTCGTTGGGCAGTTCGATGCCGATGACCGAGCGCCCTGGCAAGGTCGAAACACGTGCGGACAGTGCCGACATCGAGCGTGCGATATCGTCGGCCAAACCGATCACACGGCTGGCTTTCAGACCAGGTGCGGGCTCTAGTTCGTACATGGTGACAACGGGACCGGGGCGAACACTGACGATCTCACCCTTGACGCCATAGTCATCCAGCACGTTTTCCAGCATCCGGGCGTTTTCCTCCAACGCCTCATCGCTGAGGTGATGGCGCTGAATGCTGGCGGGGTTGGCCAGCAGGCCCAAAGGCGGCAATTCGAAATCGGAATGCTTGTCCTCGAACGACAGCGCAGGCTGCGCTTCGGCCTGCGCGCGGCGCGAAGGCTGAGGCGCGCGACGCACAGGTTGCGCGACAACCGGTTTGCGCGGTTCAGCCACCGGGATTTTCATCGCCGGGCGCGACTGAGGGGCGGGCTCGGGTTCAACCATCGGCTCATCCTCGAACACGGCCTCATCATAGTCCGGCTCGGGCGCAAAATCCTGATGCAGAGGTTCCTGCCACTCGGTTGGTTCTGCCGTCAGCATCGGCTCGGGTGGCAAACCAGTCGACGTCATCGGCGGTTCCGGCGGCAATTCACCCGCGCCAGAGTTCAGGATCAACGGATCGGGCCCACGTCCCCGCCCCTTGGTCAGCGGCAGGTTGGGGTCGGGCTCGGGCGTCATCTCACCCGCGGCGACTTTGCGGTTGCGCACAGCGGCGGAAATCTTGGACCGGATGCGGTCTTCGCCCGGCATCTCTTCAAAATCGGCGAGAGGCTCGCGGTCAATCAATTCGGGCTCAGGCATAGGGTCCGGGCGGCGGATCAGATCGGGGATACGCGACAGCAAGCCCGATTTCACGGGCTCGGCCGCAGTCAGCGGAGGCTCTTCGAACAGCGGATCGGCGTAAGCCAAGTCATCGTCGAACACGGCTTCGGCGGCTTCGACACGCGCGGCTTTGCGCTCATCCCATTGCGCGCGGCGGTCACGAGCCGCCTGCGCGGTTGCCGACGCACTGCGGCCCAGCAGGTTCATCAGCGTGTCGTAAGACATCACCAAGCCCAACAGGAAGGCGCGGAAGCCTTTGCGCACATCTTCCTTGGTAAAACCCAGGACGAAAATGCCCAGCGCCAGCATCCCGAGCGCCATGGCCAGCGACATCAGCTTGACCATGAAATGCGATGCGACCGGCAACAGGGTTAGAAACGCGCCCATGACGGTGTCGCCAAACAGCCCTCCAAGGCCGAAACTATGGGTTGAGCGCCAAGCCTCATCCGGCACCAAAGTCGCTGCATAGACCGAGACGACGGCAATCCAGATCGGCGCAAAGATCAGCCGTGCAATCGCGCGATCCTCGCCAAAATGCCCGGCAAAGCGCACGCCCCAGCCGATCAGGACCAAGGCAATGCTCCAGCTGCCCCAGCCCACGATCATGAACAAGGGCGCGGCGATCGAGGCCCCAATCCGCCCCATCCAGTTCTGCACCGGCGCATCGGTCGAGACCATCCAGTTCGGATCATCCGGCGTGTAGGACCAGATCATAGCCGCCGCGGCCAACCCCAGCAGGATCAAGGCAATCCCGATCAGCTCTTTGCTGCGCCGTTCAATGGCGGCTTGCGTTGTACTGTCCAGCAATGGATCGCGGTTGCGCGCGTTCAATGATGCCATTTTGCCCTCGTACCTCACGAATAGATGCAGTCACGCAGCTTGATCAGCCCGTGCTGCAACTCTGTTTTTGGGGCCACCAAAGCGGCCCGGATAAATTGCTCGCCCGGGTTTTGCCCCGGATCGCCTTGGGAAAGATATGCGCCTGGCAAAACCCGAACCCCGGTTTCACGCCACAGCTTCAATGCGGTTTCTTCGCCATTTTCGACCGGCAGCCACAGAAAGAACCCGGCCTCGGGTGACATGTAGCCTTGCACGCCCGCGAAAACCTCATCCGCGATGGCGTATTTTTCCTGATATAGCGCGCGGTTCTGGATGACATGCTCTTCGTCCGCCCAAACACGTGCAGCGGCGGCCTGCAACGGCAAAGGCAGTGGCGATCCGGCATAGTTGCGCAGCTGTTTGACCCGTTTGATCGTATCTGGCCCAGCCGCAATCAGGCCCGAGCGCAGCCCGGCCAGGTTCGACCGCTTCGAGAGCGAGTTGAACAGCACCACACGTTCAGGGTCTGCGCCCATCTCTTGCGCGACGGTCAGAGCGCCGACCGGTGCCTCGTTGCGGTAGATTTCGGAATAACATTCATCGGCGAAGATGCGGAAATCGTATTTCTCGGCCAACCCGATCAGTTCGGCCCAATAGTCGCGCGAGGCCACAGCGCCCTGAGGGTTGGCGGGTGAACAGATATAGGCCGCGACGGTGCGGTTCAGCACATCCTCGGGCAGGCCTGCATAGTCGGGCAGGTGTCCAGTGGCGGCCGTGGCCGATACAAAAACAGGGTCCGCCGCGACCGAGATCGAGGCCACCATATAGACCTGATAGAACGGGTTCGGGCACAGGACGACCGGCTTCTGGCCATTCTTTTCCTCGGGGCACAGCGCCATGGCGGCGTTATACAGCCCCTCGCGCGTGCCGTTCAGGGCCATCACATTGGTGTCCGGGTCCATCGTCACGCCATAGCGGCGCGCGATCCAGTCGGTGATCGCGCCGCGCAACTCGGGTGAGCCTTCGTTGGGCGGATACCCTTGAAATCCTGCGGCATTCTCAGCGATCACATCCGTCACCCAAGCCGGGAAATCGTGCATCGGCGCGCCGATGGTCATGTGAATCACATCGCCGCCCGGCTGGTGGTGGTCCAACAGGGTGCGCAGACGCGGGAATGCGTATTCCGGTAGGTTCGAAAACCGCTCGGGGAAATTCATATCTACTGCCTCAAGTTCGGGATCATTATCGCCCCGTTTTCAGGCAGGTTACAGATCACACCCCGTTTCGTCCAGCCAAAGTGATGGCGAATCAGGGGATTGTGGCATTCAGGCCAATGCCGCCTCGGCCGCTGATCCGATCCGTAACAGAGCTTCCTCGGACCCAGGATAGCCCATCATCATCAACCCGCAGCCCGGTGTTCCTGTCGGTAGGGTCAGCGCGGCCAGACCCATCAGGTTGCCGATCCGCGTGTTGCGCAAAGCAAGCAGGTTTTCAGTGACGTAATAGTCGTGATCGGTCAGCAACCGATCCAGATTAGGCGGTAGAATAGGAGCAGTCGGGGCCAGAACAGCATCAAACCCGGATGTGGCCGCATCCCAGGCAGCGCGAGAGGCCTTCAGCTTGGACCACGCCGCGATGTAATCCGCACCCGAGACGTTCTTGCCCGTGCGGAACCGCTCGAGGATTTCTGGATACATCGCATCCGGGTTGGCTTCGATCACATCGCGCCACAGGCCATAGGCCTCGGTCGTGTAAAGCACACCGGACAGCGCCATCGCATCCGCCAGTTCGTGCACTTCCAGCGGTACGATCTCGGCCCCGGCATCGCGCAAACGCTCCAGCGCGCTGTCATAAGCGGCGCGAGGAGTGTCGCGCAGCTTATCCTTGGCGATGTTTTGCAGATCAGCAAAGCGGCGGCCTTTCAGGCTGGCCCCACGCAGATCGGCGGGTGTGCCGCCTTCCAACAAGGCCAGCATATGCGCCGCGTCCTCAACCGACCGGGCCAGCGGGCCCACGGTGTCGAAGCGCAGGCACAGTGGCACCGTGCCTTCAAGGCTGACCCGCCCTGCAGTTGTTTTCAGACCCACCAGATTGTTCCATGCGGACGGAATACGAACCGAGCCTCCGGTGTCGGACCCAATCCCACAAGCCGCCAAGCCCCAAGCGACCGAGGCCGCCGCGCCCGAGGATGACCCGCCCGGCACCGCATCCACATCATCAATGCAGGGCGGCGTGTCGGTGATCGGGTTCAGGCCCAGGCCCGAGAAGGCCAGCTCGCTCATATGGGTTTTGCCCAGACAGACCGTGCCCATGGCCGTGGCGTTGCGCACGACAACCGCGTCCGCCTGCGGCACCCGGCCTTTCAGCAGGGCCGATCCGGCCTCGGTCCCGGTGCCCGCGGTATCGAACAGGTCTTTCCAGCTGATCGGCACCCCGTCCAGCAGTGACCGGCGCAGGCCCAGCGCGGCGCGATCCTGCGCGGCCTTGGCCTCGGCCCGGGCGCGGTCATGGGTGACGCGCGCATAGATGCGGTCGCGGTAGGGATGGGCGTCGATGGCAGTCAGATAGGTCTCGGTCAGCTCGACCGGGTCAATCTGGCCCATGCCGATCCCCCGCCCCAGATCACACGCCGTCATGGTCAACCAGTCCTGCATCCCTGCCCCCTTGGAAAATTCCGCTGACGGGACGGTAGCGACAGGACCGCACATGGACAATCCCGAAAGGGGGCGCATATTGCGGGGCATGGAACACAAGACCGATATCCTGATCGTAGGCGGCGGCCTGAATGGCCCGGCTTTGGCTTTGGCGCTGGCACAGACGGGGCATTCCGTCACCATCATCGACAGTTTGGCCCAGAAAGTCCGCAAGAACGCGGCGTTTGACGGCCGTGCCTACGCACTGGCGCTGGCCTCGCAACGCCTGCTGGATGCTGTGGGCATGTGGGGCAAGGTCGCCGATCACGCCCAGCCCATGCTGGAGATTAAGGTCACGGATGGACATGCGGGCGCGGGTCCCTCTCCGTTCTTCATGCATTTCGACCATGCCGAGATCGAAGAGGGCCCGATGGGCTTTATGGTCGAAGACCGCCACCTGCGCCGCGCCTTTCTGGACGCCATGGCCGAGGAGACCCGGATCACGCAGATCAACGGACGCACAGTTGTCGCGCAAGAGGCTGACGCGACCGGTGTGACCCTGACACTGGATGATGGCGCGACCGTTTCGGGTGGGCTGCTGGTAGGCTGCGATGGCCGCCGCAGCGGTACCGCCGCGCGCGCGGGCATCAAACGGACGGGGTGGGATTACGGCCAAACCGCGCTGGTCTGTGCGATTGAACATGACCTGCCCCATCACGGTATCGCGCATCAGTTCTTCATGCCACCCGGCCCGCTGGCGATCCTGCCGTTGACCGGCAATCGCAGCTCGATCGTCTGGAGCGAACGGTCTGACACTGCCAAGCGCATCAATGCCCTGCCCGAGGCCGACTATCTGCAAGTCCTGCGCCCCCGGTTCGGCGATTTTCTGGGCGACATTCGCATCGCCGGAGACCGGTTCACCTATCCGCTGAACCTGACCATCGCTAACTCCTTCATCGGTGACCGCATGGCTCTGGTCGGGGATGCCGCCCACGGGATGCACCCGATTGCAGGCCAAGGGCTGAACGCTGGTCTGCGCGATGTGGGCGCATTGGCCGAAGTTCTGACGCTCGCCGGACGACGCGGTGAGGATATCGGATCGGTGCTGGTGCTGGAGCGCTTTCAGGAATGGCGGAGGTTCGACACGGCCTCTCTGGCAATGGCGACGGATGTGTTCAACAAGCTGTTTTCCAATGATAATCCGCTGCTGCGGATGGGCCGCGATATCGGGATGGGGATTGTTGGATCGCTGCCGGGCCTACGGCGCGGCTTTGTGCGCGAGGCCGCAGGGTTGACCGGAGACCTGCCCAAACTGCTGCAAGGCCGCGCGATTTAATCCAGCTCGCGCGCCTCATCGACCAGCATCACCGGAATGCCATTGCGGATCGGAAAGGCCAGGCCGGCGGCTTTCGACACCAGTTCCTGCTTGTCCGCGTCATAATGCAGGGTCGTGTGGGTCTGCGGGCAGATCAGCGCCTCAAGCATGTGGCGGTCAAACGCGTGTTCAGTCATTGTAAGTGGTCCTCGTTCGATCCGCCGCGCATGGCGAATTCGATCAGTGTTACCAAGGTCTCGCGGCGGGTGCGCAGACAGGGTGCCTCAAGCAGGGCCTGTTTTTCTTCGGGGTCGAAATCCAGCAGCATCGACAGCGAATTCACCAGCAGCTCATCATCCGCATCTTTCAACGTGTCCCAATCCGTCGATAGGTTTTGCGACGAAAAGAACTTTTCCAACAGGTTCAGGAAACGCGGACGATTGAACCCGTCATCCTGTTCGGTTTTACCCAGATCGCGGTCGAACCCCTCCCACGACACGGCACAGCGGCGATAGGGGGTGAAAGCGTCCAACTCGGATCGGATGCGGAACCGCGAGACCCCGGACAGCGTGATCAGATAGCGCCCATCCTCGGTCTCGGAAAACTGCGTCACACGGCCTGCGCAACCGATCTGGTGAAGACGCGCGTCGTCGCTGGCAGACGGGTTGGGTTGCACCATCCCGATCAATCGTTCCGGTGTTTTCAACGCATCATCCAGCATCTGCAGATAGCGCGGTTCGAAGATATGCAGCGGCAGGCGCGCGCGGGGCAGCAGCAGCGCCCCGGGCAGAGGGAATACGGAAACCGTTTCCGGCAGATCGGCGGGATGCATCATGTATCCGAGTGTAGCTCTGATCGGAAATTAGGCAAATATCATCGAGCTGAGCTTACGCCGCCCGTTCAGAACAATCGGATCATTGGGCTTGAGTGCATCAAAGATCGTGAAGAGCTGCGCCTTGGCCGCGCCTTCATTCCATTCGCGATCACGACGGAACAGGTCCAGCAATTGCGCGACGGCCTCTTCCACATCGCCGTTCGCATGCAGCGCCTGCGCCAGATCGAACCGGGCCTGATGGTTGTCGGGGTCGGCCTCAACCGCCGCCTTCAGCTCGGCCACGGGGCCAGCATCGGCGGCCTGTTTGGCCAGTTCCAACTGCGCATGGGCAGCTTCCAATTCGGGCGCGCTGGAAATCTCGGCCGGAGCACCGTTCAGGATCGCTTCGGCCTGCTCCAGATCATCCGCAGCAATATGGGCGCGCACCAGCCCGCCATAGGCACCGGCGTGGTTGGGGTCTTCGCCCAGAATGGCCGCAAAAGTCTGGGCCGCATCCGTGGCCGCGCCTTCGGCCAGCATTTCCTCGGCTGCGGCGACGGCTTCGTCCAACTGTCCACCGGGGCTTTCGCCACCCGCCGCTTCGATCACGCGGTCGATGAACGCTTTGATCTCGGATCCCGGCAGCGCGCCCTGAAAACCATCAACAGGCTGGCCCTTGTGAAACGCATAGACGGTCGGGATCGACTGAATGCGCAATTGACCAGCGATCATCTGCGCCTCGTCGACATTGATCTTGACCATCTTGACCGCGCCCTTGGCGGCGGTGACGGCCTCTTCCAGCATCGGGCCCAAGGTTTTGCAGGGGCCGCACCACGGGGCCCAAAAGTCGACAATGACCGGCACGTCTTGCGAGGCTTCGACGACGTCGGCCATAAACGTGGCCTCGGACCCGTCCTTGATCAGATCAGTGGCGGCAGGGCCGGTGGCAGTGTTCAGAAGGTCCATGGCGATACGTCTCCGGTTCAAACTTGCGCCTTATATGCAGCCGCGCGTCGCGGAAACCAAGGGCAGATTTGTGCTGTTACAGGTCGAAAGTGGCAAAAACCGGGGCGTGATCACTGGGTTTCTCCCACCCGCGGGCGTCGCGCAGGACCCGGCTGGAATGCCCCGCGCTCGAGATATCGGGTGTCGCCCAGACGTGATCCAAACGTCGCCCCTTATCCGCCGCATCCCAATCGCGCGCGCGGTAGGACCACCAGCTATAAAGCTGCCCTTCGGGGATATCCTGACGGGTGACATCAACCCAACCACCTGCATCCTGTGTCTCGGCCAGCGCCTCAACTTCGATCGGTGTATGCGAGACGACTTTGAGCAGTTGTTTATGCGACCACACGTCATCTTCGCGCGGGGCGATGTTCAGGTCGCCGACCAGAATGGATTTTTCGGGCTTGTCAGCGCGGAACCAGTCGCGCATGTCGGCCAGGTAGTCCAGCTTTTGCCCGAACTTCTCATTCACCTCGCGGTCGGGCACATCACCGCCCGCAGGAACATAAAAATTCTGGATGGTCACACCGTTTTCCAGCCGCGCGGCAATGTGGCGGGCGTGGCCGAGACCGGCGAAGTCCTTGTCGCCGACCTCCTCCATCGGGATACGCGACAGGATCGCGACGCCGTTATAGCCCTTTTGCCCGCGCGCAACCATGTGGGTATAGCCCAGTTCTGCAAAGCCTTCGGTCGGGATTTTCTCGACGGGGGATTTACACTCTTGCAGGCACAGCACATCAGGGGCCTCTTCCTGCAGCAATTTCAACACGATAGGTTCGCGCAGGCGGACCGAGTTGATGTTCCAGGTGGCAAGAGTGAAAGGCATGGGGGATTCCTTTATCGCGGTTGCGCGCGACGTTAACGCGGTAGAAGACAAGGTACCATCGGAAAAAGCAGCGCTTTCCCAGCCTATAATCGAGCAGGGGCGGAGTTCAAAAGCGCTTGCGCTTCGGTAAAAAGCTCCTCGACGATTTGGGCGGCAGGCATGATGTCACGGACCATTGCAACACCTTGCCCAGACCAAAGTGACATCGCCTCGATATCCCCTTCTGTCCCTGACAACGGCGTATAGCTCTGGTATCGGACAACGTCCTCTCCACCCGGGCGCTGACCGATGATTTCGCCTTCGTTCGGGCGATGCCCCGGAGCGGCCGAGCCTGCTTCTTTCCACGTTTGCGCGGTAGAATTGGCTAACGCGCGATGTGGTGCCTGCGGCCACTTCACATCATACAGGTCAGTGTACCATTCGGTCTGCGCCTCAGACGCGTTCAGCACGCGGCGGCGATAGTCTTCGTGTATCGTTGCCTCGGCACTGGCCAAAAACCGAGTACCGACCCAAACCGCCGAAGCCCCCAACATCAACGCGGCCGCCATACCGCGCCCGTCGGCGATTCCGCCAGCGGCAACAACAGGAATCGAAACCGCGTCCACGACGGCCGGAATCAGCGCCATTGTCGCGACCTGCCCCCAGACATGGCCACCTGCTTCCCATCCTTGGGCAACGATGATGTCCGCTCCGGCATCCTGCGCGGCCTTTGCCTCGGCAGCGTTACCGACACTGACCATGACGCACAGCCCGCCTTTCTTGGCGTCCGAGATGGCCGAAGGTTCCATCCCCCAGAACAACGAAACGGCGTGAACCTGCTTGTCGATACAAACCCGCAGCTGGTCTTCGTACGGGAAGGCGAGGTTCAGATTGACGGCGAAATTGCGATCCGTCAGCGCACGCACGGCATCTATCCCTTCCGAGACCTGATCCGCAGGCTTACCCCATAGGGGAATCACTCCGTACCCGCCTGCATTACAAACAGCCGCAACAAGTTCAGGTCCAGCGGCCCCACCCATAGGGGCCGACAGAACGGGTTTTTCAATATTCAACAGAGTGCAGATTTCGTTTGCCAAGTCTCACGCCTCCCAATTCGTTGGGCAGAATTGGCACCGCGAACCACTGATAAGTCAAGCAGTTGGATCAAGACTATGGGGCAGCGCCCGAGCCAAAAAAAGCCGGGCCAAAGGCCCGGCAGTCCAACAGGGAGGTACATGTCATTACCCGGACATGCACGGGTTGGGAGTAACCTAAATATATCTTCAGAGTATCACTTTGATCTGCGTCATACCATCAAAGTTAAGATACCAACCGATATCCGCCCGATTCTGTGACCAAAAGGCGCGCGTTCGACGGATCGGGCTCGATCTTTTGACGCAGGCGATAGATGTGGGTTTCCAACGTATGGGTGGTGACACCTGCGTTGTATCCCCAGACCTCATGCAACAGCACATCGCGCGCGACGACGCCATCAGCCGAACGATAGAGGAACTTGAGGATATTCGTCTCTTTCTCGGTCAGACGGATTTTGCGATCTTCTTCGGTGATCAGCATCTTCATCGCGGGCTTGAAGGTGTACGGCCCCAGAACAAAAACGGCATCTTCGGATTGTTCGTGCTGACGCAGCTGGGCGCGAATGCGGGCCAGAAGAACCGGGAATTTGAACGGCTTAGGAACATAGTCATTCGCACCGGCATCCAGGCCCAGGATGGTGTCGGCGTCGCTGTCATGACCGGTCAGCATCAGGATCGGGCTTTTAACGCCCTGCTTACGCATCAGGCGGCACAGTTCGCGTCCATCGGTATCCGGCAAGCCAACATC
Organism: Ruegeria sp. AM7; assembly: GCF_056535965.1. Lineage (NCBI taxonomy): Bacteria > Pseudomonadati > Pseudomonadota > Alphaproteobacteria > Rhodobacterales > Roseobacteraceae > Ruegeria > Ruegeria sp. AM7. The sequence continues at coordinate 2,704,035 of NZ_JBQFJE010000003.1, forward strand.
CAGAATCACCAGATCGTAAATCGCCTCGCGGGCGCGCTCCATTGCCGAGGCACCATCTGACGCTTCGAACACGTCGAAGTCTTCGGTCATCACGAGTTGCTCACTCAGCGCTTCGCGCAGATCCTCGTCATCATCCACCAACAGGATTTTCTTAAGCTGTGCCATTCCCGGTCCTCCTAAGCCTTTTCGGACACTTGCGCGTAGAACACGCGTTCAACAAGGTTTGCTGCAATCGTCTCACGCCCTCGTGTCCGGCGAGTAGGAATTGTTTCACATTTCTTTCAGATCGCGCTAGAGGAGTTTTTGACCGTTATAGGGTAACATGCATGAGTCTCATTCCGGATATCTCTGAACTGCTGGCGCGGGCGCGGGCCGACCTGCGCATGGGCGTTCCGGTTGTGCTGACCGATGACACCGGGTTCAGCGTTGTCGCCATTGCCGCAGAAACACTTAGCGCACAACGGCTTGCCGATTTGCGTGGCCTGGATGGTGACCCGGTGGTTGCCATCACTGTTCGCCGGGCCGAGACGTTAAAGGCACGCGCTTATGACGGTGATTTGGCGCGGGTCGTGGTTCCGGCCGACGTCGATATTTCCTGGGTTCAGGCTGTAGCCGACCCCTCGGACGACCTGGACGCTCCGATGAAGGGGCCGTTGATGAGCGAACGTACGGGCAATGCGAACCTTCACCGTATCGCCATTGCCCTTACAAAATCCGCGCGGCTTCTGCCTTCTGCTGTTGTTGTGCAGATCGAAGATGGGCGCGGTTTTGCGGCCTCGAACGGGTTGACCTGCATCGACCATACCCGCGCTGCCCCGCATCTGGCAGATCGTAGCCTGCTGAACGAGGTGGTCGCCGCGCGCCTGCCAATGGAGGTTTCCGAGGCCGGACGCCTGCACGTCTTCCGCCCCGAAGATGGGGGTGAAGAGCATTACGCCATTGAAATCGGGCGACCGGATCGCAGCAAGCCGGTTCTTGCGCGCTTGCACTCGGCTTGTTTTACCGGCGACCTGATGGGCAGCCTGAAATGCGATTGCGGACCGCAGTTGCGCGGCGCGCTGGCGCAGATGGGATCTGAAGGGGCTGGTGTCCTGCTTTATCTCAACCAAGAGGGGCGCGGGATCGGCCTAGCCAACAAGATGCGCGCTTATTTCCTGCAGGATCAGGGCTTTGACACGGTCGAAGCCAATCACCGTCTTGGGTTCGAGGATGATGAGCGTGATTTCCGGCTGGGTTCGGATATCCTGAAGTCGCTAGGGTTCAACGCGGTGCGCTTGTTGACGAACAACCCCGCTAAAATCGCCATGATGGAAAAAACCGGCATTGCCGTGACCGAACGTGTACCTCTCAAGGTTGGTGAAACTGCACATAACCGAGGGTATCTGGCTACAAAAGCAGCCAAGTCGGGCCATCTGCTGTGACGCCAAAAGATCTGGTGCTGACGCCTCGTGGGGTTCGGTTCGCTGGCCGCACGTTTCCATGCTCAATCGGAAAAGGCGGGCGTAGCCCGACAAAACGCGAAGGCGACGGCGCCACCCCAACTGGCGAGCACCAAATCGTCGGAATGCTTTATCGGCCAGACAGGATTTCACCCCCAACCGCTTGGGCGATTCCGATCGGGCCCCGCGACCTGTGGTCTGATGATGTGAGCGACGCGCGATATAACCAAATGGTCAGCGCGCCCTACGCCTGCAGCCACGAAAAGCTGCGCCGTTCCGACCCGCTATATGATATGGTGTTGCTCACGGATTGGAACTGGCCGAATGCAATACCAGGGCAAGGGTCGGCCATTTTTCTGCATCAATGGCGGCGACCAGGTTATCCCACTGAAGGCTGTGTCGCCTTCCGGCGCGATCACCTCCATTGGATTGCTGCCCATGTTCAACCGGGCACGCGGCTGATCATTCCTGAGGTTTAACGCGTGCGCCAAATATAGCAGACCCAACCCGCACATGGGTCGCACCCAGCGCAATTGCGCGCTCAAAGTCGCTGCTCATACCCATCGACAAGCCTGCCAAACCGTTGCGCTCGGCGATCTTGGCCAGCAAGGCAAAATGCAGCGCAGGTTCTTCTTCCACCGGAGGAATGCACATCAGCCCTTTCACAGGCAGGTCAAGGTCTCGGCACTCGGCAATAAACGCATCGGTATCAGCTGGCGGAATCCCAGCTTTCTGATCTTCTTCACCTGTATTAACCTGAATAAACAGGTCAGGACATGACCCAATCTCTTGCGCCAAACGGGCAAGAGTTTTCGCCAGCTTCGGGCGATCGATCGAATGAATTGTGCTGAATAGCTCCATTGCCTGCCGGGCCTTGTTGGTTTGCAAGGGGCCGATCAGGTGAAGGTCAATATCGGGGTAGGTTACAGAGAATTCGGGCCACTTCCCTGCAGCCTCTTGCACACGATTCTCACCAAAGCACTTGTGACCCTGTTGCAGTACATCGCGGATACGTTCGTTGGGCTGCACCTTTGAGACGGCAATCAGTTGAACTGACCCTTCCGGCCGCCCGGCGGCGGTTTCGGCTTTAGCAATACGGGCAGAGATTTCCTGCAGTGACATGGGATTCCTCATTCTGGCTTGGGCGCAGGAAAACACCATGTCGATCAAAAAGAAAAGGGCAGGTCCGAAGACCTGCCCTTAAACCTTGCGGTTCAGATCAACTTAGAAGTTGAACTGGGCACCGAAGTCTGCGCGCAGCTGCGAGTCTTCGCAGACGTCACAGTCGCTGTTGCCGATACCACCGCGCAGCGATGCACCGCCACCCAGGTCGTACAGAGCACCGATACCGTACTGCTGCAGGTCTTCGTCAGCCGAACCGTCGCCGTAAGCGAAGGTCAGGGTCAGAGCCGAACCAACATTGTAGGCTGCCGAAACACCGTATGCGGTGCCGTCGGTTGCGTCGACTTCGGTTTTATCGTCTGCGACAAACACAGTACCCGAGAAGTCACCGAATTCTGCGCCCAGCGTCAGAACCAGCAGGCTCGGGTCGTCGGCCAGGAGACCGTCCGAGTCGGTTTGACCGTATGCCAGAGCACCAGTGAAGTTGTTGAAGGTGTAGGTCGCGCTGATGTCCCAACGATCAGCGTCGTTGGTTACGCCCTGACCTTGGAAGATGGTCGCTTGGTCATACGAAGCGCCAAATGCGAAGTCACCAACTGCGTACTGGAAGAACACAGCGTTCGAACCCGAACCGGTCGACGAGTATGCCAGGAAGTCATAGTCAACGCCCGAGTACTGGCCGATGAAGTTTTCCAGGCCAGGCTCGTTACCGTAGTAGTTTGCCAGGTTGTCGAATGCACCTGCGACGTTGCCCGCGTCAACACGCAGACCACCGTAGATGACCGAGAAGCGTGCACCGTTCAGGCCAGCCGCGTTGGCTTCGCCGGTGCTTGCATCTTCGTCAGCCTGCAGACGAACACGACCCGAGAATTCGACGCCACCGTCGGTTTCAACGTTTGCGTCGATGTTCAGACGGAAGCGAGATACCAGAATGGTCTCGTCGGCTTCGTTGAAGAAAGTGTTGGTTGCACCGCCTGCAGTGGTGGTGGTGGTCGTGAAGCCACGATCCTCCAGGTAACCAATACCAAAGCGGCCATAACCGCTGAACTTAACTTCGGCCGCGGCAACCGATGCGGTTGCGATCAGAGCGGTCGATGCGAAGAGAACTTTTTTCATCTTGTTTCCCTCGGTTTCAAAGTTTTCTAACTCGACAAGTGTCATTGCACATGTCTCAGCACGGGAACCGTTTCGCTCTTTTTGCCCCCTTCACGCAAGTATGGCATAAACGTGAAGACCGCATTGGCCACAGATTGGTGCAAGGATGCCACAGTCAGTTTTGTGACCTCTTCAGTCAGTAAACCCACCCGTATGTGACAATAATAGGGTTGTTGCCGCACTGGACCTTGTCTAGGAGTATCACCTAGCAAGTGAGACCCAGTGAAACAGGACACCTCTACAATGCGCCTGCAGACGATTTTCGGCTTGATCATAGCGACCGCACTCGTGTCGACCTGCGGACAGAATCGGAGCGCTGCCCCCAACCCCAATCTTGGAAACGTGGATGGTGGACGTTCGGACGAGCGGGAACTGAACGACCCAAATCGTTCAACCATCTGGGATGTTTTCAATACCGGCAATACCGAGCAGGTCGCGAATGTGAACCGATACCTGTGGACGGCTTCTCTGGATGTTCTCAACTTTCTGCCTGTGCAGGAAGTCGATCCGTTTACCGGTGTAATTGTAACGGGTTACGGCACCCCACCGGGTGGCGGGCGCCAATATCGCGCGACCGTCCACATCAGCGATCCAGCCCTCGCAGCGCGGTCGCTATCCGTGGCACTACAAACCAGCGGAGGCAACCCGGTCAGCGCGGCGACCACGCGCGCGGTAGAAGACGCCATCCTGTCCCGAGCCCGCCAGCTGCGCATCGCGGACAACAAGTTCTAGCAACTTGCCGAAAATCACACTAATACCACGCCGGGCTCTCACCCGGCGTTTTCATTCACGAAGGACCGCACGATGTCGCGCTACTCGGCCAACGAAATCGAAGCAAAATGGCAAGAGGCCTGGGACAAGGCCGGAATCTTTGCCGCTAATCACAAGGCAGACAAGCCGAAATACTACGTGCTTGAGATGTTCCCCTACCCGTCCGGCCGAATCCACATGGGGCATGTCCGCAACTACACGATGGGCGACGTGATCGCGCGGCACAAACTGGCGACTGGACACAACGTGCTACATCCAATGGGCTGGGACGCATTCGGGATGCCTGCCGAGAACGCCGCGATGGCTATCGGCGGCCATCCCAAAGACTGGACCTACGGCAACATCGCCGACATGCGAGGGCAAATGAAACCGCTTGGCCTGTCGGTCGACTGGTCGCGCGAATTCGCCACTTGTGACCCGGAATATTACGGCCAGCAACAGGCGTTGTTTCTGGATATGCTTGAGGCCGGGCTGGTCTATCGCAAGAACGCCGTGGTGAACTGGGACCCGGTCGACATGACTGTTCTGGCCAATGAACAGGTGGAAAACGGGCGCGGCTGGCGCTCGGGCGCTCTGGTCGAGCGGCGTGAGTTGACACAGTGGTTCTTCAAGATATCCGACTATTCCGAAGAGCTGCTGAGCGCGCTGGACAAGCTGGAAAACTGGCCCGCCAAGGTGCGGCTGATGCAGGAAAACTGGATCGGCAAATCGCGCGGCCTGCAGTTCAGCTTTGAACGCACCGATGGGGCCGAGCCGATCACCGTATATACGACCCGCCCCGATACGCTGATGGGCGCGTCTTTTGTGGGTATCTCGCCTGACCACCCGATTGCCAAGCAGTTGGAGGCTGAAAACGCCGAAGTTGCTGAATTCGTGGCCGAATGCCGCAAGGGTGGCACCACCGAAGAGGCCATCGAAACAGCAGAAAAGCTGGGCTATGACACCGGCATCACCGTCAAACACCCGCTGGACCCGAATTGGGAACTGCCGGTCTGGATCGCGAACTTTATTCTGATGGATTACGGCACCGGTGCGATATTTGCCTGCCCGGCGCATGACCAACGTGATTTGGACTTCTGCCGCAAATACGGTCTGCCGGTGGTCGATACGTTCTTTGCACTGGACGATGACACCCCGGTCGACAAGATCGCTTTCGTTCCGCCGAAAACCGAAAAAGTCCGCTGGGTGAATCACTTCGCCGGCCTGACCGAAGCAACGGGTGATGAGGCCATCAACACTACCGTCGATTTCGCCGAAAAGGCGGACTGGGGCGAAGGTGTCACCAAATATCGCCTGCGCGACTGGGGTCTGAGCCGCCAGCGCTACTGGGGCTGCCCGATTCCCGTGGTGCATTGCGACACTTGCGGCGTTGTGCCCGAAAAGAAAGAGAACCTGCCGGTTCGCCTGCCCGATGATGTGACATTCGACAAACCCGGCAACCCGCTGGACCGCCACCCGACCTGGCGTGACTGCGAATGCCCGTCCTGCGGGGCGCCGGCCAAGCGCGAAACCGACACGATGGACACGTTCGTTGATTCGTCGTGGTATTTCGCGCGCTTCACCGCGCCCCGTGCCGAAACCCCCACCGATCTGGCCGAGGCCGAATACTGGATGAACGTGGATCAGTATATCGGCGGCATCGAACATGCGATTCTGCACCTGCTCTATTCGCGCTTCTTTGCGCGAGCCATGCAGATAACCGGCCACCTGCCGAAGAAAGCCATCGAGCCATTCGACGCGCTGTTCACTCAGGGCATGGTGACTCACGAAATCTATCAGACCCGCGACGCCAATGGCCGCCCGGTCTATCACCTGCCAGAGGACGTGACCGACGGCAAACTGGCCGACGGCACCGAGGTCGAGATCATCCCCTCGGCCAAAATGTCGAAATCCAAGAAGAACGTGGTTGATCCGGTCAGCATCATCTCGGCCTTCGGCGCAGATACCGCGCGCTGGTTCGTACTGTCCGATTCGCCGCCCGAACGCGACGTCGAGTGGACCGCATCCGGGGCTGAGGCAGCGTTTAAACATCTCAGCCGTGTACATCGCATCGCATCGGAAATCGCCGAGTCGGACGTTCCACCCAACGGAGAAGACGAAACCCTTCTGCGTGAGACGCATAAAGCGATCCATGATGTGTCGGGCGGGGTCGAATCCTTTGGGTTCAACGCATCCATCGCCAAACTCTATGCCTTCACCAACACGTTGGCGAAGTCCAAGGCCGGCACCGATGCCAAACGTCAAGCGGCCAAGACGCTGGCGCAGCTTATGTCGCCGATGACCCCGCACCTGTCCGAAGAACTGTGGAAGCTGCTGGGCGGCGAAGGTCTGGTCGCCACCGCGCCGTGGCCCATCGCTGATGAAGCGATGCTGGTCGATGACACCATCACCCTGCCCATTCAGATCAACGGCAAGCGCCGTGCGGAAATCAGCGTTCCCAAGGATATGGACAAGGCAGAGGTTGAAAAAATCGCGCTCAGCACCGAAGCTGTGCAAAAGGCGCTGGATGGCAATGCGCCGAAGAAGGTGATTGTTGTGCCGGGCCGGATCGTGAATGTCGTTGTTTGATCGCAGAACCCTTTTGATATTACCGCTGGCGCTGGCCGCTTGCGGGTTCGAGCCTGTTTACGCCCCCGGCGGATCGGGTTCGACTCTGAATGGCAGGGTCGAGGTTTCTGCCCCTAACTCGGTCAACAGCTATCTTCTGGTTCAAAATCTGGAACAAAGGCTGGGCCGCAGTGCAAGTTCGGGCTCGGACTACGCACTGAATGTCAATGTATCGACCGTCAGTCAACGGGCGGCGATTACGCAAACGAATGAAACGGATCGCTACACGATCGAAGGGCGAGCGGATTTCGCACTCAGATCCAATGCGACAGGCCAGGTGATCACCTCTGGCTCGGTAGCGGATTTCGTAGGTTTCTCGGCCGCAGGATCGACGGTATCCGAACTGGCAGATGAACGGGACGCGAATGAACGTCTGATGGTGATTCTCTCAGATCAGATCGTCAGTCGGCTTTACGCGACACCGGATCTTGCGCAATGAAGCTCAGCCCGCGCGAGGCTGAGGGGTATTTTGCGCGGCCCGACGCCGACAAGGCCGGGCTGCTTATCTATGGCGCGGACGCGATGAGAGTGGCATTGAAGCGTCAACAGGTTCTGGCCGCCTTGCTCGGCGCGAACGCCGAAGAGGAAATGCGCCTCACCCGAATGCCGGGGGGCGACCTGCGCGGCGATCCCGCACTGTTGCTGGATGCGGTAAAGGCAGTGGGCTTTTTCCCCGGCCCGCGCGCTGTCTTTGTCGAAGACACCACCGATGTTGCCGCCCCCGCGATCATTGCCGCGCTTCAGGATTGGGCCCCCGGCGATGCTCAGATCATCGTCACGGCAGGCCAGTTGAAGCCCAGTTCGAAAATCCGCAAGGCGTTCGAGGGTCATCCCGCGGCCTATGCGGTGGGCATTTATGACGACCCGCCCTCGCGCGGAGAAATCGAACGGATCTTAGCTCAGGCCGGGTTGCAGAATATCCCGCACGAAGCAATGTCGGCACTGGCCGAGCTGGCCACCGGCATCAGCCCGGGCGACTTTGCCCAGACGATCGAGAAACTGTCGCTGTATAAACGTGGCGATAGCGCCGAGCTAAGCATTGAGGATATCGAGGCCTGCGCGCCACGCTCAACCGAGGCTGCGTTGGACGATGTTCTGAACGTGGTGGCCGAAGGGCGGGCAGGCGAAATCGGCCCTCTGATCCGGCGTCTGCAGTCGCAGGGCACCAACGCGGTCAGCTTGTGTATCGGCGCGACACGGCATTTTCGAACTCTGTATGCCTGCGCCTCAGACCCCGGAGGGGCCGCGCAGGGCATCGGCAAGCTGCGTCCGCCGGTCTATGGCAAGCGGCGCGACCGGATATTGCGGCAAGCGCAGGGTTGGGGCGCGCCAAAACTGCAAACCGCGCTGACCGTTCTGACCGATACGGACCTGTCCTTGCGCTCTGCCGGGCAAACTGCGCCCGCGATGCCACTGGTTGAACGGGCCATGATCCGACTGGCTATGCTGGCGCGCTCGCGCTAAGCGCGGGCCAGCCAATCCACGGCTGCACGCCCGGCCCACCGCCCGGTCGCCAGACAGGCGGTCAGCAGATAGCCCCCGGTCGGGGCCTCCCAATCCAGCATCTCTCCGGCGCAGAACACACCCGGCAACGCGATCAGCATAAGCCCTTCATTGACGGCAGCTTGTTTGACCCCGCCTGCCGTTGAGATCGCCTCGTCCATCGGGCGCAGGCGTGCGCCCACGATGGGCAGGCGTTTGAGCGCCGCCACCTCATGCCCTTGCGACACGGCAGCTTGCTTGGACATCTCGTGAAACAGAGCGATTTTCTGCGGCGGCAGTTTCAGCGCCTTTTTCATCCATTGCGTGAACGTGGTTTTCGCGCTTTTTGCGGCCAGCCGCGCCTGCAAGGTCGCCGCGTCCAGATCAGGCAACAGATCAACATGTAAGTCCGCGCCCGAACGCAAGGCCGGGGTCAGGGAATAAAGGCCCCCGCCCTCCAACCCGGTAGCGGAAATCGTAGCTTCCCCACGGCTTTCCAGCTCTCCGGCCAGCCAGCGCACCGCTTTCAGCGCCTTGCCAAAATGAGGTTGCATATGGGGGCTCCACGCCACCGACAAGGCAGAGTTCGCCGGTTCAAACGGGGCCAGCGCCACACCTTTCTCTGCCAGTACCTGCGCCCAGTGCGCATCGGACCCCAGCCGTGCCCAGCTTGCCCCACCCAACGCAAGAACGGTGACGTCAGATGCAATCGCCTGCCCCCCCTCGGGCGTGTCAAACGACAGCGCGTTGCCATCCCAGCCCAGCCAGCGCCAGCGGGTTCTGATCTGCACACCCGCCTCATCCAACCGTCGCAACCATGACCGCAACAATGGCGAGGCTTTCATAGCGCTGGGAAACACTCGCCCGGTCGAGCCGGTGAACAGCTCTTGCCCCAGCCCGCGCGCCCAGTCCTGCACGGCATCTGAGTCAAATTCGGCCACAATCGGGCGCAGCCAATCCGCGGCACCGCCATAGTTGGGCATAAGCGTCTGGAGCGGCTCATCCTTGGTCAGGTTCAGACCGGATTTGCCCGCCATCAGGAACTTGCGCGCGACCGAGGGCTTGGCCTCGGCCACCAGCACATCATGGCCCGCTGCGGCCAGCTGCTCTGCCGCCATCAGACCAGCGGGACCGGCCCCGATTACCACCGCTTGCGCCATTGTTGTCCTCTTGCTTTTCGCATCTGCGGGCGCACATTCTGCCCTATGTCAGATCGCAATCCCATCTGCCCGCTGTGTGACCGCCCCATCCCAGACGGGGGCGGCAGCCTGCACCATCTGATCCCAAAACTCAAAGGGGGCAAGGGCGGACCTACGGTTTTGCTGCATATCATCTGCCACAAAGAGGTTCACGCCACCCTGTCCGAGGCCGAACTGGCCCGCAGCTATAACACGGTCGAAACTCTGCGCGCGCATCCCCGACTTGAGAAATTCCTGAGCTGGGTCCGCAAACGCCCGCCCGGATTCCGCTCGAAAGTGCCGGGCAAACGGCGCGGGCGCTGATCAAGCCGGCCAGACCCGATCACCAAATGCATCCGCACGAGGCCTGTCGATCCCTTCAAACTCCAACCCGCGGTAATCAGGAACAGGGGCATACTGGGCACCAGCGAGGTGCTGAAACTCCAACGTCGTATAGGGGCGTTTCCAAAGCCATTCGCGGTTTTCCACGGACCATAAATCCGCGTTTGGCGGAGTATCTTCTGAAAACGCATAGAAATGCAGATCAAACCCGTACTGTGCCACATCCTGCATCGACAGTAAGCGCATGCCCTGCGCGCGGCAAAACGCATCTTCGGCCGCGATATCGCCAGTACGCAACGTGATCTGCCCGATCCGCGCATCAGCAAAGGGCGCGTCGGGGCTTGCGGCATTGTCTGGCCGGTTGCCTTCGAAATCATGCTGCAACACTTCGATCACAAACCCTTCGGGGTCTTGCAGGTGGCACAGGTAACCGATGTCCAGAAACTGCTTGGGGTCCGAAACCTCGACCCCCTTTGCGCGCAAAGCGTTAACCGCCAGATCGACATCCGGTACTGTGACGCCGATCTTCCAATACCGTTGCCCGCGGTCGTGACTGTACCCGCCGCCGCCGGGCATCAGGACCAGGTCAGCATCCAAACCAGTATACCCCACACGCTGACTAACGCCCTGAGAACGCGCGGACATGCCCAGCGTATCACCGTAGAACGCCGCCAACCGGTCAGGATCGGCAACACGCAACCTTACAGCAGACAGCCTCATGGGCACAGCGCCGCGATACCCGCGGCCGTTTCCGGGTCGGCGGCCACACTATCCGCAACCAGTTCCAAAGCTGTTGGCATCAATGCGTCCGGCTCGACCACGCGGTCGACAAGACCGAAATCATAGGCGTCCTTTGCGGTGATCTTTTGCCCGGCCATCAAGATCATCTTCGTACGCGATGGTCCGATCAGAGCCCCCATGCGACCGGGATCGGACGGTTGCGGCAGAAAACCCAGCTTCATGACCGGATAGAAAAACTTGGCATTCGGCACCGCAATTCGGATGTCGCAGGCCAGCACCATGCCATTGGCCCCACCGGCCAGTGTTCCGTTCAGCGCAGCGACGGTCAGACAGGGCAAAGCAGCTATGGCCCCCGAAAGCCTCTCCCACAGATCCGAAGTTGCAAGACCGGCCCGCGCTTCGTCCAGATCAGCGCCCGCGCTGAAAACCTTACCCTTTCCGGTCAGGATCAGAGCGCGGGCATCGGTTGCCGCCTCGGCAATCTGGCAGAGTTCGGTTAGCATGGCCCCGGTCAGCGCGTTCGCTTTGTCGGGATTGTTAAGTGTAACGGTCCAAAGACCATCCACCTGTGTCAGTTCGATCACGTCAGGCCTACCCTTTTTCGAATGTCTTCCCGCCGCAGGGAAATCTCGGTGCCCAGAAACTCATCCGCATCCTTTGAACACATCCAAAGCAACGCCCGTGCGGGCCAGTCGGCGGGGATATGATCGCTCCAATCCAGTTGGCTGACCGCATTGATGCCGCTGGCCTTAATCACCCGCTGCATTTCAGTGGCCACAGTACCCGGCGACAGGCCCATAGCGCGGATGCCGTGCATTGATTCCTCAAGATGCAAGCACTCCGTCAGCATCTTTGCCCCCGCTTTCGAGGCGCAATAGTGACTCCACGCTTCAATCGCGTTCGAAGCTGCACCCGATGAGACAGTGATCACCGTACCGCCCCCAGCAGCTCGCATGACCGGCAAGGCCGCACGCATACCATGGAAAACGCCTTTAAGGTTTATGTCTATGGCCTTGCCCCACGCATCTGCATCCGCATTTCCAAGGTGAAAGATCGGATCAATCACCCCTGCATTGCCGATCAGCACGTCCAGCCCACCAAAGCGATCCACGCAATCGGCAATGGCTTGCTCGACCTGCGAAAACACGCTGACATCGCATTGCAGCGCGATCGCGTTGTCCTCAAGTGCCAAAGCCAGTGCGGAAATCTGGTCCCGGCTGCGCGCCACCAGCGCGACATTCGCCCCGGCTGCGGCAAAAACGCGCCCCGCCTCGGCCCCAATGCCGCGACTGGCCCCTGTGATCAGTACGGTTTTTCCTTGCATGTGGACCCTGTACCTCCGTTGTTTTGAGATTGTGTGAACGTCTACCGTGCAAAGGGGGAAAGGGTCCAGTGCTTGCCCCTTGACGCCCGGAGCCACAGGCACGACGATGCCTGTAAAATTGATCAAGAAGGGTTCTGTAATGTCCGTTTTCCTTCACCGCAGCTGCGGTGCTGTATTGGCCTATGCCTTAATCTCTCAGGGGGCGCTGGCTGATGTCACCGCACAGGATGTCTGGGACGATTGGAAATCCTACCTGACCCAAATGGGCTATACTGTGCAAGCTCAGGAAACCGCAGACGGCAATGTGCTGACAGTCACCGATATGACCATGACGATGGCTCTGCCAGAAGAAGATGGATCCTTTGACATGGTCGTCCCTCAGATGACCCTGACCGAGAACGGAGACGGAACCGTCAGTGTAGACGTCCCCGAAAGCTTTCCGATGACCGTGAAGGGTGATGGCATTGGCGAGTCATTCTCCACCGAAATCCTATACACCCATACCGGCCTCAAGATGGTTGTCTCGGGCTCGCCCGAGGATATGACATATGACTATTCGGCTGGCTCGATTGGGGCCAAGTTGGATGGGTTTACCGTAAATGGCGAAGAAATGCCCGCGGACGCGCTGGCCGTCAGCATCGCATTGAACGACGTAAGCGGAAGCTCGCGGATGAAAATCGGTGAGAACCGCGATGTTGACCAGACCTTTACAGCCGCCGACCTGACATACGGGCTGGTCTTCAACGATCCCGAAAGCGGCGAGACGGCCAATGTGGACGGTGCGCTGCAACAACTCGCGTTTGAGGGCACCACGGTCATTCCATCAGATTTCGACGTCGCTGATCCGCAGGCTTTCTATGATGCCGGCTTCGCCTTTTCCGGCCGCTTCACCTACGATTCAGGTAAATCCGCTTTGGCGGGAACCAGCGAAGGTCAAGCGTTTTCGCTGGGAAGCGAGTCCCAAGGCGGACGCCTTGCCGCCAGCCTGGACGCGCAGCGTCTCGCATACGACATCGAACAAAACAGCACCAAAGTGGCCGTAACAACTGCAGGTTTGCCGTTCCCGATCGAAGTCGCGATGGAAAATGCGGGTTTGAAGTTCGAGTTCCCGGTCCAGGAATCCGAAGAAATTCAACCGTTTGGTTTCGCAATGAACCTGACGAACTTCACCATGTCGGACGTATTGTGGGGCATCTTTGATCCCGCAGGCGCTCTGCCCCGTGATCCGGCCACGATTGCGCTGGACACAACTGGTACTGCGAAAATCCTGACCAATTTCTTTGACCCCAACGCAGTTGAGGCGCTGGCCCTGTCCGATACCGCACCGGGCGAGCTGCATTCGATGAAGATCAACGAATTACTGATCTCGCTAGTGGGAACCAAGCTGACCGGAGATGCCGATTTCACCTTTGACAACGCAAACACCGAGGCTTTCGACGGCCTGCCCACGCCAAAAGGTACTGCGAATCTGCAGCTTGTCGGCGCGAACGGGTTGATTGACACGCTGATCGGCATGGGCCTGATGTCGGACAGCGACGCATTGGGTGCCCGCATGATGATGGGTCTGATGGCGGTTCCGGGCGAAGAACCTGACACGCTGAACTCCAAGATTGAATTCACCGAAGAGGGCCAGATTCTGGCGAACGGTCAGCGTATCAAATAACCATCGAGGGAAGGCTTCTGTCGGAGCCTTCCCCTTTTACCTGCGGCCGACGCGTCGAAACAGGACCGACCCGCCACTGCTAACGCGCTGATCATAGGCGAACCCAAGGGCGGACAGGTGGTCGAAACACGCTTTGATCCCGCGCAACCCGATCTTGCGGGTGTGCACCTCTAGATAGACCTTGTCCACATTCGCCAGATTGGCTCCGTCGAACAGGTATTTCTCGCCGCCTTCGATATCGACAATCAGAACATTGGCGTCGAAGCCGCCAAGAATTTCTGACAAGTGCCGTTCGGGCACGCTGACCTCTTGCACATAGTCGGGTTTCGGATCCAACGAGGACGACCAGAACGGATCACGAATGTAAAACGTAGACATCCCCAATTCGTGCGAGTCCGCCAGCGCGACCGCATTCAGAACTTCGACCCCTTCAATTCCGTTCGCGGCATGGACGCGGCCGATAAAGTCGCACAGGGTTGGGTTGGCCTCGATGCACATCACGCGACGAACATTCAACTGGGTTGCCAGATAGGACGAGATGAACCCGATTCCGGCCCCAAGTTCTACCACGCGGTCCTCGGGATCAATGAATTTCGGCAGGCCGGTCACTTCGTCCTTTTCGTACCGTTCCGCGCGGATGGATCGTGCAACCTGAGGTGTGATGACATCCGGATCATTCGGTATCCGAACCCCACGCAACGCGAGATGATCTTGCATAAGCTGCCCTGCCCGTTTGCCCTGCGCCAACCCGGGCAGAGCCTTCATTTCGCAATCAGGTTTAGCCCATGCCCCAGTCCTTGGCAGCCGGTTTTTTGCTGAAACCAAAAGTTTTTGCACCCTTCACGCAGCTGCTATGGTCCTGATCCACCCACAGCCCTTGCGGGACAAGCTGTCCAAGGCTAGGTCCAATACAACCAGACCGGAGGTTTCATGACCCGCACGCCCGAAGATATCAGCCATGATCTGCTGGACGCCGCCCGCAAGGCCGGAGCAGACGCTGCAGACACCATCGTACTTGACGGGTCATCCGTTTCGGTCGAAGTCCGCAGCGGAGCGTTGGAACATGCGGAACGCTCGGAAGGGGCTGATCTGGGTTTGCGGGTGTTTCTGGGCAAGCGTCAGGCAATCGTTTCAAGTTCTGACAGCCGCCCCGAGACCCTGACAGCCATGGCCGAACGCGCCGTTGCAATGGCGAAAGAAGCACCCGAGGATCCGTTTACCGGACTGGCACGGACGGATCAGCTGGCAGCTGATTGGGATGTAGAGGCACTTGAATTGTTCGATCCAACGCCTGAGCCGAGTGCCGAAGACTTGCTAAAGGATGCTCTGGCAGCCGAAGCAGCCGCACTGGCTGTGCAAGGCGTGTCACAAGTATCAGACGCGGCGGCGGCCTATGGGGTTCACCGCGTGCATCTGGCAGCGACCAACGGCTTTTCGGGCGGGTATGAACGCAGCAGCCGGTCGACCTCTTGCGTTGCAATCTCGGGCGAGGGAACCGGGATGGAGCGCGACTATGACGGCGACAGCCGTACATTCCAGTCCGATTTGCGCAGCCCCGATGACATCGGTCGCAGCGCGGGTGAACGGGCTGTGCAGCTGGTCGGCGCGCGCCAGCCAGTGACCGGTACGTTCCCGGTCCTGTTTGACGAACGCATATCGTCCTCGTTGATCGGTCATCTGCTGGGTGCAAGCAACGGAGCCGCCATCGCGCGTGGATCTTCGTGGCTGTCCGACTGTCTGGGAGAGCAGGTGCTTCCTGCCCACGTATCCCTGATCGAAGACCCGCATCGTCCGCGCATTGCCGGATCGCGCCCGTTCGACGCCGAAGGACTGCCCACCCAACGCCGGGCGATTGTCGAAAACGGTGTCCTGACTGGCTGGACATTGGATCTGGCCAGTGCGCGCAAACTGGATATGGTCTCGACCGGGAACGCGGTACGCGGCGTGTCCGGTCCACCTTCGCCCAGCAATTGGAATCTGAGCCTGACTCAGGGTACGCAAAGCCGCGAAGACCTGCTGCGTGACATGGGCACCGGGCTGCTGGTCACGTCGATGATCGGGTCCACGATCAACCCAAATACTGGCGATTACTCGCGCGGGGCCTCGGGGTTCTGGATCGAAAATGGGCAGATCGCCTACCCGGTCAACGAATGTACCATTGCGGGCAATCTGCGCGACATGCTCAGGCGGATCATTCCGGCAAACGACGCACGACCTTACCTGTCGCGCGTTGTGCCGTCGGTTCTGATCGAAGGGATGACACTTGCCGGCAACTGACCTGCAACTGCTGATAGACGCTGCGCTTGAAGCCGGAAGGATCGCAACGCGGTACTCTGGCACAACTGCGCAACGCTGGGACAAACCCGACGGAGCCGGCCCAGTGACCGAAGCCGATCTGGCCGTGAACGCGATGCTGGAACAACGCCTTCCCTTTGCCCGGCCCGATTACGGTTGGCTCAGCGAAGAAACCGAAGATTCGCAGGCGCGTCTGTCCAAAGATCGCGTGTTCATCATTGATCCGATCGACGGAACCCGCAGTTTCGCGGAAGGGTCAAAAACCTGGGCGCATTCGCTTGCGGTCGCCCAGCAGGGCGAAGTCACGGCCGCTGTGATCTATTTGCCTTTGCGCGACATGCTTTACGCCGCTGCCAAAGGACAGGGGGCCACGCTTAACGGCGCGCCGATCAGGGTGTCCGGCGCCTTGGACTTGGAAACCTCACAGGTTCTGGCCGCAAAGCCAAATCTGGACGCGCGTCACTGGCGCAACCAAGATGTGCCAGACTTCATCCGGACCTATCGTCCGTCTTTGGCCTATCGACTGGCGCTGGTAGCACAGGGGCGGTTCGACGGTATGCTGACCCTACGCCCGAGCTGGGAATGGGACATCGCCGCCGGAGACCTTATCATTCGCGAGGCCGGAGGAGCCTGCACTGATCGCACTGGAAGCCTATTGCGGTTCAACAACCCGAATCCGCGCCTGAACGGGGTCATTGCTGCGGGGCAGCGGATTCACACCCAATTGTCGGAAAGACTGGCACCGGAAGGACCCGGGATACAGGCATGAGCAAACCGCGCTCTCTTAGCCTTGCGGCCTATCGCGTTCTGTCCTGGGGCGTTCCAAACGGAACGGACAAACCCTACATCCCGCGCCCCGAAGGTGAGCTGATCTGGATACATATCGCCTCTCAGGATCGCCAGCGCGTGGTCGAGGGCTTCTGCCAACGTCTGCGCCAATCCCGTCCCAACCTGTCGGTCTTGCTGACGGCTCCGCCCGGAGTCGATTTGACACGGTGGGACGCAAGCAGCCATCCTTTGGTCAATCTGCCGTCCGAACAGACCGGCGCCGCACGAGAATTTCTGGATCATTGGCGCCCCGACCTTGGTCTATGGGTCGGTGGCGGGTTAATGCCCAACGTGATCACCCGCGCTGAAGAACGTGGGCTACCCCTGATTCTGATCGAAGCCGAGATTGATATCCACGTGGCACGCGGCGCACGATGGTTGCCTGATATCACACGATACACATTTGATTGTTTTCAAACAATTCTTGCCGCTTCACCCGAAACAGCTCGACACATTCGCAGGCTCGGCGTCCCGGCCTCCAAAGTCGACACGGCCCCGCCCTTGCACGTCAGCCCCAATCCAAGTCCCTGGCCCGAAGATGAATTGATCGAAATGACCCACGCGCTGTCCAGCCGGCCAGTGTGGTTGGCAACCTGGGTTCAGGACAAAGAATTCATCTCGGTCCTCAGCGCGCACCGCCAGGCAATGCGGATGCTGCCGCGCTTGGCTCTTATCCTACATGTCGCCGACATGTCCGAGACCGAACCACTGCATCGCAGGCTGCTCTCGATGGACCTTAGATGCGTCAATTGGGATGACGGAGGGACAATCGAAGATACAACACAAGTTATACTGACATCGGATCCTGAAAATCTGGGTCTGTGGTATCGCCTGTCACCCGTAGCATTCATGAGCAGTTCGCTTGAACGGGGTGCAGGGGGGCGCGATCCGCTGACAGCAACTGCTCTGGGATCCGCGGTCATTCACGGACCTTTCGTGCATCGTCATCAGCAGCTATATGATCAGCTAAACAGAGCAGGTGCGGCTAGATTGGTCCGCACCGCGACCGAACTGGGCGATGCAGTGGTAGAACTTCTGGCACCTGACGAGGCCGCGAGAATGGCTCTGGCGGGTTGGGAAATCGTGTCCGAAGGCGCTCCGCAAACGGATCACCTGATCGAAATTGTACAGGACAGTCTGGACCAGCGGGGCCAAGATCATGCGAGCACCTGATTTCTGGAATACTTCGCCGGACAAACCGTCATTGGCGGCCCGGCTTCTGTCGCCGCTTGGGCACCTCTATGCCGCAGCAACCGCTCGCCGCGTTGCAAGCGATCCCGGCTTTACCCCCGGTGTGCCGGTTATATGTGTCGGTAACCTGAACGCAGGCGGCACTGGCAAAACGCCTACGGTCATCTGGATGATCGAACAACTGCGCGACGCCTGGCATCAGACCCATGTGGTCACCCGCGGCCATGGCGGATCGCTGGACGGGCCGGTTCGCGTCGATCCCGGCAAACACACCGCAGCAGATGTTGGCGATGAACCGCTTTTGCTGGCGGCGTTCGCCGATGTTTGGGTCGCCAAAGATCGCGCCGCCGGAGCAAAAGCCGCAGCCCAAGCCGGAGCAACGGTTATTGTGCTGGATGACGGGTTTCAAAATCCCTCGGTCGCAAAGGATTTCTCGGTCATCGTTGTGGATGCGGAACGCGGGTTCGGCAATGGCCTGTGCCTGCCCGCAGGCCCGTTGCGCGAACCGGTCGATGTGGGATTGCAGCGGGCCGATCTGGTTTTGTCGTTGGGTGATACAGATGCACAGGTCCAATTCTCAGACCGTTGGGTAGAGGATTTAACTGTTCCACATGTCACCGGTGCGGTCGAGCCTCTGCAAACGGGTATGGACTGGAGCGACACTTCCGTATTGGCGTTTGCCGGTATCGGCTACCCCGAGAAGTTCTTTGCTACCTTGCGCAATCAAGGCGCGACACTCTTGCGGGCCGAAGCCTTAGACGATCATCAACCGTTGACCTCGGCGTTGATGACCCGCCTGGAAAACGAGGCACGTTTGTTGGGCGCTCAAATGGTCACAACGGAAAAAGATGCTGTTCGTTTGCCCGCCGCCTTTCGCAGCAAAGTAATAACGTTGCCCGTCCGTTTGCGTGTCAATGAGGCCGACAACGTCAGGCAGATGCTACTTAAAATCGCACCGTCGCCGTAGGCAGCGGCCGGTCCTAAGACCGGCCAACCCATATTAACTGCCCAATTCAGCTTCGATCAGCTTCTTGAACTCGTCATAAGACTGGTTGTCGACCTTTTTACCGTTCACGATGAACGAAGGTGTCGACTGGATACCATCCTTTTCGGCATTTTCCTGATACCAAGCGACCAGAGTACGCGCCCGGTCTCCGTCCTGCAGACAGGCCTCAAGCTGATCGTTGTCGATCCCTGCCAGACGCCCGATCTTGCGCAGTTCATCCACGATTTCAGCAGGACCGCCAGCGCGCGTCCATTCGGACTGGCCTTCATAGATCAGGTCCGAGATGCCAAAGAACTTATCGGGTCCAGCACAGCGCGCGACCATCGAGGCCCACAGCCCGTAGCGATCGAAGTAAACCTCGCGGTAGGTGAACTTAACCTTGCCGGTGTCGATGAAATCCTTCTTGAGCTGCTTATACGGCCCTTTGTGGAAATTCGCGCAATGCGGGCAGGTGTAGGATGCGTATTCGATGATCTCGACCGGTGCATCCTCGGCCCCCTGAGTCATTTCGACGATAGTCGAGGTGTCCAGCTCGGCCTCTTGCGCCTCGGCGCTGCCGATCAGCGAAAGTGACGCGTTTGGTGACGACAGCAAAAAGCTGCCTGCGGCAATGGCGACGGCCGCGCAAATTCCGGTTGCAATACGGCTCATGTATCAGCCCTTTCTCAGCGTTTTTGTTTGGATAGAACGTTACGGCCCAGACGTTCAAGGGCTGCACGCAGATCGCCATCATGGACGCCTTGCGCTGCCCGGTCCGCCTCGGCCGCGATTTCCGGTTTCAGTGTGGGTTTCGCCGCCTTCGGTTTGTGATCGAAACTGGCTTGCCCCTCGGCAAATCCTGTCGGAGCGGTCTGGGTGATACGAACCCGGCTGATGGCGTTATAGCCGTAGACCGCGTTCACCTTGCCGCGCAGCTGTTCCTTTTGCATCTCAAGCATCGGTGCCTGCGGGCCGGTGGTCAGCACAGTCAGCGTCGCCCCCATGCCGCCCTTACCATAGCCCACATTCACAGGCCGCGCGATGGCGGCCATATCGTGCCCCACGATCTCGGCCCAGTGAGTCAGGATGCGCGACACGGCAAACCCGCGGCTTTCGCCCGCACGCCTGATCTGCGTATTCAGCAATGTCGCGGTGCGTTTGAACCCGCGGGTCGAAGAACGTCTGCGCTGCATCTGGTTTCCAACTCCTGCACCACTATTGTAGAGGGCAGAACACCGGGCGCCAGCGAAACCCGACGGGGAGATGATTAAAAATTGCGTGACACAGGCGAATTTGACGTCAGCAACGAATTGCTGGACTGGTACGACCGCCACGCCCGCCAGATGCCGTGGCGTGTCAGCCCCACAGATCGAGCCGCCGGGGTGCTGCCCGACCCCTATCGTGTCTGGCTGTCCGAAGTGATGCTGCAACAGACCACCGTGGCCGCCGTGCGCGACTATTTCATGCGGTTCACGACACGTTGGCCCACGGTGCAGGCGCTGGCCGCATCCCCAGATGATCAGGTCATGGGCGAGTGGGCTGGTTTGGGGTACTACGCCCGCGCTCGCAACCTGCTGAAATGCGCCCGCGTGGTGGCGGACGAACATGGCGGTCAGTTCCCCGACACCTACGAAGCATTGCTGACGCTGCCCGGCATCGGCCCTTATACTGCCGCCGCTATCTCGGCCATTGCCTTCGACCGCCCCGAGACGGTGCTGGACGGCAATGTCGAACGTGTCATGGCACGGCTGCACGACATACACGATCCCTTGCCCGGCTCGAAACCGCAGCTGAAAAACAAGGCCGCCGCACACACCCCGCAGGCCCGACCCGGAGATTATGCTCAGGCCGTGATGGATTTAGGAGCAACGATCTGCACGCCAAAATCTCCGGCCTGTGGAATTTGCCCTTTGCGCGAACCCTGTCAGTCCCGCAAGGCCGGAACACAGGTGGACCTGCCCCGCAAAACGCCAAAGAAGCCAAAACCTACGCGATACGGCCATGTCTACATCGCCCAGCGACGAGACGGGGCAGTTTTGCTGGAACGCCGCCCCGACAAAGGACTGTTGGGCGGAATGCTGGGCTGGCCTGGCTCTGATTGGTCCGACGCGCCGGTCGATATACCCCCTTTTGCTGCCGATTGGCACGTTCTGCCGGCAGAGGTGCGCCACACCTTCACTCATTTTCATCTGATCTTGCGCGTCTGGACGACCGACCTGCCAGACGACACTTCGCCCGACGGTTTGATAATCTTGGACAAACACCAGTTTCGCCCAGGTGATCTGCCAACGGTGATGCGCAAGGCGCACGACCTGTGGCGCGGTCGATAACGCGTTGTACAGCAATTCGAACTGTGGCTAGACTCGCCTCAATCTCTGCGGAGCCTGACACATGATCGCACCAGACATCCTGTCCCGATGGCAATCAGCCCTGCCGTTCTGGGTTTCATTCCTGCTGATCCCATTGATCTGGGTCACTGCTGTTCAAGGCGGCTGGTGGGTTGTTTTGGTGCCACTTTCAACATGGTGGGCATTTGCCGCACTGGATAAGCTGACCGGGCTGGAACTCAGCAACGCCGACCCCGACACTCCCGACACTGCGCTGCACTGGTATGTCCTGTTGACCAAAGCGTGGGTGCCGGTTCAGTTCCTGACCCTGTTCGGGTTGATCTGGTTCGCGACACATACAGACCACCTGTCCACGGCGTCCAAGATCGGGCTGTTCTTTGGCATGGGCGTGATCTCGGGCACGATCGGGATCAATTACAGCCACGAGCTTATGCACCAGAAAGGTCGGGCCGAGCGCTGGCTGGGTGATATCTTGCTGGCGATGGTGCTGTATTCACATTTCCGGTCGGAACACCTGCTGGTCCATCACCGCTTTGTCGGCACCCCCCGAGATCCTGTTACCGCCCGATACAACGAAGGCTTCCACCGCTTTTACCCTCGTGTCCTGTGGCAATGCCTGACCTCGGCCTTCCGCGCCGAGCGCGACAAGCTGACCCGCAAAGATCGCCCTTGGACAGACCCCGCAAACCCGTTCTGGCGCTATTGGGCGTTGCAGGCAGGAATGCTGCTGCTGGCCCTACTGATCGGAGGTCTTTCGGGCCTTGCCCTGTTCCTGATTCAGGCGGGCGTTGCGATCTGGCAACTGGAGCTGGTGAATTATGTCGAACACTACGGCCTGACCCGGAAACACCTGGGCGAGGGCAAATACGAGCATGTCCAACCGCGCCACTCGTGGAATGCCTCGCAAAAGGCGTCGAACTGGCTGCTGATCAATCTACAGCGCCACTCGGACCACCACTACAAACCCAACCGCCGCTTTCCCCTGCTGCAACACCATTCACAGGACGCGGCCCCGCAACTGCCCTACGGCTATCCCGTTATGACGGTTGCCGCCATGATACCGCCCCTGTGGAGGCGCGTGATGAATCCCCGTGTCAAGGCCTGGAGGCGGCAATACTACCCCGAGATAACCGACTGGTCGCCCTACAATAAGTCGCAAAACCCGTTGCCCCCCGCATGACCGCAGCGCGCTCCAGCGCGCTGCCCGGCCCAACAGTCTTTAGGGCATCTTTGATGCTGTATAGACTGGCGGGAGCACCTACATCACCCAGATATCCATCGGATGCTCTACACCCCGCACGCTCTGGCCTGTATGTCGCACAAATCCTTCGGTCAAAGTCTCAGCGCTTGAACCTTCCTCGGAAAGCTGGGTACAAACCTCGTCACTCAGCACCACTTTGACGTCAAAATCGCGGGTCAGCGCCTCTAGTTTTGCGGCCACGTTCACCGCATCGCCTATGACGGCAAATTCCAACCGGTTCGCCCCAATATCCCCCAATACGACCGAGCCGTAGTGAACACCGATCCCAACCCGTATTTCCGGCTCGCCCAGCCGCCGTCTTTCAACATTCCAACGGTTGATGACCCCCACCATATCCCGCGCGCAAGCCACAGCATTACTGGCGTCCAGCGGCGTGGGCACCGGGGTTCCGAACGTGGCCATCAACCCGTCCCCCAGATATTTGTCCAACGTGCCGTGATGGCGAAACACCTCGGTCTCCATCCGGGCATGAAACCCGCGTAGGACTTCGATCACTTCATATGGATCACGCCCCGCCGCATATTTGGTAAACCCCACGATATCTATGAACAAAACTGCGACATTTTCCTTGCGCACCTGTTTGAGCGGCTCATCATTTTGGCTCAGCTCTTCCACCACATTGGGCGAAAAATAGCGCGACAGGTTGGCGCGCTCCCGCTCCAACCCGGCATTTGTCATCAACAACCGGTTCAGCCGCCGCATCGAGATACCCAACGTCACGGCAACCATCACGAACACAATGACCTGCTGAATGCGCAGCGACGGCATAAAGCTGTTTGGGTCCATGAACTCGGCCACGTCAGGATAGCCAGCCAACGCCTGAGCAACCCGCTCGCTGAGACCGGGTATCGGAGTCGCAACCCACCATGCAACGATCCAGCCAATAGTCCACATCATCGCAGTCCACGACCCTATTGCCACAACTGTCCGCCAAGAATAAGCAAGTGTTCCCGCTGCGAGAATAATGAAGAAATACTGAAAGTTATCGAACCTATACTGCATGGCCAGTGGCCGGACGTCGTCGCTGAACGGGTTCGGTATGATCATGCCCAGCGTCATGATCAGAAGGTCCACAAAAATCAAAAGCAGTTCGACCCGCGATTGCCCGACACGGCCCGCACGTCGGATGAACCAACCATTTGCGCAGATCAGCAGTAGAATGAAATGATACCACATCACCTCCCACTGGGGGTTCAGAAAGACCAAAAGCACACCCGTTAGTCCCATCGCGACCCAACGTGCGCGTACGGCCAGTTCCAACCCTTCGCGCTTGTGCTTTTCCAGCGCGGCCTCGGTGTATTTGTTGTCCAGATCGTAGCTGTCTGGTTGCGTCACAAAAAACCGGCCAAACCGGGATTCGCTGGCTGTAGTATCCGACATGGCTGAGGCTCCCTCGGTGCGCGGCGGGCTATATCGAATTCATACCGAAATGGGAATGTGATGAAAACAAAAGACCCCGCCGAGAACGGCGGGGCAAGGCTTAGTGCCTTGTGTCAGGCCACAGGCACCGGCGGTATTCAGTTGTGCATTTCAGCCCGGATCTGCTGGCGCAGCACGTCGATCGGCACGGTCTTGCCGTCGCGTTTGAAGCACCAATAGGTCCAGCCATTGCAGGACGGCGCGTTCTCCAGATGCGCCCCCACCTGATGGATCGAGCCTTTGACATTGTCGCCCACCAGCGTGCCATCAGCGCGGACCTTGGCTTTGTGGCGCTGGTTCATGGAATACAGCTCTTCCCCCGGACGCAGCATCCCGCGCTCGACCAGCTGACCGAAGGGCACGCGCGGCTCGGCACGTTTGCTGGCACTGACCTCCAGCGCCTCGCGGTCGAATTTACGGACCTTGGCGATGCGTTTTTCGGCCACCTTGCGATAGCTTTCCTCGCGTTCGATGCCGATGAACTCACGGCCTAGCATCTTGGCAACCGCGCCGGTCGTGCCGGTGCCAAAGAACGGATCCAGCACCACATCGCCCGGATTGGTCGAACCGACCAGCACGCGGTGCAGCAGCGATTCCGGCTTTTGCGTCGGATGCGCTTTGTCGCCGTTTTCATCTTTCAGACGTTCATGACCGGTGCAGATCGGCAGCACCCAGTCGCTGCGCATCTGTACGCCCTCGTTCAACGCCTTCAGGGCCTCGTAATTGAACGTGTATTTCGCACCTTCACGCTTTGACGCCCAGATCATCGTCTCATGCGCGTTGGTAAAGCGTTTGCCGCGGAAGTTCGGCATCGGGTTCGATTTGCGCCACACCACGTCGTTCAGAATCCAGTATCCCGCATCCTGAAGGGCCGAGCCAACGCGGAAGATGTTGTGATAAGAGCCGATCACCCAAATCGCACCATTGGGCTTCAACAGTCGATGCGCTGCTTTCAGCCATTCGCGCGTGAACTGGTCATAGGCCCCAAAGCTGGAAAACTGATCCCAGTGATCATCAACCGCATCCACCTGAGAGTTATCCGGGCGGTGCAACTGACCTTTCAGCTGCAAGTTATACGGCGGGTCTGCAAAGATCAGGTCAACCGACGCCTCGGGCAGACTGTTCATCACGTCGATGCAGTCCCCGGATAGAATCGTGTTTAAAGGGAGCGCTTTTGCGCCCTTTTTGGTGGTTATGGTCATTATACTGCCTCAAGTATCCACGGCGCTTTTGCGCTCATTTGGTTGAGACAAGGATGAGTCAAAGACGAATCGCCGTCAATTTCTTTTTTGAATCAGCGACTTACGATTTACTCTTGATACAAGATATTGTGGACCGGTTTGAACGAACGTCTATGGTGTGGGGTCACACCAAGATTTCGCAACGCTTCGCGATGCATTTTTGTCGGATAGCCTGCATTCGACTCCCACCCGTAGCCGGGATGCTGTTGCGCCAAATCCACCATCACCTGATCGCGCCAGTTTTTCGCAAGGATCGATGCCGCTGCAATTGAGACCGACCGCCCATCCCCCTTGACCACCGCCTGCGCCGGGATCGTCAAACCGCGCGGAATCATGTTGCCGTCGATCAGCACATAATCTGGGGGCGGGTCCAAGGCGGCCACTGCGCGCTCCATCGCGATATGCGAGGCGCGCAAGATGTTGTGTGTATCAATCTCGGCAACTGTGGCCTGGGCCACCGCAAACTCGGCCCGTTCACGAATTGAAGTGTCCAACGCAGCGCGGCGCTTGTCGGTCAGCTTCTTGGAATCGTTCAGCCCCTGCGGAATGTCCCCGGGGTTCAGAATCACTGCGGCAGCAACCACGGGCCCTGCCAAGGGGCCCCTACCCACCTCATCCACGCCCGCGATCCGCAAATACCCAAGGGCTTTGGCTGATTGTTCGATGTCATAATTCGGAATCGTCATCCTTTCTGGCAAACCGTGTTTCGCCACCGTCCGCAACAAAAAAGAGAGGGAAGCTTACGCCACCCTCTCCTGCACGGCGCTTCTGTGGCGCCGCTCCTGCTCGAAAACGGTTACTGGTAAACCACGCGGTATCCGTGATGGCGCAGGCAGGCGGGCTCGTAGGCGCGCTTGACCTTTTTGCCATTCCAGAAACCGACTTTGCACTCTTGCGGCAGGCTATTGGTGTATTTGTAATGCTTTTTCAGACAACGCGGCCCCAAAAGCGCATGGTGGGGCGAGTAACGCTCGTACGTCCGCAGGCAGTGTTTCGGCAGATCATACTTGGCCACGTGGTGGGGCAGCGGGCGAACCGGGTGATGGGGGTGAACCGGCTTCGGTGTCTGAACGTGCGAACGGTGACGACGGTCACGGTCTTTGTCTTTTTCTTTGTTGTAGTAGTGCACGCCGGCGCCAATGATCGCGATGGCGGCCAGGCCACCCAGAATGTCTTTGGCATCTGCAGCCCGTGCCTGCGACACTGAAACCCCTGTTATGGTAATGGCAGTTGCTACGATCAGGGCGATGAATTTCCGATGCATGGTGCTTGTCCTTTTAGTGCTGGGGCGATCCGTGAACGATCGCGAATTCCTTGCACCGACAATGAGGACGCCCCCCTCAGACAAGCAATAACGGGCAAATGTTATCGAATATCAGGACACCAAAACCCCTTGGGTTATTGAATATCAGGCCAAGCCATGCGCAGGATGCGGCCTATGAAACAGATCCTATCTTTCTTGGCTGTTCTGGCCCTGATGTCAGTCGCAAGCTCTGTGGCAGCGGCGGATTGTTATGCCGATTACAAGGCAAAACAGGACAACCCCCTGCGCCTGCACTATGGGGTGATGCAAGTGTCGGCCTGCGACAAGGGCAAGGCGACTCAAGAAGTGTCGCAACGGCTGCGCGGGTCGGGCTGGACCTTGCTTAACGTGATGTCGGTGTTTGGGCCGGAAGGGCTGGGTAAAAGGAAGGCAAATGCCGGACAATTCTATCTCCGTTACTGAGGCCCGACGATCCGGAGTACGTCTGGTCGGCGCAGGAATCGCGGCAATCGTTTTGATTCTGGTGACGGCCGCCATCTTCCTGTTCTGGACTCTGCCCGACGCAAACGCCTTTAACGCCCGCGTCGAACGATTGTTTGTCGAAAGCGACCTGACCGCGCAGACCGAAATCCGGCTGCTCGAGATTCTGGCCCAATCGGGCACGGCGTTTGCGGATACGCTCTCAAGCTATCGGATGGTGATTTTCGTGTTGTTGGTGTTCGCCAGCGCGATGCTGGTCACCGCGCTTGTGTTTCTGGTCATGTTGGTTTTGCTAAACCGGCGCATGGCCCAGATCGAACGTACGGGTATACAAGTTACATCCCTGTTGATCAGCCGCGAAGAAAACACTGTTTACCTCAACAACATGGATTTCAAACTGACCCCTGCCGCGATGGAGACTTTGTCTGTTCTGGCTGAATCCCGGCTGGATGACGAGATGCTGTCAGGCGCTCAGATTGAGGCTGTGATTTCAGGCAAGGATGCTGCCGATTGCGACGAGGCCGCGGGCGCGACACGGATCAAACGGTTGCGGGATGCGTTGGGAAATCAGATGGTCAGCGAGTTGCTGGTCAAGAACATCGCCAAAAAAGGGTACATGCTGTCCATCGAGAAAGACGTCATTCAGATGGTTTGATTGCGCGGTTTACGCTCTCGAAAAATGCGCCGCGCCCCTTGGAATAACTGCGCAAAAGCCCCATCCTTTAGAAACCTGTGCCAAGGAGGTTACCTATGAACGTCCACGCAGCACCACAGTCCAGTGGCTATGGAATCATTGTCGAACGATTGAATGGCTTGGTCTCGGTATACCGGGGTGACATCCTGCTGGCGCAAAGCGCAGACGCTAAGGTGATGTACGAAACACGGTTGCCGCCGATGATCTACATCCCGCGCCAGGATGTTCTAATCGACCTGAGCGCTGAAACTGATCTGCAAACCTTCTGCCCGTTCAAAGGCACCGCCACCTATCAGGACGTGTTGCTGCCGGGCGAAACCTTGGCAAACTCAGTCTGGGCTTACGAAGATGCCCTGCCTGAAAGCAAGATCATTCAGGGCCATATAGGGTTTGCATCAACCGCCTATGATCGGATGGATTTGGGCGATAACCGGCTTAAGATGCCGGATGACGGCAATATCAGCGGCCCGTTGATCGACTGGTTGATGCGGGGGGCCTCGGACATCAAGACGTCCGAGGAGTTTACCAAGGCGCTGGCAGAAAAGATGCTGGAACACGGGATCGCAATTCAGCGGCTGAGTATTCTTGTCTGGTCGCTACACCCTTTGATCGCAGGCAAACACTACATCTGGGAGAAGGACAAAGACGAGATTTCGACCAATGTGCCGACCTACGAAATCCATGATCATCCCGCTTACATCAACAGTCCCCTGCGCCATGTTTCCAACGGGTTGGGCGGTGTACGACAACGCTTGAATGATGAGAACCCGCACAATAGCTTTCCCATTATTGAGGATCTGCGCGCCAAAGGTGCAACCGATTACGTGGCCATGCCGTTGCCGTTTTCTGACGGGCGCACCAATGTCATAACGCTGACCTGCGATCATCCGGATGGCTTCACCACCGAGAATCTGGGGCTGGTTTTCGAATGCTCCTCGGTCATCGCGCGGTTCTACGAGGTGTTCATGCAGCGGGAAAACGCGCAGGTCCTTCTGGAAACCTATGTGGGCAAACGCTCGGGCGCGCGAGTGCTGGGCGGTGAAATCCGGCGGGGTGACGGGGACGAGATTGATGCGGCGATCATGTTCTGTGATCTACGCAACTCGACCAGCCTTGAAGAACGGTTAGGGCGGGAAACCTACATCAGTCTTCTGAATGATTTCTTCGAAACCGTCTCAAACATCGTCCATGAGAACGCAGGTGAAGTCCTGAAATTCATCGGAGACGCGGTTCTGGCTGTCTTCCCCGCCGGGGAAGATGCCCAGTCGGCACGTGACAATGCGCAGAAAACGGCTGTGCAAATAGTCGAAAAGCTGGGCGAGTTGCGTCAATCGGGATCAGACATTCATTGTGATTGTTCGATCGGCGTGGCCTTTGGGCGCGTGACTTACGGCAATGTCGGGTCGCGTGAACGGCTGGATTTTACAGTGGTCGGCCAAGCCGCCAATATTGCTGCACGCCTTGGGGAGTATGGCAAAACAGTCAATCACCGGATCGTGGTTTCGGCCGATATTGTTCCCGCATGTGCCGACGCTATCCCACTGGGTGATGTTAAGCTTCACAATGTGTCGAAACCGGTCGAGTCCTATGCGCTGCGAACGGCTGCTGACGCCGTCCTGAACGGCTGAAACCACAGTTCCTGTTTGAACGGGTTTCGATTAATCCTGCTCGCGTAACGCCAACGGCTAACCACCCAGCAGGATCAGGGCTGTTTGCGCCGGCGAGATCGTGCTTTGCAGCTGGGAAATCTGACTTCGTGCCAAGTACCTGTCCGTCAATTGGTCGATTGCAGATTCGTCAGTGAACTGGCTCAGATCTTCTGATCCTGTTGCACGAGACAGCCGGTCTTTGAACACCTCTAACTGCCGGTCCAGGTCGAGTTGCGCAAAACTGGACGGCAAACCAAGCGCTGTTTCCATCATGCTGCGCAACGGAGGCAAACCCATCAGATCAAACCATTTCGTATCCGCGCTTGTGTCTTCCGCCGCGATATCAGCCAAAGCATGGCGCGCATAGAGCGAAATACGCATCGTATCGTCGCGTTCTCCAACGGCAACTTCGAACCGCGAGACAACACTGTCGCGCGCGATGTCTTCCATGAACGTGACTAGGCCAGTGCGTCGAATTTCACCTGGGCCCAAACCAAAAGCTTCGGAAAACTCTCGGTACCGGCCATCTGCCAGCCGATTGGACAAGGCGTCATCCGCGCTGGTGCCGTCCGACAATATCTTCTGGATGAAGTAGCGATTGTTGATATCACCCTCCAGCCCAAACGCACCCAATGCCACCTGAAGCAACCGTCGGTCTGAAACCAGATCCTCGGCGGTTTGCACTTTGCCAATGTTGTCCAAGAAGTATTGCGACTCACGCTCATTGACGGCAGACGATGCAAAGCTGTCGATCTGCGCGTCATAAGTGCGCTGCAGAAAACGCCAGCCAACAATGCCGCCAGTGGGAATGACCGGCTGGAATGTCATTGCTGATAGGCCATCAACCGTTCCTCACGCGGCAACAGCGCACGCAGGGATTTGAGACATTTGTAATACTGCTCGGTCAGTAGCGCTTCGGTCGCTTCAGCCAGAACCTTGCGACTATCTGCGTCGGTAAACACCTGGCTCAGTTCCTCGACCCGGCGCAACAGCTGTTGGCGGGCGTCTCCCGGCTCCATATCGCCAGACAGAACAAGCTGGGCGGCATAGCAAACACGGCGGACAGGTGTATTGACCTCATCCGGGTGAATTGCATCGCGCAGACGCAACACATTTGCCTGTGGAGTCATGATCGAAAATCGGCTTCGACGATCACCATTTTCAACGACAACCCCATTGATTAACACTCTCTCTTTCGGGGCGAGTTTTAGAACAAGTCCTCCCATCAGGCAGTCCCCCTCTGACGGAGACCACGCAGTACGGCCATATTTATCTCGAGCAACGGCTCAACACTTGCCTTGTTTCCAAGCACCTGACTGCTGTGTTGTTCGGTAAATTCGGCCAGATAGAAAATCCGGGCGCGCAGCTCATTTGGTAGTGCGTTGTCGGAATCTGTGACGCCACTGGCCAGTACCGTCCACAGGCGGCGGTTTTCGTGCAACGCGTGAACGAATGCCCCAAAATCTGATTTCTGGCGCGCAGCCGCTGCCTTAAGGCGATGTGTGATCTTTGAAATCGCCTCATACTCGGTGTCTCGTGGTGTGCGGGTCGGGGCGGCGGTTTGTGCATACGCACGCTGTGCAAGAGTTTGCGGAGTCACTTGAAATCCTTCCAATAGGCCGTCTGCGGGCGATCAGGGACGGGGCGCGAAACCACGCCCCGTCCAGGTTCCTGAACTTAACGGAACAGCGACAGGATCGACTGTGGCGCCTGATTGGCGATCGACAGCGACTGGGTGGCCAGCTGCTGTTGCACCTGCAGGGCCTGCAGACGGGCCGAGGTCTCTTCCATGTCGGCGTCAACCAGCGAGCCGATACCGGATTTGAACGAGTCCGCCAGGTTCGAGATGAACTCTTTCTGGGTTTCGATCCGACCCTGCGACGAACCGAAGGCCGCCGAGGCATCAATAGCCGTGTCAATCAATGTCTCAATCGTGCCCAGAGCGGCAGTGGCGCCGGCACCGGTGGACACATCAATCGAAGACAAAGCACCCAGACCACCAGAACCAGCATTGGCGAACTGACCACTGACAGTCAGGTCGTTGCCACCGGCATTGGTGAAATCAAGTGTACCTGGTGTGCCGCTGTCATAATCCACGGTCAAACCGGTGATGCCCAACTCGTCAACTTTGCCTTTCAAAGCAATGGCAACGATGTCAGCGGTTGTTGTCGCTGCAGCATCATCAGCGGTCACGGTATAGGACACGGTCTTGTCGCCAACAGTAAGGCTAACGCTGTCTCCGGCCGCAAAGGCGGTGGCGTTTTCGGCAATTTCAATCTGTTCGTTACCGCCACCATTATCCAGCGCGATCGCGACAGTGTCACCGTTGGCCGAGGCACCCGCTGAGCTGCCCGAGAAAATGTCATTGGCCGTATAGCCCCCAACCGACAGATCCTGCCCCGTGACGGTAATGGAAGAGGCCGTAACAGCGCCCGTCGCGTCACGATCCAGCGAAGCCAGAATAGAAGCTGAACCGGCCGACCCGTTAACCAGATTAAGCCCGTTGAACTGGGCCGCTCCGACAACAGCGGTGATCTGATCGCGCAGCGCGGTTACGTCGTCGTTGATCTTGCCGCGATCCACGTTGTCTTCCTGCGCCGCGACGATCTTGCCTTTCATCTGGTTCAGCAGATCAGTCACGGTCTCCGATGCGTTCCGCGCCACCGCGACAGTGGACTCACCCAAGGCGAGGCTGTCTTTGATCGCGTTGAACCCTTTGACGTCGGATTCCATGACTTTCGAGATTGCCCACACAGCCGAGTTGTCCTTGGCCGTAGCAACATCTTTACCGGTCGAGATCGCGTTCTGGGTCATCGCCAGGTTCTTGTTGACCGATTTCAGGGTCTGCAGCGCAACCATTGCGCCATTGTTGGTCAGAATGCTGGACATAGCTTCTTCCTTTTTTCGTATGGGCCCTTTGCGCCCGTGCTAACCCCGCACCACATGCGGGCTTTAACGTCTTTCTGATCATTGCGATCCGCCGTCGGGCTGTTCGCGCCACCTGCTGTTTCAGATGCCCGACCACCTTTGCCGCCGATCCCCTAACGGAGTGCTAAAACCCAAACGTGGAAAAATTCGGATTTGAATCAAACCGACATCTATGCCCGTTTTTCCAGTTTCGGGTGACTGCGCACCGCGAAGCCATTGCGTTGCCCATCAGCCCCGTAAGTGCTGAATTCCTGACGCACCCGGCGCAGTTCAGCCATGCGCGCGGCCACAGCGCGAATCCCATCCGCCGCGCTGTTCAGCAGTGCCTGGTTCCGCTCGACCTTTTTTTGCACGCGAATCAAATCCTCGCTGTCGAACACATCCAGTTCGTTGATCGCCCCAATCAGTTTTTCCTTTGCAGGGACCATATGATTAAGCCGATCCAGATCACCTTCGATCAGAGCAGAGCGCTCCAGGTCCAAAACCTCTTCAAGAGACTGCACCAGATCAGGTTCAGATTTTGTCGGCATTGGTTTTCTCCATCATGGACCGCAAAAGAAGTTCTGAAAGGCCAACGCCACCGGATTCGACCAGCTGGCGTGCTTGGTGCTGAACAAGAAAAGATGAGAACTGGTCTTCGCCCGCACCGCCACCAAAGGCTTTGCGCGCTTCACCCAACCCTGCCGACTTGAGCATTTCCGAAAGAAATGCTGCCTCAATCTCGACCGCGGCAGAGCGCAGCCTGTCGGATGTGGTGGGTGTTTGATGCGTAGGTAAGGTCGCAGAGATCTGCATTGTTTTCTCCGAAATTTACGTCGAACTTTCTTGATCAAAGGCGAAAGCGGTTAAAATAAACGTAACTTCCTGCAGGCAGATTTCGGGTCACACAACCGGAGTCGGAGCAAAATGCCCAACCCTCTTACAGCGGCGATGTCAGCGCCGACCACCCATGCAAAAGGCAACCAGAACGCGCAGGAACAGCCTGAACAGAAAGAGGCGGGTTCGTTTCAATCCGTTCTGGACGAGCAGACAGAAACGACCACCGATGATGCCGAAACGCCGGATGTTCCGACGCCAGAGGCTGAGGCGGCACAACATGAGCTGCCCATCAGCGACGAACCTACAGATGCCGAGCCTTTGCCAACTGACCGACCAACCTCGTTGGCCAATGGCAATCATGAGGTCCAACCAGATCGCGCCATTCTAGTTTTTGGGAATGCACTAGCGCTGGAAAAACCGGCGGTCAGGGGCGAGGCGGCGGCTGCCATCATCGTCAAGCCGGATACACCAATCCAACAGTCCGGCCGTGTCGCGTCTGATCTACCACATGTTTCACCGACCAAGACTCCCGCGCCCGTAGCGCCTGACGTTAATCGGGCAGTGAATTCGACATCACTGGCCCAAGCAACTCAAACGTCCAAAGCGCCGACACCGGTTCTGTCAGAACATGCAGCCGATCCGAACTTGGTCGAGCCAGCTCAGGACGCTCCGGCCGCGCAGCCGCGCACGCCGATCAATACAGCAACCAGCCTTGTTCAAATGCAGATCATGGCGACAGAAAAAAACCCTGTTGTCCCCGACGTTGCCGCCACACCCGAATTAGACGAAATCCCGGCTTTCAAAGATGTATCACCCACATCCTCAACCCGCGACACTATGGCAGCCGCGCAAGCTTTGACCGCATCTGCCCGCGCCGAGACGGCCCGCGCAGTCGCAGGTCAAATGGCTGCGGCAATCCACACGCGACCGCAATCAGGTATGATCGAGATCGCCCTTAACCCCGAAGAACTGGGGCGCGTTTCGATCGTCATGAATGGCCGCGACGATGGGCTACATCTGACGATCGCCACCGAACGCCCCGAAACACTGGACATGATCCGGCGGCACATCTCGTTGCTAGAGGCCGAGTTCAAGTCCCTTGGACTGGGGGATTTGTCTTTCGATCTCGGGACTTCGTCTGACACGGGATCGGACGAACAGAACGATGCGCACACTGCGGCATCAGAACCCGAACACGCGACCCAAGCGCAACAAGACCCTTCGGCCCGACCAATAATTGGCACCCTCGGGCGCATCGACATGAGGCTTTGACAATGATCACTCCTATTCAATCTGCAACTCAACCCGGCAACACGGCACAGACCACCGCACCTTCTGTTTCATCCGGGCTGGCCTCGGATTTTGAAACCTTCTTGCTGATGCTGACGGCTCAAGCAAAGAACCAGGACCCTCTCGAGCCGTTGGACTCGACGGAATACGCCTCGCAACTGGCGCAGTTTTCAATGGTCGAACAACAGGTCCAGACCAACGATCTTCTGACTGGTCTGGCCTTGTCGATGGGCAACGTGGATATGGGCGAGCTTGCCAGCTGGGTCGGGATGGAAGTCCGGTCACCGGCCGCGTTCCGCTTTGATGGCCAGCCCGTTACTTTGCTTGCGCAGGCCAGCGCGGCGGCGGACAGCGCCGTCATGGTCATCCGCGACAAGGACGGGACAGTGATCGACCGCATCCCCGTTCCGACCGATCAGGCAGAGTTCGAATGGGCAGGCACAGACGGGACCGGCACGCCCCTGCCGACCGGCTCTTATTCCGCCACTTTGGAAAGCTATGACGGCGAAGAGCTTGTGTCACAGCAGCTGGCCGCGGTCTACAACCGGGTCGTAGAAGCACAAGTCGGAGAGGGTGCTGTCCTTCTGACCTTGGAAAGCGGGCAGGTTGTGCCGGTTGGAAACGTGACTGCAGTCAGAGCGGGCGCTTGATCTAAGAGGCGAGACAGGCCAAAGGTTTGCAACCTTCGACTCGTTTTTCAAACGGTGATCCCGCTGCCTGACCAGACGCCTCCTACACAAGACCTTGTCAACCGGCTGCGCGACGCGGGGCTTATCGGAGCGGGTGCGCAGTTTCGCACCTTGTATGGCGGGCGCACCAATCAGGTGTGGAAAGTGCTCGGCGGAGATGGTGACAAGGTCCTAAAGCTCTACCGTGACAATCGATGCAATCCCCTGTTTCGCAATGATCCCGAACTAGAGGCGCGGTGTCTGCGCGCATTGGAACAGACCGGCTTTGTGCCGCGTTTGCGAACCACCGGGACGCATGGGCAAGGTCATTGGGTATTCTACGACCATGCGCCGGGATCGCCCTGGTCGACCGGGCCAGAGGCTGTCGGTGTGTTATTGCGCGATCTGCACGACCTTAAAATCCCAGTTCAGGCCCCAGCCGGATGCAACGGAAGCGCCGATTTGGAGGCTCATACGCTAAACATTCTGAACGGGTGCGAGTCCGCGATGAAGGCCCGCCTCAACCGAATGCGCCCGGCGACATCGGTTCCGCCGTCACACCAAACCTGCTTGATCCATGGAGATCCGGTGGCCGGCAATATTCTGGTCGACGGTTCGGCATTGACTTTGATCGACTGGCAATGCCCCGCACAGGGCGACCCCTGCGAAGACCTTGCCATGTTCCTGTCGCCTGCCATGCAACAGGTCTATCGCGGCGCGCCCCTGACCCCCGATGAGGAAAACGCCTTTTTGGCGGCCTATAATCACCCGGCCACGACGTCGCGCTATCTTGCGTTGCGTCCCTGGTATGCCTGGCGCATGGCAGCCTATTGCCTGTGGCGTATCGAGCGCGGGGCCGAAGACTATGCGAAGGGCCTGGAACTGGAACTCAAGTCACTGTGACCGGGTCACATGTCCGCAAGCCCCATCATCCAATAGGCGGGCGGCATCAATGCCCTCCGCCAGGGCCCCAGCGGAAACCGGGGAGGAGTACGCGTCATCGGAGTGGGAAGCTGCGGGCCTTGACCAAGGGCCAAATGGGCAAGTGCGCGCCCGCAATAAGTTCCCATCGCGACGCCGTTGCCGTGGAACGCAAACCCTGCAAACATGCCAGGCTGGCCCGGAACCGGCCCCACATAGGGCGTTAACCCCCGTGTTAAACACACCATTCCCGACCAGATATGGGTGATATCCACTGCGCTCCATTCCGGGAACATCTGTGTGAAGTCACGGTGAACTTTATGTCGAATCGCGGCCTCAGCTCGGGGTGAGGATCGCAGACCGCCGCGCATTCCAAACAGGAACCGTCGGTCGGGCAACAGCCGGAAATAATGCAGCAGGTGCCGCGTGTCATAAGACATCTGATCCGTGGTCCAGCCTTGCGCCGCCAACTCGAGTTTAGTCAAGGGACGAGTCACGAGTACCGTGGACTGGGCGGGCATGTAGCGCCCGGACATCCAGTCCGGCACATCCTCGCTGGAATACCCATTGGTGCAAATCAAGACATTTGATGCACGCACTTTCCCTACAGGTGTTGTGACCTCAAAACCCTGAGCGATCTTTTGCAGTTCCTGGACGGCGCTTTTCTGAAACAGTTTTGCACCATTTCGCTGCGCCGCTTCGGCCAGTCCGAACAAGTACTTCCGGGGGTTCAGGCCAAAGCCCACAGGGTTCGTATACCCGCCATGAAACGCGCCACCGAAACCGAGACCGGGCAAGTCCTTGGCTTCGTGCAAAACTCCGGTCGAATCCGCACCTTTCCTAAGGGCAGACATGGCCCGCGCATTGTGCGCCAGCTGGGTCTCTCCTTTCGAATGGAGGTCCGCATCAATCCGATGGTCCCTTAGGAGATCGGCCACGAGATGAACGGCATCCTCTTCGGCTTGTCCGTATTCACGCGCAGCAGAAGCTCCGAACCTGCGGAACATTGCCTTCGGGCTGAGTTTTGAACCGCCCAGACAGCAGAACCCACCGTTTCGCCCGGACGCGCCCCAGCCGGGCGTCTCGGCCTCAAGCACAGCGACAGACGTACCCTCTTGCGCCAAATGTAGCGCTGCGGAAAGGCCCGTGAACCCACCACCCACGACCGCGACATCAACCGTCAGGTCTCCTTTCATTTCCGGCCAATTCAGGCTGGGAATGGTCTCATCCCACCAGCATCCTGCCCGGGGTCCAGGGCCATAAGTGTAGTCCGGGAACAGCCGTTTCATTCGGCACGCGCCGCGGCCATTTCATCCTGCTTTTGGCGTATCATCGCCCGTTTTGTCACCAATGACGCGGTGATGACCCCAACCGTCACAACTGCAATCATCAACGTGGACAGCGCATTGATCTCGGGGCTGACACCCAGCCTGACCGCCGAGAAGATCTTGATCGGCAGGGTTGTGGCCGACGGCCCCGAGGTAAAGGACGCAATCACCAGATCATCCAGCGACAGGGTAAAGGCCAGCAACCAGCCGGAAATCACGGCAGGCGCGATGATCGGCAGCGTCACCAGTCGGAACGCTTGCGCGGGCGAACAACCAAGGTCAAGAGCGGCCTCTTCCAGCGACTGATCGAACGTGACCAAGCGCGACGAGACAACGACCGATACGAAACACATCGAAAAGGTCGTATGCGCCAGAACGATGGTCAGGATACCGCGATCCAGCCCGATGCCGATGAACAGCAGCAGCAGCGACAGGCCGGTGATCACCTCGGGCATCACCAGCGGAGCGTAGATCATACCGGAGAACAGCGTTCGACCGAAGAAACGCCCGCCGCGCACCAGCACATAAGCGGCGGCGGTGCCCAGAATGGTCGCCAGCGTTGATGAGAAAACGGCCACCCGGATCGTGACCCAGGCCGCGTCCAGAAACGCCTCATTCTGCAGCAGCTCTCCGTACCATTTGGTCGAGAAACCGGCCCAGACCGTCACCAGTTTGCCCGCGTTGAAGCTGTAGATGATCAGGATCACCATCGGGATGTAGAGAAACGCAAAGCCCAGCGTCAGCGAGACCGCATTGAACCAACTGAGCCTGTTCATCGCTCGGCCTCCGCCTGTTTTTGCTGGTTGCGCTGGAACAGCACGATGGGGATCACAAGGATCAGCAGCAGTACTACGGCCACGGCGCTGGCCACCGGCCAGTCGCGGTTCGAGAAGAACTCCTCCCACAGCACCTTGCCGATCATCAGCGTGCCCGAGCCGCCCAGAAGCGAGGGGATCACGAACTCGCCAATCACCGGGATCATCACAAGGAAACACCCCGCGATTATGCCGGGGCGCGATAGCGGGATCGTCACCAGCCAGAACGCCTGCAGGCGCGAACAGCCCAGGTCTTCGGCGGCCTCGATCAAAGAGCCGTCCATCCGCTCCAGAGAGGAATAGATCGGCAGGATCATGAAAGGCAGATAGGTATAAACCACACCGATATAGACCGCCGTATTGGTATTGAGGATCGTCAGCGGGGTTGAAATGATCCCCGTCCACAGCAGCAGCTGGTTCAGATAGCCTTCGTTCGACAGGATGCCCATCCACGCGTAAACGCGGATCAGGAACGAGGTCCAGAAGGGCAGGATCACCAGCATCATCAGCGTCGGCCGCCACTCAGCCGGGGCGCGGGCCATGCCGTAAGCGATAGGATAGCCCACCAGCAGCGTGAAAAACGTGGAAATCACCGCGATTTTGACGCTGGACAGATAGGCTTTCCAATACAGGTCGTCCTCGGTCAGCCAGACGAAGTTTTCAAAATCCAATTGGCTGAAGAATTCTTTGATTCCCGACCAGCCCTGCGAGAAGTCCAGCGTTGGCGTGTAAGGCGGGATCGCCAGTTCGATATCCGACAGCGAGATTTTCAGGACGATAAAAAACGGCACCAGAAACAATGCCAACAGCCAGATATAGGGGACGGCGATAAGAAAGGCGCGGCGCATCAGTCGGCCAGCAGAACCGCAGCCGTTGCTGTCCAGGACAGCCAGACCGGGTCTTCCCAGGTAAAGGACCGGCGCGAGATACGGCGGGTATTGGCCGTCTGCGCCTTGATGATCGTGCCGGTGGGCAGTTCCACGTAATAGGTGGACAGGTTGCCCAGATAGGCGATGTCATGCACCTTGCCCTGCACCGCATTGATCGCCTCGGCGGGGCGGTCGGCAGAAATCGTCACCTTTTCGGGGCGGATTGCCAGATGGCAGGTCTGACCCTGCGCGAACCCATTGGCCGAGGTCGCGGTCAACGGGGCCTGCCCTTCGGCCCAATCGATCTGATAGGTGTCTTCGCCATTGGCGGTGGCGCGGCCTTCGATGATATTCACGTCGCCAATAAAGTCGGCGACATAGACCGAGTTGGGGTTCTCATAAATCCGGTCCGGCGTGGCGACCTGCATCAGCTGTCCCTGATCCATTACGGCCACGCGGCTGGCCACGGTCATAGCTTCCTCCTGATCATGGGTCACGATGACAAAGGTGGTGCCGGTCTTTTCCTGAATATCCATCAGTTCAAACTGCGTGTCCTGCCGCAGCTTCTTGTCCAGCGCCCCCAACGGCTCGTCCAGCAGCAACAGCTTGGGCGCTTTCGCCAAAGACCGCGCCAGCGCAACCCGCTGTCGCTGCCCGCCCGAGATCTGGTGCGGTTTCCGACGCGCGAATTGCGTCAGCCGGGTCAGACGCAGCATTTCCTCGACCCGCTCCTCAAGATCATGCTTGGGCATGTTGTCCCGGCGCAGACCAAAGGCGATGTTTTCCCAGATGCTTAAGTGCGGGAACAGCGCGTAGGACTGGAACATCATGTTTACCGCCCGCTTATTCGGCGGGATCGGGTCGATATCCTGACCGCCCAACATGATGTGGCCCTCGGTGGGTGTTTCGAACCCCGCCAACATCCGCATCATCGTGGTTTTGCCGCAGCCCGATGGCCCCAGCAGAGCGAAAAATTCTTTCTCGAAAATATCCAGAGACAGGTTGTCGATTGCCGTAAAGTCTCCAAACCGCTTGGTGACATTCTGGAATTGGATCAAGGGTTTCGCCTGTGGGTCTTCCCACGGCGCAAAGACGTCAGAGTTCACTACAGCCCCCGTTCGGCAATCTTGGAAAAAACAGCAAGGCGGGAACCCCGCCTTGCCTTGGCAAATCGGTTCAGGTGCCCGATTTGATTTTGGTCCACAGACGGGTCACAACCCGCT
This sequence comes from Ruegeria sp. AM7, assembly GCF_056535965.1. NCBI lineage: Bacteria > Pseudomonadati > Pseudomonadota > Alphaproteobacteria > Rhodobacterales > Roseobacteraceae > Ruegeria > Ruegeria sp. AM7. The sequence continues at coordinate 2,744,375 of NZ_JBQFJE010000003.1, forward strand.
GCGTTTTTGCCGGGTAGGGCGTGGTGATGTAGAGATTCTGCATCGTCGCGTCGTCCGGGTAGATCGCCGGATCGCCGATCACGTCTTCCTCAAGGAACTCTTGCGAGGCTTTGTTGCCATTGGCGTAATAAACATAGTTCGACGCCGCAGCCATGTTGTTGGCATCCAGAATGAAGTTCAGGAACTTGTGTGCGCCTTCTGGGTTCGGAGCATCTGCCGGGATGGCCATCTGGTCAAACCACATCAGCGAGCCTTCAGCGAACGGATGGTATTCTATCTCGACCCCGTTATCGGCCTCGGCCGCACGGTCGCGGGCCTGTAGAATGTCACCCGACCAACCCACGGCCACGCAGATATCACCATTGGCCAGCGCGTTGATGTATTCCGAACTGTGGAACTTCTGGATATGCGGACGCACGCTGGTCAGAACTTCTTCGACCTTCTTGATGACGTCCGGATCGTGGCTGTCCGGATCTTCGCCCAGATATTGCAACGTCATGGGGATCATCTCGGCAGGCGCATCCAGGAAATGCACACCGCACCCGGCGAGCTTCTCCATGTTTTCCGGGTTCAGCACCAACTCCATGCTATTCAGCGCGACGTCATCGCCCAGCGCCTCTTTGACCTTACCAACATTGACGCCGATCCCCGTGGTGCCCCACATGTAGTTGATCGAGAAGGCGTTGTCGGGGTCGTAACCTGCGGTCCGTTCCTGAATGACGTCCCAAAGATTCCCAGAGTTATCCAGCTTGGAATTATCCAGTTGCTGGAAAGCCCCCGCTTGAATCTGACGTTGAAGGAACGTGCCGGACGGAACCACCACATCATAGCCTGACCCACCGGCCAGCATCTTGGTTTCCAGAACCTCGTTGCTGTCGAACACGTCGTAAACCAGCGTCAGGCCGGTTTCTTCCTCGAATTTCTGCAAAAGGTCTTCGTCGATGTAATCCGACCAGTTGTAAACACGCACTTCTTCAGCGAAGGCCGCCGAAGTCCCCAATGCGATGACCGCTGTCAGTGTCAGCGTTTTGATTGACATTTTATTCTCCCTGCAAGTGTGCGGGTATTTTCCCGTTTTTTTGGATTTGATCAAGTTTTGCGTTTTTCCCCGATCCGTCGTATGGTTTCACGAGGTCAGGCACCTGGCAAGTCAACACAATCGCAAACAGGGCAAACCAATTGGATTTGATCAAAAATAAGGCAACGAGGCCAGTGGCCGATGATCAGAAACGACCTGCCCACGAGCAGGTCTATCAGACGTTGCGCGCCCAGATCATGTATGGCGATCTGGTCCCCGGACAGCCTGTCACCATTCAAGGGCTGACTGATTCGCTGGACGTTGGCATGACCCCTGTTCGCGAAGCGATTCGCAGGCTGATCTCTGACGGAGCACTTATGTTTCAGGGCAATCGCCGGGTCAGCGTACCCTTACTGAAACACAGCGATATTCAACAGATGATTTTTGCTAGAATTTCAATAGAATCAGAGCTTTCCAGACGCGCGACAACCAACATGAGCGCTGTCGAAATAGATCATCTGACTCAGATCGATAAACAGTTGGACCGTACCATCGCCGACGGCGACGTCGGCGGATATCTGCGCCTCAACCACCTGTTTCATGAAACGCTCTATTCCTACGCAGACGCTCCGATTCTCAACGATTTGGCTGAACGGTTATGGCTGCGGTTCGGCCCCTCACTGCGTGTCGTTTGCGGTCGTTTCGGAACCCAAAGCCTGCCCGACCGTCACAAAGATATCATAACGGCGCTCCGCCGTAAGGACCCCGACCGGGTCGCGAAAGCCACCGCGCAGGACATCGAACAAGGAATGGAGCTGATGGCAGGTGCCTTGTCATCTACCTAGATAAATGCGATTCGATTGACAGAAAAAAATTTGATCATATTGTGACTACTAATTGCTCTTGCAGGAGATTCCCCGATGTCGACCATCACAAATCACATGCCGACTGCCGAATTGCAGGCACTGGATGCCGCCCACCACATGCACCCGTTCTCGGCCAATGGCGCGCTCGGGAAAGAGGGTGCCCGCGTCATCACCCGCGCCAAGGGCGTCTATCTGACCGATAGCGAGGGCGAGGAAATTCTGGATGCCATGGCGGGTCTTTGGTGTGTCAATGTCGGCTATGGCCGCGACGAGCTGGCCGAGGCAGCTGCGCGACAAATGCGCGAACTACCCTACTACAATACCTTCTTCAAAACCACGCATGTCCCCGCCATCGCGCTGGCTAAAAAGCTGGCCGAACTGGCGCCGGGCGATCTGAACCACGTGTTCTTCGCCGCCGGCGGGTCCGAAGCAAACGACACCAATATCCGCCTTGTACGCACTTATTGGGCCGAAAAAGGCCAACCCGACAAGAATATCATCATCAGCCGCCACAATGCCTATCACGGTTCGTCCGTGGGTTCGGCCTCGCTGGGGGGCATGGCGGGAATGCACGCGCAGGGTGGTATTCCGATCCCGAACATTCACCACATCAACCAGCCGAACTGGTGGGCCGAAGGCGGCGACATGTCGCCCGAAGAATTTGGTTTGGCCCGCGCGCAGGAACTGGAAGAGGCAATTCTTGAATTGGGCGAAAACCGCGTCGCGGCCTTCATCGCCGAGCCGGTTCAGGGCGCAGGTGGCGTGATCGTCGCCCCCGACAGCTATTGGCCCGAAATCCAGCGTATCTGCGACAAATACGATATCCTGCTGATCGCGGATGAGGTCATCTGCGGCTTTGGCCGCACTGGCAACTGGTTCGGGTCGCAAACCGTGGGCATCCGCCCCCATATCATGACTATCGCCAAGGGCCTCAGCTCGGGTTACGCGCCCATCGGAGGTTCCATCGTCAATGATGAGATCGCCGAGGTGATCGGCGGCACCGAATTCAACCACGGCTACACCTATTCCGGCCACCCGGTCGCCGCCGCCGTGGCACTGGAAAATCTACGTATCCTCGAAGAAGAAAAGATCGTGGACCACGTCCGCGACGTCGCCGCCCCCTACCTGAAAGAAAAATGGGAGGCGCTGGTCGATCACCCGCTGGTGGGCGAAGCGAAAATCGTCGGTATGATGGCCTCAATCGCGCTGACACCCGACAAGGCAAGCCGCGCTAAGTTCGCCTCAGCCCCCGGCGCCGTCGGCTATGTCTGCCGCGACCGTTGCTTTGGCAACAACCTGATCATGCGCCATGTGGGGGACCGGATGATCATCTCACCTCCGCTGATCCTGACCCCATCGGATATCGACGAGATGTTCGTGCGCATCCACAAATCGCTGGACGAAGCCCAGGCCGACATTATCGAACAAGGGCTGATGAAAGCCGCAAGCTGATCCGCGCAGCTTCATCTGGCCCAAAATACCTCGGGGGAGGCGCGGCTTGCCGCGACGGGGGCAGAGCCCCCTCCCCTACCTCAAACGTTCTAGCAACCGCAGGGTTGGATAACCATCCGGTACCAAACCCTGCGCCAACTGATAGGCCCGCACCGCGTTGACAGTATTCGGGCCTGTGCGCCCGTCGATTCCTTGGGTATCGAACCCAGCCTCGGTCAAAAGGCTCTGCAGCTCTTTCTTTTCGGTAAAGCTCAGTATCCGGTCATCGCGGGGCCAAGAAGTCTGAAACGGGCCGCCACCGACCAGCCGATCCGATAAATGACCGATCCCGATCACATAGGCATCGGCACCGTTGTATTTCTCGATCACCTTGAAATTCTCGAATATCATGAAGGCCACGCCTTGGCCGCCTGCCGGCAATAGAATGGCCGCCTTTCCATGATCCGGAATAGCCTGCCCATCGCGTCCAACAACACCAAGCGCGGCCCATTCGGATGGCATCAACCTATGGTCCCGCTTGGCCGAGGCAAAATCGAAACCGCCTGGCAACTGCACTTCGATCCCCCAGGGTTGACCCTTTTTCCACCCATGTCGCGCCAGGTAGGATGCAGCCGAAGCCAAAGCGTCTGTCGGGTCGTCGGACCAGATATCTCGCCGTCCGTCGCCATCAAAATCCACCGCATGTTCCAAATACGAGGTCGGCATAAACTGCGTATGACCCATTGCGCCCGCCCAACTGCCTGTCATAGCACCGGGCTCGACATCGCCAGCCTGAATGATCTGCAAGGCCGCCACCAGTTGCGCCTCGAAGAAAGACGCCCGACGTGCGTCGAACGCCAGCGTTGCCAGCGACCGGATCGTCTGATCTCCGCCCCGAAACGAACCATACGACGTCTCAAGCCCCCAGATGGCCGTTACAACTTCTTTCTCGACGCCATATTGCGCTTCGATCCGGGTCAAGACCGCGTCATGGCGCTCCAACCCGGCGCGTCCATTCGCAATTCGCCGGTCTGATACGGCAGAGTCCAGATACTCCCAGATTGGCTTCGAGAACTCGGCTTGATTGCGATCGCGCTTGATAACGTCCCAATCGTAAGTCAGCCCCGCCAATGACCGGTCCAACGTCGTCGCAGATATACCTTGCTGCAACGTGCGTTCGCGGAACGCTCCCAGCCACGCCTGAAAGCGCGCATTCCCTTCGGTTGACACGCGGATCTCCTTAAACTCTGGCCGAACAACCGGCCGTATCGACACGGTGACATCGGCCGATGCGAGCTCGTGAATCTGTGGGCCATTGGCCGAGTTGATAGAATCCGCCTGCACTATGGATGCCCATAATGCAGCGGTCATGACGCCGCTTACGCATTTATGCATTCCGATTTTCCTGATTACTGCTCAACACCAAGGTAGCGCATAATGGCGAAATCACAAAGAGCTCAGGTTTCGTCCTCGCGGAGTTTTGCTGCCCGCTCGGCCCGCAACCGATCCAGCGCTTGCCGAAGCAGAGGCACCCTGTTGGGCCGGAAAAAGTCTTCGGTCAGGGCCATGTCGCGCATACGGTCCAGCCGGAATATCCTGAAATCCTGCCGTAAATGGCACCAACTGATCAAAACGCTTGCCCGGTCCATATATACGATACTCAGCGGATTCACCCGACGACGGGTGGCATCCCCCTTGGCATCGGTATAGGCAAACTCGACTGTGCGTTCATCCCATGTGGCCTGTCTCAGATCGCGCACATCTATGGTTGGCCGGGCCGGGCGATCAAACCGGGTGGCCGTCAGGACGGCGTGTGACAGGCGATGCGACTGGCGGTGTGGCAAGCGTCCCTGCAGCTTGCGCAGAACCGCCCCAGCCGCATCTGCCAGACCTGGATCGCCAATGGATTGCACCTCACGCAGGCCCAAAACCAGTGCCTCTAGCTCGTCATCGGTGAAGCCCAAAGGCGGCAGAGTCGCATCCTCGATCAGGGTGAACCCAAACCCTGCCTCTCCGTCGATGACGGCCCCCAGTCCGCGCAAAGCGTCGATGTCACGATGAACGGTGCGAGCAGAGACGCCCAGATCCTGCGCCAGTTGGACCGAGGTCTTGGGCGACGGGCCAGAGCGCAAGGCTTGCATCAGTTGGAACAGGCGAGCGGTGCGAGACATATCGCAATCTAGACTAAGGCTAATGACAGAAACTGTCATTATGGCATCTTATCCAAACGGCATCTTAACGACTCCGGAGCCAACGATGCTGACCCTTCTGACCTTCCCTGCCGCCTTCGGCCAATTCAGCGCCAGCCCTTTTTGCGTCAAAACGGCGTATATGTTGCAACTGTCCGGCCAAAGCTGGCAGCGGTCCGATATGCTGAACCCATCGAAGATGCCCCACCAGAAATTGCCTGTTTTGCGCACGTCTCAAAGGCTGGTGGCCGACAGCGACCTGATCCGGGACTGGCTGGAAACACAAGGGGCCAATTTCGATGCAAGCCTTAGTGATATTCAAAAGGCTCAGTCCCGCGCCCTGATCCGCATGGCCGAAGAACATATCTATAACCACGTCGTTCTGGATCGCTGGGGCAATGACGAGGTCTGGCCGATCCTGCGCGATATGTTCTTCACCGAGGTTCCTGCACTGATCCGTCGCCCCGTGACCCACGCAATCCGCAAATCGGTGATGAAGCGAATGGACGGAGCCGGTGTCTCGCGGTTCTCGGATACTGAGCGCACAGATCGCCTGGAACGTGACCTCGAAGCGATATCGGCCTTTTTGTGGCAGTCGCCCTTCCTGTTCGGTGAAAGCCCAACCGCCGCAGACATGAGCGTCGGGCCTGTACTGGCCGCGATGCGCGCGACACCAAAAGAAACTCAGCTGACGCGGCGCATCAAAACCGATACCTTGCTTAACAGTTATTTGGACCGGTTAGAGCAGGCGATCCCCCTATGACGCCCTTTCAAGACCCCGCTGTTCAGTCCGTTTTCGACGGGTACAAATCAGACACCCACAAGGGTGTGCTGGCCCTGCGTGAATTGATCTTTGAAACGGCCCTAGCTCTTCCCAGCGCCCAACCGCTGCAAGAAGCCTTGCGCTGGGGGCAACCCGCCTACCTGGCACCCAAAGGGTCCACAATCAGGTTAGGGGGCCACAAGACCGCTAGTTTCGCCCTGTTCGTCCATTGCCAAAGCCGTCTGATCAGTGATTTCACTTCGGCCTTCCCAGACGAGGATCGGCTGGAAGGCAACCGGGCAGTTCTTTTCGACGACCCCCGCCAGATTGACGCGAACCGCCACGGATGGCTGATTGCGCGGGCGCTGACCTATCACCTCTGACGGCGTTTGCGTTCGACCTTGCGCTTGATCTTGTCTTTCTTGCGCTTGGAACTGACCGCCTTTCGCCGCGCGCCGCGTTTCACTGGGCCGCGGCCGCGCGGCAGGGCTTGATCGTCGATGGACAGCAGCTCCAGCTCCAGCCCGCCCGTGACCGGTGTGGCCTGTGTCAGACGCACGGTGACGCGTTGACCGATGGCGATGATCAACCCGGTGTCTGATCCCATCAGCGTCCCGGCTTCGCGGTCGAAGTGGAAGAACTCACGCCCCAAGGATCGCACGGGCACCAACCCATCAGCGCCGGTTTCGTCCATCTTCACAAAGGCCCCGAACCGCGCGATGCCGCTGATGCGGCCGGTAAACTCATTGCCCACCCGCTCGCTCAAATAAGCCGCCAGATAGCGATCGGTTGTGTCGCGCTCGGCCATCATCGAACGCCGCTCGGTGTCCGAGATATGGGTGGCGGTTTCGTCCAGTCGCGCGATTTCATCCTCGGTCAGCCCATCTTCGCCCCATCCATGGGCCGAGATCAGCGCGCGATGCACGATCAGATCGGCATAGCGGCGAATGGGCGAGGTGAAATGCGCGTAGTTCCGCAAGGCCAGCCCGAAATGGCCAAAGTTTTCGGGGTTGTAATAGGCCTGTGCCATCGAGCGCAGGGTGCTGAGGTTGATCAACTCGGCATCTTCAGTGCCCGCAGCAGCGTTCAGCAGCGCGTTCAGATGGCGAGTCTGCAATACCTGCCCCTTGGCAAGGTTCAACCCGGCGGCCTGCGCGGTTTCCCGCAGGCTTTCCAACTTCTCGGGCGCGGGTTCTTCGTGGACACGAAACAGCAGCGGGCGGCGCTTGGCGATCAGAGTTTCAGCGGCAGCCACATTGGCGAGGATCATGAACTCCTCGATCAGCTTATGCGCGTCCAGCCGGTCGCGGAACGCCACGCTGGTCACCTCACCCGTATCGCTGAGCACGATCTTGCGTTCCGGCAGGTCCAGATCCAGCGGCTGCCGCTCTGCCCGTGCGGTTTTTAGCGCGGCATAAGCAGCATAGAGCGGCTTCAGAACTGTCTCTAACAGTGGGCCGGTGCGATCATTCGGCGACCCGTCGATGGCCTCCTGCACCTCGGCATAGTGCAACGACGCGGCCGAGCGCATCAGCCCGCGCACGAAACGGTGGCCGATCTTGTTACCCTCGGCGTCGATCTGCATCCGCACGGCGATACAAGCGCGCGGGACGCCTTCGTGCAGCGAGCACAAATCGCCCGACAGACGATCCGGCAGCATCGGCACCACCCGGTCGGGGAAATAGCTGGAATTGCCGCGCTTGCGTGCCTCACGGTCGAGCGCGGTGCCGGGCTGCACATAGGCGGCGACATCTGCGATAGCGACCCAGATTACATGGCCGCCGGGGTTCTTGGGGTCGTCATCAGCGTGCGCATAGCACGCGTCGTCATGATCCCGCGCATCTGAGGGGTCGATGGTCAGCAGCGGCATATCCCGCAGGTCTTCGCGGCCCTTCAGACCGACGGGTTTGGCCTTATCAGCCTCAGCGATCACCTTGTCCGGGAAGTCGTCCGGGATACCATGCTGGTGGATAGCAATCAGCGAGACCGCCTTGGGTGCGGTGGGATCGCCCAGCCGTTCCACGATGCGCGCACGAGGCAGGCCCATGCGGTTCTTGGGCCCGGCCTGTTCGGCCTCGACCAACTCACCATCCTTGGCGCCATGCACCGCACCATCAGGGACCAGCCATTCATTCTGGCCCGCTTTGTCGATGGGCACGATCCGCCCGCCCTCGGCCCCTTTGCGGAAGATGCCGACGATCTTGCGCGGGTTGGTGCCGATCCGGCGGATCAGACGGGCCTCATAATTGTGGTCTTCTTCATGTACCACGGTCAGGCGGGCCAGAATTCGGTCGCCCTCGCCCAAAGCCGGGTCACTGGCGCGGGTGATCAGCAAGACGATGGGCTCAACCCCCTCGCCATGCCATTCCAACGGGCGCGCAAACAGGTCGCCATCCACGTTCGGAGCCTTCACCTGCAGCACACTGACCGGCGGCAGACGATCCGGGTCGCCATAGCTGCGCTTGCGCTTTTCCAGATGGCCCTCGGCCTCCAGCTCGCGCAGGATGCGTTTCAGATCGATCCGCGCCGCGCCCTTGATCCCAAAGGCTTTGGCGATATCGCGTTTCGAGGTCAGGGTGGGGTTCGCCGAGATCCAGTCAAGGACCTCCTGCTTGGTGGGGATACGACTCATATATTTGGCGTAACACGGGCGTGCGACGGCGTCATGACCAAAAACGGATCAGGGTTTCAGATCCGCCACCGTGTCCACATCGCGCAACGGGTCCAATAGGGCCACGCGCTGACCGGGGATCGAGGCCAGCGTGTCCGCCAGCGCATGCTCAGTCGACCAGCGCACATTGCGGAACAGATTGTGGGGCAGCGCGCCATATCTTTGCGCGCCCACCAGCCAATAGCCGCCGTCAGGCGCGGGGCCAAATGCCATCTGCGTTGACCCCAACGCCGTGAACGCGCGGGCAATGTGGCTGCGGGTAATGCCCGGAATATCCGCGCCGATCAGGCAGACCGGCCCCGGCGGCATCCCGCGCAGCATCCGACCCATCCGGTCACCCAGATCTCCGCGCCCCTGCGCCGCCCGCGGCAGATCAGCAGGCCAGATTCGGCTGGTCAGAGCTTCGCGGTCAGGCGAGACCGCCAGCACGATCTGCCAACGCGGATCACGCAGCCGCCGGATCAACGAGCGTGTCTGGTGGCGAAACCACCAAGCCGCCCCAACCATACCGATATCGCGGCCCAGCCGGGTTTTCACCCGACCCGGGCGCGGCTCTTTCACCATGATCACGAGAGTGCGCTGCATGTCAGGCGAAATAGTCCCGCAGGATGCGCGTGTAGATGGACTTGAGCTGTTCGATCTGCGCCACCTCGACGCATTCATCCACCTGATGCATGGTGCGGCCCACAAGGCCGAATTCCACCACCGGGCAGTGGTTCTTCACAAATCGCGCGTCCGAGGTACCGCCCGTGGTCGACATCTCGGGCACCACACCGGTTTCCGCCTCAACCGCCTTGGCGACCAGGGTGGACAGGGGTCCCGGCGGGGTCAGAAAGCTCTCGCCCGAGATCTTGATGCGCAGGTCGATCTCAACCCCGAACTCATCGGCCACTGCAGCGGCCTCGGCCCGCAACCAATCGCTGAGGCTGGCCCCGGAATGCAAATCGTTGAACCGGATATTCACCGCCCCTGTAGATTGCGCGGGGATCACGTTGGTTGCCGGGTTGCCCGTGTCGATCGTCACCACGGCCAGTGTTGAGGCGTCGAAATGGTCTGTACCCTGATCCAGCTCGTAGCTGGCCAACCGGTCCATCAGCCGCGCCATTGCGGGCATCGGGTTCTTGGCGCGGTGCGGATAGGCCGCGTGGCCCTGTACCCCGGTCACGGTGAACCAGATGTTCATCGAGCCACGCCGCCCGATCTTCATCATCTCGCCCATTGTGTTGGGGCAGGTCGGCTCACCAACCAGACAAACCGACATCTTTTCCCCAGCGCTGTCCATATAGTCCAGCAGGGCGGTGGTGCCGTCCAGCGCGTCGCCTTCCTCATCCCCGGTGATGGTCAGGATGACGGCCCCGTCGGGCGGCGTGTCGCGCACAAAATCAACGGCCGCTGCGGCAAAGGCCGCCACTCCGGATTTCATGTCCGTCGTGCCTCGACCAAACATCACGCCATCTTTCACCTCGGCCCCGAAAGGTGGCATGGTCCATGCAGCCTCATCCCCAACTGGCACGACGTCTGTATGGCCATTAAAACCAAAGCTGCGCGGATGCCCTTTGTCGCCCCAGCGTGCAAACAGATTGCAAATCCCGCCGCGATCGACACGGGTGCAGGCGAACCCCGCCTCCGCCAGCAGCTTTTCCAACAGAACAAGGGCGCCCCCTTCATCAGGTGTGACCGATGGGCAACGGATCAGGTCCGCTGTCAATTCTACCGCATCTGTCATTTCTTGCCCTTTCTCTGCACTGAACTGCATCTTCGCGCACAGATTCAACGAATTGGCGGGATTGCCAACCCCCGCACGGCACGCTTCACACGCTTTTTTGCAGTTTATCTCGCGATGAGATGTCAACAAAACATTGGCTTTCCGTTGCGATTGCCTTGCCGCCCAATTCGAAATCGCGTTAGAGGGCCGCGAAACAGGTAAATTTCGATGACACGCGCTTTTATCGCTTGGATCTGCCTGACTTTCGCCGTTCTTGCACAGCAAAGCCAGGCTCAGACTTTGACGGTCACCACTGTGACCCGCCAACCGTTCTCGTATGTCGAGGACGGGGCAGAGACCGGATTCTCGATGGATCTTCTGGCTGCACTGGCACAATCGTTGGACTGGGACTACCAAATCAACCGGGTCGAGGGGTTCGGTGATATGCTGGTCGCAGTGCAGGACGGATCAGCAGATCTGGCCATCGCCAATATCTCGATCACGGCTGCGCGCGAAACCCAGATGGATTTCAGTCAACCGATTTTCGAGGCCGGGCTTCAGATCATGGTGCCGTCGGACGCGATGCGCCGCCCGTCACTGTTGCAGGCGTTGTTGTCGGTCGAGTTGTTCATCGCCATCGGGCTGGCCTTTGCCATCCTGCTGGGTGGAGGGATGCTGATGTGGGTGTTCGAGCGCCGCTCGCAACCCTATTTCGATCGCAAGCTGGACGAAGCATGGTTTCCGTCCTTCTGGTGGGCGCTGAATCTGGTCGTGAATGGCGGGTTCGAGGAACGGATGCCGCGCACACCCTTTGGGCGTTTGCTGGGTGTTGTTTTGGTCGTATCGTCCCTGTTCATCGTGTCTGTCTTTACCGCGCGGATCACCTCGGTGATGACGGTGGATGCGATCAGCGGCAACGTGAATTCGGTGAATGATCTGTACGGCAAACAGGTCGGAACGATCTCGAACTCGACTGCGGCCAGCTTCCTGAACCGGCGCGAGATCGAATTTACCGGATACGACAGGCTTGAATCCATGCTGGACGCATTCCGGGCCGAAGAACTGGACGCGATCGTCTTTGATGCGCCCATCCTGTCCTACTATGCATCGCACGAAGGACGCAGATTCGCGTCCATGACCGGCGGGGTGTTCCTGCGCGAAAACTACGGCATAGCCTTTCCCACCGGGTCGCCTCTGGTCGAGGATGTCAATCAGGCGCTGCTGGCGCTACGCGAAGATGGAACCTATGACGAAATCTACCGCAAATGGTTCGGGGCGCGGAACTAAGCTGGTTCCTCATCCCCGAAAAACGGTGTCATCTGGGCGACAATAACCGCGTTTTCGTCCAACGCGCGCTGCATCAGGGCGCGCTCATCCGGGTCGATTTCATGCCCCTGCGCCTCGCGTTCAGCCAGCGTGCCATAGCCGGTCACATCCAAAGGCGCTGTGTCAGCCTGTTTCAGGATGGCGACGGTTTCACGAACGGCCTCGGCTTCGTCCACGCCACTGGCAAAGCACATCAGCGCCGCACCGGTTGCACCTTCAGGCAAACCATCGCCTTCCTTGCGACCGATCTGCACAAGCAGGGTGTAAACTTGCTGACGAGAGGGTTTCTTTTGCTTTTCCATGCGCCCGGCCTTATCGCCGCGCCGCGTGTTGGTCAAGCGCGGGGCGTTAACGCTCGGCCGTCGCCAGTTTGAGCGCCAGCGCCACGAAGATCACGCCCGAGATCCGGTTCAGCCACAGTTGAACGCCCGGCGACCCGCGCAACAGCCCGCCCAGCGTACCCGCGGCCAGCGCCACAGCACCGAATACCACGACCGTAGCCAGAAACATCAGAGCACCCAACTGATAGAACTGCCCAATGATCGGCCCGTTATTCGGGTCGACGAACTGCGGCAGAAACGCCAGCATGAAGATCGTCACCTTGGGATTTGCAATATTCATGATCAAACCGCGCAGAAACAACTTGCGCGTCGCGATACGGGGTGCATCTGCACTGTCCAGCCGGGTTTCGGTGGCCGTGAAGGCTTTCCACGCCAGATAGACAAGATACCCCGCCCCGGCATATTTCAACATGGCAAAGGCCGCCTGCGAGGTCTGAAACAGCACCGCAACCCCGAACGCTGCCGCAGTGGTGTGTACAATCAGCCCCGATGCCAAGCCAAGCGTCACAATCAGCCCTGACATCCGGCCATAAAGCGCCGACTGCGTCAGTACAAAAATATTGTCGGGCCCCGGCACCGCGGCCAAAGCGATGGCAACGCTCATGAACAAGATGACCACGTCAACGGGAATCATGAAAACCTCAAAAGGTGCGGGAAAGAGCCGGTCAATTCTTCAGACTGCAGGAGAAGGCCACGTCCAAAAAACATGGCCTTTTCCCGCGAACGCTCGGGATCAATCGCGCAGCAGCTCGTTGATCCCGGTTTTGGAACGGGTCTTTTCGTCCACCCGCTTCACAATGACGGCGCAGTAAAGGCTGACATTGTTTTTCGACGGCATCGAACCCGCCACAACCACCGAATAGGGCGGCACCTCGCCATACATGACTTCACCGGTTTCGCGGTCAACGATCTTGGTCGATTGGCCGATGAACACGCCCATTCCCAGAACCGAGCCTTCGCGGACGATACAACCCTCGACCACTTCCGACCGCGCACCGATAAAGCAATTGTCCTCGATGATCGTGGGGCCAGCCTGCATCGGCTCGAGTACGCCGCCGATACCAACGCCGCCCGACAGGTGCACGTTCTTGCCGATCTGCGCGCAGGACCCGACAGTGGCCCATGTGTCGACCATGGTGCCTTCGTCCACATAGGCGCCAAGGTTCACAAAGGACGGCATCAAGACCACGCCCGGCGCGACATAAGCCGACTTGCGGACCACGCAGTTCGGCACGGCGCGAAAGCCTGCGGCTTTCCACTGGTTCTCACCCCAACCGGCGAACTTGCTGTCCACCTTGTCCCACCAACCGCCATCCTGCGGTCCACCCGTTTGGATTTCCATGTCCTTGATGCGGAAGCCCAGCAGAACCGCCTTTTTGGCCCACTGGTTTACGTGCCAATCGCCGCTGTCCAGCTTTTCGGCAACCCGCAGGGAACCGCTGTCCAGTGCATTCAGCGTATCTTCGATGGCTTCGCGCTGTTCACCGGTGGTGGCGGGGGTTATTGTATCACGTGCCTCCCAGGCGGCTTCGATGGCGGCTTCCAGTTGCGCGTTGGACATTTTGGGGCTCCCTGACGAATCTGTTCATGTTGGTGTTGCCTATACGCAAGCGCCAACCTTGGCGCAATGCGACGCAGGTGGGCGCGTTTGCGTCGGGCCGATCGCAATCAAAGGGTACAGCAGTGGTCAACGCGCGCGCCGGATGTGCCGGACCAGAAGCCCAACCGCCCCTGCGGTGTCTTTCTTTTGGATCGCCTGCATGATCGCCGCATGATCCGTATCCGCCCGCTGCACCCATTTTGGCCGCCAATGCGCGAACAGATGGCGCGCGCTGGCAATGTGCAAATCATCAATCGTCCGCAGCAGCCGGGGCAGCGCGCATGGCGCAAGAATGGCCCGGTGGAAAGCGCGGTTTTTGGCCTCCCACTCGGGCATCGTTTCAGCCGCATCGCAAGCCAGCCGCGCCTGTTCTGCCCGGGTGACCGCGTTCATCGACATGTTCTGCACCGCGTATTGCAAGGCCAACGGTTCAAGGGCGACACGCATTTCGATCACTTCGCGCACTTCAACCGGATCCAGTGGCGTCACACGCATCCCGCGTCGGGGTTCGCTTTTGGCCAGCCCATGGGCTTGCAAACGCAGCAGAGCTTCGCGCACCGGGACATGGCTGGTATCAAAAGCCCGCGCGATGTGGTCCTGACGCAGTTTTTCCCCCGCGCTCAGCTCTCCGGTGATGATTTGCTGGCTGAGGGTGTCATAGATAGTGTCGGCAATGGTCGCGCTCATGAATTATAGATAAAATCCACCGCCACTGATCACAAGCCGCATTCTCAGCCCATAAATGGGTCGGGTGAGATGTTGCCCCCACACACCAGTACTGCAACCTTTTCACCGCGCGCAGGTGTATACGCGCCCGATAACAGCGCAGCCAATGCGGTCGCGCCTGCAGGCTCGACAAGGATGCGGTGGGTTTGCCAAAGCAGTTGCTGCGCTTGGGCAATCGCCCCATCGGGAACCAGGACCGAGGTCATGCCCTGAGCCAACCCAAAACAGATTGACCCGATACGCCGCGCGCCCAGCGCATTGGCCGCGATCCCGGACACCCGAACGTCCACCGGCTCACCGGCCTGCAAGGCGGCATTCAAAGCACATGAGGTTTCGGGTTCTACGGCAACGACTTTGCGCGCATTTTGCAACCAAGCAAGCGCTCCTGCGATCAGACCACCACCGCCAACAGCGACCAGAACGGTATCAGCCTTAAGGCCCTGCGCCTCCCATTCGGCAAAACAGGTACCTTGCCCGGCTACAGTGCCGGGTGCGTCATACGCATGTATCTGCATTGCGCCGGTGCGCGCCTCATGATCCTGCGCAGCCGTCAGGGCATTCGCATATTCGCCAGACACAACGCTCAGATCCGCACCCGTTTGCTCGATCAACGCGATTTTGGACGGACCAGCCAGTTCGGGTACGAAAATCTTGGCAGGAAAACCCAGCGTCTGTGCGGCATAGGCCGCCGCTGCCCCGTGATTGCCGCCTGACGCGGCAACAACTCCGGCCTCGGGCACGTCCGAACTCAGCAGCGTGTTGAAGGCCCCGCGCGCCTTGAAACTGCCGGTGTGCTGCATCTGCTCCAGCTTCAACTCGACCGGATAGTCCAGCCCCAGCGAATGGCTTTCCATTACAGGTGTAACCTGTGCATATCCGCCGATCCGGTCTGCGGCTGCTGAAATTTCGTTCTTCCAATTCATTCTTGTACTTCCGTGACTGGCACTCTGCCCGCGAACCCTATAGCTGTTTTGGAAACACGCAAGCAGGGATCGATCGCCTATGAGAGAAGACCGCCACAGCCCGTTCCGCGACGCGCAAACCGACCGCTCGACCGCGAGCGAGGTGCCGGATACGCCGCAGACGCGCTCGCCCGCCTATCGCCTTGCCTTTGCCGACGACGAGTTCCTGTGCCGAGATGAGCTGCGCCCGGTGCGCCTGCAGTTGGAACTGCTGAAGCCTGAGATGATCATGTCCGAGCGTCAGATCACCTCGACCATCGTCATGTTCGGCGGGGCGCGCATTCCTGAACCGTCGCAAAAGCACACCGCGCGCACGAAAACGCTGTCTGACTTGTCGGAATACTATGACGAAGCGCGCGAATTCGCCCGGCTGATGACCGAGAAGTCGAACCAGACCGGCTGCCGCGAGAACGTGATTGTCACCGGTGGCGGCCCCGGCGTGATGGAGGCTGGCAATCGCGGTGCTCAGGATGCAGGCGGTTGTTCCATCGGGTTGAACATTGTGCTGCCGCATGAGCAGGCGCCGAATGAATACGTGACGCCCGAGCTCAGCTTTAACTTCCACTATTTCGCCATCCGCAAGATGCATTTCCTGATGCGCGCCCGCGCCATCACTATCTTCCCCGGCGGCTTCGGCACGATGGATGAGCTGTTCGAGTCGCTAACCCTGATCCAGACCGGCCGGATGGACCGCGTGCCCTTCCTGCTGTTTGGCCGTGAATTCTGGGAGAAAGTCATCAACTGGGAGGCGCTGGCAGATGCGGGCACCATCTCGGACGAAGATCTGGACCTGTTCCGCTTTGTCGACACCGCGCAAGAGGCGGTCGACATCATCGAGAATTGGGAACCCGCCCCGCCCCGCGACGACATTCCGGGGCGCTGAGCCATGGCCCCCAAACCCGGAGAGATGCTGCACCTGCGCGGCAATGCCCTGAATGCAGGCGACCCTGTGGCGTTGCCGCTGACCCAAAGCAGCATGTACCACCTGCCCGGCGCGCCGGATGGCCTTCCGACCTATGGCCGCGTCGACAACCCCACTTGGGTGCATCTGGAACATGTTCTGGCCCATCTGGAGGACGCGCCTTGCCTAGTGTTCCCCTCGGGCATGGGGGCGATTTCCGCCGCTTTGTTTGCCACCATCAAGGCCGGGTCGCGCATCCTGATCCCGTCGGACGGCTATTATGTCACCCGCGTGTTGGCGGATCGATTTCTGTCGGGTCTGGGTGTGTCGGTCACCGAACGCCCCACGACCGCGTTTACCGAGGGCGGTTTTGACGGGTTCGACGTGGTCTTTGTCGAAAGCCCCTCGAACCCCGGTCTGGATATGATGGACCTGCCCGCGATTGCCCAATCCGTCTGCGCAGCCGGAGGGATCACGATTGCCGACAACACCACCATGACCCCGCTGGGCCAGCGCCCGCTGGATCTGGGCGTGGATGTGGTTGTCGCCTCGGACACCAAGGCGATGGGCGGGCATTCCGACCTGCTGATGGGCCATGTCTCCAGCCGCAATCCGCAGATCATGGAGCGGGTTGAGGAATGGCGCAAAGTCTCGGGTGCGATCCCCGGCCCGCATGAGGCATGGCTGCTGCATCGCGGGTTGGAAACGCTGGATGTACGGTTCGACCGGATGTGCGCCTCGGCGCAGGTACTGGCCGAGCGGCTAGCGGATCACCCCGCGGTGAAAGCCATCCGCTATCCCGGCCTGCCCTCTGACCCCGCACACGCGCTGGCCAAGGCGCAGACCACCCGGTTCGGGTTCCTGCTGTCGATCACGCTGGACAGTGAAGACAAAGCCGAAACCTTCATCAACGCCTGCCCGATGCTGCGCCCTGCCACGTCCTTTGGGGGCGTCCACAGTTCGGCTGAACGCCGCGCGCGCTGGGGCGACGATGTGGACCCAGCCTTCATCCGACTTTCGGTCGGATGTGAACCGGTCGAGGAGTTGTGGCAGGCGATCAACGACAGCCTAAATGCGTTGTGATTACTTCTTGGGCTCGCGCAACTCAGTGAACACATAGATCGGCAGCACGATGCTGGCGATCAACGCCCCCAGCCAGACCAGCAGGGTTGAGGCCAGAAGGTTGGAAATCCCGCCTACAGTCAGGCCGTTTGTGATCAGATCGGTCAGCAACAAGCCGACAAAGGTCACGATCAGCGCGATGCCACCCTTGATCGCAGGCGCGCGCTTTGCGCCCAGTTTCAGGATCAGCGGTTCGGCGATCCATTGAATAAGCGTGAAAACGATCACCACCACAATGAACGAGATCGGTCGGATCGCGAACTCGGGCAGTAGGATCGCCGCCAGCAGCAGCCCGATGGCGTTCCCGGCCAGCAAGGCCAGAATGGATTTCAATCGGCGCGTCATGGGGCCTCCGGTCAATCTATAAAAACATGCGTATGTTAGCAGACCTATAGGGATTTGCGAGCGGTTTCAAAAGCCTCTTCCTTTTGGGCCGTTGAAAACGCATGATAAAACCACCCTGTTCCTCCGAGCCGCGAGAGGTGAGATGAGCGACGATCCCTATTCCGCCCTTGGCGTCACCAAAGACGCCAGCGATGCCGAGATCAAAAAAGCCTATCGGCGCATCGCCAAAGACTGCCACCCCGACCTAAAGCCCGGCGATGCCGAGGCCGAGGCCAAGTTCAAAGCCGCAGCCGCCGCTTATGACCTGCTGAAAGACCCCGAAAAGCGCGCGCAGTTTGATCGGGGCGAGATTGACGCCTCGGGTCAGGAACGCGCCCAGCAGCAATACTATCGCGACTATGCCGAGGCCGCCGGAAACCCCTATCGCGGGCGCGCGGCAGACCCGGATGACATGTCGGACATCTTCGCCGAGTTCATGCGCGGGCGTGGCGGCTATTGCCAGCGCAGCCAAGGCTTCCAAGCGCCGGGGCATAACCGCAGCTACAGCCTGCAGATCAGCTTTCTGGATGCTGTATTTGGTGCCAGCCAGAAACTCACCCTGCCCGATGGCGACCGGATCGAGGTGAAAATCCCCGCCGGCATTACAGACGGCCAAACCATCCGACTTCGCGGCAAGGGGGATCCCGGGTTTGGCGACGGGCCTGCAGGTGATGCTCTGGTCACCGTGACAGTCGCACCTCATCCGGTGTTTGAACGTCAGGGTGATGACATCCACATTACCTTGCCCATCACCATTGACGAGGCTGTTCTGGGCGGCAAAGTCCCTGCGCCAACTATTGACGGCGGCGTCAACGTCAGCGTGCCGCCCGGCACCAGCAGCGGCAAAACCTTGCGGTTGCGGGGCAAAGGGATCAAAAAACGCGGCTCGGCCGAACGGGGCGACCAACTGATCGAATTGACCGTCGCCATGCCCGACCAGATCGACGATGACCTAAGGGCTTTCATGGAAAATTGGCGCGACACGCACCGCTATGATCCTCGCAAAGGAATGCCGTCATGAACCGCACCTTGACCGAATCCGAAGTGATCGCATCCGTGACCCGCCTGACCTCGGCCCGACTGACCGAGTATCTGGCCGCCGAAATCGTGATCCCTGAGAACACTGAACAAGGGCTGGTCTACCACAGCCTCGACGTGGCCCGGCTAGAGCTGGCCTGCGAGTTACACGACCAGTACGAGATGGAAGCGGAGGCCCTGTCGATGATGATCTCGCTGATCGACCAGATGCACGGGTTGCGCGCCGAACTGCGTGAGGTGCTGAGCGCCGTCGAAGCGCAGCCGGAACCCGTCAGGCAAAACCTGATCGATGTGATCGAAATCGCCCGGTTCGGGTCAAAGTAAGGTTCAGTTCTGCACCAAATATTCTTCGGGTACGTAAAAAGTATAATCCCGATCAGCCACAGCTTCGTGGCAATCGTGGCAATACGCTACGGCGCTTGCGCGATCTCCCATCGTGTCACCGAACACCGACCCGTCCGGCATCACCATGATATACCGCCAATCCGCCGTATCGGGGCTTACGCCTTCGGCCAGCTTTTCCATTACGAACAATGCGCCGGGATGCGTATTGCCGGTATCCGTGACGGTCATGCTGTCCTTCGCCAACACAGACCCCATGGGCAGTTTTTCGCCCTCAGTCAGAGTGCCATAGTTATGTGCCATCCGGTTCGCATAGCTGTTCACGAACCGCCTGCCATGTGTCTCAGAGATGTAGGGCGCATCATTGAACAGCGGCCAGCTTTGGTAGTTTCTGATGATTTCCATTTGCGCGGCGGCATATCCCCGCGCCATGCGCTTTTGCAGCGAGCTGTAGATGCCTGACGCTTCTTCCTTGGACAGTTCAGCAGGATTTTCGATGGCAAGATGTGCGCTTTCACTCTCGGACTGGGCTGCAGCAGAAACTGCAACCAAACAGCCGACACATAGCCCCGGAAATATGCCGGGGATTCGTCGTATCAATTCCAATAGCATTCTATGGCCCAACCGGTAATTCGTTTCACAGGAACGCAGCACGTCATGTGAGTGGCAAATGGATAGCGGCCACGCTTAATCTTGCCAAAATGGGTAAAGCTTGCGCTTGGTCAGGCGCTGGTATGTCAGTGCTTCAACCACTCAGGCCAGACAAACATACCAAATGCCGCATACAATAGACAGCGGACGACGCATTAAATCTGTTCACATATCGCTGAAATATTGCGCTTACTGCCTGTCCAACCCCGCTTCGGCTGCGATTTGCTTGCGAGATTTGCGCGCGCGTTCCGTCGCTGACTTCAGCTGGCCGCAGGCCGCCATAATGTCCTCGCCCCGAGTCTTGCGGATGGGTGAAGCATAGCCCGCCTGATAGATGATATTCGCAAAAGCCCGGATTCGGTTGTTCGAGCTGCGCTTGTACGGCGCACCGGGCCATTCGTTGAACGGGATCAGGTTGATCTTGGCCGGGATCTTGTGGCGCTTGATATGGTCGATCAACCGGTGCGCGTCAGCGTCACTGTCATTCACACCATCCAGCATCACGTATTCAAACGTGATCCGTTCAGAATTCGAGACTTTAGGATAGCTGGCCAGCGCCTGAAGCAGTTCCTCAATGTTCCAGCGCTTGTTGATGGGGACCAGCACATCGCGGGTCTCATCCGTTGTCGCATGGAAAGAGATTGCCAGCAGACAGCCGATTTCCTCAGCGGTGCGGGCGATTTCAGGGACAACGCCCGACGTGGACAGTGTGATCCGGCGGCGCGACAGAGATATCCCTTCGGGGTCCATGGCGATCTTCATCGCATCGCGGACGTTTTCAAAGTTATAGAGCGGCTCGCCCATTCCCATCAGAACGATGTTCGACAGCAAACGGGTTTCATCCTTGGGCGCGCCGGGGGTGGGCCATTCGTCCAGATCATCGCGCGCCATCATTACCTGACCAACGATTTCCGCCGCTGTCAGGTTGCGCACCAGTTTCTGCGTACCCGTGTGGCAGAAGGAACAGGTCAGCGTGCAGCCCACCTGCGAGGAAATACACAGCGTGCCGCGATCTTCCTCGGGGATATAGACCACCTCGACCTCATGCCCGCCGGCGATGCGGCACAGGTATTTGCGGGTGCCGTCCTCGGACACTTGCCGCGTCACGACTTCGGGGATTTCGATGACGAAATGCTCGGCCAGTTGGGCACGATAGGCTTTGGCAAGGTTCGTCATATCCGCAAAGTCGCGCTTGCCCCATTGATAGATCCACTGCCAGATCTGACCGGTGCGCATCTTGGCCTGCTTTTCCGGCGTGCCATGTTCGATCAAAGCCGCACGCATCTGGTCGCGGGTCAGGCCGACAAGGTTCACCTTCCCCTCGGGCAGCTTGCGAGGGAGGGTCAGGACGTCTTGAGTGATCGGCGCTTTGGGCGACATGGGGCTATCTCGGCAGATTCTGGCTTGGGATGCGCCTCTATATAGGACCTAGCGCAAAGATCAAAAGAAATCGTCGCGTTTAATTCGCGTAGCGCAGCAATTCGTCCACACGTGCCCGGCCCAACTCTACCCGACAGGCGGTAATGCCAATGCCGGTACCTGACCCACCACCAAACGACGCGCCAACAGCCTCGCATTGGGCGTCCCGGTAAGCCAGCCACGCGGTCTGAGCGCTGTCCAACGCGGGCACTGCCACAACACGTCCGGTAACATCATCCAGTTCTTTGGCCGATTGCATGGCAATGTCGTAACTTGCATCTATCGCCTGATTGACGCGGTCCTCCATCGCGCCCACGCATGCGCCGATCTCTACCTGAGAACCAGCATCCAGACATTCTAGTGCTGGATCGGCACTGGCAGCGGAAGACAGAAACAAAATAAAAAATGCAAAGCGCATCAGGCAGCCCCCTATTGATTGCCCAATACTAGCACAGGCCCGGGTTCATCCCAAAGCTACGAAGCCCCAGGCACGACGACATGGCCGTGCCACGATGGGACCCGCATGCGTCAAATGCCCGGTGGCACGATATTGCAATCCGTTGCGTCCAGCGTTTGAACCGGATCATCCGGCCCGCACTGCTCGCCCGAGACCGGATATGTATCGGCCTCTTTCTCGCAGGCACTCAGGATAAGGGCGGCCATCATCAAGACGGTGGTGAGTGTTTTCGTTGGCATTTCGGGCTCCTTTCTTAGTTCAGAGCCTTATACATGCAGATATTTGCATTCATTTCTTTGACGGGAATCAAGTTCTGAATACGGGTGCCGCCTCCAGAACGCTGCACAATGCCTTGTCACAATGCAAAAACCCCGCCGAACTGGCGGGGCAGCGGTCAGGCAAAAGCCCAGTTTAGCTAGTGCAGCGCTTTTCCGCGTCTTCAATCGCCGCAGTGAACCCCAGCAATGAGAACGTGTCCTTGGTCTGCGTGCCGCGTTCCGAACGCGCAGTCAGTACAGCCTCAGTCCCGCGCTTCATGGCGGCGACCACCTTCAGGTCCTCACCTTCGGTTGCGGGCCACGCCCATTCGCCTTCGGTGATCAGCTCGAACTTGGTGCCGTCGACATCAAGATTCACGGTTGACCCTGCCGCGAACGGATAACCACCCGTAAATGTCACCTGTCCTTTGACCTCGGCATTCGGGCGGTAAAACACAAACAGCAGAATGTCGCTTCGGCGCACGGAAACAACGCGCCCGCCACGTGTGTTTACCGTTTCCTTCGGGGCAGACACGCTCCAGCATTCGGTCGGGTCATCTTCGACGAAGACGCTCCAGTCCGTTTTTGCAGCCACCCTGTTGGTGCTTGTTGCCTGTTGAGCGGTTGCAGTTGTGGCCAGCCCCGCCACGCAAAGGCCCGCGATCACGCGGACAAGCTTTGATCCCATCGTCCAGCCTCCTAGCTCGACTATTACCTCATACCCACCATCGTCGCGTGCGAACCCTGCCTGGTTCGTCTGTAAGTTGCGTCTTCTGGTGTTTGCCGACATACACACTGTAACGCAGGTTTCGCCACAGGCGAAAGGGCGATTGGCAGAATTTTGCGCATGTTTAGGAGGGTTCGCATGACACAAGCCATACCAATGACAGAACTGTGGCGTGGACCCCTGTTGGAAAGCCTACATCTTGGGCATGCGGTGATCTGCGACGATACCGGCCAGATCGTTCAAAGTTGGGGGGACCCTAATGCGGTGATCTATCCGCGATCCTCGGCCAAGATGATTCAAGGACTGCCGCTGATCACCTCGGGTGCTGCGGCAAAATACGGGCTGAATTCGGAACACTTGGCGCTGGCCTGTGCCTCGCATAGCGGCGCGCATATCCATACTGACCGGGTGTCGACCTGGCTGGACCATCTGGGTCTGGCGGAACCCGATCTTCGCTGCGGTCCGCAGGAGCCGCAGGATATGGCCGCGCGCGACGGGCTGATCCTGGCCGACGACACGCCCTGTCAGATTCACAACAACTGCTCAGGCAAGCATTGCGGGTTTCTGACCGTTGCTCAGCATATGGGCGCCGGACCGGAATATCTGGAAATCGACCACCCCGTACAACAGGCCTGCCTATCCGCGCATGAGGAAACGACGGGCGAGACCAGCCCTGCCTATGGGATTGACGGCTGCTCGGCCCCGAACTTTGCGACCTCGCTGGTGGGGCTGGCGCGTTCGATGGCGTGGTTTGCCAGCGCCTCGGATCGGTCAGATCGGGCCAGCGACGCGGCGCAACAGTTGACGGCTGCAATGATGAAACACCCCGAGCTGGTCGCCGGTGAAACCCGCGCCTGCACTGAACTGATGCGCGCCATGGGTGGTCGCGTTGCCATCAAAACCGGGGCCGAGGCCGTGTTCATCGCAATCCTGCCGGAAAAGCGCATGGGCGTGGCCCTGAAAATCACCGACGGCACCACCCGCGCCAGCGAATGCGCCATTGCCGCGATTCTGGTCAGCTTGGGCGTGCTGGAGGTCGACCACCCGGCCACCCGCAAATTTTTGAACGCCACGCAATACAGCCGTCGCGGGCTGGAATGCGGCGTGATCAAACCCGCACCGGGGTTCCCCGGCTAAGGGTCACATCTTGATTTCGTGACTCTCGGCCACTTCGACCGAACCTGACCCGTTCACAACCATCGGGCAGCCCTTGGCCATCTCGGTCGCAGCATCCATGCTGTCGGCCTTGATGACCGTAAAACCCGAGGCGGGATTGGCGCCGCCATTGTCGACAACACCGCTGCTGCTGACGGTGTAAGACTGGCCAACCGGGTTTCCGGGGATATCCAGTGCTTCGCCCATTCCGCCAAACCACGCGCCCCAGGCGGCCATGGTCGCTTCGATTTCGACGGGGTCGGTCGGGGTATGACCGCCGTGATAGACAAATAGAAACTGTGGCATTTGTTTCCTCCCTTATGCCTTCGTGATGAAAATCTAGGCCAGTTGCGCCGCCAGTTTGTTCAGCGTCGACGTCCAGCCTTTGCTGTGGTTCGCTGCGATTTCGTCATCGCCCAATTCGCGGTGGTCGATGATCAACTTTGCACCCTCGTCTGCTGCCTCGACCATCAACATCACATGGCTTTCGGCCCCGCGCTGGTCCTGATCGTCATGCCAGCCCCATGTGAACCCAACCGATTTGGGCGGATCGACATGCGTCACGTGACCCGAAACCTTAAACCGCTGCCCTTCGCCATTTTGCATCACCGAATACCACGGCCCCGTGCGAGAGAAATCCAGGTTGTGCTCGGGCACATGCATCCCTTCGGGTCCCCACCACTGCAGAAGCCTGTCGGGGGTGCTGATCCACGCATACAGATCGTCCGGTGCAAGCGGGTAAGCGCGCTCCAGTTTCAAATCGGCCATGAGGTCTCCTTTTCGATTGCATCACCCAAGCGGTCCAGGCTGCTTTCCCAGAATTGACGTTTCGAGATGGTCCATTCCGCAATCGCCCGCAGTCCCTCGGGGCGGATCGAATACATCCGCTGGCTGCCCTGCACGCGCTGATTTATTAGCCCCGCTTCCCGCAGCAGTTTCAAATGGCGCGAGATCGCAGCGCCGGACATGCCGCGCCCTTCGATCAGGTCTCCGGCGGGCAATTCGCCATCCTGCATAAGCTGCTCGACGATCGAGAACCGTGTGGCGTCAGACAACGCGGAAAATGTGGTCAGAAGAGTGTTCATAACCACTGTTTAACAGTTTTGTTAAATAAAGGAAAGCCGCGTTGTGTTAACCGGCCGCAAACTCAGATCGTGCATAGCCCTGCAGGAACAGCAAAGCCGAAAGATCCCCGTGGTTTACCCGCACTTCACACTGTTCCGCGACCGAGGGCTTGGCGTGCAGCGCCACCCCGGTTCCAGCCCGGCCCAGCATACCCAGATCATTCGCGCCATCGCCCACGGCGATCACATCCGATTCGGACAGACCCAACCGCGCGGTAATCTGCTCCAGAGCATCCACCTTGGCCTGACGTCCCAGAATGGGACGCGCGACATCGCCGGTCAGCTTACCGCCCTCGGCCAGCAGCGTGTTGGCGCGGTTCTCATCAAAGCCCAGTTCGGCCCCAACCTTGGCCGTAAACGCCGTGAACCCGCCCGACACCAGCGCCGCATAACCACCATTCGCGCGCATCGTACCGACCAGCTCCTTGCCGCCGGGCATCAGGGTAATACGCTCGGCCAGCACCTTGTCGATCACGGCCTCGTCCAAACCTTTCAGCAACCCGACACGCTCGGTCAGGGCGCCCTCGAAATCCAGCTCGCCGTTCATGGCCCGCGCGGTGATATCCTTGACGCGCTCGCCTACGCCGGCTTCATCGGCCAGTTCGTCGATGCATTCTTGCTGAATCATGGTGCTGTCCATATCGGCCAGCAGCATCTTCTTGCGGCGACCGTCGGCGGGTTGGACCACCAGATCGACACACATGTTCTGCAAATCAGCCCACACGTCCCATTGATTGTCCGGCAGGCCCGCCAGCGAAAACTCTGCGGCCTCATCCGGGCTCAGCCACTGCACATCGCCGCCGCCCCAAGCATTGCGCAGAGAATCGACCAACGCCTGATCAAACGTGTTCTTCTCGGGGTTGGTCAAAAGGGTGGCAACGTACATCTTCAATCTCCGGCAAGCTCACCTGCGGGATATCGCAGGTGCAGCATTTTCACCAGAGGGCAGATGCGCCCTAGCCCAGAATACCCGGCAACCGCAGCCCATGCGCACGGGCGCAATCCTTCGCCGCCTCATACCCGGCATCCGCATGACGCCAAACGCCCGAGGCTGGATCGTTCCACAACACCCGCTCTAGCCGCCGCGCGGCGTCCTCGGTCCCGTCGGCGCAGATCACCACACCTGCGTGCTGACTGAACCCCATGCCAACGCCGCCGCCATGGTGCAGCGACACCCATGTCGCCCCGCTGGCCGTGTTGATCAACGCGTTCAGCAAAGGCCAGTCGCTGACCGCATCCGAGCCGTCCAGCATCGCCTCGGTCTCGCGATTGGGGCTGGCGACCGAGCCGCTGTCCAAGTGATCCCGCCCGATCACCACTGGGGCCTTCAACTCACCATTGGCCACCATCTCATTGAAGGCGAGCCCAGCGCGATGGCGATCGCCCAACCCAATCCAGCAGATGCGCGCGGGCAGACCCTGAAACGCGATGCGGTCCTGCGCCATGTCGAGCCAGCGATGCAGGTGCTCGTTCTCGGGGAACAGCTCTTTCATCTTGGCGTCGGTTTTGTAGATATCTTCCGGGTCGCCGGACAGGGCGCACCAGCGGAACGGGCCGATCCCTTTGCAGAACAGCAGACGGATATAAGCAGGGACAAAACCGGGGAAGGCAAAGGCGTTTTCCAGCCCTTCATCCTGCGCGACCTGCCGGATGTTATTACCGTAATCCAGCGTCGGCACGCCTGCATTCCAGAAATCAACCATAGCCGCGACATGCCGTTTCATCGACGCACGTGCGGCTTTTTCGACCGACTTAGGGTCTGTTTCACGCTTTTCCCGCCACTGTGCCATGGACCAGCCGATAGGCAGGTATCCATTGATCGGGTCATGGGCACTGGTCTGATCGGTAACGATATCGGGGCGCATGCCCCCCTCGGCCATGCGACGGTAGATCTCGGGGAAAACCTCGGCGGCATTGCCCAGCAGACCGACGGATTTCGCCTCACCGGCTTTGGTCCAGCGGTCGATCATCTCAAGCGCTTCGTCCAGCGTCTCGGCCTTTTCATCCAGGTATTTGGTGCGCAGACGGAAGTCGATGCTGTCGGGGTTGCATTCCACCGCCAGACAACAAGCCCCGGCAAAGACGGCCGCCAGAGGCTGCGCGCCGCCCATACCACCCAAGCCGCCGGTCAGAATCCACTTGCCGGTCAGGTCGCCGCCATAGTGCTGACGCCCGGCCTCGGCAAAGGTCTCATAGGTTCCCTGAACGATGCCCTGCGTGCCGATATAGATCCACGAGCCGGCCGTCATCTGGCCGTACATCATCAGGCCCTTCTTATCGAGCTCGTTGAAGTGATCCCAGTTGGCCCAATGCGGCACGATGTTGGAATTGGCGATCAGAACGCGCGGTGCATCCTTGTGGGTGCGGATGATGGCCACGGGCTTGCCAGACTGGACAATCAGCGTCTCATCCTCTTCCAGATCCTTCAAACCCTCAACAATAGTGTCGAAATCCTGCCATGTACGTGCGGCGCGACCAATTCCGCCATATACCACCAACTCATGCGGGTTCTCGGCCACTTCCGGGTGCAGGTTGTTCATCAGCATCCGCAAAGGCGCTTCGGTCATCCAGCTTTTGGCGTTCAGCTCTGGCCCAGTCGGCGGATAGATATCTCGCGTGTTCTTACGGGGATCGTTCATGGCGTAAGCTCCAATACTGTGTCTTGGATGGCATCCAGAATATCGCGCAACCACGGGCGCAGACGGTCGGCCTTGGCAGTGTCATAGCGCCACGGCGCGCGCTCGGCGGTTAGGTACGCGGACTGCGCAATTTCCATTTGAATGGCGTGTACACATTCGCTCGGTCGACCGTAGTGCCGAGTGGTCCACCCGCCGCGGAAACGTCCGTTCAAAACGGTGCTATACGGCGACGAATCCGCAAATTCGTACGCAACAGCCTCGATTTCCGGCGCGCAGGTCGTTCCGCCGTCTGTTCCAATGTTCAAGTCTGGCAGAACACCGTCAAACAGGAACGGAATACGACTGCGGATCGAATGGCAATCAAACAGGACCGCCACGCCATGTTTGGCCCGGACGCGATCCAGCTCTGCCGCAAGCGCCGCGTGGTACGGCGCGTGGTATGCGCTGCACCTTTTCTGGGCCTCATCGGCTGAGGGCACCTGACCGGCTTGCCAGATCGGCTGACCGTCAAAACCCGTCTCGGGCACGAGCGTTGTCGTATTCTGCCCGGGATAAAGCGAGGCACCTTCGGGATCGCGATTTGCATCAACGACATAGCGGTGGATATGAGATTGCACCACGGTCGCGCCCGGCAATAGCCCGTCATAGAGCCTGTTTATGTGCCAATCCGTATCTGTCAGCGCTGCGCCTGCTGCGTTCAGTCGCCCAGCTATTTCGTTCGGAACCAACGTACCGCCGTGTGGTTGGCCCAGCACAACCGGGCTGTAACCCTGTTGGACACTAACGACCTGCATCAGCGCAACTCTGGCATCGGGTTGCCAGCCGCCTTCAGAATGTCACCGCGCGATACCAGTGCTTTCGCGGTCTCAAGGTCTGGCGCCATATAGCGATCCTGATCCAATGTAGGCACCTCGCGGCGTAGTCGGTTGATGACTTGCTGCAGCGGGGCGCTGGTCGCCAACGGCGCGCGAAACTCGACGCCCTGCGCGGCGCACAACAATTCCACCCCAAGGATGTAGGTCAGGTTTTCGACCATCCGTCCCAGCCGCCGCGCCCCATGCGCAGCCATAGAAACGTGATCTTCCTGATTTGCAGAGGTCGGCGTGCTGTCGGTGACGCATGGGTTGGCAAGATGCTTGTTCTCGCTCATCAATGCGGCAGTGGTGACTTCGGCGATCATAAGGCCCGAGTTCAAGCCCGGATCGGGTGTCAGGAAGGGTGGCAGATCAAAGCTCAGCGCTGGGTCCACCATGAGGGCGATCCTGCGCTGCGCGATCGCGCCGATCTCGGACAGCGCCAACGCGATCATGTCAGCGGCAAATCCAACGGGTTCAGCGTGGAAATTCCCGCCCGAGACTATCGCATCTTCAAGAACCAATGGGTTGTCAGTGGCGGCATTTGCCTCGATCTCCAAAGTCGCAGCGGCCTGACGTATGACGTCCATCGCCGCCCCCGTGACCTGCGGCTGGCATCTGATGCAATAGGGATCCTGCACGCGACTGTCCCCGTCGCGATGACTTTCGCGAATCTCTGACCCGGCCAGCACAGCGCGCATGGTGCTGGCGGCTTCGGTCTGGCCGCGATGTCCGCGCAGGGTGTGGATTTCGGGCCGCAAAGGGGCTGTAGACCCCATGATCGCATCGGTGGACAAGGCCGAAATGACGAGCGCAGTTTGCGCCGCTTGCCAGGCTTCGAACATGCCCGCCAAAGCGTAGGCTGTCGAAAACTGAGTGCCGTTGATCAAGGCCAACCCCTCTTTCGGGCCCAGCGCAACAGGCTCTAACCCTGCCGCTTTCAACGCGTCACGCCCCGGCATCACCTTGCCCTTCCAATCGGCCTCGCCCTCGCCAATCAGGACTGCGGCCATATGGGCCAAGGGTGCCAGATCACCAGACGCGCCGACCGACCCCTGCGCCGGAACGACCGGGATAACATCGTGTGCCAGCATATCTTGCAACAGCGCAATCAGTTGCCATCGAACGCCCGACGCGCCGCGGCCGAAGGACAGCAGTTTCAGCGACATCATAAGCCGAACGATACGGCGCGGGACAGACGGCCCGACACCGCAACAATGGCTGAGGATCAGGTTGCGCTGCAAAACCGCAGTATCCTTGGGGGCGATCTTGTGGCTCGCCAGCTTCCCGAACCCGGTGTTGACGCCATAGACGGCCACGTCGCCCTCGGCGGCGTGCTGAACGCGCTGTGATGCGCGCTGCACGGCGGTTTCGCAGGCAGGGTCCAGTCGCACAGATGGCTGATTCCAGTAGATTTCGGCCAATTCCGCAAGGGTTACGCTTCCGGGTGTTACGGTGAGGTGCGCCATCACATCCCTCCGAAGATTCGCTGGTGGAGGGGATTGAACCCGATCCGATACGCCAGTTCAGCCGGGTGCCGCACATCCCAGACAGCCAGATCCGCCCGTTTGCCCACAGTGATTTCGCCCGTGTCCTGTAAGCCCAGCGCACGCGCCGCATTCCGGGTCACACCAGCCAGCGCCTCTTCGGGCGTCAGGCGGAACATGGTGCACCCCATATTCATCGTCAGCAACAAAGACGTCAGCGGGGACGATCCCGGATTGCAATCTGTCGCCAATGCCATCGGCACGGATTTGTCTCGCAGTATGTTCACGGGCGGAACCTGAGTTTCGCGTAGCGTGTAAAACGCGCCCGGTAAAAGCACGGCTACCGTGCCCGCCTCCGCCATGGCCGCGACACCATCCTCATCCAGATATTCCACATGATCAGCCGACAGGGCTCCGTAACTGGCAGCTAATCTGGCCCCGCCAAGATTGGACAGTTGTTCAGCATGCAGCTTGACCGGCAGACCAAGAGATTGCGCCTCATCAAAGACAAGCGCCATCTGGGCGGGGGTGAAGGCAATACCCTCACAGAAACCGTCAACCGCATCCACGAGCCCTTCGGCGTGGGCTGCGTGCAGGGTCGGGATGCAAACCTCGGTCAAATAGTCTTTGGGGCGGGACTTGTACTCGGGCGGAACAGCATGCGCGCCCAGAAAGGTGGTTTTCACGCGAATCGGACGCAGTTTTTCTATTTTGCGCGCAACCCGAAGCATTTTCAGTTCGGTTTCTACGTCCAAACCGTATCCCGATTTCACCTCGACACAGCTGACACCTTCGGACAGCAAAGCATCGGCCCGGGTCAAAGCGTCGGACAACAGCGCCTCTTCGGGTGCTTCGCGGGTGGCGCTGACGGTCGACAGAATGCCCCCTCCGGCGCGCGCGATCTGTTCATACGATGCACCGTTCAACCGCATCTCGAATTCAGCCGCCCTGTTGCCCCCGAACACCAGATGCGTATGCGCGTCGATCAAGGCCGGGGTCACCAGCCTTTCACCATAATCCGTGGCCTCCCAACCCGAGAAACGCTCGGGCAACTCATTTCTCGACCCGACCCAGACAATTCGGCCACCCTCGATCGCGATCGCTGCGTCCACGCACAAACCGTAGGGCTCCTGGTCGCACTCCATCGTTGCAACATTTCCCGCAAAAATGACCATATTTGTCATCATCGAAGCTCTTTTCGGTTTCCGTGGTTGTTTATTTTTAAGTATACTTATAAAATTTTAAAGTCTACACAAATTGGATATGCCATGACGATCCACGCGAAGACAGCCTTGTTGGGAACGGGATGGGCTAAGAACATACGAGTCCACGTTCGGAATCGCCGGGTATCCGGACTTGAAACCGGCGCGGCAGTCTCTGGGGATACCTGCGTCGACCTTTTGCTGCCGGCGCCGGGAAACCTGCATAGCCATGCATTTCAACGCGCCATGGCCGGCATGACCGAAACCCGAGCGGCAGGGCGTGAAAGCTTTTGGACCTGGCGCACCTTGATGTATCGATTTCTCGACAGGCTGACGCCCGATCAAATCCAGGCCATAGCTGCGCTGACGTATGTGGAGATGCAAGAGGCCGGCTTTGCCGCAGTTGGTGAGTTCCACTATGTCCATCACCAGCCCGGCGGGCAGCCCTATGACACGCTGTCCGAACTGAGCCAACGAATCTTTGCCGCAGCGGATCAAACCGGGATCGGCTTGACACACCTGCCGGTCCTGTATTCCTACGGGGGCGTACAGCAACAGGCTTTAGAGGGCGGGCAGTTGCGATTTGGGAACAGCTTGGACCGCTATTGTGACCTGACCGAAGAGTGCCGCGCGATCCTGCCGCATGCAGACAGCAGGATCGGTGTTGCGCCTCATTCGCTGAGGGCGACCGCGCCCGGTGACTTGGAACAGCTTATGCAACTGGACCCAACTGGCCCGGTCCACATCCACATCGCTGAGCAGGTGCAAGAGGTTACCGATGTCGAGGCCGCATTAGGCCAACGCCCTGTGGCTTGGCTGTTGGACAATATGGATGTCGACCAAAGATGGTGTCTGATCCACGCCACCCACATGACCGATACCGAAACCCGCATGCTGGCGCGATCCGGCGCTGTTGCAGGGCTGTGTCCGATCACCGAGGCGAACCTTGGCGACGGTATTTTCAACGGCTCCGCCTTTATCAATGAAGGGGGTCGGTTTGGTGTTGGTTCCGATTCTAACATCAGAATTTCACTGCCCGCAGAACTGCGAACGTTGGAGTATTCGCAACGCCTGCGCGACCGCGAACGCGCTGTTCTGGTACGCGGAGAGGGGTCCGTGGGCCATGCGCTGTATACAGGCGCCACCAGCGGAGCAGCGCAGGCGTTGGATCGGGATTCTGGTTCGATAGCCATTGGTAAGTTGGCCGATCTTGTGGCCTTTGATCGTTCGCATCCGTCCTTATGGCCGCTGACCGATGATCAGGTACTGGACGGGCTGTGTTTTGCCGGCCCCGATGGGTTGGTCACGGATCTTTGGTCCGCCGGGCGGCACATGGTGCGCGAAGGCCGCCATGTCGCACGCGACCGCATTGTAGATACCTACCGCGCTGCGATTGCCGAGCTGCTGGCTGACGTCTAAAACGAATCCCTGAAAGCAGGACGCACATGACCCAGACATCCGAGACCACCAGCTACAAGGACATCAAGAGAACGGTCCTGTCTCGTATTCGGTCCGGGGATTGGGGGCCGGATTCTCTGCTGCCCAACGAACAGGATCTGGCCGCCGAGTTTTCATGCACCCGCACCACAGTGAACCGCGCCCTGCGCGAACTGGCCGACGAAGGATATCTTGAGCGTCGTCGCAAAGCAGGCACGCGGGTTCTGAGCGCCCCTCAGAGGCAAGCCAGATTTACCATTCCGATGGTCCGAGACGAGGTTGAGGCCCTTGGCGGGACCTATCGCTATGCGTTGGTCTCTTCGGCACGGGAAAACGCGCCCGACTGGCTGGCGGCCCGGCTGGAATTGCATACGGGGCAACCGGTGATGCATGTCAGGTGCATGCACTTTTCAGGCAACACGCCATTTCAATACGAAGACCGTTGGATCGTCGTCGATAGCGTCCCGCAAGTGATGCAAGCGGATTTCTCGCAGATCGGACCGAATGAGTGGCTGATCCAGACAGTTCCTTTCACAAACGTCGAACTGACGTTCCTGGCCAGCCGTGCCGACGCAATGGTTGCCGGATTTCTGGACGTCCCTGAAGGTGAGCCTGTTTTCACCGGTGAGCGCATCACCTGGCTGGAAGGCCAGCCTGTAACCTTCGCCAAGATGTATTTCGCGGCCGGCTACCGCATGACGACGCAGTTCTGATTTCGTCAAGAATTGGCTTTACCGCCCTGCCGATCCACGCCAGATTTCCACGAAATTGATCTGGCGAAAGGAACATCTGTGATGAGCAACCCGCTTTACGATCGTTTGTTCGGAATTCACGCGGGCAAGGACACGCCGTTCCTGCATCTTCCGAACGGTCAGACACTGTCCCATGCTGCATTTCTCGACATGGCGGCGCGGCTGGCCAATGCACTGATCGGGTATGAGCTTGAGCCCGGTAACCGTGTTGCCGTTCAAGTTGAAAAATCCCCCGAGGCGCTGGCGCTGTACGCCGCTTGCGCGCAGGCCGGGCTGATCTTTTTGCCTCTCAATACCGGCTACACCACGGCCGAGCTGCAATATTTCATCGAAAACAGCGAAGCCGCGCTGGTGGTTTGCGATGACGCGAAATCCAAGGGTCTTGCCCCCATTGCCGCTGCCCAAAACGCCCGGCTGGAAACGCTGAACGCCGATGGATCGGGCAGTTTAATGCGACGCGCGCTTGGGATGCTGCCCGCGTTTGAACCCGTGCGCCGATCCGAGGATGATCTGGCCGCCTTCCTTTATACCTCGGGCACCACGGGGCGCTCCAAGGGCGCGATGCTGTCGCAGGCCAACCTGCTGTCAAACGCGGAAACGCTGGTGCGGGAATGGCGGTTCACCGCAGATGATGTTCTGCTGCACGCCTTGCCGATTTTCCACACGCATGGGCTGTTTGTGGCGACCAACGTGGTGCTGGCCTCGGGTGGGTCGATGATCTTTCTGCCGAAGTTCGATTTGGATGACATGCTGCGCCTGATGCCGCAGGTGACCTCAATGATGGGGGTGCCGACCTTCTACACCCGCCTGTTGGGGGATGATCGGTTCACCGGTGATCTGGCTCAGCATATGCGACTGTTCATCTCGGGCTCGGCCCCGTTGCTGGCGGAAACCCATGAGCGGTTTGAAACCCGCACCGGCCACCGCATTCTTGAACGATACGGCATGACCGAAACCAACATGAACACCTCAAACCCCTATGACGGCGAGCGCCGCGCGGGTACAGTTGGCTTCCCCCTGCCCGATGTCGAATTGAAAGTGACCGACCCTGAAAGCGGCGAAACCCTGCCGCAGGGCGAGATCGGCATGATCGAGGTCCGCGGCCCAAACGTCTTCCAAGGCTATTGGCAAATGCCTGAGAAAACCGCCGCCGAGCTGCGCGAGGATGGGTTTTTCATCACCGGCGATCTGGGTCGAGTGGACGCCGATGGCTATGTCCATATCGTCGGGCGCGGTAAGGATCTGATCATCTCGGGCGGGTTCAACATCTATCCCAAGGAACTTGAGATGCTGCTGGACGATCAACCCGGCGTGTTGGAAAGCGCCGTGATCGGCGTGCCGCACCCGGATTTCGGCGAAACCCCCGTGGGCCTGCTGGTGGCGGAACCCGGCGCAACGCCTGATCTGGACGCGATCATGGCCCGTGCGCAGGCCGAACTGGCCCGTTTCAAACACCCTCGCAAACTGATCGTGCTGGACGCGTTGCCGCGCAACACGATGGGCAAGGTGCAGAAAAACGCCCTGCGCGAGCGTTTCGCCGAACTCTTCACCTAAGCGGCACGCGTCCCATCGGGGTCAAAAGCCAGCACTTGCGATCCTCAAATACCGCCGTGGCCAAGGGGCGGCCATAGCCTGCGCCCGCATCCAGATTGACCCGGTTGCCGCAATGCTCGGCCTGATCGACAGGTGTGTGGCCATGGACAATCAGCCACGGATGCGGCGCGGCTTCGGTCAGGAACTCGTTGCGAATCCAGATCAGGTCATTCTCGGATTGCTGCTCCAGCGGAAGCCCCGGCCGGATACCCGCGTGAACGAACAGCATTTCGCCCTCTTGGTGATAGTTCGGCAGAGCATTGAGGAAATCCAGATGCTGCGGCCGAACGGCCTCGACCGCGCGTTGATGGACATGGATGATGCGGTCATTGTCGCTGACATCCACACCGTAAGAGGCCAACGTTTCGCGCCCGCCCAAACGCGGATGCAACCAACTGAGCGTGACCGGCAAGTGGCTGTCCGCGACCTCGCAATCCTGCACGAATCGCGCCATCATCCGGTCGTGATTGCCCCGGACCATGACCCAGTTGCGCCCCGCACGCTGACCTTCGATCAACAGGTCAAGAACGCCGCGACTGTTCGGCCCGCGATCCACGTAATCGCCCAGAAACACGACCCGCGCATCCGGGCCTCCATCCTGTTCGATCCGGCGCAGGGCGGTTTGCAACATCTCAAGTTGGCCGTGAATATCGCCAATGGCGTAAATGGCAGACGTCATAAAAAACCTCGGGTCCAAAATTCACTTTGCTTGTGACGGGAAAACCGCCCATGGCAAAGAAAATACCCGCGCCTTGGACGGCGCGGGCTGGGATTGTCTCAGATTTTCAACACCGACAGTCAGGCGACGTCGAATTCTAGCGGTTTGATTTGCGTGAACAGCCCTGTCTCAGCCAGTTTGGCTCGAGCCTCTGCTGGAACGGGTTCATCCACATATAGCAGCGCGATCGCCTCGCCCCCGGCCTCAGACCGACCAAGGGTAAAGTTCGCGATATTCACGTCATTCTCGCCCATGGTCTGACCCAGCGCACCAATGATGCCCGGCACGTCTTCGTTGGTGGTATAGAGCATATGCGCCCCGACCTCGGCATCGATATTGATGCCCTTGATCTGGATGAAACGCGGCTTGCCATCGCTGAACACCGTGCCACCGATCGAACGCTCCCGCTTATCGGTAACAACGGTGACTTTGATATAGCCTTCGAACGCGCCGGACTTGTCTTGATTGGTGGTCGAGATATTGATCCCACGCTCTTTCGCGATCACGGGCGCAGACACCATGTTCACATCAGGATTGACCTTTTTCATGATCCCCGCAACGGCAGCACAATTCAGCGCAGCAAGGTTCATCTCAGCTGCGACACCATCATAAAGGATGTTGATCGCCTTGATCGGTTCATCGGTCATCTGGCCGATGAAGCTGCCCAGATGACCGGCCAGCTTGATCCACGGCCCCATGACCTTGGCCTCTTCGGCGGTCACGCTGGGCATGTTCAGCGCGTTCTCAACAGCCCCGGTCAGCAAGTAGTTCGAGATCTGCTCGGCCACCTGCAGCGCCACGTTTTCCTGCGCCTCGGTCGTGGCAGCGCCCAGATGCGGGGTGCAAACCACGTTGGGCAGGTTGAACAGAGCGTTTTCCTTGGCCGGTTCCTCGCTGAACACGTCAAAGGCCGCACCGGCCACATGGCCCGATTGCAGCATTTCGGCCAGCGCGTCCTCATCAACCAGACCGCCACGGGCACAGTTGACGATGCGCACGCCCGGCTTGGTTTTCGCCAGATTCTCACGGCTCAGGATGTTGCGCGTCTGATCGGTCAGCGGCACGTGCAGGGTGATGAAATCGGCGCGGGCTAGCAATTCGTCCAGTTCGACCTTTTCGACGCCCATCTTGGCGGCTTTCTCTTCGCTCAGGAACGGGTCATAGGCCACGACCTTCATCTTCAGGCCCAGCGCGCGCTCGCAAACGATGCCGCCGATATTGCCTGCACCAATGACGCCGAGGGTCTTGTTGGTCAGCTCAATCCCCATGAACTTGGACTTTTCCCACTTACCCGCATGGGTCGAGGTGCTGGCCTCGGGGATTTGCCGCGCCACGGCGAACATCATTGCAATGGCATGTTCGGCGGTGGTGATCATGTTGCCAAAGGGCGTGTTCATCACGATCACGCCCTTTTTGCTGGCCGCTTCCTTGTCGACATTGTCGGTGCCAATTCCGGCGCGACCAATGACTTTCAGATTGTCGGCTTTCTCCAACAGGGTCGGCGTGACCTTGGTGGCCGAGCGGATCGCAAGGCCGTCATATTGGCCGATCAGTTCGGCCAGCTTGTCCTTATCCTTGCCCAGATCGGGCATGAAATCCACGTCGATGCCGCGATCGCGAAAGATCTGCACGGCGGTTTCACTGAGCTTGTCAGATACGAGTACTTTGGGGGCCATATCTCTGGTCCTTGAATTTTGGGGAAAGGTCCGGGCCACAGGCGGGCCCGGATTTTTCGTCGAAAAATCTTGTCAGGCGGCGGCTGTTTGCGCGGCGATCTCGGCCTCAAAGGCCCAGACCAGCCAGGGCAGCATGGCCTGAATATCCGCAGTCTCAACCGTGCCACCGCACCAGATGCGCAGACCCGCAGGCGCGTCGCGATAGGCACCGATATCCAGCGCGATGTTCTCGGCCTCCAGCCGTTTGGCCACGGCCTTGGCGAAGGTCGCGCCATCCTGAATGCGCGGATCGGTGAATTTCAGGCAGACGGACGTGTTCGACTGCGTCGCCGCATCCTCGGCCAGATTGGCGATCCAGTCGTTCTGGTCACAAAACGAATGCACCGCACCGGCATTGGCATCTGCGCGGGCAATCAGGCCCTGCAACCCACCGACCGAGCGCGCCCAGTCCAGCGCAAACAGGTAATCCTCGACCGCCAGCATCGAGGGCGTGTTGATCGTGGCCCCGGTGAAAATACCGTCGATCAGCTTGCCGCCTTTGGTCAGGCGGAAAATCTTGGGCAGCGGCCATGCGGGGGTGTAGCTTTCCAGCCGCTCAACCGCGCGCGGGCTGAGGATCAGCATTCCATGAGCGGCCTCACCACCCAGAACTTTCTGCCAGCTGAACGTGGTCACATCCAACTTGTCCCACGGCAGGTCCATCGCAAAGGCAGCCGAAGTCGCATCACAGATCGTCAGACCCTGACGGTCATCCGCGATCCAGTCGCCATTGGGTACTCGCACGCCCGAGGTCGTGCCGTTCCACGTAAACACCACGTCATTGGCGAAATCGACCGAGGCCAGATCGACGATCTGTCCGTACTCCGCCGTTTTCACCTCGGCATCGATCTTCAGCTGTTTGACCACATCGGTGACCCAACCGGCACCAAAGCTCTCCCAGGCCAGCATCTCGACCTTGCGTTCGCCCAGCAGCGACCACAGCGCCATCTCGACCGCGCCGGTGTCAGAGGCGGGCACGATGCCGATCTTGTAATCTGCCGGAATACCCAGAACCTCACGCGTGCCTTCGATGGCCGCTTTCAGCTTGTCCTTGCCCACGGCAGCGCGGTGCGACCGGCCCAGCGCGGCATCGGCCAGCTTGTTCAGCTCAAATGTGGGGGGTTTGGCGCAGGGGCCAGAGGAAAAACGCGGATTCGCCGGCCGCGTCGCCGGTGTATTGGTACTCATGTGTATTACCCTTCCAGATACACGCCCCTCGTTGGGGAGGGGTGTCCCACCTCAAGGCTTAGAAAGCCCCCGGCACCGCAGCAAGCAAAAAAGACGCTTGAAAGACGGAAACCGACATGCCCAAACGCCGCAATCGCGGTCACAAGTTTCCGATAGGCGAAATGATTTGCGCCCCGTTAACGCCGACGCCGCCCGGTTTGACTGTTTTTTGGGCAGTCACCTCTGCGTCCCTACGGAATGACCGCCGAACTCTTGAGATCGCACGACCACCCGGTGAAAAGGTGCCATGCCAGACACTCTGACCATTGTCGTAGTAGAAGAAGACCGCGAGCGTGCAACTGCCATCGTCGATGCCCTTCGGGCGTCCGGGGCTTATGATGTGCACGTGATCGGCAACGTCTCAAGTCTTGCGCGCAAGATCGCCGCCTTGATTCCGGATGTGGTGCTGATCGACATCGACAACCCGACCCGCGATATGCTTGAGGAACTGACCCTTGCCTCCGGGCCACTGGAACGCCCAGTGGCCATGTTCGTCTCGGGCGCGGCGGGCGATTTGGCCTCGACCGCAATCGAGGCCGGACTGTCGGCCTATGTGGTCGATGGGATGCAGCCGGATCGGCTGAAACCGGTGTTGGACGCGGCCATCGCCCGGTTCCAGATCGTCCGCCAGATGCGCCGCGAACTGGCCGAAACCAAACGTGCGTTGGAAGAACGCAAGGTGATCGACCGCGCCAAGGGTCTGCTGATGAAGGCCCGCGGGGTCGAAGAAGAAGAGGCTTACGCGCTGCTGCGCAAGGCCGCGATGGATCAGGGCCGCCGCGTCGCCGATGTGGCCGAGGCGCTGGTCACGGCCTCGGGGCTGCTGTCATGAACGCTGTGACACTGCCCGTTGCTTATGTTCCGCTGGTGGACGCCGCCCCCCTGATCGTGGCGCATGAGATGGGTCTGGCCCGCGCCGAAGGGGTCGAACTGGACCTGATCGCCGCGCCCTCGTGGTCATCCGTGCGCGATATGCTGGCCTTTGGACGGGTGGACGCGGCGCATCTGCTGTCGCCGGTCCCTGTTGCCATGGCCTTGGGTCTGGGCGGAGTGACTCAGCCTTTGTCCGCGGTATCGGTCCTGTCGGTAAATGGCGACGTGATTGGCGTCAGCCGCGCGTTGGAAACCCGCCT
This sequence comes from Ruegeria sp. AM7, assembly GCF_056535965.1. Classification (NCBI taxonomy): domain Bacteria; kingdom Pseudomonadati; phylum Pseudomonadota; class Alphaproteobacteria; order Rhodobacterales; family Roseobacteraceae; genus Ruegeria; species Ruegeria sp. AM7. Next base: position 2,784,307 of record NZ_JBQFJE010000003.1, read on the forward strand.
GCGCGACTCGGGCTATGAGTTCGATTTCCGCGATCCGTTCAAGGCCGCCGCTGCGCTGGCCTCAGTCGCGGATGGGCCATTGGTCTTTGGCGTGCCCTTCCCGTTTTCCCTGCATGTGGAGCTGCTGCATTGCTGGCTTGAGGCCACCGAACTGTCCAAAATCGGGGTTGAAGTCCGCACCATCCCGCCGCCCCTGATGGCACAGGCTTTGGCCGAGGGCGATGTGGATGCGTTCTGTGTGGGTGAGCCCTGGGGCTCGGTCGCCGTGGAATCGCAGGCGGGGGCGTTACTGCTGCCCGGTCAGGCGATCTGGGCCTTTGCGCCGGAAAAAGTGCTGGCCGTGCGCACTGATTGGGCGGATACCGAACCGCACCTGCTGGGCAAGCTGATGCGGGCCGTCTGGCGCGCCGGACGTTGGTTGGGCCAGCCGGGCAGCCACACCGCCGCCGCCGAGATTCTGGCGCGCGATACTTATCTGAACCTTCCGTCAGAGCTGATCGACCGGGCGCTGTCGGGGCGCTTTACCATCACCGGCCATGCCGAACAGCGCGAGGTGCCGGGATTTGTCGAGTTCCACGACGGGGCCGCAAATTTCCCATGGCGCAGTCAGGCCAAGTGGATCGCCCACCGTCTGGCGCAACGATACGGTCTGGACCCGCATCTGGCGCTGGCCCAAGCGGGCAGCGTGTTCCGCAGCGATATCTACCGCAACCAACTGGCGGGGTTGGGGGCCGATCTGCCCGGTGCCTCGGAAAAACTGGAGGGCGCGATTCGTGAGACCACGCCCGTTGCCTCCCATAACGGGCAGCTGTCGCTGAAACGGGATGCGTTTCTGGATGGACGCATTTTTGACCCTCAGGATATCTGACGCCCAAGAATTAGGCAGACACGCGCACCGCACCGCGCGATTGCAGCATTTAACGCCGCGTCGCAGCAAAATCGCTTGATCGGCAACGGCGCATTGACCACTCTGAACCCATCGGCACGCAAAGGCGTGTGCCGCAAGAATTTATCCCAAAGTTTGGGAACGACTGAGCAAAGCCGCTCACTCTCTGGCCACTCCTCCCGGTCAGAGCGTGCAGCGGCTTTTTGTTTTTCACCCACCCGGTTGACCGGGACCAAGAAAGGGACAGACCCACATGAAGAAATTGCTTGCAGGCCTTGTCGCCACCACCGCCCTGATCAGCCCGGCGCTGGCCGAAACGCTGGAGCTGGAAAAGGACGAGCTGACCTTTGGCTTTATCAAACTGACCGACATGGCCCCGCTGGCTGTGGCCTATGAGAATGGGTACTTCCTGGATGAGGGCCTGTTCGTCACGCTCGAAGCGCAGGCCAACTGGAAAGTACTGCTGGACGGTGTGATCGACGGACAGCTGGACGGTGCGCATATGCTGGCCGGTCAGCCGCTGGCCGCAACGATCGGGTATGGCACCGAAGCGCATATCATCACCCCCTTCTCGATGGACCTGAACGGCAACGGCATCACTGTGTCGAACGAGGTCTGGGAAGAGATGAAGCCGAACATCCCGAAAATGGATGACGGTCGCCCGCAGCACCCGATCAGTGCCGAGGCTCTGGCCCCGGTGGTCGAGAAATACAAATCCGAAGGCAAGCCCTTTAACATGGGCATGGTCTTCCCCGTTTCGACCCACAATTACGAACTGCGCTACTGGCTGGCCGCTGGTGGACTGCATCCCGGTTACTACAGCCCCGAGAACGTGACCGGCCAGATCGGCGCGGATGTGTTCCTGTCGGTGACGCCTCCACCGCAGATGCCGGCCACGTTGGAAGCGGGCACCATCTATGGCTATTGCGTGGGTGAGCCGTGGAACCAGCAGGCCGTGTTCAAGGGCATCGGCGTGCCGGTGATCACCGATTATGAACTGTGGAAGAACAATCCCGAAAAGGTGTTCGGTATCAACGCCGAGTTCGCCGAGCAATACCCCAACACCACCCGCGCTGTCACTAAGGCGCTGATCCGCGCCGCGATGTGGCTGGATGAAAATGACAACGCAAACCGCCCCGCTGCAGTCGAAATTCTCAGCCAGCCGGAATATGTGGGTGCCGATTACGATGTGATCGCGAACTCGATGACGGGCACGTTCGAATATGAAAAGGGCGACAAGCGTGAAGTGCCCGATTTCAACGTATTCTTCCGCTATAACGCGACCTATCCGTTCTATTCGGACGCCATCTGGTACCTGACCCAGATGCGCCGCTGGGGCCAGATCGCCGAACCGCAAACCGATGCGTGGTATGACGAGGTCGCGAAATCCGTCTATCGCCCAGACATCTATCTGGACGCCGCCCGGATGCTGGTGGACGAAGGTCTAGCGAACGAGGCCGACTTCCCCTGGGACAGCGACGGCTACAAGGCCCCCACGCCCGCCGAGGATATCATCGACGGCATTCCCTATGACGCCCGTCAGCCTAACGCCTATCTGCAAAGCCTGCCGATCGGCCTGAAAGGCGAGCAGGTCGTCGTCGGCACAGAAGTTCAGGGTTAACTCCCCTGCCTCCCGGCCCTTGGTGGCTGGGGGGCTTCCCCATTCATACAGAATTCCACCCCGCCCGGCGCTGAACGTCCGGGCCAGGAGACCGCAAGATGACAGCCATCGACCACGACACGCTATCCGCTGATGCTGAACGCGAGGCCCGCCGCGCCCGCCTCTTCACCCGGATCAACGCCGCCGACAAATGGTTTCAGGTACTGGGCCTGGCCTGGATCACCCCAATCCTGAAGGCCGGTGCAGGTGACAACCCGCGCGCCCAGATGGGCGAGATTTGGCGCCTGCTGGTCGTGCCGCTGCTGGCCATCTTCGCCTTCCTTCTGATGTGGGGCACGCTAGCACCCAAGGTACAAACCTCACTGGGCGCAGTCCCCGGACCGGCGCAGGTCTGGTCCGAGGCTGTCAGCCTGCATCAGGACGCGCAGGCCAAGGCCGCCAAAAAGGCCAAGTTCGAAGCGATGGTTGAAAAGCGCAACCAGAAGTTCATCGACGCAGGTCAGCCCGAAAAAGTCAAAGAGGTCGCCTATACCGGCGCGCCGAGCTACTACAACCAGATCTGGACCTCGATCAAAACCGTGTTCTTCGGCTTTCTGATCGCCACCATTGTCGCTGTGCCGCTGGGCATCGCTGCGGGCCTGTCGCCCACCGCAAACGCCGCGCTGAACCCGCTGATCCAGATTTTCAAACCGGTCTCGCCGCTGGCCTGGCTGCCGATTGTGACCATGATCGTCTCAGCCGTTTACGTCACCAATGACGGCTGGTTCGCGAAATCCTTCCTGATCTCGGCCATCACCGTGACGCTGTGTTCGCTGTGGCCGACGCTGATCAACACCTCGCTGGGTGTGGCGTCGATCGACAAGGATCTGGTGAACGTCTCCAAAGTTCTGAAAATGAACACCTATACCAAGATCACCAAGCTGGTGCTGCCCTCGGCCCTACCGCTGATCTTCACCGGCCTGCGTCTGTCGCTTGGCGTTGGCTGGATGGTTCTGATCGCGGCTGAAATGCTGGCGCAGAACCCCGGTCTGGGCAAGTTTGTTTGGGATGAGTTCCAGAACGGCTCCTCCAGCTCACTCGCCAAGATCATGGTGGCTGTGTTCACCATCGGCATCATCGGCTTCCTGCTGGATCGCGTGATGTATGCGCTGCAGTCGCTGTTTACCTTCTCGAACAACCGGTGACCGATATGGCTGTGATCGACTTCAAGAATGTCAGCAAATCATTCGGCACCGGCACCGCTGCGACGGATGTGCTGAAAGACATCAACCTGTCAGTTCAGGAAGGTGAATTCGTGGTGTTGCTGGGCTTTTCCGGCACTGGCAAGACCACGCTGATCAACCTGATGGCGGGGATCGAGTTTCCCACCAAGGGCAGCGTCACCTTTCGCGACAAGGCCATCACCGGCCCCGCGCCGGAGCGGGGGGTGATCTTTCAGAACTACTCGCTGATGCCGTGGCTGACGGTGACGGGCAATGTGCGGCTGGCCGTGGATGCGGTGTTCCCCAAGATGCCCAAGGCCGAGAAAGAGGAAAAAGTTGCCCATTACATCCGCATGGTCGGCCTGAGCCACGCCGCCGGTCGCCGCCCGGCTGAGTTGTCGGGCGGGATGCGCCAGCGGGTGAACGTGGCCCGTGCTCTGGCGATGGACCCCGAGGTTCTGCTGCTGGACGAGCCGCTGTCGGCGCTGGATGCGCTGACCCGGGGCAATCTGGCGGAAGAGATCGAAAAGATCTGGGAAGAGAACCGCAAGACCTGTGTCCTGATCACCAATGACGTGGACGAGGCGATCCTGCTGGCCGACCGCATCATCCCGCTGAACCCAGATGGCACGCTGGGGACCGAGTTCAAAGTCTCGATCCCCCGCCCCCGCGACCGGTCCGCCATGAACCATGATGAGACGTTCAAGGCGCTGCGTGGCGAGGTCACGAAATACCTGATGGATGTGGGGATCGAGGCCAAGGTCGAAGGCACCAAGACCCTGCCCGACGTCACCCCGATCCACGGTGTCCCGGCAGCGGTGAAAGAGGCGCAATCGGGTCTGATCGAAGATCGCTATCTGGATTTCAGCCAGTTGCACAAGGTCTACCCCACCCCCAAAGGCCCGCTGACCGTGGTCGAGGACTTCAACCTGAAACTCAACCGGGGTGAGTTCATCTCGCTGATCGGTCACTCGGGCTGCGGCAAGTCCACAGTGCTGACCATGGCCGCTGGTCTGAACGAAATCTCGAAAGGCGCGATCAAGCTGGATGGCCGCCACGTCGAAGGCGCGGACCCGGAACGCGCCGTGGTGTTCCAGTCACCCTCGCTGTTCCCATGGCTGACCGCCAAGGAAAACGTCTCGGTCGGCGTGGACCGCGTCTATCCCCGCGCCAGCCAGGCCGAGCGGCAGGATGTGGTGGAATACTATCTGGAACGGGTCGGTCTGGCCGACGCGATGGACAAATCCGCTGCCGATATGTCGAACGGGATGCGCCAGCGTGTGGGCATCGCCCGCGCCTTTGCCCTGTCGCCGAAACTACTGTTGCTGGATGAGCCCTTCGGGATGCTCGACAGCCTCACCCGGTGGGAGTTGCAGGAGGTTCTCATGGAGGTCTGGTCGCGGACCAAAGTCACCACCATCTGCGTGACTCATGACGTGGATGAGGCGATCCTGCTGGCCGACCGCGTGGTGATGATGACGAACGGCCCACAGGCCACGATCGGCAAGATCACCAATGTCGACCTGCCACGCCCGCGCACCCGCAAGGCGCTGCTGGCCCACCCTGATTACTATGAATACCGGCAAGAGGTGTTGGATTTCCTTGAGGAATACGAACATGGGGCCAAACCCAAGCCCAAATCCCCTGCCCCCAAAGCCATTGCCGCGGAGTGAATGACATGAAACAGAAACTGGTAGTCATCGGAGCCGGCATGGCCTCGGGCCGGGTGCTGGAGCACCTGACCGACGCTGCCCCCGATGCGTTCGACATCACCCTGTTCAACGCCGAGCCGCGCGGGAACTACAACCGCATCATGCTCAGCCCGGTTCTGGCCGGTGATCAGACATATGAGGACATCGTCACCCATGACGACGCCTGGTATGCCGAACGTGGCATCACCTGCCGGTTTGGTGAGAAAGTCACCGACATTGACCGCACCGCCAAGGTTGTGCGCGGCGAAAATGGCGATGTCGCCTATGACAAGCTGATCTTCGGCACCGGGTCGAACCCGTTCATGATCCCGATGCCGGGGCATGATCTGGACGGCGTGATCGCCTATCGCGATCTGGAAGACACCGAACAGATGATGGGCATGGGCGCGGGCAACAAGGTCGTCGTCATCGGCGGCGGTTTGCTGGGGCTTGAGGCCGCCGCAGGCATGGCCGCACGCGGGGCCGATGTGACCGTGGTGCATATCATGGGCCACTTGATGGAGCGTCAATTGGACCCTGCCGCAGGCTATCTGCTGAAGAAATCGCTGGAAGAAAAAGGCATCAAAGTTCTGCTGAATGCTAAATCGACCGAGATCGCGGGCAAGGATGGCAAGGCCCGGGCGCTGCTGTTGGAGGACGGCACCGAATTGCCCTGCGACCTGCTGGTAATGGCTGTGGGCATCCGCCCCAACACCGCGCTGGCGCAGGACACGGGCCTTGCCGTGGGTCGAGGCATCCATGTGGACGATCAGATGATCACCTCGGACGCCGATATCTATGCCGTGGGCGAATGCGTCGAACATCAGGGCGAGGTCTTTGGCCTTGTTGCGCCGCTTTACGATCAGGCCAAAGTGCTGGCGCAGACCCTGCTGGGCGAGGATGCGGCGTTCAAACAGCGCTCGCTCTCGACCAAGCTGAAGGTCACCGGCTGTGATCTGTTCAGCGCAGGCGACTTTGCCGAGGGCGAGACCCGCGAAGATATCGTGTTCCGCGATCCAGCGCGCGGCGTTTACAAACGGCTGGTGCTGGAAGGTAACACGCTGGTCGGCGCGGTCATGTATGGCGATACCGGCGACAGCAACTGGTTTTTTGGCCTGATCCGCGATGGCGAGGACGTGTCCGAGATGCGTGAGACGCTGATCTTTGGCCCGGCCTATCAGGGGGGCGCCTCTGCGGACCCTCTCTCAGCCGTTGCAGCATTGCCGCCTGAGGCGGAAATCTGCGGCTGCAACGGCGTTTGCAAATCCGATATCACCGCGGCCATTGCAGATGGCGCAACCGATCTGAGCGCGATCCGCACGACCACCAAGGCCAGTGCGTCCTGCGGGACATGCACAGGGCTGGTCGAGCAACTGCTGCAGGTCACACTGGGCGATGATTTCCAGATGCCCACGGCGCAGCCTGTCTGCGGCTGCTGTGACCTGACCCACGAAGACGTCCGCCGTCTGATCAAATCACAAGAGTTGAAAAGTCAGGAAGCCGTCTGGCAGGAGCTGGGCTGGAAAACGCGCAACGGCTGTCATGTCTGCCGCCCGGCGATCAACTACTACCTGCTGGCCGACTGGCCGGTGGAATATCAGGACGACCCGCAAAGCCGCTTCGTCAACGAACGCAAACACGCCAACATCCAGAAAGACGGCACGTTCAGCGTCGTACCCCGAATGTGGGGCGGCATCACCAACCCGGCGGAACTGCGCGCCATTGCCGATGCGGCCGAGAAATACGATGTGCCCACGGTCAAGGTCACCGGTGGGCAGCGCATCGACCTGCTGGGCGTGAAAGGCGCGGATCTGCCCTATATCTGGTCCGATCTGAACAAGGCCGGGCTGGTCTCGGGCCACGCTTATTCCAAGGGTCTGCGCACGGTGAAAACCTGTGTCGGCACCGATCACTGCCGGTTCGGCACGCAGGACAGCACCGGCCTAGGCGTAAAGCTTGAGAAAATCCTGTGGGGCTCATGGACGCCGCACAAGCTGAAGCTGGCAGTCTCTGGCTGCCCGCGCAACTGCGCCGAGGCGACCTGCAAGGATATCGGTTTGGTCTGCGTGGACTCGGGCTTCCAGATCAGCATCGGCGGCGCGGCGGGCATGGACGTCAAGGAAACCGAACTGCTGGTGCAGGTTCCCACCGAGGACGAGGCGATTGAGGTCGTGATGGCCGTCACTCAGGCCTATCGCGAGGGCGGCAAGTATCTGGACCGTCTGTATAAATGGATGGCGAAGGTTGGCCTCGACTGGATCAAGGAAACTGTGGTGGACGACCTCGACAACCGCCGCGCGTTGGTTGAACGGTTCGAACTCAGCCAGTCCATCTACCGCAAAGACCCATGGGCCGAGCAGGCCAAAGAGGCCCCGCGCTTTGCGCCCATGGCCGATCTGACATTGGAGGCCGCAGAATGAGCTGGATCGACATCGGACATATCGACGACATCCCCCTGCGCGGCGCGCGCGTGGTGAAAACGCCCGTGGGCTGCATCGCCCTATTCCGCACCGCCAAGGATGAGGTCTTTGCGGCCTCCGACACCTGCCCCCACAAAGGCGGGCCTCTGTCCGAAGGCATCGTGCATGGCCAGTCTGTCACCTGCCCACTGCACAATTGGGTGTTCGACCTGAATTCAGGTCAAGCCCAAGGCGCGGATGAAGGCCAGATCGCCACCTACCCGGTGCAGTTGGACGGAGACCGCATCCTGCTCGACAGCACCTCATTGGGGCAAAGGAGCGCCGCGTGAAAGACCTGAGTGCCTGCGCCACGCGCTCGACCTGCCCCTATTGCGGGGTCGGCTGCGGTGTTCTGCTGCAACCGGATGGCGCGGGTGGCCTGACCGTCACCGGTGATCCGAATCATCCGGCCAATCAAGGGCGGCTCTGTTCCAAAGGCTCGGCTTTGGCCGAAACAGTGGGTCTATCGCAACGGCTGTTAAGTCCGGTGGTGTCCGGTGAAGAAACCGGCTGGGACGACGCGCTGCAACTGGTCGCCGACCGGTTCCGCGAGACGATTGCCGAACACGGACCGGATTCGGTGGCCTTCTATGTCTCGGGGCAATTGCTGACCGAGGATTACTATGTCGCCAACAAGCTGATGAAAGGCTTCATCGGCACGGCCAATATCGACACGAATTCGCGGCTGTGCATGGCCTCGACCGTCGCGGGCCACAAACGCGCTTTTGGCACCGACACCGTGCCCGGCACTTACGAGGATCTGGACGAGGCTGATCTGGTCGTGCTGGTCGGATCCAATCTGGCGTGGTGCCATCCGGTTCTGTATCAGCGCCTGATGGCGGCGCAGCAGGCGCGCGGCACGAGGATCATCGTGATCGACCCGCGCCGCACTGCGTCCTGTGACAGTGCCGATCTGCACCTGCCTCTGGCAGCAGGCAGCGATGTGGCCTTGTTCAACCACCTGCTGACGCAGATCGACGCTGCAGGGCTGGTGGATACGGATTTCCTGACCCACACCACCGGTATTCACGAGGCGCTGGACAGTGCGCTGGCCGATGATGTGTCGGTCACTGGGCTCAGCCCCGACGATATCGCGCGGTTCTGTCAGATGTGGATGGAGACTGAAAAGGTCGTGACGATCTTCAGTCAGGGCGTGAATCAATCCAGTTCGGGCAGTGACAAGGTTAACGCCATCCTGAACTGCCATCTGGCCACGGGGCGCATCGGCAAGCCCGGCTGCGGGCCGCTGTCGGTCACCGGTCAACCCAACGCCATGGGTGGGCGCGAGGTCGGTGGACTGGCCAATATGCTCGCCTGTCATCTGGATATCGAAAACGCCGATCACCGCGCCGCCGTGCGCGATTTCTGGTCGGCCCCGACCATGCCCGAGGCCCCGGGCCTCAAGGCCGTGGACCTGTTCCGCGCCGTGGGCGACGGGCGCGTCAAGGCGCTGTGGGTGATCCATACGAACCCGGTGGTGTCGATGCCCGAGGCCGACACGGTGCGCGACGCGATTGCGGCCTGCCCGTTCACCGTGGTCTCGGACATCACCGCGCGCACCGATACGGCGCGACTGGCCGATGTGCTGCTGCCCGCCGCAGCGTGGGCCGAGAAAGACGGCACTGTCACCAATTCCGACCGCACGATCAGCCGGCAGCGCTCGGTCCTGCCCGCGCCCGGCAAGGCGCGCGCGGATTGGGACATTCTGGCCGAGGTCGGACGGCGGATGGGCTGGCCCTCGGCCTTCGACTACCAAACACCCGGAGAGATTTTCCGCGAATACGCAACCCTGTCCGGAGTGGCCGCCAAGTTTGGGCGCGATTTCAATATCTCGGGCCTCAGCGACTTGGATGCGGCGGGGTATGACGCTCTGGGGCCGACGCGCTGGCCCGTCTCGGCCACACGGCAGGGCGGACGGTTCTTTGCGGATGGGCAATTCTATCACCCCGACGGCAAGGCGCGGCTTTTACCAGTTACATGGCGCGCACCTGCGGCCAAAACAGAACCGCGCTATCCGTTCTGGCTGAACACCGGTCGGCTGCGCGACCAATGGCACACGATGACCCGTACCGGTCTGTCCGCGCGCCTGTCCGCGCATCTGCCCGAGCCGTTTTTGGACATTCATCCCGATGATGCGCACGCCACGGGGATAAACTCCGCCGATCTGGTGCAGGTCGCAAGCCCACATGGAACATCCATCCTGCGGGCACGGATCACACGCGATGTCACACAAGGACAGGTCTTTGCGCCTATACACTGGACCGGAGAAACCGCCCCCTCAGCCCGGATCGACGCCGTGGTCGCTGCGGCGACGGACCCGGTTTCGGGACAACCCGAAAGCAAAGCGTCCGTGGTAAACGTCACCCGGTTCAACGCCAAATGGTATGGGTTTGCGGTGTCACATCGCGAAATGCAGCCGTCCTGCGAATATTGGGCGCAGACCCCCACCAAAACCGGCTATCGCGCCGAGCTGGCCGGGGTTGGCGCAATCAATAACTGGCAAACCGCCGCACGTGATCTTTTCGGATTGCCCGAAGCACAGATAACGATCGTCGAGGACCCGGCGCGCGGCATGGCGCGGCTGGCGTTTCACGAAGACGGACGATTGGTCGCTGCCTTGTTCATCTCTCCCGAGCCCGTGGCCGTGATGCGCGACTATCTGGCGACTCTGCCACAGGTGCCCGACCTGCTGTCGGGTCGCGCACCGGCCGACCGGCCCGATCCCGGCCCTGTTCTGTGTTCCTGTTTCGACGTAGGCGTGAACACCATCCTGACCGCTATTGAGACCAAAGGGCTGATGACCGTCGAAGCCATTGGCGAGGCGTTGCAGGCCGGAACGAATTGTGGCTCATGCCGCCCGGAACTGGCGAGCCTGCTCGCGTCGGCCCATCAGAAAGAGGCCGCTCAGTAGTTCTAGAACCGAACAGCCTCTCCGGTCTCAAGCGCCTTTTGCGCGGCCAGACCCATGCGCACGGCCCACATCCCGTCGTGCAAGGTCACTTCGGGGGCGGGTTTGTCGCCCCGCAGGACGGCCAGGAACCCTTGATGCTGATAGAAGGTAGACCCGTTGTGGTCACCTGCGGCCAATAGCGTTGGATCGACGGGGATGTCCTTGGCGACCGGCCCTTTGGGATGGCGCGGGCTTACGATCAGTTGCGGCACTGGTGCATCACCAAGATGCTCGGGCCAGAAACGGCCGGGTCCGGGCACCAGCGCTTCAATCTTGGCGTCTGGTCCGACGGCCGAGATTTCCTCCTGATATCGCGCGCCTTCGGCGAACATACACAGCTCCAGCATCGCACGCGCGCCCGAGGCGAAGTCGACCATGACATACCCGTGGTCCAGAATGTCGGGTGTTTCTCCGTCATAGGCTTCATCCAAATGATTGACGGCCTGCCCCCCGCTGGCTGTCACACGCACAGGGTCCGATTGCAGGATCAGGCGCATAAGGTCGAAGAAGTGGCAGCATTTTTCGACAAAGGTTCCGCCCGTGTTGCGGTTGAAGCGATTCCAGTTGCCGACCTTTTCCAGAAAGGGAAAGCGGTGCTCCTTGATGGTCAGCATTTTGACGCCGCCAGTCACCTGCGCCCCCTCAATCAAGGCTGCGATGGGCGGCATATAGCGATACTCCATCGCCACCCAGATCGGATGAGGGTAGTCGCGCTGGATGGCGTCAAGCCGCGCCGCATCTGCAGGGTCGGTGAACAGAGGTTTCTCGACCAGCAAAGGCAAGGGTCGCACCCGCGCAATCTGCTCGATCTGATCCACGTGCAAATGATTAGGGCTGGCAATCACGATGCAATCCAGATCATCCACGGCCAGCAGATCTTCGACCGAACCCACCATCTGCGCATCCGGTACAATCGTCTGCGCTGCCTTGGCCATCGCGGCGTCGGGTTCGAAAATCGCCGAGACGCGCGTACCTTCTAGCAACGCGATATTGTGCAGGTGTTCCTGCCCCATCATGCCGCAACCGATCAGCCCGTAATGGATGGTCCGGGTCATGCGCGTTTCCTTCTACTTCAAACGTTGGACATAGGTGGCCCGATCCGGGTCGAACCACGTTTTTGAAAACTCGACCGGTTCTGGGCCCTCGGACCAACTGAACCGCTCAATATACCCGGCCGTTTCGCCAGCGGGTTTGGTGAAGGTCTCAGGCGTCCACGCAGGCAGCGCACGGACCGAAACCCGATCCTCGGCCCGCGTGATCCAGAACCCAAGCTGCTGCTGATAATAGCGATAAAGCGAATCCGACAGCAGCGCCTGATCGACCTTTCCGGCGGACTCATCCAGCCAGATTTCCTCGACCGCGATGATTGTGTCATTCAAATAGCGCATCCGGCGCACTCGCGACCCCTTGGGCGAAGTCCCGAATTCCGGCAGATCTGAGGGCTTTTCCAGATGATCCACCGACAGGATATCTGCGCGCGGCAGGCCCCCGCCTTCGGGTAGTTCCAGCCGGAACATCGCATAAACGCTGTTCTGCGTCCCGGTCTCGCGGATGTAATTGCCCGAGCCTTGGATACGCTCCAACATCCCTTTTTTCTCAAGCTCCGCCAGCGATTTTCGCAGTGTCCCGACCGAAACATTGAGGTTCGCCGCCATGTCCCGTTCGGGCGGCAAACGCTCACCATCGATCAATCGGCCCGCGGCGATGTCGCGGATCAAAAGCTCGGCGATCTGAACATAGATCGGCAGCGCGTTAGGGTTGCGGCTGTTGGCAGTCATTTTCGGGGTGCTTCACCGAGTCGCGGAAAAAATTGATACACCATTGATCTACATCAAAGCGATTGCTACGCAAGAGGAAAGTCAAAAGATGCACGGAGAACGAATCAAATGACCATCGTCCCCATCACATCCCCCGATCTGGATGCGGCCGAGGTTTCGTGGTTCGCCGCGCTGTGCTCAGACGATTATCAGTTTCTGGGTGTCCCGGATGGTGACCTGCGATCGAGTTGGGAGCATTGTTCCGGCATCGTCCGCGAGGCCGAGGCGCAAGGGTTCCGCAACATCCTGTGCCCGTCATCCTATCAGGTCGGTCAGGACACGCTGAGTTTCGTGGCTGGCTGCGCGCCGATCACCGACAAGATCAACCTGCTGGCTGCCGTGCGTTGTGGCGAGATGCAGCCGATCATGCTGGCGCGTACAATTGCAACGCTGGATCACATGCTGCAAGGGCGGCTGACGGTGAACATCATCTCGTCCGATTTTCCCGGCGAAAAGGCCGACAGCGCGTTCCGCTATCAGCGGTCCCGCGAGGTGGTCGAGATCCTCAAGCAAGCGTGGACACAGGATGAGATCAACCATGCGGGTGAGGTCTATAACTTCTCGGGCCTGACCACCGATCCGGCCAAGCCCTATCAGACCGGCGGTCCGTTGCTGTATTTCGGAGGCTATTCTCCATCCGCGCTCGATCTTTGCGGCGAGCATTGCGATGTCTACCTGATGTGGCCCGAAACCAAGGATCAACTGGCCGAGCGGATGAAGGCCGTTCACGCCGTGGCTGAAAACTACAACCGCACGCTGGATTACGGTCTGCGCGTTCACATGATCGTCCGCGATACCGAGGCCGAAGCGCAGGAATATGCGGACTACATCGTTTCGAAGCTGGATGACGAGTATGGTCGTGCGATCCGAGAACGGGCGCTGGATTCGACCTCTCTGGGCGTGGCGCATCAGGCCAAGAACCGTGATCTGGCGGATGAGTATGGCTATGTCGAACCGGGCCTGTGGACCGGCGTTGGCCGCGCGCGCTCGGGCTGTGGGGCGGCTTTGGTCGGATCGACCGATCAGGTGATGTCCAAGATCGAAGAATACCAGAAGATGGGTATCCGCGCTTTCATCTTCTCAGGCTATCCGCACATGGATGAGGCCCGCCATTTCGGGACCCGCGTCCTGCCCAATCTGAAAACCTGCTCGCTGCCCGAAGAATACGGGCGCGTGCCTGCAAAGACCCCGGCCACCCCGCTGGGCAATGGAGTTCGTCGCTGATGCAACGTGTGAAACTATCCGACACGCTGGAACTGAGCCGCATTGTATATGGTATGTGGCGCATCGGGGATGACGATGACACCTCGGCCGCGCATGTCGAGGCCAAGATACAAGCCTGTCTGGATCAGGGGATCACCAGTTTCGATCAGGCGGATATCTACGGCGACTACACGGCCGAAGGCATTCTGGGTGCCGCCCTGCGCGCCAATCCGACCCTGCGGTCAAAGATGGAGATCGTCACCAAATGCGATATCGTCGCGCCCTGCGGACGGTATTCGGACGCGAAGGTCAAGTACTACGACACTTCGCGCGCGCATATCCTGAAATCGGTCGATACTTCTCTGACCGAGATGGCCATCGACCATATTGACCTGTTGCTGATCCACCGTCCTGATCCGTTCATGAACCACCATGAAACCGGCGCCGCACTGGATGAGGTGGTCGCCAGCGGCAAAGTGCGCGCTGTCGGCGTGTCGAACTTCCGTCCCTGGGACTGGAACCTGCTGCAATCGGCGATGAAGACGCCGCTGGTCACCAACCAGATCGAGCTGTCTCTGGGTCAGATAAGCCCTTTCACCAATGGCGATCTTGCCTTTCATCAGCAGCACGGCCAGAACGTTATGGCGTGGTCTCCGCTGGGGGGTGGGTTGCTGATGGCCGGAAACCCTCCGGTCGGCATAGTTGCAGATGAGATAGCTGCCGAATTCGGCGTGGATCGCGCGGCAGTCGCCATCGCTTTCCTATTGGCGCACCCAGCAGGAATTCTTCCGGTTATGGGCACGAACAATCTGGACCGGATCAAAAGCATCTCGGACGCATTGAAAGTAAATCTGGATCGCGAAAGCTGGTTCCGCCTGTACGAGGCGGCGCTGGGGCATGAGGTACCATGATGAACGCAATCTCAAAGGACATCACTCACACATTCGTCCCTCACAAAGACGACACCCGCACCTTGCGGGACGCTTTTGGCAAGTTTGCGACCGGCGTGACCATCGTCACCTGTGACAGCGACGATGGCCCGGTCTGCATCACCGCCAACAGCTTTTCATCGCTGTCGCTGGACCCCCCGTTGGTGATGTGGGCCGGAGACCGAAATTCGCGCCGGTTCCCCTATTTCCACAAGGCGCGCCATTTCAGCGTGCACGTGCTATCGTCGGAGCAGGCCGATCTATGTTTTGGCTGCTCGAAAGACGCGTTCGCCCTGCGGGATATCGACCACGACCGCTGCGGAAACGGAACACCTCTGCTGCCGGATTGTCTGGCGCGGTTTGAGTGTGAACAGCACGCCTATCACGATGCAGGTGATCATGTGATCGTGGTGGGCAAAGTCCTAAAAGTCAGCATGGCGGACGGAGACGCGCTGACATTCTACGCCGGGAAACTCGGCCAATTTGCGCAGCACTAAGCGCGATTTGACGACCGCGGGACAAACCTGCGGCTGAACAAGGGAGGATCCGCATGGGCGGACTGGCAACGGCGCTTGCGCCGATTGCATTCGTGAACGAAACCGTGCTGCGTTTGGGCCGCGCGGTTGGTGTCGTTGCGATTGCATTGATGGTGATCGCAATCCTGATTCAGGTGTTCTTCCGATACGTTTTAGGCAACGCCCTGCCCTGGCCAGATGAGGCCGCGCGCTTCTGCATGTTGTGGATGACCGGGCTGATGGCCCCCACCGCGTTCCGGCGCGGCGGGTTTGTGGCGATTGATATGCTGCCCATGATGCTGCCACGCGTGCTGGGGCAGGTGTTGATGCTGTTTCTGCTTTTCGTCTCGCTGGCGGTGTTGGCCGTCGCAGTGAATATCGGCTGGTCCGAGGTCACGGGTTTTGGCGGCCGTTTCGCCACGGCAGCGCTCTATGTTCCGACCTCGCTGGGGTTTGACGAGTGGTACCGCGTCCCGCGCAGCTGGATGATGGCATCGCTGCTGGTGGGGGTATTCCTGCTGCTGGTCGTCAATATCGAGCTTATCCTGCGGTCGATCGTCAAGATGATGGGCGGCGAGGGCCTGCTGCCCGAAATCGCAGATGCACCAGTGGGGGCTGAATAGATGCTGATCTGGTTCCTGCCCACCTTCCTGATTTTCCTGATGATCGGCCTGCCGGTCTTTTTCGCGCTTTTGGCCGCGCCCGGCATTCTGCTGTGGCTGAACGGTCAGACCGCCGACATCACGCTGCTGTACCGAAACGTCTACAACGGTATGGACAGCTTCCCGTTGATGGCCATTCCCTTCTTCATGCTGGCCGGAGAGTTGATGAACCGTGGCGGCATCACCATCCGTCTGGTCGAGTTCTCGCAGGCCCTGATGGGGCACCTGCGCGGCGGTCTGGCCCACGTGAATGTCCTGAGTTCGATCCTGTTTGCCGGGCTATCGGGCTCGGCGGTCGCAGATACCTCGGCACTGGGGTCTATGCTGATTCCGGCGATGGAGAAGCAGGGCTATACCCGCCGCTTTGCCGCTGCGATCACGGCAGCCAGTTCGGTGATCGGACCAATCATTCCGCCCTCGGGCATCATGATCATCTATGCCTATGTGATGGGTGAAAGCGTGGCCGCCTTGTTCCTTGCGGGCATTGTGCCGGGTGTGATGGTGGGCGTTGGCCTGATGCTGATGATCAAGGTGATGGCCGACAAATACGACTTCCCCGTCGCCAGCCGCAAATACACGTGGGGCGAGCGTCGTCAGGCCAGCCTCAAAGCGTTCTTCCCGCTGCTGACCCCTGTCATCATTCTGGGCGGTATCCTCGGCGGCATCTTCACCCCGACCGAGGCTGCTGCGGTCGCTGTAGGCTATGCATTCATCATCGGCTTCTTCGTTCTGCGCACGCTGACCCTGAAAGAGGTGCCCGAGATCCTCAGCAACGCGGGTCTGACCTCGGCCGTGGTTTTGCTGCTGGTGGGCGCTGCGATGGCATTCAAGACGGTTGTCAGCCTCAGCCATGCGCCTGAACAACTGGCGGCACTGATCCTTGGCCTGTCAGAAAACCCGCTGATCCTACTGTTCCTGATCAACCTGTTGCTGTTTGTCGTGGGCATGTTTCTGGATGCAGGCCCTGCGATCATCATTCTTGGTCCCATCCTTGGCCCCATCTTTACAAGTCTCGGCGTGGACCCGATCCACTTTGCCATTATCATGAGCGTCAACCTGACCGTCGGCCTGGCCACTCCGCCCATGGGGTTGGTCCTGTTCGTGGCCGCCGCCGTATCGCGCGAAAAGGTCGAAACCATTGCCAAGGCGATCCTGCCGTTTCTGGCTGTCGAAATCATAGTGATCTTCCTGATCACCTATGTCCCCGCACTATCCATGACGATCCCGAGGATAACGGGATTTGCAAACTGAACTGAGTATCACAGGGAGGAAACGAATGCTCAGAGACTTCATCAAAACCGCTGCGGTGGCCACCTCGCTGGTGGCTGCATCCGCACTTGCCGCCACCGCCGCAGACTATACCCTGCGGGCGACAGCCAACTCGAACGAAAACGACGAAGACTATGATGGTCTGATCGTCTTCAAGAACTACGTCGAGGCTGCCTCGAACGGCGCCATCGAGGTGGAATTGTTCATCGGCACGCAGCTGTGCTCGAACGGGGCCGAGTGCCTGCAAGGCGTGGCTGACGGTACGATCGACATCTACATTTCTACCTCGGGTGGCGCGTCGGGCATCTTCCCCTACGTGCAGGTTCTGGACCTGCCTTATCTGATGGCGGATGATCGCGTGGCCGAGCATGTCTTGTCCGGCGATTTCACCCGCAAGGTCCGCGACATGGCGCTTGAGGATTCCGGCGGCGCGATCCGTCTGATGACCATTGGCAACACCGGCGGCTGGCGCAACTTCGCCAACACCCAGCGTCGCATCGCCGAGCCTGCGGATATGGAAGGTCTGAAAATCCGCACTGTGGTCGCCGACCTGCCGCAAGAGCTGGTCAAGGCACTGGGTGCATCGCCCACCCCGATCCCGTGGCCTGAACTGTTCACCAGCTTCCAGACCGGTGTGGTTGAAGGGTCCAAGAACGGGATCACCGACATCATGGGGATGAAATTCCCCGATGCCGGTCTGCAATACGTCACACTGGACGGCCACGCCTATATGGGCGCGTTGTGGTGGATGAACAACGCCAAGTTCCAGGAGATGCCCGAGGACATGCGCCGCGTGGTGGTCGATGGGTTCTATGCGCTGCAGCAGGCCACCTTTGCCTCGCCCAAGCGCAAGTCGATCCAGGCCTATGAAGATTTCGTCGCCGGTGGCGGGGATCTCTATGTGCCGACACCCGACCAGAAAGCTGCGTTCAAAGAGGCCGCAACGCCGGTTTATGACTGGTTCCAGTCCAACGTGGCCCGCGGGGATGAGGTGTTCAACGCCCTGACCGAAGCGGTTGCTGCAGCCGAGGCAGATATCAACGCCTCTCGCGATGCGGATCTGAACTAAGCGAAAGGGGCCGGGCGCTGAGTCCGGCCCTTACCGAAACGGGTACATCCACCCTTTGTAATCATTCACCAGCACATGCGCCCTTTCAATCTGCTCCGGCGACATTTTCTTGACCACTTCCTCAAGGCTGATCGCCGCATCGGGATCACCGCCAATGGCACTGAGCGTGTACCACATATACGCCCGCACCAGATCGGGCGCAGGCATGCCCAGACCCAGCTCATAGTACCAGCCGACACCCGACTGCGCCCCCGGATGCCCCTTCATCGAGGCACGCAGATACCAGTCAAATGCCCGCTCGTAATCCTGCTCGACCCCCAGCCCAAGGCCGTACATGACGCCGATGAGTTCTTCGGCCTCGGCATTGCCAGAGCGCGCGGCTGGCAGCAGTTCCTCACGCGCGGCCTCAAATTCACCCGCTTCCATCATGTCGCGCGCTTGCTCCAACTCGGCCAGCGCCGGGGTCGCAAAAAGGCAAAGGGCAAATACAAGCTGGCGCATGGGGTTTTCTTCCTTTTCGTCGGAGCGGCTGCGGCTCAGGACTTGCCGCGCCCGCTGACCGATGATGACTTTATCCTCTTTGATATGAAACAGGCCGCTATTGGTCATCAACTGTTTTACGACCCCATTCTGTCGGGCAACCAGAACATTTCCTGTGCCCACTGCCATCATCCTGATTTCGGCACCTCGGACGGGTTATCGCTGGGTATTGGTGAAGGCGGGCAAGGCTTGGGGCCAGATCGGACACCGGGCGTAGGAGCCGATAAGATTCGCAAACGCATCCCCCGTAATTCACCGGGGCTTTGGAACCTTGGCGCGAAAGAGATTCACACCGTATTCCACGATGGCCGCCTGAGTATCTCGGATGTCTACGGCAACGGGTTTAACTCTCCGGCGCAGGAATGGTTGCCTGAGGGGCTGAACTCGCTGCTCGCCGCACAGGCGCTGTTCCCGCTGACCTCACAATTCGAAATGGCCGGCAATGTCGGCGAAAATCAGGTGACCGGAGCGGTTGCCGACCGAATTGATCTGGGCTGGCCGATCCTTGCCAAACGCGTGCGCACCGATCCGCGCTATGGCCCGGCCACGGTCGCTGCTTTTGATGAGGTCAACACGACCGAGGACATCACAATCACCCAGATCGCCAACGCCTTGGCCGCGTTCATGGCGGTTGAATGGCGCAGCACCGACAGCGCGTTCGATCAATACCTCGCGGGTGACTCCTCGGCGCTGACGGCGGAACAGAAGGGCGGGATGGATCTTTTCTATGGCAAAGCGCAGTGTTCGACCTGCCATTCCGGGCCGCTGATGTCAGATCAGGAATTTCACGCCTTAGCCTTGCCCCCTTTTGGGCCGGGCCGCACGCGGCAATGGGACCCCTATGTGCGCGACGTCGGCCGCATGGGGGAAAGCGACCGTCTGGAGGATGCTTATCGCTTTCGCACGCCGATGTTGCGAAACGTTGCTCTGACCGCGCCCTATGGGCACAACGGAGCGTTTCCGGACCTCGAAAGTATGATCCGACACCACCTGAACCCCGAAAACAGCCTGTCGATATGGAATCGTGATATGGCTGACCTGCCGAACGTTCCTTGGTTGCACAAAGCCGATTTCGTCGTCTGGGACGACCGGTTGGAAATGGCGCGTGTGCGCGGCAAGGTAGACATCACGCCATTGGAATTGTCCGAAGCTGACATCGCAAGTCTCGTGGCATTCCTCAACGCACTGACGGGATCCAGCGTGGACTCCCCGCCATTCGGGGTGCCTAAAGGCTTCGTTCCCTAAGAAAAACCCCCGCCAAGGCGGGGGTTTTCTGTTTATTCCGCCGCTTCCGCGTATGCGTCCATTGGTGGACATGTGCAAACGAGGTTGCGGTCGCCGTATGCGTTGTCGACGCGGTTGACGGGGGACCAGTATTTGTCGACGCCCATCGAGCCCGGAGGGAAACAGGCCTGTTCACGGCTGTAAGGCCGGTCCCAGTCGCCAACCAGATCGCGCACCGTATGGGGGGCGTTTTTCAACGGGTTATTTTCCGCGTCGATTCTGCCGTCGATGATATCCTGCGCCTCGGATCGGATCGAGAGCATGGCGTCGCAGAAGCGGTCCAACTCATCCTTGGGCTCAGATTCCGTCGGCTCGACCATCAGGGTGCCTGCCACCGGCCAGCTCATGGTCGGGGCGTGAAAACCTGAATCGACCAGACGTTTGGCTACGTCATCGACGGTCACATGCGCCTCGGCGTCCAGCGGACGGGTGTCGAGGATGCACTCATGCGCCACTCGGCCCGACTCGGACGTGTAGAGGATCGGATAGGCCTCGCTCAGACGCGCCGCGATGTAGTTGGCGTTCAGGATCGCCACCTTGGTCGCTTGCGTCAGACCCGCGCCCCCCATCAGCAGCACATAGGCCCAGCTGACCGGCAGAATGGACGGAGACCCAAAGGGCGCCGCCGAGACCGGACCCACGGCGGTGCCGTATTCCGGGTGGCCGGGCAGATGCTCTTCCAGATGCGCCTTGACGCCGATGGGACCCATGCCGGGGCCGCCACCGCCATGGGGGATGCAGAAGGTCTTGTGTAGGTTCAGGTGGCTGACGTCGCCGCCAATGTCACCGGGGCGCGACAGACCCACCATGGCGTTCATGTTGGCGCCGTCGATATAGACCTGACCGCCGTGATCATGGGTGATCTGGCAGACCTCCTGCACGGTGGTCTCGAACACGCCATGGGTCGAGGGGTAGGTGATCATGCAGCCGGCCAGATGGTCGGAGTGCTTCTCGGCCTTGGCGCGGAAATCCGCAAGGTCGATATTGCCGTTCTCATCCGATTGCACCGGCACCACCTGCCAGCCCACCATCTGCGCCGAGGCCGGGTTGGTCCCGTGTGCCGAGGTTGGAATCAGGCAGACATTGCGGTGCCCTTCGCCGCGGGCGAAGTGATAGTTGCGGATGGTCAGCAGGCCTGCATATTCACCCTGCGCGCCCGAGTTGGGCTGCTGGGAGATCGCGTCATAGCCGGTGATCTGGCACAGCTTGTCGTTCAGATCGGCAATCATCTCGTGATAGCCCTGCGCCTGATCTTCGGGGCAGAACGGGTGCAGGTTGCCGAATTCGGGCCAGGTGACCGGGATCATCTCGATCGTGGCGTTCAGCTTCATGGTGCAGGAGCCCAGCGGGATCATCGCGCGGTCCAGCGCCAGATCGCGGTCGGCCAGACGGCGCATATAGCGGGTCATCTCGGCCTCGGCCCGGTTCTTGTGGAAGATCTCGTGGGTCAGATACGACGTCTCGCGTAGCGCGTAGTCTGGCAGGCGATAGGCCACGTTCGAGCTGTCATCCTTGCGGTCGATGCCAAAGGCCCCCCAGACGGCCTCAATCGTTTCAGCGCGGGTCTGTTCATCCAGGCTGATGCCGACCTTGGTGTCGCCGACCTTGCGCAGGTTGATGCCACGGGCCACGGCGGCCTCCATAACGGTGGTCTGCAAGTGGCCGACCTCGACCGTGATGGTGTCAAAGAACACTTCGGGTTCGACCGAGAAGCCCGCCTCTTCCAGACCGGCGGCCATGCGCGAGGTTTTGCGGTGCACCGATTGCGCAATCGCCTTGATGCCGTCGGGGCCGTGATAGACCGCATACATCGAGGCCATCACCGCCAGCAGCGCCTGCGCGGTGCAGACGTTCGAATTCGCTTTTTCGCGGCGAATGTGCTGTTCGCGGGTCTGCAGCGCCAGCCGATAGGCCTTGTTGCCCCGGCTGTCGATGCTGACGCCGATGATCCGGCCCGGCATCGCCCGTTTCAGCTTGTCGGTGGTCGCCATATAGGCCGCGTGCGGGCCGCCATAGCCCATCGGCACGCCAAAGCGCTGGGTCGAGCCGATGGCGATATCCGCGCCCATCTCACCCGGTGACTTCAGCAGCGCCAGCGACAGGATGTCGGCGGCGACGATGGCGATGGCCTTGTGTTCATGCAGCGCCGCGATCTCGGCGGTGAAGTCGCGCACATGGCCATGGGTGCCGGGGTACTGGAAGATCGCGCCGAAGACCGCGCCTGCTTCCAGTTGGTCGGGGTCAGCCACCTGTACGTCGATGCCCAGAGGCTCAGCGCGGGTTTTGATCACCGCGATGGTTTGTGGGTGGCAGTTGCGGTCGACAAAGAAGGCGGCGTTATTGGCCTTGGACCGACCACCGCGTTTGGCCATCGCCATAGCTTCGGCTGCGGCGGTGGCTTCGTCGAGCAACGAAGCATTCGCCACGTCCAGCCCGGTCAAGTCGCTGACCATAGTCTGGAAGTTCAACAGCGCTTCAAGCCGGCCTTGGCTGATCTCGGGCTGATAGGGCGTATAGGCGGTGTACCAGGCCGGGTTTTCCAGAATGTTGCGCAGGATCGGAGCGGGCGTGGTGGTGCCGTAATATCCCTGCCCGATCAGTGAGGTCAGAACCTTGTTCTTGCTGGCCACCTCTTTCATATGGAACAGCGCATCGCGTTCGGTCATCGCCGGACCCCAGTCCAGCGGCTCTTTCTGGCGGATCGCGGGCGGGACGGTGGCGTCGATCAGCGCGTCCAGCGTCTTGAAGCCGATCACCTTGAGCATGTCGCGCATCTCGGTCGGGCTGGGCCCGATATGGCGGCGATTGGCAAAGTCATAGGCTTCGTAGTCGGTCAGTTTGAAAGCCATTGCAGCGCTCCTATGAAAAAGTCAGACACGGCGGAGGCTGCGGGAGCCTCCGGCGGAGGTATTTATAGCCAGATGAAGGGCGGATCCGTGTAAAGACCCGCCGTTGAATTAACCGATGAAGTCCTTGTAGCCGGCCTCATCCATCAGATCTTCGAGCTGCGACGCGTCCGTGATCTTGATTTTGTAGATCCATGCATTGCCTTCTGGGTCTTCGTTCAGTGCGCCGGGATTGTCGGCCAGCGTCTCGTTCACTTCAATGATCTCACCATCAACCGGAGCATAAAGCTCGGACGCCGCCTTGACGGATTCGATGACGCCGATCTCGCCGTCCTTGGCGAATTCTTCGCCGACTTCCTGCTGTTCCACGAAGACCACATCGCCCAGCTGTTCCGCCGCGTGTTTGGTGATGCCCAGAGTGGCGGTGTCACCATCGACGTCAATCCACTCATGTTCTTCGGAATAATAGGTTGCCATTGGGTTTTTCTCCTGACTTCAACGCTTGTAATTCTGGGTAACGAAGGGCAGCGCCACGATCTGCGCCGGTTGCGGCTTGCCCCGAATGATCAAGTTGACCACCTCGCCCGGTTCGCCATGGCCTGCGGACACATAGCCCATTGCCACAGGGCCACCGACCGTGGGGCCGAACCCGCCAGAGGTTATCCGACCGATGGTGTTGCCTTCCGTGCACTGGATCTCAACACCCTGACGGGCGGGCGCGCGGCCTTCGGGTTTTATGCCGACCAGCTTGCGTGCGGGGCCCTCAGTTAGTTCTTTCTGGATGCGGTCGGCACCGGGAAAGCCGCCTTCTTCCTTGCGGCGCTTTTGGATCGCCCAACTCAGCGAGGCCTCGATGGGCGAGGTCGTTTGGTCGATGTCATTGCCATAAAGGCACAGCCCAGCCTCCAGCCGCAGGCTGTCGCGCGCGCCAAGGCCCGCCGGTTCACAATCCTCATGCGCCAGAAGGGCGCGGGTGATCTCGATGGCCTTGTCCTCGGGGATCGAGATCTCGTACCCGTCCTCACCGGTGTAACCCAGGCGCGAGATACGGCATTCAACGCCGTTGACTTCCGCCACGGTGGTTTCCATGAATTTCAGATCCCGCGCCGCAGGGCAGAGCGCGCCCACCACATCCTCGGCCTTCGGCCCTTGCACCGCAACCAGCGCACGGTCGAAAATCTCGATCACTTCGACGCCGTCCAGATGTTCGCGCATATGCGGAATATCCTGATGTCGCAGCGCCGCGTTCACCACCACAAAGTAATGATCGCCCGCATTCGACACGATCAGGTCATCCATGATCCCGCCTTCCCGGTTGGTAAAGAACCCGTACCGCGCCTTGCCGTCCTTCAGCGTAGCATAAGCCTGCGGGCAGAGCGCTTCCAGCTTCTCGCCCACATCGTCACCGCGCAGGATCACCTGACCCATGTGGCTAACATCGAACACCGCCGCCTTTTCGCGACACTGCTTGTGTTCCCCCATGATCCCCAACGGGTACTGAACCGGCATCTCCCAGCCCGCAAAATCAACCATCTTGCCGCCCAACTCAACGTGCAGATCATACAAAGGCGTACGCTTAATCTCGGTCATGGGTGGTCGCTTTCCTAAGCCGTTTTCACAGACTGTCGCAAACGTCCCGTCCTGCAAAAAGGCGGTGTTCCGCCAGCCTCCCACTCCTTTGCTGTAAGTCAACAGAGGTAAACACGTGTTCCACACCAGAGCGGGCTGCAGGACCTTCGGGAATGGGTATACACCCGCATGCCACAGCTTGGTTTCCTATAGGAAACTTTTTTTCGTAACGCAATAGAAAACCCCCCTGTCCTGCGTAAAAAACTGACCATGGGGAAAGCTTCGAACGGCCAAGATTTTGCAAACAGATTTCCAAACGCCTCTGGTCCCGGCCCACAACCTGCCCTAAGACTTTGCGGCAAGAGGGACAACCATGTCACATATTACACTGGTGCGTCACGGGCAGGCCAACACCGCCGCGCGAGACGAGCAAAGCTATGACAAACTCAGCGATCTGGGTCATCAGCAAGCACGCTGGCTGGGCGGGCATCTGCAGGACACCCGCGCGCACTATCCCCGTGTCTACAGCGGCACGCTGACCCGGCATGTGGAAACAGCGGCGAGCATGGGCTTGCCGGAGCCGATCCGCGATCCGCGTCTGAACGAGATCGAGTATTTCACCCTCGCGCAGCTTTTCGAACAACAGCACAACGTTATGGTTCCCACCGACCGTGAGGGATTCGTCGACCACCTGCCCCGGACATTCACGGCATGGGCCAATGGCCAGATCGCGGACGCGCCCGAAACCTTTGCCGCGTTCGAGGCACGCGTCGCAGACGCCTTGCACGATATCGGAACCGAAGGCGGGCCAGCGATTGTGGTGACCTCAGGCGCGCTGATTTCGATGGCAGTGCGGCAGGCGATGGGGCTGGACATTCCGGCGATGGCACGGGTGGCGCTTGCCATCATGAACACGTCGATGCATCGTCTGCATCCGATTGGCAGCCAGTTGAGTCCGGTATTGTTCAACGCGGTGCCCCATCTGGAAGCGCCCGACCGGCACTACGCCCAAACCCACCTGTAAGGAGGCCCCGATGCAGCTTTATTACGCCCCCCGCACGATTTCGGTCGCTGTGGCCATCGCTTTGGAAGAAGCCGGGTTGGAGTACGAGGCGATCAAGCTGGACTTTGCGGGCGGTGAGCAGACCAAACCTGCCTACAAACAGATCAACCCCAAGGGCCGCGTGCCTGCGTTGGTGGTGGATGGCGGCATTCTGACCGAGACCGGCGCGCTGCTGGATTACATCGCGGCGGTTGCACCACAGGCCGGGCTGGTGCCGTCCGACCCGATCATGGCCGCGCGGATGCGCGAAGTGATGTATTACCTTGCCTCGACCATGCACGTGAACCACGCCCATAAAATGCGCGGGGAGCGTTGGGCCGACAAAAAATCCAGTTGGCAGGATATGCAGGGCAAGGTCGCGCAAACGATGACCGCGTCCTGTGACTATATCTGCTCGAACGGGCTGCGGGGGCCATTTGTGCTGGGGGATGAGGTCTCGCTGGCGGACGTTTACCTCTATGTGGTTTGCAGCTGGCTGGAAGGTGACGGCGTTGACGTCGCAGCCTTTCCCAAGATTATCGCGTTCCGCGAAGCGATGGAGGCACGGGCCTCGGTTCAGGCCATACGCGCCACCGAAATGCTCTGAACATAAGGAACTGACATGACACATCTCTGGGTCCGGGCAGAACAGCGCCCGAACGAGGAACGGGTCGGGCTGACCCCCGAAGGTGCCGCCGCCCTGATCGCCGCAGGCATCCGCGTGACGGTTGAGGAAAGTTCCGTGCGCGCCCTCCCGCTGCAGGGTTACAAGGACGCAGGCTGTGAGATCGCGCCCGAGAATGCGTGGCCCGAGGCCCCGCTGGATGCGATCATCTTTGGCCTCAAGGAACTGCCCGAGGACGGCACGCCCTTGCCGCATCGTCATATCATGTTCGGCCATGCCTATAAGGGGCAGCATTCCGGGCGCGCTTTGTTGGAGCGGTTCAAGGCCGGCGGCGGCACGCTCTACGATCTGGAATATCTGGTGGGCGAAGACGGCCGCCGGGTCGCCGCCTTTGGCTATTGGGCCGGTTACGCGGGTGCGGCGGTCACGCTGAAAACATGGGCTGCGCAGCAGCGCGGGCAGGAATGCCCTCCGGTCGGAGTGTACCCAAACAAATATGCGCTGAACGCCGAACTGCTGGCCGAGCTGGACGCCACCGGCACCCGCCCCCGTGCAATCGTCATCGGCGCTTTGGGCCGCGTTGGCACGGGCGCGGCCGATATGTGCGAGGCGATGGGCGTTTCCGTCACCAAATGGGACATGGCCGAGACTGCCAGCGGCGGCCCCTTCCCCGAAATCCTTGACCATGATCTGTTCCTGAACTGCATCTTTGCCCGCCCCGGCACGCCGGTTTTTGTCCCGCACGAGGCGCTGACCGCGCCGCGCAACCTGACCGCCATTGGCGACGTGGCCTGCGACCCGGACAGCGACTACAACCCGGTGCCGGTCTATGACCGTGCCACCACATGGGACGCGCCCGCCCTGCGCGTGGCAAACGATCCGGTGATGGACGTGATGGCCATCGACAACCTGCCCTCGATGCTGCCGGTCGAAAGCTCGGAAGACTACGCCGCGCAACTGCTGCCCTCCCTGCTGACCCTGACCGATCTGAACAGCGGCGTCTGGGGCCGGGCTGAGACAACTTACAAAACCCATATTGAAGGGATCTGAGCGATGACAATTCACTGGTGTGGCACCGGCCTGTCGGCCATCCCCGGCCTGCGCCGCTTGATCGAGGGCGGACATAAAGTCACTGTCTGGAACCGGACCATCGACAAGGCCCGCGCCGAGGTCGGAGACCTGACCGACGACATCCGCGCCTTTGACATCGACGCCTTGGGCGCGGTGCTGAAACGGGGCGACGTGATCGTCTCGATGCTGCCGGGCGACTGGCACGTGCCGCTGGCGGAACTGGCGATATCGAAGCGCGCGAACTTCGTGTCTTCGTCCTACATCGCCCCCGAAATGCGCGCGCTGAATGACAAAGCCCGCGAGGCCGGTGTTGCACTAGTCAATGAGGTCGGGCTGGACCCGGGCATCGACCACCTGATGGCGCACGCCTTGGTGGCCGATTATCGCGCGTCCGACGCGTTCGATGCGCAAAACCACCTGAGCTTTATCTCCTATTGCGGTGGCATCCCGAAAAATCCCAACCCGTTCCGCTATAAATTCAGCTGGTCGCCTCTGGGCGTTCTGAAAGCCCTGCGGTCGCCCTCAAAATCCATCCGGGACTACGCGCCGCTGGATGTGGCCCGCCCGTGGGACGCGATCACCAGCTATGTCGCGCCGCTGCCCACACCCGAAAGCTTTGAGGTTTACCCAAACCGCGACTCGATCCCCTTCATGGCCGAATACCAGTTCGAGGATCACTGGCCAGTCAAGGAATTCGTCCGCGGCACCCTGCGCCTGAACGGCTGGGCCGACGCATGGTCGGACGTGTTCACCGAGATCG
Organism: Ruegeria sp. AM7; assembly: GCF_056535965.1. Lineage (NCBI taxonomy): Bacteria > Pseudomonadati > Pseudomonadota > Alphaproteobacteria > Rhodobacterales > Roseobacteraceae > Ruegeria > Ruegeria sp. AM7. Next base: position 2,812,317 of record NZ_JBQFJE010000003.1, read on the forward strand.
AAACCCTGTCCGGCCCCGAAGGCGACGCGCGTCTGAAAGAGATGTCGGACCAGTTCTGGGATGAGAACGCCTATGATGAAGGCGAGCCCGACCGCGTTGTTCTGTGCGTGGGCCTGAAAGCCGAGAAAGAAGGCGTCGAGACCTGGCACAAAACCTATGTCATGGATGCATGGGGTGACGCGCGAGGCACGGCGATGGCGCGTCTGGTCTCGATCCCGGTATCCTTGGCAGTTGAGGCGGTTCTGAACCGCGCGATCCCCGCCGGAGTGCATGCCGCCCCCAGCGATCCGAAACTGGTGCAAGCCTGGATGGCCGAAATCGACAAGCTGGCCCAACATCTGCAAGTGGTCGATCACCAGGCCTGACCACACCACAAACCTTCATGCGAATAAAAGCCGTTCTGAAACCCTCAGAGCGGCTTTTTTGGTTCTCTCGCGTCCTACATCATTGTCGGCAAGGGATGGGGCAGGCATCTCAGATATATCTTGCGATCATCTCGTCAATATCCGTGCGATTGATCCCCATCTCAGAAAGCTGACGATCACTCAGGCAGTTCAGTTCTTGCGCGGCTCGAACGATATCGGCACGGATAGCATGGATTTTCATTGCCCGGTCAAACAGCACCAAAGCGCTCGTGCTTGGGGTTGCGCCCGAGCAAGTATGTGTATCAAGCATCATATCCCTCCACCTTCAAATCCAGTTTCAACAATGCGACGCTTATTGCACGCGGTGGTCATACGGCATCTGGTGATAGACGCTTTGATACGCGCGCTGCTTGATCTCGCTCCGGGGGATGCCGATGTCCTCCAGCTGTTGATCGCTCAGCTTCTCCAAAACGCGGACTGTATTGCCATAAATTTTACGGCGAAATTGTTCGACGCGCACTTCTGCATAGTTCGAAAACAAGCTAAAAAACAAACCCTTCCGAGGGCTGGCTGTCTGTGCGTAGTCCATCTTCTCCTCCTTTATCACTAAGGTGATGTTGCCGGGCACACAGTCGATAAAGGTTGGCCCGATTAACGAATGTCTGGCGGAGAGTTAAACTTTGTTAATGTCAGTAGCTCTGCGATTGAGGCGCAAAATCCTATGCAAACCCAGCGCGACGCGGACGTGACCTCAAATCAGAAATTCCACTGGGGAAGTTCGCGACGCGTCCGTCACCTCTTCGCAATCTAAGCCCAAGGCACTGAAACGATGGTGATGACTAAGTGAGCGCAGCAGTCCGCGCGAGCCTTAAAAAAATGTCGCGCAAACCAAGAGATTGATCCGACCCGGACTTACGCTCAAGCAAGAAACCCAGCCTTCTTTCGAAAGCTGGGCTTTGGAGTCTTGTGCCGGCAGGCACGCCGCATCTGACTTATTCGGCCGCAACGGATGGGCTGGCGTCGTCGGTCTCTCCGAACCCTTTAGGCACCGGAAGATCAGGCAGACCAGCGGCGCGTTTCTGCAGCGCCCGGCCGATCACAACCCGGCTGATCTCGGTCGTTCCGTCCACAATACGCAGCATCTGCGCCAGACGTGACAAGCGATCAAGCCCGTAGGGTTGCAGCAGGCCCATTCCACCAAGAACCTGTGTACAGGTATTGGCCGCCTTGACCGCCGCATCCGGCACAAACCGTTTGGCATGGGCTGCCATCAACGGGCCTTCGGGCGTTCCCAGCGCTTCTGCCGCTTTGCGGTACAGCAGCTTCGAGACTTCAAGCTCGGTCGCGACCTCACCCAGCATCCACTGAATTCCATCTAGCTGAAGGTTTGTGCCACCAAACATCTTGCGGTTTTTCGAATAGGACAGCGCGGTATCCAACGCCGCTTGCATCAGCCCGCAACACCCCGAAGCAATCGAAACACGGGCGATATCGATCGCCATCAATGATCCCTGAAGTCCCTGACCAACCGGCAAAATGATGTTGTCTTCGCTGATAACAACCTTGTCGAGATACATTTCACCAATCGGGAGGAAACCGTAAGAGGGTGTGTCGTACAATGGCCCGAAGCTGACACCCGGTGCGTCAGCGGGAATCGCGATCATCGCCATGTCCTTGTGGCCCGGCGCGTCGCTTGTCTTGACGACAGTGAAGTATACATCCGCCTCAGTCGCCAGGCTGACCCATGCCTTGGCACCGCTGATCGTCCACGTACCGTCCCCGTTGATGGTCGCTCGGGTGTACATCTTCATGGGGTCAGACCCGGATTGAGGCTCGGTCAACGCGAAGTTCGCCAATTTGCGACCAGAGGTCAGATCACGTGCCCATTTTTCCTTGAATGCATCGGTCCCGTAACCACATCCGGCGAAAGTGCAGATGTTATGCATGGACAATGCAAAAGCATAGGCGCCATCGCCAAGCCCCAGTTGTTCGTAGACCTGAATACCTTCTGACAGAGGAAGACCCTGACCGCCCCACTCCTCAGGAGCGTACAGGCCCGTCAACCCGACAGCACCCGCCTTGTCCGAGGCGTCACGAGGCCAGGTTCGTGCCGCGTTCCATGCATCCACGTTGGGTGCAATGACATCCTCGGCATGCTGGCGCGCGGCCTCGAGAATTGTGGCGAGTTTTTCTGACATGAGAAGTCCTTTCACAAGCAATGTTGCCCGAAATCGTCAACCCACCGACCACCCTAGAAACAAGCGAATTCGGCACACTGAACGTTTCAGTTATTTTTAAAGGTTCTATCCGCGCGTCGGGATGCTCGCCATCTCATGAGACGACAGGCAATTGTCCAAAAGTGACAAAATCATCGAGATCCAATCGGTGAGCGCCTGTAGGCACTCGGAGCAGCCCCTGTCCATCTTTGGAATGCTTTGTGAAAGCTGGCCGACGACGAAAACCCAAGATCCTGAGCGATCGCCTCAACGCTTTTGCGCCCTGCCTGAAGGTGCCCAATGGCAATGTCCCGGCGCAGGGCATCTTTGATCGCCTGAAAGGATGTGCCGTCTGATTCCAATCTGCGCATCAGGGTGCGCGGTGTCATATTCATTGCTTTCGCAGCCGCCGACAGGTTCGCGTGATCCCACCCCGTTTTGGTTAGGAAACTTCGCACCCGTAGAGACTGGGTGTGTTCACTTGATCGCGTGAATATCCAATCTCTTGGCGCGTTTTCCAAAAACAAGTCGAGGTCGCGCGTCTGGCGGGCATGAATCGGACCCAATACACTTGCGTCAAAAGAAATGAAGGAGGCCGGCTGAGCGAAATGTACCGGCGCAGGAAAGATAACCGAATAATCCTCGTCAAAGACCGGACGGTCGAACGAAAACCCCACGGCTTTGACAGGCACTTCACCTCGGGCCAGCCAGGACATGAGGCCGTGGGCCAGCTTTAGGATCAACATATGACCAAACCGCTGGGCCTCGACCTCGTACACAGGCATAAGCGCCAGTTCGACGGCTTGATCGGCCTCGGTCAATTCGAACTGGTAGTCGTCCAGTAACAGGTTCCAGAAGGTTGAGAACCGATAGAGCGCCGATGACAATGACGTCGCTTCGCGAACAGACGTCAGCAAGTGCTGCAAGGCTCTGGGTCTAATCGGACGCGACCAAAGACCCATCATCTCGTCTCCGGTTTCAACAGCCGCCAGCTGATACAGGTCGACAATCTGATCCAGTGTTACCCGGTCCTGACGCGTATCGCCCGCCGACGGCAGTTCGGACCGTTCCAATAACGACCCAAAATGTGAAACCGTGCAAAGTGGCTCCAACGCCGACAGCCAGTCGGCGATAAACTCACTTGAAACCGTCGAAAACAGATTGGGTGATGTTTCGGTCATTCACGCTCTCTGCCACAGACGATCCAAGACCGCAAAATTCCAACTGAGCGGCCTTCAGGGGTCAGCCATTCAAAAGCCCCGCGACCTCATCCGCAAGCGCGCGCACCTCTTCTGCAGCGGAATTGGCGCGCTTCGCCTCAAGCACACCCAGCCCTTGACCTAAAGCTTCTGCATATATCACCCTGTTGGCCAATGAGGATTGAATCTGCGTCGCTCCAATCTCGCTAAGGGATTTCGCAACATCTTCGCCGACGCGAGTGCCAGCCCGGGTTCGATTCAAAACGATTTGAGTCGGCTTCCCGATACGGTCAGCCAGATCCAGAATATCATGAGTTGCCCAAACATCCGCCTGACTGGCCGAGACCGGCACCAACACAAGGTCAGATTCGCGCAGGACCCACCGCACATCACTGTCGGCTTTGGGCGGTGTATCGACAAGCACGATATCAGCATCCCCGCCGACACCACGAATTGCCCGTGAAATTCCATATGCGGTCGCCGTCGAAAACCGAAGGTCTGCGTTCTCGCCAAAGGTTTCTTCGCGCACGTCCAGCCATTTCCCAAGACTTCCCTGCGGATCGGTATCCACAAGCGCGACGCTTTTCCCTTCTTGCAGGAAGGCGATCGCCAGATTCGAGACAAGCGTCGTCTTCCCCGCCCCGCCCTTTTGCTGCGCCACACAGATTATACGACCACCCATAGATCAAGCCTCCAACAGCCATTCTGCACCGCAGAATAGCGTGTCAGACAGGGAAAGGCGATAGGAGCGTTTGGGGATCATATCCGGCCAACAAGGCACCGTCAAAAATCAATGGCAACAACGAGTTTGTTGCGCATACATTAAAGCGCGAGTTCGCTCTTGTTGCTTCCACAGTGCTTCCAGTTGTGTTTGTCGCAACGCAAGAAGCCCCGCGAGTTGCGAAGTTAAGTTTTTGTTATCTGACTGGAAGTATTGGTTGGGGGAGTAGGATTTGAACCTCTGACCTTCAGGTTATGATCCTGACGAGGTTTGCTCGTTAAGCCAGCAGTCCAGTGGACTGTTTGTAGTGTGAACGGGCTGTTTAAAGATTGGTTGGGGGAGTAGGATTTGAACCTCTGACCTTCAGGTTATTAGCCTGACGAGGTTTGATCGTTAAGCAAACAGTCCAGTGGACTGTTTGTAGATCGAACGGGCTACTTGGATTTTGGTTGCGGGGAGAGGATTTGAACCTCTGACCTTCAGGTTATGAGCCTGACGAGCTACCGGACTGCTCCACCCCGCGCCAGATGTTCTTTTCATCGTTTAGAGAGATATGGGCTTTTTCTAGGTTTGGCGGTGACCTACTCTCCCGGGGCTTAAGCCCAAGTACCATTGGCGCGGCAGTGCTTAACTTCCGGGTTCGGGATGGGACCGGGTGTTTCACTTGCGCTATGACCACCAAACCGAGGAAAAGCCCTCGGTCGACTTTCTTGCTGTGCAAGAAAGCGACTATGCAGGAGGCAGCGTATTCGCGAAGCGGATGCGCATTCCTGCACGGTTGTTATGTCAATCAACATCGTCGTTTGAAGCGACGAAGTCATCCATGTTTACTGAGGTGTATGTTTTTGATTTGTCTTTCCATTACTGGATCAAATCAAGCCTATCGGGCGATTAGTACCGGTCAACTGAACGCATTACTGCGCTTACATCTCCGGCCTATTGACGTGGTGGTCTTCCACGGCCCTCAGGGAGACCTTGTTTTGAGGGGGGCTTCCCGCTTAGATGCCTTCAGCGGTTATCCTGTCCGATCATAGCTACCCAGCACTGCCGTTGGCACGACAACTGGTCCACCAGTGGATCGTTCACCCCGGTCCTCTCGTACTAGGGGCAACTCCTCTCAAGTCTCCTACACCCACGGCAGATAGGGACCGAACTGTCTCACGACGTTCTAAACCCAGCTCACGTACCTCTTTAAACGGCGAACAGCCGTACCCTTGGGACCTGCTCCAGCCCCAGGATGAGATGAGCCGACATCGAGGTGCCAAACACTGCCGTCGATATGGACTCTTGGGCAGTATCAGCCTGTTATCCCCGGCGTACCTTTTATCCGTTGAGCGATGGCCCTTCCACTCGGGACCACCGGATCACTATGGCCGTCTTTCGACTCTGCTCGACTTGTCAGTCTTGCAGTCAGGCTGGCTTCTGCCATTGCACTCAACGAGCGATTTCCGACCGCTCTGAGCCAACCTTCGCGCGCCTCCGTTACGCTTTAGGAGGCGACCGCCCCAGTCAAACTACCCGCCACGCAGGGTCCCGGATCCGGATAACGGACCGCGGTTAGACATCAAGAGTGCGAAGGGTGGTATCTCAAGGGAGGCTCCACAGGGACTTGCGTTCCTGCTTCAAAGCCTACCACCTATCCTGCACATCACAATCCTGATGCCAGTGCGAAGCTGTAGTAAAGGTGCACGGGGTCTTTCCGTCTAACCGCGGGAAGCCTGCATCTTGACAGGCAATTCAATTTCGCTGAGTCGATGTTGGAGACAGCGGGGAAGTCGTTACGCCATTCGTGCAGGTCGGAACTTACCCGACAAGGAATTTCGCTACCTTAGGACCGTTATAGTTACGGCCGCCGTTTACCTGGGCTTCAATTCAAGGCTCTCACCTCTCCTTTTAACCTTCAGGCACCGGGCAGGCGTCAGACCCTATACGTCGTCTTGCGACTTCGCAGAGCCCTGTGTTTTTAATAAACAGTCGCCACCCCTGGTTTGTCCAGCCCCTAGTTGCCTAGGAACCGGGCCTCCTTCTCGCGAACTTACGGAGGTATTTTGCCGAGTTCCTTCAACATCGTTCTCTCAAGCGCCTTGGTATGCTCTACCAGTCCACCTGTGTCGGTTTAGGGTACGGTCTTACAGGAGGGCTATTTCCAGGAACCTCTTAGCAGCCCATTCAATCCAATAAGGATGAACTACCTTCGAGATCCGTCACCACTCCACGGCTCAGGAATATTAACCTGATTCCCATCGCCTACGCCTTTCGGCCTCGGCTTAGGGGCCGGCTTACCCTGCTCAGATTAGCTTTAAGCAGGAACCCTTGGACTTTCGGCGAGTGTCTCTCACACTCTTTGTCGCTACTCATGTCATCATTCTCACTAGTGATCTCTCCACGGGATCGCTCACGCGCCCGCTTCATCGAAAACACTCTATCCTGCGCTACCGCCTATTCGGCTACTTGAGCGCGATTGCTCGCGCCAAATGACCGGCGATAATACAGGATGAGTGCTATGTCACACTACGCTCTGCTACCGATGCTTACGCATCCCTAGACTTCGGCTCATGGCTTGAGCCCCGTTACATCTTCGCCGCAGGACAACTTATTTAGACCAGTGAGCTGTTACGCTATCTTTAAAGGATGGCTGCTTCTAAGCCAACCTCCTGGTTGTTTTGGTCGTCCCACCTGCTTTCCCACTTAGCCATGAATTGGGGGCCTTAGTCGTAGGTCAGGGTTGTTTCCCTCTCCACTACGGACGTTAGCATCCGCAGTGTGTCTGCCATCTAGTACTCCCGGGTATTCGGAGTTTGGTTAGGATCAGTAAGCCTGTGGGGCCCCATTACCCATCCAGTGCTCTACCCCCCGGGGTATTCGGATGACGCTCTACCTAAATAGATTTCGCAGAGAACCAGCTATCTCCGAGTTTGATTGGCCTTTCACCCCTAGGCACAGCTCATCCCGATCCTTTTCAACGGATGTGGGTTCGGTCCTCCAGTAAGTGTTACCTTACCTTCAACCTGGCCATGCCTAGATCACTCGGTTTCGGGTCTGATCCCACGAACTCATACGCCCTATTAAGACTCGCTTTCGCTACGCCTACACCTAACGGCTTAAGCTTGCTCGTGAGACCAAGTCGATGACCCATTATACAAAAGGTACGCCGTCAGATCTCGAGGATCCTCCGACTGATTG
>NZ_JBQFJE010000003.1:2825000-3250000 GCF_056535965.1 Ruegeria sp. AM7
AGTTCGAACCCGTTCCAGGGAACAACCATCGACCAAGCCTCGACACACCGGAACCGATAGATACGCTCCTCGACTGTCATCTCGGACATTATGTCTTTGAAGTCGTATTCACCGGGGCGGTCCACCAGTCCATCAATCTGAACGCTCCAGGGTTCGGTGACCAGCGTGTGGGCGTATTTCGCAGGATCATCCTTGCGGGTGCCGAACTCGTAGTAATTGTTGTAGGACGTGATCTCTTCCCAGGTGTTGGGCACCAGACCCTCGGCCGTCTCTTCGGCCGTACCTTTCTGCGCTATCCCCGCCAGGCCGACACCCGCGAGCCCGGCCATGACCTGCCGCCGGTTCATGAACATCGCCCTTGGGGTGACATCCGCATGTGTCAGTGTATTGGTCCAGCGACGCGCCATCTCTGTCTCCGTGATCGTTCTTTGTTAATTGTCAGTTAGTGCGCTCTTAGCACAGGACCAAGGCAACATGCGTCACGATTGGGAGACGAGGCTGTAACGAACCATCGGGCGGCGCAACCAAGGCTCAATACAATACTAAACGTCTAATCATTCATAAACTTTGGCTAAACGTAGCCGCTTTTTCATACGAAATGTACATTTAACCCAACAGAACCTAGCGTCACCCTTGATATTGGCGCTAGCCAACCCGCAGCCCAGCCGCTTAAGTTTTCCCAAGGCGTGAAGGGACGGAGTTGAGATCACCCCAAGGCTGATCACGCAGATAGCGCCACAAAAAAGACGACGATATGATCGGAAAGGACGAGACATGAAAATGAAATTGGTAGCTGGCCTGTCGCTGGCTCTGTTCATCGCGGCATGCGCCGAAAAAGAGACCTACCCAATCTCTGGATGCGACTCGAATGAGACATTCCCTGTGACTTGCGAAGAAATTGGTGAGGATACCAATCTCGATGAGAACAACGCACAAGACCTGAATGCGTTGCCGAGCGGCACCTAAGATTTCCGATCCTTTGGCCCCTCTGGGTCATGCACGTATTCAAGAGCCCGCCATTCGGCGGGCTCTTGTCGTTTGCGGTCATTGCAATAAGTTGTTCGTTAGATGCAACGCTAACCAAAACGCACAGAACCGATCACGGTGAGTTGAAGCATCGTTCCCCGAAACACTGCACCCTCTCCGACCGCTATCTTTACAACTGCTTCTCGCAAAATGCAGTCTGATCCGAAGGGGTCTGGTAGGGATCCTTCGAAACCCGACAACCGGGACAGCCGAAAGGGAGAAGACAAATGTGTGACATCTGTGTGATGAACGCGGTCAAGGACCGGATGCTTTCAAGGCGGAGTTTCTTCAAAGCCGCCGCGGCCTCGGGCGTTGCAGTGGCAGCAACCAGCGCAACTGCGCCAATGGCGATGGCTGCCGGACACGGCACGGTCGAAGACATGACCCACACGATCAGCCCTGACTTTCCCACCTATTTTGGTGAGCCCGGCTACGCGTCCGAACAACTGTTCAATTTTGGCGACCACGGCTTCAACCTGCAACGCATGACTGTAAACGAGCACACCGGAACTCATATTGATGCGCCATTGCATTTCTCGGCGGATGGGGCAGCGGTGGACGAAATCCCGGTTACAGATCTCGTGGCACCGCTTTGTGTTGTCGATATCGCTGCGCGGGCGGCCGAAGATGCCGATACTCTACTGACCCCGGACGATCTGAAGGCGTGGATGGCAACCCACGGAGATATTCCAGACGGCGCCTGCGTTGCCCTATTCTCTGGCTGGGCCGCCAAAGTCGACAGTGACGCCTACCGCGGATTTGACGGGCAGGCACAGCACTATCCCGGCTTTCATGTCGAAGCCGCTCAGATGCTGATCGAGGAAACGGGCGCGCGGTCGTTGGCTTCAGACACACTATCGCTGGATCACGGAATGTCGGCTGACTTTGCCACCCACTACGCGTGGCTGCCGACGGGCCGTTTCGGGATCGAAAACATCGCTGGATTGGACCGCGTCCCCGCTTCGGGCGCAACGCTGGTTATCGGAGCGCCAAAGCACAAAGGCGGCACAGGCGGACCCGCGCGCATTTTCGCGATGGTTTGAATGATAACGGTCGAAAAGGATCGAGTTCCCGATCCTTTTCGTCACCGCCAATAAGCGGGTCTTGAACATCGAATAAACCTGCCACAAAGTCCGGACTGCAACTCCAATCCCAGACATGTGGAAACCACGATATGATCACGACCGAGCGGATGATGAAGGCAACTGCCCTGCCTGAAGTGTCCGGACTATCCTTCGACGCGTTTTCCCAAAACGATCTGGTCAATCTGATCATGCAAAGGTCAGAGATCATTCATGACCAACCCCGCTCCGGCAGGATTAACCGCGCCTGGGCCGCCGGAAATCCCGAACCCGCCCTATCGCTTGTGCGGGATCACGGAACCGATCTGGCGCGCCGCGCTGCCGCAATTATCTATTTAGAGTATCTGGAACTTCGGGATACGATACAAAGCCTCGCTCCGTCATCGATTGCAGATATCGGCTGTGGTTATGCTATGTTCGATCTGTTTTTGTGGCAGGACCACAAGTGTCACCTGAACCTGATTGATTTAGAAACTACTACAGAACGGCATTTCGGATACGCGGAATCCGGTGCGGCCTATTCCAATTTGTCTGTCGCGCGTTCGTTCCTGATGGAAAACGGCGTCCGCACCGGCGACATCACCTGCCTGAATCCCGGTTCAGACGAACTCTCATCAATCGGCACAGTTGATCTGGCGATGAGTTTTATCTCGTGCGGCTTCCACTATCCCGCGCAGACCTACGCAGGTATTTTTCGCGACGTGGTCGAAGACGACGGTGCCGTCATTCTCGACGTGAGAACCCGCAAACTCCGCGAAGGTTCTGCATTTCTGGAAACTTTGGGTCAGGTTTCTTTACTTGTGGATGCGGCGCAAGGTGGTGCGAAACGGCTAATTGTCCGAAAAGGCCCGTAGGTTTATTGCGTGGGCAGCTTTGGCGCTTAGGCGCGAAAGAAAACGATCGTTTATCTGAGCAACAAAACACATGCTTTCGCAAACGAAAAAGACCTACCGAATGGGTAGGTCTTTTAGGGCTTAAAGCTCAGTGCACGACCGCATCATCAGGACGTGGCCGATCAGACGTTCCCAACCGGTCGCCAATAATAAGGCCGTCTGAGCCCGAAGTAACCGGGACGGTCTCACCATCCTTGATCTCACCAGCCAGCAATGCTTCGGCCAGAGGGTTCTGAAGCGCGCGTTGGATCACACGTTTCAGCGGACGGGCACCAAAGACCGGGTCATAGCCTTCATCGGCCAGCCATTGCTTGGCACCATCGTCCAGCGCCAGCTCGATCTTGCGGGCGGCCAGACGTTTTTGCAGACGCGCCATCTGGATATCGACGATGCCATCCATGTCGGCCCGCTTGAGCCGGTCAAAGATGATCGTCTCATCCAGACGGTTGAGGAATTCGGGCCGGAAATGGGCCCGGACCGCATCCATCACATCGCGCCGCGCCTGCGCGCTGTCTGCGCCTTCGGGCAACTGGCTGAGCGCCTGAGACCCAAGGTTCGACGTCAGGATAATCAGCGTCTGCTTGAAGTCGACAGTGCGGCCCTGACCATCGGTCAAAACGCCATCGTCCAGAACCTGCAACAGCACGTTAAACACGTCCGGGTGTGCTTTTTCGACCTCGTCAAACAGCACGACCTGATAGGGCCTGCGCCGCACGGCTTCGGTCAGTACACCGCCTTCATCATAGCCCACATAGCCCGGAGGGGCACCGATCAGACGGGCAACCGCGTGTTTCTCCATGAACTCGGACATGTCGATTCGAACCATCGCGTTGTCGTCGTCGAACAGGAAGTTCGCCACGGCTTTGGTCAGCTCGGTCTTACCCACACCGGTCGGCCCGAGGAACAGGAACGAGCCCAAGGGGCGGTTCTCATCATTCAGACCGGCCCGCGCACGGCGCACGGCGTTTGCGACGGCAGTGACGGCGGCATCCTGACCAATCACGCGGGAATGCAGATCGTCTTCCATCCGCAGCAGTTTTTCGCGCTCACCTTCCAGCATCTTGGCTGTCGGGATACCCGTCCAGCGTTCGACAACGGATGCGATCTGAGCAGGCCGCACGGTTTCTTCGGCCATCATCGCATTGCTTTCGGCGTTCTCAGCGTCTGTCAGCTTTTTCTCAAGCTCGGGGATGACGCCATAGGACAGCTCACCCGCCTTGGCCAGATTGCCCTCACGCTTGGCGATTTCCAGATCGGCCCGCGCCTTGTCGAGCTGTTCTTTCAGATCCCGCGCACCTGCCAGCTTATCACGCTCGGCCTGCCACTGGGCGGTCATCTCGGCAGACTGCTCCTGCAGATCGGCCAGGTCCTTTTGCAAAGTTTCCAGACGGTCTTTCGAGGCCGCGTCATCTTCCAGCTTCAGCGCCTCTTCCTCGATCTGCATCTGCAGGATCTGGCGATCCAACTGGTCGAGTTCTTCGGGCTTCGAATCCACCTCCATCCGCAGACGCGACGCGGCTTCATCGACAAGGTCGATCGCCTTGTCGGGCAGGAACCGGTCGGTGATATAGCGGTGCGACAGGGTCGCAGCCGACACCAGCGCCGAGTCGGAAATGCGCACACCATGGTGCAGCTCATACTTTTCCTTGATGCCGCGCAGGATGCTGATCGTATCCTCGACTGTTGGCTCCTGCACCAATACGGGCTGGAAGCGACGCGCGAGGGCTGCGTCTTTTTCGACGTATTTGCGGTATTCGTCCAGCGTGGTTGCGCCGATACAATGCAGCTCACCCCGTGCAAGCGCAGGCTTGATCAGGTTGGCCGCATCCATTGCGCCGTCGGATTTACCAGCACCAACCAGCGTGTGCATCTCATCAATGAACAGGATGATCTCACCCGCCGCTTCGGTCACTTCGGTCAGCACAGCCTTAAGGCGTTCTTCGAACTCACCCCGGTATTTCGCGCCGGCAATCAGCGCGCCCATGTCCAGCGCCAGCAGCTTTTTGTCCTTCAGCGATTCCGGCACGTCGCCATTGACGATGCGCAGGGCCATGCCCTCGGCAATCGCGGTTTTACCCACGCCGGGCTCACCGATCAGAACAGGGTTGTTCTTGGTCCGTCGCGACAGAACCTGCATCGAGCGGCGGATTTCCTCATCCCGTCCGATGATCGGGTCGATCTTGCCCTCGGCTGCCGCCTCGGTCAGGTCGCGCGCATATTTTTTTAGCGCGTCATAGCCTTCTTCCGCCGACGCGGTGTCGGCAGTGCGGCCTTTGCGGATATCGTTGATCGCCTCGTTCAGTTTCTGGGCGGTGACGGCGCCATCTTCCAACGCCACCTTGGCTTTCGATTTCACCATGCACAGCGCCATAAGAATGCGCTCGACCGGGACAAAGCTGTCGCCTGCCTTGGTCGCGATTTTCTCGGCCTCGTCCAAGACTTTGGCAGTCTGGCCGTCCAGATAGACCTGTCCTGTATCGCCTTTGACCTTTGGAATACGCGCCATCGAGGCATCAAGCGCATTCACGACACGGCTGGGCGCACCACCGGCCCGCGTGATCAGGTTGCTGGCCAATCCCTGATCGTCATCCATCAATGCTTTCAGCAAATGTTCCGGCGTCAGACGCTGATGCTCTTCCCGCATCGCAATAGTCTGCGCCGCTTGCACGAAACCCCGTGCCCGCTCGGTGAACTTGTTCAAGTCCATAGTCTTCTCCTTTTCCAAGCGCCCTGTTTTGATGCGCCCGCTTGGCGGCACGCTTCTGATCTGGGCCTCACATTCAATCTGGGAAATATCTGTCCCGGTTCAAGAGGTCGAAACGCTATTTCCGCCCTACCTGCGCGGAACTGAATAGACAGTGTATCCCCCGGTTTCAGCCACTTCTCGCGCGCCATACATCTGGACCAGAGATTGCGCCGGTTCACCACCTGTTGGACAGGATACCAGATCAGCGGCATCATCCAGAAAATCAATTGTAAACGCAGTCTCACCTGTGATCTGACAATCATCATCGGTCGAACGATAGCCCCGCAAAAGCCGCAGGTTGTCGTTTGAGGGAGTCCTTACGACCGTGTCAGCGGCCTCGGTTTCCAATGGCATATCCTGACATCCTGTCAGCAATACGATGATTACGGCGGGTGCAAACTGTTTCACTTTGAATTCCATTCCTTCAATCCGCGCACATTATACCACATCCGGTAAATCCTGCCGTAACCTGAATCACCTACTCGTCCCACATGGACAGAACCTTGCAAACCCGCTAGGACGCAGACGTTTGCCAAAAACGGAGCGCCCCCATGTCCGACGACCGCCTGATCGTAGCCCTAGATGTCCCCAACGCCCTGCAGGGTCTGGCCATGGCCGAGAGGCTGGGCGACAGCGTCTCTTTCTACAAGATTGGTTTGGGCATGCTTACAGGCGGCGGGCTGGCACTGGCCAATGAGCTGAAACAGGATCACGGCAAGCGCATCTTTCTGGATATGAAACTGTTCGACATCGGCAATACCGTCGAAAACGCGGTACGTGGGTTGGCGCAGTTCGATCTGGATTTCCTGACCGTCCATGGCGACCCCCACGTAGTGCGTGCCGCGAAAGAGGGTGCCTCGGGCAAGGACCTGAAAATCCTCGCTGTGACCATTCTGACCTCGCTGAACCGCGATGATCTGGATGCCAGCCTGTTGAAGGCTGGCGACGTGCAGGAACTGGTCGTCGAACGCGCGGCAAAGGCGCTTGAGGCCGGGGCAGATGGTGTCATCGCCAGCCCGCAAGAGGCCGCGCTGATCCGGGCCTTGCCACAGGCCAAAGGTCGCCTGATTGTGACCCCAGGTGTGCGCCCGGCAGGTGCTGCGCTTGGCGATCAAAAACGCGTCGCCACCCCAGCGACCGCGATCGGTGACGGTGCGGATCACATCGTGGTCGGCCGCCCAATCTATCAATCTGACGACCCGAAAGCCGCCGCCGAGGCGGTTCTTGCCGAGTTAAATTCCTTGACACGGCACTAATCGCGGACGTCAGAAACCGCTGAAAAACCCGGTTTTTGTCAGCCAAATAGTTGACCTAGCGTAACTTTTAATGAAAACCGCGCCAAATCGTCCCTGTGCCCGAAAACACACATGAAAACTGCCTGTTTTCCTTGTGTGAACTCGATCCTATCGAAACCACTGATTTTCAGCGAATCTGGTCCCGTGATACTCCCCGCGGACCATCTCTTCCTGAGGTCCGTCACCTCCCCCCGCAACGCGCGGGGGGTCTTCTTTTCCATCAAACAACCACGCGGCGGGGTTTTTCTTGACCAATTGGGTGGTATATTCAAACCCCGCGAATTGATCGAATGAGAGACGGGAACACCGCATGCCCGGTCTGTGCCGAGACTGCCTGACCACTGTGACGGACGACCGCCGCTGCCCTGCCTGCGGTAGTCCGCGTATCAAGACGCATCCTGAACTGTTTGATCTGACCATCGCGCATATGGATTGCGATGCGTTCTACGCTTCGGTCGAGAAACGCGACAACCCTGAACTTGCCGACAAACCCGTCATTATTGGCGGTGGGAAACGCGGCGTCGTGTCGACGGCCTGCTATGTGGCGCGTATTCGCGGAGTACGTTCAGCGATGCCCATGTTCAAAGCCCTGCAACTTTGCCCCGATGCTGTGGTCATCAAACCCCGCATGTCGGTCTATGCGGAAGTCTCGCGTCAGATTCGGGCGATGATGGACGAGTTGACCCCAGTCGTCGAACCTCTGTCATTGGACGAGGCGTTCATGGACCTGTCCGGCACCCAGCGACTGCACAGCGCACCACCCGCAGTGATGCTGGCGCGCCTTGTGAATCGGATGAAGGATGAGCTGGGCGTGACTGGTTCAATCGGGCTTTCACATAACAAATTCCTCGCCAAGGTCGCATCCGACCTCGACAAACCACGTGGCTTTTCCGTAATCGGCGAGGCCGAGACCGCTTCGTTTCTGCACGACAAGCCCGTCCGGCTGATCTGGGGTATCGGACCAGCTGCACAAGAATCGCTCGAACGCGCAGGGATTCGTACATTCTCGGACCTGTTGCGCTGGGATCAGGAGGCCCTGACAGCCAGATTCGGCGCGATGGGGTATCGGTTGTGGCATCTGGCCCGAGGACAGGACAAGCGCCGCGTTTCTGCCCATGAACCGATGAAGTCCATCAGCAATGAGACCACCTTTTTCGAAGACACGGCCAGCCTGGACATACTTGATGGTCATCTGTGGCGCATGTCCGAAAAGGTGGCGGATCGTGCCAAGGCCAAAAGTCTGGCTGGCAGGGTCGTGACCCTCAAGCTGAAGAAAGCCAATCACAAGATTATCACCCGCCGTATCTCGTTACGTGACGCGACGCAGATTGCCGATCGCATTTACCGCACGGCCCGCAGTTTGTTCGATCAGGTCGGAGATCAGGGGCCCTATCGCTTGCTTGGATGTGGTTTGTCGGATTTGTGCCCAGAGGATCAGGCCGATATCACGGGCGACTTGCTGGACCCCGGCGCAGCGCAGCGGTCGCAGGCCGAACGCGCCACGGATGAAATCCGTCGCAGATTCGGACATGATGCTATCTTGAAGGGGCGCTCTTTGCGCTGATCTTATTCGGCCGCAAGGCGCAGAGGCTCTTCACCGATCAACGCAATTTCGCCAATGACCTGCCGCAACAGCTCGCGAAAGGCGGTGAAATTCCCGTTTGGCTCAATCCGAGTTTCATCCATGTAAAGCGAACGGTCTATTTCGATCTGCACCGCGTGCTGATCGCGCGCGGGTCGACCATAGGTCTGCGTCACATACGCCCCAGCAAACGGTGCGTTTCGCGCCACTGTCAGACCAGCGGCCACAAACGCGGCTTCGATACGGTCCACGACTTCGCCAGAGGCTGCGGCGCCAAACCTGTCCCCTAACACAATCTGAGGGCGTGAATTTGCGGTGCCGGCCATGGCCACAGCTTCGTGCGGCATCGAATGGCAATCCACAAGAATCGCCTGCCCGAACGCCTTGTGCGATTCGGCCAGCAATGCCTTGAGTCGCGTGTGATATGGTCGCCAACAGGTGTCGATGCGCAGCCGCGCCTCGTCCATTGTCAGCTTACCGCGATAAATCGCGCGACCATTCGCAACCACCCGGGGGATTACGCCAAGCCCCGAGGACACGCGCGGATTGTGCCCCTGCCGACGCGCGCCTTCCACAAGCGCCGGATCCAACTCCTCGGCACTGCGGTTAAGATCCAGATAAGCCCTTGGCTTTGTCGCGGAAATCAGCGGCGCTCCAAAATCCGAAGCGGGTGCGAACAACTGATCCACGAACGCATCCTCCGACGATCGAATCACGTCGCGGCTAAGAATGGTCCGCTCCATCAGCCCCCGAGGGTAGTTCCGGCCGCTATGCGGAGAAGCAAAGACCACACAAGACGTGCGCTTGGCAGGCATATCCAATACATAGGCGGCGTTCGGCATGGTGGCTCCTTGGTTCGGTCTGAACATAGACCGGAAAATAGTTATACCAAACCCCTTGAACCCCTTTGCGACTCCTTTTATAGACCCCGCTACCGGCGCGGGGTTCCGCGCCCCATTTCGTTATGGGGCAGGGCACGCAAAGGTAAAGTGGGCGGTTAGCTCAGCGGTAGAGCACTTCGTTGACATCGAAGGGGTCACAAGTTCGATCCTTGTACCGCCCACCATGATTTCACTGTTCCGGGGCTCCGGGACACCCGATTAACCCAGGCGCTGGCCACGTCTTTGATGAAGGCGCCGCAGATTGGAGACAGACCCATGAAGGTCAAGAACTCGCTCCGCTCGCTCAAGAACCGGCACCGTGATTGCCGCATTGTGCGTCGCAAAGGCCGCGTCTACGTGATCAACAAGACGCAGCGCAAGTTCAAAGCTCGCCAGGGCTAAGAACTGCACAAATCGAATTCAGGGAAACCGCGCCGTTTGGGTGCGGTTTTTTTGTTTTCAAATCGCATGTTGCGTTGATTACCCGCTTAGCTGGTCGCTTGCATGTTTCAGATACTCACATTCCCTCGACGCGATGTGAGTTGGCAGCGCCCCCTTTGTCTGCGCAGCATCCTGCAGTCGCAGAATGAGATAGGGAATTCGCTATGACAATCAAACGCCGCCAATTCGTACAGCTGGGGCTTGCTTCGGCAGCCGCTCTGACACTGGGAACACCTTCTGTATTTGCTGCAGGCAAGGAACGCACCGGCAGCCTTTCCGGCCGCAGCGGCTATAAGGTGAAGGGGACGGTTTCCGTTTCCGGCGACACCGTCACGCTCAAAAGCGATTATGTCTTCGACCCCAGCAAGAACCCGCCAGATATCAAAATCGGCTTTGGCAACGGCGAGAAATACGCGAAGGGCTCCAAGATTCACGACAAGCTGACCGTGAAAAAGGGCGAAGCCTCATTCAAGATCCCTTCGGGCATCGATGTCTCCAAATACAACGAGCTGTATATCTATTGTGAGAAATTCACTGTGATTCTGGCTGTCGCGCCACTCAGCTAAATCTCGGCTTGCGCTGTTTGAAATCCGCCTGCATGCGCGGGCGGGTTTCTTTTTTGCCCGGCATTGCGGAGGGCGAACATGTACAGTCAGGATTCCTTTTTCGATCTGTCTGCTTGGGGACAGGTCGGGCTTGTCTTCATCAGCCTCACTCTGTTTCTGATGATGGTGCTTTTGGCACGGCGCTGCCTGAGACGTTTGCCGATATGGGCAAGGTTTCTGGGGGCGCTGATCCTTTTCTGGGTGTTCGTATGGGCCTCGCCGCAGGTTTACTACATGTATTATCGCATGATCATTCCGGATTTGCCGCTGCAATGGGTCATCTGGCCACCCAAAGACGCCCTCATCCCTTTTGAAATGCTATTTTTCTCGCACCAGCAAAACCTCAGCGCGCATGGGCAGGGCATACTCGGATGGGCCATTATTCTGGCCGCTGTTTTGCAACGTAGGCACCCTTGACGCCTTTCGGAGGTTCCCCACGTCAAGGTCAGTGCGTTGCACCTTTCCAGCAGCGACCATTTTGACCAACTAATTTTGTCAGTTTTTCTTGCATCCCCGCCAGAATCGTTTAATTGACCAAATCAGTCGGGTAATTACCCGCCACGACATTCAAAGTTGGGACACATGATGCTGAAATCCTCCACTTGTATTGCTGCCGCTCTGACGGCCCTTATTGCGACCTCTGCCGCGGCTGAGGGCGAGCTGAACCTCTATTCCTCGCGTCATTATGACACCGACGAACGCCTTTATTCGGATTTTGAAGAGGCCACTGGCATCACGATCAACCGTATCGAAGGCAAGGCTGATGAGCTGATCGCCCGAATGGAAGCCGAAGGTGCGAACTCACCTGCCGATATCCTGCTGACCGTCGATACTTCTCGCCTTGCCCGCGCCAAGAACGCAGGCATCCTGCAAGCGATCGACAGCGCGGTTCTGGAAGAGCGTATCCCTGCCAACCTGCAGGACGAAGACAACCAGTGGTATGGTTTCTCGCAACGCGCGCGGATTATCTTCTTTGACAAAGCCGACGTCGCGAACGCGCCCGCAAACTATCTGGACCTTGCCAAGCCAGAATACAAAGGTCTGGTCTGCATCCGGTCGTCCAGCAACACCTATAACCAAACCCTGCTTGCTGCGATCATCACCAACCATGGCGCCGAAACCGCAAAAACCTGGGCCGAAGGCGTTGTCGCCAACATGGCACGTGACCCCCAGGGCGGTGACACCGATCAGCTGCGCGGGATTGTCTCGGGTGAATGCGAAATTGCCGTTTCCAACTCTTACTACTTCGCCCGTGCACTGCGTAAAGACGTGAAGGGCCTGAGCGCGGATATCGACATGATCGGCATTCAGTTTCCCGCACAAGATGCGGAAGGCGCCCATATGAACTTGTCAGGTGCGGGTATCGCAGCCCATGCGCCGAACAAAGAGAACGCAGTGAAGTTCCTTGAATACCTCGCAGGCGAGCAGGCACAGGTCTACTTCTCGAACGGCAATGATGAATTCCCCGCTGTCGAAGGTGTCGCACTGGCCGACAACGTCGCTTCGCTGGGTGAGTTCAAAGCGGATACGGTGAACCTGTCCGAAGTTGCCAAGAACATCCCCGAAGCGCAAAAGATCTTCAACGAAGTTGGCTGGCAATAATCCTCTAGACCAGACAACGGGAAAGGGCGCGGTTTTCCGCGCTCTTTTTTGTTGTATTGGAATAAAAATCGTCAATAATCTCATAAAAGGAAATGTTTCTCATATTTGATAAATGCTGGATGATCTCTCGAATCGCCTCGCCAACCGATTAAACGAGCTGCGCCTGATGCGCGGTTGGTCCTTGGACCAATTGGCAGAACGCAGCTCGGTCAGCCGCGCCACTTTATCCCGGCTCGAAAAAGGGGGCGTGAGTCCGACCGCAGAAACGCTCGGCCGGTTGTGTGCCGCCTACGGTTTGCCCATGTCGCGCCTGTTGATGATGGTGGAAGACAGCTTTGCGCCACGGGTTCCCTTGGAACGTCAACCTGAATGGCGCGACCCTGAAACCGGGTTCACGCGCCGGTCGGTTTCGCCTCCGGCCACCGGTTTGAGCGGTGAGGTCATGGAGGGGCACCTGCCGTCTTCGACAGTTATCACCTATGACGCACCCCCGAAGCCGGGACAGGAACACCATCTGATCATGCTGGACGGCGCTTTGACGCTAACAGTGGACGGCGTGGCGCACGACCTGACGGCCGGAGATTGCCTGCGCTATCACCTTTCCGGTTCGACCCGGTTTGAAACCTCATCCAAGCGCGGTGCGCGTTACTTGATGGTGCTGATATGATCGAACGTTTGAGCTCATTAGATCTGGACGGCGCATTGGACGATTTGACGGGTATTCTGCACGCCTGTGTGCATGACGGTGCCAGCGTAGGGTTCATCCTGCCCTTCGCACCTGATCAAGCGCGCGCCTATTGGCTAAACCATGTATGGTCTGGTGTTGCCGAGAACGAGCTGGATCTATTTGTGGTCCGCAACGCCCAGCATGTCTTGGGGACGGTTCAACTGATCCCGGCCAAAATGCCGAACCAACCGCACCGGGCCGATGTCGCTAAACTGCTGGTGCATCCGAATGCTCGCCGCCAAGGACTGGGCCGCGCTTTGATGGCCGCCTTGGAAGAGCGCTCTGCTCAACTCGGTCGCAATGTGTTGGTTCTGGACACGCGCAGTTCAGACCCGTCGCTGCGACTGTATCAAAGCCTTGGCTTCCAGATCGCCGGCGAGATTCCGAACTATTGCCGCAACCCGTTCGATGACCGGCTGGAACCCACAACGTTCATGTACAAAAACCTGCACTAGGCGCTGTTTTTCCGGACATTTGCGGCAAAGCAATAGCCGATCCCGTGAACGGTCTTGATAAAGGCCGGCGCGGCGGGATCAGCTTCGATTTTCTTTCGCAGACGCATGATATGGACGTCGATTGTCCGGTCTCCGACGACGATGTCTCGCCCGCGCGCCTTGTCCAGCAACTGATCGCGCGAGAACACCACATGAGGATTGGTAACAAAGGCCAACAGCACCTCGAATTCGGTGGTGGTCAGTGGTGTGGCCTCGGGCGCGCCCGACGCGATCAGGGTCCGCTCGTTCACGTTCAGCACCCAGTCCCCGAAGGTGATCGTTTGAGATTCGGCCCCGTTAGTGGGTTTGTCGTCAGGTTTTGACCGACGCAGAACGGTACGGATGCGGGCCAGAACCTCGCGCGCCTCGAACGGTTTGGTGATGTAGTCATCCGCCCCAAATTCCAGCCCGACGACCCGGTCGAAAATCTCATCCCGGCCGGAGACCACGATAATTGGAATGTTCGAGTTCATCCGCAACTCGCGCGTGATGTCGAATCCGTTGCGGCCGGGCAATCCGATATCCAGCAGGATCAGATCAACCTCGGCCCGCGCCAGAACGGCATCCATGGCATCGCCATCTGCCACACACGTGACTGCGCAGCCCTGCTTTTCAAGGTAGCGCTGCAGAAAAGACGTGATCTGCGGGTCGTCATCGACCACAAGGATATGTTCTTGAACCATATTCGAGTCCGGGCGGGCATAGTGGGCTGGCGCGGAACTGTTGTAGCCGCAGCCGCCCGACACTTGCAAGAACGAGCTCTGCCCCGGCATCAGAACCGCAGGAAAGACAAGCTATGCCCTTGCGGCAAGGCTTCGGTTTCCGCAGGGATCACCGCCAGCCCATCCGACTGCGCCAACAGCGCAACACGTCCGCTGTAGGACGCCGCCATCAGGCGCAGACGCGGTGTTCCGTCAGGCTCTGCCCCCTCGATCACAACGGGTCGGTATTCCTGACGACCGGCCCGGCGGCTCAGTGGCTCGGACAGAACCGCTTGTTCCGGGGTCTGAGACGCGTGATGCAAACCGGCGCGCCGCGCCATCATGTGCGATCCAACAATCTGCCATGTGACATAGGCCGAAACCGGATTGCCCGGCAGCCCAACATAAAGCGCATCCCCGCGCCGCCCGAACATTATCGGCTTGCCCGGTTTCATCGCCACTTTCATCACATCCGGCTTGCCGCCGATGGCCTCGAACAGACGCGGCATGTGGTCTTCATCTCCGACCGATACGCCGCCCGTGGTAATGATCAGATCAGAGCTGTCGCAAGCCTCTCGCAGCACCTGTTCCAGCTTGGCGGGGTTGTCCTCGACCGGGCCTTTGTCGGTCAGGGCGATCCACGGCTTGTCCAGCAGCGCCCGAAGCATATAGCGGTTCGAGTTGTAGATCTGCCCCGGTCCCAACGCCTCGCCGGGTTGTTGCAGCTCGCTACCGGTGGAAAAGATCGTGACTTTCAGCTTGCGATAAACCGTGACCTCGCCATAGCCGGACGATGCCAGCGCGGCGGCCTCGCGCGCCGTGATCTCACAACCACGGCGCAGGATCGGGGCGCCAGCCTTCAGGTCTTCGCCGACACGGCGGATGTGCTGGCCGGGCTTGGGGCGGCGCGAGAACCGAATGCCTTGGGCGGTGACATCACAATCTTCCTGCATCAAAATGGCGTCGAAATCCGGTGGGACCGGCGCGCCGGTAAAGATCCGCAGCGCACTGCCCACAGGAGCGTCATGTGCGCCGCTATCCCCGGCAGCGATCCGTCCCGCGACGGGCAGTTCAAACAGCGGACCATCGCCCAAATCGGCAGTGCGCACCGCATAGCCATCCATGGCCGAGTTATCAAAAGCGGGCATATCCACCTTGCTGGTGCAATCCTCGGCCAGCACCCGCCCAATAGCGTCAATCAGCGGCAGGGTTTCCGTTTCCGTGATCGGGTCGGCCACCGACAGGCCCTTGGTCAGGGCCTGGGAAACCGTCAGAAACATATGAGCCTGCCGATCGCAGGCGCAGCCATCAGCCATTTTGAGCCTCCAGATATGTAAAGAGTTCCTCGAACTCCGCGCGCTCCGCCTCGCCCAGATTGGGCAGGTGGGCGCGGGCGTCCTCGAGATTTGCGTTTGGGTCGCCCACCACCAGCAGCATAACCATGCCGTGCCGGCCATGAACGCGGCAGCGAATGCCATAGACACCCTCATGCTCGAAGGTCAGATCCAGCTCGGGCTTGCCGCGAATTTCGAAACTGCGTGCGTCCTCGGGGATCATCGGACGGATGGATGTCACCGTGTGCCGCCCAGTCGAGCCCTTGAACCGCACCGTGGAACCAGCGGGCACTTGCAGGAACTTGGGTTCGAATCGAAACGCATGAGCCGGGGTGTCTGCATTCAGGTCGATGATCTGGTGAACGACGGCAACCTCGGGAAGGTCATCGGCATACAGCGCGGGAGCAATGGTCATTGCGCCCGCCAATATCGCTGCAGCCAGTTTCAGCGAAATGCTCATTTGTCCCTCCGGGCAGTCAGGCTGCCCGTGCAGGTTCCCCCAACAGATCAGCCAATGCGTTAATCATCACTGGCCATTGCGCGCGGCGGTCTTCGTCGCGCAGTTCGGCCAGCAGTTCGCGGCCAATGGACACGATCGCAGGGGTGCTGTCCTTGACATAGGTCACTATCCGCTGCTCGGGGTTGGCCAGCATGAAGGGTACGATGGCCGCCCCTGCCTGATCCGGCGCGGTTTCCGACAGCAGCCGCATGGCTGCCTGACGGACAGGGGCCGAGACATCATCCAACAGGCTGCGCGCCACGTCAGGCGTGCCGTCCCATCGGGTCAGGATATGCATGGCGTCGATGCGGAACGGCGTATCGCCGGTTTTCACCATCGCACGCAGCTTACCCCGCAGCGCATCCTGAGGCGGCAGATCCGCCTGTTGCAGCAGCTTCAATGCTTGCAGAGAAAGCGCGGAGTCCGTGTGCGACAACCCCTTGGTGATCAGATCGACCAGCTGGCCCTGATCCAGTTCGGCCCCATGGCGCGCGACGGCTACACCCAGCGCGGCAAAAGCCTGCTGCGCGATTTCGGTTTCCGGGTCTTGCGCAATCTGCGCCAGCATGACCTGCATTCCCTTGACCTCGCCCAACAGGCGGATGGCGGACATGCGGGTTTCACGCTGCAGCGCATCGGCATCATCATCCAGTGCCACGCGGCGGCGTTTGGGGTGGCGGGTCGCCTTGGCCAGCAGCGCCTGTTCGCGCGGAGTCAGGGGTTGCACCTCATCCTCTTGCGCTTCCTGAGTCATCTCGGCGGCAATCGCGTCATGTCCCAGAATCGCTCCGAGGCTTGAGGTCGGGCCATTCTCGCCGCCCTCGGACACATCCAACCCAGCCTCTTCCAGCGCGGCGATATCGGTTTGCGGGGTCTCTTCTTCTGCGGCTTCGTCGGCAGCCACAGGCATCGGGGCCAGTGCAAAAGACAGCAGCAACTCGCGCCCTTGTTGCTGGTTCACATGCGGACGGTCGGCATCCGTGACGATCATCGCCAGCGACGCAACGGCCTTCAACCGCACTGACCGGAAGGGCGCGCGGCAGGCGCGTTGCAGCCATTCTGCCGCCTCACGAAGGGGCGAGTTCGCCAGTGCATCGACGATGGCCCATTGCAGGCGCTCGGCCTTGAGGTCATCGGCATCGACCGAGAAAAGCGCATTCAGGCGATCCGCCACCAATTCCGGAGCCAGCGCCGCCAGCAGGCCTAGCGCCTGCGCGGACACTTCGGGCTGTTGACCGGTGGCGAGGAAATCCAGCACTTGCCAGCGCAGATCATCCTGATCGGTAATCGGCGTGGTGCGATCCAACCGCTCAATCAGCGCCAGTTGCACCTTGGCACCGGGGTCGCGCATCATGCGGTCCAGCAGCTCGGGTTCCGAGAACCCAGCCTGCACCAGCGCCGCGATGCGGATGTCCTCGACCGCGTCCGTCAGCGCCTGTTCGACCAGCGCGGCATCGTTTGGCATCAGTGCTTCATACGCGATCAGGCGCACGGCCCCGTCCTTGTCAGTGGTGGCTTTAAGCAGGATCGCTTCGGCCTCGGCCCCACCGATTGCGGCGAGGGTCTGCAAGGCACGATGGCGCAGGCGGCGGTTCGAGGATTGGGTGAAAACGCCCAGCGTCGGCACTGATGCCTCGCCAATCCGGCCCAGCGCCTCACACGCCACATCGCCCAGTTCCTGACCGTCTTCGTCCATCAGGGCCATGACTATGGGTTCGATAGCCGCCACGTCGCCCATCCGGCCCAGCGCCTTGATCGAAGCGATCTGCGTGTCCAGCCAATCGTCCCATTCGTCCTGGTGTAGCTCGTCCTCGTCCCACGTGATCTCATCCCCGCGTCCAGTGACGAGGGTGCGCAGGTAAGGCGCTGCGTCTTCGGATTTCAACTCGGCCAGAGCGGTGACGCAGGCCAGTTTTACCTCGCCACACGGATCGTGGATCAGGTTTTCCAGCAGTTGAGGTGCTGCGTCCTGAACGCCCAGCGCGCCCAGCGCTTGAGCGGCGTCCTGCCGGACGTCTTCGTCGTCATCCAACAACGCTTCGACCAAAGCCAGGCTATTAGCGGCGCCAATGGCACTTAGGGCCTGAATGGCGCGCAGGCGGATCACGTCATATTCGGATTTTGCGTAGTCAGAGAACAGGCTGGTGGCCTCATCACGCAGGGCGGTATCGGAATGCATGTTCATATCGGGTCTGCCATGTTTTGCGGTTGGGCGGGGTTGGGTGAAAGTGGAAGGCAGATTTCCCAACCGATACCTGCCTTCCAGTTGGGCCGGGGACGCCCGGCCCATGGTCCCTTCTGCAGTGGGACCAGACCCGAGGGGCGGCATGGCGACCGCCCCCCGGAAAGCCGTCAGGCGATGTCGCGCGGTGCGAAGGACATCGTGCGGAACGAGGTCTTGTAGGGGCTCGGCCCCAGTTTCCGCAGCTTGGCAACGCCCATCTTGTAGTTGTAGTTGCCACTGATCCAGTCGACGATCCGGCCCTCAAGCGCGTTCGCGGGCTGCTGCATGTGCAGGAAGTCCATGTAAACCACGCTTTTCTTGATGGCGGGCGTGACCATGGCCACGGCGGTGATCGCCGCTTTGGTCAGTTCGATATGCCCGTTCTCCATCAGTTTCGAGAACTGGAAGTCGTCGCCTTCCACACCCAGCAGCGTGGTCTTGTTGCCCGGAACACGTTCCGAATAGACCATCACATAGTCGCCGCTTTCGATACCACGCTCGGCTGCATCGTCAGGGTGAATTTCAACCCAGTTTTCCGGCCAGCGCTGCACGATATACGGGCGGCGGCGGTCGTCAAAGCCGGACTGCCAGCGTTCGTTGATCCGACCCGAGGTCGCCCACAACTCGCCTTCTTCCTTGTTCGGGCTGAGCCATTCCCAATAGTCCGAGAACAGGCCCCAAGGCGATTTCTGGATGTTGCACTTGCCGGTCTGGCTGTTGAAATGCGTCAGCTTCTTGTTGAACACATCCGCACCAGCCGCACCGGTATCGGGCAGTTCGCGGGTTGTGTCGTGCAGACGCTTGGTCTCAATCAGCGTGACCCCATCGGCATCCAGCATGACCGGGCATTGAACCCCATCAGTGCCAAACTCACGGACCTTCTGGTGAAGGGTTTTGCCCTCAGCTTTGGCCAGACGATGCACCGCGTGGAAGTCCTTGCGCGACCCGCGGGTAAAGCGCACGGCCTCTTCCGCAACTTCGTTCGAGTTCTGCCAGTCGAACCCGTCAAAGCCCATCCGCTGTGCCAGTTGCGCGATGATCCACCAGTCGGGTTTCGCCGCACCGGGCGCATCATAGAACTTCTGGTACAGACGCAGACGGCGTTCGCCATTGGCGCGCAAAAAGTCCTCTTCACCCCAGGTCGCTGCGGGGAACACGATGTCGGCGTAGCGGTTGCCGATCGGGTCTTGCAGATAGATGTCCTGGTTGATCACCACCATACCGCCGCTGTCGGCGCGGGCCTTCAGCGTGTCGATCATCTCTTGCTTGTCGAAGCCGGCGATCTGGTGCGGGTTGCGGACGGTCAGTTCCTCGAACTTGTCGGCCAGTTGCTGCGATCCGCACATGGACTGGATCCATGTGGTGCCGATCACATGGGCCATACGGGTATGACCTGCGATCAGATACCGGTCGGTATCCATGGCGCGGCGACGGCGGCCGGGCAGTTTCTCGGGCGATTTGTTGCGCGGGTATTTCCCGCCCTTCACGCCGCCCCGTTGGTGACCACCGGCCCGGCCAATGACCTGACCCGGACGACCGCCACAGCCACAGATGATGCCCAGAGCCGAGATCGCCTGCGTGTTGCCGGTGTTGTTGGACCAGTAGAACCCTTTCTCGATCATGACCGATGTTTTGGGCCGTGTGCCATCCGCCTTGGGTTTGGCAAGCCATTCTGCGGCAGTATAGATTTTCTGCACGTCGATTTCGGCCATGGCGGCAGCGGTCTCGGGCGCGAACTCGTCCTGCGACAGCAGCCACTCTTTCCAGTCTTCAAAGCCTTTGGTCTGGAACTTGCCCCAGGTCGTGCGCCACTGCCACGGCGTGTTCCGGGTACCCTGACCGAAGCCGGACGAGCTTTCCCACTTGTTGTTGACCCATTTCTTGATCCAGTCGCTGTCTTCCCAGCCATTTTCCACGATGACGCGGGCGATGGCGTTGACGACCAGCAGGTCAGTGCCGGGCAGAACGTCGATATGCAGGCCACCCATCTTTTCAGCATGGGCCACACCGGCAGACCGGCGCGGGATCAGATAGATCTCTTTCTGACCGTTCTGCATCCCCTTCATCATCCACTGGGTGTAGAGGATGGTCTTGGTCTCATACGGGTCGGTGCCGCAAACCAGCAGAGTTTCCGCGTCACGCCAGTCTTCGTAAGACGGGCCGAAGTTGTCGAAACCCGCATCCCGGAAACCGGGGGTCGAGGTCACGTCGGACGGCGTGTCGTGGAAGGTGAA
The DNA here is from genome assembly GCF_056535965.1 of Ruegeria sp. AM7. Lineage (NCBI taxonomy): Bacteria > Pseudomonadati > Pseudomonadota > Alphaproteobacteria > Rhodobacterales > Roseobacteraceae > Ruegeria > Ruegeria sp. AM7. The sequence continues at coordinate 2,845,367 of NZ_JBQFJE010000003.1, forward strand.
GTTGGCGGTGTTGATATGGCGCAGCGCGTATTTCGAGATCGCATAGGTGTTCTCGATATACTGATAGCTGAAGGTTTTCACGCCATAGGCATTGGTGCCGTGCTTGGCGATGACGTGGTTGCCCACCTCAGCCGCCACATCCAGCGCCAGATCCCACGGAACCGGCATCAGCGTGCCATAGATCCGCATCAGTGGTGTCTTCAGACGGTCACGTGTCGGTGTCTGCGGGTTATAGCATTTCTGTGCGATACACCCGCCCCGCAAGGAGCTGTCGCCGTCGGTGTTGACGTATTGCGTGTCCTTGTCAGGAATGATCACCACGTGGTGCGGCTGACCTTTGTGCAGAACGATATTGTGCTGGTTCGGCGCGACCCATGCACCCAGCGGTGCAACGGGGAAATCCTCGCCAAAGGCGTTTTCGTCCGCGGTGGGGCCACCGGGTTTGGCCGTCACCGGCCAGCGGTAGACTTTGTAACCACAGGCCACGATGCAGTAGTCGCAGGCGGTCGAGATGACCTCGGCGCCTTTGGGCGGCAGCGGGACGTTGGTTTCGGGTACGTAATACGGGGTTGCCATGTGAGTATCCCCTTCCCTTATGCAATCAGGTTGTCGTAGCGGCCGTAGATCAGGCCGAACATGCCAACGGCGTAGATATCGTCACCGTCCAGTTCCAAAAGGACCTGCGGCAGCGACTGATAGGCTTGCCCCGAGACGAGGATGCCGTGCCGTGTCACGTCATAGGTGGACAGGTGCAGCGGGCATGGGCCCAGCACCTTATGTTCAGGCTTGTAGCTGTCATACATCGACCCGCCCTGGTGGGTGCAGGTGAGGTTGAAGGCCACAACGTCCTTTTGCGGACCGATGCCGCCGCCGCTTTCCACGCCGGTTTTGACCAGAATCGAGTCCGAATAGTCGCCCTCATCGGGGTAGTAGAACTCGACCGGGACATCCTGTTCCAGCTCGGACAGTTTGCCGATCAGCTTGCGCGGATAGGTGGACACAAGGGCCGGAACCTGTTCGGCCTGGCCGTGGCGAGTGGGCATGGCCACCATCACGGCAAAGGTTGTTGCGCCCGAGGCGAACAGGAACTGGCGGCGGTTCACGGTACAGGCCTTCTTGGCCTCACCCGAACAGCTGCATCCGGTTGCGTTATGATCTTTCATGACGCTTACTCCTCTGCTGCAACCGCAGAAAGCGGCTGGTAATCCGGCAGATCAGGTTCATCCATCAGGATTTCCTCGCCGGACAGGGATTTCAGGAAGGCCACCAGATCCGCTTTTTCCTGATCGTTCAGCCCAAGCGGCTGGATCAGATCGGATTTGGTTGCTGCGAATTCATTCTCGCCGCCGCCCTGGTTGTAGAATTCAACTACGTCCTCGAGCGTCTCCAACATGCCATTGTGCATGTAAGGTTCGGTATAGAGGGTGTAGCGCAGGCTTGGCGTGCGGAACTTGCCCAGATCAGCTTTTTCCTTGGTCCGGAAATAGAAGCCGGGGTCGTCCTTGGTGTGGCGATAGAACTCCTCGGTCGAGCCTTTGGCATAGAGCTCATACCGGAAGGTCACTTGCGCCAGACCGTCATCTTCCCAGCCGCTATAAGGTGGAACGCCGGTGTTGTAGTATTTCTCATCCGACAGCAGCGCGCCGTTGTGGCATTCGGAACATTGCGCCTTGCCGGTAAACAGCTCCAGCCCGCGTTTCTGTTCGTCGGTCAGCGCCGCATCATCCCCGCGCAGGTAGTTGTCGAAGGGCGTGTCGGTCTGAACGATGGTGCGTTCAAACGCGGCGATTGCACGCCATGCGTTGCTGATGCGCGGCCATTGATCGCCGAAGACATCGTTAAAGCGTTCGACATATTCGGGCACAAAGGCCAGACGGGCCTCCATCATGTCGGATTCACCGTTGCCGGCGACGGCACCGCCTGCGGCGGATTTGGCCTGACTTTCGAGGCTTTTACTTGATCCCGCCCAGAACAGCTTGCCGTAGTAAGCCGAGTTCACGATGGTCTGGCTGTTGCGCCAGTGAGTCGTGCCGGGATAACCGAACGAGATCGGCGCTTCGACGTCCCAGCCCACATCGGGCAGGTGACAGGCCGAACAGGGCGTTGTCTCGTTCCCGCCCAGACGCGGATCGAAGAACAGCATTTTGCCCAGTTCGATCTTGGCCTCGGTCTGCGGGTTATCCAGCGGGATGGGCGGCTCGCCTAGCGCCACCAGTGGCGCATCAGGGTCGGGGTCTGCGCCGCCGATACCGGCCTCAATCGCGATACTGTCCGCAGCGAACGCTTGCGAACCGATGGCAGCAAACAAGGCAGCGGTGGCGATTGTGCCTGAAAGGTAAGACTTAAGGTCTTTCATGGGTCCACTCCTCAGTTTGTCGTTTCACGCCAGTTTTCGATCGGCGCATAGTCCGTATCGATTTCCTCGGCGACGAAGTCGGGGCCGGTCAGAGGCTCGCCGGACAGCGCCTTGAGGAAGGCCACCAGCTGTGCTTGCTCGGTCTCGGAAAGGTTCAGCGGTTTGATGCGCGGATCCTTGTTTTCATCGTCACCACCACCGGCGTTGTAGAAGGCCACCACATCTTCGAGCGTTTCCATCGTGCCGTTGTGCATATACGGCGCGGTATAGGTCAGCTCACGCAGTGTGGGGGTCATGAAGGTGCCGAACGTGTCGGCAGTGTGGGTGCGGATATACGCTCCGGGGTCGGCGCGCAGGTTCATGTAGTTCTCGACGCCGAGGAACTTCATCATCGTCACGAAGGTGATGTGTCTGGTCGGATCCGCCCAGATGTCAGGGTTGTCACCGACGCCGATATTGTGCGGCAGGTCGTCGGTGAACCGTTCGCCCGAGTGGCACGAGTTACAGCCGCTGGCGTTGAACAGCTCATACCCCGCTTTGGCCTCGTCCGACATCTCTCCGGTGTCAAATGGCGCGCCGCGCGAGATCAGCGTTTTCAGATATTCCGGGATCGCGTTGCGAACGCCACCATTAGAAGGCTCACCAAATCCGGCAGCTTCGAACATCTCGACATAGACCGGGTCCTGCTTGATGCGTTCCTGCATCAGACGCATGTCCATGTTCATGGAATAGGTCTCGGTGATGCTTTCGCGGGTCACGTCATTGAGGTTGGTGCCTATCCGCCCGTCATGGAACCATGCCTCGCGCTTGGCGCTGTTGATCAGCGTCGGCACGTTGCGGAAATGCAGGTTGCCCGTATAGGCGTCCGACAGGGCTTGCCCGTCGGTGAACCCGTTTTCCGGCTGGTGGCAACTGGAACAGGACAGCGCAGCGTCGCCGGACAGTCGCGGATCAAAGAAAAGTCGTTTGCCAAGGGCCGCCTTGGCTGGGTCGAACTCTATGGCTTCTACCGGGCCCGGCTCATCCGCCTGGGCCTGGTGAACCGGGAACGCAGCGCTCATCGTCAGCAGCGAAACTGTCGACAGCGCCGAGAACCATGTTCTGGCTTTGGTCATCATCTAAAAGCCCCTTTATCGCTATTCCGATCACTCGGTTTGGCCGAGGACCGGCTGAGCGAACCTTAGAGGGCAGATGTGTCACCAGAATTTGATATGGATTAAAGACTGTGAAGAGTTGTTAAGAAATGTAACGGGATCCTAGGCCACAAGGCTCCGGATAATGCGCGCAAGACTTTGAACATCATACGGTTTTTGCACCCGTACCGTTTGATCGCTTTCAGCCGGACTGTCTGCATCATCGAAATAACTGCTGACAAGAATCGTAGGAACATCCGGTCGGACGGCCTGCACCGAGGCGATAAGGTCAGTGCCCATAAGCTCTGGCATCATCAAATCCGACACAATCACATCATAGCTGTCGGGCGCCGCCCGAAAGGCGTCCAACGCGCGCATTGGTTGGGAATAGGCCTCGACCCGGTAGCCATATCGCGTCAGCAACCGGCGCGTGACATATAGAATGTTCTCATCGTCATCGACCAGCAGGATGTGTTCGTCCCCGGTGACGGCGCGGGCCTCTTGCTGCTGTTGCGCGCTCAGAATTGGCATCATGGGATAGAACAGGCTGAACCGGGTCCCCTTGCCCGGCGTCGAGGACAGTTCGACCCGCCCGCGGCATTCCTCGACGCTGTTGCGGACGATCGCCATACCCAGACCGGTGCCTTTCCCAACCGGTTTGGTAGAAAAGAAGGGTTCGAATATCTTCTCTTGCACCTCGGGCGACATCCCCGGCCCGTCATCGGTCACATCCAGTCGGATCACCCCAATCGCATCGTCCGGCAGATCGTCCAGCGCAGTGTCTTCGGCCTGACTGATGCGCAAAACAACGTCGCCGGGGTGATCGCCGATGGCTTCGAACGCATTGTGGCACAGATTCAGCAGGGTCTGAAAAAACAGTGTACCGTCAAATTCAGCAAAAGCCTGTTCAATGTCGATGTCAAAGCGGGTCTTGACGCTGGGAGGCGCGGCGACCTTGATCAGGTCCAGCGCCTCTTGCGTGGCTTTGACCATGTCACCGCGTTGCGGATTTCGAGGCCGCTGGCGGGCGAAGGTCAGCATCTTGCGCACCAGCGCCTGCGCGCGACGTGCCGCGATGCGAATATGGTTGACCGAGGTCTGAATGTCCTCGTTATCCTCGGCGTCCAACTCGATCAGCTCGGCATTTCCGATCACGCTCATCAACACGTTGTTGAAGTCGTGCGCAACCGAACCTGCCAGAATACCCACAGCCTCCATCTTCTGGACCTGAGCGAATTGCTCGCGCGTGCGGCGGGATTCGGTCATGTCCTCGCCGATACCAATATAGTGGGTGATGCTGCCATTGTGATCGACCAGCGGGAAAATCGCGGTCGAAACCCAGTAATGCGTCCCGTCTTTGCGCAAGTTGCGAAACACACCGTACCAGCTTTGGCCGCTTTTCAGCTTGGCCTTCAGGTCGCTATAGACCCCCTGCCCCGAATGCCCCGATTGCAGCATTTTGGGCGAATGACCATAGACCTCGTCCGGGCCATAGCCACTGAGGTCAAAGAACTTGCGGTTGGCGTATTCAATCCTCAGGTCGGTGTCGGTGATGATGATCGAGGCCGGGCTTTGTTCAACCGCCCGCGCCAGTTTGCGCTCGGCCAGTTCCACTTGTTCACGCAAGGCAAGTTCGGCCTTCAGTCGACGGTTGGTGCGCAAGATATTGGCGATCAGCAAAGTGGTCAGGATCGCGATCACGCCCACCAAAACGATCAACCCCACCAGAAGAAACGAGAAATTTCGGACCAGACGTTCTCCGTCCGAGAACGCGCGCACCATACTGGACAGACTGCGGTCGCGTTCTTGCACCCACAGGGTTTCAAGGGTCGCCAATGCCGCCAGAGCGACACGGTCATCCACACGCACCAACGCATCGATCTGCTCTGCGTTCAGGCCTGCGGCGATACCCTCCTCGATCAAAGGGATATTGCCAGTGTATTCCAGGGCCACGGCTTCGATCTGCGCTAACGCTTCCAATTCAGTGGGGGATGGGTCCGAGGCGCGATAGGCCGCGATGGTATCCAGCAGGCTTTGGGACTGCCGCCGCAGGCGTGGACCCAAATCGGGGTCATTGCGCAGCACATAGTTCTTGAAGTTGTGGATCAACCCGCCATAGCCAAAGTCTTCGCGAATGTCCGATATCCAGTAGCCACGCGGTGTGGTCTCGACCGAATAGTCCTGCCATGCCATTCGCATGTCACCTATCCGGTTCCCGGTTTCGCGGGACATATACAGAAAAACGGACAGAATGATCGCCAAAGCGATGCCAATCACAAATGCAACGGCCAGAGGCCGCTTCAGTGATCCATCTTCCTGTTGGGGGCTGCTGTCCATGTTTGTCCCCTATCCCGTTGAGAACCGGGATAGGGGCGTTGCCTGACAGGTGGAATGCGCCACATCCGCGCGTGCAGCCTTAGGCGTTGGACTTGTCCGTGGCCAGACCATTGGTTTCCGCAATGAAATCAGCCAGCATGGGTACATAATCGTCACCCCGACCCGCAGCCTCCATCGCCGCAAACGCGTTGCGCAGAGTTGCCTGTACCGGCGTGACCGCGCCGATACTATTGGCCAGGTTCGCGACATATCGCATGTCTTTATGCGCGTTCGTGATGGCAAAGCGATGGGCGTTTTCATCCCCCTCGAGCGTCCATTTCATGAATGTATCGTAGAACCCGTTGGACAGGCGGCTTGGGCGCAGAACAGAATCCACCTGTTCTACGGTCAGCCCGGCCTTACGGGCTACGGCCAGCGCCTCGGAATACAAAACAGCATAGCCCATGGCGACGAAGTTGTTGACCAGCTTCATCTTGTGACCCATCCCGACCTCACCCATGTGCACGACCAGACCGGCCCAGCAATCCAGTACTGGTTTGATGCGCGCCAAGGTTTCGGGCGATGCGCCGACCATTGTATCCAGCGTTCCGGCCTCGGCCTCTTTCGGAGTTCGGCCCAAAGGTGCGTCTGCAAGATCCATGCCCGCAGCCCGCAGCTCTTGCACAAGTTGCAAGGTCGACACGGGATCCGATGTCGAACAATCAACAACCACCAACCCTTGTTTGCCCGAGGCCAGGATACCGTTTTCGCCACGGATCAGCTGTTCGACCTGCGGGCTGCCCGAGACGCACAAATGGATGATGTCGCAGGCGTCGGCCATTTCACGCGCCGAGGTGACTTCGGTCGCACCACGTTGCACAAGATCTTCGACGGGTTGTCGGTTGCGATGCCCCATCACCACAAGAGGGTATCCTTTTTCGACGATGTTTTTGGCCATGCCATGACCCATCAGCCCAACACCAATGAATCCGATAACGGGTTTGTTCATGTTCAGTCCTTTTCTGATCCGGCGTTTGGACTTAGCTGTCCGAGGATTGAGCCCAAAGGTTGACCTCGCCATTCTGCGAATAGCGGTCGATTTCGGCCAGTTCATCGACCGTGAATTCAATATTGTTCAGCGCCCCGACGCAGTCGACGATCTGTTCACTGCGGGATGCACCGATCAACGCCGTGGTGATCCCGCCATCGCGCAACACCCAGGCAATCGCCATCTGCGCCAGCGTCTGACCGCGCCTCTTGGCAATCGCATCCAGATTGCGCAGGTTCTCGATCGTGCTTTCGGTCAGCAGATCGGGGTTCAGTGATTTGTCTTCGGTTGCTCGGCTACCTTCGGGCACGCCGCTCAGATACTTGCCGGTCAACATCCCCTGCGCCAGAGGGGTGAACGCGATCGACCCGATCCCCAACTCTTGCAGAGTGGCCTTCAGCCCGTCCGTCTCAACCCACCGGTTGATCATGTTGTAGCTGGGCTGATGAATGATGCAGGGCGTGCCAAGATCCTTCAGGATCGCCGCAGCCTCGCGCGTGCGTTGGGAATTATAGGACGAAATCCCCACATAAAGCGCCTTGCCAGAGCGCACGATCTGATCCAGCGCGCCCATGGTTTCCTCGAGCGGCGTATTCGGATCAAACCGATGCGAATAGAAGATATCCACATAATCAAGACCCATCCGCCGAAGGCTTTGGTCACAGGACGCGATCAGGTATTTACGGCTACCCCATTCGCCGTAAGGGCCTGGCCACATGTCATATCCGGCTTTGGACGAGATCACCAATTCATCCCTGTAACCGGCAAAATCATTTTTCAGGATTTCACCAAACGCCTCTTCAGCGCTGCCCGCAGGCGGGCCATAATTGTTGGCCAGATCAAAATGCGTGATCCCCAGGTCAAATGCCGTTCGACAAAGTTGTTGTTTCAACTGATGAGGCCGGTCAGCACCAAAATTATGCCACAGCCCCAGCGAGATCGCGGGCAGTTTCAGACCGCTGTTGCCGCAATAGTTATAGGTCATCTCCGCGTAGCGTGTCGCGCTGGGCACATAAGTGTTCGACGTCATTTTCGGGTGTCCTGAATCAGTGATGTCATTGCGCCCCGCGCTCGCCACGGCACCAAATGCGTGGCTGATATTCAGCGCAGGTTGCCCGGATCATATTCCGTCGGCGACTTGCGCTCAAATGTCTTTAACCCTATTAAAAACATCTTATTGAACATCAGGAACATGGCCATGGCGCGCCCAGATCGCGTTTTAAAAGCCGCCTATAATGCCATGCTGGACGCTTTGGTCGCCAATCCCAGCATCCAGAACATCTCGGCGATCGCGCGACAATTGGATGTCAGCAGAACAACCGCGCGCGCAATTCTGAACAGGTTGGAAAAAGCTGGGATATTGACGCAGGCCGGGCCAGACCGGCAATTGCTTCGGGTCCCTCAGCGGCGGGATTATTTCGACGCCAGTGAAACCATGGACATGCGCGATGCCTTGGAGGCCACGTTCATGCAGATGATCCGAAGCGAGGATATCGGTCCGGGCGCGCTGCTGAACGAGAGGCTTCTGGCGCGACAGCTCAACGTTTCGGTCCAGACCATGCGCGAATTTCTGATCGGGCTCAGCCGGTTCGGGTTCGTCCGCAAGGACCACCACCGCCGATGGGTTTTGGAAGGCGTCACCAGAAAATACGCGTTAGAGCTGCATGAAGTCCGCGTGATGTTCGAAAGCAGAGCAGTCGAGAAGCTCTGCCAAATCCCCGAGAATGACCCGTTCTGGGGCGGGCTCATCAGGTTGAAACAGGATCATCTCGAGATTTCGGCGCACTCCGATTTCGCTGACCTGGATTTCCCCGCCCTGGACACCAAGTTTCATCGGTTTCTGAACGCGCATGCCGACAACAGGCTGATCGTGGGGTTTCAGGACGCGATCTCGATGATCTTCAACCACCACTACCTTTGGCCGCTGGAAGATCAGATGCACCATCACCTGACCGCGACCTCAGATCACCTGCAGATCATTCAGGCGGTTCTGGAGCGCGACCGCCGCAAAGCCCGCGCAGCGATGCAATCCCATCTCGACGCCACCCGGCACCGGTTCGAGGAGGCCACATCCTAAGACCCAAACTCAGACCGCCTGATGGACTTCGATGACGTTGCCTTCGGGGTCGTGAAAGAACACCTGATGCCATTCTTTGGCAAAGGCAGTTCCATAGTCCGAATAGGGAATGCCGTTGTCGTCCAGCAGCTGCATGAAGGCCGCAATATCATCGGTTCTAAAAGCGATGTGGCCGCGTTCGACCGGGTTTATCGTTTCGCCATGCTTAAAGGCGACACCGAGGTCTTTCTCGGCCAGGTGCATCTGCATCTGCCCATCGGTCGCAAAGCGGATCTTGCCGCTATAGCCCCGATCCTTCGTATCCTCGGATCGTGGGAAATTCTGGATCGGGATGTCATCCAACCCAAGAACGCCCGTGTAAAAATCGTGGAGGCGATCCACATCTTGCGAGACAAAGTTAATATGGTGGAATTCCAATTTCATATCCGCGTCTTTCCATCGGCTGAGCATAGGTTTTTTCAGATCGCAGATGATCAGAACCCGATGAATTCAACAATCACAAATCCGACAGAGATCCCTGAGGAACGGGCCAAACGGCATCTGCAATCGAACCGCAGCCGCAGGCAATTAGCAGGGATTCAAAACAACAACCTTGAAAACCGGCCCGATTAGAGTGTCACTGTCAGTATGAAGATCGGAAAAAACTCATGAAGTCATGGATCGTCACGGTTCATGTCTGCTGCATGCTGGCCCTTGCTGCATGCGCGCCCACGTCCCGGACCTATGAAAAGACGGTGACGCGATCCGTCGCCGCCGAACCGACAAGCCAGCTTTACCGCGCGGCCAGTAGGTTGGGCGACCCCGGCGACGGGCGCTCGGGCGTACGACTTGTCAGCGATGGAGAACAGGCGCTGGTCATTCGGCTGTTGATGGCGGCGGCGGCAGAGCAAACGATTGATGCGCAATACTATCTGCTACACGACGATCCAACCGGGCATCTGTTTGCTGCAAGCCTGTTACGTGCTGCGGACAGGGGTGTCCGCGTGCGCCTGTTGTTGGACGATATGGACACGTCCGGATACGATGCGATGACTGCTGCCCTTGATCTGCATGAGAATATCGAGATCAGGCTGTTCAACCCGTTCTGGCGAGATCAAAGCCTGCTGATTGCCGGTCTGACCGACTTTAAACGCATCAACCGACGGATGCATAACAAGTCGATGACCGCAGACAATACGTTCACCATTGTAGGTGGGCGCAATATCGGCGCCGAGTATTTTCTGGCCCGCGAGGAAATGAACTATGCGGATCTGGATGTGCTGGCCACTGGCCCAGTGGTCCGTCAGGTCTCGGACAGCTTCGATACCTATTGGAACAGTGAATTCGCCGTTCCTGCCGCTGTGGTGATTGATGAACCGCAAAACGTATCTCTGGACGAGGCACGCGACCGGCTGAATGACCTTGTCGACGAGGCGCGCGATACGCCTTATGGCAACGCCCTACGCAGGTCAGCGCAAGAGACCTTTGCCGACAACGCATTGGCGGTTGATTGGGTTCGGGCCCGGCTATACGCCGACCCTCCATCCAAAGCAGCCGGCGCGGATGATCCCGAACAGGTGCTTGCTTCGCAACTGCTGCCCTATTTTGAGACCGCTCAAAACGAGGTCAACATCATCTCGGCGTATTTTGTGCCTCGAAACAAAGGGGTTGCATGGATGTCCGAGCTGGAAAACCGCGGCGTCGACATCAAGGTCGTCACCAATTCGCTGGCGTCAAACGACGTGGCGCCGGTCTATGCCCATTACGCCAAAAAGCGCCGCGCCCTGTTGCGCGCCGGCGTCGAGTTGTACGAGCTGCGCCCGGATGCCTATGAGGTTCAACAACGAGGCGTTAACTGGGCACAATCCCGTTCGGGTCTGCATTCCAAGGCGTTCACCATTGATGATCGCTATGTGTTCGTCGGGTCGTTCAATTGGGATCCCAGATCCGTCAACATCAACACCGAGATGGGCATCCTGATCGATTCGCCCGACTTGGCGGTTCGGACAATGGGCGCGCTGGACGAGGCGCTGCCCGCGTACACGTACAACGTGACGCTTGAAGAGGCTGGCAAACTGGTTTGGACAACCCGGCAACAGGACGGCACTGTCCTGCGATATGACGCAGAGCCGACAGGATCGGCGTGGGATCACATAGTCTCGGGTGTTCTGGCGATTTTACCGATCGGTTCGCAGCTTTAGAACACGGCAGTCCGGGTTCAGACCCTTGCTTTTTCGAAGGCCGTCCATGCGGTTTCGAACGCGTCAAAATCAAAAGCCGGCTGGGTGGCGGCGTCCAGAATGATACGCTCTGTCGTCAGCAGCTTTTGGATCGCTCCTTCCAACTGATCGACGATATCCTCGGGAATGACCAATGCGCCGTGTCGATCCGCATGGATCAAATCACCTGGATCTATTGTCATGCCAAATACCGAGACCGGCGTGCCCAGATCGCGTACATGGACGAAACCATGGCTTGGACCAACTGAGCCTGCAACAACCGGGAATCCGTCTGGCAGATCACCAAGATCGCGCATTACGCCATTGGTCAACGCCCCTGACATGCCAAACCCTTTGTGAATGGTGGTGTTAATCTCGCCCCAATAGGCGCCGATACAGTCGGGGTAATCCACATCTTCTATCACCGCGACCGAGGGCGCGGGGCCTTCAGCCATGTATTTGTAATAGTCCATGCGTCTGGCGCGGATAACGTCGGGCTCCTCGGTCGGGGGTGCAACTGCTGCAATTTTGGCCGTGCGCGCATAGCCCACGACTGCAGGCTCATTCGGGGCCGAACACATCATGGTACCGCGCGTAAATCTGTCAAATCCTCGCTTACCCTGAGCGACTTCTATGGCGTTGCAGACAGTGGGCGTATCCACTTTGCGCAACAGTGACAAAAGAGATGGTGTCATATGTCCTCCAACCAGCGCGCCAAAGCCGCCGTTGTTTCGTTTGGTTTCTCCAATGTGGGCAGGTGACCAGCCCCATCAATGACGTGCAGTACGCTGTTTGGCAGTAGATCGTGCATCAACTGGTGGCGCTCGACCGGGCACAACCCGTCCTCTTGACCGCAAAGAACCAGCGCGGGTCCGGTATAGGCAGCCAAGGTTGCACGTTGATCGGGACGGTCCATCAAGGCTTTCGATTGACGCAGAAAGACTTGAGGGCCCAGACCAGTTGCCATCTCCATGCACAAATCCAGAACAGCCCCCTGACGCGGCCCGTCTGCAAGATAGTTGGGTTTCATTTCGTCTCGCATCACATGCCACAGCCGCCCTTCGCGCACCGCGTCCATCTGCGGAGCACGACGGGCTTTGACATCGGGCAGCTCGGCCATCGGGTTCGTGTCCAGCAAGGCCAGGCGTTCAATACGCTCGGGGGCCTGACGCAGAACCTCCATGGCGACAATCCCGCCCATCGATAGACCCGCCAGTGCAAATCTGGGTGGCGCGTTGCGCAGGATATCCGCTGCCAGTCCCTGCACGCTGTCGTGCTGACACAGGGGAAAGGTCATCATCGGTACCTTGCCGGACAACGCGTCAATCTGCGGGCCGAAAAGCCGCGCATCGCACATCATGCCCGGTAACAGAATCAATGGGGTCATCCGCGGGCCAGCTCGGCCCCCTGGGCCAGCGCCTCTAGCTTGGCATAGGCGATCTGCGGATCAATCGCGCCGAATCCCGCAAAAGTTCCAAAGCCGCAATCGCTGCCTGCGATAACCCGATCTTCGCCGACAATACCGGTAAAGCGTTCAATCCGTTGCGCCACAAGCTCGGGGTGTTCAATGAAATTGGTGGTGGTGTCGACCACTCCGGGGACCAGAACCTTGTCATCGGGGATCTCGGCTTTACGATCACGGAACACGGTCCACTCATGCGCGTGGCGCGGGTTCGACGTCTCGAATAGGACATAGCGCGATTTTGTTGCCATCAGGGTGCTGAACACCTTGTCCATCGCGATATCGCAACAATGCGGGCCTTCGTAATTCCCCCAGCAGATATGCACTCGCACCCGGTCCTGCGGCACGTTTTGCAGCGCATGGTTCAGGGCCTCGACATGCATATCCGCGATCTTGAGAAATTCGTCATCCGACAGGTCCGTGAACAACATGTGGCGAGACAGGGCAAGGTCGGGGCAATCCAGCTGAATGTCCAAACCCGCCGCGACAATGGTTTCGTATTCCTCTTTCATCGCATCTGCCAATGCGGCCAGATAAGCCTCGCGCGTTGGGTAGAAATCATTTTGCAGAAACAACGAGATTACACCCGGTGACGCGGCATTCATGAAACCCTGACCAACATCGTGCCGCGCCATGGCCGCCTTGAGGTTGGCGATGTCTTTCTGCAATTCACCTTGCCCCTTCGAGCGGACCTCGCCCGTACACATGGGTCGCGCATATTTCGGGGTGCCGCCATCATCGGCCAGCCGCTGCAGAAAGCTTGGGAACATCTTGAGATCCGCCGGCGCATTGCGCGGGCTGTCTCCGGAAAACCCGGTATAGCGATCTTTGACATAAGTCGCATAGGAAATCTTCGACGTCTCTCCGTCGCTGACAACGTCTATACCAGCCTCGGCTTGTAGGCGGACGGTCTCGTCTACGGCGCCCGCCATGCAGGCATCAAAGGCTGCTGCGTCATAGGGTTCGCCATTTTCACGGGCAAAGATAAAGTCCACGACCTCTTGCTTGCGTGGTAAAGACCCGACATGCGTGGTTTTTACAGGCATCTTTGGCCTCCTTAAAGTTTTCGCGCCATCAACACGGTGTGGCTTTGCGTTTCAGGGTCCTCGGCCAGAAATCCGGTCATCTGAAGCCCGTTGTCCTCAAGGCACCCGGCATATCCGGCGGGCGAAAGAGACGCGTGGTAGACCATTTCTGCGCCAACTGTACCGCTTGCCTCGCCCGCGCGCGGACCGACCGTCAACATCAGCATCCCACCAGATCGCAAGTGGCGCGCCATGCGGGCGATACAGGCTTTTTGCTCTGCGGCCGTCAGGTGAAAAAAGCTGTTCCATGCGATAATACCATCGAACTGACGACCCAGATCGAAATCCCGCATATCGGAATGCAGCCAGTCGTTGTCAGGCCACCGGTCGCGAGCGATGGCCAGCATGGCCTTGGAAAAGTCGACGCCCGTGACGTCAAACCCTTCGGCCATGAACCAACGGGCGATTGGGTCACCTGTTCCGCACCCCAGATCCAACACGTGATCACCCGGTTTAAGACTGGCCGTGAAGCGCGCCAACCAGCGCGCTTCGAACAGAGCTTTGGAGCGACGTTTGTCATACTCTGTCGCCTGCCGCTCGTAGACAGCATGGGTATCCTGCGGGTCTGCGGTCATCCTGTCCAGGTTGCTCCGGCCGGATCATTGGTTGCGGTAATCCGGTACAGGCCAGCCTGCCCGGTCATGGATGGGACAACACTATAGGATTCACCCGGCAGAACCAGAGCGGTGTCGCCCACGGACAATGTGGTCTCATGGTTGTCTACAGCAATCCGCCAATGCCCACTGGCCGGCATCAGAACCACGGGTTTATCGCTTGTGACCGCGTCCGGCACACACGATCCTCGGCCCAGAAAATCGACTTCGAAACCGGGTTTGTCCTTGATCCATCCGTTCTCGCCTATCACCACTGCCGGTTTGTTGGCCGACAGCGCCATCAAGTCCCAATACCGCGCAACGTATTTGCCGACCACATCCTCAACCGGCACCTCGGGATAGGCTTTCAGCTCTTCCTCGGTCAGCAAAGGCATAGGGCGCACGTTGTGGGGCAGCTCTTGCCCTTTCTTGCTGTCATACAGCACGCCATTGTCGCCCAGCATCAAACCATGCGCCTGCGCATCCTCGATCACTTGCGGGGCCCATGTGACACCACCTCCGGCATCGTCACCGCCCAGGATCGACATGATCATCCCGTAGTCCTGACCCACATTTTCGAACCCGCGAAAGATACCGGTCGGAATGTTGAAAATATCGCCCTCTTCGGCGATGAACTCTCCCGCCGTGCCATAACGCCCCCAGAAGAACCGCCAGCGGCCTTTGGCAACAAAGAACACCTCGGCCGTAGTGTGGCTGTGCAGTGAATTTCGGCATTTCGGAGGCTGGCCTGCCGCACCGATGTTAAAACCGATCTTGTCGGTGATATGGACATGCTGATCGGGGCTTTCAGAAACGCCGCCGCCGACGATGGTAAAGTTCTCTTTCTGATCGCTGCCCGGCGTATGGGCGTCGATAAAAGCGGTTTTGCAGGGTTGCAACTCGCCGTAGCGGACGATGCGGTGTTGGATGGTGCTCATGGTGATCTCCTAATGGGGGGTGTGTTGCGATGGGGGTTAACCCGTCGCCCCAGGAGGGTGATTGTTCAGCCGGCGCGCCCGCAGCGCGGCGCGGTGGCAGTGATACCGCCGCGCCTGTTCGCTGGGTTTGAGGCAGGTTGGCATCATAGGTCTCCGGTCACCAGAATAAGCTGCTTCCAGATCGCCGTTTCATCGAACAGGGTCCATTCGCGGCGCAGGCGGATATCGCCGCCGATCAGTTCGCCCCATTCGGCGTGGCTGATGCCCATCACATAAAGGTCCGCCCCGGTGGGTGCGCCAAACGCCCCCCAGCCATCATGTTTGCCATGAAGGCTCCAACGGATGGCCGAGCGGGGCGGCATGTTGGCATCCTCGCGCCCGATCTGGTGATGAATGGTAAACGTCGCATTGGGCAGCGCGGCACGCAGAGACATCCAGAACCGGTCCACCGCGTCGCGCCCGTGGCCGGTGGCCCCACCGGGATATTCACTTTGCACGGCACGATCATAGTCGCGTTCAACCGCGCCCATATCCGCGCCCATCATCCTGGTCAGAAGATCGGCATGGCGCTGGCCCCATTCGTTGTCATTGCCCCGCCCTTTGTACGGTCCGTCCAGATCATTGGCCGGGGTCAGGGGTTTGACGCATGCCTCGGCCCCGCCCTCACGCGCGATCAGGTCGCGGGCAAATTCCTTGGGCTCCCACCCCATTTGCCGGACGATCGCGCCGTTGTCGCGGATCAGCCATTCATCGTCGATCGCATTGTTGCGCGCGTGGCAGTCGGCCAGAATGCGATAGCGCAGCTTGGACCCGGTCGCCTTGCCGAACGCGCCATCGCCCAGATGCGTGGCGGTGGACATGATGCGGTGGCTCGACAGCATCCCATCCTCGGGCGTGCCGGACCAGATCACATCCTCGCCCAGAAGGGTACGGTCGGGGAACTCGGCCAGTGTCGCCATGGTCGCGCCGATGACACCCTGATTGCCGGTCGAGACACTGCCCGGCATCCGCACCACGATATCTTTGCCGTAATACTCGTGCAGGGTCGCGATGCCGCGATCCTCCCAAATCTCTTTGGTAATGCCGATGATGTAGTCCGGGAAATCCCGGAATTTCGGATCAAAGCCCTTCATGTCTCAGTCCTTTGTGGTTTCCACCCCTTCGGCAACCGCGCCGAGGTCCGCACGATCAGCGGCCCATCAATGGCCACTTTCCGCGGTTTGGCCGTGGCCGGGGTATCGATATGGTCAAGCAATGCGGTGACGGTTTCAGCCACCATCAGATTGGCGCGCTGGCGGATGGTCGTCAGGTTATAGGCCGGCCACCCGGCGGGCGGCACGTCGTCATAACCGATGATCGAGACATCCTCGGGCACGCGCAGGCCCAGTTCAAAGCGGATCACGTCCATCACCGCCAAAGCCATGTGATCATTGGCCACAAACACCGCGTCGGGCCGTTTGCCGGGGGCAACGTCAAACATCCGGCGGGCGGCGGCGCGGGCGTTCTCAGTATGGAAATCTCCGACATCATGGGCGAACACATCCTGCCCGCCTTCAGCCAATGCCGCGCGGAACCCCGCCTCTCGGTCGCGCTGGGTCGAGGCGCCCTGCCAACCTGCGATATAGGCAATGCGCTTATGCCCTCCGGCCAGCAGAAACTCGGCCACTTTGCGCCCGCCCGCATAGTTGTCCGAAGCCACCGTGGTGATCCCGTCAAGATCCTGCGTGCGGTTGAACAGCACCACCGGAACGCCGGCCTGCTGGCATCGCATGGCGATATCCGACGACATGGGAACCGAGGCCAAAACGACCCCGTCCACCTGATAATCCAGAATTTCCTCCATCACGTCGTCAATATTCCCGGCCGAGCGTGAGGCCATGAAAATCAGCACGTGATAGCCCTGTTCCTGCAGCGCATTAGAGAGCTTCTCCAACGCCTCGGGGTAGAAGTAATTCTCAAGATACCCCACCACCAAACCGATGATGCGGCTTTTGCCCGACACCATGGCGCGGGCCAGAACATTTGGTCTGTACCCAAGTTCAGCAGCCGCCTTGCGCACTTTGTCTTCGGTCTTTTTGCTGACCGAGGCACCGGGCGTGAAAACCCGGCTGACCGCTGACTGGCTGACACCGGCCAGTTGCGCAACCTGCAGAGATGTGACTTTTTCAGCCATCCGGTTGCTCTCTGAACAGTGCAGCCAGCAATTTCATCCCAGCATCTAGCCCCATCGTCGGCATACCGCGCGGTCTGGTCGGGTCGTGAATGCTCAGCCATGCGTTGCCATCGTGGTATTGATTCAGGGATTGCAATGCCGCCATTGAACCTTCGGTTTTTGCTATGTCCCGAAGACCGTCTATGGCATGCATCGGAGCTGTTTTTGCAAACGCGCGACCGCGCTGTTCACGTTGCTCACGAAATTCGGAAACCATAGCCTGGCTTTCGTCCTGCTTGGACGTACCTTCATGGTCCCAACGTTTTGCGTCACGCATGACGGGGGCAACCCGCTCGGTCCAACGAAAACCGCGCGAGATCGTAGGAACCGCAAAGGTCAAATCGCAACAGGCCTCCATGACCCCGCGCAGACTATCCGGTACTTGAAAGTCACCCCTGGTGTCCGGCAGTTGGCTTCCGGGACGCTCGCCCAGAAACTGAACAAATAGCTGATGCACCATATCGGCATCGGGTTCGTTCAGTTTACCGATCCGTTGCTGCGCATCTTCCCGAACAGAGTCTTTGTTGATCTTTTTCAATCCGTATTCGTCCAAGATCGGGCCAAAACGCCCCCAAAAGTGATGCGGTTCTTCATTCGCCATCCCGGCAGAGGGCCGATAGATCATCGTTTTGCCTTCTTCGACGATAGCATCAAGGATCGCATCCCGTAGACGGCGTTGAATGCTGATATCCTTGTCGTCATAGCGCATCAGTCCGCCGTCCAGCCCCCATCAATCAGCATCGAGGTGCCCGTCACCAGTGCCGAGGCGTCCGAGGCCAGATAGGCGACCGCGCCCATGATGTCTTCGACCTCGCCCACGCGGTCCAGTTTGATCTTGTCCATGATCCACGCGGCCCGTTCGGGGTTGTCGAAGGTAGATTGTGTCAGCGGTGTGCGGATGAAGGTTGGGCAGACCGTGTTGATGCGGATGCGCTGTTTGCCCCATTCGATCGCCATTGCTTTGACCATGCCCTCAAGCCCGTGTTTGGTGGCGCAATAGAGCGCCCGGTCCACGCCGCCCACATGTCCCATCTGGCTTGAGATATGGATGATCGACCCCGGCCTGTCCGCCGCCAGCAGCGCCTTGGCCGCATAGGACGACAGGAAATAGGCCGAGCGTAGATTGACGTCGGTGACCGCGTCGAAATCTTCGGGCGTGGTCTCGACAGCCGGGCTGTGGCGGGCGGTTCCGGCGGAATTGACCACCACGTCAAAAGCGCGGTCTTCGAACAGCTGTTTCAGCGCCTGCAAGTCGCCCTGATCCACCACCGCCGCCTCAGCCGACCAGCCCTGCGCCTGCAGCGCGGCGACGGTCTCTGCCAGCCGATCCGCCCCACGCGCGGCACAGACCACATGCGCCCCGGCCTCGGCCAGTGCCACGGCGCAGCCCTGACCGATACCCGACGATGCGCCGGTAACCAGCGCGGTCTTGCCGGTCAGTAAAAACGAAGGGGTGCGGGGCAGGTCAGTCATCAGCTCATTCCATCCGGTATTTCAATACGGCCCATATTGCGGGCCTTGTTGAATTCCCGCAGACGAGCGAACACGTCAACTCCCAGTTGGCGATAGGCGTCCAGAAGATCGACCAAAACCCAGTTTTCTCGGATCAGGCCATTCTCGAGCCGCCAGAAATCCAGGCTGCGCATGGTGATCCGCTGGCCCGAGGGCGCAATCCCCATCCAGCCGTCATGGGTCACCGTCTGGATCATGTTCGGCCAGCCGGTGACGGCGGCATATTCGCCATCGCCGAAGAAGTGATAGGTGATGTCATCCACATATTGCCCACGATCCGGCATCCCGTTCAAAAACGGAATCTGGTGCCAGTTGCGAAACCCACCATAGCCACGCCCGGTGCCAATACCTGCCGGGCCGTACCAGTTCATGCGGGGATGCCAGAACTTCTCCATCTCCATCACCTCTGGCCCACCTTCTGATGGGTGTTTCTTGAGGTGATCCAGCATATCGATGATGTGCTGGCATGTCTGCTGACCTTTGGCGGCATCATACGGCCCCGGCACCAGACCATCCTGCGTCGCGGGGCCCGGCACATGCCATTCATGCCCAAGACTGGGGGCCATGGGCCAGGCGTTGGCCTGTATCATCACTTCGGGGATGTCCCACAGCGCCTGCATCTCGACGATCTTGCCGTCGCGGAAGCGATAGAATTCATGGAACCGCATTGTCACCTGATGGCCGGTCGTCGGGATATCCAGCCACGGCCCGGTGAAGGTACCGGTATAATAGCCGCCGCAACCGACCCAATCCGCGCCGTGTTCATCCGGCCCGGCCATGACGATGTAGTCGCGCCGCTCCAAATCAGGCCATGCGTCCAGCAGACCCTTAAACGCGGTGTCGTAGAAGGCATCGCTGCCGGTGTTGTCGCCAAACGGATGGCACAACCGAAACAGGGCGTCCGGGGCGCTGACCCTGGCCAGCGCCTGCCGCACACCCGTTTCGCTAAAGTCATACATAGCCGCCCTGACCGGCGCGATCAGGGCCTTGTGCTGTGTATGGGGGTCGCTCATTCGGCGGCGTCCCGATAGGGGGCCGCCTCACCATAGGGTACGTTGATCCCACCATAGCGGCGGACGCGGACGTTGCATTGCTCGGCATGGCCCACGAAGCCTTCCAGCATACACAGGCGCGAGCCGTATTCACCGATCAGCGTCGCCGCCTCATCAGTCAGAACCTTCTGATAGCTGTGCGTTTTCAGGTATTTGCCCACCCAAAGCCCGCCGGTATAGCGGCCCGCCTTTTTGGTGGGCAGAGTGTGGTTGGTGCCAATTACCTTGTCCCCGTTCGACACATTGGTGCGCGGCCCAAGGAACAGCGCCCCATAGCAGGTCATGTTCTCAAGGAACCAGTCATCGCGGTCGGTCATCACCTGCACATGCTCAGAGGCGATGTCATCGGCGACCTGCAGCATCTCATCATAGGTGTCACAAACGATCACCTCGCCATATTCTTCCCACGACACTTTCGCGGTGTCGGCGGTGGGCAGGATACCCAGCAGGCGGTCGACTTCGGCCAAAGTATCCTCGGCAAGTTTGCGCGAATTGGTCAGCAACACGCAGGGGCTGTTATAGCCATGCTCGGCCTGACCCAGCAGGTCGGTGGCGCAAAGCTCTGCGTCCGCTGCGGTCTCATCTGCGATCACCATGGTTTCGGTCGGACCAGCAAACAGGTCAATCCCCACGCGGCCAAACAACTGGCGCTTGGCTTCGGCCACAAAGGCGTTTCCGGGGCCGACCAGCATGTGAACCGGGTCGATGGTTTCGGTCCCCAGCGCCATCGCGCCGATGGCCTGAATACCGCCCATTACGTAAATCTCATGCGCGCCGCCCAGATGCATGGCGGCGATCACCGCCGGGTTCGGTTTGCCCTGAAACGGAGGCGTACAGGCGATGATGCGCGGCACGCCCGCCACGCTGGCCGTCGCCACCGACATATGGGCCGAGGCCACCATCGGGAACTTGCCGCCGGGCACATAACAGCCCACGGACTGCACCGGGATGTTCTTGTGGCCCAGAATGACGCCGGGCAGGGTTTCAACTTCGATATCCAGCATCGAGTCGCGCTGCGCCTGCGCAAAGTTGCGCACCTGTTCTTGCGCGAATTTGATATCGTCCAACTCACGCTCGGTCAGTTGGCCGATCAGCTCGTCGATCTGATCTGGCGACAGGCGAAACGAGGCGGGCGAATAGTTGTCGAACTTCTCGCTCAGGTCACGCACGGCGGTGTCACCACGGGTTTCGATGTCTTTCAGCGTGGCCTCGACCACGGCGCGGGTCTTGGCGTCATCCTCGGCCCGGTCAGCGTCGGATTTGCCGCGTTTGAGATACTCGATTGCCATAGTCCTGATCCTTACTTGTCGGGGCGCGGGGCGGTTTTCTCACCCCGGTCATAGGCTTCCCAGCCCTCGCCATTGAACAGATCGACCCCCAGCTGCGCGGCCACATGGGCGAAATCCACGTTCACCCAGTTGTCGACGATCTTGCCATCGACCACTTTCCAGAAATCCATGTACCGGATTTCAACCCGCTTGCCGGTGGGGGCGATGCCCAGAAACTCACCAGAATGGGTGGCTTCTTGCCGGCCAAATGCGGCTGCCCATTCGCCCATATAGAGGCGCGCCTCATCAATGCAGGTTTTGTCCGAAAACGCGGCCTGGAAGGGGCGCTGCCAGTTGTCCTGAAATTCCTGCAGGCCGGTCTTGGTGCCGCAGCCCTGATTGCCCATCCAGCGGAACCCCTGCGAAAAGAACTCGCCGATATCATCAATGCGGTGGTCGTTCAGGCCGTCCACCATGGTTTCGATCACGCGGCGTGTGTCTTCGGTTTTGCTCAGATCCGTGTCACGGGTCAGAACGGCTTGTTCCGGGCGGGAACCCTTCATTTCTTTATCCTTTTACTGCGCCAGCGGTCAGGCCACTAACGATTTGGCGTTGGAAGATCATCACAAGGAAGAACAGCGGGGCGATGATCGACACAGCAGCAGCCACGGCGACCACCTGATCGGTCGTCGTTGTCTCGCGGTTGAACATGCCCGCAATGGCGGGGACCATCGTCTGGTTCTGCGCATCAAGCAGCAGCGAGGTCACAAGAAAGTCGTTATATGCCAGCAGGAAGCTGAACAGCCCGGTCGTGATCACCCCCGGCCACATCACCGGCATGATCACGCGGCGGAAAGCCTGAAAGTGGTTGCAGCCATCGACCCGCGCAGCCTCGTCCAGTTCGGCCGGAATGTTCTGGAAGAACGAGCGCAGCATCCAGATCGTGAACGGCTGGTTGATCGCCACCAGCACCGCGATCACGGCGAAAGGTTTGCCATAAAGCGTTGGCGCGTTCTCACCCAGAATAGGCGCCAGCCATTCGGCCGAGTTGATGAAAACCGGCAGATAGCCCGCCACCAGAACCGAATGCGGCAGCGCGCGGAAGATCAGCGCGATCAGCAGGATCCAGAAGGCCAGCGTTGATCCCGACCGCGCCAGACCGTAACCCGCCAGCGTGCCCACGGTCAGCGATACGGTCACCACCCCGGCGGTCACGATCAGCGAGTTTTTGAAGTTGTTGGAAAAGCCCCGATCGACCCAAACGGTCTTGTAATGCTCGGTCGTCACGCCCAGCACGTCGCGACCCAAGGGGCCAAACACCGGGTTCAGCACATTCAGAACCGCAGGCAAGACGACAAAGAACACCAGCAGGAAGGCGATCAGGGCGACAAGCACTCCGACCACCCAGCCGAACCATGCCTGACCCGGCGCGGTGTATTCCTTGATCTTCGCGGGCAGCATTTTGGTAACGACCATGGCAGCGCCCCAGATCACCGCGATGCCAAGGATAATATCCAGAACCGACACCCCGTTTCCGGTGGCCAGTGTCGCGGGGCCAAAGATCACGTTCAGCGCATTGCTGTCATAGGCGTCAACGGGGGATTTGACGCTCATGATCGCGATCCAGACGATCGGGAAGGCGGCGACAAGGCACCAGAAGGCCAGGAAGATGTTCGAGGTCAGCCGCAGGCTGAGAGGTTGGCGAAGCGCGCGCGAGGACATATCAGTGGCCTCCTTTATGGTCGCGCCAGGTGCGGCGCAGCGGCAGGATCAGCAGAAGGACGATCCCAATCATGGTCAGCATCGCGCTGGCCGAGGCCCGGCTGATCGACCGGTTGCCTGCCTGATCCGGCACGAGGAAGTCGAAGGTCAGCCATTGCAGTGAGATGACGTAAGCCTGGCTGGAGAAACCGACGATCTCTTCGAACACGCGGTAGGCGTCCATCAGGTGGATCATCGACACGAAGATAATCAGCGGCATCAGATGCGGAATGACGATGTACTTCATGCGCTGCCAGCGGGTCGCCCCGTCGATCACAGCGCTTTCCAGACTGTCCTGATTAACGGTCTGAAGCCCGGCATAGAACACCACGGCCGCAAACGGGGCCACATGCCAGACGCGGTAGAACATCATCAGCACTTCAATCGTCCACGCCTGCGCAAACAGCGCGATATCGCGGTTCAGCCACCATTCCAGCAGCGCGGTCAGGATGCCGTCTCCACGGAACAGCCAGTTGATCGACAGCGCACCGATCACCGGCGTGATGATGAAGGGCAGCAGCGAGATAAAGATCACCGGCCCGCGGATCGACCGCGCCGCCCCGTTGATCAGAACCGCGATGCCCAGCCCGAACCCGATGACCAGCGGCAGCGTGATCAGCGTGAAGGTCAGCGTGAACCGCAGCGCTTTCCAGAAGTTGATGGTGGACAGGACCGACCAGTTACCCTCGGAGATCGCGCGCCACGCGCGTTCCGGCTCCAGCACGTTGCGATAGCTTTGCAGACCGACATATTCGGTCTGGGTGATGACCTCGCCATGCTCATCCAACTTGGGCTGCGATTTCTGCTCGGTCACGCAGGTCTGGGTCAGGAAGCCGGGGGTGCAGGTTTCGACCTCAACCGTCTCATAGACCGGCTGGGTGATGTAAAAGCTCTGCTTGAACACGCTGACCAACGGGAACGCGATAAAGAGAAGCATCATAAAGACAGAGGGGCCAACAAAGGCGGCAAATGTCCGGAAATTCATGGCTCTGCCTTTCTCATGGTTCTCAAGTGGGAAAAGAGGGAGGGCACGGGGCCCTCCCCAGAGAGGATCAGTTGCTGATCAGGCCAGCCTCTTTCGCGGCGGTGATGTAATCCGCCTCGATATCGGCCAGCGCGGTTTGCGCATCCTTGGCACCGGTCAGGTAATCGGCCAGACCATTTCCCAATGCGCTGTGCAGAACACCCATTGCGGCGCTGGCCGGATAGGCCCCGGCACCGTTCTGCGCCGAAGCCGCAGCGCCAGCAGCCAGATCGCCGGGCTTATAAGCGGCGTTCAGCCAGACGGCGGTGTCATTGTTGGCGCTGACCATGTCACCGTCGATACCTTCCATGACCAGACGGAAGGCAGCGTCGGCCTCCTCATCGCTGATGTTCGAGGCCAAAACGATGCCGTCCCACCAGATCGTGGTCGAGGGACGCTCGGACCCCATCGGGGCCGAGGCCATGGTGACCTTGCCGACAACCTGGCTTTCAGCTTCGTCATTCATGGCAGCCGCGCGGCTGGCCCACAGGTTCGCCATGGCGATCTTGCCCTGCTGGAACTGCTGCTGAACATAGGTGGAGTCGGACACGAGGTATTCCGGATCCATGAACTCGGTCATGGCCTTCATCGTCTCAAGCGCTTTGACACCCTTTTCATTGTTGATCGTGGGCATGTTGCCTTCGCCGATGAACGTGCCGCCCTCGCCCATATACATGTTGACGAATTCCTGGGCCAGGTTCCAACCGGTCTTGAACGTGCCGCCGATGGGGTATTCCATCACGCCGGCCTCTTTGATCTTGGCAGCGGCGGCGAGAACGTCGTCATAGGTGGCGGGCTCTTCGATGCCCAGATCGGCCAGAACGTCCGAACGGTACATAAGGTGCTGCGCGTTCACCATCATGGCAATCGCCATCACCTTGCCATCTACCTTGATCAACTGGTTGGGCAGCAGGTCTTGGCCATATTTTGCAACCAGATCATCCAGCGGACGGATGGAACCCGCGTTTAGCAGCGGGATCATGGTTTCATTCGCAACGCCGCCAATCTGATACAGGGAAGGATCGGCCGCAAAGGCCTCGGGCTGCTTCTCGCGGAATTCCTGATCCAGCGAGGCGCTGAAATTGCCGCATTCGGCCATCGCGTCCGTCACCGCTTTCCAAGCCTCAAAACCTGCCGTCAGCGATTTCAACGGTACTTCGTTTTCGTAAGAACAGGCCGCCGATGCACCGCTTGCGGCGATGGCCATGGCCCCTGCCATTAGGATCGTCTTGAGTTTCATGCGTTTCTCCCTGTCAGGATGGGTCCGTCGTCGACGCCCGGACCGCTGTTATGCCCGTATGGGCTGTTTTTGGGGTTAGTCCCCGATCCGCGCACCGCTTCCAGCTTCGAAGAGGTGACAGATTTCCGTTGGCACCGAGAACGAGACGTTGTCCCCAATCTCGGCGCGGAAAGATTTATCGGCCTTGACCGACACCAAAGCCCCGCCAACCCGGACCGAAATCATGGTCGCGTCGCCCAGCAATTCGAGCGTGTAGATCGGCGCGGTAATCTGACCCGAGCCTTCGGAAAGGCTGGCATCCTCGGCCCGGAAGCCCAGCGTCATGGGGCCGTCCGGCGCGTCCACCGGTATCTCAACATGTTCCGCGCGGAACACCCCGCCCGCGACCTCGCCGTCCATCAGGTTCATGGCCGGTGAGCCGATAAAGCTGGCCACAAAGGTATTGGCCGGACGGTCGTAAATCTCGGTCGGGCTGCCGACCTGCTGCACCACGCCCTGTTTCATCACCACAACGCGGTCGGCCAGTGTCATCGCCTCAATCTGGTCGTGGGTCACATAGATCGTCGTCACCGCCAGTTCATGGCTGAGGTTCTTGATCTGCGCTCGGGTCGAGACCCGCAGCTTGGCATCCAGATTCGACAGAGGCTCGTCCATCAGAAACACGTTGGGCTCGCGCACAATGGCGCGGGCCAGCGCCACACGCTGCCGCTGACCGCCCGACAGTTCGGCCGGTTTGCGATGCAGGAAGTCGTCCAGTTCGACCATCGCGCTGGCGCGGCGTACCTTGTCATCATGCGTATCGGGATCGATGCCGCGCACCTTCAGCGGAAAGCGGATGTTTTCATAGACGTTCATGTTGGGATAAAGCGCATAGCTTTGGAACACCATCGCAACATCACGGTCCTTGGGCTCCAGATCGTTGACGACCTTACCGTCGATCAGAATCTCGCCCTCGGTCACATCCTCAAGCCCGGCGATCATGCGCATCGTGGTGGTCTTGCCGCAGCCCGACGGGCCTAACAGCACCAGAAACTCGCGATCTGCGATCGTCAGGTCAAAATTGTGGACCCCCACGAAGGTACCCCAGCGTTTGCCGACGTTGCGCAATTTGATTTCCGCCATGGAGCCCCCCAACAAGGATTCGCTTTGCATACGTTTGCAAAACTGTAATTCGCATGTATCAAATCGGGCAAGACTTTTTTGCATACGTATGCAAAAATGAAGCTGAAACCCGACTCATCCCTGGCGGATGAACCTGATAAAACGCTGAGAAACATGGTAAATTCCGAACACTTTCAGACAGCAAAAAAATTAATCATTGCCTTTCACAAGGAGTTGGAAGGCGTAGGTGAGGATCAAATTTCGCAGGTTCTGGGCCAATTTTGCGCACCAGATATGCTGTGGCGTGGCTTTCATCCATTCAATCAGCTTAGCGGTCCCGCGCAAGTCGGGGACCGATTCTGGCAGCCGCTCAAACACAGTTTAGCCCATCTTCAAATACGCGAGGACATTCTGTTTGCCGGACAGAACTCATTGCGGGACGAGGCCGATATCTGGGTCGTCTCAATGGGGCATCTTATGGGGTTGTTTGACCAACCGTGGTTGGGCATCCGCCCGACAGGCAAGCTGACTTTCCTACGATATTGTGCCTTTTATCGGATCGCCGAGGGTCAGATTGTCGAAACAGCTATGTATTTCGACATTCCGCATCTGATGGTGCAGGCCGGGCAGAACCCCTTCCCACCGCAGACCGCCATGCATGTGGTGCAGCCAGGTCCAAGAACGCATGACGGGCTGCTGATAACTGAACAGCCCATCGAAGAGGGGCAGAAAACTCTGGCCGTGATCAATGCAATGATTGCAGATCTGGGCCAATGGAACAGCGGGCTATCGCTTGAGGATGAACTGGCCCAAAGCTGGCACGACGACATGCTGTGGTGGGGGCCCGAAGGTATCGGCGCGACCTATACGATCGAACGCTATGCCAAGCAGCACTCCGGCCCGTTCCGCGCCGCTTTCACGAACCGCTCCAAGACCAATCATATTTGCCGACTGGCCGAGGGACATTACGGCGGCTTTTTTGGCTGGCCCAACTTTACGGCCATTCCAACCGGCGGTTTCATGGGGATGCCGGCCACCGGCCAGACCGGCGAATTTCGGGTGATCGACATTTATCGCCGTGATGGTGACAAGTTGGCTGAGAACTGGATTTTCATTGACCTGCTGCATTTCTGGAAAGGGCAAGGCGTCGACATTCTGGAACGCAGCACAGGGATAGAAACGCTATGAAGATAGATGCACATCACCACCTTTGGGACCTGTCTGCTGTGACATATCCGTGGCTGGCCGAAAAAGGTGTTGTTCGATTTTTCGGTGACCCCGCGTCCATCCAACGGGATTATCTGCTGCCAGAATTCCGCGCGGATGCCGAAGCACGGGGCTTTGGCGCGTCGGTACATATCCAGGTAGGAGCAGCAGACCCGTGGGCCGAAGCGCGTTGGGTTCAATCCGTGGCCGACCAGTTTCCGGACTGGCCTCTGTTACAGGTGGCCTTCTGCGATCTGACGGCTGATGATCTGAGTGAACAACTCGATCGTCTTCAAACCTTGCCGTCCCTGCGCGGTGTTCGACAGATCATAGGCCGCGCGCCCGGCGAGGACGCAGTCACCGGCACCAATGCGCTGCTTGAGGACCCCAATTTCCTATCCGGCCTTCAACAATTGGGGGCGCGTGGCCTGTCCTTTGACCTGCAACTTCTGCCCGAATTGATGCAACAGACCGCTGCAGTTCTTGCCCAATCCCCCGAGACGCAGGTGGCATTGTGCCATGCCGGATCACCGCATGATCGAACGGATGAAGGCTTGCGCCAGTGGTCCGATGCCTTGATATCGTTGTCCTGTTTGCCGCAGGTTTATTGCAAGCTGTCCGGTTTGGGGATGTTTGATCACAGCTGGAGCGCCAACAGCGTTTCGCCCATCATAAAGACCTGCCTGTCCCAATTCGGATCTGACCGCTGCATGTTCGGGTCGAATTTCCCGGTCGACAGCCTAAGCGCGACATATCACGAGACCGTATCCCGGCATGAGGCCATCGTCCCGGTCGCCAGTCATACCGATGTCTTTCACAACACGGCAAAACGCTTTTACCGCATTGAAGCAGCGCGTTAACGGCTCAGTGAAACAGGGGGCGGAAACGGTCGGAATGTCCTAGTGGGCGACCCCGGACGGCCCGTGTTTCAGCACATGCCACTGACCAAAGCTATCCTTCAGGTCCAGCGTGATCGCAGCATTCGCCGTGGTCGAGGCGCTGCCGATCTCGGCGATGGTGAATTCGATCCCACCGGGAATATCAATGCGCACCCGGTGCTCTCCGCCACCATGCGGGGCCTGAATCGGGCGTCCGGTTGATCGCAACACGTCGCCTACTGTGACATTGGCTTTGCGCCCTTCGATGTCGATATCAAAGTCTATCGGCAGATACAGGGTATCATGCACGGTTTTGCACATGGCACGGAACACGAACCAATGG
The DNA here is from genome assembly GCF_056535965.1 of Ruegeria sp. AM7. NCBI lineage: Bacteria > Pseudomonadati > Pseudomonadota > Alphaproteobacteria > Rhodobacterales > Roseobacteraceae > Ruegeria > Ruegeria sp. AM7. Next base: position 2,874,170 of record NZ_JBQFJE010000003.1, read on the forward strand.
GTGGCCATTTCGTCGGTTTCTTCCCCGTGGAACACTTTCTCCAGCGCATTCCGCTGCGCGTCTGTCGCACCCGGATCAATGATCACCTGCATTTCCCCTCCGCCCTCGAAAATCGGGCCGGGCCAGGCATAGATCAGTGCCGCCTTGGTGCCCGTCAGGTCGATCTCGCCGAAATGCCCTTTGGACACCTCGAGCACTTCGAACCCTCGGCAATTCCCATGGGTGGGTAGTTCTTCGAACTGGCAGGGACAGGCGTAACCGCAATTGCAGTTTCCGAATGCCGCGCCCTCAACGTACCAATCTGTAAATGCCATCGTGACCCTCCTGAAATGAAAGCCCGATACCTGTCTTCATCTGCCCCGACGACGGTATCCTAGCACATTTGCCCCAGAACTCCGAACCAAGGTGCCAATCATCTGGCACGCCTTAAGGGTCTGTGTCCAAGTTCACAGTCAAAGAGATCTCGGCCTGACAGTTTACCCAAGGGAAACAATTTCCTGCCGACCTATAAGACAGGTCCGGACAAAAGACCGAATTAGCAAGGTCATCACGTGTGTGAAGGGATGGGTCATGACACTGAGGACGTTCAAAGAGCGCGTCATTCAAACCGGCAGTTTTGAGCTTATAGGCATTGCCTTTGTCTCACCGGTTTACGCTTATATCGCCGGATCTTCTATGGCGCATGGATTTGCGTTGATCACGCTGCTGTCCATCGTCATTCTGATATGGTCTCCGGTCTTCAACACCTTGTTCGACCTGCTGGAAAGGAACCAAACCTGCCGTTTGGCCTGCGCCCGGCCGCACCGGATGCGAATTATTCACGCCGTTCTGCACGAGGTCACAGCGGTGATCATCACGTGCCCGTTGATGATGTATGTCGGAGGGCATTCGTTAAAAACCGCGCTGGCCTTCAACCTCGGCCTGACGATCACATACTCTGTCTATACCTACGTATTTCACATCGTTTATGACCGACTGCGGCCCGTTCAACCTGTACGCGCAATTCAGGATGCAGTAATGCAACCGGTGGAATTGTCAGCCCCGCAAAACGTATGACATCACGGGTTGCGATTATTCGCTCACACAGCCCCAAATACCTGTGAATCGAAGTGAAGCCTTCATGCCTTCCTATTGCCGAAGCGTTCGCCCACATGTGCGCTCATAACCATTTGGAACAAAGGACATGGACATGGTTAAGCGTATTCTTCTCGCCTCGGCGGCACTGACGATCAGCGCATCGGCATTGTCGGCACAGAGTCTGGCAGACGGCCTGTATATTCAGGGCTTCGCTGGTTACAGCCAGCTGCAGGACAGCGACTTCAGCGGCACCGTCAATGGCGGCCCAGAAAATGTCGACACCGATTTCGACGGTGGTTTCGGCCTGGGTGTGGCCGTTGGCAAAGAGATCCCGCAATGGAGCAACGACACCATCGGCACCCGGATCGAACTGGAACTGTCTTATCGTGACAACGATGTGGACGGTGTAAACTTCTCCGGCAACGGCCCGGCCGCCGAAGGCAATGTTTCGGGCGATGTGACTCAGACTTCATTGTTTGCGAACGTTCTGGTCGACTTCAAGCAGGCCGGGGCCTTCACCCCTTACGTAGGCCTGGGCTTGGGTGCGACCTATACCGACCTGGATTTCGCCTATGGTCCGGGTGTCGAACTGGACGACAGCGACACGACCTTTGCAGCCCAGATCATCGCAGGTGTATCTTATGACGTCAGCGCCAACACCTCTCTGACGCTAGATACCCGCTATTCGCGCGCCTTTGACGTTTCGTCTGATCGCCTGGCCCCGAACGGAGCGCTGACCGGAACTGTCGAAGACGATATCGACGCGTTCAGCGTAAATTTCGGTGTCCGCCAGCAGTTCTGATAGCATAGGGGAAGAGTTTCTCTCCGGTTTCTCTTCCCCCGCATGTTCCTGTGCTCTATGCACGGGGGCATGCGTTCATTTGTCATTCATATGTCCTCCAGCACCGCCCGGCGGAAGAACGCGGTAAAGCTGTGCCAGGATCTGCCAAATGGCGAGTTGATCGAGGCTGTGGATGGTCGCGATCCGCAACAAATAAACGATGTCCAAATATTTCCGGGTAATCTGCACCGCCCCGAATACCCGTTTGAATTACGTCCGGCCGAGATCGGGGTGTTTCAAAGCCATCGGCGAATTTGGCAAAAAATGGTCGACGAAAAGATTGATTTGGCCATCACCACCGAAGACGACCTGCGCATCGACCCAGAACGCATGAAGCAGGCCCTTGAGCTGATCAAGCCGATTGTCACTCCGGACCATTATATACGAATCCCCGTCAAACAGCGGGAAACCGCGACGCAGGTGCTGGCAAGGCGAAACGATCTAAGGCTCATTTTGCCCAAAGTCATTGGCTTGCAATGCGTCTGCCAACTGGTCGGACGTCGGGCTGCGGAACGTTTGCTTGCGGTGACAAATCAAATCGACCGTCCGATAGATACGTTCCTGCAGATGCATTGGCTTACCGGACAACCGATCCACTCTTTGCAAGGCAGCGGCAATCAGGAAGTCGCGGGTGAGATCGGCGGCTCGACTATTCAGTTCCGACCCCCGGTCAGCGATAAGCTGACACGCGAGTTCAAACGCGCGGCTTACAGGGCAAAACTGATGCAGCACCCTCAGCGGGTTAGCGCCTGACACGCGCAGTTTAAAAAAGCGGGGCTTTACGCCCCGCTCTGTGTACTAGCTTGGCGCTTTGGTTTTGCGCAGATAGGGAAAGATCGTTTCGAACTCGCCGAATTTCTCTTTGGCCTCTTCGTTGGAAACTGCAGGCGGGATAATCACGTCCTCGCCCGGTACCCAGTTGGCCGGGGTTGCAACGCCCTTGCTGCTCATTTGCAGACCGTCCAGCGCACGCAGGATTTCCGCAAAGTTGCGGCCCACTGTCATCGGATAGGTCATCGACAGCTTCAACTGCTTGTCGGGGCCAATGATAAAGACAGAACGCACCGTGGCGCTGTCTGCAGGGGTACGACCGTCGGGCAGATACGCCTCGGCGGGCAGCATGTCGAAGGCTTTTGAAACCGCAAGCCCGTCATCGGCGATGATCGGGAAACCGGGATTTGCGTTACCGTAAGCCTCGATGTCCTTCTTCCACTTCTTGTGGTCTTCTACGCCATCGACCGAGACGCCGAGAACCTTGGTGTTTCGCGCCGCCCATTCGTCATTCAACTGCGCAACAGCGGAAAACTCGGTGGTGCAGACAGGGGTAAAATCCTTGGGGTGCGAGAACAGAATCGCCCAGCTATCGCCAATCCAGTCATGAAACTGAATGGTGCCCTGATCCGTTTCTGCGGTGAAATTCGGGACGGTGTCGTTGATACGCAAACCCATGGGGCCTCTCCTTCTGATACTGGTAAGCCTGATGAGAACTTAATCAATTTGCCCATAAGTTAAACTGCTGTTTCCGGATCGAGTTCAAATTCACGCATTTCGATTTGAAGCCCACACGGAATTGTCCCTTGCCCGGCGTCTACCATGGTGACAAGGTTGCGGCGAAAAACCGACCAACCGGTCGGGTCAACTACGAAAGTGTTGCAGCATGATCGAAAAGCGTAACTTCTACATCAATGGCGAATGGATAAGTCCTGCAGCGACCAATGATTTCGAAGTCATCAACCCCTCGACCGAAGAGCCCTGTGCGGTCATTTCCCTTGGATCACAACCGGATACGGACGCTGCTGTAGCGGCGGCAAAGGCGGCCCTGCCGGGCTGGATGGCAACCCCGGTAGAAGACCGCATCGCTCTGGTCGAGAAACTGATCGAGATCTACGCATCACGTTCAGAAGACCTTGCGCAGGCGATGTCTATGGAAATGGGCGCGCCAATCAACATGGCCCGGACGCAGCAATCAGGCGCAGGGGTTTACCATCTTAAGAACTTTATCCGCGCTGCAAAGGCATTCCAATTTGAACGCCCGCTGGGCGAACATGCGCCCAATGACCGGATCATCTATGAGGCGGTGGGTGTTGCCGCATTGATCACGCCATGGAACTGGCCGATGAACCAGATTACCCTGAAAGTTGGCGCGGCGGCGATTGCAGGCTGTACGATGGTGCTGAAACCGTCCGAGCAAAGCCCCCTGAACGCGATGATCTTCGCCGAGATGATGGACGCGGCAGGCTTTCCTGCAGGCGTGTTCAATTTGGTGAACGGTGATGGTGTGGGTGTGGGGTCTCAGCTGTCGGCGCACCCAGACGTGGATATGATCAGTTTTACAGGTTCGACCCGCGCGGGAACTGCGATTTCCAAGAATGCAGCAGATTCACTGAAGAAAGTGCATCTGGAACTGGGCGGCAAAGGCGCAAACGTTGTCTTTGCGGACGCCGATGAAAAAGCGGTCAAACGTGGCGTTTTGCACATGATGAACAACACCGGCCAAAGTTGTAATGCGCCAAGCCGTATGTTGGTTCAGCGCCCGATCTATGATCAGGCGGTTGAAACCGCAGCCGAGGTGGCCGCCAAAGTCGCCGTCGGTCCCGCGCTGGAAGAAGGTCGCCATATCGGCCCCGTGGTGAACGAACTGCAGTGGACTAAGATACAAGACCTGATCCAGAAGGGCATCGACGAAGGCGCTCGTTTGGTCGCTGGTGGCACCGGACGGCCCGAAGGTCTGAACAAGGGCTATTACGTGCGCCCCACCGTCTTTGTTGACGCCACCAATCAGATGACCATCGCGCGCGAGGAAATCTTTGGCCCGGTCCTGACTATGATCCCCTTCGACACCGAGGAAGAGGCCATCGAGATTGCCAATGACACGCCTTATGGCCTGACCAACTATGTCCAGACACAGGACGGCGACCGCGCCAACCGTATGGCGCGCGTGCTGCGATCCGGCATGGTGGAGATGAACGGTAAATCACGTTCGGCAGGGTCCCCGTTTGGGGGGATGAAGCAATCCGGCAACGGGCGCGAAGGCGGCGTTTGGGGGCTGGAGGATTTTCTTGAGGTCAAAGCCGTCGGCGGCTGGGCCGCCGAGTAAACATCCCTAGTGATCCAATAGTGAGGCACCTTGCGGTGCCTCGCTCTGTTTCAGGCATCCGCCTGAGCGGCTTCATAGGCCAGCATCGCGCGTTTGACGGGCAGGCCCCAGTGATAACCGCCCAGACCACCCGATTTCCGCAACGCCCGGTGACACGGGATCAGCCAGCTGACCGGGTTGCGCCCAACCGCCGTGCCCACGGCCCGCACCGCTTGCGGGGACCCCACCCGCTGCGCGATTTCGGAATAGGTCGTGACCTGCCCCGACGGGATGTGCATCAGCGCCTCCCACACTTTGATCTGCAGGGGCGAACCGATCAGGTGCAGCGGGGTCACCGCGCGATCGGCACCAAATGACGCTTCGACCCAGGGGCGCAGCTTTTCGGTATTCTCGACATAGCGGGCTTTGGGCCAGCGCGAGGTCATGTCCTCCATCGCCGCCGCTTCGCCGGTTTCCGCGCCAAAGGCCATGCCACAGATGCCCTTGTCGGTGCCCATCACCAAAGTTTGGCCAAAGGGGCAGTCGAACCAGCCCCAGTATATCGTCAGGCCATCGCCTTTGCGGGCGTATTCGCCGGGGCTCATGGATTCCCATTTCAGGAACAGATCGTGCAGGCGACCGGACCCGGACAGCCCCACGTTATGCGCGGTCTCCAACGTGGTGAACCGCTCGCGCAGCAGCGCCTTGGCGTGGCCCAGCGTCAGGTATTGCTGATAGCGTTTCGGCGACACCCCGGTCCAGCGCGAGAACAGGCGCTGAAAATGCGCCGGGCTCATGTCCATCTGGCGGGCCAGCTCGTCCAGCGACAGGGATTCACCGCCCTGATCAATCAACTCGATCGCGCGGCGCATGACGTTGTAATGGTATCCGCTTTCGGGGGTCTGGACGTTCATATCTCACCTCATCTTCTGTCCCGGACCATATCCCGCAACGCTCATCCCTGCGACCCGAAACCTGCGCATTGGCTTTGGGCTTGTGTCACAGGCCCTTGGGCGGCATTAAGGCCCGGATGGCAAAGCAACTCGACTACCACACGATCCGTGAGATCTTTACGCGCTTCCAAGACGCCGACCCCGAACCCAAGGGCGAGCTGGATCATGTGAACGTCTATACCCTTGTGGTCGCCGTGGCGCTGTCGGCGCAGGCCACCGATGCGGGCGTCAACAAAGCCACCAAAAAGCTGTTCAAAATCGCCGACACGCCGCAAAAGATGCTGGATCTGGGCGAGGCGGGCCTGACCGAGCATATCAAGACCATCGGCCTGTTCCGCCAAAAGGCCAAGAACGTCATCAAGCTCAGCCGTATTCTGGTCGATGAGTATGGTGGCGAGGTGCCCAATTCCCGCGCCGCCCTGCAATCGCTGCCCGGTGTCGGGCGCAAGACGGCCAATGTGGTGCTGAACATGTGGTGGCGGCAACCGGCGCAGGCGGTCGACACCCATATCTTCCGCGTCGGCAATCGCACCGGCATTTGTCCCGGCAAGACCGTGGACGCGGTCGAGCGCGCCGTCGAAGACAATATTCCCGCCGATTTCCAACTGCACGCGCATCACTGGCTGATCCTGCATGGTCGCTATCACTGCAAGGCGCGCAAACCTTTATGCGGAACCTGTATCATCCGCGATCTCTGCCAATTCGAGGACAAGACCCTATGAAAACGTATCAACTCACCGGTATCGGCAACGCCGTTGTGGATGTAATCTCTCAGGCCGATGATAGCTTTCTGGAGCTGATGGGCATCGAAAAAGGCATCATGCAACTGATCGAGCAGGAACGCGGTGAAGTGCTCTATGCCTCGATGGAGGGGCGCGTGCAGACACCAGGCGGCTCGGTCGCGAATACCATTGCAGGTGCTGGGGCACTGGGACTGGATGCGGCATTCATTGGCCGGGTGCATGACGACGCGCTGGGGCGGTTCTATGCCGATGCGATGAATGAGGATGGTGTCGATTTCGTCAACCCGCCGGTCGCGGGTGGAGAACTGCCGACCTCACGCTCGATGATCTTTGTCTCGCCCGATGGCGAACGGTCGATGAACACTTATCTGGGGATTTCCTCGGAACTGTCGTCTGCCGACGTGTCCGAGGACGTGTCGGGCAACAGTCAGATCATGTTCCTTGAGGGCTATCTGTTCGACAAGGAAAAGGGCAAGGCCGCGTTTCTTGAGGCCGCGCGCACCTGTCACAAGGGCGGCGGCAAGGCGGGGATCGCCATTTCCGACCCGTTCTGCGTGGAACGTCACCGGGTCGATTTCCTGCTGCTGATCGAGAACGAATTGGATTTCGTCATCGGCAACGAGGCCGAGATCAAATCGCTGTTCGAAACCAATGATCTGGATGAGGCCCTGAGCAAGACCGCCGCGATCTGTCCGCTGGTCGTATGTACCCGTTCGGGCGATGGCGTGACGGTTCTGCATGATGGTCAGCGCATCGACATTCCGGTGGAAAAAGTGGTGCCCGTCGACGCCACCGGCGCGGGCGATCAATTCGCTGCGGGCTTCCTGTTTGGTATGGCCACGGGCCGCGATTACGAGACCTGCGCCAAGATCGGCAACGTCTGCGCCCGCGAAGTGATCAGCCATATCGGCCCCCGCCCCGAGGCAAACATGCAGGAATTGCTGCGCGCCGAAGGGCTGCTGTAAGTCGCTGAGTTGCGCCGAGGGCGTCCAGATGACCTTGGCGTAACTTTTTTACGACCCCGCTGCCGCGTCGTTCAGTGCCCAGTCATACTTATAGGCACTGACACGGGACACATCTTGCAGCCGCGCCTCCAGATCGGAGTCGGCGACCGTTCGGACATAGGTTAGAACCGCCTGTTCGTTCGGTCCGAAATCCTCTCGGAACCAGATGAAGATTTTGGACAGGATCAACCCGCCATTGTCATTAAACCGCACCCCGCGCGGGTCGTTGATATAGGCGCGCTCGGCGGCGGCAAAGTCGCGCTCCAGCGTGTCGGCCTGCCAGGCGCGGTCCATCAGGTTTGGGCAGCCCACAGCGGCGCAGTTCAGGGCATAGTGAATGCGCGGCTCGTTGAATTCAGGGCGGATGATGCGGTGCTCGATCTCGTTCAGGGTCAAAGCCTGCCCCGAAACCGTGACCAGAGGCCGGTTCCACGGCCCGATTGACAGCGGGCCGTCCTTGATGTCGCGGATCGAGGCAACTGGATAATTTTCAAGGATCACATCCACCGTCACCGCGTTATACATGTTGATCCAATAGGCCAGCTGTTGATCGCGGGTCAGCGCCGCAGGGTCCACTGCTTGCAAATCCTCAATATACCCGTCCAGACGCGCTTTGTCGTCGGCCGAGACCTGCCCGTAAGCCACGCGATTTACCCCCTGCGCATCAGGCGCGACATAGCGGTTCAGAAAGGCGGTCCAGTCGCGGTGATCCACACGCTCTCCGGGTGGTTGGGCAGCGCGGGTCAAGGCACTGTTCGTCAAAGGCTCGGGCGCAGGAAGGGCCAAACGTTCGACACTGGCACAGGCGGTCAGCAAAGGCAGCAACAGAAGGATCAGCAAACGTCTCATGAGGCATCCTTTCGGATTTGGCGCAGGGCGCGCATCTGCCCTTTCAGCCGTTTCATCGGGGCAAGAGCTGGGTCGCTAAGCTCGGGCAGGTCCGGCCCATTCGACAGGCGCGGAACAGCGGCGTTCCACCAGCTCGGGCCGGTGGGCCCGTCAAGACGATCAGGACTGGCCAAGTGCATGTCGCGCTGCGCGTTATGGACACACATCGAAAGCGGCCCATTCGCCGTGGCCACCATGAACACGCACGAGGCGCAGCGATCCTCGTCCAACTGATCCGCCGCCATGAAATTGTGAATAAACACCGCCTGCCGCCGCACCGGGCCACGCAGCAGACCAGTGCCCAGACGAGCGATGCTGAGCCCAAGTTGACCCAATGCGCGCAGCGCCAGCAGCGGATGTCGTCGGATCATGCGCCCAACCTTGGGGCGAATACGGATATGGGCATCCTGATTGTCGTCCACCCCTTCCAGAGCCGCCATCACCCGATGCACCAGCGGTTGGTTTGACAACAACGAAACAACCCGCCCCCCTGCTGTGACAACACTGGCATAACTGTTGCACTTGGAATGCCCTACAGCTGCCGTGCCGAAATGCAGCGGGGCCTCGTATCCAGCTTCAATCGAACGCGCGACGCTGTCCTGCGTGATCATCTCGGGCCGTTCGCGCAACACGCCGCGCCCGGTATCGGCCTGCATCTGGAACGAGACAAAGGCGACCTCGGGTCGGTCACGCAGAAACCGCGCCAATGCGGGAAGGTCATCGAAATTCCCCTCGAACACGGTGGTGTTGAACAGGATGCGCAGGCCCAACCCGCGCGCGCGTCGGATATAAGCGCGGCGGACGGTGTTCAGCTCGACCTCGGAGGTGAACCCCTTGCGCTCTTGCGTCATGTCCACGTGAAAGGCCACATCATCCAGACCGGCTGCGGCCAGCCGCGTCAGGAACGCCCGGCTGGCGCGGATACCATTGGTCATTAGGCACGACCGCATCCCCAAGCGCTTGATTTCGCGGCACAGCGCCTCAAGGTCTTCGACCTTGCGCAGGGTCGGGTCGCCCCCGGTCAACTGAACCGACACCCCGGTACCATAGTGGCTGTGGATCGTCTTCAACCGCGCGAACAGAACCGAAAGAGGCGGATCATAGGTCATCTCGGCCCGGTCCGAGAGATAGCACAGCGTGCAATCCAGATTACATCGCTGCGTGACCTCAAGCGCGACGCAGGCGATAGGATAGAACCGCCCCGCCGTCTGCCCGGCGTGATATTCCCCACAGCTTTGCAATCCCTCGCGCAGGGGCGCGCGGCGGTTGGAACCGGAGAATTTGCGCCCGGCGGGGACGATGGCGGGGGGGCTGTGAACGGTGTCTCTCATGCGCACCAAGCTAGAGACGGGCCGACGTGCGAACTACGCCCCCTCACGGCAAGTTGTCGCAGGGTGAGTGAAGGGGGCAGTATTGAAATTTTTTGGTCAAACGTCACTCTGCCAGCACGTTATAAAGCGGGTGAAACGGATGCAGTGGCTACTTCAGGAATTCGAAGACACACAAAATCTGGCTGATGCGTTGGACCGGCTCGACATTCCCTACTCGTGGCACAAGGTTGTCCCGTTCATTGGCGATCTGACCCCGGAACCGGTTGTCACCAACCCGGACAACGTCATTTTGTTCGGCTCCTATACGCTTTGGCGTTATGCGGCGAACCGTGGCCTGAAACCCGGTGTCTTCAAACTACGCCCTTTCGTAAATGAGACCGAATGGCATCCTTATTTGCTGAATGGTCCTGACTCTTTGTTCCTGCACCTGAAAGACATCCCCACCAACCTGCCCAATGACGGGCGCAGCTGGTTTCTGCGCCCCGTCGATGACAGCAAAGAGGTGCCCGGAACCGTCAAGACGACCCAAGAGATCATTACCCTTGCCCAAAACGTTCTAGGACTGGGTGAAGATGAGGTCCCCAAAGGGTCATTGCGCCATGACACATTGCTGATGCTCAGCCAGCCAATCCGTATCCTCAAAGAGTGGCGACTTTGGGTCGTGGGCGGGAAAGTCGTCACCTATTCCCTATACAAAGAAGGCACTCGTGTCGTTTATCGGCCCGAGATTGATGAGGATGCACGGGCTTTTGCGCAGCGGCTGGTGGACCTCAATCCCGATTACTCCCCAGCCTTCGTGATCGACATCTGCCGCACGGCAGTTGGCTTGAAGATGCTGGAGACGAATTGCATCAACGCCGCCGGATTCTACGCCGCCGACTTGTTGCGACTGGTCGATGCAATAGAAACTTTGGGCGAGTGATCTTCAGCCTAGATAATCCGCGAACGCGTCCACCACCTGCTCATAGACCGCGCGTTTGAAAGGCACGATCTCGTCCACCAGACGCGCGGGCTCCTGCCATTTCCATTGGGTGAATTCCGGATGTTCGGTTTCAATATTGATCTGATCATCGCGCCCTGTGAAACGCAGCAGGAACCATTTCTGTTCCTGCCCGCGATAGCGCCCCTTCCAGATCTTCGGCACGATGTCATGAGGCAGATCATATGGCAGCCAGCCGGGGGTTTCGGCCACCACCTCGACCAGATCTGCGGTCACGCCGGTTTCTTCCCACAACTCGCGCAGGGCGGCATCGCGCGGGTCTTCACCTTTGTCCACACCACCCTGCGGCATCTGCCATGCGTCCTTGGGACCATCATTTCGCATTCCGACGAAAATCTTGCCCTCTGCATTCATGATCATCAGCCCGACACAAGGCCGATAGGGCAGTTTAGCGATCTGGTCGGGGGTCATGCTGGGCCTCGTAATTTTCCTATGCAGGTTCTTTATCAACTGCCAGACTAACAGCAAAGACTTTGACGTTAGGTTTCACGTGACAACGTTGACGTGAACGTCAATCTAACGCTCACACAACCGAGAGGGAGAGTTCGCCGTGACTGCGTACCCAAACATGCTGGCCCCGCTGGATCTGGGCTTTACCACTCTGAAAAACCGGGTCCTGATGGGCTCGATGCATACGGGGCTCGAGGAAACGGGCGATTGGAATCGCGTGGCCGAGTTTTATGCCGACCGTGCACGCGGCGAAGTTGGGCTGATGGTGACGGGCGGGATTGGCCCGAACCTCGAAGGCTCGGTCCTGCCCGGCGCGTCTATGATGACCAATGAAGATGAGGTCGCCAAGCATTCCATCGTGACCCAGCGCGTACACGAGGCGGGCGGCAAGATCGCCATGCAGATCCTGCACGCGGGCCGCTATGCGTATGGTCCTAAATGCGTGGCCCCCAGCCCGGTCAAGTCGCCCATCTCGCCCTTCCCGCCCAATGAGCTGGATGAGGACGGGATCGAAAAGCAGATCGCCGATATCGTCAACGCCGCCACGCTGGCCCAAAAGGCAGGCTATGACGGCGTCGAGATCATGGGGTCCGAGGGGTATTTCATCAACCAGTTCCTCGTGACCCATACCAACAAACGCACCGACCGTTGGGGCGGATCATATGAAAACCGGATGCGCTTGCCGATTGAGATTGTGCGCCGCACGCGTGAGGCCGTGGGCACCGATTTCATCATCATCTACCGTCTGTCGATGATCGACCTTGTGCCCAATGGCTCCACCCATGATGAGGTTGTGCAACTGGCGCAAGAGATCGAAAAGGCCGGTGCCACGATCCTGAACACCGGCATCGGCTGGCATGAGGCGCGGATTCCGACCATTGCCACATCCGTTCCCCGCGCGGCCTTTGCCTGGGTGACGAAAAAGCTGATGGGCAAGGTGAGCATTCCGGTCATCACATCGAACCGGATCAACACGCCCGAAGTCGCAGAAGAAGTTCTGTCGACCGGATGTGCTGACATGGTTTCCTTGGCCCGTCCGATGTTGGCGGATGCGGATTTCGTCGCCAAAGCGATGAACGGCAACGCGGCCAAGATCGCGCCCTGTATTGCCTGTAACCAAGCCTGTCTGGACCACACGTTCAGCGGCAGGTTGACATCCTGTCTGGTCAACCCGCGCGCTTGTCACGAGACCGAGCTGGTGATCGAACCCGCCGAGACCCGCAAAACCGTGGCCATCGTCGGCGCAGGCCCCGCAGGCCTGTCCACCGCCATGACCGCCGCCCAGCGCGGCCACGACGTGACCCTGTTTGACCGCGCGTCCGAGATCGGTGGCCAGCTGAACATGGCCAAACAGGTGCCCGGCAAGGAAGAGTTCTGGGGTTTGGTCGATTGGTTCCGCACCATGATCGCTGATCTTGGGGTAAAGGTCGAACTGAACCGCGAAGTCACGGCTGACGACCTGACCGGCTTTGACGAGGTGGTCATTGCCACCGGCGTCACCCCGCGCGATCCGCAGATTCCGGGGCAGGATCGGGACAATGTGATCGACTATATCGACGTGCTGCGCCACAAGGCCAAGGTCGGCAAATCCGTCGCCGTGATCGGCGCGGGTGGTATCGGGTTCGACGTGTCCGAATTCCTGCTGGAGGACGGCCACAGCATTACCACTGACCTGCCTGCCTGGATGAAGGAATGGGGCGTCACCGACCCCGCCGAGCATCGCGCCGGTCTGGCCCCCGAAGGCCCGCAACCCGCCGCGCCTGCGCGTCAGGTGACTCTGCTGCAGCGCAAGAAGCAGGCGCATGGCAAGGGTCTGGGTAAAACAACCGGCTGGATCCACCGCGCCACGCTGAAGATGAAGGACGTCAATTTCGTCGGCGGCGTGAACTATGAACGCATCGACGACGACGGCCTGCATGTCAGCTTTGGCGAAGAGCGTGCCGACCCGACCGTGATCGCGGCGGATACGATTGTTTTGTGCTCCGGTCAGGTCTCGGACCGCAGCCTTGCGGATACGCTGATCGAACGCGGCATCACCCCGCATGTGATCGGCGGCGCGGATGTTGCGGCAGAGCTGGACGCCAAACGCGCAATCAATCAGGGTACACGACTGGCGGCCGGTTTCTAAAACGGCAAGCCGGGCCTCGTTGCGGGGCCCGACTTGCTTTTATTCGACGGTGATTGTGATCACCTCGGAGACGACGGCCGGATTATGGGGTACATGTCCCGCATCGCCCAGCACCAGCTGCAGCGTGTGTTCACCAGGGGCCATCTCAAGCGTCACCTCGGTTTGGCCGCCGCCAAAATGGATGTGGTTGTCATCTGCGGGCAGACCATAGGCCAGCTCATCCGCGCCATCCTCGCCCTGCCCCAGAGGCGGACGGTCAATCAGAAGGTGATGATGGCCGGTATTTTCGGCCTCTGTCCCGGCAGGCGCCACACCCATGCCGTTCAGGCCAAAGACGATTGTTACTGGGGATTGCACGGAATCACCGTCGGACAGATTAACGAAATAAACCTCGGCATCTGGGTTCGATGGGGTCTCTCCTGCAGCCAGAACGAAGCTGGCAGAAAACATCAGAGCAGCGATGGAAAAAAAGGCTTTCATAATCTCCTCCTTGGTCACAAATTTGCCATTCTCATCTTAGCATATTTGCCTTGATCCCCATAAAACCCAGCGTTTATTGGGTTTGTGGCGAATTAAGAAACTACCGTTTCCACGTTTCCCATACTTGAACGATCCGTTTTAAATCCCTTTTATTATCCCGAATATGCCCTGTTTCCGCCCAGATTGCAGACCAAATTGGCCGAAACGGAAAGACCTGGGGAACGAGAATGGACAGACTGACCGAAATGGAAGCCTTTGCCAACGTGGTGGACCAGGGTGGCTTCACTGATGCGGCGAAAAAAATGGGCATCTCCAAATCGGCCGTGTCAAAGCACGTCTCGAGCTTGGAGGCGCGCTTGGGCGCACGCCTTTTAAACCGCACAACGCGCCGTGTTTCACCGACCGAGATTGGCCTTGCGTATTACGACCGTGCCCGTCGGGTGCTCAATGACGCAGGCGAAGCCGATGCGTTGGTTACGTCAATGCAGTCTGCTCCGTCCGGCCTGCTCAGGATCAGTGTGGCGACCGATTTCGGCGTCAATCACCTGTCACCGGTTCTGTCCGAGTTTTTGTCAGCCTATCCCGATATCACCGTCAACATGGTCCTCAACAACCGCTACGTTGAACTGATCTCGGAAGGTTTCGACGTCGCAGTGCGTATCGGAGAGCTGGAAGACAGCACCTTGCGCGCTCGCAAGCTAACAGAAACCGTGAAACGCTTGGTTGCTGCGCCAAGCTATATGGAAAAATACGGCTTGCCGCAGAAGATTGATGACCTGAACGAACATAAGCTGCTGCACTATTCCAGCCAGTCTTCGGGCAATGTCTGGAAGCTGACCGCGCCCTCGGGCGAAAAGCGTCAGGTTCGGACCGCCGGCTGGTTGAGCGTGAATGACGGGCAGTCCCTGCTGAACGCGGCGATCTCGGGCCTTGGGATCGCGCATTTGCCCAGCTATCTTTACGCCAGTGCTTTGAAATCCGGCAAGGTTCTGGACGCGATGCCATCTTTGCCAGACGAGGTTCAGGGTGTCTTTGCGGTCTATCCGCCTGGTCGCTTTACGCAACCCAAAGTACGTGCATTCATTGATTTCCTGGTCGAGTCCTTCAAGGACAGAGGACCAATGGATTGGTAATTTCTCCCCGGTGAAGACTGAACGGCCCGTACGAAAGTGCGGGCCTTTTTTTTCAGTTCACCAGCAGGACTGCCTCGACTCTTCGATTCTGATCACGGCCTTCGGGCGTCGCGTTCGTTGTCATCGGTGCAAGATACCCAATCCCGCGGGCCTCAAGACGATTTCCCGCAACGCCATGACCTTCAATCAATCGAACCCGGACAGCCTGCGCGCGCCCCGTGCTGACCGAGATATTCGCTTCGAGCGTGCCGGTATCGTCGGTGTTCCCGACAAGCGCCAGCCGAACATCAGGATTTTCGGACATGTAGGCCGCAATCAACGCCAGCGACGGAAACGGGCCTTCGCCCAGCGTGATCTCTCCGGTTCTGAAATGCAGGTCGTCCAAAATAACATGACCGTTCTGCTCCAACTCGGACAGCAGACCACCGGCCTGATTTACCGTTTCTTCGACAACCAGCGCAGGCGGTTCGAGTGCATCCACGGGCGTCACGCGGATCATCTGCACATAGCCATCGGGGGGGGTACGGCTGACCAGCAGACTCAGGGCCTCTTCGCCGCGTGTGGCGGACAGAAAGCGGTAGTCCTGAATGGCCACATACATGTCGGGCGTGGGTACGACCTCGGTGCCAAAACGGAAATCGAAGCCACCGCAGGTAATCGCCTCGCATTCGAATGCTATGTCAAAACCCTGATCCAAGACTTGCTGACGCAGTGGCGCAAGTATCTGCAGCGTCGTACTGGACCCGGACTGCAATCGCCACGTCAACCGCTCAACCCGGCCTTCAATCACGCGATCTGGGACTTTGCCCGATTCAAAGCGACCGATGGGCATGTCATAACTGTCCAGTGCACTGGTGCGATCGCTCACTAGACGCGACCCTGACGGCAAAGCAACTTCCTGCGCCGCAGCCGACCCCGCCAGCAACACGGATATCAGGACCGCGCGGCGGATCATCGGGCCTGCGCGTGATACGCGTCATTCGGAGCCATCGCTGTTGCGCTGGCGACCCGGTTTGACATGTTGAAAAAGCCTGTGACATTGGCGATGTCCCAGATATCGCGATCGCTGAACCCCACGTCGCGCAAAACCTGACGGTCGGGCTCCTCAATCTCGGCGCTGGCGGTTGTCATTTTGCTTGCAAAGTCCAGCATCGCCCGTTGCCGCGCGTCCAGAGGCACGACCCGGTAGTTCATCACCAGCATCTCGTCCAGTTGGGGGTTGCCCGACATCTGCCGCACCGCAGCCCCATGCGCCACAAGGCAGTAAAAGCACTTGTTGATGGCCGAAACGACCACTGCAATCATCTCTCGTTCAAGCTTGGACAACCCGCTATCGGCCAGCATCAGATCGTTATACATGGCGGTAAAGGTGTTCAGCTTGTCGACATCAAAGGCATAGGCCCGTAACACGTTAGGCACAAATCCCAGCTTTTCGACGCAGATATCGAAATACCTCTGCGTTTCGGGTGGCAGAGGATCAGCCATCGGTAAATTCAGCGCAGTCGGCAGAGGATGGTCGGTCACGTCAGGCTTTTCTCCTTAGATACACTGACGGTAATGGTATTCTCCGACGATCTCCATTCCAAGTGTCTGATAGAGACCATTGGCCCCAGCATTTGCCTTAGTGCAGATTACGCTCAGGGTTTGCGCACCTTGTTCCTGCGCCCAGAACGCAGCTGCACGCATCGCCCATTTTCCCAGCCCGTGGCGACGATGATCGGGCAGGATCTCCAACGCATGGACCATGGCAATAGCGTCATGCATAGCGACAAAACCCGTACCTGCGGGTTGATCCGAACGCCGCATTAGCAGACCCGTTTTCGGCCCCGTGGCACGAGCCATCACGGCCAATCGCGCAGGTCCGATCCCGCCTTTGGCCCAGATCTCATTCATGATGGCCAGCGGATCCCAGATGGCAAAGGCTGTCACACGTGGAATCGGGATATCCGTCAAGTGACCAACCGGGCAGGAATAGATATTGACGGGGTCCAGAACCTCATAGCCTCGGTTCTCGAGTTGCCGATCAAGCACCTCATCGCCGGGCCACAAACAAAAGATGCGCTTCTGACCCATCGTCAGCATCGCCGTCTCGGCCGAGTCGATCTGTGCCTCGGTCGCCGGTCCAAGAGCACTGGCCGCCGACACACGAGAACCGCCGCCCTGCCCTTCGCGCAGTTGAAACGGCCCAAGCCGTTCGTACCGTGCGGCAGGCCATGTGCCATCAACGATACTGGCCCAGTGCGTCAAAGCTGAAGCTCTTTCGCCAACCGGGTGATTGCGGCATCGACTTGCGGTCCATCGGTGCCTCGGACCACAATATTGGCACCGAAGACACCGTTGACCTGAAATGGATAACTGCCAATCGCCAAATCTGGAAAATCAGCAGCCAAGACGGCCAGAGGCCCCGCGATGTCGCCTTCGCCGCGATTGACGCGCAGCGTCTGAGACAGCAGCGGGCTTCCACCGGTCAGGCCCGGCAAAACGCTGGCCACCATGGCCTGAAACACCGAAGGCACCCCGGCCATGACATGTACGTTCCCGATCGTGAACCCGGGTGCTGTCGATACCGGGTTGTCGATCAGGGTCGCGCCATCCGGGATGCGTGCCATGCGCAAGCGAGCCGCGTTCAGCTCTAACCCGGAATTGTTATAATGTGCTTCAAGCAGAGCCCGGGCGTCAGCGCGCACATCAATGGCCGCACCAAAGGCACGCGCGATGCAATCGGCAGTGATATCGTCATGTGTCGGGCCGATTCCACCGCTGGTAAAAACATGGTCATGTGCGTCCGCCAACGCTTTGATGGCCGCTTCGATCGCCGGAGCGTCGTCGCTGACTATGCGCACCTCTTTCAGGTCGATGCCTTGTTTGGTCAGCTCACCGGCGAGATAGTGCATATTGGCATCGCGTGTGCGGCCCGACAGGATTTCATCCCCGATCACCAGCATTGCAGCGGTTGGATTGGCCATGGCGCATACCCTCTCTTGATCGACCCTATGGGCAGGTATAGGCCGTGGGACATGCGATTTGAAACCCCTCTTGTCCCCGCCCGCCTGATCCGCCGCTACAAACGCTTTCTGGCCGATTGCCAGCTGGAAGACGGGCGCGAGGTAACAGCCCATTGTGCCAATCCGGGCTCGATGATGGGTCTGGCGGAACCTGGCCAGAAAATCTGGCTGGAACCCAATGACGACCCGAAGAAAAAGCTGAAATACGGCTGGCGGCTGGTCGACCATGAAAACGGACATTTCACCGGGGTGGATACATCCGTTCCCAACAAAGCCTTGCGCGCCGCACTGCAGGCTCGTGACATCCCGGCTTTGGCTGCTTATGAAACCGTCCGGCCCGAGGTCAAATATGGACAAAACAGCCGCATTGATTTTCTACTGACCCAACCCGGCCTGCCCGACGCCTATGTCGAGGTCAAAAGCGTTACCCTGTCGCGCCAACCCGGTCTGGCCGAGTTTCCCGATAGCGTCACGGCGCGCGGCACCAAGCATTTGGGCGAGTTGGCTGAGATGGCAACACAAGGACATCGGGCAATCATGCTGTATCTGGTGCAGCGCACCGATTGCGGCAGGTTTGCTCTGGCTGCAGACATCGATCCCGCCTATGTGGCAGCTTTTGAAGCCGCTAAAGGAGTGGAGCGGCTGATCTGCGGCACGACGATTTCGCCCCAAGGTGTTTGGGTCGACGCAGGCAAAGACTGGCAAATCACATAACTTAACCAGAGAACCGGAATTCGCCCAGATATGCACCGGTTTGCGGATTGAACCCACGATAACTGCCATCTTCTGCCAGTCCCACGACCGCGCACAGCTTGCGGCCCTGTCGGAAAGTGGCCCAACGGCTGCAAATTTCACTCCCTTCCAACCACCAATCGCCAGTGTCCTGCCCCAGCTGCGGCACACGGATTTGAAATCCGCCGTCGCTATGTATCCGGGCGGATCCAGTGATATGAAACCGCTGAAACGCGATTTTGCGGTCCGATGTCAACAAAGCGGACAGGTCATCCGCGGTCAGCATCTGCACCTCCTCTCGGCACCCGGCAAGGACGCAAAGGGCAAGGATCAGGTTTCTTCTCAAACGTCGTGTCCTTTGTTGCGCAGCGTGACCCTATCGTCATTCTGCGGGTGCGCAGATCACAAGATCGCGCGAAATTACCCGCCAACTGACAACCCAATTGCATCTAAACTGCAGGCATGCTTGAATTTCTGCAGTATCAAACCATTTTTACTGATCTGCAAACCCGCGACCCATCGCCCTCTGGAACTTTCTGCACAAGCAGCGTAAACAAAGTGCTGCGCGAAACATTTGGAGCCTAGCGTCGATGAAAGAGCATCGTGGCCGCCTGACCAAGGACGGTATCCGCATCTATGAACAGGGTGACTTTGCCGGCATGCATGCGGCAGGGGCCTTGGCTGCACGGATTCTGGACGATATCGCCCCGCATGTGTTCCCGGGCCAGACCACCGGCGCGATTGACGGGTTGATCACCCAGATGGTCGAGGACGCTGGCGCGACCTCGGCAACCATTGGGTACAAGGGCTATCAGCACGCCAGCTGCATCAGCGTAAACCATGTTGTCTGCCACGGCATTCCCGGCGACAAAAAGCTGAAGGATGGCGACATCCTGAATATCGACGTCACGGTCATCGTGGATGGCTGGTTTGGCGACACCTCACGCATGTATGTGGCCGGTAAGCTGCCCCGCAAAGCCGAGCGTTTGATTCAAGTGACCCATGACGCCCTGTTCAAGGGCATCGAGATGGTCAAGCCCGGCAACACCTTCGGTGATATCGGCCACGCCATTCAGGCCTATGTCGAGGCCCACCGCATGAGCGTCGTGCGCGATTTCTGCGGTCACGGTCTGGGGCGTGTATTCCACGCACCGCCCAACGTGTTGCATTACGGCCGTCCCGGCACCGGTGCCGTCCTGGAAGAGGGCATGTTCTTTACCATCGAACCCATGGTCAATCTGGGCCGCCCCGAGACCAAGACGCTGGCCGATGACTGGACCGCCGTGACTCGCGATAAGTCGTTGTCAGCGCAGTTTGAACACTCGGTGGGTGTGACGGCCAATGGGGTCGAGATTTTCACCATGTCACCGGGCGATATGTTCCACCCGACCTATTCGTCCTGATCAAGCGCCTGATCGCGGAGCAGTTTCAGCAACAAAGTTTCATCCCGCCACGGGATGACGGCGTCATGGATGAACACAGGGGCGCGCAAGGGCTTGCGCTCGGGGCTGGTTGAGGTGTCGGCATCCTGCGAAGGTGCCCAGAACGGAGGGGTGAGTGCGCGATCCATACCGCAGCTTACCACATCCCGGTCAGAGTCCCAAAATCACCGGAACTTGAGCCATGTCCGTAAACAACTCGGCCCCCAGATCGACCAGTTTTTGCCCTCCGCCCTGTGGCGCATAAGCCAGACAGCGCATATCGGCGCGCATCGCGGCGGTGACGCCGCTAAGGCTGTCCTCAATCACGACGGGAGCTTTCGCCCCAAACTGTTCAGCCGCCGTCAGAAACAGGGTTGGGTCGGGCTTCGCCACCTTTAGAACATGGGCCGAGAAGGCCACATCCCGAAACCTGTCCCACAGTCCGTTTTGGCCCAGCGTGATCTGCATCTTGTCCGGACTGCCGTTTGAGGCGACGCAGAACGGGATATCTTGCGCGTCCAGCGTGGCCAGCAGATCGGCAACACCCGGCATCAGGTCCACTCCGCCGCGCAGACGCGCGTAGGTCTCTGCATAGACTTCATCGACCCAATCCTCGGGCAGGTCCGCGCCCAGCGCGCGAGCCTTGTCACGCACCCCGGTCATCGTCCCGCCAAGAAAGAACCCCACACTGTCTTCAAGCGTCAGGTCCAGCCCATAACGTGAAAGGTTTTCGACAAGCACCTGATTGGACAGCGGCTCACTGTCCACCAGCACGCCGTCGCAGTCAAAGATCACCAGATCATGCATCTGTACCGCCCTTCCACATCAGCGTGATATGCGTATCGCCGTATTTGCGGCTGTCTTGCAGGGTGAACCCTTCGGGCGGCTGCATGGGGGCGTTTTCCTCCCACACGATCAGGGCGTCATCGTCGATCCAGCCGGGTAGCGCAGCAATAGCCTTTTGGCCCATCGACTTGCCGTAAGGCGGATCAAGAAAGATCAGGTCATAAGGCGTGCCGGGATTGTCGCCCAGCCGGGTCGCGTCGCGGCGGATCAACTGGGTTCGGTCAGCACTGCGGGTCAGGTCGATATTCTTGCGGATCAGCCCCTGTGCCACGCGCCCGTCATCCACGAAGGTCACGTGAGCCGCACCGCGCGACAGTGCCTCAAGCCCCAGCGCGCCGGTGCCTGCAAACAGGTCCAGCACGCGCAGCCCGTCAAAATCAATCTGGTGACTTAGGACGTTGAACAGACTTTCGCGCACCCGGTCCGTCGTAGGCCGCAAATGCGCCCCCGCATCCCCCTTGCCGACCGAGGCCAAAGCCCGGCCCCGGAACTCGCCCGCGATAATCCTCACGCTTTGAGCAGCGGTTTCAGGTCCGCATTCGGGTCGGCCACCACGGCGGGATCGACGGTTTTGCCGGCGTCGATCAGGCGTTTGCCGACCATGTAGGCGCGCGGATCGTTCATCGCGTCCACCGCAATCAGTTGATCGCCTTTGTAATACCAGAAGGAGACGGTTGCGCCCTCTCCCTGCCGGGTCACGACGCGATCATAGCCGGTGTTCAAACCGGCGATTTGCAGTTTGACATCATACTGATCCGACCAGAACCAGGGCGTCGCGGTGTAATCCTTGGCCGCGCCCAGCATGTTCTGGGCCACAATCTCGGCCTGATCAATGGCGTTGGGTACGCTTTCCAGACGGATACGCCCTTCGCCATGCGGGAAAGACGCGCAATCGCCCGCCGCCCATATCGACGGATCCGAGGTGCGGCCATGGGCGTCGGTCTTGATGCCGTTCTCCAGCTCCAGCCCCGCCATTTCAGCCAGCTGAGTCGCGGGCGCGATGCCCACACCAACCACGACGAAATCAACGGCAATCTCGGTGCCATCGGTCAAAACTGCGCCTGTCACTTTGCCATCTTCGCCCAGCAGACGGTCCAGCCCGACGCCTTCACGGATATCGGCCCCGTATCCGGAATGCAGCGCGCGGAAATAATCGCTGGTCTCAGGTGCGGCGACCCGTTGCAGGATGCGGTCGGCCATCTCGACCAAGGTCACCTTGACCCCGCGCTTGGCGCAAACCGCAGCCGCCTCGAGCCCGATATAACCTCCGCCTACGATTAGCGCGCGGGCGCCGTCGGTCACGCGCGGCTCCATCTCGTCGATATGGGCAAGATCGCGCACCACATGTACGCCTGCCAGATCGCCACCAATCGCGGCAGGCAGGCGGCGCGGGTCGGACCCAGTGGTCAGGGCCAGTTCGTCATAGGAAATGACCTCATCACCCAGCGACACGGTCTTGGTTTGCGGATCAATCGCAGTCACACGCTGGCCCAGACGCAGGGTAATGTTGTTCTCGGTATAAAAGCTTTCGGGGCGCAGGAAAAGGCGCTCCAACTCCATCTCGCCCAGCAGATAAGCCTTGGACAAGGGCGGGCGCTGATAAGGCAGATGCGGCTCGGCCCCGATCAGGGTGATATCGCCCTCAAACCCGTCTTTGCGCAGCCGCGCCACCAGCGATGCACCCGCCTGCCCGGCACCGATCACGACAATATGGCTCATCTTCCCCTCACCCTGTCGAATTCCCGTGGTCTCCTCCACGCGACCACCTATATTGCGGCTGAGCCCGACTCTGCAAATCCAAACGACAGGAGCACAAAAATGATTTCAACAGGTGATACGCTGCCCGACGCCACGCTGACCCAGATGGGTGCCGAAGGCCCTGAAGAGGTTCGGATTTCCGACAAGACAAACGGGCGCAAAGTGGTGATCTTTGCCGTCCCCGGCGCGTTCACGCCGACCTGCCATTCGGCCCATGTGCCCAGCTTCATGCGCACCAAGGATCAGTTCGACGCCAAGGGCGTGGACGAAATCATCTGCGTCTCGGTCAACGACCCCTTCGTGATGAAAGCCTGGGGCGAGGCCACCGGCGCGTCCGATGCGGGCCTGACCATGCTGGCGGATGCCGCGTCCGAGTTCACAAAAGCGATCGGCATGGATTTCGACGCCCCGCCCGCCGGCCTGATCGCGCGGTCGAAACGCTATGCAATGCTGGTCGAAGACGGCAAGGTCACCGCGCTGAATCTGGAAGAAAGCCCCGGCGCGTGTGAAATTTCCGCTGGTGAAGGTCTGCTGGACGTCATCTGACCCTGTCTGGCCCCGGCAAGGTCGGGGCCTTTTCGCCTAATTTCACTTGATAGACCGCTCTGAACCGCAAATACTTGACCCAGTTGTTCAGGGAATCCATTCATGAAAGTCATAACTATCACCCTATGTCTGGGCTCGGCAGCCGCTTTGGCTGCGTGCAGCCCGGCCCCTACCCCACAGCAACAAGCCGCGCGACAGCATGAGATCGCATGCCTCAGTGGCACAGTCGGAGGCGCACTTTTGGGCGGCGTCATCGGCAACCAATTTGGTGGCGGATCTGGTAAAACGATCCTGACAGCAGCCGGCGCTGCTGTTGGTGGGATCGAAGGTCAGAAATTCGCATGCTGATGGGAGAAGTGATGAAACTGAAAACAGTGACGCTGTGTGCAGTCCTTTCGGCCAGCTCAGTTGCGGCTGAAACCGTTGCAGAACTGCACGAAAACGAGTTGAAAGCCATAGACACGAACAATGATGGGTTCTTGTCCAAAGATGAGTTCAATGCGTTCTCCGACTATGCGTTTCAGGCGATGGATGAGGACAAGAGTGGCACGCTGGGTCTGGAGGAAGCCAAACCCTTTCTGGACATAAAGCAATTCCAAAGCGTTGACCGCAATCGGGATAACGTTATCTCTCGATCAGAATATGATGCGCAGATGACTGAGGATTTCTCATCTGCCGACAAAAACAGGAACGGTCAGTTGGACTAGGACCGCCCCAACTCGACAGGAGCGCGCTATGAACAAATGGATTTCGCTGGGTGTTCTGGCTTTGCTTGCAGCGTGTGACGTGCCGCAAGCGCCGATTGTAACCGGACCGGATGGTCAGCAGCGGATACAAATAAACACCAGCGGGCTGACCTGTTATGACACGCGGTGTCTAGACATTAACCCGGCGGCGCGGTCGGTGCGATCGAATGGCCTTCGAGAAACTCGCATCCCGAAAAATATCGACGTGAGCAGTGGCACTGTAACGCCTGATGAATTCCGGCAAATGGGTGTGGCCGCCTCGCTGGCGGGTGGCGTCGGCTCGGCAAGCGACCGGGGTTAAACCAGACTGTCCATCTTTCGGGCCAGCTTTGCGTCCAGCGCCGACAATCCACCCACATCATGGGTGGACAAGGTCACCTCGACCGTACGGTAGACATTGAACCATTCGGGGTGATGGTTCCATTTCTCGGCAAAGATGGCCACTTGGGTCATCCAGCCAAAGGCGTGAACAAAATCCTGGAAGATGAAAGTCTTCGTGATTGCGTCCCGGCCTTCCACCATGGTCCAGCCATTTTGAAACAGAGGGTCCAGAAGGGGGCCGCGCGTTTCCGTTGACAAAAGTTCGGTCATTGCTGTTCCTCCGGGTTCGCTTTTCTGAACGGGCCGTAATCCGTCAGAATCTCGATCTCTTCTCCCACTGCGTGGGCCTCGGCGTCCAGATACTTTTTGATTGCATCGGAAAAACCAGGATCGTTCACCCAATGCAGGCTGTGCGTGCGCGTTGGCAGATAACCCCGCGCCAGCTTGTGTTCCCCCTGCGCGCCCGCCTCGACCCGTGACAAGCCTTGCGCAATGGCAATATCGATTGCCCGATAGTAACACAGTTCGAAATGCAGGCAGGCGTGATGTTCGATGCAACCCCAATAGCGGCCATAAAGCGTCTCGCGCCCTATGAAGTTCAGCGCACCTGCAATCGGATATCCATTCCGTTCAGCCAGCACCAACGCCATGTCACCGGCCATGGTTTCATGGGCAATGTCAAAGAACTGACGGGTCAGATAGGGCGCACCCCATTTGCGCGCGCCTGTGTCCTGATAGAACCGCCAGAACGCATCCCAGTGCTCGGGCCGTAGGTCATCGCCCGTGTAGGTGCGAATCTGACCGCCAAATCCACAGGCCTGCGCGCGTTCCTTACGGATATTCTTACGTTTGCGCGACGAAAGGGCCCCCAGAAACCCGTCGAAATCCGCGTAGTCATGATTGAGCCAGTGAAACTGTTGCGAATGACGCACCATCAGGCCCATTTCTTCACCCGCTTCGGCCTCGGCCTCGGTGCAAAAGGTAGCATGGATAGATGAGACCTGATTATCAGCGGCCAGTTGCACTGCGCCCTGCACCAAAGCCGAAAGACCAACGCCCTCATACCCCGGCCGCACCAGAAACCGTCGCCCCGTGGCGGGTGTGAAGGGCACCGCAATTTGAAGCTTGGGGTAATAGCGCCCGCCCGCATTCTCATAAGCGTGCGCCCAGTTGTGGTCAAAAATGTACTCACCCTGTGAATGCGACTTGGCATACATCGGGGCCGCGCCGATCAGCATTCCATCCAGATACGCGGTCAGATATTGCGGTTGCCAGCCTGAGCCGCGCCCGACCGAGCCGCTGTTCTCCAGCGCCAACAAAAACCGATGCGTGGTAAACGGATCTAATGGGCGACCGCCATCCTCAGCCTCGGGGCAGGCGCAACTGTCCCACTCTGCAGCAGGGATTTGCGAAAGCGACCCCAGTACCCGAACCTCGATTTGCGCCTGATCCATGTGCCCTCCGCGTCTTGTCTTTATCTGTGACGGATGGGGTGGGGTTCAACCCGGGTGGGCGGCCAAATACCCCTCGAAGGTCACATTATCGGCAACCTTGCGGGCCTCTGCCTCTTGTTCGGGCGAGCGGATGGTCCAACACAGGATCGGCACACCCTGCGCCTTCAACTCGGCCACACGGGGACGCGCCAGGTCTGCAGCCTCATGACTTATGAAACTGGCGCTGACCCGTTCGAAATCGGGAATGCCACGCAAATGGTCGCAGACTGCTTGTGGCAAATGTTCGACCTTGGGCTGATACGAACAAGTTGTGATGCCGCGCGGCAGATGGGGGGCAATTCGTGCCAGTTCGGCGACGGAATTAGGGTTGAATGACATCAGCGCCACGGCCCCGTCATAGCCCTGCAAAGCACGCACGGTATCTTGCTCCAGAGGGCCAACATCAGTGCCCATCGCGCCATCCTGATCTTTCAATTCGATCAGCAGAGGCACTTGCCCGGCCACGATCTCAAGCACCTCGTCCAGCGTCGGGATCCCGTCTGCGGCATGCAAAAGCTGAGTCGCTTGCGCCTCGGCCGCCGAGATTTGCTGGATCGGGCCAGACCTGCCCGTCAAACGGGTCATGTCATAGTCGTGAAACACCATCGCCCGGTTGTCGCTGGTGCGTTGCAGGTCAATCTCGATACCATATCCGGCCTCGACAGCCGCGCGAATGGCCGCCCGGCTGTTTTCCGGGCGGTTGTCCGAGAGGTCGTGCAATGCCCGATGCGCGATCGGAGCCTGCAGGAACACGTCAGGCAAGGCGGGTGTCATGCGACCTCGAAAATACCTTCGATCTCAACAGCGACGCCCAGAGGCAACGCCGCAGCGCTGACAGCCGAGCGCGAATGGCGACCAGCCTCACCCAGCGCTTCGACCAGAAAGTCCGACGCGCCGTTGATGACCTGTGGCTGTGCTGTGAAATCAGGGGTCGAGTTCACGAACCCTGTCAGTTTGATCACCCGCACCAGCTTGTCGATATCACCGCCACAGGCCGCTTTGACTTGCGCCAGCAGGTTGATCGCACACACTTTGGCGGCGGCTGCACCAGCTTCGACCTCCATGTCATCGCCCAGCTTGCCGATGATCATCGAACCATCGTTCGAAATCTGCCCCGAAACATAGACGATGTTACCAACGCGCACGAAAGGCACATAGTTGGCCGCCGGTGCCGGCGCGTCGGGCAGTGTAACGCCCATGCTGTCCAGTTTTGCTGCAATGCTCATGTGATGGTCCTCACCTAAATTCGAGTCGGTCGGACGCTAACCGGGAAAGACCGGTTCGAAAAGCACCAAACCGCCGAATTAAGCGTCAGTGGTGCTGTAAGCATAACTTCTCTTATTCTTTAGTGTTGAACTCGTGTCACTTTACCTTGACCTCTTAACCGGGTTACACGCTGGCTGTTTCAATAGATTTGTGAAACACCTATGTGACATTGAATTGCGCCGTTAGAAACGGCCAAAGGCAGTATTGATTGAACGTTCAGGCGCATTCGTTCCTGACGTGTTGGAGTGGCAAAGACCGTGCTAAGCAAAATCCGCTTGAAGCCCCTTATCCTCCTGTCCCTTGTGGCAACTCTCGGCGCCTGCGCTACACGCCCACCGGAAGGCACCCCTCCGGGTGAGGTGTTTGACCCTTACGAAAGAAACAATCGGGGTATTCACAACTTCAATCTGGGCGTTGACCGGTTTCTGTTCCGCCCCGCCTCGAAAGGCTATGTGAAGATCTTCCCCGATCCGGTTGTGACCAGTTTCAGCAATTTCGCGGAAAACCTGACCATGCCGGGGCAGGCGCTGGACTATCTGTTGCAGGGTAATCTGAAACAGTCGGGCAATGCCCTGCTGCGCTTTGCAATCAATACGACCGTTGGCGGAGCAGGCTTGTCCAAACCGGCGGACGAGTTGAACCTGCCGCCGGTTGACACCGACTTTGGCGAGACATTGCATGTATGGGGTGTCGGAGAAGGCGCTTATGTGGAACTGCCGCTATACGGTCCATCGACCCAGCGTGACGCGATTGGTGTTGTGGTCAATCTTTTCTCGAACCCGATCAACTTTTCGCCTGTACGCCCGATCGACAATATCGGCGTCTATGCCGAGGTTGTGCGGCGCGCCGGGGATCGGGGCCGGTTCTCGGATACGGTCGACTCGATCCTGTATGAAAGCGCCGACAGTTATGCGCAGTCACAGACCATCTACCTGCAAAATCGCCGGTTTGAACTGGCGCGAGACGATGAAGACGCCTATCTGGGCCTATATGACGACCCCTACGCAGACATCGGAACCGACCCTGTCAGGGACCCCTACCTAGACCCCTACGAGGACCCCTATGCTGAATAACCATCTAAATCGACGCGGATTTGTCGCCACTGGCCTGGCCGGTGCTTTGATGGCCGCCCTGCCCGCTTACGCCCAAACCGAAGCCAGCGCCAAGGCGCTGGTGGTCAGTGTGGTGGACGATATCAACCGTGTAATCGCCTCGGGCAAGTCCGAAAACGCGATGCTCCGCGATTTCGAGAAGATTTTTGCGCAATATGCTGATGTGCCGATTATGGCGCGTTACGTGTTGGGGGCAGATGGCCGATCTGCCAGCCCGGCGCAGCTGCGACAATTCACCGACGCCTTTCAGGGCTATATCTCGAACAAATATGGCCGCCGCTTCCGTGAATTCATCGGCGGTCAGGTCACCGTGCGCAACGCACGCAAGATCAAAGCTGGGTATGAGGTGCGCACCTCGGTTAAACTTCAGGGCTCGTCCCCGTTCGAGGTGACGTTCCTGGTGTCGGACAAATCGGGCCGTGACCGGTTTTTCAACATGTTCATCGAAGGGGTGAACATGCTGCTGACCGAGCGCACCGAAGTTGGCGCACTGCTGGACGCGCGCGGAGGCGATCTGAACCGTCTGATCAAGGACATGAAGCAGAACAAGCTGAGCTGATCGGGTTCACATGACAAAAGCGCCGCGCGACCCCATCGCGCGGCGCTTTTTTGTTGGGGCTTGAACGCCCTTAATTCAAGCGCTCGCCGGTTTCCTTGGCGAAATACGACACTTTGCTCATGTCGAAGGCGAGGTTCAGAGGTTTCCCCGCCTGCGCGCTGGTTTCCGCGTGCAGACGCGCCGTGACCTGCTTGCCGCCCAGCTCCGAGACCACATAGGTGTCGGCCCCTGCAGGTTCGACCATATCGACCAGACATTCGGCCTCTTGCACGCCGTCGCCTGCGCGGAACCCGGCCTCAGCAATGTCCTCGGGACGCAGACCCAGGATCACATCCTGCGGAAGGGCCAGATCACGCGATTCTGTCAACAGCAGGTCGCCTCCCTCACGCGCGATGGCGATCTGGGTGCCCGAGCCATTCTTGCGCGCCTGTGCCGGGATCAGGTTCATCGCGGGTGAGCCCATGAAATCCGCCACAAACAGATTGGCCGGGTTGTTGTAGATCTCGGCCGGGGTGCCGATCTGCTGCACCACCCCACCTTTCAACACGACGATCTTGGTCGCCAGCGTCATCGCCTCAATCTGGTCATGGGTGACATAGACGATCGAGGCATCCAGCGTCTGGTGCAGTTTCTTGATCTCGGTCCGCATCTCGACCCGCAGCTTGGCGTCGAGGTTGGATAGCGGTTCGTCGAACAAGAACAGCTTGGGATCGCGTACCAGCGCCCGACCCATGGCCACCCGCTGACGCTGTCCACCTGACAACTGGCTTGGGCGGCGGTTCAGCAGTGGTTCGATCTGCAACAGCGAAGCCACCTCTTTCAGCTTGGCATCCTGCGTCGCCTGATCTACCCCGCGCACTTTCATGCCAAAGGTGATGTTCTTGGCCACGGTCATGGTCGGATACAAAGCGTAGGACTGGAACACCATCGCGATGTCGCGGTCCTTGGGGCTGACATGGGTCATGTCATTGCCACCAATGGACAGGGTGCCGCCAGTGATCTCTTCCAACCCCGCAATGCAGTTCAGCAGGGTGGACTTGCCGCAGCCCGAGGGGCCGACCAGCACCAGGAAATCGCCCGGCTCGATCGAAATGTTGATGTCCTTCAGAATCTCGGTCGCACCGTAATTCTTGTAGAGTTTGTTGATATCAAGGATGGGTGCCATGGGTCTTATCCCTTCACAGAACCGGCGGTCAGGCCGCGGATGAAATACTTACCGGCAACGACATAGACGAGCAGCGTCGGCAGCCCCGCGATGATCGCGGCGGCCATGTCGACGTTGTATTCTTTGACGCCGGTGGTGGAGTTTACGATGTTGTTGAGCGCCACGGTCACGGGTTGCGTGCCCGCCTGGCTGAACGACACGCCGAACAGGAAATCATTCCAGATCTGCGTGAACTGCCAGATCACGGTCACAACGATGATGGGCAGCGACAGCGGCAGAAAGATCGACCAGAAAATCCGTAGGAACCCTGCCCCGTCAACGCGCGCGGCCTTGGTCAGCTCGGACGGGATGGTGACATAGTAGTTGCGGAAAAACAGCGTGGTGAAGCCCAGCCCGTAGATGACGTGGACAAAGATCAGGCCCGGAATAGTTCCGGCGATCCCCATCATGCCCAGCAGGCGCGCCATCGGCAGCAGCACAACCTGAAACGGGATGAAGCAGCCGAACAGCATCAATGAGAAGATGATGTTCGCTCCTTTGAACCGCCACTGTGCAACGACATAGCCGTTCAGCGCACCTAGCAGGGTCGAGATCGCCACCGCAGGCACCGCGATCAGAACCGAGTTCCAGAAATATGGCCGCAGGCCTTCGCACTGAATACCGGTACAGGCACCGGACCATGCGGTTTTCCAGGCATCAAAGCTGACCTCGCGCGGTAAGGATATCAGGGACCCGGTGCGGATTTCCTCAAGGCTTTTCAGCGATGTCGTCAACATCACGAACAACGGCATCAGGTAATACAGCGCAAAGAGGCCCAGCAGGACGTACAGCAACCAACGCAGGGCAATCTTGCCGACGGCACTTTGGCTACGGGTTTGGGTTTGGGATTGGGGCATCGACAGATCAGTCATTTTTAGCCCTCAGCTCTGAGTAAAGATAGGGAACGACGATGGCAAAGACGACCAGCATCATGATCATCGCGGACGAGGCCGCCTGACCAATATCGCCGCGCGAAAACGCCATGGCGTACATGTAGGTCGCTGGCAGATCGGTTGCGTAACCGGGACCGCCGCCTGTCAGGGCGATGACAAGGTCAAAGCTCTTGATCGCGAGGTGGGCCAGCACGATGAAGGCCGACAGGAAGATCGGAGCCATCGACGGGATGATGATCGCCGTGTAGATGCGCCATGTTGGGATACCATCGACTTGGGCTGCCTTGATGATCTCACCATCCACTGAACGCAAGCCAGCAAGGAACAGCGCCATCACGAAGCCCGAGCTCTGCCAGATCGCGGCCATCACGATGGTGTAGATGGCGTAGTCCGGGTTCACCAGCCAGTCGAACTCGAAATTCGTGAAACCCCAACCCTGCACCATGGATTCGATCCCCAGACCGGGGTTCAAGATCCACTTCCACGCGGTGCCGGTCACGATCATCGACAGCGCCATCGGGTACAGATAGATCGTTCGGATGGCCCCTTCGACGCGGATTTTCTGATCCAGCAAAATGGCCAGCAAAAGGCCCAGCACCATCGCGATCACGATGAACAGCGCGCCAAAGATATACAGGTTGTTGATTGCCGTGTCCCAGCGGGGCGAGTCAAATAGGCGTTCATACTGGATGAATCCCTTGATCTCGTATTTCGGCAACAGTTTCGATCGGGTCAGTGACACCCAGGCCGTCCATCCGATAAAGCCGTAGACAAAGATCAATACGGCAATGAACGACGGTGCCAGCACCACCTTGGGCAGGTGGTTTTCCAGCCATTCGGACATGATTTCCTCCGGGGAAAGATGCTCTGCCCCGTCAGTATAGGGGGCAGAGCGATTTGGATCAGTAGCTGTTGGCCACTGCCGCCGCCAATTGCTGAACCGCGTCAGCCGACGACATATCCGAGTTGAAATGCGCGGTCACAACATCGGTGATCGCACCAGACTGCGACCCGCGCAGCGCCATGCCGTGGGCATAAGACGGCAGCAGCGAGCCTGCGTCCGAGGTCGACCCCATATCTTCGGCCGACAAGTTGGCGCAGATGTCAAAGTCATCCAGTGCCACGTCGGTCCGTGCCGGGATCGAGCCTTTGTTCAGGTTGAACACTTTCTGGAAGTTCGGTGCGACGATCAGCTTGGCCAGCAGGTCCTGACCGGCTTTCTTGTCATCTCCGTCCACATCGAACATTGCAAAGCTGTCGACATTGTACAGATAGCCGTCACCGGGGGTCGAGGCGCACAGGAAATCCTCGCCGGGTTTTTTGCCCGCCGCCAGGAACTCGCCCTTGGCCCAATCACCCATGATCTGGAACGCCGCCTCACCGTTCATGACCATCGCGGTGGCCAGGTTCCAGTCGCGGCCCGAGAAGTTCTCGTCCACGTAGCCGCGCATTGTGCGCATCTGGTCGAACACCTGCACCATCGTGTCCGAGGTCAGCGCCTCAGGGTCCAGATCAACCAGCGCTTTCTGGAAGAACTCGGGACCGCCAATGCCCAGTACCACGGTTTCAAAAACGGTCGCGTCCTGCCATGCCTGACCACCATGGGCCAGCGGGATCACACCTGCGGCTTGCAGCTTATCCGCGGCAGCGTTGAATTCGTCCCACGTGGTCGGCATCTCGATGCCATTTGCGGCCAGAACGTCGGCGTTGGCCCAGATCCAGTCAACGCGGTGTACGTTCACAGGCGCGGCGCACCACGTGCCCTCGCATTTCATGTGACCTGCGATCGAGGCGGGCAGAACATCGGCCCAGCCTTCGGCCTCGGCCACGGATGAGATATCGGCCAGTACGCCTTCTTCATACCATTCCTGAATGGCGGGGCCTTTCAGCTGAACGGCCGTCGGCGCGTTGCCCGACAGAACGCGGGCGCGCAGCGCGGTCATCGCGGCATCACCGCCACCACCGGCCACGGGCATATCGGTCCAGCTGCCACCATTGGCCGCGAATTCCTCTTGCAGGACGGCAACCGACTTGGCCTCACCACCCGATGTCCACCAATGCAGAACTTCGGCCTGAGGGCCCGCCAGCACCGACGATCCGGCCACAACTGCCAGCGTCGATACGGTGGCAAATGCAAAACGTTTCATTTCTTGTCTCCTCCCTAGAGAACGAAGTGACTGCCGCAGCAGCGATGTCGGCCATACTGGGGCGCACGGGCCGTCTGGCAACTTGGAATCCGCGCCAAACCCGTGCGTCAGACCAATTTTTCACCGCTTCTGTTACAGCGTGTTACGTTGACATTGAATCTGTTTCCGTTCGTTACAATTGACGATATCGGAGGAACAGTGACTGGGAGGACAAACCGCGTGAGTATCCCGCGACTTTTGGTGGTGGATGACGACCCCGAGATGCGGGCGATGATGACCCAGTTCCTGCAGCAGAACGGGTTCATCGCCCTGCCCGCCAGTTCTGAAAATGAAATCCGCAGCCACCTGAACACCGGCCGCATCGACCTGATCCTGCTGGACGTGATGCTGGGCGATGAAAACGGCGTCGAGATCTGCGCCCGCCTGCGCGCCGAACAGGATGTGCCGATCATTCTGGTCTCGGCCCTCTCAGCCGACCATCAGCGCATGGCGGGGTATGAGGTCGGGGCCGATGACTATATCGCCAAGCCTTTCAACCCGCAGCTTCTGCTCGCTCGCGTGCGGGCGGTGATGCAACGGGCGCGGCGGTCATCGTCACTGGCCTACCGCCGCCGCATCCACAGCTTCCGCTTTGACGGCTGGCTCTATGATGGCAAACGCGATGAGGTGCATTCACCCGAGGGCTATTTGGTGGCGCTGTCACAACGTGAGACGGCGTTGCTCAAGGTTTTACTGGCCAATCCGCATATCCCCCTGACAAGGGATGAGATCGTCGCCGCGCTGGATGTCACCGGCGGCACCGACAAGCCCGAGGCGCAGGGCCGCGCCATCGACATGCTGGTGGGGCGGCTGCGGTCAAAGATCGAAGTCAACCCGAAGGACCCGCAGATGCTGCGCACCGAACGCGGCGTCGGCTATGTTTTTGCCGCCGACGTGTCGGTGCAAGAAGAATGACACTGCGCCTACGCAATCTAGGCTGGTTTTGGGTGATCTCAGCCTTCGCAACAGGGCTGGTATCGGCCAGCCTGTGGTTTGCTTCGGCCCGCGCCTGGAATCAGTTCCTGACGCAATCCTTCGTCGCAGGGTTCACCGTTTACGAAGACCTGCGCACCGGAATGGCCCCGGCCGCCCCGCTGTCCATTACGCCCTTGTCACCGGCGGATGCCGTCCTGGCCGATAAGGGAGAGTTCCAGCAATTTCCTGGGTCTTCGGGCCGTCGGTTCCTAACCAACCTTTCGATCCTGACAGACAGTTCCGCGCCGCTCAACGGGCGTGAATTGACGCTGGCAATCCTGTCCGATCGTCTGGTCTATCCGGTCTCGGACATCGTCTCGCGTAGCGATCAGACAGGGCCCGAGAAAATGGGTAACCTGACACGATTGCTGGCCACCTATTGCAGCGAGCCGATCCTGATCGCGCAGTTTGGACGTGGGCCATGGTACCGCGTGGACGGAACCGGTATCTGGGGGTGCGGCGCGGCCCCGACCGATCTACGCCTGCCTGCGATATTGCTGGGAATCGTAGCGCTGGCGGTGATCCTGACCTCGGTCGGTAATGTGTCTGATACGTTCACGCGATTTGCCCACGCCCTGCGCGACCGACGGCGGCGCGGGGGACCCGACAGTTACGACGCGGATGGCCCGACCGAGCTGCGGGACATCGTGTCTGCCGTGAACGCCCATCTCAATGCCGAGCGCGCTCAGTTGGAACAACGTGCCACTGTCCTTTCGGGCGTCAGCCATGATCTGGGAACCCCCGCAACCCGAGTCCGATTGCGCGCTGCGCTTATTGCGGATGATGAATTGCGTGAAAAGCTCGAAGCAGATGTGGATCAGATGACAGGCATGATCGAAAGTGTCCTGACATACACGCGCTCGGAACTGAGTGTCGAAGAGCCTCGTCAGATTTCACTGACATCCCTGGTCGAGTCGGTTGTCGACGACTATCAGGATATGGATCGCCCCGTGACCTTGCAGAACATTGATCCTGTTGCGGTTGAAGGTGCGCCATCCGTTTTCATGTCCCGGCGCGGGCACGGCACCTTGCAGGAAGCGCGGCGCATGCTGGTCACCGCCAGACCGATTTCGCTGAAACGCGCCTTGACAAACCTGATAGACAACGCGCTGAAATACGGCCGCCATGCCGAGGTCCAGCTTGAAACCGACGCGCATTCTGCCACGATCACGGTCGAGGACAAGGGCACCGATCTGTCGGTTCAGGATATCGAAGCTCTGATGGCCCCTTTCCAGCGTGGAACCAATACAGGGTCGTCAGACGGCTTCGGCCTGGGTCTGACCATTGCCGCGACGGTCGCGGAACAGCACGGCGGCGCGCTGCGGTTCGAGGCCGGAGATCAGGGGTTGCGCGCCCGATTGACGATTACACGGCACTGATCTGTCAGGCCATGTAACTTCGGACCAAGGCGCTTGCGATCAAAGACCATCCGTCCGCAATTACAAAAAACGCCAGCTTGAACGGAAGTGAGACCGTGGCCGGCGGTACCATCATCATACCCATCGACATCAACACCGCCGCAACGACAAGGTCGATGATCAGGAACGGCAGAAAGATGAGGAAGCCGATCTGAAAAGCGCGCGCGATCTCGGACAACATGAAAGATGGCATCAGGATCGACAACGGAGCATCCGGTGACACATCGACTGTATTGCCTTCTGGTCGAAGCGCAGCCATTGCGTGAAATGTATCGGGGTCCAGCCTTGCGGCCATGAAGGCGCGAAATGGCTGCAACGCCCGTTCCAAAGCGGGCTCAACCTCCATCGTTTCATTGACCATGGGGCGGATGCCAGTGGTCCAGGCTTCGGTAAAGACGGGCTCCATTATGAAATAGGTCAGAAACAAAGCCAGGCTGACGATCAGCATGTTGGGGGGCGATTGTTGCAACCCGATCCCTTGCCGCAGAATTGCCAGTACCGTGATCAGAAACGGGAAACAG
This sequence comes from Ruegeria sp. AM7, assembly GCF_056535965.1. Classification (NCBI taxonomy): domain Bacteria; kingdom Pseudomonadati; phylum Pseudomonadota; class Alphaproteobacteria; order Rhodobacterales; family Roseobacteraceae; genus Ruegeria; species Ruegeria sp. AM7. The sequence continues at coordinate 2,910,276 of NZ_JBQFJE010000003.1, forward strand.
GTGATCATGATCGCCAATCCGGGTGCCAGGCTGAGAACGGTGATCAACAGGATCAACTGGACTGTCCGGGCCGAGATCGAGCCCCCATCCTCCAGCGACAAAGATAGCTCCTGCGCCATGGCAAAGGACGGAGTCATCCCTATCAGCGCAACGATAAGCCACGGCAATACGCGCATCAGCCGATCCCGTTCTGCAGGTCAGCAATCTCGGTCAGGCGTACGGCCAGTTGGCCCGGCTGATCCCCTTCCGACTCTTCCAGAAGACCCCGTGCAACAAGCTGGTCGCCGACATAGAGGTCGACCGGGTCCTCGATACGTTTATCCAGCGTCAGCACCGCATTCTCACCCATGTTCAACAGGTCGCGGATCAAAGGTCGGGCGCGCCCCACGGATACGGTGACTTCGATCGGAACCGACTCGAACGGATTGGCTTTCTCTGGTTTTGGGGTTTGGGGATCACTCATTGCTCATTGCCTCTTTTGCCTCAAATACATACGCGTCGAACGCCCCGGCGACCGATGCCAGCAGCCCATCAGTATCAACTTCACGCTGGGCCACGCCGACCTGCAGCCTTGCCTGTCCGGCTTCGAGCGAGGGATCTTCGATCACCTTCACCGCCGTTGACAGGCTGGATGGGATCATCTTCTGAACCCCAACCGCGCGCCCCTTAGGAACAAACACTTGCATCGGTTGTCCGATCTGTTCCTGTGCCATCTCGCTGAGCTGTTCGACCAACCGCGCGGCGAACCCGCGATCTAGCGTGTCGGGCAGAACCGCATTCACAAGGCTGTTGAACATGGGCTCCAACGACAAAGTCATACGCGTCACGGCTTCATGGTAGGTGAAGGACATATCCTCCAACGACTTGGCCAGCTCGGCTGAGACTTGCTTACGGCCTTGCTCTTGCGCTTGCAGAGCGTCTTCCCAACCTGCGCTGTAGCCTTGTTCGAATGAGGCCAACCGCTGTTCTTCAAGCGCGTCTTCATCCAACAGGTGGAGCTGTCCTCCACCGGCTTGCAGAGTGAAATCTTCAAGAAGATGGGCTATCGACATCAAGCACGCTCCTCACCTTCTTCAAGCCAGCTGCGCAGGATTTCCACGGTCTCTTCCTGCTTGTCGCCGATCATCGTTCGCAACCGGTCCACAGGATCGGCGCCGGGCGCGCTGGCGAGGGTCGGGACATCACCTGCCGGAGCTTGTCCAGGCAGCGACTGGTATTGGCCAGCTTCATCGGTCGCGATCTCACCGGTCAGATATGCTTCGGGTTCTGTCGCGGCACCTGCCGGCAACAAGGCAGGCGCGGCGGCCGGTTTCATCAGAATGGGTCGAATGACAAACAGGGCAAGGATCAGCGAAACCGCTGCCAGAATGGCCATCTGGATCAACGACATCGCATCAAGATGGATACTCCCCCAAAGCGAGGACGAAGCCACGGTTCCCTGCGGTTCAACCACGGGCAAATTCATGGACTTCAGTGTAATGACATCACCACGCTCGGCATCGAAGCCAACAGCCGAAGCGACAAGCTCTTTCAGTGCGTCCATCTCGACTTCCGGCATGGGCACAAAGCTCTCGACGCCATTTGCGTCTGACGATGTCGTACCGTTTACCAGAACGGCAACCGTCAAACGTTTGATGGCTCCTGGCGCGTTGTGGACCTCCAGCTCGGTTTCCGAAACCTCATAATTCACCCGCTCGCGCGTTTGGGTTGCGTTCGAATTCGATTCATCGCCACCGGCCCCGTCCCCGTCCGGCAAGTTCGATGCAACGGTCACATCAGCAGATTGGTTACGGGCACTATCCGATCGTTCTTCGACATCGGTACTGATTGCGACACGCCCATTAGGGTCAAATCGACGCTCACGGATCGATTCGGTTTTGGTAACGGTGTCCACGCTGACTTCGACCACGGCGTTTCCGGTCCCGACGCGGGCTTCAACAAGGCGCAGAACACGCTCGCGCAGCTGTTGGGCTTTGTCGTCGACCGTATCGCCCGCCACAGGATTGTCTTGCGCACCAATGACCGCACCATTCGAGTCGATCACCGCGACGTTTTCCGGCGCCAAGCCACTGACAGCGGACGACACAAGAAAGCGGATTGCCTTTGCCTGATCCGAAGTAATGTCGGCCCCTGAGGATACCAGATAGACCGATGCCGTCGGAGCAACGCTGCGCTGGAACGGATTCGAGGATCCGTTCGCGATATGAACCCGTGCCTGGCTGATGTGCGGGCCACCGACAATGGTACGTGCCAGCTCCCCCTCTTTCGCGCGCCAATACGCAGCGTCGAACATCTGGGACGTCGTGCCAAAGCCGCTCAGCGAATCCAGCAGCTCATATCCCCTGTTTCCGTTCGCAGGCAGCCCTTCACTGGCTAGGGTCATACGCAGCTCGTCACGCTGCGAACCCGGTACATAGATCGAGCCGCCGCGAATCTCATACGGCACGCCACGCTGGTCCAGCGACCGTACGATATCGCCAGCTGCGCCACTTTCCAGCCCGGCATAAAGCAAGGTCATCGACGGCGCGCCTACCAGTCGCGACATCGTTAGTACCCCAAGAAACACCAGCACGACTGCACCGGCAACGATGATTTGTTTACGCCTGTCCAAACTTGCCCAGACAGTTCCGATCTGCTGCACGCTCACCTCCGACTCGCCGGCATTCTGCCCGGCACATCCCTTGTTTGAACGATTGCCCTTAACAATCGGTTAGTCCCTGACGGGTTATGACAGTTGCGGAACGGATGAATGAGGACGTCATGACCGACGCGACTGCAGAACAGGCAGAAGAGACTGAAAAATCAGGGAAAAGTGGTTTGATTATCAGTGCGATTCTAGCCGTGGCCGGGGCAGCTGGCGGATACTACCTGACCACGTCGGGAATGTTACCCTTTGGCCCGAAACCAACCGCTGAAGCACCTATGAAAGAAGGTACGGAAAAACCTCTCAAGGCCCTGCCCGACGTGGTTTTTGTCGATCTGCCGCCGGTCATCGTTTCGATCAAGTCGGGCGATTCGCGGCACCTGAAGTTTCATGCGCAGCTTGAGGTGAATCCAGAACACCTGAGCGACGTTGAAAAAATGAAGCCGCGAATCATGGACGTCCTGAATGGATATTTGCGTGCCGTTCAAGTTGGGGATCTGGAAGATTCCCTGGCGCTGATGCGCATACGCGGCCATCTGCTGCGTCGAATCGGGATCGTCGTCGGAGAAGACCGCGTGCGCGATGTTCTCGTGATGGAATTCGTACTGAACTAGGAGGCGAAATTGGAATTGATCGCAGATATTTTTCTGGTTGCCGGCGCTCTTGGTGCAGGCCTGTATTGTTTTGTTCTATCGCGCCGCCTCAGGCGTTTCACGGATCTTGAAAAAGGCGTTGGCGGAGCAGTGGCCGTTTTGTCTTCGCAGGCAGAAGAACTTAAGAAATCACTGGATTCGGCCCGTGCGACGTCAGATCAGGCTGGTGATGAACTCAAGTCGCTAACTCTCAGAGCGGAATCTGTGGCCCAGCAGCTAGAGTTGATGATGGCGTCGATGCACGACGTCATTCCAGAAAAAGACGAGGTAGAAGAAACAGACACAGCAGGGGCGACCGAAACGGCCTTTTTACCGAAGGACGAGGTTCCAACAGAACCCAAATCCACGACCGAGCTGACAGAAAAGCCCGAGCCCAAACGCGCGATGGGTCTCATGTTTATGCGACATACGCGCAAAATCGGTGAGGGAACGGCATGACTCGCAAGGCTTCCAACCGGCCCAAAGGCGGCGTTCTTACAGTGATCTCGTTGTTGATGGTCGGGTCTGCAGCAATCCGCGTTGGGCTTGAAGCCGGACCTGCCTTGGCCAAGGCCGCGGAGCCGTCGGTCACTGCCGCGAAACCGATAATGGACGACCATCCCAAAACCCGAGAATTGCTGACTGCTTTGTTGCGCCGCGAACAAGCATTGAAAGAGCGTGAGGCGGCGATTTTGGAAAAGGAAAGAGCCCTCGATATCGCTGATCAGGCGATCGAGGCGCGCCTTGTTACGTTACAGGACGCCGAAAAGAGCCTTCGGGAAACGTTATCCTATGCCCAAAAAGCAGCAGAGACCGATCTGACGCGGTTGACCGATGTGTACCAAAGCATGAAACCGAAAGACGCCGCAGCCTTGTTTGAGACAATGGATCCGGGTTTCGCAGCTGGTTTTTTGTCCCGCATGCCGCCGGACGCAGCTGCCGGCGTCCTCGCCGGGCTCAGCCCCGAGGCGGCCTATACAATCAGCGTCATCATGGCGGGGCGAAATGCTGCCGCCCCTCAGGAATAAACTTTATGTCCTTTAATCCCGCATTTGACTTCGTCGGAGAGCACACATGATCGGAATAATCGGAATCGTCGTCATTTTCGCCATGGTGTTCGGCGGCTATTTGGCTGCGGGCGGCAAAATGACGATCATCCTTAAGTCATTGCCATTCGAGATGATGATGATCGGAGGCGCGGCCGTGGGCGCCTTTTTGATCAGCAATGACATGAGCGCCGTGAAACACACCATCAAGGATATGGGCAAGGTTTTCAAAGGTCCCAAGTGGAAACCCGAAGACTATCGCGATCTGCTTTGTCTTCTGTTTTCGATGATCCGTATTGCCAAGGCGAACCCGGTCGAGGTCGAACAGCACATTGAAGACCCTCAAAACTCGTCTCTTTTTTCCGCCTATCCCAAGATCCAATCGGATAAGGAAGCCGTTGACCTGATTTGTGACACAATGCGATCCGCGTCGATGAATTACGACGATCCGCATCAGGTCGAGGAAGTTCTGGAAAAGCGGATGGAGGCGAATTTCCATCACGCCATGCATTCCAGCCATGCTTTGCAAACGGTGGCTGATGGCTTGCCCGCGTTGGGTATCGTTGCTGCCGTTCTGGGGGTTATCAAGACAATGGGCTCGATTGACCAACCACCCGAGGTATTGGGTAAGTTGATCGGTGGTGCTCTGGTCGGTACGTTTCTAGGGGTTTTTCTGGCTTATGGTCTGGTCGGACCCTTCGCTGGCAAGCTGAAGGCCGTGGTTGAAGAGGACAACCATTTCTACCAGTTGATCAAAGAAGTACTGGTCGCCAATTTACACAACCATAATGCCGCGATGTGTATCGAGGTTGGCCGACAGAATACACCGACGCATAACCGCCCCGGCTTCTCGGACCTTGAAAAGGCGCTGAAAGAGCTTAAGCAGGCAGCCGCATGAAAAAGTCCTGGGGCATAGCGGCCATCTTGCTTGGGGCGGCTCACGCCGTTTCCGCCGAGGAATTGACCGTCCGGACGGGTGAACATAACGGTTATACCCGATTAGTTGTACAGATCCCGCCTGATACCGGCTGGAATCTGGCTCAAACGAAAAATGGTGCCCGCCTTAACGTGGCACTCGATGACGTGACTTTCGAAACTGGGTCTGTGTTCCGCCGTTTAACGCAAAACCGCCTTTCGGCATTATCACAAAAGAAACCGGGGGATGCGCTAGAGTTGCAATTTGGTTGCGACTGTGTGGCGTCCTCATTTCTTTACAAAGACACGATGGTCGTGGTGGATATTGCGCCCGCTGCCTACATTCCACCGCTCAGCGAAGATATCCCACCGCCTTTGCTCCCCAAAGCGGCTGTGCAGGAAAACCCGCTTGAGACAGTCCGGAAAACCGAGGTGGTGGCGCCTCCTTTGCTTAATTTGAACGCGCGGCAATTTGAAAACCAGCTATCCACAAAACTGCTGCAAGGTGCAGATCGTTCTATCGTCGATCTGAACCTTACTCCTGCTGGCCCAAGATCAACCGGATTCCAAAACGCGCCTCTTCTGCCTTCAGATCTGGAGGCGAATATCAACGTCACCTCAATTCTTGACGAATTGAACGATCTGCTTGGCCCAGATCTCATTGAACTTGAACGTCAGCCGTCCTGCATTACCAATGCCGAGATTGGGTTTGACACCTGGTCTGACCTGCGACCGTTCTCGAAACAAGTGGCAAGCGCCCGCGCCGCTCTGTTTCATGAATTTGACCGCGTCGATCGCGCACGCGCGTTAGGGCTTGCAAGGCTCTATGCCTATCACGGGTTTGGCGTTGAGGCGCTCGCCATGTTGGACCTTGCGACGCCTGACGAAAGCGAGCGGCAAATGATTGCAACAATCGCCCAGATTCTTGACGAACGCTTGGTGGATGAGCCGAACCCGTTTCAGGAGCAACAGCGATGCGACAGTGACGCAGCCTTTTGGTCTGTATTGTCGGAAGGCGTACTAGCAAAAAATGCGCAACTGAGGTCAATCGAACATGCATTTGCTCGTCTACCTGATCATTTGCGCAAGCAACTTGGTCCCAGACTGTCGGAAATTATGGTGGAAGGCGGCCAATTGGAAGCCGCAAGACGGGTGCTTCGATCCGTTGATCGGGTTGAGAACACCAGCAGCGCCGATACGTCCAAAGCCAAAGCAACCATAGCTAAGGCGGAAGGCGACGGCCAAGAAACAGAGCTCCGTCTGAAAGAAGCAATCGAAGCGGGAGATTCGGGTTCCGAAGCGCCCCTTTCGTTGGCGCGCCTTATTGAAAAACGTTGGTCTGAACGCGGTGCGGTTTCGCCCAAGGAACTGGGTTTGGCTGCGGCCTTTGAGATAGAGTATCGCGAGTCCGAGATGCATCCAATGTTACAGCGTGCGCATGCGGTTGCACTAAGCCTAAGCAATGATTTCGATCAGGCGATGGATACCGCACTGCAAATACCCGATGGGCAAGACCACGAGGGAGCCGTTAACCGCGTTGTGCAAATTCTGGTTGAGCGGTCCGAGGACATAACATTTCTGCGCCATACAATCGGCTTATCCAGCAATATCTCGAAGGTTTTGACCACGGAAACCGCTGTCTCTGTCGCAGAGCGGTTGGTGGAACTTGGGTTCGCCAGCCGGGCATTTGCGCTAGCGAACCGGCCTCAGGACACGTCTTTTAGGTCCAAACGAGCAAGGCTTAGGGCGCATTCATCGTTACTGCAGGGACGTCCACATCAAGCTTTGCTGGAGTTGGAGGGAGACATATCCCAAGACGCGTTGGCTCTTAAGACGCGGGCCTTGCAGGACATCGGGGATTTTGTACAAGCGGGACAACTTTTGGGCGATGCTAACGACCATGATGAAGCCAACAGGTTATTCTGGCTCGCTGGTCAATCCGACGCAATCACCAAAGAGCTTGAAGCCAAATATGGAACGGTCAACGACTTGACGCAGACTCTCACCAGTTCGCCTGAACGACACCCCGGAAAACCCTTGGCAGATGCAGAGGGCCTTTTGCAGGACAGTGCGGATACAAGGGAAAATATCTCGACGCTTCTTGAAACGTTGAAAGACTAACCCTTTGAATCTCTGAAATTTACTGTGCTTTTCTATAAGCAGGTGCAAAAAGCTGCGGGCTTAGATCGGAAAATCGTGAAGACTCACCTGTCCAGCCCAAAATAGCCGCGGCGATGGCGTCTGTGCGCTCGACACCGATCGCAGGCATGGCAAAGTCCTTGAACTTTGCGATCACATCTGCGCGGCTGAACGGATCTTCGGGCCCGCCTCGCGCGTGAACGTCGCCCGACGCAAAGACACGGCCGTCAGTTGTGGTAATACGCACATCCGCCCAACGTCCTTCTGGAAACCGTAGGGAATGACGTTGATCCTCGGATACCTGAATACGGGTGATGAAGGCGGCAACTTTTGGATCGCACAGACCCGCGCCCGAAATATGTTCGACGCCGATTCGCCCGTAAATCGCCTGAACGGCAACCGCAAAAGGCAGCGAGTATTGTGCTTGAGACGTCGTGTCGGGCATTCCTGAGAATAAACGGGCGGCTTCATGAAAGCTGTTGATTTGCACCGTTTTGATCTGATCCGCCGATAGTGCATTGTTCAGCATCAGCATTCGCACTCCGTCAATGGCAGCGTGGGCCCATCTGCAGATAGGGTAAGGCTTCACGTATTGATGCTCGACTTGCCAAAACTGGCCCAGGTCAGCCCAGTACTGCGCGGCCGGCTCGGCCTCGACCGTGATCGCTGGAGCGCCAGTAAAACCGCGTTCGGCCAGAACGGCGGCAGAGAGCCCGACCAATGCGCCCCAGCCCGAGCCATCATGCAACATGGTAGGGTTCGCAATTTCGCGCATCATTTGACTGCGCGGGCCGTGATATTCGGCAACACCCATGGCATGTCGCATCTGTTCGCGAGAATGACGGCGCAACCTAGATGCCATGGCCACGACGCCCAACGCATTCCAAGCGCCCGATGTGTGATAATCACTGACAGATGCGTGCAGTGACATACCGGCACGCCCGGCAACCTCGTACCCGGTGACGACGGCTGCCAGTGCTTCGGGGCCGGTCAGGTCCGGGCAATGTTCAGCCAGAGCGACAAGAGCCGGTAAAACCACCACGCCGATATGCCCTTTGGTAGGGTTATAGCCGTCATGGCCGTCCAGATTGTCAATCTGCGTTGCCGCAGCATAGGCCGCGCCGGCCAGGCTTACGGTCCGCCCGTCAAACATCATGCGCGCGCTGAAACCAGGATCGGAACTGGCATAGAGCAGTGCTGCGGTATCCCGCGCGATCACACCAGCCTCCATCTGGGCGGACGCGATTAGGATACCCATCGTATCCAGCATCATCAGCGCAGCCGCTTCCTTGGCTGACTCTGGCATATCTGCCGCTGGCCGGTCCAAGGTAAACTCAGCAACACGGGTGAAAGCATTGGTCATTCGGCGGGCTCTGCTGCGGGTTGATGGAGGCCGCGCAAGCGAAGCCCGGACGGATCGAACGGAGGCTCTGCCAAGACAGTTGCGCTGTGTGGAGTGCCCAGAATGAATACCTCGACCTTGTCGCCGGGTTGCGCAGCGTCGGGGTTCACATATCCAATGGCGAGCGACTTGCCGACGGAATACCCATAAGCACCCGATGTGACGCGCCCGACCGGGCGCCCGTCCGGCGTGAAAATGGGCTCTCCCCCGGACGCATCGGCTGTCTTGGCATCAATCTCAAAGATCGACAGTACTTCTCGGGGCGGAGTGTCCTTGATCTCCAGATAGGCGTTTTTGTTCAGGAAGTCCTTATCCAATTTGATCAATCCTGAAAGGCCGACCTCGTGCGGCCAATATTCCTGTGAATATTCGCGACCCCACGACCCATACCCCTTTTCGATGCGCAAAGACCCCAGCGCGCGACCACCAACAGGGCCTCCGCCAAGATCGTTTGCAGCGTCTAAAAGCGCAGTATAGAGCCTAACTTGATCCTCTTCGGCACAGTGCAACTCCCATCCGAAATCCCCGGTAAAGCTGACACGAATGGCTAAACACTGAACGCCCGCCACCTCGATTTGACGAGACCGCAAGAAACGGGACCCCTCGTTAGACAGGTCTGCATTCGTCAGCCGTTGCAACAGATCGCGCGATCTGGGGCCGGCAACGTTGAAGCCAGCGATGCGGTTTGTGGCAACCTCGAAACTGGTGCCTTCTGGCAGATCAACCATGTTGAAGAACCGCTGATGGTACCGCTCGGCCATGCCTGAACCGATCATCATGTATTCATCGTCGGCCACCTTGGTAATGGTAAAGTCGCCCGCCACGCCACCACGCACCGAGATCAGAGGCGTCAGGCAAGAGCGTCCAACCTCGGTCGGTACCCGGTTAGCGACAAGACGATCCAGCCAATCGTGCGCCCCCAACCCCTTGATCACGTAGTTGGCGAAGTTCGAGATGTCGATCACACCCACATTGTCCCGCAGCATCTGGACTTCACGGCCAACCGGTTCCCACCAATTCTGGCGGGTGAAGCCGGTAGTCTCGACCACACCAGGCTGATCGGCGAACCAGAGGGGGTGTTCCCACCCACAGTTCAGACCAAAGACGCAACCCATCTCCTTTTGCATCTGATAAGCCGGGCGCAGGCGCGCGGGACGTCCGGCGCTGCGTTCTTCGTTCGGGAAGTGAATGGCGAAGCGGTGCGTATAAACGTCCTGCACCCGCGCCTTTGTGAAGGCCTTGTCGGCCCAGTCGCCGAACCGCGCCAGATCCCAGGCAAACATGTCGTATTGCGGCTCGCCCTCGATCATCCATTGCGCCGACAAAAGGCCAAGTCCGCCCGATTGCGAAAATCCGGGGATGATGCCGGTGCAACAGAAATAGTTCTGCAGCTCGGGCACCGGTCCCCAGATCGCATTGCTGTCCGGCGACCAGATCATCGGGCCGTTGATCACCCGCTTCACACCGGCGGTCGCGGCCACTGGTACACGGTCGGTTGCGCGGATGACGTTCTCCATGATGCGATCCAAATCGTCGGGGAACAGATCGTGGGCGAAATCAAGCGGCGTGCCGTTTTCGGCCCAAAACCGCATGTCTTTTTCATAGGCACCGATCAGCAAACCGTTGCCTTCTTGCCGGAAATAGTACTCGCCATCCCGGTCGGCGATGGACGGCAAGCGGCGGCCCAACGCGGCGACTTCATCAATCGCTTCGGTGACGAAATACTGATGTTCGGTTGGTTGCAGGGGCAGTTCAATACCCGCCAATGCGGCCACCTCACGCCCCCACAGCCCGCCGGCATTCACCACCCACTGCGTATGGATATCGCCCTTTGCGGTACGAACGATCCACGATCCGTCTGGTTGCTGTTCAGTGCCTAACACAGGGCAAAATCGCTCAATACTGGCACCCATTGCACGTGCTCCGGCCGCATAGGCATGGGTCACGCCCGAGGGGTCAACATTGCCGCCATCGGGTTCGAACATGATACAGCGGATATCATCGAATTGCGCCAGAGGGTGCAGTTCCATGGCCTGTTCGCGGCTGATCTCGTGGAAGTTAAGACCGTAGAAACGCGCCTTGGCTTCTTGCAGGCGCAGTTGGTGTTCACGATCCTCGGTCTGCGCCAAATAAAGCGAGCCGGATTGAAACACGCCACAGCCCTGCCCGGTTTCAGCCTCCAGCTGTTTATACAGGTTCATCGTATAGTGCTGGATACGGGTGATGTTGTTGTTGTCGTGCAGCCCGTGGATATTGGCCGCCGCGTGCCAGGTCGATCCGCTGGTCAGCTCATCGCGTTCCAGCAAGATCACATCGGTCCAGCCCAGCTTGGCGAGGTGATACAGGATCGAGCAGCCGACCAGCCCCCCTCCGATGACAACGGCCTGAGCATGGGTTTTCATTGGCGCACCTCCTACAGAGCTTGCACGAAAGTCAGCCACAGGTCAGGGGCTACTGATGCTCTGTTCCCGACGCAAAATGTCGGTAATGACGATCAAAACGCCGGAAGCAAACGCCGCGTCGGCGGATCATCGCCCGGTGGCACCAAACGCGCGATGTCGTGAGCATCTGTGTCTTGAAATGAGACGCACTGATTCTTTGATTAAATTAGGAAGCACGAAAATACGTGCCGAATTGGTCGAAACGCGACGGGACAGGCTGGTTTGAAACGCGGTGAAAACCGTGTGGATCAGCGGAAATCTTGAAAAAGTTCCTAAAATGTTCTATATTTGTTCCATCATTATGCCTGAGGTGGAACGGAGGTATTCGAGCTATGGCCAACGCTGCCCGTCAAAGCTGGTACGACGCACCCAGCAACGATTATCACATGCTGCCCGTCACAGACCGGCAGATGCGCTATGCGCGCGCGATTGCCCAGCAATCGGCGCTTGAAATCCCGGTCGAGGCACAACGCGACCGCAGGGCCATGTCACAGTGGATTTCGGCGCATAAACAGGATGACCCGTCGCCATTTGCCAATTACCCCACTGGCAAACAGGTCGCTTTTGCTGAACGGATCTCGCGTTCCAAACGCAGGCCGATACCGTCTGAGTGTTTCCGCGACAAGCACATGATGTCTCGGTGGATTGACACCAACAAATAGGCTCTAATCCGAATGGTTTCGGGCATAAAGTGCCACGGCAGCGGCGACGAAGAGGCCCAGCAGGATGTAGCCTGTCACCGCTTCGGACACGGCCAACGCGCGGCACAGGCCGGTCGGGGCCATGTCACCATATCCAACGGTGGTGAAGGTGACGTATGAGAAATACAGGATGTCCCCCGGTCCGCTGGCACCGACCACGCAGTTGTCTTTATAGCCGAACGCACCATAGACGGCGGCGAACAGGAAGGGGACGACCTGAATAAAGGAAACGCCCATCAAGAACAGCACACGACGCGGCGATTTCACTTGGGTCATGTAGAACCAGGACTGCGACACGATCCACAACAGCAAACCGACCGAGGCGAGGGTACCGATCGTATCGCCTGCGGTGGCCTCGCTCAGGCGTGATAGGCCGAACCACGCCACGAAACTGGCCACAACCATGCCACCCGCCGCCAGCAGGGTCGATTTCCATTCCTCCAGAGTGGTGGGTGCGCGCGACATTGGGCCTCCGGTCACAGGGTCTGCGTGTGATCATCCCGGTTTGCACCGGGGCCTGCAACCGGAATTGGCTTAATCTGCTCCCAGATGTTCCTGCCCGCGCGAACGTGCTAGACCTATCTGCTTTTGCCGCTCGCGGAAGCGCATTTTGTCCGCTTCCGAGGTCTCATCTACGCATTGGTGGCACGCAACGCCGTGCTCATATTCGGGCCGTTTCATATCCTCGGGCCGGATCGGGCGGCGGCAGCCGTGGCACAGGTTATGAGGCCCCTCGACCAGCCCATGCCCCACAGAAACGCGGTTGTCGAACACAAAGCACTCACCTTGCCAGGTGCTGTCCTCGGCGGGCATTTCTTCGAGATAGCGGAGGATACCACCCTTGAGGTGATAGACATCCTCGACCCCCTGCCCCAGCAGGAAGTTGGTGGATTTCTCGCACCGGATACCGCCGGTGCAGAACATGGCCACGCGCTTGTTGTGGAAGCGGTCCTTGTTTTCCTCCCACCACGCAGGGAATTCGCGGAAACTGGCTGTTTCAGGGTCTATTGCGCCCTCAAACGTACCAATCGCCACTTCGTAGTCGTTGCGCGTGTCGATCACCACCACATCGTCCGAGCGGATCAGGTCGTTCCACTCCTCAGGCTCGACGTAATTGCCGACGCGGGCACGCGGATCGACATCCGGCTGGCCCATGGTCACGATCTCTTTCTTCAGCCGCACCTTCATCTTGCCAAAGGGCGGATGATCGGCGGTGGCCTCTTTCCACTCCAGATCGGCACAACCCGGCAGTGCCTTGATATGGGCCAGTACGGCGTCAATCCCGGCGCGGGGGCCAGCGATGGTGCCGTTGATCCCCTCTTGCGCAAGCAGCAGCGTACCTTTGACCGATTGTGCACGGCACATGTCCAGCAAGGGTTCGCGCAAGGCGGCGTGATCAGCGAAACGGGTGAAGTGATAGAGGGCAGCGATGGTGTACATGCGCGCGGTCTAGCCTCACGCGCGCAGAGTCGCAAGGGACCGGATTGACGCCCCCTGCCTGCACCCTTACCGATATCAAAAAAGGAGATCGCGATGACCCATGCCCTGATCGTACTCGACGTCCAGAACGATTTCTGCCCCGGCGGCGCGCTGGCCGTGCCCGAAGGCGACCAGATCGTGGCGCCTATCAACGCGATGATGGACGACTTCGACGCCGTGATCCTGACGCAGGACTGGCACCCGGCCGGGCATTCGTCTTTCGCCAGCTCTCACGCGGGGAAAAACCCCTATGACATGACCGAAATGCCCTATGGCCCGCAGGTTCTATGGCCCGATCATTGCGTGCAAGATACGCACGGTGCCATGTTTCACCCCAATCTGCGCACAGATGCGGACCTGATCATCCGAAAGGGGTTCCGCCCAACCATCGATAGCTATTCTGCCTTTTTCGAAAACGACAAGACCACCCCAACGGGGTTGGAAGGATACCTGAACACGCGCGGCATACGAAAACTGACGATGGTAGGGTTGGCAACAGACTTCTGTGTACACTTCTCGGCCGTGGACGCAGCCCGGCTGGGATTCGAGGTCACAGTTCGGTTGGACGTTTGCCGCGCTATTGATCTGGATGGTTCACTGTCGACGGCTGAAGCCGCAATGCGTGACGCCGGTGTAACGCTGTCCTAAGGGGTCGCGCCACGCTCGGCCAGGTATTTGACAATAACAAACAGAATTACAGCCAGCCCCAGTGCCACGCCGATCCGTCCCGGCAAGGTACGGCGTTCGGGCGATGCAGGGGATTTGTACCGAGGATTTGGCGTCCAGTCCGCAACTGTACGGCGCTGACCATTGCGAGGACGGGCGTTTTTAATGTCCCGAAGGAATTTGCGGAAGTCGAACTCGCCACAATATTCGCCTTGCACGCCCAAATTGCGAATATTGGCAAACAAGGCGCGCAGAACGCGATCCCGTTCGGCCTCGTCCCGGGGCCGATACAGCCCGTGCATCAGGTCGCTGCCGGTCGCATCCAGTCCAAAACCCGCATCCTGAAAAATCTTGCGAATCTTCGGCGAGGTCGCCCGCAAGGCGTCAGCTGTCTTTACGTCGCGAAACATCGCACGCAGCACTGGTTTCTTCGAAAAACCATCCGGGCCCGAATCTGGATCCCCTTCCCCCGGATCGACGACAACAATGTCAAAATCGTACTCGAGAACCATTCACCAACTTAACCTCGTCCTTCGACCTCTCTTCTCACTAACCGGTGAAAAGAACACACAATATGCTCGCTTTGTGACCTGACATTGTCATTGTCACCAAACCAGCGACTCTTGCCATTCCACACACCGATTGATCTAACAACGGAAATCGCAGGAGTTCCTCATGGTCGATATTGCGGCACGTGTGTACAATCATAAATGGCAGATTGACCCGATTGTACGGTCTTTAATCGACACAGATTTCTACAAACTGCTGATGTGCCAGTCAGTGTTTCGAAATCGGCCCCAAACGGATGTTGTGTTTTCGCTGATTAATCGGTCGAATCACATACCTTTGGCCAAGCTCATCGACGAGGGAGAACTGCGCGAACAGCTGGATCATATCCGCTCACTCAGCCTCAGCCGCGGCGAAAGCACGTGGCTGCGGGGCAATATGTTCTACGGCAAACGACAGATGTTCCGGTCCGATTTCATGGAGTGGTTCGAGAATCTGCGCCTGCCCCCCTATCATCTGGAACGTAAGGGCGATCAGTACGAACTGACGTTCGAGGGCAAATGGCACGAGGTCATGTTGTGGGAAATTCCCGCGCTTGCCGTACTGATGGAGCTACGCTCGCGCGCCGTGCTGAACGACATGCGCCGGTTCGAGCTGCAGGTGCTCTATGCCCGCGCAATGACCCGCGTTTGGGAAAAGATTGAACAATTGCGCGACATTGATGGACTGGGCATTGCAGATTTCGGCACCCGGCGGCGTCATTCGTTCCTGTGGCAGGACTGGTGCGTACAAGCCATGATCGAAGGATTAGGGTCTGCATTTTCCGGCACCTCGAACTGCCTGATCGCCATGCGGCGCGAGGTTGAAGCCATCGGCACCAACGCGCACGAACTGCCCATGGTCTACTCCGCGCTGGCCGATACGGACGCGGAACTGGCGCAAGCACCCTATGATGTTCTCAGCGACTGGCATGAAGAACATGACGGCAACTTGCGCATCATCTTGCCGGACACCTATGGAACACAGGGCTTTCTGGACAGTGCGCCCGACTGGCTTGCAGGCTGGACTGGCATCCGTGTCGATAGTGGGGACCCGGCAACGGGGGCGGAAACCGCGATCAACTGGTGGAAATCACGCGGCGAGGACCCGCGTGAAAAACGCGTGATCTTCTCGGATGGGCTGGATGTGGACAAGATCCGAGAGCTGCATGGCCAATTCGCCGGACGGACAAAAGTGTCCTTTGGCTGGGGTACATTGCTGACCAACGATTTCCGCGGGCTGGTCCCGCATGACGCGCTGGCACCGTTTTCGCTGGTGTGCAAAGCAGTCTCGGCCAATGGCCGTCCGACGGTGAAATTGTCGGACAACCCTGAAAAGGCGATGGGACCGCCGGACGAGATCGAACGCTACAAACGCGTCTTCGGCGTTGGCGCGCAAAAAGCGATCGAGGTCATCGTTTAGACCCTAACCATGGTAATTCGCCACGGTTT
Organism: Ruegeria sp. AM7; assembly: GCF_056535965.1. NCBI lineage: Bacteria > Pseudomonadati > Pseudomonadota > Alphaproteobacteria > Rhodobacterales > Roseobacteraceae > Ruegeria > Ruegeria sp. AM7. The sequence continues at coordinate 2,926,338 of NZ_JBQFJE010000003.1, forward strand.
TAAGTTGTGAAAAGCCGTATAGCGCCTCGAAACCCTTTTCTCGGCCATGACCGGATTTGCCGACGCCGCCAAAGGGCAGCTCTACCCCGCCGCCTGCCCCGTAGTTATTGACGAAGACTTGCCCCGCATTCAGCCGTTTCGCCAGTCGCATCTGCCGCGCGCCGTCGCGGGTCCAGATGCTGGCGACAAGCCCATAGTCGGTGCTGTTGGCGATCTGGGCGGCTTCGTCCTCGGTGTCGAAAGGGATCAGCACCTGCACCGGGCCGAAAATCTCATCCTGCGCCAACGTATGATCAGGCGGCACATCGGCGAACAGGGTTGGCCGCACATAAGCACCTTGAGCCGGAGCATCCTGCACGATCTGCCCTTGTCCGGCGATATTCAGGTCCGTGCCCTTGGCCAGAAACCCCTCAACAATCTCTTTTTGGCGGGCCGAGATCAACGGCCCCACCCGCAAATCCTGCACCGCAGGTCCAACGGTCAGATCAGCATAGGCCGCAACCATGCGCGCCTTGACTTGGCTATAAACCCCACGCTGCACCAGAATGCGGGACGAGGCCGAACAGGTTTGCCCCGCGTTCTGAATACCCGCATTCACCAGAAACGGAAGGGCCGCGTCCAGATCGGCATCATCAAACACCAGTTGCGGGGATTTTCCGCCCAATTCCAACGTTACTGGTACAACATTGCGCCCCGCCGCCTGCTGCACCAAGGCCCCTGTCGCGACCGATCCTGTAAACGAGATATGGTGGACGCCCGGATGCGCCGACAGTGCCGCTCCGGCTTCGGCCCCTAAACCCGGCACCACGTTTAACGCACCAGCTGGCAAACCCGCTTGTTGGGCCAGATGAGCTAAGGCCAGCGCGGTCAGGCAAGCCTCTTCCGCCGGTTTCAGGACGCAGGCATTGCCCATCGCCAGTGCCGCCCCGACCGAACGCCCGATGATCTGCATCGGGTAGTTCCACGGCACAATATGGCCCGTTACCCCATGGGGTTCGCGCAGCGTATAAACGGTGTAGCCGTCCAGATAGGGAATCGTCTCGCCCATAACCTTATCCGCCGCGCCGCCGTAGAATTCGCAATACCGCGCCAAGGCCACCGCATCTGCGCGCGCTTGGGTCAGCGGTTTGCCCACATCCATCGCCTCCAACGCGGCCAGATCGTCCACGCATTCGAGTACCAACTGACCTAAACGAGTCAGGATGCGCCCGCGTTCCAGTGCGGTTTTTCGGCCCCAATCCCCATCCAGTGCCGCTTGCGCGGCTGCGACCGCCGCGTCGACATCAGACGCATCCCCCCGAGCGATGTGACAGATTTCCGTGCCGTCCGAGGGGTTGATCAAAGGCAGGTCGACTCCAGCAGAGGGCGCGATCCACTCTCCACCGATCAAACACAGTGCGGGGTTGAACCAAAGAGGATTGGGCATGTTTCTCTCCATTCAGGCTCTAATCATACATTTCAGCCAACGAGCGCCCCGATATCAGGCAGCACCGGCGCAGCGTCGATCAGGGTACGGGTATAGGCGTGCTGCGGATTGGCAAAGACCTGCTCGGTCTCGCCTTGTTCCACGATCTTGCCCGCCTGCATGACCATCACCCGATCAGTGATCGTGCGCACCACGCTCAGGTCGTGGCTGATGAACAGATAGGTCAGGTCGTAAGCGGCGCACAGTTCGGCCAGCAGGTCAAGGATTTGCGCCCGGACCGAGACATCAAGGGCCGAGACCGCCTCATCAAACAGGATCAATTCGGGGCGGATGATCAAGGCACGGGCAATGGCGATACGCTGACGCTGCCCGCCCGAAAATTCGTGGATGTATTTCCCCGCATCATCGGGACTGAGGCCCACGGCGGTCAGCATTTCTGCGATCCGGTCCTGCCGCTCGGTCCCTGTGGGCGGCGTGTCCAGCAAATGAAACGGTTCGGTGATCAAACGCGCGACTTTGTGGCGGGGGTTGAAGCTGCCATAGGGGTCCTGAAACACCACCTGCATTCTACGGCGCACCGCAGGGTTTGGTTTATGGCCGGTGAAAACGAGTGCACCATCCAAACGGATTTCCCCCGCTTGCACCTCTTCCAAGCCCAGAATAGCCCGCGTTAGGGTCGATTTCCCACATCCAGACTCACCTACTAAACCCAGCCGTTCACCACGATTGAGCGTAAAGCTGACCTGGTTCACCGCGCGGTGGTGGCCCGGCTTGTCGAACAAACCCTTGCGCGGCAAGCGGTATTCGCGAACAATCTGAGTGACCTCTAGCAACGGGCGATCCCCCGCTGTGTCAGGCAAGGCCACCTGATGATCCGAGGCCTCAAACAGCATACGGGTGTAAGGGTGCTGCATGTTGTGCAGCAGATCGTCGGTGGGGCCGGCTTCCACGACCTCACCGTGCCGCATCACGACGATCTGGTCTGCCATGTCAGCGACCACGGCCAGATCATGGGTGATCATCAGCAGACCCATGCCATATTCGCGAACCAACCCCTTCAGCAGATCAAGGATTTGCGCCTGGGTGGTCACGTCCAGCGCGGTTGTCGGCTCATCCGCGATCAGCAGTTTCGGCCGCAGCGCGATAGCCATGGCAATGACAACGCGCTGGCGTTGTCCGCCTGACAGCTCATGCGGATAGCGAGACAGGGGAAAGCGGTCTGGGGGAAGGCCCACGCGGCGCAACACTTCCTTCGCCCGGTCCAGAGCCTGCGTGGCAGGCATGGCCTTATGGATCAGGATCGTTTCCATGACTTGATCGCCGATGGTCTTCACCGGGTTCAGGGCTGTCATCGGCTCCTGAAACACCATCCCGATTGCGGCCCCGCGCAGGGCACACATCTCGGCTTCGGGAGTGGTCAGCACGTCCCGCCCTTCCAGCCGGATCTCGCCCTGCGTCTGCGCCCCGTTGGGCAGCAGCTGCATCACGGCCAAAGCGGTCATCGACTTGCCCGAGCCGCTTTCCCCTGTCACGGCAACGATCTGGCCGGGATCAATGGACAGGCTGACCTGCTTCAGGATCGGCGCCCCGTGGATGGACAGCGACAGGTTTTCGACCTCAAGCAAACTCATGCGCGCGCCACCCTGATCCGGGGGTCCAGCCAATCGCGCAGCCCATCGCCCAGCAGGTTCAAGCCCAGCACCGTGACAATGATCGCCAGCCCTGGAATCAGAGCCAAATGTGGGGCAAAACTGACCATAGTCTGCGCATCGGCCAGCATTCGGCCCCAGCTGGGCATGGGCGGTTGCGCACCAAGTCCTACGTAAGACAGGCCCGCCTCGGCTAGAATCCCAAGACTGAACTGAATGGTACCCTGTACGATCAGCAGATTGGCGACATTGGGCAGGATATGTTCCGCTGATATCCGCGCAGCACCCTTGCCCGCGACACGGGCGGCGAGGATGAACTCACGCTCCCACAGGGAAAGCGCCGCGCCACGGGTGATGCGGGCGAAGACAGGGATGTTGAAGATGCCGATGGCGATGATGGCGTTTATGGCCCCGGCACCGAATACGGCTGTGATCAGGATCGCTATGACCAGCGATGGGAAGGCAAAGACCAGATCATTGCCGCGCATGATCACCTCATCCAGCCACGACCCCTTGTGCGCCGCCGCTGTCAGGCCAAGGGGCACGCCCAGCGCCATACCGATCCCCACGGCAACCAGAGCAACCGCAATCGACGTACGAGCGCCCACCATGATCATCGAAAACATGTCGCGGCCGAAATGATCCGTGCCAAACCAGTTCTGTGCGCTTGGCGTCTTTAGCTTGCCGGGAATGTCCAACGCGGCGTGGTCGTAAGGTGTCCAGACAAAGGACACCAAAGCCGCCAGCAGAACCAGCGAGGACAGCAGGGCGCCAAGGATCAGGTTGCGGCTCATGTCCGGCTCCTGAGGCGGGGATCGACGGCAGCATAAGCCAGATCGACCAGGAAATTCACGGTGATGACGGCGAAAACCAGCAACATGACCACCGATTCCACCACGATCAGGTCACGGGCTGAGATCGCCTGAAACACCAAACGCCCAAGGCCGGGCAGGTAAAAGACCTGTTCGATAATGATCGACCCGGCCAGCAGGAATGAAAACTGCAAGCCGATGATGGTCAGCACCGGGATCAGCGCATTGCGGACCCCGTGCCGCCACAGGGCCTGACGGCGCGACAGACCCTTGGCGCGGGCGGTGCGCATGAAATCCTCGCCCAGAATATCCAGTAGGGATGAGCGCATGACCCGCGCCAGAATCGCGGCTTGTGGCAAGGCCAGCGCGATGGCGGGCAGCGTCAGCGAGTGCAGCCCGGTCCAAAGCCCCTGATCCCAACCTGCGAACCCTCCGGCGTTGAACCAGCGCAGGTTGATGGCAAAGATCAGCACCAGCATCATGGCAAACCAGAAATTAGGTACCGCGATGCCCAGCTGCGTCGCCCCCATCACCGTCAGATCGCCGGGCTTGCCCCGACGCGCAGCAGCATAAATCCCGGCGGGAAACGCGATCAGTGTCGACAGGGTCAGCGCATACAGCGCCAGCGGCAGGGACACCCACATACGGTCGGCGATCATTTGGGAGACCGGCGTGCGATAGGTATAAGAAGTACCGAAATCACCCACCAGCATTCCGCCGACCCAGTTGAAGTAGCGCTCGAGCTTTGAGCCATCCAAGCCCAGCTCGGCCCGTAGTGCGGCCAGTGTGTCCGCTTGCGCGTTTACGCCCAGCATGAAGGACGCAGGATCGCCCGGCGCGACCTCGATCACCGCGAAGATCACGACCGAGGCAACGGCCAAACTGATCATCAGCGATATCAGGCGTTTGAGAGCGTAGCGCAGCATAGATCGCACGTTAGGGTCACAGGAGCCGTTGGTCCAGCGTCTAAGGTATCAGCAAATAAGCAGAAACCGCGTAGCCGACGATCGCGGCATAGCCCAGAGGATAGATCCACTTAACCGCGTAATTGTCCAGCTTTCGCGCCGTGTCTTCGCGCCCGGCGACCTTGAGTCTGCGCAAGGCGACATTGAACACGATCAGCGCCCCGGTCATCAGGAACATCCATTGCAGAACGAAATCCAGAAAGGTCAGATAGCCCAGCTTGGGCAGATCAGCAGAAATCGCCCAGTTGAAAGCGACGAAGACCAGCAGGTTGCCGCCCGCAATCTCGATCCGTTTGCGGTATTCGTCCAGAAAGAACAGCGCCCAGCCAACAGCAACGAGTACCAGCATGGGCATGAACACCCGGATCATGTAGTAGGTTTGATGCCTGCTGCCCTGAAAGGCCAGCGCCAACTGATCGCTATCTTTCCCCGACAGACCCTGAACCTGGGTTTTCACCATTCGCGCATTGCCCAGAACCCATTCTTCCTCGCCCAGCAGATCGCCCAGACCCGAGTAGTCTTCCAGCGGGTAATACGTCACGTAATCCGCGGGAAAGACCGAAACGACCTCGAAATAGAAATCCTGCGTGTCGAACGGGTACTTACGGAAATCAAAATGAGGGGCCTGCAAGGTCAGCGAGGATTTTTCGACATAAACCACTCGCCCGTCACTGCGCACCGAGGCGGCGGCCTCGTGTATCCATTTGTTGGATTGCTGATTGTGGATCACGAAGGCGGGCATGACGGCGCCAATCTCGGCCGCGTGGTCCGCCAGGTCAGACGGGTTGAAGACCCGAATGTCCCGCCCCGTCTGCTCTGCGTCAAATGCCAGCAGAGGGTCCGTCCATTCGAACCGCAAAACCGCCACCGCCCCATAGTTTTCCGCTTTTTGATCAACGCCGGTGATCTGGTCGATCCTGATCCCGACGCCCACATTCAGCGGGTTTTCAGGGGTGCCGGCCAGAGCGTCCAACCGGGTGCTCAGCGCATTTTGCGCACCAGCCATCGAGGCCAGTCCGCACAGCGTTAACACGCATAGCAAAAGAACACGAAAAGACGTCATGATACCGTTCACCCCGACCCTTGAAAAACTGCGGCCGCGCAATGCGGCCCCAGTTCCGGTCATTCAGACCAACTGATCTGCGTCAGATCGATGGCAGCCGTGGGCGCGTTCTCCCACAGGCCCTGCACACCGGCTTTGGCAACACCCAGCTTGGCCAGTTGGAACAGATAGCCATTCACGAAATCGGTGGCGATCAGGCGTTGCGCATCGCCCAGCAATTTCTTGCGCTCATCAGGGTCGGTGGTTTCGTTCAGAAGTTCCATCACCGCTTGAAAATCGCTGCTGTCATATTGGAAGTAATAGTCGGGCCGCGCATAGATGCCGATATCCATCGGCTCGGTGTGGCTAACGATAGTCAGGCCGAAATCCTTGCCCTTGAACACCGATTCCAACCATTGCGCCCATTCAACATTGATGATCTCGGCCTTAATTCCAACCTCGGCCAACTGCGCGGCGATGATCTCACCGCCGCGACGGGCGTATGAGGGGGGCGGTAGATGCAGCGTGGTCTCGAACCCGTCGGCATAACCAGCATCAGCCAGAAGCTGCGCAGCTTTCTTGGGGTCATAGGCCGAATTGCCGGTCAGATCGACATAGGCCGGATTGTGCGGCGCGAAATGGGTGCCGATGGGGGTTCCATAGCCAAACATCGCGCCGTCGATAATTGCCTGACGGTCGATCGCATGGGCCATAGCCTGCCGCACCCTTATGTCGTCGAATGGTGCTTTCTTATTGTTGGTGGACAGGATCGTTTCGCCCTCGGTCGAACCGACCAGCACTTGAAAACGGGGGTCGGCCTCGAATTGCGGCAGGTTCTCGGGCGCCGGGAAGTTGTCGAACACGTCCACATCCTCGGCCATCATTGCGGCAAAGGCTGCGGTGGGGTCCGAGATGAACTTGAACGTTGCTGTCTCAAGGCTGGGCTGATCGCCCCAATAGTTCGGGTTGCGATTCACCGTGATACTATCGCCCTGCACCCAGTCGCCAAAGGTATAGGCCCCGGTTCCGACCGGGTTGGTCTTGATGTTGTCGATACTCTCGGGAGCGACAATCACTGCGTCGCCCCAAGCCATATTGAACAGGAAATTCCCATTCGGCCCGGACAAAGTGACCTTGACGGTCAGCGGATCGACCACCTCGACGCTGTCGATCCCAGCGAACAGAGCTTTCTGCGCATTCGCGCTGTCTTCGGCGCGGGCACGATCAAGGCTGAACTTGACGTCCTCGGCGTCCATGGTCGATCCATCGTGGAACGTGACACCTTCGCGCAGCTTGAACGTATAGATCGTCCCGTCATCCGAGATCTCCCAACTTTCCGCAAGACCGGGCACGACCGAGCCGTCCCCCATGAAACGGGTCAGCCCTTCGAAGATATTGGTATAGACCACCGAATCGATGGCCTGCGCGGCCGCGCTTGTCGGGTCCAGATGCGGCGGTTCAAGCTGCATCGCGATGGTAATATCTGATTTGGCCAAAGCCGCGCCTGCGAACAAGCTGGCACCGACGGCCAAAGCGGACGCAAAGGACCGAAATCTCTGCTTTGTCATGAAAATCACTCCCCACTGAAATATGCAGCCGCGTGTTTTTTCGGGCTATTGTCAGACCAATCTTCCCATAAACCTACAGTCAATCAAGGAAATGTTCGCGCAACCGGGGTTTCTATGCGGTGCCGCAATCTGCTATGCCGCGCTGCAACATAAACCCCGGAGGAGCGATCATGAGCGCCACCGCCCGCAAAAAAGCCCCCAACGCCGAAGATATTCGGGCGCGCAAAGGGGGCGAGCCTCTGGTCTCGCTGACCGCCTACACGACGCCGATGGCCCGGCTGATGGACGACCATTGCGACTTCGTTCTTGTCGGCGACAGCGTCGGTATGGTCCTGCACGGACTGGACTCGACGTTGGGCGTGACGATGGAGATGATGGTGATGCACGGTCAAGCCGTCGCCCGCGGGCTGAACAATGCGATGATGGTCATCGACATGCCCTTTGGCAGCTATGAACACTCGCCTGCCGACGCCTTTCGAAACGCAGCGCGGCTGATGGCTGAAACCGGCGCGGGGGCCGTCAAACTGGAGGGTGGGGTCGAAATGGCCGAAACCATCCGCTTTCTGGTCAAGCGCGGCATCCCGGTGATGGCTCATATCGGCCTGACCCCGCAATCGATCAACACGCTGGGTGGCTACAAGGTACAGGGCCGGGATGAACAAGCCGAGGCGGTACTGGCCGACGCCCACGCCGTCGCAGGCGCAGGCGCGTTTTCGGTCGTGTTAGAGAAGGTTCCACAGGGTCTGGCCGACCGCATCACGGCCGAGGTTGCGATCCCGACCATCGGCATCGGCGCCTCGGCTGGCTGTGACGGGCAAATCCTTGTGGTCGACGACATGGTGGGCTTTTTCACCGCCTTCAAACCGAAATTCGTCAAACGCTATGCGGAACTTGGCCCGCTGGCCGAGGCCGCCATTGCCGAATACGCCGCCGAAGTGCGCGCCCGCAGCTTTCCGGCGGATGAACATGTCTTTGCCGATCAGGCTCCGTCCAAAGGACCAAAGACATGACAGCCCCCATCCTGCGCCGCCTTTCAGATCTGCGCGCGCTGACAACTGAATGGCACCGCAAGGGTGAGGTCATCGGCGTGGTCCCTACCATGGGCGCGCTGCACCAGGGGCATCTGTCGCTGGTTGAGGCCGCCAAGATGGGGGCCGACCGCGTCATTGTCACGATCTTTGTGAACCCCAAGCAGTTCAACAACCCCGAAGACTTGGCCAACTACCCGCGCACCGAACATGAGGATGCGCAGAAACTGGCCCCCTTTGGCGTTGACGCAATCTATGTGCCCGACCCCGATGAGATCTACCCGCAGGGCTTCGCCACCACCGTGTCCGTCACTGGCCTGACCAACGTGATGGAAGGCGAATTCCGCCCCGGACATTTCGACGGCGTCGCCACTGTCGTCGCGAAGCTGTTCCTGCAAACGCAAGCAGACAGAGCCTATTTCGGCGAAAAAGACTATCAGCAATTGATGGTCGTGCGCCGTATGGCCCGCGATCTGGACATCCCGATTGAGGTGATTGGCTGCCCCACGGTCCGCGAATCCTCGGGGTTGGCGATGTCCTCGCGCAACCTGCGGCTGTCGCCCGAGGGGTTGGAGGTTGCTGTCCACAAGCACCGGATCATGATCGAACTGGCCACCTCGCTGAAAGATGGCGCGGCATTCGACGCCTTGGCCGTGCGCGCACAGACCGATCTGCTGGCAGCGGGCTTTACGCAAGTCGAATATATCCAACTGCGCTGCGCCGAGACGCTGGAACCGCTGACGCATGCCGACCGCCCCGCCCGGCTGTTTGTGGCCGCTTGGGCAGATGGCGTGCGACTGATCGACAATATTCCGGTCTGAACGCTCTGGCACCCGCGCTATTGTTTGCGCTAAAGTCCTGCAAAACCAATACCGGAGGGGGGGCGCGGGCATGACCTATATTCTCGCTATTGATCAGGGCACCACATCATCGCGGGCCATTCTGTTTGACGCTGAAATGCAGCGCGCGGGCACCGCACAGCACGAATTCACCCAGCATTTCCCACAGGAAGGCTGGGTCGAACACGACCCTGAGGAAATCTGGGACAGCGTTTTGCGGGTCTGCCGCGAGGTGATGGAAACCAATGGCGTCACCCCCGACCAAATCGCCGGTATCGGCATCACCAACCAGCGTGAAACCACCGTGGTCTGGGATCGTGCCACCGGGAAACCGATCCACAACGCCATCGTCTGGCAGGACCGCCGCACCGCCGAGATTTGCGCCCGCTACAAACAGGCAGGCTGCGAGGATGACGTGACCGCCCAGACCGGCCTGCTGCTGGACCCGTATTTCTCGGGCACCAAGGTGAAATGGCTGCTGGATACCGTCCCCGGCGCGCGCGAAAAGGCCGAGGCCGGAGAGCTGCTGTTCGGCACCATCGACTGTTTCCTGATCTGGCGTCTGACCGAAGGTCGCAGCCACGCCACCGACGCGACAAACGCCGCCCGCACCCTGCTGTTCGACATCCACAAAGGCGACTGGAGCGCCGAGATTTGCGACCTGTTGGACGTGCCTTTGTCGATGCTGCCGCAGGTTCACGATTGCGCTTCGGATTTCGGAGAAACTTCTCTGTTTGGGGGAAATATCCCGATTCTGGGCGTCGCGGGCGACCAACAAGCCGCTACCATCGGGCAGGCGTGTTTTCAGCCCGGCATGTTGAAATCCACCTATGGCACGGGCTGTTTCGCGCTTCTGAACACGGGCGACAAACCGGTTGAGTCGAAAAACCGCTTGCTGACTACCATCGCCTATCAGCTGGACGGCAAGCGCACCTATGCTTTGGAGGGCTCGATCTTTGTGGCCGGGGCTGCTGTGCAATGGCTGCGTGATGCGTTGCAGATCATCGAATCGGCCCCCGAAAGTGGTGATCTCGCGCAACAAGCAGACCCTAATCAGCATGTTGTGCTGGTGCCCGCTTTTACCGGGCTGGGCGCGCCTTACTGGAAACCCGATTGCCGGGGCGCAGTGTTCGGTCTGACCCGCAATTCGGGCCGAGCCGAATTTGCCAAGGCCACGTTGGAAAGCATCGCCTATCAAACCCGAGACCTGTGGCACGCCATGCAGGGCGACTGGGGCGCGGATACCGATGTGACGCTGCGCGTCGATGGTGGCGCCAGCGCCTCGGACTGGGCGATGCAGGGGCTGTCGGATTATCTGGGTGCTGAAGTTGACCGTCCGGTGATGCAGGAAACAACTGCTCTGGGTGCGGCATGGCTGGCCGGAATGCGCGCGGGGGTCTATCCCGATCAGCAAGGGTTTTCGGAAACATGGGCGCTGGATCGCCGGTTTAAACCTGAAATGTCGCAGGAAGATCGCGACGCCGCCTATGACCGTTGGAAACGGGCTGTGTCGGCCGCGATGGCGTTCTGAACCCGGTGAAGGATCAGCTATGATCCTTCATCAACCGCTGCTTCTGACGTGACCAGTCGCGTTTAGCCTGGGTCTCACGCTTGTCGTGCAGTTTCTTACCCTTGGCGATGCCGATCTTCAGCTTGGCCCGGCCCTTGTGGTTGAAATACAAAACCAGCGGCACCAGCGTCATGCCCTTTCGCTGAGTCGCGTTCCACAGGTTCGACAATTCCTTGCGCGACACCAACAACTTGCGGCGGCGACGTTCTTCGTGTTTGAAGACCTTCGCCTGCTCATAGGGCGCGATATAGCTGTTGATCAGCCACAGCTCTCCGTCATCGACCGAGGCATAGCTTTCGGCAATGTTCGAGCCACCCGCGCGCAGGGATTTGACCTCGGACCCTTCCAGCATGATGCCGCACTCGATATCCTCTTCGATCGCGTAATCGAAGCGGGCCCGCCGGTTTTCGGCGATGACTTTGTAATTCGGGTCGGTCTTCTGCTTTTGCTTGGCCATGACGCGTTGATTTAGGCGGCTTGGGGCGGCCTTGCAAGCCCTCAGGTCTTGGCCGAGATGATCAGGTCGGGGCCGAAAATCGTATCAGCGTGGTTGTGCAGATAAATCTTGAGCCAGGGCGTGAACCGCGCGGGGTGGCGCTGCACCTCGGCCAGCAGATCGTGATAGTCGATCCAGCGGATATCCATCACCTCATCAGGGTTCGGTTCGATCTGCAATGGCCCACGCACATGGGCGAGGAACACGTCCACCACCTCATGCTCGATCATCGCATTGCCCACATCGGCGTGGTATTCCAGCCGGTGGCGATATTCGGGATAGAGACCGGTAATCCCCAACTCTTCGCGCAGGCGGCGCACCGCGCATTCCGAGGGCGTCTCGCCCCAGTCGGGATGAGTGCAGCAGGTATTCGCCCACAAGCCCGGCGTGTGGTATTTGCCCATCGCCCTGCGCTGCAGCAAAATCTCGGTGCCGCGCACGACAAAGACCGACACAGCTTTGTGCCGCAAACCCTTTTCATGCGCTTCGAGTTTGTCCACGGGGGTCAATTCGCCATCGACCCAGGCCGGGATCATGATTCCCATCTTTCAACTCCTGCTGCCGGTTCGCCGTGCTGGCTGAGTCACCTCGGCTGCATCCACCCAAGTTGGCCCTGTTCATTCCGTATATCAATCGCACGAAAGGCCGCAGGGGGCTGCGGCCTTTGGCTTGGTCTTTCTGACTGCGTAGGGCGGCGTTACTGGCCCGATACGCTTACGATATAGGCGTAGACGTCCTCGCCGCCTTTTTTCAGCTTGAACGTCATCTTGGATTTAGCCGCCGTGTCGTCCAGATAGGATTTCAAAAAGGCTTTGGGGTCCTGAGCGTACTCGACAAAGGTTGTCTCATCCCAGACCAGACCGTTTTCACCTGCGGCCACGATGCTGTCACCGTATTTGAAGTCTTCAACCGTGCCAGCAGTGCGGCCTGCGATACCGTAAAGGTTCGGGCCGGTCTTGCCACCTTTGACGATCACTTCGCCTTCCGGATCAGCGATCATGTGGCAGGATTTGCACTTGTTGAAGGCTTTCTTACCAGCTTCTGCGTCACCTTCAGCATAGGCAGGAAGGGCCAGAAGGCCGACAATTGCAGTCGCGAGAATGCGATTCATAGCTTTTGCTCCGATACATATTGGCTGCACCGAATGGAACGCCGGCACAGAAAAGAGTCAACGCGCAGATTGCCGCGCAACGACACAGTGTCACAACCCGACTTTAGTCGTCCTTAACCAAAGTCATGCGTCTGTGACCAACATGGCAGCAGGTCGCCCAACTCGGGTGTGGCCAGATAGACGGCGCGGGCAATGGCCCGTGCAAGGCAGATCGAGGCCGTGTGGCCGATCAGCGCCAGATCCGCATCCGACTTCAGGGGTCGCGCACCGGTGCTGACGCCAAAGACCAGATCGCCATCTCCGGGCGTGTGGGCGGGCAGGATCGCACGGGCGATGCCGTCATGAGCCGCAACCGCCAACCGCTGACATTGCGGTTTCGATAGCGTTGCATCCGTGGCGACAATGGCAATGGTTGTGTTGCCCTTGTCAGGTGCTGCCGGGTGCATGACCTGCGCCTTGAGGCTGGGCGCGGGCTGTCCAAGCCCCGAGGTCGGATCAGGCCCTAAACCGCCGAATTCGCCGCCCTGTTCGAACGGGGCGGCCCAGAAATGACGGTCGCCGGCCGTGGTGACACTGCCCAGCGGGTTGGCGGCAACCAATGCGCCGACAGTGACATCGTTTTCAAGCACTACCGAGGCAGAACCCAGCCCGCCTTTATGTCGGGCGGCCAAAGCTCCTGTGCCTGCGCCCGCTGTGCCCAGCGCAAAATCAGAGGCTGCGCTTTCGAACGCGGTGCGGCCCAATGCGCGATAAGGGTTCTCGGTCCATGTCTTATCACCCCCGTTCAGCAGATCGAACAAGATGGCTCCGGGAACGATGGGGACGATGGCGGGACCGACGGCAAAGCCCCTGCCATCCGCGCGCAAGGCGTCTGAGACGCCCGAACAGGCGTCCAACCCAAAAGCCGAACCGCCAGAGAGGGTGATCGCATCCACCCGCTGCACCGATTTGTCCGGGGCCAGCAGGTCGGTTTCCCGTGTTCCGGGCGCTCCGCCCATCACATGTACCGAGGCGGTAAAGGGCGCGTCCGCCGTCAGCACTGTTGTGCCGGATTTCAACGCGTCGTCTTGCGCGTTGCCGACGCGCAGGCCGGGGATATCGGTGATCAGGTTTTTCGGTCCGGGGGTCATTTTTGGGTGGTCCTGTGGGGAGGGGAAGCGCGCAAGCGCGCTGCCTCCGGCGGGGATATTTTTGGCCAGATGAAGGGCGGATCAGATACAGCGGCCACCGTCGACCTCCAAAGCAGCGCCGGTGATCATGCCCGCCTCGTCCGAGCATAGGAACAGGGCGGCGTTAGCCATGTCCTGCGGGGTTGAGAAGCGGCCCAGCGGGATAGTGGACAGGAACTTGGCGCGGATTTCGGGGGTGTCTTCGCCCATGAAGGATTTCAGCAGCGGAGTTTCGCCCGCCACGGGACAGATGGCGTTGACGCGAACGCCTGATGGGGCAAGTTCGACGGCCATGGTTTTGGTTGCGGTGATCATCCAACCTTTGGAGGCGTTGTACCAGTTCAGGTTCGGGCGCGGCGACAGGCCCGCCGTCGAGGCCACGTTCAGGATTGCACCCGCGCCGCGCGCCTTCATCTGCGGAACAAAAGCCCGCGCTGTCAGGTAGACGGATTTCATATTCACGTTGAAGACACGGTCGAAATCATCTTCGGACACGTCCTCGAGCGGGATTGGCAGATGGGTGACGCCCGCGTTATTGACAAGAATATCGAGGGGGCCGAACGCATCGCTGGCCGCATCTGCCATGGTCTGAACTGAGGCCGCGTTGGCCACATCGACCGTTTGGGCGGTGGCGTTTTCGTGCTGTTGCGCCAATGCTTGTGCCGCATCGCCATTGATATCGGCGATCATGACCCGTGCGCCTTCTGCCAGGAACCGCTCGACGATTCCGGCACCAAAACCCGACGCGCCGCCGGTTACGATTGCGGTTTTGCCCTTAAGCCTCATAGCCTTGCCCTCCCGTTTGGAGGTCAGACTAGCAAGGCGCTGGGAAACTGCCAGTTCAATCTTCGCTGACCCGCCCGCGCAATGCCTTGACGTCTCCGCGCGCTTTTTTTGCCGCCAGCCGCCGTTTGACCGAGCCATAGGTGGGCTTGGTCGCAACCCGTCGTTTGGGCTTGACCAGCGCGCGGGCGATCAGCTCGGCCAGACGGGCGCGGGCCAACTCGCGGTTGCGGGCCTGGCTGCGGGTTTCCTCGCACTGGATGATGATCGCGCCCTCTTTGGTCCAGCGTCGCCCGGCCAGCCGTTTCAGCCGGGTTTTGACCGGATCTGGCAAGGAGGGCGAGCGCGCCGCCTCGAACCGCAACTCGACCGCGGTCGAGACCTTGTTCACGTTCTGCCCGCCGGGTCCGGAGGACCGCACAAAGCTTTCGGTCATTTCCCAGTCTTGCAGAATGATATCGTCGGTGATGCGCAACATAGGCGCGACCTTAACTGCCCGAGCACAAAACAAAAAGGGCCGCCCCGGCGGGACAGCCCTTCGAAAGTTCAGGAGGTTGGGTCGGTTAGATCAATCGACCAGCCGGAGCGAGCGCTCCGCCAAGGGCTGCCCTAACAGGCGATCCCCCCGGTTGTTCCGACACCTCTCTCCAATCTCTTTCTCGACACTGGATCACCTCCTTATCTATCTGTTGCGGTTGATAAGGATGGTGACACAAGATGCGCCAATCTCCAAACGTTTTTTTACGCAGGCTGTGCGGTCAGGCGCGAGACGATCATTTTGAACGGGATCAGCGCGATCATGGCCAGCGACAGTTTCACCAGCCAATCCGCGAAAGCCAACGTCACCCACAGAGGGGCCATCGGGCCGGTCAGCATGAAGGGTACCGGCTCCCACGCCCAGTTGATCGCAGCATCGGCATTGGCGCCAAACACAGTGACCGAGGCCGAGAAGGCGATAGTAAAGAACAGCGCCGTATCCAGCGCCGATCCGACCAGGGTCGAGACCAGCGGCGCGCGCCACCAGCGGCCTCCGCGCATTGCATTGAACACGGTGACGTCGGTCAGCTGCGCGATCAGGAACGCGGTGCCCGAGGCCACGGCGATGCGAAGCGGCACGGCGGCATAGGTGAACCCGTCGCCCTGCAGCATGATCTGACTGCCAATCAGCGAGCAGATGATACCGGTGACGAAACCTGCGAACACAACCTTGCGGGCCGTGGCCACGCCGTAGACGCGGTTCATGATGTCTGTGACCAGAAAGGCCAGCGGATAGGTGAAAGCACCCCAGGTCAACAGCCCGTCAAAGATCAGGAACTGGACCAGAATGTTCGAGGCCACGACAATGGCGGCCATGGCAAGAATGCCGGGAATGTAAGCGCGTTGCATATTTTGATGCCCGTTTTGTCAAGGTAGCGGCGACTTGGCCAGGGGGTATCCCGAGGCAAGCCGTGCATTTAGACGCTTGGGGGACCTAAGTCAATCGGGCAGCAGGTATTCCACCAGCTCGGTGCGTTGTAAGGCCAGGAAGTTGTCATCCGAGATCATCGTTGCCCGCAGCCGCCCCTGATCGTCGCGCCAGATGGACAGACCTTCCAGGTTGTCATGCGCGCCGGTGCCGGTCTGGAATAGGGTTTCTTCGGTCTGAGGCCCGTCTGTGTCAATCTGCCAGCGCCGCAACCGGGATTTAAACCCCGTCCACCCCAAGGCACGCTCCAACACGTAAAGCCGGCCGTCGGGGTCGAAATCGGCCGATACAGGCAGGAATTTTCCGCTCTGCGGCAGCACAAACGGTGTCGACCACGCTTGCCCATCCCAGCGATAAACGGGGATGTCGCCATGCGGAGTCCGGCTTTTCTCGGGCATGGTGTAAAGGTGACCTGCAGCGTCAATTGCCAAAGCTTCGAAAGACCCGTTCAGGTCAAGGGTTTGGAATGCTTGCGGCCGGGGTAGCACACTGGCTTTGGCACTTGGGGCGCGATAATGCGCCACGCGGTGCAGGGCCTCGAATGAGATGTAAAAGCTGCCATCGGACGCAAAGGCGATACCCTCGGAATCGCCAACCCTTCCTGTCAAAGGTCGCCCCTTGCTGGACAGAACCGGCCAGTGGCCTGTGATTTGGATATCTCGGATACCGTTCTTATCCCGCGCAATGGTCGCGCTTACCAACGTCGCCCGATCGCTAAGCGCGACCATCTTGCGGCCACCCTCTGACATCTGCAGGGCCGAAAACCCGCCGAACCAATCAGCGGTGTGACGCCACGCATGGCTTTGCAGATGGGTCGCGGACTTGACCTCGACCGCTGATGCCGCCCCCGCAAAGGGCAGCGCGCAAATCAGTTGGATTGCAGAACGGCGGCGCATTGCTGAGGCAGATCGGCCAAACGATATTCACGCCGGGGCTTTGGTGCAGGCGCATTGGGATCGGGCGGAGGTGGGTTGAGAATGTTGTTCACCCATTGCTGCGCTTGATCACAGCCATCGCCCTTGGGCGGCGGGTCCTGATTGACGCATCCTTTCGAGCCACGCGGACAGGCCAGCCGGACATGGAAATGATAGTGATGGCCCCACCACGGCCGGATTTTTCGCAAATAGGCGCGGTTGCCTTTTTCATCCTTGCACATTTGCACCTTGGCGCCAGGAAAGACAAAAATCCGCGCCACGCGCTTGTCCTTGGCGGCGGCTTTCAGGATCTCGTGGTGTTGTCGGGTCCAGTTGTCATTCACAAAGGCCCCTGCGGACCGGCGCAGGGAAATCGACGAGATATTCTCGCGCGCTTTGCGCCCCAGTCGCATATCGTCGCCGGGCAGCATCCAGATGTCGATATCAAGGCCCAACTGGTGCGAGCGGTGACCGGATGTCATCGGCCCGCCCCTCGGCTGGCTGATATCCCCGATATAAAGCCCATTCCAGCCTGGCTGTTTCGCAGCAAACCGGCTGAGATCCTGCACATAGTCGATCGCCACCGGGTGCCCCCAGTTGCGGTTGCGCGACAGGCGCATGGCCTGCCACGTAGGTCCGGTTTCGGGCAGCTGCACCGAACCGGCGGCACATCCGCGCGAATAACTGCCGAACGCGGCTGGTTTTTGCTGCGAACTTTGTTTTTGCACCCCGAAAAGCTGTTTGGCCAGCGGCTGTGCGCCTACTGCGCCTGACCATGCAATGGCCGCCAATACGGTCAAAAAACGTAATAAAATCATCTGCTCTGATCCCCTTCCGGTTTAACCCAGCGCATTAGGAACAAGCCCAGAATAAACAAAGCAATGATCGGTGACACCCCCAGACGCGCACTTCCTGTGGCCGCCGTGACAATCCCCACCAACAAGGGCGCGGCAAATGCGGTGGCCCGGCCCGACAGGCCATACAGGCCAAAGCTCTCGACCGGGGCTTTTGGGTCCGTGTGGCGCACCATCAACGACCGGCTGGCCGATTGCAGGATGCCCCCCATACCGCCGATCAGGACGCCACAACCAAAGAACACCATATCCGGCAGGCCCGACCCCTCGGGCAAAGCAATGCCGTAAATCTGTGTCCGGTCCATCGACACCACGGTGATACAGACAAAGATCAGCACCCAGATCGCGATCAAAATCACTGGTTTAGGGCCGTATTTCTTGTCCGCTTTGCCCCCGATCCACGCAAAAATGGCCGAGGCCAGAACGCTGACAATCCCAAAAACACCGATCTTGATCAGATCCCATTCCAGCACCAACCGCGCGTAAACGCCACCAAAGCTGTAAAGCCCGTTCAGCGCATCGCGGTAGAACATGGATGACCCCAGATAGGTCGCCAGACTGACCCGGTGCCGCAGATCCGAGATGGATTTGCCCAGCAACCGCAGCGCCTCAGCCAGGCTACCCGTTTTCTCGGTCTGCGGATCGTCGCGAACCCACAAGAAATAAGGCACCATAAACAGCACGAACCAAAACGCGGTGAAGGGGCCGACAAAGCGCGTCCCCTCCTGCGCGGCGGCGTCTAATCCAAAGGCCGGGTCCAGGCCGATCAGTGTTTTGCCATTGGGCTGTTCCACAAACAGCAGCAACATAATCGCCAGCGAGATCAGCCCGCCGAAATAACCGAAGGCAAAGCCCGATCCCGAAATCTCACCCACTTCGCTGTCATCGCCCAGATCAGGCAATTGCGAGTTGATGAAGATCAGCGCGTATTCCGCCCCCACAAAGCCCAGACCAAAGGCTGACAGCATCAGCCACATGTTCGACCCATCAGGCAGCGTGTACCACAGCGCAGCCGAGCCCACCGCATACATCACCGAGAACGCAAATATCCACGGGATGCGCCGCCCCGATACATCCGCCATAGCGCCCAGCAAGGGGGCACCAAAAGCGATGATCAACCCGGTGATCGTCAGGCAATTGGCCCAAACCGTTTGCGCCCGCGCGGCGGCGGCCTGTGCATCCAGCCCGGTGCCGCTGAAGTACCCCGCCGCAACACCCGCAAAATAGGGGCCAAAGACAAAGGTGACCAACAACGTGTGATAGGGCTGACTGGCCCAGTCAAAAAACCACCAGCCCCAGATGCGCTTGCGCTTGGAAATCTCTGCCATGACTGCCCCTGTTATCGTTGTCTTTATAAGACGAGGCTTTACCCCAATTCGCAAGGGTTGTGTTGGCGCGGGCTTGCTCTTTGACGCCGGGGCGCTTACGTCTCGACAAAGCAATACCCCGGAGGCCCCATGCTGTCGCTGATCCAAATCCTTCTGCTGATCCTGGACATTGTCTGGTTCATCATTCTGGCCCATGTGATCATGAGCTGGCTGATCAATTTTCAGGTGCTCAACCTGCATCAACAGCTGGTCGCGCAAATCTGGTACGGCCTGAACCGCATACTCGAGCCGATCTACGGCCCGATCCGCCGTATCCTGCCCAATATGGGGGGGCTGGACCTGACGCCTTTGGTCGTGCTGATCGGCGTCTATGCGGCGCGGATCATTCTGATCAACAATATGGTCTATTTCGTCTGACCTCTTGTTCACCGAATCTTAGTGTGTGATTGTCCTGTCATAAGAGCAGATAAACCTTAAAACAGGGCAACCCCCACATGTTCGACTCCGCGCCTTTGCTGCGAGATGTCTTTGGATTCGACGATTTCCGACCCGGTCAGGAAGAGATCGTCGAC
Organism: Ruegeria sp. AM7; assembly: GCF_056535965.1. Lineage (NCBI taxonomy): Bacteria > Pseudomonadati > Pseudomonadota > Alphaproteobacteria > Rhodobacterales > Roseobacteraceae > Ruegeria > Ruegeria sp. AM7. Next base: position 2,945,929 of record NZ_JBQFJE010000003.1, read on the forward strand.
GCCGTGACGGCAGGCGAGAACGTGCTGGCGATCATGCCCACGGGTGGCGGTAAATCCCTGTGTTTCCAACTACCTGCCCTGCTGCGCGACGGCGTGACGGTGGTGATTTCCCCCCTGATCGCCCTGATGCGCGACCAAGTGCGCGGGTTGCAAGAGGCCGGGGTTGAGGCCGGCGCGCTGACCTCGGGCAACACTCCCGAAGAAACCGATGCGGTCTGGGAGGCGTTGGAGGCCGGGCGGCTGAAACTCCTATACATGGCCCCCGAACGTCTGGCCGCCGGGTCGGCTTTGGGAATGCTGCGCCGGATCAATGTCAGCCTTATTGCGGTGGACGAGGCGCATTGCGTCAGCCAATGGGGCCATGACTTCCGCCCCGATTACCTGCGGATCGGAGAGCTGCGGCGCGCGCTGAACGTCCCCTTGGCAGCCTTCACCGCCACAGCGGATGCCGAAACGCAGGACGAAATTGTCGAGAAACTGTTCGACGGCACCGCGCCCCGCAAATTCCTGCGCGGGTTTGACCGCCCCAACATCCACCTGGCCTTTGCCGCCAAGGACGGGCCGCGAAAACAGGTGCTGGATTTTGCCGCTGCGCGCAAAACCCAATCCGGCATCGTCTATTGCGGCACGCGCAACAAGACCGAAGTGCTGGCCCAGGCCCTGCGCGCCGAGGGGCATTCAGCCTGTCACTATCACGGCGGTATGGACCCCGAAGATCGCCGCATTGTCGAAACCCGCTTTGCGCGCGAAGATGGCCTGATCGTGGTCGCGACCGTCGCCTTTGGTATGGGCATCGACAAACCCGACATCCGCTGGGTCGCCCATGCGGACCTGCCTAAATCCATCGAGGCATACTATCAGGAGATCGGCCGCGCGGGCCGCGACGGCGGCCCGGCCGAGACCCTGACCCTGTTTGGACCCGATGACATCCGCCTGCGCCGCTCGCAAATTGACGAAGGGCTGGCCCCGGCTGAACGGCGTATGGCCGACCATGCCCGTCTGAATGCTCTGCTTGGGTTGGCCGAGGCGCTGGTCTGTCGCCGTCAAACCCTACTGGGCTATTTCGGCGAAAAGGCCGAGCCCTGCGGCAAATGCGATCTCTGCGACACCCCGCCCGAGGTGTTCGACGGCACCACCCCCGTCCGCATGGCCTTGTCTGCCATATTGCGCACCGAGGAATGGTTTGGATCGGGCCATCTGATCGACATCCTGCTGGCCAATGAAACCGACAAGGTCCGCGCGCGGCGGCATGACGCCCTGTCCACATGGGGCATCGGCAAGGACTGGTCCCGCCCGCAATGGCAGGCGATTTTCCGGCAGATGATGGGGCATGATCTGGTCCGTCCCGATCCCGACCGCCACGGCGCGCTGCGCATGACCAAGGCCGCCAAGCCGATCCTGAAGGGCGAGGCGCAGATCAACCTGCGCAAGGACACGATCCGCAAAGCCACCCGACGCCCTGCGGTTAAAGCGATGGTGGCCGAAGAAGACGCGCCGCTGCTGTCGGCGCTGAAGGCCAAACGCCGCGCGCTGGCAGAATCCCAACGGGTTCCGGCCTATGTCATCTTTCCCGACCGCACCCTGATCGAAATGGCCGAGACCCGCCCGATGACGCTGGACGATATGGCCCGGATCGGGGGTATTGGCGCGAAAAAGCTGGAACGCTATGGCGATACGTTCCTTGAGGTGATCGCGGGTGAGGCCGCCGCGCTGCACCCGGCCCGCCGCAAACTGGCCGGGCGCGATCAGGGCGAGATCTACGACCAGCTTCTGGCCGCACAGAATGACCTGACCCGCGGACCGGACGGGATCGACAAACCGCTGACATGTTCGGCCTCGCAACTGGCCAAGGTGGCCCAACTGCGCCCCGGCGATCGGCGCGGGCTGGAACAGGTGCTGGGCGACCGTCGTCACGAAAGGTTTGGCGCGGCCTTTCTGGACGTGCTGGAACAGGCGGGCTAAGTACGCCCTATCAGGCAAGGAGTAAGGGCGGATATGCTGGTAGTGATTTCCCCGGCCAAGCGGCTGGACTGGGCCGAGCGCGATGTGACGGTCACTCAACCCGACTTTCAGGATGACGCGATCCGGCTGTCGAAAACCGCCCGCAACCTGACGCTGGGCGATCTGAAAAAGCTGATGGACCTGAGCGATGATCTGGCACGCCTGAACCGCGACCGCTATCGCGCCTTTTCTGATGCGCCCGAGGCCGATCTGACCCGCCCCGCAGCGCTGGCCTTTGCCGGTGACACCTATCAGGGGCTTGAAGCCGCATCTTTGGATGCAGATGAAATGGTATGGGCACAGGATCACCTGCGCATTCTGTCGGGGCTTTACGGCGTGCTGCGTCCGCTGGACGCCATTCAGGCCTATCGGCTTGAGATGGGCAGCAAGCTGAAAACCCGGCGCGGCAAAAACTTGTATGAATACTGGCGCGATCAGCTGAGCAAAGCGCTGAACACGCAGGGCGCACAGATCGGGTCGGACGTGCTGGTGAACTGCGCTAGCCAGGAGTATTTCGGCGCGGTTGATCCCAAAGCGCTTAAACTGCGGGTGATCACCCCCGTTTTCATGGAGGACAAGGCCGGCACCCCCAAGATCGTCAGCTTTTTTGCCAAAAAAGCGCGGGGTGCCATGGCGCGTTACATCATTCAACGCCGCCTGACAGACCCCAAGGGTTTGCTGGATTTCGACTCTGGCGGATATGCCTATCGTCCCGACCTTTCGTCTGACGATAAACCGGTCTTTGTGCGCCCCTATTCGTCCTGATTCAGCATTGAAGGATCATAGGCCACCAACTCCACAGTGTTGCCCTCGGGGTCTTCGGTGAAAATCCCTCTCCACCCGATCCAGCCGAACTGCTCAACCCGGTAGGGTTGGCCCATTTTGTCATACCAGCGCATCACGGCCTCTTGCTCTTCGAACGGTAGCGACAGCGCGATGTGGTGCAGCGATGATCCGGCCCCTGTGGCAGGTCGGTCGGCACCGCTGGGGTGCAGCCCCGGTCGTGGGGCTGCAGCATGATGGAACAGGGCCAGCACCTGCGTATGACCTGCAAAGCCTTCGGCAATGCGGAAAAAGGTGATGGCGCTGTTGTGGTCGCCGCTCAGGCGCTGCAGGCCAATAACGTCTTCGTAAAACGCCACCATCGCCGCCATATCGGCGCAGCGGATGGCGATCTCGCCCAAGGCGCAAGGGTGAAAGCCGCGGAGTTCAGTCATTGTGAAAGCCTAGCCCGACACATGCGCCTCGGCAATCAACGGGTGTGTCCCATCAGGTTGATGGTTTTGTATCATCTGATGAATTTTCCGCTTTTGCAGCGGCTTGGTCAGATAACGGTCCAACCCCGCCGACAGGATACCCTGATCATCTCCTGCCATTGCATGCGCTGTCAGGGCGATGATGGGAACGTGGCGGCCTGTCTCAATCTCTTGTCGACGGATTTCTGCCGTCGCCTGTTTGCCGTCCATGCCCGGCATAGATATGTCCATGAAAACAAGATCGGGGTCGAAGTCCTGATAAGCCTCAACAGCCTCAGTTCCGTTTACTGCAAAGCGCAGATCGATGTTCAGATCCTTAACCATTTTTTGCAGGATCAACTGGTTGGTCCTGTTGTCTTCGGCAGCCAGAACCCGCATGAGCCGTTTTTGCGATCCGTTGGACAAGGAAGCCGCTCTGGTTGTAACAGGCGGCACGTCATCCGTTTGCGCTGCGCGGCCCAAAGCGGTCAGTCGCGAATAGAGTTCGGCTCTGGGTATGGGTTTCTGCAGAACACCTTCAATAAGATGGCGGGCCGGATTGGCGTGGATCATAGCTGGGTTGGCCGACATCAGGACAATGGGCAGGTCGTCCCATCCCCGGTCCTTGAGTGTGGTGGCAAGCTCTAATCCATCCATGTCAGGCAGATCGTGATCGCACAGAATTAGTCCCACGCTGTCGTCAATCTTCGACAACGCTTCGCTGCCAGAGCTACAAACCGTTACCCGTGCCCCCAGACGACTGAACTGTTTGGCCAGGATGGCACGGTTTACAACCATATCTTCGACCACAATGACGTGCCTCAGCCCCTCCGCCAGATCAGGCGGTTCGGGCTGGGGGCCTTCAATTGTCGGCAGAGAAATTCGGAAACCGAAACACGAACCCTTGTGTGGTTCACTTTCCACCCAGATCGTGCCACCCATCAAAGTGATCAACCGCTTAGTGATGGCCAGACCCAAGCCCGTTCCCTCAAACTGCCGGTTGCGTTCATCCTCGACCTGGTTGAATTCACCAAAAATATGGTCAATTTTCTCGGCATCGATGCCTATCCCTGTGTCCTCGATCGCCACATGGATATCGCAGGTGCGCAGATCCGTATTGGGTACTCCTGTTACCCGGATGAGGACATGACCGTGTGACGTGAACTTGACTGCGTTGCCAACCAGATTGGTCAAAACCTGACGCACGCGCCCCGGATCCCCCATGAAAAGAGTTGGCAGGAACAGGTCGTAGTCGACCAGCAATGTCAGCCCCTTGTCCCGAACACTGGGCTGCAGCAGCATAGATACTTCAAGAATGCACCGCTCAAAATCGAATTGTTCGGGATGCAGGATCAGCTTGTCAGCTTCGATCTTCGAATAGTCCAAAACATCATTGATGATGACCAACAATGCCTCGCCCGAATTGCGGATAGTATTGAGATAGAGCCTTTGTTCTTCATCCAGTGGCGTTTCCGACATCAGTTCGGTCATGCCCACGATACCATTCATCGGGGTTCTGATTTCGTGGCTCATATTTGCCAAAAACGCAGACTTTGCGCGGTTTGCGGCTTCAGCCCTTTCGCGTGCGGCTTTCAGCTCGGCCTCGTGTCGGACCGACGCAGAAATGTTCAGCGCCAGGCTGACCACGTCCCCCCCGTTGCCGCGCTGGTCAATCAGTTTGAAGTAGTGGCCGTTCCAAAGGCGAATAATTTCAGGCTCGGGGTTCGTTTTCGCCCATCTGGCCTGCATTCGCTCGATCCAATCGCACGCAGCTTCATCGCCAAGATCAATCAAACCCTCGGTCGTTAGAATTTCCAGAATACGGGGATAGGCGATACCGGGCGCAACCTCGTCAATACCTTCGAACACACTCAGGTAGGCCGTGTTCGCTCCGATCAGGCGATTGTCGCCATCGAAAAACGCAAACCCGTCATGGAATGTTTGTATCGAATGCCACAGCCGACGCTCGGCCACTTCGATCTTGGCATTGGCCAGCGTCAGATCAGATTTTACCTTTTCGTTCTCATCGCGAACGGTCTCAACCTCGGCCTGCGTTTCGCCGATACGTTTGGTCAGGGCCATCGCGTGCAAGCCAAGTTTGCGATTGGCCGCCGACAGCTCGGCCTGTTTCATCTCAAGCAACCGTTCGGCAGCCAGCCGCGCGCGTCTTTCCTGTGCAAGTTTTGTTGCAAGACTCATCCGTGACGATCCCAAAGCATTTCCAAACCAGCATCGCGGCAGAGCGTGAAGAAGTGTTTAAGCCGTCACCTGAGCAACTGATGGTGGATCACGGATTGGATGAAAACCTTAAGAAGTTCATGCCGCGCACAGAAAATTGTCAGCCATCGGCCCTGTCACTCGACGCTGTCAGAATGCGTAACAGACGGCCAGATCGGTTTGCCCAAGATTGCATGCCAAATACTCTGATCACCCTGTTGCCAGCGGGCGGAACGACGCTCAGTGCTCTGACTAAACGGGGCCTTCTCGTCAGAGACTTAAGGATCAACGCCGCCCTTCGCGCATCCATCCACCAATCAGGAAACCGCCTGCCAGCAGCAAAACCAACCATGGCGGCAACAATCCGGCCTGCGTCACATCCCGCGTTTCATAAGCGTTGCGCGGCGTTAGGCCGATCCAACCGCGACCCGAGGCCGGTCGACCGGCCCGCACATTGCGGATTGACGGCATTCCATCCTCGATCCGGATGGTGCCACCGCGCAGTCCCGCCAGAATAGGGTTCAGCACTTCCGAGGTCGCAATCGTGCGCTCGAACTCTTTTGGCGCGGCGGGGCCAAGGCCGATCACCGCCGAGTGCTCACCCTCCTGCAGACGGTAGAGGCCAATCTCGGGCCCGTAATATTGCGCTTCGAACCGACCGGGCGAGACCTCGTCCAATGTCACCTCAAGCGTTTCGCCATTGGGGAGCGTGACGGTCACTGGGCCGACCTCATCCTCAAGGGTTTGGCGAATAATGCGCATGATCTGACCGTTGGCTTCGGCCCACAGCGCCTCTTCTTCAAGCTCGGGCTCTTTCATCATCCAATGGGCAAGACGGCGCAGCAATTCCAACTGCGGCCCGCCGCCTTCGAACCCGCGGCTCCACAGCCACGCGTGATCCGAGGCCAACATCGCGACGCGTCCCTCACCCACACGGTCCAGCACCAGCAGGGGGCGATCGTCCACGCCGGTCATCAGCATCTCACCCCGGCGCTGGTTCACGTCAATCTGCCGCAGCCATGCGCCCCAGTTTTCCGGATCACCCAGATCGGTCGTGACCGGATGGCGCTGACCCAGATCCGTCACCATGGGGACAAAGCGTTCTTCGATCACCCGCGCAGTTGGCTGCGCCGGAAGGATTGAGGCCAAAGGCGACCGGAAAATACTGTCGGCGCTGGCAAAATCCGGCCCCGCGGCGATCAGCACAGCGCCACCTTCGTTGATATAGTTGCTGACATTGTCCAGATAGATGGCGGGCAGGATTCCGCGACGCTTGTAGCGGTCAAAAATGATCAGGTCGAAATCGTTGATCTTCTCGAGAAACAGCTCGCGCGTTGGAAAAGCGATCAGCGACAGTTCGTCAACCGGTACACCGTCTTGTTTCTCGGGTGGACGCAGAATGGTGAAATGCACCAGATCGACCGAGCTGTCGGATTTCAGAAGGTTCCGCCAAGTCCGCCCGCCGGGGTGCGGCTCGCCCGAGACCAGCAGCACCCGCAGCCGGTCGCGCACACCGTTCATTTGGATCAGCGCTGTATTGTTGCGGTCGGTCAGCTCGCCTTCGGCCTGTGGTACCGTGAATTGCAAAACGTTGCGCCCGCCATGGGGCAGCGTGATGGGCAACTCGACATCGACCCCGATGGGAATGGTAAATTGCTCTGCTTCGGCGCCATCGACCGAGATTTCAAGCGGGGCGGTTGCCGCACCCGCCGGAGCGGCACCGCTGTCCTCGACCCGCAATGTCAGGGTGACGGGCTCGCCGATAATGGCAAAGGCCGGAGCGTTACGAACGATCAGACGACGATCCCAATCATCGGCGCGTCCCGTCTGCAAAAGGTGCATTGGCGCAGGAAGGTCCGGCGCCTGCTCTGCGTCGTGGATGATACCGTCCGAGACGACCAGAATGCCCGCAATTCTGGCGCGGGGCTCTTCGGCCAGCGCTTCGTTCAGCGCAGCCATGACCTGAGTACCCTCGTCGCCCTCGCCGTCGCCAACTTTGATCCGACGCAGTTCGGTATTGTCGCGAGACTCGATCTCGGCGGCCAGATTATCGGCAGTTTGGACCGTTTGTTCAGCCCGGTCCGACAAAGTCTGGCTGGCGCTTTCGTCTTCGATCATCAATACGATGTCGGTCAGCGGAGCGCGATCTTCGACCTGATAAACGGGCCCAGTCAATGCCGCGACCACCACCAGCGCCGCCAGACCACGCAACGCCCAGCCCGACAGCCCACGCCACAGGGCCAACGCCACACCCGCCACGGCAATGGCAGCCACAACAGCCAAAACCGTCCACGGGATCAACGGGTCAAAAAGTACGGTTCCGGTCATTGTCCCAACCTGTCCAGCAGCGCAGGTACATGTACCTGATCCGATTTGTAGTTTCCGGTCAGCACATGCATCACCAGATTGACCCCGAAGCGGTTGGCCAGCTCACGCTGACGTTCCCCGGCATAGCCGCGCCCAACGGGCAAAAGCGCCTGACCATTTCGATCCACGGCCCAGGCCCCGGCCCAGTCATTGCCGCCGATCACCACAGGCGTCACATTGTCGTTGAGGTTCCTGAACGGCATCCCGTCGATCTGCTCAGCATCCAGCGGTGCAGACTCGACCCAAACATCCGTGCTTGCATACCGACCGGGAAAATCCTGCAGCAGATAGAAGGTCCGCGTCAGCACATGGTCACGGGGAATAGGTTCGAGCGATGGGATATTCAGCGGTCCTGCCAGTTGCTGCAACTTGCGGCCATTGGGACTGGCGGCGCCGAACCGCGCCACATCTGAATCGCGCGTGTCAAACAGGATCATCCCGCCCGACCGCAAATAGGCGTTCAGCTTGGAATATGCCTCGGCCGAGGGTTGCGGTTGATCCGGAGTGATCGGCCAGTAGAGCAACGGGAAAAAGGCTAGCTCATCGCGTTCCAGATCCACTCCGATCGGATCGGCCGGTTCGACCGATGTGCGGTAGAACAACGTCTGCGCCAGCCCGCGCATGCCCGCGCCTGCGATATCATCAACCTCTTCGTTGCCCGTCAACACATGCGCCAGCACCAACTCGGTCGTGGCATTCAAGGCAAACTCGGTATCTTCGGGCGTCTGCGCCTGCGCGTCCGGCGCAATCAGTACAGCGCCCAGCGCCACAGCCGCAGCGCGGGCCAATCCCAGACGTCCTGACAGCGCAAGTGACGCTATAACATCCAACGTCAGAAGCAAAAGCGCGAGGCTCAGGAGGATACCGCCGATCGGGGTCTCGGTACTGATCTCTTGCCCCTTGATCGGCACATCGGCTGGCCAGGAAATAGGGGTCAGAGCCGCATCCTCGGTCAGAACGTTCAGCGCCAGCTTTTGTTTACCACTTTCATACAGCCCCGGACGCAGGTCCGGGCCGATCTGGCCCGAGACAAGATCGACACCGTCCACACCGGACAGGTTGCCTGCATCCGTTAGGGTACCAAAGCCGTCCATTACCTGAATCGGCTCCCACGTGGTGCCCTGCAACTGTGCCTCTTGCCGTGACTTGGCCGCCGACGCGACCGCCAGACGGTCCAGCATTTCGACGAATAGACCCGACAGCGGCAGACTGGACCATTCCGCATCTGCAGTCACATGAAACAGCACTACCTGCCCCAAACCCAAAGCCTTGCGTGTCACCAGCGGTGTGCCATCCGAAAGCGAAGCAATCACCCGATCCGCCAGATTAGGGTCGGGTTGGGCCATTACTTGCGTGGTCACCGAAACGTCTGACGGCACCTCGAGCCCGTAAAAGGGCGAATCTTCCGGGAACGGAGCCAGCCCCTTGGCCTCGCCCCAGCTCATCGCACCTCCGACCGAGCGGCCCCCGCTGCGCAGGCGCACCGGCAGCAAAGCATCCTCGGCGTCGCGACCCAGATCACTGGCGGCCATACGTGGCCCTGCAAAGCGCAACAGCAACCCGCCCTGTTCAACCCATTCTACCACGGCCTCTTGCTCACCCGCAGACAGTTTCGCCACATCGGCAAGCACGATCACGTCCGGGTTGGCGGGCAAAACGTCCAGCAAACCACCCTCGACGAAATCTGCCGTTGGGATCAGCACCTGCGTCAGGTAGTGCAGCGGTGACAGCAGCTCGAGCCCTTCGCGGTTCAAGGTGCCGGCGATCAGGGCAACTTCGCGTCGCCGCAGGCTGTCATCGGTCAGTGTCAAAGCGCCGGCCGAACGTTGGCCCTGGATTTCGAACCGCGTGATGCGGGCGCGCAACTCGGACGGTAAGGAAAGATCGACCTGGGCCTGTGTTTCACCGCTGTCGAACTTCATTTCCACCGACTGCAGAACACGCATCGCACCGGCTGGATCGCGGCCCTGCGCCAGAACAGAGATTTCCTCAGCCGGTCCGGCCTCAGACCGTTGCGCGGTCAGTTGTATAAGTCCGTCCTGATAAGACGCCGGCAGGATCGCAAATACAGGCGAGGCAGACTGATACACCGTCACTTCGCCCCGTCGCTGCAACTCTGCAAGGATCGCGTCATACCCGTCATAGTCCAATCGGTCGCTGAACCAATGCGTATCAAACCCGCCATCTAGCTGGTTCAACGCAGCAGCGGTTTGTTCTATCTGGGTCTCGGTTGGCTGCCACGGGGCGGGCGCCAGACCCGGCAACCTGCCGCGCCAGTCTTCGGCAGACTGGAACACCGGCATCTCAGGTTGGGTCAGGTTCAGGATTGCAACGGTCCGCCCAGCGCGCCCAGCCTCAGCCAGTTGCGCATCAATCTGGTCCAGAGTCGACGACCACTGTGTGGCCCCGGCCCAACTGGCATCCAGCACCAACATCAACGGTCCTGACCCGGCTTGATCACGCGAGGGGTTCAAAACCGGACCTGCAAGCCCGATGATGATCGCCGCAGCTGCCAGCATTCGCAACAGCAATAGCCACCAGGGTGTCCGATCCGAGACGCTTTCTTCATCTTTCAACCCCAGCAACAACGTCACCGCCGGGAACAACCGACGGATCGGCGCAGGTGGAACGGCACGCAGGATCAGCCACAGGATCGGCAAGGTCAGCAAACCCAGCAGCACCCAAGGCGCAGTAAAGCCAATACCCGCCAAAACCGTCATACAGACCCCCGATCCAACGCACGATAGAGCCACAATAGAGCCGCCTGCGCGCTGTCACCCGTGTGATGCAGCCCAAGCTGCCAACCGGTCGCGCGACACAACTGCGTCAGCGCGTCCTTGCGTTTGGCAAGCCGATCCAGATAGCGGTCGCGCAGCTCTCCGGCTTTCAATGTCTCGTGGCGGGTCGTGCCGCCGACGCTTTCGAATATGGTCCGACCGCGATAGGGAAAACTTTCCTCGTTTGGGTCCAGAACCTGCAACAACACGCCGCGCACACCGCGGTCGGCGGCCTTGGTCAGGGCCAGCTCAACCTCATCCATAGGTCCGAGGAAATCGGAAATGAACACGGCCCGCGCATGTGGGATCATGGCGCGGTGTTCGGGCGGGGCATAGTCGGCCTCGGCATCTTCGGACCAGGCTTGCGCCAGCCGCACGATCTGTGCGTTGCCGCGCCGGGGCGGTAGGGTGGTGCCGGTCAGGCCAACACGTTCGCCACCCCTCACCAGCAGGATAGCCGTAGCTAGGCCTAGCAAGCGCGCCCGGTCCGCCTTGGTCGGGTGGTTCTTGTCAGACGCAAATCGCATCGAGGCACCCTGATCGACCCACAGCATCACCGATTGCGCAATCTGCCATTCGCGTTCGCGCACAAATTGCTGATCCCCCCGCGCCGAACGGCGATGGTCGATCATCCGACGACTGTCCCCGATCTGGGCCGGGCGATATTGCCAGAAGTCATCACCCAGACCCGACCGCCTGCGCCCGTGATCGCCCAGCAGAACGGTTCCGGCCAGATGTTCGGCCCGCGCCAACAGGGGCGGCAGCCGGGACGCCTCGGCTTCGGATCTTTCACGAAGGGTCAGCGCGGCATTCACGCCGCAGCCTCGGTGCGGATCAAGCCGGCAGCGGTGCTTTCGATCAGGTCAGCCAGATTGTCGCCACGCGCCCGCGCTGCAAAGTTCAGCGCCATCCGGTGGCTAAGGACAGGGCGGGCCATATCCAAGACGTCTTCGGCATTCGGGGCCAACCGCCCTTGCAGCATTGCGCGCGCGCGCACCGTCATCATCAACGCCTGTGCCGCACGTGGACCCGGTCCCCAAGCGACCGTTTCCGCCACACGTTCGGACACGCCAGCCTCATCTGGGCGGAAGGCGCGCACCAGATCGAGGATCAGCTCAACCACCGAATCTCCGACGGGCATGCGCCGCAACAGAACCTGAGCGGCCAGTAGCTCTTCTTTGGTGAAAATCTCATGCGCGTCATCTTCTTCGATACCCGTGGTGGCCAGCAGAATATCACGCTCGGTCTGACGATCAGGGTATTCCACGTCGATCTGCACAAGGAAGCGGTCCAACTGCGCCTCGGGCAGCGGATAGGTGCCTTCCTGCTCAATCGGGTTCTGCGTCGCCAACACGTGAAAGGGCGTACCCAGCGAGCGATCCTCGCCCGCCACTGTCACCGTACGCTCCTGCATCGCTTGCAGCAGCGCCGATTGCGTTCGGGGGCTGGCGCGGTTGATCTCATCCGCCATCAGCAACTGGCAAAAGATCGGACCAGAAATGAACCGGAAATGGCGGCTGCCATCTTCGGCGGTATCCAGAACCTCGGACCCCAGAATATCGGCAGGCATCAGGTCCGGTGTGAACTGGATGCGGTTGCCGTGCAGGCCCATCACGGTCGACAAAGTTTCGACCAGACGTGTCTTACCCAGACCGGGCAAACCGATCAGCAACGCATGCCCGCCGCACAGCAGCGCGGTCAGGGTCAGGTCCACGACCCTTTCCTGTCCGATAAAGCGACGGGTGATCGAGGACTTGGCCTCTTGCAGTTTCGATTCCAGCGCTTCGATCTCGGACACGAGGTCGGCAGGTTCGGTCATGACTTTCCCTTCCGTGGACTATTATAAGCAGAGTGTATCGCGCTGAGAGGAAATGGCAAAAGCAATGAGCGGACAAAAACCTGTGACCCCGTCGCCAGATGGCATTGAAGCATCAGTCAAAGCTGCCAAAACGCGGGGTTTGCCGCCGGTTCACCTTTGGAATCCTCCGTTTTGTGGCGATCTGGACATTCATGTCGCCAAAGATGGCTCTTGGTCTTATCTAGGGTCGCCGATCAACAGGTTCGAGCTTGTGAAGCTGTTTTCGTCAATTCTTAAGAAAGAAGACGGGAAATATTACCTCGTCACTCCGGTCGAGAAGGTGGGAATCACTGTCGAGGACGTGCCTTTCGTAGCCGTCGATTTCGAGGTCGAGGGCAGCGGCGAGACGCAAAAGCTGACTTTCACCACGCATGTGGGCGACACGGCAGTCGCAGGTGCGGACCATCCGCTCCGGATTGTCATTGATACCGAAACAGAGGAGCCTGCCCCCTATATATTGGTACGCGCAAACCTAGAGGCGCGGATCGACCGCAAAAGCTTTTACCGGCTGGTCGACATCGCCGAGCATAGTGGTGAGTGGTTCGGCGTCTGGTCCGGCGGGCAGTTTTTTCCTCTGATCCGCTCGGATGATCTACCGGATTAAACCACCTGCGCTCGACGCTCTTGCGCCAGTATCACGGCCACTGCCACGATCCCCGCGCCCAGCGCGCGGGTCCAATTCCACTCCTCGCCCAGCACCAGCATGATCAGCATCACGTAAAATGGCGCGATGTTGATGTGGAATGAGGCCAGCGCCACGCCGATCTTGCCCACGGATGCGATGAAAAACACCTGACTCAACCCCATGGAGATCAGCGCATAAATCACCAGCATCCCCGCCTGCTGCATGTCGATTGCGGTGGTAGGCATCACCTCCATCCCCATCTGCGCGGCACCGGCGAACAACACGGCAGCGGTTCCCAGCCCCCCGACAAAGGTGATGGTGCTGCGCCCTGTCTGGCTGAGATCGGGGAAATCCCGCGCAATCGCCATGCTGGCCCAGCAGAACAGGCCCGTGGACGCAATGGCGCAAACCGCACCCAAGCCCAGCTGCGCCGGGGCCACCGCGCTGGTGGCAATTAAACCACCGACAATCGACACGATCACGCCCAACGCAAAATTCCACCGCAGCCGCCGTGCGCCCGTCGCCACTTCTAATACCGTTGCGAACAAGGGCGCGCAGGATGCAATGATCGCCACGGTCACGGGATCGGTCAGCTTCTGCGCGAGGATGATCAGGAACATTGCCACGCCCAGCGTGCCGCCGACCCGCATCGCATGACCCCAACGTGCTCGCAGCACACGGGTCGGGCCGTCAAACAGCACCCAGATCGGCACCATAACCAGCACCGCCAACGCCAGCCGCGCCACCAGCAACGCGACCGGAGGCCAGCTTTGCAGCAGCACCTCAGCCGCCGGAAACCCAGCCGCCCACGTCAACATACTGGCGACCGCCAAGCCATTGCCCGATAAGGCAGAACTGCGCCCGGCAGACACAGAGAGGGCGTTCCCGCGCACGGGGTCAGGGCTCATCGCCATGGTGTCAGACCTTCTGTTGGATCGGCGACCGAAATTGATTCGCCGCATTGTCCCGAATGTCTCTGATCGGTGCGAGGCGATCTGGCCGATTTTCGACAATCTGTCGTTTTCAGGCCCTTTCACCGCCAAACCCCGCCCGCTAAGGTCCGGCCAACACCACACCGGACCCGCTCATGCCGAAATTCGCCGCCAATATCTCTCTGCTCTTTGCCGAGTTGCCCTATCTTGACCGATTTCCGGCCGCAGCCGAGGCCGGGTTCAAAGCGGTCGAGATCCTATTCCCGTATGAACTGGCCGCCAAGGAAACCCGCCGCGCCCTGCTATCCAACGGGCTGGAGTTGGTGCTGATCAACGCCCCGCCCCCCAATTACACCGGAGGAGAGCCGGGCTATGCCGCCATCCCCGGCGGTGAGGCACGGTTTCAGTCGGATATCCGCCGGGTGATGCGCTATGCCGAGGTGCTGAAACCGGGGCTGATCCATATCATGTCCGGCTATGCGGCGGGCGATGATGCGCTTGAGACATTTGTGCGCAACCTGCAATGGGCCGCCGAATTTGCACCCCATCAACACTTCACGATCGAGCCGCTGAACCCCGTCTCGCAACCGGGCTATTTCCTGAATGACTATGATCTGGCGGCTGAGGTTCTGGATCGCGTCAACAGGCCGAATGTCGGCCTGCAATTTGACAGCTTTCACGCCCATATGATCCACGGCGATGCGCAGGCCGTGTGGGATCGCTGCCATCTCCGCGTGGTGCATGCACAGATCGGGGCCGCACCAAACCGTGCCGAACCCGGGCAAGGGCCGACAGATTTCGCGGCACTTTTCGACAGCTTTGATGAAAAAGGATATGCAGGCTGGGTCAGCGCGGAATATACACCCTCAACACCGCGCACGCCGGACAGCCTGGGCTGGATGCGGCACTGAATATGGCTTTTGGGCACAAAACCACGCCCGGGAAAGCGCTCGCAGACAAAGGATGCCACCGATGATTCCCGCCCGCTATGCCCGCGCCGTCTTTAGCCTGATCATGTCGGGGCTGATGTCCTGCATCGTCACCGGTATCGCCACGGTCAAGGCCATCGGGCTGGGCCCGACCACGCTGGGCGATTGGATGGCGTCCTGGGCCTTTTGCTGGCCCATCGCCTTTACCGTCATCCTGTTGTTCGGCCCCACCGTGCAAAGGCTGGTCAACCGCATGGTCAGGCCGCAGGACTGACCCGCTGCAAAGAGGGCCCATCGGGCCTGATGAGCAGCGCGCCCCTAATGCGCCTCGGCCCAGTTCGCGCCCTGCCCGGCATCGACGCTCAGCTTGACGTCCAGTTTAACGGCGGGATCTGATGCACCCTCCATCACGTCGCGCGCCACGCCGATCACCTGATCCACCGCATCCTCGGCCACTTCGAACAGCAATTCGTCATGTACCTGCAACAGCATCCTGGCAGGCAGCCCGTTGATCGCCCCCGGCATCCGCACCATCGCCCGCCGGATCACATCTGCCGCTGTCCCCTGAATGGGCGCGTTGATTGCCGCCCGACGCGAGAACCCGGCATGCGGCCCCTTGGCATTGATCTCGGGCGTGTGGATCTTGCGGCCAAACAGCGTCTGCACATAGCCATGCTCTTTGGCAAAGGCGACGGTGTCGTCCATATAGGCTCTGATACCCGGGAACCGCTCAAAATACCGGTCGATGAAACCCTGCGCCTCGGCGCGCGGGATGCGCAGGTTGCGCGCCAGACCGAAGCCTGAAATCCCGTAAATCACACCAAAGTTGATCGCCTTGGCCTGACGGCGAATATCGGGCGTCATCTCATCCAGCGGCACATCGAACATCTCGGATGCGGTCATGGCGTGAATGTCCAAGCCGTCGGCAAAGGCCTGTTTCAGCGCCGGAATATCCGCGATATGGGCCAGAATGCGCAGTTCGATCTGACTGTAATCGAGGCTGACCATCACATTACCCGGCTCCGCAATAAACGCCTCACGGATGCGGCGGCCTTCTTCGGTGCGCACGGGAATGTTCTGCAGGTTCGGATCGGTCGAGGCCAGACGCCCGGTGTTGGCCCCCGTGATCGAATAAGACGTATGCACCCGGCCCGTATCGGGGTTGATATGGGTCTGCAGCGCGTCCGTATAGGTCGATTTCAGCTTGGAAAGCTGCCGCCAGTCCAGCACGCGGCGGGGCAGTTCATGCTCGGTGGCGAGGTCTTCGAGAATGTCCGCCCCGGTCGAGTATTTCCCGGTCTTGCCTTTCTTACCGCCCTCAAGCCCCATCTTGTCGAACAGTATCTCACCCAACTGCGCGGGCGAGCCGACATTGAAGCTCTCACCCGCCAATTGGTGAATATCAGCCTCTAACCCGGCCATTTTCTGCGCGAAGGCGTTGGACATACGGCTGAGCACATCACGGTCCACCTTGATGCCGTGCATTTCCATCTCTTTGAGGACCGGCACCAGAGGGCGTTCCAGCGTTTCGTACACCGTTGTCACTTGCACCTGATGCAGTTGCGGCTTGAACAGCTTCCACAGGCGCAGGGTGATATCCGCATCCTCGGCGGCGTAAGCCGTCGCCTCATCAATCGGCACCTTATCGAAAGTGATGGCCGATTTGCCGGAGCCCAGCAGCGGTTTGATCGGAATCGGTGTGTGGTTCAGGTAACGTTCGGACAGCGTATCCATGCCATGCCCGTGCTCGCCGCCATGCATCGCATAGGACATCAGCATCGTGTCGTCGATCGGCGCCACGTCAACGCCATAGCGGGCGAAAATCTTGGCGTCGTATTTCATGTTCTGCCCGATCTTCAGGATCGAGGCGTCCTGAAGCATCGGTTTGAGCAGTGTTAGAGCCTCATCCAGCGGCATTTGCCCCTCGGCCATTGCATCAGACCCGAACAGATCATCGGCTGCCCCATCGCGGTGGGTAAGCGGAATGTAACAAGCCTCGCCCGCTGTAACACACAGCGAAATGCCCACCAGATCGGCGATCATTTCGTTCAGTCCGGTCGTCTCGGTATCGACGGCCACCCAGCCCGTTTCATAAGCCCTGTCGATCCACGCCTGCAGCGCCGCAGCGTCGCGCACACATTCGTATTTCGAGGCGTCAAACGGGATATCCTCAGCCTCGGTCACCACCTCGGGCGCAGGCGCATCAGCGATCACCGGGGCCTCAGCCCCCAGCTTGTCGGCAATGCGTTTGGTGAGGGTGCGGAACTCCATATCCGCAAGGAACCCCAGCAAGGTTTCGGGATCGGGGTCCTGCACCTCAAGATCATCCAGCGTGAAATCCAGCGGCGTGTTTTCATCCAACTGCACCAGCTTCTTCGACAGCTCGATCTGGTCGCGCTTTTCGATCAGGGTCTGGCGGCGTTTGGGCTGCTTGATCTCTTCGGCGCGGTCCAGCAGGGTTTCCAGATCGCCATATTCGTTAATCAGCAAGGCGGCGGTCTTGACCCCGATCCCCGGCGCACCGGGCACGTTATCCACGCTGTCGCCTGCCAGCGCCTGCACATCAACCACGCGTTCAGGCCCGACACCGAACTTCTCGAACACGCCATCCTTGTCGATGCGTTTGTTCTTCATCGCGTCCAGCATCTCAACGCCGCCGCCCACAAGCTGCATCAGGTCTTTGTCCGAGCTGACAATAGTCACCCGCCCCCCAGCCTCGCGCGCCTGAACGGCCAGCGTGGCGATGATGTCATCGGCCTCATAGCCCTCCAACTCTTTGCAGGCGATGTTGAAGGCGCGGGTCGCCTCGCGGGTCAGTGGCATCTGCGGACGCAGATCCTCGGGCATGGCCTCGCGGTTGGCCTTGTAGAGGTCATAGAGGTCGTTGCGGAACGTGTGTGACCCCTTGTCGAAGATCACCGCAACATGGGTCGGCGCATCGGGGCCAGCGTTCCCTTCGACATATTTCTGCAGCATGTTGCAGAACCCCGACACAGCCCCGATCGGTAGTCCATCGGATTTGCGCGTCAGTGGGGGTAGCGCATGATAGGCCCTGAAAATAAAGGCCGATCCGTCGATCAGATGCAGGTGACATCCTTTTCCGAAATTGCTCATGCGCGCTCTCCCTGTCGGTCAGGGGACGTTGTGCCACAGGGCCGCTCAGGTGGCCAGTCAAGAACGCGCGTCAGCCACCGAACAAACCGCTGAACACGTCAGAAAAACTGTTGAGCAGCGCCATGATGATCAGCACGCCCAAAAAGGCGAAGAAGGCCATGGCAAAGAACTGAAACAAAATCGCACCTACGCCAATCACGGTACCGGCAATTGCAGGGCGCCGTCTTTCGTGACGCAGAAGCCCAATCACAGATATAACGATTGCCAAGCCCCCCAGCATGGCCACGCCGATCTGCAGAAAGTCATCCACATCACGGCTGCGCGCGACGGGCTCGGGCTGTTCCAACCCCGCGGCCGAGCGCAGGGTGGACTTGCCGATCTCGGCGGCCAATTCGCCCAGTGAAACGCCCGTCGATTGCTGCGGCGCAAACGGCCCGGCCCAGAACACGAACAACGCGGCAAACAGCGCAAGGGCACCAATGCCAAACCCTATCCAGCCAAAAACCGGACTGGCTGTGTCAGTAGATGCAACACTAGTCATCAAACTCATCCAAATATCTGCAAATCGGCCATAGCATAAAAACCACGGCAATATTTGGGCGGGCACTATGACTTGCGGAAAACGCACCGCAACTGTGCCTGAATGACCATATCTCTTCGATTCAGCAATTCGCCATCAGGCAAGCCGCGCACCAAAGCTATGGGGCGCTGAACGCTCTGGTCGCCGCATCCCATCGCAATCCGGTTTTTTCAGCGATTCCGCGCATCTGCTTGTTCAACGACCTGTCATTCAGCCGACGGCTCAGGCTGCGCAATGGGACCAGATTGCGTTCCCCGTACCCGTCGATCAGCACGAACATCGGCACTGAATCGCGCGTGCCGTAAACGATATTTTGCGCATGGATATCGCGACCTACAATCTGAAAGTCGAACAGCGTGTGAACAAAATCATTCAGCTTGTTCAGAACCTCGGGGGGCAGCCGGCGCTGCTGGCACAACGACATCAGATCCTGCGCCAGCGAGCCGTCCTCAGATTCCATACGCTCGACCACAATGCCCGGCCCGGCATCCGTTTGCACAACGCCAAAAGACCGCGCCAATGGCATTTTCGCGATATCCGGGCCGCTTTTTAACGCCGCTTTCATCTCGCATTCCAGCTCTTTCAATGCATTGCGATAGACCGAATCCGGCAGCAGATGCCGCACAACGCGCTTGGCAAAGGATCGGTTGGGCCGCGTGCGCGGGCGCGTCACCTTGATCAGAAGATCGGATTGGTCAGGGTAGGCGTAGACGTTTCTGTGGCCGCCTGTGGCGACAAGATCTTTGTCGGACAGGTGAACCAGTCGCATAGGGAAAATCATTCCGGATCCGCGTGGAGATGACACAAGAATTCTGACGCAGCACGCTACAGCATATCCTGCCCGGCGTCAGCCCTTGTAACAGTTTTATGTCAGATTGATTGCGACCCTTCGGCCGCAGACCCTTTGAGAATGTATTTGCAATCGCAATAGGGGCATTCGACCCAACCAGTGTCTTCAGGGATTTGCAGCCAGACACGTGGATGGCCCAGTGCCCCTTCGCCACCGTCACAGGCGACACGGGTGGTTTCCACGATCTTGGTTTCCGGCGCTTCGATGGTCACGGCTGGCGATCCTTCTTCGGTTGTCGGCCTCGCGGGCATGTATTAGGTGCGTTTATGAGCGATGAGCAAACCGGGGGCAAGAGCCACATGAGCGATGCGGCAATCAGGATCGAAGGTCTGCACAAGACCTATCGCGGCAGCAAGGCACAACCCGAGAAACACGCGCTGAAAGGCGTCAACCTGACGGTCCCGCGCGGGTCGGTGTTTGGATTGCTGGGGCCAAACGGGGCCGGGAAATCGACATTGATCAACATTCTTGCCGGGCTGGTGGTTAAATCGGCCGGAACGGTCTCTATCGGCGGGTTTGATCAGGATAAAAATCCGCGCCAGTCCCGCGCAGCAATTGGCGTAATGCCGCAAGAGCTGAACCTCGATCCGTTCTTCACCCCGCGTGGCGCTTTAGAGGTCCAGGCCGGTCTTTATGGCGTCCCCAAGGCCCAGCGCCGCAGCGACGAGATTCTGGAACTGGTCGGCCTTGGCGACAAGGCCGAAGCCTATGCGCGCACTCTGTCTGGGGGTATGCGGAGGCGGCTGCTGTTGGCGAAGGCTCTTGTGCATCATCCCCGCATTCTGGTTCTGGATGAACCCACGGCGGGCGTGGACATCGAGCTGCGCCAGATGCTCTGGACCAATGTGCGCAAGCTGAACGAACAGGGCATGACGATCATCCTGACCACGCATTACCTGGAAGAAGCGCAGGAAATGTGTGACGAGATCGCGATCATCAACCACGGCGAAAAGATCGCGCAGGACAGCACCGCCAACTTACTGAGTCGCATGGACAGCCGGACAATGGTCATTGCTCCGGACAGCCCGGTGACCGAACTGCCAACAGCGCAAGGGGTCGAGGCCACTCTGCGTGACGATGGCAGCTTGGTGCTGCAATATCGCAGCGCTGCGACCAGCGCCGAACAAGTTCTGGAATCGGTCCGCACCGCAGGCATCCGTATTCGCGACGTCCGCACCGAAGAGGCAGACCTCGAGGATGTATTCCTCGCCCTGACATCTGCACGCGGATAAGAATTTGACCGTTAGACTCGATCTACCCGCGCCTGATAACAGTTGTTCCGCGCGGACCGGATGTGGATATAGGCCACATCGGGACGAGCAAAGATATCACTGACCTTTGCGCCGATCCGATCTGTGGGCGTAATCTCTCCGGTGCCGTAGACGATCCGATCATCCAACCCATACCCTTTGATCAGATAGTCGGGAGAGGTGGTCAGAATCTCGGGCATCTCATCCCCTTCATACTGTTCACACGGGGCGGCACACAGAAAGATCGGACCCGTTTCCGCGTAGGGTTGTGTCTCTTAAAAAGGGCGATGCGCTAATATTAGCATCTCTTTTCCTTCCGGAATGTTCTGCAGGCAATGGCGGCATGGATTACCCGCACCTTCGGAAACGGCGCGCTCGGGCGAGGCGCCATATGCGTCCGGCCCTCCGGCCTGAAGCGCGCGGACTTGGCGGGTGGGCAATGCTGTGATCTTGAACATCTCGGGTCTCCTTTTTCGGCCACCCTGCCCAGAGGGAACACTGCAAGCGACCCGTTTCCTGCGCAAAGGACTCGAAAAAGAACAAAAGGTGAATATAATGTGGAATCGCCATGTATGCCGAATTGTCGATCACGTCGAATTTCACCTTTCTCACCGGGGCCTCGCACCCCGAGGAGTATATGCAGCGTGCCGTCACCCTTGGCCTGCCCGCCATCGCGATTGCCGATGACAACTCGGTCGCCGGGATCGTGCGCGCCCATACCCAGGCGCGCGAGATCACCCGAAAGGTGCGCGAACGTGTGGAATGGGAGGGGCACAACACACCCATCGGCCCGCCCTGCCCCGGTCACATCCCCAAACCGCCCTCCCACCCGATCCACGCGGTGCCGCGCCTGATCCCGGCCGCAAAGCTGATCTTTACCGACGCGCCCACCGTCACCGCCCTGCCTCTGAACCGGCAGGGCTGGGGCAATCTGTGTCGCATCCTGTCCGCAGGTCGCCTGCGCGCCGAGAAAGGCGATTGTATCCTGCACCTGTCCGACCTGATGGCGTTCTCCGACGGTCTCCACCTGCTGCTCTGGCCACAGGCGATCCCGTCGCAGGGCGGCGCGGACGCATGGCGGACACAGGCGCAACAGCTGACGCGCCGCTTTGCCGGGCGGATGCATCTGGTGATGCATCCCAGATATGATGGTGCAGATAGCACATATTTTGCCTTATTAGAGACTGAATCACAGTACCTCGGCCTGCCCACCCTCGCCAGTGCTGCGCCGCTGATGCATCACGGCGCGCGGCGCAAGCTGGGCGATGTGCTGACCGCCATCCGCCTGCGCCGCAAGGTCGATGATCTGGGCCGGGATGCGCTGGCCAATGGGGAACAGCGCCTGCGGTCCAAGGCCGAGATGCTGCGCATTTTCAAAGGCCATGAAGGGGCCGTCACCCGCGCCCATATGCTCAGCGAACAGCTGACATTCTCGCTGGATGAGCTGCGCTATGAATACCCCAGCGAGGGCAGCGAGCAGGAAACCCCGACCCAGCGCCTGCACCGTCTGGCGCATGAGGGGCTGAACTGGCGCTATCCGGCGGGCGCGTCCGACAAGGCCAAACAGATGCTTGCCCATGAACTGACCCTGATCGGCAAGCTGAAATACGAGCCCTATTTCCTGACCGTCCGCGATATCGTCACCTTCGCCCGATCCCGCGATATCCTGTGTCAGGGGCGCGGTTCGGCGGCCAATTCGGTGGTCTGCTATTGCCTCGGCATCACCGAGGTCAGCCCCGAGCTGGGCACGATGGTGTTCGAACGCTTCGTCTCCGAGGCGCGGGACGAACCGCCCGACATTGACGTCGATTTCGAACATGAACGGCGCGAGGAGGTGATCCAGCATATCTATGACCGCTATGGCCGCCATCGCGCCGGGCTCTGCGCCACCGTCGTGCATTATCGCGGCAAGCGCGCCATTCGTGAGGTCGGGCGGGCGATGGGCCTGACCGAGGACACGATCTCGGCGCTGTCCTCGCAGCTCTGGGGGTTCTTCTCGGCCAAAGGGCTGGAGGCCGAACGGATGCGCGAAATCGGCCTTGATCCCGAAGATCGCCGCCTGAAACAGACTCTAATGCTGGTCTATGAGATCGACGGCTTCCCGCGTCACCTGTCGCAGCATGTGGGCGGGTTCATCATCACCGAAGGCCGGCTGGACGCGCTTGTCCCTATCGAAAACGCCACGATGGAGGGGCGCACGGTCATCTGCTGGGACAAGGACGATATCGACAGCCTTGGCATTCTGAAGGTCGATGTGCTCAGCCTCGGGATGCTGACCTGTATCCGCAAGGCGTTCGACCTGATTCAGCACCACCACCACACCGGCTATAGCCTCGCCACCCTACCGCCCGAAGATCCAAAGGTCTATGATATGCTGTGCAAAGCAGACTCTATTGGGGTGTTTCAGGTGGAAAGCCGGGCCCAGATGAACTTTCTGCCCCGGATGCGGCCGCGCAATTTCTATGATCTGGTGATTGAGGTCGCCATCATCCGCCCCGGCCCCATTCAGGGCGATATGGTCCACCCCTATATCCGCCGCCGCAATGGCGAGGAGGAGGTCAGCTTCCCCTCGGACGCCTTGGGTGAGGTGCTGGGCAAAACGCTGGGCGTGCCGCTGTTTCAGGAACAGGCGATGCAGATCGCCATCGTCGGCGCGGGGTTTACTCCGGAACAGGCCGACCGGCTGCGGCGGTCGCTGGCGACGTTCAAAAAACATGGCAATGTCAGCGAATTCCGGTCCCTGTTCCTGCGCGGGATGGAGCGGAACGGCTATGAACAGGATTTTGCCGAGCGTTGTTTTTCACAGATCGAAGGGTTCGGATCCTATGGCTTCCCCGAGAGCCACGCCGCCAGTTTTGCGCTGCTGGTCTATGCTTCGGCCTGGATCAAATGCCACCATCCGGGCATCTTCGCCTGCGCGCTGCTGAATTCACAGCCGATGGGGTTCTATGCCCCGGCGCAAATCGTCCGCGATGCGCGCGAACATGGGGTGCAGGTGCGTCCGGTCTGCATCAATGCCAGTTTCTGGGACAATGTGATGGAGCCCGACGGGCGCGGCGGGCTGGCGCTGCGGCTGGGGTTTCGTCAGATCAAGGGTCTGAGCGAGGAAGACGCCAGCTGGTTAACGGCGGCGCGCGGCAATGGCTATACGCAGGTGGATGACGTGTGGCGGCGCGCGGGGCTGGGGCCGTCGGTGATCGAACGGCTGGCCGAGGCCGATGCCTTTGCCGCCTGCGACCTGACAAGGCGCGAGGCCCTGTGGCAAGCCAAGGCGATTGCCACCGCCAAGCCCCTGCCGCTGTTCTCGCAGGATCTGGAGGGCGAGGCCCTGGACGAGCCCGAAGCCCACCTGCCGCAGATGACGCTGGGCGAGCAGGTGGTCGAGGATTACGTGGCCACCCGTCTCAGCCTCAAGGCGCATCCGGTGGCGTTGATCCGGCACCTGCTGACGCCCGATCCGCGCGACAAAACCACGCCTGTTGCGTAGCAGCGGGATCAGTTATTGCCTGAAATAGAGACTGTTTCAGGATCAAAATGACCAGACCAACCCTGCCCCCACGCTTTCCGGCGACACCGGATCAGATCAACGCTCAGGTCGCCGCTTTTTACGCCCGCGTCCGGCAGGATGCCGTGCTGGGGCCGGTCTTCAACTCACATGTCCACGACTGGCCCGCGCATGAGGACAAGATCGCCGCCTTCTGGCGCAACGCCATCCTGTATGAGCGCAGCTATGACGGCAATCCGCAGCGGGTCCATATTGAACGTCCCGACGTGCAGCCCGACATGTTCGCCCATTGGCTGGACCTTTTCGAAGAGGTCGCCATCCAGACCCTGCCACCAGAGACCGCGATCCCGTGGGTCGCACTGGCCCGCCGGATCGGCGTGGGGATGAAGGCCGGTGTGCAATCTGCACGCCAACCCAAGAATGCGCCGCCAATCCTGCGATAGTACCCAAACAAAAAACCGATGTTAGCGGTAAAATAGAGGCTACCAGACTCGGCCAAATGGGGATAAGCAACAGGCAACCCACCTGACATACTGCCGAGACCTTCGTGATGACCACGCAAAACACAACCCTCAAGGGCCTTGGCTATGCGTTTGCAGGCTTTGCGGTCTTTGCCAGCCACGATGCCCTGATCAAAGTGCTGGGCGGCACCTATTCGGTGCTGCAGATCATCTTTTTCGCAACGCTGTTTTCCTTTGTTCCGATGGCCGTCACTATCCTGACCGACCGGGCGACCGGAAACTTTCTGCCCCACCATCCATGGTTGGTACTGCTGCGATCCGCCCTGATGGTCACGGGCATGTCCTGCGCCTTTTACGCCTTCTCGGTCCTGCCATTAGCCGAGGTCTACTCGCTGCTGTTTTCCTTTCCGCTGATCGTCACAGTCCTGTCCATCCCGATATTGGGTGAGGTCGTGCGCGCGCAGCGGTGGGCCGCTGTCGGAGTTGGCCTAATCGGCGTGCTGATCGTGCTGCGCCCCGGCGCGACCGAGATCACACTCGGTCATCTGGCGGCGCTAACGGCAGCCTTCTGCAGCGCCTTTGCATCCGTGCTGGTACGCAAGATCGGCAGTGAGGAACGTTCCGCCGTATTGATCCTGTACCCAATGTTGCTGGCGATTGGCGTCATGAGCCTGGCACAACCCGCCGTTTATTTGCCGCCCTCGTTGTTGCACCTGGCGATGATGGCGCTGGTGGGGGTGTTTTCGGTCATCGCACAGCACCTGATCATCCTAGCCTATCGCGCCGCACCCGCAGGCGTCGTGGCCCCAAGCCAATACAGCCAAATCATTTGGGCCACCCTGTTCGGCATGGTCTTCTTTGGGGAACGCCCAGACGGTTGGGTCGCAGTCGGTGCCAGTATTATCATTGCCTCGGGTGTTTATGTGGTCTGGCGCGAAAGCCGGTCGAATACATCGTCGGTCAACACGCCGGTCCTACGAGTCCGCTCGCCCCGGTCCGACACCGGAGCGTCGCGGCCGGGGAAGTAAACTCTACCTTCAAGGCTCTTTGCACCTGATCTTGAGATCGCCATTTGTGCCGTTCTTTTCAAAACGATCAATGGACCGCACAAGATCGCTCAGCCTTTTATGACCGTAGGTACGAGAGTCGAAGTCTGGATAAATCTTGCCTAACTGGCTCCCGACAAAAGCGAGGCTGGCCCAGCCATCGGGCTCATTCGTGTTAAGCACTACGTTTCGGATCAACTGATAGGCGTGGTTCAACTCATGCTTCGGCTTTGTGTTCTCAGTTTTCTTGGGTTGAGAAACCCCTACCTCCGGCTTTTCAATGTTCTCAATATAAATGAACCTGTTACAAGCCGCCACGAACGCCTTGGGCGCTTTGCGCTCTCCTATGCCGAACACGTCCAGGCCCTGTTCTCGAATCCGGCTGGCGAGGCGAGTGAAATCGCTGTCCGAAGAGACGAGAACAAATCCGCTGAACCTTCCGGAATGGAGAATATCCATAGCGTCAATAACCAATGCAATATCGCTGGAATTCTTGCGGCTGGTGTTTGCAAATTGCTGATGTGGAACAATGGCATACTCAGCCAACGAGGCCGCACCCCAACCTTGTGGTGCGCCCCCCGAAAAATCCCCATAGATGCGTCGCAGGCTTGCTTCACCCAGCGTTGCAACCTCTTCAAATATCTCGGCCACATGTTTTGCTGGTACATTGTCAGCGTCAATCAGGATCGCTAACCGATCCATAGTCTTAGTGCTCAAATCAATCCCTCAATATCTGATCTTATTCACTAGAGGGAATTTAATAATGAAATGGGCGGGCAAAAGCCCGCCCGCAACACTTTTTTCGAGTGCAATCAGTACACAACAACCGAGCGGATGCTTTCGCCCTTATGCATCAGGTCGAAACCGTGGTTGATGTCGTCTAGACCCATGGTGTGGGTGATCATCGGGTCGATCTCGATCTTGCCTTCCATGTACCAGTCGACAATTTTCGGCACATCGGTCCGGCCCCGCGCGCCACCAAAGGCCGTCCCGCGCCACGAGCGCCCGGTAACCAGCTGGAACGGACGGGTTGAGATTTCGGCCCCCGCAGGCGCCACGCCGATGATGATCGACTCACCCCAGCCCTTATGCGCCGATTCCAGCGCGGCGCGCATCACGCCCACATTGCCGGTGGCGTCAAAGGTATAGTCGCCGCCGCCCTTGGTCAGGTTGACCAGATAGGGCACCAGATCGCCCTCGACCTCGGCGGGGTTCACGAAATCGGTCATGCCGAACTTGGTCGCCATCTCGACCTTGGCGGGGTTCAGGTCAACGCCAACAATCTGATCGGCCCCGGCCAGACGCAGGCCCTGAATCACGTTCAGGCCGATACCGCCCAGACCGAACACAATCGCGCGGCTGCCGATTTCCACCTTGGCCGTGTTGATGACCGCACCGATCCCGGTGGTCACGCCGCAGCCGATATAGCAGATCTTGTCGAATGGCGCGTCCGGGCGCACCTTGGCCAGCGCGATCTCGGGCAGAACCGTGTGGTTGGCGAAGGTCGAGCAGCCCATATAGTGAAGGATCGGATCCCCATCCAGGGTCGAAAAGCGCGAGGTGCCGTCGGGCATCAGCCCCTGCCCCTGCGTTTCACGGATCGCCTGACACAGGTTGGTCTTGGGATGCAGACAGTATTCACACTCGCGGCATTCGGGGGTGTAAAGCGGGATCACGTGGTCGCCCGGCTTCAGGCTGGTCACGCCTGGGCCGACCTCGACCACGACGCCTGCGCCTTCATGGCCCAGAATCGCGGGGAACAGCCCCTCGGGGTCCGCGCCCGACAGAGTGAATTCATCGGTGTGGCAAATGCCGGTGGCCTTGATTTCCACCAGAACCTCACCCGCTTTGGGGCCTTCGAGGTTCACATCCATCACTTCCAAAGGTTTGCCCGCCTGAACGGCGACGGCGGCACGGGTACGCATAGTGTTCTCTCCCTGTCGACTTTGATCCGACCCTGCGTCAATTGCAGGGTACTTTCAACTGCGCTTTGGTGACAGACCGGCTAAGGATTTGATATTACAGAAACGACATTGCCGGAAAGAGGAACGCCAATGTACCGTTTTATGCCCACGCTGGCCCTACTGGCCGCCTGCACCCAGACACCCGCGCCCGAGGACGCGCCCCTGTCGCCCGAACCTGCGCCGGTTGATCTGGCGTTTTGTCTGGGTGAGCCCTTTACCAATTCCATTGGTCAACCTGTCTCGACCATTCAGGCCCAATTGCCTGAACGGTCCCGCGTTCTGGGGCTCGACGGCATTGCCACACAGGATTACCGGATCGACCGGCTGAATGTGTTTGTGGATGAGGCCGGGATCATTCGGCGCCTGACCTGCGGCTAGGCGTGGACTCGGCAGACGATTCTACGATAAAAACAAAATGGGAACATTTTGATGTCTGCCGATGCCAAAACGCCGAATACTCTCGCTCTGGTTTCCTCGTCTGGGGGCTGAACGGCTGATCCGCGCTGCGCGGGGGCTGCAGGATGGGCCTTTGGCTGTGGTGACCGAGCAGTCGAACATGCAGGTGATCACATCGCTGAACGCCACGGCGCAGACCGCCGGGTTGCGCGTGGGTCAACCAGTGCGCGATGCCCATGCCATGTGCGCCAATCTGGTGACACGCCCCCGCAACGCCCCGGCCGAGGCTGCGTTTCTGACCGCCCTGCGCCGGTGGGTAGGCAAGTTCAGCCCGTGGGTGGCTGAAGAAGCCCCCGATGGCCTGATCGTGGATCTGTCAGGCTGCGCGCATCTGTTCGGCGGGGAAGAAGCGTTGTTGAGCGTGATCGAAACCGACTGCGCAGATATGGGGCTGAGCGTACAGATGGGCATCGCCGACACGCTGGGCGCGGCTTGGGCGCTGGCGCGCTACGCGGGGCAAGAGGCCACGTCCGACCGCAATGGCGACGCCATCAGCCAAGAGGCCCGCGCCACCCGCGCCCGCGCCACCAAGCGGCGGCACTGGACCAAGGGCGGGGCCGCACCGCAAGTGGTGGCTGTGGGCAGTGGCGCGCGGATCGCGGCGCCGGGGCAATCCTATGGCGCGCTCAGCCCTCTGCCCATCGCGGCGCTGCGGCTTGAGGATCAGGTGGTCGCACAGCTGAACCGTCTGGGTCTGCGCCGGATCGGCGATCTGCTGGGGCAACCGCGCGCCGGTTTGGCGCGGCGCTTTGGACGCGGGCTGGTGCTGCGGCTGGATCAGGCGATGGGCAGCGCGCCCGAGCCGGTCTCCCCCGCCCGCCCGCCGCATCACTTTGCGGTGCGGATGACCCTGCCCAACCCGATCGGTCTGACCGAAGACGTCATGGCCGCCATCGACCGCGTTCTGCCGACGCTCTGCACCAAGCTGGAAGAGAAAGCGCGCGGGGTGCGGACTCTGCGGTTGGAAGCCCACCGCGCCGATCAGGCCGCCGAGGTTATCGAGGTCGGGCTGGCCCGCCCAACCCATGACAAACACCGTATTCGGCCTTTGTTAGAGATGAAAATTGACCAGATCGACGCGGGCTATGGAATCGACATGCTGCGGCTTGAGGCGGTGCAAACGGAACCCCTACACGCCCGTACCATGGCCGGCCATGCCGAGGCGCGCCGCGTCGCCCGCAACCGGTTGGACGGCAACACCGCCGTCGAAGACCTTACGGCCAAGCTGGGGGCGCGGGTCGGGTTGGAGGCGATCACAAGGCGGCACCCGGCGGCCTCGCACATCCCCGAGAAAACCGCACAGGTGCTGGCCGCTGCGTGGTCGGAGCCTGCGTACGACTGGCCCGCGCCGCCGCGCCCGCGCCCCTTGCAGATGTGGCAGCCCGAGCCGGTGATGGCCCCGGAAACCCCAGATGTTCCAACGACCTTTCGCTGGCGCGGGCGCAACTGGCAGTTGGCGCAGGCCACCGGGCCGGAACGGATCGCACCCGAATGGTGGTTGGATGACCCCAACTGGCGCAGCGGTGTGCGCGATTACTGGGTGGTTGTGACCGAACAGGGCGAACGGCTCTGGCTGTTTTACGGCCACGGCGGCACGATGTCAGCAGGCTGGTTTTGCCACGGCCAATTTGGATAAGCCCAATATTAGGGTCTATTTTCCGCGATACACCAGCCAATCCGGCAGGTAATCAATCAGCCGGATCACCCAGGAAAACGGCGCAGGAAAATCAGTGCGGAACCGACGGCGCGCCATGGCTTTGGCCACCCGATCCGCCGCGTCCTCGGGCGTCATCAGCATGGGCATCTTGAAACTGTTCTTCTCGGTCAGGCGGGTTTTGATGAAGCCCGGATTGACAATCCGCACCGTCACGCCAGACCCGGCCAGATCATGCCGCATCGTCTCTGCCAGAGACACCAGCGCGGCTTTGCTGGCCCCATAGCCAATTGCAGCAGGCAATCCATGGTATCCGGCCAGAGACCCGATAAGCGTGATCTCACCCTGTCCGGCCTTGACGAAACCGGGAACGGTTTCCCCCAACACGCGCATGGCCCCCAGATAATTCACATCGACCATACTCAGCGCGGTTTCCGTATCCCAATCGCCACTGCGCATGGGATCATAGGCCCCGGCGTTATAAACCAGACCATCCACCGCGCCCGCCCCGGCCACTGCGGCGCGAACCGAATCCAGATCGGTCACATCCATAGGGATTGCGCGAGCGTTGGGCAAAGTCTCACACATCTCGGCCAGACGGTCGGCATTGCGCGCGGATAAGATCAGATGCGCGCCCTGACGGCTGAGAGCTTGGGCCAAAGCCCGCCCCAGACCTTCGCTGGCACCAATGATCCAATAGGTTTTTCCGTCAAAGCTGCTCATTCCGCGACCGTTTCATATGTTGTGTTTCTTTTACGACCGCGACGGGGCGCTGGATCAAAAGCAGATCCGCCAAGTCTTTTGTAACCCGAGGTCACAACATAGTGCATTCAAGAAAAACACCTAAGCCGATTGATCCACCCCCGCCTATTCTGCGTATCTTGTTGTAATACGTTACATAACGAGGCTTGAATGTTCGACGAATCCCGGGGCGGCCGGAAAAAAATCGCAGTCATTGGCGCAGGCATCTCGGGTCTCTCCGCAGCTTACTACCTGTCAGAAAACAACGACGTAACCGTCTTTGAGGCCGAACCCCGACTGGGCGGTCACGCGCGCACGGTTATGGCCGGAAAGAACGGCGACCAACCGGTGGATACCGGGTTCATCGTCTTTAACTATGTGACTTATCCCTACCTGACCGCGCTATTTGACGAATTGAACGTTCCGGTCATCAAGTCGGAAATGAGCTTTGGCGCCACAATTGACAATGGCCGCATCGAATACGGGCTGAACAACCTGCGTACACTGACGGCGCAGAAACGCAACTTGGCCCGCCCCGCCTATTACAAAATGATCGCCGACATCCTGCGGTTCGGAAAAGAGGCCCCAGAGGCCGCCCAAGACGAT
This sequence comes from Ruegeria sp. AM7, assembly GCF_056535965.1. Classification (NCBI taxonomy): domain Bacteria; kingdom Pseudomonadati; phylum Pseudomonadota; class Alphaproteobacteria; order Rhodobacterales; family Roseobacteraceae; genus Ruegeria; species Ruegeria sp. AM7. Next base: position 2,977,097 of record NZ_JBQFJE010000003.1, read on the forward strand.
GACACCACGATCGGAGAGTTGGTGGATCAGCTGCGTCTGGGTCATTGGTTCCGCCACAACTATCTGATGCCCATGTGTGGCGCGATCTGGTCGACCCCAGTTGAGTTCGTGGATCAGTTCCCGGCCCGCTCGTTGGTGCAATTCTTCCGAAACCACGCTCTGCTGGCCAGTGGACGCGCGAAGCAGCATCAATGGTATACCGTCAAAGGCGGTAGTATCGAATATGTGCGCCGCATCGACGCCGCGCTGCGCGCGCGCGGATGTGATATCCGATTGGCCTCTCCGGTTGATCACGTGAAACGCGACGATGTGGGTGTCACGGTCCACAGCCAAGGTCACGCGGATCAGTTTGACGAGATTATCCTCGCCACGCATTCCGATCAATCGCTGGCCATTCTGTGCGATGCCGCGACCGAAGCCGAGCGCGCGGCACTTGGCGCAATCCGGTATCAGCCCAATACAGCGATTCTGCATTGCGACGAACGCCAGATGCCACGGCGACGCGCCTGCTGGTCCAGTTGGACCTATCGGTCGCAGGCTGGAAATGTTGGCGTAACCTACTGGATGAACCGGCTTCAGAATATTCCGGACAGTGACCCCCTGTTCGTGTCGCTGAATGCTTCATCAGAAATTCCTGCGGATAAAATCTATGATCAGGTCGAATTTGCCCACCCGGTATTCGACAAAGCAGCCCTGAAAGCACAAGGGCAAATCCGCGAGATGCAGGGACAGAACCGAACCTGGTTTGCCGGCGCCTATAACAGGCACGGCTTTCACGAAGACGGGATTGCCAGCGCGATGCATGTTGTTGCGCAGCTGAACGGCACCCCGCAAACCCTCGGAGCTGAAAATGACACTCTTGCAAAAGGCCCGGCCATCCCTGCCTAAGGGTGGCTTCCGCGCGGCGTTGATTTCGGTGTTGCTGCTGGCCCCTGGCGGGCTTGCAGCCTCACCGGGCCTTAACACGCTGGACAACCCTCAACTGCATGGCACGGCAACCTACCGGTACTTGGGACTGCCTCTGTATAATGCACAGCTGTTCACACAGCGCGGTGCGTCGTTTGATTGGGGGCAGGACTTTGCCCTTGAACTTCAATACCGCCGCAACGTGACGAAAAAGGCGCTGATCAATTCGACACTGGATGAGATGGAGCGCATCGGCAGCCCGGCCCCAGTGCGCGATCAGCTTGAAACCTGCTTCAAGGCTGTGAAAAAAGGCGACCGATATCTGGCCGTATCAGATGGACCAGATCGCGTGTCTTTCTGGCTGAATGGCGCCAAGACCTGCACGATGTCCTATCCGGGCATCAAGCGCAGTTTCATGTCTGTTTTCTTGGGTGAAAACACGCGCTCGGCCTCCTTCTCGCAGAAGTTGCGGGGACAATAATGCTGTATCCGCGGGTCAGCCTCTATGCGCTGATGCTCGCCGCAGCGGGTATCCCGCTTTATATTCATCTGCCGCGTTTCGCCGCCGTCAATCTTGGTATCGGACTGAGCGTAATCGGTACTGTCCTGCTGGTGATACGGTTGGTCGATTTGGTGCAGGATCCTTTGATCGGCTGGGCCATCGACCGTTGGCCCAAGGCCCAGCTGGTGTTCGCAGCAATGGCTGCACTGGGATTGGCCGTTGGCTTTCCGATCCTCTTTAACTTGCCCGAAGGCGCAAGTATCGCAGCATTAGTCTTTGTTCTGGTGTTACTGTTTTCGGCCTACAGCCTCGGCACGATCCTTTTGTATGGCCGCAGCGCCACCCTTGCAAAACAGACAGATCCGAAAGAACTGATGACATTGGCCGCATGGCGCGAAGGCGGCCAATTGTTAGGAGTGGTCGTCGCAGCCAGTGCCCCTGCTCTGTTTCTGGCGTTCGGAGCGGCCGCTCAGGGATATCCAGCTTTCGGCATATTCCTGGGCCTGTTAGCGATGCTGACATGCGCGGTGACGTACCCCATTTGGCTGCGTACGCCGATAACCGGCGACGGGTTATCTTTTGCAGGGCTGGGTCAGGCAGGTGCGCTGCGTCTGTTGGCTTTGGCGCTGGTGAACAGTTTGCCTGTGGCCATCACGTCAACCTTGTTTTTGTTCTTCGTTGAAGATCGTCTGCAATTGGCTGGAAAAGCCGGGCCGTTATTGATCCTGTTTTTCCTCAGCGCCGGGGCAAGCGTTCCGCTTTGGGCACGCCTAAGCAACCGAATTGGCCCGAAACAGACTCTGATAATCGCCATGCCCCTTTCGATCGCAGGCTTCATCGGTGCCGCCACTCTGTCGGCGGGGAACCTGACTGGGTTCGCGGTGATCTGTATTGCATCTGGTGCCGCATTGGGCGCGGATATGGTCGTGTTGCCAGCGATGTTCTCGGTCGTACTGACGCGCGCTGGCCTGAACGCATCCGCGGCGTTTGGCATCTGGTCATTTGCGGGCAAACTGGGCCTTGCATTGGCCGCCTTTTTCACTTTGCCGCTGCTCGAACGCAGCGGATTCGCTCCGGGACAAGCAAACTCGGCCGAGGCTCTGAATACGCTCAACCTCGCCTACGCAGTGCTGCCCTGCATCCTGAAACTCGGCGCGTTCGGAATGGTTCTGACGTTGCCAACGGAGGTCACTTCCAAATGACACTTGTTGCCATCCTTTTTGCCGCCATCCTTTTGGTGATCATCGCAAAGCGGAGGTTCCTGAGCTTTCGCTCACAGGTGCCTGCGGACTACGCAAGCACAGGCCCTGCCTTTAACATGAAACAGAACCTGAACGGGGAAATCCTGTCCGAGGGGTTGATCTATGGACCCAACGGCAAGATGACCAACAGCTTTGTTGCCCGTATGGTTGGCGAATGGGACGGAAACACCGGTACACTGGCCGAGTATTTCACCTATTCCAACGGCAAGCAGATGACCCGCAAATGGTATCTGACACTTGGCACTGGCAACACATTTACCGCCACTGCAGATGACATCGTGGGCGAGGGTCAAGGCACGATCTCGGGGTCTACAGTCAAGTTGAAGTACCGGATCATTTTGCCGCAAGATTCAGGCGGGCATACTCTGGACGTGACCGATTGGATGTATCTGACCGAAAACGGTGTGATCATGAACCGGTCCGAGATGCGCAAGTTCGGAATAAAGGTTGCCGAACTGGTTGCCACGATGCGCCCTGCGCCCGAGGTCAAGACCGCGCATCTGAACGGGGCGAACGGCTATGATGCAGACAGCGAAGTGAGGCCGCTGCAATGACGATCCGGCGGCTTACTGTCTCAGCTCTGGCGATCGCGGGGATTGTGGCTTTGGCATCCTGCTCGGCCAAGCCGCGCGTTCCAAAGACGTTCCTGTCAGACCGGCAATTGAATCTGGAAGAATTCTTTGAGGGCGAAACTGTAGCCTATGGGCAGTTCCAAGACGTTCTGGGCAATGTCCCGCGCCGGTTTACCGTGGATATAGACGGCACATGGGACGGCAAAACGCTGACGCTTGTCGAAGATTTTGTTTATGACGATGGCGCCACGGAACAGCGGATCTGGACTCTGACCAAAACAGGTGAGGATACGTGGACAGGAACCGCTCCGGGCGTGCTTGGCACCGCCTCGGGTGTCGAGCGTGGGGATACGTTCAACTGGAAATACAAAATAGACCTGCCCATCAAAGAAGGCACAATGCGCGTGAACTTCGACGACTGGATGTGGCTGTTGTCGGATGACCGGTTGCTGAACCGCGCTTATGTTTCGCGTTACGGCGTGCGCTTGGGCGAGGTCATTCTGTTCTTTGAAAAGAAATGACAAAGGGCGGATCCAAGGACCCGCCCAATAGTCTGTATGGTTCAGATCAACTTAGAAGTTGAACTGAGCACCAAAGTCAGCGCGGATGCGGCCGTCTTCGTCACCGTCTTTGATCTCGCCAACAGCGCCACGCAGGGTTGCACCGTTGCCCAGGTCGTAGATGGCACCAACACCGATGTTGCGCGTGTCGTCATCCGCATTGCCGTCACCGTAAACGAACTGCAGGGTGGTTGCTGCGCCAACGTTGTAGGATGCCGACAGACCATAGGCAGTGCCGTTTTCGGCATCGTCAGCAACGTCGTCGTCTGCCAGGAACAGGGTGCCGTAGAAATCGCCCAGTTCTGCGCCGATGGTCAGAACGGCCAGGCTTTCTTTTTCAACGCCAGCGCCTTCGTCGGTTTCACCATAGGCCAGCGACGCGGTGATGTTGTTGAATGTGTACGAGCCGCTTACGTCCCAGCGATCGCGATCGTCAGTCTGACCCGCGCCCAGGAATTGAGTGTCCTGATCATACGAGGCCGAGAACGCGAAATCGCCGACGGTGTAACGGAAGAATACCGCGTTTGCACCGGAACCGGTCGAGCTGTACTCGAGGAACGAGTAGTTAACGCCAACGTATTGGCCAAGGAATTCTTCCAGGCCGGGTTCGTTGCCGAAATAGTCATCCAGGTTGTCGAACGAACCCGAGACGTTACCCGCGTCAACACGCAAGCCGCCGTAGATGACCGAGAAACGGGCGCCGTTCAGACCAGCTTCGTTCTGTTCACCGGTGGACGAGTCGTCGTCGGCCTGCAAACGAACGCGGCCCTGGAATTCGACACCGCTGTCGGTTTCGACATTGGCGTCGATGTTCAGGCGGAAACGCGACACCAGAACGGTATTGTCGGTCGAAGGATTGTTCACGTTGACGGCGCCGCCGGCGGTCGTGGTTGTGGTTTGTGCAGAACGATCTTCTTCGTAGCCAATACCAAAACGACCATAGCCGCTAAATTTAACTTCCGCGGCAGCAACGCTTGCGGTTGCGATCAGCGCGGTCGATGCGATGAGGAGTTTTTTCATGGTGTGATTCCATAAATTTCGAGAGGAGGACAGCCGCGCAATTGCGACTTGAGCTTCCATTCTTAGATTTACAGAAATTACGCAATATGTATCTTGCGTTTTTTTGTCAGCGCAATGGAGTCTGTTGCATCTTTGCACTGATCGTTGATCCCGCCGCAGCGGAGTTAGCGTTTATTTAAGAACCATTCGTGGATTCACCAGAAACATTACAAAGGTGTGATCAACAAAAGTGGCGGTGGGCCTTGAAACGGCCAAGCACCGGACTGTCGCATTGAAAATAAAGGTAAATTCAAAACCCAAATTTTTGAGTGCAGATAAAACGATCTGCATGTCCGATGGTGGTCAATTGCTGGTGTAAAAGAACGACAAACTGCGGCTGGTTCCTCCGGGCGGCAGAGGGAACGGCTCGGCGGCGCGAACTTGCGCGCGGGCAGCGCGGTCGACTTCGGGCGAGCCGGAACTGTCCACCACATCGACAAAGGCCAGAGATCCGTCAGGGTTGATCCGGAAGAAAACCTGCGCAAAGCCGCGCGCCGAGACAAAGACGACTGGGGCACGGTTCAGATGGACCAGAACCTCACCCGCATAGTTGGTGGTGTCCGAATTCCCGGGCCCTCGCCCACCAGACCGGGTGCCACTGTTGCCTCGGGTGAAGTTATCGACCCCGCTGCGCCGATAGGTGGATAAGGGCGACTCGATCTCTTGCGAAGGGAATCTCAGATCACTGAAATCCCGCGTGCCATTACTTGCGCCCTGCCGTTGGGGTGTCGGCTCGCGCTCGGGCCGTTGTGGCCGGATCGAAGACCGAACAGCCAGTTCCGAATCCGCCTCGGTCTCTTCCGGCTCGGCGGTTGCTTCGGGCAGAACGGGATCGACCGCTTCATCTTCAAGCGGGACAACCGGCAAGACGGAAATTTCGGGCACAGGTTCAGCTTCGGGTTCAGGAAGCGCTGCCAGTTCTTCGACCTCCGGTGTCACGGGCGGCGTTTCGGTGGGGGCCTCAAGTTCCTCGGGCAAAACGTCCGGATCGCCTTCGGGTATCTCGACTACCTCTGCTGTTTCCACGGACGGAGTTTCTTCAATGTCATCGCTCGCAGCTTCTTCGCCCTCAGATGTATCTTCGGTCTCAGCCACATCCGGTTCGACTGGCTCGGTTTCCACGGGCTGCACAACTTCGGCCTCACCAACATCCGGTGAGAAGGTCTGCTGAGGGTTTTCCGAGGCGACTAACGCCTCGCTGACCGGCACTTCAGGTTCCTCTGGCAGTTCTTCGACAACTTCTTCTTCGGCTGGCGGCTCGGGCTCAGGGACAGGCGCGGGCTCTTCCGGTTCTGATGCGGGTTCGGCAAGGTCTTCGAAACTGTTGCCCAGTTCAACCGTATCTTGCGCGTCCGAAGTGCCAGCATCCTGAACCAGATTTGGCGTCGTAAAAGCAAGCCCCATGAAATGCAGAAGCAATGACACCAGCACGGCGACAACCGCGATGAAAATGGACCCCCGGATCATTCCAACGCCTTTTGGGTCACCACGAATACAGACGTTGCCCCAAGACGACGCAATGTCCCCGTAACTTCGACCAGACGCGCGCCCAGCGCCTCGCGATCGGGGACGATCCGCACAGGGCCGGGCTCTCGACCTTGCATATAGGCTTCGGGCTCAATCTCTGTTCCGCGAAAACTCAGGCTGCCGTCACTGTGCATGACCAAAGCATCGGGCGGTTCGCGCCCATCCAATTCGGACGTATCCACAAGCTGAAGATCCGGATCCAGCGGCACCGCAACCGTTCCGGCGATCAGAAAGAAGATCAACATCAGAAAGACGACATTGATCAGAGCGATCGTGGAGTCGCGTTTGCGGCGGGGACGGATTGAGCGGATCATTCCAGCACCAAAACGCTGAGACCTTCGCGCCCCCTTAGCCGGACCAAAAGGTCCACCAACCGCTGCGAGGTGGTCGCCTCGCCCAAACTGATCAGAATCTGGCCGGTTTCGACCTGCGCCGTCAGATCATCAAACGTGATGTCAGCACCGTTCAAAGTCAGCGTCTCGGGCCCGAGTTGAACAAAAAACCGTTCGGTCGGGGTATCAGAGGGGGTGCCGCCGCCGGTCGCGTTACTCAGCTCGATTTCGGCGTATTTCGAAAAAGTTGACGTGAGCATGAAGAACAGCAGCAGCAGAAAGATCACGTCGATGAGCGGCGTCATCGACAGCGGCCGTCTGACAAAGGGCGCCCTGTTACGCATGTCCCGGTGCGGTTTCCATGGGTTGGTCAGTATCGGCGAGCGGGATCGCTTGCCCCGGCACAAGGATCGTGCGCAGCGCCTTGTCGGCGAATACTCTTTCACGTGCCGTCCGGCTTTCGAACCAAGACAGGACCATTGAGGTCGGCATAGCCACGGCCAACCCTACAGCAGTCGTGATCAGGGCCACCCAGATTCCGCCCGCCAAAAGTGACGGATCAACAGACGAGCCAGCGGATTGCAGGCTTTGAAACGCCTCGATCATACCCAGAACAGTCCCGAACAAACCCAGCAGCGGGGCCAACTGCGCCACCGTGTCCAACAGGCGAAAGCCGCGTTCAAGCCCGGCCAGCGCCAGCCCGGCTTCGGCATCCAGACGTTGGTCCAGACCCGGTGCATCCGGCGCATCCATGGCCACTTCGACCAACGGGGCCAGATAGCTGCGGCTTTTAGCCAGCCGCGCGCGCGCCGTCTGCTTGTCGCCATCATCCCAGGCGGCCAGTGCCTGCGACAACACCCGGTGCCGTCCAACACCTGACACAGTGAACTGCCAGACCTTATAGAGCGTCACCGCAAGGGTCACGACAGACATGGCAATCAGGATTGCAACAACCGGCCCGCCAAGGTTCAGGATTTCGCGCAGCGCGTCAATCGGGCTCATCCCAGAAGCTCCACATCTGTGCGGGTACTCAGCTTCAGTGCCTCAATGCAGATCGGACTGTCTGCGCCGTCGACCGAGCATTTCTTTGCACCGTTGATCAGCACTTGGCCGATGGACGCGCAGCTTACGTCGCGCAGGTCAAATCGCCGTAACCGGGGGCGGTCCACGGGCAGTTCGCGAAACGGGTACAGCGTCAGGGTGATCAGACTGCCGGATGTGTCGAAGATAACCGTTTCGAAACTGGCGTCTTCTATGTCGATACCGGTTTTGTTTTCGACCAGGAAGTTCATACGACAGCCCTGTTCGACATCCTGCAAAGCATTCAGTTCAATCTGCAAATTCCCCGGTCCACTGTCCTGAGACTGCGCGGCAGACGCGAACGGCAAGCTACAGAAGATCAAAGCCACAAGGGCCGGGCGGAGAAACGGCATTTACGTGCTCCCGATTTTTCAAAGTGGACATCGAAAACCGACGACACTTGACTGGCGATCAGCTACACATAGCGAACACCGCAAGCCGGTAAAAGAGCAGCAGACGGCTTTGTGAATTTCGTGGCAGACCTGCGCCTATTCGGTTGTAGTGTCACCATTTCCCGACGCCTCATCAGAGGGTCGACGCGTTGCGAATGCACAGGCGACCAACCATTCCATCGCGTTCGCCTTCATGTCATGTTCCGCTGTCACGGCGATACTGCGACTTTCGAAGATCTGATTGTAGACCGGCCAGTCATCTTGAAGAGAAGGGTAAATCGACCCTTGTGTCTTTCTCTGCTCCCATTTGTGCATCTTGCCTCCGGCTACTCCAAAGCTGATCTGGCCGGGAATCGTGGCCGTTCCACGCCGGTCGGTCATCAAAGGGTCCGAAAAATCGCGATGCCCCATACCTTGCACAAAACTGACATTGGCGGGGTTGCAGCCAAGCCCGAACCACATGCCTTCCGCAGCCTTGTCCAGCAAATCCTGCGGCACGTCCTCTACCAACGCACCGTACATGGCAAACTGCCCGGCTCTCCAGTTCGAGCCGGGACCAAATCGCATCCAACCCCGGCCCCAAGGGTACGTGGCCGTCGTGTGCAACCCGAAATCCCGCCCCATTCTTTCGCCTTTTAAAGCGCGCGATTTTAACCAGCGACCGATCGCGGAATACACCTTTCTGTTTACGGGCCTGCCTTCTTTGGCGGCTTTCATATATTCGGTATTGCTGTAGGGATAGACACCCAATCGAACGCCGTCCGCAGGCGTATCAGCCTGCGGGGCAAACGGGTTATGAGCTTCAAACGCAGCGCGCGCCTGTTTGTTACCGGTCGCCCGATACAAAGCCGCCGCGGCAGCGACACGGGCCTCGGCGACCCTGCTTTTCGACAAAACGGCCGTCTCATCAGCTTCGTCCATGTCCGGCACAGGTTGCTGTTCCGCCCAATTCCACGCCGACAGGGCTTCGGCAATGATCGCGTCGCCCAGCACCTGGTCTGCGCAGGTGTTCTTAATCACATGCCCCAGCTTGGCTGCGCCGAAGACGAACCGATAAGCGGCCCAGACCTCGGGTCCATAGGCATAGATTTTCTGCACCGGGTTCCATGAAACCGATCCAAATATCCCGCTTCTGGAATACTCGACGCCCCCTATGATCGCACCATCCTCGTGCTGTGTGCGGCGCCACAAAGACGCGCCCCAAAGTGCCTCGTGGATCAGATCAGGCAGGACGGTTTGACCATCTCCGATATCCTGCGCGTTCTTTTTGGCCTTCACGGCCGGATGCGCGAAAGGTTTGCCGCTTTCAGGCAGATTCAGGTCCAGAGTTCGACAGTGATCATGAGCCTCGACAAGTTCGGCCATGTGAAAAACCACATCCATGTGCTGCACGCGGCGATCCCAGTCACCCGCATCATGCCATCCACCCCATGCATTTGGATTGGTCGACATCGTCGACAGTTCGGGCGCGGCGTCGGCACCTCCTGCCCCCTGCACATACTCGGACAGCAATTCAAAAACGCGCGCTTTTCCGTAGCCCTCGCTTGTAACGCCCAATTTAACGTCCGTTTGCCATATTCTGAGCCCATCGTCGGGGTGACCGTCGCGCGGCCGCGATATCCCCTCGCCGAATGGTTCCGCAATTTCACAACCGGATCTCTGGTAATAGTACCAGCGGGCAGCCAGTCGCAGGGCTTTGTCGTAAGGTGCGAGTGATACAGGGAAGGGAAAGGACCGACCCAACCCGTCGACATGAAGATGAAAATCTCCCTCGAGGTTCAGGTCGGAAAAGTCAGCCTCATATATATCGCAGCCATTGAAATTAAGGTCTTCCCGATGCGGCTCGGCCCCAGGTTTCACAAGTCGCAAACGACCTGACATCGCTTCGGCCCCGTCTGGGGTGGACGTAAGGCGCCAAACCGTGTCCTCCGATACTGCGCCATCCGTGTTGCCGGCCCGGCCGTTCTGGTCCTGCCCCCACCACGCACCGACATATGCCTTCTTTGGCCCGGTCAGAGGATATCCGGCGTGACAAACGTGGATCGCTTCGCTGAACGGGTTTTTTTCTCGGCGGTGTTCGATCCTTTTTACAGACGGCCCCTTGATGGCAACGACCGCACCGTCGGGAATGTCTTGATCCAGTTCGAAGGTTACAACATGCCTTTTCGTGCTTTCGAAACGTCCGTTTGCGACTGCCATCGTCTGAACAGGTGTCGATTTGCGGTACAGTGCTGTCACCTGCACGGCTGTACCATCGACGGTCACTTGCCACTGATCAGCCTCATCAGCCAAAGCGTGCTTTTGATGGTCTTCTTTGCCCAGACGAAACCCGCCCAAGCGGCTGCCCTTCTCGACTTTGGCCCAACTTGTGAAAAGTTGAGGCATAGTTGCACTCTCATTCCCCGAGAAGTTCCCTGAACGACCATTCAACTTCCCAACCGAACCGAAATCCTTTGTTGGGTCCGGCGACCATACGACTCGGTCACTAGCGGTCACTTCAACAGATTCAGGTGCTGCCAATTTGGTATCAACAAGAGTGAGCTGGATGATATTCGCGCCAATAAATCCAACACTATCTTCTGTCACATGCTGTCGCGCCTGAGCATGAACCGGCGCGGCCCCAATCGACAAAAGCCCTGCCAAACAGGTGCTTTGCAACAAAAAAATACGCCGAGACAAAGCCATTGATCATGCGCCCCCTTCTGATCATTCGCCTATCTTACACCCTTCGATCCAAACTGCGAACGAAGCGCCAGATCAATTTCGGGCGAAACAAGCTGTCCGGGTACATGATCACGCCACACAAGCCTTCGAACAAGGCGACGGGTTTGCGCCCATACAGGTACTGATTTCGGACACCCGACCAAAACGCATCTATGTGCCGCGCACGTAAAAGAAAACGCAAACGCGCGCCGAATTCTTTTTGCATCTCAGGATTAACCGCAATCTTCTTGACGCAAGGCACCTGCTGCACAAACAGCGAACTGCGTGTTTTGAAATTCGCCCCGTTTGCGACCTGACGGTAATACAACAAAGCCGGGCCTCGGATCACGCTGAATTGGCCATGCAGCAAGACACGGCACCAGAATTCCCAATCTTCCCCGGCGGTCAGGTCTTCGTCATATCCTCCGGACAGCCGTGCAACTTGGGTGCGCAGGGCAAGCGCGCCTCCGTTTACGACGAAGTTCTTTTTCAACAAGGCAGGCAGTTGTTCCCCGTCCGGTACCAGCGACCTGTTATCGGCACCGCGCAGATGTTCACCATCGACATTAATACGCTGGACGCCCGCCAGCGCACCGATTGCGTCAGAACCTTCGAGAGCGTCCTTGTAAAACAGCAGCCCATCAGCATGCAGCAGATCATCCGCATCCAGGAATAACACGTAGACACCACGCGCCAGACTTAGACCCAAGTTTCGTGCGGCGCTAACACCCTTGGCCGGCCCGACAACGGGAATGAAACGCGGGTCGCGACCGGCAAACTCTTCGATAATGCCCCGTGTTCCGTCGGACGAGCCGTCGTCAATACAGAGAACCTCGAAATCTGCGAAGGTCTGGCCAACAAGGCTTTGAAACGTTTCTTCGATGAAACGTTCCATGTTGCGTGCGGGAATAACCACCGAAAACACCGGGTTTGCCTGCTGCATGTCAACGCCCCCCTATGCGATCGACCTGAACGGCCGCCGCGCTATATTCGGAAAAGGTTAATCGCGCCATCGCCGCCAGCATTCCCGCACCACGACAGACTTCAAGAACACCCCGATACATCCTTGCTCTGGAGCCGAAACCCAAACACAGGCACAAGGTTGCCCCCCACCCGATGGCCCCGACGCCTTTGACCATCCGTAGAACCACCCCCTGACGCCGGATCAACGCGATGCGCCCCAATGTATTGCCTTTGCGGAACCAACGTCGGCTTAGCCAACGCATGGTGGTCCTGTTTTCCGGGACAACATCCCAAACCAGCGCATCGGCTGCAGACCGGATCATGCCGCCCGTTTGCTTCAACCGCGAAAAGAACTCTTCATCCTCGCCTCCGGTCGTGTTGAAGCGCATGTCGAACCGCAGGCCATGCGCCCGAATGACCGCAGCATCCGCGATCGAGTTGTTCGTTGCAGCAGAAGGTAACTGAGCCCGATGTTCATAAGGCCCCATTTGAAACAGCCCTAGTGCGTCCACCCAATCTGGCGGTTGTTTCCGGTATTTGGGCTGGACTGCGCCCTGCACAGCAACCGTCTCGGGTGTTTCAATCACATCAAGCATACGCGCCAACCAAGTAGGAGAGGCCGTTTCGTCATCGTCCAGAAAGGCGAAATACCTTGCATCATATGGGGCCTCAGCCAGAGTCCGATTGCGCGCCGAAACAATGCCACGCTCGTGCTCGATCACGTAGATCACCGGCCAAAGGCTAAGCCCCTGTATGTCGCCCAACTGGGATTGTGCCGTTTCATCCGGCGCGTTGTCCGCGATAACCAGCGTGATCCGGACATTCCAACCCTCCAGATCCTGCGCATTCAGGCTTTCGATCAGCATTTTCAGCCCGTGCGGTCGCCGATAAGTCGCAATGCAAATCGCGACATGCAGAACGGGGTCTTGCTGAACCTCAGCGCACATTTTCAAACGCCCCAACTGGTTGGAAGAACCCCATGACTCACCCTTGGGATTCCGAACGATCAGCAAACACGTCCCGCCATGTCGGCCACGGCAAGACATCCCGACCAGCTTGTTGGGCCACATATTCCATGTCCGGCGTGAACTGACTTGCCAGGCGTTGCCGCGTTTCCGGCATTGGCGGTGCCACTTTGGTTTTCAGGTGCTGCCTGTTCATCGACAGCGCCTGTTTCAATCCCGGCAATTCCTTTAGGGAACTTACCAGACCCGGCATGCCCAACGAACGGATTGTATCGCCACCATATCGGAGTGTTTTTTGCACCCCGGGCATCCTATACGTGATGCTTTCATGGTGGCGGGCACCCAGGGACGCGGGGTTGGCCTCGGCCGCGACGCCAAGGTGGTCGCAAACTTTGTTATAGGTTCCACGGGGATCGGCGGAAATATCCTCGGAGAACAGCAACAGCAGCGCATCTCGATCAAAATGGGCAAGCCAACTTTCCAGATTGGCCTTGTAGTGACTTTGAAGCGCATAGGCAGGGTTTTGCGCCCATGCGGTCTCGAACGATGTTGCCGGATCAATGTGGCCCTTGCGTATTTCGTGCATATGGTTCGAAAACGCCCGATCGATCGGATCACGCAAAATGCAGATCAGTTTGAGATCTTTGTTGTAGGCCCGTGCCCTCTGAGCTGCGTCGCGACTGAAAAAATAGGTGGGCGAACACTCACCCCTGATACGGCCCTCAGAATTGTCGTCGAAACAGGATTCGTACCACGTGTACCCTCGGTCATAATTTGCGGTGAAAAAGTTCAGCTCTTTCGTTTCGCTGGTTACCACGTCCGGGTGTTCCGCGAGGACATGATGCAGCCATGTTGTCGCGGCTTTTTGCGCGCCAATGCCAATAAATCCGACTTTCGCCACTTTAAAACACCTTCCAACTCATCAACAGAACCCGCCCGACGACTTGAAATACGAAACACGCCGGCGGTGTGTGTTATTGCCGTCGCAATCGCCGGGATATGTCTTTTCTGAGCACAATACTCAGCGCGTGCGGAATGGTGTGCACATACCTTTTGATCAGGTATCGCGGACCAGTTGCAATTCGGTGCAGCCATTCCAGCCCCGACTTTTGCATCCACAAAGGCGCCCGAGCGTAATCACCAACTATGTAATGATAACACCCGCCACAGGTCACAATCCAAGCGCAGTTTTCCAACTTTGGAGCAATGCGCGCAGCGAAATATTGCTCTTTCGGCTTACCCAACCCAACCCAAAGAATATCCGCGCCGCTCACATTGATATCTTCGATAATGGCATCTTCCTCGCTTTCATCGAAGTACCCATTGCGCCGTCCTGCAATTTTCAATCCGGGATACAAATCCTTGAGTTTTTCAGTACAGTCGCGGTTTATTTCTTCGACGCCACCCAACAAATAAAAACTAAGATCATTCTTCACGGCGACTTTTGCCGCCGAATGAATAAAGTCAGTGGTCGCAGTTCGTTCGGGGATTCTGGGTTGGCCCTTAATGAACTTGGAGGCCCAGACAATAATCTGGCCGTCCGCATGAACGATATCGGCAGAATTCATGACCTTTGTGAACCGTTCATCCGTGGAATACGCGGAAATTGCATGCGCATTGGACGAAAATACCGTCAACGCGCGGCCCAGCTGCCCTGACCTGCGTTGCTTCACGTCTTCAACCATGGCTGACGTGAGTTCTTCGTCACTTGCAACTGCGACAGGCATTCCACCCACCAAAATATGCGGCAAACGCATTTCGGCATGTTTACTCATAATCAGTCGCCCCTAAAAACAAAGGTAGATACTAGGTACGGCGTAAGGTTAGCAGGCGTAGTGATTCTTACTATTAAATTTGGCTGTGAATCCCGGATTGCGGGCGAATTAACCTAAGTTAAGACTATTCTTATCACGTTATCCCGACTTTTAGCATCAATAGTTAAAATTTTAGCCTATTGCTCGCGCAATTGCAGATTTTTCTGTTGAATGCCCCCCTCTCGGCTTATGTTTCAAGATATAGATATTTAGTTTGTTTGTGAGTTATGACCGATCAGTACCGAAGAAGTTTGGATGCGGAACTATCAGGACTGGGACTGACCTCGGCAGGCGACCCGGAACTTAGGGTTCTGTCAAACATTGCCTGGGCAATCCGGCGTTCTTTGTTTTGGGTACTATGCTTAGGCTTCGTGGCGGCAGTTGTGGCCTATGCCCTGACGTATCTGTCGGTTTCAAAATATACGTCGAACGCCAAGGTAATGATCGAAACCCGCGTCCAGACGGAAACTGAATTCACACCGCAAGTATCCGGTTTGCCGTTGTCGCTAACTTCGCTTGAAAGCGAACTGGTCTTATTGCGCTCGACTGACTTGATAGAAACTGTCGTTGACCGGTTGGAGTTGCAGAACGACCCCGAGTTTTCCGGGCAAGACGAAGCTATTTCGTTGTCTCCGATTGATCTGGCTCGAGGGCTGAAAGACCAGCTGGTCGCCTACCTTGTTGAAGAAGACAACGATCTGACGACCGGCGGTGAAGGTCAGCCAGAACTGGACCTGACGCGAGAAACCACCATAAAAAACCTGCAAGACTCAAGAAGTATCGAACAGATTGGCGATCTTTCGGCGGTTTACGAAATTCGGGTAACCTCGGAATCTCCGCAAAAAGCGGCGTTAATCGCAAACAGTCTGGCCAATGAGTATATGACGCTTTTGACCAGAATGAAGCGCGACGACCTTGTGCAATCGCAGCAATGGCTTGCCACCCGGATCGGTCAAATACGCGAGGACCTGAACACGCTCAGCTCAGATCTTGAGGCGCACTCGATTGATACCCCCTTCACTCCGGACGAATACGCGACAATCAAGGCGCAGAGAATTAAGGCCGAAAAACGAGCAGCTCTGGTTGGTGATGAACTGTTCGATATCGACGGGAAGTTAAAGACCCTGCGTTTCCTGAAAAGCAATGATCAACTGATTGAGGCGGTCGAGTTCGCGACAGAGACCGGGCTGATGTCCCAAGTTCCGGGCAAGGCGCTCGACTCTAAGGAAAGCGTTGCGGTGCTCGAAGATGCCCAAAATGCTGCAGAACGCAGATCTGACGTTCTGACAGGGCAACTTGCGGCGCTGAATCTCAATATCGAAAACTTCAAGAAACAACAGGTCCGTCAAGTTCAGCACGATTCAGTCACCAAGAGAATTGAAAACGAAATTTTGGTCGCTGAAGCAATCTATCGGGATTTTGTTTCTCAGCTTGGCCGCCGTGCAGAGCAAGGAGAGTACCTGGACGCTGGCGCGCATATTATCGAAACCGCGCGGGTTCCCGTTGAACCTTCCGAACCACGGCGCTCGGTTACTGCGCTTATGGTCATGTTCGCGTTTGTTTTCCTTGGGTTATCATATGTTGTTCTTCGCGAAATATTCCAAAAGCGCCTGAGAACGACTTACGAGCTTGAAAACGCCACTGGCATCAAGTTGTCGGCGATTGTGCCAGAAATGAAACGGAACCGTCCGTTCGAAACATTTTTTACAAAGAACGGTAAGATCGATTCCCAGCTTCTTCACTACGGGCGCAAACTTTTGGCGAACGCCGATTTTGGCTTACGAACACTTCGCCAGGATGGGGAATTGTCGACGTCTCAAGCAGCTGAGTTTTTTTCGAAGAGTCTGGACATCAAAAGCAACCATCGTGCTCCGGAAAACGGGTGCATGATCTTTTCAGGCGCAACCGCGCTGGCGGATGAAGGCAAAACCTCCACGCTTCTACTGCTTGGTGCTGTCGGTGCCCAGGCTGGGTATCGAACATTGATCGTGGATTGCGACACAGTAACATCGACTTATCGAGACCTGTCTCAAATCACCGAAGAGTCTCTGAAATACGCTGCCAACCACCCGTTATCTCTGCAGGATTTCATAGTTGGTACACCACAGGACGGGTTGGATGTTCTTCCTCTTGTCGGAACGCAAAAGGACACCAAACTGATCAAGTCCGTTGAGGATTTTCTGTGTTCTCAAACTTTCCTGAACCTGCTGCATGGATTGGCGGATTCATACGAGGTCATTCTGTTGGACACGCCACCACTTTTGCAGGCCGTCGAGTCTGCCTATCTTTCTCAGGTGTCGCAGCGTGTCATTCTGTTCACGCGCTGGAACAAGACTGACAGAAACTATGTTATGCAGGCAATGCGTGAGCTGGAAAATGCAGGGGTACGTCCGGCTGCCTTGGTCGCAACTCGCGTGGATATGAAGCAAATTAAAAAATATGGCGATCCGCTATTGGCGTAAGCCGGGTTAGCCGGTGGGTTTAAGCGTGCAGAATGTCTGCCGTCGTGCGTTTGAATGCGACCTGCCGATAAACACAGTTTAGCCAGTTTCGGTTCAGCACAAGGCCGGAAGAGAACGCGATCACTCCGTCAGCGGAGGTTCCGGCGCGATTTCCTGGACCGAGATCTCAAGGCTATCCCCAGGCAGCAACTGAGTCAGCTTGTCGACCTCTCGGGATTGCAACTGGCCATCTACCATCCGAAAAACGGTAACGGTGTAGTCGATATCCATAATCAGGCTTTCAGTACCGATTTCATCCGAGGCGCCCGCAAGATACTTCGAAATAGTGTCCATCTGATGCCGCGCGTCGCGAACGTCCAAAGTGGCTGCCCTTCGTTCCTGAAGCAGCCGCAACGATCGCTCTTGTTCGTATTGCTCTTGGTCCCGTATCAGCCGGGTCATGATCAGACTTGTGCCCGCGAGGTCTTCCTCGACATCCAATAGGCGGGTCGCTGAAAGAACGGTCGTACGCCGCGTATCAGCCAAACGGGACCCAGGAGCCAGACCTTTTTCGACCAGGCTGACGACTCGAGCTTCTTCCTCTTCGTCGGCCTTTAGCGCCTTGGCCAATTCGGTCTTTTGCTCTTCGAGAATCCGAATTCTTTCAGAAGCCTGTTTTTTTGCATTCGTGAAAAATTCCCGCTCACCGGCCTCATTTTCCTGGTTGATTTTCCGGATTCTGATTTGCTCGGCCACCAATTCACTCAGAACTTTAGGTGATACCGAAACCGAAGTTTCCACCGGCGGCAGCAAATCCATGTCCTGAGCAATCTCGGACGAGGCACGCCACGCCGTAACAATACCTTCTGCATGTTTTAGTGCTGCTTGACCGTAAGCGGTTTGCCATCGCAGCAATTGAATAGGATCAATGGTGATATCGTCAGTCAGCAGGCGGCTTCGGACGCCACCGGCCAAAGCCACGGCCTCGCGCGCAGTTATTGCCACCCGAAAATCGATCTGACCGGTTTGCGCAACATCGCCCCCGACAATAATCGGCCGGTAGCCGTTGCGCACGATTTCAATCTCATCGCCGTCCAGCTGGATAATGTAGATCTCGCCGTTCTGGTCGTATTGCTTGACGATTTTTCCGGCCGCATCCAGTCGGACGAGTTGTTCAAGTTCATCCGTGGACCGGCCCTGAGCTTGAAACTGTCCCAACCATTTTAAATTGACATCCCCATGCGCATCTATGGTCGCGTCAAAGGACAGATCCTCAAGTCCGGTGAAGGCGACAGTCACTTCGTCCCCCGGCTCAAGATCAAAATCTGCGGCTGCTGTGGTCGCCACCAACTGACTAAGGGACAAGCCCAATATCACTCCGGAGACCAAGCGAATGGTTTTCGCCCGTTGCACGCCGCAGTCACCGTTTCTTTCGTCGCGTTTCATTTCAAAATATCTCTTACCGAAAAACACCGTGACACGCCGCAGTCAGCAGCCGGTACCGTTGCAAACCGCCCCAACGGTTCGAACCAGTATCTTAAGGTCAAACCAAAGGCTGATTTTCCGCGAATAGTCGCTGTCAAAAATCGCGCGATGCGAGAATCCAACGTCGTTGCGTTCGGAAACCTGCCAGAGTCCGGTAATGCCCGGCTTCATCAGATTGTACTCTTTTCCGGGATACATCTTCTGCTGTTCAGGCAGCATGGGACGTGGTCCAACAAGGCTCATGTCACCAATCAATACATTCCATAGCTGAGGCAGTTCATCCAAGGAGGTCATGCGGATAAATCGCCCGAGTTTCGTCACCCTTGGGTCGTCGTCCAACTTTTGCTTTGTTTCCCATTCGGACGCAAAGGTGGGATTATCGTCTAAATGTTTCTTAAGAAGCCGATCGGCGTTAGGCACCATCGAGCGAAACTTCAAAAATTCGAATTCCCTACCACCCAATCCAATGCGCTTTTGCCGATAGATGACAGCCCCCCCCTCAAGCTTGATCATAAGGGCAATTAAACCCATCAGCGGCAGGACAAATGGGGCACCAACCACAACCAGAAAAACATCCAGAATGCGCTTCCCTTTTACGGCATAAAAACTCTTCAAACTGTCTTTGTCACTCTCAAGCTGTACAGAAGCTTGATTATTTTGATAAATTTCAGCGTCTTCTAATTGGAAAGAACCTCGAAGTTGGTTCATGGTAACCCCCAAAACTAGCACTTTCGGACAATGGCCACATCGACGGAGCATTCTTCAAACAAAATGCACCCGAGAAACGCCTAGAACCCAAATGGCTCACGACGTCCCAGCAAACCTAATTTTCGCTCAATAGATCCGAGGTTGCGCGCACAGTTGCGCGTTTACCCACCCATTATATTCTCCCGACTCACTAAAAAAACGTGGTCAGAATTGTAGCCCCACGAGATGATCGCACTTCTGACGAGGCGAAACAACTTTTTTGTTATTAATTGACAAAGCGGATAGGCTCAGCTGCCTGAATTTTCCGCAAAATCCAGGCGCCGACTGTTCGCAGGACGATGTAGATTTTTTTGCGCGAAGAGTCAGGTTAGCTCATCTTGCAACACGCCGTCAGGCATTGCGACCAGAAGAGTTTTCGGTTTTCATCGGCACTTTACGTGTGAATTTTTCACGCAACTTTACGTTGAATGCAAAATTAAGACCCGCGATTAGAACCGGAGCACAGCATCCGATGAACAAGCTGGTCAACGCAGCTGATCCAATGGTCGTTCCGGAAATAAGAAATGCTACAAAACACATTGCGGCGATCAACGGACCTGCCAGTAAGTAGACTGCTAGCATTGTTCTCTAAGCTCTTGCTCTTGGTGTTTCGCGTATTTTTACTCTGCCTATCATGCGCCTCAAATGTGCGTTTTTTGGGGCATCCACTCACCAATATAGGTCAGTGAATCCATTCGTTATGCTTTGACACATAATTTTGAAGCTGGTGTCATATTACCATCATATCTCTGGAACAACGACTCATCCGGCACAAAAAACCAAAATACGCAGCGTCGTTAGGCAAAATTGTGCCACCCAATACTATTGAGCTTTGCAGGTATTCGTTAAGAAGCTGTTAATAATACGCTATTTCAAAGAGGGAAATTCGCCGAAGTTCAGCCCGCGCCTGATTTTTGCGACGACAACAAGAGCGGCGGTTTGTTTTACGGCCACAAGAGTGACAAACATCGCCACCGCGGCAAGGGTCAACAGGCCAAGTTGAACCGGCAAGCCCGATGACGAGTTGGCCAATAGCCCCAACGGAACAAAGGCAACGATCCCGGCAACGGCCTTGTAGATTTCAGGCGCTGGCACAGTGACCGGATCAATTTTGCGACCGAAATACTGATAGGCCATAAAACTCAGGAGGGCGCTCAGTGCAAAGGCAAGAGCGGCGCCGCGCGCGCCCAAGAGTTCGATAATTAAGTAAGACAGGATCACATGCGCAATCAGGGCACAGCAGGTTATTGTCAGTTGCAACCCCGTCCGTTTCGCCCGCGTGAAGGAAAAGCTGATATAGGCACCCTGAAGCCCGAAAATAAATGAACCAAGCGTCAATATCCGCAGGTATTCTGAAGAATTATCGACAAAATCAGCCTCGAAAAGAAGACTGGCCAATACCTCAGGAGCGCAGATCAGCGCCGCGGCAAGGGGAATCGACACCAGCATCAGGAACGAAAAGTAACGCTCCAGATAAGCGTTCGAGCTTGCGGTGCCATGCTTTTCCTGAATTTCAAAGACAGAGGGCGCGACAACGCGCATTATGGTGCTCATCAGTAGCCCCAAGGTTCGTGTAGCCAGCGCCTGCGCAGCGGCGAAATATCCGGCAACCTCTAACCCGGCCAACGCAGCCAAAAGAGATTGCGACGACATCGCGAAAAACGTTGAGCTTGACGCAACCACGGCCAGCGGAAAACCGAACCACAGGTAGGTCTTTATTGCGCTGAGCTGTGGCCAGGCGATACCAGACTTCTTTAACGCGATACCCAGCGCATAGGCACCCGTCAGCGCAGCCCCCAGTGACATCCCGATCACCGCGCTTTTGTACCCCCCGCCACTCAGCACAAACCCGATCGCGAAGGCCACGCCAAGCGCATGACGCAGCAGTGTGACCGCAGCGAATTTCGGGCCTTCGTGATACAGCCGAAGGCACGTTGTTCCCACTTCGTGCATTGCCAGACTGACACTGAAGATCGCAGCGTAAAACAGCCCGTCCACCCATGCTCCGGGCAAAATCAAGGAAGCAATTACGGAAACGACCAATACCGCGACCGACAAGATCGCGCCCGCGCCCAAGGTCATTGCAATCGTGGTACCTTTGAATTCCTTAGCATGGTGAAATCGGCTGATCGCAATAACCAGCCAGAGAAACGTAAACGAGAACAGGATAGTCCCCAGTAACATTGTCAGATTGTACCTGGCAAAATCTGCCGGCCCCAAAACACGGGTAATTACGACTAGGATCGCCACCACAAAAACTGCGGACAGGATTCTGGGAACAAAGAACCAGGTCATCGAGACCGGCACCCTGTGGTCGCCTCTTTGAAACTCATTAGAACCTAACTGCCG
The DNA here is from genome assembly GCF_056535965.1 of Ruegeria sp. AM7. NCBI lineage: Bacteria > Pseudomonadati > Pseudomonadota > Alphaproteobacteria > Rhodobacterales > Roseobacteraceae > Ruegeria > Ruegeria sp. AM7. The sequence continues at coordinate 2,998,756 of NZ_JBQFJE010000003.1, forward strand.
TGATCAGGCACTTACACGACTCATAAACAACTGCACTGGAATTGCAGCAAGGATGGAGCCCTCCTTTTGACCTGTCAACTTTCCCCCTGGCTCGGGCAGGCAAAGTGGGACTGACCCAGACTTGCACGAGCGTTCTAGGGACCAACCCGTTTCGATTGAGTTCACGAAGATAGACAAGGCGTAGGGTGGTTAGTACGCTTTCCGGGCCTGAGCCGTCTATTGGAGCTTATAGGCCACTTTTAGTCCGAACCCTGAATCGTGCCTTGACCCTATGAAAGCAACATACCGCACATTTTCGAGCCAGACCCTGGATGGGAGCACATTCCATCAGGTTGTGTTAATGGTGTGCCAGGTTCTGTTCGTTCTGACGGGAACCGGACTTTTGTCCATCGTGCTGTGGCAAAACTCGCTGGCGAATAAAATCGAAATCCTATCTCTGGCGCCGATGCTTGCAATCACGTGCCTCTATTATCGGCATCTGCTCCGCGGGGCCGTCGCATCACCCGAGATCGTGTTGATTGTGATCCTTGCTGCAGCATCAGTAACGTGGAGCACCTATCCCGCCGAGTCTTTGGAACGCAGCATTCCGCTGATCGTAACAACCGCATTCGGCCTGGCCCTGGGCAGTATGATGTCGCTGCGAGGGTTGCTTTTATTCATTGCGACTTTTTTCGGCTTATCCATGGTGCTGGCAATGGGGGCAATCATTGCGTTCCCGCAAGCAAGGGGTATCCCACCGTGGGGGGACACTTGGAATGGGATCTATATGCACAAAAATGGGCTTGGGGCAGCGGCCACAGCTGCCTTGTTGTCTTGCACCTATGCAGTGAAAACACTTACGGGAAAACTGAAAACCCTGTTTGTTTTGCTAACATTGCTGTCCCTGTTTCTGCTTATTGCATCAGAATCCAGAACCTCTCAGATTCTGGCTGTGGTGACGATGTTTGCACTTTTTTTACGCGGCCTCTTCCCAAATCGCGAAATCATGTGGGCCATCTGCTTCATTCTTATCTCGCTGTTTTTGGTGGGCGTGACTGCATTTGTTCTGACATCGCCTGTCGCAGATCCTTTGTTCGCGCTGATCGGGCGCAAGCCAACGCTTTCGGACCGTATTCCGCTTTGGGAAGTCGTGTGGCCTTACGCGATGGACAGGTTTTGGCTGGGATACGGCTATGTCGCGCATTGGTACGAAGACGCACCGCACTTACGCATTTACTTCATAAAGCTGGTGTTTCAGCCTTTCTATTCCCACAATGGCCTGATTGAAACTTTCCTGAATGTCGGATTTGTCGGCGTTGCTTTGTTTTTTCTTGCGCTCATGCGGTTCTTCTATGCGATTTTCTACAGCCTGTGGTTCATCCAGAACCGCGACTCGATCGCCTTCACCCTAGTTCTTGGGATGATGTTCGTCTTTGGCAACATAACTGAAAGTTTTATTCTGGAGAGGCTTTCCGCCACTTGGATGTTTTTCGTGGCCTATGCGACCAAGATGAACTTGATCGTTAAAACAGTGCGCACTGGTCAAGCTTCAACCCAGCAATAAATTCGCTCAGGTGTTTCCGTTAAGGAAATAATACTGCATATTTTGCACAATGTTTCCAAAAACTGCTTTCGCAAACGCGCTTTGATCTTGCGGGAAGATTGACATCAACCCGCCAAGTGTTGTCGACTTTGAATATTGAAAATTCGAGTCTTTTTCTAATCTTAGGAACTTTTGGGGAGGCCCAATTGAAGACAGCAATATTTGCAGGTGGCAAAGGATCCCGCCTGATCGAAGAAACCCGCATCCGCCCCAAGCCTCTGGTTGAAATCGCCAACCGGCCGATCCTTTGGCATATCATGCAGCACTACTCGACCTATGGGCATCACGATTTTGTCTTGGCGCTAGGGTATATGGGCGATCTGATCAAGCAGTATATATCCGATCTGTGCCAGCACGACGGAAACCTTCGAGTGGATTTTGCCAAACGCGAATTGTTCGGCGAGCCCGAGTATCACAACAGTGTGCTGGACGCGCAGATGCCGCCGTGGACGGTTGATCTTATTGATACTGGGACCAATACCATGACCGGCGGGCGCCTTGCCCGACTGCAGCCTTATCTGGGCAACGAAACTTTCATGCTGACCTATGGCGACGGCGTGTCCAACGTCGACCTTGATGCGTTGTTGTCCTTTCACAGGTCACACGGCAAGCTGGCCACGATCACCATGGTACGACCCCTGACGACGTTCGGCCATTTGCAGGTCCGCGAAGATGGTTTGGTCGAAGGCTTTATGGAAAAACCCGAAACCGCTGCTGACTGGATCAATGGCGGGTTTTTCGTACTGGAACCCGAGGTGTTCGACGCAGTGGCAGACGTCAATGGCGACGAAATCATGTGGGAAGAAGGCCCTCTGCCCAAGCTGATGGAATTGGGCCAACTGATGGCCTATCGCCATTCCGGCTTTTGGTATTGCATGGATCACCTTGCCGACAAACGTCGCCTTGAAGATATGTGGAAAAGCGGCAACCGGCCCTGGGCGACCTGGGAAAACGCGAACGGTAACGCACCCCAGGCCACAGAAGATGGCAACGGAAAACACCGCCCCGGAATCGGCCGAGGCGGCAATCCCGGCGACTGGGTGCGATACAAGTCCCTGTGACACAAACCGCCATTCGGGCCGGGCATAGACCGTCTGTCAGAAAGGCGTTGTGACAAGGCGTCAAGCTTGGATCAGGTCCAGGCGTGCGTTGTGTGTAAGGAGTAAAAGTGTGACCAGTTCCGCAGTTTCCGCACCGGTGCGACGCGAGGTATTGATATTCTCGCAACGCAAACTCAACGCAAATATCTCTCGGTGCTCGGGCTATGAGTTTGAGGATGTCGTTGCCGAGATCGAGGACGCGCAGGTTCTGACACCGACCCGTACCAGACAACCTCGCATTCCGTTGAATCCCAAGCGATGGTTGTCCAAGCGGACGGACCTTTTCCAGCACTGGCCCTCTGGTGTGCCGCAATCTCGCTTGACCAAGGATTACGATCTTTTTCTTTGCAATGTGCAAAGACCTGATGAGCTATTGGTACTGGATGCGGTACCGAACTGGCGCGACCAATGCGACACGGCAGTCTGTGTACTGGAAGAGGTTTGGAGCGGCGATATCGATCTATACACTCCTTTGATCAAGTCCCTCTCGCAATTCGACCTGATCGCCTGCGCCTTTGCCGAAACTTGCGGTATGATTCAGGATCTGACCGACACCCCCGTCATCCAGATGCCCGCCGCCGCGGATATGGTCCGGTTCGCGCCCGACTCGCTGAACGTCGATCGGCCGGTCGACATGTATTCCATGGGCAGACGCCGCGCTGAATTGCACCAGAACCTGCTTGCCGCAATCAAGCAGAGACAGAGCTTTTACATCTACGATTCCATCACCAAACCCCCGATCACGGGCGATCATACGGTGCATCGCGATTTGCTGGCGAATCTGATTCAGCACTCAAAGCTGTTCATGGTGGATATCGCCAAGCTGGGCCATGCAGACCAAAAAGCAGGCAATATCGCCTGGGGCCCGCGACACATTGAGGGCTTTGCAGGCGGCGCCATTCAGGTCGGATACGCCCCGGATATGGAGGACTATCATCGGTTCTTCGACTGGCCCGACTCGGTCATCAGATTGCCCGAAAACCCCGATGAAGCCTTGGAAAGGATCGTGGCCCTTTGGGATAATCCCGCCGAACAGGATCGGATTCGCAGGATCAATTTTGCGCACGGCCTGCAGAAACACGACTGGATGCATCGTTGGGCGCAAGTGTTGGACCACCTTAACCTGCCCGAACCCGACGGTATGCTAAAACGTCGTCAGCACCTTTCAGATATCGCGGGGAAACTAGGTGCAACGCAACAGGAACAGACACTTGGGCCGAATGCCTTGGCGGCCACTTGATCCATCCCATTTCTGTGGTGAAGTCGTGGGGCGGCAGGTCGCACTCAGTACCCCCTCAAAACCAGTCAAAAAACCAGAACGTGCTAAAATCAAACTTGCCGCCCACACGAGAAGAATGACATTGTGGCAAAATTGTGTCCACTCCTCGAATGGAAACTGATTGTTAGCTTTTTGGAAACTATCGCTTGAAAACCGATTCGATTGATCGCTTTCAGGAATCGCGTTCGCCTGAGAACACGCTCCGCGTATCAGTCGTTTTCGATCAGCGGCCAGCTTGTGTCCTTGGCTGAAATCTCAGTCACTTCATGCGGCCACATTATACTAAGCGCTGGGTCGTCGTACCGAAACCCGCCCTCATCTTGCGGTGAGTAATACTCGTCAACCATGTAACTGGCGACTGAGTCTGGCTGCAGCGTTTGAAAGCCGTGTGCAAAGCCCTTGGGCACATACATGGCAAGTCCGTTCTGCGCGCTCAATTCAGCGCTGAAACTCTGCAGATAGGTCTTGGAACCGGGGCGAATATCAACAATTACATCGAACAACGCGCCCGCAACACATCGGATCAGCTTGGTCTCTTGCGCCGGGGCGTGTTGGAAATGCAGACCACGCAAAGTCCCTGCGTCACGGCTGAGGCTCATGTTCCCCTGCACGAAATTGGTAACAAGATCCTGCGCTGCGAACTCTTGCGCGCAGAACGTCCGGGCAAAGAAGCCGCGATCATCGCCGCGCCGCTCCAACTCGATCAGGTAGGCACCGGACAGAGGCGTTTCCTGAAAGATCATCGTTGTCCCCCTTTTCCTTCCACTGCCGTTGGTTAGGACACCGCAGGCTGCAGACCGATACCTTCGTACCGAGAAACGCTGTCCTTGGGTATCATCCGGCGCCCGTCGATCACCAAAGGCTGTGCCGTTTGACCGTTCAACAGCATGGGAAGCTCGGAAAACTCGGGCCAACGCGTGACGATCATGACTGCATCTGCCCCATTTAGAGCCTGTTTCAGATCGTCCTCATAGGTAATCTTGTCCCCGAACAGTGCTTCGGCCTCATGCCGGGCAATTGGATCATAAGCGGTCACAACAGCCTCATCCGCCAACAACTCGCTGATAATGGTCAAAGCAGGGCTTTCGCGGATATCATCCGTACCCGGCTTGAACGCCACGCCCAGAACAGTGACGCGCCGCCCGGCCAAAGCCGGGATATGCGATCTGAGCCGGTCCATCATTTGATGCGGCTGTTTGGTGTTCGTCTGGATCACCGCGTTCAGCAGAGGCATGGGTGCACCTGCGTTTTCGCCATAGGCAATCAACGCTTTTACATCCTTTGGAAAGCAACTTCCGCCAAAGCCGCAACCCGCCGCCAGATAGGTTATGAACCCCGGCCAGACCCTTTCCGCGTTTTCCGGCAGAATCGGCGTGAACCGCTTGTCCAGATGCATCCCCTCCATCGCTTCGACAACGTCGACACCGACCTTGGCACAGAGATTTCCGATCTCATTCGAGAAGGAAATCAACGTCGCCAACAAAGAGTTGGCTGTATATTTGATCATTTCCGCTGTCGCCGGGTTTGTCCGCACGATGTCGACGCTGGGGAAAACAGAATAAAGCTCATCCATCACGGCGATTGCGCGACTGTCATTGCCGCCGATCACGATCCGGTCGGGATGCATGAAATCGGCAATCGCTTCACCCTCTTTCAGAAACTCGGGGTTCATACCGGTGCCAAAATCCTGCCCTGCTTTTTTGCCAGAGGCTTCCTCAAGAATGGGCGTGACCACCGTATCCGTCGTGCCGGGCACCACCGTGCTTTTGACCACCACGACATGGTAGGCGTCTTTGTCTTTTAACACCTCGCCAATCTGACGGGACACGTCGCGGATGTATTTGAGGTCAATTTCACTGCCGTCGAACGGCGTTCCAACCGCGATCAGTGAAATGTCTGAGTTGAGCACCGCTTCGCGCAGGTCTGTTGTTCCGCGCAGGGTCTTGCCAACAGTTTCGCGCAACAGCTCGGCCAGTCCGTCTTCGTGTATGGGCGGGGTACAGGCGTTGATCTGGTCGATTTTTTGCTGAACCGTGTCCACGCAAACCACATCGTGCCCTTTACCCGCAAGACAAGCGCCTGAAACCAGCCCAACATACCCTGTTCCGATAACCGAGACGCGCATCACTTATCCTCTGCCTCTTGATTGCCGCTGTACCAGAGCAGCGCACGCCGCAGGCCCTCATCCACGCCGATCTCGGGGTCATATCCGATTTCGGTGCGGGCCTTGGCGATCACCGGACACCGGCGGTTTGGGTTGTCGACCAGATAGTCCTTGTCGTCCGAAACCTGAAACACGACCTTGCCGGAATACCCGAATTCATCCTTGGCAATCGCGGTGACACGCTCGGCCAGATTGGCCATCGAAATCTCGGGTTCTTCGATCCCGATATTATAGGCTTCACCCGGTTTTCCGTTCAGCATGATCTTGTAATAGCCACAGACCGCATCGGCGACGTAGCAAAACGTCCGGGTTGGCGCGCCATCGCTGAGCATTACGATATCGCGCCCCGCAAAGATATCGCGGGCGAAATCCGGCAAAACCCGCCGGTCCGAGATCTTAAGCCCCGGCCCACAATTGTTGAAAGGCCGCGCGATCGTGATCGGCAGGTCGTGCTGTTGCGCGAACACGACGCACAGCGTTTCTCCATACCGCTTGGATTCGTCGTAACAGGCGCGCGGGCCGGTGCAGGACACATTGCCCCGATACGTCTCGGGTGTGGGAATGTTTTCGGGGGTCGGATCACCGTAAATCTCGGAGGTCGAGTAGAACAGGAACCCTTTGATCGGTTTGCCCTTTTGAGCCTGGCTCAAAGCATATTCCAACATATACCTCAGGCCGCCAACATTCGCGTCCATCGTCTCGAGCGGGTGTTGGCGATAGTAGATCGGTGACGCGATCGAGGCCGCGTGGATGATATAGTCATAATCGCCCATATCATCCGGCAGGGGGTTCGTGATGTCATGCGTGGCCAAGGTCAGGTTGGCATCACCTTCGATCGCTTTCAGCCAATCGGGAACGCCCCGGACATAATTGTCGAAAACGGTCAACGAGATCGGCCTACGGCCGGACAGCTTATTCCAATGCAGGACGGATTGGACAAGGTAAAATCCCAGAAACCCTGCGCCTCCGAGGATCAGAAGATTTTGACCCGACATGGCCTGAAACTCGGGTCCGATCTTGCGAGCGATATAGTCTAAATCAGCAGAAACAACATCTTGAGCAGTTTTCACGAGAGTTTTCTCTTTAAAGTTAAGGACTGGTAACAGGGAACATTTCGTCTTGTTGCTGGCGCAGTTTAACCGTGAGGCTATCGGTTGGCAGATCGACATCGTCATATGTCAGGACGGCATCTTTCGAGATATCGCGCTTTAGCGTTGCGTTCTCGGCCAGACCAATCGGTAGCAGGTTCTGCGACCGCACCACGTCATAGTTTTCGCACATGCCATAGGTCATGTATCCGCCCAGACCATCCAGTTTGGCCCCGGCTTTCAGGTCGATCTTGGCACAGGTGATTACATCCACGACCGGACCGGCGATAGGCGCAATCACGGTATCCTGGGCCAAAGCCACACGCGCGGCGGACAGCGGTACCTCAAAAATCGTCAGGTGATAGGGTACGTAAAAGCTGTAAAGGTCGTTCTGCCCCAGTTTGCCATAGTTCAGATAGTGGCGCTGCATATCGTCCTGCGCCTCGGCAAAGACGTATACGCCGGGGCTGGGCTGACTACCCACCACATACTCAACGATCCCGCCTAATGCGCGGATCTGGTCAAGATCATAGGCCCCGGTCAACTCGTCCACATGACCTTTGTGCTCAATCCCGATCATACCGCGTTGGGCCACTTTGAACCCGGTCGCATTGGCCACAATTGCCTGCTCGAAGCTGATCTTGGTGCCATCCGCGAACGAGGTGACCATGTGCGGGGTTTGCCCCCATTGCTTGGCGAAACCCTCCTGCGTGGTCGGATTGCGGTAACGATCCTGCAAGCCCTTGATGTTGCCGCAAACCCGAGGGATCAGACCGATGCTTTCCACAAATCGCAGCAGGTTGATCTGCACGCCCGGCTGATCGCCATCACATCCGGTCAGAATAACGCCCGCCTGATCTGCCATTTGCTTAAGCAGAGGTCCGACCGTGCTGTCCAACTCGGCATTCATCAGAACCATGTGTTTACTGTTCTCAATCGCAGCTGTCGTGACCCGAGCGCCGTATTCCACATGGCCAGTTGCTTCGATCAACAAATCGACCTGTGACATCGCACAGGCCACCAAAGGGTCTGCGGTGATCGCGGACTTGCCCTGTTTGACGGCTATGTCAGCGGCAGCGGCAGTTTCAGCTTCGACGATATCACTGGGGGGAACGCCGGCATCCAGCAATGCCTGCCGCGCGGCGGAAACAGTGCGGTTACACAAGACGCTGACATGCATTCCGGGGGTATATCGCACAACCTGATTGACAAGACCGCGCCCCATGAATCCGGCGCCAAATACACCGATCCGGACTGGATTATTCTCGGCAGCACGGTTCTTGAGAAGGGTATCGACAATGATCATTTACATACAACCAATAAAACAACTAACAGTTCGATCTTTGCGCCAGTGGATAGCAAGTGGCAGACTTTAGTCAGACTGGGCCTTGCGCAAACCAACGCGCTTTGCTCACAAGCACTTGATCAAAGGATAAACTGGAATCGTGATTCACATAAACGATTCGATTTATCTGAGCATTCAGTGGCTGATTGAACACGGCGCATTCCATAGGATTGTCCAAAGAATAGTCAAAAGTACCGCCGGATTTGTGGTGTGCTTGCTCAAAACCATCCGAACCATGCGTCACTCGCCTCGTGATCAATGGCTCGGTGCGCTCCGCGTCTGTCTGCCCTGTCAATTGGACCCTAGGCCTGCTGCCGACGCCGCTTTGACCTGGGTTTCTTCAAGAATAGACAGGCAGCGTCGACAAAATGTTTCCGACGAATGTTTTGCAAAGTTTTGAATTGGAAACAGGACAGCTTGACTGGGTAAATCAGAGGAAATGCGTTTCATATGCCGCCAGTAGGAAGGGTCGTCGAACTTAAATCCACCTTCGCAAACAAAGATTTCACCTGAAACGTTATCGATTACCAAGTCATGCGCGAAGAAACCGTGGCCAAGAACATGGTGTAGGTTCCGCGCTATGCCTTCGAATGCTTCAGCATTTGGGACGACCAGAACGTCGTTCAGGTATTCGACCAAAGCGGGTTCAAGGGGAGTATCTTTGGCATGCACACTAGGGTTCTCTTCCTTCGCGTCGCGGGCCCTTGGATATGAATGAAGGATCGTGTCGTCGATGCAAACAATTCTGACGGTCGTGTAGAACAGTCGGCCGTCGTACTCGATCCGCGTGTCAATGAAGTCAGTGAATATCCGCCGTTCATCCTCAGCAGGTAATGCATCGGTTCCCTCTTGAATCTCGGTCGGTAAGGCCGTCCCGAAACGACTTCTGACGAAGCCCCCGGTTTCCCTGAGCGTCGGAACCGAGACACCAGCATCCACAAATGCCTTGTGCGACGCCAGCTTGTCCGCCAACAACTGACCAGCCTCGGCGGTATTGAATGTCGCGACGGCTTTCTTCTCGAGATCCAGCACCTCCGCACTGAAAATATCGCTATGGTCTTCACCAAATAGGTGGACCAGAAAAACCGGTACTTCATCGCTCAGAGACGCTTCCAATTCAGCAACATTTGACGCCCATTCGGTTGCGAACCCATTCCTTCGCAAAGTGTCACAGAACGTCGGAAGGAACTCGAATGCCGAAACCTTTCCGTTGGCGAGTGGCCCAGCATTTGTCAGGGCCGAAAATACGACTTTTGCGCGTTTGTCGGTTGGCTGCGATTCTTTAATTAGCCGATCGAGGATAAAAAGCGGTATCTTCGGAGAAATCTGCAGTACTTGCTTGGCGAATTCTTTTAACACAATGGAATTCCAGTCTAAAACAGAGTAACAAACCGAAGTTTCAAAACTGCCGTCTTGCTTCGCTAACAGACACCTAAAGCTTTTTGACCATTAGCTGGTCTGTCGTTCCCGCTAAAGAACGTAGCTTCCTTGTCGGTAAAACCTTACTCGGAAAACTTGGCACATTTGCAGTTCTCTCGCAACTCGGCCGTCGTTTGCCGCAGGACGGGTACGAAAATCGAGTTATTCCATCTAGGCGCCTACCCATAGTCCCGATAGTTTCCAAGCTCCCGCTGCCCAGTGAAAGCGATATGGACTACCCATAGCAGTTCAAACTATGTGTGCTCTTTTGGAAGTTGCACGCGACAGTCAATTGCCGCTCTGTACATAGTCAGTGTACCAAAAACTCTTAAAATTGTCAAAAAGCATCAAAACAACAATGCCTTATGGACTTGCAAAAAATGGAAGTCCACGCGTGCAACGAAACGGTTTTCTACACGTTTCTACGTCCATCTATGCCGCGTGGTTGCTAGGTGGTTGCTGTAGGCGCGGGAAATTCTCGCCTATTCATGCTAACCCTTTGAAAAAAGTGGTGAGCCGTGCAGGATTCGAACCTGCGACCCACTGATTAAAAGTCAGTTGCTCTACCAACTGAGCTAACGGCCCACTCTTTTGTAAGGATCTTTCGATCCGTGGCGCTCTCTAAGGCATTTTCCCGATTGGGTGCAAGCCTTTATTTCGCACCTCGTTTCGCCTGTAATTTCTTACGATCCGGCGACCCGATAGGCGGCCTAATTAGGCAGGGGACGCAGGGGGGTCAAGCCCTTTTTTCAGGAATCTGCGCGATAGGGTGGATTCATTTCAAAGGCAGGGTTATATGCCCGCCATGCAACGAATACTGACCTCGGGTTTGCCCTTCATGAAGATGCACGGGCTGGGCAATGACTTTGTCATTGTAGATGCGCGCGCGCAAAACATTGAACTGACACCCGCCTTGGCAAAGGGAATCGGGCACCGCCAATTCGGGGTCGGGTTTGACCAATTGGCCGTGATCGAAAACGGCGAATCGGATGCGCATCTGGTGTTCTATAACGCCGACGGATCGACCTCGGCTGCGTGCGGGAATGCCACGCGCTGCATCGCCCGGTTCCTGATGGAAGAGACCGGAAAATCCGAGCTGGTTCTGACGACCGAACGTGGCACGCTTTACGCGCGCGATGCGGGTGATGGGCTGACGTCGGTGAATATGGGCCCGCCGCAGCTCAACTGGCATGAGATTCCGCTGGCGGAAGAGGTTGATACGCTGGAACTGCCGATCGAGGGCGCGCCCTCGGCGACTGGCATGGGCAACCCGCATTGCACCTTCTTTGTCGACGACGCCGAGGCCATCCCGTTGGAGGAATTCGGATCGCGCTACGAATACCATCCGCTTTATCCCGAACGCACAAACGTTCAGGTGGCGCAGATCATCGGCCCTGATCACATCCGTATGCGCGTGTGGGAGCGTGGCGTGGGCATCACTCTGGCCTCTGGTTCGTCCTCATGCGCTACGGCTGTGGCAGCTGCGCGGCGCGGCCTGACCGGGCGCAAAGTTCAGATTGAGCTGGACGGCGGCACGATCTGGATCGACTGGCGCGACGATGGCGTTTGGATGACCGGCCCGACGGCTCATGTCTTCTCGGGCACGCTGACCCCTGAGTTTCTGGAGACTCTGGGATGAGCGCGCCCAAGTTCACCACTCTGGGCTGCCGCCTGAACGCCTATGAGACCGAGGCGATGAAAGAACTGTCGCAACAGGCGGGTCTGTCGAACGCCGTGGTGGTGAACACCTGCGCCGTGACGGCCGAGGCCGTGCGTAAAGCGCGGCAGGAAATCCGCAAGCTGCGTCGCGAGAACCCCGATGCGCGTCTGATCGTGACCGGCTGCGCCGCCCAGACCGAGCCCGAGACCTTTGCCAAAATGGACGAGGTCGACGCGATCATCGGCAATACCGAAAAGATGCAGCCCGACACCTGGAAGGGTATGGCCGCCGATTTCATCGGCCAGACCGAGGCGGTGCAGGTCGATGACATCATGTCCGTGACCGAGACCGCGGGCCACCTGATCGATGGCTTCGGCACTCGTTCGCGCGCCTATGTGCAGGTTCAGAATGGCTGTGACCACCGCTGCACCTTCTGCATCATTCCGTACGGACGCGGCAACTCGCGCAGCGTCCCTGCGGGCGTGGTGGTGGACCAAATCAAGCGGCTGGTGGACCGGGGCTATAACGAGGTCGTGCTGACCGGCGTCGACCTGACCTCGTGGGGCGCCGATCTGCCCGCACAGCCCAAGCTGGGCGATCTGGTGATGCGCATCCTGAAACTGGTGCCGGACTTGCCGCGCCTGCGGATCAGCTCGATCGACTCGATCGAGGTGGATGAAAACCTGATGCAGGCCATTGCGACCGAACCGCGTCTGATGCCGCATTTGCACCTGTCGCTGCAGCATGGCGATGACCTGATCCTGAAACGGATGAAACGCCGCCACCTGCGCGACGACGCCATCCGCTTCACCGAAGAGGCCCGCAAAATGCGCCCAGACATGACCTTTGGCGCAGATATCATCGCAGGCTTCCCCACCGAAACAGACACCCATTTCGAAAACTCGCTGAAACTGGTCACGGATTGCGACCTGACCTGGCTGCACGTCTTCCCCTATTCCAAACGCGAAGGCACGCCCGCAGCCCGCATCCCGCAGCAGATCAACGGCACCATCATCAAAGCCCGCGCCGCGCGCCTGCGCGCGGTCGGAGACGCACAGGTCGCAAAACACTTGACCGCACAATTGGGCAAAACCCATCACATCCTGATGGAAAACCCACATATGGGCCGCACGGAACAGTTTACCGAAGTCACCTTCGATACGCCCCAACCCGAAGGTCAGATCGTAACCGCCTCGATCACCGATCACACGGACAGCCAACTCAAAGCCTGATCCGTCCTTCATCTGGCTAAAAATATCTCGGGGTTGAATTGGCCGTAGGCCAAGAAGGGGCTGGCCCCTTTATCCCGCCAGAAACAAGAAACCCCCGCAACCGGATAGCGCGGGGGTTTTCAATTTCAGAGATGCAAAAGCCTTAGTGCTGACGCTTGCCTTTGACACCGGCCCACAGGCGTTTGTTCACCAGATACAGCAGCACCGACAGAACCGACAGGAAGATCACGCCGACAAAGCCGGAATACTTGCGCTCCATCATCTTCGGTTCAGCCGTCCACATCAGGAAGGCAGCGATATCCTCGGACATGGCCTCAACTGACGCCGAGTGGCCGTCAGCGAATTCCACCTGATCCTCGGACAGCGGCGGTGCCATCGAGATCCAGCCGCCAGGGAAGGCTTTGTTCTCATAGAGAACGGTGCCTGCTTCTTCCTTTTCCTCACCGGTATAGCCATCCAGCAGGGACGCGATGTATTCAGCTCCACCCATGCCTTTGAAGAACTGGTTGATCCCCAAGCCGTAAGGGCCGTGGAAACCGGCGCGGGCCTTTGCCATAAGGCTCAGGTCAGGTGCGCCAACGCCAGTGTTAGCCGGGAAGTGATCGGTTGGGATCGCAGGACGGAAATCATCCAGTTCCGGATCGAATACTTCGAAATTCTCTGCCGAATAGGCGATGACTTCTTCTTCCGAATATCCCAACGCTTCCAGATCACGCAGAGGTACATATTGCAGACCGTGGCAAGCCGCACAGACTTCGGTATAGACCTGAAGACCGCGTTGAAGCTGGTTCTTGTCCCAGGTGCCAAACGGCCCCTCGAATGAAAAGCTGAAGTCCTCGATATGCTGCTCGCCGCCGCCTGCCGCGAAGGACGCAGCAGGGGTGAGGGCCAGAGCAAACGCGGCACCGATTGCAAGTTTCTTGAACATGTTTCCGGTCCCTCTTCTTACTCGGCCGGCGTGGCTTCGGCGTCAGCCTTGCCATAATGCGCGTTGAAGTCTTCTTCGATGGTCTCGGGCTGGGCCAGAGGTTTCTCGATCACACCAAGGATCGGCAGGATCACGAAGAAATAGGCGAACCAGTAAGCCGAGGCGATCAGCGAGAATGTCGCATAGGGCTCCTCGGCGGGCATCGCACCCAGCCACATCAAAGCAAAGAAGTCGACGATCAGCAGGTAGAACCACCATTTGAACATCGGACGGTATTTGCCCGAACGCACGCTGGACGTGTCCAGCCACGGTGCCAGAGCCATCGCCAGGATCGCACCGAACATCGCAATCACACCAAAGAACTTGGCGTCGATGATGCCGCCGGTGATGAAGCTGGCGAATTGCACAACCCAGACCTCGCCGGTGAAGGCCCGCAGGATCGCGTAGAAGGGCAGGAAGTACCATTCAGGCACGATATGTGCAGGTGTGACCAGCGGGTTGGCCTCGATATAGTTATCGGGGTGGCCCAGATAGTTCGGCATGAAGCCTACAACCGCCCAGAACACGACAAGGATCACGGCCAGCGCGAACAGGTCCTTGATCACGAAGTACGGCCAGAATGGCAGGGTGTCTTTCTCGGCATCGGCTTTCGACGTACGGCGAACTTCAACACCTGTGGGGTTGTTGTTGCCGGTGGTGTGGAATGCCCAGATATGCACGATGACCAGAGCCGCGATAACAAACGGCAGCAGATAGTGCAGCGAGAAGAAGCGGTTCAGTGTGGCATTGTCCACCGCTGGTCCGCCCAGCAACCAAGTCTGGATCGCGTCACCCACAAACGGGATCGCGCCAAACAGGCCGGTGATCACGGTCGCACCCCAGAAGGACATCTGACCCCAAGGCAGAACATAGCCCATGAAGGCAGTACCCATCATCATCAGATAAATAAGCATACCGATGATCCACGTGATCTCACGCGGGGCCTTGTATGAGCCGTAGAACAGGCCACGGAAGATGTGGATGTAGACCGCAACAAAGAACAGCGACGCGCCATTCATGTGAATGTAGCGCAGCATATAGCCGCCATTCACGTTGCGCATGATGTGCTCGATGCTGGCGAAGGCCAGATCGACATGCGGGGTATAGTGCATCACCAGAACGATACCGGTGACGATTTGCAACGCCAGGCAGAACGCCAGGACGATGCCCCAGATCCACCACCAGTTCAGGTTCTTGGGGGTGGGGATCATGATGGTGTCGTAAATCAGGCCGACGATGGGCAAGCGGCTGTTCAGCCACTTCTCGCCGTTTGTCTTCGGCTCGTAATGATCGTGGGGAATTCCGGACATAAGTTTGGGTCTCCCTTAGCCGAGTTTGATGGTGCTGGCGTCGGTCCACTCTGCAGGCGGAACGGGCAGGTTTTCAGGCGCGGGGCCCTTACGGATGCGACCGGCAAGGTCATAGTGCGAACCGTGGCAGGGGCAGAACCAACCGCCAAAGTCACCGGCATCACCCAGCGGCACACAGCCCAGGTGCGTACATACGCCCATCTGAACCAGCCAGGCACCGGGGGCTTCGCCCTCAGGCGAGGGCATGACGCGGTTTTCGTCGGTCGCGGGCGCATCAGCCGGTTGGTTGAAGTTGCGCGCCAGCGGATCGGGCAGCGCATCCAGACCTTCGGCGTCCTGCTCTTTGGCCTCTTGGATCTCGGCACCGGTGCGGTGACGGATAAAGACGGGTTTACCCAGCCATTTCACAGTCAGCTGCGTCCCCGGCTCAACGCCGCTCACGTCCACACGGATCGAGGACAGCGCCTGAACGTCTGCCGAGGGATTCATTTGGTTGATCAGGGGCCATACGGCTGCACCCGTCGCAACGACACCTGCGCCGCCAGCGACGTAGTAGAGGAAATCTCTGCGGGTGCCTTCGTTGTCTTCTGCGTGGGACACGAGGTTTTCTCCGATTCCGGCGCCCGGAGGATACCGGGCAAACATGCATCAGCACCGCATCAAAGCGGCGTCTCATCGCGGCTATCTAGCCGGGAGAAATCGGTTCGTCCAGCGGTCATAGGCGCGCACTACGCCGCATCTGGGTATTCATGTCACTACGTCAGGGATTTTTTTCAAGGTTGGAGCTGATTTAAGCCAAAGGATTCGGGCACCGGGGCCATGTCTCTGCTCAGGTGATTCGCGCTAATAACGGGCAGGTCCGCGCGCGAACCGTCAGGCTTTTCAAAGCAGAAACCGAAGAGGCCAAACTTTCAAAAATACTCCCAATTCTTGCCTTATTTTCTTCAACTTCAGCAAGAATCAGAGCGTATAAATTATTGAATTAAAAATAGATATTTCAGAATGCCCCCATACGCTCGGAATTTGATTGCACTTGGCACTCGAATGCAAGAAGGCGCGGGTCAGGACAACTTTTAGCAGGACTTTTCCCATGCCACAGACTTCTCGGATCACGCTGCTTATCGCTTTGTCACTATCGACACAGGCCCTCGCGGCCGGAGATCCAGCCAAGGGCGAGGCGCTTTACAACAGGTGTTCCTCTTGCCACGCGATCATCAAGGATGGTGAGGTTTTGGTCAAAGGAGGAATCACCGGACCGAATCTCTTTGGTGTTGTCGGGCGCATAGCTGGCACCGAAACCGACTACCTGAATGGCAGTGAACGGCTGCCGATCGGAATGTTCACCGACGACATGATCCTCGCCGGTCAGCAAGGGTTGGTCTGGACCGAGGACAACATCGCCGCTTATTCGAAAGATCCGATTCGCTTTATCAAAGACTATCTTGACGACGAAACGGCCCGTCCCAACATGAGCGTAAAGCTGAAAAAAGGGGCCGAGGACATCGCGGCCTACCTGGCAACGTTCAGCGACTGACCCTAGCGCTGACCCCGCATCAGCGCGGTCAGCCTCGAAAGCTCTGAACCGATCCCCTCTGCCACCTGATCCGCTGCAGCCAAGCGCACGGCTTCGGGTTTGTTCTGGTTCAGCTTCCATGTGCCCTGAATATCGTTGACCTGCATCCGGCACGGCACGATCATGCGCATCATCCGGTCCAGCGCATCAGGGGTCATCTTGCCGGTTGTCCAAGCTGGTTTAGGCAACAACCGCTGCTCATAAAAAGCCGACTGGCGGTCCAGAAGATCCCGTAATTCATCATGCGCGCGCAGTTCCAGCTTTCCCGTCAAGTGAACGGCGACATAGTTCCACGTAGGCACCTGATCTTCGACCCCGTACCAATCGGGTGAGACATAGCCGTCCGGACCGGCGACGGCGATTTTCGCGGTGCGCGGGACTGTCAGCGCGCGGACAATCGGGTTCGACCGCACAAGATGCAATTCTGCGACTCTGCCATCTTTGCTCAGCAGAAAAGGCACATGACTGATCAAAGGAGCGTCTTCGCTGGACAGCGCCAATAGGCCAAAGGCCCGCGCACGGGCAAATTCGACGCTTAGGGCCTGATCTTCAGAGCGGAAAGCCGGGTTTGGGTGCATATCAAATCTCCTAACGGAACGCCTTGCAGATTCGCAGCGATCTTGGCAAGGTCCGCGTCGTTCTCAGGGCGGGGTGAAATTCCCCACCGGCGGTATGCGGACTCGGATCCGTAAGCCCGCGAGCGGCCTCGGTACACGAGGTGACAAGCAGATCTGGTGAGAAGCCAGAGCCGACGGTTACAGTCCGGATGAAAGAGAACGCGCAGCGTGCCCCTCGGCGCGGCTGCTCGTGATCGCCTTGGGTGACGTGTCTGTTTTGCTAAGGAGATCATGATGACACACACCCGCTATGCTTTCGTCAAAGCCAACTGGCATTCCGATATCGTCGATCAGGCGCTGGAAGGGTTCCAGCAACTTATCCCCGCCGACCAGATCGACGTGTTTGACGTCCCCGGCGCGTTTGAAATGCCCCTGCTGGCCCGCGACCTGGCGCAAACCGGGCGCTATGCGGCTATCGCCTGTGCCGCTTTTGTGGTGGATGGTGGCATCTACCGGCATGATTTCGTGGCGCAAGCCGTGGTCGATGGGTTGATGCGCGCCGGGATGGACACGGGCGTTCCGGTCCTGTCGGTCTCGCTGACCCCGCATCAATATCAGGAAACCGACCACCACAACGCGATCTACCGCGCGCATTTCGTGGAAAAAGGGCGCGAGGCCGCGCAGGCTGCACTCAAAATCACCAAAACCCGCGAAAAAGTTGCGCAGGCGGCCTGATCTTCATCTTTTCGCAAATACTCAAACGCGCTGCCCCCAGGGCAGCGCACCCCGCCCCAACCGCAAATCCGCTTGAGGCCAGAGGCTCTCCCCGCTAATCACAACCCTCAAAGGAGCACGCCCCATGTCGATGAACAGTTTCGGACACCTCTTCCGCGTCACCACTTGGGGTGAAAGCCACGGCCCCGCCTTGGGAGCGACGGTGGATGGTTGCCCTCCGGGCGTTGCGATCGACGAGGGTATGATCCAGCACTGGCTGGACAAGCGCAAACCGGGTCAGAACAAGTTCACGACCCAGCGTCGCGAACCCGATCAGGTCAAAATCCTGTCCGGCGTGTTCGAGGGGCAGACAACCGGCACGCCCGTTCAGCTGATGATCGAGAACACCGATCAACGCTCGAAAGACTACGGCGATATCATGGACAAGTTCCGTCCGGGCCACGCTGATATCACCTATTGGCAGAAATACGGCATCCGCGACTATCGCGGCGGGGGGCGTAGCTCGGCGCGCGAAACCGCATCTCGTGTTGCCGCTGGAGGATTGGCGCGCGAGGCCATCAGGCAGATCGCGCCAAATGTACAAATCACCGGCTACATGACCCAGATCGGGCCGCACAAGATCGACCGCGCCAACTTCGACTGGTCTCAGATCGAACAGAACCCGTTCTGGACCCCCGATGCGCAGGCCGCTGACGATTGGGCCGCATATCTGGACGATCTGCGCAAATCCGGCAACTCGGTCGGTGCGGTGGTCGAAGTTGTGGCCCGCGGTGTCCCCGCAGGCCTCGGTGCGCCGATTTACGCCAAGTTAGACACTGATCTGGCCGCAGCGATGATGTCGATCAACGCCGTCAAAGGCGTCGAAATCGGCGAAGGCATGGCCGCCGCAGAACTGACAGGTGAGGCCAACGCCGATGAGATTTTCATGGGTCAGAACGGCCCACAATACAGCTCCAACCACGCGGGCGGTATTCTGGGCGGCATCTCGACCGGACAGGACATCGTTGTGCGGTTTGCGGTCAAGCCGACCTCCTCCATTCTGACGACGCGCAAGACGATCACTAAATCGGGTGAGGAAACCGAGATCATCACCAAAGGTCGCCACGATCCCTGCGTCGGCATCCGCGCCGTCCCGGTGGGTGAGGCGATGATGGCCTGTGTGATCCTTGATCATCTGCTGCTACATCGCGGCCAGATCGGAGAAAACCGTGGACATATCGGCTGACTTACGCGGTCGCTTGCGCGGCGTCGTCGCGCAGCGCATGGAAACAGACCCGGCCCATGATCTGGCCCATCTGGACCGCGTCTGGGTGAACGCACAGGCCATTTCTGATGACCGGACAGATATGACTGTTCTGCTGGCGGCCAGCTATCTACACGATCTGATAAACCTGCCAAAAGATGATCCGGATCGCCATTTGGCCTCACGTAAATCAGCGCTGGAATCAGAGCCTATTCTGGGGGGTTTAGGTTATAGCCGCGCCCAGATCGACGCCACCAAACATGCCATTGAGGCGCATAGCTTTTCGGCAAATATTCCGCCCGAAACGCCCGAGGCCCGCATTCTGCGCGACGCCGACAGGCTGGACGCATTGGGCGCCATCGGGATTGCGCGGAACTTCTCGGTCTCGGGCGCTTTGGGGCGCACTCTGTACGATGCAGCTGATCCCTTTGCCGCTGATCGCACGCTAGATGATCTGCACTTTTCACTGGACCATTGGAAAGTGAAATTGCTGAACTTGTCCGACGATATGCTCACCGAATCCGGACGGCAGATTGCAAAACGCCGTACCGCGCGGATGATCCGGTTTCTGGAAGACTTCGCCGAAGAAATCGGCAGTGACTTACCCAATACATGGATAAACGGCGAGGCCACCCGTTGATCTTTGCCGACTAAAGGCGCAGGGTTCGGCCCATGGCAAAATCCTTAACATCGCATCGACCCGTCCTGGCGGTGGGTCTGAAGCTGGGCGCTTTGTTCCTGTTCACGGCGATGGCTGCAGTGGTCAAGGCGGTGTCAGATGACTTTCCACCCGGCGAAATCGTGTTCTTCCGATCACTTTTTGCGATACCGGTCGTCGTTGGCTGGCTGCTTTGGCGCGGAGAACTGGCACAAGGGCTAATCACCAGAAAACCCATGGGGCATTTCTGGCGAGGAGTTCTGGGAACGTCAGCCATGGGACTAACCTTCACCGGTCTGGCTTTACTGCCCCTGCCTGAGGTTACGGCGATTGGGTATGCCACACCGATCTTCACCCTGATTCTGGCGGCGGCCATTCTGGGCGAGCGTATTCGTATGATCCGCATCGGTGCAGTTAGTCTTGGGCTGCTCGGCGTATTGATCATGATCTGGCCCCGGCTGGGCGGCAACAACATGGAAAGCACAGCGGCGATCGGAGCGCTTTGCGTTTTGGTTGCGACGATGGCGCGTGGATTTGTACAAATCCACATCCGACAATTGGTGCAGGTCGATCACCCCGCCGCCGTGGCCTTTTACTTTTCGCTGACAGCAACCCTTTTATCGTCCATTACGGCCTTGTGGGGCTGGACGGCACCAACCCTTGAACAGACTCTGATACTGGCGGTTATAGGAATAACAGGCGGTGTTGCTCAGATTTTGGTGACCACGTCTTACAAGTTCGCGCAGGCGTCCATGCTGGCGCCTTACGACTATACAACGATGCTGTTTGCCGTGGTTATCGGTTACGTTTGGTTCGACGAACTGCCCACACTCGTCATGTTGATCGGTGCCACTTTGGTAATTGCGGGCAACGTTGTGGTGATCCTACGCGAGCGTCAGCTGGGCTTGGAACGCAATAAAGCCCAATCTGCAACCGATCCCAAGACCTGATCTTTACCTTTCGCGAACTTCACCTAGGTTGGGCGCAGCAGAATGAAAGGTTCCTCTCATGAGTGACGCGCAGGATCACAAGGAAAAGATGCAAAAGGTGCAGGCCCAGCACCGCAAGAAAGTATCCGAGGCGGTAGACCCGGATCGCGGGCTAGTCTTGATCAACACAGGCAAGGGCAAGGGTAAATCCTCGGCTGCGTTTGGTGTAGTGATCCGGGCGCTTGGCTGGGGTCAGAAAGTGGCCGTGGTGCAGTTCATCAAGGGCAAGTGGAAAACGGGCGAGCGCCGCTTCTTCGAAGAGCGCGATCTGGTCACCTGGCACACGATGGGCGAGGGCTTTACCTGGGACACTCAAGACCGCGAGCGTGACATCGCCGCTGCCAACGCGGCCTTTGACAAAGCGCGGGCGTTGATGGCCAGTGGCGAATACGACCTTGTGGTGCTGGACGAGATCAACATCGCCCTGCGCTATGAATATCTGACGGTGGATCAGGTGATTGACGGTCTGAACGAACGGGCAGTCAAGACTGGCGTGTTCCTGACGGGCCGCGACGCGCCGCAAGCCCTGCGAGACTATGCCGATCTGGTCACGGAAATGACCGAAGAAAAACACCCGTTTCAAGCTGGCATCAAAGCCCAGCGCGGCGTGGACTATTAAACTTTGGGATGACAGAGCGCCCCCGATCATAAGTCAGGGGCGCTCTGATCCTATCAAATTGCGCGAGACTTCGGGTCCAGCGTGATCGACCAAAGCTCGGTATCGGCGCGGTCCATCAGGCGTACCGTCATCTGTTCGGTTGCACCGTCGATATCCACCAATCCAAAGAACTGAAGGCCAGCGCTGGGCGGCAGGTTGGCACCCTGATCTTCAGTCGGGGCTTTGACGAATTTGACTTCGGGACCAAAGGTCCCATCCAGCGCGTTCGGACCAAAGGTTCCAGCGTGCAGCGGGCCCGAGACGAATTCCCAGAACGGCTCAAAGTCCTGAAATTGCGCTTTGTTAGGGTCATAGTAGTGTGCAGCAGTATAGTGAACGTCAGCCGTGAACCAAACCGTATTTGTGATCCCAGCGGTTTTGATAAATCGCAGCAGTTCGGCAATCTCCAACTCGCGCCCTTTGGCTGGGCCACTATCACCGTTCGAAACTGCCTCGGCCCCGGACTTTTCGCGCCAGTTGTCCCAGACAATCAACCCAATCGGCATGTCGGACGCAATAACCTTCCACGTCGCCTCAGATGCGGCCAGTTCCCGTTTCAGCCAAGTCAGTTGCTCGGCCCCCAGAATGCGGGACTGATCGGTGATCTCATCCTCCATCGAGGCACCATTCGGCCCGCGATAGCTGCGCAGGTCCAAAAAGAACACGTCCAGCATCGGCCCATACGAAATCTTGCGATACACCCGCCCCGGCTCGGCCGGGGTGATGCGCAGCGGTGTCATCTCGTGGAAGGCGCGGGCGGCGCGGGATTGCAGCACGTGCACCGACTTCTCGGTATAGCGGTCGTCCGAGATGAGATCTTTCGCATCCGACCAGTTGTTCACGACCTCATGGTCATCCCACTGAAAGAAGGTCGGGCAGACGGCGTTCATGGCGCGCACATGCTCGTCCATCATGTTGTATTTCCACTGACCACGGAATTCGTCCAGCGTTTCAGCCACTTTACGTTTCTCGTCAATCAGGGTGGTGTTTTTCCAGATCAGTTGATCATCCTTGACGACCTCATCTTGCATCGGACCATCGGCATAAATCGTGTCGCCCGAGTGGATGAAGAAATCTGGCTTGTGCTGCGCCATGGTGGCGTAGGTGCGCATCCCTTCGTCGTCGATGCCCCAACCCTGCCCAGCGGTGTCGCCCGACCAGGCAAAACGGATATTCCGGCGTGAGGTCGGTGCAGTGCGGAATTGGCCAACAATAGGCTCTGATACGGCGTTGATGTCGTGCAAATCGGCGGCCACAAAACGGTAAAAGATATCCTGATCCGACGGCAGCCCATCGACCAGTCGCTTGACGGCCAGATCACTGTTGGGGATTGCATCCATCGGAGTCAATTTGCGCGCATCAGCAAAGCTCTCGGTAGTGGAAACTTCCATCATCACGCGGGCGGGACGATCCGTGCGGGTCCAGATCATGCCCGAGGTGGTGTCAACATCACCCGACTGAACGCCGTGGGTGAAAACCGGGCGCGAGGATGCGCGGCTGATGGCTGGCATGGACAGTGATGCGGCGAAGGCGGTGCTGCCAGCCAGAAAGGCTCGGCGGTTGGGGCGTAAGATTCGGGTCATTTGGGCTCTCCTGTCTGGTGGCCCTTCAGGACCACGCGATTGGTGAGCGGCAGTGAGCCGCCTGTTTGTAAAACAAGCGGCTCAGATTTTTGAAAGTATCACGATGATATTGTGACACTTGTGGATAACGCATTCACGCTGTCACGCCCTCTTCCGGCGTGCTGAGCGAGATGACGGCGACCACCGCAGCGCCGTTTAACCAGTAGAATACCGCATCCAGGCCCGAAAACCCAAACAGACTGGGCGCAGCCAGAAAGGTCACTCCGACCAGAAGATCCACGGCCAGATGAAATTTATAGGGTAAGACGCGCCAGATCCCCAGGTGATGGTCGGTCAGAACGGTCAGCACAAAAGCGGCAACGCCAGTGACGACCGATAGCCACAGCGCCAACGGATTGGATTGACCCAACCCCAAAAGAAAAGGCAGCGTCATCAGGGCGATAGCAACGGGATAGTCCAGATAGGCATGGATATTGCGCGTAACGAAACGAACAGACATGAGATTTCCTTTCCTTGCTTGGTATGGCTCCAAGGTAGGTCGGAAAGCCTGTACGTTTCAGTCCGGATCGTCCGCAAAAAATTGCAGATCGTCCAGAAATCAGGACATCAATGCATTGACCGATATGCTGCCGGCGACAGACCAATCTGTTTCTTGAAGACGCGGGAAAAGGCTGCCTCGGATGCATATCCTACTTCGGCCGCCGCATCTGCCACATTCCACCGGTTTTCAGTCAGACCGTGGCAAGCGATCTGCATCCGCCAATCGGTCAGATATTGCATCGGAGTTGTCCCCATCTTCTCGGAAAACAGTTGCGCAAATGCGGTGCGGGACATTCCGGCCTCACGCGCCAAGCTCTCAACACTCCAGTCCTGCGCGGGCGCCTGATGAAACGCCGTCAGCGCGCGGGACACACGCGGGTCAGCAAACCCGGCCAGCGCGGATTCGCTGGGGCTTTGATGTTCCAGGTGGGCACGGATGGCCTGCGCAAACAGAACTTCGGACAGTTTCAGCGCGATTAAATCGCCGCCAATACGCGTTCCACCAATCTCGGACCCAATCATCCGTAGGGTGGATTCGATCCAGGCCCCGGCTTCCTCGCCGTAATTCTCGATCAGGATATAAGGGGGCAGCCGGTCAATCAGCATATGTCCGGTGCCCTGACGGCCCGGCGGTCCTGAGAACGAAAAATGCCCGCAGATCAGTTGTGTATCGCGGCTTTTATCCTCACCCCCATAGATCAAAACTCCATCGCCCTTGTACCCGGCATCCTCAAGCACCTGCTCTAGCGGCAGAGCGTCCAGCGGTTTGACCTCGTTGCACAGCAATGCATGGGGCGAGCCGTGCGGGATCAGGATCAGGTCACCTTGCTTCAGGCGCAACATTTCGCCTGTGTTAGAGACATAAACCTTCAGTTCACCGCGCTGAACAAAGTGAAACCGTGCCACATTTTCGAAGGCCGGTACCTGAATGCCAAAAGGGGGCGTGAACGAAGTTCGGAAATAAAACGTACCGCGCAAAGACAGGCGGGTGAGGATATCGCTGAGAAGGTCCAACATAGACCTAACGTACAACCGTCTGCCAAAACATCCAGCAGCCCGGACGATCTGCACAATCTCTTGAACGCTGGGCAAAGAAAAACCCCCGCCAAAGCGGGGGTGTGATTTCTTGTGAACCGGGCGCGATCAGGCGCGGACCAGCGCCTCGTAATCGGCAGCGATCTCGCGGGTGATGTCGCCCACTTCGAACCTGTAGTCGCCGATTTGCCCGACCGGAGTGACCTCGGCTGCGGTGCCGGTCAGCCAGCATTGTTCGAAATCGGCCATTTCCTCGGGTTTGATGCGGCGTTCGTGGACGGTGATGCCCTTGTCTTTCAACATCCCAATCACGGTCTGGCGAGTGATGCCGTTCAGGAAACAGTCGGCCAGCGGGGTGTGAACCTCACCATCCTTGACGAAAAACACATTCGCGCCGGTCGCCTCAGCCACGTAACCGCGCCAATCCATGAAAAGCGCATCCGAGCAGCCCTTGGCCTCGGCCTTGTGCTTTGAGATGGTGCATATCATGTAAAGACCCGCCGCCTTGGCGTGGACGGGGATGGTTTCGGGGCTGGGGCGTTTCCATTCCGCGATATCCAGCTTGGCACCCTGCATCTTGGCGTCGCCGTAATAGGCGCCCCAGGGCCAGACTGCCACGGCCATCCGCACAGGGTTTTTTGCCGACGCGACACCCATATCCTCACCCGAGCCGCGCCAGACAAGAACACGTACATAAGCGTCCTGCAGCCCGCTGGCTTTCAGAGTCTCTTCCTTGGCGGTTTCGATTTCGTCCAACGTGTAAGGCATCGGCATATCCAGCGCCTCGGCCGAGGCGATCAGGCGCTCGGAATGTTCGCGGCTTTTGAAAATCTTGCCATTGTACGCGCGTTCGCCCTCAAAAACCGAAGACGCATAATGCATTGCGTGCGTTAGGATATGGACATTGGCCTCGCGCCAGGGAACCAGTTTGCCATCCAACCAGATGACACCATCACGATCATCATACCCCGCCATGCGAAACCTCCTGAACCGGGTCGAAATTTTCGATTATTGCGCCAATTAAGTCCGAACCGGACATAAAGTTGCGCAAAAACTGCGATTCGATACCTGTCCCCTCTTGGAATGTCAATAACGCTGACATAAACTCGGGCAGAAGTAACGCATGAGGCATGATATGTCTGACACCCGTCCCGCCCAGGTTTTCGGTGGAGAAAGCCTGTTGTTTCTGACAGATGAACAACTGCGGCAAGGGATCGAAGCGATGTTTTTTGCCTATCGCGGGTTCACGGCGGATCCTGATCGCATTCTGTCGGACCTTGCCTATGGCCGCGCGCATCATCGCGCGATCCACTTCATCAACCGCGCGCCAGGGACAACGGTTAACAACCTGCTGGCCATATTGGGGGTGACAAAACAGTCTCTGAACCGGGTTTTGCGCACGCTGATCGAGGACGGTTTGGTCGAAAGTCGCGTTGGAACAGTGGACAAACGCGAACGGCACCTATTTCTAACCCATGAAGGCGAAGCTCTGGAAGCGAAACTATCAGAAGCCCAGCGCGTGCGAATGCGTGCCGCTTACAAAGATGCAGGCCCCGAGGCCGTGTCAGGGTTTCGTAAAGTACTTGAAGCCATGATGGATGCTGATATGCGTCATGCATACAAGAAATTACGGGATACCACCTCATGAGCGATATGGACGCCCATCTGCTGATCGTTGACGATGACGAACGTATTCGGGATCTGCTCAAGAAATTTTTAATGCGGAACGGGTTTTTGGTTACGGCGGCGCGGGATGCGGCCCATGCACGTCGGGTTTTGTCGGGATTGGATTTCGACATGATCGTGCTGGATGTGATGATGCCAGGGGAAGATGGTGTCAGCCTGACTAAAGCGCTGCGCGAAACCCATGCGACGCCTATCCTGCTTTTGACGGCCCGCGGCGAGACCGAGCATCGAATTGCAGGGCTTGAGGCGGGGGCAGACGATTATCTGGCCAAGCCGTTTGAGCCCAAGGAACTGCTGCTGCGCATCAATGCCATTCTGCGGCGCATGCCCGAAACGCCAGCACAAGAGACTGTCAGCAAAATCCTAACCCTGGGTCCGATCCGGTACGACGTCGAAAAAGGTGAGATGTGGCAAGGTGAAGAACCTGTTCGCCTGACCGCAACGGAAAGCCAATTGATGAAGATTTTCTCGGCCCAGCCTGGCGAGCCGATCAGCCGGTCGAAACTGGTTGAAGATCTGGGCCGCGACAAGGGTCAGGCACAGGAACGCGCGGTGGATGTCCAGATCACCCGGCTGCGGCGCAAAATCGAACAAGACCCCAAACAGCCGCGGTATTTGCAAACTGTACGCGGCGCGGGTTACATGTTGGCTCCGGACTGATTGAGCCGCTGCGCGGCGATTTCATGCCTTCGGCGAGGATATTTGTAGCCAGATGAAGATGGGATCCCGATGAAGACTGCGCTTTTGACTCATGCGGATTGCCTTGGACATATAACACCCGAGGGCCATCCTGAACGGGTCGCGCGGTTAGAGCATATTCTGCACGCTTTGGAACCATTGGATTTGGATCGCAAGACTGCACCCTTGGCAGCGGATGATGATTTGCTGCGTATTCATCCCGAAAGCTATATTCAGGATATTCGCCGTGCCGCTCCGACCGAGGGGTTCCGTCAGGTTGATGGCGATACGTTTCTGTGCCCAGGCTCGGTCAGTGCCGCCTACCGCGCGGCGGGCGCGGCTGTTCGTGCGGTGGATTTGGTGCTTGGTGGTGAGGCCCCAAACGCGTTTTGTGCGGTTAGGCCGCCCGGCCACCACGCGGAAACGGACACCGCAATGGGGTTTTGTGTTTTCGGTAATGCAGCGCTGGCGGCTAAACATGCGCTGGACCATCACGGATTGAAACGGGTCGCCGTTTTCGATTTCGACGTCCATCACGGTAACGGCACGCAGGACCTGTTGTGGGACGAAAAACGTGCTCTGGTCATCACTAGCCAACAAATGCCCCTGTGGCCGGGTTCAGGCCGGCCCGACGAGACAGGAACATTTGATACTGTTTTGAACATCCCCCTGCCTCCGGGCTCAAGCGGGGTGGTGATGCAGGCAGCTTATCGCGCGCTGGCCTTTCCGCGTCTCAGAGAGTTTCGGCCCGAGCTGATAATCATCTCGGCCGGGTTTGACGCGCATCAGGACGATCCGCTGGCAGAGTTGAACTGGTCCACAGATGATTTCGCATGGATCACCTCCGAACTTTGCAAAATTGCGGGCGAAGTATGCGGCGGTCGTATCGTCTCGACTCTGGAGGGCGGGTATGATCTGAGAGCCCTGTCCGAAGCCACCCGTGCTCATGTGGAAGAATTGATGAAGGCAGCCCAATGACCGAGACACCCGTCGACCAGATGACATTCGAACAGGCCATGAAAGAGCTGGAGACCGTGGTCGGCCAGCTGGAACGTGGCGATGTTGCATTGGACCAGTCCATCGCGCTGTACGAACGCGGAGCGGCGCTGAAGAAGCGCTGCGAGGATGAGTTGAAGCGAGCCGAGGAAAAAGTGGCCGCGATCACGCTGGACGCCAATGGTCAGCCGACCGGGACTACGCCTGTCGAAGGTCTGTAAATGTTTCGAGACAGATTGGCGCAGGATGCGGCGCTTATTCAGGGCCATTTCGATACGGTTCTGGGGGCGCTGGACGATCTGGATGTGACCCGGGCGATGGCTTATGCCACCGAGGGTGGGAAAAGGCTGCGCGGATTTCTGGCATTGGAAAGCGCGCGGTTGCATGGGGTCGACGCCGATCGCGCGATTTGGCCCGCCACGGCGATCGAGGCGCTGCACGCGTATTCGCTGGTCCATGATGATCTGCCTTGCATGGATGATGATGATCTGCGCAGAGGGCGGCCCACGGTTCATGTGAAATGGGATGAGGGCACCGCTGTTCTGGCCGGGGATGCTCTGCAGACGTTGGCCTTTGAGCTGTGCGCGCGTACCGAGGTGGGTGAAGCCGCAATTCGCGCGGATTTGACCCTAACATTGGCCAAAGCCAGCGGTGCGCAGGGGATGGTTCTGGGTCAGGCGCTGGATATCGCGGCGGAAACGGCGGCCAGTCCGCTTACGCTGGATCAGATCACGCGGCTGCAGGCGGGCAAGACCGGAGCTTTGATCGAATGGTCCGCCTGCGCGGGGGCACGGCTGGCTCAGGCCAACCCGGACCCGCTGCGCCAATATGCCCGCGCCCTGGGGCTTGCCTTTCAGATCGCGGATGACATTTTGGATGTTGAGGGCGATGCCGAAAAGGCCGGGAAGCGCCTGCAGAAGGATGCACAGGCGGGCAAGGCCACCTTTGTCTCGCTGCTTGGGTTGGAGGCCGCAAAGACCCGCGCGGCGGAGCTGGTGGATCAGGCCTGTGCTGCGCTGGATGGCTATGGGCCTGCCGCTGAAACCTTGAAGGACGCCGCCCGCTTCGTTATTGCCCGGGACAGCTAAGCCAGGAATGCGCCATATGTCTGACCGCCCGAATACGCCTCTGCTGGACCTTGTGAACCGCCCTGCGGACCTCAAGCAGTTCTCGGACTCGCAATTGCGACAGGTCGCGGATGAGCTGCGGGCCGAGACCATCTCGGCCGTGTCTGTCACCGGGGGACATCTGGGCGCGGGGCTGGGTGTGGTCGAACTGACCACGGCGCTGCATGCCGTCTTTGACACGCCGCGCGACAAGATCATCTGGGATGTGGGGCATCAGTGTTACCCGCACAAAATCCTGACCGAACGGCGTGACCGCATTCGTACCCTGCGCATGAAAGACGGGCTGAGCGGGTTCACAAAGCGAAGCGAAAGCCCCTATGACCCGTTCGGGGCTGCCCATTCCAGTACCTCGATCAGTGCCGCGCTTGGGTTTTCCGTCGCGCGCGATTTGGGCGGTGTCACGCCTGAAGGCTTGGGTGATGCGATTGCCGTGATCGGCGATGGGTCGATGTCCGCAGGCATGGCGTTCGAGGCGATGAACAACGCGGGCCACCTGAAAAAACGCCTTGTTGTGATCCTGAATGACAACGAGATGAGCATTGCGCCCCCGGTTGGTGCGCTGTCCAGCTATCTGTCGCGGATTTATACCGAGGCCCCGTTCCACGATCTGAAAGCCGCCGCCAAGGGCGCGGTTTCCCTGCTGCCGGAACCCTTCCGCGAAGGGGCGAAACGCGCCAAAGAGATGCTTAAGGGCATGGCCATGGGCGGCACGTTTTTCGAAGAACTGGGCTTTTCCTATATCGGCCCCATCGACGGGCATGACATGGAGCAGTTGCTGCCGGTTCTGCGCACCGTCAAGGCGCGGGCGACCGGGCCCATTCTGATCCACGTGCTGACCAAAAAAGGCAAGGGCTATGCCCCCGCCGAGCAGGCCCGCGACAAGGGGCATGCCACCGCGAAATTCGACGTAGTGACGGGCAAACAGCACAAGGCACCGTCGAACGCGCCCTCCTATACCTCGGTCTTTGGCAAGACGCTGGTGGAGGAAGCCGGGCGCGACGACAAGATCGTAGCTGTGACCGCTGCGATGCCCGATGGCACCGGACTCAACCTGTTTGCAGAACGCTACCCTTCACGCTGTTTTGACGTAGCGATTGCTGAACAGCACGGCGTGACCTTTGCCGCCGCACTGGCCGCAGGCGGGATGAAGCCGTTCTGCGCCATGTATTCGACTTTCCTGCAGCGCGGTTATGATCAGGTTGTACATGACGTTGCCATTCAACGCCTGCCGGTCCGGTTCGCCATCGACCGCGCGGGGCTTGTGGGTGCCGATGGCGCGACACATGCGGGATCGTTCGACATCGCTTATCTGGCCAACCTGCCGGGCATGGTGGTGATGGCCGCCGCCGATGAAGCCGAGCTGATGCACATGGTCGCCACCGCCGCCGCACATGACGAAGGCCCCATCGCCTTCCGCTACCCGCGTGGTGAGGGCGTGGGCGTAGACCTGCCGGAACGCGGCGAGGTTCTGGAAATCGGCAAAGGCCGCATCATCCAAACCGGCGCGCGCGTCGCGCTGCTATCCTTCGGCACCCGTCTGGCCGAAGTGCAAAAGGCGGCCGAGGCGCTTGCCGCCAAGGGCATCACGCCAACCATCGCCGATGCGCGTTTTGCCAAACCGCTGGACCGGGACCTGATTCTGGACCTGGCCGCCAATCACGAAGCGCTGATCACCATCGAGGAAGGCGCAATCGGCGGGTTCGGAAGCCATGTGGCGCAGCTGCTGGCTGACGAGGGCGTGTTTGATGACGGCCTGAAATACCGTTCAATGGTACTGCCCGATATCTTCATCGATCAGGCCAGTCCTGCTGATATGTACGCGGTGGCCGGGATGAATGCCGAGCAGATCGAGGCCAAAGTGCTCTCGGTTCTGGGCGTAGCAACAATCGGCGAAAAACGCGCCTAATCTTTGTTTTTGCGGAAAATGGTGCCTCAAGAGGGACTCGAACCCCCGACCTTGTCCTTACGAATTTTGACGTCGAGTTGTTGCACGGAGCCGGACAGCGCCGTAGGCAACCTCATAAGACCATACAACTGCTTGATTAATTCCGGCTTCGCTTTTGGATGTGATCGCACATCGTTTCAGAACTTTTGACGAACACGCCCTACTAATGCCCTACTAACTCTATTAGTAGGACCCTACTAATTGACCCCACCCCATCGACGGCTTCCGGAAAAGCTTGCTCTCAGGCAACCCCGTTCCGCCAGAGTTGGAGAAATACAACAGTAGTTCGACCATCAATCGGGATCCCTACAGGTTCAAACAATTGAATTGAACAGCCGTTCTTGAGGGGTAGTCCGAAGGTCTATTCAGCGGGACAAAGCTGCAATTTGCTGCGGCGTAAATGAAAGCCCGTTATCGGGGGGGCGGTTGGCTATAAGGTTCAGCGCAAAATCGTTCATGATTCCCAAAACTATCGACAAATGGACGTATTTGAACAGGGGCAGAGGCTCGCGTTTGGCCCTACCCTGATTGGACACTAGCAATAGCTATCCGTTTCATACTTTTGGAACTTAGATGGGGTGACATCGTAAGCTGCCTCTGACAATGCTGTTCTTCACCGATTTCAGGAAACACAGTGCACCTAAATGTTCGTCCCCACTCTAGACGCCTTTGCAGAAATACTGAAAATGGACACCACGAAGTGGTTCTCGCCTCTTAAGCGTATCGAAGGAGAGGGCGGCAATGAGGCCGACAAACGCTTCATTGTCCGATCCCAAAAAAATCTTCGGAGGAAGTTTCAGGAAGGCCAACTTACAGCCACCGATTCAGAGAAGCAGATAGGGAAATTTATAAAGCGATTTGGAGATCGATCAGCGCCATTGGTGGAGTTTCAGGAGCGCATCAAATCATCATTCGATTGGCGGGATTTCGCGATCATTTCAAAACAGCTAAGCGCCGGAGAAATTGCGGGAGGACTCCCAAAGACCAGGCGAAATCTCAAGACGCTGACAGAATTCAGGAAACTGGAATACAACTCATGGGTTCTGCGAAAAAAACTCTACTATGACCAAGAAACGAATTGGGATCTTAGTATTGGGGGGCCTCTTAGTATATTGAACTCTCGAACATTCCAGGCTTTTAGTTCTCCTGCGGCTTTTGAAACATGGAAACTCAACCCATTTCCGACACTTCATCCCCTAGAGTTCCTAACGCTTGGGTACATCCTGCAACGGGTAACCCAGAACAATAGAATGTGCAGCAATGTGGCTATTCAGGAGAAACCGTCACAGGTCAAAACCGTCTTTGTCGAATACTATCTTCTACCCAATAGTCAGTGGCCCGATAAATCAGCGATGTGGGCGGCAACGCCTATAGATCGCATTAAGACGTTCACCGAGCGAGACACAACACCCTTTATAGATACCTTTACCCAGTACATTAGCTTGGTTGATCACAGCGAAAACCCAAGGTTTGCATCACTCAATGAGGATCACATGACTGTTGCAAACAGGTATATTCGATCCAGTCTGTTTTTGATTGCAGTTTTTTGCTGCTTATCGATCAGGATGAGGAAGGATTGGAAATATTGGGAGAACGTCGCAGATCAGGCTGATTTCAAGTATGAAGACTTAGTCAATGACTTCCGCGACTTTGAAAGAGGGGTGATACCAACTTGTTCCACCCCTCAGGAAAACCAACAAATCGTTACGCCTTAGTCACAGTTGGCTCACTTGCCTTTGCTGCCGCCAGAACCGTTGTCTGAGCGACCGCCACCAGAAGGTTTCCCAGTTGTTGACGGCCAGCCACCAGCGTTACCTTGACCTTTTGCCATTTTACGTTCCTTTTCAGTTTTCAGTTAAGAGGGGCTATCGAACTCCTCATGTGAATGTTCTACCTCTGCTGCTGGTTACTAAGCAAAAGGCACGCGGGGACATGGGCATCCTGGCCTCGCTAAAAACCTTAGCTGCCGAATGCCTGACGATTTTCAGATACATTTCAGATGGTTATGCTATTTCATGGGGTAAAAGTTACACGAGGACACCTATGAGAAGACGCGCTTGGCTTGTCGCAGACACCGTAAGAACTGACCGAAAAGACATTTTTTGCTTTGCGGAAGGTAACCAACACCACGTTGGCACGATCATCTCTGGTAGTAGAAAATACCTCGAAAGATTTGAAGCCGAAGTGTCTCTTATCCGCAGAAGCCCAGAAATGAAAAGCATCCTCCAATCGTTAGTAGATGAAGGACGCTCCAATAGTATCTGCCCTGATCGTATTCAGAGGCTTGCTCAAATCGCGAGTGCAATACTGGACGAAATTGGGCAACCTTACGAGGAAGGGTAATTATTCACTCTGGCCGTATCTCGCCATATTTGTCTGACCGGTATTTTAACTCATCGGAAACGTGGGAAGGTTTGAAGTCTGCTAGCTCATTGAGCACCCTCTCACTTTTCAACCGGGGCAATAACCAACGCCTCGCCCAGCTTTTCGAAATCGCTGAGACAGAGTTCGATTTTTCATTGGCGTCGAGTTCGTCTCCCTTAAATCCGAGTAGTTGGTCTTTCGCACCCGGAAACAACTCGCAACCATAGACTTTCTTTTTGTTGGGCTGCTCTAGGAGTTCGCTGTTGTTGATGCCCAACAGATTTAGACCTTCTCGGATTTGGCGAGTTCTGGGGCTACTTCCTTCTCCGAAAACGCTATTGATCCTTCGGCGACCGTATTCGCTGATTCCCAATGAGCGCATAAGTTGAACCGTTTCGTCACTAATGTGGGTGACAGTAAAGCCGGTGCTGCTGTCAATTTTTTTCCAAACGACATCGCTTGCTAACTCAGAGTGCTTAGATGCCCGCAATGTAAGGCTACTGTATTGGTTACTGCCAACTCCATACAGGGCAGTTGTTGTCAGCAGCTTCAAATCGGAAGACCGCTGTACCCTTTGGCCTTTGATCTGGGAAGAGATTTCACTAACCTGCTTTCCATACCTTTGCTTGTAGATTTCACGTATTTCTTCTGATGCCATCAAGGCAGTAACCAGCTTCCCACCGATAATATTGTTGTAAGGCGCGACGGCCCCGCAAACGGAAAGATCGGCGACTTCCGAGGCCAAATGCACTTTCTTTATTTCACCAAGCGCCGTTTGAACCGCTTGTTTCCCATCCTTTTCAACAAGGGCTTCGTAGAGGGCGGCGCCGGGATGCTTATCGAACCCATACCCTTTCATGGTCCCGAGCGCCCTCAAGAGCGGAATAAGTTGTTCAGCTCGCTTCTTTTTGAACAATGCAGTCTCGGAAAGCTCCTTCCACTGCTTGTTTGTGATTTTCGATTTGTCGAGCCCACGGATGTCAACGAGGTAGTCGGTGGACTCCGCCTCCAAGTCTCTGGCTCGGTCTTGCAGCGCCTTGTGAACTGTCTGGTCAAGCGCAAAGAAATGCTCTGGTTTTGGATGGTTTAGGACGCTTCGAGGAACCAAATCGTCTGTTCGTATCTGTTTGATCGCTGTTTTAATCGCATCAAAAAGCTTGCGCCCGACGTTGTCGGCGCTCCACCTCTGTGCCAGAAGCCCGGAGACGATTTCCTCAAATGTCCACCCAATCCATTTGTCTCGGCTTAGGAGGTTCGCCGTAGGGCTGGCTAGCAACACAATACCGATGACCGGCTTATTTGGGCGAGCAGCATTTCGAACCAGCAGCCGCATCGTTCTGCCCGGCAACAGCTTGTATTCGAGGGACCATGTATGTCGGAAGTACCTCCAAATGTCCTGTAGTCGGTAACCGGTGTATGGGCATTTCTCATCCCCACGACACTCAACCAACTCTGGACATACTACTGCTGAGACTTTTTCCAATCCCTTTTCCGAAGGGTCGGTAGCGAACTGCCTTAGTTCATTGGCAAGTTCCGCTCCGTCATCGACAACATCGAGCACCGATACCATCTTGCCTTCAAATTCTCTTGGAGCTTCCATCCGGCGAATAAACTCGCGGTTGGTAGGGTCGGCCAGTTGGCGGTTGCTGACGGCTTCAAATCCCTTACGAATTCGTTTTTTTACTTGTGCTTCCGTTTCGTCTTCCGTCCAATCAATGGAAGGTTGCTCGACGAAGATTTCATCGTCCTGAACTGCGATTCCCCACCCTTGTTCGGTGAAGTCGGCCAGCATCGAATAGCAAACGGCAAGGCGAATCTGATCAGAGTCGGCATTTCCATCAGTCCCGCTAAGGGCGTGTTTGCGTGCTTGCTTCCGGTAACAGACCGCTGCATCGTACGTGTCTTCCAGGGCTTGAGATTTAATCGTTGTGGTGAGCGTAACGAGTAGCCTTGTAGGCAGCCTATTGGGGGCAAACGCTTTCTTATGATTGTTGTTTTTCATAGTTCATAATAGCAGAAAGAGCCCACCGCAGTGGGCTCCTTTGCCATTCCCTTGTCGTCTTAGGCTGCTTCGTCGTCTACGACTTCTTCGAATTCGCTCAACACACCAAGCATGACGTTCAGCTTCTTGGACCATTCGAGCTTTTCGACATGGTAGAAACTTTCCTTGCTAACGTTTCCGATCGCGTCCAGCTCGCCTTCGCCGATAGATATCAAGAGAACCTCCAAGGCGTGGCGGACGAACGCACCGGCAGAGCTGCTGGCGTAAATGTCCTTGTAGAACCTATGCGCCATATTGATCTTCAGGACCTTCATAGAGCCCCGTTGCTCCATCCTGTAGAACGGAGCGTCAGGTAAGGTTTCGAACTCAACCTTATAGGGACGCTCCTCTGTCTCTTTCTCAAGTTGCTCCTTTGCCGTATCTTCGGGAATTTTCCGGTTCTTGGCGTCTTGTTTGAAAAATTCCTCGAAGTTCTTCTTGGCTTGCTCTTGCCGTTCCTCGGACATTGGGTGGACCCGCCCCGGGCGGGCTTGTTCTGATCCCTCTTTTGCAGCGATCTCGGAGGGACGGGGCTTATCCCCGTCTTCCGTAGGTTCAGAAGCTTTGGCCGCTTTTGCGTCTTTATACATTTTCTTAAGCGATTTTAAGCCCGTGAGCACACCGCCTTCCTTGAGAAGCTGCCAGATACGGTCAGACATCACGACATCCTGTTTGGAATTGGAGATTGTGAACTCCTCATCCAAGTCAGCTGGGAAGTCGATTTCTAGCCCCCAATAACGGTCATCGTTATTCGACAACCTGCCTTCACCAGCCCAACCGTTAGGACCGTCGTGTGCAGTAATCTTGTCTACGACGTGAATTTGTCGCCCCATACGACAGACCACAATGCCGAGGTTTTCGTTCTTCACTCGGAAACGTGCATTGCCATTTCTGCCACCAGCGGACTTCGACTTGTCGATTGAGAAAAAACCAACCGGCATCGAAGCGTAGCGAACCTTGATTTTACAAGGCTTCCCCGTGCGCTCCGAACGGACGGTGATTTCGCCCGGTTCCAACGCGGTTGCCCTTTGGGAATCTTCATCGAAGAAGCGGGCGCCGGGGGTGATGAATAGCGGATCAACGGCTCCAACGATCGTGTTGTCGAAGACAATCTGAGTCTGCGACAAGTAGTTTCGGTAGATGGTACCGAAGTGGGAAAGCAAATTGTTTCGCAGCCCATTGACCGTAGACCAGGTCAGTCGATCTAGTTTTTCCCATACAACCACCGTTCCGTGGTTCAGTTCATCTTCCGGGAAGTTGTCTCTTATATTGTTCAACACCCACTCGGGCGGAGCTACCTTTTTGAAGCCGGGAACTTCCACCTTTCCAGGAACCTCCGAGTATTTCATGTCCGCCAAATCTTGCAAATCGACAGTCACCGAGTACCAGTCTTTGTCGCTAAGCTTGGAGTAGATCGTAAAGCACTTGCCCTGATTTACAGACGCACTGGGAAGCCCGAAACCAAAACGCCCCATACCGTCGCGAGTTTCATTTTGGTGTCGGTGTGTGCCGCCCCAAGAAGCGGCCCGACGCACCATGTTGGGTGGCATGCCATGCCCATTGTCGATGATCGCAATCGCGCTGGGTTTTTTGTCGCCTTTCTTCTTGAAGCCGAACGCAACACTCACCGTATTGGCTCCGGCCTCAATGGAGTTGTCGATCAACTCATCAATGGCGGTGCCAGTGTGCTTGTAGTGCGTGGACCGCATGCTTTCGACAAATGCTTCGCCAATTGCAAACGTGTAGTCGACGTTGTTATCGTCGAGGGCGTTCGCATATTCGATTTGGAGTTCAAGTTGAGTAGCCATGATATTTTCCTTCTTAATGCAGCCATTTTCGACCGCGTAGACTGAGGGGGTGGCCCTAGTGGGCCACCACGTTGCTTTACTGGGCGAGCACAGGCGCCAAGTCACGCTTTCCCAAACGCACCACACGAGCCAGCGCGTCGTAGACCGCAGGGCGGCGACGACCGAGATCATTAGCGATTTGCTGGGGGGAATGATTCATCCAAAAACGGCGGATGACAATACATTGCAGATACGGGGTCAGACTCTCGACGAACGTGCGAACCTCTCCGCGCATGTCTTCGAGGATCATTTGCTCTTCGACCGTGGGCTTAGGGTCGGCGATAGTATCGCCTACCTCGACCAGAGAACCGTCTTCGAATTGGACGGTCTCATTGGTCGAGCCAACGTGCGTGAGGCCGTACAGGCTATCAAGGCCTGCGTTACACATAGGGTAGAAATGGGGATCCATAACGGGAACCTCCTTGCTTAATAGACAGCATTTTGGAGGTTCACAAAATCAGTGTACTCAGTTCTTTTTCATACATGCAGCCATTTTCGACCGCGTCGATCCGAAGAACCTCCGACGTATTCTCAATATATCACCAGAATCGCAGGATTCGAGGTGGCTAGGAGAACTTTTCTTGAATTGCACTCAGATGATTTGGTCTCACTAAGCTCGAGACAACCGCATTAAGCAGCCAGAGCATTGTTTTTACAGCGAAAATGAAGGTCTCTGGGCTGCTGCACTGAATACGGTTATCTTAGACTCTGTGGTTGTGCTGGAGAGTCCATGCACGAAACATTGACTTGAGGCTAAAAAAGCCCGATATAAGAACCAAACGAGAACAAGTAATGGAGGCGAGCACATGTCTCAGATCGTAGACTTCCGAAATGAATCAGGTTTGGAGTTCAAGGATATTTCCTCTGAACATTGGCGCGAGTACATTTTTGCGGACGGGCAAACCGTTCGTATTGAAAAACCCCTAAAGCTCTATGTAAGTGACAATGGTCACCGACTCCTAGATGCCGCTGGGGTTTCGCACTACGTACCCTTGAATTGGATACATCTCAAATGGCAAGTGAAGGATGGGGAGCCGCAGTTCGTTCTTTAGGGGCTTACCCAAATAGCTTTCGCTTCCAACGCCCCAAAATTTGTACTGCTTTTGAGTAATCGTCTTTCGCAATTGCAGTCGTTCCAACGATAACACCGCCAACAACAGCGCCAATAATCACCGGCCAATCCTTAGAAGGGTCAGTCAGTGTTCGAACGACAAACGGAAGCGCGAAACCTATGGCGGTGACAATCACACTAAGGGCTGCCAATCCAAGTGAGGGTTTGGTTATTATTCTGATCTGAAAGTCTTCCCAAATTAGCTTTTCGGTGGTGCTTTCTTTACGCCTAAATGCCAATCGCGTGTCTTCACCCAAAGGACTCATTCTCGTTTTGAAGCGAAAATCTTTGCGATCGTATCGTGTGTTCATTGCGCGTGTCTCACCATTTAGAGACTTTATCACATCATCCCCGGAGCTTACTTCAAGCGTATACTCGCTGAAGTGCCGTTTGGGGTGATAGTGGTAAACTTGGACCTCGTAATTTTTACCACCTTCCAATTCAAAGGTTAGTGAACCCTCGTCTTCGAATGGCTCAACCGTTTTGTTCGCTTGCAAGTCCATAACACTCTGGAGGCGGTAAAATGGGGTATCTTCAATATGACTGGGTGTTTGAAAATACTGTTCAACAAGGTTCTCCCAATCCGCGAGATCATTTGAACCTACTACACCACCAAAACAACTTTGATCATCGAACACCCAGTATTTGCCGGAGAGTTTTCCATCCTCGAAATCAGGAAGTTCCAGCTGGGACGCTCGCAACTTGGCGTTAAGGGAGCATAGATCATCAAACTTACAAAACGCACCTAGCTCAAAAACAATACTGACCGTTGATCCATGTCTACGCACTTCGACTATATCGGCAAAGCGAATAGGTAGAATCTGCGGTGTAACGTTCTCTTTTTCTTGATCAATGTAGCACAATATAGCGGGCTTGGATTTTCCGTATACCTCCTTCGATTTTCTGTCATCAACAACGGACGAAATCCATTTTGATGCATATCGAAATTGCTGTTTCGCACCGACCGGCTTCGCAAAGAGATCCACAATGTCGTGAGAATATCCGTCACGGCTGCTCGACGACAAGAAAACATCCAATCCCATAAAGGAACCCCCTGGAGATACATTTGCTGCAGCCCATCCACGAACATCTGCTTTGCGGTTTCCACAAAGCGATACGACAACTAGGGATAAGCACTCGTCTAGCGTTTACGATGATAACGTGTGTCTTTCCAGCGGAATTCAGCGGGAGGCTTATTTCCTGCAAACTCGGCGAACCTAATCACATTGGGTAAGCTGTGCAGCTTTACTAACTTCAATGCTGGACAGCATTTCATTGGATTAGATTACATCCCATTCGCCATCATAATACGATGAAAAGTCGAGCTTTTTCTCTGGATGTGCTTATAATGACTTGTGGCCATAAGGAGGGTCACAATGCCAAATCTACGTCTTACACGTCGTGCCGTTGACGACATCCCATTTCCGCAAAGCGGTCAGGTTTTCTACCGGGACACACTGCTCTCAGGTTTCGGCCTGCGGGTCGGTGCCAACTCCAAGGTATTCTTTGCCGAAGGTCAGGTGAACCGACGCACACGCCGCGTCACGATAGGCCGCGCGGATGTGTTCGCACCCGAGATCGCCCGCAAGAAGGCGTTGGTCATTCTCGGTGAAATGGCCGAAGGGCGTGATCCTAATGCCGAGAAACGTAAGGAAAAACAGGAGCGGGTCACCTTGGAATTGGCAATGGAGCGGTTCTTCGAGACGCGCAACACCTTGTCACCCAGCACAGTCGAACACTACCGGCGGACAGTTCAACTGTATCTTAAAACGTGGCGCAAACTGGAGATGAAGGAAATCACCCGTCAGATGGTGCTTAAGAAGCATCAGGATATCGGCAAGAAACATGGGAAAACCACCGCCAACAACGTGATGCGGCACTTTCGCTCGCTCTACAATTTCACGTCTGCAACGCAGGACGAATATCCACCTAATCCGGTGCAAATCCTGACCCAAGCGCGGGCATGGTTTAAGGATCATCGCCGTCAGACTGTTGTAAATTCGCCTGATCTACCCGCATGGTGGAAAGCGGTGATGGCGGAACCGGACTACTCGCGGGACTTCCTGCTGACGACCCTGTTCACAGGAATGCGCCGTAGCGAAGTGTTGAAACTGCGCTGGGAGAACGTTGACCTTTCAGCCAAGACGCTTCACCTGCCAACGACCAAGAACGGCGATCCGTTGACCCTGCCTTTGTCGGAGTTTCTGGTGGACCTGTTGGCCCAACGGCGTGAATCGAACAAAGGCTCCCCGTGGGTGTTCCCCGGACCGGGTAAGACCGGACATCTTGTCGAAACCAAGAAGTTCCTCCAGCGTGTCACCGCAGGGTCTGGCGTCAGTTTCACTCTGCACGACCTGCGACGCACCTTCATCACCATCGCTGAGAGCCTCGACGTGCCCTACTATGCGCTCAAGCGCCTGCTTAATCACCGGACCAATGGCGATGTGACCGGCGGTTATATTGTGGTGAATGCTGAGCGTCTGCGGGAACCGGTCGAACTGGTGGCACAGCGCATCCTGGAACTGAAAGTGCCGCACGACTGATCGTGCGGTGACCCCACCCCATCGACGGCTCTCAGGGCAATGGGTGCGCTGGCCGATCCCGCTTCGACGGAATCCGAGAGCGCCCTTGATCATACAAATGACGAAATTCATCTATTTAACGGGTGATCATCTGGTTGCCCATTCGCGCGCACGCGCGCATCTAAGCTAGAACGAAATGCAGGTCACATCATGACAGATTCTCCAAAAGACGACGACTGGTGGGTTCTGAGCAACCACGTCAATGAGTACGACTGGCGAGGGAGCGTTCTTAGCAACGCGTTTGTTGACGCAATGCTGCTAGCATTTATCCGCGCACATCCTTCAATGGAAAAAGGAGAAAGCGTTAGCGAAGCAGACCGCCTTCGTGATGCTCGCCTTGCATTATTCGGCATTCCGGCGGGAACTCGCAACAAGTACTACGCCGACTACGCCGCGCTCAGCGATATGGCTCAAAACTATGTTGCCGACCGAAGTGGAGAAATCCCAACAGATGACCAAGGAACGTACGTTTGCGAGCCAGAAAGGACTGACTGCCGCACGCTTAAAGAACTTGCTTTGGGTGCGCTGGAGAAAGGCCTCGCAAATGCGGGGCGAAAGGAAATTGGGACCCGCGAAAGCTCTGTAAAACGACTATCTAGAAAATTCGTAAGCGAATTCGACGAACTCATTCGATTCGCCGAGGATGACAGTGGAGTTAAGCTCATCGCCGACAAGACGCGTCAACTCCAAATATTGCTAGGACCGACATCTGTACCGATGAGCCTAACGTCTGATTTCATTAGGGATTTGAAGGGGCTAGTTTAGATCCTTGGATTAATCCCGTAAACATCTGCAAATAAATGACCATCTCAAAACCAATAGGTGGTCAGGATGACACATAAAACAACCCAACTTCTCACAACCAAACAGCTGCCGGAAATCACCGGTTTCAGCACCAGCTACTTCGAAAAGGGCCGCATTCAGGGATATGGCCCGCGCTTCATTCGCTCCAAATCCGGTGGTCGGACTGGCAAGATTCTCTATCGCCGGGCCGATGTAGAAAACTGGATGTCCGCAATGACCTGCGAACCGCAAGGTGGCGCAAATGTCCTCTAATCTTGATTCTGATCCCAACAAAGCTGTCCAGTTTGTCAACTGGCTCACACAAAACGCACCACTCTATCTGGAACAGATGAGCAGCCGGGGAAAAGCCAACCCCAAACATAAGTCTTACGGCGCTGGTGAAACCGCATCGGCCGTTAGCTTTGTTTCCGGCAACAACAACGACACCTACCGGCGCAACCTCTATTTCCTGCCGAATGCTGAATATCTTGAGGGTAAACGCAGCAAAGCCAACCTCAAGGCGGTTGGCTACCTGCACGTCGATCTGGACAACAAGGATTATCCCGGTGACGAAAACCAACAAGAAGAACGCATTATCAATTTGCTGATGGAAGAAGGTATTCGGCCCAAAGGAATACCGCACCCGTCCGCTATCTGGTTTACAGGTGGCGGTTTTCAGGCGGTTTGGACACTCAAAGAACCAATCAGCGTAGATGATGCAGAAGCGTTGAACAAATCTTTGCTGGTCGCGCTGCAAGGTGGTCCAGGAACGCATGACGCCAACCGCCTGTTGCGTCTGCCTTGGACTACGAATTGGTTGAACGACAAGAAGCGCGATAGCGGTCGGGTGCCGAAGCTGGCGCACCCCATGCATCCAATTAACTTCAAGTCTCCTCCGGTGTCATTCGCCGTGGACGACTTCCAGATGCGCCGCGCAGACCCTGAACCGAAGCTTCCGCAAGCGGCTGGTAGCACAGCCAATGTGCCGCTGGACTTCGAGGCTCTGCCGTTGCCGGACGACCTGAATTCTATCATCCCAATGGATCAGAAATGGCTAGAAGTGCTTATGACCGGTCAGAGTCCACCTGACAAAGCATACAGTTCCCGGTCTGAGTTGGTCTTTGCGGCCACACTTTGGATGCTTGGGAAAGGTATGGAACCCGGCCACGTGCTGTCAATCATCACTGACTCTGATTTCGGCATCAGCGCTCATGTGCTCGACAACCCGAACCCGCAGAAGTATGGCCGCCGTCAGATCAAGCGGGCATATGAGCTGCTGGAAACGAAACAAAGTGGCTGGCCCGTGGTTGATGATGACGGAAAGCCGGTCCCCCGGGTGCCTGAGAACATCCGCTATG
Organism: Ruegeria sp. AM7; assembly: GCF_056535965.1. Lineage (NCBI taxonomy): Bacteria > Pseudomonadati > Pseudomonadota > Alphaproteobacteria > Rhodobacterales > Roseobacteraceae > Ruegeria > Ruegeria sp. AM7. The sequence goes on from NZ_JBQFJE010000003.1 coordinate 3,041,991, forward strand.
CACTTACCCTGTTGGGGATTGATGTTCAGCGCAATGAATTCACCGAAACAAATGAAGTAACAGGATACAAACTTGAAAATCGCGACTTGAATGAGGTCGGCGACATCCTTTGGAGCGTGTTTAGTCGCGAGTTTCACTTTAGCGCTAGCCCGGAAGTTATCCGGCGAGAAATCGTGGCCGTCGCTCACGAGAATACCTACCACCCCGTCAACGACTATCTCGACGGTTTGAAATGGGATGGCGTTCCTCGCATTGATACTTGGTTGGAGACTTATTGCGGGGCAGAAGACACAGAACTGAATCGTGAATTCGGCAGTAAGTTCCTTGTCGCAGCAGTGCGCAGAATCAAACAACCGGGCGTCAAGTTTGATACCATGCTGGTGTTGGAGGGTTCTCAAGGTGCGGGGAAATCCCAACTGGCGGCTATGTTGGCGGTTCGCAGCGAATGGTATTGTGGCAGCCTTGACCTTCGTAGTGATGACAAAACCAAAGCTGAACTTCTTTCCCGTGCATGGATCGTCGAATGCCAGGAATTGGATGGGATGAATAAGACCACCAGCCAAGGCCTGAAGAAATTCCTCAGCACGAGTGTTGATCTGTTTCGCCCTGCGTATGGAAGAACGGTGCTATCCTTCAAGCGTCACTGCGTCATCATAGGCACCACCAACGAAGACACATATCTGCGTGATCGTACTGGCAACCGCCGGATCTGGCCTGTCAGGGTTGGCGAGATTGATTTGGAGGGACTCAGTGCCACCGTGAACCAACTCTGGGCCGAAGCTGTGGTGCGGGAAAGAGAAGGCGGATCTATCGTCCTGTCCAAACATCTCTGGGGCGAAGCTAGCCGTGTTCAAGATTTGCGGATGGTAGAGGACGAATTTGCCGAGGTTCTTACTGACAATTTTGCTAACCGTACCGGCAGAGTTTCGATGGACAGCATTAAGCTTTTGTTGAACCTCGACACATCCCGGATGACTAAAGATAATGCCCACCGCATCAAGGCGGCTATGGATCGTCTAGGCTGGGAATATGGTACTCATCGCCTGCACGATCTGTCTGGTGGGGATAGACGCCCCAAAAAGGGGTTCGCTCGGGGTAGTATTAACGAACGTGCCACCGAGCTATTCGCAACCCAAAAGCATGGTGTAGTGGTCGTAGTTGAAGGTCAAGTGACACCGCCGGATACGCCGTTTTGAGGTTAGTGTTGCGGGTAGCGTTACCGGTTACCCGTAACTTGACCACGTACTGTTAGCTGTTCCAAATAGGGGGGTGCAGCCCCCCCTTTTTTGTTTGCTGCTGTTCAACCTAAAGTTACAGTTACAGGTAACATCTTTAGCTAATTATCAGCAGCACATCAGCGCCGCTCTGGGTGCTTTAAACGGTTGCTGGGGGCAACCCCTGCCATTGGGCTGCCAACCGACTCAGCGGACGCCAGAGGACGCGCTGGGCAGTTCTGCGCAGTGGTTGCCTGCCAATTAGGTTCATTGTCAGTTGGGCAACTAGCCCTGCACGTCCAGTGTCAGTGTTCGCCAACTACCACTCTCGGGATAATACTGAATTGTTCCAGTAAAACTGCCTCGGATCATCGCGCCAAATCCGTTCTGTGCATCGAAGTTTCCGACAACCTGATAAACGCAATCGCCAATGTGACCAGTCCCCGAACCGTATCGGCCGGGAAATTCTGCCGTAGACGGTGAGCGCAGAGAGTTTCGCACGTCGGTTTGGATCATCACATATGCATGGCTTTTATTCTTGTCTGTACATTTGGAAAGGCGTTCTGCTTTGGCCTTTCTTGCGCGACGCTCGGCTTCCGCTGCATGGGCATCAGGATCCAAGGTTCGGAGTTCCGTAAACCAGCGATTTTCGTCAATGCTGCGAAGCTCGGCGAGATATGCAGTGGGGTCGGTTTCACGGAGTTCGGCGAGACGGACCTCTCGCTGCTCACTTACTATTACCGCACCTTGGAGCGAAAAGAATGTCGCGACCGCCAGAAACAACAGTGCTTTTCCGCGATGCCGGAAGTGAGGGATACCAATGCCTGTTATCAAGGTAAATAGAAACAGTACGAAAAGCAGCATCGCGACACCGGTTTGGATATCAGCGTCCTGTTTTTGCAGTAGATGGAGAGCATATCCGAATGCAACAAGTTCCAAGATCAGTATCTGGAATCGGATGAACCCGCCCACCGCAGACTTGCCAAGTTTTACGGCTCCATGATGATCTGCTGGCTTGGTGATAACCGTTTCAGTGTTTTGGTTGCTCGTGTTAGGTGCCGAAAGATCGTCAAGGTTGCTACCACAGTGTTTGCATATAATGGCGGCGGCTTTGATTTCTTCCGCACAGAACGGACAGAGTCGTGTTGAATTCTTCATGTGGTTCAGTCTCTTTAACGAATTGAAAATTAACGAAACACTTCGCCAGTAGAGGCGTCGAGATACAAACGATTGGCGACAGTAGGTCCCCCGCAATACATGAAGTACACGGGCCTCGGCTCAAATGAACCCGTCCTCACCCATCCTCCATGTCCCACAAACTCATTCGGCGTGCATGTGCCGTTCTTTACCAACTCGGTGGCAGCGATCAGGAATGCTTCGTGATGCCGCTCCAAATCATCCGACTTGGCGATCCAAGATTCGGCATCAAATGCATGCGCGGAACCCGCACACATCACGCCCGCAAACAAATATGAAAGTGCAATTTTTCTGCTCATAGCGGTTCCTCTACTAACGAAATCGGCCACCAGAGTTTCCTCTGGCAGCCGGGGAGTTAGTAAGCCGCCGACAGACGACCGCGTTGGCCTTTAGGCCGAAGCCCTGGACATACGCCAGCGCCTCCCCGACCATAGTGGTTCGAGGAGGTATCGTTGCGGTCGATACCGACCGCTGTCGGCGGGGTTACTACGCCCCGAGACTGGCTCTATCTGCCAATCCTGAACGCAGCCTAGCCCGTATGTCTGAAAATCGAAAGCGCAAACGTCACCCTTCAGACTTGCCGAATGCGTTGATTCCAGTGCAAAAATCGGAGTGCTGTCGGAGAAGAGTGGTGCCGCTGATAGGACTCGAACCTACGACCCCATCATTACGAATGACGTGCTCTACCAGCTGAGCTACAGCGGCATCCTTCTTTTTCCGCGGCCCTACTATGGCCCTACTAGTTACTGCGCGCCTTCTCTAACCTACTGGCCTCGAACGTCAATTGCGGATGGACCCGCTACTTACGAAGGACCTGCTCTACCAGCTGAGCTATTGAGGCAGCGGGGGACCGTTTAAACCGTCTCGTCCTGACGTGCAAGACTTGTTCGGCAGGGCCTTTAGCCGTGCTTACAGCGCCCAAAACCCCGGCCTGTTTTGTGAAATTTTTACGACACTGCTGATCGCTGGTTGCTGTTTTTCTATTATTTCGATATTTCATGAAATATGATAAATGAGACGACTGACAAACTGGCCACCCTGGGTCACCCGCAACGCTTGATGGTGTTTCGCATGCTCATGCGACGATATCCTGACACTGTTCCAGCGGGTGAGCTCGCATCCGAGCTGGATATCAAACCCAGCACCCTGTCGAATTACCTGAACGCGCTGCAACGCGCGGGGCTGGTGCGGCAGGAACGGTCAGGGACGTCGCTGCTCTATTCGATCGAGATGACGAATGTGCAGCACATGCTGGACTTCTTGCTGAACGATTGCTGCAGGGGCCGGCCCGATATCTGTATGCCGTTTTCACAAGGACCCGAGACTATGCCGGATCGCAAATATAACGTTTTGTTTTTATGCGTGGGCAATTCCGCCCGCTCGATCTTTGCCGAATCCATTCTGCGCACGTTGGGAGGGGATCGCTTCAACGTCTACTCGGCCGGAACGCAGCCCACATCGCAGCTCAACCCATTTGCCGTTCAGGTACTGAGCGACAAAGGGCACGACACCTCAGTTCTGCGGTCTAAGCATATGTCTGAATTTGCAGCCGATGGCGCGCCCGAGATGGATTTTGTCTTCACCGTCTGCAATCAGGCCGCCAATGAGGAGTGCCCCGCCTGGGAAGGCCAGCCAATCAGCGGTCATTGGGGCATGGTCGACCCGGTCAAAGCCACAGGCACGGACGCGGAAAAAAGCCTGGCCTTCCAGAACGCCTATGGCGCGCTGAAACGACGGATCGAGGCGTTTACGTCATTGCCGGTCGAAAGCCTGGACCGGATCGCTTTGCAGACCGCCGTCGATGATATCGGCAGAACCCCCGTTGAGGATATAAAATGACCACTTACGCGGTAAACGGCCTTGGCCGGATGGGCAAACTGGCCCTGAAACCTCTGATCGAGAAGGGCGCCAAGATCGCTTGGATCAATGATGGCGTCGGCGACCCCGAGATGCACGCGCACCTGCTGGAATTCGACACGGTCCATGGCCGCTGGGATGCGGAGTTTACCCATAATGCCGACAGCGTGACGATCAATGGAACGCGCCTGCCGTTCGTTGGCACCAAAGACCTGTCCGACCTGCCTCTGGACGGTGTGGATGTAGTGATCGACTGCACCGGCGTGTTCAAGACCGAAGCCAAGCTGGCCCCCTATTTTGACGCAGGGGTGAAGAAGGTTGTCGTCTCGGCCCCGGTCAAGGACGGCCCCACGGCCAATATCGTGATGGGCGTGAATGAAAGCACTTATGACCCCGCCACCCATCACATTGTGACCGCAGCCTCCTGCACCACCAACTGTCTGGCCCCGGTTGTCAAAGTTATCCATGACAATCTGGGTATCCGACATGGCTCGATGACCACGATCCACGATGTGACCAACACGCAAACCATCGTGGACCGCCCCGCCAAAGACCTGCGGCGTGCGCGGTCGGCATTGAACTCGCTGATCCCGACCACGACTGGCTCGGCCACGGCGATCACGCTGATCTACCCTGAACTCAAAGGCCGTTTGAACGGACATGCGGTGCGGGTGCCCCTGCTGAACGCCTCGCTGACCGATTGCGTGTTCGAGGTGGAACGTGAAACCACCGTCGAAGAGGTCAACGCCCTCTTCAAAGCCGCCGCCGAGGGTGAGCTTAAAGGCATTCTGGGTTATGAGACCCGACCATTGGTGTCGACGGACTACACCAATGACGAACGATCTTCGATTGTCGATGCGCCCTCGACCATGGTGGTGAACGGGACGCAGATAAAGATCTATGCGTGGTATGACAACGAAGTGGGCTATGCGCACCGTCTGGTGGATGTGGCGCTGATGGTGGGGAACGCGCTGTGAGCAACCGGCCCGAGGGACTGTCGGCCTATATCGCGGTCACGGCGGCCTATTGGGCCTTTATGCTGACCGACGGAGCCCTGCGGATGTTGGTGCTGTTGCACTTTCATACCATAGGGTTCTCGCCGGTTCAGTTGGCTTATCTATTTGTTCTGTACGAAGTCGCCGGAATGGTGACCAATCTGTCAGCGGGTTGGATTGCGGCGCGCTTCGGCCTGACCTCAACGCTCTATGCGGGTTTGGGGATTCAGATCGCAGCACTGCTGACGATGACGTTTTTGGACCCGCACTGGAGCGTTGTCACCTCAGTCGCCTTCGTGATGGCCGTGCAAGGTGCCAGCGGCGTGGCCAAGGATCTGGCCAAAATGTCGTCGAAATCCGCCGTCAAATTGCTCGCTCCCACGTCGGGCGGAGGGTTGTTTCGCTGGGTTGCCATCCTCACCGGATCCAAAAACGCGGTCAAAGGGGTGGGCTTTTTGCTTGGCGCGATCATGCTGGTCACACTGGGCTTTATGACAGCGATCTTTGCCATGGCCGCTGTTCTGGCCGTGATCCTGTTCGCCGTCATTCGTTTTATGCCGCCCGGCCTACCCAAAGGGCGCAAAGGAGCCAAGTTCTCCGAGGTCTTCTCGAAATCGCCCAACGTCAACTGGCTATCGGCGGCGCGGGTCTTTCTGTTTGGCGCACGCGATGTGTGGTTTGTGGTCGGCATACCGATATACTTTTACGCCGTCCTGTCGGATGGCACGGAAGAAGGCAACCGCGCGGCCTTTTTCATGATCGGTACGTTCATGGCCGTCTGGGTCATACTGTACGGCGCGGTCCAAGCCAGCGCGCCGAAAATCCTGCGGGCCGCGGACCGTACCGAGGGCGACTTGATAAAAGCCGCCCGCACCTGGGCTGCTGTCCTGTTCTGCATTCCTGCGACGCTGACGGTCGCGGTACTGATCTCGGACGGACCGCAAACATGGCTAACCGTGACGCTGGTTTTGGGTCTTTTGGTTTTCGGAGCGATCTTTGCAGTGAACTCGTCCCTGCATTCCTACTTGATTCTGGCCTTCACCAAATCCGAGCGGGTCACCATGGACGTCGGCTTTTACTATATGGCCAATGCCACAGGACGCCTTGTGGGCACCGTCCTATCCGGCCTTACCTACCAAGTCGGAGGCTTACCTTTAGTCCTGGGCACAGCCGCCGCAATGGTCGCGCTTGCAGCGTTGACATCCGGCAAGCTGACCGACCAAACCCACGAGGCACATGCATGAGCGTCTTTGAAAGATACCTGACCATCTGGGTTGCGCTGGCGATGATCGGCGGCGTCTTGATCGGACTCGCCGCGCCCGGGCTGGTGGGCCTGGTCGCCTCGGCCGAGGTGGCAAGCGTCAATCTGGTTGTCGCGGTGCTGATCTGGGCCATGGTCTACCCAATGATGGTCGGAGTCGATTTCGGAGCCGTAGCCGGCGTTGCCCGCCAACCCAAGGGACTGATCGTGACGCTCGTGGTGAACTGGTTGATCAAACCCTTCACCATGGCCCTCTTGGCTGTATTGTTTTTTAACTACGTTTTCGCCCCGTGGATACGCCCCGAGGACGCCGCGCAATATACCGCCGGTCTGATCCTGCTGGGTGCAGCGCCCTGTACGGCGATGGTGTTCGTCTGGTCGCAACTGACCAAGGGGGACGCGACCTATACACTGGTGCAGGTCTCGGTCAACGACCTGATCATGGTGGTGGCGTTTGCCCCTATTGTGGCGTTTCTGTTGGGGGTCACTGATATCGCGGTTCCTTGGCAAACACTGGTTCTGGCGACGGTGCTCTATGTTGTTTTGCCCTTGATCGCAGGGTTGATCACACGACGTGGACTAGGCTCTAAACAAGCGATTGAGGCGTTCTCGGCCCGCGTAAAGCCGTGGTCCGTCCTGGGGTTGATTGCCACGGTCGTCATCCTGTTCGGCCTGCAAGGACAGACAATCCTGGCCAAGCCGCTTGTGATTGTCCTGATTGCAGTACCGATCCTGATCCAGAGCTATGGCATATTCGCCCTGGCCTATGGCGCAGCTTACGCGCTGAAGGTTCCGCATCGTATCGCCGCCCCGTGCGCCATGATCGGCACATCCAATTTCTTCGAACTGGCTGTCGCAGTCGCCATCAGCCTGTTTGGCCTGAACTCAGGGGCGGCGCTTGCGACCGTTGTTGGCGTTTTGGTCGAGGTTCCGGTGATGCTGTCGCTTGTGGCCTTCGCGAACAGAACCCGCTCCCGGTTCCCCGAACCTACACCGTCCTGAACTCAGAGAACCGTCACAAAGAACGGCTTTAGTTTCTCTCCTGCCGCAATCGCGGACAACGCGGATTTGGCTGCGTCCAGAGACTCGCGGATTGTGACGTCCATATCCAGATAGCGATAGGTGCCGAGGCGGCCGACAAACGTGACATTTTCCGCCTTGTTGGCCAGCTCGACATAATCACCCAGCAGCGCCTTTTCCTTGACCTGACGGATAGGGTAATAGGGAATGTCGTCCGGTTCGGCCGCACGCGAGAATTCTCGGTAACACACGGAACCGTCATGCGTTTCCCACGGCGCGAAATGCTTGTGCTCGGTAATCCGGGTATATGGGACCTCTTCCTCACCGTAGTTCATGACAGCACACCCCTGATAGTCACCATCATATGTGAAGCGTTCGAAATCCAGCGTGCGATACCCCAGCCGGCCCAGCTCATAGTCGAAATACCCGTCCAGCGGCCCCGAATAGAAAACGTGGTCAAAGTCATCGACCATACTGCGGTCGAATGCCGTGCCCAGCTTCACAGTGATCAAGGGATGATCCAGAATACCCGCAATCATATCGGTGTATCCGTTTTCCGGCATACCCTGGAACTTGTGGAAAAAGTAATTGTCGTCGTAGTTGAAGCGAACAGGCAAGCGTTTCAGGATAGAGGCGGGCAGTTCGGACGGGTGACAGCCCCACTGCTTGATGGTGTAGCCCTTGAAGAACGCCTCATAAAGGTCCTGACCAACAAACCGCATCGCCTGTTCTTCAAAGCTCTGAGGGTCGGTGATCGAAGTGTCCGCCTGCTCCTCGGTGATGAACTTATGTGCTTCGTCCGGGCGCATCGTCTTGCCAAAGAACTGGTTGATCGTATGCAGGTTCACCGGCAGCGAAAACACCTGACCCTTCGAGGTCGTCTTGACCCGGTTCTTGTAGGGCAGGAAATTGGCGTAGCTGTTGACGTAGTTCCACACTTCTTCGTCGTCCGTGTGAAAGATGTGCGGGCCGTATACGTGTACCATCACGCCTGTATCCGCATCGCGCTCGGTGTGGCAGTTGCCCCCTATGTGGTCGCGACTGTCGATGATTGTGATTTCATGCCCTTGTTCGGCAAGTTCACGTCCAATCACCGCGCCAGAAAGCCCGGCCCCTACCATCAGAAATCGACCTTTGTTCATCTATTTACCTTCGTGCTTCGGTGAAATCGTGCTCATGTCGAGCGGCTTGATCAACTGTCGCCTAGCGATTTTGAATATGCCTGACCGCGCCTCGGCCTTGCTGCGAAAGGCGTTCAACACGGACATCCAGCCACGGCACATCCACCAACCCAACTTCAACCGCCCCGAGATGGGTTGTCCGCCCCGCAAGATACCCGCAAACACGATCGGAACCGTGCGTCGTGACAAATCGAACATCTCTTTCAGTACGGCCTCTTCTTCTTCTGAGCTGAGATTACCAGAAGCCGCCATCGCCGCCTTCAGGTTTTTCCCGACGGGGCGGGTGTGATGCATTGCGATCTCGTCCAGAATGGCTGTCCTGAATGCACCGGCCTCGGCCCAACGACACCAGATATAGTCCAGCCCGTAGCCGCTCATGGTGCTCTGAAACAGGGGCAGTGCCTTCTGCAGCACATCGCGGTGCATACAAGGGGCCATAATCTCGATGTAGTTTGTGTATCTCAGAACAAAGCCCGGACACTGGCTGAATACGAAATGCGAAAAATAGCTTTCTGAACTCAACGATGGCTGAGCAATGCGAAGACCATAATGCCGCATCGCGGCGAACATGGCATTGACGTCCTGCGCACTGATGTCCAGATCGTCATCAGGCAACCAGAAATAGTCGTAACCCTCAAGGTTCCGATCAATAAGCGTTTGGTACAAACCGTCCCACTTGCCGCCTTTCAGCAGGACCGCCTCAACCCCGTCCTCTGCGACAAAGCTGTTATAGGCTTCGTCGGAAAAGAAGCTGACGATCAGGTCATAGTCGCGATCTTCATAGGGGATTTGGCACCATCGGTGGTGCAATGACTTGCTGCCTGCACGGACAACGACGAGGCTTTTCTTCATACGTGGCTTCGGACCTTGTTCCCGGCGCGCAACAATGGGTCTAACCCTTCGATTCTGTCAGGATTCAAAGGGTGGCTTAGCCTGCCGTGCGTATATTTGGCCTGATAAACGAGGTTGCGCGCGAACCTGAGCAGAGGCGACCCCGGTTTCATTTTTTTACGACAATGGTCGATCGAACTATCAAGTGCTTCGCGCTCAGAGATCATCGGAGCGGCCAGCGTAAGTATCGGCACCCTGTGCTCCCAGTAGAACTTCAGGTCGATATCAACAGGCCGGGCAATCGGAGCATCAATTTCAAGCAGCTGCGCTGCGGCCCTGCGGCCGATGATATACCCCGTTGTTCGAGGTGGCAGGCGATCAGATAGGACCAGATCTTGGTCCGCAAATTCCTTAAGGAATTGCACGTTTTTCCCCGGAACTCCGTCCAGTTTTATCATCACGCCTTCGAAGCACTCAGAACATTCGTGCATCGCATCCAGAAACGATCTTGGATCCTGCACAAATGTCGCGTCATCTTCGAGCACCAGCCAAACAGGGTCACCAGAATCTACCAGTTTTTGCCAGATCTGACGGTGGCCCAGCGTACAGGCAACTTCGTTCAGGCTGAGCGGGCGCTTGAATTTTGCACGATTTTCATTCGTGTCGTAAATCTGATGCAGATTTGGCGTATCGAGCTTATGTCCAGGGATAGCATCCAAAAACTCAAACGTGACGCCAAACTTCGCAAGTTCCGCTTCGCAGAATCGTCTACGTTGAACATCTTTCGGCAAACTGAGAATAACAGCTCTTATAGACACGGTTCTATTCCACTCAAATACGCGGCCTTATTAGTGGCCGCAAGCTGCAACAACAACTGCACAAATTGACAGATTCAGCAGAAGGATCAGAACAGCCAGCCTCTGGCAAATATCCGCCTACCACCACACTCTTTACGCGAATTGCGAGTAACGCTCCTCAATACCGGTTTGTACTCACTAACACATAACTGTATCACAATATTAACACTTTTAAACTGATCCCGATCAACTCGTGTTTTTTTTGCGCAACATCACGCCCAAATTGGACATTTCCCGCCATTCACTTGCCGATCAGCCAGACCACTACTATGACGCGACGGCTTTCTCGACACACCTGCCCTCTATCAAGTTGTCACGCCTTACAGTCCGCTCTTTTGACAGGACAGAATATAGGTTATCTGAGCGAGCGCATGGTTTCACGATCTGGAGAACGCAATGATTAAGCGTGCCTGGGACAATTGGCGATCTGGCTATATGGGCCGCCTCCTCAGCGAGAGTTTCTATGCGCAGGGTGGCCTGTATGCAGTCGCGATCGTCGCGATGATCGCGGTGGCGGTAACAACCGCTGGGTCAGCTTATATGATGGAATTTATCATTGACGCTATGACCAGCCCGGAATTGCGGAGCTGGGCCCACATAATAGCCTTGGGTGTCATCGGGTTGTTTTTAGTCAAGGCCGTGGCGTCTTATGTACAAGCCGTCTACCTAGCCCGCGCGGGAAATCGAATTGTCGCTGCACAGCAGGATCGGGTGTATCGAAAACTGCTGACTCACGGCATTTCGTTTTTTGCGTCAAACGAATCCTCAGACCTTTTGATGCGCACAACCCACGGGGCGCAGGCGGCAAGGCAATTGATTGATGTCATCGTGACTGGCTTTGTGCGCGATACCCTCACTCTTATCGGCCTTATAATCGTGATGGTCTATCAGCAACCTGTACTATCGGGCATGTTCTTTATTGTTGGTCCGGTTGCGTTGTTGGGTGTGAGATATCTGCTAAAAAGCGTGCGCTCGATCATGCAAGCAGAATTCAAGTCTCTGGCCGAGATCATTCGAGTTTTGCAAGAAACGTCCGCTGGCATCAAAGTCATCAAGGTTTTCTCGTTGGAAGACAGGATGATAAACCGAATGGACACTGCGATCCGCAAAGTCGAAAACCGTTCGAATGACATCGCAAAACTTCAATCTATCGCCAGCCCACTGATGGAGTTTCTTGCAGGTCTTGCCGTGGCCGGTGTTCTGGTGGTCAGCACTATGGGCATTGCAGGCAGCGAACAACCGACTGCTGGCCAGTTAATGTCATTCATCACAGCCCTTCTGATGGCGTATGAGCCCGCGAAAAGGTTGTCCAAAATGCGCGTTCAGATCGAGACATGCCTGGTTGGTGTTGGCTTGCTTTTTGGTCTTCTGGATCAAGAAGATACAATGAAAGAAAGCCCCGACGCCCGTGACCTTTTAGAGGGTCCTGGCGATATTTTTCTGCGCAACGTCACCTTCGGTTACAACGGCGCCATGCCGGTTATTGAAGAGATGAACGTCAACTTCGAAGCCAAGAAGACCACAGCTTTAGTCGGGCAATCGGGCGGCGGCAAGTCAACTATTTTCGGCTTGATCATGCGGTTCTATGACCCCGAGGACGGCAGCGTAGAAATAGATGGACAAGATCTGCGTCATGTCAGCTATGCATCGCTCAGAAGAAAGATTTCGTATGTAGGACAGGACACCTTTCTGTTTTCCACAACAGTTATGGAAAATCTGCGTTGCTCGGCCCCCGAAGCAACCGATGAAGAGGTCATAGCCGCGGCAAGGGCTGCCCATGCGCATGATTTCATCACTGAATTGACCGATGGTTATGAAACACAGGTCGGCGAGAACGGAACATTCCTGTCCGGTGGGCAAAAACAACGTATAGCGATTGCTCGCGCAATACTGCGCAAAGCCGAGATTCTGCTTTTGGATGAAGCAACAAGCGCACTGGATGCAGAATCCGAATCATTGGTTAAAGCCGCTTTGGATTCGCTGACCGAAGACGTGACCGTTATTGTGATCGCACACCGACTCTCTACGATTCTTGAGGCGGACAAAATCATGGTTGTTCAGGATGGAGCGGTGATCGAACAAGGAAATCTTGAGCAGTTGATGGAAAAGAACGGCAGCTTCCGCAGCCTATTCGATCAACAATTCAAAACGCACGGAACCGAAAAACAAAAAAGCGAAGTAGAATCTTGAAAAACACGAACTTCAACACGAGAGAAGGCTTTTGACGGTGCCCGCAAATATCCAGTGGACCGATTGGCTGTGCTGCAATACCCCCAAGACCAAACGCTGTTTGGCGGATACATAGAAGAACATTTCGAATTTAGGACTCTGGCATGAACAACACTTTTACAGGTTGGAGAGAACTGTGGCTGGCAAGTGGAGAAATCCGACTCAACACCACTTTCTCTCTTTCCATGAAGAACGACGGCACGTTCATTACTTTTCAGCGAAAAAACGAAACTGCCGCCGCCACGATAAGAGTTGAGAACGGCAAGCTTTCTGTTTCGCAGCAACAAGACGGCGGGAATTGGGTGAAATTGATCAATTCGATCAAGCTTAAAGGCAAAGACAGTACTACGATCCAATTGCAACGCACCCCAGAGGGCCTCAAGCTATCGGGTGACGATATCGACGGTTCAGTTGAGATTCCTGTCGAATTGTCCAAGGTTGGTAAAGTCTGCGGATCCGGAGAAATTTGGAATTTCAGTTTCGAAGAAGCCACGTCAAAGCTGGTCACAACAGCTTTGCAGCGTGTTGTTCGCGAAGTCGCTGAATTTCCCGAAGGCCATCTTACAAAGCGTCAGGATGATCTGATCTACGATTTTGGGATGCACTCGGGAAGCGATACTGAATTCTATCTTGCTAAGGGGTTCCGAGTGGTCGCAATCGAAGCCAACCCCCAGATCGCCGAACGCAACGCAACCCGGTTTGCAGAGGAAATCAACGACGGACGCCTCGTCTTGCTAAACTTGGGCGTTGCTGAAGAAAACGGATTGTTGCTTTTTCACGTGTCGTTGGTGAACTCGGAACAGAGTTCATTCGACAAAGACATGGCTTTGCGGTTGGGGCCAGTCGAATCATGTGAGATCAAAACCGTGAATCCAGCACATATCTGGCCAAGTTTCGGTGTGCCCTATTACGCCAAGATCGACATCGAAGGATTCGACGGCACCGTGATCGACTCGATCGGTGACCTGACGGAAAAACCAACATATGTCAGCTTTGAATCCGGTTTTGACGACTGGTCGGATCGCGTAGCGACATTGTCCCGAGCTGGCTATAGCAGCTTTAAGGTGGTCGATCAGATGAGTGTCTCCGGCAGCTCCGCGCTTGAGCCCGCGCGCGAGGGCAAGACTGTGAAGTACACATTTCTTGGCCCGTCGAGCGGACCATTCGGAGAGGAAACTCCTGGCGAATGGGTTTCTGAAAAAAGTATTCAGCGCGAAATCGACAATCTAAGGACCCAGAATCCGGAAAACACCGGTTGGATAGATATTCATGCCAAAATTGGAATGTCTACACGAATTAAATCTCGTCTCCGTGGATTGCTGCCATAGTACTCGCGTATTCCACAAACAGAATCCTGCTTACAAGAAAAGTGTCCACATGGAATTCTCGATCACTGGTTGCTCGGACAAGAAAATCAGCGGAATTAGTGCCGCTGACCGAAACCAATTCAAAACAGACGTTCTCAAAAACAAGTCCGGCCCAACCCCCGAACTTAGTGTCATTATTCCCTCGTATAACTGTGCGACCACTTTGCCAGAAACGTTGCATTCAGTTTTTGCTGCAGCAGGAAATCTGACAATCGAAGTGATTGTCGTCAATGACGGCAGCTCAGATGAGACCGCAGATATCGCGGGCGCAATACTTTCCGAATGCAACACAAGTTGGATGGTTCTGAATCGCCCAAACGGGGGCCTGTCTGCCGCTAGAAACACCGGCCGCGAAGTAGCAACCGCACCCTACATCGCCTATCTTGACGGCGACGATCTGATGGCCCCCAAAGCCTACGAACGAATGGTTCGCTATGCGGAAAAATTTGATTGTGCTCAGGTCTTTTCCCGCTCGGTTGCGTTTTCCGACACAACTTTGGCTGTTCGTCCCTTTTACGACAGCGAAATCTGGGACAGCATTCTGGGCGGTCTGCAGCATAGACAGTTTTGCCCGCAGGTTGAACCAAGAGTATTCCGCACAGAACCAAAGACATGCGCACGAATCTGGAAACGTGCGTATGTCGAGGAACATGATCTTAGTTTCCCAGAAGGACGTCTGTTCGAAGACGTTGGCATCCACTCGGTGGCATTGGCAATTGGCGGGCGCGTGGGGATCCTCAACGAAATCGGGCTGCTTTATCGTGAAGGACGCTCAGGGGCGATTACGCAAAGCAAAAGCGAAGGGCGGCTTGACGTCCTGAGCAACGTCTCGGACGCTTTGGATCATCCTGCGATCCAAGACCTGAACGATGAGTGCGGTCGCAACCTGCTTGCCGGTTACATGCGCATCATAAATTGGTGTCGGCAGTCTATTGCGGTTCACTTGCGCCACAAGTTTTTAGCTGCCCAACCCAGCCTTCACAGAAAGTTTCCAAAGAAGTGGGTCCGGAAACTGGCGTTGTCCGACAAGGAAACTGCGCGGTTGATCGCAAAAGGGCTTATTGGGGACGGATCGATAAAGTCCGCGCTTGATGGCCTACCCCTTGCTTGGAAGATTTCGCGTCCTCTAAGCCTGCGCCGGAAACGTTATGGCCTGCCATGGACGCAGTACCGAACGGTTGGTTTCAACGCGCCCGAACTTGCAACTGACGCATTTTCAAAACACGCGTTTTGGGATTGGGGCATAGGCTGGGCGACAACACCTGTTGACGGTACAGCGGTTTTCATCGACGCCGGCGGAACAGATGGTGCCCTTCGTTTCGCCAAAGACCGGCCAAAGTCTCGCGTCATACTCGTTTGTCGCAATGAACAACGGCGAGATGCACTTGCCGCCAAGGCCCGGACCGCGAATGTGGCGAACTTGACCATATTCGACGACGTGGCATCCGCAGCGCCTGAGTTGGGCAGATGGAAAAGGATTAATTTTCTGTATGTAAGATCGCTGGACGATCTTTCTTTTTTGGAGACGTTCAATACGTCAAGCGGCACCTCGTTACCCGCACCCGAATATGTCTGCGGGACATTTAGTGACTTGGACATTGACCCTGTCGATTTGCAGCGGGCAATGCAGTCATTCAGCTCTGCATTTTGCATGAGCGGTCAAAGCGGCTTGCTGGTCTCGGGTAGGTCAAGGCCGCCTGAAATGCCAGAAGTCAGTGTCGTCGTTCCAGTCTATAACGTCGAAGAGTATCTTGACGAATGTGTTGAATCGTTAAGTAATCAAACGCTGCAGAATCGTGAGATTTTGCTGGTCAATGACGGGGCTACCGACAGGTCCCCTGAGATTTGTAATGCTTGGGCAAAGCGCGACCCGACCGTCAGGGTAATCAACAAGGAAAATGGCGGCTGTGCATCTTCCCGGATGCAGGGCATGGTCGAGGCAAAGGGTGAATACGTCACTTTTGTCGACTCGGACGACTGGATGGAGCAAAGTGCTCTGGACGATTTGTATCGCCTGACCGTTTTATCAAACGCTGATGTTGTTGAAGGTGATTGGCGCTTTGCTTATCCCAACAATCGTTTCGAACACGAACTGCCATTGGAATCCAACAGCCGCTGGCCCGGTCCGGGCGGCATTGACTATCGAAGTAGTGCCAACGGTATTCTTGGTCGCCCAACAATATGGCGGCGGCTCTACAAGAAAGCATTTCTGGACGCGCATCAGATCGAATTTGAGGTAAAGGCCCGACGATTTGACGATCTGCCGTTTCAGTTTCACGCGCTAAGCGAAATAGTTAACGTACCATATGTTCCAAAGGTAATTCTAAATTACCGACAGGAACGCGAAGGCCAGGACGTTGCGATCAGTGATGACCGCCTTTTCATCCACTTCCCTTTGTTGGAAACTGTTCGCAACATAGCCCTGAACTCCGCAGAGCGCGGGACTTACGTTAACTACCTGCGTGTTCAGCTAAACACTCATCTTTGGGGTTTGGAGAAAATCGACCCTGAGTTTATCGACGAGTATCGCCAATGGGCCGCTCTTGATTTGTTTGGCCCGCACCAGATTTGGTCAAACCTCAAACTGTTCTTTTGGTTCCGGCGCAAGCGCAAAGACGCCAAGGGCGATATTCGTAAGCTCTACTGGGCGTATCTAACCGGCAAAGCAGCAAAAACCTTGCCCGGATACGGCGACGTGAGATAAATTTCCAAAGGGCTCAACACCCTTTGGTCTACTGCAACCTATCGCAAGGCTTGCATATTATCTGCCCGAGATGACCCTATCCGGCAGAGCCTGCTTTCTATTCAAAAAGGTGCCGCGTTTTCCCACTTGAGTTGGGCTTTCGTGGCCTCTGCGACACGACATTGGGGCGGAATAAACCAAACCGGCAAGAATTGATTTGATCACCCGTAGACTTTGTATCAAAGGGAGATTATCGCCTTGAAATTGACAACTTTGGCGTGAATTTGTTGAACTATTAAACGACAAGCTCTTGAGGCCTGATATGACCGTATCCATTCCGACCCCAAATATCTCTTCTCCTCTCAGCGCCATTCAAGGAAACGTGGCGTATGGAGACGGCAACCCAAATACGGTCACGACAATTACATACAACTTTGACCAATACGCGGGGTCGCAAGCTTGGACCAGCGCGTACAAAGATGACTTCCGGGCTGCACTGGCGATTTTTGAATCCGTTGCAAACATCCAGTTTGTCGAGGTCAACGACTGGCGAGACGCGGATATTTACGAAGTCATATCCCCATCCTCAAACCCGAATTTCTTCGACTCGCCCAATATCCTCGGCTACCATGTAACACCGTTCAACGGCCCCTCTGAGGGGGCATTCAATACAGATTTCTGGACGGCTGGTCCTGGCGGAAACGGGGATCCAGGAGGGTTCTTTTTTACTACCCTGTTGCACGAACTGGGCCATGCGCTTGGGCTGGGCCATCCGCATGACGGTGGCTTGGGGACGACCGTCATGTCCGGCGTAACGTCACCGTTTAACTCCTTTGGTACAGGTAACCTGAACCAAGGTATCTTTACCGTCATGTCCTATAACGACGGCTGGACACAGGTAAACGGAATACTGCCAGCCAATTCAGCCTGGGGAGGGTCGACTGGCTTGGGCGCTCTTGATATCGCGGCACTGCAGGCAATGTATGGCGCGAATACCTCCTATAACTCGGGCACGAACAGCTACAATCTGGCGTCGTTCAATTCATCTGGCGTCGGGTATCAGGCAATCTGGGACACCGGCGGAATTGATACGATCCGACACACCGGCAGCGCAGCAGCCACAATCGACCTGCGTCCGGCGACGCTGGGCTACGATAATCTGGGTGGTGGTGCCGTTTCATATGTCCAGGGCGTAGACGGTGGTTTCACCATCGCAGCCGGAGTCGTGATTGAAAACGCCTCGGGTGGATCGGGCAACGACATCATCATTGGGAACACCGCCCAGAATGTTCTGAACGGAAACGGTGGAAACGACACAATCTACTCGGTGTCAGACGGCACCAACAACAATACAATCCGCGGTGGCTTTGGACAGGATATCATTCACCTTGCCAATGGCAGTGGCGCAGACACTGTCTATGGCAATGAAGATAACGACGTTGCAATCGTAGTCAACAATACTGGGTCATTCGAGGGCGGAGAAGGCTGGGACACCGTCCGGTTTGCCAGCGCTGTAAACACCTACCTGTTCCTGAACAATGGCAGCTCCTACACTATCTTCAATGTAGTGACCCGCGCTTCATTTACGGTCATGAACGACGTCGAAGGATTCGAGTTCTCTTGGGGCACCCAGCAATATACATTGCCACAGATTTCGGCAGCGACGCAAATCTTTGACATCGAAACGACCGGCACCACCCTGCAGCACGCGGCACACGGGATTTATCTGGTTGGGGGTAGCAGCAGCAATATCGCAGTGACCAACAATGGTGCGATTGTAGGCGCGTTTTCGATCGTTGGATGGAGCGCGATTCAAACGCAGGCGAATGAATTCGGCGGCTTTGGTCTTCTTTGGCAAAACACAGGAGGCGCCTATCACGAATGGGCGTTAAACGATCAGGGCCAGAGAGTCAGCGGGCGCGACATTACAAACGTAGTTGATGTCGAAGTTTTCTACGGCACAGACCTCAACAATGACGGCACAGTCGGCCACAAGGTCACCCTGATCGAAGACGATGGATCGACAACCCTGTCATCCTCGACCCAAGGCATGTACCTGATCAACGGCAGCACCGAAATCCTGCAAAACGGGGCACCCGTCGGCCCGAATTCAATCCCGGGCTGGAGCGCCATCCAGGCCGAAGCAGCAAACGGTGGGTACAACGTTCTGTGGCAGAACGTGAACGGTGACTACTATGAGTGGATCCTGAACGGTCAGGGCGCGCTTATCGGCGGAAGCGTTGTGGGCAACGTGATCGATGTAGAAGTATTCTACGGAGCGGATATCAACAACGACGGAACCACTGGTCATTTCACCACCTTGATCGAAGACGATGGATCGACAACACTGTCATCCTCGACCCAAGGCATGTACCTGATCAACGGCAGCACCGAAATCCTGCAAAACGGGGCACCCGTCGGCCCGAATTCAATCCCGGGCTGGAGCGCCATCCAGGCCGAAGCAGCAAACGGTGGGTACAACGTTCTGTGGCAGAACGTGAACGGTGACTACTATGAGTGGATCCTGAACGGTCAGGGCGCGCTTATCGGCGGAAGCGTTGTGGGCAACGTGATCGATGTAGAAGTATTCTACGGAGCGGATATCAACAACGACGGAACCACTGGTCATTTCACCACCCTGATCGAAGACGATGGATCGACAACCCTGTCATCCTCGACCCAAGGCATGTACCTGATCAACGGCAGCACCGAAATCCTGCAAAACGGGGCACCCGTCGGCCCGAATTCAATCCCGGGCTGGAGCGCCATCCAGGCCGAAGCAGCAAACGGTGGGTACAACGTTCTGTGGCAGAACGTGAACGGTGACTACTATGAGTGGATCCTGAACGGTCAGGGCGCGCTTATCGGCGGAAGCGTTGTGGGCAACGTGATCGATGTAGAAGTATTCTACGGAGCGGATATCAACAACGACGGAACCACTGGTCATTTCACCACCCTGATCGAAGACGATGGATCGACAACCCTGTCATCCTCGACCCAAGGCATGTACCTGATCAACGGCAGCACCGAAATTTTTCTGAACGGCGCTGTGGTTGGTCCAGACACCATCGCAGGCTGGAGCGCAATTCACGCCGAAGCCACGGGCAACGGCTACCGCGTGCTTTGGGAAAACGATAGCCGCGAGTTTTATGAGTGGACCCTGAATAGTCAGGGCGAGCTTGTCGGCGGAGGCGGCATTCCTGATGTCGCTGATGTTGAAGTCTTTTATGGTGCCGATATCGATGGCAGCGGCACAACCGGGACAGGATTGCCAAGGTTGAATTCGTCTGTCAGTGAAAGGGTTATCAATCCGCTTTTGGAAGGCGCTGCAGAAGACGAATTCCAGTTCTCGTTCTCGGCGGCAGATGCGGAAACTGTGGAAGGCAGCGCCGCTGATGGCGATCACTTCCTCAAACTTACTGGAAACGTGATTTTGAGCGCCGAAAACCTCTGGGATGCGATGCCCGATCTCGGGGACCAAATTGAAAGAAGCCCTATCGAGCTATTTTTGCATGAGGACGACGTCTTCCTGTTCTGAATGCCGCCGGCGTATACGTGTGGTCGAGACGGCGTTGCAATTCATGTTTTGCAACGCCACTCCCGAGAAAACACCAAATTACTCAGACAGTGCGTTCCCAGCGCGGTTCGCTTGGCTTTGGGCAATCAATAATGTGGTTTGCATCACATGATCTGTGAGCGCCAACAAAGAAACGTTTCGTAAACTGGCGACCCCGGCAGGATTCGAACCTGCAACCTGCCCCTTAGGAGGGGGCTGCTCTATCCAGTTGAGCCACGGGGCCGCGCAAGGCTCTCTGTACCCCGGATTTTTCAGGTTGTCATGACCTTTGATGGGCAGTTGTAAAATGCGTCCTGTTCACGCTACCATCCCATAAAACAACGACGCAGGTGCCATCGTGACAACAGAAACCAAACGCCCGCTCACTCTTCGGGATGTCTCTGAGGCCTCGGGGGTGTCCGAGATGACGGTCAGCCGCGTCCTGCGCAACCGGGGTGACGTGTCGGACGCCACCCGCACCCGCGTTTTGGCTGCCGCAAAAGAACTGGGATATGTGCCCAACAAAATCGCCGGCGCGCTGGCTTCAAGCCGGGTTAATCTGGTCGCGGTGATCATCCCTTCCCTTTCAAACATGGTGTTCCCCGAGGTGCTGACCGGCATCAACCAAGTATTGGAAGATACCGAATTGCAGCCCGTGGTCGGCGTTACCGACTACCTTCCCGAGAAAGAGGAAAAGGTACTGTACGAGATGCTCTCGTGGCGGCCATCAGGTGTGATCATCGCGGGGCTGGAACATACCGAGGCCGCGCGTGCCATGCTGGACTCCTCGGGGATTCCAGTGGTCGAGATCATGGATACTGATGGCAAACCCGTGGATGCAATGGTTGGCATTTCGCACCGCCGCGCCGGACGCGAGATGGCGCAGGCAATCCTGAAGGCGGGGTACGAGCATATCGGGTTTATGGGCACCAAGATGCCGCTGGATCACCGCGCCCGCAAACGGTTCGAAGGCTTCACCGAAGTGCTGGGTAAACACGGGGTCGAAATTGAAGACCGCGAGTTCTATTCCGGCGGGTCAGCCCTGGCCAAGGGGCGTGAGATGACGCAGGCCATGCTGGAACGCTCTCCGGATCTGGATTTTCTGTATTATTCCAATGATATGATTGGTGCCGGAGGGCTGCTGTACCTGCTGGAGCAAGGTATCGACGTGCCCGGACAGATTGGTCTTGCCGGGTTCAACAACGTTGAACTGTTGCAGGGTCTGCCGCGCAAGCTGGCCACGATGGATGCCTGTCGCCTTGAGATCGGACGCAAAGCCGCCGAGATCATAGCCGCCCAACTGGCCGATCCCGAGGCTGAATTAGAGTCTCGCGTTACCCTGACGCCGAAAATCAGCTATGGTGACACGCTGAAACGGCGCTGACGCCGTGGCTATTCAAAAGCTAGACAATCGCACAGCCCGATTGCTGTTCATGGACCGTCATGCATTGGCGGAACAGCCTTCAGGGGGTGCCAAAGGGGCGGAGCTGCTGGATCTGATCCATCGGCTGGGTTTTGTTCAACTGGACAGTATCAACACGGTCGCGCGAGCCCATGATATGATCCTGTTCTCACGCAGGCCCAGCTACCGCGCGCAAAACCTAAAGCGCCTTTATGAACGCGACCACGCGTTGTTCGAACACTGGACCCATGATGCCGCCGTTATTCCGATGGAATTCTACCGACACTGGCATCTGCGCTTTCAACGCGATGCTGAACTGCTGAAATCCCGGTGGAAGAATTGGCGACGCGATGGCTTCGAGCAGCAGTTCCAAACCGTTCTGAATCATATTCGTGATCATGGCCCTGTGTCGTCATCCGATGTCGGGAAGGACGAAAAGAAGGGCTCGGGTGGGTGGTGGGACTGGCACCCTTCAAAAACCGCGCTTGAATTTCTCTGGCGATCTGGCGCGTTGACGGTTGTCGGACGACGCGGGTTCCAAAAACGATACGACCTGACGGAACGGGTGATCGACACGCATCTTTGCCCCGGCGGTGCAGATATTGATGCGCCGGAAACAGTGAATTGGCTTTGTAACGCAGCCCTCGACAGGCTGGGGTTCGCCACATCCGGTGAGCTGGCAGCATTCTGGGACACAGTTAGCGCAACAGAGGCGCGAGAATGGGTAAAGCAGGCTCTAAGGCAGGGTGAAATTGAGGAAATCGAAATCACATGTGCGGATGGGCAGACCCGCAAATTGGTTTCAAAACCGGTCTTGGCCGACACCAAGCCCCAGGCAGCCCCGCCGGGTCGCATTCGCGTGCTCAGCCCCTTTGACCCCATGCTGCGTGATCGAAACCGGGCCGAGCGATTGTTCGGATTTCACTATCGTATCGAAGTCTTCGTCCCCGAAGCGAAGCGTACCTATGGGTACTACGTCTTCCCGCTGCTTGAAGGCGACCGGCTTATTGGCCGGATTGACATGAAGGCTCATCGCGATCGGGGCGTTCTGCAAGTCAGTGCGGTGTGGCCAGAACGCTCGGTCAAATGGTCCACGGCGCGGACAGGTCGTGTGACCTCGGAGTTGGACCGGGTCCGCAGGTTCGCAGGACTGGATCGCGTGGAGTTTTCTATGGACTGGCTGAAAGAGCCTAAATAGAGGCTATTCAGGATCTGACAGCATCAAAGAGATTGGCTGCAACCCATCTATTCCACCCTCAAGAACGTCTCCGGGCGCAAGCGCCCCCACTCCGGCCGGTGTACCGGTCAGGATTATGTCTCCGGGTCGCAGATGGTAGTATCCGGAAAGGTGACTGATGATCTCATCAATCTTCCAGTTCAGTTCGTGCAAGGTCGCATCTTGCCGAACGTCCCCGTTCACGCTGAGAAAAATGCGTTTGTCATCCTCGGGCATCCAGCCCGAGCCGCGCGTCAGCGGGGCAAGAACGGTGCCATTTTCAAGGTCCTTGCCCAGATCCCAAGGGCGTTGCTTGTTACGCTCGCGGATCTGCAAATCCCGACGGGTCATGTCCAGAGCACAGCCATAGGCGTAGACTGCATCTGCGGCCTCGGCAGGTTTGGCCTTGAAAACGGTCTTTCCGAGCGCGACTGCCAATTCCATCTCATGATGAAAATTCTCGGTTCCGGACGGAAACGGCACGGTCGCACCGGACAGCACGGCATTAGCTGCCGATTTGGTGAAATAGAACGGCGCTTCGCGGTCAACCTCGTGGCCCATTTCCGCGGCATGGGCTGCATAATTGCGTCCGACACAGAAAATGCGACCGACGGGGTAAAAGGACGACTCCCCGTGGATCGGTACCTCGATCGGGTCTGGCAAGGAAAACAATGTATCAGACATCTTTGGCCCCTTCTTGCAACGCACTGGGCGCATCCTAAGGATACACCCGGTCTGAACAAGCCAAAGCGACGTCCTGACCCGGGTTACTTTGTAGCCCTACATCTTGGAATGACAGATCGAAGCACTAAATCAAAGGTTGCAGACAACAAACAGACGTTGAATTGCACCCAGACCATTCGTGCCCGCCCAAAGCCCCACGATAGGGCGGATTGCACAAAAGACCGGGTGCACCTGTTTCAGAGAACCGCGGTCGTGGCCCGCCCCCCAAGGGTCGCAACTTTCGCAATGTCGCCTCATTTCAGGTTGGCTGGTCCTCTGAAGCGTCGGTCGGACACAAAATACAAGGCTAAGTCCGACTCTCCCGCCAGGGGACACCAATCACCGCCTCTGGCGGGGCGCAGAGTAACCTCTCAGGTTTTGAGATCATAAAGATCGTTCAGAAGGTCCAGCAGTGTCTCATGCCTTTTGGGGCCCAATTGCGACTTTATCTCATCCGCCAGCCGGACTGTGACGTCGATATTGTCGCGGATGATCTGCTCACCCGTTGGCATGATCTCGACAATCTGTCGGCGCTTGTCGATTGGATGGGCACTGCGCCGGATCAGTCCCTTAACCTCGAGCTTTTGCAAAATCCGTGTCAGGCTGGGCAACAACAGACACGCCCGGTCTGCAATCACCGTGGGCTCTTGTGGACCTTCCTCGTTCAGAACACGCAACACACGCCATTGCTGCTCGGTTACGCCGGCGTCTGCCAACATCTTCCGAATAGGGCCCATGACCCGTTCGCGGGCCCGAAGCAACGCAATCGGCAACGAGCGGGATGTCGATGGCAGGTCTTTGGTCATACGGAATCTTGACCGAAATCCAATAAGACTGCAACAGCGCGGAAAACCCCTTATTCAGAGCCTTGTTGTCCAGATTTGCCCGCAGCACCTTCGAAACCAATGCCAAATCTGATTGACCTTTTCCCCCGAATGGCCATCACTGTCAGGCGTTTCCACCACCGCCTTGGAGGCCCCGCGATGCCAGCCCCTGTAAACACATTCAAAGAAGCTCTGGCCAATGGAGATCGCTTGATCGGCTGCTGGACCAGCTTCGCCGAAAGCGTCACCGCTGAAATCATGGGAACCGCTGGCTTCGACTGGCTGGTAATCGACGGAGAGCATGCGCCTAACGATATCCGCTCGGTTCGTGACCAGCTTATGGCCTTGTCGGCCAGTGCCACACATCCGGTTGTTCGGGTGCCCGTCGGAGACACCGCGCTGATCAAAATGGTATTGGACGCCGGGGCCCAAACAATTTTGGTTCCCATGGTCAACAGCGCAGATCAAGCGCGCGAACTGGTGCGCGCCTGCCGTTATCCACCCGAAGGGGTCCGCGGCGTCGGTGCTGGCGCCGCGCGGGCGACCGGGTACGGTTCTTTCTCCGATTACATCCAGACGGCAGATGCGCAAGTCTGCCTATTGGTTCAGGTCGAAAACCGTGCCGGTATCGCCGCGCTTGATGATATTTTGAAAGTCGATGGCGTCGATGGCGTTTTTATCGGTCCAGCGGACTTGTCGACGGATATGGGATACCAGGGCAACAGCGCGGCGCCGGAGGTTCGCGAAACCATTGCCGACGCAATCAGCCGAATCAAAAAAGCCGGCAAGGCCCCCGGAATTCTGGGCACTCATGAAGAGGCGACACAAAGCTACCTTGAGATGGGCGCACAGTTTCTGGCTGTTGGAATCGACGTCATGATCCTGACGCAGGCGGCGCGCGCATTGGTGACGAAGTGGAAGACCCGGTAACGATCAGCTCTGCATCGCCGCAGCGGCCTGCGCATAGCCACCTGACGCGCCATCAACGAAATGCACGTGGTCATCGCGGGTAGCTGAAGGCACAAAACAGGTCATCATCGCCTCGTCCTGTGCGTGCAAGCCATAACGCACCTTGCCGCGCCCGCGCGCTTGTTCCAGCATCATCTGAATTTGCGCCAACGTCGCAGGATCGCAATCCAGCGTCATTTTAAGCCCGTCGTCGAACTTTCGATAATCCGCATTCCGGCTGACCATCCGTTTATAGTGGTCCGGCTCAAAGTTACCCAGCCGTTTGCCGGACCGAAACAGCAATGCGATCAGCAAATTCTGTACCAACAGTTTGAGCATTTGACCAAAGACGCTGCCTCCGGCGCGCGAGACATGGGCATCAATGCTCAGACCAGGTGGCGGCCATCCGATTGGTGGGCCGTTTTCCGGTACCGGATGACCCGCGCGCTCCAACCCTTCGGCTGCAGACAGAACCGATTGGGCGAGGTCGGCAAAATCCGCCTCGGTGGCGTGCGGCGTGGGTTCCACGACCAGCGAAACGATCTGCCCATGCTGCGCCTTAACGTTGGACCACCGACAGGACAGACCGGTAAGATCAGGGCGTACACCGGGGTCGGCTTCGGGCACCATAAAGCGACCGGCCTTCATCTGTGTTTCCGCCCAAGCAAGCCCCCCGCCCGAGAACATCGCATAGTCGACCCCGTCCGATGGTGCGAAACGGGCGACGCGCAGGTCTTTGCCCGCCTTGCGGATTTCGGCCACCGTCACCAATGCTGCGCGCAGCGGAATGGAAAACTCTTCCTCGGCCCAGCGCCTCATGGCGGCCAGAACCTCGCGAGCCGCTTCGGCCGCACTGGCCGGCACAGCAAAGCCTGCGCCGTCACCACCGAACACATAAGGAAACTCGCGCCCGCTCATGGCGTTGATCATCGCTGAAATGACCGCCGCCCCGACGGTATTGACCGTTTTGTAGCGTCCCTGCGCGATCTGCCCGGTCGAGTCGACAATGTCCGCAACACCAACGACCCAGTCACTGGGAATGGCCGAAAACCGCTGAGGGTCGGCCAAACGGGTAAAGTCCCGCAGCAAGGGCAGGCTGTCGTAAAACGCGACCTGAGCGTCCTTCATAATAACCTCTTGTCGAAATTATCCCTGAGCATAGCCCGATTGTGGCACCTGTCCCGCGAAATCGTCATTACACACATGCTTGTGTGCGGAGTCCTGCCGTGCCAAGCATAGCCGGTTAGCCGCGGGGGAGAGAGTCATTTCATGAAAGCAGGTTTGGTCGTGTTGTGCCTGGGCTATGTGCTCAGCCAGTTTTTTCGCGCTTTTCTGGCGGTTCTCAGCGTTGATCTGGGCCGGGATATCGGCGCCACACCCGAAGACCTTGCCTTTGCATCGGGTCTTTGGTTCCTGATCTTCGCCGCCATGCAACTGCCCGTCGGATGGGCGTTGGATCGTGTTGGCCCCCGACTGACCTCGACTGTATTGCTGCTGGTCGGCGGCGCTGGCGGCGCGCTGATCTTTGCCCTTGCAAGCACGCCGCTTCATATCGCCGTGGCAATGGGACTGATCGGAGTGGGATGCTCGCCGATCCTGATGGCATCGTACTTTATTTTCGCCCGTGAATACCCCCCGGCCCGTTTCGCCACTTTGGCTGCTCTGATGCTGGGTTTGGGGTCAGTCGGCAATCTGGTTGCCTCATACCCCACGGCGCTGGCCGTCGAGCTGATGGGCTGGCGGGCTACGATGGTCACATTGGCCCTGTTTTCGGGCGCGATCGCCATCGGCATCCTTTTCACAGTTCATGATCCCAAACGCGTTGAAACCGACCACAAAGGATCGGTTCTGGATCTGCTGAAGCAGCCCGCACTCTGGGCCATCTTGCCCCTGATGTTGGTGGCCTATGCGCCGTCGGCCGCGACGCGCGGCCTTTGGGCCGGACCCTATCTAAGTGATATCTTCGCCCTCAGCACTACACAGATCGGAACCGCCACTCTGATCATGGGCGCGTCGATGATTGCGGGCACCTTCGCCTATGGCCCGCTTGACCGGATATTGGGAACGCGGAAATGGGTGATCTTTGGCGGTAACGCGCTGGGCGTGGTCGCCCTGACCCTGTTGTGCCTGTGGATCGACAATGCGGTCTGGTTGTCGGTAGTTCTGATCTCGGTCATCGGATTCACCGGGGCCAGCTTTCCTGTCATCATGGCCCATGGCCGCGCCTTTGTTCCTCCACACCTAGTGGGCCGGGGCGTGACCCTGTTGAACCTTTTCGGGATCGGAGGCGTCGGCCTTGCCCAATTCGTCACCGGCCGCGTCCACGCGGCCACGGTAGACATCAGCCCCTCCGCACCCTACACAGCGATATTCGGCTTTTTCGCCATCTCGCTTGCCATTGGCTGCGTGATCTATCTATTCAGCCGGGACAGCGTCGACTGACGCCAACCCCGTCAGGAGAGCCCATGTCTGACCCGCGCGTCATTGCCCCCAATCTCAAACGCAGGCTTTCGGGCGTGACGGCAACGATTGCGCGGTTGGTGCCGTTGCAGGTGCAATGGATCGACATTGCAGCCACTGGTCCGGGCCTGCCTGCCGATATCCCGCATATCCCGCTTGGCCGCCTGCCCTTTCTGTCGCGCAAAACCCTGCGCGTCTGGCACGCCCGCCGCAATACCGAGATGCTGTTGGGTCTGTTCCTGCGCAACATCCTGCGGTTGCGGCTGAAACTGCTGTTCACCAGCGCGTCGCAGCGGGCGCATACGGGCTATACCAAATGGCTGATCGACAAGATGGACGCCGTAGTCGCCACCTCGCGCAAAACCGCCGGGTATCTGGATCGGGATGCACAGGTGATCATGCATGGTATCAACCTGCAGGATTTTACTCCGCCCGAGGATAAAACGGCCGTTCGCGCCCGGTTGGGCCTGCCTGATGGCCTCCTGCTGGGCTGCTATGGCCGCATCCGCCACCAGAAGGGTACTGACGCCTTTGTGGATGCAATGATCGACCTATGTGGCCGCTTTGACGATGTGCATGGCATCGTCATGGGCCGCGCCACGGAACAACACACCACCTTTCTGTCCGAATTGAATGACAAGGTCGCGGTGGCGGGCCTGTCCGACCGCATCCTCTTCATGCCCGAGGTTACAGTCGACCAGATCGCCGAATGGTATCAGGTTCTGGACCTCTTCATCGCACCCCAGCGGTGGGAAGGCTTCGGCCTCACACCGCTAGAGGCGATGGCCTGCGGCGTGCCCGTCGTGGCCACCGACGTTGGCGCGTTCTCTGAAATCGTTACCGACCCGTCATTGGGCCATGTGGTGGAGCCAGGCAATTTCCCGGCCTTGGCCGATGCCGCAGCCCGGATGCTGGAAAACCGCGATTCCCTAGCGCAATCCGGCCGCGCCGCCCGTACCCATGTCGAGCAGAATTTCGACATCAACGGCGAAGCAAAGACCCTTGTCGCCCTCTACGAACGGCTTTTGACCGACACCTGAGGCGATGCGCCGCGTCAAATCGGTGTCATCGGGTGAAATCTGACCCGAAAACCCTTTTTTCTTTGCCGCAACGCAGCTATGAACGCGCGTCCTTAACTTTGGAGACATGAAATGGGCTATCGCGTCGTTGTCGCCGGCGCCACGGGTAACGTGGGCCGCGAAATGCTGAACATTCTGGCAGAACGCCAGTTCCCCGTCGATGAACTTGCCGTGCTGGCAAGCCGTCGTTCGTTGGGCACCGAAGTAAGCTTTGGCGACAAGACACTGACTACCCAGGACATCGACACCTTCGATTTCACCGGCTGGGACATGGCGCTGTTTGCCATCGGCTCGGACGCAACCAAAGTCTACGCGCCCAAGGCGGCTGCGGCTGGTTGTGTGGTGATCGACAACTCGTCGCTCTATCGCTACGACCCCGACATTCCGCTGATCGTGCCGGAATGTAACCCGCAGGCGATCCACGACTATAAAAACAAGAACATCATCGCCAACCCCAACTGCTCGACCGCGCAAATGGTTGTCGCTCTGAAGCCGCTGCACGACCGCGCCAAGATCAAGCGCGTTGTCGTCTCGACCTATCAGTCGGTCTCGGGCGCGGGCAAAGAGGGCATGGATGAGCTGTGGGATCAGACCAAAGCGGTCTACAACCCCACAACCGAAGTGGAACCCAAGAAGTTCCAGAAGCAGATCGCCTTCAACGTCATCCCGCAGATCGACGTCTTCATGGAAGACGGCTCGACCAAGGAAGAATGGAAGATGGTGGTCGAGACCAAAAAGATCGTCGACCCGTCGATCAAGGTCACAGCCACCTGCGTCCGCGTTCCCGTATTCGTCGGCCATTCCGAGGCCGTGAATATCGAATTCGAGGAATTCCTGGACGAAGACGAAGCCCGCGATATCCTGCGTGAAGCACCGGGCATCATGGTGATCGACAAGCGCGAGGCCGGTGGCTACGTCTCGCCCATCGAATGCGCGGGCGATTTCGCGACCTTCATCAGCCGCATCCGTCAGGATTCGACCATCGAAAACGGTCTGAACCTGTGGTGCGTCAGCGACAACCTGCGCAAGGGCGCAGCGCTGAACGCGGTGCAGATCGCCGAACTGCTGGGCCGTGAGGTTCTGAAAAAGGGCTGAATTCGCTTACTTGAACCGGTACCAAGGGCCGCCTTTTGGGCGGCTCTTTTTATTTTGACTTGATATATTGCGGTTCAATTGCAACCAATACGGTAGTTTGCATTTTTATTTCCGCGAGTGATTATGAAGCCAGTGTTCTATTTGTTGGCCCTTGTGCCGACCATTCTGTCCGCCGAAACCTTTACCTTTGATACGGATGTCAGCGCCGTGACCGTTTACCCGGACAGCGCCCTGATCACCCGAACAGCTGAGTTCGACGTTCCGGCGGGCACTCATCGTCTGATCCTGTTAGGCACTCCGTTAGGCGATGACGTGGGCCACCAAATCGCGACCATGCAGTTTCGCGCCGATGGGTTACCCAAACGGCCTTTATTTCACGTTTCGAAGACGTGCCCTGGCGTGACTATGTCGGCGACGCCGTCAAACAGGTAGAAGACCGCATCAAAGACATAGAAACGCGAATTCAATCGGTACAAGATCAGGCCGAAACCGCCCGATTGAAAGCCCAAGCTGCCGATCATACGATTACGTTCCTGTCCAATCTGGGGCGTAACGTAGGTTTGGCCGGATCGGATCCCGAAAACCTGCGCAACATTGCCCGCATGGTTGGAAGTGAAACCCTTGAGGCCGAAAACACTGCGCTGGCGGCAGAGCTTGAGGCCCGCGAAACAGAAACCCAACTGACCGAGCTTGAGACCGAGTTGGACGCAGCCCGCGCTGATCTGGCCGCCCTTTTGCCCGAAACGAATGAACGTATCTTTATCGCCGTCGATGTTGACGCCGAAGTAGATACAAAAGGAACATTATCGCTGTCATATCTCAGTTATGAAACCGCAACTTGGCAGCCGGCTTATGTATTTGATCTGAAGACCGGAAGTGTCCCGGAGGTACAGATTAGTCGTAGCGTTCTGGTGGGTCAAATGACCGGCGAGGACTGGAACGACATCACCCTCAGCGTTTCCACACTACAGCCCAACGATCAAAGCGCCGCGTCATGGCTTCGGACCAAACGCCGTTCTATCCGTGAAAAACCCAAAGCGCTGGAAGAACCGGTTGTAGAGGCCCCGGTTATTGTCGAAGAAACCGGGACTAGTTGGGCCCCGAGCGCCGCGTCAATTCAAGGAACAGGCACGACCTATACACTGCCTGTGCCGATCTCGATTTCCAGCGGATATGGGGCCGCCGTGCTGGAACTGGACAGCATGTCCCAACCTGCAGAGGTGTTTGCCCTGGCAAATCCCAGCCGGGATACCACAGCCTATCGGACCGCGCGGTTTACGAACCCTTATTCGCAAAACCTGTTTTCATCTGACTACGCCCGGTGGCAGGTCGACGGTGTGCTGGTCGCGGTCGACTCCAGTCCTGATATCGGCCCCGGCGAAGAGGTGGAGCTTGGATTTGGCCCCCTATATGCGCTCACCTTGCGGCGGCAGGTTCTGGGTCGGCGCAGTGGTGATGTCGGTTTGATTGCACGCTCGAACGAACGCGCCGAACGTGCGCAAATTCGTGTTGAAAACCTCTCGGATGAGACGTGGCCCCTGCGGTTGCTCGACAGTGTTCCATATTCCGAACAGGATGATCTTAAGATCGAATGGACCGCGACCCCCAAGCCGGCCGACGAGAATGTCGACAACCGGCGCGGTATTCTGGCGTGGGAAATGGAGCTTGCGCCCGGCCAAACCGAAACCGTTGAGATCGAAACCAAGCTCAGCTGGCCCGAAGGAATGGTTCTGAGGTGATGAGTAACTGCGTTTCAAGAAGGGCCTGATCGGCCCTTCCGATCGCAGCGAACTTACTTATGGTCAAACAACCACGAACTTCTTTTCATGCGGGTCATAGCATTGCAGCCCGCCCTCTCCGATATCGGTCCACAGCCCGTGCAGGCTCAGTGATCCGTCCTCGACCGCCGAAGCAATGAACGGGAAGGTCAGCAGGTTTTCCAGCGAGGCGACAACCGCGTGGCGCTCAAACTGGCGCGCCTGGTCCGTGCTGTCCTCGATATCCGCTACCAGATCGTATTTCGGCTTTAGGATATCCATCCAACGCCCCACAAAGCTGTCTTTCGCTTCAAGCTGCGGGGCCTGGCCCTTGCACATGTCGATACAGCCCTGAACACCGCCACATTGCGAATGACCCAGAACGATCAGATGCGCCACTTTCAGCGCAGTTACAGCGTATTCGATTGCTGCGCTGGTGCCGTGGTGGTCTCCGTCCGGGGCATAGGGTGGAACCAGGTTGGCGATATTTCGGTGAATAAAAAATTCACCCTGATCGGCCCCGAAAATCGAAGTCACGTGCACCCGACTGTCACAGCAGGAAATGACCATGGCGCGTGGGCGCTGTCCTTCGGTGGCAAGACGCCGGTACCAGACCTGATTTTCCGAATACGTCGTAGCTTTCCAGCCGTGATATCGCTTGACCAGATAGTTCGGCAAAGGTTTGGCGCGATCCATTTTTGTGTCCTTAGTCTTGTGTCTGACGAGTGCTGTAACCTGAATTCGCCGAAAATTCGAGCCATTATCCCTGTGCGCTGCAAGGTTTTGCAAAGGAATTCCGCGCAACAGTCAATCCACGCCGTGGGGGCGTTTAGAATTGGGGTAAATGTGGTGGAAAAGATAGTCACACTTGAACACAAGGAATCCGTCCGTCTGGATCCGGACCAGTTGAATGGTCTTTGCGGGCAACTGGGTGATCAGAATGCACTGGACGTGCTATGCCGCACAGTCGAGGAATTGGCCGTGCGCTTGTCGAATTGCGAACGCTACTGGCGGCGGCGTGATTGGACCAGCTTGCGCAAATGTGCGCGTTCCCTGGTGGCGATTTCCGAACAGGTCGGCATGACTGCACTGGCGCGCGTAGCGGGCGATGTGGCGCATAACGTGGATGTCGGCGATGCCGTCGCCACCGGCGCAACACTGTCGCGCCTGATCCGCGTGGGTGAGAAATCGCTGACCGTTATTTGGGACCAGCAGGATCTTTCGGTCTGACGGGGCTTGCGGACGGATCGTGGACGGATAGGCTGGGCGCAAACCGAACCAGTTGAGATCCCCATGAACCTGTCCTTTGCCTCCGCCTCTGACCCGTCCCTGCCATTGCACGTGATCGCGCAGCCCCAGCTCGAAAGCTGGCTGGCGGATCAGTCGGACGCTGTGAGGGCTTGGGTTGAAAACAGCGGCTTTACCGCTGGTTTGGGTCAAACCCTGTTGATTCCCAATGCAGACGGTGCGCCGTCCATGGCGCTGGCGGGCTATGGCAAGCCTGCGGGTCGCGCACGCAAACGGTTCCCGCTGGCCGCCGCTGCCGAAGCTTTGACCAAGGGCACGTATCACATCGCTTCGGGCCTGCCAGACGACGTGGTTGAGACCGAGTGTCTGGGATGGTTGCTGACAGGGTATAGTTTTGACCGCTATGCCAGCCAATCCGCTGCCAAGGCCCGCCTTATCGCCCCGGACGGCGTGGATACCACCCGGTTGGAGATTATTGCCAAGGCCGAGGCATTGATCCGCGATCTCGTCAACACACCTGCATCAGATATGGGGCCGGATCAGTTGCAGGCCGCTTCTGAAGCGCTGGCGCAGGAATTCGGCGCATCCTGTTCAGTGATTGCGGGCGATGATCTGTTGGGCCAGAATTTTCCCATGATCCACACTGTGGGTCGTGCGGCCGCGCAGGCTCCTCGTCTGATCGAGATGAACTGGGGTAACGCGGGGCCGAAACTGACTCTGGTCGGTAAGGGTGTCTGCTTTGATACCGGCGGGTTGAACCTTAAACCCGGTGCATCAATGGGATTGATGAAAAAGGACATGGGCGGGGCGGCCAATGTTCTGGGTCTGGCGCGGATGATCATGGCGCTGAACCTGCCGTTGCAACTGCGTGTCCTGATCCCAGCGGTTGAGAATTCGGTGGCCGGAAACGCGTTCCGACCCGGCGATATCCTGACCTCGCGCAAGGGCCTTACGGTCGAGATCAATAATACCGATGCCGAAGGGCGTCTTGTTCTAGCAGACGCGCTGACGCTGGCGGATGAGGGGCAACCGGACCTTTTGATTTCGATGGCGACACTGACCGGCGCAGCCCGCGTTGCGGTTGGCACCGATCTAGCGCCGTTTTACACCGATGATGATGGCGCTGCGGATGCCCTGGCCCGCGGCGCGCGTCAAGCAGCCGATCCGGTCTGGAGAATGCCCTTTCACGAGCCGTATGAAGGGATGATAGAACCCGGCATCGCCGATCTGGACAATGCGCCGGCTGGTGGGTTTGCCGGGTCAATCACCGCCGCTTTGTTTCTGCGCCGTTTTGTGGGTGACAACCGCTATATGCATTTCGATATCTTCTCGTGGCAGCGCAGCAAGGAACCGGGGCGCAGCAAAGGCGGTTTGGGACAAGGTCCACGCGCCCTGCTGGCCGCCTTGCCCGAGATGCTGAAACTATGACGCGACATAGCATCATCAAACCGGTCGTCGATTTGATGCGCGCGCCCGATGGTCCTCGGGATCGACAGCTTTTATACGGGGACACTGTCGCGGTGACCGATGCCGCAGATGGATGGAAGCAGATCAAAGCGGACAAGGATGGATACCGTGGCTGGGTCCGCTCGAACCAGCTTGGTCTGCACGCTCCTGCCACCCATTGGATTACCGCCCCGGCGACGCATATTTATGCGCAGCCGGACATGAAAAGCCAGGATACCGCGTCGCTGAGTTTCGGCAGCAAAATAGCCGCCAGTTCCGAGAAAAATGGGTTTCTGGAAACTGGTCTTGGGTTTATTCCCGCTGTTCACGCCAAACCTGTCGGCGTCACCCTGACCGATCCGGTCGCCGTGGCCGAACTGTTTTTGGGCACACCGTACTTATG
Source organism: Ruegeria sp. AM7 (assembly GCF_056535965.1). Taxonomy (NCBI): domain Bacteria; kingdom Pseudomonadati; phylum Pseudomonadota; class Alphaproteobacteria; order Rhodobacterales; family Roseobacteraceae; genus Ruegeria; species Ruegeria sp. AM7. The sequence continues at coordinate 3,076,840 of NZ_JBQFJE010000003.1, forward strand.
GGGTGGCAACAGCCGGTTTGGGTTGGATTGCTCGGGCCTGGTGCAGGCCGGAATGCTGGCCTGCGGAATGCCCTGTCCAGGCGATAGCGGGGATCAAGAGCGTGAAGTTGGCAAAACACTGCCCGACGGTACACCGCCCCAGCGTGGCGATCTTTTATTCTGGAAAGGCCATGTTGCATGGGTTTACGCTGAGGATATGCTTCTACACGCCAACGCCTTCCACATGGATGTGACGTTCGAGCCGATGACGCAGGCGATCGCGCGTATCAAGGATCAGGGTGACGGGCCAGTGACCAGCCATAAAAGGCTCTAATCAAGGTCAACCGAACGGATCAGCTTGCGTTCCAGTACCCGTAGCACGGTGCGCAGATCATGGCCGCGCTTCAGGATACGGCCATCCATGCCCACCACCGAATACATCCCCTGTTTTTGCCGCAGGCGCGGGTGCTTTTCGACCCGGTAGATCGGATGTTCAGCCGTGCGGCGAAAGATGGAAAACACTGCCATGTCGCGCAGGTTGGAAATGCCGTAGTCCCGCCACTCTCCGGCGGCGACCATCCGGCCATAGACGGACAAGATATGCGACATCTCGTGGCGGTTGAAGGCGACGGGCATCTGGGCCGAGTTACCAGAGAACCGGCTAGGAGGCTGCATGTTCATACCCCAAGCCTTGCCGGAAAACGCGTCTGAATCAAGCCCACCCAACGCAAGGTGTGGTAATTTTGAAGCGACCTAGCGTCTGCGCCCCACTTGCCGGCAGATCAGAATAACCGGCAACAGCCCCACAGCCAGAATGACCAGCGACGGCACCGCAGCCCCCTCAAGCCGTTCGTCCGAGGCCAACCGATAGGCTTGCACCGCCAGAGTGTCAAAGTTGAACGGGCGCATGATCAGAGTCGCGGGCAGCTCTTTCATCACGTCCACAAACACAATCAGCAGCGCGGTCAGCAGCGATGGCGTCAGAATCGGCAGGTGCACGCGGCGCAACGTGCCCAGCGGGCTTTGCCCCAAGGACCGAGAGGCCGCGTCCATATTAGCATGAACTGTGCTTTGACCGCCCTCATAGGCGCTGAGCGCGGCGGCCAGAAACCGAACCATATAGGCCGCAACCAGCAGCCAGATTGACCCCGTGACCAGCAGGCCGGTCGAGATATCGAATGTTTGCCGCATCCACGCGTCCAGAGCATTGTCGAAACTTGCAAAGGGCACCATTAGGCCCACAGCTATCACGCCTCCGGGCACCGCATAGCCCAGCCGTGCGAGATAGCCCGCCGTGGCAGAACTCCGACCCGGACGCAGGCGTTGAAAGAAACCCACGCAAATCGCCGCAAACACGGTGATCACGGCGGCAGTGCCCGCCAAGGTCAGCGAGTTCTGGATGAAGCCGATATAGCGCCGCGACAGCAGGTTTTGTTCCGATTCCATCCCCATCTGAACCAGGATGAACACAGGCAGCAGAAACCCCAGCAACACCGGAATGATACACAGCGTGAACGCCGCCGCCGCCTGCCATCCTTTCAGTTGGGCCGAGGGCAGCGATGCGTGGCTTTTGCCCGCCTGATAATACTTCGCCTTGCCGCGTTGCATCCGTTCAGCCACGGCCATCAGCAGTGCAAAACCCAGAAGGCACAACGCCAGTTGCGCGGCGGCAGCACGATCTCCGATGGAAAACCAGCTGGTGTAGATGCCGGTGGCAAAGGTCTGCACGCCGAAATAGGCGACGGTGCCGAAATCGGCGATGGTCTCCATGATGGCCAGCAATACACCCCCGGCAATCGCCGGGCGCGCCATTGGCAACGAAACGTGCCAGAAAGCCAGCCACGGGCTTTTGCCCAGCGCGCGCGCAGCCAGAAAGGCGCTGGCGCTTTGCTGCAGAAATGCCGCGCGGGCCAGCAGATAGACATAAGGATAAAGCACGAGGATCAGCATTGCCGCTGCACCCTCGGTCGAGCGGATCTCGGGGAACCAGTAATCACGCGGACCCCAGCCGGTTATGTCGCGCAGGGTGGTTTGGACGATACCGGGGTGGTCCAGAATGAACGTATAGGCATAGGCCAGAACATAGGCCGGAAAGGCCAGCGGCAGCACCAGCGCGATTTCCAGGAACCGAACACCAGGAAAACGGGTCATCGTCACCAGCCACGCCGCACCGACACCAATGGAAAACGTCCCTATCGCCACCAAAACAACCAGCACCGCAGTGGTCAGCGCATAGCCTGGCAAGACCGTTTCCATTAGGTGAGAGATCGTGTCCGTCCCACCCGTCACAGCCGCCAGAACGACGGCCAGCATAGGCAGCAGACAGGCCGCCGCCACCAGACAGGCCACGGTCGCCACCAACCGGGTGCCCAACGCGCCGCGATTGCGCGTTCCGTGTTCTGAGAATTCGACGTCGGCCATGATCCCGGCTTTTTACTGGCTAAGGCGCAGGTTTCGTCTTTAATCGACCAAAACGGTCGGAAACACCAGTGGGCAGGGATACAAATCTGCGGCACATACTGCCGCAGACCTGCTTGGCGTCATTCGTAAACGCGCTGATCCTCGATCACCAGCCCGTCCTTAGGCAGTGATCCCGGCGCGACGACCTCGATCGCGCCTTTCAGTTTCAGCAGCTCGACAACCGATTTGGCATAGGCCATGTCATCACCACCGGGGCTTTCGATCTGAACGGTCATCATATCCATCTCACCCTGGCGGGCGGCAATGACGCGGGCTTTGACGATCTCGGCATGTTTATCGACCAGCGCGGCCACCTGTTCGGGGCGCACAAACATACCCTTGATCTTGGTGGTCTGATCAGCGCGGCCCATCCAGCCCTTGATCCGTGCATTGGTGCGTCCGCAAGATGACTGGCCGGGCATGATCGCCGATAGATCGCCTGTCGCGAAACGGATCAGCGGATAGTCGGGGTTCAATGAGGTCACAACGACCTCACCCACTTCACCCTCTGCCACCGGGGTGCCGGTGCCGGGGGTCACGATCTCAACAATGACATGTTCGTCGATGATCATCCCCTCCATAGCGGGGCTTTCGTAGGCGATGTTACCCAGATCGGCAGTGGCATAGCATTGCAGGCACGAGATCCCGCGATCCGCGTATTCCTGCCGCAGTGACGGAAACAAGGCCCCGCCCCCTACAACGGCGGTCGTGAAATGAAGCTGGACGCCCATCTCATCCGCCTTGTCCAGTATGACCTTCAGGTAGTCCGGCGTCCCGGCATAGGCGGTGCAGCCCACATCGCGGGCAGCAGTCACTTGCAGTTCGGTCTGGCCGGTGCCTGCGGGCAAAACAGCCGCCCCAACCGCGCGCGCGCCGCTTTCAAAGATCATGCCCGCGGGCGTCAGGTGATAGCCAAAGCAATTCTGCACGATATCGCCCGGCCCCACACCAGCAGCGTGCAGGAATCGTCCCATGCGCCACCAGTCGGGATCGGTGCTGCCCGGTTCGTAGATCGGGCCCGGAGATTGAAACACATGGTGGAAATGCCGTGCGGGTTTGACGGTGAACCCTCCAAACGGAGGACGTGCAGCCTGTGCCTGCGCCAAGTCTGATTTGCGCAGAACCGGTAGTTTGGGCAAGTCCTCAACCGATGCGACACCATCTGTCTCCACATCCGCCAGATGCGTTTGGAAACCCGGCGCAGACAGAGCCCGCACAAGTTGTTTTTGCAGCGCTTCGGACTGATCCGCTGCGCGTTTATCGGCTGATCGGGTTTCGAGTGCGTCGAAATAGGTCATCGCCAGATCCTCCATCCGCTTACAGCCACCTCTTGCGGCGGCGATAGGACCGCACATCGCGGAAGCTCTTGCGGCCCTCATCAGACATACCGAGGTAGAATTCCTTCACGTCCGGGTTTTCGCGCAGCTCCGCCGCCGGGCCATCCATCACCACACGACCCGATTCCAAGATGTAGCCGTAATGCGCAAACCGCAGCGCCACGTTGGTGTTCTGTTCGGCCAGCAGGAAAGACACGCCCTCTTTCTCGTTCAGGTCCTTCACGATGCCGAAAATCTCTTCGACCAGCTGCGGGGCCAGACCCATCGAGGGTTCGTCCAACAGGATCGTCTCGGGCCGCGACATCAGCGCGCGCCCCATCGCAACCATCTGTTGCTCACCGCCCGAGGTATAGCCCGCCTGCGACCGGCGGCGTTCCTTGAGGCGGGGGAAATAGGTATAGACCAGCTCAAGGTCTTGCTGGATCGCGGCGCTGCCATCCTTGCGGGTGTAGGCCCCGGTCAGCAGGTTTTCCTCGACCGTGAGGTGTTCGAAACAATGGCGGCCTTCCATCACCTGGATGACGCCCTTTTCCACAAGATCAGCTGGATCGCTTTCATGCACGCTGGTCCCGCGATACTTGATCGTCCCTTTCGTGACTTCGCCCCGTTCCGAATGCAGCAGGTTCGACACCGCCTTGAGCGTTGTCGTCTTCCCCGCCCCATTGCCACCCAGCAAAGCGGTTATCCCGCCCTTGGGCACGGTCAGGCTGACGCCCTTCAAAACGAGGATCACGTGGTTGTAGATCACCTCGATATTGTTGACCTCAAGCAGGGTTTCAGCCTGCACTTCGGTGTTTTGAGCCGCATCCAGCATCAGTGCGTGTCCTCAGGCTTGTGTTGGGGTCGGGGCGGCGTCAATGCGCCACCCCGTTTTTCAGAAGATCGGATCAGCAACGTCCGTCGATTTTGTTCTCGGTCGCATAAGCGCTCGAGTCTTCGTTGATCAGCGGGCCGATCACGTCGCCATCGGTGGCCTTGAACTCTGAAATCAAGCTCCAGGTCTTGCTGGCCGCATCCCATTGGGTCACGCCAACCAAAGCGTCCCCGCCGTGGTTTTCGCACGAGACCGAGAAGGCTGGACCAAAGTTGGGCAGACCCAGCTCGGTCATCTTGGCTTCGGTGATTTCCAGCGCTTCCATACCATCGCGCATCATCGCAGGGGTGATGTCGTCGGTGCCGTGGATTTCCTGCGCTTTCTTGGCGGCTTCGGCGGCCAACATAGCGGCATAGAGACCGCGGTTATACAGAACCGTACCTACCTGATCGCCCGCACCGGCAGCCTTACCGGCGTCGACCACATATTTCTGCAGGTCGTCAAAGACCGGGAAATCGGTGCCCACGTTGTGGAAGGTCAGTGCCTTGTAGCCGTTGGCGGCTTCACCCGCAGGCAGCACGTCATTCTCGGAACCCGACCACCAGATACCGATGAAGTTTTCCATCGGGTAGCGGATGTTGGCAGCTTCCTGAACTGCGACTTGGTTCATCACACCCCAGCCCCACATCAGGACGAAGTCGGGACGATCGCGGCGAATTTGCAGCCATTGGGATTTCTGCTCCTGACCTGGGTGATCAACGGGCAGCGCAACGAGCTCAAAGCCATGCTTTGCCGACAGCTCTTCGAGTGTGCGGATCGGCTCCTTGCCGTAGGCTGAGTTGTGATAGACCAGCGCGATTTTCTTACCACTTAGGTCGCCGTTGTTCGACTCCAACAGATAGTTGATCGCACCCGAGGCACCATCCCAGTAGTTCGCAGGATAGTTGAAGGTATGGCTGAACACGTCACCGTTCTTGGCCGAAGTACGCCCATAACCCATCGTGTGCATCGGAATGCCATCTGCGGTGGTCTTGGGGATCAGCTGATAGGTAATGCCGGTCGAAAGCGGCTGATACACCAACGAGCCTTCGCCCTTGGTCGATTCATAGCATTCCACACCTTTTTCAGTGTTATAGCCGGTTTCGCATTCGATCACCTTGGTCGGAACTCCTCCGATCCCGCCATCGCGTTCATTCAGCAGTGTGAAATAGTCGGCATAGCCATCCGCAAACGGGATACCGCCCGCCGCATATGGCCCCGTACGATAGCTAAGCGACGGAAAGACGAGGTCGGCCATAACCGGACCTGCCGCCATTACAGCGCCCAGCGCCATGGTTGCCAGTTTCAATTTCATCGGGTGTCTCCTCCCTTGGTTTGTCCGATGGTGAGCTCGGGCGTGTACCACCCGTTATGTGATTGGGCCGACCCGCTAGTGCGGGAATGGCCAGAGTCTCAGTTTTTCTTTCGCCACGCGCCACAGTTGCGCCAGACCATGTGGTTCGAGGATCAGGAACATGATGATCAGTCCGCCCACGATGACGAGATTCAAATGCGCCACGATATCGGTGGGCCAACCCAGCATGTCCGCACCGACGACCTTCAGCACGACTGGCAGCAGAACAAGGAACGCAGCCCCCGCGAAAGACCCGAAGATCGAGCCCAGCCCACCGATAATGATCATGAACAGCACCAGGAACGATTTCTGGATGCCAAACACTTCGCCGACCTCGACCGCACCCAGATAGACCGCAAAGAACAGCGCACCCGAGACGCCCACAAAGAACGAACTGACGGCAAAGGCCGTCAACTTCGCCCGCAGGGGGTTCACGCCGATGATCTCGGCAGCGATGTCCATATCGCGGATCGCCATCCATTTTCGCCCGGTCGTACCGCGCGTCAGGTTGCGGGCCAAAACGGCGCACAGCGTCAGGAAGATCAGGCAGAACAGATAGGTGGCCCAGGCCGGAGCGTTCGGTCCGGTGATGATGATACCAAATACTTCCCGTTCAGGCGCGTTGATCTGCCCCGAGGCCGAATAGTTGTAAAACCACGGAACCCGGTTGAACAACCACACCAGAAAGAACTGCGCCGCCAGTGTTGCCACGGCCAGATAGAAGCCCTTGATCCTAAGGCTTGGCAAACCAAACAAAACACCCACCAGCGCGGTAATGCCACCTGCAAGGATAACATGGACGAACATGCTGACATCAGGGAAGGCCGTCATCAGCTTATAGCAAGCATAGGCCCCCACAGCCATGAATCCGCCTGTCCCCAAAGAGACCTGACCGCAATAACCCACAAGGATATTCAACCCGATCGCTGCAATCGCGTAGATCAGGAAAGGCAAAAGCAAAGCGTTCGCCCAATAGTCGTTGATGATAAACGGGATGATCCCAAATGCCACCGCCAGCACCACATAGTACCGATACCGGTCGAACTTGATCGGGAAGGTCTGGCTGTCATCCACGTAAGAGACTTTGAAGTCCCCTGCTTCACGATAGAACATGTCTTACTTTCCCCATTGTTCCTGCGCCCGGTTCCGGGCCGCAGCATCCAGTTGGTTCGATCCCTTGGCGTAGCCGCTCGCTTCGGACGCGCGCACAAGTTTCAAATAGGCCAGAACACCCATGACCAGACCGGCAAAAGCCAGAATAGCTGCGATTGTCACTTGCCCGTCCGACAGGTCGTCCGATGTCAGAGCGATATATCCAAACGCCCAGAACCCGGCCCAGGCAATGACATTGGTGATGGCGATAAGTTTGGTCATGCCCTACACCCTCTCGATGATCTTTTCGCCGAACAGACCCTGCGGCCGGAAAACCAGGAAGATCAGCGCCAGTACATAGGCAAACCAGTTCTCGGTCGCCCCGCCCACCATCGGACCGATGGCAAACTCAAACAGTTTTTCGCCCACACCAATGATCAGGCCGCCAACGATGGCGCCGGGGATCGAGGTGAAGCCGCCCAACATCAGAACCGGCAGCGCCTTGAGCGCGATCAGGCTCAGCGAGAACTGAACGCCCGATTTCGTGCCCCACATGATGCCCGCGACAAGGGCCACAAAACCGGCCACTGACCAGACCATCACCCAGATGAAGTTCAACGAGATCCCGACCGACAGCGCAGCCTGATGATCATCAGCTACCGCGCGCATCGCCCGGCCCTGTTTGGTGTACTGGCTGAACGCCACCAGCGCGGCCACCAGAAGCGCCGCGATCACGGTTGCAACAATGTCCAGATTGTCGATGAAGAAGCCGTAGCCAAAGATGTTGAACGTGCTCTCATCAATCCACAGGTTGATGCCCTGCGGCAGGCCCACATCCAGCGTCTTGATTTCAGACCCCCACATCAGATCGGCTACGCCTTCCAGCAGATAAGCCAGGCCGATCGTTGCCATGAACAGAATGATCGGCTCCTGCCCCACCAGATGGCGCATCACAAAGCGCTGCACCGCCCAGGCCAGCAAAACCATCACCGCCATGGTCAGAATAATCGCCAGCAGCGCAGGCACGTTCCATCCAAAATAGTGGATATGTGTGCCAAAGGTGGCATTGATCAGATGCGCAAACGGTACCTGACCTTTCATGATCCCCACCAGAGTCATCGCGGCAAACAGTGCCATAACCCCTTGGGCATAGTTAAAAATCCCCGAAGCCTTGTAGATCAGCACAAAGCCCAGCGCGACCAAAGCATATAGGACCCCGGCCATCAGGCCATTCAGGATGACCTCCATCGCAAATACGAGTTGTTCAGGCATTATTCGCACTCCTCGGGAAACAGGTCACAAGATGCAGGCGATGGCCCGACATTGACTGCTGTGAGCATCACTAAGGTCGCACCGGGCTGCTTAAAGTCACGGAACATAACCGTTACTTGAACGAACCGATTCCCGGACGCTTTCTTTGAGGCAAATCCACTGATCGCCAATCCTTCACTGGAAACATCGGATGAAATAAACGGCTGGGTCCGAAAGCTCGTATCGGCACTGAACATAGCCCAAATTTCCTCAGCCGAACTGGACTGAAAGCCAAAATGAAGAACCTGACAAACCGGGTCTGTCTCGGACCACACCAAGATATCTTCGGTTCCATTCGGCGTCCAAAATTGAAAGCCTTCAGGTCGTAATCCAGTCTGAGCGGACAGTCGCAGAACTTCTTCGTCTGACCACCCATAAAACTGGGATACATCTGGGTCAGTTCCATTTGTAAGCGGGGTCACACATTGGGTACTGAACAGATTGTACGACGCTTTTTCTACGCTTGCTAAAACCTGAAAGGTACACGCAAACAGAAAGGTAAACGCCAGCACAAAAACTCTAATCATGGCTCACCCCCAGATAGGCGTCGATGACCTCTTGATTGTTGCGCACCTCATCGGGTGTGCCGTCACCGATCTTGCGGCCATAGTCCATCACAACCACGCGGTCGCTCAGGTCCATCACAACGCCCATGTCGTGTTCGATCAGCGCAATCGTGGTGCCAAACTCGTCATTCACGTCCAGGATAAAGCGGCTCATGTCCTCTTTTTCTTCAACGTTCATGCCCGCCATCGGCTCATCCAGCAGCAGCAACTTGGGTTCTGCCGCCAGCGCGCGTGCCAGTTCGACCCGTTTCTTCAGCCCGTACGGCAGGCGGGACACAGGCGTCTTGCGGATGTGCTGGATTTCCAAGAAATCGATGATCTTCTCGACGGCCTCGCGGTTTTCCGTCTCTTCCGCCTCGGCTTTGCCCTTCCACCAGGCCTGCTGGAAAATGTTGGTCTTCATGAAACCCAAACGCCCGGTCATCACATTGTCCAAAACGCTCATGCCCTCGAACAGAGCAATGTTCTGGAACGTCCGCGCGATGCCCTGCTGCGCCACCTCAAAGGGCCGCATCTGCGGGCGTTTTGAACCATGAAACCAAACCTCACCTTCCTGCGGCACATAGAACCCCGAGATCACGTTCAGCATCGAGGATTTACCCGCACCGTTCGGTCCGATAATGGCCCGGATTTCACCCTCACGAATGTCGAACGAGATATCCTTGATCGCCACCACACCGCCAAAGCGCAGGGTGATGTTCTTCATCTCCATCACCACGCCACCGATCTTGCGGCCGTCTTCGGTGACATATCCTTCGGAACTATCCAGCATCAGATCCTCCCTGAGCTGCAAAAAACGGGACGGCGGGCGGGGCGATGACCGCAAGGTCGAGCGGCGCTCGAACGGCCCTCATTCCGCCGCCACCTTGTGCGAGGTCGCAGCAACAACCGGCGCGTCGACGATCTCCAGCGTGGCCGAGATCGACCCCTTGCGCCCGTCCTCATAGGTCACTTCGGTCGTAGTCGAAACGCTGGACGATCCGTCATAAAGCGCATCAATAATGTCGTGGAATTTCTCTTCCACAAACCCGCGCCGCACCTTTCGGGTCCGGGTCATTTCACCATCATCCGCATCCAGCTCTTTGTGCAGGACCACAAAGCGATGCACTTGGCAGCCCGACAGCATCTCATCTGCCGCAACCGACTTGTTGACCTCTTCCACATGCGACTTGATCGTCTCTAACACACGGGGATGACTGGTCAGTTCCTGATAGGACCCATAAGCCACATTGTTGCGCTCAGCCCAGTTTCCAACCGCCGTCAGGTCGATATTGATGAAGGCCACGCAGCGATCCTTGCCGTTGCCAAACAGCACGACCTCAAGAATGTCGGGATAGAATTTCAGCTTGTTCTCGACATATTTCGGCGCAAACATCGAACCGTCGGCCATTTTGCCCACGTCCTTGGCACGGTCGATGATCCGCAGATGGCCGGACCCTTCCTCAATGAACCCGGCATCACCTGTAGCCACCCAACCCTCGGCATCCTTGGTCGAGGCAGTCGAGGCGGGGTTATTGTAATACTCGACAAACACACCCGGCGAGCGATAGTGAATCTCGCCCTTGTCGTCGATCTTCAACTCAACATCCGGCGCGGGCACACCAACCGTATCCGCGCGCACCTCGCCGTCAGGCTGCACGGTGATGAAAACGGTTGCCTCGGTCTGGCCGTAAAGCTGTTTCAGGTTGATGCCCAACGAGCGGTAGAAATCAAAAATCTCAGGCCCGATCGCCTCACCCGCCGTATAGCCGACGCGGAACCGGCCATAACCCAGCGTATCCTTCAGCGGACCATAAACCAGCATGTTGCCCAGCGCGTATTTCACCTTGTCGCCAAACCCGACCGGCTTTCCGTCCAGCAGCAGGCCGCCGACTTTCTTGGCGTGATCCATGAAGTGACGGAACATGCGCTTCTTCAGTTTGCCCGCATCCTCCATCCGGATCATCACATTGGTCAGCTGCGTCTCGAACACGCGCGGCGGGGCAAAGAAATAGGTCGGCCCGATCTCGCGCAGGTCGGTCATCATCGTGTCGGCGCTTTCTGGGCAGTTCACGCAGAACCCGCACCAATAGGCCTGACCGATCGAGAAGATGAAATCGCCGACCCACGCCATCGGAAGGTAAGACAGAATATCTTCGTTGCGGGTCAGATGATCGAACTCAGCCGAGTTCTTGGCGCTTTCGATAACGTTGCGGTTCGACAGAACCACACCCTTGGGCTTGCCCGTCGTGCCCGAGGTATAGAGCATCACGCAGGTATCGTCATAGGTCAGCGCCGCGACACGTTTGTCCAGTTCCGCGTCGAACCGCGCGTGACCGGCGCCGCCTTCGGCCATGATGTCGTCCAGTGCGTTCATCTGGGAGTGGTCGTATTTCCGCATCCCGCGCTTGTCGGTGTAGAGGATATGCTTGACCTGATGCAGCCCCTGCTGAATCTCGATGACCTTGTCGACCTGCTCCTGATCGCCGCAGACGACGTATTTTGCACCGCAATGTTCCAGAACATAGGCCATCTCTTCCGCGACCGAGTCCTGATAGAGCGGCACCGGCACCGCCCCAACCATCTGCGCGGCCACCATCGACCAGTAATGCGCCGGGCGGTTGCGGCCTATGACGGCGATGTGGTCGCCCTTCTCAACGCCGATCTCCAGAAATCCCAACGCCAGCTTGCGCACCTCGGCGGCGGTTTCGGCCCAGGACCAGCATTGCCAGATCCCGAATTCCTTCTCCCGATAGGCCGGGGCATCCCCGAACTGCGTCACATTGCGATGTAAAAGCGCCGGAAGAGATATCATCCCCTCCGCGCCCGACTGCGTCTGAGCCAATCTTTTTCTCCTCCCCATCCGACCCCTCCCCGGGCCGGAACTGGCGGGTCCGGGTCATGCCCGAACGCCAATGCCCCGATTAAGAGACATGAGAATGATCAGCGTCAAGTTTTGCCTGATGTTTTCTCAATTCTTACGAATTGTAACAGGGGCCACTTGGCTTTGGATGCGCGAAATTTCAGTCAAAATCCGATCGAAGCCTATCTAACAGAGCTCTATTTCGAAGGACCACATAGTGTAGTCACTTCGCCACTCGCAGATGTTGTTGTCATTGGGATCACGCAATGCTCAGCATTCAGTTGATTCAATAGAAATCCTGCCCCCATCGTCAACCCGAACGATCCAAAGAAAAATACGGTGTTTTTTAGGAGCGTGCTGCGCGCACTGTTGTTACGTCGGTAGAGCAAAACCCGAAGCAGCGAAAAGAATCCACCTGTCAGAACTTGATCCACAGGTCTCTCGGCGGCGGCATGGTTCGTTGCTGATATCAAACTTGCAAATGACGCCAGAAATTTGATGAAACAATAGAATGTCGCAAACATCCCAACCAAGACGACAATCAAAAGAAAATAGATAATCGCAGACACGTCAGCCAAACCTTCCAACTCGAAAAACGTTTGATAGCAAATCTATTTACAACCAATCCCGTAAAATCGGGATCAACGGCACGTCTGCCGCAGGCATCGGATAATTCCGCAGTTCATTCGCGCGCACCCATTTCAGCGCCTGATCTTCCTTGGACTGCGGGATGCCCTCCCACTTGCGGCAGGCAAAGAGCGGCATCAGCAAGTGAAAGTCGTCATAGCTGTGGCTGGCAAAGGTCAATGGCGCAAGGCACGAGGCCCAGGTGTTGATGCCCAGTTCTTCCTCCAACTCGCGGATCAGGGCGACCTCGGGGGTTTCGCCGGGTTCGACCTTGCCGCCGGGGAATTCCCACAGTCCGGCCATGGATTTGCCCTCGGGGCGCTGCGCCAACAGCACCCGGCCTTCGACGTCGATCAGGGCAACGGCGGATACCAGAACAGTTTTCATGGTCGCAATCCCGGACGCAAAACCGGGCTCCACTTTTGCTGGAATTGCTTCGGTTTCACGAGCGATAATCCGCGTTTATCTCGATATAGCCGTGGGTCAGATCACAGGTCCAGACGGTGGACGCGCCCTTACCCAGCCCCAGATCGACGGCGATCACAAGGTTCTGGCCTTTCATATAGGCGGCGGCGTCCTCCTCGCGGTAATCGGGGCTGACCCAGCCTTTTTCAGCCACCAGAATGTCACCGAAAGAGATGCTCAGCAGGTCGCGGTCGGCGGCGGCTCCGGATTTGCCGATGGCCATGACCATACGACCCCAATTGGGGTCTTCACCCGCAATCGCCGTTTTCACCAGCGGTGAGTTGGCAATCGCCAGCCCATGCACCTTGGCATCTGCATCCGAAACCGCTCCGGTCACACGAATTTCTACGAATTTCGTCGCACCTTCCCCGTCGCGCACCACCTGCTGCGCAAGGTCCAGCATCACCGTTTCAAGCGCCTGCGCGAAACCTGCGTTGCCTGTGGCATCTACGCCCGAGGCCCCTGTGGCGCACAGCAGCAGCGTGTCCGAGGTCGAGGTATCGCTATCCACCGTGATGCAGTTGAAGGTGCGTTCCGTCTGCGCGCCCAGCATGGACTGCAGCGCCGATTGGTCGACCTGCGCATCGGTGAAAATGTAAACCAGCATCGTCGCCATATCCGGTGCGATCATACCGGAACCCTTGGCAATCCCAGTAATAGAGACTGTTTTACCATCAATCTCGACTTGTGCCGAGGCCCCCTTGGGGAAGGTATCGGTCGTCATGATCGCCCGCGCGGCATCTTCAATGGCGTGACGGCTGAGACCGGCCTTAAGCGTCTCAAGCTGCGATACGATGCGGTCGTGCGGCAGCGGTTCGCCAATCACGCCGGTAGACGAGGTAAAGACCCGCTCGACCGCGACGCCGGTGGCTTTGGACACGGCCTGCGTCACCTCGGCCACCGAGGTCTGACCGTAATGCCCGGTGAACGCATTGGCATTGCCCGAGTTCACGAGAATGGCCGCCGGGCCATCGCTGGGCCCGCCGATCTTGTCCTGACAATCCAGCACCGGCGCGGCACGGGTGGCCGAGCGGGTAAATACCCCCGCCACCGAGGTGCCGGGGTCCAGCACCGCCAGCATCACATCGGTGCGCCCCTGGTAGCGCACGCCAGCCTCAACGGTGGCAAAGCGCACGCCGTCAATCGCGGGCAGGTCGGGAAATGCCGCCGGAGCCAGCGGGGACACTTTGGTAATCGTGGCCACCGGGTTTACTCCTGAATCAGGTCCAGCTGACGAACGATACCGGGGGCCACGCCCTCGATTTCCGGGCGGTCGATCTGAGCGCTTTGCGTCAGCTCATCAATGCGGGCCTGAATCGCTTCGTTCTGCAAGGTCTGAGCCAGTTCTTCCCGCACAGCGTCCAACTCGGGTGCCTCGGTTTTGCGTTTGTCGTTCAGGATGATCACGTGCCAACCGAACTGAGTCTGCACCGGATCAGAAACTTGTTCTTTGTCCAATCCTACGACGGCTGTCTCGAATTCCGGAACCATCCGCCCTTTTCCGAACCAACCCAGCTCGCCCCCATTCGGGCCAGAGGGACCGGTCGATTTTTCTTTGGCGAGTTCCGCGAAATCCGCACCGTCATCCAGTTGCGACTTGATCTCGTTGGCTTCTTCTTCGGTTTCGACAAGTATATGGCTGGCGTTGAACTCATCTTCACCTTCGAACTCGGCGAACCGCGCATCATAGGCGGACTGAATCGCCTCGTCGGTGACCAGATCGCCGATCAAAGCGTTCACAGTCTGAACGGCCAGCAACGAGCGGGTTTCATTCGCCAGCGCCAATGCGTTCAGCTTGGTCAGCTCGTCCTGTTGCTGACCCAATAGCTGCTGCTGGATCAACTGTTCGATGATGAAGTCGTACAAGACGTCATCTTCAATCTGCTGATAATTCGCCGGAAGGGTCGCGACAGTGGCGATAACGTGACCCAAAGTGATCTCATCTCCGTTCACGCGGGCGACCACGGTACTGGCGTCAGGCTTGGTTTCGGCGGCCAGCGGCAGGGCCAGCACGGCAGTCAGAGCCAGCGATGGCAGAAAAGTGAGGCCTTTGGGCATGGATTCATCCTATTTCTTTGCCACGACGGGGCGCAGCGTTGACACTGTGGAACCTGCCGCTTACATCGCTTTGAAGCCTTGGACAGGGCCGCCTTTCACCCCCCGTATCTATGGGTTGCGCGCAAGGTGGGCAAGCCTGTCGCAACCAAGACAAGAACAGATCCGCTGGAGTGAACATGCTGGGACTCGGAACGCTCGCCAAAAAGGTGTTCGGAACACCGAACGACCGCAAGATCAAGGCGACCCGCCCCCTGATCGAAAAGATCAACGCACTGGAGCCCGAGTTCGAAAAGCTCACCGATGAAGGTCTGATCGAAAAGACCGCCGAACTGCGCAAACGCGCGCTGGACGGTGAAAGCCTGGACGATTTGCTGCCCGAAGCCTTTGCCAATGTGCGCGAGGGCGCGAAGCGCGCGCTGGGTCTGCGGGCGTTTGACGTGCAGCTGATGGGCGGCACCTTCCTGCATCAAGGCAATATCTCGGAAATGAAGACGGGTGAGGGCAAAACCCTGGTCGCCACTTTCCCAGCCTATCTGAACGCACTGACCGGCAAGGGCGTGCATGTGGTCACGGTGAACGAATACCTGGCCAAGCGCGACTCGGAATGGATGGGCAAGGTGTTCGCCGCGGTTGGCATGACAACCGGCGTGATCTGGTCGGGGCAACCTGACGCCGAGAAAAAAGCCGCTTATGGGTGCGATATCACCTATGCCACCAACAATGAGTTGGGCTTTGACTATCTGCGCGACAACATGAAATCGGACCTTGCCGAGATCTACCAGAAATACCACAACTTCGCGATTGTGGACGAGGTCGACTCGATCCTGATCGACGAAGCGCGGACACCGCTGATTATCTCAGGGCCGTCTCAGGACCGATCCGATCTGTATACCGCGATTGACGCGCTGATCCCTTCGCTGGCCGATGATCATTTCACGCTGGACGAAAAATCGCGAAACGTGACCTTCACCGATGAGGGCAATGAGTTTCTGGAACAGCAACTGATCGCCAACGGGCTGATCCCCGAAGGCCATTCGCTTTATGATCCCGAAAGCACGACCGTGGTGCACCATGTGAACCAGGGTCTGCGCGCGCATAAGCTGTTTCAGCGCGACAAGGATTATATTGTTCGTGACAACAACGTTGTCCTGATCGACGAGTTTACCGGCCGTATGATGGCCGGCCGCCGCCTGTCCGAGGGTCTGCATCAGGCTATCGAAGCCAAGGAAGGCGTTCCGATTCAGCCCGAGAACGTGACGCTGGCCAGCGTGACCTTCCAGAACTATTTCCGCCTGTATGACAAACTGGGCGGCATGACCGGCACCGCCCTGACCGAGGCCGAAGAATTCCAAGAAATCTATGGTCTGGGCGTGGTCGAAGTGCCGACCAACAAGCCGATTGCCCGTCTGGACGAGGATGATCAGGTCTATCGCACCGCGATGGAAAAATACGGCGCCATGATCGAGCAGACGAAAGAGGCGCAGGAGAAGGGGCAACCGGTTCTTCTGGGCACCACCTCGATCGAGAAATCCGAACTGCTCAGCCAGATGCTACAGAAAGAAGGCATCGAACATAACGTTCTGAACGCTCGCCAGCATGAACAAGAGGCGCAGATCGTCGCCGATGCGGGCCGTCTGGGTGCAGTGACCATCGCCACCAACATGGCCGGTCGCGGAACCGACATCCAGTTGGGCGGCAATGTTGAAATGAAGGTGCTGAAAGCACTGGCCGAAAACCCCGAGGCCGACCCAGCCGAGTTGCGCACCGCCGAAGAAGCGAACCACGCCACTGAGAAGGAAAAGGTTCTGGCCGCCGGTGGTCTTTACGTGATGGCATCTGAGCGCCACGAAAGCCGCCGCATCGACAACCAGCTGCGCGGACGCTCGGGCCGTCAGGGCGATCCTGGCCGCACCGTGTTCTACCTAAGCCTCGAAGACGATCTGATGCGGATTTTCGGCTCGGAGCGGTTGGACAAGGTTCTGACCACACTGGGCATGAAAGAGGGTGAGGCGATCGTCCATCCCTGGGTCAACAAATCGCTGGAGCGCGCGCAATCCAAGGTCGAAGGTCGCAACTTTGACATGCGCAAGAACGTCTTGAAGTTTGACGACGTGATGAACGACCAACGGAAAGTGGTGTTCAGCCAACGACGCGAGATCATGTCTGCGGACGACCTTTCCGAGATCGTCTCGGACATGCGCGAGCAGGTGATCGACGACCTGATCGACGAATACATGCCGCCCAAAACCTATGCCGATCAGTGGGACACGGATGGCTTGCACGAGGCGATCAAGGACAAGTTGACCATCGACGCGCCGGTTCAGGATTGGGCCGCCGAGGAAGGCGTGGACGACGAACAGGTGCGCGAGCGTCTGGTTAACGCCGCCGATGAGATGATGGCGCAAAAGGCCGCCGCCTTTGGCCCCGAAAACATGCGCAACATCGAAAAGCAGGTTCTGCTGAACACCATCGACGGCAAATGGCGCGAGCATCTGCTGACACTGGAACATCTGCGCTCGGTCGTTGGGTTCCGGGGCTATGCCCAGCGTGATCCGCTGAACGAATACAAGAACGAGAGCTTCCAGCTGTTCGAAAGCATGTTGGATAGTCTTCGCGAAACCGTTACGCAACAATTGTCACGCGTGCGCCCACTGACCGAAGAAGAACAGCGCGAGATGCTGGCTCAGATGCAGGCGCAACAGGCGCAGGCTCAGCAAGCTGTCGACCAAGCAACCGAACAGGCCGAAGCAGTGGCCGAGGCCGAAGCCTCAGGCGATCCGCTCCCCGGGTTTGATGAAAACGATCCCAACACGTGGGGTAACCCATCGCGCAATGACCGCTGCCCCTGCGGATCGGGTAAAAAGTTCAAACACTGCCACGGCAGACTGACCTGATTTAACCGGGTTCAGTCACAATGAGTCCGCGCCACGGCCACATATTGGCCGTGTTTCGGCTTAAACATCCGACTCGCTCCTTCAACTGGGGAGGGTGTTTTGTTTGTAATCAAGAACTACGTGACCACCGGGGGAACAGTCGCATGCGCCCTCGCCATCGGATACTTAATGCAGAATGGAACACCTGCGCAGCCGCAAGGCACGCAGGTCGCTGCAAACTCGGCCTCGTATCAGAGTGTCGGGATAACCGGGCTTGAGCATATCGTTCTGACCTCCTCGGCTCCTTCCGGTAATGACGCCAGCGAACCGCACTCTCAACGACACGTGGTCACGACCGCGCAATCGATCGTGGACAACAGCGATTGTGCCATCAGCGCACGCGCAGTTGCCGTTCCCGGTGCCGCCGCACATCTAAGCGTCATTGCCCCCTGCCACAGCAATTCGCGCATCGATGTCCACCACAGGGGTCTGACTGTCACCCAAAAGACTGACAAGAACGGCAAGACAGACCTAACTGTTCCAGCCTTGTCGGAATACGCGATCTTTCTGATCTCGACAGAGGATCAACAAGGAACGGTTGCCACGACTCATATTCCAGAAATCGCGCATTACAACCGGGTCGCCCTACAATGGACCGGGCAGACCGATCTTCAGATTCATGCTCTGGAATTCGGTGCCAGCTATGGCGGCAAGGGGCATGTCTCAGCCGATCCTGAAACCCAGGGAATCGGCAAAGTCGTACATCTGGGACACACCGGGATAGGCGATGCCAAAAACATTCAGGTGTATTCCTACCCGGCTGGCCAATCTGCCCAATCCGGTTCGATTGCCCTGTCCGTCGAGGCCGAAGTGACCGCCGAGAATTGCGGTCAGGAACTGGCCCTGCAATCGCTGGAGTTACGCGGCGACCGTCGTCTGCGGTCACGCGATTTGTCGCTGACTCTGCCTGATTGCGGCCAGTCTGGCGAGTTTCTGGTGTTGAATAATCTGCTCGAAGACCTGACAATCGCGGCCAAATAAAACGCAGGCAGGCTCGGGCTTTTGATGACTTTCTATCGTGTGGCGGTGGCCGCACTGTTTTCGGCGATATATACCCTGAATGCATCGGCGCAGGATATCTCTCTTACCTCACATGACGGCAAGGTCGAGGTCGTGGGTAACCTGTTGGGATTTGACGGTGAATTCTATCGCGTGGATACGCAGTTCGGAGAGCTGACCGTCGACGGCTCAGGCGTCACATGTGCCGGGCCTGCCTGCCCCAGCCTCACGGATTTCGTCGCCGAGCTGCGCTTTTCCGGTGCATCGGTCATGGCGGAAAAAATCTTGCCCGAATTGATCATCGGCTTTGCCCGACAAGAAGGGTTGTCGGCTACACCTATTCGGGAAACCTCAGGCCGGTTTTACTATGAGTTGAAAACAACTGATCGTGAGGCACCGCTTGGTCGGTTTTATTTTGTCCCCGGTACTACAGCCCACGGGTTTTCGGATTTCATTGAAAATGAAACCGACATCGTGATGGCCCTGCGTGAGATCACCTCTCAGGAACAAGAGGCCGCGCAGGACGCCGGACTGGGGGACCTTCAGCACAGTCGGCGTGCGCGCGTCATTGCATTAGACGCACTGGTGCCTATCGTGGCCTCCGACAATCCTGTGGGACAGATATCCTTGGGGCAGCTGGTTCAGGTTCTGTCCGGCCAGATCGACAACTGGGTCGCACTCGGTGGTCCCGATGCGCCAATTTCCGTTCATATGCCCGAGGTTGGCTCAGGTTTGACTCAAGGTGTTGAAAAACAGCTTTTGCAACCCGCAGACGTTACGCTTGCCGACACGGTTATCCGACACATACGCAGCACTGCAATGGCGCGGGCTGTTGCCAAGGATCCGTTTGCAATCGGGATCGCCAGCCAGGCCGAGGCCGGTGCGGCCCGCGCGTTGGCCCTGACCGGTGGCTGTGGTCATGCGCTGGCTGCCACGCGCCAATCTATCAAAACCGAGGATTACCCTCTGACCGCACCAATGTTCCTGTATCTGCCCAATCGTCGGTTGCCGCGAATTGGACGACAGTTTCTGGCCTATATCCAAGGCGCCGAAGCTCAGGATGTGATCCGGAATGCCGGTTTCGTGGATCAATCGCCCGAGTTGCTGCCTCTTAGCGCGCAAGGTGATCGGTTGGCAAACGCCGTGGCATCTGGCGCCTCAGAAGTAGGTCTGGACGAATTGCAACGGATGGTCGAAACATTACGGTCGCGATCCCGTTTGTCCTTGTCGTTTCGGTTCGAGGCAGGCTCCTCCCGACCGGACGCGCAATCCAGATCGAACCTGCTCCATCTGGCCCAGCTTTTGGAATCCGGCAAGTTTGATGGACGAACACTGACCTTTGTCGGATTCAGTGACGGAGACGGCGCCGCCACCGCAAACGCCCGGATTGCCGAACTGAGGGCGAAAACCGTCAGAAACGCGATGCTCGATGCGGTTGAAACCAAAATCGCAGACAGCGTGACGCTTGAAGTTGATGGCTTTGGCGAGGCGATGCCCATGGCCTGTGACGACACTGAATGGGGTCGCAAAATCAATCGCCGGGTCGAAGTGTGGGTCGAGTAACCTTTACAAGTAACCTTCCGAACGAAAACTTAGTTCGTTTGATTTTCCGATGATCAGATGGTCATGCAAAGTCAGGCCAAGCGCCAGACATGCATCCTGAATCCGGTTGGTCATGTCGATATCCGACTGCGAGGGCGTCGGATCGCCCGACGGGTGGTTGTGCACCAGGATCAGCGCCGAGGCGTTCAGCTCCAGCGCCCGTTTCGCCACCTCGCGCGGATAAACGGGGACATGGTCAACGGTGCCCTTGGCTTGTTCTTCATCCGCGATCAGCACATTCTTGCGGTCCAAATAGAACACCCGGAACTGCTCAGTCTCGCGATGGGCCATTGTGGTGTGACAATAGTCCAGCAACGCATCCCAGCCCGAGATCACGTGCCGCTGCATCACCCGCGCGCGGGCCATGCGATGGGCGCAAGCCTCAAGGATTTTCAGATCGGTGATGACTGTATCGCCTACACCCTTGATCTGACGCAGCCGTTCTTCGGGCGCGGTCAGCACGCGGTTGAAATCCCCAAACGTATCCATCAGCGCCCGCGCCAGAGGTTTCACGTCCTGCCTGAGGATGGACCGGAACAGCACCAGTTCCAACAACTCATAATCCGGTATTGCGGCGGACCCGCCCGACATGAACCTTTCGCGCAGCCGCTTGCGATGGTCTTTGATATAGGAGGGCAATCGACCACTTGGCAGCGGCTGCGCGGGCGCTTCGTCCGTTTCAAACAGCATCGGGGCTTCGGCAAAGGCGTCCTTGGTCATGTTCCAACCCTGACGCCGAATCGGTTTCCAAACCGTTAACGCGCTTCACCTGCCATGCGCGCCGTGGCGCGGCGGATGATCAGATGCAGCAGGATCGAAAACACGCCCAAGGTCAGCATCGCGGCAAACATCAGATCGGTCTTGGCGCGCCCATTGGCCAGCAGCATCAAATAGCCCAAGCCTTGGGACGAGCCCACCCATTCGCCAATCACGGCCCCGATGGGCGCATAAACCGCCGCCAGCCGCATCCCCGAAGCCAGGGGGGGCAGCGCGGCGGGAATGCGGATATGCCACAACACCGCGCGCGGACTGGCCTGCATGGTGCGTGCAAGGTCCAGATAGCCGGGGGGCGTGCGCATCAATCCGTCAAAAAAGGACGAGGTGATCGGGAAATAGATGATCAGCACCGCCATCGCGACCTTGGACCACAACCCATAACCCAGCCACAGGGTCAGCAACGGGGCCAGAGCAAACACCGGCAGCGCCTGTGTGAAGACCAGCATCGGCTGCACCAACACACGCGCTGCCCGCGAATTGGCCAATTGAAGCGCGGTGATCACGCCGAGAGCTGTGCCGAAAGCCAAGCCGATCACCACCTCAACTGCCGTGATCCATGTATGTTCAGCGATCACCCAGCGGTTCTGCCACCATGTCTCGGCCACCAGTGCCGGACCGGGCAGGATGAATTTCGGCAGGCCGGTCAAGCTGACAATCGCCTGCCATACGGCCAGCGCGAATACAGTTGCGGCAAGGGCGGACAGGATCTTCATGCAGCCTCTCTCAACAACCGCAACAACGCGCCCTGCGTCTCCAGCGTTTCCAGGTCATCCACATGGCGTGGGGCCGGGGCCGAAGGCGGATCGCAGTGCGTCAGCCCCTGCGCGGTCATCACCATGATGGATTGACCCAAACGCGCGGCCTCGGCCGGATCATGCGTCACCAGCAACACGGTGCGCCCGGCCAGCGCCTCGGCCGCCAAATCCTGCATATCGGCGCGGGTGCGGGCGTCGAGGGCCGAGAACGGCTCATCCAACAGCACGATGGGCCGGTCCTCCATCAACGTACGCGCCAAGGCCACGCGCTGACGCTGACCGCCCGACAATTCACCGGGTTTCTTGGTCAGATGATCCTGTAATCGCATCCGCTCGATCAGACGATCCCGGCGGGCCAGGTCGGGTTTCTCGCCCCGCAGACGCGCACCCAGAGTAACATTCTGCGCCACCGTCGCCCAAGGCAGCAGCAAATCATCCTGCGCCATATAAGCCACCCGACTCGGCACCGGCTGCGCGTCGCTAGCAGTGATTTGCCCAGCAAACGCAGCACCCGTTTCCAGTCCGGCAATCAGGCGCAGAACGGTGGTTTTTCCCACGCCCGATCCACCCAGCAGACAAGTCCACTGCCCCGCCCCAAGGGTCAGGGTCAACGGTGCGAACAAGGGCGCGCCGTCGATTGTGGCCGAGCCACTGATGGTCAGATCAGGCGCTTGGGTCACGGGGTCAGGCCCATTTGCCAGAAGTTGACCTCCAAAGCTGTGGCTGTCTTGAACGTCTCACAGAGACGGCCCCAACGCGGAGACGCTTCAATATCAGCCCCAATACGTCGTGTTAGAGCCTGATCCAACAACTCTCCGACCGCCTTGCACGCGCCTTGGTAGTCCTCACCGGCATAGGTGTTGATCCAATCACGATAGGTCTCGGATGTCGCCTCGGCAGCCAGCCGCGCGCCGATCTCACCATAACCCATGACACAGGGCGCAAGGGCCGCCAGCAGGTCGAGCAGATCACCACTGTATCCAGCCTCTAGCACGAACCGCGTGTAGGCCAGATTCTCGGCCCGCTCGGGAGTCGCGAACAGCTCCTCCTGCGAAATCCCGACCGCTTCGCAGATGCCGATATGCAGCTGCATTTCTTCGGCGACCAGAGCGTTCACCGTGCCCACAGCGGTCAACATCTCGGAATGCGTTTCCGATTTCACCACCGCCAAAGCCCAGGCGCGGCTGAAATGGATCAGGAAGACGTAATCCTGACGCAGATAGTGCAGGAACGCCTCACGCGGCAGCGTGCCGTCCTTCATGCCTTCGACGAAGGCGTGATGGGTGTAAACCCGCCACAGGCCAGGGAGATCATCCCGCATCAGCGCGAAGGCTTTGCCGTAGCTGCTCATTGCGCGGTCACATCAATGGTGATGTCACTGACCGGGTTGATGCTGTCGATCATGCCGCTGTCTTTCAGGAACGCCTCGAACCGTGCGTACCGACCAGCGTCAAAACCAGCCGGACGCAAGGCAAAACGGGGCAGCGTGTCGACCCATGCACGGGCGTTCAGCTCATCCTGCAGCTCGGGCGACGTGGCCGCGAAAATCTCCCAGCTTTTTTCCGGGTTGTTGACGATATACTGCGTGGCTTTCTCGGTCGCGGCCAGAAAACGCGCGATCATGTCGGCATCCATGGTTTCGGGGTTGGCCACATAGATCAGCTCATCATAGGGCGGCACGCCTTCTTCCTCGATGTAAAAGCAGCGGCCCGCGACACCTTCGATATCCATCTGGTTCAGTTCGAAATTGCGGAACGCGCCGATCACCGCATCCACCTGCCCGGTCATCAGCGATGGCGAGAGCGAGAAGTTCACGTTGATCAATTCGATATCGTCCAGCGCCACACCATGGGCATTCAGCATGGCGGTCAGAATGGCCTCTTCCACGCCCGCGACCGAGAAGCCGATCTTTTTCCCCTTCAGGTCGGCTAAGGACTTGATCGGACCGTCCTCCAGCACCAGCAGGCAGTTCAGCGGGGTTGCAACCAGTGTGCCCACCCGTTTCAGCGGCAGCCCTTCGTGGATTTGCAGGTGCAGCTGCGGCTGGTACGAAACCGCCAGTTCAGCCTGACCTGCTGCCACCAGACGCGGCGGGGCAGAAGGATCGGCGGGCGGGACGATTTCAACCTCAAGCCCCTGCTCGGCGAAATAGCCATTTTCCTGAGCCACGATGATCGGGCCGTGATCGGGGTTGATGAACCAGTCCAGCAGGACGGTCATCTTGTCCTCGGCCCAGGCCGGCGCGGCGGCCAGCAGAGCGATGGCGGTGATTAGCTTTTTCATATCTCGCGTATCCTTCTTTACGAGGTCGAGGCCGCGACGAGGACAATCTCGCCCGGCCAATCCGGTTGAATCTGTTCAGCAGCGCGCCATGCACGCAGACCGGTTGCACA
This sequence comes from Ruegeria sp. AM7, assembly GCF_056535965.1. Classification (NCBI taxonomy): domain Bacteria; kingdom Pseudomonadati; phylum Pseudomonadota; class Alphaproteobacteria; order Rhodobacterales; family Roseobacteraceae; genus Ruegeria; species Ruegeria sp. AM7. The sequence continues at coordinate 3,101,243 of NZ_JBQFJE010000003.1, forward strand.
GCACAAGACCAGTCTTTTACCCTGTTTAGGGTCTATTTCCTGCAAATTTTCAGGCGAAACCCGCCGCGCATTGGGGTGCGCTGGGGTTACGGCCTCGACCTTGTCTCGCAGCTCGACGATCTGGTCATCCGTGCTGAGTTGGCTGGCGGAGACGAACCGAAAACAGCTATTCGGCTCGGGCGCGGTGTCAAACCGGAAGGTGCTGGTGCGCAGGGTACGGGCGTCATATTGCACCATCTGCCCCAAGGGCGAGGGCGCGATCCCAAGGATCAGGTTCAGCGCCATCTGTGCTTGCATCGCGCCAATCGTTCCTACGACCGGACCCAGTACACCGGCGGTTGCGCAGCTCGCTCCGCTATCCGGCGCGTCAGGGAACACCGCGCGCAGCGAGGGTGCCCCTCCGCAGAACCCACCAACATAGCCCGATAACCCCAGCACCGAGGCGCTGATCAACGGTTTCCCCTGCGCCAGACACGTGTCCGACAGAATATAGCTGGCCGCATAGCTATCCGCACAATCTAGGATCACATCAGCCTGCGTCGCCATATTGGGCGCATTTTCGTTTGTTAGAGCCTGTTTCAGAGCTTCAACGTTAATCTCATCATTCAAGCTCCGGCAGCGCTCAACCGCCACATCAGCCTTGGGTCGACCACAATCCGCCTGCGTAAACAAAGTCTGGCGATGCAGGTTGGACAGATCGACTGTATCCCCGTCCATCACCGTGATCCGCCCGACACCAGCCCCAGCCAGCAAGGGCAAAACCGGCGCAGCTAACCCTCCGGCCCCTACAACAATCACATGCGCCGAGGACAGAAGCGCCTGCCCCTCCGCCCCTACCTCAGGCAGGATGGTTTGGCGGGCATAACGGCTCATCGGGTGACCTCGATCCATTGGCGCACGCGCGCTTCGGCGTCCGTGTTCAGGGTGATATCTGTCACGACCGAGACGATATCCGCCCCCGCCTGCAGAACACCCGACGCGCGTTCGACGCTCATCCCGCCGATCCCGACCAAAGGGATATCGCCCACCCGCGCCTTCCATTCGGTGACGCGCGGCAGACCCTGCTGATGCCACTTCATCTTTTTCAAAATGGTCGGATAGACCGGCCCCAGCGCCACATAATCCGGGTCCATGGCCAGAACGCGTTCCAACTCATCATCATCATGGGTCGATACGCCCAGTTTCAGTCCAGCCTTTCGAATGGCTTTCAGATCGGCCTCGTCCAGATCCTCCTGCCCCAGGTGAATCCAGTCACATCCGGCCTCAATCGCGGCCTGCCAATAGTCGTTCACCACCAGAACCGCGCCATGCTGGCGGCACAGATCGCGCGACAGGGTAATCTGTTCACGCACCACCGCATCGGGCTGATCCTTTACGCGCAGCTGCACCAGTTTCACGCCCAATGGCAGCATCCGCCGCAGCCAGTCCGAGTGATCGAAAATCGGGTAGAACCGGTCGAGGCTCATGACAGAAACGCCTTTCCGATCACGGGGGTCGAGGGTTCAGCCATGTCGCGCGCCTCGATCGGGTCGGCTTGATGGGCCAGTTGCCCGGCAAGGGTCGCCTGCATCATGGCCCGCGCCATCGCCGGCGGATCACCCGCGCGCGCCACGGCGGTGTTCAGCAAAACGGCGTCGTAACCCAACTCCATCGCGCGCGCGGCGTGACTGGGCAGGCCAATGCCCGCATCAATCACCAGCGGGAAATCCGGGAATTCCGCCCGCATCGCCCGCAAAGAATATTCGTTGTTCAACCCCCGTCCCGACCCGATCGGTGCGCCCCAGGGCATCAGCACCTCACACCCTGCAGCCAGCAAGCGTTCGCCCACAATCAGATCGTCGGTTGTGTAGGGAAAAACCTGAAACCCATCCTCGGTCAGAATGCGGGCAGCTTCGACCAGTTGGAACACATCCGGTTGCAGGCTGTCCGTGTGACCGATCAGTTCCAGCTTGATCCATTTGGTATCAAACACCTCGCGCGCCATATGGGCGGTGGTCACAGCCTCTTTGACCGTGTGGCACCCGGCGGTGTTGGGCAGAACATGCACGCCCAGATCGCGGATCATCTGCCAAAATGTCTGTCCCGCCCCGGATTCCCGTCGCAGCGACACTGTAGCCACGCCGGCCCCGCTTTCCCGAAACGCCTGCTCCAGAATGGCCGGGCTTGGATATTGCGCCGTGCCCAGCATCAAGGGGTTGGGCAAATCTGTGCCGTAAAACGTCTTCATCCTCAGCCCCCCTGCATCGGTGCGACGACCTCGACCCGGTCGCCATCCGCCAGTTCGTGCCCGATGCGCAGGCTCGAAGGAACGAATTCCTCGTTCACCGCCGTTGCGACCCGGCCCGAGAATCCGCATTCAACCAACATTTCCGCCAGCGTCAGAGCCGTTATTTCTCGGGTCTCGCCATTAAGTACGATCTTCATCGACCATCTCCGAATGTTTGTTTTCAAGCGCCAGATCGGCCACACCCCGCGCCAAAGCCGGGGCCAGTAGATAGCCGTGGCGATAAAGACCGTTGGCGTAAATCGTATGCCCCAACCGCCGAATACGCGGCAGGTTGTCGGGGAAGGCAGGGCGTAGATCGACGCCAATCTCCAGCACCTCGGCCTCGCCGAAGGCCGGATTCAACGCATAAGCCGCGCTGAGCAGTTCCAGCATAGACCGCGCGGTGATGCGGCTGCTGTCCTCGCTCTCGATCATCGTCGCACCCAGCATGTAGACGCCATCACCACGCGGAACGATGTAAAGTGGCATCCGGGGATGCAGTAACCGCACCGGCCGGGTCAGAGTGACCTCGGGGCAGCGGATCACCAACATCTCACCCTTCACACCTCGCAGATCATGCAAGACCTCGCGGGCGTGTAGCCCCCGGCAGTCAATTGCGTTTTCCAACCGTGAAGGCGCAAGCTTCCGGTGGAACACAACGCCCTGATCCTGCAACTGGCGATACAGGTCATGCAGCGCTTGACGCGGATCAAGATGTGCCTCTTGCGCAAAGTGCAGACCCTTGGGAAAATCATGTAAATCAGGCTCTAACTCAGCGATTTCAGATTGATCAGCTTCGACGAATGCTTCCGTCCTGCGCGCAAATCGCCGCAAATCAGGCAGGTCACGCGGATTGGCCACAACCAACGTCCCACACCGTTGCACCTGAGTCCGCGCGGCCCACCAATCCAACGCGGTCTGCCCCAAACGCATCACTGGCTCTTCAGCATTTTCATACTCGCACCATGGGGCTAGCATCCCACCGGCCCACCAAGAACAACCATGCGCTCCAGGTGGCCCGCCAGGGTCAAAAACCTGCACTTGTGCCCCGCGCGAGACCATTTCGCTGGCCACAGCCAGACCAGCCACGCCTGAACCTATGACCGACCAGATCGTCACGCAGGCCAAACCTGATGGAAATGATGCACCGGCCCATGACCATGCCCAATGTTCAAACGATCTGCTTGTGCAATCGCACCCTGCAGGTATTCGTGCGCCTGCGCGACTGCGTCGGGAACTGACAACCCCTTCGCCAATCCCGCCGCAACCGAAGAAGACAACGTGCAACCGGTGCCATGCGTATTTTTGGTTTGACGGCGGGGGGCCGAGAATTCAGCGATCAAGCCCGTCCGATCTATCAAAAGATCATGGCAGACGTCACCCTTTCCATGCCCCCCCTTCATCAACACGGTCTGAGCACCAAGGTCGCATAGCGCAAGCGCCTGTTCGATCATCTGTTCTGTAGTCACCGCGTCCGACAAGCCCAGTAAACATGCGGCCTCGGGCAAATTCGGCGTCAGCACAGAAGCACACGGCACCAACACATCACGCAACGTCTGCACCGCGTCCTCAGCCAGCAAGGAATCACCCGATTTGGCGATCATGACCGGGTCGAGCACAATCGGACCGCCGAACCCGGTGATACTGTCAGCCACGGTTCGGATTATTTCAGGAGTTGCCAGCATCCCGATCTTGATCGCCCCCACATCCAGATCGCAAAGCACGGCCTCAATCTGTGCTGCAATCACATCCAACGGAACACCGTGAACAGCCGTCACCGCCCGCGTGTTTTGCGCCGTGATCGCCGTGATCACGCTGGCACCATACACTCCAAGAGCAGACATGGCCTTGAGGTCGGCTTGGATACCGGCCCCCCCTCCACTGTCCGAACCCGCTATCGTTAAGGCAATAGGCGCCATATCGTTGCTCCAGATAATCTTGGGCAATCGTGGCGTAGAAAACGTCCATAATTTGGCGACCGTTCCCTCCGCCGGTATTGCCCGGATCAGGTTCGATGGGTTGATGCGATCGCACCTCTCAGCCCCTTGTATGAGGCACCCCAACGGTTGGTGCGGAACATTTCAGGCACGCGAGAAATAATCAAGAGGATTCTGCGAGGCTCTGCCTCACGTTCCGAGCTACTTGTGGCCAGATAAAGTTCGGATCCCCTGCTTCATCTGGCTATAAAAACCTCGGGGGAGTCGCCCGAAACGGGCGGCGGGGGCAGAGCCCCCTACCCGGCTTTTCAGCCCTTCATTCCATCCCAGAAAGATTTGACGGACGAGAAAAAGCTCTTAGACTCTGGGTGGTTGTCTTCACCTAAGTCGTCGAACTCTTTCAACAGCTCTTTCTGGCGGCTTGTCAGATTTACCGGCGTTTCCACCGCAAGTTCAATGAACATGTCCCCTACACCGCCGCCGCGCAAAGCGGGCATACCTTTACCGCGCAAGCGCATCTGACGGCCAGACTGGCTGCCTGCCGGGATTTGCACGCGACCGCGTCCACCATCGATTGTGGGAACTTCGATCGACCCACCCAGAGCTGCTTTGGCCATGCTGACAGGTACGCGGCAATAGAGGTTCACGCTGTCGCGTTCGAACAGTTTATGGTCCGACACTTCGACGAAGATGTACAGATCACCCGGAGGGCCACCCCGCATTCCAGCCTCACCCTCGCCCGCTAGGCGAATGCGCGTACCGGTTTCGACACCGGCTGGAATATTGACCGACAGGGCGCGTTCTTTTTCCACGCGACCCGCACCGCCACAGGATTTACAGGGGTTCTTGATGATCTGGCCCAGACCCGAACAGGTCGGACAGGTGCGTTCCACCGTGAAAAAGCCCTGCTGCGCACGGACCTTACCCATGCCTGAACAGGTGGGGCAGGTCGTGGGTTCTACGCCACCTTCCGCACCCGAGCCATCACAGGCCGAACAGGCCACAGCGGCAGGCACATTGATGGTTTTTTGCAGACCCGAGAACGCCTCTTCCAGCGTCACGCGCAAGTTATAGCGCAGGTCCGAGCCGCGCGCCGCGCGACGCCCACCGCCTCCGCCACGTTGGCCGCCCATGAAATCGCCGAACAGATCGTCGAACACGTCGGAAAACGCGCTCGAGAAATCGCCCTGACCAAAGCCGCCGCCAGGACGGCCGCCACCGGTACCGTTTTCAAAGGCCGCGTGGCCGAAACGGTCATAGGCTGCCTTGCGCTCGGCGTCCTTCAGGATGTCATAAGCCTCGTTCGCTTCTTTGAACTGGGCCTCAGCGTCCGGGTTGTCCTTGTTGCGGTCGGGATGCAATTCCTTGGCCTTCTTGCGAAAACCTTTTTTGATCTCATCCGCCGATGCGCCCTTGGCTACGCCGAGCACATCGTAATAGTCGCGTTTTGACATCAGTATGTCCTTCTGCCTCAACGTAAATGGGCCGGCCCGGAGAACGGACCGGCCCGCATTGGCCCTATGAGCCGTTAGTTACGTTTGTCGTCGTCCAGATCTTCGAACTCGGCGTCGACAATGTCATCTTCGCCCGGCGCGGCATCAGCTGCGGCCGGCTCTTCTTCGCCGTCCTCGGACTGCGCCTTATAGATGGCTTCACCCAGCTTCATTGCGGCTTCGGTGACATTCTGGATGCCCGACTTGATCTTGTCGGCATTTTCGGTTTCCAGCTCGTCCTTCAGCGCGGCAATCGCCAGCTCGATCGCTTCGATGGTGGTCGGGTCGACCTTGTCGGCGTGTTCTTCCATCGACTTCTCGGTCGAGTGGATGAGGCTTTCCGCCTGGTTCTTGGCATCGACCAGCTCGCGGCGTTCCTTGTCGGCCTCGGCGTTTTCCTCGGCGTCCTTGACCATCTTTTCGATATCCGCATCGGACAGACCACCCGAGGCTTGGATGGTGATCTTCTGCTCTTTGCCGGTGCCTTTGTCTTTGGCCGAAACCGAGACAATACCGTTGGCGTCGATGTCAAACGTCACCTCGATCTGAGGCATACCGCGCGGTGCGGGCGGGATGTCTTCAAGGTTGAACTGACCCAGGATCTTGTTGTCCGCAGCCATTTCACGCTCACCCTGGAACACGCGGATGGTTACGGCGTTCTGGTTGTCTTCGGCCGTCGAGAAGACCTGAGACTTTTTGGTCGGGATGGTCGTGTTGCGGTCGATCAGGCGGGTAAACACGCCGCCCAGCGTCTCGATGCCCAGCGACAGCGGGGTCACGTCCAGCAGAACAACGTCTTTGACGTCGCCCTGCAGAACACCGGCTTGAATGGCGGCGCCCATGGCAACAACTTCGTCGGGGTTCACGCCTTTGTGGGGCTCTTTACCGAAGAACTTGGTGACCTCTTCGATCACTTTCGGCATCCGGGTCATACCACCGACCAAAACAACTTCGTCCACATCAGCAGCCGACAGACCGGCGTCTTTCAGAGCAGCGGCGCAAGGCTTCATCGACTTTTTGATCAGGTCGCCGACCAGCGACTCCAGCTTGGCACGGGTCAGCTTCATGACCATGTGCAGCGGCTGACCGTTGGCACCCATCGAGATGAAAGGCTGGTTGATTTCGGTTTGCGAGGTCGAGGACAGCTCGATCTTGGCTTTTTCGGCAGCTTCTTTCAGACGCTGCAGAGCCATCTTGTCTTGCGACAGGTCGACACCGTGTTCCTTTTTGAACTCATCCGCCAGGTAGTTGACGATGCGCATGTCAAAGTCTTCACCACCCAGGAAGGTGTCACCGTTGGTCGATTTGACCTCGAACAGACCATCATCGATTTCCAGAATGGTCACGTCGAAGGTACCGCCACCAAGGTCATAAACCGCGATGGTTTGGGTTTCTTCTTTATCCAGACCATAGGCCAGAGCAGCAGCTGTCGGTTCATTGATGATCCGCAGCACTTCGAGACCGGCGATTTTACCGGCGTCTTTGGTGGCCTGACGCTGAGCGTCGTTGAAATAGGCGGGAACGGTGATGACCGCTTGTGTGACTTCCTCACCCAGATAGCTTTCTGCGGTTTCCTTCATCTTGCCCAGTGTGAAGGCCGAGATTTGGCTTGGGGAGTACTTTTCACCGCGGGCTTCGACCCACGCGTCGCCGTTACCGCCATTGACGATGTTGTACGGCACCATTTTCTTGTCTTTTTCGACTTCGGCATCATCCACGCGACGACCGATCAGGCGCTTGACGCCAAAGATCGTGTTGTCGGGGTTGGTGACCGCCTGACGTTTAGCAGGCTGACCGACCAGTCGCTCATCTTCGGTGAAGGCGACGATCGAGGGCGTGGTCCGCGCCCCTTCGGCGTTTTCGATGACCTTCGGCTGCGAGCCGTCCATGATGGCCACGCACGAGTTGGTGGTTCCCAGGTCAATCCCGATTACTTTACTCATATGTTCGATCCCTTTCTCTTCAAGGCGATGTCCCGAGGCCGGGACCCGTTATGGCATCCCTGCCTCGATCTCAATTGCGCAATAGCCCTACACCATCACGCGTCCCGGCGTATATAAGGGCGAGACCAAAAGCCTGCAAGCGGTGTAAATCGCAGGTTTTCGGGAATCTGTGGCCTTTTTTCGCAAGGTTTTGGCAAGGATTGGGGAATCTTGGATGGCACGGCTGCTTTTGCGCGATTTCGATATAAGAAAAGCTTATCTGGACGGGCCCGCTCAGGCGCAACTGGTCAATCTGCTGCGGCCGATTCTGAAATCTGCACCATTGTTTCGACCAACTACGGCTTCGGGCAAGGAAATGTCAGTCCGCATGACATCCGCCGGATCTTTGGGATGGGTATCAGATAAAGCAGGATATCGGTATCAGGATCTGCACCCTAAAGGCATGTCATGGCCTGCTATCCCCGACCCCATCCTTGATATCTGGCGGGACCTCGCATCATCCGAACGCGATCCCGATTGCTGCCTGATCAACTACTACGGCGAAGGAACGCGCATGGGGCTTCATCAGGACAAGGACGAGGCGGATTTTTCATGGCCCGTTCTGTCTGTCTCACTGGGTGACGACGCGCTGTTTCGCATCGGCAATACCACCCGCGGCGGCAAGACCGAGTCGATCTGGCTGAACTCGGGTGATGTCGTAATCATGGGCGGACCTGCGCGCCTGGCCTATCATGGCATAGACCGAATTAGGTTCGGATCATCCCGGTTGCTGCCCAAAGGGGGGCGGATCAATCTGACTTTGCGTGTTGCACGTTAACTGCGGGCACCCCAGCTTTGCGAGACATGCTGGCGCGTAAAGAAAATGCCCAGCAACCCGATCAGCAGCAAGACAAGTCCGACCCACAGCGGGTACTCCCAGCTTGTATTGCGCGGAAAGTAGTTGCGAAACACAAACCCGCGGCACTGGTCAATAATGTGAAACAGCGGGTTCCAGATGAACATCAATAAAGTAAACCCTCCCAAACTGTTGGCTACAAACATCTTGCCCGAGAAAATCATGTTCATACGCCGGTACACGGTCGAGGAAATGGACACAAAAGTTGGCAGCCAAGGCTTCAGCGCCATGAAAACAACGCCTACAGCGCATCCCGTGAACCATGCCAAAACCAGCATGTAGAAAGCACCGCCCGGATCTTGCACCTCAAGCGGTTCGATCGCGACGTGGTATACAAACAGGATCACCAGGATCGAAACGAGCTGAGTATATAATGTCCCAAGGGCCGCGGCCAAAAGCGACACCATCATGTTCATCGGAGAATGCAACATCATCGGATTGTTGCCCGTTGAAACCCCAGACACACCGCTGACAGACTTCACATGGGTCAGAAACAGAAATACCCCGGACAGCAAAAACAGGATCGGGTTACCGCGAATCTTCGCAACACCCGTAATTTTACCGACCAAGGTCATGATCAGATAGAACACCGTGACCAGCGCAAGAATTTGCACAATGTTCATAATCACGGCCAGCACAGCATTCGACCGCTGCGAGCGGATGCTGCGCACGACCGCATGATAGATCAGCTCAAGTGTGGTAAAGGCACCGCCCACCAGCGATTTATTTCGCTCAAAATAAAACACGTACGCACTCTTTCCCGCTGAATCGCCTGCAATTTGCCACGAATTTCTTGCCGTTCCGTAACCGGCGCATCATAAGGCCGTCAGGATTTTCGATCAACAAATCACTGGAACGGAGCATTGTTGTGACCTACGACGCCCTCATCCCCGTCATTCGACGCCTCGCCTTGGAAGCTGGCGACAAGATCATGGAGATTTATGAGGCAGATGATTTCGACGTCAAAGTCAAATCCGATGCCAGCCCCGTGACCGAAGCGGATGAGGCTGCAGACGCTCTGATTTCGGCCGGGTTGCGCGCTGCGTTTCCCGATATTCTGCTGGTGACCGAGGAACAGGCCGCCTCGCATTCGGAGAAAGGCGAAACGTTCCTGATCGTTGATCCGCTGGACGGGACCAAGGAATTCATCAACCGGCGCGGCGATTTCACGGTAAACATCGCTTTGGTCGAGAATGGCGTACCGACGCGCGGCGTTGTCTATGCACCCGCTAAAGGGCGTATGTTCTATACCCAACCGGATGGCCAATCGGTCGAGGAAACCGGCACGTTGGACAAGGCACAAGCGGGGGATGTGTTGCCGATATCAGTCTCTAAACCGGACAATTCGGCGTTGATGATCGTGGCGTCGAAGTCGCACCGGGATCAGGCGACCGAGGATTACATCAACAAATATCAGGTCAAGGACAGCAAGAGCGCGGGCTCGTCGCTGAAATTCTGTCTGGTCGCCACAGGCGAAGCAGACCTCTACCCCCGCGTGGGCCGTACGATGGAATGGGACACCGCCGCAGGCCACGCTGTTCTGGCCGGTGCGGGCGGACAAGTGGTGCGGTTCGACGATCATTCCCCCCTGACCTACGGCAAGGACGGCTATGCAAACCCGTTCTTCATCGCCTACGCTCCGGGTGTTGAGCTGAAGGAGGCCTGATGTCTGTTCTCATCGCTATTCCCGCCCGCTACGCCTCGACCCGCTATCCGGGCAAACCGCTGGTGCCGCTGACCGGGGCTAGCGGCAAAGCCATGACCCTGATCGAACGGTCCTGGCGCGCGGCCTGTTCGGTTTCGGGCGTCGACAAGGTGGTTGTCGCCACCGATGACGACCGTATCCGCGAAGCGTCAGAGGCGTTTGGGGCCGAGGTCGTGATGACCTCGGAAACTTGCCAGAATGGCACCGAACGTTGCGCCGAAACACATGCCAATCTGGGCGCGGGATACGACATTGTGGTCAATCTGCAGGGCGACGCACCCCTGACGCCGCATTGGTTTGTCGAGGACCTGATCGCGGGCCTGCGCGCCGCACCCGACGCCGGGGTTGCCACGCCAGTGCTGCGTTGCGATGGCGATGCGCTCAACAGCCTGCTGAACGACCGTAAACATGGCCGGGTTGGTGGCACCACTGCCGTTTTTGCCGCCGATCACAGCGCGCTCTATTTCTCGAAAGAGGTGGTACCCTATACCGCGCAGACCTATGCGGGCCCGGACGACACCCCGGTGTTTCACCATGTGGGCGTCTATGCCTATCGCCCCGACGCGCTGGCCGATTATCCCACTTGGCCCGTGGGCCCTCTGGAACAGTTGGAAGGGCTGGAACAGCTGCGCTTCATGGAAAACGGCCGCAAAGTTCTGTGCGTCGAGGTTGAGGCCAAAGGCCGCCAGTTCTGGGAGTTGAACAACCCACAGGACGTGCCCAAGCTGGAACAGATGATGGCCGAGATGGGCCTGGAATGAATAAAACTGACGCCGGCGTGTTTATCCAACAGGAACTAAACACGCCCGGTTTAGAAAACTGGATACTGAATTGACACATATTCTTGTCACCGGCGGGGCCGGATATATCGGATCACATGCCTGCAAGGCGCTGGCGCAGGCAGGTTATACGCCTGTGACCTATGACAACCTGATCACCGGCTGGCAGGACGCGGTGAAATTCGGCCCGTTCGAACAGGGCGACCTGCTGGACCGCGCCCGGTTGGATGAGGTTTTTGCCAAGTACCAACCCGCCGCCGTGATGCATTTCGCCGCCCTCAGCCAGGTGGGTGAGGCGATGTCCGAGCCTGGTAAATACTGGACCAACAACGTCACCGGCTCGCTTAACTTGATCGAAGCCACGGTCGCTGCGGGTTGCCGGAACTTTGTGTTCTCATCGACCTGCGCGACCTATGGCGAACATGACAATGTGGTGCTGGATGAAGACACCGCGCAATTGCCGCTGAACGCCTATGGGGCCTCAAAACGGGCGATCGAGGATATCCTGCGTGATTTCGAGGCCGCGCATGGGCTGAACCACGTGATTTTCCGCTATTTCAACGTGGCCGGTGCGGACCCCGAGGGCGAAGTGGGCGAATTCCACCGCCCCGAGACCCACCTGATCCCGCTGATGCTGGATGCCATCGACGGCAAGCGCGACGGGCTGACGGTGTTTGGCACCGATTATGACACGCCCGACGGGACATGTATCCGCGACTATGTGCATGTCTGCGATCTGGTGGATGCGCATGTGCTGGGGCTGAATTGGCTGGAACAGGGCAAGGGCAGCCGGGTGTTCAATCTGGGCACCGGGTCGGGCTTTTCGGTGATGGAGGTGATCGGCCATTCCAAAGCCGTCACCAATCGCGAGGTGCCCTATTCCGTCGGCCCGCGCCGGGCTGGAGACTGCACCAAACTGGTTTCGGGCTCCGTCCGGGCCGGAGGGGAACTGGGCTGGACGCCGGAAAGATCAACGTTAGAGACGATGATTGGCGATGCCTGGCGCTGGCACCAGAACGGCAATTACGAGAAATGAGCTTTTGGTGACCGATTCCGCGCCCGACAACCTTCCGCCCATCAGTTGGACGCAAAAGTATCGGTTGCGGCTGAAACGCAGGCGACTGTTGTGGCGATCCTTTCGCAGTCGCCACGACCTAACGGCCCTGAAAAACCGGACCGCAGGGATCGGACAAGACACCATTTTGGCGTTTACCACTCTGCGCAACGAGATCACCCGTCTGCCCTGGTTCCTGCGCCATTATCGCGCGCTGGGTGTTGACCACTTTCTGATCGTGGACAATGGTAGCGATGACGGCTCGGTCGAGCTGCTGTGCGACCAACCGGATGTTTCACTATGGCAAACGCAGGCCAGCTATCGTGCGTCGCGCTTCGGCTTGGATTGGCTGACATCGTTGCAGATGCGCTATGGTCACGGGCATTGGACCTTGATGGTGGATGCCGACGAACTGCTTGTCTATCCTGACTACGACACCCGGACCTTGCACGACCTGACCGCATGGCTGGACGCAAGGGGACAACGCGCTTTTGGTGCTTTGATGCTGGACCTGTACCCCAAAGGTCCGTTGGGTGCCGAACCTTATAACTCTGAAACCGACCCAACCAACGTGCTGAGCTGGTTCGATCCCGTGCCTTACAGATCACGAAGGCAATCGCCTTTAGGTAACCTCTGGGTGCAGGGCGGTGTGCGGGAGCGCATGTTCTTTGCAGATAAGCCGGATCGATCCCCAACCCTGAACAAGATTCCACTGATACGTTGGTCGCGGCGGTATGCCTTTGTAAACTCGTGCCATTCCGCATTACCCCGAGACTTGAATGCCACCTACAACGGGCCGAATGACCGGGCCCCATCCGGGGTATTGCTGCATACGAAATTCCTGCCCGAGATCGTCGAAAAATCGCAGTCCGAAAAAACCCGCCGACAGCATTTCCACGATCCAGATCAATTTGGTGACTACTATGACGGGATAGCCGACCGGCCGACCCTCTGGACCTCTCAATCCGCACGCTACACGGGTTGGAAGACACTGCAGCAAGCCAAACTGATGGGTCTGATTGAGTGGGAAACCGCCACTGGGGCTAACGACTTGTAAATGCATTGCTTTGATACATGAAAAAATGGCATAACTCGACAATCACCCGGCACCACTCTGACACATCCAGGCCCCGGGGATGCTCGCGTAAATCAAAAGGTTGGGCGGTCACGTGAGCCTGTTGGATTCTTACCGAATGAGACTGCGGCGCAAGCGCCGTATTTTGCGCTGCGTTCGAAAACGACGCGAGCTTTCGACCGTCTCAAACAACACTGGCAAGATCAAACGCCGCGACACCCTACTGATGAGCGTGGTGCGGAATGAAAAAATCCGCCTTCCTTATTTTCTGGAATATTATCGCAAGCTGGGTGTGAAACATTTTCTTTTCGTGGACAACGACAGCGACGATGGCACGACCGAGTTTCTGGCCGCGCAGCCGGATGTTTCGGTCTGGCATACAAACGCTAGCTATCGGCGCGCGACCTTCGGGATAGATTGGTCGAACTACCTTTTGCGCAAATATGCCCATGGGCACTGGGTTCTGAGCGTGGACCCGGATGAGTTTTTTATCTACCCGTTTTGCGACACGCGGCCCCTGCGGGCACTGACAGATTGGCTGGACGGATGCGCCGTTCGCAGCTTTGGCACGATGCTGCTGGATATGTACCCGCGTGGCCCGGTCGATGCACAGGTTTATACCGAAGGGCAGGATCCGTTCGAAATCGCTCGTTGGTTCGATTCCGGCAATTACATGATCACCCGGAACCCGGAATACGGAAATCTGTGGATACAAGGTGGGCCACGGGCACGGGTATTCTTTCGCGACACCCCGTCAAAGGCACCAGCGCTTAACAAAATTCCGCTGGTTAAATGGGATCGTCGCTATGCTTATGTCAGCTCGACTCATTCGCTGCTGCCACGAGGGTTGAACCAGGTCTATGACGAATGGGGCGGCGAAAAGGCCAGCGGCGCGCTGCTGCACGCCAAACTGATCAACACGCTGGGCGAAAAAGCCCGCGAAGAAATGGGCCGTCGCCAGCATTATCGCAAATCCGGCGAATATCAGGCTTATGCGCAGGGCCTGGACGAGCAGCCAGTCTTTTGGTGCACGTGGTCCGAGAAGTACATCAACTGGCGACAGCTTGAGGTTCTGGGCCTTATGTCCAAAGGAAACTGGGCATGAGCAATCTGGGCGTCGTCATGCTGGTACACACGGCTCTGCACCGGGCCGAGCAGGTTGCGCGGCACTGGACGGCGTCAGGCTGTCCCGTCGTGATCCACGTGGATCAGAACGTGTCAGATCAGGTCTTTTCGGATTTTGTGGCCTCTTGTGATGACAATCCACTTATCCGGTTCTCCAGACGTCACAAATGCCCTTGGGGCAGTTGGGGCCTTGTCGAGGCGTCGCAGGCAGGGGCCGAACTGATGCTGGACGCGTTCCCAGACGTTCACCATGTTTACCTGTCCTCCGGCGCTTGCCTACCTTTGCGACCAGTACCTGAACTGATCGAGTACCTGGCGCAACGCCCCAGAGTGGATTTCATCGAAAGCGCAACCACGGCAGACGTAAGCTGGACAATTGGTGGCCTGGATCAGGAACGCTTTACGTTACGATTTCCGTTTTCATGGCGCAGGCATCGCAAACTGTTTGATGCCTATGTCAAATTGCAACGTACACTGGGAATGCGTCGCAGCATTCCCGAGGGGCTGGTTCCGCATATGGGTAGCCAATGGTGGTGTCTGACACGCCAGACCCTGTCCGCAATTCTGCAAGACCCCAAACGCAAGGTGTATGATCGCTATTTCCGGAGGGTGTGGATTCCGGACGAAAGCTATTTCCAAACACTTGCCCGGTTGTATTCCACACATATCGAAAGCCGGTCACTGACCTTGTCCAAGTTCGATTTCCAAGGTCGTCCGCATATATTCTACGACGACCATTTACAGCTTTTACGGCGGTCCGATTGTTTTGTGGCCCGCAAGATCTGGTGCAATGCCGACCGCTTGTATCAGACCTTTCTGACCAAGCAGAGCAGCGCGGTCACTCCGACTGAGCCGAACCCCGGCAAGATCGACCGAGTGTTTTCCAAAGCGGTCGAGCGTCGCACGAGCGGGCGGGATGGTTTGTACATGCAAAGCCGCTTTCCCCGGCATGGCAGCGAAAACGGTCTGACGTGTTTTCCCTACTCAGTGTTTCAAGGCTTTACGGAACTGTTCGACGATTTTGAAAGCTGGCTGACGGATACGACTGGTGCGCGCGTCCATGGCCATCTCTTTGCCCCGGAACGTGCCCAGTTTTCGGGGGGTGAGACGATCTCGAATGGCGCACTCAGCGACTGCGCGACTTTGCGGGATTATAACCCAACCGCCTTCCTGTCTAATCTGATCTGGAACACGCGCGGCGAGCGGCAGTGTTTTCAATACGGGCCTCGCGATACGCAGTCGCTTAATTGGTTTTTGGCACGCGACAGGAATGCGCAGATTTCCGTCGTGACCGGGGCTTGGGCCGTGCCACTGTTTCGGTCAAACATGAATTTTTCGGACATCAGATGCGAGGCCGCGCGCCTTCAGCAGATCGAAACCAAGCAGCTCGAGGTTTTGAACTCGGTCTGGACCAAAGCGCGGGTACGAACGTGGTCACTGGCTGAATTCGTCGAATCCCCCATGGAACCCCTGCAAACTGTGGCAGACGAAATTGGAATGCAGACCCAAGCCCATCTGACCACCGCGCCGACGATGGTCGACCTGAGCGGCTTTGGACAGTTTCTGCAGAACCTAAAAAACCAAGGAATGCACCCTTACCTGATGGGCGATTTTCCTGCTGATGATGTGTTCGGCAAACGGACAAGACCCTATCACAAACCCTATCTGGTGCAGTGACCACTTATGCAGCCTCGCTTCGACTATTTTGTCATCCTTGCCGCCATGCGCACCGGCTCCAACCTGCTCGAGGCGAACCTGAACGCACTGGATGGTGTCACAAGCCATGGCGAGGCGTTCAATCCCCATTTCATAGGACGCGTTAAATCGGACACGCTTTTGGACATTTCGTTGGACGAACGGGACGCCGACCCGTCACGCCTGCTGGAAGCAATCAGGATTGCACCCGGCGAAATGAACGGATTTCGTTTTTTCCAAGGGCATGATTCCCGTGTATTAGAGCCTGTTTTGAGCGATCCTCGTTGCGCCAAGATCATCCTGACGCGCAATCCGTTGGACAGTTTCATTTCCCTACAGATAGCGCGGGAAACCAAGCAATGGCAGTTAAAGAACGTAAAACGCCGGCGCGAAGCTCAGGTTGAATTCGATCCTCACAGCTTTAGGGACTATCTGGACCAGCAGCAGGATTTTCAGCTGTTTTTGCTGCACCATTTGCAGGCAAACGGCCAAACAGCCTTCTACATCTCGTATGATGACCTGCATCGTCTTGAAACACTGAACGGTCTGGCAAAGTGGTTAGGTGTGGAAAGTCGCTTGTCCCGGATCGACGACACGCTCAAGCCGCAAAACCCCGAGCCGCCTCTGGCCAAAGTCACCAACCCTGACGAGACCGAGCAATCCCTGCACGGGCTGGACTATTTCAATCTGCATCGCACACCCAATTTTGAACCTCGAAGAGGTCCGGCTGTCGCCAATTACGTTGCAGCACCGAACACGCCAGTGATGTATTTGCCAGTTCGCGGAGGTGTCGAGGATCGGGTTAAGGCGTGGTTGGCCAAACTCGACGGGGTGTCACCCGAGGATCTGTTGACGAACCAGAACCGCAAGCAAACCCGGCACTGGCTTCAGTCCAACAACGGGCATCGTAAGTTCACTGTTGTGCGCCATCCTTTGGCCCGCGCACATTCGGTGTTTTGCAGGTACATCCTCAGTACCGAACCTGGCGCCTATCTGAAGATACGCAACATACTGCGCAACCGGTTCAAAATCCCGATCCCGGGACAGGTGCGCGCTGAAACCTATTCACTGGATCAACACCATGAAGCGTTCAGCGCGTTTCTGGTGTTTCTGCGCCAAAACCTCGCCGGGCAGACCCCTGTTCGAGTGGATGGCGTCTGGTGCAGTCAGGCACAAGTCCTGGAGGGGATGGCGTCGTTCGCTCTGCCCGATCTGATCTTACGCGAAGATGAAATGACCAGAGCGCTTCCTGATCTGGTGCGAGAGATGGGTCATGAGGCCCCACCCATGCCGGATACAGCCCCCGATGACGCGCCATTCACATTGGCCGAAATTTACGACGAAACACTCGAAACGCTGGCAGAGGATGTCTACCAGCGCGACTATATGCAATTCGGGTTCGGAGGATGGAAACCGGCTACGGGCGCAACGTGATAGTCGTGCCGCGGTTCACCATCGCATAGATCTCTTCGATCTCTTCGTTAGTGACCGCGATGCAACCCGCCGTCCAATCATCTGTTTTCTTTGCCCGTTTACGCTCGGCGCGCTTGTTGGGTTGGCCGTGGATAAAGATGTCTCCGCCCGGATCAACGCCAGCCGCCTTCGCCTGAGCCACATCCTGCGAGTTGGGATAGGAAATACCCAGTGACAGGTGATAACGGCTGTTGGGATTGCGGCGATCAATCAGATACGTGCCTTCCGGCGTGCGTCCGTCGCCACGCTTGGTCTTGGTGCCCCGCGGAGCAAAGCCAAGGTCGACCTGGTATTCCTTCAGGACATGTTCGTTATGAAGAAGATAGAGTTTACGTGCACCCTTGTTGATCACTAATGAGGTGACCTCGGGCCCGTCATAGGTCAGAAATCTTGGGCTGGCCGACGCGCAGGCCGAAAGGCCCAGCGTTGCTACAGCACCCATTCCAAATGCTCGACGATCCATGTTTCACTGCCTGCTGCTCTGTTTTTTTCAAGGATTATGCCAGAATCGGCAAAAACTGAAATCACTTTTTGATGTCCGAGTGCTCAATTAAACGGCGCTCGATGCTTTCCAGCCGCTCCAGAACCTCATCGCGGTAGGCGTCGGTTTTAACCTCATCCTCGGCATGGTGGGCATCCTGCATCGAATTCACGATCAGACCGACCAGCAGGTTCACAACGGCGAATGTCGTGACCATGATGAAGGGGACAAAGAACAGCCAGGCATAGGGGTACACCTCCATCACAGGGCGGACGATACCCATCGACCAGCTTTCCAGCGTCATGATCTGGAACAACGTATAGGCCGACAGGCCCAGATCACCGAACCACTCTGGGAAGCTGTAGGAAAACAGTTTGGTCGAGATCACGGCCCCGATATAAAACAGGATCGCCATCAGTAGGAACACACTGGCCATGCCCGGCAGTGCCGAGATGAAGCCTTCCACCACTCGGCGCAGGCGCGGCGCGACGGATATTACCCGCAATACCCGCAGAATTCGCAGGGCCCGCAGCACCGACAGGGCACCCGCACTCGGGACAAGAGCGATGCCCACGATGATAAAATCGAATATATTCCAACCACTTGTAAAGAATCTGCGGCCCGTTGCGACCAGCTTCATCGCGATCTCAGCAACAAAGATCGCAAGACACAACTTATCCAGAGTTACGATCAGGGGGCCCGCAGCCTCCATCAACGTGGGTGAGGTCTCCATCCCCAAAAGCACTGCATTGAACAGGATGACCCCGGTGATGAATTTCCCAAACCATGGGGCTTCGATGATGGTCAGCAGGCGCTGAGTGATCCCCATTGGGATGATCTCCTGTGCGGTTAGGGGTTCAGGGTGAACCGGGCGGCAAGTTCGGTGTGGGACGACCATCGAAATTGGTCAACCACCTGTACCCATTCAAGGGCGTATCCCGCGTTAACCAGCGTCTTTGCGTCGCGGGCAAAGGTGACCGGGTTGCACGAAACATAGGCAATCACCGGGCGTTTGGCCTGCGCCAGCTCGGCCGTTTGCGCCTCGGCCCCGGCGCGGGGCGGGTCGATAACCACGGCGTCATAGGATTTCAGCTCATCCGGCATCAACGGGCGGCGGAACAGGTCGCGCGCCTCGGTCGTGACTTTCTTGAGGCCCTGCGCGCGCCGCCAGCCTTGATCCAGCGCCTCGGTCATGGCGGCCTCGCCTTCAATGGCATGCACTTCGGCGGCTTCCGCCAGCGGTAGAGAGAAGGTTCCGCTGCCTGCAAACAGATCAACGATCCGCTTTGCCCCCTGCGTGGCCTGCGAAACCGCCTGTAACAGAGCCTGTTCTCCGTCTTTTGTGGCCTGCAGAAACGCGCCGGGCGGTGGGACGACCGCCGCCTTGCCGAAGAGTTGAATGGGGGGTTGGCGCATGGCGATGACTTCGCCGTCCCAGCTGAGGCGGGCAAGACCGTGTTTCTCGGTTGCTTGCGCCAGGGTCAGCTCCAGCGGGCCGTCCAGCGGCTTGCCGCCTTTGACGGCCACGTCCAGCCCACCCTCGGACAGGGTCAGGGTGACGGCCAACACGCCCTTGCGGCTGCCGCCCAGCAGCGCCAGCGCTTCGGCCACGGGAATCGCGGCGATCAGGGCCGGGTCCAGCAGGTGACAATCGGGAATTTCGGTGATCGTGTCCGAGGCACGGCCATGAAACCCGGCCAGAGTACCCTTTTTCGTGCGCCGCACGGCGATGGTGGCGCGACGGCGTGACCGCTCGGGCGAGGTGTGAATGGGCCGCATCGGGGCATCGAGCCCCTGCGCGGCCAGCGCGTTGCGCACCACATCCACTTTCCACCCGGCGACAAAATCGTCTGAAGCATGTTGCAGCTGACACCCGCCGCACGCTTTGTAGTGGCGGCACGGCGCCTTGATACGCTGGTCCGAGGGGGTTTCGACCCGAATATCGGTCAGAAACTGGTCCAGCACCGTGCCGCTGACCACCTCACCCGGCAGGGTACGCGGGGCATAGACAGGGCCATCGGCGATGCCATCGCCCTGATGCCCAAGGCGGATTATGGTGAATTGCTGCGTCATGGGGGCCTGATACCGGGGCTTTGCGCGCAACAAAAGCCCTTTGGCGCCTTATTCTGCCGCCTCAGCCTGAATGAACCCGCCGGACTGACGATGCCAGAACCGGGCATAGAGACCGCCTTGCTCCAACAGCGCCTCATGGGTGCCGGTTTCCACGATCCGGCCCTGATCCAGAACCACGATCCGGTCCATCTCGCTGAGCGTGGACAAGCGGTGCGCAATCGCCAGCACGGTCTTGCCCTGCATCACCCGGTGCAGCGCGGTTTGGATTGACGCCTCGACCTCGGAATCCAATGCCGACGTCGCCTCATCCAGCACCAGAATCGGCGCGTCCTTGAGGATGGCGCGGGCCAGAGCGATCCTCTGCCGTTGCCCGCCCGACAATTTCACCCCCCGCTCACCCAGATGCGCGTCATATCCCGTGCGGCCATGGGCGTCCTGCAGGGACAGGATGAACTCATGCGCTTCGGCTTTTTGAGCGGCTGCGATCATGTCCTCCTCGGAGGCGTCGGGACGGCCATAGAGGATGTTCTCGCGCGCGGACCGGTTGAACATCGCAGTTTCCTGCGTGACCATGCCGATCTGACTGCGCAGGCTGTCCTGCGTGACCTGACTGATATCCTGCCCATCAATCAAAATCGCGCCTTTTTCCCCATCATAGAGCCTGAGCAGCAGCGAAACCAAGGTCGATTTACCCGCGCCGGATGCGCCGACAATGCCCAGTTTCTCGCCCGCGTGAACGGTCATATCCACATCCGATACACCGCCCACGTCCCGGCCATAGGCAAAGCTGACATGGTCAAAGGCGATCCGGCCTTCGGGCACGCGCAGGGCGGTCGCGTCTTGCGCATCCTCGACCCGGTCGCGCCTGGCCAGAGTGTTCATGCCGTTCTCGACCTCACCCACATTGGCATAAAGGCCCATCAGCGTGAAACTGACCCAGCCGGTCATCTGCGAAATGCGGATCGAGACCGCACCCGCCGCCACGATATCCCCCGCAGTCGCAATCCCGTTGCGCCACAGCATCAACGTGACGCCCAACAACAGAACCGGCAGAACCCCGGCCAGTACCATCAGGATCAGCCGGAAACTGGCCGACAGCTTGCCAAAAGCCAGCATCTTTTCCCGCAGATCGACCATCGCGTTTCGCGCGGCCTGATCCTCGAACACGGAATGGGCAAAGAGTTTCACGGTTTTGATATTGGTGATTGTATCGACCACCTGCCCCGACACCATCGCCCGCGCCCCGGCCCGTGCCGCCGACCGCACGCGGATGCGCGGCAGATACCAGCGGATCAGCAGGAAATAGACCACCAGCCACGCGGCAAAAGGCAGGATCACCAGCGGATGAATAGACCCTAACAAAAGCAAAGAGCCCAGAAGTGAGGCCAGTGCAAAGACAATCGCGCTGATCGTTTCCGACACAACCGAGGCCAGCGCGTTCGAGGTCTGCATCTGTTTCTGCGCGATCCGACCTGCGAAATCGTCGTCGAAATAGGTGACAGACTGGCCCAGCGTCCAGCGGTTCAGCTTGGCCAGTACCAGCGGCGGAATGTTGGGCATGACGATGTAGTTGTTCGAAAAGGCCGACAGCCCGAAAAACACCGGGCGCAGCAGCATAAAAAACGCCGCCACCCCTAAGATTGTCCACAGCGCGGGACCGCTCAGAATGCCCTCGGGCCCGTTTTCCGCGGTCAGGTCGATCACCAGACCCAGCATCCAAGCCGTGCCTGCCTCCATCGCGCCGGCGGTGGCCGAAAAGGCTGCGGCCACAAAGATCATCGGCCACGCGCCCGACAGGCACCAGCGGATGAACGCCCCCAGCGTTTGCGGCGGGGGCGTTTCGGTGTTTTTGAACGGGTTGATCAGGTCGGCGAGCTTCATTCCGCAGCCTCGGGGTTCAGAAAGCCGCCAGATTGCCGCGCCCAGAACTGCGCGTAAAGCCCCCCGCTGGCCAGCAGTTCCGCATGAGCACCCTGCTCGACGATCCGGCCACCGTCCATGACCAGGATGCGGTCCATCTGAGCAATCGTGCTGAGCCGGTGGGCGATGGCGATCACGGTTTTTCCCTGCATCATGCCGTAAAGCGTGTCCTGAATTGAGGCCTCGACCTCGGAATCTAGGGCAGAGGTCGCCTCATCCAACAGCAAAATCGGTGCGTTTTTCAGAATGACCCGTGCCAGCGTCACCCGCTGCCGCTGCCCGCCCGACAGTTTGACACCGCGTTCACCCACATGCGCATCATAGCCGGTGCGCCCCTGCGGATCTTGCAGATCCAGAATGAACTCATGCGCTTCGGCCTGTTTGGCGGCAGCGATCATCTGCTCTTCGGTCGCGTCGGGACGGCCATAAAGGATATTGTCCCGGACCGAGCGATGCAGCAGCGCGCTGTCCTGTTGCACCATGCCGATATGGCTGCGCAAACTGTCCTGCGTGACCTGCGCGATGTTCTGACCGTCGATCAGAATCGCCCCTTGTTCGACGTCGTAAAACCGCAAAAGTAGTTTTACCAGGGTCGATTTTCCAGCGCCGGACCGCCCGATGAGGCCGATCTTTTCGCCCGGCTGGATCGTCAGGTTGATGTGGTCCAGCCCCCCGGTTTTGCGCCCGTAGTGGTGCGACAGATCCCGGATGTCGATCTGACCGTTGCTGAGCTGCAAGGGTTGAGCACCCGGCGCATCCAGCAGGTCAATGGGTCGAGCAATGGTCTCCATCCCCTCGGCCACGACGCCAAGCTGGCGAAAGAAACTGGTCAGCGCCCACATGATCCAACCAGTCATCGCATTCAACCGCAGGGTCAAAGCGGTCGCCGCCGCTACCACCCCAACCGAGGCACTGCCCTGCATCCACAGCGCAATCGCCCAACCGACAACGCCCACGATCAGCAGCCCGTTCAACGTGACCAAAACCGCATCCATTATGGTGAAAATCCGCATCTCGATCTGGAAGGTACGGCGGGTTTCCTCGATGGCTTCGCGGGCATAGTCGAGTTCCTGCGCGTCATGGGCAAACATCTTGACCGAATGGATGTTGGTATAGCTGTCCACAACTCGCCCTGTGACAGCCGAGCGCGCATCAGAGGCCGCCTGCGACGCAGGGCCAACACGCGCCACCGTCCAACGCACGAGTATCGCGTAGAGCGCAAACCAGATCAGCAGCGGCAAAAGCAAACGCGGATCAGCTGCCATCAACAGGATCGCAGCACCAACCAGATAGGCCAGCGAGAACGAGATTGCGTCAAAGACCTGAAACACCGCCTCACCCGCTGCCGGGGGCGTCTGCATGATGCGGTTGGCGATCCGGCCCGCGAAATCATTCTCGAACCAGCCCACGGACTGACGCAGCACATGCTTGTGCGCGCGCCAACGAAAAATAGTGCCTATATTGGGCAAAATCGCGTTGTTTAGTAAAAGTACGTCCACCACGTGCAGCAGCGGGCGCAGCAGCAACACGAAGACGGCCATCAGGATCAACTCGGTGCCGTGGGCCTGCCAAACCTCGGCCGGAGATCCGGACAGCAGGTCAACAACGCGGCCCATATAGTAGATCAGCCCGACTTCGACACCGGCCACGATGATCGAGATCAGCGCAGCCCAAAAGAACAGCCGATAAAACGGTCGCGTGTATTCCAACATGAACGGCCACAGCCGTGTGGGTGGTGTGTTGGTTTCCTGATAGGCGACAAAAGGGTCAACAAGGTTTTCGAAATAGCGAAACATGGAGGATGCTCCAGATTGAGCAGATAACAGGTCATGCGAAGACAGATGGCGCCAGAACACCACCCCTACGGGTCAAAGTGTTCCGGCTTTAGCCGAACCAGATCCCGTAATACATTCGCATCCCTCCATTCATGTGACAGCCGCACGTAACCACAAACCTTTCGACTTGTCATCCCTTTTTGAGACCTCGCCTACCCACCCAGCAGATCACTTCGGGTCAGGGCAAAGCCGGATGCGATCCAGCGGGCCTCAAGCTCGGCCAGCTTCTTGCCCAGCGCGGGACCGGTGAAATCGGGGATCAGATCAGTCGCCTGAACGGGGAAATCGGCGGCCGCCCCGGCGCGCAGGTCTTGGCGCATCGCCTCGGACCAAGGCTGTTCCAGCAAGGCGCAACGCAGCAGGGTTTCGTGCATCCCGCCCTCTTCGCCATAGCGAAAGCCCAGCTCGGCAATGCTGGTGGCAGCCATTGCCTCATCGCGCATCCGGGTCAGGCGTTGCAGCTGCGCCTTGCTTAGACGCAGGGTTTTGGCGATCTCGGGCGTTGCTATGGAAGCCAGGCGGCGGATCGGGTCAGGCGTGGCCCCGGCCTGTTCCTCCAACGCGACCAGTGGGGCAAGCGCGCGATCCTCAGCCCCCGGCAGCACCTGCGCCAACACCCCCGCCTGCCGCATCGCCGCGACCGAGGGCGCAGGGTCAGGCGCGCCAAGCAACTTCAACATCTCGGCCCCGACTCGTTCGCGGGACAAGCCGGACAACCCGTCCAGATTGGCAGCAATCGCGGCCAGTGCATCCGCGTCGAAACCCGCTTCCATATCGCCGTACCATGCATGAAACCGGAAAAAGCGCAGCGAGCGCAGGTAGTCCTCGCGAATGCGGTTTTCGGCGGCGCCGATGAAGCGCACCCGCCGCGCCTGCAGGTCCGGCAAGCCGTTAAGCGGGTCCAAAACGGTGCCATCGGGCCGGGCGTATAGCGCGTTCATGGTGAAGTCACGCCGCGCGGCGTCTTCTTCGATTGTGTCGGCAAAGGCTACAACGGCGCGGCGACCGTCTGTCTCTACATCACGGCGAAAGGTGGTGATCTCATGCGGGACGCCGTGGCTGACCACGGTGACAGTGCCATGTTCGATCCCGGTGGGAATGGCCTTGAGGCCCGCGGCCTGTGTAAGCTCCATCACCCGTTCGGGGCGCGCATCCGTTGCGATGTCGATATCCGAAACCGGTGCCTTCAACAGCGCATTGCGCACGCAACCACCTACAAAAAGCGCCTGCGCCCCGGCATCCGTCAGTGCTGCGCACAATTTTTGGGTTGCTGGGTCCGCGACCCAACCGTCCGAGATTTGTGTCATTCGTTCATCCGCGCGGCCAATCCCCGCAACATCCGGGCCGTCGCGCCCCAGATATAATAAGGACCGAACGGCACTGCATAATAATACCGTTTGTGGCCACCCCAGCGGCGCGATTCAACAACATAATTCGCCGGATCAAGCACATGTGTCAGAGGAACCGAGAACACCTCGTCAACCTCGCCCGGTTCGGGGGTGATCGGGAACGGGTCTCGCAG
This sequence comes from Ruegeria sp. AM7, assembly GCF_056535965.1. Taxonomy (NCBI): domain Bacteria; kingdom Pseudomonadati; phylum Pseudomonadota; class Alphaproteobacteria; order Rhodobacterales; family Roseobacteraceae; genus Ruegeria; species Ruegeria sp. AM7. The sequence goes on from NZ_JBQFJE010000003.1 coordinate 3,126,514, forward strand.
GATTGCCACAACCGGCGTCACAGTGAACGCGGTGACGGTTTCGTGCGGCGGCAGATGGCCCAAAACCTGCGGCACGTCGCTGGGCAGGCCGATTTCCTCCTGCGCCTCACGCAGGGCGGCTGCGGTCACATCCGCGTCGCCTTCGTCTTGTTTGCCGCCGGGAAAGGCGATCTGGCCCGGATGATGTTTCAGCGCCGAGGACCGTTTCGTCAGGATCAGGCGCGGCTCATTGCTTGCGATCGAGATCGGAACCAGCACACCGGCCGGACGCAGTTTGCGCCCCTCGGGCAGCACCGTGTCGGGGTTCAGGTCGAAATCGCTGGACCCCGGACCGGGGCGGCGCAGCGCCGCCCGCAGCTGTTCGGTGGGATCAGGCCTCATCCGCATCAAAACCGACAGAGGCCGGATCAAGTACGTAATGCGCGCCGCAGAACTGGCAATCTGCGGTCACGTCACCTTCGGGCGTGGTCATCTTTTCGATATCGCGCGCCGAGTAGATCGACAGGCTTTGACGCACGCGATCCTCGGAACAGGTGCAGCCGAATTGCACCGGCTGCGCGTCATAGACACGCGGCTGTTCCTCGTGAAACAGGCGGATCAGCAGGTCGGTGGGTGCGATCGAGGGGCCGATCAGCTCGAGATCTTCGACCGTATCCAGCAGGATGTTCACGCGGCCCCAGTTTTCACCTTCGTCGCCGTCGACAAGATCATTGGCCGTCAAAATCTCACCGCTGCCCTCACCCGATGCGGCAAAGGGCGAGGCTTTGGGCATGTGCTGCAACATGATCCCGCCCGCGCGCCAGTGTTCACCGACGCCCGGCTCAGTCGATTTACCAAAGCTGAGCGAGAACCGCGTCGGCAACTGTTCGGATTGCGCGAAATACGCCTCGGCACAGGCGCTGAGCGAACCGCCCGCCAGCGGCGTGATGCCCTGATACGGCTGCGTTCCCTCACCCTGGTCGATGAGGATGGCAAAATACCCCTCACCCACCTGATCAAAGGGGGCGGCATCGGTCAGCTTATCACGGTCGAAACTGGCATAGGCACGGATGCGGGCCGGTTCGCCGTCTTGCGTGGGAGCGTAGTAGTCAGTGGCAATCATGCGCACCGCACCCTTGGACTGCACCTGCAAAGACAGCTTCCAGCGCAGCCCAACGGTCTGGCCGATCAGCGCGGTCAGCAGGGCCATCTCGGCCACCAGAGCCTCGACCTTTTCGGGGTAATCATGCTGTTTCAGGATGCCATCCAACACCCCGTCCAGCCGCGCGACGCGGCCGCGCATATCCGACAGATCAAGTTGAAAAGGCAGGACGGTGTCGTCCCACGCGATTTTGGTTCCAAGAGACATGGGGTTTCCTTACACGCCACAGATTGGCATACCGCCAGCATATAGGTCGAAGTTTTCGGGTTGTAAGGGGCCATACATGATCAGGCGGTTCGGTGAAACCCCGCAATCAGGGCAGAAATACATCAGACGTGTCGGAGTTTATGCTCTGTTACCGCGCAGCGGCAGCCTGTTGCTGACCTGCCAGTTGCAGCCCGGCCCCGATCTGCAACTGCCCGGAGGCGGTATTGATCCGGGCGAATCACCGATCACCGCCCTGCATCGCGAAGTCTTCGAGGAAACCGGCTGGCTGATCGCTGCCCCGCGTCGCGTAGGCGCGTTTCGGCGCTTTACCTTCATGCCCGAATACGACCTCTGGGCCGAGAAGGTCTGCCTGATCTACCGCGCCCGACCCGTGCGCCGCATCGGTCCCCCGACCGAGCCGTTTCACGAGGCGCTATGGATGGACTGCGCGGACGCTGCGCGGATGTTAGGCAATGCGGGCGACCGCCACTTCGCCAAGCTACATTTACAGGGCCTTTAGGTTCCGCTGTATTCAAAGAAAACTGCGGACACATCGTCGTCCATTCCGGTGTTGGGCACCATCTTCTGTGTCAGCCGCCAGAACATATCATCCAGAAACTCTGTCCCACATCGCTCGGGCACGCAGTTCAGCGCCAAGTCTCGCAACCCCTCTTCCTCAAGCAAGCCACCATCAGCAATACTGCATTCGGTGAAGCCATCAGAATACAGCAGCAGTTTGTCGCCCGGCTGCATATAGGTCTCAGTACGCTGGAATTTGACATCCGGCAGCAGGCCGATTGGCAAACCGCCTTCGCCCAGAAACTCGGTGGTTCCGTCGGCCCGCAGCATTAGCGGATGGGGATGCCCAGCCTGAACCATCTTAAGATGCCCGTTGCGCAAATCGACAATCGCGTAAACCATCGTGAAATATTCTTCGACACCCGCATCCGCCATTAGTCGAGAATTCAACATCTCGGCCACCTGTTCCGGCGGCAGCAACGCATAGAATTTGTCAAATCGCTTTTCCATCGCCACGTTCTGATCAAAGTGGTTGCTGGACAGATACCCCCCCAACCGCGCCGTCATCATGGCCGAGGTTATACCGTGGCCCGAGACATCAATGCTGTAAAATCCCAGCCGGTTCACGCCGGGCGAAAACATACCGACCAGGTCGCCGCCGATATGCCCGCAAGGTTTCAACAACAAACTGACCCGCGACTTGCCGAATTCTCTGGTTAGTTCCGGCACCAGAGATTCCTGAATCTTGCGCGCCTGCATCAGATCCTTGTCGATGGCGTCATGCGCCACGCGCAACTCTTCCAGCGCGGTTTCGATCATACGGTTTTTCTCGGACAATTCACGCTGCATATCCAGAATTCGGGCGCCCGCCGAAATGCGCGCGCGCAGTTCATCCGCCTCAAGCGGTTTGATCAGGAAGTCGTCGGCCCCCGCATCCAGACCGCGCGCCACTTCCTGCTTTTCGCTTTTTGATGTCAACAGAATGAAATAGCTGTACTGGTCGCAGTCCAACGCGCGGAAGGCCCGACAAAATTCCAACCCACTCATCCCCGGCATGACCCAGTCGCTGAGCACCAGATCAGGCGGTGTGTTTGCGCAGATCTCGATGGCCGCTTCACCATTGTCGGCCTCGAAAACTTCGAACCCCCATTTCTTCAGAGACGCCACAAGAATGCGTCGTTGCAGGCGGCTGTCATCAACGACAAGCACCTTTTGGATCGCTCCAAAATCCAGCTCTGACCTGATGTCTTTGCGACTGACCTCTGCCACGTGAGTCCTCTGCGATGGGTCGCCTACCTAATTCTGCTCAACCTATAGCGCAGCGGTTTAACAACCGGTGAAAGGCAATACTGAACCCTCTTAACCCAACGTTTACCTTGGGCGGGCTAAGCAAGCAGACAACAGTTATTGCGGAGCTTGCGGCATGATCGACTGGGCCAGAGTCAAACAGCTTAGGGATGAGGTCGGCGCAAGCGAGTTTGACGAAGTGGTGAATATTTTTCTTGATGAAGTACAAGAGGTAATTGGCCGCCTTCGCGCCGACACCCATCGGGTTAGTTTTGACCAAAACCTGCATTTTCTGAAAGGCAGCGCACTCAGCCTGGGATTCCAATCATTGGCAAAGCTGTGCCAAGACGGTGAAAGGCATTCCGCACAGGGGAACAGCAAGTCTGTAGACCTCGATAGTATCGTTCAGGTGTATGAGGCATCAGCTGCGGAATTCAAGTCTGATCTGGGGAAGATCTCGTAGCCTTACAGTTTGATCGGAAAGCCCTCGGGAAAACGGAATTTCCGCAAAGTTACCTCAAGCGCCCGGTCGTGGGTGAAATATCCGTCGGCCATTGTCTTTAGCGTTCGGGTGGCCTCTTGTCGGCTTAGTTCGACACATTCTTCCATCGGCAATTCCTGTGTGCGTGCAAGCTCTTTTACAAGACGACGGAAACGGCGTGAGCGCCGACGCCAGCCCACGATACCGACCGATTGCCCTGGTGTGCTGGCGATCTTGACGCCGTCCGCCATGGACTGGTCCACAAGCGGCGATCTTTCTTCTTGGCGTCGATGCAACTCTTGCAGATTACCATAATGAAAGTGCAGATTGAGCAGACCCGGCAGCAGGCGGAATGTGTCGTTTGTCACACCATGCCCGCCCGTTCCAAAAGCGGCTCGGCGCTGGACGATACAAGGTTTCGAATAGGGAACCTCGAAAAGACTGAACTTGTCACCTTTGAACAACGAATCTTCATCATCGTCCTGCAAAGTGACCAAATTGAATCCGACAGCGCCAGCGGTGTTTTCATCAAATGCGAATTCATAGTCTAGCAAGCCCGATCCATCGGCGGTCAGCAGCACTTCATCACAATCCGAAACGATCACTCGGCTGTAGAACTGAGTCAGCATGGCTGAAAAATCCGACAGCATTCGCCAGCGGGCATATTCAAACGTTTGGTGCAAACCATCGCGCAAAATCGCAATCACATTGCAGCCCTCGCCGATCCGATCGATTTCAGGATCAGCTCCGTGCGACAGAATATAGACGTTCTCGGGCCCAAGCTGGGCCGAGTAGTAGGCGACCCATTTTTCAAGATACCAATAGTCGCGCCATACCATGGTCACTGCTGCAAGCGGCTTCATCTGTGCACTTTCCAGTCTTGTTCGCTCGCTCGTGCCTAGGCGAATTTCCAAGTGCAAACAAGTCGGTCGACAAATGCGCCGTCAGATCACGAATTGTGCAAGCGTTTCGTCTTCGGTGATGTCGGTATAGGTGAATCCGGCTTCGTCCAAATGCGCAAACAAGCGGGCGAAATTTTCGGGCTTGCGGGTTTCGATCCCGATCAGGACCGAGCCGAAATTGCGCGCCGATTTTTTCATGTATTCAAACCGGGCGATGTCATCCTCGGGGCCAAGGATACTCAGAAATTCCTTCAACGCGCCGGGACGCTGCGGCAAGCGCAGGATGAAATACTTTTTCACACCCGAATAGCGCTGCGCCCGTTCTTTGACCTCGGGCAGGCGTTCGAAATCGAAATTCCCACCGGATGTCACACAGACCACAGTCTTGCCGCGGATAAAACTCTGGATATCGCCCAGCGCCTCGATCGCCAGCGCACCGGCGGGTTCCAGCACGATGCCCTCGACATTTAGCATCTCGATCATGGTGGTACAGATGCGGTCCTCGGACAGGACATGCACGTCGGACAGGTGGCGATCCTTGAGCAGCGCAAAGGGTTTCGCGCCGATTTTGCCCACCGCCGCCCCATCGACGAAATTGTCCACATGATCCAGCGCCACCGGATGCCCCGCCGCCATCGCCGCATGCAGGCAGGCCCCGCCTTTGGGTTCAACAAACAGGCAATGAGTGCGATCCCCGAACCACGTCGCCACGCCCGAGGACATACCGCCCCCGCCAACCGGCAGGATCACGTGGTCGGGCAGATGGCCCAGCTGTTCTTCGATCTCAACCGCCAGTGAGGCCTGCCCCTCGATCACGTCCTCATCATCAAAGGGCGACAGGAAATGCCCACCCTGATCGGCGCACCATGCCTGCGCGGCGGCCAGTGTGTCGTCAAAATAGTCGCCGGTCAGGTGAATCTCGATATTGTCGCCGCCGAAGATGCGGGTTTTCTGGATTTTTTGCTGCGGCGTTGTCACCGGCATGAAGATCACGCCGCGCACATCCAGATGTTTGCACATATAGGCCACGCCCTGCGCGTGATTGCCCGCGCTGGCGCAGACGAACAGGTCTTGTCCCTGCTGCTTGCGCATCGCGTTGAACGCGCCGCGAATTTTATACGACCGCACCGGGCTGAGATCTTCGCGTTTCAGCCAGATATCCGCACCATAACGATCAGACAGATGGGCATTGCGCTGTAGCGGCGTTGCCGGAAAAACAGAGCGCATCGCCTGTTCGGCGGCGCGGGCGCGGGTCATGAAATCACTCATGCCCCGCTCAGTGGCCTATCCTGACTAAAAGAGCAAGGAATACATATGTGTACGGGGTCAGAGGAGTTCGCGTTTTTCCACAACGTACCCATACACGGTCGTCAGGAGACTGATGTTCAGAATTGCAACGAAGACCTGAAAGACTATCGATAAAATGCCGTGAATAGGCGGAATGAACTGAAGCAGGTTGATTGCAGAACTCACGATCAACTGAAACATGATGTAGAAGAAAATCAGGCCCAATGCGGTCTTTCCCGGGCTCCGAACTCGCGACCAAGCGTCCCAACCTTCTGACAAGCCCATTGATTTACCGACGGCGAATGCCGGCAAAATAAGTGACCATCGCAAGAACGCAACCCCGAGCAAAACCAACACGACAACCAAGCCTACCAGCGCGACGGGCCAGATGGCTTGGGCGACGCTTAAAAGTACGAAACCGACAGGGACCATAATCGCCAAGAATAAAACGCTCAGCAAAAATAATCTAAGGACGTACCCGACTGCCAGCTTTATGTCGAACCGGGGAATGTAACCCGAAGCAAACTCTTCCAGTAGAATGTATCGGTGCCAAGTGGTAACACCCCAAGCCCCTATAATGGCTGTTACGATCCAGATCAAAACGAACCACACAAAAAAGAAATTCGGGAGGTTTTCTTTGGGAACATTTACGGTCTCACCCCAAACTAGGTAATCGCTCATGCCGGACAAATAAAAAAATGACCCTATGACAGCGATGCTTAGTACAGTGGGCGCCCAGAATATACGAATGACGGCTGGCACGTTTCCGAGAACCATTGCTACGGCGTGCGCAAAAATCTTCCAACCCAAGTTCAAAAGTCTTTCCCTTCAACCAATCCTTGTTCTCATTCCGTCCGTTTCACCGCAAATCCCGCGCCCCGTCAACGCAGATAACTTGCCCCCGCTTTCAAAACCCGTTAGGGGCCAAGCGTTCTACGCATAAGGGGAAGTTCAGATGTCCGCGCCCAAGAAAGTTGTTCTGGCCTATTCCGGTGGCCTTGATACCTCGATCATTCTGAAATGGTTGCAGACCGAGTATGGCTGTGAGGTCGTCACCTTCACCGCTGATCTGGGTCAGGGTGAGGAACTGGAACCGGCCCGCCAAAAGGCCGAGCTGCTGGGGATCAAGCCCGAGAACATCTATATCGAAGACATCCGCGAGGAATTCGTGCGTGACTTCGTCTTCCCCATGTTCCGCGCCAATGCGGTATATGAAGGGCTGTATCTGCTGGGCACGTCCATCGCGCGGCCTCTGATCTCGAAACGTCTGGTCGAGATTGCGGCCGAAACCGGGGCCGACGCCGTGGCGCATGGCGCGACCGGCAAGGGCAACGATCAGGTGCGGTTCGAACTGGCCGCCTATGCGCTGAACCCTGATATCAAGGTCATTGCCCCCTGGCGTGAATGGGACCTGACCAGCCGCACCAAGCTGTTGGAATTTGCTGAGCAGAACCAGATTCCGATTGCCAAGGACAAACGCGGTGAGGCTCCGTTCTCGGTGGATGCGAACCTGCTGCACACCTCGTCCGAGGGCAAGGTTCTGGAAGACCCCGCCGATATGGCGCCCGACTATGTCTATCAGCGCACCGTCCATCCCGAGGATGCGCCTGATCAGCCCGAATTCATCGAAATCGGTTTTGAAAAAGGCGACGCGGTCAGCATCAATGGCGAGGCGATGAGCCCCGCAACCATCCTGACCAAGCTGAACGAATATGGCGGCAAGCACGGCATTGGCCGTCTGGACCTGGTCGAAGGCCGGTTCGTTGGTATGAAATCGCGCGGCATCTATGAAACGCCGGGCGGCACCATCCTGCTGGAGGCTCACCGTGGTATCGAATCCATCACCATGGACCGCGGCGCGATGCACCTGAAAGACCAGCTGATGCCGCAATATGCCGAGCTGATTTATAACGGCTTCTGGTACTCACCCGAGCGTGATATGCTGCAGGCCGCCATCGACAAGAGCCAGGAACATGTCACCGGCACCGTCCGCGTGAAACTGTACAAAGGTCTGGCCTCGACCGTGGGCCGCTGGTCGGATCACTCGCTGTATTCCGAAGCGCATGTGACGTTTGAGGAAGATGCCGGTGCTTATGATCAGACAGACGCGGCGGGCTTTATTCAGCTGAACGCGCTGCGATTGAAACTGCTGGCCGCACGCGACAAGCGCCTGAAATAGCGGCAACGCTGCACCAAAAGGTTGAATAGGGCTTCGCGGTCGCAACTCTGCCGTATAATCGCCTTTTTGAATGTTCAGACAAAGCGGGTCGGTTCCCTTGTGGGATCGGCCCTTTTTCTATCCATTCTTTTGAGGCTGAAATGCAGGCTAATCACCCACAAGGCACCCCAAACGAATTCGAGTTCCGAGGCTCGGCCAGCGAGTATTTCGGGATCTGGATCGTCAACTTGCTATTGTCACTTGTCACGTTCGGAATCTACAGCGCGTGGGCAAAGGTTCGGACCAAGAAATACTTTTATCAAAACACCTATGTGGCGGGACGCAGCTTTGACTATCACGCAACCGGCCTTCAGATTCTGTTCGGACGAATTATCGTCGTTGCGGGTATCGTGATTTACTCCGTTCTCGGCGCAATCCCGATTGTGAACCTTGTGTTGATATTGGGGCTGATCTTCGTGATCCCATATTTGCTGGTCCGCTCACTGCGGTTTCAGGCACGTGTCTCCAGCTGGTCAAATGTCCGGTTCGACTTTCAAGGCACATGGGGATCGGCGGCGGCCAATTACTTCCTGTACCCGATCATCGCCGCGCTGACACTCTATACGACATGGCCATTTGTCACGCGATCCGTCCAGAGGTTTCACGTGAACGGTCACAAATTTGGTGCAACCGCAATGTCCTTCGACAGCCCCGTCGGACCGTTTTACAAGGCCGCACTGGCGGCGATGGCTTGGGGTTTGGGAACCATCGTCGTTGCGATTGCAGTGGTTGGCGTAAACATGAATTTCGTAGAAGCTCTAGCCTCGATCAACGACAACCCCGAGGACGTGGCCGCCGCGATCGACGTTATCCTGATCTTGTTGCTTCTTTTCGCGGTCTTTGTCCCGGCCTCGATCATCTATCGCGCCATGGTGCGCAATACGGTTTACAACTACGCCATTCTAGGCGACGGTCACAGGTTCCATTCGGATGTGAACGCACTGCGCCTGCTGTGGATTTCTGTTTCAAATGCGGTCGTCATTGCTGTGACCCTTGGTCTGATGTTGCCATGGGCGCATGTTCGCCGGGCGCGGTATCTGGCCGATCACACCACCTTTATCCCCTCGGGTTCGCTGGACGAATTCGTCGGAGGTGTCACGGCCAATGTCAGTGCCATTGGTGATGCCTATGGTGACATCGAAGGCTTTGACATCGGTATCGCGGTCTGACCGTTGCAAGATCTGCCCGATAATATCAGCGCGCCCGTTGAAGGGCGCGCCTATCCACCACTCAGCTCACGCGAAATCCATGCGCGTCTGGCTGTTGGATCCAATACCGTCTGGTTGATCGACGGAGACGGGCAGATACAAACACGCTGCGCCCCGGATGAGCTGGATATCGAGTCCCGCGTGGGGTCGACCGAACGCAGGGTGAATTTTCCAGATGGCACCCTGTTTCTGACCACCAGACATGCCGCGCTGGAACACTTGATTTCCGATAGCAGTGGATCCTGGCTGCACAATACCGAACGCTTTCACCCTCGGCTTATTCTGGTCTCGATCACCTGTCTGTTTGCCGCCTGGGGTGTATGGAAATATGGCCTGACCATGCTGGTCGCACTGGCTGTCTGGATGACGCCACCGCCGCTTGTATCGGCCATCGATGCCAGCACCTTGCAAGCAATAGACAAAGTGCTGGCGAAACCCACCACCCTGAGTCCGGACCAACAGGAACAGGTTCAGAACAGTTTCGACCGTCTTCTGACCACCATGGGACCCGAGGCGCAAGACTTTGCCTACGATCTGCAATTTAGGCGCCTGCCAGGAATTGGCCCAAACGCGTTTGCCTTGCCCAACGGAACCATCGTCGTGACCGATAAGCTGGTAAAGCTGATCTCGGTGGACGCGATGGCAGGTGTGCTGGGTCATGAAATCGGGCATGTCGCTGAACAGCACGGTTTGACCCAGCTGTATCGGTCGCTTGGGACATTTGTCCTGATCGGAATGATGGCCGGGGATACTGGCCCCGTCCTTGAAGAGGTTCTGCTAGAGGGCAATCTGATCTTGTCCCTGTCCTACTCGCGCCAGCATGAATTGTCTGCTGACCGATACGGGGTCGATCTGGCCGCCCGGTCAGGCTTTGACCCAAATGGGTTGTCCGAGTTTTTCGATATTCTCAATACCGAGTTCGGAGATCACGGTACCGATTGGTTCAGCACCCATCCGGGGTTCCAGGAACGGCAGGAAAACCTCAGAGAGTTGAACCACCGCCACTAGCCGTTGTGCCTAGGGTCAGAGCTTTCTTCACCGTTACGTAAGTTGTCCTTTGGTCAAGCTTGCGGATAAACCCATTGGCTCTTTACGGTCCCGCGAACAGGGAATGAGGATATCATGTTGCAAGAGATCGCGGACGGAATTCAAAAGAACCTCGCAGGCAAGAGCTTTGAGGGCTCTCTCAAATTCGATTGCGGTTCCGATGGCGTGATTGTTCTGGCCGACAATCAGGCCACGACACAGGATCAGGATACGGACTGCACCATCAAAATCTCGCAAAGCAACCTGACCAAACTGCTCACGGGCAAATTAAACCCGATGACGGGTGTTGCTCTGGGTAAGCTCAAGATTTCGGGAAACATGGGCGTTGCGATGAAGCTGGGGCAATTGCTGGGATAAACTCGTCTCACCAGCGCGTGACAAACGATGTCAGGCGATTGCACGGATCAAAAAGAGAAGGCAAGTTTCTATCAGAAGGAGACCTGCCATGACACGCATCGCTTATCTCGACTACGTCAAACCGACGCTTCTTTTTGCTTTGATTACGATCGCGGCCTTGCTGCGTGCCGCCCCCGCGCCCGCAGCAGGAACCGAGACCCTGACCGTTGCCGGAGGGTGTTTCTGGTGCGTCGAATCCGATTTCGAATCCGTCCCCGGTGTGATCGAAGCGGTTTCGGGTTTTACCGGCGGCAAAGCTGCCAACCCCACATATGATCAGGTGTCCAAGGGCGGCACCGGCCATTATGAGGCCGTCCAGATCACGTTCGACCCGGCTCGCGTTTCCCGTGAAACCCTGCTGAACATGTTTTTCCGTTCGGTCGATCCAACGGATGCCGGCGGTCAGTTCTGCGATCGTGGAAACAGCTATCGCACGGCGATTTTCGTATCCGGCGCCGGCGAAAAGGCCGTGGCCGAGGCTGCAAAGGCCGACGCCCAGCGCGCTTTGGGGCAGACGGTTGTAACGCCCATCCTGCAGGAAGGCGCATTCTATCCGGCGGATGAATACCATCAGGATTACTACAAAGGCGACAAGCTGGTCTTCACCCGCTTCGGACCCAAGCGTCAGAAGAATGCCTATAAGGCTTATCGCAACGCCTGTGGCCGCGACGCCCGCGTCAAACAGCTTTGGGGTGGCGACGCACCTTTTGCCGGGTCTTAATCAAACCGCGCTTCCCTGACCTCTTTGAGGTCAGGGATCACATCCGCCGTACCGTGCCGCGTGACCATCAGGGCCGCGGCACGATTTGCTTGTGAAATCGCCTGCGCCATCGGCATTCCGCGATCCATCCCCGCTAGAACATAGCCGGTAAAGGTGTCGCCTGCTCCGGTGGTATCCACAGCCTGTACCTTATAGGCCGGGAAGTCCGAGGCCTCTCCGCGATGATAATACCGCGCGCCTTCGGCCCCCAATGTGACAATCACATGCTCAATCTGAAGGTCCGTTACAGATTGACCAGTGGCCTCGTGCAACTGCTCGGCCTCGACCGCATTGAGGATCAGGAAATCCAGATATGGCAGCACGGCCTGAACGGACTCTGCCTGAAACGGTGCTGCCGCATAGCAAACGGTCAGACCCATTTCACGGCCCATCTTCGCCGCCTCAACCTGCAGATTGGTTTCGTTCTGCATCACCAACAGATCGCCTTGCGACGCGGATGACAGCGCTTGCCCCAGTTGATCCTGTGAAATCGCATGGTTCGAGCCCTGAAACAGGATGATATTGTTTTCACCCTCGGCATCCACAGCGATGATCGCATGACCCGTCGGCACATCCGCCTGCGCGATATGGCGAGTATCGACGCCATATTCGGTCAGCCGATCCCGTGCCCAAAGCCCGTCGAACCCAACGGCCCCGATATGCGCAATCCGCGCCCCGGCTCGGGCCGCGGCCACTGACGTATTCGCACCCTTGCCGCCCAGAAACCGGTCCAGACGGCTGGCCGAGAGCGTTTCCCCCGGTCCGGGCAGATGCGGCACGTCATAGATCATATCCGCATTGATCGAACCGAGGTTCCAGATCGTCATGGTTTACCCGAAATGTCGCACGAGGCCAGAATGGCCATGTTCAGGATGTCATTCGCGGTCGAGACGGTCGAGCAGATCTGGATCGGCTTATCGACACCCGACAGGATCGGGCCAATCACGGTCGCGCCGCCCATCTCTTGCATCAGCTTGGTCGAGATCGAGGCCGAGTGCCGCGCAGGCACAATCAGGATATTGGCCGGACCCGTCAGACGCTGGAACGGATAAGCCGCTTGCTGATCCACGTTCAACGCCACATCGACGGTCATCTCGCCCTCATACTCGAAATCCACGCCGCGCTGATCCAGAACGGCCGGGGCGCGATGCATCTTTTCAGCACGTTCCGATACCGGATACCCAAACGTCGAGAAGCTGACGAAGGCCACGCGTGGTTCAAGCCCCATATGACGCGCTACAGCTGCCGAGCGTTCGGCGATATTGGCCAGATCATTCTCATCCGGCCACTCATGCACCAAAGTATCGCCGATCAGCACGATCCGCCCCTTATACAAAAGCGCCGTTACCCCCGCCGCGCCATGAGCGGCGTCAGCATCGAACACATGGTTGATACGGTCCAGTACGTGCGCTGATTTACGCGTGGCCCCAGTCACCAGACCATCCGCATGGCCATGGGCCAGCATCAGCGAGGAAAACACGTGGCGGTCACGCGCCGCCAGACGGTAGACATCTTTGTTGTCGAAGCCTTTACGCTGCAGGCGTTTATACAGAAAATCGGTATAGGTATCGAGGTGCATGGTATTGGCGGCATTCACCACCTCAATCTCGCGCACAGCATCGCCCAACCCAGCCTCTTCCAGCTTTTGCTTGACGTCATCCTGGCGACCCACAACCAGCGCCTTGCCAAAGCCCGAGCGCTGATAAGTCACCGCAGCGCGCAACACGCGGGGGTCGTCGCCCTCGGCAAAGATCATCCGGCTTTGCGCCTGACGCGCACGGGCGTTCAGACCGCGCAGAATGCTGGCCGTCGGATCCATGCGGGATTTCAGGCTCAGCTCATAGGCGTCCATGTCGATGATCGGACGGCGCGCAACCCCGGTATCCATCCCGGCCTTTGCAACCGCCGGAGGAATACGGTGAATCAAACGCGGATCAAATGGCGTTGGGATGATGTAGTCGCGACCAAATGTCAGCGATTTGCCATAGGCCATGGCGACCTCATCCGGCACATCCTCACGCGCAAGATTGGCCAGCGCGTGGGCGCAGGCGATCTTCATCTCGTCATTGATGGCGCGGGCGTGGATATCCAGCGCGCCCCGGAACAGGTAGGGAAAGCCCAGAACGTTGTTCACCTGATTGGGGTAATCGCTGCGGCCCGTGGCGACGATGGCATCCACGCGGACTTCATGCGCCTCTTCCGGCGTGATCTCAGGGTCAGGGTTCGCCATGGCAAAGATGACCGGATTATCGGCCATGCTGGCGACCATTTCCTGCGTCACCGCCCCCTTGACCGACACGCCCAGGAAAACGTCGGCACCGTTCATCGCCTCTTCCAGCGTGCGCAGGTCGGTGGTGATCGCGTGGGCCGATTTCCACTGGTTCATGCCCTCGGTCCGGCCCTGATAGATCACGCCCTTGGTGTCGCAGACGATGCAATTGTCATGCTTTGCACCCATCGATTTGAGCAGCTCGATACAGGCAATCCCCGCGGCCCCCGCGCCGTTCAGAACGATCTTCACATCCTCAATCTTCTTGCCTGAAATATGCAGCGCATTCAGCAGGCCCGCCGCGCAGATCACTGCCGTGCCGTGCTGATCGTCGTGGAAGACGGGGATATCCATCTCTTCCTTCAGGCGCTGTTCGATGATGAAACACTCGGGCGCCTTGATGTCCTCAAGGTTGATGCCGCCGAACGTCGGCCCCATCAGGCGCACAGCCCGACAGAATTCATCCGGGTCTTCGGTGTCCAGCTCAATATCGATCGAGTTCACATCGGCGAACCGTTTGAACAGGACGGATTTGCCCTCCATCACCGGTTTCGACCCCAGAGCGCCCAAATTGCCAAGACCCAGAACCGCCGTCCCGTTCGAGATCACAGCCACCAGATTACCCTTGTTGGTATAGTCATACGCCGTCTCGGGCGCTTCGGCGATGGCTTCACAAGGGACCGCGACGCCGGGGCTATAGGCCAGCGACAAATCGCGCTGCGTGGTCATGGGAACGGTGGCTTGCACCTCCCACTTGCCGGGGGTGGGGTCCAGGTGAAAGGCCAGCGCCTCTTCTTTGGTGATCTTCGTTTTGGGCATCTTACAGGTCGTTTCCATGACTTCGGGGCTTATGCGTCATAACGCAGGCGGGGCTGCGCCTCAACGACAATACGTTTTCACCTTTCGTCACGGTTGGGGGATTTGTAAGGTCGCGACCGGAAGACGCCAGAAGGGGGCCGCTTTTGTCCACAGTCACGCCGATGATGGCGCAATATCTTGAGATCAAAGAGACCCATTCAGACGCCCTGCTGTTCTACCGCATGGGCGATTTCTACGAGATGTTTTTCGAGGATGCGGTGAACGCCGCCGAAGCGCTGGACATCGCCTTGACCAAACGCGGCAAGCACAATGGCGAAGACATCCCCATGTGCGGTGTGCCCGTCCATGCGGCCGAAGGGTATCTGCTGACGTTGATCCGCAAAGGCTTTCGCGTGGCCGTGTGCGAGCAGATGGAAAGCCCGGCTGAAGCGAAGAAAAGAGGCTCTAAATCGGTGGTTCGGCGCGATGTTGTGCGTCTGGTCACCCCCGGCACACTGACCGAGGACGCCCTGCTTGAAGCCCGCCGTCACAACTTTTTGGCCTCCTATGCCGAGGTTCGGGATGAGGCCGCGCTGGCATGGGCTGACATTTCCACTGGAGCGTTTCACGTGATGCCTTTGACATCCGTGCGGCTCAGCCCCGAACTGGCGCGGCTGGCCCCGTCCGAGTTAATCGTGGGCGACGGGATGGAACAGGCGCTGAACGAGACGGTGCGGGATCTTGGGACTTCGCTCACGCCCATCGGACGCGCCAGTTTCGACAGCACGGCGGCGGAAAAACGCATCTGCGGGCTGTTTCACGTGGGCGCTTTGGATGCGTTCGGCTCTTTTGGCCGCGCCGAAGTGTCGGCCATGGGCGCGCTGATCGACTATCTTGAGATCACGCAGAAGGGCAAACTGCCCCTGCTGCAAACACCGCTGAAGGAATTCGAAGACCGCGTGGTGCAGATCGACGCCGCCACGCGCCGTAATCTAGAACTGACCCGGTCTTTGTCAGGCGGCCGCGCCGGATCGCTGCTGTCGGTGGTTGACCGCACCGTGACACCGGGCGGCGCACGTCTGCTGGAACAGCGCCTCTCCAGCCCGTCCCGCAATCTGGACGTGATCCACGCGCGGTTGGATGCCGTGAGTTTTGCCGCTAAGGACAGCCTGATCGCCTCGGACCTGCGCGAAGCCCTGCGCAAAACCCCCGATCTGGACCGCGCCCTGTCGCGCCTGTCACTGGAACGCGGCGGCCCCCGGGATCTGGCCGCGATCCGCAACGGCCTGACCCAAGCCGCCGCGATTGCCGAAATCTGCAAGGCGCAGGATCTGCCCGTTCTGCTCTCGAACGCGTTGCAGAACCTCGTGGGGTTCGACGATCTGCTGAACCTTCTAGACGAGGCTTTGGTCGCAGAGCCGCCCCTTCTGGCCCGCGACGGCGGTTTCATCGCCCCTGGTTTTGACGCCGAACTGGACGAGGCCCGAACGCTGCGCGACGAAGGCCGCTCCGTCATCGCCGGGTTCCAGCAGAAATACGCAGAGCACACCGGCATCACGTCGTTGAAGATCAAGCACAACAACGTGCTGGGCTATTTCATCGAAACCACGGCCACCCATGCCGAGAAAATGCTGAACCCGCCGTTTAGTGAGACCTATATCCATCGCCAAACCACCGCCAATCAGGTGCGGTTCACCACGGTGGAACTGTCCGAGATCGAAACCCGCATCCTAAACGCCGGAAATCTGGCGCTTGAGATTGAAAAGCGGCTCTATCAAAGGCTTTCTGGCGATATTCTGGCCCTTGCCGCCCGCCTCAACCAAGCCGCGCGTGGGCTGGCCGAGCTGGACCTGACCACTGCGCTGGCCGATCTGGCGCGGGGTGAGAACTGGTGCCGCCCACAGGTCGACAGCTCGCGCGCGTTCAACGTGCAAGGCGGTCGTCATCCGGTCGTGGAGCACGCGCTACGCCAGCAATCGGGCGATGCGTTCATCGCCAATGATTGTGACCTGAGCGCCGATCAGGGGGCCGCGATCTGGCTGCTGACCGGTCCCAACATGGCCGGTAAATCAACCTTCCTGCGCCAGAACGCCCTGATCGCCCTACTGGCGCAAATGGGCAGCTATGTCCCCGCCGAACAGGCCCACATCGGCGTGGTCAGCCAATTGTTCAGCCGGGTCGGAGCCTCAGACGATCTGGCACGTGGCCGTTCGACCTTTATGGTCGAGATGGTCGAAACTGCCGCCATTCTTAATCAGGCCGACGACCGCGCGCTGGTTATTCTGGACGAAATCGGGCGCGGTACCGCCACCTATGACGGCCTCTCCATCGCCTGGGCCACGCTGGAACATCTGCATGCCGCCAACCAATGCCGCGCGCTGTTTGCCACCCATTACCACGAGCTGACCGCGCTGGCGGGCAAACTGGAAGGCGTCGATAATGCCACCGTCGCCGTCAAGGAATGGGAAGGCGAGGTCATCTTCCTGCACGAGGTTCACAAAGGCGCCGCCGACCGCTCCTACGGCGTTCAGGTAGCGCAGCTGGCCGGGCTGCCCGCCTCCGTGGTCGACCGCGCGCGCGTCGTTCTGGACCAGCTGGAGAAAACCGAACGCGAAGGTGGCAAGCAAAAGGCGTTGATCGACGACCTGCCCCTGTTTTCCGCCGCGCCGCCGCCTCCGCCGCCCGCGCCCAAGGCTTCACCGGTCACGGATATGCTGGGCGACATCCTGCCGGATGAGCTGACCCCGCGCGCGGCGCTCGACCTTATCTACAAACTGAAAGAGGCGGCCAAATCCTGACCGCCCCTTCCCAAAACTCTGCAACCGCTCAGCTCGCAGGTGTCGACGACACCCCAACCTGTGCCGGCCGCAGCAAACGGTCATGCAGCATGAACCCTTCGGCAGAAACCTGAATGATGTCGCCTGCCTTGGTGCCCGGCACGGGGGCCTCGAACATCGCCTCATGCACATTTGGGTCAAATCGATCACCAACCTCGGGGGTGATCACCTCGATCCCGTGTTTCTGGAAAACGTTCGTCAGCGCACGCATGGTCAGCTCAACACCTTCGATCAGACCGGCAGCAACCTCTTTCTGCTCATCGGTCGCGGCCTCAAGCGCGCGTTTCATGTTGTCGTAAACCGGTAGCATGTCACGGGCCAGTTTCGACCCGCCATATTGTTCCGCATCGCGACGCGCTTTGTCGCCCCGCTTGCGCGCGTTTTCAGCATCGGCCAGCGCGCGCATGAACCGGTCTTTGTACTCGTCACGCTCGGCGCGCAGTTCGTCCAGCTCCAGCGCTTCGTCGCTGAACTCTGCAATTTCTTCCGCCAGCTCTTCGGCCTCGGCGGCTGCGATATCGTCCAGAAAATCTTCGTTCTTGGGCTCTGCCATCTCTTACCCTCTAGCTCCGGTCGGAAATCAGCTTGCCGACCAGTTGCGCCGTATAATCCACGATCGGAACGATCCGTCCATAGTTCAGACGTGTGGGTCCAATAACCCCGACCGCACCGATTATCTTTCGATCAGCGTTCATATATGGAGACACCACCAAAGAGGAACCCGAAAGTGAGAAAAGTTTGTTCTCAGAGCCGATAAAAATGCGCACACCTTCGCCATCTTCGGTCAATTCAAGAAATTCGGCGATGTCACGCTTACGTTCCAGATCGTCAAACAGGGTGCGAATGCGATCAAGTTCCTCTTCCTGTGCGGGATCATGCAGCAGATTCGCCCGCCCGCGCACAATCAA
Source organism: Ruegeria sp. AM7 (assembly GCF_056535965.1). Lineage (NCBI taxonomy): Bacteria > Pseudomonadati > Pseudomonadota > Alphaproteobacteria > Rhodobacterales > Roseobacteraceae > Ruegeria > Ruegeria sp. AM7. The sequence continues at coordinate 3,144,779 of NZ_JBQFJE010000003.1, forward strand.
ACGGGCCGAGTCGCCATCGTCCCCCTCCCACGCGGCCATACCGCTTTGGACCATCTCGCGGGCCAGCACATCAATTTCCTGTTTACGCGCGTCGATCTGAGACAGCATCTGCTTGCGCACTTCGCTGATCGTCCGCCCTTCAATCAACGCGTTCAGGAAATTCGCCGCCTCACGCATGGAACTGGGCGTCTGCCCCGGAGGCGGGGTGAACAGACGGTTTTCCACATGCCCGTCCGAGAACACCAGCACCACCAATGCCCGGTCATGGCCCAGCGAGACGAACTCGATATGCTTGATTTCGGCCTCATGTTTGGGCGTCAGCACCAATGATGCGCCTTGTGTCACGTGTGACAAAGCCGATCCTACCCGGTCCAGCATTCCGCCCACATCACCTGCGTTAGAGCCTAACGTCTCATCCAGCTTCTGCCGATCATCGGCGCCCAGATCGCCGACCTCAAGCAGCCCGTCGACAAACATCCGTAGCCCCTGTTGCGTCGGAATCCGCCCCGCAGACACATGAGGGCTGTCCAGCAGACCCAGAAACTCCAGATCCTGCATCACATTGCGCACCGTCGCAGCGCTGACCTTTTCCGACAGGGTACGGGTCAGGGTGCGGCTGCCCACCGGCTCGCCACTTTCCAAATAGCTTTCGACGATCAACCGGAACACCTCGCGTGAGCGGTCGTTCATCTCATTCAGAATTTTGCTTGCTTCGCTCATCGGCGGCCCCCTGCTGGTCCGTCATTAAATCGCAGGCAAATGAAAGGTCAATCGGGGTTGCATCGTAACGCCACGGGGCGGTATCCCAAAGCCAGCAAACAAAGGAAATTCCATGCGACCCTCAGGACGTAATCTAGACGAAATGCGCGCTGTTTCCATCGAGACAGGTTTCACGAAACATGCCGAAGGGTCCTGCCTGATCAAAATGGGCGACACCCATGTGCTGTGTACCGCGACGATCGAGGATCGCGTGCCGCCCTTCATCAAGGGCTCGGGCCTGGGTTGGGTGACGGCGGAATACGGGATGCTGCCCCGCGCGACCAACACCCGGATGCGGCGTGAGGCGGCCTCGGGCAAGCAAGGCGGTCGCACCGTGGAAATCCAGCGCCTGATTGGCCGCGCCCTGCGCGCCGGTGTCGACCGGGTTGCCTTGGGTGAACGTCAGATCACCGTCGACTGCGATGTCATTCAGGCCGATGGCGGCACCCGCTGCGCCTCGATCACCGGAGGTTGGGTGGCGCTGCGTCTGGCGGTGAACAAGCTGATGAAAGCAGGCGATGTGATTTCTGATCCGCTGGTCGATCCCGTCGCCGCCGTGTCCTGTGGCATCTATGCCGGTCAGCCGGTTCTGGATCTGGACTATCCTGAGGACAGCGAAGCCGGTGTTGACGGCAACTTCATCATGACCGGGTCCGGCAAACTGATCGAAGTGCAGATGAGCGCCGAAGGCTCGGTCTTCAGCCGCGCGCAGATGGATCAGCTGATGGATCTGGCCGAGAAAGGCGTCGGCGAACTGGCAGCGGCACAGAAAGCCGCCACCGCATGACCCGTAAGTTCGACAGCGACAGGCTGCTGTTTGCCACGCACAACAACGGCAAGCTCGAAGAGATGGCGCATCTTCTCGAACCCTTTGGCGTGACAGTCATTGGCGCGGGTGAGATGAACCTGCCCGAACCGGAAGAGACCGAGGATACCTTTGTCGGCAATGCCCGGATCAAGGCTCATGCCGCTGCAAAGGCGACCGGCCTGCCTGCTCTGTCGGACGATTCCGGGATCACCATCGACGCGCTGAACGGCGCACCCGGCGTCTACACTGCCGATTGGGCCGAAACTGGCAATGGCCGGGATTTCCTGATGGCGATGACCCGCGCTCATAATGAATTGGAAGCCAAAAACGCCCCTCATCCGCGCACCGCGCAGTTCCGCAGCACGCTGGTTCTGGCCTGGCCCGACGGTCATGACGAAGTGTTCGAAGGCATCGCCCCCGGCCATCTGGTCTGGCCTATCCGTGGCGAAGGCGGGTTCGGATATGACCCGATGTTTGTCCCCGACGGCTATGACATTACCTTTGCCGAGATGGATCGCTGGGAAAAGAACAAGATCAGCCATCGCGGCCGCGCGGTGGAGATGTTCGTGAAGGGCTGCTTTGGCGGATGATTGGCGCAATGGGGGCTTTGGCCTGTACGTGCATTGGCCCTTTTGCGAGGCCAAATGCCCCTATTGCGATTTCAACAGCCATGTATCGCGTAATATAGATCAAAAACAATGGCTTGAGGCATATCTGACCGAGTTGCGCCGCTCGGCCACCGAAACGCCCAACCGTGTCCTGAACACGATCTTCTTTGGCGGCGGCACCCCATCTCTGATGGACCCCGACACCGTTGCCGCTGTGATTGATGAGGCCCGCGCCCTGTGGCGGCCCGCCAATGACATGGAAATCACGCTTGAGGCCAATCCCGGCTCGGTCGAGGCTGGGCGCTTCGCCGCCTATCGTGATGCCGGCGTGAACCGGATCTCGATGGGGGTACAAGCGCTGAACGATGAAGATCTGCGTCGTCTGGGCCGTATCCACACGGTGGCCGAGGCCCACGCCGCCTTTGATATCGCCCGTAATTGCTTTGACCGCGTCAGTTTCGACCTGATCTATGCCCGCCAGCATCAAACGTTGGACGATTGGCGCGCGGAACTAACCGAAGCTCTGTCGATGGCCGTTGATCATCTGTCACTGTACCAACTGACGATTGAGGAAGGCACCGCCTTTGGCGACCGTTACGCGGTGGGCAAACTGCGCGGCCTGCCCGAGGATGACCACGCCGCTGACATGTATCTTGCCACGCAAGAGATTTGTGAGGCCCACGGCCTGCCCGCCTATGAGGTTTCGAACCACGCCCGACCGGGGTCAGAGTCGCAACACAATCTGATTTACTGGCGTTATGGCGATTATGTCGGCATCGGGCCCGGAGCACACGGACGGGTAACCGCAAACGGAACAAAATGGGCCACCGAAACATACCTATCGCCGAATGCTTGGCTGAAAGCTGCATCTGCGGGATCAGGTGAGAAGGAACGAGCTGCCTTAACCTTGCACGATCAGGCTAGTGAATACCTTATGATGGGTATTAGGATTGACGAAGGACTAGATATTGATCGATTTGGTGCTCTGTCCAAGCAACCTCTGCCACAAGAAAAACTGCAACATCTCTGCGAACTTGGGATGATCGAACTGCATGATAAACGACTTCGCGCAACCAAAGATGGACGCGCAGTTCTAAACGCCGTCATTCGAGAATTGTTGGGGTAACATGCAGTATCTCTGGGCAGCTTTGGGTTTGATTAGTGTCGCGCTTGCCGTGATCGGCATTGTGCTGCCCCTTCTGCCCACGGTGCCGTTCCTACTGTTGGCGGCGTTCTTCTTCGCGCGCTCGTCTTCACGCTTGCACCACTGGCTAGTCACGCATCGTACGTTTGGACCACTAATCCAGGATTGGCAGAGCTCTGGCGCCATTCGACCCGCCGCAAAAAGAGCGGCCACCGTATCGATCGCCGCCGTCTTTGGAATTTCTGTTCTGATCGCCGTGCCTATCTACGTCTTGGCAATTCAAGCAGTCGTTCTTGGCGGTGTGCTAACTTTTATCTGGACCCGGCCTAACGGCTAAGTTTGGCACACAGATCGTCCAGCTGATCCAGATTCTCATATGTCAAAACAACCTGCCCCGTCTCGGTTCCGGCTTTATGATTTATGACAACCTTCATTGCGAGAATTGCAGACAGGTCTTTTTCTAGCGCGCGCGTATCGGCGTCTTTGCCCGCGTCCAAGTTCCGTGATCGTGGCGCAGGTTTTTCAGCTTCGGGTTGGTGCTGCTTTTTTACCAAAGCCTCAGTCGCACGCACGGAAAGACCATCTCGAATGACGGTTTTCGCCAGATCGGTCGGGTTTTCAGCCGTCACCAAAGCCCGCGCATGTCCGCCAGAAAGCTTCCCCTCAACGACGAAATGCTGAACATCCATTGGCAAAGACAAAAGTCTTAAAAGATTCGCTATGTGACTGCGGCTTTTACCCAGTGCTTCGGCGAGTTTCTCCTGCGTATGACCAAAGCGATCCATAAGCTGTTTGTAACCCGCCGCCTCTTCTACTGCGTTCAAGTCGGCGCGCTGGATGTTTTCGATAATAGCGACTTCCAGAACCTCAGTGTCGTCGAAATCTCGGACGATCACCGGTATATTATGCAATTGCGCCATCTGAGCAGCACGCCATCGCCGTTCGCCCGCGACGATTTCATAGTCACCTTCCGAGATCTCGCGCACGATCAGCGGCTGAATGATGCCCTTTTCTTTGACTGAAGCCGCAAGTTCATCCAGTCGCTCGCGCGAGAATGTTCTACGTGGCTGATTAGGATTCGCGTGCAGCTTTTCGATTGGCACCGTCATGTCCGGACGACGCGGCTCGGATACAGAGCGACCTTCGGGTTCTTGCGTCACATCGGCCATCAAAGCGGACAATCCGCGGCCCAAACCTCGGGGTTTTGCTTTCTTTGCGGCCACGTGACCCTCCTCTTACCGTTTATGCAGCGGCTTTTTTGTTTTTATGAATGACTTCCCGCGCCAAATGACGGTATGCCATCGCTCCTAAAGAGCCGGAGTCATATTGCAATACAGGCAACGCATAAGATGGAGCCTCACTGACCCGAACATTTCTAGGTATCTTGGTTTTAAATACCATCTCACCTAAATTGTCACGCGCGTCCTTTTCGACCTGCCGAGACAAGTTGTTGCGGTTGTCATACATGGTCAACACAACACCTTCGATTCTGAGGTCGGGATTCGCCGTTTGTCGTACCTCTCGGATCGTCAACATCAGTTGTGACAAACCTTCTAAGGCGAAGAACTCGCTTTGCAAAGGAACAAGGATGGAATGCGAGGCAACCATGGCATTCACAGTCAGCAAGTTCAGTGACGGTGGGCAGTCGATCAGGACAAAATCAAATTCAAACTTGTCGATCGCCGTTTGACGCAACGCGTCGTGCAACAAGTAGCTGCGTTTCTCATTTGAAATAAGCTCGATATCCGCCGAACTCAGATCCACTGTGGCCGGAATGACGTAGAGTCCGCCAATTTCCGTCTCTTGGATAACTGCCTCTAACGGAGCGTCGTCCAGAATAAGGTCGTAAGTTGTCCAATCCCGGTCTTCAACACCAAGCCCGGTTGAGGCGTTGCCCTGAGGATCCAGATCGACAACCAGGACATTACACCCTGCTTCGGCTAGTCCCGCTGCGAGGTTGATCGCAGTTGTTGTCTTCCCTACCCCACCTTTTTGATTGGCAACCGCTATAATTCTGGGGCCGGCGGGGCGAGACAGGTCAACCACGTGAAACTCCTTTAATCTTAAGGATAACGGCTTGGGGTTCTGTTAAACTTGTAATCGGGTCAGCTTGGAAATTCCATTCTTCCCGAGCGTCGTCCAATTCTTTTTTCCAGTTTGCGCCTTTCGGCAACAACGCCACACCAGACTCGCTTAAATGTCTGTCACAATAGGATAAAAGCGTCTTCAAATCCGCTAGTGCACGGGCTGACAAAACTTGTGCATTCAAAGGGCCAACTGTTTCGATTCGCTTAGACATGATCTTACAATTGGCACCACATTCGCGCGCAACATTCCTTAGAAACGCCGATTTCCTTTGATCGCTTTCGACAAACGTAAACTCTGCATTTGGGTTCTCTTCTACCGCCATCAAAGCGCAGACCATACCTGGAAAACCTCCTCCGCTACCCAAGTCAGCCCAATTGTCGAAGGTATCTGCACACCGATAAACCTGAACGGAGTCCTTAATGTGCCTAACCCAAATTTCATTAAGACTGTTGCGAGAGACAAGATTTATTTTAGGATTCCAGCGATTTACCAAGTCAACATATGTCGTCAGCCGTTCCAATGTTTCACGTGAAACATCCAGACCTTCGAAAATCGCCCCGATCATGCTTTTCGCACCTTTTGGTTCCGCCGAAGTTTTGCCAAGACCAAAGTCAAAGCTGCGGGCGTTACGCCTTCTACGCGTCCGGCCTGAGCGACATTTTCAGGTCTGGCAATCGATAGTTTCTGCTTCATCTCAGAAGACAGCCCTTCCAAAGCAAAGAAGTCAAAGTCCTGCGGAATCTCGTAAGACTCATCCCGCTTCATCGCCTCAACATCTTTTTTCTGACGTTCGATATAATTCGCGTATAAGGCGTCGCGCTCTACCTGAAGGCGTATGTCTTGGTCGACGGCTTCCAAAGCAGGAATTAAGGAAAGTAAACCTTCGAACGACACATCTGGGAATGCTAGAATAGCCATACCGTCCCTGCGGTTACCGTCTTGATTGACATTGATACCAGCAGATCGGATTTCCTTTGGCGTAAAACTGCGTTCAATCAACTTACCTTTTGCAGAGCTAAGCTTTTCCATCTTCTCATTAAATGAGGTTCTGCGAACAGATTTCACACAGCCTAAATCCAAACCAATCGGCGTTAAACGTTGATCGGCATTGTCAGCACGCAAAGACAAGCGGAATTCAGCCCGAGACGTGAACATTCGATACGGCTCAGCAACGCCACGCGTTGTCAGGTCATCTATCATAACGCCGATATAACTGTCTGAACGTGTGAAATGGACGGGGCCCCTATCAAATGCCGACAAAGCAGCATTTAAACCCGCAACCAATCCTTGGGCCGCAGCCTCTTCATAACCTGTTGTTCCATTGATTTGCCCGGCAAGGAATAGTCCCGGCACTTCGGGAAGTGCCAGTGATGACGTCAGTACCCGCGGATCGACATAGTCATATTCAATTGCGTACCCGGGTTGAAGAATCTCTGCGTTTTCTAAGCCCTTAATCGACCGAACATATTCCAATTGAACATCTTCGGGTAAAGAGGTGGAGATTCCGTTGGGATAGATTGTGTGGTCATTCACACCTTCGGGCTCAAGAAAAATTTGATGAGAGTCCTTGTCTGCAAACCTAACGATCTTGTCTTCTATAGATGGACAATACCGAGGACCAATCCCGTCAATGTGGCCACCATACATCGCTGATCGCGACAGGTTTTGCTCGATAATCTCATGCGTTCGTGAGTTGGTATGTGTTATACCGCAGGAAATTTGAGGCGCTTGGACGGTATTGGATAAAAATGAGAATAACGTCGGAACGTCATCACCGTCCTGACGCTCCAGACCAGACCAATCAATGGTGCGGCCATCAAGCCGCGGTGGCGTTCCAGTTTTAAGCCGACCTAATGGAAGTTCGAAGCTATCCAGTCTCTCAGCCAGTTTAACCGATGGCCTGTCACCCATTCGACCACCGGGTCTGGAAACATCTCCTATATGAATGATTCCCCGCAGGAACGTACCTGAGGTCAAGATCACTGCAGCGGCGCGTAATTCGGATTCATCCGAGAGCTTTATGCCGACAACCTTGTTACCGGACATCAGAAAGTCCACGACTTCACCAATAACTACGGTGAGGTTCGGTTGTGCTTGTGTTTCTTTCTGCATTGCAGATCGGTACAAAGCTCGGTCTGCTTGTGTTCTGGGCCCTTGCACCGCTGGGCCTTTTCGGCGATTGAGCAAACGAAACTGAATTCCTGCCGCATCGGCGACCCGGCCCATGACGCCATCCAACGCGTCGATTTCTCGAACAAGATGCCCTTTGCCCAGACCTCCAATAGCTGGGTTGCAGGACATCACGCCAATATCAGACGCGGACAGTGTCACCAGAGCAGTGTTAGCGCCCATCCGTGCCGCTGCATGAGCAGCCTCTGTTCCAGCATGGCCTGCACCAATAACTACAACATCGAAATCTGAATGTTTCACGTGAAACACTCCTTACTTACCCAGGCAAAAACTTGAAAAGATCTCGTCCAACAAATCTTCCACGCCTATTCTGCCAACCAACGCCTCGAGCGCCCGAATTGAACTGCGCAACTCCTCAGCCACGATATCATACATGTCGGGGCCTGATTCAAGAAACGACATCGCAGCGATCAAAGAGGTCTGAGCATTCACCAGCGCAACCCGATGCCGTTCCCGTGTTGCAATACCAGAACTAGTGGTTCGTTGACCAAGTACCCCCGATATATCGGAAACTAGTCTATCCACGCCCTGACCTGTTATACCCGATACTCCACCCTCTGATACACTGCGAAGATCAGATTTCGGCAACACATGGATATCCCCCTTTTGCATAGAGATACCCAATGATTCAGGATCTTCGGCAAGGAAAACTCTAAGATCAGCTGTTTCCGCCCGTTTCCTGGCAAGCTCGATTCCCAGATTTTCAACGTGATCCTCAGTCTCGCGAAGGCCCGCTGTATCCAGCAAGGTAACCGGAAGCCCATCCAAGTCCATCCTTACTTCAATGACGTCTCGGGTAGTTCCAGCGTATTCGGAAGTGATCGCCGCTTCGCGCCCTGCCAATGCGTTAAGCAAAGTCGACTTACCTGCGTTTGGAAGACCTACTATAGCCACTTCAAAGCCAGATCTGATGCGTTCCGCAATCCGGACACCTTCGGCCTGATGCTGCAAGTCCGTAACAACACCAGAGATCAAAGAACGGACCTCAGGAGTTACGTCTGTTGGAACCTCCTCGTCGGCAAAGTCAATCACGGCCTCCAATAGTGAAGCTGCTCTGATCAAATCACGACGCCATCTTTCCGCAAGCGTTCCTAGTCCACCTGCAAGTATTACCTGCGCCTGCTTGCGCTGCGCTTCTGTTTCCGCATCTATGAGATCGGCCAACCCCTCGACCTGGGTCAGATCCATCTTACCATTCTCAAGCGCGCGTCGGGTGAATTCTCCGGGTTCTGCCAAGCGCAGACCGTTTGTATCCGACAAGCAACGCATGACGGCATTCACCGCGGCGGTACTGCCATGTATTTGCAGCTCTGCCACGTCCTCGCCAGTGAAACTGGCTGGTGCCTGAAATGTCAAAACCAGCCCATCATCCAGGCGTGACCCATCTGGCGCCCTCAAGGTCCGCAGCTTCATCCCGCGCGGCTGTAAATCTCCGCCCGTCAAATCTGCAGCCGCGGAATGCGCCATGGGCCCGGAGAGGCGGATCACCGCCACCCCGGCTTTGCCTTGCGCGCTGGCCAAGGCGAATATTGTATCCATTCGAAGGCCTCGCGTTGGTTAAGACCTGTGTCAGGTATTCATTGAATCGAAGAACTCGCCATTCGTCTTCGTCTGCTTCAACTTGGACAGCAGGAATTCGATCGCGTCGGTCGTGCCCATCGGGTTGAGGATACGGCGTAGAACAAAAGTCTTGGCCAGATCACCCTTGTCGACCAGCAGATCCTCTTTCCGCGTACCGGATTTGAGGATGTCGATGGCTGGGAACACACGCTTGTCGGCGATCTTGCGGTCCAGAACGATTTCCGAGTTACCGGTGCCTTTGAATTCTTCGAAGATCACCTCGTCCATCCGGCTACCGGTATCGATCAGCGCGGTGGCGATAATGGTCAGCGAGCCGCCCTCTTCAATATTCCGGGCAGCACCAAAAAACCGCTTGGGGCGCTGCAGCGCGTTGGCGTCCACACCACCGGTCAGAACCTTGCCCGAGGATGGGACAACAGTGTTAAAGGCCCTACCAAGTCTTGTGATCGAATCGAGAAGAATAACAACATCTCGTTTATGCTCGACCAAACGCTTGGCTTTTTCGATCACCATTTCCGACACAGCCACGTGGCGCGTCGCTGGTTCGTCAAAGGTCGAGGATACAACCTCACCCTTCACCGAGCGCTGCATGTCCGTCACCTCTTCGGGACGTTCATCGATCAGCAGGACGATCAGATAGCATTCCGGGTGGTTCTGTTCGATCGAATGCGCGATGTTCTGCAGGATCACCGTCTTACCCGTCCGCGGAGGCGCCACGATCAGCGACCGCTGGCCTTTCCCAATGGGCGACACGAGGTCGATCACACGGGCCGATTTATCCTTGATGGTGGGGTCCTCGATCTCCATCTTCAGGCGCTCATCGGGGTACAGAGGCGTCAGGTTGTCGAACAGGATTTTATGTTTGGCCTTTTCGGGCTCTTCAAAGTTGATCTTGGTCACTTTGATCAGCGCGAAATAGCGTTCATTGTCGTCAGGCGCTTTGATTTCACCTTCGACGGTATCACCGGTACGCAGCGAATGCTGGCGGATCATGTCAGGCGACACATAGATGTCATCCGGACCCGGCAGATAGTTCGCCTCGGGCGAGCGCAGGAAACCAAAGCCGTCTTGTAGCACTTCAAGAACGCCGTCGCCACCCACGGTCCAGCCCTCGTCCGCGCGTTCGCGCAGGATCTGGAACATCATCTCGCCCTTACGCATGGTCGAGGCGTTTTCGATCTCCAGCTCTTCGGCCATGGCCAGAAGGTCTTTGGGGCTTTTGGCTTTCAGATCGGCCAGATTCAGGGATTCAGTAGACATGATACAAACCTTCACCGCTGACAGTGCGGCACGAAGTGGAATTTCAGTACGGAAGATACGCCGCCCGGACGGGCGTGTTGATCCCTACATAAGCGTGACCTTTAGCGGAGTCAAACCGCCCGTCGGACCCTTAGGCGCAAATGTGCCCTCAGAACTTCAGAATGACCGCCAGAACGATGGCAACCATCAGAATGGTCGGAACCTCATTCATCATGCGGTACTGCCGCCCAGTGAGCTTATTTCGCCCCTCAAGGAAGTCTTTGCGCCGTGCCATCAGCCAATGGTGAAATCCGGTCATCCCAATGACGCCTGCGCCTTTAACCCAGGGCCACGCGAAATCCCAACCAACAATGCCCGGCGTGACCACCATGATCAACCCGCACACCCACGACACGATCATCGCAGGACGCATGATCACACGCAGCAGCTTTTCTTCCATTTCAAAGAAGATGGGTTCCGCGCCCTCAACCGATTGTGCTTTTTCGACGTGATAGACGAACAATCTGGGCAGATAGAACAAGCCAGCCATCCATGAGATCACCGCCATGATATGTAATGCCTTCACCCATGGGTAAATCGTGAAAAGCAGATCAGTCATTTTGGCTCCGGACGTTGCTTGTGATCTTCCCTAATAAAAAAATAAGAAAAGAAAAAGGAAGATGGTTTTGTAGGGAGGATAAATTCCGTGGATTACTTTTTTACACATGTGTTTTCCCCAAGTGGATAGAATTCAGCCTGAACAAGGTGATTCTGTTGAGGAAAAAAATTATTCATAAAAAACAGTGTTTTAAACCATAATTGAATGTGTATTTCTGGGGATAACTCTTTGGATAATTAAGAAAAATCGGGTTATACCATTCGACAAACTTATCCTTGTCCCGGATGGACAGGATTTGGGCGACTCGGGGAAGTTTCAGTCGAAAACACCGGGCTTGCGTGTCAACCTGAAAACCATACAAACCATTCTAGAACGCTCAACGATTTGCACACGGGGTTTTCCACATGTCTGTCCCCATCATCTTGGCCTCGGGGTCATCCATTCGCGCGCAACTTTTGCAGAACGCAGGCGTGCCATTTACCGTCCAAGTCGCGCGCGTGGACGAAGAGACGATGAAACGCGCCTTGTTGGCCGAAGGTGCCAGCCCGCGCGACATTGCCGATGCGCTGGCCGAGATGAAGGCGCGCAAGGTCAGTGACAAGAGCCCTGGCGCGATGGTGCTGGGCTGTGATCAAGTACTGGATTTCGACGGTCAGCTGTTGTCCAAGCCCAAAACGGCCGAGGATGCTTTTGCGCAGCTTAAGGCGATGCGGGGCAAGCGGCACATGTTGTTATCTGCTGCAGTGATCTATCAAGACGGCGAGCCGATCTGGCGGCATGTGGGTCAGGTTCGTCTGCGGATGCGGATGAGCTCGGATGCGTATCTGCGCGACTATATCGACCGTAACTGGGACAGCATCCGCCATGCGGTCGGGGCCTATAAGCTTGAAGAAGAGGGCGCACGCCTGTTCGCCACCATTGACGGAGACTATTTCAACGTTTTGGGTATGCCTCTATTAGAGCTGCTGAACTATCTGGCTGTCAAAGGGGTGATCGATCAATGAGTAAGACAAAAATTCCTTTGGCTGGGGTGATTGGTCATCCGGTCGCGCATTCGAAGTCACCTCAGTTACATGGGCATTGGCTAAAGACATATGGGCTGCCGGGTCACTACGTGCCGATGGATGTGGCCCCGGAAGATTTGCAGGATGTGTTGCGCGCATTGCCTAAGGCTGGGTTCGTGGGGACAAATGTCACTGTTCCGCATAAAGAGGCTGCGCTGCGACTGGCCGACGAGGTTTCGGACCGGGCACGCAAGATCGGCGCGGCAAATACGCTGGTTTTCCAGAAAGATGGCCGAATTCACGCAGACAATACCGATGGCTACGGGTTCCTTGAGAACCTGCGCAGCGGTGCGCCGGATTGGTCCCCGTCGGGCGGACCTGCGGTTGTGTTCGGGGCAGGCGGTGCCGCGCGGGCGGTGCTTCAGGCTTTGGTTGACGCAGAGGTGCCCGAGATTTTGCTGACCAACCGTACCCGTGAACGGGCCGAGACCTTGCGCGATGAATTTGGGCCCAGCATCAAGGTTGTCGATTGGGTTCAGGCCGGAAATGTGATCGAGGATGCAGAATTGGTGGTCAACACCAGTTCTTTGGGGATGCAAGGGCAGCCCGAGCTTCGTGTGCCGCTGGACGGATTGCAGCCCGGTGCGGTTGTGACGGATTTGGTTTATGCGCCGTTGAAAACTCATCTGCTGAAAACCGCTGAAGAGGTCGGCTGCACCACTGTCGACGGCCTAGGCATGTTGCTGCATCAGGCGGTGCCGGGTTTCGAAAGCTGGTTCGGCGTCCGCCCCGAGGTCAATTTGGACCTGCGCGCGGCTGTTTTGTCATGAGTTTCGCGCTGGGCCTGACGGGCTCAATCGGAATGGGCAAAAGCACGACGGCGCAGATGTTTGTCGATGAAGGCTGCGCGCTGTGGGATGCGGATGCGGCCGTACATAGACTCTATTCAAGGGGTGGAGCTGCCGTTGACCCAATGCAAGCAGCTTTCCCAGCCGCAATCGTTGACGGCGCCGTCAGCCGGGATGCGTTGAAACAAATCATCGGAAATGACCCGGCTGCGCTGAAACAGATCGAAGGCATCGTGCACCCTTTGGTCGCTGCAGACCGTGCGTCGTTTCGGGCGAATGCCACGGCGGATATTCTGGTTTTCGACATTCCCTTGCTGTTCGAAACCGGTGGAGACGCTGCGATGGACGCCATCGCCTGCGTGTCGATCCCAGCCGATGAACAAAAGCGCCGCGTGATGGCGCGCGGTACGATGACCGAGGCGCAGTTCGAACAGATCCGTGCCAAACAGATGCCTAATGACGAAAAAAGCGCTCGGTCGGACTATGTGATCGAGACGGACAGTCTGGACCACGCCCGCGCGCAGGTGCAGGATGTGGTCAGGCGGATACGGGCGGGGTTGGCAGATGCGTGAAATTGTACTGGATACCGAAACCACGGGCTTTGACCCTGAAAGCGGTGACCGGATCGTCGAGATCGGCGCGGTTGAGCTGTGGAACCACATGGCCACGGGCGAGACCTATCATGTCTATGTCAACCCCGAACGCGGGATGCCCGAAGAGGCCTTTGGCGTGCATGGTATCGGCCCCGACCTGCTGGATAACCCGCGCCCGCCGGAAAAAGGCGAGGTCACGCTGAAAGATAAGCCGGTTTTCGCAAAGGTTGGTCAGGGGTTTCTGGATTTCGTGCAGGATTCGCGGTTGGTGATCCACAACGCTTCGTTCGACATGAAATTCCTGAACGCCGAACTCAAATGGATGGGTTTGCCGACCCTGCCTATGGCACAGGCGCTGGATACGCTGGCTATGGCGCGCAAGAAATTCCCCGGCTCGCCCGCGACTCTGGACGCGCTGTGCCGGCGGTTCAATATCGACAATTCGAACCGAACGCTGCACGGTGCGCTTTTGGATTCAGAGATCCTGGCCGAGGTTTATCTCGAACTGATCGGCGGACGACAGCCGGATTTTGGTCTGTCGACTTCAGCGGCGGCAACAGCAGCCGGGGGTGAGGAATGGCGGCCCACAGCCCGTCCGACGCCGTTGGCCTCAAGGATCACGGAAGAAGAGCGCGCGGCGCATGAAGGTTTTGTTGAAAAACTGGGCGAAAACGCCCTGTGGACCCGCGCCTGAAGGTGTCCCCGGCGCGGGTCAGATCGTTTAGGCTTCTGCTTTCTGCGCCTCGGCCTGACGGCGCATCAGCTCATTCCGGTACAAAGCTACAAAGTCGATATTGTCCAGATTGACCGGCGGATATCCACCGTCGCGTGTCACGTCGCTGACAATACGGCGCAGGAACGGGAACAGCATCCGGGGACATTCGATCATCAGGAAGGGGTGCAGCTGATCCTCGGCCACGCCTTCCACATGGAACAGACCGCAATAGTCGATCTCGCACAGGAACAGGACGTCTTCCATCCCCTTGGCTTTGGACTTGAGGTTCAGCTTGACCGAGACCTCATACTGATGCTCGACCTGACGCTTTTTAGCGTCAAGATTGACCTGAACAGAAATCTCGGGCTGCACGTCGCCCGACACACCCTTTTGGGCCATCACGTTTTCAAAAGACAGATCACGAATGAATTGTCCCAGAACGCGCATTTGAATCTGAGGTGCAGCCGGTGCGGCTGCGGTGTTTTCTTTGGCGTCTTCTTCGGCCATGGGTCTACTCCGAAACTAAAATCCGCCATTGCTTAGCAAGTTGGGCGCGGCACCTCAATGCAGGTCACGGGCCATCCACCCATTTCGATGGTTTTGATGGGTCCCGACGGGGTTGAACTTCGGTGTATTCCCCATCAATCACGTCATCACCCGATGGGTTGGGGCCACCGCGAAACTGCGCGCCTGTACCCATCTGGAATTGAGTGATCTGCACTTTTGATTTCAGATATCGAAATACAGCGACGCGAACCCCCTGAATAAGAAGGGCAAATCCGACCGCGTCGGTGAAAAAGCCTGGCGTCAGTAACAATACACCGGACAGCAGGATCATCGCTCCATGGGCCAATGGCTCGGTCGGATCGTCAAGGTCAGCAAAGGAACGCTGCAGATTTGCCAGTGCCATGCGACCTTGTGTCCTGACCAAAGCAGTACCCATAACAGCGGTCACAACGACGATTGCAAGCGTGGGCCACAGGCCAATCAGACCTCCGACCTGAATGAACAGGGCGATTTCGATGATCGGAACCAGCAAAAATGCCAGAAACAGATACATAAGCGTTATCCTTTACTACAGGTCGGGCAGTAGACTTGTCCCGAACTGTCACCTACATAGTGGCATGAGGCCGCGTATACAAAGCTGCGGTCTGATAAAGAGGATGAAATGAACGAACCGATGATCCAGTTGCTGGTCCTGGCCGGAATTGCCGTTTTCCTGATCCTACGCCTTAAAAGCGTGCTGGGGACGCGTGAGGGATTTGAAAAGCCCCCCGTTCAACAGCAGCCGGAAGCGCATAAATCGCGCCGAGACTTCGAGGTGATCGAAGGTGGCCCGGATCACGACATCACCGACCACGTCGCCGAAGACAGCGAGCAGGCCCAATCCCTGGCCGCGATGAAACGGATTGAGCCCGGCTTTTCTGTCAGCGAATTCGTCCAAGGCGCCCGCGGTGCTTATGAGATGATCGTCATGGGGTTCGAAAAGGGCAATCTGGATGAAATCCAGCCCTTCTTGTCCGAAGAAGTGTTTGACACATTTGTCTCGGTGGTCGCCTCTCGCGAAGATCAGGGTCTGACTATCGAGGCCGAGTTTATCGGTGTGCGGGAAACCGCCCTGGCTGATGTGAAGTTTGACAAGGACACCAACGAGGCCGAAATCACCATGCGATTTGTGGGTGAGCTGACATCGGTCGTGCGGGATCGTGGTGGGGATATCATCGAAGGCAACCCCAACACCGTCAAACGCCAAAAGGACAGCTGGACCTTTGCCCGCGTCATGGGCTCGGACGATCCTAACTGGCTGCTTGTTGCCACGGACGCATGATTGCTACGCTTCGGTCGCTTTTGCTGGGGGCTGTGATGGCAACCTCTGCCAGCGCCGAAGCGACGCGTTCCATTCTGTCTTTTGACGATCTTGATGGCTGGGCCGCCGATGACCACGGTGCGGCCCTTTCAGTTTTCTTGAACACATGTGGAGATCTGGAAGATCCGGACTGGCGCGCCCTGTGTGCTGTCGCCCGCACCTACCAGGCGGATGCTGCACGTTCCTTTTTTGAACTGTTCTTTCGCCCCGTTCTGGTCGAGGACGGCGATGATGCCCTGTTCACGGGGTATTTTGAACCCGAACTGGATGGCTCTCGCACGCGGACCGAACGGTACAAATACCCGATCTACAAAATGCCCCCCGAGGCACGGGCCGATGGACCTTGGTTGAGCCGCCGCGATATTTTGACAGGCGAGGCAATGAACGGCCGCGGGCTTGAGATTGCATGGGTCGATGACCCGGTCGAGCTGTTTTTTTTGCAGATTCAAGGCTCGGGCCGTATTCGTCTGCCCGATGGTGGTGGATTGCGCGTGGGCTATGGCGGGGCGAACGGCCATCCGTATCGTTCGATCGGGAAAGAGCTGATCCGACAAGGTGCATTGGCTGCGCATCAGGTCAGTGCGCAGATGATAAAATCCTGGGTCCGCAAAAACCCCGAGGCCGGTGCCGAACTGCTGTTTCACAACCCCTCTTACGTGTTTTTCCGAGAGGTCACGCGCGTGGCACCCGAGTTTGGGCCGTTGGGCGCAATGAATCGGTCTGTCACGACCATGCGCAGTATTGCCGCTGATCCGGCCTATACTCCGCTGGGCGCACCGGTCTGGGTCGAAAAGGACGGCAAAGATCCTTTGCGCCGCTTGATGATTGCACAGGACACCGGGGCCGCAATCAAAGGCGCGCAGCGGGCAGATATCTTCTTTGGAACCGGGGACGAGGCTGGCCGTGCTGCTGGTCGTCTTAAGGATTCGGGGCGCATGGTCGTTTTGCTGCCAATCCAGCGCGCCTATGCGCTGTTGCCGGATGCATTCTGATGACCCGGCGCAAACTGACCGAGGACGAGATCGAGCTATGGCGCAAAGTTGCCAAACAAGCTGAACGGATGCATCCCGAGTTGCCACAATCCGTACATCCGACCCAACTGCCCAAGCCCAAGCCGACCAAAACGCCCAAAGCGCGGGTCGACCCGTTCGAGCTTGGCCAAACAGCGCCAGCCAAGCCATCGCGCAATTCGCTGCAGCCCTCTGTCACGGATCGGCTGCGGGCTAGCCCGGTGCAGATGGACACCAAGGCATTTGGCCGCATGAAGCGCGGCAAGATCAAGCCAGAGGGCAAGCTGGACCTTCATGGAATGCGCATGGACACGGCCCATCCTGCTCTTGTCCGATTTGTGCTGACCGCGCAGGCACAGGGCAAACGTCTGGTTCTGGTGGTGACCGGTAAAGGCAAGGATCGGGATGAACCCGGTCCCATTCCCACCCCGCGCGGCGTTCTACGCAATCAAGTGCCGCATTGGCTGTCGATCCCGCCGCTGGCGCAGGCGGTTTTGCAGGTTACTCCTGCGCATATCAGTCATGGCGGTGATGGCGCGTATTACGTCTACCTGCGGCGCACGCGCTAAAGCGCGCGGACAGCGCGTGTAATTCCGATCCAGACCAACGCGCTAACGGCAACAAAGAAAACACCGATCCATAAGAACTGTTTGTGCAGTGCCACACCCTGATCAATCAGAACTCCTGTCAAACCGGGACCGATCGCTGAACCCAATACCATGACCGCCGTGGCCATCGCCTTGATCGCCCCAATATGGCGGGTTCCATAAAACTCGGCCCAGAAAGCGCTGGGCAGGGTACTGTTTGCTCCGACAGTCAGGGCCAGAAAGATCAACGCTAGTGAAGCTCCTCCCAGTGTATCTGTGGCTGAGACGATCATGAAACCAATTGCCATAGGTAATTGGTAAAACGGCATCATCCGCGCAGTGCCCCATTTGTCCAAAGCCCAGCCCGCTGCAAACATCGAAAGCAGCGAAACCCCGGTATAGACCGGAAACAGGGCCACCAGTTCAATATGTCGCCAGTCTTTGATTTCAGCCAGGTGCACTTGATGAAAGAAGAACGCAGTGATGAAGGCGGATGGCCCTAGTATTGCAGGGGTCATGAACCAGAAAAGCGGGTTCAGCAGTGCCTGCCTCCGGGTCCAGTGGCGCCCTTGCATACCGACCGAGGAATACTCGGTGGCCAGGCTTTGCGGGGTGCGTTCTTTCCGCAGCAGAAGCAGTAGGACCGGGATTCCCAAAAGTATCACTCCGGCGGATACCCCCCAAAGGAACCGCCAGTCCACAAACACCATCGCGGCCACAAAGATCACTGGCAGCAATGCTTCGCCCACCGCAAACCCGACCGAAGCGATTGACAGCGCCTTGCCCCGTGTCGCGGTGAACCAGCGCGCCATTGCGACCATGGCCAGATGGGTGCTCATGCCTTGACCAAACAAGCGCAGCAGAAAGATTACGACCGGCAACAGGAACAACAGGCTATTGAGCGCCATGGCCAATGCTGCCAGCGCCAATCCGGCCAGAACGGCAGGGCCCAGCACACGCACACGGAAGATATCCGTCAAACCTCCGGCCCAGATCATGACGACGGCGGAAACTGTGGTGCCCAGCGAATACAACCCACCCCACGCCCCATGGCTCAACCCATAGGCGGTACGAATCTCGCCCGAAAAAACCGAAATGAAAAAGGTCTGACCGAAACTGGACAGGAATGTCAGAACCACGCCCGCACCCAACCAAGCCCCGTTGTCACGTAGAAACCGGGCAGCCTGAAACTGCGTCACGGAGAGCTGACCTGCGCTTGTCCTGTTTCGGTCAGAACGATCTCGGTCGCGCCGGTCGGGTTGCGGATGCTTGCTGGGGCAATCACGTCGATGCCCCGCTGTTCGGTGCCAAATGTATTGCTGACCCGGCGGGCCGACCCGATGATCGCAAGCAATGCAGGCGAAGTTGCAGCCACGAAATGCGAGGATTCTGCGTCATCATTAAAGGCCGTCGTGTCCAGAATGCTGATCTTGTACTCGGCCAGCGCATCGGTCGAGCTGATATTGCCCAGCCGTTCGCCCTTGGTAGTGCCGCGCAGCCGGGCCGAGATGCTCAGCAGCTTGTCTTTTTGCGAGACGATGACGATGAAGGGGTCAGGTGGGGTCTTGATGACATCCATCTGGGACCGGAACAGATCTACATCCAGATCCGGCGCGATCAGAACAACCCCCTCGATGTTGCGCTTGGACCATCCGGGTTCACGCAGCTCGGCCTGTCGCATCATCTCCATCGTCAGGGCGGTGCCCATGGAATGCGCCACCAGAACCACGCGTTTGACACCCATGGATTTCAGGTGGCGGACGGTTTTTTCCAGCCCGTCGCGGGCAAACAGCATACTGTCCAGATCATAGGCATAGCCATATCCCGTGGCCTGACTGGGCCAGGAATAGACCATTGTCGCGCCGGGGATGTTCAGATCGTGACTAAGCTGAGCGGCACGAAAGGCGGTTTCTGCCTGTGTGGTGTTGTACCCATGAATAAATATCGACACCTCATCTGCGCCTTTGAGGCGTGATTTCATGTCTTTGGGCCCCTGCAATTCTTCGACCCCGGCCATGACAAACTGTTTTTCAGGGTTTGGATTGGCGTAAGAAAAATCCAGCGTTCCCGGCGTGTGGTTGGGCGGGATAGAGACTGTCATCTCCAGAAATTGCAGTGTCTCACCGCGTTTGAACCCATATGATCCATCCACTTCGCGCGCGCGGGTGGTGGTGGCAAAAATGGTCTCGGCCGTTCCGACGTTCAGCGCAGATGGCAAAGTTTTGGACACGGTGCGATCCACGCAGGCGGTCAGAGTCGTCGCGGTCAGGATAATCAGAAGGTAACGCAGCACGGGAAACGGCCCTTTAGAGGTTTGGCCCTAGGCTAACGCATTCCCGCCCCGCGTCCAGCGAGGCAGGTTGGCACAGGCGGCAATAATCAGCCGGATGCGTTACAGAACGTAACGGCTGAGATCGGTGGATTTGGTCAATTCGCCCAGATTGTCGTCGACAAATTGCGCATTCACAGTGATTTCCACTCCGGCCTGATCGGGTGCTGTGAACGAGAGTTCCTCGAACACGCGTTCCATCACCGTATAGAGCCGACGCGCGCCGATATTTTCGACGCTTTGGTTCACATCCGCCGCGATCTTGGCGAGCGCCGCGATGCCGTCATCGGTGAAACTGACAGTAACCTCTTCGGTGCCCATCAGCGCGGTGTACTGGCGGGTCAGGGCGTTGTCGGTCTCGGTCAGGATACGCACGAAATCCTCTTCGGTGAGCGCGCGCAGTTCCACCCGGATCGGCAGACGCCCCTGCAATTCCGGCAACAGGTCCGAGGGCTTGGCGATGTGGAACGCGCCAGAGGCGATGAACAGGATATGATCGGTTTTCACCGGGCCATGTTTGGTGCTGACAGTGGTGCCCTCGATCAAGGGCAACAGGTCGCGCTGCACCCCCTCGCGGCTGACATCGCCACCGCGCGCATCGGACCGGGCGCAGACCTTGTCGATCTCATCCAGAAAGACGATGCCGTTCTGTTCGACTGACTCCAAGGCCACACGGTTGACGGTTTCATCGTCCAGCAGCTTGTCGGCCTCTTCCCCGATCAGCGCGTCATAGCTTTCGGCCACGGTCATACGTTTTTTGACGGTGCGCCCGCCGAACGCTTTACCGAAGATATCGCCCAGATTCATCATCCCCATCTGGCTGCCGGGCTGACCGGGCAGGTCAAACATCGGCATCGGGTTTGAACTGTCGGCCAGCTCCAGTTCGATCACCGTGTCATCCAGCTCGCCGGCTTTAAGTTTTTTGCGGAACATCTCGCGCGTGCCTTCACGGGCGTCTTCCCCAGCGATGGCTTCGATCACCCGGTCTTCGGCGGCTTGATAGGCGCGCGCTTTCACATCCTCGCGCATATACTCGCGGGTCTGGATGATCGCCGCATCGGCCAGATCGCGGATGATCTGTTCGACGTCGCGGCCGACGTAACCCACTTCGGTGAACTTTGTGGCCTCAACCTTGATAAAGGGGGCGCGAGCCAGCTTCGCCAGACGGCGGCTGATCTCGGTTTTGCCGACGCCGGTGGGTCCGATCATCAGGATGTTCTTGGGATAAACCTCGTCCCGGATGTCATCGGCCAGTTGTTTGCGCCGCCAGCGGTTGCGTAGCGCCACGGCGACCGCGCGTTTGGCATCCTTCTGACCGATAATGAAACGGTCCAGTTCCGAGACAATCTCGCGCGGGGTCAGGTCGGTCACGGGTGCAGTCCTTTCGATCAGCGGTTTGGCTTACGTAGTCACCGCACAGGTGAAAACAACAGCGGCAGCGTTGGTTAGCAACGCCCTATCGTGTTTGCAATTGCTTTCCATAGGTGAAAAGCGCCCATTCTGTTACGGTGGCCTGAAGGTCAGGAGCTTGAAAATGACGAAAATTGCCAAGATCACCCTGTTGTTTGTGGTGTTTGTGGACCTGCTGGGTCAGGGTCTGGTCTTTCCGATCATCAACTCGCTGATCATGGAGACGTCGTCCAGTTTTCTGCCCGAAAGTACGCCGATGGGACGGCGGCATTTCTACTACGGTCTGGTGATCGGGTGCTTCTTTCTGTCGTGGTTTCTTGGGGTGGTTTATGTGTCCAAGGTCTCGGATTCCATCGGGCGCAAGAACGCGCTGCTGGTCTGTCTGGGTGGGGCGCTTGTGGGCTATGCGCTGACGATCGCCTCACTTTATCTCAACAGCCTGCTGCTGTTGATCATCGGGCGTTCAATCACGGGGTTCACGGCCGGAAACCAACCCATCGCGCAGGCGGCGATGATTGATGGCAGCACGGATGCCGCCGACCGGGATCGTAACATGGGGTACATCGTTACTGGCGTCAGCTTTGGCCTGGTCGGAGGGCCCATCATCGGCGCCGTTCTGTCCGACGCCACTTTGCTGGGCAGCTATGCCACGCTCAAGATGCCGTTCTACGGCGCGTTTGTTCTGGTGCTGATCGCCATCTTTATGGTGATGACCTTTTTCAAAGACACAAGGACCGAGCGGACTGCTTTCGTGTTTCGCCCCCGCGATATCACCGACAGCCTGATTGCGGTGCGCGGGCATCCGATGGTCCTGAAGATCCTGCCAGTCTATTCCTTCTTCATGATCGCCAACGTCACCTTCTATGTGTTCGTCGACAATTATCTGACCAGTCGTTTTGGCTATGGCGTCATCGGAGGGAGCATGGCCATGGTCGTCATCGGCTTTGCCCTGGCCTTTTCCAGCACCTTTCTGGTGAAACCAGCACAACAAAGGTTCAGCAAGCATCAGATCATTTATGTCTCGCTGATCACAATGGTGATTTGTGGCTTTGGTTTCGCCTTTAGCCCCAGCGGTGTTCTCAGTTACGTGCCGGTGTTCTTTTTCTATTTCTTCTTCGGGGTGTCTTATCCGACTTTACTGGGTTTGTTTTCAGCAAGTGTCAGCGAAACCGATCAGGGCTGGGTCATGGGCGTGACGACAGCCGTCTTCTGCCTGGCTGGAGGGATCATGTCTCTGATTGGCGGCGGATTGATGAGCATCGACATTCGCGTGCCCTACTATATCGTCATCGTCGCGGCGATACTGGGCCTGATCGGCATGCACCGCCGCTGGAAAGGGAAAGAGATCAAGGCGCTATTGGCCTGAGACAGTTTTGCGTTTGATTTGAATCGAAATACGCTGCCTCTCCCTGCGGTCGAACGCGCATTTAGATGCATTTCACCGAATTAAACGCAGAACGTCTTAGATTTCCTCGACCGTCAGATTGCCGTTGGTGTAGACGCAAATATCGGCGGCAATGGCCATTGCCTCGCGCGCCACGGTTTCGGCGTTTTTGTCACTGTCCATCATCGCGCGGGCGGCGGCCAATGCAAAATTGCCACCCGACCCGATGGCGGCGACGTTGTGTTCAGGCTCTAGCACGTCCCCTGCCCCGGTGATCACCAAAAGGTCTTTGCCGTCGGTGACGATGAGCATCGCCTCAAGCTTTTGAAGGTATTTGTCGGTGCGCCAGTCTTTCGCCAGCTCGACCGAGGCGCGGGCCAATTGGCCCGGCGTTGCCTCAAGCTTGGCTTCCAACCGTTCCAGCAAAGTGAACGCATCGGCTGTTGATCCGGCGAAACCAGCCACAACCTCGAACCCGCCGGGCGACAGGCGGCGTACCTTGCGGGCGGTGCCTTTGATCACGGTCTGGCCCAGACTGACCTGCCCATCCCCGGCAATCACCACTTGGCCGCCTTTCTTGACGCCAATAATTGTCGTGCCGTGCCAACCGGGAAAATCGCTGTCTGCCATTGGGGCCTCCGTAATTCGCTGGCATCCTATATGGGCCGGGCGTGCGTTCAGCGCAACAGTTCACAAACTGCTCAAAAGATATGCATTGAGTGCAATTCGGGGTTACCGGACTAGCAATTGTGAGACTCGGGCTTTGATCCTACATGAGCCTCACAACCGACGAAGGGTCGGCTGTTTCAGTTACAAGGAATGCGCAAATGGCAACCACCGCAAATATCCATGCGCCGCTCGGAGCAGCTACCATCCTGCATGTAGTGGACGCGTTCTTCGGAACCTATGAAAAGGCACTGGCGTGGAATGAATCCCGCAAGACACGCAAGCTGTTGTGGGAACTCTCCGACACCCAGCTGGACGATGTCGGTCTGTGCCGTGCGGATATCGAAAAATTCTGATCCGCAATCAGGATACCCGCTTAGACAAGCCGCTCGAAGTCGAGCGGCTTTTTCTTTTTCAGGACAGTTTGTATTGGCCGTCCATGTCAGGCAGAAATGCCTCGATCGAAGCGGTGGCCACGACATGACGCCCCCCGTCCGGGTCAACGACATCAAGCCCACCTTGAACCGCACGAACCTGCGCCCGACCGCGTGGCAAATCAGCAGCCACCTGATCACAGTCCACAGCTGACGGCTGTTGTACCCCGATCGTCACCTGAACCCGCATCGCTGTGTGATCCACACCAAGCTTGGAAAAAAGCGTGATCGAGGAATGGTGCAGCGCATCCTGCACTGCGCGTCTTGCGGCCTTTGTGTAATCCTGCCCGTACAGGTCATTTCCAGTGCCCATCTCAAGGATAATTCGTTTCTCGCCCATCAAACGGCCTCCATATCAAACGAGACTATGATTGCGGCATTGGCGATAACGGTGTGACCTTGCGCATCAGGCTTTTCTATATCCAATCCCCCTTGATTGACCTGGATCGAAGGTCTCCCATAGGGAAAAACGGCCTTTAACGCCTCGACATCTACCTTATCCGGTTGGGCTACGCCGATTTCGGCATCAATGATCATGGCCTCTTTCGGAAAGCCGAACAGCTCTGCCATATTGACCGAGTTGTGCCACAAGGCATCCTTGATCGCGCGCAGCGCAGCCTCGGTATAGTCTTGGCGGCGCAAGGACGTTCCCATGCCAAATTCAACAAGAACACGTGTTTTAGCCATTTGATCCTCGGTCACAAAAAAGGCGCCCCTAGTGGGACGCCTTTTATTTCGGTTGATCCAATAGATCAGATGGACTCTTCGATCCAGCTTTGCAGCGCGGCTTTGGGTGCTGCGCCTGCGCGGTTCGAAACAACCTGACCGTCCTTGAAGATGAACAGCGCGGGAATACCGCGTACACCCATCGCTGCAGCGGCGTTCGGGTTGCTGTCCACGTCTACCTTGGCAATTTTCACCTTGCCGCCATACTCGGTCGCCAGCTCTTCCAGAGCGGGGCCGATTTGCTTACAGGGGCCACACCATTCGGCCCAGAAATCGACAACAACAGGGATGTCGGAATTCTTGACTTCGGCGTCAAAGGTATCGTCGGTTACGGCTACGGTCGACATATTCTGTCTCCTGAATGGGGAATGCTTGGCTTCAGAACCTAGGCACGGGGTATCCTGAGGTCAAGGTATCTGGGCGCGGGTCAGTGCTTGGGTCACAAGTTCGTGTGGCAACCACATCAACTGCGCGGTACGGGTCCATAGGATGGCGGTTTTCACATTTCGGTCGGGATAGATTTGGGCCATCGCTTGCGCATAAGCTCCCATCTGCCGCAAAAGACCCTCGGGGCACGCAGTCGGGACCTTTGGAACGGTGGCGTTTGATTTAAAATCAATCACCTGCACTTCAGTTTCGGTTACGATCAGTCGGTCAATCACCCCATGCATTCGTTGACCGCCCAGATCTGCGCTAACAGGAACTTCGGCCAGCGTGTTTTCCGCAAAGACAGGCCGCAAGTGGTCCGAGGTCAGAACGGCCTTTGCCTCCGCCAGCAGATCGTTGGGTTCGATGTCTTGCATATCGGGAAGTATTCTGGCGCAAAGCTGCGGCCAGTCCTGATGTGGTGCGCTGGGCAGGTGTTCCAGCAACAGATGCAGGCGAGTGCCCCTGAGTTTGGCGGCCTCTTCATCCTGCCCCGCATCACCCGGCAGCGCCTTGGCTCCACCCAGATTCGAGGGGCTGAGCGTCTCGGACTGCGGCAAAGGCGACGTGGCGGGGGATTCAAACATTGCGGGCAGATCAGTCTGCGTGGTTTCGGCCTGTTCCTCTTCGACAAGCGGCAGCGCGTCCCATTTCCCATGCGACAGGCGCAGAGTTTCCGAGCCTGGCAGTTGCGTGGCCCCTGCCCGCGCCATTGCCCCCGCGACCATCTGATACCAGCTGGTGCCATCCTTGCCGACGTCGCCCGCAGCCCCGACGATCAGCCACTTTTCTGCCCGTGTCAGAGCCACATAGAGCAATCTCAGGCGCTCATTCTCTTCCCGCGCGCGGGCCTCAGACCGGGCTTGAGCAATCAACGCGGGTGAGGCATCCGCGGGCACTTTCCACAAAGGCACCCCCTCGCCTACCATGATCTCGGCATCGCGGGGGGCCTGCCGTTTTCCGGTATCGGGCAGGATTACGATCGGAGCCTCCAGCCCCTTCGATCCATGCACTGTCATCACCCGGATCATGTTTCCGACACCGCTCATCTGCCGTTTGATTTCCAGATCGTCGGTTTGCATCCAGACCAGAAAGCCGGTCAGGCTGGGAATATCCGTGCGCTCATAAGCCAGCGCCTGCGACAGCAGAGCATTGATGCCGTCTTCGGCCTCGGCCCCCAGACGGCCCAGCAATTTGCGCCGTCCGTCATGGCGGGTCAGGATGCGTTCGATCAGGTCATAGGGGCGCAGAAAGTCGATCTGGCCGCGCAGGTCATTCAGAATCTCAAGCGTTTCGGGGAAATCCTCGGCCCGGTGGCGCAGGGCGGCCCATAGGAACTGCTCGGACCGTCGGTGTGCCAGATCGAAAAGCTGCTGCTCGTTCCACCCGAATAACGGTGATTTCAGCACAGTGGCCAGCGACAGGCTGTCTTCGGGCGTGGCCAGAAAGCTGAGCAGCGCGGCCAGATCTTTCACCGCCAGCTCCGCCCCGACCTTCAGCCGGTCGGCCCCGGCGATGGGCAGGCGCAGGGCCTTGCAGGCGCGGATGATCTCGGCAAACAGATCGGACCGGCGCTGCACAAGGATCAGGAAATCGCCCGGCTGCAACTTGCGCCGCACGAATGCGCCGGGGGAGTCGCCATCCTCGGGGATCGTTTCACCCCGGTCGATCATCTCTTTGATCGAGTGTGCCACCTTTTCGGCCAGAATGACCGTGTGATGTCGCGCGCCGGGGCGATCGACGGGATCGGTCCAGTCGCTGTCTTCTTCATCCTCGACCTTTTCGACCACCGGCCACAGATCGACCCGCCCCGGCAGGCTGGTTTTGAACGCGCGGTGCAAGGCTTTGTCCTGAAACCCGGCCTCGGCGTGGCCTTCGAACAGGATATTGACCAAGGACAGGATCGCGCTGGACGAGCGGAAGGAATATTCCAGCTCCAAACTCTCAAGTTTAGAGCCTGAATTGATCAATCGCCGCCCGAATTCCTGCTGCATCTGGTCAAAGGTTGCAGGGTCCGCGCCCTGAAAGGAATAGATCGACTGTTTCTTGTCGCCGACCACAAAGATCGTGCGCTCAACCCCCGATCTTGCCCCCTCGCCGCTGGTGAATTCCTGCGCCAGTTTCTCGACCACATCCCATTGGTCGGGGCTGGTGTCCTGCGCCTCGTCCACCAGAATGTGGTCGATGCCGCCATCCAGCCGGTACAGCACCCATTCGGCAACCGCCGGGTCGTTCAGCACTTGCCGCGCGCGCAGTATCAAGTCGTCGAAATCCAGCCAGCCACGCAGCTGCTTGCGGCGCTCATATTCTGGCAGAAAGGCAGAGGCGAACCGGTGCAGCACATGGGTCTTGCGCGCCGCCACCAGCGCCAGCCGTTGTTCCCGCGCAGCCTCGATGCGCAGCATCAGCGCCTCAAGCTGCGGCATCTGCCCGGCCAATGCGCCTTCGCGCAGGGCTTTGGTCGGGAACGCGTTGATCTTGGCGGTAAAGGGTTCTTTGGCGGCCTTTCCGGTCAGAAACACGCTTTCCAAGATGGGCAGACTGCTGATCCGGGGATCGGTGAACGCGGCCAGTTTTGCCGCTGCCTTGGCGTTATTGCCGCCGCTTTCCGTTAGCGCAGGCAGGATCGCGCGGATCAAGTCGACCTCACCGCCCAGAAACACGCGCGCTTTCAGCGCGTCTTCGTCGAATCTGTCGGGCAGGTCGAACCGGTCCAGCAGATCGGCCCAGCCCAAGGGCTGCGCAAACAGGTTGCGCTTGTGGGTGATCGCGGCGGTCAGATTGTCGAACCCGGTATCGGTGACAAACCGCGCCACATCCTCGATCAGAGCGGCCTGCGGGCCTTCGGCAAAGTCCTCGACGATTTCTTCGCGCAGCAGGGCGGCGGCGCGGTCTTCCATCTCGGAAAACTGCGGGCTGACCCCGGCCTCCAGCGGGAATCGCCGCAGAAGTGACGCGCAGAAGGAGTGGATCGTTTGGATTTTCAGCCCGCCCGGCGTTTCAATCGCGCGGGCAAAGAGCGTGCGGGCCTGTGCCAGACGGTCGGGATCAATCCGGCCCGGGACGCCCAGATCGGTCAGTTGCGCCAGCAGCGCTTCGTCACCCAGCATCGCCCATTCGCCCAGCCGTTTAAACAGCCGGTTCTGCATCTCACTGGCGGCGGCCTTGGTGTAAGTTAAGCACAGGATGTGCTGCGGCTGCACGCCATCCAGCAAAAGCCGCGCCACCCGGTCGGTCAGAACCCGCGTCTTGCCCGAGCCCGCATTCGCTGCCAGCCAGGTCGAGGCATCGGGCCGCGCGGCCTGCACCTGTCGCTCGGTCGCGTCGTTGCGGGCGCTCATGTCAGATCCTCTGGCTTGGTTTCTGCGGTGCGGTCCCATTCGCCGAACCGGGCTAGGTGATCGTAATCCCCAATGTCGGTGTCCTTGTGCAGCATCCGGCGGGATGAGAAGCCTTGATCAGGCTCTAAATAGGCTGAAATTAGCTCTTTCAACTCGGCCAGAACCTTGTCGGTCGGTTCCTTGGCCAAGGGTGCGGGTACCTCTTTGTAGCTGCCGCCCATGCCGATAAACACCGCCTCGGCCACGGGCAGAGGGTCAAAACCCTCGATCCCGCCCTGCTCGGCCATGGCGGCTTCGATCAGCAGTTGCTTGTCAAACTTGGACTGCTGGCTTTCGGTCGGAGGCGCACCGGTTTTGTAATCCACCAACCGCAGCGCGCCGCGGCTGTTCAGGTCGATCCGGTCGGCGCGGCCTGCGATGGTAAAATTCAGCGGCTCTAGCACCAGCTTCATCGCGGCCTCAAACGCCACCGGCCCACCATCGCCGCGCCGGGCGGTTTCGGCGATTAAGAAATCATCGGCGATCCGCTCCAGTCGTGCCAGCCACAATTTGCGGGCGGTGGGCCAAGCCACATGTTGATCCAGCAGGGTTTCGGCGCGTTTCAGAAAGGTTTCGCGGGTCAGCAGTGCGGTATCCAGTACGCTGTCCTTGACGAAATGTTCCAGAATCTCGTGGATCACGATGCCACGCAACAATGCATCGGGGGCCTGCACCAACGGGTCCAGAGGCCGCAGCCGCAGCACATGTTTGGCGTAAATCGCATAGGGGTCCCGTATCAGGCGCTTGATCTCGGTCACGCTCAGGCGACGCGGGCGCGACGTGACCGGAGGGCGCGGAGACGGGCGCGAGGCCGCCGGAATTTCGGGCGCGATTTCAAGTTGTTCCGACCAGTTCAGCCATTTCTGCCCGCGCCCGCGCATGGCCGAAAGGGCGGCTCGACCGCCCTGTTCCGGCAGGCCCTGCAACAGGTTCGTCAAACGGTTCAACCAGCGCGACGGCACGGTTTCGGCATCATCGGATCGGGTGGCCCGGGTCAGCCAGACCTCGGGCGCGCCGATGGCCTGTTGGAAATCATGCGCCGACAGACCAATCCGCCGTTCGGGCAACAACAATCCTGCCTTGGCGCGCATCTGGCGGTTCAGCCAGGGATCAGGGCTTGGGGCCTCGGGCCAACTGCCTTCGTTCAAGCCACCAAGGATAAGTAGATCTGCACCCTGTACTCGTGCCTCGAGTGTTCCCCAGATCATGATATGGGGATGCGGTGCGTCGCGGTCCCGGACCTCTTCGCCTGACAGCAATGCACCCAGCAAATCCGCAAAGTCATGCGCCGTCATCGGACCACCATGACCAGCTTCTTCCGTAAGTGCGGTCAGAACCGACAAAGCCTTTTGTCCTGCGTTCTTGTCCCAAAGCGTACCGGAACCCCCGGTATTTCCGGCTGAAATCGCTTCGGCCAGATCGCGCAACCGGATGACCCAGTCCGATAGTGGCAGATCTGTAGTCACCTGTTGGTCGCAAAAGTGATGCGACACCCAACGCACCCAATCATCCGGCACCTCTTTGCGGATCGCAAACCCGGTCAGGCTGCGGCTGTCCGGGAACGGAGGCCCATGCCGCCGCAGGTCAAGCTCCAGATCGCGTGTGTGCAGCAGATGCGTACCGCGATCGCCACCATCGTGGCAGAGGGGGTGTTTTAGCAGCGTCAGCAGGGCCTCGCCATCCAGCCGTCGCGTAAACAATCCGGCCACATGGCGCAGGAATCGCCCCGGTGGTGAAAGTTGCAGCGGCAGACCTGCGCTGTCATCTGGCAGAATGTTCCATCGATCCAAAGCAGCACTGACTTGCCGTGTCAGCATCCGGTCCGGGGTGATCAGAGCAGCGGTTTGACCTGTCTCGGCCGCTTGCCGCAAGCGCAGGGCAATGGCCAGCGCCTCGTCCCGCGGCGATTGTGCCTCGACCAGGGTCAGGTCTTTCGTCGCGCCGTCCAAATCTGTCAGCTTGGGCCCTTCGGACATCCAGGCATCCGTGATTGGTGCTGGGCGTAATGCTAGGGAAACCAACCGGTTACGCGCGGGTGACGGAGGTGTATCAGGTGTCCACGGCGTGACTTGATCGGGCCTCAGATCAAGCTGAGTTATCAATTTGTGAAATCGGTATTGCGGGTGATCTTCCGAGGTCAGGGCATCGTCCAACCCCCGCCAGACGTGATCAGGCTGATCGAAGTCGTACCCCGGCAGGATCAAAGCACCCTGTGGAAGGCGCGCCACCGCCTCCATCAGCATCAGTGTGGTGCCGCGTGATCCGGTAGATCCCGCCAGAATGACCGGATGTTGCGGGGGTGCGTCCTGCCACCGCGCAATAAGGTTTTCGACGACGATGCGCTGTCGGGCCTGCGCGTCCAGCGCATCGGGTCCTGCGTCGATGAATTGATCTGCGATCCCAATAAAGGCCTGCGCGCGTGCCCAATGGCCAGACAAGTCGCTGACATCCAGCTGCCCGATTGCCTCGGGCGACACGCCCTCGCCCTGCATTTCGTCGATCAATGCGGCCAGACTGTCGGACAAATCGAACAGCGAAGATCGCGCCGCCAGATCAGGTTGTTGGTCTAGCAGTTTTGAGACCAGCTGTGTCAGCTCCAACCGTCTGCGTAGTGCCGGAATAGCTGGTGGAACGCTAGCCAGGTCAACGCTTTCGCCCAAGTCCGTGACCAAGGACAAACGCGGCAGAAGGCAGGCTGGTCCTTGGTCGAACAACTCGCGCACACGTCTGGCCATTCGCCTTGTGTTTACCACCAGCTGCACCTTGGCCAATTCCTCGGGCGGACAGTCCTTGCTGCGGTGACGCAACCCTTTCACCAAAGCGGCCGGAAAATCCGTGCCGGGGGGAACGGCAAATACACGGGGCAGACCGCTGGGGTCAAACATCCGCCAACATCCTTTCAGCCAAAGCGATCCCTTCGGGACGGCCCACATCGCACCAGCGCCCGGGATATGTCAGGCCAAACAGCCGACTGTTCTGATGCATTCGGTCCCACAAAACATTCAACGAAAACGCCTTGTCCGGGATATCGGCCAATCCATTGGTTTTCATGATCTGCGCGCCACCATAAATCAGCCCCGGGCCGCGCGTTATGCGACCGTCGTAGTCTGCGGTGAAATCACCCTGACCCGCATGTCCGACGGCTTGGTCTGTGGGTATGCACATCAATAGCGCATCCATCTTTTTGGGATCCCAAGCTTCCCGAAGCATCCTAAGTGGATTTGGCCCCGACCAGATCGCATCTGAATTCAGGGTGAAAACAGTATTAGACCCTAACAAAGGTGATGCAGCGCGCAATCCTCCCCCTGTTTCAAGAATTTCGGGTTGTTCATGGGACAGCAAAACGCCCTTGGGGGCAAGATGAGCCTCAAGCTGATCTGGCAGGTAATGCAGGTTGGCGACCTTACGAATTGGATCAAGGTCGTTGACCATATCAAGCGCGTGGTCAATCAGCGGGCGGCCTGCGCATTCCACCAGAGGTTTCGGCCGATTCTTGGTCAGCGCACCCATACGAGTTCCGAACCCGGCAGCAAACAGCATGATGGCATCAGGCTTGTCGGTCATGATTGTCTGAGCTTTGCAAGGTTTTCCGGTGTCGGTGAAGGTAGCTCATCACGTAACAGATCGGACACGGTGACCAACGCGGGATGTTCCAGATCGCGCATTAAATGCGTCCATGTCGCGGGGATCAGGTCGACATATTGCGGTTTTCCATATTCCGTCGCCAATCGGGCAAATACACCGAGAATACGCAGGTTTCGTTGCGCTCCCAGAACGGCATATGCGGTGCGGAAATCGTGGTCGTTCACTCCGGTTGTCTGAATATACCTGTTAACCATCCGCATTTCGGTTCCAGGTGCTACATCCCGGCGTACATCTTGCAGAAGCGAGACCAGATCATAAGCGGGATGGCCCAGCATAGCTGTCTGAAAGTCCAGCAACCCGACGCGGGCAACGCCGTCGCGTTCAGGCAACCAAATCAGGTTTTCGGCGTGATAATCCCTTTGGACAACAACCTTTGTTCCCGCAGTTTCCCGGTGCAGGATATCTGCAAACCGGTGTTCGAACCGATCCCGTGCGTCCTTGTCATGCGATCCTTGAATCGACTGGGCGTATTTGGTGAACGACAGTGCGGCCAGTTCCGTCATCAAGGATGGGCCATAGGATGGCAGTGAAAGCGTCGGTGCCCTGTGCAGCGTGATCAAAACGTCTGTGGCTGCCTCGTAGAATTCACGTTCCAACGTCGGAGATCGCCTCAGCACGCGCGCAAACAGATCGTCGCCCAAATCCTCAAGCAACAAAAAGCCATATTCGGTATCTTCGGCATAAACTTCGGGCGCGCTAAGGTCGATGGATCGCAAATGGTTTGCCATTCGGACAAATGCTTCGACGGGTTCAGCCTGACCCGGTGGCGAGTCCATCAAAACCGCTGTCTTGCCGGTATCCGGATCGGTCAGACGCTCATAACGGCGGTTCGAGGCGTCCCCGGCCAAAGGCGCACGCTGCGCATTTGCCCACGGGGTCTGAGCGATCAGCGCTTCGGCCAGCACAGCTCGGTTTGTCATTGCGCGGCCTCCAGTCTGCTGGCCCATTCGGTATTTACCCACGAAAGGGTTACAAGGCGTTTTTCCACAGTGTTAGGGTCTGTATCAAACGAAAGTGTCAAGGCATTTTCAGGTTGCATCGACCCGAGTTTGTCAGGCCATTCCACAAGGCAAATCGCTGTTTCAAATGCCTCGGTCAGGCCAAGCTCATCGACCTCATCCACTGCGCCAAGGCGGTAAAGATCACAGTGCCAGATTTCTCCGATTTCGGTGTCGTAAACCTGAACCAACGTGAATGTTGGCGAAGGAACGTCTTCGGGGATGCTCATTACCGATTGAATAAGACTGCGGGAGAAGTGGGTTTTTCCGCTACCAATTTCGCCTTCGAGCAAGAGAGTATCGCCCGGACGTAGAATCCGGCCCAACCGAGCGGCAAAATCTGCCGTCTCACAAGGCGAATTGAAGGTGATTGCAAAGGGCGCGGTCGTCATGGCGCCACAATGACGTCGCACCGGTTTGCCTGCAACCCGGTTCAGGCGCTGATCTGATGTAACTTAGGTTGAAGAACTGTTTTATCTTCGGTTGCAAACCGGATAATTGTCGCTCCGTTTTGCATCGGGCAGATTGTGCATTCAAGCGAAGCACCATTGCGCATACGCAACTCTGCCGACCATTCTGCCCGGTTGTCGCGCATCCCTACAAACTCTCGAATCTCACCGAAAACAGGGGATGCAGTACAAAGTTCCTGCCAATTGCGTGTGACATCCAGAACTGAATCGGCATCAAACCCCGAGTCTCCGCTATCGCCCCACAGATTTTGATAGGCGTAATTGGTAAAGGCCAGGGTTCCGTCATCGCCAAAAACGGCGACCGCATCCGCCAGTTTGTCCAGAACCGATTGCATCAGGTCCATTTCTGAACGGAACCTCCGGGTCAGAGTGATCTCGGCCGTGATGTCTTCGAACAAAAAGGCGACGGCACCGTCGGGATGGGGGCGGCCGCTAACCGAATAAACCGACCCTGAGGGCAGCGACCACGTTTCCTGATAATTCCCGTCCTCGGCAGCCTCAAGCAGGTCATTCATCTGACTGCGCCAGCTTCGGTAGTTCTTGGGTTCGGGCATCATGTGTTGATCCCTTAGCCTATCGAAGAAACTGGACAGGCTTGGCCGGCAGCTGAGGAAGTCCGGGGGCAGGGTGGTCAGGTCAATTAGGGCCGGGTTGAACAGGGCCAGTTGTCGGTTGCGGTCGAAAATCGCCAAGCCAATTGACAGTTGGGCAAAGGTCTTGGTCATCGTCTGAACAAATTTACGCTGGGCGGTTTCGGCGTCGACAATCGCGTTGATGTCGACGGCGTAACATAAGTGCCCCTCTGGATGGTGGACTCGTGTCAGATCGAACCAAAGCTTGATTTCGCTGCCGTCCGACGAAATCGAAACCCGCGTCTTTCCACCCAGTCGGGCATCTTCTTCGGATCCGGGAAACAACGGCGCGGTCAGATCTGTATCCTGACCTCGCACTTTACGCACTAACGAAATATAGGCTGCGTTGCACCAACGAACTGTGTCGTGTTCATCCAGTAACCAGACGGGATACGGCGCGCGTTCCATTGCCAGGCGGATTGGATCGTTCGCCTCACGGTGGATGGTTGCAGGGCAGATGCTGTTTTCACGCAACTGAACCCTGACTATGCCGTCGATCCATTCGCACATGACGTCACGCTCAACGGTGCAGTCTATGGCGGGGATGATCAAATTACCCCCCTGTCGAATGCAGTCCGGAGTTTCGGGAAACGTCGGAAAGTCACGCTGCAGTAAACGGCGCAGGTCATGCCACGACCGGACTTCTTCAAACCCTTCTAGCGCGATATCCGAGTGGCTGATCAGACGTTGATCGTCGAACAAAAACACCGCGTCAAACAAGGACGTGGGCGAGGATAGGCCGAAATTGTCACCCCTGTGCCGACGGCGCGGCAGCAGCCATTGCACCGCAAGGCCGGCAGAGACCAAGCTGATGACAGCCAGAATGAACCAGTCGACCATGAACGCCCCGCAACTGAAATTACGAAACCGGATTATGGTTACCAATGGTTAACGGGGTCTTAACTCAGACCTGAATCCGTTGGTTTGCGCCAGACGGGACCGGGGTGTCTCCTTGTTGCGCATCAACCAGATTTCTCGGCCAAGTGACCTTTACGATAGCTCCCCGACGTTCGGGGTTCTCGGATAAGGTCTGATAGGGGTCTGAACCGTTGGCAAAATCCAGTTCCGCTCCGCTGCGCTCCAGCAGGGTTTTGGCGATGAACAGGCCCAAACCCATGCCTTCGTATTCCGGGCGTGCGCGTTGATCGGTTTCGGCGCGACGGCGGCGCATGAACGGGTCGCCAATCCGCCCGATCATCTGAGACGGATATCCGCGCCCGTCATCCATGATGCTGACAATGATCTGATCAGAGCTCCATTCCGCCTCAACCCAAACGTTCGCGCGGGCAAAATCCACCGCATTCTGGATCAGGTTCCGCAACCCGTGAATGATTTCGGGTTTGCGCAGGATCGAGGGTTGTTGAACATCCCCGTCATCCGCAGGGCCTTCGGTAAAATGGACGGTTTTGCCCCGGTGAATGTGTGGTTCTGCAGCCTCGTTCACCACGGTTGAAAGAGGGGCCTGTCGCAGATGCAGATCATCCTTTCCAGCCCTGCCCATGTCGCGCAATATGTCCCGGCACCGGTTGGCCTGTTCCCGGATCAGCGCGGCATCCTCTTTCAGTTCGGGTCGGTCATCCAGTTCTTCGATCAACTCCGAGCTGGTCAATTTGATTGTGGCCAGCGGCGTGCCCAGTTCATGCGCGGCCGCAGCAACAACCCCACCCAAGTCAGTCAGCTTCTGTTCTCTCGCCAGGGCCATATGCGTGGCGGCCAGAGCCTCGGACATGGATTGAACTTCGGAACTGACACGATGTGAATAGGCACCCAAAAAGACGATCGCGATGACGATCGCGGCCCAGTTTCCGAACAACAGGATATCCGGTATTTCAAGATCCATTCCGACATCCGTGCGCAAGGGCACATGGAATTCGGCCAGCAGAGTGGTCAGAACAATTGCAACCACGCCAACGATCAACGTCGATCGGGTGCTCATGACATTGGCCGAGATCGTCACTGGCCCCACAAGCAGCAAGGCAAACGGATTGTTCAGCCCTCCGGTCAGGTACAGCAGAACGGTCAATTGCAGCAGGTCGAACAGAACCATCAGGAAGTTCTCGAACTCTGACAAGCGCTTGTTTCTTGGGAAGATCAGGATCGCAGTCAGGTTGCCCAGGATCGAGACCCCGATGGCCAGATAGCACAGCATCACATCCAGCTCGACGTGATAGGTTTGTTGGGCGACGGTGATGGCTGTGATCTGGCCGATGATGGCAACCCAGCGCAGCAGGATCAGCGTGCGCAGCCTGATCCAGCTGCTGCGTTCCTGTCCACGCCATAATGTGATGTTGGAATTGGCCATGGGTTCACTATGTCCTGTTGCATCGGCTGATCATCTTGATAGGTGTCCGGGCCGAAACGATCAACAACCCCTCTGATCATTAGGATTGAAGTCATGGTCCGTCTTTATGCCGTTCTTGCCACCGTTGTTCTTGCCATTGGTCTGGGGGCCATGTGGCTGCTGACCCGAGGTGCCGGATCGGATGATCAGTTCGCGCAATGCCGGTCCAGCCAAATCGCCGGCGGCACCGCAGCCATTGGCGGCCCATTCGAATTGATCAACGGAGAGGGTCAGACTGTCACTGACACTGACGTTATCACCGAGCCGACACTGGTTTATTTTGGCTATACGTTCTGTCCCGATGTCTGCCCGTTCGACATGTCGCGCAATGCCGAGGCTGTGGATATACTGGCCGAGCGAGGCCAGTCGGTCACGCCTCTGTTCATCTCAATCGACCCAGACCGGGACACGCCCGAAGTGGTGGCCGACTATGCCTTTAACATGGGTGGTAAAACCATTGCGCTGACCGGCACGCCCGAACAGGTCAAAGCCGCCAGCCAGGCTTACAAGACCTATTACAAGGCTCATGACAAAAGTGACGAATACTATCTGGTCGACCATTCCACCTTTACCTACCTGATGACGCCCGAGACCGGATTCCTTGAATTCTTCAACCGCAATGACTCGGCTGAACAGATGGCCGACAAGGTCGGGTGTTTTCTGGACAAACTGTGATCCGTTTGACCTTTGCAATGGCGCTGCTATTACTCATAGCTAAGCCAACGGCGTGAAATAGCGGAAAGAATAGAATATGGCAGACAGCTCTGATCTGGATATCGGCCCGGACAAATCCCTGCTTCTGGTGGATGATGACGAGCCTTTTCTGAGACGTCTGGCCAAAGCCATGGAAAAGCGCGGCTTCGAGGTCGAAACCGCAGGTTCGGTCGCCGCAGGCCGTGCCATATCCACAGCCCGCCCACCTGCCTATGCGGTCGTGGATTTGCGGCTTGAGGACGGAAACGGCCTCGACGTGGTCGAAGTTCTGCGCGAAAAGCGCCCCGACAGTCGGGTTGTGGTTCTGACTGGATATGGCGCGATCGCGACCGCCGTGGCCGCCGTCAAGATCGGTGCGACCGATTATCTGTCGAAACCCGCCGACGCCACTGACATCACCAACGCGCTGCTGGCCAAGGGCGACGAACTGCCCCCGCCCCCGGAAAACCCCATGAGCGCGGACCGCGTGCGCTGGGAACATATTCAACGGGTCTATGAGCTGTGCGACCGGAACGTGTCCGAGACTGCGCGCCGCCTGAACATGCACCGTCGGACGTTGCAGCGGATTTTGGCGAAGCGCAGCCCGCGGTAATAGTTATAAGTTTGGTCAAACGCTTGCGGATGCTTGCGGACTATAAATTGAGTAACTAAAAGTTGTGCGTATGGATTAGACTAAAGACCATGCGGAAATTCACGAGAAATTTGATGATTGTTCGAGCAATAACCACACTTTCATTGTTGGCCACAGTTGGTGCGTGCGCATCTCAAGGACCCAGCAGGGATGAGATCTGGAATACCATTGAAGGATGCGATGGAAATGAGCTTTGTTCTTTTGCAACTTTGATTGCTGAAGAATATGGCAAGTTAGTGGGTAAATCTCTTGGCCAAGGTATATCCGTAAAGAGCGCTGAGACCGATGGAAAAATTGTCGATTTAGCATTCTATGTACCTGACCGCATAAAAAACGTTCCGACGACGGGTGGTCGAACACCATCAGAAGAATTGACGATTTCTGCGAAAAAGAACCTTTGTAGTGATCCCAATACTCGTCGTTTCTTCGAGATCGGCGGAGCTATGAATTTCTCGACCTATCTGTCATCGGGGGAGAAGTTTTCGAACAGTACGATCACATCGTGTTAGTCCCGACAACGCCAGTTTTTGCGCAATAGCAAGGGACACGAAACCTGCTCCGAACAAGAACATTCTTTTGATTACCTTTGTCACGACTTCGTGACTTGCACCTCTACGACCTGAGGCCAAGTGTTCGCTCGGGAAAACACTTAACAAGACAGGAACCTCTCAAATGATCGGTTACGTGACAATCGGCGTGTCAGACATGGAGCGCGCAAAGAAATTCTATACCGAGCTGCTCTCGGATCGCGGTGCCAAGGTGACGCTGGATGTGGGACGCATCGCCTTTATCGGCAACCAGCCCGGTGCGCCGATGCTGGCTGTGTGCGAACCCTATGACGGTGATGATTGTGCGCCGGGCAACGGCACCATGGTGGCTTTTGCAGCGGATTCGAAAGAGCACGCGCAGGCGATGTACGACAAGGCGATCAGTCTTGGTGCCACTGACGAAGGCGAGCCCGGCCAGCGCGTGCCGGATGTGTTCTACGGGGCCTATGTCCGTGATGCGGACAACAACAAGATCTGTTTCTACGTCTTCGGCTAAAGCTGTGCCAACAGGGCGGCGTGCCGGTCAGTATAGGCGCGCCGCACCTCGACCGGAGGGCGCAGGACGATGTTCAGCCCCTCCATTACGGTCTTATCCGGGCGGCCAAAGAACTTGGACGCCTCGGTTTCGGAAAAGCCTGCAATTTGCGTCGCCTCCATCCAGGCGCTGATCTTATCGGCCTTTTTGATCTGACGCTTCACCGTTTTCGGCACGGCGGCGGGTAGGCCAAACCGGATGTGGATCGCCGCCGCCAGACGGTCATCCAGTGCGCCATAGTCGGGACCGACGGCGGATTTGACCGGCGAGATCATATCTCCGATCACATATTCGGGGGCGTCATGTAACAAGGCCGCCAGCCGCCATTTGACCGGCGCTGTGGGGGCGATACGGCCAAACAGTTCTTCTACCAGCAGGGAATGTTCGGCTACGGAATAGGCGAAATCCCCTTTGGTTTGACCGTTCCAGCGCGCCACAAAGGCCAGTCCATGCGCGATATCTTCGATCTCGATATCCACAGGGGTGGGGTCCAGCAGGTCCAGCCTGCGGCCCGACAGCATCCTCTGCCACGCGCGGGGTTGTGTTGCCATTATGCCATGCCTCGTCCGTACAGCCGCGATTGCGCCCCAATTTTATGGTATGGTTTACCTGTCAAGATCACCAGCTGCCAACTTTTTCTTGAGCATTCGTGCTTTGAACAAGTGCGCGGTGATACCGACATCAAGTACCGAGGGGGGCGCATGCTTCTCCCGGTGTGTCCCTCTCGATTGAAACCAGAATCGAAAGGAGCTTGTTATGTTCAAGCGTTTATTTGGAATTGCCCTGGCTTTTGGAATGGCCGCGACTGCGCCCCCGGCTTTTGCTCAGCAGAACACTTGTGCGCAGCGTGATCACGTAATCGCCAAGCTACAGGACAGCTATTCGGAACAGCTGGCCTTTGGCGGATTGCAGAAATCGCGCGGCGGGCAATCGGTGATGGAGGTTTGGACCTCTGAGGAAACGGGAAGCTATACCGTTTTGGTGACCCATGCGAACGGCCTGAGTTGTATCGTCGCCGTTGGCACCGATTTTTTCGAAGCGATCCCCAAGATCAAGGTAGACGGCACGCCAAGCTGATTTTAGCGACAAAAATCCCGTTTCCGGCCATCTGCGTTGCCACGCCCATAAAGGGATGTTAGGGGCAACCCGGAACAGTATTTACCGGAATGGAGTACCTGATGGCCGGGGACTATATCGTCAAAGACATTTCATTGGCCGGGTTCGGCCGCAAAGAGCTGGATATTGCCGAAACCGAGATGCCGGGCCTGATGTCCCTGCGTGCGGAATACGGCGGCAGCAAACCGCTGAGCGGCGCGCGCATCGTTGGCTCGCTGCACATGACCATCCAAACAGCCGTTCTGATCGAAACGCTGGTCGCGCTGGGTGCAGATGTGCGCTGGGCGTCGTGCAACATCTTCTCGACACAGGACCACGCGGCAGCGGCAATCGCCGAGGCTGGCATTCCCGTCTTCGCCATCAAAGGCCAGACGCTGGAAGAGCATTGGGATTATCTGGACAAGTCCTTTATGTTCGATGACGGCCCGAACATGATCCTGGATGATGGCGGCGACGCGACGTTGTACATCCTGCTGGGCGCACGTGCCGAAGCCGGTGAAGACATCATCCCTGTTCCGGGTTCGGAAGAGGAAGAGGTGATCAAGAAGCAGATCGCCAAGCGTATGGCTGCAAGCCCAGGCTGGTTCACCAAGATGCGCGACCAGATCAAAGGTGTGTCCGAGGAAACCACCACCGGCGTGAACCGTCTGTATCAGCTGGTGAAAGAAGGCCACCTTCCTTTCCCAGCGATCAACGTGAATGACAGCGTCACCAAGTCGAAGTTTGACAACAAATACGGCTGTAAGGAATCGCTGGTCGACGGCATCCGCCGTGCCACCGACACCATGCTGGCCGGTAAGGTTGCCGTGGTCTGCGGCTATGGCGATGTGGGCAAAGGCTCGGCCGCGTCGCTGGCCGGTGCCGGTGCCCGAGTGAAAGTGACCGAAGTTGACCCGATCTGCGCGCTGCAGGCCGCAATGGACGGGTTCGAAGTCACTCTGCTGGAAGACGAAGTTGCCAACGCTGATGTGTTCATCACCACCACCGGCAACAAGGACGTGATCCGCATCGAGCACATGCGCGCGATGAAGGACATGGCCATCGTCGGCAACATCGGCCACTTCGACAACGAGATTCAGGTGGCCAGCCTGAAAAACCACAAATGGACCAACATCAAGGAACAGGTGGACATGATCGAGATGCCCTCGGGCAACCGCATCATCCTGCTGTCCGAAGGTCGGCTACTGAACCTCGGCAACGCCACCGGGCATCCTTCTTTCGTGATGTCGGCCTCGTTCACCAACCAGGTTCTGGCGCAGATTGAGCTGTTCACCAAGGGTGATGAGTACAAAAACGACGTTTACATCCTGCCCAAGCATCTGGATGAGAAAGTCGCCCGCCTGCATCTGGACCGTATCGGCGTGAAGCTGACTCAGATGGACTCGGAACAAGCGGCCTATATCGGCGTGAAACCCGAAGGTCCCTATAAGCCCGAGCATTACCGCTACTGATCGCGGATCGGGTGTGACGAAACGCACGGGACGCCGCCGGTTCATACAACTGGCGGCGTCTTTCTTTTCCATCATCGTATTTCTATTTCTTGTTGGCTCTGCTGGATTCCTTCTGGTGACACACCCGAAGTCACCCTTGCCTGACCATTGGAACCCACTGCGCGATCTGTCGATTACGGCCCCGGTTACTCTGGTAACGCGGTTTCAGTTGAACCGTGCTCTGGCGGATGAGGCGCAATGCAAGGCGGTACTGTCTGCGGACGAAGTGGCGTTTGCTGAGATGGAGGATTTGGTCGTCGATCAGAATTGCGGTATCAGCGGACGGGGCCTTCTGTCGCGCCTTGTTACCGCAGATGTCCGAGGGGTCGAAACGCGCTGTACCACAGCTCTGCGTCTTGCCATGTGGGAACATCACGTGGTTCAGCCTGCTGCGCGGGACATTTTGGGTACTGAGGCGCGTGCTTTGCGGCATCTGGGCAGCTATAACTGCCGCCGGATGCGGACCGCGCAGGGGCAGGACAGCCGATGGAGCAGTCATGCAACTGCGGATTCTATTGATATCATAGGGGTCGATCTGGCCGATGGCCGCACGGTGAACCTGTTGCGGGATTGGCCGACCCAAGGGCCCGAATCCGAATTCCTACGCCAGATCGGGCAGGGCGCTTGTGATTGGTTCCGCGTGGTGCTGAGCCCCAATTTCAACAAGCTGCACGCGGACCACTTCCATTTGCAGGGGCCCGGCTGGGGCTATTGCAGATAATCCGGCCCCGCAAAACGGGGCCGGAGCTTGGCTTAGCGTCCGCTGACCGCATCAGCCAGCGATTTGAACCGGACGATCTTGTAGATACCCTTCGAGGCATCTTCGCCATTGTTCAAAACGGGAGAGCGGTGCAACTCGTTAATCGTGGCATAGACATACCCATCCGCACCGATCGAAAACCCGTCTGGCCACGGCAATTCATCATCCGACTGGAACAGCACTTCATAGCTGCCATCCGGTTTGGTGACGCCCAGCGCATTGTCGGTCATCGCAGTGATGTAAACATTGCCGCCGGTATCTACGGTCGAGCCATCCGAAATCGGCTTGTCGCCATAGCGTTCGACCTTGGCCTCAAGATCGGTATCTGACAAGCTTTCATCCAGCAGCGCGGCAGTGGGGATGCGGTACATCGCACTTGCCGTCATTGGGGCGAAATAGACCCATGTATTGGTCGGATCGACGGTGATCGGGTTGATGCCGATCTTGGCCGGATTGCCGCCCAACGTGATTTCGCGCCCGTCGATCACCATCGGTGTGTCCTCGGGGATCGTGAATTTGGATCCCTCCAGAACCCGCCGCGCGCGTCCAGTGTCCAGATCAACCACGATGATGGCCGAGTTCTGCCCGTCGCCGGTATCCGAGATGTAGATGGCCCCATGATCGCGATCCACAGCCAGATCGTTTAGGAACGACGTGGGCCGCGCTACTGGCGCACCAATATAATGGATCGCGTGCAGCGTTTCGGTCTTGGTGTCCCAGCCGACGACGCGCCCGGTCTGGTTTTCACCCTGACCATCCAGCATCCACAGGATTCCATCGCGGTCCGCCCGCAGGCCCAACACGCCGTTCAACCCGTCCGCATCATCGTTCGGGGCGCGGGCCCAGTCTTCGGTCGGGTAGGGCTTGGTGGAGCCGTCCGGCATTACCTCGACCACACGCAATTCGGGACCGTAGAATTCATGCACCGACATGAACATGCGCCCATCCGGGCCAATGGCCAGATTGCCCGGGGGCATGGCCTTTTCAAACTCAAGATAAGTTTCCAACTCGGCTGCTGCGGCGGGCAGGGCCAGCGCAAGCGCGCATGTGGCTGCGTAAAGTGATTTCATCAGGTCCTCCTCTGGTCGTGATTCAGCAGATACCATTTGAAATTTTCCGCGATAACTGGCTCAATCTTGAAACCAGCGTTAGGAATTTTCGAATGTACCATGTGAATGACCTGCTGACCTTTGTCTCGGTCGCGAAAACCGGCGGCGTAGGGTCCGCGGCCAAGGCGCAGGGGATCTCGGCGGCGACG
Organism: Ruegeria sp. AM7; assembly: GCF_056535965.1. Taxonomy (NCBI): domain Bacteria; kingdom Pseudomonadati; phylum Pseudomonadota; class Alphaproteobacteria; order Rhodobacterales; family Roseobacteraceae; genus Ruegeria; species Ruegeria sp. AM7. The sequence continues at coordinate 3,188,332 of NZ_JBQFJE010000003.1, forward strand.
GTCAGCCATCGCATTACGAAGCTTGAGGAGGTTTTGAACCTCAAACTCTTCCACCGCAACAGCCGCAAGGTGCAACTGACCGAAGAAGGTTTGATCTTTCTGGACCGGATCGAACCTGTGTTGGCTGATTTGCGCGACGCCGAGCTTGAGGCCGGCAGTGGCAGTGGCGCATTGCGCGGACATTTGCGCGTGACGCTGTCACCCTGGATCTTGTCGCGTTTCATCATGCCGGTCATGAGCACGTTTCAGGCCGAGCATCCGGACCTGACGGTCGAGTTTCTGGCCGTTGATCGCTATGTCGCGTTGGTGGATGAGGGTATCGACTGCGCGATCCGGGTGGGACAGATGGCCGACAGCACACTAAAGGCCCGTAAACTAAGCGATAATGACAGGATCATCTGTGCTTCACCGGTGTTTTGCGAAACATATGGACTGCCGGCCACGGCTGAAGACTTACGCCTAATGCGCTGGGCCTGTCTGCCGTGGCAAACTCGGCTCGACATCACGGATGGGCACGGTGCTGCGCAGTTTTCGATCCCGCGCGGGATTGCAGTATCGAACTCGGATATGTTGACCGAAGCGGCGGTACAGGGGTTGGGGCTAGCGGTCAAATCCCGCTTAGCTGTTCAGCGCGAGTTGGAAAGCGGGGCACTGGTTGAGGTCATGCCTGGTGTTTTGCGGTCGCCTGACGCTCCGATCTCATTCGTGCATGCAGGGAACGCAACCCCTGGGCGAAAGGTGCGCGCTTTCTCGGATTTGGCCAATCGCGCCTTTCAGTGAGTTTACGTGTTTCCTTGGGGGGAAATAAACCAGTTTTTCCCGTTGTGACCTACCCTCAGCTGAATAGATTTCCCGCACTTGTTTCAACCTTTTGTGACTTCGCAGCAAGACGCTGCTTTACGGGAGAGCCAGTCATGGGAAAACGCGACGACTTGATTGCAAAATACGGGGAAGATCTGAAGAATAAATGCGGGATGGATCCCGATATGGACTTGCTGACCAAGGTCACGATCGGTTGCGGTCCGGCGATCTACGATGCCGACGCATCGACCGTGGCGGCCTCGCAAGAGGGCGAGATTGAGACCGTCAAAAACAATTTCCTGATCAAGAAACTGGGCCTGTCCGATGGTCCTGCGTTAGATGAGGCGATCCAATCGGTGCTTGGCACTTATGGCATGTCAGAGCGCAACAAATACCGCGCTGTGGTCTATTACATGCTGACCAAACACTTCGGCAAGGAATCGGTCTACGGCTGATCCAATAGCGCCCGTCGCAGCGGCGGGCGTTTCCAATTTTAAGTACTTGGTGTTTGTATCGGCGCCGCTGTTTCGGCTAGTGTCATCTTGTGGCCAGGACGGTCAGAACCGAAGAATTTCTATACGCGTGTGGTGAGTCGGGAGCACGCGGGGTAGGGAAGGTTCTGCATCCGTCGGAACCTTCCCTTTTTTATTCCGCCTGAGTCTGCCCCAGATCGCAGATCACCTGCCATTCGGCATCCGTAACCGGCTGCACTGACAGGCGCGAGTTTTTCACCAGCACCATCTCGTCCAGCCGTCCATCGGTCTTGATCTGGTCCAGCGTGACCGGTGTTTTTAAGGGCCGTACGGCCTTGATATCCACACATTCCCAGCGGTCATCATCGGTGGTGCTGTCAGGATGGGCGGCGGCGCAGACCTCGACGATGCCCACGATCGCCTTCTCCTTTTGCGAGTGGTAAAAGAACCCCCGGTCGCCCACCGCCATCTGGCGCATGAAATTGCGCGCCTGATAGTTGCGCACGCCGTCCCATTCCTCGCCTGCGTCCCCTTTGGCAACCTGTTGGTCCCAGCTCCAGGTCGAGGGTTCGGATTTGAACAGCCAATATGCCATCAGCCGATGACCTTTTTCCACGCGATCAGGTCGACGGACTGGAACAACCCGGCCTTAGCATAGGGATCATTGTCAGCCCAGCTTTGGGCGGCGGCCATGTCTTCCACCTCAAGGATGATAAGCGATCCGATCATTGCGTCGCCATCCAACAGGGGTCCAGCCTGTGCAACGACACCGGTTTCTTCGATGTAAGCCAGGTGGTCGGCGCGATTGTCCAGCCGGGTTTGCAATGCGCCGTCCTTGTCACGGGCGATCAGAGCGATGAGCATGTTATTCCTCCTTCAGGGGTCGGTTGAGCAGAGTATCAATGGCCTGCGCCACACTATATGTGCCTTGGCTCAGGTCGGCGACAGTAGCGCTGATAGGCATGTCCAGCCCCTCGGCCCGGGCAATGTCGGACATGGCGCGGGCGGTGGCGACGCCCTCGACCGTGGTGGTGGTGTTAAAGGGCTGATTTCGACCCAAACACAGGCCAAAACGATAGTTTCTGGATAACTCGGACGAGCAGGTCAGCACCAGATCGCCCAGTCCCGACAGGCCCATAAGGGTTTCGGGCCGCGCGCCGCGCATCAGGGCAAAGCGCTGCATCTCAGCAAATCCGCGCGTCATCAAAGCGGCGCGGGCGCTGTCACCCAAACCGGCCCCGATGGCGGCACCGCAGGCGATGGCCATGACGTTTTTCAACGCGCCGCCCAGTTCCGCGCCGATCAGATCGGTGGTGCGGTATAGGCGCAGGTTTGCCGTGGTCAGGTCATGCTGCAGGCCATGCGCACCCTCGGCACAGGCCAGCGTCAGCGCGGTCGGCAATCCGCGTGCGATATCATCGGCAAAGCTCGGGCCGGTCAGCAGGGCAGGGCGCGCGTCGGGAATGGTCTGGCGGATGACCGAGATCGGACCAAGCCCGGTGGATAGCTCGATACCTTTGCAGCAGGCCACCAGCGTTTTCCCAGCCAGAACCAAACCGTGATCCGTCAGCACACCGCGCAGTTTTTGCATCGGGACCGAGACCAGTAAGGTTTCACTGCGCGTTGCCTGCGTAATGTCCGCCGTTACGGAGATCGCATCCGGCAAGGTCACACCCGGCAGCCGCGCCGCGTTTTCACGCGTGCTGTGCATCACCCGTGCCCGTTCCGCATCTCGCGCCCACAGCGTCACCGGTCCGTTTCCGGCCAGCGAAATTGCCAGCGCTGTGCCAAACGCGCCCGAGCCCAGTACGGAAATGCTCATGCCTTGGCCCCTTTCTTGCCGCTGCCCAGCATGGCGGGGCTGGTCTGGTCCAGAGGCCAGCGGGGTCGCGCGGTCAAGTCCAGCCCGTCGCGCGCGCCGGTGCGGAACCGCTCGATCCCGGCATAGGCGATCATGGCGGCGTTGTCGGTGCAAAGGGCGAGTGGCGGTGCGGTGAAACGCGAGCCATTCTCTGCGCAAACAGTCTCTAATGCTGAACGAATGGCCGAATTTGCCGCGACGCCTCCGGCCACTGCAATCACCGGCTCCGCGGGGTTTTCGTTTAAATACAGATCCATCGCTCGGCGGGTTTTCTCGGCCAGTGTATCGACAACGGCCTGTTGGAATCCGGCGCACAGATCGGCGCGGTCCTGACGGGTCAGCCCGCCTTTCTCGGCCACGACCTGATCGCGCATCCGCATCAGTGCAGTCTTAAGGCCTGAAAAAGACAGATCACATCCGGGGCGGTCCAACAAAGGCCGCGGAAAGCGGAACCGTTTGGGATCGCCTGCGCGGGCCTCGGCCTCGACCGAAGGGCCGCCGGGTTGCGGCAGGCCCAATAGGCGGGCGGTTTTGTCGAATGCCTCACCCGGCGCGTCGTCGATGGTGCCGCCCAGACGGGTGAACTGGTCCGGCCCGTGGGCGATCAGATATTGGCAATGCCCACCCGAGACCAACAGCATCAGGTAAGGAAACGCGATCCCGTCGGTCAGGCGCGGCGTCAGCGCGTGGCCTGCCAGGTGGTTTACCCCGATCAAGGGCAATCCGGTCGCGGCACTGATCCCCTTGGCGCACATCACGCCGGACATGACGCCGCCGATCAAACCCGGCCCCGCAGTCACGGCGATGGCGTCCATGTCTGACAGAGCCAACCCAGCCTCTTCAAGCGCCTGCATGACGCAAATGTCCAGCTTCTCGGCATGAGCGCGGGCAGCAATCTCGGGGACAACGCCGCCAAAGGCACTGTGCAGGTCGTTTTGGCCATGAACGATCGAGGACAAAACCTCGGCCCCGTTTTCGCCATGGCGCACAACGGCAGCGGCTGTGTCGTCACAGCTGCTTTCCAACCCGAGGACAGTAAGTGTTTGCACCATTGGCCTGATCCGTTACACCTTGGTTGCCAAGCGGGGTATCACCCTGTGCGGATGCAAACAATCCCAAGGCCCAAGGCGCCGACCGTTGTATTTGTTGATGACCCGCCCGCGCGCGGCCTCTGAAAGGTTCGTTGCGCAGCTTCCGACCCGCGTCAGGTCTCGGGTGCAGGTCATCTATTCCCCGATTCTGGAAATCAAACCCCTGCCGGTTCATGTGGATACGATTGATACGCGTGGGCTGATTTTCACTTCAGCCAATGCGGTGAACGCGGCGGCCTCGGCTGGGGTTGAGCGGTCTCTACCTGCCTTCTGCGTGGGTCCTGCAACAACAGGTACGGCAAAAGGTGCTGGGTGGGACGCGCAAATGATGGGCCAGACCGCCGAGGAGTTAATCGCAGCCCTTTTGCAAACCCGACCGCTCAGTCCGCTACTGCACCTGCGCGGCGAGCACAGCCGGGGCAATATTGCCGAGCGGCTGACCGAATCCGGCCTGACCGTGCGCGAACAGCCCGTTTACCAGCAAAACCTGTTACCGCTGACACCCGAAGCGACTGCCGCCGCAAGCGGCAAATCCGCTGTTTTGGTTCCAATATTTTCACCCAGAACGGCGCGACATTTTGCCGACATCTGGCACGGTTCTGCCCCGCTTTGGGTAGCTGCCATCAGCCAGGCCACGGCCGAACCCCTTTATTCTTTGCCCTATGCGCGGTTGAAGGTCGCGAAAGCGCCGACACCCAAGAAAATGCGTAAGGCCGTTAAAAAACTTGTGAAACATGCGTTGCGGGTTGAGGGCGACGTGGCCACCGACTAACTTGGCAGGGTCTGTTGTTCCAAGCATTTCGGATTCGATAAGGGGAATATTGCGGTGGCTGATAAGAAGAACTCCGATCAAAAACCGGTGGATGATCCTAAGACAGATGAGTCGGTTGAAGCTGTTTCCGCATCTGAGGAACCGACTATTGACGATGCAACAGCGTTAGAAGAGACCCTTTCCGAAGCCGAAGCCGAAGCCGAAGCCGAAGCCGAAGCCGAAGCCGAAGCCGAAGCCGAAGCCGAAGCCGAAGCCGAAGCCGAAGCCGAAGCCGAAGCCGAAGCCGAAGCCGAAGCCGAAGCCGAAGCCGAAGCCGAAGCCGAAGCCAATCTTGAACGTTTCAAGGAGAATCTGTCCGAACGTCAGTCGGAAAAGAAAGGTGGCTTTGTTCCGGCGTTGATCGGCGGTGCGATTGCAGCCGCAATCGGGTTCGCGGCGGGCAGCGCTGGTTTGTTCGACTCCGGCAGCTCGGACGCGTTGACCACGCTCGAGGCAAAGCTGACCGATCAAGCCAACCAAATCGACGCGCTCTCGAAATCTCTGTCCGATGGCTCGGACTTGGAAAGCAAGATTGCTTCTTTGACAGAACAGTTGGCTCCGATCACTTCGGATCTGGACGCCGTCCAATCCGGCCTTGATGGTTTGTCAGAACAGATCCAGCCTCTGGCTGATCGCTTGACCGCACTGGAAAGCGGCGCGCTGACTCAAGGAGCCACCCCCGAAACCACAGCCGCGTTTGAAGCCGAGCTGAAAAAACTGCAGGACTCGCTGGCTGCCCAACGCGCCGAGGTTGAAAAGATGGTTGCGGAAGCTCAGGCTCTGGAAGCAAAAGCTTCGGATGAGGCTTTGGCCGCGACCAATGCAGCGATACTGTCTAAGCTCCACGGGCAGTTGGATGCTGGGCAACCCTATTCCGACCTTCTTTCCGAGCTGTCAGCTGGCGGGGTCGAAATCCCGAGTGCGCTGTCCGCGGCGGCCGACAATGGAGTCGCGACGGTTTCGGCCCTGCGTGAGGATTTTGCGCCAGCCGCCCGCGCTGCTCTTGCCGACGCCCGAGAGTCGGAGAAAGGCACAGGGATCGTCGCGTTCCTCCAGCGCCAGACCGGTGCGCGTTCGGTAACACCGCAAGAGGGTGATGACCCGGATGCGATCTTGTCTCGTGCGCAAGCGGCGTTGTCCACCGGCGATGTAGCCGGGGCTTTAAACGAACTGAAATCTCTGCCCGAGGCGGCCCGTGCTGCGCTGGCTGAATGGGAACAAGCGGCGCAGACACGGGTATCTGCCGTGGATGCCGCAGATGCGCTTGCTTCTGGCGCGAACTCGAACTGAAGGACCTGCCATGCTGTGGTCACTGATAAAAATCCTTGTATTTGTTGCCATTGTTGGCCTTCTGGCTATTGGTGCCGGGTTCCTGATGGAAACCAGCGGCGGTATTCAGATCACGGCGGGTGGCACGGAATACACTCTGGGGCCTTTGCAATCGGTTATTGCGCTGGGCGTGTTGGTCTTTGCGATCTGGGTGTTCTTCAAACTGCTGACCCTGCTGATCGCCACGCTGAAATTCCTAAATGGCGATGAAACCGCCCTGTCGCGCTATTTCGACCGCAGCCGTGAACAGCGCGGCTATCAGGCGCTGGCTGATGGGCTGATGGCACTGGCTTCGGGCGAGGGGCGCATTGCCATGTCCAAGGCCACCAAGGCCGAGAAATTGTTGAACAAGCCGGAATTGACCAACTTGCTGGTGGCGCAGGCGGCCGAGATGAATGGTGACACCAAGAAAGCCTCGGACACCTATAAGAAACTGGTGACGAACAACGCCACCCGGTTTGTGGGCGTGCGTGGTATCTTGAAGCAGAAACTGGCCGAGGGTGATGACGATACTGCCCGGAAGCTGGCCGAAAAGGCGTTGGCGATCAAGCCGCGCCACGCCGAAACACAAGACATTCTGTTGGGGCTGCAAACCAAGTCGCAGGATTGGACCGGCGCGCGTTCGACACTGACAGCCAAGCTGAAGGCCGGTCACCTACCGCGTGACGTGTTCAAGCGCCGCGATGCGGTGCTGGCCCTGTCCGAGGCCAAGGGCATTCTGGACGAAAGCGCGACAGTCGAACAACGCGAACACGCGATTGAGGCCAACCGCCTTTCGCCCGATCTGGTCCCCGCTGCTGCCATGGCCGCGCGGGCCTATATCGAAAAGGGCAAGCCCCGCGCTGCGACCAAGATCCTGAAAAAAGCGTGGGAAGTGCAGCCGCATCCCGATCTGGCCCATGCCTTTGCGGAAATCGCGCCGGATGAAACGCCAGATGCGCGGATCAAGCGGTTCACCGCCCTGACCCGCATACACCCGGAAAACCCTGAAACACGCCTGATCCTGGCCGAGTTGAACATCGTGGCCGAGGATTTCCCCGAAGCTCGCCGTGCGCTAGGCGATGTGGTGGAAAAACAGGCCGATGCCCGCGCCTATACGCTGATGGCAGCGATTGAACGTGGCGAGGGGTCATCGGATGCAGTTGTGCAGGGATGGCTGGCCAAAGCGTTGAACGCGCCGCGCGGGCCGCAATGGGTCTGCGACAACTGCCATGATATCCAGCCCGAATGGGCTCCGGTCTGCCAGAACTGCGGCAGCTTTGACACGCTTAGCTGGCAAACCCCGCAAACGCCCGAGATCGCCTCGGCGACCGGTGTTCACATGCTGCCCCTGATCGTGGGTGCGCTTGAGGAAAAGGCCGAGCCGGAGGTTGAAGAGCCGGAAGAAGAAATTGCGTCTGACGTTATCGAAATGAAGGCCGAACCGGTGCGCCCCGATGTTGAGCCTGCAGTCGAAGAAAAGGTCTGAGGACGCCGTTCACCTGTCGCTGGGCAAGTACGTCCAACGATACTTTGGCGGGGTAGGGCCTTTGTTTCGGCCACCTTGCTGAGATTGTTCCCACGCATGTGCAAGAATGCCGACAGACCGGGACAGGCAAAACAGGCCACGCGCCAATGGCGCGTCAAAACCAAGCTCGGCATAGATCACCGCTGTGGCTCCGTCGATATTCATCGGAACGGGTTTGCCTTTGCGCTGCGCCAATTCGCCTTCGATGTCGATCGCGACAGACTTGAAGCGCCCGTCACAGGCACCTGCCTCAATCGCTTCATCCACAAGGCTCATTAAACGTGGTGCGCGTGGATCCGTTGGGGTGTGAAAGCGGTGGCCGAACCCGGGCAGAATTTTCCCTTGCGCCGCAATCCAGTCATCTACCGCCGGGCCAACGGCGGATGGGTGAGCGTTGACGAACTGATACAGGGTCACCGCTTGCTCGCCAGCACCGCCGTGTATGTCCCCTAGCATATTCACCGCGCTTGCCATGGCATTGTTGAGAGGCAGTCCGCACGTCACTGCCATACGGGCCGTAGCGATAGAAGGGGCTTGTGGCCCGTGATCCACGGCAGCAACCAAGGCGGCTTCGAACAATTTCAACTGTGCGGCGGATGGCCTGTCTCCGCGCACCATGAACCAGATCATTTCCGCGAAACCAAGGTTGCCAATAAGGTCCTGAATAGGTGTGCCCCGCAGGTCTATTCGTCCTGGTTCCATGTCGATGATGGATGTTGACCACCAGTCAGCGACATCGCTCATATGATCCCCTCCTTCGTCAACGCATTTATTTCGTCGTGGCTCAGACCAAGCTCAGACCAGATCACAGCATTATCTGCCCCTAAGTCCGGCGGGGCGGTCCGGGGCATTCTGCGTTGACCATCCATCACAACAGGGCTGCCGGTTAATTTCAGCTCCTCGCTGTGGGACGGCAAAGATCCAATCAATCCGCGGCCTGTAAGCTGTTCGTCAGCCAGCGCTTCGGGCACGGTCATCACCTGCCCGGTCGGAACGCCAATCGCGTTCAACTCGCGAACCCATTCCCGGGAGGGTCGGGTGCGCAACGTGGCTTCAAGATCGTCTCTTAGGGTATGGCGGTTCCTCTTGCGATCTTCACGCGAGGCATAGTCAGGGTTGCCCAGCAAATCTTCCTGTCCAAGGTGTCGAGCAAGCGCCTGCCATTGTTCGTTACGATTGGCCGCGATGTTGATCGGGTTATCCGCAGTGGCAAAGGTTCCTGACGGGGCGGATGTGGTGTTTTCGTTGCCATGCGCTGCCGGTGTGACATCCCCGATCAGGTAGTTCGACACCACCCAGCCCATGGTGGAGATCACCGCCTCGGACATTGCGATATCCAGAAACGTGCCGCGTGGTCTGGCGTTCAGGGCCGCACTGATCGCAAAAGCGGCCGTTAGCCCTCCGACGGTATCGGCCAGCGGGTAGCCGACGCGATAGGGCGCTGTATCGGCTGCTCCGGTGATCGACATGACACCGCTGATACCTTGGACGATTTGGTCGTAGGCCGGGTCTTTTTTGCGAGGACCGTCCTGCCCAAAACCGCTGATTGCGCAATAGATCAGGTTGGCATTTTCAGCGCGCAGAACGTCATAGCCAAGGCCAAGCCGGTCCATTACACCGGGCCGGAAATTTTCGACCAGCACGTCGGCGGTTTGAACCAGCTTCTTCAGCAAGTCTTTGCCCTTTGCGGGCTTCATATCCAGCGTGACGGATTTCTTATCCGCGTTCTGGGCGAGAAAACTGATGCCCATCCCGGCCTTGTTGCGGTCTGGGTCTGCGCCCAACACCCGAGCAAGGTCGCCGCCCTTTGGCCGTTCGACCTTGATCACCTCGGCCCCCATTAAGGCAAGCTGATAGCAGCAATACGGGCCCGCCAGAACATTCGTCAGGTCAAGAACCCGTATTCCTGCCAAAGGCTCAGTCGCCATCGGCGATACCGGCAGCCCGTGCCCGTGCGCGGCGCGCGCGATAGCTGGGCAGCAGCACCAGCAGCGCGGCGATGACCAGCAGGCCCAGCGTCATGGGGCGTTCCCAGATAAACCCGATCCCGTCATAGAGTTGCATGGACCTTGCAAAGTTGTCTTCCATCATTCCGCCAAGGATGAACCCGATCAGAAGCGGGGCCAGCGGATAGTCAGCAAATTTCAAAGCCGTGGCACAGACGCCGAAGCCCACAAGGATCAACAGCTCCGTTGCATTGTTCTGCCCGATATATGCGCCCATCAGGGTGAAGAACAGAATGAACGGGATCAAGTAGTTGCGCGGGACCGAGAGTACCTTTGCGATGTAAGGGATCAGCGGCAGGTTCAGGATCAACAGGACAAGGTTTCCGATAAACATGGACATGATCACAGCCCAGAAGATCTGAGGCTCATCCAGCATCAGACGCGGACCGGGTGTCACGTTCAGAGCAATCAGCGCGCCCAGCAGGATCGCCGTGGTGCCGGAACCTGGAATACCCAAAGTCAGCAGTGGAACGAATGATCCTGTGCAGGCCGCGTTGTTCGCTGTTTCCGGGGCCGCCAGACCCTTGATCGAGCCTTTGCCAAATTCTTCCTGTTCCTCTTTCGGAGCGATGTTGCGTTCAACGGCGTAGCCGAGGAAGCTGGCGATTGTCGCACCGGCGCCGGGAAGAACGCCGATGAAGAAACCTTGCACGGATTGCCGTCCCACAACTGGCGCAATTGCTTTGGCTTCTTCTTTGGTGATGCGCAGGTCCTTGATCTCACCATCATCACCTTTCAGATCTTTTGGCTTCAGGACCAGAAACAGCGCTTCGGGCAAGGCAAACATGGCCATGGCCAGCGTGATGAAGCCAAAGCCGGATTGCAGGTCCATGATTCCCATGGTGAACCGAGGCAGGTTGAACAACGCGCCTTCGCCGACAGTTGCCATGATCAGCCCTAGGACTGTCATGATGACGGCCTTGGCGACTTGCCCGCTTCCAGCAAAGGCTGCGATGGCTGAAAGACCGACAACCATAAGCGCGAAATACTCGGCCGAATGGAACAACAGCGCGACTGATGACAGGGCAGGGGCAAACACCATTAGAAGCACAGCACCCAGCGTGCCGCCGGCAAAGCTGGCGATCGCGGCGATTGTCAGCGCTTTGCCCGCTTTGCCTTGTCGCGCCATCGGGTAACCATCGAAGCTGGAAGCTACCGTGCCCGCGACACCCGGCGCGTTCAACAGAATGGAGGATGTCGATCCTCCGAAGATCGCTCCGTAATATACCCCAGCCAAAAGGATCAGAGCGGCGGATGGGTCGCCCATCGAGATCGCAACCGGGATCATGATGGCGATGATCGACATCGGTCCAAGACCGGGCAACATCCCGATGAACGTGCCGATCAGACACCCAGCGATGACCATCAGAAGGTTTTGGATTGAGAATGCCGTTTGCAGGCCGATCAGAAGTCCTTCAAGCATGTCAGCCTCCGAAAATGCCCGGCAGGGGGCGCATGTAAATGCCAAGAACTTCCTGAACCAGATACCAGACGGCCCCAGTAGCGATGAAGGCAACAGGCAGCATGATGTGCCACTTGCGCTCACCCAGAATGAAAGAGCCAAGGATCAGGAATGCCGATGTGGAAATCAGGAAACCGACAGGACGCAGGCACAAAGCGTAGATCACGATCAAAGCCAGCAGCATCAGCGCCTGATCCAGATGGTAATCACCCAGCCGGCGATAATCGATGTCGGCTTCCTTGATCTCGGACTTTTCAAAGCCCAGCAGGATAATTGTCGTCGTGACGATACCCAGAATGGACAGCACTTTGGGGAAGGTGCTTGGCCAGATGGGATTTCTTTGCATGAAGGGGGGAAGGCTACCGTCCATCGTGAACCAGGCGGCGTAGCCATATGTTAAACAAACACCCAGCAGAACGAGCGCGATCCAGCGATCCAACGCCATGATGCCCCCTCCTTTTTTGTTGTCTTTGGGGAAGGCAGAGCGGCGGTCCGCTCTGCCGATTTTCAGTTAGAGAAAGCCCAGTTTCTTCATCAGATCACCGATCTGTTGTTCCTGCTGCTCAAGGAACGTCTGGAAGTCAGCGCCCGAGTTGTGGATGTCGACCCAACCGTTGCGCGCCCGAACTTCTTCCCATTCAGGAGTGTCGTACATCTTGGCGATTGCATCTTGATATGCCGCCAGCTTGTCTTCCGGCAGGCCAGGTGCTGCGAAGAATCCGCGCCAGTTGACGAAGGTGGTATCGATACCCTGTTCCTTCATGGTCATCGCATCAGGAGCAGCGTCAACGCGTTCTTCCGATGTGACACCGATGATTTTGACTTCGCCCGCATTCGACAGGTCAACAGCCTCTGAGAAACCGGTCGACAGGGCCGCGATTTCACCAGACAGAAGCGCCGCCATGGCTTTGCCGCCTGCGTCATACGGAATGTACTTTACGCCCAGAGCGTCTTTGCCAGCGGCTTCCATGACCATGGCTGCAACCAAGTGATCCATGCCGCCCGGTACCGAGCCACCACCAATTGCTGTGGCCGAAGGGTCAGCGTCAAAAGCTGCCAACAGATCGTCCATCGAGTTGATCGGGCTGTCTTTGCCTACGACGATCGCCGCATAGTCACCGATGGTGCCTGAAACCAGAGTCAGGTCGCGGAAGTTATGCGGGAAAACACCGGTTAGCGAACGGATCACGATGGGGGTTGAGTTCACCATCAAAGTACCGTGATTGCTGTCAGCGTTTTCAATCAGAAAGCCGATGGCCTTACCGCCGCCGCCACCTGACATGTTCTCATAGGATGCAGTGCCAACAAGACCCGCATTCGTAAGGGCTTCACCCGTGCCGCGGGCAGTTCCGTCCCAACCGCCACCGGCGCCACCGGGGATCAGAAAGTGGATGCTGCCCACAACTTGATCTTCGGCCAACGTCGGGCCGGTCAGGCCGATTGCGGCCACAGCTGCGATTAGGGCGCGACGGCCCAGTTTAATCGTTGTCATGATTTCCTCCCGTTTGACAACCGGCCGCATGGCGGCTCAGATTGGATGGAACAAAAACACACCAACCTGACATCAACCTGTCACGCGGCAAAATACTGAAAAAGCCTGATGAAATTTCTACTTGTCGAAGACAACCTGGACCTCGCGAACGCGGTCAGTTCGCGCATGCGTCTGGACGGTCATGTCATTGATCACGCAGCGAATTTGGAAGACGCAACCGCCTTTGTCGAAACCGAGGAATATGACCTGATTCTGTTGGATATCATGCTCCCAGATGGGGATGGCCGAGACTTTCTGAAACGGCATCGGGCAAGTCGACTGGACACTCCCGTGATTGTATTGACCGCGCGCAGTCAGGTTTCTGATCGAATCGGTTCTTTGGATCTTGGGGCCGACGATTACGTCACAAAGCCATTTGATCACGCTGAACTCGAGGCTCGATGCCGTGCCGTTTTGCGTCGCAAGTCAGGCATCACAAAAACGATGATCGAGATGGGCGGTATTGTCTTCGATCCGGTCGCGGGGCATTTGGTCGTCGCCGGGGACATCGTTTCTTTGCGGAATCGTGAGTTGCGTATGATGGAGCTGTTCATCAACGCACCCGGTCATGTGTTCTCGAAACAGAAGCTGGCAGATCGGCTGTTTTCCTACGATGACAACATTTCAGACAACGCCATCGAGGTCTATGTGGGCCGATTGCGCAGGCATCTTGAAAAGTCGGACCTCAAGATAACTACTCTGCGCGGTCTGGGGTATAGGCTGGATCATGACAACTAATCCGACCGTTTCAGGGTCATTGCGAAACAGGCTGGTGCTCGCGTTGATTGGCGGTGCGGCTGTTCTTGCAATTCTTCTGTTTTTCACAGTTCGCAATTACGCAGCACAGGTGGCACAACAAGGTCAGGACAACATACTTGAAGCTTCAGTGACATCAATACTGGATGCTGCGGCGCTCAGAGATGGTGCACTCGAGGTAGATATCCCGTACGCAGCATTTTCAATGCTGAGTACACCGTCAGATGACAGAGTGTTCTATGCGATCTTTCAGGACGGTGAGTTCCTATCAGGCTACGAAGACCTTCGGTTTGCTGGTGGGCTCGGAGAAAGCGATTGGTCGTTCAAAACCGGCGAAGTTCGCGAAGAACTTATCCGACAGGTCAGCGCCAGCCGGACTCTTGTTGGATTTGACCGACAAACCGAGGTCGAAGTCGTACTGGGTCAAACACAAGATGCGCTTTCCGAAACTCTTGATCAGATTTCGCGCAATGCTGCTTTTCTTGGGTTGGGGTTCTTTCTACTCACCGCAGCTTTATCTTTCTGGATCACGTCGACAACCATTGGTCAGCTCAACAAGTTGACGACTTCGGTAACCCGAAGGGGGCCGCAGGATCTGAGTCCTTTCAAAAAACCAGTGCCACGAGAAATGGCGCCGCTTGTCATGTCCTTGAATTCCTTGATGGGTCGGTTGGATCAGTCGCTTAGCCAATCCGAGGACTTTATCGCCGAAGCGGCCCACCGCGTCAGGACACCTTTGGCCACTGTCAGATCATACGCCGAAGCCACGCTCCACCGTGTGGAAAGAAAAGAAAACCGCGAGGCGCTGCGTGCTATGGTTCGCGCGATTGACGAAAGCTCGCGCGCGGCAGGTCAACTTTTGGATCACGCCATGATTACGTCTCGCGCGGACCGGCTAGAGCGCGAGAATGTTGACCTTGTCGAGTTGATCCAAGAACTGGTTCAGCGTTTGACGCCCATCGCTGAAATGAAGGAACTGTCGCTCTGTCTGACGGGCGATAAATCGGTTCCGTATTCTGGAGATCCTATTCTTATTCAAAACGCTGTCAGAAACATGATCGACAATGCTTTGAAATATGCCCCCGCAGACAGCATCGTAGAAATAGAGGTCACAGCGAAACCCGAGATTAAGGTCAGCGACACCGGGCCCGGTTTTCTTCCCAGCGAAGTTGACAGACTGACCCGGCGATTTGAGCGTGGGGAAAACGCTGTAGGAACCATTGGCTCTGGACTGGGACTAACCATTGCAAAGGATGTGGCAACTGCACATGGGGGAATGCTGGTTCTATCGAACCGGCCCAAGGGGGGCGCATGCGTTACATTATCGCTTTGATGCTGGCTTTTCTGCCCGGCGCTGGATGGGCAGACGACTGGGAAGATCAGTTGATTTTCAACGAAGGCGCAGAGGGTCCCAGGCTGCGGGTAATCTCGAGCACGGACACAGTTCTATTTGCGCCACTGATCGAGGAGTTTGTGGCGAAGAACCCCTTAATTAGTGTCGAATATCTGGTCTCGGGCACGGCCGATATCAACATGCGGGTCCGAGCTGCTGCTGATGCATTTGACGTGGTAGTGTCCAGTGCGATGGATCTGCAACTCAAACTGGCCAATGATGGGTATGCCCTACCAATCGACGACATCGATACACCGCACTGGGCACAATGGCACAATAGCCTTTTCTCGTTCACCACTGAGCCGGCGGCCATTGTGATCAACAGGGCGGCATTTGAAGGCCAGCAAGTTCCCGTAACGCGCCAAATGTTGATCGAAGCTTTACGTAAACGCCCTGAAGAATTCCGTGGCAAGGTAGGCACTTATGATGTTCGCCAGTCCGGTTTGGGTTACCTCTTTGCGACGCAGGATGCGCGAGCTTCGGAAACCTATTGGCGCTTGATGGAAGTTATGGGCGGGCTTGATGTGCGGCTGTATTGTTGTTCGGGCGAAATGATCAATGATCTGGCCGATGGCACGATTTTGGTCGCATATAACGTGTTGGGCAGCTACGCCGCTGTCCGAGCCGAAGGTAAAGATGCGCTTGAAGTTATTTTTCCGACTGATTTTCAAACGATTATGATGCGCACAGCATTGGTTTCAAATGCAACTCAGGAACCAGACGCAGCAGAAGCTTTCATCCGCCATCTCGTTGCCGAAAAATCTGCCGCGCAAGAAACGCAGTCCTCTCTCCCGCCGCTGACGTCTCCGGGAGGGGTGACTGACAGAGAAACGATTGGATTGAACCCGGCTTTGCTGACTTTTTTGGATGACCTTAAGCGTAAAAAGTTTCTTTCCGCATGGGAAAATGCGGTGATTCAATAGCCAGCGGAGACCATCAAGTAGATCTGAGCGCGAACTTGTAACGTGCTGAATTTCTTAGTCGCAAACGAAAAAAGGTTACGTCCGAGGCGAGCACCATATTCGTGTTCGAGAGCCAATTGTCCCAATCAAATCCGTTTGCTAACGTCGTCCACGCGTCGGGGAGGGCGTCTAAACCAAAAATGCTGGACTATTCGCATAACGCTTGGCTTGTGGCAGCCTCGTTAGCTGTGGCGCTGATGGCAGGCTTTACCGGCCTTTACCTGACCCATGGCGCGTCCAAGCTGGACGACCAGCGCCGTAAGATCATCGTGGCGCTGGCTGCGGTGGTTCTGGGCGGCGGCATCTGGTCGATGCATTTCGTCGCCATGCTGGGCCTGCAACTTCCGATCCTGTTCTACTATGACGCGCTGATCACTCTGATTTCGGCCCTTGTGGCGATCCTGATGGTAGGTTTGGCGCTGCTGTTGCTGCATTTCCGGCCACGTTCGGTGCAGACCATAGTGGGGGCGGGCGTGATCGTGGGACTTGGCATCGTTGTGATGCACTATATCGGTATGGCCGGGATGGAACTGTGTCGCCCGGTTTATAACGTGTGGGATGTGGTGATCTCGACCCTTGCGTCGGTGCTGCTGTCGGTCGTGGCGATCTGGGTGGCTTACGACAACCGCACGCAGCGTAACATCTTGCTGGGAACGGCCTGTTTCGGATTGGCGGTGTTTACAATGCACTTCGTGGCCACCGGTCTGACCGATTTCACCGTCAGCGACAGCACCGGCGGGGCCGGTCCGGCACTGAACAATCAGGTGCTGGCGATGGGTGTCACCGTGGCTGTGTTCCTGATCTGTGGAGCGTTCCTGTTGACCGGCGTCAGCTTCCTTGAGCCTGCTGCTGTTGCGGCCCCTGCTGCGCCCAACCCTGAACCTGCGACCTTGCGGGCGGGCATTCCGTTTGAACGCGAAGGCCAGACCTTTTTCGCCACCCCGACCGAGATCGCCGCAATCCGGGCCGAAGGGCATTATACCGTGCTCTATATCGGGGCCGAGAAACTGTTCTGTCCATGGTCGATTACCGAGGCTGAAACCCGCCTGACGCCGGACGGGTTTTTGCGCGCCCATCGCAGCTATCTGGTGAATCCCAAACATGTCTCCAGTTTCGAACGTCACAAGGACAATGGCACTTGTTATTTCGACGGTGTGGACGCGTTGACCAAGGTGCCGGTCAGCCGTTCCCGCCTATCCGACATTCGCGAAGCGCTGGGTCTTTGATCGCAACTCGTGCAGCCTATTCGCATTTCGTGAAACAAGCTGCGCGCCCCGTTCCCGTTGACTGGAACGGATGACGCGGGCGTTCTTTCCTGACCTAAGGTCCCCCAAGGCATATTGCTCGGACCCAGGGAGGAAAAACATGATACCAGCCGGTTTTGAGTATCACCGGCCAGGCGATATCGCCTCGGCCATCGGCATTTTGCAAGAACACGGAGACGAGGCGCGCGTGATCGCGGGCGGACACAGCCTGATCCCGATGATGAAGCTACGCATGGCCGAGATGGGCCATCTGGTCGATCTGCAAGCCATCGACGAACTAAAGGGCATCGAGGTCGGCTCCGACGCCGTGACCTTGGGTGCGATGGTCACGCAGCACGAGTTGATAACTCATGATGGTCTTGCCGCTGCCATTCCGCTGATCCGCGAGGCGGCATTGCAGATCGCTGATCCGCAGGTGCGCTATGTGGGCACCGTCGGTGGCAATGTGGCCAATGGGGATCCGGGCAATGACATGCCGGGGTTGATGCAATGCCTGAACGCCACGTTTGATCTGTCCGGTCCCGACGGCAATCGCAGCGTCGCCGCGCGTGAGTTTTACGAGGCTGCGTATTTCACCGCCCGCGAGGACGAAGAAATTCTGACCCGTATCTCGATCCCTGTACCGGGCGCGGGTGTCGGGCAGGCGTATGAAAAGCAAAAGCGCAAGATCGGAGATTATGCGACGGCCGCTGCTGCTGTGATGGTGGGCAATGGAACAGCCTCGGTCGCGATGACCAATCTGGCGGACACTCCGATCTGGTCCGAAGGCGCAAGCGCTGCGCTGGCCGATGGCGATGTGAATGGCTGCGTTGCTGCCATGTTGGATGCGATTGATCCGGTTGCCGACAATCGTGGCCCCGTCGAATTCAAGAAACATGTGGCAGGCGTCATGCTGCGCCGCGCCATCGACCGCGCCCAAAGCCGCGCGGGTTGAGGGGAGGAGAACCCATGTCAAAAATGCACGTCAAACTCACCGTGAACGGCAAAGAGGTCGAAGGTCTGGCCGAGCCGCGCACGTTGCTGATCCACTTCCTGCGGGAAGATCTGAAAATCACCGGCCCTCATATCGGATGCGAAACCAGCCATTGCGGCGCCTGCACTGTGGATATCGATGGCAAGTCCGTCAAATCCTGCACCACCTTCGTGGCGCAGGTGAACGGTGCCGATATCACAACGGTCGAAGGGCTTACCAACGACGATGGCAGCCTTGGTGTATTGCAGGAGATGTTCCGCGAACATCATGGCCTGCAATGCGGTTTCTGCACGCCGGGCATGATCACCCGCGCGCATCGCCTGCTGCAGGAAAACCCGAACCCGACCGAGGAAGAAATTCGTTTCGGTATGGCTGGGAACCTCTGCCGCTGCACCGGCTACCAGAATATCGTCAAGGCGATCTCGGCCTCGGCTGACATGCTGAACGCTCAAGCGTCCTCAAGTAGCGAAGCGGTAGGACAAACCAAAGTGGAGGCTGCGGAATGAACGATCAAACTCTGACCCCCGAAGAACGCGCAGCCAACCTCAAAGGGATGGGCAGCTCGCGCAAACGCGTCGAGGATGTGCGCTTTACCCAAGGCAAGGGCAATTATGTCGATGACATCAAGCTGGATGGCATGCTGTTCGGCGACTTTGTGCGCTCCCCCTACGCACATGCCCGCGTTGTCAGCGTGAACAAAGAGGCCGCGCTGGCGCTGCCCGGCGTGATCGCTGTTCTGACCGCCGAAGACTTGTCGCCGCTGGGCCTGCATTGGATGCCGACACTGGCAGGCGACAAGCAGATGGTGCTTGCCGATGGCAAAGTGCTGTTCCAAGGGCAGGAAGTCGCTTTCGTTGTGGCCGAGGATCGCTATATCGCAGCCGATGCGGCGGAACTGGTCGAGGTTGAATACGAGGAACTTCCTGTTCTGACCGACCCGTTCGAGGCGCTGAAATCCGATGTGGTCCTGCGTGAAGACCTTGAGGGTCAGACCGAAGGTGCGCACGGGCCGCGCAAGCATCACAACCACATCTTCACCTGGGAACAGGGCGACAAAGACGCGACCGAGGCTATTCTGGCCGAGGCTGATGTGGTGGCTGAAGAGATGGTCTATTACCACCGCACCCATCCCTGCCCGCTGGAGACCTGCGGGTCGGTCGCGAGCATGGACAAGGTGACCGGCAAGCTGACGCTCTACGGAACGTTCCAAGCCCCGCACGCGATCCGTACGGTTGTCTCGCTGATCTCGGGCATTGCCGAACACAATATCCGAGTGATCAGCCCCGATATTGGCGGCGGGTTCGGCAACAAGGTCGGGGCCTATGCGGGCTATGTCTGCTCGGTCGTGGCCTCGATTGTCACGGGTAAGCCAGTGAAATGGGTCGAGGACCGGATGGAGAACCTGATGTCCACCGCCTTTGCCCGCGACTACTGGATGCAGGGCAAGATCGCAGCAACGAAGGACGGTAAGATCACCGGGCTGTGGTGCCACACCACGGCCGATCACGGTGGGTTTGACGCCTGTGCGGACCCGACCAAATTCCCGGCTGGGTTCATGAACATCTGCACCGGATCCTACGACATCCCAACCGCCTATCTGGCCGTGGATGGGGTCTATACCAACAAGGCTCCGGGCGGGGTGGCTTATCGCTGTTCCTTCCGCGTAACCGAGGCCGCCTATTTCATCGAGCGCATGATCGAGGTTCTGGCCATCAAGCTGAACATGGACGCGGCCGAGCTGCGCCGGATCAACTTCATCAAGGCCGATCAGTTCCCCTATCAGTCCGCACTGGGCTGGGAATATGACTCGGGCGACTATCATACCGCTTGGGACAAGGCATTGAAGGCTGTCGACTACGACGGTCTGCGGGCTGAACAGGCGCAGCGGGTCGAGGATTTCAAGGCTGGTAAGACTCGCAAACTGCTGGGCATTGGTCTGACGCATTTCACGGAAATCGTGGGCGCGGGACCGGTTAAGAACTGCGATATCCTCGGGCTGGGAATGTTCGATAGCTGCGAAATCCGGATTCACCCGACTGGTTCGGCCATCGCTCGGTTAGGGACGATTTCACAGGGTCAGGGCCATGCCACGACCTTTGCCCAGATCATCGCCAGTGAGATCGGGTTGCCCGCCGATGACATCACGCTGGAGGAAGGCGATACCGACACTGCGCCGTATGGGCTTGGGACTTACGGGTCTCGGTCCACGCCTGTGGCCGGTGCCGCAACGGCAATGGCTGCGCGTAAAATCCGTGCCAAGGCGCAGATGATTGCGGCCTATCTGCTGGAGGTCCACGACGACGATGTCGAATGGGATGTGGATCGGTTCTCTGTCAAGGGCGCGCCCGAGCGGTTCAAAACGATGAAGGAAATCGCCTTCGCCGCCTATAATCAGGCAATCCCCGGTCTGGAGCCCGGTTTGGAGGCGGTCAGCTACTACGATCCGCCGAACATGACCTATCCCTTCGGGGCCTATATCTGCGTCATGGAGATCGACGTGGATACAGGCGAATGGGACGTTCGGAAATTCTATGCGCTGGATGATTGCGGCACCCGGATCAACCCGATGATCATCGAGGGTCAGGTCCATGGCGGTGTGACTGAGGCGTTGGCCATCGCGATGGGTCAGGAGATTGCTTATGACGAGATCGGTAACGTGAAAACCGGCACGCTGATGGATTTCTTCCTGCCGACTGCGTGGGAGACGCCGAACTATATCACCGACTATACGGTGACGCCGTCCCCGCACCATCCGATTGGTGCGAAGGGTGTGGGTGAGAGCCCGAATGTTGGGGGCGTTCCCTGTTTCTCGAACGCGGTGCATGATGCGTTCCGGCCCTTTGGGTTGGTGCAGAGCCATATGCCGCATGACCACTGGCGCATCTGGAAGATTGCCAATGGGCTGGGGATGCATGGGTGAATGGGTTCGGATCGGCTTGGCCGATCCGACCGAACGGAGGGGGCCAGCCCCCTCCGAACCTCCCCCGAGGTATTTTTTGCCAGATGAAGAATGGATCCTGGTTTTGACTTTGAGTGATGTGCAGAACGGATTGGCCGCGCAAGGCTATGTTGCTGATGATCGGTTGGCGATGGCGCTGCATCTGGCGCAGACTTTGGGGCGGCCCTTGTTGCTGGAAGGTCCGGCCGGTGTGGGTAAGACCGAGGTGGCCAAGGCTGTGGCAGCGTCGCGTGAGGCGCGTTTAATCCGCTTGCAGTGCTATGAAGGGCTGGATGCCAGCCACGCGATTTATGAGTGGAATTATCAGCGGCAACTGTTGGCGATCCGGGCGTCAGAGGCCCAGGGAGGGGTTGGCGAGGCGCAGTTGTTTTCCGATGCGTATTTGCTGAAACGGCCTTTGTTAGAGGCTATTTCTCAGGATATTCCTCCGGTTTTGTTGATTGATGAGATTGATCGGGCGGATGAGGAATTCGAAGCTTATTTGCTGGAAATACTGTCCGACTTTCAGATCACCATCCCCGAGCTTGGGACGGTCGAAGCGACGACTCGGCCCATTGTGATCCTGACCGCCAATGGGACGCGTGATTTGTCGGATGCCTTACGTCGGCGGTGTCTTTACAGTTTCCTTGATTACCCTTCGAAAGAGGTTGAAATGGCGATCCTTCGGGCGCGGATGCCCGAGGTTGAAGGCGTGCTGGCGCGGCAGATCATTGGGGTCGTACAGGCGTTGCGCAAAGAAGATTTGGAAAAGACGCCGGGCATTGCAGAGATGTTGGACTGGGCTGCAGCCCTGTCAGGTTTGGGCGTTAACGACATGGCGCAATCGCGCGATGCCGTGCAGGCGACGCTTGTGTGTTTGTTGAAGACGGCTGCGGACTATGACGCGGCTCCGCCCGAGCTGATGGACCGGCTGATCGGCAAGGTGGCGTGATGCAGGTCACGCGGTTTCCTTCTCGGGCCGATGGCCTTGCCGACCGAATGTCCGGGTTCATCGCGCATTTGCGGTCGAACGGGCTGCGGGTTGGTCCGGGTGAGACCGCGGATGCGTTGTCTGCATTGTCTCAGATCACGGCGACGGATGCGGATCAGGCCCGCCGGGCGCTATGTGTGTTGCTGGCGAGCGACGCCGAGGATTGGCGACGTTTTGATGATCTGTTCGATGCCTATTGGTTCAACGTTGGAAAGCAGCGCGAAGGGGTCGCACAAACGAGCCACGTGAGGGTGCAATCTGCCAAACCCATGATTTGGCAGGATGCCACACATTCCGACGAACAGGGTGCGGAAAGCGCGGAGCAAGAGGGTTCTGCCGATCAGGGCGAAGGCGATGCCGAGGGGACTGATGGCAAGTTGATCGCGACACGCACAGTCAACCTGTCACGCAGGGACCTGCGCGAGTTGATGGATGACGAGGCTCTAAGGCAGGCTGAAAAGGCGGCCTTGATGTTGG
The DNA here is from genome assembly GCF_056535965.1 of Ruegeria sp. AM7. Lineage (NCBI taxonomy): Bacteria > Pseudomonadati > Pseudomonadota > Alphaproteobacteria > Rhodobacterales > Roseobacteraceae > Ruegeria > Ruegeria sp. AM7. The sequence goes on from NZ_JBQFJE010000003.1 coordinate 3,210,959, forward strand.
CACGTGCCATTCGTGATCGGCGGTCGCGTCGCAGAAAGCAAGCGTTGCGGGGCGCTACGTTGGATATGCGGAGGATACAACGGGCAAGTCTAGCACGAGGGGGTGAGCCGATTGATTTGTATCGCCGCGCCAAGCCGCCGCGTCCGATGCGGATCGTAGCGCTGTGCGATGTCAGCGGGTCGATGACTGTTTATTCGCGAGTGTTTCTGGCCTTTCTCAAAGGTCTGATCGGTAGCGGGACCGAAGCGGATGCTTATCTGTTTCACACGCGCCTGATGCGGGTGACGGACGCCCTGCGCGATCACGACTCGATCCGTGCGGCTGGGCGGTTGTCCTTGATGGCCGAGGGGTTCGGGGGTGGCACCGACATCTCGGGTAGCTTGGAAAGCTTTCTGAACGGCTATGGCGCGCGCGCATTGAATGGGCGGACCATCGTTCTGATCCTGTCGGACGGCTATTGCAGTTCCGACCCGCAAGCGCTGGGCGCAGTTTTGGCGCGCATCCGGCGCAAGTCACGGCGCATCGTCTGGTTGAACCCGTTGAAGGGATGGAAAGACTACCAACCCATCGCAGCGGCGATGCAGGCGGCCGAACCCCATTTGGACGCGCATTTGCCTGCCAACACGCTTGAGGCGCTGGCCGCGCTTGAGCCGCAGTTTCGCAAGTTGTGAAAGGAGTCTGATATGGCAAATTTCGACATATTCGACACGATCGAAACCCTGCGCCAAACCGGTGAGCCGTTCTGCGTCGCCACGGTTCTGCGCACAGCGGATGCAACCTCGGCCAAGGCCGGGGGAAAGGCGGCTATTGCGCGCGACGGGCGGATATTGGGTCATCTGGGCGGTGCCTGTGTGCAGCGCGCGGTGCGCAGTTCAGCGATACAAGCGCTGGCCAGTGGTGCGCCGCAGATGATCCGCGTGAAACCCTCGGACAAGGTGGTCGACATGACGGACCCGGATGGCGTGCAAACCTTCAAAAGCGGCTGTCCTTCGGGCGGGACGGTGGATTTGCTGGTGGAACCGTATCAGCACGCGCCAAGACTGGTGATCTTTGGCACCTCGTTGATCGCCAGGGCGCTGGGCGAACACGGGACGCTTGCCGGGTTTCGGGTGACGAGCAGCACGCCCGAGACGGTCGAAGACTTAGATATCGAGGCGCGCGACTTTGTTGTCGTGGCCTCGCAAGGTCAAGGAGACGGCGCAGCCCTTGGGGCCGCGCTGAACACGCAAGCCGCGCGGGTGTCGATGGTGGCCAGCCATCGCAAAGCCGAAACACTCATGGAAAAGCTGATAGGACAGGGTCTGGACCCGGCCCGCGCGGCGCGTCTGAAATCCCCTGCCGGGCTGGACATTCATGCCATTGATCCGCACGAAATCGCCCTGTCAATCCTGGCCGAGATCGTGATGTGGCGGAACACGGACAAATCGACGGAGGTTTCTCAGGATGAAAAACTTGCTTAAGCGCCTATGGCCCGCACGCCCGAAACAAACACCGGAACAGGCGACGGAAACCGCCCTTTTGGTTTTTCCGAGATGTTGTTGAATAAAGGAAACGCAAATGGAACTGAGTGACGAAATCCGCATCGCCGCCCCGCGCGAGTTGGTCTACAAGGCGTTGAATACGCCTGAGATCCTGCAGGAATGTATTCCGGGCTGCGAAGAGCTGATCCAGAACTCGCCCGAGGATCTTGAGGCCAAGGTGGTTCTGAAAATCGGCCCGGTCAAAGCCAAGTTTGCCGGGCAAGTGACGCTGGACAATTCCAACGCCCCCGGCGGGTTTTCCCTGACCGGTGAAGGCAAAGGCGGTGCAGCCGGGTTCGCCAAGGGCGGTGCCGAGGTCACGCTGACCGAAGACGGGGCCGAGACAATTCTGGCCTACACCGCCAAGGTCGATGTCGGCGGCAAGATCGCCCAGCTGGGCAGCCGTCTGATTGCCGGGACAGCCAAAAAGCTGTCGGGCAAGTTCTTCACCCGATTTAGTGAGATCGTGGCTGAACAGGCTGTGTCCTGATCATTTTTTCGGGTCGGTTCCCGGACTGGCCCGAATTTTGCTTTGTGAATTTATCCCGTGCGAAAAGCTTTGATCTTTGCGCACATATGCGCGTACATCCACGCTGGATCAAACTGCGGGGCTTGAAGCCCAGCTACGGGACCTCAAGATTGAGGGCTGCGAACGCATATTTGAGGAACAGGTATCCTCAGTGGACGTAAGGGCGCGTGAAAGCCTCGAAGAAGCGTTGTCCTTTGTCCGAGAGGGGGACACCCTAGTCGTCACGAAACTCGACCGTCTGGCGCGCTCTATGGCTCATCTGATGGACGTACGACTGCGACTGGAAGCGCGAGGGGCACATCTAAAGATCATGGGCTTAAACCTCGACACTTCGACACCCACAGGAAAGCTGATGATTAACCTGCTGGGCAGTGTTGCTGAGTTCGAGAGGGAGATCATGCTCGAACGTCAACGCGAAGGGATTGCCAAAGCCAAAGCGGCAGGGAAGTACAAAGGCCGTAAGCCCACAGCACAAGCCAAGGCTGACGAGGTCAGGGACCTAAAGGCGAAAGGTGTCAGGCCCACTGACATTGCAAGACAACTCAACATTGGTCGGGCATCCGTGTACCGGGTTTTGTCCGTCTTCAAAGACACAGCCGTGTAGTGCCCTGCTTGTGTCTGCAATCGCTAGGTGGACCGGGCACCCCGTACCTACGGTAGTCCTTCTGTGTAATTGCGCCTAAGCATGGTCGCAGGTGACTCGTACAGCGATGCAACAAGTTTTGGTAGGGTCACCTACCGGGGTGGGCTTTACGCCTCTCTACGGTCACAGGGTAAGGGAATGTGTAGGCATATTGAGATTATTTGTGTGTACCGCTGGCACTCCTCCACGTGCGTACTATGATGGGTGAAGTCGAGCTCAGTTGGGCGACCAAGTCCCAGAAGCCGCTCCCAAAACCATCTTGCTGCCTTCGATGCGAGGAATACACGCAGGGTTTTAGGCGCAAGTCAAATTGTGTCTGCCCTGCACCTATTGCCTACTTAAGGTGTACATAATATTGGAAACTTCAGTTTTGTAGTTGAACTGACAGTTCGGGCAAATGCACTCCTGCACTCTACCAGCGTATGAAATCTGAAAAAACTTCCCGAAGTTTTGCTCACAGGCTGGGCAAAATGGATTTCCGAATGGGTTTCCATTTTCGTCCGCTCTGAATTTGAAACCCTCGACCTCAACTAAGGTCGCTTTGAATTCCATGGATTGTCGCAGGTCGGCTATTTCGCTGTCTTTTTGCTGCATCTCAGCTTTTGCGTCGGTTAAAGCCATTTTGACCTCGGCCAAGTTCGAATACAGCTCGGCCATGTTGGATTTAAGTTCCGCTTTATCCAGGTCACGATCCACGTCTTTCAAGGTTTTCACGGCCTTCAGCGTTTCGTTGGCGATCGTGATCGCAGCCAGAATATCCATTCGTCTACCTTCCCTCGGTTGCAACCATGCTCGAATGCTCGCAACATCCCGTTTTGCAACCGTAAGCACAAGCCCAGCGCGAAGTTCTGGTGAGCTTAGTGAGTGCGTCAATGCGAGGATTCGAAGCTGATACTCGTGTAAAAATGTCGCCAAAAATTTATCTGAAAATTAACCTTGCCATGAGAGGATTCACATTTGCCGCATTGCCTGTTATGATTCGCAGCATTAGGTGAGGCCCATGAAAGTTTATTCCGCAGACCAGATCGCTGAGTTTATGTTGGCGAAGTCAGACCCAGATGTTGGAGACGTAATCTCCAATCTAAAACTTCAGAAGTTGGTCTATTACGCTGCTGGCGTAATGGCGGCCGTCCGCGCGGACAACCGTTTCCCTCTGTTCGCGGACAAAATTAAGGCTTGGCAACACGGTCCAGTTATCCCAAGTCAATACCACCGATATAGCAGCTACGGAAGTTCTGCGATACCTTCTCCTGAGAATTTCGATTTTTCAGTTTTCGATAGGCACGATCTGGAAATTCTGGATGATGTCTATGAGTTTTACGGTCAATACTCGGCTTGGAAGCTGCGCAACATGACCCATGAAGAAGATCCGTGGCTGAGCTCTGTTGAATCGGATGACAATACCATTAGCAACAAGCAGTTAGCGGCATATTTTACAGACGAAATTGACGAGTCTTATATTGCGGACTACCAAAAGAAAGCGCGACAACACTAAGCCGTTTACTGGTAAAACGGGTGTTTCGCAAAGCAAAGATACCAATGCACTACCACCAATTTTTTCGTTCGAAAAAATGGTGCCCGGCAATGGATACAGCATTGATTGCTGCGAGAATGATGACCTCGTAGCCTTGGCCAAGAGGCTGTTTCTCCTAAGCAAAACAACTTGGAGAGACATAAATGGCAGCCCTCGCCATGGCATTGGAACCGAAAAGATTGCACGGAATTCCATAAACCCAGCAATACCAGCTTCAGTGACCCCTGACGTCACTCTGCTTGCATTGCGGTTTAACGGCAAAAAGCCAATGGTCGGTTATCGAGATGGACGAACTTTTTTCGTCTTGTTCCTGGACAAGGATTTCAGTTGCTACGACCACTAGGCATTGGTCGTGATTTGGATTTGGTGTGTCTAGGCGTGTTGCGTGAGGACTCGTACAGGGGCGTAACAAGTTTTGGTAGGGTCACCTACGGGGATGAGCTTTGCGCCTCTCTAAGGTCACAGGGCCGGTGCCAAAAAACGACCTGAGCGTCCACCTCCTATTCCGAAGGGGGTATGGGGGAAGCAGCCCGTCGCTGGTGGTGCTATTTACCTCGACAGATTACAGATCAGTTTTTTGGCCCCAAACCCTTGCGTATTCATGAGGTCTATTATTCCGCTTTCCGTGCAGCCCCGGAGCAATGCTTCGTGCAACAGGTCTAACATATCGTCTCCACCATAAATTCCAGCTGATCCGGGGGCACGATGCCCATGAACGCGGTCAACCAAATTCCTAGGTGCGACCCGGTCAAGCCAGTCTTTGTGGGAGTGGCGGAGAGAATAGGGTACTTTCTTCAGTTCTACCCACACGCCAGCCTGAGCCATTGCTTTACGCATAAGCGTCGAAGCGGCGTCTGGTCCGTTAGGCGGCGCATAGCGTCGGAACAAGGGATGGTCCTTCGACCCCTCGGTATCCGCCAACCTCTCTTCGAGGACGCGAAGAGCGGGACCAACAATCGGTACTTTTCGTTCAGATACTTCGCCCTTGACGCGCCACAACGAGTTGAACCGTATGTGGATGTGGGGGACTTTTTTGTCCAAGACCACATCCTGTCTTTCTAGGCTGAGGATTTCTCCCTGACGAGCGCCTGTAAGTGCCAGTACACACCAAAGGTCTTGTATGTCCTTGTTCTTCGACAGGATGTATTCGTTACACCGTTTGATCTCATCCAATGAAAGCGGCAACCTGCTATCCTTGGCGTTGGGTTCTGATGCCAGTTTTGGGACTTCGAGGGTATTGAATGGGTTCGTATACCCGTCAATCTCGAACCGGCGTAACCCATAGTTCAGTATCGCTTTGATTGTCCCGACGCGTCGCTTGACCGTTCCATGGCTCAGACCATTACCACGCAGGGTGTTTCTGAACTCATAAGCGGCTTCTATGCCAATGTTTCGGACCACGGGGTTCTCCTCACCCATGACTTCGGCGATCAGGGATGCCACCAGTGACGTCTGGTTTGTGAGGTTCTTTTTGTTGTATTGGTTCCGCCTGTCCTCGAGGTAGGCATCGACAACTTGCCGAATACGGACGTCGGGACGCTTCACCCCAAAGTACTTCGCTTCGACAATTTGATCGAATTCTGCATTGGATCGTGCGCCAAGCGCGGCCTTTGTGAAGTCGTCAAATGATTTCAGGTCGTCGTTGAACCGGACCGGTTCGAGAGCCTTGGGCCGTCCTTGCGTCAACCCGTGTTTCCTAAGAACCGCTATTTGCGCTTCATAGTCCTTCATTTCGGGGTCAATCAATCTGGCGGCGGCAATCTCGTTCTCTACCGCCTCATGGACGTCGCAATAACGCCGTGCGGCATCCTGCTTGTCCTTGGTTTTCAGCGAAACAGAGAACTCTCGTTTCCCAAGTGCTGGCTCCAGACCTTTGGGTACACGACGCCGGTACTTGTATCGCCCGGACTTGGGATCAGTTGTCAGGTGGTCCATTTCAATGACGACTCGCATAGTCACTCCACTTCGCCGGTGTGTAGCGTTCGTGTAGTGAAAGTTATACCAACCCGTTGAAGTAATTGTTTTTATAGGGATTGATGGTGCCCAGGAGAGGACTCGAACCTCCACGTCCATACGGACACTAGCACCTGAAGCTAGCGCGTCTACCAATTCCGCCACCTGGGCAGGTGTCGTGGAGGGGCGTTTAAGCCCACTGGAGAGGAGGGTCAACCGGATTCGGGAAGTTTTTTGAAAGTTTTTTGACCCCATCCAAAACGCACCCGAAAAAGGCAGGGTTTTTCCCCTGCGCGCGGCGTTATTGCGCCTTGTTCCGCGCCTCTTTGGGCGGTAGATCGGATCAGGAGCCAAAAGCAGGAGCCCTTCTATGTCAAAACTGGTCACGATTTATGGCGGATCCGGATTTGTCGGCAGGTACGTCGCGCGACGTATGGCGAACGAAGGGTGGCGTGTTCGGGTCGCTGTCAGGCGCCCGAATGAAGCGATGTTCGTCAAACCTTACGGCGTGGTCGGACAGGTTGAACCCATCCTGTGCAACATTCGCGACGATGCGTCGGTTGCGGCGGCGATGCAGGGCGCGGATGCGGTGGTGAACTGCGTGGGTGTGCTGAACGAGTTGGGCAAGAACGCGTTTGACGCCGTACAGGCCGACGGGGCCGAACGGATCGCGCGGATCGCAGCTGAACAAGGGATCAAGCGGATGGTCCATATTTCTGCCATTGGTGCAGACGCGGATTCGGACAGTGAGTATTCGCAAACCAAGGCACAGGGTGAGGCCGGAGTGCTTGCTCATATGCCCAATGCCGTGATCCTGCGCCCCTCGGTTATTTTCGGGACCGAGGATCAATTCTTCAACCGCTTTGCCGGGATGACCCGGATGGGGCCGTTTCTGCCGCTGGTCGGGGCCGAAACGAAGTTTCAGCCTGTCTATGTCGATGATGTGGCTAAAGCTGCTGTTCAGGGCGTTCTGGGGCAGGCAGCGGCCGGCACGTATGAACTGGGCGGCCCTGAGGTCAAGACATTCCGTGCGCTCATGCAGCAGATGCTTGACGTGATCCACCGCCGTCGCGTGATTATCGGGATGCCGTTTTTTGCCGCACGGATCATGGCCGGGGTTCTGGACATCGTTAAATACGTCAGTTTCCAACTGTTCCCGAATAGCATTCTGACGCGGGATCAGCTGAAAAACCTGCGCCGCGACAACGTCGTGTCGGATGGGGCGAAAAGCTTTGCCGATCTTGGGATCGAGCCGGCCACGCTGGAGTCGGTTCTGCCGGATTATCTTTGGAAGTTCCGCCCCTCGGGTCAGTATGACGAGATTCAAAGATCCGCTGACAACCTGCGGACCTGATCAACTGTAGGCAATGGCCAGCAGAACTATGCCCAGAACAACGCGATAAATTACGTATGGCGTAAAGCTGACGCTGCGCAGCAGGCGCATCATGAAGGACAGCGCCAGAAGGGCCGCAACAAAGGCAAAAAGCGCGGCGATTGCTCCGTCAATAGCCAGTTGAGCGTCGGCTTCTTTGATCACATCGACTGAAAGCAATATGCCCGACGCCAAGATAGTCGGGATCGACATCAACATCGCGATCCGCGCGCCGTCTTCTCGGGTGTACCCCAAGTGCCGGGCGCCTGTAATCGTGATTCCGGACCGGGATGTGCCGGGGATCAGGGCCAGCATTTGCCACAAACCCATAATGGCCGCATCTTTCAGACCCCAGTCATTTGCCTTTTTTCTTTGCTGTCCTTTCTGGTCCATCCAATAGAGCAGCAGACCAAATCCCAACATGGTCCATCCAATCACCGCCATCGAGCGCAAAGACTGGCTGAGCCCGGTTTGATAAAGAATGGCCCCAACGATAACCGTCGGAATTGTCGCAATAATCAGACCAAGCGCAAGCCGCGCCTGTGGCGTGTCTGTTTGACCCCGCAGCGCGTCTGGCAAACCTGCTGCGGCTGATTTGACGTCAGACCAAAAATAAAGAACCACCGCGCCTAGGGTGCCCACATGAACCGCCACATCAATGGCAAGGCCTTGATCCGCCAGACCGGTCAGGTTGGGCAGCAGAATCAGGTGCCCGGATGACGAAATCGGCAGAAATTCGGTGATACCCTGAATGATCGCCGCAAGAATCAGTTGAAATAGACTCATTAACCTGCCCGTGCCATCGTCACGTGTTCTTTGCGATCCATGGGTATAAGCGTGATGAAGAAAAGGAAAGAACGCATATAGGTCCGATTCGGATCTAAATTTCTGCTTTTTTCATGTGGCCCTAGGATTTTTGATCGCAAATTCACTAATTAGGTCAGCATAATTGACTTTTCATCCGATCTTGCATCACTTAAAGAAGCTCGACCAAGCCAATTCATGGAGTCCGACCCGTGGCCAAGCAACCGATGCTGAAATTTGTGCAAGTCGATCGCGCCATGCCTGAAAAGCGTGCCGCTGACACGCGCAAGGAAGACTTTGACGAGATCTATGCCGAATACGCCTCGGCCAAAGCACAAGAACAAGCCAGCCGCTGCAGCCAATGTGGTGTGCCCTATTGTCAGTCGCACTGCCCGCTGCACAACAATATCCCTGACTGGTTGCATCTGACCGCAACGGGTCGCTTGGAAGAGGCCTATCAGACCAGCCAGGCGACCAATACGTTCCCCGAGATCTGTGGCCGCATCTGTCCGCAAGATCGCCTGTGCGAAGGCAATTGCGTGATTGAACAGTCCGGTCACGGGACAGTAACCATCGGCACAATCGAGAAATACATCACCGATACCGCGTGGGACAAAGGCTGGGTCAAACCCACCACCCCCACAGCCGAGCGCAGCGAAAGCGTTGGTATCATCGGTGCGGGCCCTGGTGGACTGGCGGCGGCGGATATGCTGCGCCGCGCGGGTATTCAGGTGACAGTCTATGACCGCTATGATCGCGCGGGTGGCCTGTTGATGTACGGTATTCCGGGCTTCAAACTGGAAAAGGACATCGTGCAGCGTCGCAACGAATTGCTGGCCGATGGCGGCGTGACATTCGAGTTGAATTGCGACGTCGACGCCGCGAAATTCGAAGACATTCGTGGCAAGCATGACGCGGTTATCATTGCCACTGGCGTTTACAAGTCACGCGATCTGTCCATGCCGGGCAGCGGTCTGGCCGGGATCGAGAAGGCGATTGACTTCCTGACCGCCTCGAACCGCAAAAGCTTTGGCGATGCGGTCGAAGACTTTGACAATGGCCGCTTGAACGCCTCTGGTAAAAAGGTCGTCGTGATCGGTGGCGGGGATACTGCGATGGATTGCGTGCGCACCTCGATCCGTCAGGGTGCGACCTCGGTCAAATGCCTGTACCGTCGCGACCGCGCGAATATGCCCGGCTCGCAGCGCGAGACTCAGAACGCCGAAGAAGAAGGCGTGGTGTTTGAATGGCTCAGCGCGCCCAAGGGCTTCACCGGCGACGACAAGGTGCAGGGTGTGATGGTGCAGAAGATGCGTTTGGGCCAGCCCGACGCGACAGGCCGTCAGGCACCTGAGGTGATTGAAGGCGCGGATTATGTCGAAGACGCCGATCTGGTGATCAAGGCGCTGGGGTTTGAGCCCGAAGACCTGCCCACTCTGTTCGGCCAGCCCGACCTTCCCGTGACACGTTGGGGCACCGTCAAGGCCGCCTTCCAGACCGGCGAAACCGAGATGGACGGTGTCTACGCCATCGGTGACATCGTGCGCGGGGCCTCTCTGGTCGTTTGGGCGATCCGCGACGGGCGCGATTGTGCCGATGCGATCATCGACCGTTTCAACGCCAAGGCTGCGGTCGCAGCCGAATAACCCAGCAATCAGGAGCGTCGGAATGCCCGAGTTGCAAGGCCAATGCATGTGTGGCGCGGTCACCGTGACCGCAACGCCCGCGCGCGATGCGCTGGGCGCGTGCCATTGCGACCAGTGCCGCCGCTGGACCAGCTCAATGCTTGTGACGTTTGAGGCCGAAGAGGGCTATGCCGCGTTAGGCCCCGTGAAAACCTTCACCTCGTCCGATTGGGCCGAGCGCGCCTTCTGCGCTGACTGCGGCTCGGCGCTGTGGTACCGGATCACGCTTCCAGGTGAAATGCACGGACACACGCAAATCGCGGCAGGCCTGTTTCAGGATACAGGCCACACGCTGAAACTTGAACTTTACTTCGACAAAAAGCCCGAAGGATACGCGTTCGCAGGTGAACGCAAGCAAATGACCAAAGCCGAGGTTGAGGCCATGTATGCCTCCTCGGAAGAAGGAGACAGCCAATGACCAAATACGATGCCGATTGGGTGCGCGCCGAAGAAGCCAAACGTCAGTGGATGGCCGAAAACGGTCTCTATTCCGAGGAAGAAGAGCATTCTTCCTGCGGTGTGGGCCTTGTTGTGTCTGTTGACGGCAAGCCGTCGCGCAAGGTGGTAGATGCCGGGATTGATGCGCTCAAGGCGATCTGGCACCGGGGCGCTGTGGATGCCGATGGCAAAACCGGCGACGGCGCGGGTATCCACGTGCAGATTCCGGTCCCCTTCTTTTACGATCAGATCCGCCGCACCGGTCACGAACCCAATCTGGACGAGCTGATCGCCGTTGGTCAGGTCTTTTTGCCCCGCACCGATTTCGGTGCGCAGGAAAGCTGCCGGACCATCGTGGAAACCGAAGTGCTGCGCATGGGTTACTACATCTATGGCTGGCGCCACGTGCCGGTCGATGTGACCTGTCTGGGCGAAAAGGCCAACGCGACCCGCCCCGAGATTGAGCAGATCCTGATCTCGAACTCCAAAGGCGTGGACGAAGAAACCTTTGAGCGTGAGCTGTATGTAATCCGGCGCCGTATCGAGAAGGCTGCGGCCGCCGCAGGGATTTCGGGGATGTATCTGGCGTCGCTGTCGTGCCGCTCGATCATCTACAAGGGCATGATGCTGGCCGAACAGGTCGCTGTCTTCTACCCCGACCTGATGGATGAGCGGTTCGAGTCGGCCTTTGCGATCTATCACCAGCGCTATTCGACCAACACCTTCCCGCAATGGTGGCTGGCGCAGCCCTTCCGCATGTTGGCCCATAACGGCGAGATCAACACGCTGAAAGGCAATGTCAACTGGATGAAAAGCCATGAGATCCGCATGGCATCCTCGACCTTTGGGGACTACGCCGAGGACATCAAACCGATCATCGCGGGCGGATCGTCGGATTCCGCTGCATTAGACTCGGTTTTCGAGGTTCTGGTACGTGCAGGCCGGTCAGCCCCCATGGCGAAAACCATGCTGGTGCCGGAAAGCTGGTCCAAACAGGCGGTTGAGCTGCCGCAGGCGTGGCGCGACATGTATTCCTACTGCAACTCGGTGATGGAGCCATGGGACGGCCCAGCCGCCCTGGCCATGACCGATGGTCGCTGGGTCTGCGCCGGGCTCGACCGGAATGGCCTGCGTCCGATGCGCTATGTGGTGACGGGCGATGGTCTGGTCATCGCGGGTTCCGAGGCTGGGATGGTGCCGATTGATGAGGCTTCGGTGACGGAAAAAGGCGCGCTGGGTCCGGGTCAGATGCTGGCCGTGGATATGAAGCGTGGCAAGCTGTACCGCGACACGCAGATCAAGGATAAACTGGCCCGTGCTCTGCCGTTTGGTGAGTGGGTTGGCAAGATCAACGACTTGAATGAAAGCCTGTCGGGCGTAACCGAGACCGCGAAGTTCAGCGGAGAGGAACTGCGCAAGCGCCAGATCGCGGCCGGTTATTCCGTTGAAGAGCTGGAGCAAATCCTTGCCCCCATGGCCGAAGATGGCAAGGAATCCCTGGCCTCGATGGGCGACGACACCCCGTCGGCGGTTCTGTCCAAGCAATACCGCCCGCTCAGCCATTTCTTCCGTCAGAACTTTAGCCAGGTGACCAACCCCCCGATCGACAGCCTGCGCGAATACCGCGTCATGTCGCTGAAAACCCGGTTCGGCAACCTGAAAAACGTGCTGGACGAAGACAGCAGCCAGACCGAGATCATCACGCTGGACAGCCCCTTTGTCGGCAACGCCCAGTGGGACAAGTTGGTTGAAAATCTCGGTTCTCCCCTGGCGGAAATTGATTGTAGCTTTGAACCCGGCCGAGGTGCGCTAAGCGCAGCATTGGCCCGTGTTAGAGCCGAAGCAGAAGAGGCCGTGCGCTCGGGCGCGGGGCATCTGGTGTTGTCCGATATGAACTCGGGCGAGGGCCGCGTGGCGATGCCGATGATTTTGGCGACCAGCGCTGTTCATTCGCATCTGACCCGTCAGGGACTGCGGACCTTCTGTTCGCTGAACGTGCGTTCGGCGGAATGTGTTGATCCGCACTATTTTGCGGTTCTGATCGGCTGTGGCGCGACTGTCGTAAACGCTTATCTGGCCGAGGATTCGCTGGCCGACCGTATTGATCGCGGGTTGCTGGATGGTACGCTGACCGAAAACGTCGCGCGCTACCGCGAGGCGATTGATCAGGGCCTGCTGAAAATTATGGCCAAGATGGGGATTTCGGTGATCTCGTCCTATCGCGGCGGCCTGAACTTTGAGGCCGTGGGTCTCAGCCGCGCCATGGTCGCCGAGTTTTTCCCGGGCATGACCAGCCGGATTTCCGGTATCGGCGTGACGGGCATTCAGGCCAAAGCCGAAGAAATCCACGCCAAAGGTTGGGACAGCGGTCTGGACGTGCTGCCCATCGGGGGTTTCTACAAATCGCGCAAATCGGGTGAGACCCACGCGTGGGAAGCGACCTCGATGCACATGATGCAGATGGCGTGTAACCGGGCGTCTTACGAGCTGTGGAAGCAGTATTCGGCCAAGATGCAGTCGAACCCGCCGATCCACCTGCGCGATCTGATGGATTTCAAACCGCTGGGCAAACCGGTGCCGATTGAAGAGGTCGAATCGATCACCTCGATCCGCAAACGCTTTGTCACGCCGGGCATGTCGCTGGGTGCGCTGTCGCCCGAAGCGCATAAGACGCTGAACGTGGCGATGAACCGAATCGGAGCCAAGTCTGACTCTGGTGAAGGCGGCGAAGATCCGGCGCATTTCGTCCCGGAACCCAATGGCGACAACCCATCGGCCAAGATCAAACAGGTGGCTTCGGGCCGGTTTGGCGTGACTGCCGAGTACCTGAACCAGTGCGAAGAGCTTGAGATCAAGGTCGCCCAAGGTGCGAAACCCGGTGAGGGTGGTCAGCTGCCGGGTATGAAAGTGACCGATCTGATCGCGCGCCTGCGTCACTCGACCAAGGGCGTGACGCTGATTTCACCGCCGCCGCACCACGACATCTACTCGATCGAGGATCTGGCGCAGCTGATCTATGACCTGAAGCAGATCAACCCGCGCTGCAAGGTGACCGTGAAGCTGGTGGCGTCCTCGGGCGTGGGCACGATTGCAGCCGGTGTGGCCAAGGCAAAAGCGGATATCATCCTTATTTCGGGCCACAACGGTGGCACGGGTGCGTCGCCTGCGACGTCGATCAAATACGCCGGTCTGCCGTGGGAGATGGGCCTGACCGAGGCGCATCAGGTTCTGGCGATGAACAATCTGCGGGATCGTGTGACCTTGCGCACCGATGGTGGATTGCGCACCGGGCGCGATATCGTGATGGCCGCGATGATGGGGGCCGAGGAATACGGCATCGGCACCGCTGCCCTGATCGCGATGGGCTGTATCATGGTACGTCAGTGCCAGTCGAACACCTGCCCGGTTGGTGTGTGTACGCAGGACGAATCCCTGCGCGCCAAATTCACCGGCAATGCCGACAAGGTCGTCAACCTGATCACCTTCTATGCGCAGGAAGTGCGCGAGCTGCTGGCCAGCCTCGGTGCGCGCTCGATTGATGAGATCATCGGCCGGGCCGATCTGCTGGCGCAGGTCAGCCGGGGTTCGGCGCATCTGGACGATCTGGACCTCAACCCGCTGCTGATCACGGTCGATGGCGCGCAGGACATCGTCTATAACCGCGACAAGGACCGCAACGTGGTGCCGGATACGCTGGATGCCGAGATCGTGCGCGACGCGGCGCGGTTCCTGAAGGATGGCGAAAAGATGCAGCTGTCTTACGCGGTGCAAAACACGCACCGGACCGTGGGCACCCGCGTCTCCAGCCATATCGTGCAGAATTTCGGTATGCGGAACACGTTCCAGGACGACCATCTGCATGTGAAACTGCAAGGATCAGCCGGTCAGTCGCTGGGGGCGTTTGCCGCTCCGGGGCTCAAGCTGGAAGTGTCGGGTGATGCCAATGACTATGTCGGCAAGGGCCTGTCGGGCGGCATGATCGTCGTGCGCCCGCCGCAGGTCAGCCCTCTGAAGGCGGATGACAACACGATCATCGGCAACACTGTTCTGTACGGGGCCACCGATGGCCATCTGTTCGCAGCAGGCCGCGCAGGCGAACGGTTCGCGGTTCGGAACTCGGGTGCCAAAGTGGTGATCGAGGGCTGCGGCTCGAACGGGTGCGAATACATGACCGGCGGTGTGGCCGTGATTCTGGGCGACATTGGTGCCAACTTTGGCGCAGGCATGACCGGCGGCATGGCGTACCTGTACGATCCGGAAGGCAAGGCGCAGGCGCTGATGAACATGGAAACACTGGTGACCTGCCCGGTGACGGTGGATCACTGGATGGATCAGATGAAAACGCTGATTGAACGCCATGCTTTGGAAACCAACAGTCGCAAAGCTGCAGATATCCTGCAGCATTGGGATGTGGAAAAGGCAAACTTCCTTCAGGTCTGCCCAAAGGAGATGCTGAACAAGCTCAGCCATCCTCTGACCAACGAAGTTGAAGCAGTTCCGGCGGAATAAGACCCCGTCCGATCGTTAATCGAGAAACCCGCGTGTCTCCTGAAACACGCGGGTTTTTCTATTTTTTGGCATTTTTGACGGTTTTCTTGCGTTTTTAATCGTTTCACGCCTAGCTAACGAAAACGTTATCTCGGCGCTCTGGTCGCCAGCCCATTTAACGCGTCGCAGGGAGCAGGCATATGCCAACAACCTACACAGATCAGTTTTTTGTCATCGACCCGGCCAATCCCGGAGCGAACGGTACGACACCTGGCTCGACCCTAACGGTTCAGAAATTCGACATCGTCGACCAGAACGACAACGGCCTGATCAACCGGCTGAACAACGACTCGGTCGACGGATCAGACATCACGGCGTCCTATTTCAATGACATGGTGACCATTGAATTGGATGACGGCACTCAGATCACCTACACGGGTGTGACCTTCTATCTTGCCGATGGGCGCGAGGTGTTCACACCCACCGACGGACAAGTTTTGGAAAGCGGGACGTTCGTCAGCTCATCTGTGACTGATTTCAGCGACACCGGAGGTTCATTTGGTTCGGTCGATATCGGAGCCGGCGATCTGGGCCCACCGTGTTTCACGCCCGGCACAATGATCGAGACGGCATCCGGCCCTCGCCGGGTCGAGGACTTGCGTCCCGGTGACCTGGTTCTGACCTCTGACAACGGGGCGCAGCCTTTGCTTTGGGTCGGCAGAACAACGGTGGCAGCCGAGGGAAAACTTGCCCCGGTACGATTTGAGGCCGGTGTTTTGGGGACGAACAAACCGCTGATCGTCTCTCCGCAACACCGTATTCTGATCGAGGACTGGCGCGCGCCCTATCTATTTGGGCATTCCGAAGTTCTGATTGCGGCGCATTGTCTTGTGAACGGCAAAACGGTCACGCGCGTCGAAGGGGGCGAGGTCGAATATCTGCATCTGCTGTTTTCACGACATGAGATCGTGACGGCAAATGGCGCAAAAAGCGAAAGTTTTTATCCGGGTCATGCCGTGTCAATGGCCGACAGCCAAACGCAGGCCGAGATCTTGACCTTGTTTCCCGAGCTTGGTCGCGAAAACCCCGTTTTGCCGGACACCGCCCGTCCGGTAGTGCGCCCGCGCGAAGCCCGCGTAATCGCGATTTAACCCGTTCCCTACCCGTCTTCGGCGTCGTATAGCAACAGCATGGCAAAAAAAGCAGCGCGCAAATCGAGCAGCAAGAAACGCAAGGCCGCTAAAAGAAAAACACCGATTATTCCAAGAATCCGCCGCTGGGTAGGGCGTGGGTTTTTGGTGGTGATCGCATGTGTTGTTGGGCTGGTGGTTTTGTATTCGGTGGTGAATCCGCCGGTGACCCACACGATCTGGTCCGAGTGGCGGCGCCTAGGCAAAGTCGAACGGGATTGGGTTCCGATAGAACAGATTTCTCCGGTCATGGCGCGCTCGGCTGTGGCGGCGGAAGACGCCAATTTCTGTCTGCACTGGGGCTTTGATGTCGAAGCCATTCGCGATGCACTTGAGGACGGAGGGTCAAGGGGTGCGTCAACGATTACACAGCAGGTGGTGAAGAATGTGTTCCTGTGGCAAGGACGCAGCTGGGTACGCAAAGCGCTTGAAACCTCGATCACTCCGGTTGTCGAAATCTTTTGGAGCAAACAACGTATCCTTGAGGTGTATCTGAACGTGGCCGAGACCGGGAATGGCGTTTTTGGAGTCGAAGCAGCGGCTCAGCGTAACTTCAATGTACCCGCCTCCAAGCTGTCGCCGGTTCAGGCCGCGCGGATCGCTGCAATCCTGCCCTCCCCCCGAAACAGATCAGTCACTGATCCATCAGTGCGTACACGTAGGCGGGCGGCCTCGATCCTGGATGGGGCGGCCACCATCCGCGCAGATGGTCGCGCAGATTGTTTCGAGGATTGAAATACTAACCCTCTCGGCGCTAAAGCTGGATTGTATTCACTGGTTCGATTGGAAGCTCATGGCGCGTCTGTTTCACGTTCCCCTGTCCCCATATTGCCGCAAGGTCCGTCTGTCGCTAGCGGAAAAGAAGATCGAGGTTGAGCTGGTCGAAGAGAAGTATTGGGAGCAAGACCCGGATTTCCTGCGTCGCAATCCGGCGGGTAAAGTTCCCATTCTGCGGTTGGACGGTCAGGTGATGGCGGAAAGCGCAGCGATTTGTGAATACATTGAGGAAACGCGCCCCGAGCCATCTTTGATGCCGAAAACCCCCGAAGCTCGGTATGAGGTGCGGCGATTGGTGGGTTGGTTCGATGACAAGTTTCATCACGAGGTGACATCGAAACTGTTGTATGAACGGGTCAACAAGAAGATGACCGGTCAGGGATACCCGGACAGCAAGAACGTGAAAGAGGGTGCCAAGGCCATTAAATATCATCTGGATTATATGGCATGGTTGCTGGATCACCGGCGTTGGTTGGCTGGCGATCAGATGACGCTGGCGGATTTTGCGGCGGCTGCGCATTTGTCGGCGTTGGACTATATCTCGGATGTGGATTGGAACCGGTCGGCGGCGGTGAAGGATTGGTATGCCAAGATCAAGTCCCGGCCTGCGTTCCGGTCGATACTGGCGGATCAGGTGCCGGGGTTCCGGCCTCCGCCGCATTACGCCGATCTGGATTTCTGATAGGGTGGAAGGGGGGCAGTCTGCCCCCCATCGCGCCGGGGCGCGATTCCCCCCGAAGGTATTTTTAGCCAGATGAAGAGCGGATCGGATTTAAAGCGCAAGGTGGTCGCTCGGGCATTGAGCGAGGGGTTTGTGTCCTGTCGGGTTTGTCGGCCGTGGGATGTGCCCGAGGTGCCCGCACGGTTACAGGCGTTTTTGGATGCTGGGTATCACGGTCAAATGGAGTGGATGGCAGAGCGGACCCATTGGCGGGGCGATCCGTCGGCTTTGTGGCCCGAGGCGCAGTCGTTGATCATGCTGTCCGAAAGCTATGCGCCTGATCATGATCCGACCGAGATTCTGCAACACCGGGACAAGGCGGCGATTTCCGTTTATGCGCAGAACAAGGATTACCACGATCTGGTCAAAAAGCGCCTGAAACGTCTGGCGCGCTGGTTGATTGCCGAGGCTGGCGGCGAGGTGAAGGTGTTTGTCGACACCGCGCCGGTGCCCGAGAAAGCGCTGGGCCAAGCGGCCGGGTTGGGATGGCAGGGCAAACATACCAATCTGGTCAGCCGGGATTGGGGGAATTGGGCTTTTATAGGGTCTGTTTTTACCACTCTGGAGCTGCCGTCGGACAGGGCTGAGGTGGATCATTGCGGCTCGTGTCGTGCCTGCCTGAACGCCTGTCCGACAGATGCGTTCCCTGCCCCTTACAAGCTGGATGCGACGCTTTGTATTTCCTATCTGACCATCGAGCATAAAGGCCCGGTGGATGAGGAATTGCGCGCCAAACTTGGCAACCGGATTTATGGTTGCGACGATTGCCTGGCGGCCTGTCCGTGGAACAAGTTTGCCGTGGCGGCCAGTGACATTCGCTATGCCGCGCGCGAGGATCTGAAGGCCCCCGCCCTGGCGGACTTGGCGGCGCTGGATGACGCGGCGTTCCGGGCGAAATTTTCCGGATCACCGATCAAACGCATCGGACGGGATCGGTTTGTGCGCAATGTTTTGTATGCGATTGGCAATTCCAGTTTGCCTGCGCTGAAGCCGGTGGCGCAGGGGTTGGTGGAAGATCCGGATGCAACCGTGGCTGATGCCGCGCGCTGGGCGGTGCAACAACTGCCATAAGTGCCGCAAACAGGCTGGACGTGTCGGTCCAAACCGCTACACCCAATTCAGCGAACAGGAAGGAGAACCCGATGGCGCTGGCTTTGGGGGTGGATACGGGCGGAACCTATACGGATGCGGTGCTGATCCGGGATGAGGCTGAGGTGATCGCCTCGGCCAAGTCGCTGACCACGCGGGCAGACTTGGCAATCGGCGTGGGCAAAGCGATTTCGGCTGTATTGGAACAGGCGGCGGTTGGCCCTGAGCAAATCTCCATGGCATCTTTGTCGACCACTTTGGCCACCAATGCTCTGGTCGAGGGACAGGGCGGGCGTGTGGCGCTGGTCTATATCGGGTTCAAAGAGAGCGATCTGGATCGGCATGGGTTGCGCGATGCGTTGAAGGGTGATCCGGCCTTGGTGATTGCTGGGGGTCACAGCCATGCGGGGGGCGAAGCCACGCCGTTGGATGTGGCCGCGTTGGAGGCCTTCTTAGACTCTCATAAAGGCGTTTCCGGCTTTGCGGTGGCCGCGCAGTTTGCCACGCGCAACCCCGCGCATGAGTTGGAAGCGGCGCGGATTATTGCCGAGCGGACGGGGGCTCCGGTCACCTGCTCGCACCATCTGTCGGCCAAGTTGAACGGGCCGAAACGGGCGGTGACGGCGGTGTTGAATGCGCGGCTGATCGGGATGATCGATCGGCTGATCGGACGGGCGCAGGATCAGTTGCTAGCCTTGGGCATTACCGCGCCGATGATGGTGGTGCGCGGCGACGGCGCGTTGATGAGCGCCGAGCAGGCGCGGGAACGCCCGATTGAGACGATCCTGAGCGGGCCTGCGGCCTCGATCGTGGGGGCCAGCTGGTTGACGGAGGCCGAGAATGCGCTGGTGTCGGATATTGGCGGCACGACCACGGACATCGCCGTGATCCGCGACGGTAAGCCCGCGATTGATCCCAATGGTGCGCGCGTCGGTGGCTTTCGTACCATGGTCGAGGCGGTGGCGATGCGCACCCATGGTCTGGGGGGCGACAGTCAGGTGCATGTCGTGACCGAGGGGCTGGGCGGCGGCGTGGTTCTTGGACCGCGCAGGGTATTGCCGGTATCGCTGATCGCGGCCGAGGCCCCGGATGTGGTGCATTCTGAACTGGACAAACAGCTGCGCGCGACCACAGTGGGGGAACATGACACGCGGTTCGCCCGACGCGTGCCCGGTATCCACGCCGAAGGGCTGGGGGCACGGGAAGAGGCGCTGTTGGACCGTCTTGGTGACAACGTCTTACCGCTAAGCGACCTGTTGCGCACTCGGATGGAGAATGGCGCACTGACGCGGTTAGTGGATCGTGGGATCGTTCAGGTCTCCGGCGTGACGCCGTCGGATGCCAGTCATGTCTTGGGACGGCTGGACGCTTGGGATGCCGATGCCGCGCGCAAGGCACTGGAACTGGTGTCACGCAAACGGGTTGGGTCAGGCGAAGTGCTCGCGAAAACCCCCGAGACTTTGGCGCAGATGATCGTGGCTCAACTGACAGAACAGACTTCAATTACCTTATTAGAGACTGCTTTTGCCGAAGAGGCCGAGGATTTTGGCATCCCGTCAACCGACTTAGCCCGGCATGTTTTGACCCGCAAGGGGTTGGCCGGGCATCGGGGCCTGCTGGCGCTGGATGCGGCGCTGAATGTGGATGTGATCGGGTTGGGTGCCTCGGCCCCCAGCTATTATCCGGCGGTCGGGGAGTGTTTGCATTGCAAGATGATCTTGCCCGAACATACCGGCGTGGCCAATGCCATTGGCGCTGTCGTCGGTCGCCTGACCTTGCGCCGGGCGGGCACTGTGACGTCACCATCCGAGGGTAAATTCCGGGTGCATCTTGAGGACGGGCCACAGGATTTCAACGAGGTGGGTGCGGCGTTGTCGCTTCTGGAATCCGTGCTTCGACTAGAGGCCGAAGGCGCAGTACGCGACGCCGGGGCCGAAGATATCCGCGTGGTTGTTGACCGCGATATCCGCACCGCCCGCGTCGAAGCGCAGGAGGTCTTCGTCGAGGCCATGATCACGGTCGAAGCCAGCGGTCGCCCAAGAGTTGCCGCCAGTTAAATACAATAGATAGACAAGATTTGAATCGAAACCGCAATTTGTTGGACATATATCAAAATTTAGATTCGACTCGAGTCGTTGCTGTGGATAAAATAAAAGCGCCCGAGGATTCCCGAGCGCTAGCCGCTGCGCGTTGCAACGGACCGTGTCGCTAAACACACGTTGAGAATCGCATTTTCTAGTGTGATCGGTCAAGCGCAAAGCAGCATCTCTGAGATGGCGTGGCTTCTTGCCGCGCGAATAAGGAGTACTGTCATGTACTTTAAACTTTATCGTGATGTTTCTAATGAATGGCGTTGGAGGTTAAAGGCAGCCAACCACCTTACAATCGCGGATTCAGGTGAAGGATACCGCAACAAATCTGATGCTCTAAACGGGATCAGTTTGGTGAAAGGTTCCGGCAACGCGCCGGTTTATGAATAGGGGGGTTGGGCGGCGCAAAATTTTAGCGCCGCATTTCCGAGCTATTCCGCCGCGTCGCGTTTGGGCAGAACCCAATCGGCGCGCGGGAAATGGCAGGTATAGCCGTTGGGGATACGCTCCAGATAGTCCTGATGCTCGGGCTCGGCGTCCCAGAAATCACCGACAGGCTCCAGTTCGGTCACGACCTTGCCGGGCCACAAACCGCTGGCGTTCACATCCGCAATAGTGTCCAACGCCACCTGTTTCTGTGCGTCATCGACGTAGTAGATGGCCGAACGATAGCTCATCCCGCGGTCATTGCCCTGACGGTTTACCGTAGTCGGATCGTGGATCTGAAAAAAGAACACCAGCAGGTCACGATAGCTGATCTGCGCGGGATCAAAGAAAATCTCGATCCCTTCGGCATGGGTGCCGTGGTTGCGATAGGTGGCGTTGGGGACATCGCCGCCGGTATAGCCGACGCTGGTGCGGTTGACGCCCGGCAGCTTGCGGATCAGGTCCTGCATTCCCCAGAAACAACCTCCGGCCAGGACAGCGCGTTCTTCGGTCATCAGATTTCCTCCACATGGATCAGATAGTCGGCATAGCCTTCGGCCTCCATGTCATCGCGGTGAACAAACCGCAAGGAGGCTGAGTTGATGCAATAGCGCAGCCCGCCATGTTCGCGCGGACCGTCGGGGAAGACGTGGCCCAAATGGCTGTCGCCGTATTTCGAGCGTACCTCGGTACGGATCATGCCGTGGGTGGCGTCGTGAAACTCTTCCACATGTTCATGCACGATGGGCTTGGTGAAACTGGGCCAGCCACAGCCGGATTCGTATTTGTGGGTCGAGGCGAACAGGGGCTCGCCCGAGACGATGTCCACATAGATCCCCGGTTCCTTGTTGTTCAGCAGCTTGCCGGTGCCCGGACGTTCGGTCCCACTGTTCTGCGTGACGTGATATTCTTCGGGCGAGAGGGCGGCGATGGCCTCGGGGGATTTGGTGTATTGGGTCATGGATCCTCCGGTCGGTTGGGTTGCACCATTATTTGGGGGTTGAGGCGCAGAAATCAAAGCCTGATTCTTGCACCTCGCGCCCTCGTGCGTTGATCCGGCGGGCGATTTGGCGCGTATACTGGGGCAGAGGAGAGTTCACCATGTTCCGCATCTTGCTGTTGACCGCTTTGATTCTGACCGGGCGCACCGTGCAGGCCGCGCCGCTGACCGGAGAGTTTCCGTCCATCGACGGCGGCACCCTGTCGATCGCGGATTGGCGGGGGCAGCCGGTTTTGGTGGTCAACACGGCCTCGCATTGTGGCTTTACCGGGCAATACAGCGCGCTGCAGCAAGTCCACGAAGACTATGGTCCGCGTGGTCTGGTCGTGCTGGCGGTACCGTCGGATTCCTTCAATCAGGAATTGGGATCAGCGGAAGAGGTCAAGGAGTTCTGCGATTTCAACTACAACCTGACCCTGCCGATGACCGATATCACTCCGGTCAAAGGGACCGACGCGCACCCGTTCTACAAGGCAGTGGCGGAGCAGACTGGGTTTGAGCCGCGCTGGAACTTCAACAAAATCCTGTTGGACAGCGATGGCGCGGTGGTCGCTACCTATGGATCATCCACGCGCCCCGATTCCCGGCAAGTGCTGTCTCAGGTCGAGGCTTTGCTGCCCTGAGCAGGTTGTCGCGATAACTGCACGGCCAAAATCCCGGCGGTGGTGATCAGTACGCCAACGGCATCCAGTGGCCCGAGTTTCTCCCCCAGTAGCAACGCAGCAATCGTCACGCCGAAGACAGGGTTGAGGAAGTGGAAGGTGGCTGCGCGCGTCGCTCCAATCCGGTCCAGCAACAGGAACCAGATCAGAGTGGCCAACAAGCCGGGGAACAGGGTCGTGTAGGTGAAAGCCAGCGCCAGCGGAACGGTGAGGTGGATATGGATCACCTCGAACAGCGGAGCCGCGACGAACAGAACGGCTGAACCAACCAGCATCTGCAACCCTACGACCATCATGAAATTCCCGCCCGAGGTCGCCCCGCGCACCGCCAAGGTGGCGAAGGTCAACGCCAAGGCGCCAACACCACAGAGCATCACGCCGAACATATCAACGCCCGCGCTGATGCGGCTGCTCATGATCAGGGCGACGCCTGCAAACCCGGCCAGCAGACCGACCACACCCATCGGCCGCAGACGATCACCCAAAAACAGCCAGCTTGCCAGCGCCACCAGCAGTGGCATGGTCGAGGCGATAATGGCCGCTACCGATGCCTCAATCGTTTGCATTGCGTAGAAATTCAGACCCAAATACAGCGCATTTTGGCAGATTCCAAACAGGATGGTCGCGTACCATTGTTGCGGCGTCAGCCGCCAACTCTGTCCCATTGCGCGCGCAATGGCCACGCCGATCAACCCGGAAATCAAAAAGCGCAGTGCCAGCGAAAACAACGGTGAAGCGTCCATCACGATGATCCGCGCCGAAGTAAAGGCCGACGACCAGATCAGTGCAAATGTCAGCCCCATGGCCATGGCGCGCAGATCCATCGCCCATCCCCTTTGTTGGTTTCGCGCACTGTTCCTTAAATCGGCAGGGGTCGCAAGACGTACCGTTTGGCCGTAGTAACTAGGAATCTAATAAGGGCACCACACGCGCGGCGCATAATTTAATTATTACCGGAGTTGGAGTTACTTTTCGGCACGCTAGATCATAAGTGACAACGACAAAGGCGAAGCCTGTTATGTTGCAAGAGAAGCGAAAAGACCTGGATTCAGAGCGGCAGAAAAAGCTGCTGTTTCGGCTTGTGGAGGAACTCAGCCAAACCTCGCCTGATCTGTACTATCGCCCGACCAGTGAGATCGCGACGTACCTTGAAACGTATATTCGTAAGGAAGCAAAACTGTCTGCAGACGATCGGGCCTTGATGAACCGGCTCAGCCGTCGTGATCTGGAAGTGCTGTTAAGTTTGCACTGATCCCAAAGAAAAAGGGCCCCCAACCGGCGGCCCTTGATCGTATCGCTGTAAAGGCTGTGATCAGCCGTTCACGCTGTCTTTCAGAGCTTTCGCAATGGTCATCTTGACCACCTTGTCGGCCTCTTTCTTGAACTGCTCGCCGGTGGCGGGGTTGCGCACCATGCGCTCGGGGCGCTCGCGGCAGTAGATTTTGCCAACGCCGGGCAGGGTCACTGCGCCGCCGGCGGATACTTCGCGGGTGATCAGGCCGGTCATGGCCTCCAGCGCGGCGTTCGCGGCTTTCTTGTCAGTCCCCATTTCCTCAGCGAGAGCAGCAACCAGCTGAGTCTTTGTCATAGGCTTTGCCATTTCTTGGTCTCCTTAACGTGCCCGATGTCTTGGGCCTCACCGCGTAACTGTAACGGGATATTGTGATCGAACACAACGAATAGTAGCGCGGAAAACCCTAAAAATAGGGGGAAAACGTTGCTTTTTTGCTTCAGAGAAAGGCTGTTTCGTCGAAAGAACGCAATTTCCGGCTGTGCAGACGCTCAAGCGGCATGCCTCGCAGGTGTTCCATCGCGCGAATTCCGATCGCCAAATGGCGACTGACCTGTGTGGTATAGAAGTCCGAGGCCATGCCCGGAAGCTTCAATTCCCCGTGCAGCGGTTTGTCGGACACGCATAGCAAAGTGCCATAGGGCACCCGGAACCGATAACCATTGGCGGCGATCGTGGCGCTTTCCATATCCAGCGCGATTGCGCGTGATTGGCTGAGGCGCTGCACCGGGCCGGACTGGTCGCGCAGTTCCCAGTTGCGGTTGTCGACCGAGGCGACAGTGCCCGTGCGCATGACGCGCTTCAGCTCGTAACCGTCCAGTTCTGTCACTTCGGCCACAGCGCGCTCCAGCGCCACCTGTACTTCCGCGAGGGGCGGGATCGGGACCCAGACAGGCAGGTCATCGTCCAGCACCTTGTCTTCGCGCAGATAGGCATGGGCCAACACGAAATCCCCCAGCGCCTGCGTGTTGCGTAACCCGGCGCAATGGCCGACCATCAACCACGCATGAGGGCGCAGCACCGCGATATGATCGGTCGCGGTTTTTGCGTTGGATGGCCCCACCCCGATATTGACCAGAGTAATCCCCGACCCATCGGCGCGTTTCAGATGGTAGGTCGGCATCTGAGGCAGCTTCAGAGGCTGCTCCAAAACGCCATCGGCCGAGGTGATCTGCGCATTCCCGGTCGACACAAAGCTGGTATAGCCGCTTTCCGGGTCGGCTAGTTGTTCGCGGGCGTAATTCTCGAACTCGGACACGTAGAACTGGTAGTTGGTGAACAGCACATGGTTTTGGAAATGGCTGGGATCGGTGGCAGTGTAATGCGCCAGACGGGCCAGCGAATAATCCACGCGCTGGGCGGTGAACAGCGCCAGCGGGCCAATCTCGGTTTCGTGGTCATGCACACCGTTGACGATATCGTCATTGGTGGTCGTCAGATCCGGCACATCGAACACATCGCGCAAGGTGAACCCAGCTGCGCCTTGATGGGGCACCACAAGGTCGGGATTATTGGCCACGGCGAAATGAACCGGGATGGGTGTATCCGAGGCACCAATCGTCACAGGTTGGTCATGGTTTTTGATCAGCAAGGCAATTTGTTGGGTCAGATAGGCCCGGAACAGATCGGGCCGTGTGACAGTCGTGGCATGAGTGCCGGGTTCCGAGACGTGACCAAAGCTCAGACGACTGTCCACATGAGCATAGGAGGTCGTTTTGATGCGAATTTCTGGGTAATAGGCTCTGAATCGCTCGGAAGGAGTGCCTGCCTCCATCGCTTTGGCGAAGTTTTCGCACAGAAAACTTGTGGCCTTTTCGTACAGCTCTTCCAGACGCGCCACAGCGGCGGCAGGATCAGTGAACTTCTCAGGGTTTGGGACGTCGGGTGTTTTTATTATTGTCATGCGAGGGGTTCCAAAAGGTCGATCTTTTCAAATGTCCGCACATCCACCAGCCCAAGGTCGGAAATCCGCAGTTCGGGGATCACGACGAGGGCCAGCAGTGAGTGCTGCATATAGGCGTTGTTCAACCGGCAGCCGCAGTCCTGCATCGCCTGAACCAACCGGTCCGCCTTGGCGGCGACATCGGAGGCGGGACTGTCGGACATCAGGCCCGCGATGGGCAGTTCTACCAGTGCCAGTTCTTCTCCGTCGCGGAACAGGATGATGCCGCCGCCCACCTCGGCCAGACGGTTCGCCGCCAGTGCCATCTGTTCGCGGTCGGTCCCAACAACGATCATATGGTGGCTGTCATGCGCCACGGTCGAGGCCATGGCCATGCGCCCCTGATACCCAAAGCCCGAGACAAACGCGTTCGTGACCCCTCCGGTCGCGCGGTGACGTTCGACCAGCGCGATCTGGCAAACGTCGCCTTCGCCCTCGACCAGCCCACCGATGATGGGCAATTCCGCCTTTAGCGCCTTGGTCGGAGCCTGATTTTCCACCACGCCGATAACATTGGCCCGCACGCGGTTGGCGCCCTCGGGGGCTTTGATTTCAAAATCCGTATCAGCCAGCACATGGCCCAGATGCACCGTATTGCGCGCGCTGTCCGGCCAGTTCAGATGTGGGCAGTCCACGGTGATCGCGCCATTTTCGGCGACGATCTGGCCGCGGGCGATCACCACCTCAATTGGAAGCTCGCGCAAATCAGAACTGAGGATAATATCCGCCCGCCGGCCCGGTGTGATCGACCCGATCTCGCGTTCCAGCCCGAAATGGGTGGCTGTGTTGATCGTCGCCATTTGCAGTGCGATCAGCGGGTCACAACCGCAGGCAATCGCGTGGCGCACCACGCGGTTCATATGCCCCTCATTCACCAAAGTGCCCGAGTGGCAATCGTCGGTGCACAGGATAAAGCCACGCGGGTCCAACCCCTTTTCGGTCACCGCCGTGATCTGGCTTTCCACGTCATACCAGGCCGAGCCCAGCCGCATCATCGACCGCATCCCCTGCCGCACGCGTGCTATAGCGTCGGCTTCGCAAGTTCCCTCGTGGTCGTCAGCGGGGCCCCCGGCCACATAAGCCGCGAATTCAGGCCCTAAGTCAGGCGAAGCATAGTGCCCACCCACGGTTTTGCCCGCATTCTGAGTCGCCGCGATCTCGGCCAGCATCTTGGGGTCGCCGTTGATCACACCAGGGAAGTTCATCATCTCACCTAGCCCGATAACGCCGGGCCAGCTCATCGCCTCGGCCACGTCTTCGGGGGTGATCTCATAGCCGGTTGTTTCAAGCCCTGGGGCCGACGGCGCGCAGGATGGCATCTGGGTGAAGATGTTCACCGGTTGCATCAGCGCCTCGTCATGCATCATGCGTACGCCTTCCAGCCCCAGCACATTGGCGATCTCATGCGGGTCGGTGAACATCGACGTCGTGCCATGCGGAATCACCGCGCGGGTAAATTCGGCCGGGGTCAGCATCCCCGATTCGATATGCATATGCGCGTCGCACAGACCGGGCAGCATATAGCGCCCGTTTGCCTCGATGATCTGCGTATCCGGCCCGATGCAATGTCCGGCATCCGGCCCCACAAAGGCGATGCGCCCGTTGGCAATGGCAATGTCGTGATCCGGCAGCGCTTCACGTGTGTGAACATTCACCCAAGTTCCTCCGCGCACGACCATGTCGGCCGGTTCACGTCCTGCGGCAACGGCGATCAATCGGGGGGCGGTGTCGGGCCAACTTGTGAAAGGCGTGTATTCCATGGCTCAACTTTTCTGAATGTGTCCGAAGGTGCAACCCCTGCCGAACATCTATCATCAAACCGTCACGCAGCGCGTCAGCGCTGCCCGGCCCAACCAGAGGAGGGGGCGCGCAAGCGCCCCTGACGATGGGCGGGAGCGTCTACCCCGCCAGATCGCGGGCAATTTCCTGCCGCACCCAGTCTGCGAACAGGACGGCCCCCGGTGTTTCCTCGGCCTGAGGTGATAGCAGCAGGTAATAAGCTTCGGGCATCTGTGCGCGGTACTCAAACGGGGCCACCAGTTGTCCGCGCTCGATCAGGTCGCGGGCGATGGTGTCATGGGTCAGGCAATACCCACCCCCGGCCATCGCAACAGACAGGCTAACCAGATAGGTTGTCGAATAGGTAATGGGAGGTTTTTCCCAAGTTAGGCCCTGTTCAGTGATCCAATTCTGCCAATTCGACAACAGGTTCGAGCAATCAAACAGGGGTTGTTCCTGAATATCTTCCAGCCGCACTTCATAGCCCGGCGCGCAGACGGGGTAATAGTGATCTGTGCGCAGCAACTCGGTGCGTACCGTGTCGGACGGGCGCAGGGAATAGCGGATTTCGACCGCCGCGCCCTCGGCCATTTCGCGCGGCTCCCAGAGTTCGGTGAAGATGTTCAAATGCACATCCGGGTGCGCGGCGCGAAACCGGGGCAGGCGCGGTCCCAACCAGTTCACGGCAAAGGTGATGTTGCTCTGAACCTGCACCGCGTTCTGCTGCGCCCCGGTGACGGCCTGTGTGCCCCGCACCAGCGTGCGAAACGCCTCACGCACCACGGGCAGATAGGTGATTCCGGCCTCGGTCAGTTCCAGCGCGCGGGGACGGCGCAGAAACAGGGGTTGGCCCAGATAGCCCTCAAGCGATTTGATCTGCTGACTGACCGCGCTTTGCGTCATGTTCAGATCACGCGCCGCACCGGTGAACGACAAGTGTCGCGCGGCGGCCTCGAATGTGCGCAGCCAACCCAGCGGAGGAAGTGAATTCTGCATTGGCATAACCTCACCATTAGTTCAGCTAATGGAATAGGTGCGATTTTTTCGTTGGTCAAACCCGCCGCGCCCCGCCACCCTCTACAAAAGCCCGCAACAGGAGCCCGCCATGACCGTCACCAACCTGCGCCCCAACATCGACCACTGGTCCGAGCGTGTGGACCTTGCCGCCACCTTCCGCTGGACCGAACGTCTGAACATGCATGAGGCTGTGGCCAATCATTTCAGCCTTGCGGTGAACGAGGGCGGAACGCAGTTCCTGATGAATGCCAATCAGATGCATTTCGCACGGATCAAGGCGTCGAACCTTCTGCTGTTGGATGCCAATGATCCCGACGTGATGGACCAGCCCGGCGCGCCTGACCCGACCGCTTGGGGCCTGCATGGCTCGATCCACCGCCATTGCCCGCATGCGCGCTGTGTGATGCATGTGCATTCGATCTTTGCAACCGTTCTGGCCTCGTTGGCCGATAGCAGCCTACCGCCGATCGACCAAAACACTGCCACCTTCTACAACCGCTATGTTGTAGATCAGGAATTCGGCGGGCTGGCCTTCGAAAGCGAAGGTGAGCGTTGCGCCGCCATGCTGTCGGACCCGAAGAAGAAGGTCATGATCATGGGCAACCATGGCGTGTTGGTGACTGGAAGCGACCCGGCGGATACGTTCAACCGCCTCTATTACTTCGAACGCGCGGCCGAGACATATATCCGCGCGTTGCAGACCGGCCAGCCCCTGCGTGTCTTGTCCGATGAGATCGCCGAGAAGACCGCGCAGGAACTGGATGACTACCCTGATCAGGCCGAGGCGCATCTGCGGGAAATCAAAGCCCTGCTGGATGCAGAGGGTTCGGATTACGCCAGCTAAAGGGAATTGCCATGACAGACGCCGCCCAAGACCCCGAAGCCGCCCGCTGGCACTATCACCCCGAAGGTCCGGTGGGCTTGAACCCGCTGTTCGCATGGCCTCCGCGCCCCGCCTCTGTGCTGGACTGGTACAGTGGAGCTTGGTTGCAGATTACCTCGCTGACCCTGTGTATGGGGTTGGCGGTCATTGTCTATGTCGTATTTTTCCCTGGGTTAGAGTCAATGAAGAGCTTTGCTCCGGGGTGGATGTTCCGCATTTGGCTGCTGAACATGGTGCCGCAGATATTGGTGGCGGGCGGGCTGCATTGGTGGCTTTACATGCGCAAGGGGCAGGGCATGTACAAAAAGTTCGACCGTCGCGACCTGACCCGGGACAACGGCAATTTCACCTTCCGCAATCAGGTCTGGGACAATATCTGGTGGACGCTGGGCAGCGCCATGACCGTGGCAACCGTGTATCAATGGGTGATCTATTGGGCGATGGCCAACGGATATGTGCCGACAGTCACTTGGGCCAGCGCGCCGATTTGGTTTATCGTCTGGATGTTGTTCATCCCGATGTGGTCTGGCTTGCATTTCTATTGGGTGCATCGGCTGGAGCATCACCCCAAGCTCTATAAACACGTCCACGCCGTGCATCATCGCAACGTCAATATCGGCCCGTGGTCGGGGATATCGAACCATTGGTATGAAAACCTGCTGTATTTCACGACCTATTTCATCCATCTGATCGTGCCGTCCCACCCTCTGCATCTTCTGTTTCACACGTATTTTCAGCAGATCAGCCCGGTTCTGTCCCATTCAGGGTTTGAAAAGTTGAAAGCCGGAGAAACTGAAGCGGCCCGTGCGGGGGACTTTTTCCACCAGCTTCATCACCGGTATTTCGAGTGCAACTATGGCACCTCGGAAATCCCCTTCGACAAGTGGTTCGGCACCTATCACGATGGGTCTGCCGAGGCGACGACGCGGACGCGAGCCTATAAAAAGCAGATGTATACCTAAGCGGATCGCATAGCGCGCGGGGTGGCCCCAAACTCGGTTCGAAAGGCGCGGGTCAGGGCGCTGGGGTCGTCATAGCCTGCGCGCAGAGCGATCTCGGCGATGGTCAGGTCGGTCTCGGCTGCCAGTTTCCGGGCCAGATTCAGGCGCAGGCGGCGATAGACCTGTGCGGGGCCTGCGCCCAGTTCGGTTTGCATTCGGGCCGCCAGTGCCTTTTGCGATCGTCCAACCCGGCGGGCGATCTCGGGGATAGGCAAGGGCGTTTCCAAATGTTCCTGCATCAGCGCCAGCGCCTTGTTTACATAGCCGCTGGTTGCACCCGCCCCACCGGAATGAGACCTGGCGGAATCGCGTGTCATGAACAACTGCGCGACCTCCAGCGCCAAAGCCTGCCCGTGATCCTGCCCGATGAGATGCAGCACCAGATCAAACGCCGCCATTGCTCCAGAGCAGGTGATGCGGTTGCGGTCTATTACATAGCGTTCGCGCTGTGCGTCAATTTCGGGGAATCGTTCGGTGAAACCGTCCAGCTCCTCCCAGTGGATCGTAGCGAGGTGCCCGTCCAATAATCCGGCCAGCGCCAACAACCAGCTTCCTGTGTCCAGCCCGGCCAGCGCACTGTAACGTCCCGCTGCGGATCGCAACCCCGCCAGCGTCCGCCACCCGCCATGGGCGTGAAACCCGTAAGAGGGCATGACGAGCAACGTATCGCCCCGTGCATTCTGCAAGATGTCATGTGGTGCGACTTGCAGCCCCGAAGATGACGTGACGGGCGCACGATCTAGTGACAGAAATTGCCAGTCATACAGCTTGCGCCCAGCGATGGAATTCGCAGCCCGCAAGGGTTCGACCGCATTCGCGAGGCAGTGGTTAGAAAAGCCGTCGAACAGAAGCACTCCGAATTGCTGCGGCGCAGCGGACGATTTGATCCATCTTTGCATGATTTAGGTCTATTTCTGCATGTTCAGCTTGGCAAGCCACGTCAGGATATCCGCAACCCCAGATGTGGAGACCCCAGATGCAATATGGCCTGTCCGACGAACAAGAGATGATCGCCGCGACCGTTCGCAGCTTTGTCGAAAACGAAATCTACCCGCATGAAGAGCTGGTCGAGCGCACTGGCGAGGTTCCGCACGAGATCGCCGCCGAGATCAAACGCAAGACGATCGAGTTGGGCTTTTATGCCTGCAACTTCCCCGAAAGCGTCGGCTGCGCCGGGCTAAACCATCTGGAGTTCGCACTGGTCGAACGCGAGTTGGGCCGGGGATCCATGGCGCTGAACCATTTCTTCGGACGGCCGCAAAACATCCTGATGGCCTGCGAGGGCGATCAGGTCGACCGTTACCTGATGCCGGCCGTCCGGGGTGAAAAGATGGATGCGCTGGCGATGACTGAACCGGGTGCGGGCTCGGACGTGCGGGGGATGAAATGCGCTGCCGTGCGCGATGGGGGCGACTGGGTGGTCAATGGCACCAAGCACTTCATCTCGGGCGCGGAACATGCAGACTTTATCATCGTCTTCATCGCAACCGGTGAAGATCAGACGCCGAAAGGCCCCAAGAAACGCATCACTGCCTTTCTCGTCGATCGCGGCACTCCCGGCTTCACAATCCGGGATGGTTACAAGTCGGTCAGCCATCGCGGCTACAAGAACATGGTGCTGGACTTCGACGATTGCCGCTTGCCGGATGCTCAGGTTCTGGGCGAGGTCGACGGCGGGTTTCAGGTGATGAACACTTGGCTCTATGCCACCCGGATCACCGTTGCCGCCATGTCGGTCGGTCGCGCGCGCCGAGCGTTCGACTATGCGCTGGACTATGCCGCCACGCGCGAGCAATTCGGCCAGAAGATCGGCAAGTTTCAGGGCGTCTCATTCCAGATTGCAGACATGATCACCGAGATTGACGCCGCCGATCTGCTGACCCTTGCCGCCGCCGATCGTCTGGACAAGGGGCTGCCCGCAAACCGTGAGATCGCCTCGGCCAAACTGTACGCCTCTGAAATGCTGGCCCGGGTGACGGATGCAGCGATTCAGGTGCATGGCGGCATGGGTCTGATGGACGACTACCCGCTGGAGCGA
This sequence comes from Ruegeria sp. AM7, assembly GCF_056535965.1. Lineage (NCBI taxonomy): Bacteria > Pseudomonadati > Pseudomonadota > Alphaproteobacteria > Rhodobacterales > Roseobacteraceae > Ruegeria > Ruegeria sp. AM7. Next base: position 3,243,831 of record NZ_JBQFJE010000003.1, read on the forward strand.
TTCTGGCGTGACGCGCGTGTCGAACGCATCTGGGACGGAACCAGCGAGATTCAGCGCCACATCATCAGCCGCGATCTGCTGCGGGCGCTGGGCGCATGACGACAGCGCTGGCCCGAGCGCTGAACCCTAAAACCATCGCCGTGATCGGCGGAGGCGCGTGGTGTGCGGCGGTTATCGAACAGGCGCGCAAATTCGGGTTCAAGGGCGAGATTTGGCCGGTTCATCCTAAAGCGGTCGAAGTTGCTGAGGAGCGGGCGTTCGCAACGCTCGAAAATTTACCCTCTGCACCTGACATGGCATTTATCGGAATCAACCGCCACGCAACCGTCGAGGCGGTTGCGGTTCTGTCCGCGATGGGTGCGGGCGGCGCAGTCTGTTTTGCCTCGGGTTTTACCGAGGCTCAGGCCGAAGACCAATCAGGCGCGGGCTTGCAGGATCAACTGATCGCCGCCGCCGGTGAGATGCCGATATTGGGTCCGAATTGCTATGGCTTCATTAACGGTTTGGATCGCGTGGCCGTATGGCCCGATCAGCACGGCATGCGACCTGTGGATCGCGGAGTGGCGATCCTGACGCAAAGCTCGAACATTGCCATCAACATGACCATGCAGCGCCGCGCTTTGCCGTTGGCCTTCATGCTGACCTGTGGGAATCAGGCACAGACGCATCAGGCCCAGATTGCCTCGGCGTTGTTGGATGACGACCGCATTACGGCCATCGGCGTGCATATCGAAGGGTTTGGCGATCTGCGCAAATGGGAGGCGCTGGCTAAAAAGGCTCGTCAGTGCGGTGTCCCGATTGTCGCGCTGAAGATGGGTCGGTCGGTCCATGCCCAGGCGGCAACGATTTCGCATACGGCCTCGCTGGCGGGTCAAGACGCGGGTGCGCAGGCGTTTCTGGATCGGTTGGGGATTGCCCGCTTGGATGACATCCCCAGCTTTCTGGAATGCCTCAAGCTGTTGCATGTGACCGGGCGTCTGGACAGCAACGGGCTTGGTACGATCAGCTGCTCGGGGGGCGAGGCCAGTTTGGCCGCGGATATGGCCGAGGGGCGCGATCTGCACTTTCCGCCGTTGACGGATACGCAAAGTACCGAACTACGCGCGGCATTGGGGCCGATGGTGGCGCTGGCGAACCCTCTGGACTACCACACCTATATCTGGCGCGACACGCAGGCGATGACGCGCGCCTGGTCGGCGATGATGGGGCCAGAACAGGCTCTGACTATGGCCATTGTGGACTATCCGCACACTGATCAAACCGATTGGACCTGTGCGACGCAGGCCGCGTTGAATTGCGTGGCACAAACCGGGCGGCCCTTTGCAGTGACCGCGACTCTGCCCGAGTTGATGCCCGAGGACGTCGCGCAGCGCCTGATGGATGGCGGCGTTATTCCCTTCGCCGGGCTGTATGAGGCACTATCGGCTGTCGAAGCGGCGGCGCGCCCTGCAGGGTTGGACTTTGATCCGGTGGTCCTTCCCAGTACTGCCAATCCAAACGTTACGCTGACCGAGGCGGAGGCCAAGGACCAGCTTGCAGCCTTCGGTGTGTCCACTCCGAAAAGGCGGGTGATGCGGGCCGATGCCGCCAGTGCCGGTGACATGACCGGCCCTTTCGCCGTCAAGGGCGTTGGACTGGCCCATAAGTCGGACCACGGGGCGGTTCAGTTAGGGGTCAGCGCGGGCGATCTGCCAGCGGTCGCGGCCCGTATCGGCACCTATGAAGTTCTGATCGAGGAAATGGCGCCCAAAGGCGTTGCCGAGTTGCTAATCGGTGTTACCTGCGATCCGGCCCATGGATATGTTCTGACCTTAGGCGCGGGCGGGGTGTTGACGGAAATCCTACGGGACTCGGTGTCTCTGCTGATCCCGTCGCCTCGGAACGTGGTTGAAAAGGCGCTGGGCAGGCTGGCCTGTGCGCCGTTGCTGGCTGGCTATCGCGGCAAGCCTGCCGCAGATCTAGGCGCGATCCTGGATACGGTCGAGGCCGTGCAGGCCTATGTTATTGCCAATGCCACCCATGTCAGCGAAGTTGAAATCAATCCGCTTATCTGCGGGCCGGAAGGTGCCGTGGCAGTGGATGCTCTGATCCGAAAGGCACGCACATGAACCCGGTCAAAACCCAGCGCGACGGCGCTATATTGCAGGTCACTCTGGACCGCCCCAAAGCGAATGCGATTGATCTGGCCACCAGCCGCGTTATGGGCGAGGTGTTTCGGGATTTCCGCGATGACCCGGACCTGCGCGTGGCGATCATCACCGGCGGCGGCGACAAGTTCTTTTGCCCCGGCTGGGATCTGAAGGCTGCGGCGGATGGCGACGCAGTGGATGGCGATTATGGTGTGGGCGGCTTCGGCGGGTTGCAAGAGCTGCGCGATATGAACAAGCCGGTGATTGCCGCCGTGAACGGAATCGCCTGCGGTGGAGGGCTGGAACTGGCGCTGAGCGCAGACATGATCATCGCCGCAGATCACGCCAGCTTTGCCCTGCCCGAAATCCGATCCGGTACCGTTGCGGATGCGGCCAGTGTCAAACTGCCCAAGCGCATCCCCTATCATATCGCGATGGAATTATTACTGACGGGCCGCTGGTTCACCCCGGATGAGGCCCAGAACTGGGGTCTGGTCAACGAAATCGTACCCGGCGATCAGCTGATGGACCGCGCATGGGAACTGGCGCGTTTGCTGGCCAGCGGGCCGCCTCTGGTCTATGCCGCGATCAAAGAGATCGTGCGCGAGGCCGAGGATTCCAAGTTTCAGGACGCCATGAACCGGATCACACGGCGGCAGTTGCCGACCGTGGATGTTCTGTATGGGTCTGAGGACAATCTGGAAGGCGCCCGCGCCTTTGCTGAAAAACGCGATCCGGTCTGGAAGGGGCGCTAAACTCGTTCGAACAGGGCGATCAAAGCCGTATCGTCCTTGTTTGGGCCGTTGGCAAGTTCGCCGTAGATTCGAACCTCGGGTAGGGCGAGATTCCTGATCTGGCCCTGTGCCAGTTTGTGCAGAGCTTCGGCAAACCCCAGTTTTTCATAGTGCTGCGCGTTGATCGACAGGGCGAATTGCGCTCCGGGGCGGGCGACGCGCAGCAAGGGCATCAAAGCCTCGGGGCCCAGATGGCCATGGGTGAAGGTGCCTGACGACACGACGCCCGAGTAGTTTTCGCGCGGAACCGGGATGCCCTCGTTCAGGTCAGCTTCTATCGCGTCGCGGTAGATATCCTTGCGCATGGCCTGATCCAGCATCTCGGCGCTGATATCGGTGGCGTCGATAGGTCCGACACCCAAACCTGCAAGAACGGCTCCGCACAATCCTGTTCCGGCTCCGACATCCAGCACCGGGCCCTGACCTCCTGCGCCTACAAACGCGCGGGCGGTGCGAATATGCAGCTGGTAATCCTCTCGGGTGGCAAAGCCTTCGTCATAGTCCCCGGCCCATTCGGCATATAGCCGTCGGTTATCTTCGGGTGTTTCCAGCGCATAAGCCGTGTGTAGATCGGGGGTTTTGTCACTCATGCCTAAAAGAAAGGCGCATTGAGAGATTCGAATCAAGTATCCCGTCGACCCCGCTTGCATCTGGTGGATTTGCGGATCATCAATGGCGGCATGACAGGTACTCTATTTTCGTTTGGTCATGGCTATTCCGCGCAGGAGTTGACGCGACTGCTGGCACCCAATGGATGGCGGGCTATCGGAACCACGCGGGATCCGGCGCAATCACCGGCTTTACGGGCATCTGGGGCGGAACCAGTTGTCTGGCCGGGACAGCAGGTCAATCTGGACGGGGTGACGCATCTGCTGATCTCAACGGCACCCAATGCTGACGGCGATCCGGTTCTGGCAACGCTGCAAGACGAAATCACGGCACGGGCTGCACAGTTCAAGTGGGTTGGATACTTGTCCACAACCGCCGTTTACGGTGATCATCAAGGTGCGTGGGTAGATGAATCCACGCCTGCAACGCCCACCGCCCAACGCGGCAAATGGCGGGTTCAAGCCGAGCAACAATGGTTGAGTATTCCGAACCTGCCGACCCATATCTTTCGGTTGGCCGGGATTTACGGTCCCGGACGCGGTCCATTTTCCAAACTGAAACGCGTTGGCATGCGGCGGATCATCAAGCCGGGTCAGGTATTCTCTCGAATTCATGTGGCCGACATTGCGCAGGTCCTTGCTGCGTCCATGTCTGCGCCCAATCCGGGGGCCATATATAACGTCTGCGATGATGAGCCGGTCCCTCCACAAGACGTAATTGCCTATGCGGCGGAATTGCAGGGACTGCCTTTACCACCCGCGGTCCCGTTTGATGAGGCGGAACTAACCCCCATGGCGCGTAGCTTCTACAATGAGAACAAGCGCGTCAGGAACGACCGGATCAAGGATGAACTGGGCGTGAAGCTTCTGTATCCTGATTACCGGGTTGGCTTGGACTCGTTGATGCGGGACGGATGATCTATCTATGATAATTTTTAGTTATCACAATAATCCGAAAACAAAACTTTTTAGCATAGCTTGAATTTGCTAGGAGTCGCGTCGACAAGACCCGAGAGTCGCTGTTGCCCGCCCTGCTGCCTGCGCGAATTTTCGCGGCGCCTGTAGGATGGATAAAAGTGTCATCTATATGTGTTCTTGACCGACCGAGTTTTTTAGCGGCGCCACAGCGCCGGAATTTTGCCAGGAATGGAGATCGACATGGACGGAAGTGATAACCCCAAAGCAGGCGGATGCCCTGTCATGCACGGTGCAGGAACCCGGTCTAACCGGGACTGGTGGCCGAACCAGCTGAATCTGTCGATCCTGCATCAGCACGGACCGGCCTCGAATCCGATGGATGCGGATTTCGACTATGCCGAAGCGTTCAAGGCGCTGGACATGAAAGCGCTGAAGGAAGACCTGTATGCGCTGATGACGGACTCGCAGGACTGGTGGCCAGCGGATTATGGCCATTACGGCGGGTTCTTCATCCGTATGGCGTGGCACAGCGCGGGCACCTACCGGACGGCAGATGGTCGTGGCGGTGCTTCGACCGGTAACCAGCGGTTTGCGCCGCTTAACAGCTGGCCGGACAACGGCAACCTGGATAAAGCGCGCCGTTTGCTGTGGCCGATCAAGCAGAAATACGGCAACCAGATTTCCTGGGCCGACCTGATGATCCTGGCGGGCAACTGTGCCATCGAATCCATGGGTGGCAAAACCTTTGGTTTCGCCGGTGGCCGCGAAGATATCTGGGCCCCCGAAGAAGACATCTATTGGGGTACCGAGACCGAATGGCTGGCCCCCACCGACAACCCGAACAGCCGCTATTCCGGCGAGCGCGATCTGGAAAACCCGCTGGCCGCTGTGCAGATGGGCCTGATCTATGTAAACCCCGAAGGCCCCGACGGCGAGCCGAACGTCTTGGCCTCGGGCCGCGACATCCGTGACACCTTTGGCCGGATGGCGATGAATGACGAGGAAACCGTTGCTCTGATCGCCGGTGGTCACACCTTTGGTAAGGCGCACGGTGCAGGTGATCCCGATCTGGTTGGCCCCGAACCCGAGGCCGCCCCGATTGAGGAAATGGGCTTTGGCTGGATCAACAAATTCGGTTCGGGCAAAGGTGACGACACCACCACGTCCGGCATCGAAGGCGCGTGGACCGCGAACCCGATCAAATGGGACAACGGCTATTTCGACCTGCTGTTCGGATATGACTGGAACCTGACCAAAAGCCCCTCGGGCGCATATATCTGGGAGCCGGTGAACGTCAAAGAAGAAGACATGGCCCCGCAGGCGCACGATCCGTCGAAAAAGGTCAAAACCATGATGACCACCGCCGATATGGCGATGCGCATGGACCCGATCTATGGCCCGATCTCGAAACGCTTCCACGAAAACCCGGAAGAGTTCGCCGATGCCTTTGCTCGCGCATGGTTCAAGCTGACCCACCGCGATATGGGCCCCCGCTCGGCCTATATCGGTGAAGAGGCCCCGACCGAAGAGCTGATCTGGCAAGACAACGTCCCTGCTGTGGATCACGATCTGGTGGATGACGCGGACGTAGCCGACCTTAAAGCCAAGATCGCAGCCACCGGCCTGTCGGTGTCCGAGTTGGTGTCGACCGCTTGGGCCTCGGCCTCGACCTTCCGTGGGTCGGACAAGCGTGGCGGCGCGAACGGTGCCCGCATCCGTCT
>NZ_JBQFJE010000003.1:3255000-3581279 GCF_056535965.1 Ruegeria sp. AM7
AATACCCCGGGGGGTAGAGCACTGGATGGGTAATGTACACAGGCTTACTGATCCTAACCAAACTCCGAATACCCGGGAGTACTAGATGGCAGACACACTGCGGATGCTAACGTCCGTAGTGGAGAGGGAAACAACCCTGACCTACGACTAAGGCCCCCAATTCATGGCTAAGTGGGAAAGCAGGTGGGACGACCAAAACAACCAGGAGGTTGGCTTAGAAGCAGCCATCCTTTAAAGATAGCGTAACAGCTCACTGGTCTAAATAAGTTGTCCTGCGGCGAAGATGTAACGGGGCTCAAGCCATGAGCCGAAGTCTAGGGATGCGTAAGCATCGGTAGCAGAGCGTAGTGTGACATAGCACTCATCCTGTATTATCGCCGGTCATTTGGCGCGAGCAATCGCGCTCAAGTAGCCGAATAGGCGGTAGCGCAGGATAGAGTGTTTTCGATGAAGCGGGCGCGTGAGCGATCCCGTGGAGAGATCACTAGTGAGAATGATGACATGAGTAGCGACAAAGAGTGTGAGAGACACTCGCCGAAAGTCCAAGGGTTCCTGCTTAAAGCTAATCTGAGCAGGGTAAGCCGGCCCCTAAGCCGAGGCCGAAAGGCGTAGGCGATGGGAATCAGGTTAATATTCCTGAGCCGTGGAGTGGTGACGGATCTCGAAGGTAGTTCATCCTTATTGGATTGAATGGGCTGCTAAGAGGTTCCTGGAAATAGCCCTCCTGTAAGACCGTACCCTAAACCGACACAGGTGGACTGGTAGAGCATACCAAGGCGCTTGAGAGAACGATGTTGAAGGAACTCGGCAAAATACCTCCGTAAGTTCGCGAGAAGGAGGCCCGGTTCCTAGGCAACTAGGGGCTGGGGGCACAAACCAGGGGGTGGCGACTGTTTATTAAAAACACAGGGCTCTGCGAAGTCGCAAGACGACGTATAGGGTCTGACGCCTGCCCGGTGCCTGAAGGTTAAAAGGAGAGGTGAGAGCCTTGAATTGAAGCCCAGGTAAACGGCGGCCGTAACTATAACGGTCCTAAGGTAGCGAAATTCCTTGTCGGGTAAGTTCCGACCTGCACGAATGGCGTAACGACTTCCCCGCTGTCTCCAACATCGACTCAGCGAAATTGAATTGCCTGTCAAGATGCAGGCTTCCCGCGGTTAGACGGAAAGACCCCGTGCACCTTTACTACAGCTTCGCACTGGCATCAGGATTGTGATGTGCAGGATAGGTGGTAGGCTTTGAAGCAGGAACGCAAGTCCCTGTGGAGCCTCCCTGAGATACCACCCTTCGCACTCTTGATGTCTAACCGCGGTCCGTTATCCGGATCCGGGACCCTGCGTGGCGGGTAGTTTGACTGGGGCGGTCGCCTCCTAAAGCGTAACGGAGGCGCGCGAAGGTTGGCTCAGAGCGGTCGGAAATCGCTCGTTGAGTGCAATGGCAGAAGCCAGCCTGACTGCAAGACTGACAAGTCGAGCAGAGTCGAAAGACGGCCATAGTGATCCGGTGGTCCCGAGTGGAAGGGCCATCGCTCAACGGATAAAAGGTACGCCGGGGATAACAGGCTGATACTGCCCAAGAGTCCATATCGACGGCAGTGTTTGGCACCTCGATGTCGGCTCATCTCATCCTGGGGCTGGAGCAGGTCCCAAGGGTACGGCTGTTCGCCGTTTAAAGAGGTACGTGAGCTGGGTTTAGAACGTCGTGAGACAGTTCGGTCCCTATCTGCCGTGGGTGTAGGAGACTTGAGAGGAGTTGCCCCTAGTACGAGAGGACCGGGGTGAACGATCCACTGGTGGACCAGTTGTCGTGCCAACGGCAGTGCTGGGTAGCTATGATCGGACAGGATAACCGCTGAAGGCATCTAAGCGGGAAGCCCCCCTCAAAACAAGGTCTCCCTGAGGGCCGTGGAAGACCACCACGTCAATAGGCCGGAGATGTAAGCGCAGTAATGCGTTCAGTTGACCGGTACTAATCGCCCGATAGGCTTGATTTGATCCAGTAATGGAAAGACAAATCAAAAACATACACCTCAGTAAACATGGATGACTTCGTCGCTTCAAACGACGATGTTGATTGACATAACAACCGTGCAGGAATGCGCATCCGCTTCGCGAATACGCTGCCTCCTGCATAGTCGCTTTCTTGCACAGCAAGAAAGTCGACCGAGGGCTTTTCCTCGGTTTGGTGGTCATAGCGCAAGTGAAACACCCGGTCCCATCCCGAACCCGGAAGTTAAGCACTGCCGCGCCAATGGTACTTGGGCTTAAGCCCCGGGAGAGTAGGTCACCGCCAAACCTAGAAAAAGCCCATATCTCTCTAAACGATGAAAAGAACATCTGGCGCGGGGTGGAGCAGTCCGGTAGCTCGTCAGGCTCATAACCTGAAGGTCAGAGGTTCAAATCCTCTCCCCCGCAACCAAAATCCAAGTAGCCCGTTCGATCTACAAACAGTCCACTGGACTGTTTGCTTAACGATCAAACCTCGTCAGGCTAATAACCTGAAGGTCAGAGGTTCAAATCCTACTCCCCCAACCAATCTTTAAACAGCCCGTTCACACTACAAACAGTCCACTGGACTGCTGGCTTAACGAGCAAACCTCGTCAGGATCATAACCTGAAGGTCAGAGGTTCAAATCCTACTCCCCCAACCAATACTTCCAGTCAGATATCAAGCACTTAGCGCCCCAAGGGGCGCGCTTTCTGCGTTTAGGTGCCAACACCCGGTGCTACAACGGTGCTACGCAAGAGCGCAAACTACGGCTACGTATTACCAACGAAACCGGGGCTGATTCTTTCTCATAACGAAAACCAATGCGCCCTCACCGTCAGTGCTGTCAGCACCGTCAGCCAAGTGAAATGGCATTGCCACTACACGTAATCATCGGGATTTTTCCCTACCCGGGGTATACCCGACACCGCGTATTCCCCGGGTAGGGGAATATCATCCCATAAGCCGATAGCTCGAATGTCTGCGGTGAGCCCATTCCACCTTTTGCTACGGTTCAGACCTGTGCATTAGTCGACGGTCTATTCGCCGGAGCTCATGAACTTCCTTGTCTGCATCGCAAAGTGGAGGGTCAAGAACCCTCCCAAACCAAAAACCCCGAGCTCCCAGAATATATTTCCACCGAGATTTCGTACAATAATAGAGGCAATTGCTGTCCCAAGAACTAAGACAACTACTACAATAACAAGCCTTTAGAACCCGCTGATGACCCAAAGATAGACATTCTTCGTATGCCGCAGCGCCGTTGCTAACAATGCTGAAATTTGAAAGTACACACGGTCTCCTTAACTGACTAGGACTTGGGTTCTGGCAATTGGTGGGCTTGGTTCAATGTGAATCTGTTTGGCTCTGAAGTCTAGATGTGGAGGATTGGAACGAACGGCAGCAAAGTCCGCATAGCGGACAAAGGCGCTGTGCAAAACATCCGAAGGAATAGAACAAAGTTAAAAGCGCCCGACTGTTCAGGTCGAGCGCTTGAGCATTCGTTGCGGCGTGAATTCTTACCGGTTGGTTAATTCAATCACCCGCATGCCTGCTTTGCCTTTGCGCTGACCTTCGCCTTTGCGCTGACCTTCGCTTTCGTATTCGTGGAGGGGGGTGTTACAAGACCCCCCTCTAGCGCGGCATGCCCTGCCGCTGGGTTGCTTGGCGATGTTGGGGAAAAGAATGCGGGGGCTCACGCCCCCTTATCGATGTGATATCCGGTTAGGATCAGCAACCGGAATCCTGCCGTAACGACTCAGTGTTAGAGGTCTCAGAATCGATTAATCACTGAGTGCCAAACGATGAACTCCCAGTTAGCTGGAAACAATAAGTGAATAACTTGTTTGTGGTTCACAATTCATGTTCAAAAGTGATCGTCGTCGGCGCTGAACGATGTGTCGCTGAAAGCGTGGGACACCAGGTTTCCGTGCCCCTAATCGACTAAGCCAAACAATTAGGTTGGGTATTTCGTAAAGGTGACGCGAGCACAGAAGCATTGTAAGTTAATGAAATCAAATAAATAAATTTGAAACGCATACCGTTACGATAGCATTCGAGAGTACTCGTCTCACCGGATACGACGAAGCCTCCGATTCACACGTGTGACCGCGGCAAAAGATATTCGATTGAAAGAATGTGTCCAAAAATTGACAAAATTCGTTCATTCCCAGTTCATTTTAAGTTCATTTTGGTGTAAGTTACTAACTGCTTTTTCAAATTGTTCGCGGTTCCACCAGTTATGAGTTGTTCAGATGGGTACAGATTTTGAAGATTTGACCGAAGGAAAATCGGTCTTCCTTTCGATAAAGCGAAGCCAGCAATCTAGCGATGACGCACGTGGACTGATGGCCCGTTTCCGTAGCGAGTCCGACGGTGCGGTTCTGGTTTTGGTTGCCATGATGATCATCCCGATGCTTGCCTTTATTGGTTTTGCGCTGGAGCTTGCATTGACCGAGAATGTTCGGGTCAAACTGCAGAATACGACGGATGCGGCCAGCCTCGCTTCGGCGGACCTTGAACAGGTTTTGGATCCTGAAGTTCTGGTCGAAGATTTTTTTGAAAAAGCAGGGCTTGCTGCCAACCTGAAGAATGTCTCGATAGTCAACACACCAACTGAACGGACGGTGAGAATTACTGCGGGCGAAGAAGTTCCGGCTTATCTAACACAAGTTGTGGGTTGGGAATCATGGGATGTACCCGTTGTTGGTGCTGCAACAGAGTCGCGCCAGGATCTGGAAATTGCAGTCGCCCTGGACAATTCCGGTTCGATGTCATGGGCACCAGGTGCTACCAGCGGGCCAGCTGCCACGCCGTCCCGGATGGATTTGTTGATTCCAGCAGCCCAAGCATTCGTAGACGCTGTCCAGCCCCGCCCGGGTCAGCCAGGTAACACAACAATTTCACTCGTTCCATTTGCAACCCAGGTTTCCGTCGGTGAAGCATTGCTTAGCAACTTCACGGTCAGTTCCGAGCATTCCACTTCGAACTGCGTGACTTTCAGCAACGCTTCCGACTACCAAACGACAGCCATCCCTACGGATACAACCCTGTCCAGAACAGCGCACCATGACGCCCGAGGGCTTGGTAGCGATGTCACTCAGTTTGGCGCAGTTTGTCCAACTGACTCTACTGTACGAGACATTGTTCCATGGGCGGAGGATCCCGAAGTTCTTAAGGCGCGTATCCGAGCGATGCAGCCTTACGGCTTCACTTCGATTGAAATGGCGACGAAATGGGGTGCAGCCATGCTGGATCCGTCGTTGAGACCGGTTTTGTCATCCTTGTCAGGAACTGCCGGGTTTGAATATTTGGCCGCTCCGGCTGCACGAAACGTTCCTGATGACTTCACCAGCGCCAATACGGTAAAATATCTGATCGTGATGTCAGATGGTGAGAATACGCAGAGCTACGACATCAAATCTCCGTTTCGCAGTGGCAATTCGCCGGTATTCAACGTGCCGGGAACAAACAGGTACGCCTATTTCAGGAATCGTCGCGGGCCATTTGATTACTATCACGTCCCGGGTAACTTCTGGAGCACGTCGCCAGGCGGAGGAGCCGTCCGTTTGACTTGGCCAGAGGTCTGGGCAGCCATGCCAGTACGTCGATTTGTAATCGATATACTTGCGCCAGCGGATACCCGGCGATCGGCCAACAACCACTATAACCGGATCGTCGCATCAACTCTGAACACGACGAAGAACCCTCGTACCTCTGCGATCTGTCAGGCGGCCAAGGACAGTGGTATCACTATCTTTACCATCGGCATGGACACCTATGCGCAGGGCGATGCCACTCTTTTGGACTGTGCCTCGTCCCCCGCCTTTTTCTATGACGTGAATAGCCTTGATATCGCCTCGGCCTTTGAGTCGATCGCGCGGCAGATCAACCGCTTGCGATTGACACAGTAACGAGGGCGGAGGGTTTTGATCATGACTACCATTCGTAACGACAAAAATATGGCCGTACCGCAACAACCGGAATCCAATGCGAACGGCGGCTTTGTGACCAGACTTCGAAATTGGCGAAAGAACGAAGCGGGCGCCGTGCTTGTCGAATATGCGTTCTGCTTACCGCTGCTTTTGTTGATCTGCTATATGACGCTTGAGTTCAGCTTTCTTAAGATGCGCCAGATCTCACTGGATCGTGTGACGGACCAGACTTTTCGCGAGCTACGCCTCGGATTGATTCCTGATCCGGATCACGAAAAGGTCAAAGATGCTATGTGTGCCAAACCCCTGGCGCGGTTCATCCTTTGGAATTGTTCGGACAACTTGTTGCTGCAGGTGCGCGAGGTAGAAAGATCGGTGTGGAACTTGGATCTGGGTCAAACCAATTGCCTCGATACGACACCAGAAGACGGCTATATGCCGCCAATTGATTTCAGTACTGGAATCGAGAACCAGTTGATGGTGGCGCGGGCCTGCCTGATTCAGGGTTCATTGTTTCCCCCGATCAACGCGCTGCGATCTCTGCCGCGGTATGACGAGTTCGGGAATTTCGCCCTTGTGTCCAAATCAGCCTTTGTGAACGAGCCTTTCTGACATGTTTAACCAGTTGAACAGTTACGCCCGCGCCGTGTCTGGCGCTGTTGCCCGCTTTAAAGCAAATACAAGCGGTGCTGCGCTTGTCGAGATGGGAATGGTGTTACCGTTTCTGATCTTTTTGACGGCCGGAGGTATCGTTGTGCAGGATGCGATACGGGTTACGTATCTACAATCTAAGGCAGCCTATACCGTATCTGACATGGTCAGCCGGGAAGACAATTTCATCGATTCAAGTTATTTCGACGGTATGGACAGCATTTACAGGTTTCTGACAAACAACAGCTATCCAACCGAACTAAGGATGTCGACGGTCGAGTGTACGGCTGATTGCGCGGATCAGGCGCAGCGTGTTTTGGAATTCTGTTGGTCCGAGTCGACCGACGGGCTGACGGATCTTACTAATGCGCAGATGATCTTCTACGCGGACCGGATCCCGCTTTTTGCTGAGGGTGACACGTTACTCATGACCGAGGCGTTTCTGGACTATACCCCTTGGTTTGGCGATTTGATTATCTCAGCCCAAACCTTTGATTCGATTGCCTTCACTCGCCCGCGTTTGGCACCGCAAATTAAATTCGATACGGGCGCCATAGATACGGACGGTAACCAGATCATCCGGGATTGTTTTAACAACTAATTCAAAGCCCGGATGCCACCGACGACTGTATCTCGGCCGTTCGGCGTAAACGACGTCATGTAGTAATTTCCAAGGCCGCTAAAATTTTCAGTGAAATAAATATAAATCTTTGATTTAAAACACATTTTCAACACATGCCGTGCACCTCTATGGTCCTGCTGCCGACTAGCTCTGAACCCGTGTTTCATCGGGTTGGAGAAAAGGGATGTGGAGCTGCCGAGCGAAACTACGGGTGGAAGGTCACAAAACCAACCGGTGCCGTGCCGGTCTGGTCATGTGTCTTGCTTGGGTTGGCTTGCTGTGTCTGCCGACGGTCAGTTTGGCGGAAACGTTTAACTCCTTCATAGTTGGTAATGATCGGGGTGGATATTTACACGATCGCATTGTCGAGCTGGAGAATCTTCAAAGACATGGGGTTCAGATCGAAATTCGCGGGCGTGTCTGTTTTTCGACCTGTACAATGTTTCTGGGCTTGACCGGTACGTGCGTTGAACCACGCACGGTTTTCGGGTTCCATGGTCCTTCACGTGGGGGGCGCCGGTTGTCGAAAGAGGATTTTGACTACTTTAGCCAAGTCATGGCGGCATATTACCCCGAACCTTTGCGATCATGGTTTATGGAGACTGGACGCAACAGAATTCATGGCGTGCACAAGATCAAAGGTGCCGAGCTGATACGCATGGGTGTGCCGCGCTGCCGACCGGCCTAACACTGGACGGCTTGTAGCGGTTGGGTCGCCGCGATACTACTATGCCCAATCTTCACCTCTTTGGTTTGTGCGGCCCATTGCAAACTCTGACATCCCTGATTGGACGTTTCAGGCGCGCTGAATTTGCGATCCCAATGCCGGCCGAACCGATCTGCGTCATCGGTGATGTCCACGGATGTATATCGCAGTTAGAGCACCTTCTGGCGAAAGTTCCAGACGATCACCGCCTGGTTATGGTCGGTGACAATATCGACCGCGGCGAGCATAGCGCCGAGGTGCTAAAGCTGCTCAGCGCGCGTACCGACATTACGTGCTTGATGGGCAATCACGAAGAGATGTTGTTGAGGTTCCTGCAGGACCCTAAACGCCATGGTCACCGCTGGCTTAGGTACGGCGGATTGCAGACTTTGGCCTCGTTCGGCGTATCAGGCGTTCGACCGGAAATGAGCGGAGACGACCTGCAGGACTGCCGTGACCGGTTGCAGTTTGCCATGGGACAGCCCCTTTGTTCCTGGCTGGCCGCCCTGCATAATCGGTTCTTGACTGGGACTGTACTGGTCACACACGCCGGTGCCGATCCGAACCGTGCGCTTGATGAACAGTCTGACAAAGCATTGATTTGGGGCCATCCTGATTTCGATAAAAAGGACAGACGGGACGGGATGTGGGTGGTTCATGGGCACACGATCGTTCCAAAAGCGAAGGCAGAACGCGGGCGTATCGCGATAGATACCGGGGCTTTCGCAACAGGCCGGCTGAGCGCGGTATGCCTGGATGGGACCGCGCCAAGATTCCTGGAAAGCTGACCGCGTGACCTAGTGGGCAACGGGCGCACTGCTTTGAGCTCGTTAACGGCCTGTTCTTAGGGTCTCGCAAACTGACAAACACAGCGAGATCTGATCCATGACAACGAATCCTTTTAACAACCGTGCCTCCAGCCTGGCCGGTCCTGCCCGTGATATTGCACCCGTAATACCCTCCGACAGCGCCGATCTGGCGGCCGTGGCAATTGGCTTGTATGTCGAAACCGGCGGTACTGTGGTTGTAACGACGGTACAGGGCGAAAACCGTACTGTGAAAATGGTCGACTTTTCGATCCTGCCTGTGGGCGTATCCAAGGTTCACGCGACCGGAACCACCGCATCGGGTATTCACGCGATGCTGCTGGGATAAGCGGCGGTTCGAACGCGCCCAAAGGCGTCGATAAACGAGCCGAGCCCTGCCGATGGGCTCGGCTGCAAAATCCCTAATTTGACGCTGCAACAATCGGGGTCGTGATCAGCGATGGAGTGATCTGGCTGATTGTTCTGCTCCACCGTGTAACCGGGTTTTCGGCGATAAAAATAACGTCGTTGTTTCGAAGCTCGAACTGGGCAGCCAGAGTCAGATGCGCCGCATTGCGCGTATCGAGATGCCAGGCGGTGACAGCACCAAATTCGCGCACATCCTGAGAAGCGCGCAGCACGTAAACCTCGGATGCGTCGCCGGTTTCCTTGGCGACCCCGCCGCCAGTGTCAAACAGCGCATCGGCCAGAGTTGCGCGATGATTGAACGGCAGGGCATAACGCCCCTGAGTACGTACTTCTCCACTCAGGTAAACATAGTCGCGATCCACGGCGTCCAGCTCGACGGATTGGATAAAGCTGTCGCGCCTTTCGTTCAACTCGTCCCGGCGTAGGTCGACGGCGGTGGACAGTTCTTGCAACGATGTGCGTCGTCCCTCCAGAACCGTTTCGCGCAGTTGAATTTGTTGTGCGAAATACCGTTCGGCGCGATCCAGATCGTAGTCCGTGTCAACAAAGACCGAGTCATCCGCGATCAAGTTCAGGTTCTGTAGATCGGTACGAGCGTAAAGGTCCTCTAGCGGGATCTGGTACATCCGCCCATCCCGGTAGACCCGTACCGAGCTGTTGTCGATATCACTGACCGAGACCGAACCAGCGGCGGCCAGCGCCTCGCCCAGAGTCAATGGATTAAGCGTGATCGGCTGGACACCGGGTTTTCCGACCGCACCGCCAACCGACACGCGGCGCGAGGTGAACTCGGCGATTTCCAGACTGAATGTCGGGTCGATCTGGTTTTCGACCAGCCTTTGGAAAACAACAGCTTCTGCGTCGTCCACGGTCAGGCCCAGCAGACGCACCCGCCCGACATCTGGGATGTTGATCGAGCCGTCATCTTGCACGGTGTATCCGTTGCGGCTGTTCTGCGCCGCCAGAAGGCCGGACAACTCGCCTGCGCTGCCCTGTGTCGAAGGGGTGGACAGCACCAGTACATCACCGATTCCGATCGTATAGGCGCCGGGGTTGACCTGCGGTGGAGGATCCAGCCGCAACCCTGCGCGCGAACCGTCCTGAGTTGATGGCGCATCCGGCAGAGGCCCGATCCCGCGTTGGCTGGTGCCCGCGCCAGACCCGGCCGAAGCCTGAAAGACCGACGGCAGTGTCTTGGGCGCATAGGTCGAGCGGTTCGCGACCAGGACGGTTTCCGGCGTTAACGGTACGACGCGCACGCTGCCACTGTCCGAAACGCCGGCCGTTACCGAAGGGCTGCGGTAGATCGTTGAACATCCTGCCGTCAGACCGATCACGGTCAGCACGCTTAGAAAAAAGTGTATCTTGGGCATGATGTGTCCTTTGCTATTGAAAGTCTTACGTGTCATCGGGCACCAGTTTGATGAACATGTTGCCCAGAAAAATGCCGGTCCATTGCAAGGATTGAACGACCCGTTGCGCGCTGTTTTGAACCCAGTAGGTGTTGGTGAACGTATCCTCGATCCCAAAACAATTTTCCTGCAGCTTCGTCGTGGCCACGGGGTTGCCGCGCAGCAGAACAGTTTCGGGGCCTAGATTGGCAATCTGGCAAACATAGGCGTGCAGTTCGATTTCATCATTTCCGTTGAGAAAACTGTGGAACCGCTTTGCCTGCCCTTCTTGGCCTTCAAGGATCAGCGCCGCGCTTTGGCGCACGTCAGCGCTGGACATGCCGCTCCCAAAACCCTTTGCCGAAGTCAGCATGCCGTGGTCTAAGGTGATAGCCGCCCCATCTGCCGTCAGCCAGGATTGCACCCCGTCCCGCTCGGTCTCAAGCAGCATCACACCCGCCAGATCTCGTGATGGAAATCCAACTTCAAGCCGGGGCGGAATCGGGCGGAGAGACGCCAGGGTGTTGGCACGCGGATGAAACCGTGGCGCGTTGGGTTGTAGCGCGCCTTTGAGCAGATCGAAATCTTCTTGCGCCTCACCGCAAGAGACCAGCAAGAGGCCAAGAATGAAGAAGTGCCGTATTTTCATCGCCAGAACCTCCCCCATCCGCGGGACAAACGCTGCGCGCGGGCCTCGCGGGTGACACCGTACAGACGGTTACGAACATTCAGCCGCGCACCGCCATCACGCAGCACAGGGCGGATCGTCTGGGCGATCTTGTTTCGCGACGGACGTCCAGTCAGCCAACTGACGGGAACTTCCAGACGGATACCTTTGTCGAAAGACCCTTCGCCGAACTCACTGAACCCAACAGTTGTCAAAGTGAAAAAGGCCCCAACCTTGAAGCCATTGGTGAACTCGCGATCCAGTGCAAACGTCGCGCCGTAGTCACCTGCCAGATATCGCCCGACATCGACCTGTGCATGGTATTCGCCCGGCAGGTCATAATAGGCCGAGACATGTCCGGTGGCGACGCTGTAATCCTGAAAGCCGAACAGCACATCAAAGTCGCGCTGGGTCACGTAATTCGCTTCGACCCCTAGGGCGAGGCGGCTTTTCACAGGGTACCACAGCAGTTCCGTCGACACGCCGCCGAACATGGTCTCGAGATACCCCATCGTCGCCCTAGCAAAGAAGTTCTGGGCTGGACGCCACATGTACTCAGCCGTCATGTGTTCGATGCGGGTATCGGATTCGCGCGCATAGATTGCCCAATCCGATCGCACCCTGGGCAGCGTCGAGTCCGATACACGCGTGCTGTCATCCAGTGTTCCAATGATCGGTTGACGCAGTTCAGTCGACAGCGTGAATCCGGGTGATAGGGTATAATCCAGTCCAAGTGCCGCGCCGACTTCGTAGCGCAGCGGCTCATCGGGATCAAAGAACGAAAAGTTCAGGTATGGACCGAACCGGTAGGAGAAATGGGGAAACGCATCTGTCAGAACGCCCCCCTGTACCAACGGGATCGTATCTGAGACCTGAGACCGGGCAAAACTGCGCCATGCGTTGTCGGGGTCGTTCTCAAGCTCATAAAGATCGCTACGATTCACGCTAACCGCGCTAAGTGGTACTCCATTGGACATCAGCGCAATGTCGAAATGCTGGGTTTGAGGCGGTTGCTCATTTGCTAGAACACGGGCGGCGCGTCCCAAGGCCTGAGCAGCCTGCCCGTAAGTGGCGTTCTCGACCCCGACACGAACGGTGTTGGGGGTCTCTGACAGGTATACAAGGCGCAAGCCCTCCTGACCGAGCGCAGTCTGCAGCCGGGTTCGGATGTCGCCCTGCTTGGCTTTGTCAGCGACCTGGCTTGGGGGCAACAGCGGCGGCGGGGACGCGCCTTGGCCCCCCGGGGTCACGGATTTACGGGGGTCAATAAAATAGCTGTAGGTCAGCCCAAATGTGGTGCCATATAAAACCGACGCCGTCAGTTGTGTTCCATTTCGAAACCGATATTGCGCACCAAGATTGATCGGAGTTTTAACGGTAAACCCGGTACGGTCATGTTCTTCGGTGTAAAGGTCAGGAGAATACTCGGCCATCAAAGTCAGGCGCTTATTAAAAGCCCAGCTTGCACCGCCGAACAGGGCGGCATCGCCTTGAAACCAGTTTCCAGTGTCCAACTGTCCCGTGCTACCAATGCCGCCGCTTTCCCGAGGGGGTCGTGTGTCCAGCCTGTCAGAAAACACCCCCAATGGGTTCGAGAAAGCGCCCCGTCCGGCCAAACGACCCCACCCAATGCCACCGGTCAGTTTGAAGCGGTCCCGGAGTGTTTTGGTGGCAATAAAATACTCGGCTGCGTAAATTCCGGTACCGCCGAAATCGCGCAGACCTACGACGACGGCTGGCCCGTTTTTCGTTTCTTCCCGAAGCCGGAAATGGATGTCAAAGCTGCGGTCGTAAAATGTGGAAGACCCATCAATGTTGAAGTCATCCAGAACGGAATATCGAAAACTTCCGTGGATCCATGGCAAAAGCTGGAATGTCATTGTACCGCGCCCGGTTTTTCGGAATCCGGCGGCGGTAAAAACCAATGCCCCATCGTCAAACATTTCAGCGGTTGGAATCTCGATCAGGCCCGGTGTGCCATAGGTCGAGACACTCTGCGCGTGCGCGCTCGTCATCATGAATACACAGATTAACGCCAGGATTACTCGTTGCCTGAAAGAGACCGCTCGTTGTATCACGTTTGCTTTTCGCTTGTAGATTGGCCTTTGGTTAAAGGATTTTAAATGCCACGTCTTGTGTAAACGCAGTCAAACGTTATGCACGTATAGCGTGTTGTTTTTTTGCAAAAGAAACAAGCTGCCGCTCAGATATTACGCATCCAAATTTGTTTCAAAGCGAAAGGTGTTGATGACTTTCGAGTCTTAACGAAATTGAAATAATTATCTGAAAATTAATATTTTTATGCAAGAGATACGAATGTAGTTTCGTCTAAACTATTCTTGCCGTTCCGGTCACGTCATGAAATCGGAGCAGCACTATCTTTAGGAGATTGACGATGATCAGAGCGTTCTTTTTTGTTTTCGCAATTTCAACCACAGGGGTTTTCGCGCAAGAGGGATCTGAGGCCTCAACAACTGCCCAAAACGGAGGCGCTGTCGCGGGCGGCGCAGCAGAGGCTGCGGCAGCAGCAGGTGTCACCGGGTTTGTTCCGCTTGTTGCGCCAGCGCTTGGCGTGGTTGCCGCAGCCGCTGGATTGGCCGCTGCAGGCGGTGGGGGCGGATCGACCAACAGCACTACAAGCACAGTGAGCACTACGAATTAAAGGCGTGG
Organism: Ruegeria sp. AM7; assembly: GCF_056535965.1. Lineage (NCBI taxonomy): Bacteria > Pseudomonadati > Pseudomonadota > Alphaproteobacteria > Rhodobacterales > Roseobacteraceae > Ruegeria > Ruegeria sp. AM7. The sequence goes on from NZ_JBQFJE010000003.1 coordinate 3,268,864, forward strand.
CCTTTATTTGGTGGTACAGTGATTGGTGATTGTCTTAGGTTCGGCGATGTTTTGGCGTGAAAAGCCGAGCTCAGTTGCTGTAGTATGCGTTGCCATATCCACCATAAGAGTAGCCATAGTGTTTTGCTTTACGGGTGTTGATCTGGCCCAGAACAATGCCGGAAATGCGTTGGTTGTCCGTATGGAACAGGCGCAATGTTTCCTGCACGTCCTGTTCGGTTGTCGTGTTCCACTTGACCGTCAAAAGAACAGCATCTGCATTTCGTGCAATCAGTCGCGCGTCTGATACCAATAAAGTTGGCGGTGTATCGATCAGTATAATGTCGTAGACCGCGCGCATGCCGTCCAGAAATTGACGGAACCGTTCCGAGGCAAAAAGATCTGCAGCATTTGCCGAAGTTTTCTCGCCAGCAAGGATGTCACAACCAACGAGAGGGTCTTGAAAGATCGCTTGCTGTGCGGTCAAGATTCCCGAAAGAACCGAAACTATGCCGGCTTTGGGTGCGCCTTTTAATTGTGCGGTCATGGTCTGCCGCCGTATGTCTCCCTCGACCAGAAGCACTTTCTTACCGATCCCGACAAGGTTCTGAGCCAACGCCAGCGCGTTGGTTGTCTTGCCTTCGCTCGGCAACGAGGACGTCATGACGACAACCTGAGGCGGGCGATCTACATTTGACAGCATAAGCGAGGTACGAAGGTTTCGAACCGCTTCGGCGGTCGCGGACGAAGGTTTAGCGGCCAGATATTCCAGCACTTTACGCCGACCACGTGCGGGAAAAACGGGGATTTGACCCAAAACACTATAGCCAGTCTGACGCTCGACCTCCTGCGCTGACCGATAACCCGCACGCCGGGCTTCGTTCAGCAGAACGAGGGTAATCCCCAGCATTGCGCCCAAGACTGCCGACAGGATCAGTATCAGGGGTTTCTGTGGTTTGGACGGATCGCTTGGGATCACACCGCGAGATAATTGTCGGCTGTCGGCCTTCTGAATACCCTCTTGCGCCGAAGTCTCTTTCAAGCGAGCAAGGAAGTATTCGTACAACAACCGAACTGCCTCGGCTTCGCGTGTCAGTTGTTGCAGAGAGATCAGGTCGGCGCTGCGTTGCGCGATCTGCGCGCTCAAGTCCTCAGACGACCGAGCCAATGCCTCCACCTGATGCGCAGCTCGGTTAATGTCACGCTCAGTTCGGGTCATCAGGCGCTGAAACGCCGTGTCAAACGCCTGTGTACCAGAATTTTCAATTTGAGCGTAAAGCTGCGCCAGCTGAGGGTCCTGAGCAGCCTGGACGCGGGCGGTCCGGTCCGGAGCGTCCATCAAGGCATCATACCGAGCCTGCGCCGCAGCGCGCGTCATCTCGGCGTTTATCCGGCGTTCACGAAGATCTTTCAGTTGAACTTTCTGTAGCTGCAGGGCTTCGGGCGAGATCAAAGATGTTTCAGAGCTAAAGGCGTTTACTTTCGCCTCGGCCGTTTCCAGATCGACCTGCAGCTCGGCCAAACGATCGGTCAACCATCCAGTGGCTTGTTCGGTCGCTTGAAACTTCACGTCGATTTGGTTCAGGACGTAAAGTTCGACGATCGTATCCGCGATCTGCGCTGACTTTTGCGCTGTTTTTGTTTCGACAGTGACCTCGAAGACCAGAGTTTGCGGAACATTCCGGATGGCAGTTGCCCGAAGCAGGGCCGAGATCACGTCGTCCCGCATGACATGTTTTGCCAGTTCGTCCGAAAATGGTGGCGATGCTGGGCCATCGTTTGTCGATGGCATCAATAGCAACTTCAACCGATCAAACACGGCCTTTGGCTGAAGCTGAGCGTTGAACTCTGGGTCGGCGACAAGGTTCAGATGGTCGACCACTGTTCCCATCAGCCCGCGAGATTTAAGGACTTCAAGCTCGGAATTGACCTCGACAGTTTCGCTGCCAAGCCCCCCAACGACGCTTTGCAGATCAACAACGCTGGTTTGATCCGTCTCTAACATCACAACCGCTGTGGACCTGTATACAGGGACGGCCATGACAAAAGCGTAGAACGCACCCACCAGAATTGCCGCAATTGTGACGAGAAAAACTGACCACTTGCCACGCCACAGGGTTTGAGCCAGTGCGTTGAAGTCGGTCACGCCGCTATCGAGGCGTTCTTCCACGGTGCCGCTAGCGGGGAACGGTATTTTGTGGATCGGAGTTTGCTTCATTTCGGGCGTTTTGCTCTGTTGGTGCACGTATAAGGTGTGTGAGCCTTCTTCGTATGACCTTTCAGGGAAAGAAGAAAGCTACTAGCGCCCTGTCCCGAAAACCACCGCCGAAGCGGTGAGAGAAAGTATTTTCAAGTCGGTCGCAAAGCTGCGGTGCGCAAGGTAAACCACGTCCATTTTGACCCGTTCGTCATAACTAAGATCATTCCGGCCAGAGACTTGCCACAGGCCAGTGATACCCGGTTTCTGAGCCAGATAAGACGATGCCGCACTGCCGTATTTTATCAACTCGGCAGCCACCACAGGGCGGGGACCGACGAAACTCATCTCGCCCTTCAAGACGTTCAGGATTTGTGGAAGCTCGTCCAAGCTGGTCTTCCGCAGGATATGACCAAGCCGGTTTATCCTTGGGTCGTTGGTCAGTTTACGGTCGCGATCCCATTCGTCAGCGGCTTCTGGGTTCGCCTTGAGTAAGGCGCGAAGGTGGCCTTCCGCGTTGACGACCATCGTCCGAATCTTCCAACATGTGAATAGCTTAGAGTTATGTCCGACGCGTGTATGGCCAAAGAAGCCGGGTCCACCGTCAAGGCGGACAAGGCACCAAAGGACAGCGATAACAGGCGCAACGAAAGGCAGAAGTACCAGGGCTAATGCGATGTCGAACGCGCGTTTCCCAAAGACGGTGTACAGACCCTGCGCGACCACGTGCGAGTCATGCTGATCAATGGGATCGCCTTGTATTGGCGCTAGGGACGAAAAATCCAACATTTTTTTCTGTCCTGATCCTTGGACGAATACCCCTCGATAAAAAGGGTGCGATAAGTCAGGATTTGCGCAAACACCTATTAATAGATGGTTAACAGCATGAATAAACTTTAAGTAGTTTTTGCCAAATCTGGCGTTCGTCGCTCAGCACACAGGCATGGGTCAAAATTAGGAAATCAGGCAGGTACAAGTTTGCAACTTATAGTGGCGTGGCCTCAAGTTGTTTAAGTGCCGTGCGGTGACATAAGCCAAAGTCAACAAAGTTCATAAACCATCTTGGCGATGACGCGTTGAGGTCACGGGAACACATGGACTGTTCCGGTTGTGACGTCTGCCACCATGAAATCTGAAACGGAGACCAGGAAAATGCCTCAGGCGCTTGACTATGACGGGGCGTGTTCGCTTTGTCCGAAACGGATGTCGAAATTCAATGCCGTGCCTTGCACAGGATTCGCAACATGATGGATATCAGTTTTTCGATCCCTTCGCTGGCGACCCGCAACAAACCCGTTGGAATTGGGTCTTTAAAGCCCCTTTTGTGGCGCGACCCCTCTGACAGATCGTCCCTGTTTCAGGACGCGGCGGGTACGGTTCCCGTTACGTCTTCTGGCGATCCGGTGCTTCGGATGAACAACAAAGGTGCATTGGGGGGTTATTTTCTGGCACCCAGCCCGGCGGCGGCACCGATATATGCCACCGACGGAACTCACCATTGGCTGGAAAGTGACGGCGTGGATGATGTTTTGCAGTTTCAGGGAACGGTTCCGTTCTCGGTCTCTGTATTCGAAGCCGTCGCATTTCGGACGATCAGCATCCAGCGATCTTTCGCGCATATTGTCAGCAACAAGGGCAGCGCGCGGCAGCCACTTATCTCGACACCGCAATCCCAACCGAACCGGGTGACAGTTGCCTTTGGCAGCTCTCCGATCAACGTTAACACCTCGGCATCGCTTATTGGTGTGGATGTCGTTGTCACCGGGGCGAATGATCCCGCGACGCGGGTTGCAAACGTGAATGGTATCGTCGTTTCGGGCAGCGGCGCCGCCCTGACAGATTCAAGCGCGGCCCCATATCAGGTTTATGGCCCAAATGCCGCGAATATTAGGGATTATGGCGGCGTCCATATGAATCGGGTTCCCAATGAAGATGAGTTGGCCTTGGTTCGGGCGTTCTATGCGGCACAATCTGGTGGGGTCGCATAATCGATCGTGCGTTAACACAGAATACGCTTTAATTATCTGGCACACAGAGGCGGCGGACCATCAGCACCGCCACCTCGGTTTCTGATTGTGCCTGAACAAGCGCCCCCGATTTGAAGTAAGCCGCGATGGAAAAACTCCGCTCGCAATTCTCGTCAAATCAGGCTAGAAAACCCTGGGTAGAATATACCAAACCAGATTCAACTATTTGAGCATTCCGAATACTGCGACACGCGGAACGAGGACCGACGCACATAATGGTCGATGTTTTTGTTGATCGTCGAGACAGCGACAAAAGCACCTATATCGCACTTGGCGCAGTTGTTCTTTTTCTGCTGTTCCAATTTGCATTTCAATCTGTGGTATTCACCTTTGAACGGCGGCCGGATGAAGTAAAAGCAGTTGCCCGCTTCATTGAAATCCTCCTGCCTGGCGAACATGGTTCCAGTCCGGTTCCGGCTGCTGAAATCTGGATGCGTCTGGTTCTGTTCACGTTCAACATATTGGTGACCTTGACGCTTGTTTACACAGGGCTGGTGAACAGAAAGACAGCTGTGCTGGCCGCAATTTGGCCTTTGTCGATCTTTCTATTCTCGAAGATTTACTGGGAGTTTTTCTACTTCCCGTTCTGCCTTATACGTCCGGACTTGTCCGCCCGAAAAGAAGGCATTGTGATGGGACTTCTGGCCGTACTGTTATACACGACCGGAGAGGCCAATCTGGGCGTTCTTCTGACGTTCCGAGCCGCTTTGTTTCTGCAACGCTCGGGTTTTGAGAAATCGGTTCCGCTTGGGATTGTCGGTCTGGCTGTTTTTCTGGACGCCGCAATGAAAACGGGCGCCGCTTACGCGTTTCCATGGATAGGAGGTCTGATCCAACGATTTGACTGGACCAGAAGCGTCGCCAATCCCGATTATACACCGTTTGAAAGCCTGTCAGTTTTCTTCGCAAGCTTCCATTTTTTCAGCCTGCACACCGGAGCCTATTGGATAGACGCGCTATTTTCTGTGATTGTCGTCGTATATTTGTATTGCTCGGCCGAGTTCCGTACCAACCTCAGACAGCATCTGTGGTTGGTTTTGTGTTTTTTCTCGGTGTATTTTTTCTATACGCACGTGACCTATGCGTTCCAGAATGCGCGCTATTTCTTCTTTTTCATTCCGGTTCTGGCAACACTGATCCCGACCAGACTGTTTCCTGGTTTGGCTTTGTTGGGTTTCTTTCACGTCCTCTGCCGAAGTATGGAGTTTCTCTGACCCAGGCGCGGGTGCGTCCAGCAATCGAGTGAACTCGTGGTCCGGTCAGGGCTTGGACAAGCTCTCCAAAAGCAATTGCGCCCCTGATTGGACCAGCGGAATTTGCGTTTCAATGGCGGCTGGTTTTTTCGCCCGTTTCAAGGCAACGGCATGCTCTGTAATAGTCTGTGCCTTATCGTCAAAGTTCAAAAGATTACCGCTTTCTCCGACGCGGGCGAAATACCCGTCAAGCTTGGCATCCCAGCGAAACCCGATAGCGGGAGTCGCGACCGCATGTGCGGTGATGCATGCGTGCAAACGGTGAGACACGACCGTATCCATGGCCTTTATGGCGGCGACAAGCTCTCGCGGTTTTTGTGGTCGCGGCATCCGGAACAGATTTTGCTTGGATGAAAGGGACGTCCACAGTTGGTCCAGCATCTCTTCATCTTCGCCCGCCCCGTTTGTGAACAGCGTGACGGGTTCTCGTCGGGTTTGGAACTCCGTCAGGATCGACTGGTACTGAGATAGGGACTGTCGGAAGCCAAGCGCGCCTTGATCGGTATGGGTTTTGATGGCCGCCGGGTGTGCGACACCCAATCCGATGGTTCCCGCAACATCGGCTGGCGGTGGAGGCAAGTCCAAACTGCCCGCGATGAGTGCCGGATCAGGAACAACGTGAATCTCGGGTGTGTTCAACCCTAGTGTTTCGAAGTGCTGACGAAGATTGTCCGCCGATCCCTGATCGCGAACGGACACAAAGCACAATTTGGTCGAGCTCAATAGATCGGCGAAAACCGCAAGACCGCGGGGTGACCAGGTTTTTGCGACGCCAACGGAATGTAGGGCGATGGGCAGGTTGCGCTGCTCTGCTTCGTGCACGACACGGGATATCTTGAGGGGGAAATTCAGGTTGGCGTCGCTCAGCAACTGACCTCCGCCAATCACGACGGCCGTGGCGTCGCCAAAGCGATCAGGGATCAAGGGTTCAAGCCGTTTGCGGATTTGTCGCCTGACAAGTCGGGTCGCAAGGTGTTGAGAGATGCCTTGGGGCAACCGGTTTAGCAGGGACAACAGCAAGGTCCGGGCACCCTTTGGTGGTTTGGTAAACGTCTGACGCCCCGCCAGGTCCAACCAACAGATATCAAGACTTTCGTTTTGGCGACGCAACTCAGTTGTCAGACAATCGGCGATCAAACCGTCCCCGAGATTGGGGCTATGCATGACTGCGGCCAAAACGATCTTCATCCCGTTCCCTTTGATACCAAAATGTTTGCCAACAGCGCCTGATCCGGTCCGAACCGGTTTTGCAGGTCTTCCAGAGTCTGCGCCTTGGGCGCGGCAGGGTTTGATCCGGCATCAGAGGCGAACAGGATCTTCGAAACCAGCGAATTGCTTTTGACCCTGGACACGACGCCGGGCAACCCAAGACGGCGGACCACCCAACCGCTATTGCGCAATAGGCCGACAAGCATCGGACTTCGTGCGGCCTGTGCTTCGAGGATCCGGTCGTCATAGGGCAGGGTGTCCACGAAACGAACGCCCAATGCCTCGCTCATGGCGCGACCAAACCCATGTGGATCTGATCTGAGTTGCCCAAAATCCAGAACATGCACGCGATCTTTCCCAAGGTGGCGCATGGCGTTTTGAACGTGCTTGCCGAACAACGAGTGTTCGATGATCTGCGGTTGCTGGTGTAAGGCGTCTTCGAAACTAGCCGTCGTCCGGCCAATTTTTCGCAGGTATTTCCAATGAGAGACGCTGCGCGAAACCGGGTCGCGTACCGTCACCAGAAACCGGCTGTCCTGTGGCAGATCCTGCGCAATCCTTTGCAATGCCACCTCGGAATAAAGATAATCGTGGCAAATCTCACCGATGCGTATGGCGTTGGTTTCGTCGGGAAATTGACGTCGGTACCAGTCCGGACCTTTGTCGTAAAAGCGGTCGAAATAGAAAATCTCTTTCGCGGTGGCCAGAGCGACATCGGGATGCTGGTTCAAAATATGCCAAATCCAGGTCGAGCCGCATTTGTCGCCCCCCAGATACAAAAAGTTCACGGGGCTTTTTTGATCGCTCATGCCCGTGGCTCCTTTGCTAGGAAGGAGAGGTTTACCAGCCCGGAAGAGATCCCTGTTTTCCGGAAAATATAAATATAGGCAGCACAGTTCAGCGCAATCAGGTTCAGGCTGATGCAAAACGCAGCGCCCATGGTGCCCCAGGCCGAAACGGAAAAGGGCAAGGCCGCCAAGGACAGACCGGTTGTGACGGACAGCATGAGAAAGTGCATCCGCTCATGTCCCGACATCTCCATGATCTGGGTTGTCGGTCCTGAAAAGGCGCTGACAAGATAGCCAAAGCTGATCACGATCAGCTCGGGGTGAACCACTGCGTATCCGGGGCCAAACAGCTCTAATATGTGGTCGCCCCACAGAACGAATATCAGAAAGCTGGCTAAAGTGGGCAGGCCCAGCATCAGGCTGATCCGGCGACAGGTGGTTTCCGCACCATTGTGGTCGTTCCTGCCAAACTGGGCCGCCAGCAAGGGGGCTGCGACGATGTTGATCGCCATCAGGAACAGTTCAAGCACCATGGCCGTGCGCAGGGCGGCAAAAACGGCACCGACCATAGCGGCAGGAAGCAGCCCGCCAAGGATGACAATCGCCACGTTGCGCCCAGCCGCGTTGACAACCGAGTTTCCCCACATCCCCCAAGAGGCTGACAGCCATTTGCGTTTCTCACTGAAATCGGCAGGCCCGCGCAGCAATCGCAACGGGTTCGTCAGGGGGAGCAGAAAGGACTGCGCCAATGTCAGCACGATCAAAAGGCCCGACATGATCAACACTGTGGTCACTGCATTCAAACCAGGCAACCATCCGGATACCGCCAGAGCGGCTACCGAGATCACGATCAGGCGGAACAGGATATCCCTTGGAACAAGTGCGATCCAGACCGAACCCGCAGCCCTTTGTGGATTGGGCTGAAACTCGGCCAGAGCCAGCGCAACCGTCAATAGGGCCGCAGACCACAATAAACCCTGCTGGTTTGCAAAGGACGGCAGGGTGTATGCCATCAAAGCCAAGCCCAAGGCCGCTATGATCGAACCGCTTAGGACAATGGAATAGCTGAACCGCAAAACGCCCCGGGCTTTGGCGTCCTTTTGTTCGTGCAGATAGAACGAAGCAAAGCGCAGAATGACACTGCGTTGCCCGATTGACCCGACAATCGCCAATATAGTCGCCAATGAAAACGCAAAGCTGAACTGTCCAAATCCCACGTCCCCAAGGCAGCGTGACAAGGCGACGAACATCAGAAATGAAAGCCCCGCCGCTCCGGATTTTATAGACAGGGCGGCCAGGCTTCTAAGGGCAAACCTTCTGCCCGAGGTCTTTGTGCCCGTGTTAGTGTCGCTTTGTAGCATTATGCGCGGCGCAGGTCCGGGGCGGTCAGGTGCAGTTCTTGCCTCACCAGATCCGCGATATTAGCCTTGAAGACCCGTTGATCGAACCGGGCCGCATGCGCGCGTATTTTCGAAGGTGCATTGGTTAGCGCCACGTCGCCCTCAAGCGCATCAATCGCGGCATTCAACGCTGTCACTGTCTGGTCGTGAAAATGCACTCCTGAAACACCCGGCAGCACTGTATCCAATGCTCCGCCGCGCCCATAGGCCACCACTGGGCGCCCCGAGGCCATCACCTCGACCGGGATGATCCCGAAGTCTTCTTCGCCGGGGAAGACCAGAGCTTTGCAGGTTGCAAATTGGCGTTTCAGCTCCGCAAAGGGCAAACGCCCAAGAAACGTGATGTTGTCTTTGGCTTTTTTCGTCAGCTCTTCGCGCAGTTCGCCATCGCCGACGACAACCAATTTACGCCCCGAAGCGTTAAAGGCATCAATGGCCAGATCGGCCCGTTTATAAGACACCATTTCACCCGCCAGCAAATAGTGATCGCCGACGTCGTCCGAGATACTGAAGTCATCGATTTCGACGGGCGGGAAAATGACATCTGCTTCGCGCCTGTAATACTTGTTTATGCGCTGGGCGACGAAGCCCGAATTTGCCATGAAACGGTCCACCCGTGCGGCGCTGGTGACATCCCATATCCGCAGCTTGTGCGCCACGAACGGCATTGCCAGACGGGCGAAGCGACCGGCAGAGTCGCGATAGATGTGATAATGGTCCCAGATATAGCGCATGGGCGAATGGCAGTAGCACAGATGCACCGCGTCGGGTCGGGGGATGATACCTTTGGCCGGGCCACTTTCGCTGGACAGGATCACGTCGAACTCGGTCATATCCATAAGCTCAAGCGCCATTGGCATCAGGGGCAGGTATTTCTGATAGTGCTTTCGTGCGCCGGGCAGCTTCGAGATAAAGGTTTCCCGAACCTCGTGCCGTCTGATCCTGTCACTGACCTGAGCGGGGTCGTAGACATGGGTGATTATGACCGCGTTCGGAAACAGCTCCAGAAGGCTTTCGACAACTTTTTCGCCTCCGCGCATGCCCAAAAGCCAATAGTGAACAATTGCCACCCGAAGCCCCGCCAAATCGGCCGAATTCCCCTCGGGCTGCTCGGTTGGAAGCGCTTTAAAATCTGTCATTCAAAAAACCTGTGAAACTGACAGCGCTTCAATACTGCGCTGCCGTCAAGTTGATGCGATCAGTCCCGCGCATAAACGTCTTCGTATCGAATGATGTCATCTTCGCCGACATAGGCCCCGGTCTGAACTTCGATCAGTACCATGGGCACTTTGCCCGGATTCTCCATCCGGTGGACCGAGCCGAGCGGTACGTAAACGCTCTGGTTCTCGGTCACCAGTTTGACTTCGTCGTCGATTGTCACTTTTGCGGTGCCTTCGACCACGATCCAATGCTCAGACCGGTGGACATGGCTTTGCAGCGACAATGACGCGCCGGGATGGACCAGTATCCGCTTGACCTGAAAGCGGTCACCCACAACCAGGCTCTCAAACCACCCCCAAGGCCGATGGTCCTTGGGGAATTGGGTGGCTTGCGCCGACTCCTTGGCCTTAAGCGCGGAAACGGCTTTCTTGACATCCTGCGCTCGGGACTTGTCTGCCACCAGCACCGCATCATTCATCGCGACGGCCATAATATTGTTCAACCCGATCCCCACGACCTCAAGCCTGTCGCTGTCCGACCGTAGCAGGGTGTCGTGACAGTCGATGGCGGTGGCATCTCCGGTGGTCACGACTCCGTCGGCATCTGGCCCGCTTTCGCGCCATACCGCGTCCCAGCCGCCCAGATCCGACCAGGCTGCATCAAACGGAACCACGGCTAGGTTGCCCGCCTTTTCCATGACTGCATAGTCGATCGAGATATCCTCGGCCTTCGACCATGGTTCAGCTGCAAGACGCAGAAAGCCCAGGTCAGGTTTAGCGACGTCCAGCGCTTTTTGCACAGGTTCCAGCAGCGTTGGCGCATGTTTTTCGAAAGCTGCAATGATATCGGTCGCGCGGAACAGAAAGATACCGGCGTTCCATTTGAAATTTCCAGCCGCCAACATCTGAGCCGCCCGCTCGGCATCGGGCTTTTCCACGAATTGCTTCAAAGGAACAGCGGCGCCGTCGGTGCCGGGTTGTTCAGCCAGTTCCAGATATCCATAAGCCGTTTCCGCATGTGTCGGCGTTATGCCAAATGTCACCAGTTTCCCCTGCGCCACCGCATCCAGACCCTGTGCCACAGCAGCGTGAAATGCTGCGACATCAGGAACGACGTGGTCAGACGGTGCAACCAACAGCACTGCGTCTTTGTCTTCAGCATGCGCATGAAGGGCGGCAGCCAGAACGGCTGGGGCGGTGTTGCGGCCCTCGGGCTCGATCAGGATGGCTCCGGGGTCGATGCCAACGGCCTGCAATTGCTCGGTCACGATAAAGCGAAAGTCCGAGTTGGTCAGAACCATTGGTGCGGTGCATTGCAGCTGATCGTTGTCAGCGGACAATCGCAGCGCCGAGCTTTGAAACAGGGTATTGTCCCCGATCAGCGACACGAATTGTTTTGGATAGCTTTTGCGGGAAAGCGGCCACAAGCGGGTTCCAGAGCCTCCGCACAAAAGAACGGGAGTAATCTGCATGATGGTTTCACTCAATCAAACCTAGGTTGTCTTTGGTCCTAGAGAATGGCCTTTCCTTTGACAAGCTAAGGGGCATGTTTGCGATGTAGAATTCTCTTTTTTGATTGAGTTCGTACATTTTTGACTCACCCCCTATCCAAAAGGTGAAGCTCATGTGCCCAAGACTGCCCTATTGCCGTTTGGAAGGTACTAAGCGTTTGTTTCTAAACGCCGAAAAGAGTTTGCGGGTGGTGATTAAAAAATGATCGCCAGAGTCAAAAAACCGTGCAACCAACCCGCTACGCCAGATGAACAATTTGACTGAACAGTAAAAAAATGCTCGCATCCCAAAAAACAGGAGAGTGTCATGGCTGATCATAAATTATCGCGAAGGTTATTGCTTGCCGCCGTTGCGGCGGCGTCCACTTTGTACTCTGCCGGTCTGGCGGCGGCTGAGACGGTCAAGGTGGCCGCAATCTACACTCTGCCGGTGGAACAACAGTGGATCAGCCGCATCCACAAAGCGCTGAACGCTGCCGCCGAGCGCGGCGATATCGAATACGTATTCTCGGAGAACGTGGCCAACACGGATTACGAGCGGGTGATGCGCGAATATGCTGAACAGGGCTCGCAACTGATCGTGGGCGAGGTGTTTGGTCTGGAACGTGCGGCGCGCAAAGTGGCCAAGGATTATCCTGACACGGCATTCCTGATGGGATCGTCCTTCGGTCCTGTGGGGCCGAATTTCTCGGTCTTTGACAATTGGATTCACGAACCATCCTATCTGACAGGCATGGTCGCCGGTGCCGCGACTGAATCAAACGTGATCGGTATGGTCGGCGGTTACGCCATCCCCGAGGTGAACCGCCTGATGAACGCCTTCATGGACGGCGCACGCGAGGTGAACCCGGATGTCAAATTCCTCGTGACCTTTATCGACAGCTGGTACGACCCGCCTAAAGCCAAGGAAAGCGCGATCGCCATGATGGATGCAGGTGCGGACATCATGTATGCCGAACGTTTTGGTGTATCGGATGCAGCGGTTGAGCGCGGCGTCAAGGCCGTTGGCAACGTCATCGACACGTCGGGCGACTATCCGGGTACGATCATGGCATCGGCCTTGTGGCATATGGAACCGACAATCGACAAAGCCATCGCCAACGTTTCCAGCGGCACGTTCGAGGCGTCGGATTACGGCCAGTACAGCTTTATGGGCTACGGCGGTGGCTCGATGGTTCTGGACGAGGAACTGGTGCCTGCTGATGTTGTCGAAGCGGTCAATGCCCGTCAGGCGGAAATCCTTGATGGTCTGTTCCGCGTGAATGTGAATGACGATCGCCCGGTCTCGGACCAGTGATCCTTTACGGGCCGGTCTGTGATACCGGCCCATTTTCCAAATGACCAAATCCACAGTTCTGAAACTCAACGGGTTGAGCAAGCATTTCGGCCCGGTCATCGCCAATGACAACGTCCACCTGAGCCTGAACAAGGGTGAGGTTCTGGCATTGCTGGGCGAAAACGGCGCGGGCAAGACCACGCTGATGAATATGCTGTTTGGGCATTATTTGCCCGATTCAGGCTCTATTGACGTGGCGGATGAGGCCGGGCATCTGCACCCCTTGCCGCTCGGCCATCCGCAGGTGGCACTGGCTTCGGGCGTGGGAATGGTGCATCAGCATTTCACGCTGGCCGAGAATATTTCGGCTTTGGACAACATTACACTTGGGTCCGAGCCCTTGTTTGCCTTGCGCCGCAACCGGCGCGAAGCCCGCCGCAAGATCGAGGCGATCATGGCGCAAAGCGGCCTGACCGCGCCCCTGGACACGCCGGTCGGGCGTTTGTCAGTGGGTGAGCGTCAGCGTGTCGAGATTCTCAAAGCCCTCTACCGCGACGCGCGCATGCTGGTTCTGGACGAACCGACTGCCGTTCTGACCCCGCAAGAGGCCGACACGCTGTTCCAGAACATTCGACAGATGACGGACGAGGGGCTGTCAGTCATTTTCATCAGTCACAAACTGCGCGAGGTTTTGTCTTTCTCTGATCGTATTGCTGTGCTGCGCCACGGGAAGAAGGTCGGCGAGATGTTGACTGCGGATGCCGACGAGAAATCGATCGCACGCATGATGGTTGGCGCCGACACGCCCGAGCTGGCCGGGTCCGAACTGACACCGGGTGATCCCGTGCTGACCATGTCCGACGTTTCGGTTCCGGGGCGGTCCAAACGGGACACATTGACCGGGGTGAACCTGACTGTTCGTGCGCATGAAATTCTTGGGATTGCCGGTGTATCGGGCAACGGGCAAAGCGGTCTGGCCAACGTCATTGCGGGTCTGACACGGCCAGAACAGGGTCTAATTTGGGTGGATGGAGTCGAAATCACCTCTCCGACCCCCGCCAAAATGGTGGGTGCAGGCGTTGGCCGGGTTCCCGAAGATCGGCATCACGAGGGGATCGTAGGAGCCATGAGCGTGGCCGAAAACATGGTGATAGAGCGGTTAAACGACCCCGAGGTTCAGTCCTACGGTTTGTTGCTGCGGGAAGATATCCAAGACAACGCAGAGAGGCTGTCTAAAGCCTATGACGTGCGCGGACCGGGTGTTGATGCGCCAGCGCGGTTGTTGTCGGGGGGCAATATCCAAAAGCTTATTCTGGCGCGTGTGTTCGACCGCTCCCCTCGCCTTATTCTGGCAAACCAACCGACACGTGGTTTGGACATGGGCGCGGCGGCAGAGGTCGGCAAACGTTTGCTGAACGCACGGGCGCGTGGCGCTGGCGTGGTCCTGATTTCCGAGGACCTTGATGAATTGCTAAGCCTAGCGGACCGCATCGTTGTGATCCGTGACGGCGAATTGCATGAAGCCCCCGGTCGCGACCGCGAGCAGATCGGACTGATGATGGCAGGAGAACCGGCATGATCCGCATCGAACCGCGCCAAACCCAGTCGCGGGCTTTCACTCTGGGTGTGCCCATCCTGTCCGCTGTGATCGCGCTGGGCTTTGCCGCCATTCCCCTGCTGGCTGCAGGCGCAAATCCGATCACTGCGTACGCCGAGATGTTTCGTGGCGTCTTTGGGTCGGTCTTTGCCTTCTCTGAGGTGCTGACGCGGGCGACACCGTTGATCTTTACCGGCCTCGCCGCCGCGTTGGCCTTTCGCGCAAAGCTGTGGAACATCGGGGCCGAGGGACAGCTTTATCTGGGCGCTATGGCCGCCGTGGCTATTGGATCTGGGGTGCTGGATATCTCTGGCATCCTTCTGTTACCGCTGATCGTTCTTATGGGCGCGGCGGCGGGGGCGGCGGGGATGGTTGCCCCCACTTATTTGAAAACCCGCTTTGGCGCGGATGAGGTGGTCACGACGCTGTTGCTGAACTTCATTATCCTGATCTTCGTTCAGATGATGCTGGAAGGGCCATTGAAAGATCCGATGGGATTGGGTTGGCCGCAATCTGCTCCGGTTTTGGATCAGGGAATGCTGCCTCCGTTGTTGGACCGGATGCGCGTTCATTCGGGACTTATTTTGGCTCTAATACTTGCCGGATTGGCACAATTCATGTTGGCGCGATCTGTATGGGGCTTCCGACTGCGCGCAGTCGGAGAGAACGCCGCCGCCGCGCGTCACGCGGGGATCAACGTGAACCGGTCGCTGTTTGGTGTGGCCATTCTGTCGGGTGGTCTGGCCGGGCTCGCGGGTGTCAGTGAGGTCGCGGGCCTGAAAGGATACCTGACTGCTGATCTGTCGCCGGGCTTTGGCTACACGGGCATTGTCGTCGCCATGCTGGCGGGGCTTTCGCCGGTGGGGGTTGTGATAGCTGCGCTGTTTATCGCCTCAGTCTTCGTTGGCGCCGACAGTATGAGCAGGGCCATGGGTGTCTCGTCGTTCCTGGCGGATCTGGTTGTGTCGATGTCGTTGCTTTGCGTTCTGGTCGGCGGGTTCGTGGCGCGGTATCGCATCGTCCGGGCCAGCACCACGAGGGCTGCGTCATGATGGATATCCTTAACATCCTGCTGTCCGAAAGCTTTTGGGCCGCGTCCTTGCGCATCGCCACGCCTCTGATCTTTGGCGTGCTGGGCGCGCTGATCTGCGAACGCGCGGGCGTGCTGAACCTTGGGATCGAAGGCATCTTTGTCGTCGGCGCCATGTGCGGCTGGATGGCCGTCTGGCTGGGTGCTGGCCTGTGGGGCGGTGTTTTGGTCGCCGCGCTGGCCGGAGGGATATTCGGCTTGCTGCACGCGATCCTGACGGTGCCTTTGGGGCTGTCGCAACACGTCTCGGGGCTGGGGATCACATTATTTGCAACCTCGGCCAGCTATTACACCTATCGCACGGCGCTGCCGAACGTTTCATCGCCGCCAAGGATCGAGCCGTTTCAGCCGCTAGACGTGCCGGTATTGTCCGAATTGCCCTTTTTAGGCTCTGTTTTGTTCCAGCAAACGGCGCTGACATGGCTTGCGCTGCTGCTGGTTGCGGTGGTCTGGTACGTGCTGAACCGCACCGCGCTGGGCGTGGCCATCAAGGCCGTGGGGGACAACCCCGACAGCGTCGATGCGCAGGGCCTTTCGGTCTATGGGCTGCGGATCGGTGCCATCGTCGTGGGTTCGGCCCTGATGGCGCTGGGCGGAGCATTCCTGACCATGAGCGCCTTTGACGCTTTCTTTTTCGGTATGGTCAACGGGCGCGGCTGGGTTTGTATTGCGCTGGTCATTTTCGCCAGTTGGAGGCCGGGCAAGGCGCTGCTGGGCGCGCTGCTATTCGGTGCGTTCGACGCGCTACAGGTACGCTTGCAAACCGAGGTTGGTGCGTTGGTCCCCGGTCAGGTCTTCCTGATGGTACCCTATGTCCTGTCGATCATCGCCCTTGTGATCGCCGCGCGCTCGGCCGATTATCCACGAGCATTGCTTACCCCATGGTTTAAAGGTCAACGCTGATTATGGTCGATCTGCTTATCAAAAACGCCACCCTGACGGACGGTCAGACCGGCATGGATATCGCCTGCCAGGGCGGCAAGATCACGGCGGTCGAGGCCGGGATCACCGCCGACGCCGCCGAGGTGATCTACGCCCAGGGTCAGCTGGTCTCACCCCCTTTTGTCGATCCGCATTTCCACATGGATGCGACCCTATCACTGGGCAATCCACGCATGAATGTCTCGGGCACGCTGCTTGAGGGGATCGCGCTGTGGGGCGAGTTAAAGCCGTTGCAATCGGTTGATGACATCGTCGCCCGCGCGTTGCGCTATTGCGAGCTTGCCGTAGCCAAGGGCATCGGCGCGATCCGCAGCCACGTGGATACTTGCGATGATGAACTGAAGGGCGTTCAGGCGCTGTTGCAGGTACGCGAGCAGGTGAAAGACTATTTGGACCTGCAACTGGTGGCCTTCCCGCAGGATGGTGTGCTACGCGACCCGACCGCGATGCAGAACACACTCCGCGCGCTGGATATGGGCGTCGATGTGGTGGGCGGTATCCCGCATTTCGAAAGGACCATGTCGGATGGGGCGGAATCCGTTCGACTGCTGTGTGAAATCGCGGCTGAACGCGGCTTGATGGTCGATATGCACTGTGATGAGAGCGACGATCCCCATAGCCGCCATATCGAGACGCTAGCCCATGAAACCCAGCGACTGGGGCTGAATGGCCGGGTGGCGGGGTCGCATCTGACGTCGATGCACTCGATGGACAATTACTACGTTTCGAAACTGATCCCGCTGATGGTCGAGGCCGGGGTGCATGCGATCCCGAACCCTCTGATCAACATCATGCTGCAAGGTCGCCATGACAGTTATCCCAAGCGACGGGGCCAGACCCGCGTACGAGAGTTGCGCGATGCGGGGATCACGGTCGGGTTTGGCTCTGACTGTGTGATGGATCCGTGGTATTCGCTGGGCAAGGCTGACATGCTGGACGTGGCCTTTATGGGGTTGCATGTGGGGCAGCTATCCAGCCGTGCAGACATGACATGGTGTTTCGAAGCGGTAACCATGAATTCCGCCCGCATCATGGGGTTGGACGGATACGGTGTGGCCAAAGGCTGTGATGCGAATTTCGTGCTGTTGCAAGCGGCAGATCCGATCGAGGCGATCCGCCTGCGCGCGCACCGGCTGGCTGTGGTGCGCAAGGGGCGGGTGATCTCGCGCTCGGCCCCGGTGACGCACGATCTGAGCCTGCCGTCCCGAAAAAGAACGCTGGACGAGGCTCGTGTTCCATTTGAAGGATAGTTATCAAACCTTCGGCAGCGGCAAACATCCCGGCAGGCCCGCCGGCAGAACCAGCCGGGCTCCGCTGGCGTAGAGCGATTTGGCAAAGCCCGTAGCCTCCGAGGTTACTGTGACGCTTAACCGCGAGGCCGTCAGCACCGCTGTGTCGTCAGGAAGATTCCGAAGTAACCCGTCCTGCGGTAGCACCACAACATAGGCCGGCGCTTCGTCCGTCAGCAGGGCAACGATTACAAGCGTCGTTATCCAGCCCAGCACCACCAAGGGCAATGTGGTCAGGATCGATTTAATAGTCATGTATGTGTTCCAGCGTCAGACCCGAGTTCTCTAGCTGGCGCAGGGTTTCGAGAAGAGCCGGAACCTTTGCCACGATCAGATGCCGATAATCCCCATATCCCTGACGAGGGGTACTGAATACGGAACCCGCTGTGGTTGGTTGATCCGAAATAGCGGTGAACATTATGTCGTCATTGCCCGCGATCTCGACCACTTCCAGCCCGTCGCGGGCCATCTGAGCCAACAGATTGGTCAGGGTACGGTAGCGGGGGGTTTCAACTTCAGTCCCTTCTGGTCGAATGGCGATAACCTTAACATCCGTATAGCCAGTGATGTCCTCATCTGCGGCCAGGATCATTCGCAGGGTCAGTTCATCGGTGCCCACCTGCGCCACGGCTTGTTCAATTACGCCAGCATAGGCGTCTTTAGCCGTATACTCCAACCCCAGCGCAATGGCCCGTTCGCTGTCACGCAAAGATCCGGTGGATTGTTCCAACAGGGCTTGTGCGTCTTCGGCAAATGGCCATTTGTACCACGGAACCTGTTGCAGAAATTCTGCATATGCAGAGGCTTGTCGCGCAGAAAGATCGTCAAGTGGCGCACGATCAGGTTCGCGCAGTGCGGCAAACAGGCGGCCCACCGTTTCTTCATAGGCAGCTTTCATGGCCAATTCGGTGGTAAAGCTGGTGCCGATAACGTAGACCATCTGTTTGGTGGGCCAATCAATCTCACCATGGGCCGAGGCGTTTTCAGTCAGGGCACAGAGCGATGTCCAGAACCCGGTGATCCCCTGCCAGAAGCCGTAATCATGCGGGTCTCCCGTGCTGATAACCTTGGCATAGTCATCATAGGCATGAACGATATGCCATTCGGGATAGGTCATTAGCGTCCGCGTTTCCGGGCGGTGATGTTCCGGAGGCAGAAGCGAAGCGTATGATTGCGGCTGTGCGGTGCCTTTGCAGCTTGTTTCGACATAGATGATGGGTGCGGCCAGTACGATCACGACCACAACAACGAGCAGAACCAGGCGCCGAAGCCAGCGCAGAAGAAACCTCACGATGATCTCCTTGCGTCACGCAGTCCGGCCCAGGCGGCGATGCCGCCCAATGCCAGATGCGGAAGATTGGCAAATATACGCCCCAGCGACAGGTCCATCCCGGCCGAAGGATTGGTGAAGATGCCCATGTCCAGATAGCCGTAACCGGTAAAAAAGCCGAAGACGCCATCGCCTAGATAGGCCAGCCCGAACAGGATCAGGAACGTGCGCGCCGCTTTGTGCGACATGAGCCCTGCGATCAAAGCCCACAATGCCGAGGCCACGTGTAGCGCGTCGTCATAGATATCCAGCGCGAAAATACCGAAGGCCAGCCCGTTTTCATCGGTCAGGCCGGGCACATAGTTCAACGACGCCGCAATCATCAGCGCGACGAAATAAACGATACATAGCTTTTGAAGGTTCGTCATACTTGCCCCAGATAGCTGTCCCAAAGGTTGTTTCGCAGCACCAGTTGCGGGTCTAGCGTACGTTTGACCCGCGCGAATTCTGCTGCGCGCGGATAAGCGGCTGTAAATTGATCCAGCGTGGCATGCGGGCGGTAGGGCAGGTAGTATGCCCCTCCGATTTCGACAATCCGGTCAATCAGGGCGCGAGTCATGCGGGCCATGTCAGCCTCGCCCCGCTGCGTCATTTCCTGGCTGAAAGACATCACAGCGGCGATCCGGGGTTCCGAGGCAAACGAGAGCACTGCCTGATCATCCTGTGCAACATAGCGCAGTGTGACATTCAGGAATTCCTGGTACGAGGCCGGTATCACTTCGCGGCAGGCAGTCAGGAAATCATCAAAGGCGTCGAAGCCCACGAAGTATTCGTGCAGGATATCCGTGCGATCCGGGTTGCGGTCATCCAGCGTGACGACGGGTTCGTTGATCAACGAGTTCCGTGTCGCCTCGCCGCCGCCCAGGGCCGGGCCCAGCTTGGTTTCGTTCCACCAACGGAAGGTCTTGAACGCCTCGCTGCCCAGTTGCGCCCGATAAAGGCGGCTGGCTGCGTGTGACATCCAGCCCGATCCCGCCGCAGGGGGCAGGTCCGACTGATCATCGGTTTCGCGATAGGTGATCAGCAGGGCGCGTTCGAAGAACGTCTCACGTTCAACATTCAGGCGACCATAGGCCATCGTGACAGCTGGATCTTCGACAGCCGCTTTGAAGCTGTCGGCAAAAGCGGTCGCCTCCATCACGTCAAAAGACGGTGTCAGTCGGGTATTCGGGACCATCTCGACCTCAAGGTCCACGATTAAGCCGATCAGCCCGTAGCCACCCATGCCGAGGTTGAACAGATCGGCGTTTTCGGTGGGTGAACAGGTGATAAGCTCTCCGGATGGCAACACCATGCGCAATGATCGCACCGTAGACCCCATAGGACCGAAGGGCACCGGCCATCCGTGTGCATTGACCGAATAGGTCGCAGCAACGCCGAAATCATGGTTTGACTGCATGACCTTTGGCGAAAATCCTGTAGGGTCCAGCGCCGAGATCACCTGAGACCACCGCGCGCCCGCATGCGCCAGATAGGTCTGCGCGGTACTGTCCATCTGAACAGAGCCATTATCGAAAGTCAGCGCCGTGCCGTTGCGCGGAATGGCCTGACCGCCCATCGAGTGTCGGGCCGCGCCCACGTTGACCGGCCGCCCATCTGCCTGCGCCCGCGTCAACTCATTGCGGATTGCGGCCACAAGCGCGTCACCGGCATCCTCGGTCATGACCAGATGTTTGTGGATCGGGGTCGGTGACAGGCCGCTGGCATCGTTCATGATCTTCGCGTCTTGGGGCGCAAAGGTGCGGTGCGTTCCGTCATAACTTGGCAAATCGGCACCAAGCCAGCGCGACAGGCCCCAACCGGCCACCCCTCCGGCGGCAAACAAGGCGGCTCTTCTGGTGAATGTGCTCATGAATCGGCCTCGTCAGGTCGTGCGTTTGAAAAGGTTTGCAATATCTCGATCAGCGCGGCCTGAAACGCCTGTGGGTCTTCAAGCTGAGGGATATGTCCCACGCCCGGAAGTGCCTTGTACTGCGCATCGGGGATCAAGGTCAGCAATTCCTGGGCCTGTTCCAAAGGCGTCACGGTATCTTCAATACCCCAAATCAGACCGACCGGCAGTTGCAACGCCTGCCAGTTTTCGGCTCGGGTGCTGAGCGCGTTTTGGGGCGGAACCAGCAGCTGGGGTAACCAGTCTGCCACCGCGTCAGTATATCCGATGCGGGCCATGGGTTCTTGCAAGAGCGCAGTGACATCATCTGTCGCTGCGGACTTGATGTGCAGGAAGCTGCGCAGGAACGCTTTGGTCAAAATCGGGTTCGACACCGTGGCCGAGGCGATAAACGGGCGCACAGCGTCGCTTTGCAGGTAAATCGGGGTCTCGGTGGGTGGATCATGCCTGTTAAGGGCCATCGCTCCGTTCACTACAACAAGACCCGAGACCAGATCAGGGCGGCGCATCACGGCTTCGACAACAGGGCCTGCCCCGATGGAATGCGCGACGGCTATTGGCTGGTTGTCCAATGCCTCAAGCAGGGCGATCACACGATCGGCTTGTTTGGGGCGGCTGTAATCGCTGTCCTCAGGGTGTTGCGACCATCCAAACGGGGGCATATCAAACGCGATTGCGTGAAAGCCTGCGTCCGCGACGGAATCGAGCGTAGGAAGCCACAGGCCGGACCAGGCCGCCGTACCGTGCGCAAACAAGACCGGAACGCCGGTGTCAGGGCCACGTTCAAGCACAAAAACGGCACCTTCGGCTGTCTCGATCAATTGGCCGCCCAATGGCAGTTCTTGCCCAAAAGCGATGGTTTCGCGGTTACTTGCAATCAGGCGCAGCCCGATCAGAACCATCGCCACAAGGACCAAACCCGTAAAAACAAATCTAAAAAACACACGCATTGAATTTATAGTTGGGCGCTTGAAGTTTTTAATGCAACCGCGGAAAACCTTACCATTCCAAAGCGTGTGATTTTGGCAAAAGCTGACAGATCTCCGGCGGCTTGCTAGGGTAGTTTTACTTTTGATCGGAGTTTTTACATGCTTTTCATAACCAACAGATTCCCGACCCAAAGCATTCGTACCCGACGCGGGCGTCGGTTCACCTTTGACCTCAACAATAATGCGCCGTCCAATTCGGTGTTCTATTGCGAAAAGGGTGAAGACGAACACCATACCGAAATCACAAGTGCCGAATTGTTGCGGCGGGTGCGTGACAGCGATTGCCGCCAGATTCTGCTATACCTGCATGGGTTCAACAACCTGCCTGACGATGTCTTTCGCACCACAGCCGAGCTGCAACGCCTGTGTGATTTGGCCGATCCGGGCGAAGTGATGGTGCTGCCACTGATCTGGCCCAGCGATAACGAGCATGGGATCGTTCAGAAATACTGGGATGACCAGAAATCCGCAGACCAAAGCGGGTATTCCTTTGCGCGCGTGTTAGAGCGGTTTCTGGAATGGCGCAACAGCGCCGAGAATGAACCTGACGTGGCCCCGTGTCTAAAGCGGATCAACCTGCTGGCGCATTCAATGGGCAACCGCGTGTTGAGGCAAACGCTGATCGAATGGGACCGCTATGATCTGGCCTCGGGCGTGCCGCTATTGTTTCGTAACACGTTTATGGTTGCGGCTGATGTGGTGAATGAAACGGTGCACGAAGACGAACCGGGAGTTCTGGTCAGCCATGCGTCGCGCAATGTGGTGGTTTATTTCGCGTCAGATGATCTGGCGCTGCGGGCCAGTAAGGCGGCGAACCTCAAGAACAAAGTGGCCTCGCGGCGGTTGGGGCACACAGGCCCCGAAAACATCGACCGAACGCCACGCAACGTGTTTCAGGTCGATTGCGATGACGTCAACACGCGCTATGATAACCCGACAGGTCACAATTATTTTGGGCCGGTCACGCCGGGCGGTGAGCCCGGACAGGTGTTCAAGCATATCTTTGACTGTATTCAATCCGGACGTGTCTTCCCCCATGAGGAATATCGCAGGTCCGTTATTCTGCCTTCACCCTAGACGATGAATAGACCCTAATAAGGTCTATGGATGAATTTCGTGGCTATCTATCCGTTTTGATCACAATCTGGTGTTGCAACTGTGAAAATGATCTGGATGATCAGGACCACCAAGGCCACGGAATTGGCCTGCCGCTTGGAATGGCGGCGCTAACAATAAACGGGGAGATCAAAATGATCCTGAGAAACTTGATGTTGGCTGCCAGCGCCACCGCGCTGATGGCCACGGGTGCTTCGGCTGAAACCCTGCGCTGGGCGCGCGCTGGTGACGCGCTGACGCTGGACCCGCATTCGCAGAATGAAGGTCCGTCGCACACCATTCGGCACCAGATGTACGAGCCGCTGATCATCCGCGACGTAACCGGCGCGTTTGAACCTGCACTGGCGACCGAGTGGGGCCCAAAGGCCGATGATCCGAATGTCTGGGTCTTTAAGCTGCGCGAAGGTGTGAAGTTCCATGACGGCGCGGATTTCAATGCCGAAGACGTGGTGTTCAGCTTTGAGCGCGCCAAGCAGCCGAATTCCGACATGAAAGAGCTGATCGGCTCGATCACCGAAGTGCGCGCCGTTGACGATTATACCGTCGAGATCGTCACCGATGGTCCGAACCCGATCCTGCCGTCGAACCTGACCAACCTGTTCATTCTGGACAAAGGCTGGGCCGAGGCCAATGACACCGTCAACGTGCAGGATTTTGAGGGTGGCGAGATCACCTATGCCACCACCAATGCCAACGGCACGGGGCCGTATAAACTGCAAAGCCGCGAGCCTGATGTGAAAACCGTGATGGTGCGCAATGATGATTATTGGGGCATCGAACAGTTCCCGATGGAAGTGACCGAGATCATCTATACCCCGATCCAGAACGCTGCGACGCGTGTGGCAGCGATGCTGTCGGGCGAGGTGAACTTCCTTCAGGATATGCCCGTGCAGGATATCGAGCGCGTCAACGGTGCCGATGGCCTGATGGTCAAGCAAGCGCCGCAGAACCGTGTGATCTTCTTTGGTATGAACCAGGGCGCAGATGACATCGAAGCGGACAACGTGGACGGCAAGAACCCTCTGGCCGATGTGCGTGTGCGTCAGGCCATGTCGATGGCGATCAACCGTGATGCGATCAAACAGGTCGTGATGCGCGGCCAGTCGCAGCCTGCGGGCATGATCGCACCTCCCTTCGTGAACGGTTGGACCGCTGACATGGACGGCGAATCTTCGACCGATCTGGAAAAAGCCAAGGCCCTGATGGCCGAGGCAGGTTATGGCGACGGATTCTCGCTGCGGCTGGACTGCCCCAATGACCGCTACATCAATGACGAAGCGATCTGTCAGGCGGCCGTCGGTATGCTGGGTCAGATCGGCGTGACTGTGAATCTGGACGCCAAGCCCAAGGCACAGCATTTCCCGCTGATCACCGACAGCAAGACCGACTTCTACATGCTGGGTTGGGGTGTGCCGACATATGACTCGGAATACATCTTCAACTTCCTGGTCCATGGTCGCGAGGACGACATCGGCACGTGGAACGGCACCGGCTATCAGGACGATGCGCTGGATGCGAAGATCAAGTCGCTGGCCTCGAACACCGATCTGGACGCGCGGAACGCCGACATCGCCGACATCTGGCGCGTGGTGCAGGACGAAGCGCTGTACATCCCGATCCACCACCAGGTTCTGAACTGGGGTATGGCTGATGGCGTGGGCATCGAAGTGGATGCGGAAGACCAGCCGAAGGTCAAATACTTCACCATGAACTAAATCGGTTCGATTGCGAACAAGGCAGGGCGCGATTTTCGCGCCCTGTTTTTTGTTTCGACCTGAGATTTCCTTGCGCAGGCGAAAAAAACCAAGAAAACTTGAACGCAGAGAACAGGGAGAGATAAAAATGATCCTTAGAAACAGTGCCGTTGGCCTGGCCCTGCTGGTTGCGACCAGCGTTCAGGCGGCTGAGTTCAAATGGGCCTCGACCACCGACCCGCAGACCATGGACCCGCACGCCGTCAACTCGGCCCCGGTTCTGGGTTTTCTCAACAATGTCTACGAAGGGCTGGTGCGCCGCGGCAAAGACATGACGGTCGAACCCGCGCTGGCCGTAAGCTGGGAGCCGATCGGAGAGGGTGAAGGCTGGCGATTCAAGCTGCGTGAGGGTGTGACCTTTCACGACGGCAGCACCTTCGATGCGCAAGACGTGCTGTTTAGCTATCAGCGGGCCTCAGGCGAGTCGGCGGATACGCGCAGCTGGTTTGCGCCGGTCAGTGAGGTGATCGTAGTCGATGACTATACGGTCGATATCATGACCTCAGCGCCGAACCCGCTGTTCCCGTCCTCGATCGCCAACTGGATGATCATGGATCAGGGCTGGACCGAGGCGAATGACGCCGTGGTGCCTGACAAGGAGACCGGCAACTACGCCACGGTCAATGCCAATGGCACCGGTGCATTCAAGGTGACGGCCCGCGAACCGGGGCTTAAGACCGTGTTAGAACCGCATGGCGACTGGTGGGGCGAGGTTGAACACAACATTACTCGCGCCGAGTTCAACCCGATCCAGAACCCGGCGACTGCCGTTGCGGCGCTGCTGTCGGGTGATGTGGACATGATCAACCCTGTCCCGATCCAAGACGTTGCACGCCTGAAGGAAAACGCCGATGTGGACGTCATTCAGGGGATCGAGGCGCGTGTAATCATGCTGGGTTTCGATCATGAGGCAGAAACGCTGAAATACACCGATGACGCGGGCAAACCGAACCCGTTCCGCGATGCGCGGGTCCGTCAGGCGGTTGCACAGGCGATCAATGTGGATGCAATTCTGGCCACGATCATGCGCGGCAATGCTGAGGCCGCCTCGCAACTGGTCAGCCCGGCTATGAGCGGCTATTCCGCCGCCAATGCAGACCGCCCCGCCTTTGATGTCGAAGGCGCCAAGGCGCTGCTGGCCGAGGCGGGTTATGGTGATGGGTTCTCGTTCGGGCTGAAGTGCCCCAATGACCGCTATCTGAATGACGAACCGGTCTGTCAGGCCGTCGTCACCATGCTGGCGCAGATTGGGGTCACGGCGGAACTGGATGCTATGCCCGTCCGCAACTACTGGCCAGAGCTGCGCGAGGATAACTACGACATGTATATGCTGGGCTGGAGCCCCGGCACATTCGACGCCGAACATCCCGTTCGCTTTCTGGTCGCCACGCCCAACGAGGAAAAGAAGCTGGGCAGCTGGAATTTCGGCGGATACTCGAACGAACGGGTGGATGAACTGTTGCCGATGATCCAATCCGAGCTGGACGCGACGAAGCGTCAGGCCATGCTGGATGAGGTGACGGCCATCTATCAGGACGATCATGTCTATGTGCCGATGTATGTGCAGCCTCTGGTCTGGGGGACCGGCAGCAATATCGACCTGACACAACGCCCGGATAACTTCTTCATCCTGCGTTGGGTCACGGTGAACTGACCGCATGGGCGTTATGATTGCCGGGGTCTACCACGTGGACGACCCCGCCCCCGACACATCGCTTGACGGCGCATACCGTCGTCAGGCGTCGTCCATCCGCAACGCTCTGCCCGACGGCCCGTACGGGCCGGGGCGGTTCCACCTGTATGCCGCGTGGAATTGCCCTTGGGCGCACCGGGTCCTGCTGACCCGCGCCGTCAAGGGGTTGGAAGATGTGATCACGATCGCCTATGCCCGTCCGCGCCGCACGCCGGACGGTTGGGTGTACGACACCGAAGGGGAATATGCCGACCCTCTATTCGGCGTCACCGCGCTGCATCAGGCTTATGAAAAGGTTGATCCTGCTTATACCGGCCGGGTTACCGTACCGTTACTGTGGGATCGCGCCGAAAACCGCGCGGTGTCGAATGAATCCGCCGATCTCGTGCGTATGCTTGGCACGTTGGAAGGCTATGGTCCAAATCTGGCCCCGCCAGACAAGCTGGATCAGATCGACGCCTGGAACGCCAAAATCTACCCGCGCCTGAACAATGGCGTCTATCGCGCTGGGTTCGCTCGCACGCAAGAGGCGTATGAAGCCGGTTTCCACGACGTCTTCGCCATGCTGGACGAGATCGAGGCGCATCTGGCCACTAATCGATACCTGTGCGGCGACGATCTGACCGAGGCCGACCTGCGCCTGTTCCCGACACTGGCGCGGTTCGATGTGGCCTATCACTATGCCTTCCGCTGCAATTTGCGGCGTCTGGTGGACTATCCGCATCTGTGGGGCTATGCGCGGGATTTGTATTCTCGACCGGAGATTGCCCGGACAGTGAAGCCCGATATCTACAAGGCCGGGTATTTCTCACCTTCCGAGCTGCGAAACCCGCTGGGGATCGTGCCGTTGGGGCCATTTGTCGACTGGAGCGCGCCTCAGGACCGGGCGGCGTTGTCCTCTGCGACATCTTGACCATTTGGTCGGCGCATGCGTAGAGAGGCAGATCAACGGGGAAACTAAATGTTCGCATATATCGTTCGAAGGATGTTCCAATCCGTGATCGTGCTTTTGGTCGTGGGTCTGGTCGCTTTTTCCATGTTCCGATTTGTCGGCGATCCGATCGACAACATGCTGGGGCAAGAGCGCACCCAGGCCGATATCGACCGGCTTAGGGGCGAGCTTGGGTTGGATAAGCCCTTCCCGGTCCAGTATTTCAAGTTCCTGCAAGGGGCCGTTCAGGGCAATTTTGGCGTCTCTTACCGCCAGGGTCGTCCGGTTTCGACCATCATCGCAGAACGTGCACCCGCGACGCTGGAACTGGCTTTTGTGTCGGGTTTCCTGGCCATTACGATGGGAATTGCGCTGGGCGTTTTCACCGCCATCCGACGACAAGGGATCGCGGCGAATGTGATTATGACCGTCAGTTTGATTGGGGTTTCGTTGCCGACCTTCCTGATCGGGATTTTGCTGATCTATGTCTTCTCGGTCGAACTTGACCTTCTTCCCAGCTTCGGGAGGGGCGAAACCGTTATGATTGGGAACTGGTCTACGGGCTTTTTGACGTCGTCGGGCCTTAAGGCGTTGATCCTTCCGGCAATCACGCTGGGCCTCTATCAGATGACGCTGATCATGCGGCTTGTGCGGTCCGAGATGCTGGAAGTGTTGCGCGCCGATTACGTTCGTTTTGCCCGTGCCCGCGGATTGTCGGATCGGGTGATCAATTTCCGCCACGCGCTGAAGAACACGCTGGTGCCGGTGATCACCATTACCGGTTTGCAACTGGGTTCGATCATTGCCTTCGCCATCATCACCGAGACGGTGTTCCAATGGCCGGGCGTCGGTCTGCTGTTCATCAACGCGATCCAGTTTGTCGATATCCCCGTCATGGCCGCTTATCTGATGCTGATTTCGGTCATGTTCGTGACGATCAACCTGATTGTCGATCTTCTTTACTATGCTATTGACCCGCGCCTGCGTGTCGACGCGAGGGCTACATGACCGATATTCTCGATACCCCCAAAGCGCCGGAAAAGTCGCGGTTCGCCAAGTTCTGGGACAGCGATTTCGCATGGTCTTTCCGGCATTCGCCTGTGGCTATTGTCGCGACTCTGGTTGTCGCCATACTTGTGCTTTCGGCGATCTTTGCGCCGCTGATAGCGCCCTATAATCCGTTCGACCCGTCCTCACTGAACCTGATGAACGGGTTCACGCCGCCCGGAACACCCAACGCCTTTACGCAGGAGACCTTCCTGCTGGGAACCGACGATCAGGGGCGCGACGTGTTCTCGACCATCCTGTACGGGATGCGCGTTTCCCTGTTCGTGGGCGCATCTGCCGTGCTGTTGGCCTTGATCATCGGCATCGTTCTTGGGCTGGTCGCGGCTTATTTCGGCGGCTGGATTGAAACGCTGATCATGCGGGTCGCCGATGTGCAGCTGACTTTCCCGGCCATTCTGGTCGCCATGTTGATCTTTGGTATCGCCAAAGGCGTCACCCCGCCGGAATACCGCGATGAGATGGCGATCTACGTCCTGATTGTCGCCATTGCGCTGTCTGACTGGGTCCAGTTTGCCCGTGTGGTGCGTGGTGCGGCGTTGGTCGAGAAAAACAAGGAATACGTCCAAGCCGCCCGTCTGATCGGGCGCGGATCCTTTCCGATCATGTTCCGTCACATCCTGCCCAATGTCCTCAGCCCGGTTCTTGTGATCGCCACGATCTCGCTGGCTTTGGCGATCATTGCCGAGGCGACCCTCAGCTTCCTCGGCGTGGGCGCCCCACCGACCCAGCCTTCTCTGGGGACACTGATCCGTATCGGGCAGGGCTTCCTGTTCTCGGGTGAGTGGTGGATTCTGTTCTTCCCGGCCTGCACCCTTCTGGCGTTGGCCTTGTCTGTGAACCTGCTGGGCGACTGGCTGCGCGACGCGCTGAACCCCAAGCTGCGGTGATTTCATGAGCCTTCTGACGATCAATGACCTGACGGTCGAATTCCCGACCCGCCGCCAACTGTTCACCGCCGTGGACCATGTGGACCTGTCGGTGGAACCCGGCGAAATCCACGGGCTTGTGGGTGAATCCGGGGCCGGTAAATCCACCATCGGTGCGGCCATCATGGGCCTTCTGGATCGCCCCGGACGTATCGCCAGCGGTACGATCAAGCTGCGCGGTGATCAGATCAGCGGTATCGACGCGGACGCAATGCGTGGGTTGCGTGGCAAAAAGATCTCGATGATCTTTCAGGATCCGCTGACCTCGCTGAACCCGCTCTTCACCGTGCGCGAGCAACTGGTCGAGACGATTCAGGCCCATCTGGGCGGCTCGGACGCCGAGGCCAACAAACGCGCGCGCGATCTGATCGACCGCGTGGGTATTCCCGACCCTGACACGCGGCTGGATCAATATCCGCACCAGTTCTCGGGCGGGATGCGGCAGCGTGTGGTGATCGCTCTGGCGTTGTGTACCGAGCCGGACGTGATCATCGCGGATGAACCGACGACGGCGCTGGACGTGTCCGTTCAGGCGCAGATTCTGGACCTGATCAAAGAGCTGGCGACCGAGCGGCAGGTAGGGGTCATCCTGATTACTCACGACATGGGCGTGATTGCCGACACCACCGACAAGGTGACGGTGATGTATGCGGGTAAAGTGGTCGAAAGCGGTCCTACGTCTCAGGTCATGGGCCAGCCGAGCCACGAATACACCAAGTCCCTGATCGCCGCCGTACCGCGCCCAACACTCAAACTGCATCGCTTTCCGCAGATCAGCTATGGCGGGCGCGAGACCCGCTTTGCGATCGAAGACATGGCCCGCCACTGGCCCAAGGTGGACAATGACACCAGCAAGCCGGTGTTTGAAATCCGTAACCTGACCAAGAAGTTCCTGCAAAAGCGCGGACTTCTGCCTTGGGACCGCACCTATTTCACGGCTGTGGACGATGTCAGCTTTGATATCCGCGCCGGTGAGGTGTTTGGAGTTGTGGGTGAATCCGGCTCGGGCAAGTCCACCGTCGCGCGGATGATTGCTGGGCTTTACCCTGTTGATGGCGGCACGATCACCTTCGAAGGGCAGACGGTCAGCGATCTGACCAACAAGGCCGCGCTGGATGCCTATCGCAAGAACATCCAGATGATCTTTCAGGACCCGTATTCTTCACTCAATCCCCGGATGCGGGTGGATGAGATTGTGGCAGAGCCAATCCGCCATCACAAGCTGATGGACGGTGCTGACATCAAGCGCCGTGTGGATGAGTTGTTGGATCAAGTTGGGCTGGGTCATGAGGCCGGGCTGAAGTATCCGCATGAATTCTCGGGCGGTCAGCGTCAGCGGATTTCCATTGCACGCGCGCTTGCCACGCAGCCCCGCTTTTTGATCTGTGACGAACCAACCAGCGCGCTGGACGTGTCTATTCAGGCCCAAATCCTGAACATCCTGAAGGATTTGCAGGAGCATC
The DNA here is from genome assembly GCF_056535965.1 of Ruegeria sp. AM7. NCBI lineage: Bacteria > Pseudomonadati > Pseudomonadota > Alphaproteobacteria > Rhodobacterales > Roseobacteraceae > Ruegeria > Ruegeria sp. AM7. Next base: position 3,299,743 of record NZ_JBQFJE010000003.1, read on the forward strand.
TGGGCCTGACCCTGCTGTTCATCAGCCATGACCTGCCGGTCGTGCGCCAGATGTGCGACCGGGTCGCCGTGATGAAACAGGGCAAGGTGGTTGAACTGCAAGAGACCAACGATCTGTTTGCCAATCCGCAGACTGAATATGCAAGCGAACTGCTGCGGCTGATGCCCAAACTGGACGATCTGTCCACCGAAGGGCTGAGCCCCGAGGCATGAACACCACAATCCGACCCGCCCGGTACATCAGACCCTGAAGGGTTTGTCGTGCCGCGGGGAGGTGTCGTGATGATAAATCACGTGTCAGATTTCTGACAGCGGGCATGTCATACAAAAAAGCTATGATGCATATCCTAAGGAAGTAATTCTCAATACAGTGACCGGGCCAAACCGCTTTTCAAAAAAAGGCCGTGCCCGATGACTTCCTTGCCCCTCCCGCAACTTGGTGAGCCTTACTTGCTGACACCGGGTCCTCTGACGACGTCATATACCGTGAAACAAGCGATGCTGCGCGACTGGGGTAGCTGGGATAGCGACTTCCGCGCCATGACAGCCGAACTGCGCGCGCGGCTGCTGAGCCTGCTGGGCGACGGGCACGATGCATATGATTGCGTTCCGATGCAGGGCTCGGGCAGTTTCGCGGTCGAGGCGATGCTGACCTCATTCATCCCGCAAGATGGCAAGGCGCTGGTGCTGGCCAACGGGGCCTATGGCAAACGGGCGGCGCAGACGCTGGACTATGCCGGGCGGGCTTGTGTTGTGTTGGACAAGGGCGACTATCTGCCGCCGCGTGGGGGCGAAGTGGCACAAATTCTGGCTGATGATCCGGCGATCACCCATGTGGTTGCAATCCATTGCGAGACCAGCTCAGGTATCCTGAACCCTCTGCACGAGATTTCACAGGCCACCGAAGCGGCGGGCCGCAAGCTGTTGATCGACAGTATGTCGGCTTTTGGTGCGATCCCGCTGTCCCCCAGCGAATATACGTTCGAGGCGATGGTTTCCTCGGCCAATAAATGTATCGAAGGCGTACCGGGTTTTGGTTTTGTGTTGGCCCGCAAAACGGCGCTGGCCTCGGCCAAGGGGAATTGCCCCTCGCTCAGTCTGGACCTGTACGCGCAATGGGACGCGATGGAGAAAACCGGTCAGTGGCGCTTTACCCCACCGACTCATGTGGTTGCCGCCTTTCTGCAAGCATTGAACGAACACGCGGCCGAGGGTGGCGTGGCCGGGCGCGGCGCGCGTTACGCAGAGAACCGCGATGTGATGGTCGCGGGGATGCGCGCGCTGGGGTTTGAAACCCTGCTGCCGGATGCGTGGTTGTCGCCCATCATCGTGACATTCTTTTGCCCTGCCGATCCGCGTTTCGAATTTACGCGGTTCTATGATCTGATGAAGGAACAAGGCTTTATCATCTATCCCGGCAAACTGACCGAGGTGGACAGTTTCCGCATCGGCTGCATTGGCCGCATGGATGCCGAGGTCATGCGCGCTGTTGTGGCGGCGGCGGATCATGCGCTGAAACAGATGGGGGTGCGTAGCGCCGCACCGCCTGCAGCGGCAATCGCTTCACGGATGGCGCAAGTCGGATAAATGACGGAAGTACCGTCAAAGTGACGAAATAATCGATATTTTCGTCAAGAATGCCCCTGCGGACCGAACAGCCGTGCCTTCATACTTTCCCAAAACGAAAGAGGAGGCGCGTTTTGAGCTGGAATATTTGTGTCATCGGAGCAGGCAAGATCGGTCAGATGATCGCTGCCCTGCTGAAATCATCATCCAACTACTCGGTCACAGTGGCCGACCGCGATCTGGCCGCGTTGTCGGTATTGAACCGGCAAGGTATTTCCACACGGCAGATTGACGTCGCCGATGCGGTGCAACTGACCAAGGGGTTGGATGGGTTCGACGCGGTGATCTCGGCCGCGCCTTTCTTTCTGACGCCGCAGATTGCCAAGGCGGCCAAGGATGCCGGTGCGCATTACTTTGACCTGACCGAGGATGTCGCCGCCACCAATGCCGTGCGTGATCTGGCCGAAGGCAGCGAAACCGCTTTCATGCCGCAATGTGGTCTGGCGCCGGGTTTTGTCGGCATCGCCGGGGCGGCGCTGGCGGCCGAGTTCGATACGCTGGACAGCCTGCATATGCGGGTAGGGGCGTTGCCTCTGTTCCCGACCAACGCGCTGAAATACAACCTGTCATGGTCCACCGATGGGCTGATTAACGAATACTGCAACCCTTGCGATGCGATCGTGAACGGCGCACGGGTCAAGACCGCCCCGCTGGAGGATTACGAGCGGATCGGCCATGACGGGGTGGAGTATGAGTGTTTCAACACCTCGGGTGGTTTAGGTACGCTGCCCGAAACGCTGGACGGCAAGGCGCGGGCGGTGTCCTATCGCTCGATCCGGTATCCCGGACATTGCGATATCCTGAAACTGTTGCTGAATGATCTGAGGCTGGAACGTCGGCGCGATCTGCTCAAGGACATTTTCGAGACCGCCCTTCCGCGTACGGATCAGGATGTGGTGCTGGTTTATTGCACTGCCAAAGGCCAGATCGACGGGGCACTGCGCGAGAAATCCCTGATCAACAAAAGCTATGCCCGCACCATCAACGGCCAGACTTGGAGTGCCATTCAAGTCACCACCGCCGCCGGTGTTCTGGGTGTGGTCGATCTGATGCGCACCGGCGCGTTGCCGGGGCAGGGCTTTGTCCGGCAGGAACAAGTGGTCCTGTCCGATTTCCTAAACACCGAATTTGGCCAGCTGTACCGCGCTGGCGATGCAACCCAACAACACAAGGCGGCCTGAGATATGAAAGACATCGTGATGACTGCGCAAACAACCCTCGCCAATCTGGACCTGACAGCGGCTGAGCTGACCGGCGGCTCGCTGGCCGTGCATTCGCCCATCGACGGCAGCCTGCTGGCCGAGGTGCATGAAACCCCGGCGGGCGACATGGAGACGGTTTTTGCCAATGCCAAAACTGCATTCAAAGCCTGGCGCACCGTGCCCGCCCCGCGCCGGGGCGAATTGATCCGCCTGCTGGGCGAAGAACTGCGCGCCGCCAAGGACGATCTGGGCGCGCTGGTCAGTTGGGAGGCGGGCAAGATCACCTCCGAAGGTTTGGGCGAAGTGCAAGAGATGATCGACATCTGCGACTTTGCCGTGGGCCTGTCGCGGCAACTATACGGTCTGACGATTGCGTCCGAGCGCCCCGGCCACCGGATGATGGAGACATGGCACCCGGCGGGGCCGGTCGGTGTGATCTCGGCCTTCAACTTCCCGGTTGCGGTGTGGTCGTGGAACGCGGCGATTGCGCTGGTCTGCGGCGATACGGTGATCTGGAAACCGTCGGAAAAGACGCCTCTGACCGCGATGGCCTGCCAGAAGATCTTTGAACGCGCGCTGGCCCGGTTTGGCGATGCGCCCGACCATCTGCTGCAAACGCTGATCGGCGGCGCTGAGCTGGGCGAGGCACTGGTGGCCAGTGAGAATGTGCCGGTGATCTCGGCTACGGGGTCCACCCGCATGGGCCGCGCGGTTGCCCCTGTGGTGGCACAGCGGTTCGGCAAGTGCATTCTGGAGCTGGGTGGCAATAACGCGATGATCGTCGGCCCCTCGGCCGATCTGGAAATGGCGGTGCGCGCAATTGTCTTCTCAGCCGTGGGAACTGCCGGTCAACGCTGCACCACGCTGCGCCGCCTGATCGTACATAACTCGATCCGTGAGGAACTGGTGGGTCGCCTGAAGAAAGCCTATGCTGGTCTGCCCATCGGCAACCCGCTGACCGAGGGCACTCTGATTGGCCCGCTGGTCGATGAGGCCTCGGGCTCGGCCATGACCGCCGCGTTGAAGGCTGCTGAGGCCCAAGGGGGCACCGTGTTCGGCGGCCAGCGCGTCACCGAGGGCGTGCCGGATGGCGTCTATATGCAACCCGCCATTGTCGAGATGCCCGGCCAGACAGCCACCGTAAAGACCGAGACCTTTGCGCCGATCCTCTATGTGATGGGCTATGATGAGTTCGACGAGGCCATCGAGATTCAGAACGACGTGCCACAAGGCCTGTCGTCTTGCGTATTCACCCTGAACATGCGCGAGGCTGAACAGTTCCTGACTGCAGCCGGATCGGATTGCGGAATCGCCAACGTCAATATCGGGCCGTCTGGGGCCGAGATCGGCGGAGCCTTTGGCGGCGAGAAAGAGACCGGCGGCGGGCGTGAAAGCGGATCGGACGCGTGGAAAGCCTATATGCGGCGGCAGACCAATACGGTGAATTACTCGGCTGAATTGCCTCTGGCACAGGGCGTGAAGTTCGACATCTGAACAAACAGCCCGGCGGCGCACAACAGCGCCGCCGGATCAATCCGCGAAAAGGTAATCCAGTTGCATGATCGCTTGCGCCTTTTCTTTCGATACACGCAGAAACCGGGCAACCGCAGTCTCGTTCTCGGCCCGTGAATTTGTCTCACTCAAGCGTGTGTATTCATCAAGTGCGGCGTTTCTGATCAATTCAGATTCATAGGCTAACGCATTGCGCAGCGTTGGCACTAATGGCGCAACAGTGTCCGCAGGACTGTCCGCCCCGGCCAATCCGACACGTCGGGCATGACCGATCAGGTAGTCGTCAGAATACTGACAGTCTATCTCTAACACATGGGTTTTGGCTTGATCGGCGCAGAAATCCTTGATGATGTCCAGGTTGGCCGGATCGACGCACAAGACCAGGGCATCACTTTCAAAGCTTTCAAACAGCATCCGCACGACGGCACGCCGGTGGCGCGACCGTTTCAACACTGTTGTTTCTATACCGCCCAAATCGGGTAATTGGGTATCATCTTCGTTGAACAGGTATTCGACGCAAGGAATATCCGTTTCCGAGGCGATTTGGTCGACAAGGCGCTTGGCGACATGCCACTTTTTGCACACGACCACGAACAGTTCGCGCTCGGACCCCAGAGTATTGCTGGCTTCCCAGAAGCGTTGCCCATGTCGGCGCCCAACACGGCCACGTCCTGTCAGAAAGCTATAGAGGTTGCGCCCTTCGTTCGAGATCGGGAAATCAACGCCATTGGTTGCATAAAGTCGGCCCAAACGTTCCTTCAACTCGTGAGCCTCGGGGCTGATTTTGCGGGCGAACAGGTAATCCTGACCCAACAACATGTCATAGTGATCGTTGTAAAACGTCACGGGCATCCCATAGTCCGAGAACATCAGGAAGGTAGGGGTGCGGTTGTCGATTTCTTCTTTTGGCACAAGATGGCGTACAAGCGTTTGAAAAAACGTCTCGTCCGGAATCCAGGTAGTTGAGAAAAACCGTTTCACGTCCGGCCTCTGGCGTAGGAACTCCAGTATCATCTCGATCGTGCGGCGGCGAAGGCACCACCATTGGCTGCCGATCATCACCTGAATATCCGCTGGAATCTCGCGGGTCAGGCCAAAGCGTTTCTGCAATTCGTATGAAGTGTAGAAAGGCCAGCTTTGCGTGCGTTCGTTGAAGAAATGGCGATAGATCAGCCGGTCTTCCTTCATCCCGGTTTTGATCCAGTTGCTTTCGAAGAAATCGTGGCTTTCCACGATATCCATGTCGCGCTCGGCCAGAAAACGATGCGTGTATTCCGCTGTCTTGATGGCCATGCAATCGCCGGACAGCATGTAGAAATGCGTGGCCCGGGGAAACGCATGCACCGCAGCCTGCAACGCGTACAGTGTCGCCTGAACCAGGGACCACTCCCCCCAACCGCACTTGATCCGCTTGGCGGCAAAGGTCACATTCGGATTGTCTTTCAGCACATCCTGTATGCGTTGAAACGCCACCGCATCGGCGCGGGCATCAAAGTGTATAGACATACAGTCACCGGCCGCAGTCAGCTGTTCGGCCTGCGCTATGATTGCGTCCGAATCTTTATGACACAGAAGGATATAGGCAATGCGCGCCATGTTGGTTCATTGTTTCCCATTTTCGCCCGGTGCCACCCGTGATACTGAGGATGAACGATTGAATAAACAGAATATTTTTGGTTTTTTGCAATGAAATGCGAGTGCGGCAAACCGTATAGGAGGCTTGCAGATGGGTTTTCCCGGAACATGGATGACCGAGAGTGAAAGCATGGTGTACCGTGTGGTACCGAAATGCGCCTGCTCGACCATCGGGCAAATCATGTATTATTCGGATCACGGCCAGTTTTTTGACGGTGACATCCATGACGCCAAGGATGGGATGCACAAATGGGCTTTTGACGGCAGTCAGGGGCCGATCTCGGATAATGTCCAGTCGCATGCGTCTTATGCGTTCACATGCGTGCGCAATCCATACACCCGGATTCTAAGTTCGTTTTTTGACAAGATCTGCGGGATTCAGCGGAACGGAAAACGGTATCGCGGGAATCTGGTACCGACGCTAATCTATAATTACGGGATCGAGGTCGGCGGGGATGATGGTAAGGGCGAGTTTGACCAGATCGCCAGCTTCCGCCGGTTCCTGCTATTCGCCCGCGATACGATTCGCTGGCGCAGGCCGATGGACCCCGACATTCACTGGTCGGCCATGTCGGGTCATGTCTCGACCTTTATCGTCAACGGCGGGCGGTATGATCGGATTTTCTGGACCGAAGCGTTCAATGACGGAATGCAGGATGTTCTGAACCACCTGGACACGCCGCACGGTGTGGACCTGTCCCAGATCCCGCGCTTCAACGAGTCCGAAGGTCACGGCCCCAAGCGGGCGCACCCGGTCGAGGATTATTTCGACGATCTGTCGATGCATCTGGTCTACGAAATCTACAAACAAGATTTCGAGCTTTTCAAATACGATTTCGAGAACCCTGCGAACAAAATGCCAACCGGCGCGATTGATCTGGACGAGGTCCACGCCAAATTGGGGGATTGAGGGGCTCTAGGTGCGTCGCGCAGAGGTGCATCTGCCTAGGGCAGGATTTGCAAGATAGTGTCTGCTTTGGGCCCACTGCGCCCTACTTGGCGCTCAACACAGATAACTGCTTTGGTGCGCTGTCAAACCTCTGAGTGCCAGCAACCAAAATTGCAAGTTGACCCATACTGCCCCAACATGCAGCTTAAAAAAACATTCAAAGTAGGAGAAAAAATGTGAAACCTCCTTTGACGACATTTTTCGCGACAACGGTCAAAGCAAGTCTGTTGCTCCTTGTTCCACAGGCTGCCTTATCTGATGAAGTCGGCAACTTAATTTCAAGCGCGTTGGAGCGGGCTTATGAAGGTTCCCGTTATGATGAGCTTGATGCATCTGTTGATCAATGCATTGTGAGATTCCACAGGCGCGACAGCGAAGGGTGCTCTCAGGGAAGAACAATTCAGGCGAATAGTTACTTCGTTGATCTGCGGCATCATGCTGCGACATATTTTGATAAGGATGCTCTAGAGGTCAACGGTGAGCGGCGGTTCCTCATTGAGCTTGAACCTATAGGCAAATGGACGATAAGAGCAGAAGAAATTGACCAAGAAAAAGATAAACTTCTAAGCTCGGCGCGCGCAAAACTTGGCTGGGGCCAACATGCGGCAATTGCCGCGAATGAGGAATATCTTTTGAAGAACAACGTCGAAAGTTTTCACTCACTCAGCACTGTCGAATATTGTCCAATGGGCCAATCTCAACGTCCATTTCTCAAGCCGATACAGCTTCAGGGGGAAAACGTAGATGATTTGGTGGAAGCTTTCAGGAAACTCATGGCCGATTGTAGCGCTATTTAGCCTGTTACTCTCAGCACAAGTTCTCGAATGACGTTCTTCATCAAAGAAAAATGGTGGTAGAAGCGCATTTTATCGCGCTGGCGCTGCAACAAACTAAGTAGGTTGGTTCAAAGGCGGATACAAACACCTTCCGACTTAACGGCGTTGTCCGCACAGCACGAAAAAACGGCCCACCGTATTGGTAGGCCGTTTTTGTTGCGCGGCGTCTAACTCAAACCTGACGCACAGCCCCTTTGGCCGCGCTTGTGGTCAGTTTGGCATAGGCTTTCAGCGCCGTGGAGACTTTGCGTTTGCGCGGGGCGGCGGGCTCCCAGCCTTTTTCGTCCTGCTCGGCGCGGCGGGTGGCCAGTTCTTCGTCCGAGACTGCCAGATGGATCGAGCGTTTGGGGATGTCGATCTCGATCTTGTCGCCCTGACGTACCAAGCCGATGACACCACCCTCGGCCGCCTCAGGCGAGACGTGGCCAATCGACAGACCCGAGGTGCCGCCCGAGAACCGCCCGTCGGTCAGCAAGGCGCAGGCTTTGCCCAGACCTTTGGATTTCAGGTATGAGGTCGGGTAAAGCATTTCCTGCATCCCCGGACCACCGCGCGGACCTTCGTAGCGGATGACGACCACGTCGCCCTCTTTCACCTTGCCGGTCAGGATGTCGTTCACCGCCTGATCCTGGCTTTCGCAGACATAGGCCGAGCCGGTGAAGGTCAAGCTGGCCGGGTCCACACCGGCGGTTTTCACGATACAGCCGTCGCGCGCGATATTGCCGAACAGAACGGCCAGACCGCCATCTTGGCTGAACGCGTGCTCCTTGGACCGGATCACGCCGCCCTCGCGGTCGGTGTCCAGTTCTTTGTACCGGTTGGACTGGCTGAATGCCTGCGTTGTGCGTACACCGCCGGGGGCCGCTTTGAACAGGTCTTGCGCCTTGGGGTTATTGGCAACCTTGATGTCCCAGTTGGCAATCGCCTCGCCCATTGTGCCGGAATGGACCGTTGCACAGTGATCGTGGAACAGACCAGCGCGGCTGAGTTCCCCGAGGATCGAGAAGATGCCACCGGCGCGGTGGACGTCCTCCATATGCACATTCTCGGTATTGGGCGCGACCTTGCACAGGCAGGGCACCTTGCGGCTGAGACGATCCATGTCGGACATGTCGAAATCCACGCCGCCCTCATGCGCGATGGCCAACAGGTGCAGCACGGTGTTGGTCGAGCCACCCATGGCGATATCCAGCGACATGGCGTTTTCGAACGCATCAAACGTGGCGATTTCGCGGGGCAGGAAGCCTTTTTCGTCGAGATCATAGTGGCGCTTGGTGATCTCGACGATGCGGCGACCGGCTTCAAGGAACAGCTCTTTGCGGTCCGAATGTGTGGCCAGCGTGGACCCGTTGCCCGGCAGCGCCAGACCCAGCGCCTCGGCCAGGCAGTTCATCGAGTTCGCGGTGAACATGCCCGAGCATGACCCGCAGGTGGGGCAGGCGTTTTCCTCGATATGCTGGACCTGTTCATCGGTGAATTTGTCATCAGCGGCTGCGACCATGGCGTCCACAAGGTCGATCTTTTTGGCGTCCAGGTCGGCGATGTCGATCTTGCCCGCCTCCATCGGCCCGCCTGAGACAAAGATCGCAGGGATATTCAGGCGCATGGCGGCCATCAGCATACCCGGCGTGATCTTGTCACAGTTCGAGATACAGACCATCGCATCGGCGCAATGTGCATTGACCATATATTCGACCGAATCCGCGATCACCTCGCGCGAGGGCAGCGAATACAGCATCCCGTCATGGCCCATGGCGATGCCGTCATCCACGGCGATCGTGTTGAACTCTTTGGCGACACCACCGGCCTTTTCAACCTCGCGCGCGACCATCTGGCCAAGGTCTTTCAGGTGAACGTGACCCGGCACAAATTGCGTGAACGAATTGACGATGGCGATGATAGGCTTGCCGAAATCGTCATCCCCCATACCGGTTGCGCGCCACAGGCCGCGGGCGCCGGCCATGTTGCGGCCATGAGTGGAGGTTCTGGATCGGTATAGTGGCATGACGCTGTGTCCCTGTTGCCTCGGGTTGCATGTCTTGGGGTTCGTACGTTATAGCGCACGTACCACATGTGCGCTATAACGCACAAGAGGATTCGAAAGATGGCAATATGGCTCCGGACGACATTACGCTGAAACTCCGCGATGTGCGCGCGGCCTCGGGGCTGAGCCTGTCCAAGGTGGCCGAGATGACAGGCGTCAGCAAAGCCATGCTGGGCCAGATCGAGCGCGGCGAATCCAGCCCAACCATCGCGACCCTTTGGAAGATCGCCAAAGGGTTCCAACTGCCGCTCAGCGCGCTGATAGGATCGTCGGTGTTGCGTGACCCAACGGATCAAAGCCTGTTTCGAACCGTGACTTTCCCCGGCAGCATCGAGGTCAAGATCGTCTTTCCCTATGATCCTGTTCTGGGTGCCGAGACCTTTCATGTCGATCTGGCTCCAAATCAGAGCCACGAATCCGCCGCCCACGCCGCAGGCGTTACCGAAGAGGTGTTCGTGCTGAACGGATCGCTAGAGATTCTGCGCGATGGCGAATGGGTGCCGCTGCAATCGGGGCAAGGGCTGCGCTTTGCCGCCGATCTGCCGCATGGCTATCGTGCTGGACCGCAGGGTGCCGCGTTTCTGAACATGCACCACTATGGGCAGGCCGGTTAAGCGGCCCGCTGCCCCCATCCAGTCTTGAACCTGCACCCCTGCGCGTATAGGGAAAACCCAAGCTCGCTTAGGGGAGGCTTTGATGCAGGACGATCCGAAAACCCTCGTTTCTACCGAATGGCTTGCGGCCCATATGAAAGACCCGGACCTGCGGGTTCTGGATGGGTCGTGGTATCTGCCTGCGCAGAACCGCGATGCCAAGGCCGAATATGACGCGGCCCATATCCCCGGTGCGCGGTTCTTTGATATTGATGAAATCTCCGACCGTCGCTCGGACCTGCCGCATATGGCGCCCCCGGTTGAAAAGTTCATGTCGCGGATGCGTGCGATGGGCGTGGGCGACGGCCATCAGGTCGTGGTCTATGACGGTGCCGGGCTGATGTCGGCGGCACGGGTCTGGTGGCTGTTCCGTCTGATGGGGCAAGAGAACGTCGCCGTGCTGGACGGTGGCTTTCCCAAATGGCAGGCCGAGGGCCGCGAGATCGAGGACCTGCCCCCCGTGATCCGTGACCGCCACATGACGGTGCGCGTGCAGAACCATCTGGTGCGGGATGTGACGCAGGTCTCGGCCGCTGCCAAGCTGAATGACCACGAAATCATCGACGCACGCGCGGCTGCGCGCTTTGCAGGCACTGCGCCCGAACCGCGTGAGGGGCTGCGCTCGGGCCATATTCCGGGTTCGCACAACGTACCTTTTGGCGAGTTATTGAACAAAAACGGCACGATGAAATCGCCTGAGGAGTGCCGCGCCGTGTTCGAGGCTGCTGGCGTTGACCTGACAAAACCCGCGATCACCACTTGCGGGTCGGGCGTGACCGCCGCGATCCTCAGCCTGGCGCTGGAACGCTTGGGCAAGAAAGACCATTCGCTTTATGACGGATCCTGGGCTGAATGGGGTGCCTTCCCGACCCTGCCCGTCGCAACCGGAGAGAACTGATGTTCGAGAACCTCAAACCGCAGCCTGCCGATAAAATCCTGGCGCTGATGCAGATGTACCGCGAAGACCCGCGCGATCAAAAGATCGACTTGGGTGTGGGCGTCTACAAGAATGCCGAAGGCGTGACCCCGGTGATGCGCGCCGTCAAGGCCGCCGAAAAGCGCATTCTGGAGGAACAGGAGAGCAAGGCTTACACGGGTCTGGCTGGTGATCCGGCCTATGCCGATGCGATGATTAACCTGATCCTTGGCGATGCCGTGCCGCGTGGCAACATCGCCGCCGTGGCGACCCCCGGCGGCACCGGTGCCTGTCGTCAGGCGTTCGAGATGATCCGCATGGCCAACCCCTCGGCCCGCGTCTTTGTGTCGAACCCAACATGGCCGAACCATCTGTCGATCCTGAACTATCTGGGGATGGAGACGGTTCCCTATCGGTACTTCGACGGTGAGACCCGTGGCGTTGATTTCGACGGTATGATCGCCGATCTGAAAACCGCCAAAGCAGGCGACGTCGTGCTGCTGCATGGCTGCTGCCACAACCCGACCGGGGCCAACCTGAACATGGTCCAGTGGCAAGAGGTGGTGAACGTTATCAACGAGCTGGGCCTCGTGGCGATGGTCGACATTGCCTATCAGGGCTTTGGTGACGGGCTTGAGGAAGACGCGCAGGCGACCCGTCTGGTAGCCTCATCCGTCAAGCGTTGCCTGATCGCGGCGTCCTGCTCTAAGAACTTCGGCGTTTATCGCGAACGGACTGGCTTGCTGATGGCGATCAGTGATGACGCAGCGCAAACGTCGCTGAACCAGTCGACGCTGGCCTTCCTGAACCGTCAGAACTATTCCTTCCCGCCCGACCATGGCGCGCGGGTTGTGACCACAATCCTGAATGACGACGCCCTGCGCGCCGACTGGGCGGCCGAGTTGGAAGAGGTCCGCCTGTCCATGCTGGGCCTGCGTCAGCAACTGGCCGATGAGCTGCAGCGCCTGACCGGATCAGACCGCTTTGGTTTTATCGCCCAGCACCGCGGCATGTTCTCGCGTCTGGGTGCAGCACCTGAATTGGTCGAGCAACTGCGCAACGATCACGGGATCTATATGGTGGGAGACAGCCGTTTGAATATCGCTGGTCTGAATGCGGCCACGGTTCCGATTCTGGCCAAGGCGATTGTCGACGTCGGCGTTTAAGCCTATCTGAAACGCATATCAAAGCCGCGCCCTAGGGTGCGGCTTTTTTTTGCCTGTATGATCCAAAGAAAAAGCCGGGCGCGAACGCCCGGCTTTGGTTTGGGTATCTCAGGGATATTAACCCTTCGAGAATTCCGGGTAGGCTTCCATGCCCAGCTCGGCCATGTCGAGACCGTTGATCTCGTCTTCTTCACTGACACGGATGCCAAGGGTGGTCTTCAGGATGACCCACAGGATCAGCGCGCCGACAAAGGTGAACACACCGTAAGCTGCGATGCCCAGCAGCTGAGTGCCCAACGAGGCTTCACCATAGAAGATCACGGCGATGGTGCCCCAGATACCGGCGAACAGGTGAACCGGGATCGCACCGACAACGTCGTCCAGCTTGAACTTGTCCAGCAGCGGAACCGCGAAGACCACGATGACACCGCCCACAGCGCCAATCCACAGCGCACCGAACAGGGTCGGGGCCAGCGGTTCAGCCGTGATCGAGACCAGACCGGCCAGCGCGCCGTTCAGCACCATGGTCAGGTCAGGCTTTTTGTACAGCAGTTGCGTCAGGATCAGCGCGGTTACGGCACCGGATGCAGCGGCCATGTTGGTGTTGGCAAAGATGCGTGACACGTCAGATACGTCACCCACGGTGCCCATCGCCAGCTGCGAGCCGCCGTTGAAGCCGAACCAACCCAGCCACAGGATGAACGTACCCAGGGTTGCCAGCGCCAGGTTCGAACCGGGCATCGGGTGGACTTTACCGTCTTTGTACTTGCCGATACGCGGGCCCAGAACGATCACGCCTGCCAGAGCTGCCCAGCCGCCGACAGAGTGTACAACGGTCGAACCAGCGAAGTCCGAGAAGCCAGCTTCAGACAGCCAGCCGCCGCCCCACTGCCACGAACCAGAGATCGGGTACAGGATGCCGGTCAGAACAACGACGAAGATCAGGAAGGGCCACAGCTTGATACGCTCGGCCACAGCACCCGATACGATCGAGGCGGTTGCGGCAACGAAGACCAGCTGGAAGAAGAAGTCCGATCCGATCGACGCATAATCCAGCGCCGCATCCGCAGACGCAATGCCAACCGGATCAAGAACGGTCTGACCACCAAGGGAGAAGAAGCCGTTAAAGTCGCCGGGATACATCGTGTTGAAGCCAACCAGCCAATACATGATAGCCGCAATCGAAAACAGCGCGATGTTTTTGATCATCTGCATGGCTACGTTCTTGGACCGCACCAGACCGCCTTCCAGCATGGCAAAGCCAGCCGCCATGAAGAAGACCAGGAAACCGGCCATCAGGAACAGCAGAGTGGTGAAGATATAGCCCACGTCCTCCATCGACGAAGGCGGGTCATTAGCGAAGGCGGCCGCAGGAAAGGCGACCAGCACAGCGGCTGTGGTGAGAATTCGGTTTAGTTTCATCTGATATCTGTCCTTTTACGGATGGGGGCGCCTTACAGCGCCTCTTCGTTCGTTTCCCCGGTCCGCACGCGCAGGGCCTGCTCGACATCAAGGACGAAAATCTTGCCGTCACCGATCTTGCCGGTCTTGGCGGTTTTGGTGATGGTTTCGACGATCTGGTCGGCCATCGTGGCGGGCACCACGATTTCCAGCTTGATCTTGGGTACGAAGTTCACGGCGTATTCGGCGCCACGGTAAATCTCGGTGTGACCGGACTGCGAGCCGAAGCCCTTGATTTCGGTCACCATCATGCCGCGCACACCGGCCTCGGTCAGTGCCTCGCGCACCTCCTCCAGCTTGAACGGCTTGATTGTCGCAATGATCAGTTTCACGTTGATCCCCTCTGCTTCCCGGTCTGTCCGGCTTGTTTGCACTCGCAGCAAAAAAGCCTGACTGGCCGCGTTTAGGAACGCCGAGAGCAGCCAAACGCTGGGGAAATTTGCGGCGAGGTGCACAATTTTTGCACAGAATGACGAAAACGCCTAAAAATTGTGCACAATAAGGAAGCGATTTACCTGAAATTCAGACCTCAACTTCATTGGTCGGGCAAGGTATGGTGGCTCAAAACGATAACCGGGCAGAGTTCGGAAATGACAGATTCCAGGCGTCGCAAATCCCCTTTGGTTGCGGACAAAAGATACCCGTCCAAGGGTCGTAAATCCAAGGCGACCAAGCGCACCGCGAAACCTGCGGGCAAGAAGGCTGTCGCACGCAAGACAACCACCCGAAAGTCCACCCGTAAGAAAACACGTAAGAAATCCGGTGGCAAAGGGGGCGGGATTTTCCGCCGCATGTTCCGTTGGCTCTGGCGTATGGTCTGGGGTGTGACCTGGCGCGTGGGGGCCGTGTGCGCGCTGTTGCTCGCGTTGGCGATCGGTGTTGTCTACACCTCACTGCCTGATGTTGATTCGCTGTTGGACGGACGCGCGCGGGGTTCCGTGACGATGCTGGACCGCGAGGGTAAGGTCTTTGCATGGCGCGGCGACCAATTCGGCGGCGTGATCACAGCAGATACCGTTTCACCGCATCTGAAACACGCGGTCATCGCAACCGAGGATAAACGGTTCTACCGTCATTTTGGTGTCAGCCCCCGTGGTGTGGCAAGTGCCGTGCGTATCAACCTTAGCGAGGGGCGGGGGCCGTTATCTGGTCATGGTGGCTCGACCATCACGCAGCAGACGGCCAAGTTGCTGTGTCTGGGTGTGCCCTATGATCCGGCCGAGTGGGAGTCAGAGGCCGCATACGAGTCCGATTGCCGACAAGGCTCGCTTTGGCGCAAGGCAAAAGAGGCCGTCTATGCGATGGCGATGGAGGTGAAATACTCCAAGGACGAGATTCTGACGATCTACCTCAATCGTGCTTTCCTTGGCGCCGGAGCCCGCGGGTTCGAAGCCGCCAGCCAGCGTTATTTCGGTATTTCAGCGGCCGAGGTTTCACCGTCCGAGGCGGCGATGCTGGCGGGCTTGCTGGTCGCCCCCACCCGCTATGCGCCGACCAATAACCTGCAACGATCGCAGGACCGGGCGCGGCTTGTTGTTGGTTTGATGGAGGATCAGGGGTACCTGTCCACCGCACAGGCCAGCGAGGCGCGCGCACGGCCCGCACAACTGTCCGAGGCAGCGGCTGCGCGTGCAGGCGGGTATTTCGCCGATTGGGTCATGGCCAGCGGACCCGAGTTCTTTACCCGAAACACCACTGAGGATGTGGTGATCCGCACAACTCTGGATCAGCGGCTGCAGAAGTCGGCGGAAGAAGCATTGCAATATATCTTTCAGGAAAAGGTGCGTGAAGGATCCAAGGCGCAGGCGGCGATTGTCGTGATGTCGGCTGACGGGGCGGTGCGTGCCATGGTGGGAGGGCGTAAGACCCGCGTATCAGGCGCGTTCAACCGTGCCACGCAGGCGCTGCGACAGACCGGGTCATCGTTCAAGCCGTTCGTCTATGCCACGGCGCTGGAACTGGGCTATTCGCCGCTGGATACGGTGGTGGACGAACCCTACTGCATCGATATTCCCGGTTCGGGACCATGGTGTCCCAAGAACTATACCAACAAGTTTTATGGCCGGGTGACATTGGCAGACGCACTGATGAACTCGCTGAATATCCCGGCGGTGAAGGTGGCCGAGATATCGGGGCTTGAAAACGTGCGCACTGTTGCCACCGGGTTTGGCATCGCAAACGACCTGGCCGAGGGGCCAGCTCTGGCGCTGGGCGCGTCCGAGAGCACGCTGATCGAGATGACGGGCGCTTATGCGGGTATCCTGAACGGCGGTTCGTCAGTCGAGCCTTATGGCCTGACTGAACTGAAGCTGTTGGGCGATGAGACGCCTGTCATGGTGACGACAACTGGTATCGGCGAGCGTGTGATCAACGATAAGGCGGCCAAGCAGCTGACCTGGATGATGGAGCGTGTGGTGTCCGAAGGGACCGGCGGGCGCGCGAAACTGCCGGGCTGGCAGGTGGCAGGCAAGACAGGTACAACGCAGGCCGCTCGGGATGCGTGGTTTATTGGCTTCACGGCGGACTACGTGGTTGGTGTATGGATGGGGTATGATGACAACACGCCACTGTCCGGCGTTACCGGAGGTGGTCTGCCCGCCGAGATATGGAAAGAAACAATGGTCCGCGTGACCGAGGGGATGACGCCCACACCGCTGCCGATGTTGGCACCGGACCCGCCCGTCAGGACCGCTCAGCCACAGCAACAGCGTCGTAAAAAGCAAACCGGTTTGGATCGGGCCATCAATAACCTGCTGAACAACATTTTCGGGAATTGACCGGCCAAAGAAAAAGGCGGCGCACCGGGCACCGCCTTAATTTGCCGTGGGCCGAGGGGATTAGACGCTTTCGTCCAGTGCCGCCAGAATCGCGTCACCCATCTCGGTGGTCGACACAGGCTGTACGCCTTCTTCGGCCAGCAGGTCAGCGGTGCGGACACCATCGGCCAGCACTTTTTCAATCGCGGCTTCCAGACGATCCGCCTCATCTCCTTGATCAAAGCTATAGCGCAGCGCCATAGCAAAGCTGAGGATACAGGCAATCGGGTTGGCCTTGCCCTGACCCGCGATATCGGGGGCCGAGCCATGCACGGGTTCATACATTGCCTTGGGACGACCATTGGCCATCGGTGCACCTAGCGAAGCAGAGGGTAGCATCCCAAGCGAACCGGTCAGCATCGCCGCGCAATCCGACAGGATATCGCCGAACAGGTTATCGGTGACGATCACGTCAAACTGCTTGGGCGCGCGCACCAACTGCATCGCGCCGTTGTCAGCATACATGTGTGTCAGCTCGACCTCGGGGTAATCCGCGGCCACACGATCCACGACCTCGCGCCACAGGATGCCCGATTCCATCACGTTGGCTTTTTCCATCGAGCACAGCTTTTTGTTCCGGCGCATCGCCAGTTCAAAGGCCGAGCGCGCAGCGCGTTCGATTTCGGATTCAGTATAGCGCTGGGTGTTGATGCCCACGCGTTCATTGCCTTCGTTGAAGATGCCGCGCGGTTCGCCGAAATAGACGCCCGAGGTCAGCTCGCGCACGATCATGATGTCCAGACCGGCTACGATGTCTTTCTTCAGCGACGAGAAATCCGACAGCGCGTCAAAGCACTGGGCCGGGCGCAGGTTGGAAAACAGGTCCATTTCCTTGCGCAGGCGCAGCAGGCCGCGCTCGGGTTTTACGCTGAAATCCAGATCATCGTATTTCGGGCCGCCCACGGCGCCCAGCAGAACCGCGTCCACCTCTTGTGCCTTGGCCATGGTTTCATCCGACAGGGGCTTGCCATGCGCGTCATAGGCGGCACCGCCGACCAGATCCTCGCTCACGTCAAAGTGAAGGCCGCGCTTATCGCCGAACCATCCGATGATTCTGCGCACTTCGGCCATAACTTCCGGGCCAATTCCGTCTCCGGGCAGGATGAGGAGCGAAGGGTTGGACATGAAGGATCTCCTTGCGTTTCGTCGCACAGGGCCTAGCGTCTGGACCCGAGCGGGTCAATGAGACGATCCAGCCAAATCACGAGGAAAACACATGTTAACACCGGGAAATCCTGTTCCAGGCCTGAAAATCGATACCGTCAGCCACGGAAGTTTCGATCTGGATGCCGATAAGGGTGAAAACGGCACGCTGGTGATTCAATATCGCGGGCTGCATTGCCCCATCTGCATCAAGCAAATGACCGAGGTTGAGGCCGCGCTGGACGATTTTGCCGCTCTGGGTGTCGAGGTGATCATGGTGACCACGGATACTGCTGAACGTGCTGCGGAAACTGCCGAAAAAGCAGGGGTGTCGCGTCTGCGTGTGGGTCACAGCCTGCCTTTGGCCGCCGCGCGTGAGGATTGGGGGCTGCAAATCTCAACCGCGCGCGAGGGCAGTACCGAGCCCGCGATGTTCGCCGAACCCGGCCATTTCTACATCGGGACAGACAGGACGTTATACTACGCGTGGCAGCAGACTACGCCGTTTGGCCGCCCGGCCATTTCTGATATCGTCGGCGGCCTGAAATTCACGTTAGGCAATGATTACCCGCCGCGTGGCACCT
This sequence comes from Ruegeria sp. AM7, assembly GCF_056535965.1. Classification (NCBI taxonomy): domain Bacteria; kingdom Pseudomonadati; phylum Pseudomonadota; class Alphaproteobacteria; order Rhodobacterales; family Roseobacteraceae; genus Ruegeria; species Ruegeria sp. AM7. Next base: position 3,318,285 of record NZ_JBQFJE010000003.1, read on the forward strand.
ATACCGGCCCGCTCTGATTGAATTCTGTGACACAGCCCGGATGTCTGCTGGTCCGGGCTGATACCCTGTGCAGGGTTTGTATTCCTGCTGATATCGCTATTAGAGCCTCTATGGCTGGGCCAGGTCGACCCATACCAAACGGTGGCGACTTGCTGCTTGCGCCTCTTTTCGCAAGTCAGTGTCCGTGTCGGGCCAATGAATGCCCGCGTTCACCACACGCAAATGCGTCGAGGGCAGAACGTAGTCGACCCGCATTTCCCCAACTGCTTTCCAACTGACCGTGGCCGTGTTGCCGGTCGGATCCGCAGGCTCAGGGTCTTGCAGGCGTTGGTCTTCTAACAGCATGCGAATGGCCTCTTTGCGCCCTTCGCCCCGTGACGGGTCCAGGTTTGCGTCTCCGGCAATGACGAAAGCCGCATGGGGTGGTGTGCCGATCCGATCGTCTAAAAGAGCAAGCCACAACAGGATTTCATCTTTGTTGCGCAGGCCATTGCGGTCTTCAGGCCCGTCGAACACCGGCGGCGCCGCGTGGAAGGTTAGTAGGTCCAATGGCCCAAAGGGCGTTTCGATCGGAACAACCCAATGCCCGACGGAAGACAAGCGCTGAACGTGGTGCGCCGCGTCGGATGGGAAGGGGGCACCATCCTTGACCGGTAGCTGCGCATCGGGCGCATTGCGCCACAGCAATGGCGTGAAATCCTGAACGCCTTTACGCACAATGGGATAGCGGGACAGAACGACCATGCCCGCCTGACCAGTAAAGCGACCCCAACCCTGAGCGTCTCCGGGACCGTGTGTGCGACCGTCGCCATCCAGATCCAGATCGGTTTCCAAACCTGCGTTTGGTTGTGCGGAAAAGTGGTGCAGATAGTCCAGCCCAGCCAAACGCAGCTCGGACTTCAGAGCAGCAAGCACTTCGCCATTCAGGTCCCAATCGACACCCTGTAGCGCAACGATATCGGGGCGGGTTCGTGTCAGAACCGCGACCACGGCCTGTACCTGCGGATCGCCGCGCCGAATATCGCGCAGCAGCAGGCCCGGGCCATCACGGCTGAGTTCGGTGTTGAAGGAGGCTACACGGATGGTTTCTGCCTGCGCTGCAAAGGGAAGCAGCAGCAAAAGCAAGACGCGGATCATGCGGTCTGTGTGGACTCGGTTGTTGAATATGCGCGGCGCTTTTCGACGATCAGGTTCGCAATGCGCAGGGTGGCCATACCGCGCATGATCATACTAGCTGGCAGGAAGGCCCAGGCGCTCATGGTCCAGATCAGCGTCTGCGGGTTACTGAGCGAGATCGGATTCGCATAGTCGGTCAGCAGTTTGATCAGCGCCGGTATCAGGAAGGGCAGCAATACTCCGATCGAGATATTCAGACGACCGTCTCGCTGCAGGCGGGTGACGACGTCTCCGCCTTTGGTGGGGTCGAACAGGGGTAGGTTGGTCCAGACATTGAACGCGCCATTGCCTGTAGGCCACCCTCGCAGTTTGACCGCATATGCAAAGCTGCCGATCGTGGCCAGCGCAGCCACATATGCAACGCTGGCTGAAATGCGAACCAGTTCGGTCAGTGGAATGCTTGCGTCAACGGGCAGCATAAGAACGATCAGCCGAACGGGCGAATAAGGGAAATCGACGACATTCGCGACACCAACGCCTATTGTGTAGAATACCTCGGTCAGAGCGGTCGGCGCGTAGGCATTCTTGCAAATCAGTGTCAGGAACATGATCATAGATACAAGTCCGACGAACCTCAGGCGGTTTACAGGCGGCGCATCTCGGAATTCGATAAAGCTGGGAAAGGCCGAGTTATATTCGGCAAACGTCAGGAAAAACGCGAGAATGGCGAGAAACACGACGATCTCGGTCCCATTCGTTGACGATACGGGCAGATACAACGCGGGGGTCAGCACCATCAGCGCAACCAATATCCCCCGAATTGCCGCCCCTGTTGTGCGCGCAATCACTATCCGAACCCTTTCAAACTGGATAGGCCGATTCTTTGCCGACTTCTTTCCAACTTGTGCCCGCCGTTGATTATTCTGACGGATGCCTCTTTAGCGCCAACACTGGCCCCCTGAGGCACTTCGCTCAAGCCAAGGTGCAGAAAACACGCAATTTTGGGCAAAAAGATGGCAAAACTGGTGCGGGTTTGCATCATTCGTGTCGCAAATCCGACGCGGTATTTAAGATGCCCGCTACATGTTGTGGTTGCGTTAATCTCGACCCCAAGAATGCGAAAGGGGCCGCTGACGCGACCCCAATAAGTTGAGTGTCTGCAGAATCGAAAGAATCAGACCCAGGGGCGGGCCTGGCTTGCGTGATCCTCGAACTTGTCGATGTGGTGATCTTTCTCCATGGTCAGGCCAATGTCGTCCAGACCGTTCAGCAAGCAATGTTTGCGGTGCGGGTCGATGTCAAACGTGATCTCGACGCCGTCCGAAGTGGTGATCTTCTGCTCTTCCAGATGCACGGTCATGCGGGCGTTTTCACCCTTATGCGCGTCATCCATCAGGATCGCATGGTGCTCGTCCTCGACCACGATGGGCAGGATACCGTTCTTGAAACAGTTGTTGAAGAAGATGTCGGCAAAGCTGGTCGAGATCACGACCTTGATGCCGAAATCCTTGATCGCCCAGGGCGCGTGTTCGCGCGACGAGCCGCAGCCGAAATTGTCGCCGGCCACCAGAATCTCGGTATTGCGATAGGCGGGTTTGTTCAGAACGAAATCTTCGTTCTCACCGCCGTGGTCGTGATAGCGCATCTCGTCAAACAGCACGACGCCAAGGCCAGACCGTTTGATCGTTTTCAGGTGCACTTTGGGGATGATCATATCGGTGTCGATATTGATCAGCGGCATTGGGGCGGCCACCCCGTGGACTTTTTCGAACTTTTCCATCTCTACACTCCTGCAGGGGAGGGCCGCGCCCGTACCCTGCTTTTAAGCTTGTTTCGCTTCTGTGGTTTCGTCAGGTGATAGGGTGGCATCGGGGTTGTTCTTGACGAAGAACGCCATGAAGACCAGACCAAGCCCGTTGAACAGCATCTCGATCCCCAGCAGAATGCCCAGCAACTGGAACAGTACCGCAGGGTCGGTAGCAGCAAAGCGCCAGATCAGGACAGCCAGAACAATCGACATCACGCCCGAGATCAGCGTTGCCCAGAAATACTGTGTGCCACGCATTTGGAACGACAGGATAACCCGGGCGATACCGCCAGCCAGAAACAGGATCAGGCAGACGGTTGCCAATGTCAGCGTGCCCTCAAGCGGATGCATCCAGAAGGACCATCCAAGGAACACCATCACCACACCCATAATAAGCGACAGGATCTTGTTACCGGTGCCCTCGACCGTAAAGCCGCCGACAATCTGCAACACACCCGAAATCAGCAGTAACACACCGGTTACCACCGTTACTGCAATAGACGCCACCGCAGGCGCGCCCAGCACAAAGATGCCAAACGCGATGGACAGAAGCCCCAACAGCAGCCATTTGATCCAGTCACTCATCAGTTCAATCCCTCAAATATTCAGATATGAGGGCACCTTACATCAATTCACGGACGTCTGTCAGCCGTCCTGTGAGTGCCGCAGCGGCAGCCATTGCCGGGCTCAGCAGGTGGGTGCGCCCACCGCGCCCCTGACGGCCTTCGAAGTTGCGGTTCGAGGTCGCGGCACAGCGCTCGCCCGGTTGCAACTGGTCAGGGTTCATCGCCAGACACATGGAGCATCCCGCCAGACGCCATTCGAAACCGGCCTCTTTGAAGATGTCGGCCAGACCTTCTTCTTCGGCCTGCAGACGCACAAGGCCCGAGCCCGGCACGACCATGGCGCGCATGCCGTCCTTGACCTTTTTGCCCTTGAGGATTTCGGCCGCGGCGCGCAGATCTTCGATCCGGCCATTGGTGCACGACCCGATAAAGACGGTGTCGATTTCCACGTCGCTCAGCTTCTGACCGGCTTCCAGACCCATATACTCGATCGAGCGGCGGGCCGCGTCGACCTTGCCACCTTCGAAATCTTCGGGGTTCGGCACGGTTGCGGTGATTGGCAGCACGTCTTCGGGGCTGGTGCCCCATGTGACGACGGGCGCGATGTCTTCACCGCGCAGGGTGATAACTTTGTCGAAATGCGCGCCTTCGTCGGTGTAGAGCGTTTTCCACCAGTCCATCGCGGCTTCCCATTGTGCGCCTTTCGGGGCGTGGGGGCGGCCTTTGACATAATCGAACGTGGTCTCGTCGGGGGCGATCAGGCCCGCGCGGGCGCCGCCTTCGATCGCCATGTTACAGACGGTCATGCGGCCTTCCATCGACAGATCGCGGATCGCTTCACCGCAATATTCGATGACATAGCCGGTGCCGCCAGCGGTACCGGTCTCACCGATCACGGCCAGAGTGATATCCTTGGCGGTCACGCCCGGCTGCAATTTGCCGGTGATTTCCACCTTCATGTTCTTGGATTTTTTCTGGATCAGGGTCTGCGTGGCCAGAACGTGTTCAACCTCGGACGTGCCGATGCCATGGGCCAGCGCGCCAAACGCGCCGTGGGTGGCGGTGTGGCTGTCGCCGCAAACAACGGTCATGCCGGGCAGGGTCCAGCCCTGTTCGGGGCCGACAATGTGGACGATGCCCTGACGCACGTCATGCACCGGGTAGTAGTGAATGCCGAAATCCTTGGCGTTCTTGTCCAGCGCCTCGACCTGAATGCGCGATTCCGGGTTCTCGATCCCGTTCACACGGTCCGGTGTCGTCGGCACGTTGTGATCCGGCACGGCGATGGTTTTTTCCGGCGCGCGCACTTTGCGGCCCGCCATACGCAGCCCTTCAAAGGCCTGCGGGCTGGTCACTTCGTGAACCAGGTGGCGGTCGATATACAGCAGGCAGGTGCCATCATCGGCTTCGTGCGCGACATGGGCATCCCAGATCTTGTCATAGAGTGTTTTGGGGGACATCGGTCCTCTCCCGTATGTAATGAGAAATGGCTGGCGAAATGGCTCAGGCCGCGGATAGCCGCGCCAGAACCGTGCGGGCAGCGCCAAAGAACCGTTCACGCAGACGCGCGCGGTCTTCCAGGTTCTGAACTTGGGCTACAGTGAGTCTCATGGCGTCCAGATATATCGCGGCTTGCCGTCAATCAAGGTTCAAAACTGCGTCAGGCTTGCATCATGGGGCTGTGCTGTCCAAGCTGGGGGCATGAATCAAGACCTGATCCCCAGCTCGCTGTCGGACCTTTATGACAACATGGTCGCGGGCTTTTCCGTGCAATTTGAAAACCTTCTTGAACTGGTGGTCACGCCGGGCTGGCGTCAGCACCAGCTGGTGATCATTCTATTGCTATGGGCTTTGGCATTTGGTCTTAAGCTTTTCACGCAAGGCCGATGGGACACGTGGGCGCGGGCGCGCACTGGGTGGCCCAAATGGCGTTTGCGCGTTTTAGTACAGCTGATGCAGCGTTTGACGCTGGTCTATTTCGTAGTGCTGTCCTGGGCACTGTATCTGGTAATGCAGCAGATCACATGGCCGTCCCGCAGCTATATCATTGGCGTTATCGCGACTTTGGCGACGGCGTGGTTGGCCATAGCGCTGGTGGCGCGACTGGTGCGCAACCGGACGCTGCGGCGGATCTTCAAATGGGCCATGTGGGTCTATGCAACGCTTGTTGCCCTGAATCTGACTGATGACGTGGCCGAGTTTTTGGACGGAGTCGCGATTTCTATCGGAGATTTGCACATCTCGGTGCTGGGGATCATCAAAGCGACGCTGTTGATCGGTGTTCTGCTGACTTTGGCGCGTGTGGGTACGCGCGCAGCCGAACGTGGTTTGAAAAACAATGATGACATTACGCCTTCCATGCAGGTGCTATTGGCCAAGGGTATTCAGGTGGTTCTGTATGGGGCGGTTTTCTTGGCAGCCATTCGAACGCTGGGCTTTGACCTGACCGGGATTGCGCTGTTGTCCGGTGCCATCGGTGTGGGCATCGGGTTTGGGCTGCAAAAGGTGGTGTCGAACCTGATCTCGGGGATTATCATCTTGATGGATCGCTCGATCAAGCCGGGCGATGTGATCTCGCTGGGCGATACATTTGGGTGGATCAATGCGCTGGGCGCGCGTTATGTCTCGGTCGTGACACGGGATGGGCGGGAATATCTGATCCCGAACGAAGATCTGATTACCAGTCAGGTCGTGAACTGGTCGCATTCCGACAAATTCGTGCGGCTGGATCTGGAATTCGGCACCAGCTATGGCGACGACCCCCACAAGGTGCGCGCCACTGCCATAAAGGCCGTGAAAACCGTGGGCCGGGTGCTAAGCGGCGGATCGCACGAGCCGGTTTGTCATATCACTGGATTCGGCGACAGCAGCGTCGACTATATCCTTCGATTCTGGATCAGCGACCCGACCAAGGGGCTGACCAATATCCGCGGCAATGTCTATCTGGCGCTGTGGGATGCGTTTAAAGCCGAGGGTATCTCACTGCCCTTCCCGCAGCGCGAGGTGCGCCTGCTGCCCGACGCAGACCCGCAACAGATCGCAGAGGATTGACGCGGCGTTGATGGCGCGTTCATTGAAATGTTGCATTCCCCTTGTTACCTTATTAGTACCCCGGCGCCGGGATTTGATGGCGTGCAGCAAAGGAGGACTATGTCCTGTCTCTACATACCCAGGCGGGGTTGCCCGCCGATGACGGGGCCAGCGTAATGGCCCACTCTCAGTCAATCAGCGACAAGCTGCTTGAGCGTATCCTTTCCTCACTTTCCGATGACAAGGCCGAAGACGTCGTGCAGATCAACCTGCAAGGAAAGTCTTCTGTTGCGGATCACATGGTGATTGCCTCGGGTCGGTCGACCCGTCAGGTGGCGGCCATGGCGGAAAAGCTGACGGATCGCATCAAGCAGGAATTCGGCTTCACCTCGAAGGTCGAAGGCAAGGATGCCGGCGACTGGGTGCTGATCGATACGGGCGACGTGATCGTCCATATCTTCCGCCCCGAAGTGCGTGAATTCTACCAGCTGGAAAAGATGTGGCTGCCTGCGGGCGGCAGCGCCTCGGCGAACTGAGGCGCCATCCCGGCCTGTATTGAAGGGCCGGAGGCGAGAGAGATATGCGGATCAGCATAGTTGCGGTCGGGCGATTGCGCGCCGGACCCGAAAAGACCCTGCTTGACGATTACCTGACCCGATTTGACCGGACCGGCCGCGCGCTGGGTCTAGGTCCCGCGCGGGTGATTGAGGTTGAAGACAAGAAAAACGCCGGCATGGGGGCTGAGGCCACGCTGCTACGCAAGGCGCTGCCCAAGGGCGCGGTGATCTGTACGCTGGACGAACGCGGGCGAGTGATGTCCTCGCCGGATTTTGCCAAAAAGCTGGGCGGCTGGCGCGACGCCGGGCGGCAGGATTTGGCGCTGATCATCGGCGGGGCGGATGGAATAGACCCTAATCTGCGGGATGAAGCGGATTTTTCTATCTCATTCGGGTCGATGGTCTGGCCCCATATGCTGGTCCGTGTGATGCTGGCCGAGCAACTCTATCGGGCCGCGACCATTCTCTCGGGCGGCCCTTATCATCGGGTCTGATATGGCGCAGCTGTTGATCGTCTACCATTCGCGTACCGGCGGGGCCCGGCAGATGGCCGAAGCCGCAGCGCAGGCCGCGCGGGATGAGGTGGATGTGGTTCTGAAAGCCGCGGATCAGGCCGGACCCGAAGACTTACTGCAAGCCGACGGTTATATCTTCTGCGCGCCTGAGAATCTGGCCGCTATTTCGGGTCTAATGAAAGAGTTCTTCGATCGCAGCTACTACCCGGTTCTGGGCCGCATTGAGGGCCGACCCTATGCGCAAATGGTTTGCGCCGGGTCCGATGGCGAAAACGCCGCACGCCAAACCGCCCGAATCGCAACGGGCTGGCGGTTGAAAGAGGTGCAGCCGCCTTTGATCATCTGCACCCATGCGCAAACGCCCGAGGCGATATTGGCCGAGAAAACCATCCCCGACGCCCAGTTGGACAACTGCCGCGAATTGGGCTTGGCTATGGCCGCTGGGTTGGCGATGGGGGTCTTCTGACCTCAGTTCAGATCGACCACAAAGGTCTCTATGGCCCAGCCATCCGTATTGGTGCGGGCTTGCACCTGAACCTGCGCCACTCCTTCGGGAATCGCCACACCACTGAGCGATCGGGTGAAGGGTTGTTCATTCTCATGCGGGTGATGCAGTACGCGCATCCCTAGCTCTTTCCCCTCCATATCCAGCACGCGCCAGCCATCTGCGTAGTCATCCCAACCCGTTTCGGGATGGAGGACGGTGACATCGAATCGCCATGTCGCGCCGCTCTGTTTGGCAGTGACGGCCTCGATCACGGGATCATCGGCAAGGGCGGGGGTGGCCAGAAGGGCGGTCAAAACAAGATATCGCATGATGTGAACTTAACCTCATTGATGCAGAGTAGTGATCACGATCCGGTGTTAAGCAGTACCGTGCGCGAATGCGATGCGAATTCGCGCCGATACAGCATCGCCAGTGTTGCTACGGTCCCTGCAATCAAAGCTACAGGTCCCAGAATCCACGCCACGGCCGCCAGTGCGAAATACGTTGCCCGCAGGCCGCGATTAAAGGCGCGGGCGGCGGTGACGCAGATCTCGGCTGCTTGCCCGGCACGGGGATAAGCGGTGAGGTCATCAGGGTCATTTGGGACGGCGGCCATCAGCACGGCGCAATAGCCAAACAATCTGTGCGCCCAGACATATTTCAGAAAGGCATTGGCCAAAAACAACAGGATGATCAGGATCTTGACCTCCCACACCATCGCGGGTGCGGTCCCCAGGGCCAGATCCTGCGCCAGTCCTGCCAACCGTTCGGTATTGCCCAACAGGGCCAGCCCGCCCCCGATGGCGATCATCGTAGTCGAGGCGAAGAATGTGCTACCCTGTCGCATCGTGCCCACCACTTGCGCGTCAAACATACGCGGCTGACGCGTGACCATTTCCTTCATCCAGTCCCGGCGATAGCCATCCATGATCATCCCAACCGAGGGTTTTTCAGGGGGCGGGTTTTCGATCCGCCAGCCGATCCACAGCCACGCGCCGATCAGCAGGGCGATGCCGACAAAATCGAGCGGCGCGAAGGGCAGAGACTGATCAATCCAGGACATAAGCGTGACACTAGGTTGTGACGTTAGAACTTGCCAGATCAGAAAATTGGTAATATTATTTTACCAAACTGGAGGGCCGCCATGGAAATGCCAAAGCCAAACCCCGACATCCTGCGTCGAAAGGACGTGGTTCTGCGTCGATTGCAGCAGGTTTTGCCAGAAGATGCGGTGATCCACGATCCTGCCGAGACGCGCGCGTACGAGTGCGACGCGCTGACGGCTTATCGCTGCCCTCCGATGTTGGCGGTACTACCGTCTACGACGTCTGAGGTCTCGGACGTGCTGCGCATCTGCAATGAAGAGGGCGTGCCGGTGGTTCCGCGCGGCTCGGGCACGTCGCTGGCAGGTGGGGCGTTGCCCACGGCGGACAGCGTCATTCTGGGCATCGCCCGAATGAATGACGTTTTGGAAACCGACTATGATAACCGCTTCATCCGCGTTCAGACCGGCCGTACTAATCTGAGTGTAACCGGTGCCGTGGAAGAAGATGATTTCTTCTATGCCCCCGACCCGTCGTCGCAGCTGGCCTGCGCGATTGCGGGCAATATCGGGATGAATTCGGGTGGGGCGCATTGTCTGAAATACGGTGTGACCACGAACAACTTGCTGGGCGTCACGATGGTGATGATGGATGGCAGTGTGGTCGAAATCGGTGGCGCGCATCTGGACGCGGGCGGGCTGGACTTGCTGGGCGTGATCTGCGGATCCGAGGGACAGTTGGGTGTCGTGACCGAGGCCACCCTGCGCATCCTGCGCAAACCCGAAGGCGCGCGGCCCGTGCTGATGGGGTTTGATGATAACGAAGTCGCCGGACAATGTGTCTCTGACATTATCAAATCTGGCATCCTGCCGGTGGCGATCGAGTTCATGGATACGCTGTGTATCAAGGCGTGTGAGAACTTTGCTCAGGCCGGCTACCCCGACTGCCACGCGTTGCTGATCGTCGAGGTCGAAGGCTCTGAGGCCGAAATCGACTATCAGCTGTCCAAGATCATTGAGATTGCCAAGCGGCATAACCCTGTCGAGCTGCGCGAAAGTCAGTCGGCAGAAGAAAGCGCCAAGATTTGGCTAGGGCGCAAATCGGCCTTCGGCGCGATGGGTCAGATGAACGACTATATGTGTCTGGATGGGACCATCCCGGTTTCGGCATTGCCGCAGGTTTTGCGCCGTATCGGAGAGCTGAGCGAGGAGTATGGCCTGCCCGTGGGCAACGTGTTCCACGCGGGTGACGGCAATATGCACCCGCTGATCCTGTTCGATGCCAATAAACCCGGCGATCTTGAGAAATGCGAAGCGTTCGGGGCGGATATCCTAAAGCTCTGCGTGGATGTGGGCGGCTGCCTGACCGGCGAGCATGGTGTGGGCATCGAAAAGCGGGATCTGATGTCGCATCAATACGCGCCTGCGGATCTTGAGGCGCAGATGGCTGTCAAGGATGTGTTTGATCCGAACTGGCTGTTGAACCCGGCCAAGGTGTTTCCATTGGATGTGTCTCAGCCCCGCCGCGATGCGCGGATCGCTGCAGAATAGGCTCTAGCAAAGAAGAAATGTGATGAAACCCAGGACTGAGGCCGAGCTGGCCGAAACAGTAGCCGGGCTGCAGGACCCCGTGCGAATTTCCGGTGGCGCTACCCGCGGGATCGGTGGGCCAGAAATGACCATCGAAACCGGGGGACTTAGCGGGATCACCCTGTACGAACCGGGCGCGCTGACAATTGTGGCGCAGGCCGGCACCCCCGTGGCCGAGATCGAGGCGGCGTTGGAGGCCGAAGGGCAGCAACTCGCGTTTGAACCGATGGATCATCGCGGGTTGCTGGGTACGAATGGTGCACCGACGATTGGCGGTGTCGTGGCCGCCAATATCTCGGGTCCGCGCCGCATTCAGGCCGGGGCCTGTCGCGATTTCCTGCTGGGTGTGCGCTATGTCGATGGCAAGGGCCAAGTGGTCAAGAATGGCGGGCGGGTGATGAAAAACGTCACCGGCTATGATCTGGTCAAGCTGATGGGCGGGTCGTGGGGCACGTTGGGTGTGTTGACCGAAGTGTCGCTGAAAGTGCTGCCCAAGCCGCAGGCGGTGTCGACGTTGGCAGTGCGAGTTGCGGATGCATCCCGTGCGGTGGGGGCATTGTCTGCGGCCTTGAAATCCCCTTTCGAGGTCTCGGGTGCGGCCTTTGATCCGCAAGCCGGTCATGCGTTGCTGAGAATTGAAGGTTTCGCTGAATCTGTGACGTATCGCGTTGGGCAGTTGAAGTCGGTTTTGGCGGAATACGGGGATGTCGCGGAGCGCGACGGTTCGGCCGAGATTTGGCAGGCCATTCGGGACGTATCGGCGTTTCACGGGCATGAAGGAGATGTGTGGCGGATCTCGGTCAAACCCTCGGACGCGCCCGGGATCGCGGCGCGGCTTGGGGCGGATCAGACTCTGTATGATTGGGGTGGCGGGCTGATCTGGGCGCTGGTGCGCAAAGGGGACGACCTGCGGGCACGTCTTGGGGCATTTGACGGCCACGCGACCCTGGTCAGGGCAGCGGCCGAAACGGTTGAGGCCCTGGGGCGGTTCCAGCCGGAAAGTGCCGGGATTCAGGCTCTGACACAGGGTATTCGTCAGCGTTTCGACCCGCGCGGGTTGTTCAATCCGGGATTGATGGGGTAGGCCGATGCAGACGACATTCACCGAAAAACAACTGCAAGACCCGGCGATCCAGCGCTCGAACCAGATTCTGCGCAGTTGTGTGCATTGCGGCTTTTGCACCGCCACATGCCCCACCTATCAGGTGCTGGGCGACGAGTTGGACAGCCCCCGCGGGCGCATTTACCTGATCAAGGACATGTTGGAGAATGAGCGTGTGCCGGATGAAAAAACGGTCAAGCATATCGACCGCTGCCTGTCCTGTCTGGCCTGCATGACCACCTGTCCATCCGGTGTGCATTACATGCATTTGGTTGATCACGCGCGCGAATATATCGAGCAGAAGTACAAACGCCCCTTCACCGACCGCGCCCTGCGCTGGGTGCTGGCGCAGATCCTGCCTTATCCGATGCGGTTCCGCTGGGCTCTGATCGGGGCCAAGCTGGGCCGTCCGTTCAAATTCCTGATGCCGGATGCGCGGCTGCGGGCAATGTTGGATATGGCGCCGAAGCATATCCCTCCGGTCAGTCGCAATGATGATCCGCAGAGTTTTGCCCCTGAGGGTGCGCGCAAGAAACGCGTGGCGCTGATGACGGGATGTGCGCAAAAGGCGCTGAACACTGATATCAACGATGCCACGATCCGCCTGCTGACCCGGCTGGGCTGCGAGGTCGTAGTAGCCGAGGGCGCGGGTTGTTGTGGGGCGCTGACGCATCACATGGGCAAGTCCTATGACAGCCACAAAGCAGCCGCTGCCAATATCCGCGCTTGGGTGGCCGAGATGGACGGGGACGGGTTGGATGCCATCGTCATTAACACATCGGGTTGTGGGACGACCGTGAAGGATTACGGGCATATGTTCCGCAATGACGCCTTGGCCAAGGACGCGGCGCGAGTGTCGGATATCGCCATGGATATCAGCGAGGTGCTGATGCAGTTGGACCTGTCTGAGAGCGCGGATAAGGGCATGACTGTCGCCTACCACGCGGCCTGTTCGCTGCAGCATGGTCAAAAGATCAAGACCTATCCAAAGGATCTTCTGAAACGCGCGGGTTTTTCAGTGGTTGAACCCGCCGACAGCCATCTGTGTTGCGGCAGCGCGGGTACGTACAATCTGATGCAGCCCGAAATCTCGGGCAAGCTGAAACAACGCAAGGTCAGAACGTTGGAGGCCAAAAACCCCGACGTTATTGCCGCAGGCAATATCGGATGTATGATGCAAATAGGGTCGGCCACCGAGGTTCCGATTCTGCATACGGTCGAACTGCTTGATTGGGCGACCGGAGGTCCGCTGCCGCGGGCTATGCAGCAGGACCGCAGGCCAGACCGAGAGGTGCCGATCTTAAGGTAGGTATCTGATGCGGCAGCGCTAGACTGTCGCGATCGGATTCGACCCGACAAGCAAGCGCCCTAATTTCGCCCCACGTGGCGCGTAGGAGGAAACGTACCAAGCAACGTCGGAGAAGCGCTTGCGACACTGGTTGAAGGTTCTGACACTGGCTTTGATGCCCATGGCTGCGGTGGCGCAGGATTCCAGGTTGAAAAGCCTGGATACGACTGATGCGGGCCGCGCGTGGATGGCGGTTGGACGCCTGGATATTGGCGGAACGGGGTTCTGTACTGGTACTCTGATCTCGCCGACGCTGGTTCTGACGGCTGCGCATTGCCTGTTTGACAAAGCCACAGGTCAGCGTGTGGATTTGTCTGATGTCGAGTTTCTGGCCGCATGGCGACTTGGGCGCGCATCTGCCTATCGCGCCGCGCGTCGAGCGGTTGTGCATCCGAAATACCAGTATGGCGAAGATGCGACCGCAGCCCGCATCGGCAATGACATTGCGCTGATCGAGTTGTGGCAACCGATCCGAAACACAACGGTTATTCCTTTTGAAACAGGTGATCGCCCTGCCCGAGGGGAAGAGGTTGGTGTCGTATCCTACGCGCGAGACAGGGCCGAAGCTCCGGCGCTGCAAGAGGTGTGCTCGGTCATGAGCCGCAGGTCCGACGTTCTTGTCATGTCTTGTGACGTAGAGTTCGGGTCCTCTGGTGCGCCAGTATTTTCCTTCGAGGGTGATCGCCCTCGCATTGTGTCCGTGGTCGCCGCAAAGGCAGAATTTGACGGACAGCGCGTGGCGGTCGGAACAACGGTCGAAGATTCTCTGACCATTCTGCAAAGGGAATTGTCGGCGGGGCGTGGCTTTATCGCCAAGACCCCGCAGGGCGCCGCACGCAATAATGTTGGCGCAAGGTTCGTCAAACCATGATCCGTGCATTGCTGACTGCCTTGTGCCTTATCGGCCTAGCGACCGCATCTTTTGCACAGAGCGCAAAGCGAAAGCTGACCGACCGGGATGATCTTTACGGTTGGGAGGCTGTGGGGCGTCTGGATATCGGCAACCGCGGGTTTTGCACCGGCACTCTGATCGCGCAGGATATTGTCCTGACCGCTGCCCATTGCGCGCTGGATCGGGGGACCGGGCAGCTGTACGCGCCCGGCCAGTTAACCTTTCGGGCCGGGCTGAGCGATGGTGAGGCACTGGCCGAGCGCAAAGTCGAACAGATCGCCATTCATCCCGACTATACCAAGCACGGTGGGCTATCGGCCGAGGCTGTTCGGATTGACGTTGCGCTGATGCGGCTGGATCAGCCGATCCCGTATTCGGTGGCCAATCCTTTCGCCCTGCACAGCGGGCGCGTTTTGGGCAATGAGGTCAGCCTTGCTTCGTACGGGCGCGGCCGGTCCGAGGCGATAACGCGGGAACGCTCTTGTCGTATTCTGCAGCGCCATCAGGGATTGATCACGTTCAATTGCGATATCACCTTTGGGTCGTCCGGTTCTGCCTTGCTGGCCCGGAGCGGGTCACGCTGGCAGATTCTCTCCGTCGTGTCCGCTGTTGGCAGCGACGGGCGGCAAAAGGTCGGGTTCGGGATGGAATTGTCCGAAATAGTGTCGGATTTAAAGGCCGCGCTGCGTCGGGACGCCCCGCAACCCAAAGCCGAGATCCGACGCTTGCAGGTCGGTTCGGGCAAGTCCAATTCCGGCGCGAAATTCATCAGCTCGGGCGGGGGTTGAACTCGGTCAAATCGTTACCCATCTGAACTGTATCGGGTCGCCAATGATGGGGCCTGACACAGCAAACGCCCGTCCAAACCGGAGGGCATATCGTAGATCGCTCAAATGAGGATACACCACATGCGTAGTTTTGATTTTGCACCGCTGCACCGCGCCACCATTGGCTTCGACCAGATCGCCGACATGATGGATCGCGTTCTGACCAATGACGTGGCCCAGCCCAGCTATCCGCCCTATAACATCGAAAAAACCGATGCCGACACCTATCGGATTTCCGTCGCTGTCGCCGGTTTTGCCGAGGCCGATCTGTCGGTTGAAGTAAAAGAAAACGCCCTGATCGTGGCCGGCAAGAAAGCCGCCGAGGACAAGGACCGTTCCTACCTGCACCGTGGCATTGCCACCCGTGCGTTCGAGCGCCGCTTTGCGCTGGCCGACCACGTCCGCGTCACCGGTGCCAGCCATGAGAACGGCATGCTGAACATCGACCTCAAGCGCGAGGTGCCCGAGGCCCTGAAACCGCGCCGGATTCAGATTTCGTCTGGTCAAGCCATCGAAAAGGACGTGGTTGACGCCAAAGCCGTGAACTGAGGCCGTCCGACCACCGCGATAGACCTGCCTCTCGGGGCTATCGCAAACTGCACGCCCCGCGTTCCTCCAGACGCGGGGCGTTGTTTTTGTGTTCTTATCGACTGTTCAGGCCTTGGAAACACAGTGGTCACTTAACAAAAACAACAGTGGAATTTTTGCTCGGAACAAGAAATCGTGATTGACCCTGATGCTCAGAGGTGTAGGCAGCGTCCAAAGATCAGGCCCATTTTATCTTTTTAATACAAATGGTTTACGTCTGATCTCTAATTCTGATCGCGTAAGCGATTTCCAAGATTCGGGACAGGAAAATGGCACGGGATGCAATTGACGACTGGAGCGATGGTGCGACCGGTACAATCAACTATGACGGCGTAACAACCAATTATACAGTGTCCACGGCAGGTGCAGTAAACTCCAACGACGCCGCAGTTTTAAACCCGGGCCAATCCGTGACGGTCACGTTTGATGATCCGCTGCCGGGTCTGGTCATCAGGGTCGGCGATCTGGACGCGGCTTTTGGGGAAGAGGCGACGTTTGTCATCAACGGGGTCACGGTCAATCTGGAACAGGCGATCGCAAATGGCGATGTGGTTCTGACCCGAGCCAACGGTGCGGCGCTGCCCAATAACGGCCTTGATAACGTGACCGGGACTGTATTGGACGGGATTGATGGGGCGCAAAACCAGAACTTCCTAATTCAGTTCAATATCCCGATCACTACGATCGACCTGAACTATCTGCCGGGCGGTTCGGGTCTTTTGGCATTTGATGCTTTTGTCTGCTTTGCGCGGGGGGTTTTGATTGAAACTCAAAATGGGGCCTGCGCCGTCGAAGACCTGTCTGTGGGCGACCTCGTGCGCACTGCCGACCACGGCTATCAAAGCATACGTTGGATCGGGTCGCGTAAGCTGGATCAGATCGACCTGACCCTTCAACCGAAACTCCGACCGATTTGCATTTCAGCGGGGTCGCTGGGCCAGGGGGTGCCGTCCCGAGATCTCAGGGTCTCGCCACAGCATCGAATTCTGGCACGATCGAAGATCGCGCGGCGCATATTCGATGTGGATGAGGTGCTGATACCTGCCAAGAAACTGTTGCCGCTGGACGGGGTCACGGTTGAGAACGGTGCTATCAGCGTCGAATACTTCCATATTCTGTTTGACCAGCACGAAGTGATTTTTGCCAATAGCACGCCGACTGAAAGCCTGTTCACCGGACCAGAAGCCCTGAAATCCTTATCCTCGGAGCAACGCGCCGAAATTTGTGCCCTATTCCCCGAGGTTTCGACACCAGATTTCCATCCTGAAACCGCCCGGTTCATACCGTCGTCGGGCAAGCAACTGAAAGCTTTTGCGCAACGGCATCTGGCCAACCGCAAGCAGATTTACGCGCACACACTGAACACTTAGTCACGGGCAAAAGTGGCAGTTTCTGCTGACACAGAGGGTTGTCGACCTGCAATCTGATCCTTGAATCCAAGAAAAAAGGCCCCGCGCATGTCGCGCGAGGCCCAATACCACTGAGGTGTAAGCCTTAATTCCCAGCCGTCACCGATCCGATCGACCAGAACATCGTCTCACCCGAGGCATCGTCGACGCCGTCATTGTCGGTCATCACAAACGCCTCGCCCGAGGGCAGGATGGCCAGACCTTCGATCTTGTCCAGAACATAGCCTCCGGTCGAGGTCAGGTCGGGCAGCAGGTCGCGGACCTCTTGCTTGCTGACCACGGACAAGGGGCCACCCAAGGGGGCGGGCACCATCTCGGACAGCGGGATGCGGTAGACCTTTTTGGTCACCGCGCGGTGGTCGTGCTGGTTGTCGCGCTCGATCACATAGACATGGTCGCCAAAGGCCACGATTTCCGACAGGCCGACCCAACCGGTTTCCGGGTCTGCCTTGGGATAGTGAACCGCGCCCCATTCCTTGGTCTCAAGGTTATAGGCCACCAGTTTCACGTGGTTTTCCGGATCGTCCTTCCATTCACGCTGAACGGCCATCCACAGAGTGTCACCGACGCGGGTGATGCCCTCGAAGCCAAAGCGTTTCTCGACCGCCATCAATTCGGCAGGCAGGCCGATCTCGCCTTTGCGATCCTTGATCTTGCCCTCGGCGGAAACGTGGTAAATCGCGTGGGGGATAACACGGTCGGTACGGCCTTCGGAAGCGACATAGAACCCACCCTTGCCGTCCAGCGTGATGCCCTCAAGGTCCAGTTTCTGCGCTGGGTTGCCATCCTGACGATGGATGCGGATCACGTCCACGATGCGGGCGGGTTGCTGGCTGGGGTCGATCTTGAAGATCGAGGGTTGGAAGCCGTAAAAGCTGTCATTGACCGCATAGATCATGCCGTCCTCGTCGGCCACCAGACCGGACAGCGCCCCCCATCCGATCAGCTCATCCGCGCCTTCTGATGTCAGATGCGGGTAAGCGGCGGGGGCATCCTGATACTCAAAAATCGACACATGCGCGCGCGGGCCGCCATCTTCGATCAGGTCTTTTTCATTGGCCGAGATCAGCAGATTCCGTTCCGGGATCGCCACATAGCCTTCGGGGCCAACGCCCGAGGGCAGCAACTGTTTCAGCACCGGGTTCGCCGGATCGGTGGCGTCATAGACTCCCACGACCGAGGCGCGCTCGGCCCCCACAAAGATCATCGGCGTACCGCCAAAGGTGGCTGCGGTCACGCTTTCGGGCTCGACCCCTTTGCTGTCCGAACGTTTGTCAGGGTAGTGGCCGATCTGGATGATGGCCTTTTCGAAATCGGTGCCGTTTTCGTAAACAACGGTGCCGTCCTTGTGGAAGATCGTCCAGCCGCGTGAGCCGCCTTTGTAATCGCCTTCGTTTGCGGTGGCGAAGTGGTTGTCGTCGATCCATTTCACCGCGTCGGGCTCGCGCAGGCGGCCCGGCTGGCTTTCGGTGAAGATCAGCGCGCCGCGCTCATCGGTGGCGTCGATGCCTTCCAGATCAACCGAGCCAGCCGAGAAATGGCTGATCACGTTGCCATCTTTGGCAACAACCGCGATGTGGTTGTTTTCCTGCAGGGTGACGACCGTTTCACCAAGGCCGTTTATATCCACGAACTCGGGCTCGGGATCGGTCGGCGCAACCTCGGCCAGACCGGTCAGCGCGGCCATTTTCATGCCCGCACAATCCAGCGCGCCGTCCTTCAGGGGCACCAGCGCCAGCTCGCCCGCGGGCAGCTGCGGGATGATGCCGTCGTTCAGGTCTTCGTCACGCTCGTTTTCGATCGCCACGGCGACAAAGCTGGCATCGGGTGCGATGGCAACACTGTCAGGCTGACCGCTCAGATCACAGGCACCGGTCTGCGCCTTGCCCGCGATATCGACCGAGATCAGCTTGCCCGACGGGGCGGTATAGCTGTCCGAAGTATTCACGCCAACAAAAGCATTTGCGCCAACGATCCCGACTGAGGTCGGCTCGCCACCAACCTCCATCGCACCCAAGGGCGCAGGGTTCGCGGGATCGGTGATGTCGACCATGCCGATCACGCCCAGCGGGCTGTCGGTGTAGACCAGCGTCATGCCATCTGCGGTCGCCGCGATGATCTCGGGCGAGGTTTCGCGGGTGGTGTCCGCGCCTTCGGCCATGTTTTTCACCACGGGGAAGGATGCAATTCGGTTGAAATTCATCTCTGCCAAGGCCTGACCAGCAGTCAGAGCAAGGGCAGATGTCAGGCAGACAGTGCGCAACGACATCGGTGGGTTTCCTCTTTTCACACGGATGCGAGGGGGATGGACCGGGATCGTTGCGGTGTTGTGACAGTTTGGCTTCAGTTTTGTGACAAACGCGGCCACTACCGGGGCAGTGGCCGCGAAGAGTTAGACCGAAAGACAGACGTATTTCATCTCAAGGTAGTCTTCCATGCCGTGATGGCTGCCTTCGCGACCCAGGCCGGATTGTTTGACACCGCCAAAAGGCCCCACCTCGGTCGAGATGATGCCCGTGTTCACGCCGACTATGCCATATTCCAATGCCTCGGCCACCTTGTAGACGCGGCTCAGATCCTTGGCATAGAAGTAAGAGGCCAGACCAAAGATCGTGTCGTTGGCCATGGCAATCACGTCATCTTCGTCTTCGAATTTGAACAGCGGGGCCAGCGGGCCGAAGGTTTCATCCTGCGCGACCATCATGTCCTGCGTCACGCCAGTTACGATGGTGGGCTGGAAGAAGGTGCCACCCAGATCATGCGGCAGACCCCCAGTCAGAACTGCACCGCCCTTGTCGGTGACGTCCTTGATATGCTCTTCGACCTTGGCGACCGCCTCTGCGTTGATCAGCGGGCCCGTGGTCGTGCCTTCGGACAGGCCATCACCAATCTTCAGCGCCTCAACGGCGGCTTTCAGTTTAGCCGCGAAAGCGTCATAGACACCTGCCTGCACGTAGATACGGTTCGCGCAGACACAGGTCTGACCATTGTTGCGGAACTTGCACAGCATTGCGCCCTCAACCGCGGCATCCAGATCTGCGTCGTCAAACACAATGAACGGCGCGTTGCCGCCCAGCTCCATCGAGCATTTCATGACCTGATCGGCCGCTTGTTTCAGCAGGATGCGACCCACTTCGGTCGAGCCGGTAAAGGTCAGTTTGCGCACGCCAGGGTTTTCGCAGAACTCCTTGCCGATCTCGCTAGCGCTGGAGGACGGCAGCACGTTGAACACGCCCGCCGGAATGCCAGCCTGTTCGGCCAGAACGCCCATGACCAGCGCAGACAAAGGTGTTTCCTTAGCAGGGCGCGCAACAAAGGCGCATCCGGCGGCCAGTGCCGGGGCGGCTTTGCGCGTAATCATCGCGTTGGGAAAGTTCCACGGCGTGATCGACGCCGCAACGCCAATGGGTTGCTTCAGAACCATGATCCGCTTGTCGCGCTGATGGCCCGGGATCATCTCACCGTAA
Source organism: Ruegeria sp. AM7 (assembly GCF_056535965.1). Classification (NCBI taxonomy): domain Bacteria; kingdom Pseudomonadati; phylum Pseudomonadota; class Alphaproteobacteria; order Rhodobacterales; family Roseobacteraceae; genus Ruegeria; species Ruegeria sp. AM7. The sequence continues at coordinate 3,338,628 of NZ_JBQFJE010000003.1, forward strand.
ACCCGCTTTGCCTCTTCGCCGAAGAATTCGATGAAGGACGCACCATAACCGATTTCTCCAATCGCTTCAGCCAGCGGTTTGCCCTGTTCGGCGGTCAGAATCTTGCCCAGATCCTCGGCGTTTTCCATCATAAGGTCGAACCAGCGGCGCAGGATAACTGCGCGTTCTTTACCAGTCAGCTTGGCCCATTCCTTTTGCGCTGCCTCGGCCTGCGCAATCGCACCTGCCACCTGCGCGCGGCTTAGGTCCGCGACCTCGGCCACGACATCTCCGCGCGCGGGGTTCGTGACGGCAAAAGTGCCGTTGTCGCCGTCCACCCACTGACCGCCAATATAGGCCTTGGTTGCTAGGAGATCGGGGTTTTTCAGGATGGATTTCAGATCGGTTGTCGTGTCCAGCATAGCTTGGCCTCCGGCAGGAATTTAGAGTTGTCGCACACAAACAGGTGGGGTCTGGAATGTCTATGTCCACAACCCGGCAGGGATCAATCCAGATTTGATCAAAAGCGGCACTCGGGCGCGAAAGATCGCGCCTATCTTTTTCGGGCTGAGTTTGCCACAGTTTGCAGGAATTTTGTCTCTCGGGGGATGTAAATAGGTGTAACATTCCCTATCTTATTGGGTAATTGAACAAAAAAGGGGATAGTGCAGATGTCGAACCATAAATTTGACGCGTTGATTGAAGAAACGCAGACGAAAGTCCGCGAAAGCCAGTCGCAGATCGAAAACCTGACCTCGCGCATTGACGCCGCCCGGGCCAAGATTGGCACGGCCGAGGCTGATATCGACATCGAAAACGCTACGCTGGAGGATGTGCACGCCCATACTGAAGTGATGAACGCCAATATTGCCGAGCTGATCATGGGGCTGGATGACGTCACCAACGCGTTCTCCAAGGATTTCGACGAGATGCGCTCGAAAACCGGGTGGGAGAGTTTTGTTGGCATCTTCGCCAAGGGCAAATCCGAGTCGATGCGGCAGGAACGTATGCGCACCGCCAATATCGACGACAAGCTGCAGGACCTGATCGCCAAATCGGACGTGATCGTAAAGCTGCTGGAAGGCCAGCTGTCGGTGCTGGAAGACCAGCGCGTGAAGGTCGAGGACAACCTGACCGTCACGCTGGACGACCGTGAGGCGACGGTGGCCGAACTGGAGGCTCTGCGGGTCGAGATTCAGGGCATGGACCCGACCATCATTACGCTGGAAAACAAGATCAGCGTCGAACAGGACGCCGCCGCGCGGACCCAATTGGAAACCGAACTGGCTGAGTTGAACAAGCAATACAACGCCAAAGTTCAGGAGGAACAAGTCAAGCTGGCCAAGTCCCAAACGCTGGAGCGCTATATCGAAAAAGGCAAGACTTGGGTCGATTCACTGCAGAACCAGGCGGCGACGCAGATGGTGCTGATCAACAAGTTGCAGACGGACACGCAACAGCGCGTGGTGCTGTATGACGCCCTGACCAAATCGCTGAAAACCGCACAGCAGCAGGACGTGGCCCACCGCATCAATGAGATCGGCGTGCAAACGGACCAAGAGGCCCAAACCGCCATGGCCGCTATAGGCACCGCGACCAACCAGAAGATGGCCGACATGCTTGAGGCGCACGAGGACCACATGGTCTTTGCTCGCGACGTGCTGGAGAAAAAGGCGAAGGCGGATGAACGCTTTGCCCGCCGCTTTGCGTCGATTGTCGAGAAGCATGATAAGAATTTGTATGGGGGTTAAGTGAGTTTTGCTCGCCAGCAGTTCCTTTTGCTAGCTGCAAGCCTTGGACCGTTAGAGCTGCCGAGGCTACTGGAGCAATTGGGGATAATCGACGAGAAACCGGCTTATCCGGAAGCAGTCCAGACTCTGATGATAATGGTCGTAGCAGCTTGCCTTATTAGGCTTCTGTGCTGGCTGAGTTGGGGCAGCGAGAGAGGGCGTCGTTTTCAACGCCGAGTTGGAATTAACCCCGAGGTGGTTCTGCACAGCATTGGTTCGCCTCTGTATAGATGGTGGTTTCACATCGACAGGAATGGAAAGGACTTGGACACTCCAAGATGAACGAAACTAGCCCCACCCAAGACCATGTCGGCCTGACCGACACCTTCGCCTCGCGTCGCTACTTCCGCAAATTCGAGGTGATCACCGTCCACCTCCTTCGCGTGGCCGCGACGATGGAGGCCGAGGGCGCGATCAGCAAGCAAGAGGTGCGGATCGTGTCGCGCTACCTCTCGGGGCTGCTCTATACGTTCCGGGCGCTGTCCATGAAATACCTGCTGGTCGGGCGTGATACGGGGCGGTTCTTTGGCAGCCTCGCCATGGACAAGCGCGACAGCGGGTTTCCGGTGGCGGCTGAGTTGCTGACCATGGCCAACGATGCGCAGCAGGCGCAGGTGCATCTGGCGAATATGCCCTCAGCCGACGACCTGAAAACCGACATGGTGCGCACCATCATTGGTGACCGCGAGATACCGACCAAGCTGCAATTCGCACTGTCGCAAAGGCTCTACTACGAGGAATTGCTGAAAGGACAGCTGTTCTGGGCCCGTAACGATCCCGAATGCCACTGGATCGGGACTGAGGGCGAGCGGCGCAAGTTTCTGCTGCATTGGGCGGTCTATGACAGCCAGATCAACCTGCCGGTCATCTATCTGATGCAGTTGGAGGATAGCGGCAAAACCGCCCTGCCCAAGGACCAACGCCGCTGGCCCGAGGTGCAGGCGCATCTGATGGCGCAGTCTTTGGGTGGTCTGAAACTGGTGACGATTGCCAAGGGCTTCGATCAGGATTTCCACGACCTGCACCCCAAACACATGCGCCGCATCCATGTCGGGCCGATGTATTCGTCGGCTTATACCGAGCAATCCGGCCCGTTGCGGCAGGTTTTGGAGGATGCGCAATCTCCGCAAGGTCAGGATTGGGCGCTGGCCTGGACCACAGAAGAATTGGAAAGCGAAGAGGTCATCGAAGAGCGCGCCGGGTGGTTTTCGACCGTCGAGCGCGAGGTTTTCGCGCTGGACCCGTTTGGCGGGCAGGGGGCTGAGACCGGGGCCACGCGCACGCAGCGCTCGATTATTCTGCCTCAGCGCCCGTTTCAGGTTCTGGCCGAGCGCAGCCCGCCAGGGTTTGCTGATGTGCGCAAATTCGTTGTCAGCAAGACCGGGCAGGTGTTGAGATACTAGTTTTTTCGCATCGGGCGGAAGTATTTTGAACAAAGGAAGCAACGGCGGTTTTTGAAATGAGTTTGACGTCAGATCAGATGGAATTGCGCGAAGACGATATTCGCAAACATTACTCAGCAGCGACCGCTTTGCTGAACGGGTTCGAACACGCACCGCGGATTGCCAAACCGGTTGAGGCGGCGGTCGAGCGGTCTCCGGGTGTTTCGACGGGACGGCGGTTTCGGTCGACGACACCGGGGTTGGTGACACGGCGCAGCGTGCGTGCGGACGGGGTGCATCTGGTTGAGCGGATCGAGGCATCGGACGACGGCGATACGCTGGTTTCGCCACCGCAAGCCACCACGCAGCAAGCCATTCGCCGGGCGATCGCGATCGCTTTGGCCGTGGCTGAGGCTTATGCGGAACAGACCCCGCTGGCCGATCTGAAACGCGCCAACCTGGCGGGGGATCTGCCCGCCGCGCGCAAAACAGAATTCTCGGAATTGCTGACGGCCGAGGCTCTGATCACTTTGCATACATTCGGCAATGCACTGGCCTATCTGATGTCTTCGCATCTGGGCGAGACCACCGTCGACCTCGGCGAGATCGAAGAGGTCCTGACCGACAATGGCCAGCTTGCTCTGCATGGTGCCCTGTGGGAGCTGGATCAAGTGTTGGCAAAACACGCACCCGATGATGCGCATCTGATCGCGGCCACGAGCGCCTATGCAGAACAACTGATGGACAAGGCCGCCCTGCGCGCGCAGTCCGCGCGCCATCTGGCCCCGTTCCAGAACGCCGCGTGGCATATTGAGGCCGACGACCTGACAATTCGGGGGTTCGAGCCCGCCTCCAAGGCCAAGTCCACCACCCTGACCATGACGTTCAAGAAGCCGAACGAGGTGGTGGGCAACCACATCGCCAAATATCAGGCAATGAAGCTGGCCAAGATGGTGATGGCCTATGATTTCGACCGTCGCCTGAACCCGTTTGCGGAGCTTGGCGGGTTCATCTTTACCTTCATGGGCGACGGCAAACCGGGCACCGGCAAGACCACCCTGATTCAGATGATGGCCGGGCTGATCAATGATTACTGTCAGAACGCGGGCTATCCGTTCCGGTATCAGAACCTGAGCACCGACAATATCGACAGCTATCAGGGTAAGTCCGGCCAGAACGCCAAGGCGTTTATAAACACGATCATCGACCCCTCGGTCATCGGCTTTGGCACCATCGACGATATCGACCAACTGGCAGGCAAACGCGGCGACCGGCAGTCCAGCGCTGGGCAATTGGAAATCACCGCCGTGCTGATGGAGAGCTTTGCGGGCGCCAGCACCGTTGTACGCGGCAACTGCACCTTTGGCATGTTCTCGAACTACCCCGAGAATGTGGACGACGCCCTGCGCCAGCGGGCGGGCGCACGGTTCCTGGTGGATGGGCCACAAACGCGCGAGGATTACATCGACATCCTGCACCTGCTGATGGGCCGCAACCACGACATCCCGCTGGGCGAGCACGAAGCCTATGCCGCGCAGGAGATCAAAAAGGCCGTCGCCGCCAGTTTCGAAAGCCACTCCCGCCCGCATGAGGACGCTCTGCTGCAGGTCTATGACCGGGTGTCCGGTGATATCGGCCAGATGGACACGATTGCCAAGCTGGGCACCTACCTCAAGGCGATCCAGCAGGCGGATGAGCGCTTCACGGGTCGCGCGATCAAGAACATCACCGACGCGGTCAAGGTCCGCGCGATGGATTTCGAACTGCCCGACGAATGGATGGAAAACCCCGACCTGTTCCTGTTCCGCGACTACGACACCAAGAAAGCCATGATCGAGGAGCTGCGCCAGCCGATCACGGTGGACATGGTGATGCAGGAGATCAACCGCTACGCCGACAGCGAGTTCCGCTATGCCGACAAGAGCGATGAAGTCGCGATTGAGGACGCCGTGCGCGAGATGGGACGGATGGAAGAGGCCAAGCGGCGGTATTTGGAGGGCAAAACATGACCGGTGGCCTGATCCTGATTTTCGGCTCGCTCATCGGCGTTTGCCTGTTTTTCGGCATCATGGTCGCCCGCCGCCGGTCACCCTCCCGCCGTGCTTTTGCGATGCTGGTGCTGATCGTTTTCGCAGTCACCTATATCTGGAGCGCCCTGTTTGAAATCTGGATCAACGGTGCCTCGGTCCTGCGCCCCGCCTCATTGGTCCACGCCTTCGGTCCGGGTCAGGCCACTTCACATTTTCTTGCGCAGGCGTTGTTCTGGTTCGTCCCCGCAATGATCTTGGCCGGCGGAGCGTATGCAGTCACGCATCGCCGGAAAAAGGACGTAATGACATGACTTTAACTCTCGCAATCTCTGGTTTGGCGCTTGTACTGGGCCTGATCCTGCCCCTGCGTTGGGGTGTGTTCGGATTTCTGGGCGCCGTAGCGGTTCTGTATCTGACGCAGTTCGGTGTGAATGCAGGCAGCGGCTTTGAAGGCGCGTCGTGGGACGAGACCCTGATCCTGTTTGAAGGCAGCGTGGTGTCTTACATCGGGTTCAACTTGCAGATCACTGCGCGGGCGTTTGCGCTGCCACTGTTGGTGCTGGCAGTTGTGGTTGTTGGTCGTCTGAATAGAATGATGAGGTGACGAACTTGAGAGTGATCATCGCCGCAGTCTTATTTGCGGTCAGTTTGGCTGTATTTATGACCGCCACTATTTGCGGTTGGGACGGGTTGATGCCCGAAAACTTCCGGGTCATTCGTAGTTGTGGCGCAACGGATTCACCAAGCGAAGTTTTTCTGAGCTTCCTGCTATTTGGGTGTTTCCTCGGCGTGATCTTATCAATTTTGCTTCTTCTGGGGCGATGGGTTTTCGAAAGGTATCTTCCATGATCCGCCTCATCGAAAAAGGCCTGATGTTCGGCAATCTCGTCCACATCTCCAGCCCGGCCTTGGTCGAGCGGTATAACCGCGCGTTGCAGCATCTGGCGGGCAAGACTACTGATCTGACAGATTTCCATGTGGATATCTCGGGCTACTCGCCCGAGGTGGGGCAGGAATTGGACGACCCGCTTTACCTCAATCCCAACGGGGTGAACCGGCAATTCATCCTGCTGACGACCGAACAGAAACGCGCGCCTTTGTTGAACGTCAAATTCTCGACCTCGCGTGATATTCTGCGCGAATTCATCGAGATGAATGAGGCGCAGCTGTTTGCCCTGACTGCCACAGATGCGGTGACCGGAGAGCTGGTGAACTCGGTCTTCAAACTCACCACGCCCGCCGATCTTCTGAACCTACGCAAGATTGAGATTGAAGCCGACACGGTGGGCGGCACTCTGCGCAGGGCTGAACAACTTGCAGGCATGGTCGAACAGTTCAAAACCCAAGAGGACGCCTGGTTCGACGATGTACTGATCGCCAAAATGATCGAAACCGCCAAAGAAACCGGGGACGTCACCCGAAACCCCGTTCACCTGCGTCACACTGCGTTTGAACAGCGCAATTTCTGGACGGCGCATTTCGGCGGGCTCTACCTGTTCCCCGACCTGGACTATCCGGCGGCGATATGCATGGGCGACCGGGCTGATGATATGCCGTTGAACCACGTGTTCGATCCGGTGCAACGGCACCAGATTGCGGTCTTCCTAAACGATAACTCTCTGGTCGAAACGATTATCGAGGCGCGCGGCGTGAACTCGGCTGCTGTGTTGCAGCAAAAGATGGATTTCCTGACCATCCATGCCGCAGCTGACGCTGGCGTTGACCTGACCGGGCTAGACCGCAGCGATATGCGCCGTCTGGCCCGCAACCACGCCGATCACCTGCCCGAGGCCTATCATGGCCTGACCCAGTTGCTGCGTTGGGCCAGTGACGGAGGGCCGTGGCCGCGGATCACCTCGGACCACCCAGCTTATTTCTATACGCTGCGCGCCGCCGACACGCCGAACCGCGATCTGGTCAACATGCTACTGGCCGAGCTGGCCCCGCTGGACCCGCGCCAGATGTTCATCTGCCACAAAGAGCTGTTCTACCGGACCTATTCCACTTGGCCGGACACCAAGAAAGCCTATGTTGCCGACTTCCTCGCGCGCGAGTATCAGGTGGACAAGGCCGGTGCCCGCGCCGCGCTGTTCGGTCATGAACCGGACATGAGCGGCACCGACCGGGTCAGCGACGCGGTCATCGCGCGGGTCGGCCCTTGGGGCGCGGTAGGGAGAAGCTGAATGATCGTCGCAATCCGTTTTCTGATCCCCTTACTGGTCATTCTGACCGTGATTTATGTCGGGTTGTCGATCTATTCCCGTCTGATACGCCGTCGTAAACTGATCGCACATTGGGAAAAGAAAGGGCTGCACGGCGATCGTGACGCATTTCTGCAGCGGGGGATGCGGCAGTATGATAACTCATTCCGAAAGAAACTGCTGCTGGGTGTCTATGTCATCCCGCTGGGGGGCATTGCCCTGCTGATCTATATAACAAATTTCATGTGAGGGCCGAATAGATGGTCTATATCAAATGGGCATTCATCATCGTCTTCTGGGGGCTGGTTGCTTCGGTTCTTGAATACACCCTGCCGCAGCAGGATGTGGTGCGGATCGTCAAGACCGAGGTGCGGCGCGTCGATTTCGGTGAGAACTCGATCTTCTGGGCGCAGCAGGATACCGGGCAAGAGGGCGCGCAGACCGTGAACCGCGACGTGCGGTTTGTTGAAACCTTCCGCCCCAATGGCAAACCGCGTGTTTACCGCAATGAAGACACCGGCTGGGGATGGCCACCTTACTTCAAACTCGATAGTTCAAACCTGCAGGCCGAACTGACCAATCTGGTCTCGACTGCGGATAATCCGCAATGGGTGGTGCTGCGCCATTACGGCTGGCGTAATCAGCTAATGTCGATCTTTCCAAATGCTGTTTCTGTTCGCCCGGTCGATAGCCCCGATGTGCGGTTGATCCCTTGGTTCAACATCATTTTCCTGACCGTCTTTTTCGCGATCGTTTGGGCCATATGGGTGCGTTGGCGCAGGTTCCGCGCAGCGCGGGTCGATCCCGTAATCGAAAACGTCGAAGACGGGTTATATGCCGCAGGTGATGCGATTGGAGAGCAAAGCAGCAGGTTCAGGAAGTGGCTGGACAGCTGGAAATCCAAATAACCCCGTTCTTATTTCGCGAAAGGCAGGATGGGGCCCATGGCCCCGCCGAACCCTTAACGCACCACAAATTCCGCGTGCAATGCCCCAGCGGCTTTGATCGTTTTCAGAATATCGATCATGTCGCGGGGGGAAACGCCTAATGCGTTCAGGCCGGCAACAACCTCTGATAGGGTTGTTGCCTCGGGGATTTCAGCCAAACCAGTCCCTTCTTCTTCTTCGATCCCGGCTATCGTTCTAGGGACAACAACTGTTTCACCACGCGCAAACGGGTTGGGTTGTACTGCAATAGGGGCTTCTTCTACCGTGAGGGTCAGGTTCCCCTGCGAGACTGCAACGCGCGAAATGCGGACTTCTTGACCCATGACAATCGTGCCAGAGCGCTGATCCACCACGACGCGCGCTTTGGTTTCCGGCTCGACCAGAATGTTTTCGATCCGACCCAACGCATGCGCCGTCGAGATCGACTGTGTTGCGGCAATGTTCAACTCCACCGTGCCAGAATCTCGCATGATGGCAACGGGGCGGTTAAACTCCGTGTTGATTGCAGACTCAATCCGGCCAGCGGTAGTAAAATCCGGCTCTCTGAGCGCCAGCCGCATTTGCGTCAGTGACGAAAGGTCAAAATCAATCTCGCGCTCGACCCTCGCCCCAGAGGGGATGACGCCAGAGGTCGGAACCCCGCGCACGACAGACGCGGCTTCGCCCTCGACAGCGGCACCACCTGCCAGAACGGTGCCTTGGGCGACCGCATAGATCTGACCGTCCGCTGCGTTCAAGGGCGTCATGATCAGGGTGCCTCCTAAAAGACTGTTGGAATCCCCGATGGCTGAAACCGTCACGTCAATCTGGCCACCGACCCTGGCAAATGGCGGCAAGCTGGCGGTTACCAACACGGCGGCCACGTTTTTGGGTCGAAAATCCTCACCGTTCACGTTCACGCCCAAACGTTCGAGGATGTTGGACATGATTTCCTCGGTAAATGGAGAATTGCGCAGCCCATCCCCTGTTCCGTTCAGGCCAACCACAAGGCCATAGCCGACAAGGTCATTTCCCCGAACACCATCAAAGTCCACGAGGTCTTTCAACCGGATCGCGCCAGCCGAGGCCAGACCAGGCAGCAACATCAAAATGAAAACCAGAACTCTCATCTCAGGAAGTTCACCAGTGACAGGTTCGCGTTGCGAACGGTTACGGAATACAGGCTTTCCAATTGAAACTGGACTGTCTGCAACTGCGCAGCGGTTTGATACGGGTCCGCGGTAATCAGTTCGTTTCGACTGAATTCAAGGCTTGTCATTGCTGCGCTGTTGCGTGTCGCCGCCTGATCAATTCGGGCTTCTGCTGCACCGACCAGAGCGCGCAGGTTTACTGTTTCATTTTGCGTGTTGGCCAGATCGACACCCAACTGCTTGAACAGCGCGGTTCGTTGATCGCGGGGTAGGTTCAATGCGTTATCCGAGACCAGAGCAGCGACAGCGATGTCCCTGATCGCGGCCTTCAGCGCCGGGTCGGTCGCAGTTACCGGTACGTTGACGCTTTCATTCTCAGAAATTTGCATCGGAGAAAGCGTTGCAGCCGAACCTTGGTAAATAACCGCATCAAAACCCGTGGGGTCATTGAACCAGTCTTCCGCCGCCTGCCGAATATCTGTTGCCGTGACCAACCCGGTCAACTCGGCCTCAAGCGCTGTCAGAAGGGTATCTGCGGCTGGCAAGGGTGAGACATCCGTTGCTGTGCCTGAAAACAGACTGCGCCCCCCGGCACGGGTGTTCAGTGCTGACATGATCGTGTCCAGCTCATTCCTTGCCTGAACCGAGGCATTTTCGTGGGTAACCGCTTGATTGGACGTTCCAAAAGACAAAAGTGCGGCGGTTATCTCTCCGACCGAGTCGTTAATCGTTGTCAGGCTTAGCTGCATGGCATCGGTGAACAAGCTGGCCTCGGCAGTCGAGACTTTGAACGCCTCAAGCCGCGACAGACTGCGATCGAGATCAAGCAAATGAGAATAGTCCCCGTCCAGACGGCCACTGACGTCCTGCACTTTGCCCGTGGACATTTCGTAGGACAGAGTTTCGATCTGGGTTTTGATTTCGGTTGCGCGGCTTTTCAGAGTGAGGCCGCGCGCCAAATCACCTATAGATGTCAAAGTCATGATCACAACCTCAGCAATGTTTCCATCAACTCATCCACGACCGAGATAAGCCGCGCGTTCGCTGAATAGATCTGTTCAATTTGGATCAGACGCTGAAGCTCCTGATCCGTGTCAACGCCTTGTTCTGCTTCGATCTTGGTCATCTCAAGCTGGGCGCTATTGGCGAAAGTCAGACGTTGACTGGCCGTGTGCGCGTTCGCACCGGTCCTGGATAGAAGCGCCTCTGTCAGGTCGGATGCGCGCATGTCCCCGGTCCCGAAAGGGGACGCGGCTACCGGTCGCGCTTGCGAAAGAGCGGCCCCGAACGCCTGCAATTGCGTGGCGTTTCCGGGGTCTCCGGGGGTTATCGCCCCTAGGCCTGCGCGCAATTTCCAGCTTTGGCCGCCGTTGTCAGGATCGACAACAGCATTCAGGTTAACCCGCGAGGCCAGACCGGCTGGCGCGGTCGGATCAAAACGATCGCCTTCATCAGTGAACAACCCCGGATCGGTGGCCAGCGCCGTAGGGTCCAGACCCGGTGTTTCAAACCGCTCGATCAGATCGCGCGCGACCGTGTCCAGATTACCCTGGGCCTCAACAGCAAGCTCATCGCGGATTTCGAACTCAGCGGCAAGAGCACCCCCTTTGATCTGCGCGTTGTCACCGCTGGTGCGAACCGGGTTTCCGTTCATCTGCAGGCCCGACAACAAGCCGTTTGCCACAGTCATATGGGGCTTGGTCTCGCCAGTTGTTGTGAAGGTAAACTCGGCTGCTGTACCTTCAAGCAAGATCAACCCTCCATCCGAGTAGATGGACACCTGATCATTGGCCCGAGGCACAACATTTACTGGAATAACCTCGTTGACTTGATCGATCAGAACCTGCCTTTGGTCCAGCAAGGCCCCAATCTCACCACCGGCGTATTTGACGGCGGGAATTTTGGCATTCAATGTCTCAATGTCGGTCAACGTCTGGTTTAGCCTGTCGACAAATCGACCAATTGACCGATCCGCGTCCGACCGCAGATCACGCAGCCCTTCCGAGGCTGCATTCAGACTGTTTGCGAGATCGCGACCCGTGCGGGCAACCTGATCCAGACGCTCTGACGAGTCGGGCAGACTGGACGCGGTGATCAAGGCGCCGTCGAAATCGGCCAGACGGGCTGCAAGGGATGTGGCGTCATCCGGGGTGCCGACAAGTCCCTCCAATCTGCTGTGAAAACCTGAAACGGTCGATTGACGTGCCAGTTCGGCATCTGCGGTGCGGCGGTTGGCTGTCAGCACAGGATCCTGGTTTCGAACCACGCCGACGGTTCTAACGCCATGGCCAGAAATCGTATTCGTCGTCAGTTCCAGACTTCTGCGTGCATAGCCGGGCGTTAGCGCGTTGGCGATGTTTTCGGACACTACCGAGGCGCCGCGGCTGGCGGCCGTAAGACCGCCAATGGCATTGTTCAGGGCCGTCGACATGTTCATGGCACGGATCCTTTCGCTGGGTTAGCGCCGAAATCAGCGTTTGATATTGGTGGTTTCCTGCAGCATCTCATCGACCGTCTGGATGACTTTCGCGCTTGAAGAGTAAGCGCGCTGCGTTTGGATCATCGAGGTCAGTTCGGTCGCGACATCGGTGGTGGATTCCTCGCGCGCGAAAGAAACCAGATCACCCGTCGGGCCTTCACCCGCATTCCACAAAAAGAACGTGCCGCTTTCGCGTGACGGTGCATAGGTTTGGCTGTCCAATGCCGTCAAACCGTTGGGATTGGGAACATCTGCCAATGGAATCTGGAACATACGGCGGCTGACGCCAGTGTCATAAAACGCGTAGACATAGCCGTTCTCGTCGACCTGAACACTGGTCATTGTTCCCACAGCTGACCCATCCCGAGTGATCGAAACCGGCGCGAATGTATCGGACAACTGTGTGATCCCATCTGCGTCGCCGATCTGGCCGATATTAACCTCCATCGGGCCGCCCGCCACGTTCACCACAACGCTGCCGGTGGCAGGGTCATAAGCACCGCCCGAAACTGCCGTGACGCTGGCAAGGGTGCCGCCTGCTGTCCGGCTGTCGGTAAAGGTCAAAGTATATTCCCCGATCACCGCGCCGCCCGAAGCCGAATCGCGCATGATCATGGTCCATTCATTGCTGGACCCTGTTGCGGGAACGGTGGGCACCAGTTCGATATCGATGCTTTCCGATTTGCCCAGATTGTCAAAATATTCGACGGACAGAGGTTGGCTGTCCCCAGATGCCCCTGCATCTGTTGCGGTAGCAGGCAAGTTCATCCGCAAGTTCATCTGCGTGGTTGGCGCACCGGACAACTGATTGACACTCAGTTGAATGGGCTCCAGCGCGGCGGGCGTGTCCCGTGGTACTGCCGGGATGGACCCGTCAGGATTTGCCCGCCAGCCTAGCAAAACCAAACCGGATTCGGTGACCAGATACCCTTCTTCATTGGTGCGAAACGAACCGGTTGTGGTCAACAACATCTCGTTCGAACCACCCGCGATCTGGGAACTGGGACGCACCGGTAGCATTCCACGCCCGCGTACTGCCAGATCGGTCGAGTTGTTCGTCGTTACCAGCGAGCCGCGCTGGTCGATCAGTCGCTGGCTGGTGGTGCGCACACCGCCCGCCGAATAGCTGCCGCCTTGGCCAGACGTGACCATGGAATGAAAATCAGTTTCAACCCGCTTGTACCCAAAGGTGGACGAGTTGGCGATGTTGTCGGAAATCGTTGCCAACCGATTTGCATTGGCCTTCAATGCAGCCACGCCAGCATTCAATGAAGATGAAATAGTCATGGGCACGCCCTTCTGTTGCGTCAATCCTTGATGCAACAGCTAACGCGCTGGGCCTTAACAGCGCGCTAACAGGTAAAATGCGTCCTATCCTTTTCCTATCAGGAATTGCGCAGGAAGATGATCTCGATCCTGTTATTTCGCGCCGCCATCGGGTTCTCATCATGTAGTTCGCGATCCGCGTGACCGGTAACCCGATCCAGTCGAACAGGTTGAACACCCTTATCCTGAAGCATCTGACGCACTTTCTGCGCCCGAGATGTCGATACTGTCCAAACCGGATTACTGGCCACCACGACCGGAGACGAGCCAACGTGACCCTCAACCGCGATATCGTTGGTCACAAGGTCAGAAGAACGGGCAACCAATAGCGCCAGAGCACGCATGATCGCAGTCGGTGTGTCGCTGCCCGATTCGAAAAGAGGTTGATCCTCAGTGTCGAACAGTTCGACCACCAACCCTTCATCGGTCACGCGCGTGACAATGTGTTTCAGCACCTTGTCTGAGACCATGCTCTCTCCGGTTCGTCCCATAAGGCGCGCTTCAAGGGTCGAGAACTCCTCGGTGCTTTGCTTGCCCCCTTCATTGGCGACACCGATCGACCCCCTTGCCTGACGGGCGGCGGTGGGGCTGCGCTGACTGGCACCCGAGCCATCCATGACCATGGTCAATTCCGAAAACATGTTGTTGCCGCCAAAGGCTCCGTCGCCTCCGCCCGAGACTGGATTCACCGGAATCGTTGGCGAGAAATAATCCGCCAGCCCTTTGCGTTGTTTTTCCGTCGTTGCATTCAGCAGCCACATCAACATGAAGAACGCCATCATGGCCGTGACAAAGTCGGCATATGCGACTTTCCACGCGCCACCGTGGTGACCATCGCCACCTGACACACGTTTCTTCTTGATGATGATTGGCGCCGCATTGGATTGCGCACCCATCTCCACCACCTTTTTTATCACCCGACTACAGGGGTAGCCGGGCAGTTCTTAAGGTGGGCTTAACACTTAAAACTGTCCGGATTTTACTGCCGTGCCAGCGTGGACCCGGCCCGTCGTAGGATCAGTTGCAGGTGGTTGAAGCTGTTCTTGATTCCATCCGGTTCGGGTTTGGCAAAGAAAGCATCCAGTTCCTCATGCACCCGCACGGCCTGATCCAGCAGCGGGTCCGCGCCCTCGGAATACAGCCCCGCCTTGATCATCACCTCGGATTGCTCATAGCTGCCGACCAGCTTGCGGGCCTCGGCGATCATGCGGTTTTCGTCCTCGGACGCCGCACCCGGCAGGCTGCGCGAGACCGAGCGGCTGAGGTCGATGGCTGGGAAACGCCCGCGCTCGGCAATCTCGCGGCTCAGGACGATATGGCCGTCCAGAACGCCGCGCAGAATATCGGCCACGGGTTCATCCATATCCGACCCGGCCACCAGAACACTGAACACGGCGGTGATATCGCCCTGATCCGCCTTGCCCGGTCCGGCGCGTTCGCACAGACCGGCGATCAGCGGTGTAACCGACGGAGGGAAACCGCGCAACGACGGGGATTCGCCCATGGCGACGGCGATTTCGCGATGCGCCTCGGCAAAGCGAGTGACCGAATCGGCCAGAAACAACACGTTCACCCCCTGATCGCGCAGATATTCTGCCACCGCCATCGCGGACCACGCGCAGCGTCGGCGGGCCAGCGCGGACTGGTCCGAGGTTGCGGCCACCACAACCGACCGTTTCATCCCCTCGTGCCCAAGCGCGTGTTCGACGAATTCATTCACCTCGCGCCCGCGTTCCCCAACCAACGCGACGACAACGGCATCCGCCTGCATCGACTTGGCCAGCGTGGCCAGCAGCGTCGACTTGCCCACGCCCGAGCCCGCAAACAGCCCAACGCGCTGCCCCTGCACCACAGGCAGCATGGTGTTGAGCATGGCCAACCCTGCCTCCATCCGCGCGCCCAGCGGTTTGCGGGCGACGGCAGGGGGCGGGGCCTGCATGATGTCGCGATCCTGTGTGCCGGGCAGCAGAGGCTTGCCATCCAGTGGTTTCCCGAACGGATCAACCACCCGTCCAAGCCAATGCATTGCCGGCGCAAAAGCGGGGGTCTGGTCCAGAATCACCTGATCGCCCAGACAGACACCATCGGGCGCGGCGGTAGGCATCATATGAATCAGATCTGATTCGACATGCAGCACCTCTCCGGCCAGATCGGGGCCGCTGCGCCGCCGCAGGGTCAGGTGGTCGCCAATCCGCGCCTGCCCCTCAAGCCCTTGAATTTCAATGACTCCACGCGCCACGCCGGACACACGCCCCATATGTCGTACCGCAGAAAGACGGTCGAATTCGCATTTCAGCAAGCTTGGGTCGAGATCGGACATCTTGGGTTCTCCAACGGGTTTCTGAAAACGGTTTCTAAAGGAATCGGGGTTAAGCCTTGATTGAAATTGATCGAGGGAGAAGCCCCGATGTTCTATGACCTGAACGTCTTTAAGACAGCGCACGCAATGGCAACCCATGCCGGGCAACGGCAGGCGGTAATTGCGCGCAACATGGCCAATGCGGATACGCCGGGCTACCAGCCCCGCGATCTTGAGGCCTTTCAAAAAGCATTTGAAATGACCGGGCACAAAAGTGCGATGACCGCCACGCGCGCTGGGCATTTGAACGGTAACAACGCGTCGCAGCCCTGGGCCGAATATGATGTCGCGCCCTCGGGTGATCCCAATGGCAACGGTGTCTCTGTCGAGGAAGAGATGTTCAAAGCGGTCGAGGTCAAGCGCCAACATGACCGCGCACTGACCATCTACAAATCCTCGATGAATATCCTGCGCACCAGCCTCGGTCGGTCATAAGGAGGCAACCAGATGAGTGATTTTTCCCATTCCCTTGCCGCCTCGACCAGCGCCCTGCGCGCGCAATCGGCGCGTCTGCGACACGTGTCCGAGAATATTTCGAACGCTGATACGCCGGGGTATCGCCGCAAGACCGTACCGTTTGAAACCGTGCAGAAAGACGGGCGCGAGGTGGTGCAGGCCGGTCGGGTCAAGCTGGACCGCCGCGACGGGTCACGTGTTTACGACCCCGGTCATCCGATGGCGGATGAGACCGGCCATTATCGCGGCTCGAATGTCGATCTGATGATCGAGATCGCCGATGCCCGCGAGGCGCAGCGCAGTTACGAAGCCAATCTCAAGATGTTCGACCAGACACGTCAGATGTCGTCGAGCCTGATGGAACTCCTCAGAAAATAAAGGACACCAGAATGGATATCCGAGCCCTGAATGCCGCACAGAACTATGCTGGCGCGCGCCCTGCAACGCAGGCTGATCCCGATCACGCCGGAATGGCGCAGGGATTGCGCAGCACGTTTCAGGATTTTGCCGCGACGCTGAAACAATCCGAGGCCGTGTCGCAAACCGCGATGACCGGTCAGGCCGATCCGCATGCGCTGGTGCAGGCACTGGCGCAGACCGAACTGGCGGTCGAGACGGCCGTGGTCGTGCGCAACAAGGTAGTCGAGGCCTATCAGGAAATCCTGCGGATGCCGGTCTGACGCGATGCTCAGCGAAGGTCTTTTCTATGACATCGTGCGTCAGGCACTGTGGGTCGCGGTGATCACCTCGGTCCCGATCCTGGCGGTGGCGCTGGTTTCGGGCCTGATCGTTGGCCTGTTTCAGGCGCTGACCTCGGTGCAGGAGATGACGCTGACCTTTGTGCCCAAGCTGATCGCCATCGTCATCGTGTTCTGGATTTCCATGGGCTTCATGACGCAGACGCTGGTGACGTTTTTCACCACAACCCTTGTCCCGCTGATCGCCGGAGGTCGCTGATGGATACCGCCTATACCACCTTATCCCGCCAGTCGGGGCTGATGAATGAAATGCGACTGGTGGCGAATAACATCGCCAACGCCAACACCACCGGATACCGCGCGCAGGGGTTGGTGTTTTCCGAATTCGTGCGCGACATGCCCGGCAATCCGTCGCTGTCGATGGCGCGGGCCGAGGTGCGCAATACGTCTCTGCAGCAAGGGGTTCTGACTGAGACCGGAGGGGATTTTGATTTCGCCATCGAAGGCGATGGATTCTTCATGATTGAAACTCCGGACGGCAATCGCTTGACCCGCGCCGGGGCCTTCTCGCCCAGTGCCGAGGGGGATTTGGTCACGATGGATGGCCACCGTGTGCTGGATAGCAACGGCGCGCCGGTTTTTGTACCTCCCGACGCGGCCTCGATCGACGTCGGCAGTGACGGCACCCTCAGTATTGAGGGGCAATTGCTGGGGCAGCTGGGTGTCTACCGGGTCGATGACCCAAAGACCCTTGTGCGCGAAGGCAGCACACAGTTCCGTAGCGACGGCGACGTAGTGCCAGTCGAAGAGCCTGTGATCGTTCATCGCTTTCTCGAAGGGTCCAACGTCAACGCGATCGAACAAGTGACACGGCTGGTCGAAATCCAGCGCGCCTATGAGCTGGGCCAGAGCTTTCTTGAAACCGAAGACGAACGGGTGCGGGGCGCGCTCAAAGCGCTGATGCGCTGACTTTAGAACGGAGGATTTGACATGCGGGCATTGAAAATCGCAGCGACGGGTATGACCGCGCAGCAGATGCGGGTTGAGACGATCTCGAATAACCTCGCTAATATGAACACCACCGGCTACAACGCGCGGCGGGCTGAATTTGCCGATCTGCACTATCAGCAGATGGCGCGCGCCGGGTCTGTGAACGCTAATGACGGCACAGTTCTGCCTACGGGCATTCAACTTGGCCTTGGCGTGCGGCCTGCTGCCGTCACCGTACAATTGGCGCAGGGCGCTTTGTCTGCGACCGGCAGCGATCTCGATGTGGCTGTGGAAGGGCGCGGCTATCTAGAAGTCACGTTGCCCAATGGCCAATCGGCATTTACCCGCGATGGCAGTTTGAAGCGATCAGCTGAGGGGCTGATCGTCACCTCGGACGGGTTCGCTGTTGCGCCCGAAATTACCATTCCAGACGATGCAAGATCAATCTCGATTAACGCATCGGGCGAGGTCTATGCCTATTTCGACGACGCGCCCGAAGGTCAGTTGTTGGGCGAATTCACATTAGCCAGCTTTTCGAACGCCAAAGGTCTGGAGGCGATCGGCAGCAATCTGTTCAAAGAAACTGAGGCTTCGGGCGCGCCCGTAGTCGGCACTCCGGGTGAGGACGGATTGGGCACGTTGCGGCAAGGTTACCTCGAGGACAGTTCGGTGGACGCCGTGCGTGAGGTCACCGAACTGATCGAGGCCCAGCGGGGCTATGAAATGAACGCCAAAGTCATCTCTGCTGTTGATCAGATGATGGGCGCGACGACACAGGTGCGCTGATGCGGACATTTCTTTTGATCCTTGCCCTGGCAGGGCCCTCTGCGGCGCTTTCCGATATCGTCGTACCAACCCGCACAATTCGCGCGAAAGAGATCATCGCGCCCACCGACCTTGTCACCAAGGAGCAGGACGTTCCCGGAGCGGTTGCGACCCCGGATATTCTGGTGGGACAGGAAGCGAGGGTGGCGCTTTATCCCGGTCGCCCTATTAGCGCGGGTGACTTCGGCCCACCCGCACTCGTGGATCGCAACGACCTGGTGGTTCTAGTTTTTGACCGCCAGCCTCTGTCAATCACTGCCGAAGGACGCGCGCTGGGGCGTGGGGCTGTCGGCGATCGGATCCGAGTGATGAATCTGTCGTCCCGAACCACCGTGACCGGTTTCATTCGGCTCGACGGTCAAATCGAGGTAAAATGATGTCAGGACTTGCCAAAACACTTCTTTTGGGCGCGCTCGCTCTGTCGGCCTGTGGCCGCGTGGATCATCTGGGCAAACCGCCCAGTTTTACTCCGAACGAGGATTCTCCGGAACATGTCGCGATGCTCTGGCCGGGTTTGCCACTGCATACTCAACCGCAGCGGCCTGTTGACCAATCATCGCTTTGGACCGGGGGGCAGAAATCGCTTTTGGGGGATCAGCGCGCCATCAAAAAGGGCGATATTTTAACTGTTGTCATCGAACTTGACGAAAAAGCTGAAATTTCGAACGACACGAACCGGTCTCGATCCGGGTCTGAAAATCTTGAGATACCGGGTCTGTTTGGCCTGCCGCAGCGGGCGCTGGATCAACTGCCCGAAGGGGCGTCGCTGGATGAAGCGGTTTCAATCGATTCGGCGTCGTCCAGTCGTGGGAAGGGCTCGGTTAAGCGCAAGGAAAAGCTGACATTGCGAGTCGCCGCGACTGTTATCGATGCGCTCCCCAACGGCGTGCTGGCCATTTCCGGTTCACAAGAATTGCGAGTGAATTTCGAACTGCGAGAGCTGCTGGTCACAGGCTATGTGCGCCCGCAGGATATCTCGCGACAGAATGAAATTACCTATGACAAAATCGCCTCGGCGCGCGTGTCTTATGGGGGCCGTGGCCAGATTACCGACGTCCAGCAGCCCCGCTACGGGCAGCAGGTCCTTGATACACTTTTGCCGTTCTGAGGTCGCGCTTTGATTAAGAAACTTCTTCCCGTTATTTTTCTGTTGGTTGGTCTCGGTGGCGGTATCGGCGCAGGCGTTGTTCTGTCACCGTCGGACGAGGTAAAGCCAAGCGACGCGAAAAAAGCGGACAAGACCGAAGCAAAAGAAAAAAAGAAAGACGCCAAATCCAAATCGGCTGACAAGAAAGACAAGTCAGGCGGGATGGAGTATCTGAAGCTTACCAAACAATTCGTAATTCCGGTTGTCGAAGCCGAACGGATCTCGGGCATGGTTACGATGTCACTGAGCCTTGAAGCGGATGGCGGGATATCCGACAATTTTTATGCGATTGAGCCCAAGCTGAGGGATCGTTTCCTGCAGGTCTTGTTCGATCACGCCAACATGGGTGGATTTGATGGCAACTTCACCACCTCTGATAATCTTGATGTATTGCGCAAGGCTTTGCTTGAGGTGGCGCAGAAGGATCTTGGGAAAAGCGTTCAAAACGTGCTGATTACGAGCGTCAACCGACAAGACATCTGAAACCGGACTAGTATGTCTGCTTCTTGCCGAGCGCCAAACGGCGTTCGGTTTTTTGCATCTCGGAAAGTCTTTCTACGGCTTGTTGCCGCCCGAATGCCAACCGCAAGGCATCCATCGAGGCAAGCTTTTGCGCCGTGACGCGAGCAAGTTCCATGTTCAGTTGGCGCCGCGTCCGGGACTCCCATCCACTCCACAAGACGTCAGTGCCGGTCACTTGGTATCCTTTGGTTTGTCCCGCGTCGACGCGCGATTTCTGGATCTGACCGTCCAGCCGTGACAGCTGTTGCTTGATCCGCGCTTCCTCTTCGAGCACAGGTTTCAGGTTTTGGTATTCCTTCTGAAAAGCGGCCTGGGTCACCGCGCTGATATCCGCATATTTCGTTGATTTCATCTGATCTGTTCCTTCGCGCGTTTACGCATGGTTTCGGCAAAGCGAATGGCAGCGGCGACCGGGCGGTAGAGTTCCTCCGGGATTTCCTGACCGATCTCGACGGTGGCGTGCAATGCCCTTGCGGTTGGCGGATCAGAATGGATGGGAACACCTGCCGTCCCGGCAGCCGACCGGATCGAGGCCGCAACCGCATCCACACCTTTGGCCACACAAACGGGGGCAGATCCTGTTTTGCGGGACCATTTCAACGCTACCGCAAAGTGGGTTGGGTTCACGATCACCACATCTGCCTTCGGAACGTCAGCCATCATCTGGTTTGTGGCAATGTCCTGAGCTCTCTGCCGCCGTTGTTGTTTAACATGGGGATCGCCTTCGGAATCTTTGGTTTCGTCCTGGATTTCCTTGCGCGACATGCGGTTCTTCCTGATGTGCTCGGCATATTGCCAGAAATAGTCTACGGCTCCGATCACAAGGGCGATCACTACGACGATGAAAAGGAATCGAAGCAGCAGGTTCATCATCAGCAGTAAGGATGATTGCACCGGTGCAGCGCTTGCCGACAGGATATCGTCCAGGTTTGCACGCAAAAACAAGGCAAGGCAGGTTCCATAAATTGCCAGTTTTACAAAGCTCTTGGCGAATTCGAACAGGCCTCCTCGCCCGAACTTGTTCTTGGCGTTGGACAGCACCGAAACGCGCGACAGTTTGGGTTTGAGCTTGGTCGGTGCGAAGATCAGCGCGCGTTGGGCGATCAGGCTAAGTAGAACGGCCGCAGCAGGTAACGCAAACAGAACGGAAACTGCGGCGAGGGTGGTCTTGAGCATCCCGCCAACAGGGTTGACGGAAGGGCCTTGGACCAACAGACCTGAAAGGTCGTCTGCTTGATCAATCAGAACGACAAAGACCGTCCCAAGCTGTTGCACACCGTATTGGCCCGCGGCCAACATTGCCAAAAGAAATCCGGAATATGCGGCAACGACGGACAGGTCATTGGATTTTGCAACCTCGCCTTTTTCGCGTGCCTTCTGCAGCTTTTGCGGGGTTGGTTCAAAGGACTTGTCGCTTTCGTCGTCACCTGCGCTCATCTGGTGGCCCCCAACGGATTGGCAATGAAGGCAAACAGGGCGTCCGACCACACAGACAGGATCAAGGGTGTTCCGGCAAAAAGAAGAAACAGGCCTGCAAATGTGATCGCAGGCGCACCGACGAAAGCGACCATGAGTTGGGGCATGGCGCGGTTGATGACCCCAAGCGCGAGGTTATAGATCAGCGATGCAATCACAAATGGCATTGCCAGGCTAAAGGCCAGCGCAAAGCTCTGGGCGATGTTGCGAACGCCCCAGTGCGAGAGATCCGATGCCGCAGGCGCGGTGCCCATTGGAAACAGCATGTAGCTGTGGATCAGAAACTCGGCTACACGGACATGCAGACCAAGCAATACCGCAAGGGTCAACCCGGCAAGCGTCAGCATGTATCCCATGGCCGGAACAGGATCGGCTGCGGCTCCTCCAAGAATTTGGGAAAGGGAGGTGGCCTGCGCTGCAATAGATCCCGCAGTTTGCAGGGCCAGCACGAACAGACGCAGCCCCAACCCCAGAATCATGCCGACCAGAATTTCCGTTCCGATAAGTCGGACAAGAGGCAGCAAGCCTGTTCCACCTTCAGGGGACGGCGCGGCTGGGCTGACCACCAATGTAAAGGCAACCGCGATGGCAAGTTTTACGCGGGTTGGGATGCTTCGCTCTCCAAATGCCGGCAGCAAAGAGACCAGTGCCGATACCCTAAGAAACACGGCAAAAAGGTGCCAAAGCCCGTCCCCCAACTGGGGCAATAGCTCGGGCGGAAGGGCGATCACGCGGGAACCGTTCCAACAAGGGCCGGTCGCGCTTCCAGACCGATTTCTTCAAAAGACAGGACCGGGTTGGATATGCCACGGGCGTGCATGATCGTGCGCAATAGCCTGCGTCGCCGGGTCGAGGTCACAACTGCTGGGAACAGCCCGTGATCGGCAGATTGCGCGACGCTGTCCACGACACCATCGGCCAGTTTGTTGAACAGGTTTGGCGGCAAAGCTACGTCAAGACCGGCATTGGGTGCGTCGATCTGGTAGGTGACGAACGTGTCCTCCCATTCTGGCGCCAGCTGAATCAGGGGAATCGATCCATCCTCGCGCTTCATTTCGGCGACCAGTTGAAAGCCCAAGCGTTGCCGAACCAGTTCGCAGATACCTTCGGGCTGGGTGGTGGTCAGGCGCGCCTCGGCCACGCTTTCCAAAATCAGGGCCATGTTGCGGATCGAAACCCGCTCGTCCAGCAACAGCCGCAACACCGCGTGCAGCGTGTCGATGGGCACTTTATCCGGTATCAACTCATCCAATAGTTTGCGGTTGGCCTCGGCCCGCACAGGATCACTTAGCTTGGTCATTTCAGACAGCAGGCGGCGCAGGGATTTCAGCGTCAGCAGGCGCGAGAAATTCTGCTTGATGATCTCAAGCAAATGAGTCGCCAGAATCTCGGGTGGAGAGACGATGGTGGCACCACTCATTGCAGCGGCTTCTTGATCTTTGGGCAAAATCCAGCGGGCGGGTGCGCCATAAACCGGCTCGGTCACGTCATTGCCGTCGGGCAACAGGTCATGTCCATCTTGTACCAGCGCCAAAACCAGATCGGGGTTCAGAACCCCGCGTGCCTGTTCGACGCCTTGAACCTTCACTACATAGGTCCCCATCGGCAGATCCGCCCGATCGGTTAGCCGAATGTCGGGAAGGATCAACCCGAAGGTCGAGGCGACATAGGTCCTCATATTGGCGATCCGTGCATCAAGACCGGTACCGGGGTTCAGAACCATGCTGACAAGGTCGGGCGCGAATTCCAAATGCACATCGTCCAGGTCGAGAATGTCCCCAATGGCCTGTGAAACGGGTGCGTCTGTATCCGGTGTCGGAGCCATCGCCGCATCGTCAGCCGTTTTTTGCTTTCGGTAGACGTTGTACGCGGTGTACCCCAAAACCCCGGCACCTATGATGAAGGGCAGGAACGGCAACCCCGGCACCAGCGCAAACAGAACCATCAGAACTGCAACGGTGCCAAGCGCCGCCGGGTGGCGGCCAAGCTGCGAGAACAACGCGCTGTCGGTTGCGCCATGCGTTCCGCCACGCGCCAGCAGCAGCGCGGACGCGATCGAGATGATCACGGCCGGAATCTGCGTAACCAGACCATCGCCTACGGTGAGAATCGCATAGGTTTCAAACGCCGAAGAAATCGGCATTCCATGGACGATCACCCCCATGATCAGTCCCATCACAAGGTTCAACAACGTGATCAGCAGGCCCGCAACCGCGTCTCCTTTGACGAATTTCGATGCACCATCAAGTGAGCCGAAAAAGGTAGTCTCTTGCTGTTCCCGTTCGCGCCTTTCCTTGGCCTGTTGATGGTCGATGGCACCCGCGGACATGTCGCTGTCGATGGCCAGTTGCTTGCCCGGCATCCCATCCAGCGCAAAGCGCGCGCCGACTTCGGCCATGCGGGCGGCGCCCTTGGTGATGACCATGAAATTCACGATCAGCAGCACGCCGAATACCACGAGACCCAGAAAGATGCTGCCGCCCATGACAAAGTTGGCAAACCCCTCAATCACGTCGCCCGCGGCGTTGGGGCCGGTATGGCCCTGACCGATGATCAGCTTGGTCGAGGACACGTTCAGCGATAGCCGCAACATAAGTGAGGTCAGCAGGATCGTCGGGAAGGATGAGAAATCCAGCGGCCGCTCGACAAACAGGGTCAGCGTAAAAATCAAAATGGCCAACGCGAACGAGGCCGCCAACCCAACGTCCAGCACCCAGGCTGGCATCGGCAGGATCATCATCACGATGACCGTCATCAGAGCCACTGCCAGCAGAACAGTCGGGGAAAATAGGGAACGGGCGTCGATCTTGGGCACGCGAGGCTCCTAGTTGAAGGAAATGAAGGCAGAGGCAGATCCGGTCGACGGCATCAGCGACCCAAGCGCGCCAGCGGGCGCTTGATCAGCCCGCAGCGGGATCAGCGGAGACGCCGATCCGGTAAACGGATCGCGTGAGGCGATGGCGCGTGTTTCGCTGTGATCCAACTGCGCCAAGACACGCTGGAACCTATCAGAATAGGTCTGTGCCAAATGGGGTGTGCGCGAGTGGTATGCCCCCGCGGCCGCGGTCCACGAGCCGAGCTCAGCATAAAGATCTTTCAGGAATCGTGCGGCGTAAGTGGCGTTTTCATCGGGGTCAAACATTGCGTCGATGGACCGGAACGCCTTGCCATGCCAGCGGTAGTTGATCTGGAAGCATCCGATGTCAAAGCTGCGTTTTCCTGCCTTGAAGATATTGAAAACATAAGACTTTGCCTCAAACTCGGATTTGAACCAAAAGCCCTTTCCTTCGACATTGATGGCCCACGGCCAAGGCGAAAGCTGTCCGTCAATGGCGCGGCCTGTTTCAACCCGTGTTATGGCGTGCAACACCTCAAGCGGGACGCCTTCGGACGTAGCCGCACGCTGGGCGGCCCGGTCGCATATGTCTGCAGTGCGGAGGTTGGGTATGGCGAGCGCCTGTTGACCCACGCAAAGCGCAAGCGCCAAAAGTCCTGATATCGTTCGATGGGGCATTCTGCCGGTCCGGGATTCTGATCAATCCGGGTCAGGTTAGCTGCGGCAGGGTTTACAGAGGGTTAGCGCCCAATCATTTCCGGTCGATCCTGCGGCCAAAAACAACGCTGGTATTAGTGCGCAGAACACCGGGGATCTTAGCCAATTCGTCAACCAGAATGTCCAGGTCCTCGATTCTGGGGGCTTCGGCGGACAGAAGTAGGTCAAACTCGCCATTGATTGACAGACACCGCTTGACCTCGGGGTAAGCCTCAAGCCGTTTGATGATGCGGGTCGTCTCTTTCTGTTGGACTTCCAGCAACACCACGACCTGAACACGCGGGGTGTCTTCAGCCTTGTTCAGCACAACGGAATACCCTGCGATGACTCCGCTTTCCTCCATCCGCCTGATCCGCTCATGCACGGTTGTGCGTGCCAACCCAAGTTTGGCTGCGATCTTGGTGGTTGATTCCCGCGCGTTGTGTTGCAGGGCAGCGATGATACGACGGTCCAGTTGATCCATAACGTCAAGGTGTAAGGCAGAGTGGGGCACAGCCTCAAGGCTTGGACGCATCTTTACCTGCGGTCCCCTCGGGCGATTTTTCCGGCCACAGCACACTGACAATGACAAGACCGGAAAACGCAGCAATAGTCATCCAAGTCAGCGTCACTGCCGTGCCTTTCGTTGTCATCAGCCAACCGGCCAATGGATAAAGCATCAGCCAGCATAGATGTGACAGTGTAAACTGCGCGGCAAAAACGGCCGGGCGGTCTTCTGGTTTCGCGGACCGGGACAATAAGCGCCCGGACGGTGTCAGGGTGGACGAATAGCCAAACCCAACGCAGACCCAGATCAAGGCGAGTGTAGTGAGTGTCATCGGGAAACTGGCAAACAGATAAGCAGCCATGGCCATGAAAATTGTGCCTGTGGTGGCCCCGAACAGCATAACCGAGCGGTCCCGAAACCTGTTCAGCAAAGAGGGCAGAGTGATGGCTGCCAGCATTGATCCCCCTCCGAATCCGGCCAAAGCCAGTGCGACTGCGCTTTCCGGTAACCCCATATCGGTGCGCACGATGACGACTGTGTTCACGATGACCATCGCGCTGAGGGCGGCAGCGGTCCACGTCAGGGCCAGTAGCGCCCGCAGACGCGGAGTGTTCAGGTAGATACGAATGCCACGGGTTGTGCGGTCGTAGATCCCGCGGGGCCGTGTCGGCGTGGGCGAAGGCAAGGCGACCGAAACGACCAGCAGAGCAGAAGCGACAAAACCCAAGGCGGTGCCCCAGAACAGGCTGTCGAAGCTGACGATAGTCAGCAAAGCTGCAGCCAAGGATGGGCTCAGGACACTTTCCATATCATAGGCCAGCCGGGACAGCGAAAGGGCCTTGGTATAATCCTGTTCGTCGGTCAACACGTCGGGGATGGTGGCCTGAAAGGCCGGAGTGAAACCGGCAGACGCCGATTGCAGGATGAAGATCAGCACATAGACGTGCCAGACTTCGGTTACGAAGGGCAGGAACACCGCGACGGCTGCGCGCACGATATCCAGCACAACAAGCATTTTGCGCCGATCGACGCGCTCGGCAAAGGCCGCAGCCAGTGGTGCTACGGTGACATAGGCTACCATTTTGATTGTCAAAACAGTTCCAAGCACCAATGCTGCAGTGTCTTGTGCGAGGTCATAGGCCAGCAAACCCAAGGCAATTGTTGCCAACCCGGTTCCGGTCAAGGCCGCGACTTGTGCGGCCAGCAAGTGGCGGTAGGTTCGGTTGCGCAGCACGCTCAGCATTTGCGATACCTCGGGGTTTCCTAAGCGCGATATCAACGACACGGGGGTGGCCGCCATTTTCCAGCACTGGAACGCGAGGTCAAGAAACCCGCGCATATAGGCCGCGTTCCACGGATGGCGTTGAGTTTAGGGATCAAACCGCCTATCTCGGAGGCGAAATCGCACAAAAGGACAAGCTCGTTGGCCAACCATCTCTATAAAAACGACCTGCCGGACGGGTTGGACCTTGGCCCTGTCGTGGCCATCGACTGCGAAACCATGGGTCTGAACCCACATCGGGATCGCCTGTGCGTGATCCAGATGTCGGGTGGCGACGGCAACAGCCACATCGTGCAAGTGGAAAAGGGTCAGACCAACGCCCCGAACCTGTGTGCGATGCTTGAAAATCCCAATGTGTTGAAACTGTTCCACTTTGGCCGTTTTGACATCGCCGCGATGTACCATGCCTTTGGTGCCCTGGCCGCGCCGGTTTATTGCACCAAGATCGCCAGCCGTCTGGTGCGCACCTATACCGACCGTCACGGATTGAAAAACCTGTGTCAGGAGCTGATCGGCGTCGACATCTCGAAACAGCAACAAATGAGCGATTGGGGCGCCGAAACCCTGACCGACGCACAGTTGGAATATGCTGCCTCGGACGTTTTGTACCTGCACCGCCTGCGCGAGGCGCTGGACGAGCGGCTGGCCCGCGAAGGCCGAACGGAAATGGCTCAGGCCTGTTTTGACTTCTTGCCGATGCGTGCGAAACTTGACCTCGCCGGTTGGCCCGAAACGGATATTTTTGCGCACTCATGACCGATACCGAAGCTTTCCTGAGAACCGCCCGACAGGTCGTCACCGACGAAGCCCGCGCGCTTGACGTGCTGGCCGATAGCCTGAACGAAGATTTCGCCGAGGCCGTGCAGCTGATCCTGCAGGCGACGGGCCGTATCATCATCAGTGGCATCGGCAAATCGGGGCATATCGGCCATAAGATAGCGGCGACATTGGCGAGCACCGGAACACCCGCTTATTTTGTTCACCCGGCCGAGGCGAGTCATGGCGATCTGGGAATGGTGTCCAAAGGGGACGTTGTTCTTGCGATCTCGAATTCGGGCGAAGCGCCTGAACTGGCAAACCTTCTGGCTTTCACGCGCCGCTTTGGCATTCCGCTGATCGGCTTGTCCAGTAAACCCGAAAGCACGCTGATGAAACAAGCGGACGTGCATTTGCTGATCCCGTCGATGGGTGAGGCGTGCGGGTTTGGAATGGTGCCTTCCATCTCGACCACGCTGACGCTGGCGATGGGGGACGCGCTGGCGATTGCGCTTATGAAATATCGAGATTTCAAGCCTGAGAACTTTCGAGACTTCCACCCCGGTGGCAAACTTGGAGCGCAGTTAAGCAAGGTGCGCGACCTGATGCACACTGACACGCCAGTTGTTTCATCAGGAACACCTATGGGCGAAGCGCTATTGGTCATGAGCCAAAAAGGCTTCGGTGTGGTCGGAGTCACCGATCATAACGGGCGGCTATTGGGTATCGTGACAGATGGCGATCTGCGACGAAATATGGATGGGCTTCTGGGATACTCAGTCGATCAGGTTATGACCACTGACCCGCGTACCATTGGGCCAGATGAACTGGCCGAAAGTGCTGTTGCGTTGATGACTATGCAAACACCCAAGATTACATGCCTTTTCGTAGTTGACCCTGAGTCCGATCGGCAGGCCGAAGGGATCTTGCATATCCACGACTGCCTGCGCGTTGGACTGGGTTAAGAGGGCGCGACCGTGGACAGCCATTCACGCATGGTGCAATTCCTCAAAGTGCTGCTGCCGTTGGTGGCCATCGTGATGCTGTCCACCGTGTTCCTTCTGTCCCGCAGCATCGAAACCGACGTCAAAGTTCCCTTCACACAACGCGATATAGAAGAACGTCTGGCGGATCAGATCGTGACTCGGCCCAATTATCGCGGAACCACGCGCAAGGGCGAAGAAGTTCAGATCGAAGCAATCCAGGCCACACAAGGTACCGAAAACTCGGTCCCTACAGCATCCGAGTTCCGTGGGCGGCTGGGGCTGTCTAACGGGGGTATCATCACTCTGGATTCGAACTCGGGCATGATCCGTCCTGACAAGAACACTGCGACCTTCATCGGGGATGTGGTGATCACGACCACTGACGGAATCGAAGTGACCACGAATTTGCTGAACACCGCGCTGGACGAAATACGCGGAGACACTCCGGGTCAGGTCAATGGGACCGGGGTTATCGGAAATTTTTCAGCAGGTCGCATGACCTTTGGGACCGAAAAAAAGGACGGCCCGGTCCATATTATTTTTACAGACGGCGTGAAACTGATATACGAGCCGAAAAGAGCAGAAAGATAGCCTGTGTTCGATTTTCGAATTGCCCTTGTCGGAATTGCCTTGTTGAGCAGCACTTTTTCCGTGTCCGCTCAGGAAACACAAGTGGCGTTTGGCGCACAAAAAGCTGACCCCAGCCTGCCAGTCGAAGTCACGTCTGAATCGTTGAACGTGAATCAGGAAGATGGCTCGGCCGAGTTCATTGGCAATGTAATTGTCATTCAGGGTGAAATGCGCCTGACGGCCGAGCGCGTGCTTGTCATCTACAACGCGGATCGGTCTGGCATCGAGCGTATGGAAGCGACCGAGGATGTGGTTCTGGTCAGCCCGCCAGATGCAGCTGAAGGGGATTGGGCCGAATATACCATCGATTCGGGCGTGATCGTCATGCGCGGCAACGTTCTGCTGACGCAGGGGCCAAGTACGATCAGCGGGGATCAGATGAACGCCAACCTGACGACAGGGACGGCGACCATGACGGGCAACGTTAAAACCATTTTGCAGCAGGGTGCCAACTGATGGCTGGACCGAACCTAAAACTGGCTCAGGGCAGTTCGGGGCTCAGGATCGAAAAGCTGCGAAAGTCTTATCGGAAAAAGACCGTCATCCGAGATGTGTCAATGACGTTGGACCGATCTGAAGTGGTCGCTTTGCTGGGGCCGAACGGGTCCGGCAAGACCACCACTTTCTATTCTGTTGCAGGGTTGGTTTTTCCCGAAGCTGGTCGCGTAACCATCGATGGGCAGGTGGTGACGACCCTACCAATGTATCGCCGGGCGCGGCTTGGGATCGGATATTTGCCGCAAGAGATGTCCATTTTTCGCGGGATGAGCGTTGAAGACAATATCTCGGCTGTTCTGGATATCACGGTGGGTCACGCCCATCGCCGCAAAGAGCGCCTGGAAGAGCTGCTGTCCGATTTCTCGATTGAGCATCTGCGCCGTGCGCCCGCGTTGGCCTTGTCAGGTGGCGAACGGCGCCGGGTCGAGATTGCGCGTTGTCTGGCTGCCGATCCAAAGTACCTGTTGCTCGACGAACCTTTTGCCGGGGTCGACCCGATCAGTGTGGGTGACATCCGTCATCTGGTCGCAGATTTGAAGAAGCGCGGGATTGGGGTTCTGATCACAGATCACAATGTACGTGAAACGCTCGAGATCGTGGACCGCGCCTATATTTTGCATGATGGTCAGGTGCTTATGTCCGGCACACCGGACGAAGTCGTTGAAAACGAAAACGTGCGGCGCGTCTATCTGGGTGAAAACTTCCGTATTTCATAGGTTTGCGCGGTATTGCGCCGAATGCATGGCGGAAATCTCGTATATACACGCCTGTTTTGATTGACTCTTCCGCCGTCTCTTGCCTCAATTGGGTCATGGCATTTTTTCGGTTCCAGTCTGGATCACGATGCCCCTTCTTGGAAGGGATCAAGTTCCGGCTACCGCGGAACATGCCGATATCCCCCACCCGATAAAAAGAAGCGCGCTGTGTTACGCAGCGTCAGAATGGGTGTGAATTGTGAAGGAGATCACATGCGTTACCAAATCAGCGGAAAACAGATCGACATCGGTGAAGCACTTCAGACCCATGTGCAGACCGAACTTGGCGAGGTTGTGGGCAAATACGCCCAGCGACCGACCGACGCCAATGTCGTCTTTTCCCGTTCTGCGCATGAATATGTGTGCGAGACCACCGTACATCTTTCGACCGGTCTGACGGCGCAGGCCAAAGCCCATGCAACCGAGATTTACGCGGCATTCGAGGGGTGCTGTGACAAGATGGAAACACAATTGCGCCGCTATAAACGCCGCCTCAAGGATCACCACAAGGATCGGGTTGAGCCGGTTGAACTCTTCGGAGCTTCCTCTTATATCCTCGCCTCTGACGAATCTGAGTCGGCGGATGAGCCTGAAACTCTGCAGCCGATGATCGTGGCTGAGATGGAAACCAAGATCCCATCGCTGAGTGTCGGTGAAGCCGTTATGCAGATGGAATTGGCTGGTGCTCCGGTGCTGGTGTTCCGGAATGAGAACAAGGATGGATTGAATGTCGTGTATCGTCGGGAAGACGGTAACATCGGCTGGATCGATCCATAACAGGCAAGACTAGAAAGGCGTGCCCCTGTATCAGCGGGGGCTTGCCATTGGAGCAAAATCATGGAGCTTTCGAGCATTCTGAAGCCCGAAGCAGTACGTGTATTGTCAGCCGCTTCCAGCAAGAAGCGGCTGTTTCAGGAAATTGGCGATGTTGCTGCGGCAACCCTGGGCCTGGACGTGCAAACTGTCGTTGATGGTCTGCTCGAACGTGAAAGCCTTGGACCCACGGGTGTGGGCCATGGCGTTGCGCTTCCCCATGCGCGTCTGACCGAAATTGAACAGGTCGCTGGCGCGTTTGTCATGCTGGAAAAGCCCATCGATTTTGGCTCGGTTGATCGTCAGCCAGTCGATATCGCCTTCGCGCTTTTTGCACCGGAAGAAGCGGGTGTAGACCATCTGAAAGCGCTCGCGCTGGTGTCTCGTACCCTGCGTGACACGGCGGTTTGCGCCAAGCTGCGGGCCAACCCTGACCCGGTCAAGCTCTATGCGATCCTGACCGAGGCGCAATCGATGCAAGCGGCCTGATCCTGCGCTTGAAGCGTACTAACGAAAAAGCCCCCGATGATCGGGGGCTTTGTTTTTCCAGGCTACGGCGGTGGTCAGCCGCCCGTTCCCATTTCCAACGTCCACCAGATTTTTCCACCCGATTCTTGATGCCAAGCAAATCCCATCTGCGTGGCTTGAGGATCCAGTATCACTGATCGTGGACCGGGTTCCTGCATCCAGGCAGCCAATGTCTCGGTTTCGGTTTCGAAGGTCTCCGAAATAGCTTCGCCCAGGAATGTGCCGAAATACCCAACGCGGGCGGCCCGATCTATTGGGGATGATCCATCGGACCCAAAATGCCATGGCCGGTTCTGGCGTGCCATATCCTTGGAATGTGTGGCGGCCGTAGCATTGAGCTGTGAATTCAGTTGCACAGGCTGCAGGCTCGAAGCCTGCCGCAGTGCGTTAACCGAATCAAGCATGCGGAACTGCAGCTTTTCGGGATTGCCGCGAATCTTGTAAACGGTGGGCAGCGGACGGCCATCCGCACCAATCGTTGTGGTTGAGCTTGGGGTGCAAGCCGCCACAGCAGCAAAACATAAGAACAGAAGTGTAATAATACGCGTCATGGTCGACCTGATTTTTGTGTCATCTTACGCAATAGCGCGACCAACGGGCTTGGGCAAACCTGCAATGGCTGATTCCCGCGTGATTTTGCCGGTTTGATTTGCGATTGACGTATTCAGGCAATAAAATGCGTCAAATTCCTTTTCTGGTTTAGCAAAGGGCCGTCACAAATGGTCAAGAAACTCATTCCTTCCTCGCGCCGCGGATTTCTGGTCGGTGCGTCCGCCTTTCTGTCTACTCCGGCGATTGCTCAGTACATTCCGGGCGATCCTCTGCGTCCGGCACCCGAACCCGAACCACAGGTGCGGCGAAACATTTCGGGGTTCCGCGCTTTGGAGTGGCAGCCCTATTTTGACAACACGCGCAATGGCGCAATCCTGGTCGATACCGTTTCACGGGCGCTGCATTATTGGTCAGACGATCAAAGCGTGTATAAACTCTACCCATCATCGGTTCCGCTGACCGAAGAACTCACGCGTCGCGGTCGCACAAGCGTCATTCGCAAGGTCGAAGGGCCCAGCTGGGCGCCGACACCTTCGATGAAGAAGCGAAACCCCGAATGGCCGGACTATATCCCGCCGGGTCCAGATAACCCGTTGGGAACGCACGCTTTGTATCTAAGCTGGAAGTACTACCGAATCCACGGAACCCACGATACGCGCAAAATTGGGCGTCGGTCCTCGAACGGATGCATCGGTCTTTTCAACGAAGATATCGCCGAACTGTTTTCGATGGCGAAGGTTGGCACTCAAGTGTTGCTAATTTGACGACAAATCCGCGCATGAAGTCGCTTGCGAAGCAACTTCCATTTGCATTCCAGTTGGATAGCTGGTTAGAAAAAAACACGAGGTAAGTCTTGGGTGTGCGGTTTCGCTATCTGAAACCGTGCTTATTCTGGAGGTTAATATGAAGAAACTCGTTCTCGCCGCTGCACTGACTGCTGCTGCTTCGACCGCTTTTGCTGGCAACCTGGAAGAGCCGGTTGTTGAAGCACCTGTTGTTGTCGAAGAAACTCAGGGTTCGTCGCAGGGCATCATCCTGCCGCTGATCCTGCTGGTTGTTGTTGCAGCAGCTGTTGCAGCAAGCTAATTCGATACGAATTATCCAAGAAAAAGGCGGTGGAGAAATCCACCGCCTTTTTTGTGTCTGTTCGCCGGCCCTGACAGAGCTGGTCAGTCCAGCCAGCCTTTCAAATTGTCCTCGATTACTTTGCCCAAAGCAGCAATGTGCGAATCGTCGTCGTTGAGGCAGGGAATATAGGTAAAGCTCTCGCCGCCGGCCTCTTCAAAGCTTTCCTTGATCTCTTCGTTGATCTCTTCCAGCGTTTCGATGCAATCGGCCGAAAACGCAGGCGCGATCACCGCGATATTCTTTTTCCCCTGACGTGCCAGCTCTGCCACGTGATCGACCGTGTAAGGCTTCAGCCATTCCTCGGGGCCGAATCGCGACTGGAAGGTTGAGACAAGTTGATTATCCGCCCAACCCAGCCGTTCTTTCAGCAGGCGAGAGGTTTTTGCACATTGGCAGTGATAGGGATCGCCCTGCTGCAGATAGCGGTCCGGCATTCCGTGATAGGAGCAGACCAGAATGTCGGGCTTGGTCTCCATCGCGGCGTAGGCCTGTTCCACCGACCCGGCCAAAGCGTCGATATAGGCGGGCTCATCAAAATAAGCCGGAACCGTGCGGCTGGCGGGTTGCCAAGCCTCCTCCATCAGGGCGCGGAAGAATTGGTCATTGGCAGTAGCGGTCGTTGCGCCCGCGTATTGCGGGTAGAGCGGAAAGAACAAGATGCGATCACAACCCGCTGCCACCATCTCGCGCACTTTGGATTTGGTTGAGGGGTTGCCGTAGCGCATACAGAAATCGACCATCACCTGATCGCCATAGCGCGCCTGCATCGCATCGCGCATCTTAGCGGTTTGGTCCTTTGTGATCGTCATCAGCGGGCTTTCGCCCTTGTCGTGGTTCCAGATCGACTTGTACGCCTCGCCCGAGCTGAAGGGCCGTTTGGTCAGAATGATCCCCTGCAGGATCGGCTGCCATTTCCATTTCGGATAGTCGATGACGCGCTGATCCGACAAGAACTCGTTCAGGTAACGGCGCATGGGCCAATAGGTATAGTCGTCCGGCGTGCCCAGATTGGCCAGCAGAATGCCGACGCGGCCCATTTTCACCTTCGGGTGGTCGGCAGGGGCATGGGCGGGGCGAGTGGCGTCAAACATGAGGGGCTTCCTGAATTTCTTTGTACCGGGCTGAGATAAACGGATTTGTCCAGTCGTCAATCGGTCAGTTTGCCCTCTTTTGTGCCCAGCGCTTCGGCAAGGCGGGTTTGGGCCGATCCAGGGCGCAGGGGCTTTTGCTGACTGTCATCAGGGGACCAGCCGGTCAGGCAAATCAATTCATAGGTGGCGTTCAGCCGCCCTTCGGGCGTTGCAAAGTGATCGGCGTATATCTGCTGGGCGCGGTCAAAGACCTGCCGCCGAGTGGGGCGTTTGATGCGATCGGTTAGGCTGTTGGTTTCACCCATGGCGCGCAAGTCCTGCATCAGGTGCCGCAGATCGCGGTATTCCGCCGTCAGCCGCGCCGTATCTGCCACCGGTAAGGCCAGCCCGGCCCGTTGCAGCAAGCCGCCCAGATCACGCAGTTCGCCCATCGGTGCGATGCGTGGGCTGAGCCCGCCAGAGATTTCGATCTCGGCCTGGCCCAATGCGGCGCGCAGCTCGTGCAGGGTTTCTCCGCCCAGACAGACCACCAGCAACAGCCCGTCAGGCTGCAGGGCCCGGTGGCATTGAATGAGTTGGCCGACAGGGTCGTTGGCCCAGTGCAGCGCCAACGCGTGGATCACCAGATCATGCGCGCCGGGGGTCAGGTTCAGCACCTCATCATCCGTCACGATCTGCGCTTTTGGCATCACATCCCGCCAGATATTGGCAAACGGCGTCACCACAGCCGGGGCCGTAAAGGTTTTGTTAACCATGCTGAGTCGATCCTGAACCTCGTCCACGGCGGCGCGGTGCAGGAACAGCGCTTCATCCCGCGCGCGGGCGCGATGCAGGGTCAGGGCCTTGCGGTCGAACAGAGAGGGTGCGTTGGAAGCAGGCAGTTTCATAGGGCGCAAGTATCGCATCTGGCCGCGGATTCAAACCGCCCTTCAGATGATCTATCCACCCCGCTGCATGGGATGCGGAGAGCTGACCGAGTCCGATTTCGGCCTCTGCGGCCCCTGCTGGCGCGACACGCCCTTTATTGGAGGGGTGGTCTGCGAAAGTTGCGGCATGCCTCTGCCCGGTGAGGCGGATGGCCACCGGATTGAATGCGACGACTGTATGAAAACGCCCCGGCCATGGCAGGATGGACGCTCGGCGCTGTTGTATGATGGTAAGGCACGGGGGCTGATCCTTGCGTTGAAACATGGCGACAGGCCGGAATTGGCACGTCCGGCGGCGCGGTGGATGGCGCAGGCGGGTCGAGATTTGTTCCGCGACGATATGTTGCTGGCCCCGGTGCCACTGCATTGGTCCCGATTGTTGAAACGGCGCTATAACCAGTCGGCCCTGCTGGCGCAGCATCTGGGGCGGCACACGGGGCTTGAGGTCTGCCCCGACCTGCTGATCCGACGCATTAAAACCCCGGTTCTGGATGGAAAAACCGCCGCGCAGCGGGCCGAGACGCTGGAAAACGCCATTGCGCCGCATCCCAAACGCTTAAACCGGATGCACGGGCGGGATGTGCTGTTAGTGGATGACGTGATGACCTCGGGCGCGACGCTGGCGGCTTGTGCGCGAGTCTGTCTTGCGTCGGGCGCAAATCATATTTTCGTGTTGACCCTAGCGCGCGTTGCCAAGGATACCTAATTCGCGCAGGATTACGCGAAACCCGAAGGGACGACTTATGAAACCGGTTGAGATTTACACATCGCCTCTGTGCGGCTTCTGCCACGCCGCCAAACGCCTGCTGAAACAGAAAGGCGTCGAGTTCAAAGAGGTCGACGTTCTGATGCACCCCAAGCGCAAGCCCGAGATGATCAAACGTGCGGGCGGCAAACGCACCGTGCCGCAAATCTTCATCGGCACCCAGCACGTGGGTGGCTGCGATGACCTGTACGAACTGGACCGTCAGGGCAAGCTGGACCGTCTGCTGGCGGCATGAAGACTGCGCTGCTTCAGATCACCTCGTCGGATGATCCGTCTGACAATCTGAACATGGTGCGCGCCCTGATGGCCGAGGCCGCCGGGCAGGGCGCGCAGTTCATTCTGACGCCCGAGGTGACGAATTGCGTGTCCAATTCCACCACGCGCCAGCGCGAGGTTCTGCAGCACGAGGAAGATGACCAGACGCTGGCGGGCCTGCGCGATCAGGCCGCCGCGCTGGGCGTTTGGCTGCTGATCGGCTCGCTTGGGATCAAGACGCATGACGCCGATGGGCGCTTTGCCAACCGATCCTACATAATCGACCCGCAGGGCCAGATCGTGGCGCGCTATGACAAAATTCACATGTTCGACGTGCAGGTCTCGGAGACTGAGACCTTCCGCGAATCGAAAAACTACCGCCCCGGCGACCGGGCGGTGATTGCTGACACCGATTTCGGCAAGGTCGGCATGGCCATCTGCTACGACATCCGCTTTCCGCATCTCTTTGCCGCCTTGGCGCAGGGCGGGGCGCGGATTCTGACCGTTCCGGCGGCGTTTTCGCCGGTTACGGGCAAGGCGCATTGGGAATCGCTTCTGCGCGCACGGGCGATTGAAAACGGAGCCTGGGTACTAGCCCCGGCGCAAACCGGCGCGCATCCGAAAACCCGTGGCAAGACCCGCCACACCCATGGTCACAGCATGGTTGTGGCCCCATGGGGAGAGGTCGTCATCGACGCAGGCACCGATCCGGGCATTCACATTTTCGATTTGGATGATAGTTCTGTGACAGAGGCACGCCGCCGCGTGCCCTCATTGACGCACCTGCGGGCTTTTGACGGCCCCTGATCCAGAGCCGGACCCAATGACGGACGACACCAATGCCCTTGCGGTCACGCTGTTCAGCGAGATCCTGACCGCCGACCAGCTATTGCGTAATCGGCTCAGCCGGGTGCTGCCCAAGGGCATGGAAATCTCGCATTTCTCGGTGCTGAACCATCTGGTTTTTGTCGGCGATGAGCGCACACCCGCGCAACTGGCCAGTACCTTCCACGTCACGCGCGGGGCGATGACCAACACTTTGGCCAAGCTGGAATGGGCCGGATACATCCACATCCGCCCCGACTGGGACGACGCCCGCCGCAAAATGGTCGCCATCAGCCCCGCCGGTCGCCGCGCGCGCGATCAGGCGATTTCCTCGATTGCCCCGCTGATCAACCGCGTGGTCGGAGAGCTGGGGCTGGAGCGCGTTCGCAGCACGTTGCCCGTGTTGAGGGATTTGCGGTTGCAGTTGGAAGGGGAGTAGATGGCAACTCTAACTTTCCCAAATCGCCCGCCAATCGGTATGAGGGCCAATTGTAGTTAAACGGCTGGTGTCAATGAAACGTGAAGATGGAATTTCACGTCTGCATCGATCGACATATTCTAGAATGCTCTCGTAAATCTCGGCGCTATCGGCGTCGTGCCGAAAATTAATTTCGGCGGCAAGTTTGTAGTCTCGAAAAGCGAACACCTTTTTTCTGGTTCTTCGCGTTCGGCGTTTCTCCGAAGTGAAATACTCTCCGCGAACTTGAGTGCCCAAAAAGTACAACCGAATGTAGCCGACGATCTCATTAAAGACCCACGGCCCGTATGTGTCGTGCAAGTGCTGACCACGTTGCTTTCGCGACCGCTCAATGATCTCTGAGCTCACTTCGTTCCAGATTGGGTCACCAAACGCGCTGTCTCTTTCTGCATCAAGCGCAGATTGATATTCCGCCTTTGGAAGCCGGTAGACGGGCACGTCAAAGAAGTACTTCATATCAAGAATGCTTCACACTCGCCGTCACATAATTCACGCTCAAATCCCGGTCCGAGATCGACCAGCTCCACAAGATCGGGTTGAACACGAATCCCTTGCGGTCCACCGGCTCCAGCCCGGCCTGACGCAGCAGGTCGAACAGCTCATCGGGGGTGATGAACTTGTTCCACTCATGCGTGCCGCGCGGCAGCCAGCGCATGACGACTTCGGCCCCGAAAATGGCTATCGCGTAGGATTTAGGGTTGCGGTTGATGGTTGAACACACCTGTAGCCCGCCGGGTTTCAGCAATTGCTGCGTGGCGGTGAGATAACCCAGAGGGTCGGCCACGTGTTCGACCACCTCCATATTCAGCACCACGTCGAATTGCTCGCCTGCGGCGGCCATGTCCTCGGCGGTGGTGTGGCGATAATCGATCTCAAGCCCCGACTGCTCGGCATGGATGCGGGCGACGGGCAGGTTGCCCTCGGCGGCATCGGCACCCACGACCGTTGCGCCCAAGCGCGCCATCGGTTCGCTCAGCAAGCCGCCACCGCAGCCGATATCCAGCAGGCGCAGGCCCTCGAACGGTTTTGCGGCCGTCAAATCGCGGTCAAATTCCCCCGCAATCTGCTGTGTGATATAGTCCAGACGGCACGGATTGAGCATGTGCAAGGGTTTGAATTTCCCATGGGGGTCCCACCATTCGGCGGCCATCGCCTCGAATTTTGCGATCTCGGACGGGTCCACCGTGTTCGGATGCGCTTGCATTCCTGTCTCCGTGTGCTCTTTTACGTTTAAAGACTATATAGGGCCCTAATGGATAAGTACCCGGACCAAAAGCGCGCAGTTCAATATCTGTACCCGCCGATCGACCCGTTCG
The DNA here is from genome assembly GCF_056535965.1 of Ruegeria sp. AM7. Taxonomy (NCBI): domain Bacteria; kingdom Pseudomonadati; phylum Pseudomonadota; class Alphaproteobacteria; order Rhodobacterales; family Roseobacteraceae; genus Ruegeria; species Ruegeria sp. AM7. The sequence continues at coordinate 3,377,990 of NZ_JBQFJE010000003.1, forward strand.
ATCAGCGGATGGTCGATGTGGGCGACGGGCACCGTATTTATATGGAGCAATGCGGCAATCCCGAAGGGCTGCCAGTTGTGATCCTGCATGGCGGCCCCGGTGGCGGGTGTAGCCCGGCGATGCGGCGCTATTTTGATCCGCGTGTGTTTCGGGTGATTCTGTTTGATCAGCGCGGGTGCGGGCGGTCGCGGCCGCATGCCTCGGTGGTGGACAACACGACGTGGGATCTGGTGGATGACATCGAGCGTCTGCGGACGTTGCTGGATATCGACGACTGGACGGTGTTTGGCGGCAGCTGGGGCGCGACGCTGGCGTTGGTCTATGCGCAGGCGCATCCCGACCGGGTGAACCGGCTGGTGCTGCGCGGCGTGTTTCTGGCCACGCAGGCCGAGCTGGATTGGTTCTATGGCGGCGGCGCGGGCAAGTTCTGGCCCGAGCAATGGGCGAAATTCACCGCTCTGCTGACCGAGGATGAGCTGTCGGACACGATAGGCGCCTATCACAAACGACTGTTCTCGGGCGATCGGGCGACGGAAATCCTGTATGCGCGGGCCTGGTCGGCGTGGGAGAACGCGCTGGCCTCGATCCATTCGCACGGGTCTACAGGTGAAAGCCCCGGAGAATACGCGCGCGCCTTTGCGCGGCTTGAGAATCACTATTTCACCCATGGCGCGTTTCTTGAGAAAGACGGGCAGATTCTGGATCAGATGGACCGAATCGCCCATATCCCCGGACATATCGTGCAGGGGCGCTATGACATGATCTGCCCGCCGCAGGCCGCTTGGTCTTTGGCCGAACGCTGGCCCAATGCCGAGCTGAAGATGGTGCGCCAAGCAGGTCATGCCTTGTCCGAACCCGGCATCAGCGCCGAGCTGGTGCGGATCATGGACCGTGTGGCGGAGGGGATCGCATGACCCGGATGGACCGTCGTGCTTTATTCGCCTCGGGTGCTGCGGCGGCATTGCTGGCGGCCACGGGGGCCTCGCTGGCGGATACGCCCAAAAAGGGCGGAACGCTGCGACTTGCCGTGCCGCGCGATGACAGTTTGGAACAAGTGGCGCGCGGGGCTGTCTTTGATACCCTGACCGAGATAGCGCCCGATGGCACCTTGCGCGGCGAATTGGCGACCGGGTGGCACACGGATGCGGATGCGCGGGTCTGGAGCTTTGATCTGCGCGATGATGTGGCATTTCATGACGGTGCGGCGCTGAATGTGGCGGATGTGGTGTCGGTGCTGCAACAGGTCGGACGGGCCGAAGCTCTGACGCCGGATTCGGTGCGGCTGGAGCTGGCCGAGGCGAATCCCGGCCTTCCTTTCCTGTTGGCCGATACGCGGTTCGTCATCACGCGCGATGGGCAGGGCGTGACGCCCTTGCACACTGCCAATGGCACCGGATGCTACCGGGTGGAACGGGCCGAGGATGATCGGCATTTTCTTGGCCGCCGGGTGGCGGATCACTACAAGGATGGACAAGCAGGTTGGGCCGATGCGCTTGAGATCATCGTGATCCCTGACGCCAAAGTTCGAGCCGAGGCGTTACGCGACGGTTATGTGGACGTGGCGGCGCTGCCCGACAGCGATGGCCTGAAGGATCAGCGCGGCCTGCGGTACCACCCCAGTCAGGACGATATGGCGCTGGCGGTGGCCGGACAGGTGGGTATGCCACGCCAGATCGGGGGCCGCGCGCTGGACGATGGGCGCATCGCCGAACGATGGTGGCTGGCCTGATCTGATCACGTTTCACGCCGGGGGTTGCAGACTCGGGAAAGCCTGCGTATATGCAGTTGCAACAGCGGCGCGTTGGACTTCTGGTCCAAGGCTCCACCGGAAATTTCGACGGGCCGCGCGCCCGTTTTTTTGTGCCCGATTGAAGGGTAGAGATCTGAATGACAAACGACCTGATAGCCAAAGCTGCCATCGACCGGCGACTGGCCGAGATCATCACCCCCGTGATCGAGGATCTGGGGTATGAGCTTGTCCGTATTCGCCTGATGAGCGGCAAGACCACCACGCTGCAGATCATGGCCGATAAGCCCGATGGCGGCATCGAAGTGGATGACTGCGCCGAGATTTCCAACGCCGTCAGCGCCTCGCTGGATGTCGAGGACCCGATTCTGGACGCCTATACGCTTGAGGTGTCGAGCCCCGGTATCGACCGGCCTCTGACCCGTCTCAAGGATTTTGAGATGTTCGAAGGCTATGAGGCCAAGGTTGAGACCGCCGAGTTGATCGACGGCCGCCGCAGGTTCAAGGGTGAGCTGGCCGGCATTGAAGGGGACGAGGTTCTGATCAACATCCCCGAAGGGTCTGAGACGATCACCATCGGTCTGCAATTCGACTGGCTGAGCGACGCCAAGCTGGTCCTGACCGATGATCTGATCAAGGAAATGCTGCGCCAGCGCAAAGACGCCGGTGCCCTGAACGAAAACGCTTTCGACGAGATTGAGACCGAAGGGTCCGAAGAGGAGACGAACTGATGGCAATCACCTCAGCCAACCAGCTGGAGCTGCTGCAGACCGCCGAGGCCGTGGCCCGCGAAAAGATGATCGACCCCGGTCTGGTTGTCGAAGCGATGGAGGAATCGCTCGCCCGTGCCGCCAAGAGCCGCTACGGCGCGGAAATGGACATCCGCGTGTCCATCGACCGCAAGACCGGCAAGGCGACCTTTACCCGCGTGCGCACCGTGGTCGAGGATGAAGAGCTGGAAAACTATCAGGCCGAGTTCACCGTCGAGCAGGCCAAGCAGTATATGGAAAACCCAGAGGTCGGTGACGTCTTCGTGGAAGAAGTTCCCCCGGTTGAAATGGGCCGTATCGCGGCGCAATCCGCCAAACAGGTGATTCTGCAGAAGGTCCGCGAAGCCGAGCGTGACCGCCAGTACGAAGAATTCAAGGATCGCGCAGGCACCATCATCAACGGTGCAGTCAAGCGCGAGGAATTCGGCAATGTCATCGTCGATCTGGGCGGGGCCGAGGCCGTTCTGCGCCGCAATGACAAGATCGGCCGCGAAAGCTATCGCCCGAATGACCGCGTGCGCGCGTATATCAAAGAAGTGCGTCGCGAGGTTCGTGGCCACCAGATCTTCCTGTCGCGCACCGCGCCGGAATTCATGGCTGAACTGTTCAAGATGGAAGTGCCGGAAATCTATGACGGCATCATCGAGGTTAAGGCCGTGGCCCGCGACCCTGGTTCGCGTGCCAAGATCGCTGTGATCTCGTATGACGGCTCGATCGACCCGGTTGGTGCCTGCGTCGGTATGCGCGGAAGCCGTGTTCAGGCCGTTGTGAACGAGCTGCAAGGCGAAAAGATCGACATCATCCCGTGGAACGAAGATCAGCCGACCTTCCTGGTGAACGCGCTGCAGCCCGCCGAGGTTTCCAAGGTGGTTCTGGACGAAGAAGCCGGCAAAATCGAAGTTGTGGTGCCTGAGGAGCAGCTCTCGCTGGCAATCGGTCGCCGCGGTCAGAACGTGCGTCTGGCCAGCCAACTGACCAACCTGGACATCGACATCATGACTGAGGCCGAAGAATCGGCACGTCGTCAGAAAGAATTCGAAGCCCGCACCCAGCTGTTCATGGAGACGCTGGATCTGGACGAATTCTTCGCGCAATTGCTGGTCTCGGAAGGTTTCACAAACCTCGAAGAGGTGGCCTATGTCGAGATCGACGAGCTGCTGGTCATCGACGGTGTTGACGAAGGCACCGCGCAGGAATTGCAGACCCGCGCGCGTGAATTCCTGGAAGCACAGGCCAAGGCGGCTCTGGACGCAGCCCGTGCATTGGGCGTCGAGGACAGCCTTATTGAATTCGAAGGCCTCACACCCCAGATGGTAGAGGCGCTGGCCAAGGATGACGTGAAGACTTTGGAAGACTTCGCCACCTGCGCCGACTGGGAACTGGCCGGTGGCTGGACCACGGTCGACGGCGAGCGTATCAAGGATGATGGTGTTCTGGAACCTTTCGGCGTAACGCTGGAAGAGGCGCAGGATCTGGTCATGACGGCACGCATCATGCTGGGCTGGGTTGATCCGGCCGAGCTGGAGCAGGCGGACGAGGATGCCGAAACCGAAGAGGAGGCCGAGGCCTGATCTCAGGGCCTCGGGGTTGCTGACATGGGTCGCGGTGGCGTCCATAAGGATCGGTCGGACGGACCCGAACGCAAGTGCATCGCCACGGGCGAGGTTCAGCCCAAATACGGGCTGATCCGCTTTGTGATGGGGCCGGACGGTCAGGTCTTTCCCGATGTTGCGGCGAAATTGCCGGGGCGCGGGGTCTATGTGGCGGCGGATCGCGCCGCGCTGGACAAGGCCGTTGGCAAAAAGCTGTTCTCGCGCGGGTTCAAAACGCAGGCGACTGCGCAAACGGACCTGGCGGACGAGGTTGAAAAGCAAGTCGCGCGGCGGGTGATCGAGTTGATCAGTCTGGCGCGCAAGTCCGGTGACGCGGTCGCCGGGTATGAAAAGGTCAAGACGTGGCTGGACCGGGAAGAGGCTCAGGTACTGATTCAGGCCAGCGATGGATCGGGGCGCGGCAAGTCGAAACTCAGCACGCCGCACTTCGGAAAATACATCGGATGGCTGACAGCGGACGAATTGGGGGCGGCATTTGGGCGCCAAACCGTGATTCATGCGGCGCTGGCCTCTGGCGGACTCGCCAAACGTGTTGTAGAGGAAGCGCAGCGCCTGCGTGGCTTGCGCGAAACGGATGACGGCGGCAAGGGCCGCACGGAAGGGTAAGAAGCTTTATGAGCGATAGTGACGGCAAAAAGACATTGGGTCTTCGTGGCGGGGCACGCCCCGGAAATGTGAAACAGAGTTTCAGCCACGGACGCACCAAGAATGTCGTGGTGGAAACCAAACGCAAACGCGTGGTGGTCCCCAAGCCGGGTGCCGGAAAGCCGGGTGGCGGAGCAACGCCCTCGGGCGATCCGTCGCGCCGTCCTGCCGGGATTTCCGACGCCGAAATGGCACGCCGGATGAAGGCGCTGCAGGCCGCCAAGGCGCGCGAGGCCGAAGAGGCCGCCGCCCGCGAGGCTGCTGAAAGAGCGCGTGAAGAAGAACGCGCCCGTCGCCGTGCCGAGCAGGAAGCCAAGGAACGCGAACAGCGCGAGGCCGAAGAGAAAGCCCGCGCCAAGGCCGAAGAGGAAGAGCGCAAGCGCAAAGAGGCGGAAGAAGCCGCCAAACGTGCCGCTGCCGCGCCTGCTCCGGAAGAACCCAAAGCCGCCCGCAGCCCGGCCAGCAAGCCTGCGCCTGCGGCTGCTCCGCGCAAGCAGGACCGCGAGCGTGATCAGCGTGGTCGTGGCAAAGGCCGCGACGACAACCGCCGTTCGGGCAAGCTGACACTGGGTCAGGCCACTGGTGGCGAGGGCAACCGCCAACGCTCGATGGCCGCGATGAAGCGCAAGCAAGAGCGCGCGCGTCAGAAAGCCATGGGTGGTTCGGTTGAACGCGAAAAGGTGATCCGCGACGTTCAGTTGCCCGAGGCGATCATGGTCTCGGAACTGGCCAACCGTATGGCCGAGCGTGTGGCTGACGTTGTCAAATCGCTGATGCAGATGGGTATGATGGTCACGCAGAACCAAACCATCGACGCCGACACTGCGGAACTGATCATCGAAGAGTTTGGCCACAAGGTCACTCGTGTTTCGGACTCGGACGTAGAAGACGTCATCAAAGAGGTCGAAGACAGTGATGATGATCTGCTGCCGCGTCCGCCGGTCATTACCATCATGGGTCACGTTGACCACGGTAAAACCTCGCTGCTGGATGCAATCCGCGACGCGCGCGTTGTGGCCGGTGAGGCTGGTGGCATCACCCAGCATATCGGCGCCTATCAGGTGAAAACCGAAGGCGGCACCACGCTGACCTTCCTGGACACTCCGGGCCACGCGGCGTTTACGTCCATGCGTTCGCGCGGGGCTCAGGTCACGGATATCGTGGTTCTGGTGGTTGCGGCGGATGACGCCGTGATGCCCCAGACCATCGAGGCGATCAACCACGCCAAAGCGGCCGGAGTGCCGATGATCGTGGCGATCAACAAGGTCGACAAGCCGGATGCCAATCCGGACAAGGTGCGGACCGATCTGCTGCAGCATGAAGTGATCGTCGAGAAAATGTCGGGTGAGGTTCAGGACGTCGAAGTCTCCGCCATCACCGGTCAGGGTCTGGATGAGCTGCTGGAGGCCATCGCGCTGCAATCCGAGATTCTGGAACTGAAAGCAAACCCCGACCGCGCCGCCCAAGGTGCCGTGATCGAGGCGCAGCTGGATGTGGGCCGTGGCCCCGTCGCCACCGTTCTGGTTCAGACCGGCACGCTGCGTCAGGGCGATATCTTCGTTGTGGGTGAGCAATACGGTAAGGTCCGTGCGCTGATCAACGACAAGGGCGACCGCGTGAAGGAAGCTGGCCCCTCGGTTCCGGTCGAGGTTCTGGGTCTGAACGGCACACCCGAAGCAGGCGACGTTCTGAACGTGACCGAGACCGAAGCACAGGCCCGAGAGATCGCGGAATACCGCGAACAGGCCGCCAAGGACAAACGCGCCGCCGCTGGCGCCGCAACGACCCTTGAGCAGCTGATGCAGAAGGCCAAGGAAGACGAGAACGTCAACGAACTGCCAATTCTGATGAAAGCAGACGTTCAGGGCTCGGCTGAGGCCATCGTTCAGGCGATGGAGAAAATCGGCAACGATGAGGTACGCGTGCGCGTGCTGCATTCTGGCGTTGGTGCGATTACCGAGACTGATGTCGGCCTTGCCGAAGCATCCGGTGCACCTATCCTCGGCTTCAACGTCCGTGCGAACGCCTCGGCGCGGAACACTGCGAACCAGAAGGGTGTGGAAATCCGCTATTACTCGGTGATCTATGACCTCGTGGATGACGTGAAAGCGGCAGCCTCGGGCCTGCTGAGCGCCGAGATCCGCGAGAAGTTCATCGGTTACGCCGAGATCCGCGAAGTCTTTAAGGTCACCGGCGTCGGCAAGGTTGCTGGCTGTCTGGTCACCGAGGGCGTGGCCCGTCGTTCCGCGGGCGTCCGCCTGCTGCGCGACAACGTAGTGATCCACGAAGGTACGCTGAAGACGCTCAAGCGCTTCAAGGACGAAGTGGCCGAGGTTCAGTCAGGTCAGGAATGCGGTATGGCGTTCGAAAACTACGACGATATCCGCGCAGGCGACGTGATCGAAATCTTCGAGCGCGAAGAGGTTACGCGGACGCTGGATTGATCCGCTACGGTAAAGAAATCAGAAAACAGCGGTCCTTTGGGGCCGCTGTTTTTCTTTTGGGGGGTTACAGCGAAGAAATTCGGGGCTTTCTGGGTACATTTAATGCACTCAAGCAAAGCATCCTTGCTCTCGTTCCAATCAACACTCACCTGAATTCGACAGGGCGAGGCATAGTTGGCCTAAACATATAGACACTGGATGCTTGGGTCTGATTTGTTACGCATAAAGACCGGGAGACCGTGCAACTGCTATCGGCCAGGAAGAGATCGGTTGACGTCTTTGGTTTGATATAACTCGGAGATTTAATTGATGCGTTTTCTTGCGGTATTCCTCTTCTTCATCGCGCTGTCCGTTGGGCCGTCTGCTGCGCACGAACGGTTTGCTTTGGTGATCGGCAATGCCGGTTACACAAGTGTCCCGGCACTTGATAATCCTGTGAACGATGCGCGCCTGATGAGCGATGAGTTACGGGGCGCAGGATTTGAGGTCACGACGCTGACGGATGTGAGCCTTGATGAGATGACGGGTGAAGTTGATACGTTTGCCAGCAAGGTACGTGCGGCGGGTTCCGAGGCGTTGGCCGTGTTTTACTTCGCGGGGCACGGCGTACGCAGTGATGGTTTCAACTACCTTCTTCCCCTTGATGTAAACATTCAGTCCGAGGCCGACATTGCAGGCCAAGCTGTTCCGGCAGAATGGGTTCTGGACCGCATTCATACACCACAGGCGGTTAGCGTTATGATTTTGGATGCCTGTCGCGACAATCCGTTTGGTGGCCAATCGGACGTGAATCTGGATGTGGGTGACGGGCTTGCACGTATGACTGCGCGCACCAACAATCTGATCGCGTATGCGACAGGGCCCGGCGAAGTTGCCTTGGACGGGACCGGAACAAACAGCCCTTACACCGCCGCGATTGCGCGTGCCATCAGAACCTCGGGCCGGCCTTTGGAACAGATTTTCGAACAGGTGCGCACGGATGTGATCAGTGAAACGGATGGCATCCAGACCCCTTGGGCACGGTCGTCGTTGAATATAACGATCGGTATGAAAGACCCGACAGCGTCGCAATAGGGAAAACAGCCGTGATCAGCACGTCAGGGCAAGGCAGATAGATACCGAATTTGTCCCAAACCCCGACCGTATCCCTAACGCGGTGCTGCCAAGAACGTTGCCGGATGCATGATGATGTCAAAATGCTGCACCCCGTTTTGCAGATCGAAGCTGACCGAATGCCCGGCCTTTCGAAGCAACTCGGCATAGTCTCGGCTTTGACGGATGAATTCGGGTGTGTCGCGCTCACCCACGGTCACGCGATAGCGGGGGCCGGGGGCCGGGAGGTGCCGGATGGGCGACAGGTCGTGCACCTCAACTGGTGTCAGTTGTAAGGGTTCGTTCACAGACGTTAGACTGATCGGTTCCAGATCATAGACGCCGCTGATTAGGATCACGTCGCGCACCCGCAGCCCTGCGCGGGCCAGCGCATCGGCTGAGGTGGCCATGACCATACTCGCCAGTTGCGCCCCTGCACTGTGGCCGGACAGGGTGACACGTGACGGATCAAATCCCAAGTCAGGCGCGTTGGCGGCCAACCAAAGTAGGGCGTTACGGCATTCCTCGATCATGTCGCCAATCCGCGCATCAGGGGCCAGCGTGTAATTGAGAGACGCAAAAGAGTACTCGGCTTCAACCAACGACGGGGCCATCATTGCCGATTCGCGCTGACTGAGGGCTTGCCAGTATCCTCCGTGGATGAACACATGCAGTGGCGCACCTGCGCCTTTCGCGGGGAAGAAGTCCAGAACCTGTGCGGTACTGTCCCCGTATGAAACGTTGCCGATAACATCCATCTGCGCCCGGTACTGCGCACTGAGCGCGGCGTAACTGTTCAGATAGGGTGTCAAGTCGCCGCCGATCATCGACCGGGGAGAGTATTCCCGATCCAACTCGGCTTGGGTGAAACCTCGGTACAGCATGGGCTACTCCTGATCCGCATACATCAATTCGGTGCGCACATCGTAGAGATCATGGAAAAACCTCAAATCCAAGGCTTTGCGCAGGAAAGACACGCCGCTTGAGCCTCCGGTACCCGGCTGGTCGCCGATCACCCGCTCGACCGCGGTGACATGGTCAAAGCGCCAGCGTTGGAACAGGGATTCCACGTCCATCAGTTTTTCGGCCAGCGCATAGAGATCCCAATGCTTGCCCGTATCGCGGAACACTTGCACCCACAGTTTCACAACACGCGGATCACCTGAATAGGGCTGCGCATAGTCGCGGTTCAGCAGGTCATCGGGAACATCAAATCCCTGCCGCGCCATCATCTGCAGCACTTCGTCATAGAGCGAAGGTTTGGTCAGCGCGGCGTTCAACATCTCCGTCACTTCGGGGTCATGGGCGTGCACTTTCAGGGTCGCGGCGTCCTTGTTGCCCAGAATGAACTCGATCTGGCGGTAGCCATAGCTTTGGAACCCGGACGAGCTGCCGAGGGCCTGCCGGAAGGTCATGTAATCGGCCGGGGTCATGGTCAGCAGGGTTTCCCACGCGGCGATCAACTGCCGCTGGATTGCCTTCACCCGGTCAAGGTTTTTCATTGCCGGGCCGAAGTCGTCCTGTTGCAGAAAGTGGCGCACCTCGACCAGTTGGTGGTGCATCAGCTTCAGCCACAACTCGCTGACCTGATGGATGATGATGAAAAGCATCTCATCGGGTTGGGCCGGGTCTTGAAAGGTTTTCTGCAGGTTCAGCAGTGTCTTGAGCTGAAGGAAGTCGCCATAGCTTTTGCGGTGGGTCCGGGTGAAATCGGTCACAAGGGATGGTTCGATCCCACGTTCCAGATATCTGTCAGTCTTGTCGCTCATGACGCCCCCTTGATGCGGTATTTCGCACCTGTCTACGGCGTCATTTTGCAACTATCCAGCGCGTCAGGTCCAGTCCAGCACCACCTTGCCCGATTGGCCGGATTTCATCGCGGCGAAGCCGTTGGCAAAGTCGTCGACTTTCATCTGGTGCGTAATCACTCGACTGACATCCAAACCGTTCTGCAGCATGGCGATCATCTTGTACCAGGTCTCGAACATCTCACGGCCATAGACGCCCTTGATGGTGATGGCCTTGAACACGATCCGCGACCAGTCGACGGGCGATTTGCCCGGCGGAATCCCCAGCAGAGCGATCTTGCCGCCCATCACAAGCGCTTCGACCATCTGGTCCAGCGCGGCTTGCGAACCGGACATTTCCAGCCCCACATCAAAGCCCTGCGTCATGCCGAGATCCGCGATGACATCTTGCAGGCCTTCCTTCGAGACATTAACGCTGCGCACGGTTGGCACCACATGTTCGGCCAGTTTCAGGCGGTCGGGATTGATATCGGTGATCACCACATGGCGCGCACCGGCATGGCGGGCCACGGCTGCCGCCATTATGCCGATGGGGCCAGCGCCGGTGATCAGAACATCCTCGCCCAGCAAATCAAAGCTGAGCGCGGTGTGAACAGCATTGCCCAACGGATCGAGGATGGCCCCGATCTCATCCGGGATATCATCGGGCAGCGGCACCACGTTAAAGGCGGGCAGTTTCAGGTATTGCGCGAACGCGCCCTGTTCATTCACCCCGATCCCGCGCGTGCCGGGGTCCAGATGGAACTTGCCCGCGCGGCTTTGGCGACTGTCATTGGTGATCAGATGCCCCTCGCCCGAGCATCTTTGACCGACCTCCAGCCCGGTTACATTCCGCCCCAATTCCACGATCTCACCGGCGAATTCATGGCCAGTGATCATCGGAACCGGCACCGTGGCCGAGGCCCATTCATCCCAGTTCCAGATGTGAATGTCGGTGCCGCAGATGCCGGTCTTGTTGATGCGGATCAGAACTTCATCCGGGCCGATCTCGGGCACCGGGGCCTGTACCATCCACAGGCCCTCTTCGGGTTTGGATTTCTCAAGCGCTTTCATTGTGTTGGGTCGCATCAGATCACTCCCACAAATCGGTCGACAGGTATTTGAGCCCGCTGTCACACATCACAATTGCGACGCAGCCGCCCTTTTCCGGGCCACTCAGCAACTGGATCGCGCCGGCGAGGTTCGCACCTGCCGAGTAGCCCGCGAAAATGCCTTCGGTCCGGGCCAATAGCCGCGCCCCATCCCGCGCCGCATCGCCGGACACGGACAGATGCCCTGCCAGGGAGGTGCCGTTCAGATGAACCAGATCACCCATTGCGTATCCGCCACCCTGAATTGGGTGTTCGGGATTGGTGATGGCCTCGCCTGCGATGGCCCGCGCGCCTTCGGGTTCCACGGCGTAGCAGCGCACGGCATGTGGTGCGAGAAAAGCCGCGGCCCCGGCCAGAGTACCGCCAGAGCCCGCAAAATCGCAAAAGGCCGTGACGGTGCCGCCGGATTGCTCCCAGATTTCGGGTCCAGTGCCGGTTGCGTGGGATTTGGGATTGCCGGAATGGCCGAATTGATCGGCCCGAAAGGCGTTACGCTCGGCCGTGATGCGCTGCGCGGCCTCATCCACCAACGCCAAATCCGCGCCCGAAACCTCGCCGGGTTTGCTGCCCTCGGCTTGCGGCACGATCACGACTTCTGCCCCAAGGGCGCGCATCATCCGCGCGCGCTCGACCGAGTTTCCCGCGCTCATCACCGCCACAAAAGGATGACCCAGAATACCGCAGACAATCGCCAACCCGGTGCCCATATTGCCCGAGGTCAGCTCGACCACTGTCTGCCCCGGTGACAGGGTGCCGTCGGCGCGGGCCAGTTCGATGATGGATCGCGCCGCGCGGTCCTTTTTCGAGAACCCCGGCAACAGATAATCCAGCTTGGCCAGAATGTGGCCCTCCAGACCTAGGTGCTGACAAACCCGCGACAGGTCAACAAGCGGTGTATTCCCAATCGCGTCGATTACTGAGGGCAGGATCACGAAATCACTCCCAGTTCCTTGCCGACCTTGCCAAAGGCGGCCAAGGCGCGGTCCAACTCGACGCGGGTCAGCGCTGCGTTCATTTGTGTCCTGATCCGGGCCTGTCCGCGCGGGACAACCGGGAAGAAAAAGCCCGAGACATAGACGCCTTCGTCGAACAGCCTGTTGGCCATGTCCTGCGCCAGTGTCGCCTCGCCCAGCATTACCGGGATGATCGGGTGTTCGCCGGGCAGCAGGTCAAAGCCCAGTTTTTCCAGTCCTTCCCGCCAGTAATTTGCGTTTTCAAACAGCCGGGTACGCAGGTCCGCACCTTCTTCGACAAGGTGAATGGCCTCAAGCCCGGCAGCGACAATCGACGGCGGCAGCGAGTTCGAGAACAGATAGGGCCGCGCCCGCTGCCGCAGCAGGTCGATCACTGGTTGGCGAGCAGCGATATAACCGCCGATTGCCCCCCCAAGTGCCTTGCCCAAAGTTCCCGTCAGAATGTCCACATCGACACCGAAATGATCCGGCGTACCCGCCCCATTTGGCCCCATGAAGCCGGTCGAGTGGCAGTCATCCACCATGACAATCGCGTCGTATTCCTTGGCCAGCCGTGTGATTTCGGGCAGGTTCGCCAGATAGCCGTCCATGGAGAACACGCCGTCGGTGGCGATCATGACATGGCGCGCGCCCTCGTTACGGGCGTGTTTCAGCGTCTCTTCCAGCTCTTTCATGTCATTGTTGGCATAGCGATAGCGTTTCGCCTTGCACAGCCGCACGCCATCAATGATCGAGGCATGGTTCAAGCTGTCCGAGACAATCGCGTCCTCGGGGCCCAGCAGCGGCTCGAACAGCCCGCCATTGGCGTCAAAACAGGCAGCAAACAGGATTGCGTCATCCTTGTTCAGGAAATGCGCCAGCTTCTGCTCCAGCTCACGGTGGATATCCTGCGTGCCACAGATGAACCGAACCGAGGCCATACCAAAGCCTTTGGGTTCCATCGCGCCTTTGGCCGCGGCAATCAGGGCCGGGTGATCGGCCAGACCCAGATAGTTGTTGGCGCACAGGTTGATAACCTGCCGCTCGCCCACCGTAATCTCACCGCCCTGAGGCGAGGTGATCATGCGTTCGCGTTTATACAGACCCTCGGATTCGATCTGCGAAAGCGTGTCCGTGATGTGTAATAGGAATGCATTTGCCATCTGGGCCTCCATAGCTCCCTAGTGTCTATCATAACGGATACATTTCCGAAATAGAAGAAATACAGTATTGCGGAAAATTTTCTTACATTACGGATAGGCCGGAGCTTTAAGTGATAACTTTTGGCTGAACTCAATGTGATCCACTTTTTTCCACGCGGCGTATTCATTTGCATATCAACTGGGAGGGAAACGATATGATTAAGATTTCAACAGCCGCAGCGCTGGCTCTGATGTTCGGTGCAACAGCGGCTTTCGCGGGGCCTGGCAAAGGCAATACCGGTGGTGGTAACAGTGGGCTTGCTCAGTCGATGGCCGGGGCTGTTTCAGGTGGCGCGGCCACGCTCGGTCGAGACTTTGGAAGCAAAGGCAAAGGAACCGCTTCGGCGGTGAGCGGCGGCGGAAACGGCGGTTGGGGCAATGTTGGAAGCAGCCTCAGCAGCATTACCGGTACAGACGGTCAGGTTTCCAACCGTGGAGGAACCCGCGGCGCAAACGACCTTCCCGACGAGGAATAGCTTCTAAATACCGACCGGCCGCCTTTTCAGGCGGCCGGTCGGTCTCATAGACCTGTTTTTACAATTAAAAAAACGCGTGCCGTTCCATTATGCGCAATGATCGAGTGCGCAACATCCGCTGCATAACGCCCTGTGTCGCCTTGATGCAGAACCTCAGTTGCAGTGCCGGATTCAATCTCGACCGATCCCATCAAAACAGTCAAATGTTCACGAGAGCCTTTTGCATGCGGTTGGCTGATCAGTTTTCCGTCCGGCTCGAACCAGATATCGTACACTTCGTGCCCACCAGCATCTTCTGGCGGGGAAAGGATTCCGATCCGACAGCCATACCCCATATTGTCGATACTGGGCACATCGGACTGTTTCAGTACTTCGATTGTGTCGCCCTGAACCTCTTCATCCAGAAGCCCTGCAAAGTCTACGTTCAGCGCACGTGTCAGGTTCCACAATGTCGCAATGGTGGGGCTGCTTTCGCCGCGTTCGATCTGGCTGACCATGGATCGGGACACGCCGCTCAGATTGGCCACGGCTTCCAGAGACAGGCCCTTGGAGCGGCGCGCCTCTTTCAGGCGGGCGGGCAGGCGTGTCAGGATATCGTCTGTGTTTTCCGTCATGGCGGAATCTGATGCGCCTTTCACGATGGGTTGTCAATTCCGCTTGTGACGGGACGTCCAATGGGACAGCCTGACGGCACAGATGCATAGTGCCGCCAAATCCAATTGGGAGAAGAGACATGAAAGATATCGTCATTCTGAATGGGGCCCGCACGGCTGTTGGGACATTTGGCGGGGCGCTGGCCTCGACCGCGCCGATCGATCTGGCGACCGTGGTGACCGAAGCCGCGATGGAGAAGTCGGGTGTTGAAGGCGGCCAGATCGGCAATGTCGTGTTCGGCCATGTGATCAACACCGAACCGCGCGACATGTACCTGTCGCGCGCAGCAGCCAAACAGGCGGGTATCCCAGTTGAAACCCCTGCGATGAACGTGAACCGTCTGTGTGGTTCTGGCGCGCAGGCGATTGTGTCAGCGGTGCAGTCGCTGATGCTGGGCGATGCGGAATTTGCCGTTGCCGGTGGTGCCGAGAGCATGTCGCGCAGCCCCTACATCCTGCAGCAGGCGCGCTGGGGTGCAAAGATGGGCGATATCAAATCGCTGGACATGATGCTGGGTGCGCTGAACTGCCCGTTTGGCACTGGCCATATGGGTGTCACGGCTGAGAATGTCGCGGATGAGCATCAGGTCACGCGCGAGCAGATGGATGAGTTCGCAATGACCAGCCAGACTCGTGCTGCTGCGGCGATTGAGGCCGGGTATTTCCAAAGCCAGATCACGCCGGTTCAGGTCAAGGTCAAGCGCGACATGGTCGATTTCATGGTCGATGAGCATCCCAAGGCGACCTCGATCGAGGCGCTGGCCGGTCTGCGCCCTGCGTTCAAAAAGGACGGTCGGGTGACGGCGGGCAACGCCTCGGGCATCAATGACGGGGCGGCGGCCATGGTTCTGGCCACGGCCGACGCGGCCGAGAAGGCCGGGTTGAAGCCGAAAGCGCGTATTCTGGGGTACGGCCACGCCGGAGTGCGCCCCGAGGTGATGGGCATTGGTCCGGTGCCTGCGGTGCAGAACCTGCTGGCCCGCACTGGTCTGTCGGTCGAAGATTTCGATGTGATCGAAAGCAACGAAGCCTTTGCCTCGCAGGCGCTGGCCGTGAACAAAGAGCTAGGTCTGGACGCTGCCAAGGTGAATCCGAATGGTGGCGCGATTGCGTTGGGTCACCCTGTTGGCGCAACCGGGGCGATCATCACGCTGAAAGCTCTGTACGAGCTGGAGCGGATTGGTGGATCCAAAGGTTTGGTCACCATGTGCATCGGCGGTGGTCAGGGTATCGCCATTGCCTTTGAGCGTCTCTGAGTTGAGATGTTGGTGGGGGGCTGTCTGCCCCCCATCGCGCCTTTGGCACGATTCCCCCCGAAGATATTTTTAGCCAGATGAAGAGGCGGATCAGGTCTAGCTGAGCGCCGTTAGGATCAGGACAAGACCCGCGCCTGCGGCTGCGCCGAGGGTTACGGGCAGTGCGACAGACCACAGGCGTGAACCTTTAGGCTCGTCTTTCTGGGTTTGCGCGATCAGCGCGTTTTCGACCAGAGCGGGTAGACGGGGGCCGAAACGAGCCAAGACCATTGCGGTTTTGCCGAAATCGCGCAGGGCCGCGCGCGGGCCAATGGATTTCTTGATGTAATCCTCGACCACGGGGCGGGCGACTTCCCAGATATTGATATGCGGGTCCAGTGACCGCGCGACGCCTTCAACCACAACCATTGTGCGTTGCAGAAGGATCAGCTCGGTCCGGGTTTCCATACCGAAGCGTTCGGTCACTTCGAACAGGTAATTCAGCAGGCGGCCCATCGAGATATGGGTGGCATCCATGCCGAAGATGGGTTCTCCTACAGCGCGCAGGGCGCGGGCGAATTCGTCGACGTCCTGGTTGGCGGGGACATAGCCGGCCTCGAAATGCACCTCGGCTACGCGCTTATAGTCGCGTCGAATGAAGCCAAAGAGGATCTCTGCGTAGACCCGGCGGGTGTATTCGTCGATGTGGCCCATGATGCCGTAATCATAGGCGATGATATCCCCATTGGCGGCGACCTTGAGGTTGCCCTGGTGCATATCGGCGTGAAAAAAGCCATCGCGCAGCGCGTGCAGCAGGAACAGGCGCAGAACGCGTTCGGCCAGATCGCGGCGGTTGTGGCTGGCTGCATCTAGCGCGTCATTGTCGCCCAGAGCAATGCCGTCGGCCCAGCTGAGCGTCATCACCCGGCGCGCGGACAGGGACCACACCACCGGCGGCAACCAGAAGCCTTCGTCATCCTTGGTGTTGGCGGCGTATTCTGAGGCGGCGGCGCTTTCCAGTCGCAGGTCCAGTTCGCCGCGCACGACACCGTCGAAATGCTCGACCACCTCCATCGGGCGCAGGCGGCGCGCGCCGGGGGCGCAGAGCTGTACGATGCGGGCGGCGAAATAGAACGCATCCACGTCCTTGCGGAAAGCACGCTCGATGCCGGGGCGCAGGACTTTGACGGCGACGTCTTCGCCGGTGCTGGACAGTTTCGCCTTGTGGACCTGCGCGATTGAGGCGGCGGCGATCGGGTCGCTGAAATCGTCGAAGATCTCGGATACGGGCTGGCCCAGTTCTTTTTCGACCTCGGCCATGGCTTCGGCCTTGGAAAAAGGCGGCAGCTTGTCTTGCAGAACCCGCAGCTGTTCTGCAAGCTCGTTACCGACCACGTCGGGGCGGGTCGAAAGCACCTGACCGAATTTGATATAGGCCGGACCCAGCGCCGTCAGGGCGCGGGTGGCGGGTGGCATATCCGGATCGCCCTTGTATCCAAGCCACTGGAACGGCTTGCCCAGAGCGTGGGCCACAAAGCGTAGTGCGCGTGGGGCTTCGAACGCGTCCAGAACCACGTTCATGGCGCCCGTGCGCTCTAGCGTGGCGCCTGTGCGGATCAGGCGAATAATGTTGTGAGGACCACGCATTTAGATCTTCCAGCCGGAATGCAGCGCGGCGATACCCATGCTGAGATTGCGGTATTTGGCGTTTTCGAACCCGGCGGCGCGGACCATGCCCAGAAATGTTTCCTGATCAGGGAATTTGCGGATTGATTCTACCAGATACTGATAGCTGTCGTAATCATTGGCGATCAGCTTGCCCATGCGCGGGATGACGTTGAAGCTGTAGAGGTCATAGAGCTTTTGCAGCCCGTCATTGGGCAATTGGCTGAATTCCAGCACCATCAAGCGACCGCCGGGCTTCAGCACGCGGTAGGCTTCGTTCAGCGCCTCTTGCGGGCGGGTCACGTTCCGGATGCCGAAGGAAATCGTGTAGACGTCAAAGGTGTTATCCTCGAAGGGCAGGGACATTGCGTCGCCCACCACCCAGTTCAGGCTGTCCGACATCTGATCAGCCTCGGCGCGCTGGCGGCCTTCGACCAGCATCGGCTCGGTCAGGTCCAGTACGGTGGCGTGGCCGTGGCCCGCGCGTTTGAGGAAGCGGAACGAGATGTCTCCGGTGCCGCCCGCCACATCCAGCAGCCGTTGACCGGGGCGCGGGGCCAGCCAATCCATCATCGCGTCTTTCCAGACACGGTGGATGCCCATCGACATGACATCGTTCATCACATCGTATTTCGACGCGACCGAATTGAACACGCCCTGCACGCGGCCCGCTTTTTCCGCCTCGGGCACGGTTTCGAATCCAAAATGTGTGGTTTTGTCGTTGGAGTCGGACATGTAAGACGCCTTTGTCTGTGTTGCTCATCCTTATAGGCCGCGCGGCGGGGAAGACAATCGCGCGAAAAGGTAGCAGGTGCACGGAACCGTCCGGCGTGCCACATATTTTCCTTAGTCGCGGTGTAAGATGCAGATAGTTTTAGAAGAAGTTAGATTCAAATGTCGAATTATTCGAGTTTAGTAGCCGTATCAGGCGTGGTCCTGTCATTTGCCTTTATTATCTGGCGCGTTCGTGCCGTTTTTCAAACTTTCATGCGATTCCATCGGGCGAAAGGGTTCGGTGACAAGATGGATGCCGCAGCACGTCATTTCCCCAACGATATATTGGAAGAATCAATGCTGCGCGCCGGCAGCGAAAGACCTGCACAACATTCTCTGACCCGTATGACATTTCGCACGACGCCGGGCGTTATCGTTGTTACGATTTTGGTGTTGGCCGTTTTGTTCTTTATCGGGTTCATCAGGCCCGAGCTGGCTCCGAACGAGATCTTCATCCCCGTCAAGGATGCTGAAACTGCGGTGCTGATCAAGCTGGGACTTGTTGGGTTGGTGATCTACACATTGATCTATCATCTGGCCAATTCGACTTCGATCGATGGGGCCGAGCTGACGACTATGAGTCCGCTGTTTCAGCGTCGGACCTATGACCTGAATAAGCTCTGCCAGATCAGATTGAGGCACAATGGGAACTACGTGCTGCGTTTTTCAGATGGGAAGACAGCGCGTATTCTGAAATATGTTACCGGACATGATGAAATGGTGCAGGCGCTGGAACAAGCGCTGGCAGCAAATCAGGAGAGCACATGCCGGAACTTCCCGAAGTCGAAACGGTCCGCCGTGGGCTGAGCCCCGCGATGGAAGGCGTGGTGATCGAACGGGCGGACGTGAACCGTCCGGACCTGCGCTGGCCTTTTCCGGATCGAATGGCCGAACGTTTGACAGGCCAGCGCGTGGACAGGTTGCGGCGGCGTTCAAAGTACATTCTGGCTGATCTTGGCAGTGGCGAAACCCTGTTGATCCATCTTGGGATGTCCGGGCGTATGACAGTTTCCGGAGACCCGCTTGGACAATTTGTTCACGATCATCCCATGCCGGAAAAGCATGATCATGTTGTATTTCACATGGCCAATGGCGCACGGGTGACATTTAATGACCCGCGCCGGTTCGGTGCGATGGATCTGCTGCCCACTGCAACGGCCGAGGACCACAAGTTGCTGTCGGTTCTGGGGCCGGAACCCTTGGGCAACGACTTCCACGAACAGCACCTGGTTGATGCGTTCAAAGGCAAGAACACGCCGGTCAAATCAGCGTTTCTGGATCAGGGAATCGTTGCCGGATTGGGGAATATCTACGTGTGCGAGGCGCTTTATCGCGCCGGTGTGTCGCCACGTCGCAAAGCCGGGCAGATTTCGGCGAACCGAGTTGCGGCCCTTGTTCCGATCATCCGGCAGGTTCTGCAAGACGCCATCCGGGCCGGGGGGTCATCCTTGCGCGATTTCCGTCAAGCCAATGGAGAACTTGGATATTTTCAGCACAGCTTTGACGTTTATGGCCGCGAAGGCGAACCCTGCCGCACCGAAGGTTGCGGTGCTGCCATAAAAAGAATCACTCAGTCCGGTCGCTCATCCTTCTATTGCGCGCAATGCCAAAGATAACTTGATCCAGCTTTTGCGCGTGATAATGAATCGTATCTGAACGGAACAACCGGAAGCTTACACCTCATGGCTTTTGAGACGATCATCGTCGAAATCGAAGACCACGTCGCGCTTGTGAAACTCAACAGGCCGGACGCAATGAATGCGCTGAACAGCCAGTTGATTGCTGAATTGTGCGAAGCGCTGGAAGACGCCGACAAGAATGACAAGGTGCGCTGCATCGTCATTACGGGCTCGGACAAGGCTTTTGCCGCTGGCGCGGACATCAAGGAAATGTCCGAGATGAGTTTTGTGGATGTCTACACCACGAACCTTTTCGCGGATATCAACGACCGGGTCAGTGACATCCGCAAGCCTGTAATCGCGGCTGTTGCGGGCTATGCGCTGGGTGGCGGTTGCGAATTGGCGATGATCTGCGATTTCATCATCGCGGCAGATACCGCAAAGTTCGGGCAGCCGGAAATCAATCTTGGCGTTATTGCGGGCCTTGGCGGAAGCCAGCGCCTGACGCGCTTTGTGGGCAAGTCCAAGTCGATGGATATGAACCTGACCGGCCGCTTCATGGACGCAGAAGAGGCAGAGCGTGCCGGGCTTGTCAGCCGCGTCGTGCCTGCCAAAAAGCTGTTGGAAGAGGCAATGGCCGCAGCCCAAAAGATCGCCGAGAAATCACAGCTGAGCGCGATCGCCGCGAAAGAGGCCGTGAACCGCAGCTACGAAGTGTCGCTAAGCGAAGGGCTGTTGTTCGAACGCCGTGTCTTTCACTCGATGTTCGCCACGGAAGACCAGAAAGAGGGTATGGCAGCCTTTCTGGAAAAGCGCGCGGCGCAGTTCCGCGACAAATAAACAATCAAGGTGGGGAAAGGCGGGCGTATGCCCGCCTGTTTCATACCTGCTGTGCCCGGCTAAGAATCTGCTTGGCAAACCCCTGCAACTTGGATAGTACACGCCGCTATACATGCGCGTGCGGCCCGCTTGGCCCGACTCACACTCGTGATTTCTGATCCGGTGCGGATAATTCCGTGGCGCGCAACCCTAGATAACCGTACCGAACAAAGGTCAGAGACACATGGCTAACTCGCCCCAGGCAAAGAAACGCGCACGTCAGAACGAAAAGCGTTTTGCAATCAACAAAGCACGTCGTTCGCGCATCCGCACTTATCTGCGCAAAGTCGAAGAAGCGATCGCATCCGGCGACAAAGACGCTGCAACCGCAGCTCTGCGCGCTGCCCAGCCCGAACTGATGCGCGGCGTCACCAAAGGCGTTTTCCACAAGAACACTGCATCGCGCAAAATGTCGCGTCTGTCGGCTCGCGTCAAAGCGCTGGGCTGAGTCGCGTATTGAGACTTGATTGACCTTGGGTCACGTAAGCAAGGCTGATCTATTTTCAAGGGCGTCGCGCAATGCGGCGCCCTTTTTGCTGTTGCCAGAATACCGCGTCCTCACGAAACCGAGAGATTCTTTCGCGCTCAGACCCGAGTCAATATCAGAGTTTCGTTGAAGCGACTGCCGACCTCTTGTTACCACTAACTCAGCGATTCACTCGCTTGGGGGGACAGGCTGTTTCCTTGGTCAGACTGACGGGCATCAGGATGATCGGGAGGCGAATGTTGGTAACTCGGGGACAACCGATTTGCTGATCTGCTGTGGGACCTGGCACGACCAGGAGTCCAGCCCTGTCGAAAATTGAGATTGCGTTGCGCAACCTGAAAAAGGGATGCCCTGCTGTGGGGCATCTGATTGCCGGGTTATGCACGCCGTCAAGGACGAAAGCGCCGAATCTATTTGATTCGGTGGGTGGGATCCCTTTGTCCGAGTGAACGCGCATACCGGGGGACCGGACACAGAAATAAGGCCGACAGGCCAATAAAGAATGGGATGCGTGAGGCGCTGAATGACACAAGAGAAATGGGGACTACTGCAAAACAAACTGCTCAAGGCGATCGGAAAGAACAATTACACCACATGGATTGAACCTCTGCAGTTCCAAGAGGTCCAGGACGGTGTCGCTGTTTTCTCGGTGCCGACCAATTTCATGGGCAATTACGTGAGCCAGAATTTTGCAGATCTCATCCTGTATGAGATGAACACTGCGGGGGAAACCGTCCAGCGACTGGCCTTTCGGGTTGCCGCCAATTCGACCGCACGGCCCGCGAATGTTGCTGAAACTAATTCGGTAGAGATCGCACAAACACCGGAACCTCGAATGTCCGTGCGATCAAGCGAGGCACTGGAATCACTGCAAGCGGCGCCTTTGGATGCCCGATTCACCTTTGACAGCTTCGTGGTCGGCAAACCCAACGAGTTGGCGCATGCAGCGGCGCGCCGTGTCTCGGAAGGTGGGCCTGTAACTTTCAACCCGCTGGTTCTGTATGGCGGTGTCGGTCTGGGTAAGACGCACCTGATGCATGCGATTGCCTGGGAACTGAAAACCAAACGCCCCGAGTTGAATGTTCTGTACCTGTCGGCGGAACAGTTCATGTACCGGTTCGTACAGGCGCTGCGTGAACGTCGAATGATGGATTTCAAACATCTGTTCCGTTCGGTCGATGTGCTGATGGTCGATGACGTGCAGTTCATCGCGGGCAAGGATTCCACGCAGGAAGAGTTCTTTCACACCTTCAATGCGTTGGTGGATCAGAACAAACAGATCATTATCTCTGCCGACCGCGCTCCGGGTGAGATCAAGGATCTGGAAGACCGCGTGAAGTCGCGACTGCAATGTGGTCTGGTCGTTGACCTGCACCCCACCGACTATGAGCTGCGTCTGGGCATTTTGCAGAACAAGGTTCAGCATTACAGCACCACCTATCCCGATCTGCAGATCGCTGATGGCGTGCTGGAGTTTCTGGCCCACCGTATCTCGACCAATGTGCGGGTGCTTGAAGGCGCGCTGACTCGTCTGTTTGCCTTTGCCTCACTCGTAGGGCGCGAGATCGATATGGAGCTGACGCAGGATTGCCTGGCCGACGTACTGCGCGCGTCCGAGCGCAAGATCACCGTCGAGGAAATTCAGCGTAAGGTTTCGGATTACTACAATATCCGTCTGAGCGATATTATTGGCCCCAAGCGCCTGCGATCTTACGCCCGTCCGCGTCAGGTCGCGATGTATCTGTGTAAACAGCTGACCAGCCGGTCCCTGCCTGAGATTGGTCGTCGCTTTGGCGGGCGTGACCACACCACCGTTATGCATGGTGTGAAGCGCATCGAAGAGCTGAAAACCACCGACGGCCAGATCGCCGAAGACGTGGAAATGCTGCGCCGGTCACTCGAAGCGTAGGTTACATCTGCATGAACATCAAAACGCCCCGGATCCTCACGCCCGGGGCGTTTTCTTGTGCGAAAATCTCCACGGTTGGCCATGAACTGTGCCCACGTGGCCACGCGGCCCTTGACGCCTTGGGCAATCCGACTCAGAAATCCATAAAAAATCCTTGTGCCTCAGGGTGGAACCGCTAACGTGCCAGTCCCGCCCATTTCGGCACGCAAGTCAGAGGAATTGAGGGTATGAAGATCAGCATCGAACGCGGCACCCTTCTCAAGGCCGTCTCTCAGGCCCAATCTGTTGTTGAACGTCGCAACACCATTCCGATACTGGCCAATGTGCTGATCGAGGCCGAAGGCGATCAGGCCATGTTCCGCGCCACCGATCTGGATATCGAAGTGGTCGACAAGGCCCCGGCGCAGGTTGAAAAGGCCGGTGCCACCACCGTGGCTGCAACGACCCTGCATGAGATCGTGCGCAAATTGCCCGATGGTGCGCTGGTCACGTTGACTGCTGACAGTGCAGCGGGCCGTCTGACGGTCGAGGCCGGGCGGTCGAACTTCTCGCTGGCGACGCTGCCGAAAGAGGATTTTCCGGTGATGGCGTCCTCGGAATATCAGTCGAACTTTACCGCGTCGGCTGCACTGCTGCGGCGGCTGTTCGACAAGTCCAAATTCGCGATCTCGACCGAAGAGACGCGCTATTATCTGAACGGCGTCTACATGCATGTGGCCGACGGGTCCGAGGGCGGCAAGGTGCTGCGCTGCGTGGCCACCGATGGGCACCGTCTGGCGCGCATCGACGCGGACCTGCCCGATGGCGCGGCGGATATGCCGGGCGTGATCGTGCCACGCAAGACCGTGGGTGAGCTGCGCAAGCTGCTGGACGATGACGAGATGGACATCGCCGTGTCGGTCAGCGAAACCAAAGTGCGTTTTGCCACGCCCGATATCACGCTGACCTCCAAGGTGATCGACGGCACCTTCCCCGACTACACCCGTGTTATTCCGCAGGGCAACACCCGCCAGTTGGAAGTGGATGCCGCCGAATTCGCGCAGGCCGTGGACCGGGTGGCGACTGTTTCGTCCGAACGCTCGCGCGCGGTGAAGCTGCAGTTGGATGCGGATAAATTGGTTCTGTCGGTCAACGCGCCCGACAGCGGTGCCGCCGAGGAAGAGCTGGCCGTAGCCTATGGCGATGAGCGGCTGGAGATCGGGTTCAACGCGAAATACCTGCTGGAGATCGCGTCTCAGGTCGATCGTGAGAACGCGGTATTCCTGTTCAACTCGGCCGGTGACCCGACTCTGATGCGCGAAGGAAATGACCAAAGCGCAGTCTATGTAGTCATGCCGATGCGCGTCTGATCGCGCGGAAACCTTCTGACGAAAGGGAGGGGTCATGGGTTTGGCCCTGACCGAACTGACGGTCTCGCATTTTCGCTCGCACAAGCTGGCGCGGCTGGCTTTGGATGGGCGACCCGTGGCCATTCATGGGCCGAACGGAGCGGGCAAGACCAACATTCTTGAGGCGGTATCGCTGTTCTCGCCCGGTCGCGGCATGCGCCGGGCCAGTGCGGCTGAGATGACCCGCCGCCCCGAGGCGCTGGGCTGGAAGCTATCCGGCCTGCTGAACGCGCAGGGGCAGAATTACGAGATTGAGACATGGTCCGAAGGCGGCGCCGCGCGGCAGGTTCGGATTGATGGCAAGGCGGCCAGTCAGATTGATCTGGGCAAGCTGGCGCGGGTGGTCTGGCTGATCCCGTCGATGGACCGGCTGTGGATCGAAGGGGCCGAGGGGCGGCGGCGGTTTCTGGACCGTATCGCGCTGAGTTTTGATCCCGCCCATGCCGAGGCTTCGCTGACCTATGAAAAGGCAATGCGCGAACGCAACCGCCTGCTGAAAGAACAGGTGCGCGATGCCCATTGGTATGCCGCGTTGGAAGGGCAGATGGCCGAGACCGGGCACCGCATCCACGCGGCGCGTCTGGCGGCGTTGGATCATTTGCGCGCGGCGCAGGAGCAGGCCGAAACCGCGTTTCCGTCCGCTGATCTGGAACTGGTGCAATCTGAGGGCGCGATGCCCGACACGGCGGATGATTTGCGCGAGGCGTTGAATGAAAGCCGGTTTCGCGATCTGGCGGCGGGCCGGACCTTGGTCGGGCCGCATCGGTCGGACCTGTACGGCGTTTTCGCAGCCAAGGGTGTCCCGGCCAAGGATTGCTCGACCGGAGAGCAAAAGGCGTTGCTGGTGTCCCTGATCCTGTCGAATGCGCGGGCACTGGCGGGGATGGTGGGCGCGCCGCCGATTGTGCTGCTGGATGAGGTGGCCGCCCATCTGGATGCCGGGCGGCGGGCTGCGCTTTATGATGAGATTTGCGCGCTGGGCGCTCAGGCCTGGATGACGGGCACCGGGCCTGAGCTGTTTTCCGAATTAGGGGACCGGGCCCAGACGCTGACGGTCAACGACAGCGACGCGGGCTCGGTCGTGGCTTAGGCGGGTTCGCCGACTTTGCGCTCCCACAGGAAGCCGCGCATCACCTCGTCAACGGGCGTGTGTGCCATGTGGTTGACGTAGTTCGACATGGTTTTCTGCGCCAGACCCAGCACCACATCCAGAACCGCGCGGTGCGAATAGCCGGCGTCAAAGAAAGCCTGCAGCTGTTCTTCGGTCGGGTTGCCGCGGCTTTCCATCACTTGCAGGGTGAAGGTGCGCAGCGCCTCCAGCTTGGGCGAGGGCAGCGGGGTTTCATTGCGCAGCGCCTCGGTGATCTCGTCCGAGACCTTCATCATCTTGGCGATGCCGGTATGGGCGGGCACGCAGTAGTGGCACTCGTTTTCAACGTTGATGGTCTGCCAGACGACGGTCTTTTCGTCATTGTCGAAATCGGTCTGCATGAACAGGCCGTGCAAAACCTGATAGGCTTCCAGATGCTGCGGGCTTTCCGCCATCACCTTGTGCAGGCCGGGCAGACGCCCAAAGGCGGCTTGCGACTTTTCCAGCAGCGGTTTGGACCCTTCGGGGGCGGATTCGAGGTCGTGGGACGGGAAGTTTGCCATATCAAAACTCCTGTTTCTGGCGAGGTGAATCACATTTAGGCTTTCTTGAGCGATCACTCAAGTATATATTTGAGCGGACGCTCAAGAATTGGTGAAGCCGATGCCCCGCAAACCCTCATATGACCGTGACGCGCTGATCGCGCAGGCGCGGGATTTGTTCTGGCAGCAAGGCTGGGCGGGAACCTCGTTGAAGGATCTCGAACACGCGCTGAATCTGAAGCCCGGCAGTTTTTATGCGGCATTTGGCTCGAAGGACGCGCTTTATGCGCTGACATTGGAGCGATACGCGCAGGACGGCGTGGCGCGTCTGATGGCGATGGCCGATGAAATGGGTCCGCTGCGGGCGCTGAAGGCGCAGCCCCATGTGGTGATTGATGAACGCGAGATGCCCGCGCGGGCCTGTATGCTGGCCAAAACCTATGCCGAGTTGCAGTCCAAAGGGCATGATCTGGCCGACAAAGCCGGGTTCCACATGGCCGAGATGAAGGACTGTTTCGCCACCCTCTTTCGCCGCGCCCAACAGGCCGGAGAGATCGGGCCGGATCACGACCCTGACCGTCTTGCTGCGCGCTATCAGTCGGACATTCTGGGCCTGCGTTTGTCGGCCGAACGCAGGGATGTGAACGCGGCTGAAATTGCCGAGGATATCGCGGCGGATCTGGATCGGCTTTGATCAGCTGAAGACAACCCGTGACAGCACAAAATGTTGGGGGATGGCGTGACATTCCCCACCAGAAAACGTATAAGTTACCAAAATAATATAGGTACTAACCGCATGTCCGAAGACGCACAGGCACCACAAGAATATGGCGCTGATTCTATTAAGGTTCTCAAAGGCTTAGAGGCTGTTCGCAAACGTCCCGGTATGTATATCGGTGATACGGATGATGGCTCGGGTCTACACCACATGGTGTATGAGGTCGTGGACAACGGTATTGATGAGGCGCTGGCCGGTCACGCCGACCATGTGACGGTGAAAATCCACGCCGATTCCAGTGTCTCGGTCAGCGATAACGGGCGCGGAATTCCGGTGGATATTCACCCCGAAGAGGGGGTGTCCGCCGCCGAGGTCATCATGACCCAGCTGCACGCGGGCGGTAAGTTCGACAGCAACTCGTACAAGGTGTCCGGCGGTCTGCACGGTGTGGGTGTGTCGGTCGTGAACGCCCTGTCTGATTGGCTGGAGCTACGCGTCTGGCGTAGTGGTAAGGAACACGTTGCGCGCTTTGAGGGCGGTGAAACGGCGGAACACCTGAAGGTGGTTCAGGACTGCGGCGACCGCACGGGGACCGAGGTGCGCTTTCTGGCCTCGACCGATACGTTCTCGAACCTTGAATATTCATTCGATACGCTGGAAAAGCGCCTGCGCGAGCTGGCCTTCCTGAACTCGGGCGTGCGGATTATCCTGATCGACGAACGCCCGGCTGAGCAGCTTGAGACTGAGCTGTTCTATGAGGGTGGTGTTAAGGAATTCGTCAAATACCTCGACCGATCCAAGTCGCCCGCAATGCCCGAGCCGATCTATATCAGGGGCGAGCGCGACGATATCGGGGTCGAGATCGCGATGTGGTGGAATGACAGCTATCATGAGACGGTTCTGCCCTTCACCAACAACATCCCGCAGCGGGATGGCGGCACGCATGTTGCCGGTTTCCGCGGCGCTCTGACCCGGACGATCAACAACTATGCGCAATCCAGCGGGATCGCGAAGAAAGAAAAGGTCAGCTTTACCGGCGATGACGCGCGCGAAGGTCTGACCTGTGTTCTGTCGGTCAAAGTGCCCGACCCGAAATTCTCATCCCAGACCAAGGACAAGCTGGTGTCGTCTGAAGTGCGCCCGGCGGTCGAAAGTCTGATGAACGAAAAGCTGGCCGAATGGTTCGAGGAAAACCCGAACGAGGCCAAAGGGATCGTCGGCAAGATCATCGAGGCCGCTTTGGCCCGTGAGGCCGCCCGCAAGGCGCGCGAACTGACGCGCCGCAAGACGGCAATGGATGTGAACTATCTGGCCGGCAAGCTGAAAGACTGTTCCGAGAAAGACCCGTCCAAGACCGAAGTCTTTCTGGTCGAGGGGGACTCGGCTGGTGGGTCGGCCCAAACAGGTCGGGATCGTTTGACACAGGCGGTTCTACCGCTGCGCGGCAAAATCCTGAACGTCGAACGGGCGCGGTTTGACCGGATGCTGTCGTCGCAGGAAATCGGCAATCTGGTGATGGCGCTGGGCACCGGGATTGGCCGGGATGAGTTCAACATCGAAAAGCTGCGCTACCACAAGATCGTCATCATGACCGACGCGGATGTGGACGGCGCGCATATTCGGACGCTGCTGCTGACCTTCTTCTACCGGCAGATGCCGGAGCTGATTGAGGGCGGGTATCTCTATATCGCGCAGCCACCGCTCTATAAGGTTTCGCGTGGAAAATCAGAGGTTTACCTGAAGGATCAGGCAGCGCTGGACGACTACCTGATCAATCAGGGAGTTGAGGGCGCGGTGCTGAAGCTCGGCTCTGGTGAAGAGATCATAGGGCAAGACCTGACGCGCGTCGTTGACGAAGCGCGCCAGTTGAAACGCGTTCTGGACGCCTTCCCAACGCATTACCCGCGCCACATTCTGGAACAGGCCGCTGTTGCGGGGGCCTTTGTGCCGGGTGCGGTCGATGCCGACCTGCAGGGCGTGGCCGACAAGGTTGCTGCCCGTCTGGACCTGATCGCGCTGGAATATGAGCGCGGCTGGCAGGGCCGGATCACACAGGATCACGGCATTCGTCTGGCCCGCATCCTGCGCGGTGTGGAAGAAGTCCGCACTCTGGACGGCCCCATGTTACGCTCGGGCGAGGCCCGCAAAACCGGCAGCTTCACGCAAAGCCTGCAAGAGGTCTACAACACCCCCGCCGCGCTGGTGCGCCGCGACCGGATGCAGGCGATCCACGGCCCGCTGGACCTGCTGCGCGCCATTCTGGAAGAGGGCGAAAAGGGCCTGTCGCTACAACGTTACAAAGGTCTGGGTGAAATGAACCCCGATCAGCTGTGGGAAACAACGCTCGACCCGGATGCGCGTACCCTATTGCAGGTGCGTGTGGATGACATGGTCGAAGCGGATGATCTGTTCACCAAACTGATGGGTGATGTGGTCGAACCGCGCCGCGAATTCATCCAGCAAAACGCCCTGAGCGTTGAAAATCTGGATTTCTAAAGCAGTTGTAGGTGCGCCCATAGCTTTGCATTTCGCCTAAAGATTTGCATCTTTGGCCCAAAACCTTGGGCGCAGTAACTCTCAATTGTTTCTGGACCTCGAATCTCCTTATCTAAAGGCCCAAATCTTGGCCGACTCCACGCCAACTTCGTAGTTCTTGTAAAGGTTTCACGAAGTTCGTGGCCTTGTTCATCCAATCGAATTGTATTCTCTCGTCGAAGAAGAGCTTTGATTCAGCGCTGAAATAATTTTGGCAGCATCGCGAGAAGCAGGAACCAGATATTGGGCACCAAGTGTCAAGAGGCAGGTTTTTACCTCATTTGGGAGTTTGCAAAGCCCAGCGATGGATGTCCGGTTTGGGCTGACTACGGTCCTTTAGAGCAAAAATGCGGATGGCCGCAAAGTCCCGCTTTCCGCTTTGATCGGCCTTGCAGCTAAGGTCTGGAGCGAGCCCAAACTACTCGATGCTGCGATACGAACTGATGCCGGCTTTAGGCGGATGGTATTGGAAAGGTCGAAAAGGCGTCGTCCTGCGGTGCGTATCCAAGCACTTTGCAAGTCTCGGTTAGATCAAGCCTCTTAAATCGATTGTTAGAGATGCCGTGCGCTATAAAGCTCCCTTTGATTTCGGCTTGAATCGCCCTGTCAATCAAGTGCGTCGCATCGCGATGACTGAGCCACGCGCTGAGATCACGCAGGGTCTCAAGCGGCGGGCCGTCCGCTGGCTCAAACGCACCTATTCTCAATGAGACACAGGACATGCCGTGCCGCGTCGCATAAAGCGAACACAAGGTTTCCCCATAGCACTTGGAGACGCCGTAGAGATTGGCCGGGGCAACAGCCATTCCCGGAACGACTTGCCGGTCTACGGGGTATCCTTCGATGGTTTGCGCGCTGCTGGCGAAGACGAAGCGGCGGACGTTTGCCTGACGAGCTGATTCGATCAAATAGGTTGTCGCCAATATGTTGGCAGGCAGCACATCGTCAAATTCTGCGTTCGGATCGGGTACGCCTGCGAGATGCACAACGGCATCCGCGCCTTGGCACAAATCCGCAGCGGCACTTGCGTCCGTAAGATCAGAGCGCACGAAATGGTGCTGATCTGAAACAGGGTACGTGGGTTCATTCAAATCAGTCAGCACAAACTGATACCGCTCTTGATATGCGGCAAAAAATGCCCGCCCAATCCGACCCGACGAACCAGTTACAAGCACCTTCTGCATGGTCTGTCCCCCCAACCTCTGCGACACGGTGGTTAGCTCTAAAGCGACCGTAAGCCGAAGGAAAGCAGACATTCAGTTCGGTCTGCTTTTCGGTAACTTTGTCCGCAACGCAGACGTTGGCTCCTTATTGTGAACTTCGAATGTCTGCTCCGAACCCAGAACGTTCGATGCTGCACCCTGTACGAGTGTCAGTTTTGGGTCGAACTCTAATCTTGTCGCGTTGAGGCTTCTTCAAGGCGTGTTTTGAGACGGTCAACAATGTTTTGCGCTGTCGCAATATCATCTGGCGACAGACCTTCCGAGAGTTCATTCACCCATGGGATTTGATTTGCAATCGCGGCTTCGTACAACTCCTGCCCCTTTTGGGTCAGTACGACTAGGTGCGCCCGCTTGTGGTGTGGGTTCGGCTGAAACTCCACCATGCCTTCTTTGCTCAATTCATTGATGATCCGTTGTACGCCCTGCCGGTGAACGCCCATCGTCCGTGCATGCCAGGCAACGGATTCCGGTCGATCAGAATAGGCGATGGCACCAAGAATCTGCCATCGGGCACTTGTTAGACCGAGTTCTGATACGAGGCGATCACCGGCAAGCTGCAATCGACCGTTCAACCGAAACACATCCAGTATCAAGGCTGTCACGGCTTCTCCTTCTTCAGTCCTTCGCGCATCCGGCATGTCGATTCCTCATTTCATTTGACAACGCGTTGTCATTATGTTTGATGCTTCCCAAATATGACAACATGACACCAAAATGAAGCCACTTTCAAGGAGCACCGAAATGGTAAGTTTCAAACCTCTCGACCCGGAGTTTCCCATTGAACGGCAATTGGACATCGACGCTGGACCCGTCGTTCTCGTCAATCTCTTCACAGTCGATCCCGTTGACCAAGTCGACTTGGTTGAAGCCTGGAAGAGCGATGCCCAATGGATGAAAATGCAGCCTGGTTACATCAGCACTCAGCTGCATAAGGCAATTGGTGACGGCAGCATGTATCTGAACTACGCGGTCTGGGAGTCTGTTTCGGACTTCCGCGCTGCGTTTTCAAACCCCGAGTTTCAGCAGCAGCTCAGCCACTATCCCTCAAGCGCTGTGACCGCCCCTCATCTGTTCGAGAAGGTTGCCGTGCCGAATTGCTGCACGGCCTGACGAAATCCTTTCCAAAAGCCAATTTGAGTGAACCGCCATGAAAACAAAGATTCACGCCATCGCGGGCGGCATCGGCTTTGTTATGATCCTCCTCTTCTGGACATCAACGGCCATCAGCGAACTCTTTGCAAGCCATGAAACAGTCGCGACCGTCAAGGCATTGATCCTGAAAGGCATGTTCATCCTCATCCCGGCAATGGCGATTGCTGGCGGATCGGGCATGGCAATGGGTCGGAAACGCAAAGATGCACTGACGAGAGCAAAGAAGACCCGTATGCCGATCATTGCGCTCAACGGCTTGCTGATCCTCGTACCGGCCGCCTGGTTTCTTGCAGGCAAAGCCGCCGCTGGCGAATTCGACAACACCTTTTACATGGTTCAGGTGATTGAACTAGTCGCCGGGGCGGCCAACCTCACGATGATGGGACTGAACATTCGTGATGGTTTGCGAATGACCGGCAAAATTCGAAGGCCGCGCTGAAGACGTGGTTCCAACCCAAGCATTGGCTAAATTGCCGACATTCGAGCAAACGCGGCGAATTGGTGCTATGTCCGCAACTCGAAGTTTGCAAAGTACGATTTTGAAGGTTCGCCTTGGGCTGCCCTTGATCACTGATGGGATAGTAAGCGTTTCTTGCGGTATGCTGGTGCAGGCATGCCAACGTATCTTCGAAACGCATTTCGGAAGCTTGATGGCTCTGTGTAACCTACTGCGGCGGCTATTTCGTCGA
This sequence comes from Ruegeria sp. AM7, assembly GCF_056535965.1. Taxonomy (NCBI): domain Bacteria; kingdom Pseudomonadati; phylum Pseudomonadota; class Alphaproteobacteria; order Rhodobacterales; family Roseobacteraceae; genus Ruegeria; species Ruegeria sp. AM7. The sequence goes on from NZ_JBQFJE010000003.1 coordinate 3,410,389, forward strand.
TAGGCATGTCGGTCGTCTCCAGCATCTGTTTAGCCTCCTCAACCCTGAGCGTCTGAATAAACTCGACCGGCGTCTGCCCGGTGGCTTTGCGAAACCGCCGCAACAGACTTCTCTCGGTCAGACCGCTTCGGGCGGCCATGGCGGCAACCGGGGTTGGCAGGGCATAGTTATCCGCCGCCCAAACCAGGGCATCTGCAACCAGCGCATCTTCATGTTGTGCCGCCGCAGTCAAAGAAGCGTAGTGCAACTGTCCTTCAGTTTGGGGTTGGAGCAGGTAAATCTTGGCGAGGCGTCGGGCCTCATCCTGGCCAGCGACTCGGCCGACCAGATACAGTACCAGATCACCCCACGCAGACGCACCGCCTGCCGTCACGATCCGATGCCCTTCACCCGCAGGTATCAGGATCCGTTCACGACGCACGCGGACATCCGGGAATTTCCGGGCGATGACATCACAAAAACTCCAATGGCTGGTGGCATCAAGCCCATCCAGCAAGCCTGCCGCCGCGAGTACTTTCGCTCCGGATGATGGTTTTGTTTCTGCGCTGAAATCTGGTCAGTTTGCGGCCGCCAGCGAAACCGGCGGCTTTTCGCCCCACGCCGTTGAACTGGCCAGCGGTCGAAAAATCTACCCTGACGTAGTGATCTGCGCCACTGGCTATGGAGCAGATCTGGATGAACTCTTCGGGCAAATGGGTGCATTGGACAACAAGGGTTAACACTTCGCGCACCCCATAAGTTTGCGTAGTTCGCCCATAGGTTTGCGCTGCGCGCTTGTCTGCATTAGCGACGAATTCAATCAGTTTATGGCTTAGTCGTCGCGGCTATGGCCCTTTGCATTGCTCAATCCCGCAAAGGGCCTCCCAAGGCCCCTTGGATTCCATGCGGCCTTTTTGCTTGGATTCTCGCGAAGGTCAGAGATGCGCAGAAAGCTGACTTTGCAAAGTTTCGCGTGCCTAACCTGACCGGCCCAGATGGTCGGAGGCTCTTCGTGGAAGTGCGGCAGTATAGATTGTTGGCCTGTTTTAAGTAAATTTAGGTGCGGAGCATTGTCGGGCTAAGTCAGCCAACGTAAACACCAGGGAATAAGGGCAATACGAATTTCAATTATCCAGATGACAATTGAGGAACTTTTGGTCAATTAATCTCATTGTCCGAGCAAAACCTACCAAGTGAGCTTCAGCGCTGCTTTCGTTTAACCGAAATAATGCATCCAGAATGTTTTGGATGCCGAGCAGGTACATCCCGTGCCATTGCGTCCACGTTTCCGAGGTGCCGCAACGCTCCGTTGTTCAGCAACACGCCTCGCCCAGCATCATAACGGCGCTGTCCAAATCCGCTGGCAACGCATTCCCAGTTTTCCTTGGCGGCCTCGTTGCGGAACCTCGGTAGGTCGTGCGGATCATGCCGCCCAGGTGTTGCTGCCACGTGATCGTGTTTCTTCGCATTGCTTTGGTGGGTTAAATGGTGGGTCACTTGTGTTGTGCCAGGTTGCTGGACAGAACCGGTTGTCGGCCTCGGCTTGGGGCGCATGATTGTCACGACGCCTTGAGGTTTCGGATGTCCTGGGACTGCCACGTGAGTTGCCGTAGGTTTTGGTGTCAACTGTGGAACCTGGCCAGGAACCGCCGTGGGAACCTGATTGGGGATTGCCGTTGGGACAAGCTGTGGTGTCGCTGTATTACCGCTGGGTTGCGGAACACGGCCGGGCACTGCGACTGGAATCTGGTTTGGTGTTGCAGTCGGGACGAGCGGTGGCACAGCAGTTTGACCGGTGGGCTGAGGTGGGACCTGACCAGGAACTGCGACTGGTATTTGGTTTGGTGTTGCGGTGGGCACAAGTGGCGGCACCGCTGTGGGTCCGGTAGGTTGAGGCGGAACCTGGCCAGGGATAGCTATCGGAACTTGATTGGGAGTTGCAGTCGGGACTTGCGGGGGCACCGCGGTGGGACCAGTAGCCAATGGCGGAACCTGATTTGGAACAGCTGTCGGAACCCGGTTTGGTGTCGCGTTTGGTGCCAAAGGCGGAGTTAGGTTCGGCGCTACTACCGGCGTGGGAACCTGACCAGGAACCGCTATCGGTGTCGCAATAGGAACCTGACCGGGAATTGCGTTCGGGACCGCGCCCGGCGCAAGGACTGGAACAGTAACGGACGTGGGCGTTTGCTGCGTTCCCTTAGGCGGCAACTGATTTGCCACCGGCTGCGTTGGGCCAGTAACTTGATTACCTGCCCCTTGCCCACCAGCCTGCCCGCACCCTTGGCTCGACTGGTGTGGGTTCCCTACGCCTCGGCACCACCCGTAGTGATTTCCGCGGGCAAAGACCTGAGTAGCGGCCAGTTCTGCAATTAGACAAGTTGCGGTAAGTACAGCAATTCGGTTCAGTTTCATAACATCCTCACCAACTTGTTGTCAGAGCAAGATACGCGCCAGGATCGCCAGAGTCGGTCAAAGGGCCGTCTCTCAAAGGGACCCCTACATATCCGGACAGGAATAGATTTTGCTTAAACTCAATGTCCAAACCCAGACCTGTCGACGCCAGTGTTGTATTATCAACTTCAAAACTCGCAGGGTCATTGTTCGAGATGTAACCCACGTCGAAAAAGGCAAAGGGCGTTAAGCGATGAATGCTCTGGGAACTGGGGAAGTAGGAATGAGACACTTCGAAAATCGCGGAAATTCCGGAATCACCATCCACTTCGTCAAACCGATATCCGCGCAAAGCATAACGATCACCAAGGAAGTACTCTTCGACTGAGGGCAGCCGGTCTGTTGTGTACTGCCCCCAGATCTCGGTGCGCCAAGCTGTGTTGGGAGACAAGCCCGTTAGCGGGCTTTCGTATCCGACGCCGCCTCGTAGATGCCAAAACGAAGAGTCCCCGTCGTCAAAATTCGCGTCTGTCGTGTCGTTGTCATTGTCACCAAAAGATAAGGTTAGCCCCGCTTCCAGAGCTTGTCCCTTTGGATAGTTTTGCCCGTAAAGATATGTCAGGCCAACGACACTCGCGTCACTGGATAGTGGAACGCCACCACTGACTGAATCCGCTTTTGAAAGGCGATAGTCCAGCAGAAGATATCCATAACGGGCCACATCGCGGATCACTGGGTAACCCAACGCGACGGTGAAGTTCTCGCCATCAACATCTGTTCTCGCAAAATCCCCCGAGAGGTCACGTTTTGCGTTTATGTTTCCGTAGAAAATCTCACCATACAGGCCATTGCTGTTCAACGGTGCGCGATAGGTAAGAGCGCCCCATAAAGAGTGTTCATCGTCTTTGTCCCAATTGTAAATGCCTGATCCCTCAAATCGCAGCAGATCCCCGACGGTCAGCGTTGAATAAAACTCTTGTACGACATAGAAACTGAGCGCTTCCCCAAGCTCACGCGGAGGGTTGTCGAGTGTCGCACTACCGGCTTGTTTGCGCAGTGGCTCTCCCAATACTCTCAGCCGAGCACCAGCCTGATCCGGGTAATCAAGTTCGGTCGACACGTCCAAATCGGGTATGTCCTCGGCTAGCATAACCGCCCGCTCAAATTGCTTGAGAGTTATTGGATATGCGGTGGTGAGGGGGCGAAAGATCTTTTCTAGGGTTTGGAACGTGCGCGTATCTACACCTTCTATTTCGATGGTTTGAATACGCCCCTCATCAACAACTATGCTCTGCCCATCGGGACCAGGCCACGCCTCAGCCAAGAAGTAGCCGTCTTCTCGGTAGATCTGAGTGATCGTTGATGCGACCTCCACCGCTGTAATGCGCCCTGACCGATCAAAGGCCAACTGACCGGCAAAAGTTAGCAGCTCGTCCGTATCATACACTGTTACGCCGCTGACAGAGTGCTGTGATGCTATGTCCCAGGTTTGAGCAATGCTGTATTTTGGAACCGAAACAATGGCCACAAAAGTGCAAATAATCGCAAGTACAACCGAGTTGGTTACAGGCATTTTCTACAACCTTTGCATGATTGAGAATGTTAAAGCCCAATACTATTACGATGTTTGAATGTCTGAGCTTGCCGATATTCGAGTTTGATCACGACTGGTGCTTTCGAGATACACAGCGAACAGGTTACAATGCGCCTTCGTCGCCCAGGAACTCGATACCAGCTGTCGCGCCATCACTGTAAGCAATGCAATTCCAAGGAGCGCGATCCTCGCCAACGCCGACTGTGACCTGTGTTCCCGCCTCGCTGAATGCCGATGAGAGCACCACGACTTGCGAATTGTTCGTCGTGCTGGCTACATCTCGCAAACATGCTTGCTGAGCCGGCGTGAGTTCGGCGGACGCGCTTGATGTACTCGTATCGTCGCAGGCCGCAAGCAGTGCGAAACAAGTTGCGCTCGCAATCATCACCATTTTGTTGGTCATTTTCTTCTCCCTCTGGTTCCCTTAAAATTTGTGAAATTGGGTGCACTAGTTTGAAGCTCTCGCGTCTGGGCAGCCAATAGAACATACCTTGATCCTGTGACTGCCTTTCCCGAAACTTGCCGCGGGGGGCTTGGTCGGTGGAACGACATTTCGTTCACTACTAGGGTCGCCAATAACGCGTGATGGTCGAATGATGTCGATGGCAAGAGCTAGAGCTAGCTTTGGAGAGAGGGCGAGTACGTTAAGTCTGGGCATCGCGTCCTCCCAAGGCTCAATCAGCGTAAAGTGCCTTCCGACCGCCAGCACTCACTCTAGCAGTCGGAAGGGCCCGAGACATCGGGCAACAACGACAACAACGGAGGTAAAATGAAAGTTGTGTCAAATTCACATGTTTGAATCTAATTTTTAATAAATCAACATTTTTTCCGCGCGTAAACTTCTTTACGCTCTCGTACGATAGGCGTCTGCCCTCAAACAAAAAGGTTAGTGGGCGCATCAATAAGGGCGCGTGAGTTCTTCTGAGCGGCGAAACGTTTTTCGGCGTACAGAAAGTCAACAAAGGAGTGAAAAATGGGATTTGGTGAAGCCGTTAAAACGTGTTTCTCGAAATACTTCCAGTTCTCCGGTCGGGCTATTCGCTCCGAATACTGGTGGTTCTTCTTGTTTGTGGTTCTCGTGAGTGCTGGTTTAGCTGTGCTGGATACGATCATATTCGGGACCAACCCTGAAACGGGGCAGGGATCTCGGGTTCTGTCCTCTGTTTTCCAACTGGCCGTTCTCATACCCATGCTGGCCGTCGGTTGGCGGAGGCTGCATGATACAGGACGACCTGGCTGGTATTTGCTGCTGCCGATGGCGCTCAGCATTACAACGCTTTTTGTTATGCTGGGTGGGGTGGCGTTCTTCTCGGTATTGGAGCAAGGGACCGAAAACCCCGATGCATTGCGAGGACCTGCGGCCGTCCTGGGCGTGACCGGTATTGTTGTTGTCTCAATTCTTCAATTGGTTCTATCCATTCTGATGATTTGGTGGCTGACACGGCCTTCCCAAGAAGGCGCAAACCAATACGGCGCACCTGTTTCCTGACCTCATTTTCCCGGAAACAAGCCGGAATCCCTGCTGGATGAAAGTCCGAACCGCAACACCATGGAGAGAAAAAATGAGGTTTAAAGCGATCACCATTGGAGCGTTGATGATGGCAATGGCGACCTCAGCACCGGCGGAGTGGTCGATCAACTCCGGCCCTAATCCCAATGCATTTATTCAAACCGGAAACATGACGCTGGAACTTCAGTGTGACCGTGTCCGCTTTGCTCCGGCTGGATATGAGGACAGCCAGGACATTGTGGAAAAGCAGGGGCTCTCCATTCGGTTTTTAAAGAACGGCACCACCGAAGTTGGGGCATTTCAGGTTGGCGCAGAAAACGCTGCCGTGCAGATCGTCGACAACTATCCCGTCGAGGTCAGTTTCAATAGTCAAGAGGACTATGGTTTTGTACTGGACCAGCTTGCGGCCAATGCATCGGTTAATCTGTCGATGATTGATCAAGATGTCAGCTATGGAATCTTTGACTTGAGAGGTTCCGGCGCGGCAATTCGGTCCCTTCGTTCCGCGTGCAACTCGGATGCTAGTCAGGGGGCGTCATACGAAGCACCTGAAGGTATCGTCTATTGTGGTGGTGGAGCGAAAAAACGCGTGATCGAACCCGCAATTTTGGACAATCCGGAGGGGGAGTGGGACGCAAGGGTAACGGTCAACGGCGAGTCGATCAAAGCCATGACGGCCTACAGTTACTTCGGAAACTCTGAGCCGCCGGCCGGATTTGTCGTAGCCCTACTTGGGGAAGACAGGTCCGAGTTTATGATTTTTAGCGAAGGCTCGGTAAACTGGCTGGAATACGGGGACTACAGATATGATCAGTGCAATTGATGCTGCCTTCCGAACACCTTCCCAAGTAGTGCGTCAATTGAAAGGTCTAGTTTCCAGGTTTGTGCTGGTCTCTGGTCTAGTATGGAACTCACCAGCTGTCGCGGCTGTTGTATCGCAACTTCCGCCCGGTTTGCAGGCGAAGGTTGATCTGGCGGCACAGGCCTGCGCGGAGTTCAACAACGGTCAGTTTGACTTAGATTGGGGTGCGGTTGAGAGGGTCGATCTCGACGGAGACCTACGACGCGACTGGGTTCTGAATGAGTCTGGTTTCGCGTGTTCAAGCGCCGCATCTCTTTATTGCGGAACTGGCGGATGCATGTCGCATTTTTGGGTTGGTGAAGAGGTGCATTCCTTGCTCAATCAAGGCTGGGCGGTCGTTGATTTTGGGCGCCAACGCGTTGTGGTGGCAGATATTCATGGATCCAATTGCGACGGAATAAACCCAACGCCTTGCGTCACGGCTAGTGTTTGGGATGCGGAAGCTAAAACGTGGCGCTCGTCTGCTGGCGATTGGGAGTAAGCTGCATTTGAGAATTGCAGATAAGCCATAGGAGCTGGTTTGTTCGATAGGTTCTCTGTAGCATGCAAACTTTTGGGCAAATCGTGCAAAGTTATACGCAAATACTGCGCAGAGTTATGGGCAATCTTCCAAGATTTTCTTCAATGAAATCAATGTTGGGAATGCAGCGTTATGAGCGCACCTACAGCAGTGTAGGTGCGCGCATCGTATTTCGCGCACCTCATAAGTTTGCGTAGTTTGCCAATAGTTTATCATCTTCATGTCTGCCATCGCCCTCGCGACAACGCATTTGTTTGGGTAAACTGCGAAATACGTCAAAGTTCACCGACTACTCGGCCAGGGAAATTTCGTGGTTGCTCTAAGCCATGTAAAACAAGACGAGGGCGATTGGGCCGTCTTTGACTTGTTCAGGCTAAAGGGTGGAAAGATCGTCGAACATTGGGATGTGCAAGAACAGATCGGCCCGACAGAGACCTGGAACAACTCTGGCAATTTCTAGAGGAGTAGAGCGCCACAGCTTATCTGGCGGAGGCCGATGATGATTTCTTTCTCAGGCAAAGGCGCGTTGGTGCGGGTCAACATTCCAGAAATCGAATGGTTGTCTTTGACTGAACCAGCGCGATAGTTTGATTGCATCTAAGGATTGGCGGAACATGTGTGGAGCTTTGTATGAAAAAGTGGGCGCTGGCAGGTATGGCATTGATCTCCACTGGCGCGGTGTGGGCCGCCGGTATGGAACGGTGGGGTGAATCCGGCGACTGGACAATCCTGATTGATGTCGAAAGGGGCAATGGCTGTCTTGCGTGGAAGCCCTTTGAAAATGACATGACCGTTGAAATCGGCGCAGCACCTAATCAGGCCGGCGGCTTTTTTGCCGCTTTTAATCCGGCCTGGGTGCAAATCGAAGAAGGTGCGACCGGTCTCGTACAGTTCGATTTTGGTGATGCGAGATTCGAAGGCGAAGCGGTGGGTGTCTACAAGAATGGCGTGCCCGGTGGTTACGCCTTTTTCGACAACCCGGCATTTGTAACCGAGTTTGGAAAACGCCAAAGCGTCACGATTATTGGCGAAAGCGGGGCCGAGGTTGAACTAGATCTCAGCGGGTCTGCCAAAGCCATTGAGGCCGTTCTGACGTGTCAGGCCGAACAGCCGGAACCACTAAAGAACTAGGTCGCGTCAGATCACTGCAATTGGTTGATATCAGGCACGCAGGGTTGCCTGTCGACAGGCAAAGCATCGGCGCCCACTGGGGCCTTGTTTCTGGACCCGCCCACATCCAGCTTGAACTTTGGCGACGAAAGCTGGCCAGTCACATCAAAGGGCCAAGCGCTTCTGGATAAGGGTTTGCCAACGCGCCGCGGCTCAGCTCTGATCGCAATGCTGTCGTTCAGCCAGTCCACTTGTCCCCTGGCCACCAATTGAACCGATCCCGTTTCAATGACGATAGGGTTTGAACTGACTCGCCCTGCTTGGATATCAACCGGGGCAACCACGCAAGTGATGTCGGTGTAGCCTTGTCTGAATTCCTCTGAAAACAGCCAGGGGAAAATGCCCAGCCCCGCCAGTTCCAATAGGCTGGTGCTGATATAGCCCCGCGACATCGACAAAGACGCGTTGCCGCGCATCGAGTTGATGAAGGCTTTGCCAGAGGTGGTGCTGCCAGAAACGTTGAACTCTCCGCTCAAACGGCCATAGGCATCAATACCAATTCCCAATTCATCAAGGATCTCACCGAACTCCCATCCCGAGGTTGATCCCGACAATGAAAGCCAATCGGGTGAATCAACCAGATCCATGACCGCCCGAAGGCTGAAGTTTCCGCCACCGTAAGCCATCTGAAGGGGGCCGAAATCTACGGTTCCTTCTTTTGCTGACAATTGGCTTGAAACAGACGTTACACCTTGCTGGCCTACAATCTCTTTGAATTCGATCTGTACCTCGACGTCAGCTTCTCGTAGCACGCGCTGCACATCCAGAAGATCGGCAGGTTTCCCTTTTTCCTTTGGCAAAACCAAGGGCTGCACGTCTGTCTCCTTCGGTAAAACTAAAGGTTGCGCTTCGGCTTCAGGTTCTTTTGAGGTCTCCCCTACCAGACTTTTCAGCTGGTTCAGCACGGCAGTCAGGTTCTTCAGGTCGTTGAGATCGAGCTTTTCGCTCGTGATGTTGCCCCGAACAACAGAAGTGCCCTTGGGGAAACTTGCGTTCAAAGCCGCAAGGAGATGCGAAGACCCGGCTTCGAACTGGATTGCGGCATCAAAGTCTTCGCCCTGTTTGGAGGTTTCAGCATCGATAGTTAGTGCTCCGAGCTCGACAGGTTGTAGATTCACTGCGGTCAGAAACTCGACGCTGTCGTCGACATCCAATTCCACATCAAAATCGAGACCGGCCAGCCCTTTTAGCTCGTTGACGGATAGTGCAAGACCAAGCGCCCATAGATCGGTGTCGTAAGTGGTCGCGTTAAACCTGTTGAGAGCAACCGGCCCGCCCGCATTGGATACGTTGAAGTCGGCTTTGATGCCGCCAAACTGGTCAACGTAGTCTTCATCGAGGTTGGGCAAAATCAACTTGGCGGGCCCGTTTAGCTCCCCATCGAAAGTCACGTCCTGAAGCTGAAGCAGATCGAGAATTTCCCCTTCGGCTGTCAGGACAGGCTCTTCCATTGGCCCGGCTTGCAGCGCAATGCCCAGCATGGCGAGCCGTCCGTCTGGCATGCGGCGAATACTTTCGATTGAGGCTGGGCCGATTACGTCCAGCCCTTGGTCAAATGCATTGGTTTGGAACAGCAACTCCTCAAATTCGAAGGAAGCCAAGGATCCGACCATATGCATTTCAAAGCCGGTGAATTTCAGCTCTTGGATACGTTTTGCTGCAGGCGGCGGCTGTCCTTCGGGATGAAGTCGCGCGTTGAAGAGCAGATCAACGCCCTGAGCGGTGTAGAGGTCATCTATTGAACCTTCAGCTTCGAGTTTCTGCCCATCCTCCAGACTTATGATGGTTGTAAACGCCTCGATCTTCAGAGCGTCCTGAGACAAGAGTTCTGCTTGCAGCTGACCATTGCCTTCCAGAACGCGTTCCAGCCCGATGACGTCCAGAAAATCACCGAATTCACCTGTGTCCATTTCCAAGACTGCGCGATAGCCGCCCCCTTCATCTGCCGAGAAGGACTCGCCATCGTAGCTTACGGTCATTTCGCCGAAACTGGCGCGCGTCGTAAACGGTGCGGCGTGTGGGTAGTCGCCTTCGATTTCGAAAACCTGACCGTTGACGGAGCCGGAACCAGAGACCTTTGTTCTTTGTCCCTTATCTAATTGTTCGAGCGTGAGGGCTTGAAGGTCAAACACAAATGAGAAGCCCGAGACCTTGTCGTCGATGTTTAACCCGATTGACCTGAAGCTGACGTTCTTGTCGCTCAGGAAGTTCAGAATTCCACTGCTTTCCGTGTCGGTCTTATCGGTACCATCAGCGCTCGCGACGTCTTTTTGATCATCCGCTGATACAGTTTCCTCTGAAGTTGGCTTGGGTGTTGGCCTGTCTTTTCGCCAGCTTGTGGTGCCGTTTTCGGCTGTAAGAATATTTGCTTGGAGGCCTTCCACGACGAGATTGTCAAAATGCAGACGCCCGTTGGTCAAGGCAATAATATCGAGCTCCAGTTCTAACAGGTCCAATTCTACAAGAGGTGACTCCGGCATTGTCAGGCTCGGGATGACCACACCACCGACGTAAATGTAACTCGTACGGCCAAGTGCGACGCTTACATCATCGTTGACAAGAAGTGGCCGACCAATTTGTTCCGAAAGAACTCTTTCCACAAGGTCGCGTCGCATGTCCGAGAACATCGGAGCAGCAAGCAACAACCAAACAAATGCGACCGTTGTGAAAGCGAGAATTGCGACAAGCCCAATTATTCTAATAAGCCAAACCCTCATGCGCTCCCCTATCGTCGCTTTCGCCGTTCAATCTTTCACGAGCAGCAATTTAGCCCACCAGCTTGAACGCTCGTTCTGAAACATATTCTGATCAATTGGTTCGTGTCACTAATCGTCTCTAGCAGCTCCGCCAGTCGCCTTGATCCTTCCCATCAATACACGTTCCCTATTTGTCGAAGACTCTTCGGAAGTCTGGATTGGTCCAAAAGTTTGAACGTTATCGACCTCTAAAGTGAACGCAGCCTTCATGAGGACTGTACCATCAACAACCAACATTTCCTTCTGCGTCGGCTCGATCCTGATTTGACCAGTTACAACGATGGGTTCGTAGAACGTCGATGGCGTCCATGAAACGCTTAGGTGCAAACGCACCATCTGGTTTGGTGGCGGAGGCGGTACGTGGCTGCACATTCCACGTTCCGGCACGATATTTGCCATTTGGGAACCATCATCGTCGCGGGGCCTAGGGATAACAAATCCGCCCAATGAAACGGTCATGCCATCGATGTAGATGTTGTCGGCCGTGCCCGCCTTCTCACGTCTTTCCATCACAACCCAGCGTTGGGAAATCAGCCACCGCGCGCACCGATGCCACTAACTCTTCCGGCAATCCTTGAACGGTGTGCAACGGATCAACCGAAGATGACACGCCACCGCCTGCCATTACCTTGATCTGCACCGCGCCCATGCGCAGCGCTTCTCGCGTTGCCCGCAGTACTTCGGGCACGCCATCGGCCAGGAACTCGACGTGCTGGTTGAAGGAAGACTGCTACGCCCCCATGAAGTTCGGGTGGGGTTCGGTGTAGACCCGATGCTCGCCATGTCCGGAAGTCTGCGAAATGACTTCACCTGATGCATAAATCCTTGGCCCCACGGCCTTACCGCGGTCTATAGCTTTTTGCAGACCAATTGCCGGGCCGCCCGCGTCCCGAACGGTTGTGAACCCACGCCGCAGCATTTTCTCGGCTTCAATTGTGGAAACCGCGCCCCAGTACATCCAGTCAAAGTTGTCCCTCAAATCTGCGACGGGCTCGGTGATTGCCATATGCACGTGAGCATCGATCAAGCCCGGCATCAGTGTTCGACCTCCGCCGTCAATGATCTGAGCATTGGCGACGGCCAACGGTTCTGATGTCACTTCTGCGATCAGATTATCCACGACCAGAACGTTTGCGTTCTCAATTCGCTGTTCATCAACACCGTTAAACACGTGGATGTTGGTAAAGAGGATCGGAAAGCTCTCTTCCTGCGCCAAACCTGGGCCCGCGATTGCCAGACTTGCAGAAAAGGCTGTCGTGGCCACCATGCGTTTGAGTTTCGGCGTCATCGAAGTTCTCCAAATGCGAATCACAGATGGATATTTCTGAATGTGATTTTAGAGTGATCGCCGAGTATTGCCTGACAGTATGGCAGGTTCCGCCAAGCTGATTTGGCATTCTGCAAGCTTTTGGCGCCTTTTTGTGTGTTTTCTGTCTTTCTGTCGTTACCTTCATGATATTTGAGGGCGACATGGGCGCATTTGACCAAAACACAAAGATGGCCTTGCCGTTGGTTCGGGCATCGGTTGCTGCACCCGTGGCCGCTGCTTTGCGCGGCGCCGGTGTTGAACCCTCCTTCGTTCTGGCCTCTCTGGGCGTAAGCGAATCCCAAGTGATGGATCGCCAGAATTTCTTGCCACACGAGACGATCTAAAAAATCCATAAAGCCGCTGCTGATGCAACAGCACCGGGCTTCTGCGCACAAGTTGGTCAATCAATTGACCTTGTTCGGTTTCCCCCGGACAGACCGACGCATTTCTGGCGAGCATTTGGATATAACTACTGCACCGGGTTATGGATTTCAGGTGGGATCCGAGCCAAATCATTTACGGGTAAGCGAACCAGACGTGCTACCTAGGCACTTTCATGGTGTTCAAGCCATCAAGTGCAGCCCACAGGGTTTTTCGATCCGGTTTCCCTCAATCTGGCTGAGCCATCAGTTGCTCTCGGGAACGTTGGAAAACCCGTCAAACCTGACAAGCGTTACCCTCGACCAGCATGCGCCTCAAGACTTCTTAACCGGGCTTCAGGGCCTGATCCGAATTCATCTTGGCGAGCCGGGATTTGGTGTAAACGAACTGTCGCGCCTATGCGGTTTCCACCGGGAGACATTGAACAATCGGCTAGCCCCTTACGGGCAATCGGCCTCTCAGGTCATATCTGGCGTCAAACTGGAAGAAGCAAAGAAGCTGCTGGGTCCGGTAGGGAGGTCCGTTGGTGAGACCGCACTGCGGCTTGGCTACGCAGACTCCACTGCGTTTTCGAGGGCCTTCCGAAAATGGTCTGGAATGTCGTCGTCAGCTTATAGGAATTTGGTGAAGGGGCGGGCCTGACCATCTCGGTGCCAATGTTGATCGAGGTTTTTGTGCTCACCACAAGATTGCACCAATTAGTGGTCTTAAATGCTCGGCAGGAAGATCGCTGAACCAATCCCAAGCAATTGTCAGTAACCTCGCATCCTTCTTGTTGGGCTTGAATTTCGTTGATCGAAGTGCACTTTTGATTGGAAAATAACGATTTTATTTGAGTGGTTTGCACGACGCCGTCGACTTCCCAGCGTCCTGTTCTTTGATCGTGCCGACGGCCTGCGGTTCCGTGAAATAGCTCTTTCGCATCCGTTTGATTCTTCAAAAGGTTGAGCAAACTCTACATTAGAACGAGGGACGATTAGGGTGGCAGATCGCCAGGGGCGCAGCTTTGCTGCGGCTGACTTGTCATGCCATCAGCAGCGAACGGCATAGAACGAGGATCCAAGCGAATTGGCTCCCTTTCCCGCCCAATATTTTACCATGGCTACATTCGCTTGAATGTTTAGGACTCAGCCGTCAGCCTTTTGGCTCCCAACCAGCGTCTTTCATTGCCCGCCCGAGTTCCTCGCCGTGTTTGGGATCAGCGAACAGTCTTTGAAAAAGCAAATCAACGCGACTTTCGGGCCATTCGCGCGAAAGCTTTTTTGACAGGGTCTGCGCTTCGGCGACGTTGCCCAGCATCTGATGTGCCGCCATCAAGTAAGCGACCGAGACGGGCCCAACCGGGCCTCCCTTTTCGGCCACGTGTTCGAAGGTGGATACTGTGCCTTTGTAATCCTTGAGGTGGAACTTTGCAGACCCCATCGCATTTTGAAACACGTATCCCCTCTCTAGATCGATTTTCGAGAGCGCCTCTTTGCTGATGGAAACAACTTGCTCAAATGAGCCCGAATAGAGAAGGATCAGCGAGACGAATTCCAGCACGTGCACATCATTCGGGGCCAAGCGGCGGGCTCTCTCCGCAAAGTCCTTGGCTTCTGGCCAATTGCCTTTGGCGAATTCAACCCACGCCTTGGCAGCTTGGCTCCAACCTGTTTCAGGTGCCTGCTCGAGCGCCATTAGGGCCTGATCGTCTGCGTAGGCAAGCATGTCGCGGGTCAGGTCCGGATCCGGTGTAACCACTGCCATTGTCGCGGCGACCTGGGCAGCTCCGGCATATCCGCCGAAATAACTGGGGTCGTTCTTGATTGCACCTTCGAACATGATCAAAGCTGCGTTCAGCCGTGCGGGCTCCAGGGCAGGAAAAATCAGATCCCGACCTGAATTGGCGAGGTTTACAGCTTCAAGCCGCATTGGGGATGCATCGAAAATGGCGCTGCGCTCATCTGGGCTAAGGCCATCCACCATTGATTGACCCGGTGCGTCCCTTTTGGGCGATGTCAGCATAAGTACCGTTGCGAACCCGACTAGAGCGACAATCCCTGCTGCGCCAATGGCCGGACGATGCCATGCGCGGGCCTTGATATGCGGCGCCACTGGACTTTCAGGCATGCCCCCGCTGGGTACCCTTACTGTTATCTGAGGTGCATACCCCCCCTTGGGTAAGTCGAACAGTGTGTTCTCATTCCGGCCAGCGTCGGCGTAGTACTCTGACAGCTTGCGCCTCAGGCGACCGGCGTCCACGCGTACAACGTTTTCACGGCGCGCCATCTCGGACATCGTTCCCCCATACACATCCATAGCGATGGTCTTCGCCCGGATATCATCGGCTCTGCCCCTCAGAGACTCTTCGACCACATAGATCAGGAAGTCCTGTAGTCGCTGCGAACCTGCAAAGGTGGAAGATTTGACGAGTCGCTGCAGCGCCGCCCGCACATCTTTGGCGTCCGGCGTCTGGCCCTTATTCACAGCCGGTGATGTATTCCCAGATATCTTCATGATTACAGACGGTTAGACCTATGATTAAACCGTATTATGCCCCGATAAACCTTTTGTGAGAAGAAAATTCCGCCAACAGTTTGGGAAACATGTCGATCCAACAAACGAGCGTCAGAATTGAAAGGCTGTTCTCTTGATACAGAATTTCCCGACCACCGATCCGCCATTGCGGATCTTCGGCGCGTGGATGCGGTGTTCGATGAGATCTGCCGTGACTACCAGCTTTTGTGTGCGGAGCATCTGTCAATGAATTCTGAACCTGGAAGTCGGTCATATCAGATTACTTGCGATATCCGCGAAACCCTAAGCGGTCTTCGGGGTGAAATCGCTCAGGCGCTTCGGCGCGCAGGAAAGATGTAATTCAAAAATGGGGAAGGGATACCGATGAAATCACTGTTGCAATATGCTTCGGTCATGGTGCTGATGGCTGGCGCCAGTTTGGCTCAGGACACGCCGCCCATCGTTCATGATGGAGAGTTTCAGTTTCTTCGTGCTCAGTTCGGCGAAGAATGGGACGCTCAGGATGCGGAAATTGAAGAAAAACTTGCCGAGATCCGCGAAGCCAAAGGCGGGCAGCCCCCCAATTTTCTGTATATTTTGATTGACGATGTAAGCTTTGGTCAGATGGGCAACCGGACGATGAACTACGTTACCGGTTTCGATACGCCCAACATCAACGACTTTGCCACGGAAGGTATGTCCTTGATGAGAATGTATACCGAGCCATCCTGCACTCCGACACGAACGGCCATGTTGACCGGTCGTCATCCCGTGCGCGCGGGCGTGGAAGAGGTCAAAGTCGCGCTGGTCGGCGAAGGGCTTGCGGCTGAAGAAGTTACCATCGCTGAAATTCTGAAAGAAAAAGGATACAACACGTCGCATGTCGGGAAGTGGCATCAGGGCGACATCGAGGAAGCTTATCCGCATAATCAGGGTTTTGACTGGGCGGCATTTCCGTTGCATCAGCAGGTCCAGCTTAGCCTGATGACACGGGACGCAATGGTGGCCAACAATATGCTTGGTTTTCATCCGTCGGGGCAGTCCAACCAGTTCCAGTTGGATCAGCGTTTCAAGCCGTACGGGCTTGTAACTGGGGTTGAAGGCCAGGTCGGTGGGATTGCTCGGGAAGTCGACATGGCGCCCGGCGAGGAATGGACACAGGCGAAATATGAAGAAATGAACCTGCGCTACCAGCGTCAGGCATTGGAGCAGTTAGAGCAGTTGGCCGCGCAGGATTCCCCGTTCTTTATGCAATACTGGCCGCTTTACCCGCTGAATTTTGCTTATCCTGACCAAGCCGTTTCAAGAAATGGTGGGTTCCATGCTGACAAGTTGCAGGTTCTGGATGGCTGGATCGGCGAAGTTTTGGACAAACTGGATGAAACGGGTGAGGCGGACAACACCGTTGTCATGATCATGGCTGACAATGGCTTGATGTATCATTACGAGGGTACTTCGGGACTGAACCAGTTGATCTATCGCGGGGGCAAGACCCAACACCTCGAAGGTGGTGTGCGCACGGATGCGTTCATCCGGTGGCCCGGTGCAATTAAGCCGGGCAGCGCGGCGGGCGACATCGTGCATGTCTCGGATCTGTTCACAACCTTCGCGCGTATTGCAGGTGCGACTGACCAAATTCCGCGCGACCGTGTGATTGACGGGATCGACCAGACCGCGCTGTTGCTTGAAGGCGAAGGCAATTCCCGCCGCGACTATGTTTATGTTTACGAAGGGCCGGTATTGCGCTCGGTGGTCAAGCAAGAGTTCAAGATGCATCTGGCTGCCCCCGGTCAACCCGGCGCTGCAGCGCCTGTGTTCAACGTTTACCGCGATCCACGGGAAGAGCATCCGCTTGTCGGGTATTCGTTGTGGTCGGGGGCGTCTTTCCAGGACATGGTAAAGCGTCATCAGAAAACCATTGCCGAATATCCGCATCTGCCGCTTGGAAAAGGTATCCCCTATGAAGGGATCGAGAACCTGCGTCCCGAGAGCGAATTGACCCGAGAGATTTTCGCCAGCTGGCAGTGACAAACGCAGGGCGGTGGCACACTGGCCGCCGCCGTCTCGATCGCCCACAACCGTGTGGTTTAGATGATTGCTCGCCGCTTGGTGGCAGGAGCTCGGCCAGAATAGAGCTCAAGGCACTCAGCTTCTGGAAAGCGGGCACTTGGTCGGTTGGTTATCATCCTCAGGGTGGCAAAACTAACGGCCCCGGTGTTGCCGTTTGCGAAGCGGCAATGATCGGGTGCGCTTCTGATTGCCCGACAATCTGGGCACCAGAGTCGAACAGCGGTTTGAAAGCTAAAAGCGGCTAAATTCCAAGGAAACTTCCATGCAACATCTGCAATTACTCGTTGCCGTGGCGCTTGCGACGGCCCTAGTCTCAACACCTGCGCCTGCTCGCGCTCAATCTTTGCCCCGACTGGGGCAGGATGAGAGGGGGTGGCGACACGCGGCTTCGGTCTTCCTGTTTGCACCCCTGCGTACCACCGGGACATCCACTGTTGCGGGGCAATCAGTAGAGCTTGATCTGGATATCGGAGACGTGCTGGACGTGCTCGAGTTCGCGGCTTCGGGCCGGTATGAGGCATGGAATGGGAACTTTGGGATTATAGTTGACGCCAACTATGTCGGCATAGAGCAGGATACCACATTGCCCAGCCCTTTGGGCGCGCGCCTTGATGTCGATGTACGCCAAAAGTGGTTTAGTGTTCTTGGCGCGTTCCGGGTCATGGACGGCACATATGGTGACAGCAAGAAACGCTATGCAATCGACCTGCAGGGCGGGCTGCGATACAACTCTATTCGCCAGGAAATTGAGCTGACAAACCCAGGTCCGGTAAGCCCACCTGTGTTAGGCGGGGATCAGAATTGGATCGAACCTGTCTTTGGCGCACGTGGCATGTGGCGGCTGAACCAAAAATGGACCGGAATTGCATCGGTTGAGCTTGGCGGCTTCGGTACAGGGGGTAACGACCTCCAAATTGGCGCGAATGTTGGATTCGACTATCAGCCGTGGGAAAACACGGCGCTTACTTTTGGATATCGGTATTTTAGCGTCGACTACAGTGACACGCTGAGTTCCGGAGAATTTGCCTATGACGTCGACCAGCATGGGCCATATTTTGGCATCAAGTATTTCATTCAATAAGCAAGTGCACGACCTTCGCGACTGCGGGGTTTCAGACATGCGTCCTGGAAACGGTAGGGGAGAAACGTTGTTGCCCATACCGAAAAAGGCCCCGGCGTTTCCACCGGGGCCTTCATCATGGGAAAGAGCGATGGATTATTCCGCGTCTTCTTTCTTTTCTTTCTTTTCGGGAACGATCTCTTCACCGGTTTCCTGATCGACCACTTTCATCGACAGGCGCACCTTGCCGCGGTCGTCAAAGCCCAGCAGCTTGACCTTTACTTCCTGACCTTCCTTCAGAACATCCGAGGGATGGTTCAGGCGGCGGTTTTCGATCTGGGACACGTGGACCAGACCGTCGCGCTTGCCAAAGAAGTTCACGAAGGCGCCAAAGTCGACGATCTTGACCACTTTACCGGTGTAGACCTGACCTTCTTCCGGCTCGGCCACGATCGAATAGATCATGTCATAGGCCTTCTGGATCGACTCTCCGTCCGGCGAGGCGATCTTGATCACGCCGTCGTCGTTGATGTCGACCTTGGCACCCGAAACCTCGACGATTTCGCGGATGACCTTACCGCCCGAGCCGATCACTTCGCGGATCTTGTCGGTGGGGATGTTCATGGTCTCGATGCGCGGCGCGTGGACCGAGAATTCGTTGGTCTCGGACAGGGCTTTGCCCATCTCACCCAGGATATGCATCCGGCCGTCCTTGGCTTGCGCCAGGGCTTTCTCCATGATCTCGGGCGTGATGCCCGCAACCTTGATGTCCATCTGCAGCGAGGTGATGCCGTTTTCGGTACCTGCCACTTTGAAGTCCATGTCGCCCAGGTGGTCTTCGTCACCCAGAATGTCGGACAGGATGGCATAATCGCCGTCATCTTCCAGGATCAGACCCATGGCCACACCGGCAACCGGTGCTTTCAGCGGAACGCCCGCATCCATCATCGACAGCGAACCGCCGCAGACCGACGCCATCGAAGACGATCCATTGGATTCGGTGATCTCGGACACGATACGGATCGTGTAGGGGAAGTCGGTCGCCGCAGGCAGAACCGCCTGCAGGGCGCGCCATGCCAGCTTTCCGTGGCCGATCTCACGACGGCCGGGGCCACCAACGCGGCCAACTTCACCAACCGAATACGGAGGGAAGTTGTAGTGCAGCAGGAAGTTCGATTTGAAATTGCCATGCAGCGCGTCGATGAACTGCTCATCATCACCGGTGCCCAGCGTGGTCACGGCCAGCGCCTGCGTTTCACCACGGGTGAACAGGGCCGAACCATGGGTCCGCGGCAGCATCGAGGTTTCTGCAACGATCGAACGGATATCGGTGGTCGAACGACCGTCGATCCGCTTGCCGCCTTTGACGACGTCGCCTCGCAGAATGCCAGCTTCCAGCTTTTTCATCGCAGAACCGAGGTTGCCGTCTTCCAGCTGTTCTTCGGTCAGCGCTTCCTTGATCGCTTCACGGGCAGCGGCAACAGCGGCGGTACGCTCTTGCTTGTCGGTGATCGCGAAGGCGGCGCGCATCTGCTCTTCACCAGCGGCTTTGACTGCGGCGTACAGCTCCGAATAGTCGGGGGCCTGGAAGTCAAACGGCTCTTTCGCGGCGTCTTCGGCCAGCGAGATGATCAAGTCGATGACCGGCTGAATCTGCGCGTGCGCGAAGTTCACCGCGCCCAGCATTTCGGCCTCGGACAGCTCGTAAGCTTCCGATTCCACCATCATCACGGCGTCTTTGGTGCCGGCAACAACCAGATCCAGACGCTGTTCAGGGTTCAGGCGCAGGTCCTGCATGTCGTCGACGGTCGGGTTCAGCACGTATTCACCGTCTTCGAAACCAACACGGGCACCGGCTATCGGGCCCATGAAGGGCGCGCCGGAAATGGTCAGAGCAGCCGAAGCCGCGATCATCGCGACGATGTCGGGATCGTTGACCAGATCGTGGCTCAGCACGGTGCACATCACCAGCACTTCGTTTTTGAAGCCGTCAACAAACAGCGGGCGGATCGGACGGTCGATCAGACGCGCGGTCAGCGTCTCTTTCTCGGTCGGGCGCGCCTCGCGCTTGAAGAAGCCGCCCGGAACCTTACCGGCGGCATAGTATTTTTCCTGATAGTGGACGGTCAGCGGGAAAAAGTCCTGACCGGGTTTTTGCGCCCGTGCAAAGGTCACGTTTGCCATGACGCTGGTTTCGCCCAGCGTGGCAATCACGCTGCCGTCGGCCTGACGGGCAACCTTGCCGGTTTCCAGTGTCAGCGTCTCTTCGCCCCACTGCATTGATTTCTTCGTTACATCAAACATATGCGTATCCTAGAACGGAGCACTCCCGCCCCTGCGGGTCTCCGGTTTGCATGGCGGCCCCATTGCCGCCGACCCCATTTATCTTCCATTCGAGTGCCAGGGTCAGGGCACAACGTCTCAGATACCCGCGCGCATACATGAGATTGCGCACGAAGGGAAGGGAAACCGCACAAAGGCATTGCCTTGCCGCAACTAAGCTAAGCCCGTTTAATACCTCTGGCGGGATTTCCGCAAAGCTTGCAGATCCGTCGATCTGTCTTCTTGGCGCGAACGCTGGGCATTTTTGTCGTCGAACTTCAAAAGAGCCAAAGCCGTGATCGACCAGATCCAGGCGTTAAGCCAGAGCAGTGCTGCCAGTGACGCAACCCCCTTAAGAATGAGCTCAAGCTCAAATGGCGGCAGGGTTAGGGTGAAAATCAAAGAGATCACGGACAAGATCAGGGGAAGCAGCGCGTAAAGCAAGGACAACAGTTCAAAGTAGAAGATCGGAAAGATAGACAAGAAGAAGACGCAAAACAGGGGGATGAAACTGCGTCCGAAACCACTGAAGAATCCGGGGCTGGCAAAACCATGCCCGGCAGCTCGGGCCGCGTTTGCCAATGGAACGGCCATCAGAGCGTAGACCGCTGATACGGTAATCGTAGACACAACAATCTTGCCAAGCAGCGTGTAGATACCAAAGGCGAACAGTTCGTCTTCGGTGAAAGACTTAAGCGCTGACAATGACAAGGGCTCGCCAATTTTCCATAGGGAAAATCCGACCGCCGCGTAGCTTGTGATCACATTCATCACGGCCAAAACGGCGATGAAAAACAAACCATACAAGATTGCAAAAGCGATTAGGTTCTTGAAATCTGTACGGTGCCGATCGCCGGTCAAAGCCAGAGCGGCGCGAATGCCAATCATACTGATGAAAGCGGTTGTGATGCCTTCGCTGATATACTGGGAAAGTCCGAGGGTCATGATGCCAAGACCAAACCAAACGGGAACGGACAAAACGAACACTATTAACACCGGAAAGATCATGCGCAACGTTAAGGGGACCGACAGCAGCAAAGACTTAAAGATCAGCGTCATGGGGTAAAACCTATTAAAATCAAAAAACTATATGGGTAGAAATCTACTAGAGGGAGAGCGTTTTGCAAGGTCGCTCTGGCATCAATAACATTCTTAAATACGAATGCGTTTTGCGAAAAAGTGATTGCAGTGTAGGCTGTTAGCACTGAACCCGCGGTCGAAAAGACGGAACGACGCCAAGGGGGTACAATATTCTTGTCCGTCAGCCGACCGACTACCTTGGCGTTTGCACCTAGCGGACAGAGGGGCTTCGAATGGCTCAAACCAAGAAAATGCTGGATCCCGATCCAAGGATCTATGACTTTGAAACAGAATACGAATTGGGGCAGGACAACGTTCGCCCGTTCGGTCTGGATATACACAATCCGGTCTTTTTGATCTCAAGCATCCTGATCTTTGCGTTCGTCCTGATCGCTCTGGCCAACCAAGAGGCAGCCGCAACGTTTTTTGGGTGGCTCAGGCCATGGCTAACCAGCACGTTTGACTGGTTCCTTGTCTTGTCGGTAGACGCCATAACCTTGTTCTGTCTGGTGTTGATCGTTCTGCCTGTGGGCAGTGTGCGGATCGGCGGCAAGGACGCCAAGCCAGACTATTCCTATGCCGGATGGATCGCGATGATGTTCGCGGCCGGTATTGGTATCGGCCTGCTGTTTTTTGGCGTGATGGAGCCGGTTTATTACAACTTCGCCGAGGGCGGCAACGCCGTACCGCTGGGCATTGATATCGCTGTGCCGGGCAATGAATACGCGGGCGTTGTGGGTACGATCCACCACTGGGGTCTGGAAGGCTGGGCAGTTTACGCTGCTGTGGGCCTGAGCCTTGCGATCTTTGCCTATAATCTGGACCTGCCGTTGACCCTACGGTCGGCCTTCTACCCGATCCTCGGCGAACGCGTCTGGGGCTGGTGGGGTCACATCATCGATACTTTGGCGGTGTTTGCCACGCTGTTCGGCCTGACCACATCCCTGGGTCTGGGTGCGCAGCAGGTTGCAGCCGGGTTGAATGAGGTGTTCGGCATCGAACCCAGTCCGACCGTCACGGTCCTGCTGATCATCGGCATCACGCTGATCGCTCTGGGCTCGGTCCTGATGGGCATGGATGCGGGTGTCAAACGGCTGAGTGAGATCAATATGATCATGGCCGTTGGCCTGTTCCTGTTTGTGATCGTTGTCACCGGTGTCGGAACCGCCATTGCGCGGTATTTCAACGTCATGGTGGATTACGTGACGCACCTACCGGCCTTGTCCAACCCGTTCGGGCGTGAAGATACCAGTTACTTCCACGGTTGGACGACCTTCTACTGGGCGTGGTGGATTGCGTGGTCTCCGTTCGTGGGCATGTTCATCGCCCGCATCTCCAAGGGTCGCACGGTGCGCGAGTTCATCCTGTGTGCGCTGCTGGCACCTACTGCAGTCTGCGCGCTTTGGATGTCGACCTTTGGCGGAGCGGCTATCGACATGCTGAACGCAGGCGGCGCAGAAGGCGTCCGCGCCACGGTGATCGACAGCTATGCCCCCGAAGGCGCACTGTTCGGTTTCCTGAAAGAGTTGCCGTTGTATTCGATCGTGGCCCCCATCGCACTGGTTCTGATCGTGGTGTTCTTTGTCACCTCGTCGGACTCTGGCTCGCTGGTGATCGACACGATCACGGCGGGCGGCAAGATGGATGCGCCAGTGATCCAGCGCGTATTCTGGTGTACGCTTGAAGGTCTGGTTGCGATTGCTCTGTTGCTGGGCGGTGGACTGTCGGCCCTGCAGGGCGCGGCGGTGTCAACCGGTATCCCGTTCACGCTGGTCGTTCTGATGATGTGCTACTGCTTGTGGCTGGCACTGAAGTCGGAAAGGGCGAAGATGTAGGTATCAGACCTTTTGCAAGTGAAACGCCCGCCAAAAGGCGGGCGTTTTATTGAACCTGAGATGTCACGGGCATCGGTGGCCAGCAACGCAAGTTCCATCCTCCTCCATGATCACGGTGGAGTGCCCAGGAGAACCGCCAGGCATTGGCACGCCAGTCGAAATTATGAAGCGAACGCTGTGCCCTCCGTTGAGTCCCGCAGGAAATCTTGGGATTGGCTCGACGATCTTGAAATAGCCGTCGGGCGTCTGAGTCAGTGCGCCCTGCTTTGCCAATTGCAGCAGTCCGGCTTGTTGCGGCAACACGTCATACGGTATTGCTTCGGTCGAAGCCAAAACCCCATCCGGGTCAAATTCCACAATGCCACCCGGATAATAACGCAGTAACATCTTCTGCAGTTTGCGTTCTAAACTGCCAGCCTGTTTCGTGTCCGGCGGGTCCAGCACCTGAACGCCTTCATCCGTCACCAAATAGCGCCTGCTGTTCTTCACAATCGTCAGCCCATTAGAACTGCCTGAGCCCGACTTGACGCCTGTATGCTGACCGGATGGCAACCGAATTTCGCCAAGTTTTCCAAAGCCGAACACATGGTCAATATTTCGTTTCAGTTTTGATGACACCATCCCTTTGGCAGCGATGGCGTCGCCTGAAGCGCTGTCTCTGAAATATTTGGGCAAACATCTTTTGCCGGGCTCAAAATGCAAAACGTCCTTTTTCAGACCGGCGACACCTACGCCGCGTGCACCCCGTGGCGCGACAAACCGTTCTACCCGGTCCGTGTCGCCGGTGACTTTCCAAACGATCGGGTCGAACGTGGTGGCCAGAATGTAAAGCGGTGTTTCGCCGTCCTCGATATGAATTTCTGCAGCCGAAGTTTCCCGGTCCAACCCGGCGACCGCGACGTTTGATATGGCATAACCTTCATACCCACCGAGCAGAATGATCTCTGCGTTGGCAGTTGGTTTGGGAAATTCGCACAATTGTGCCGGTTGTGCCTGTTGCCCGCGAATGTTTGCTGGCGGGATGAGGTTTGGGGAAACTTCGGCGTTGGCGATTTGTTCCACGACAATTGCGATTTCATCCGGTGTGACTTTGCCGTCTTTGTTCGCATCGAACTGCAGTACAGCTTCGATCCGGTGCTGCGTCTTCGGAGACGGCAGTGACGATGACATCGCATTTTGCCAAAGCTCGGTCAGCGACAGGCTTCCGTCGCGGTCCCGGTCCGATGTTGCAAGGACAGTCTGGAGCAATACCGATTGGTTGGCGTTCAGAAAAGGCGTTTGTCGTTCGATTTCGGCGGCAGAAATCGCCATATCGGCATCCAAATCAAAGGCCAGAACGTTTCGCAAAAGATTTGCGCGGCGTCCAGCCTCATTCATAGCAGCGTGAACTTCTATGGCTTCGCGGGTCAGCTCGCCACTGGGCGCATATTGGAACAGTTGTCGAATTGTCTGTTCGGTAAAACCTCTTGGATCTCGAGTGATCTGATCAATGGTCTTTTGTGTCAGATCCAATTGCGAAACTTTTGGCTCTTCTGATTGGGCGGCAACACTCTGAGCCATTGCGCTTGCCAAAACGACAGAGCAAAGAAATTTAAAATTTTTCATAAGATTTAATCCTGAAAAAACATCGGCTTTAAATTTGGTAAATTTTTTTTAGTCTCAGTCTATAAACCTGTATCGTCACATGAAAATGGTTAATCAATGGTTAGTAATTTTGAACGGGTGTCACTCGTATCCGATTCAGTAGTTGCCCAAGACAAGAAGCAAAAAAAACGCCCGCCAAGCTGGCGAGCGTTAAACCGGGCAACCGGTTTCAAATCTGGCACAAAAAGCGCTTAGCGGCGGATGCCCAGCTTTTTGATCAGGTCCTGATAACGGGCCTCTTCCTTGCCTTTCAGGTAGTCCAGCAGTTTACGGCGCTGGGCGACCATTTTCAGCAGACCACGACGACCGTGGTTGTCTTTTTTGTGGGTCTTGAAGTGCTCGGTCAGGGTGGTGATGCGCGAGGTCAGGATAGCAACCTGGACTTCAGGCGAACCGGTGTCGCCTTCTTTGGTTGCGAATTCTTTCATGACGCGTGCTTTTTCAGCGGCAGTAATCGACATCGGGGTCTCCTTGTAAAAGGTTAAAGTTGATGGCGCAGGCCGGGATGTCGTCCAGCACAGGCCCATGGAGAAAACCGCACCGATTCCGATGCGGATGCGCGCGTATAGGCGGTATTGGGGGAAATGGCAAAGAGATTCTGTGACGCTCAGCCCTGTGTCATTTGACCCAGTGCGTTCAGCTGCGCCAGATCTCCTTCGGCGATCAGCTGGATATCATCGGGGGTCAGCCCCTCGGCCTTTAGCAGCTGAGCAATGGTCTGGCCGTTGATCGTGACGTTGGTCAGACTGTCATCCTCGGTATCCGGTTTGATCTGAATGTCGGGGTCTTCCTCACCCTCCCACGAGATCAGCAGCTTGTCCTCACCCGGTTGGAAGTCCATGACAGTGACGGCGGCGTCATCTTCTTCGGGCGTGATCACGATGTCATCCTCGCCTTCGCCGCCGGTGACGATATCCCCGCTTTCGGCCAGAATCGTGTCATCTCCTGCGCCGCCATTGAGGAAATCAACCGCATCCTCATCCGCGCCATCCTGCCCGGTCAGCACGTCATCGCCATCGCCACCAAACAGAACGTCCTCACCTGCGCCACCGTCAAGATGATCGTCCCCATATCCCCCATGCAGCGCATCATCGCCCGCATCCCCGGTCAGAGTGTCATCGTCCTGCCCGCCGTAAAGCTCGTCCTCGCCATCGCCGCCTGTCAGGGTGTCATCACCGAAATGACCAAACAGCGTGTCGTCGCCCTGATCACCAGAAAGCTGGTCGTCGCCGTCCTCACCATGCAGCACGTCGTCATCAAGGCCGCCCGTGATAATGTCATCCCCTTTGCCGCCGTGCAGCACATCTTCGCCCGCGCCGCCGATGATGGTGTCGTCGCCTTCATACCCGTTGATCTGATCGTCGCCGTCCTGCCCGGTCAGAAGGTCGGTATCTTCGGACCCGGCAATGATCAGATTGCCGTCCTGCTCCGAAAGCACCGTTCCGGTCGAGATTTCCGAGGTTTCAGGGGCGTCAGCATTCTCATCCACGTCCAGCAGGTTGCCCTCGGACAGATCGGTGGGTTCGTCTTCTTGGATGTCGTCCTCTTCGACCTCTTCCTCGGGCTCAAACACATCGCTGATTGCATAGGCCGCACCGCCCATGGCGGCCAGACCGAGTAGTCCGATCAAGAACATGGCAACCCTCCGTGAACGCAGTTCTCCGAGGATGATTTATCCTATTTTCGTAAGGCTTTGGTCAAAGGCAGGTTGGACTCGTGGTTAACTGTTTGTCACCACGGTTCGGGCTGCTGGGTATAGGCGATGTACAGAGGGTGCTTTGGATGCCCCGCCTTGGTCAGCCCCAGATGGAACAGCGGCTGGCCGGTGCCGCGCAGCAGCGCTTCGACCGCCGGGCCGCGATCCAGATGTGCGCCATGGGTGCCCCATGCGGCGATGACCTGATCGGCCCATTCGACACCGTCCAGAATGGCGGCGTCATTTGCAGGGCCCACCGGATCGGCGGCGGCGCGCATCTTGCGGGGGTCGGTGTCGCGCCAGGCAAAGATATTCGTCACCTGAAACGCGCCAAACCCCAGCGCCCGCGCGCGGCGTTCGCAGCGCTCAACCGTGGGGTCGTTCTGTACCTCGGTCGCGGTGGAGGGGTTCAGCATCACAAACAGCGCCTTGCGCCCGCCTGCATCCCAGACGCGGGTCAAGCTATAGCGATACATCTCGCAATCGGAATAGACGGCGGTCGAGGGCGCATCGCCCTTGGTATGCGTTCGGGTGATCATGCCCCCGCCTAACACGGGTTTCAGACGACGAACACCCGGCTGGGGTGCAATTCGCCGGATTTATAAATGCCCACTGCTACGGCTTTGCCTTCGAGCGAGGCCCAAGCCTCGTCGCCATATTCCACGTCGCTAGCCAGCACCATGCCCGGATTGCCATTGCGCAGGCGGGTGGCGCCCTCGGGCGTGCATTTCAGCTCGGGCAGGTCGGCGAGGCCGGTTTCCAGCGGGTGCAGATACGCGTCCAGCGCCTCGGTCTTGGCCATCTCGTCGATCTGGTCGATGGACAAGCCATCTTCGACCTCAAACGGGCCGGACCAGATGCGACGCAGCTCTTTGACATGGCCGTGGCATCCCAAAGCGGCACCCAGATCGCGGGCGATGGAGCGGACATAGCCGCCTTTGCCGCAGGTCATCTCAAGCATCACGTGATCGGCGTCGGGACGGTCCACAAGGATCAGTTCCTCAACCCACAGGGGCCGGGCAGACAGTTCCACATCCTCGCCATCGCGGGCCAGTTTATAGGCGCGCTGGCCGTCGATTTTCACGGCGGAGAACTTGGGCGGCACCTGCATGATGTCGCCCAGAAACGGGGCCAGCGCCTGTTTGATATCGTCATCCGAAGGGCGCGCATCGCTTTGCGCAATCACCTCGCCCTCGGCATCGTCGGTGTTGGTGGCCTGACCCAGACGCACGGTGAAGGTGTAGGCTTTCAACGCGTCGGTGATGTAGGGAACGGTCTTGGTCGCCTCACCCAAAGCCACGGCCAGAACGCCGGTTGCCTCGGGATCCAGCGTGCCCGCATGGCCTGCCTTTTTCGCGTCCATCGCCCACCGCACCTTGTTGACCACAGCGGTTGAGGTCATGCCCGCAGGCTTGTCCACCACCAGCCAACCGGAAATGTCGCGGCCCTTGCGTTTGCGTCCCATATCACACCTTGATTCATGCTAAGGCGCGCGGGGTAGCGGATCACATGGGCGCTGTCAATTTACGGGTGCGCTTTCGACCACACCCACGATCGGCCCCAGCGAGAACCCGATATCCGAGCGGCCCTCGGCCCGGTCATACATGCGCGAGATATTGCCGTCGAAGAACAGCGCGTTGGGCGTTTTCAGCACGTCCCGAAACAGGCTGCCAAACTCGTAGAAGGTGACGTAGTCGTCCGAGATCACAAATACCGCGCGGGTGCCATCCTCGCTGGTGCCCACCCCGTTGCGCACAAACAGAGAGGTCGAGTCGGGCAGGAAGCGCGGGTGCAGCTCTCCGTCGATCACCAGCATGGGGCCGGATTGGGTGGCAAAGCGGCAGTTGGGCGCTTGATCGACATAGTCCAGCGTTTCGAACACATCAGCGCGGCCCTCGCGGATGCAGAATACCCCATTGGGTAGAAGGCCGAAATTGCCGGGGCCGGGGTTTGAAATGACGCGCATCTGTTCCTGCCCGTCCTCGACATAATGACCCACGGGCGAACGATCGTCGTGATACATGCCCGCATTCATCGCAAAGGCCAGACGTTCACCGCCGGGAGCCAACGCCTCATTTACCGAGGAGAAATGCCCCAAAAGGTCGCCATTGTCGTCGTTCAGAAATAAGCGCAGGTCTTCATTGCCGGCGTCCACTTCGCAAACAGTATAGCGCTTGTCGTCGTGGGTGACTTTCTCACAGCTCACCGCGCCAGCCTGCGCGGCCCACAGGAACGCGCCCAATGTGGCCAGCGTGCGGATCACTCGTCCAGATCGCGGCGCACCGCGTCCTGTTCGAACATGCGGCGGGTGTCGTCCAGACGGTCGAACGTGTCATCCAGACGGAACCGCAGATCGGGTGAAAACTTCAGGTTCAGCTTCTTGCCGATCATACGCCGCAATTCGCCCTTATTGCGGGCCAGCAGCTCGATCACGTCCTCTTGGCCTTTACCGCCCAAGGGCAGAACATAGGCGGTGGCGATCTTCAGATCAGGTGAGGTGCGCACCTCACCCACAGTGATTGACATGCGGTTCAGGTCGGGATCGTGGACATCTCCGCGCGCCAGAACCTCGGACAGGGTGCGGCGGATCAGTTCGCCGACACGCAGCTGTCGTTGGGACGGGCCGGGGCCATCGTGGAATTTGTTCTTTGCCATGACTTCGATCTAAGCCCAAATCCCACCTTTGCCAAGCGGGCGCGAACCGGGTAGGAGGCTTTGAGCCGATTGCAATGAGGGAAGCAAGCCATGACCCATATTCCGGGGATCGTCATCACAGGGGCTTCGGGCCGTATGGGGCAGATGCTGATCAAGACAGTGACGGACAGTGATCAGGCGCGTCTGGTCGGTGTGGTCGAGCGCGCGGGCCATGACTGGATCGGCGAGGACGTGGGAACCGCCATGGGTGGCCCCGCGCTGGGCGTCACAGTTACCGATGATCCGCTTGAGGCATTTGCGCAGGCGCAGGCGGTGATCGACTTCACCGCGCCCGAGGCAACGCTGGAGT
This sequence comes from Ruegeria sp. AM7, assembly GCF_056535965.1. Classification (NCBI taxonomy): domain Bacteria; kingdom Pseudomonadati; phylum Pseudomonadota; class Alphaproteobacteria; order Rhodobacterales; family Roseobacteraceae; genus Ruegeria; species Ruegeria sp. AM7. The sequence goes on from NZ_JBQFJE010000003.1 coordinate 3,440,068, forward strand.
TCGCCGCGCTGGCTGCGCAGGCACGTTGCGTGCACGTAATCGGCACTACGGGCATGACGGATGAACAGATTGCGGCGCTGGAGCCTGCGTCGCGCCACGCGGTGATCGTGCGGGCCGGCAATATGAGCCTTGGGGTCAACCTGCTGGTGCAGCTGACCAAAAAGGTCGCCGCCGCACTGGACGAGGATTTCGATATCGAGGTCATCGAGGGCCACCACCACCACAAGGTCGATGCGCCCTCGGGCACGGCGCTGATGCTGGGTGAGGCCGCCGCCGAGGGGCGCGGGGTCAACTTGGCTGACGTATCCGACCGGGGCCGCGATGGCATCACCGGGGCGCGCAAACGGGGTGATATCGGTTTTCACGCCGTTCGCGGTGGAGACATCGTGGGCGAGCACGATGTCTTATTCGCCGCGCCGGGAGAGCGTATCGTGCTGCGCCATCTGGCCACTGACCGCGCGATATTCGCCCGTGGCGCGCTGAAAGCGGCACTGTGGGGGCAGGGAAAAACGCCGGGTCAGTATGACATGGTGGATGTGCTGGGCCTCTGAGCCATAGACGCAGAGACCAGTGGCGCTATGGTCAGCTTATGCGAACCGTGAAATCTCGCGCAGTTCTGGGCCTGCTGCTGGTGGTGTTCTATCTGACGCTGCTGCCTTTCGTGGTACATGGTTTTAGCATGATCCGTGTCGGGCTGTCTGAAGACGCGGCGCAGCAAAGCTATTTGTTTGCAGACGGGCAGGGCGTCGGCAATACGGCCATGCTGGTGCACATATTCGCCGGGACCGTATTGGTTGCGCTTGTTCCGTTGCAAGTGCTGCCGGGCTTGCGACAGAAATACACTCGTTTCCATCGCATTCTGGGCCGAGTGCTAGTCACGCTTGCTCTGATCACGGGTTTGGCCGGGATGACCTATATCCCCCTGCGCGGCACGATCGGAGGCCCGGTCATGTCGGCAGCCTTTTTCCTCTATGGTCTGTGCCTGTTCACTGCTGGGCTGATGGTGGCCCGCATGGCGCTGACCCGTAACCGTGCGGGCCACTGGACCTGGGGCCTGCGGCTGTTCTGGCTGGCCTTGGGGTCGTGGCTCTACCGTGTGCACTACACGCTATGGTATCTGCTGACCGGAGGGGCAGGGTCCGAGCCCGATTTCTCGGGCCCGTTCGATCTGATCCAGAATTTTGCTTTTTTCTTGCCTTACTTACTGGCTGTGCAGGTTTGGATCAACGCGCGGCGCGCAAACCATGCAGGACGTTTGCCCTCAGTCGCTTGACACTTGGACCTAGCCCAAATGGCGATCGACCATCCGCTGTATCATCGGGGCGAAATGCGCGAAATCAGGGGTTTCCATGTCGGCGCGCTTACCGGCCTCGTCCAGGTAGCGGACCTGAATGATCTCTTTCAGGTTGGGGTTTGCTTCGAATGCGGCCACCTCCTCGGCGCTCATGGGGCCACCCTGCAATTCCAGCGTATGAACTGAGGCTGCCGACAGCCGGTCGAAATATTCGGGCTTGGTGGCACACAGATATCGTTTGGCCGCCACGTGATAGCGGCAGCAATCGGTGATGACCGAGGGGAAGAACTGCTCCAACACCTCTGCGCCAGCGTCCTCATGATGGCGATCTTCGGTGTCGTCGGGATGATAGGTGCCAAACTCGGATGTGAAATGCCCGATATCGTGCAGCAGGGCGCCGATGATGATTTCTTCAGGCTGGCCATTTTGTTCCGCGATGGTTGCGCCTTGCAGCATGTGCTCGGCCATGGTGACGGGTTCGCCGAGATATTCTTCGCCACCGCGGCGGTCGAAGATATCACCGATGAACGCCACGATATTGTCGCGGGTCAGGGTCGAGAAATCGGGTTTCATTCCGCCGCCTCCGGTTGCGCCATCTCCATCGCGGCCAGTGTGGACAGCAGCCCATCCTTGTCGGCATAGCACCCCTGCAGCCAGCGCGACCCCGTACCGGAATAGCCGAGCCGCGCGTGCAGGACACGGGTGTTGTCGACGATGAAGCTCTCACCCGGTTCCAGTTTGAAGGACACACCCATGGCCGGGTCGTCGATGATGTCACCCAGTTGACGATAGGCGGCATAGTACGCCTCCATCCGGTCAAACGGGATGTCTACGAAGGGCGCAGAGGAGCGGTTGTTGAACCGGATGCTGACCAATTCGCCATCCGGTGACAGTTCGACCATCGGGCGACGGGACCGCAGGCAGACGCCGTCTTCGCCCTTGTATTCGAACCGCGCCGGGTATCCGGCCAGCAGGGCAAAGCCGTCGGGGTTCTGATCGCGCAGCTTTTCGGCGGCGCGGAAGCCGTCCACCACGATGGAATCGCCGCCCGCAGCGCTGTTTTCCAGACAATACAGAATCTGCAGCGTCGGCACCGGATCGCGATAGGGGTTGTCGGTATGGGCCTGCAGCCCCAGCCCGGTATAGGCAAGGTTGGTCGGGTTCACCTCGGTCCGGACCTCGAAATAGGGGCCGTAGTTGGTTTCGCGCACATAGCCGAATAGATCGGCCACCTGCAGCAGCGATTCCGGTTCGGTCGGGCCACCGGTCAGCTTGGCAAAGCCGAACTCTGTCACGGCGGCCAGCCAGTCGCGCTTGGCGGCGGGGTCGGCGTGGACTGCGCTCCAATCCGCGCTGGGCGGGGTCAGAGTGCTGTCCCAAGTGGTGAGGCCGGGGGCGATGCGGCCCATCTGTTGTGCCGGATCGCGGTCATAGATGTGATCGGCCAGCCAGGGGGCGGGGAAGGTCACCGTCTTGCCTTCGGGCTGGAAGGTGACGCTCAGGTCTCCGTTCACGATTTCGGCCGCGCTGACCGAAAGATCGGCGGGAATGTCCCCGATGGTGATCAGGCGCTGACCATTGCCCGGCGCGCGGGTGTCGGGGTCCAGCGCATTGTCGCGCAGCCAGATGGCGTGAAAACGCGCTTGTGTGCCATCGGCAAATTCAACAGTCACGATCTGGGTGGTGTGAGTGGCGGTGCGCAGCATGGGGTCTCTCCTGTTCGGCGCGGGCTATGGTTGAGGAGATACGCCCCTCGTGGCATTAACACAATTAAACCTTATTGCGACTGAGAGCAGGAAAATCTTATGGCTCGGAAAAAGATCGGATTGCCGCCTCTGGACTGGTTGCGCGTGTTCGAAGCTGCCGGTCGGCTGGGCGGGTTCTCTGCGGCGGCCCGGGAATTCGGGCTGACACAGGCGGCGGTGAGCCAGCGGATCGCAAATCTGGAATCGTGGCTGGGCCGGACCCTGTTTGTGCGTGAGGCGCGCGGCGTGTCGCTGACCGTCGAAGGCGAAAGCTATTTGCCGCTGGTGCAGGACAGTTTGCAGGCGCTGGAGCGCAACACCGAGGATTTGTTCGGCAAAGCCCCGCGTGAGCTGCGCGTGGCGGGGCTGTCCTCCGGTATCCATGCGCTTGTGGTGCCGGCGATCCCCCGGTTTCAGCAACTGCGTCCCAAAGTGCGGGTGATGACGGATTCAATCGCTCGGCGCTTGTCGCTGGACGAAGAACGCACATGGCTGCAGATCCGTTACGGGCGCGGCACGTGGCCGGGGCGTGAGGCGAAGCGGATCGCGCCCGAGGTGCTGGTGCCCATGGCCGCGCCGGGCGTGGAGTGGGGAGCCCCCCTGATCGACCTGCGGGGGGAGCGGCCCGCCTGGCGTGATTGGGCGCGCAAGACTGGCCATGACGATCTGCCGCCCTCGGGGATCAGCTTTGATTCGATGGAACACGCCTTGTCGGCGGCGCGGCAGGGGCTGGGGGTGGCGCTGGGGTCCGAACCTCTGGCGCAGGCCGATCTGCAGGCCGGGCGCTTGCGGCGTCTGGACCTGCCCGCGCTGAACACGAAAGACGGCTATTGGCTGACATGGCCCGAGGATCGGGCGAAATCCAAAAAACAACGCGCGTTGATTGCCGATTTCCTGGCCGCGCTGCGGGGTTGAGTGATCAGAAGTCGATTGCGATGCCCTTCTTTTCCCAATCACCATAGCGGGCGGGGTCGGGGCCGTCGCGGCCACCCAGTTCCTTGGGCTGCTCTTTCGCCTCGGCTGCGGCCTTGCGGCGGCGGTCCTCGGCCTCGGCCAGAGCGCGTTGGGCGGCGGGCGGCAGGTCTGTGCGGTCGTCGCTCATGAGATCGGGTTCCTTTCCGTTCCATGGCTTGATATACGCCCCCGTCCGCGTTTGGCAATGCGGGCGCGGGTCAAATCAGAGGCGGTTCCATGTCCGACAACGCAACAGCCGCGCGGCGCAGCGCGATCTATCTGCTGGATCAGATATTGGGCGAGGGGCGTCTGCTGTCCGAATGTCTGGCCGCAGGTGCCTTGGACCGGCTGGACCGCGAAGACCGCGCCCGCGCACAGCGCCTGACGCTGGAAACCCTGCGCGGGCTGGAACGCGCCGACCGTCTGCTGGACAACCACCTGAATCGCACGCCCGCGCTGACCGTCCACAATGCTCTGCGTCTTGGCGCGGTTGAGTTGTGCCACGGAGAGGCCGCGCATGGTGTGGTGAATTCGATGGTCGAGATTGTCGGTCGGTCGCGCAAACATGGCCGCCTCAAGGGTCTGGTGAACGCGGTGCTGCGCAAGGTGGCCGCTGAAGGGCCCGAGGCATGGCCCAAGATGCGCGTTCCTCGACTGCCCGAATGGCTGCGCGACCCGCTGACCATGGCTTGGGGCCCTGATGCCATCACCGGAATGGAACAGGCGCATTTCGCAGGCGCGCCGCTGGATATCACCGTCAAACCCGGCGCCGATGGTCCCGGTGAGGCGCTGCCTACGGGCTCGCGACGGGTGCAGGATGCGGGGCAGGTCTCGACCTTGCCGGGGTTCGACAATGGCGATTGGTGGGTACAGGATGCTGCTGCAGCTATCCCCGTTCAGGTGCTTGCACCGAAGGCCGGAGAGAACATACTGGACCTCTGCGCGGCCCCCGGTGGGAAAACCATGCAGATTGCCGCGGCCGGAGCGAAGGTGACAGCGCTTGATGTGTCGGATTCTCGATTAGAACGTGTGCGCGAGAATCTCCAACGAACGGGGCTGAAAGCCAAGGTCATCGCTGGTGACGCGCTAGAGCATCAGGGCCAATACGATGCGATCCTGTTGGACGCGCCCTGTTCGGCAACCGGTACCATCCGCCGCCACCCGGACCTGCCCTTTGCCAAGGACGGCTCCGAATTTGGCGGATTGATCGAATTGCAGGCGCAGATGCTGGCCCATGCTTGGGGCCTGCTTAGACCCGGCGGGCGGCTGGTTTACTGCACCTGCTCCCTGCTGCCGGACGAGGGTGAGGTTCAGATCGAAGAAGCGATGGGTCTTTTCCCGGACATGAAGGTCGAGCGCGAGGCGCTGGACATTGCTGGGGTCGACAAGGATTGGATCACCGAAGAAGGTGGCCTGCGCCTGCGGCCTGACTATTGGGCGGATCGGGGTGGTATGGATGGTTTCTATATCGCGTGCCTGAACAAATCTGCCTGATGCGACGCTTTTCGATGACATGACGCGCGACGCGGTTTATCGTTGCGCTTAGGCGCCAGCAGAGCGCACAGGGCAGATTAGCGGGCGGCATGTCAAACAAGGATACCATGGCAAACCGGTGGACGCGGTTTCAAAACCGCCTCTACGCGCGGCTCAGTCAGCGGCGCAAACCCGTCAGTGGTTTTGTGGGCGAGCCCGAACCCCGGACGATTGGCGCGTTTGCCCGGGGTCGACAGCTGGTCGCCGGAAACCTTCTGTTTGCAGGTTTTCTGGTCGAGGCGCAGGATACCGAGCTATGGGATGTCACTGCCCCAAGTACCGGTTTCGACAATGAACGGCACGGGTTTGCATGGCTTGATGATCTGGCGGCTGTTGGCGACATGCGTGCGCGCGAGAAGGCGCAGCGCTGGGTCTGGGGTTGGATTGCGGCACATGGGCGCGGTCATGGTCCCGGCTGGGCGCCTGATCTGACCGGGCGTCGTGTGATGCGCTGGGTCAACCACTCTGCCTTTCTGTTACGTGGTACGGATGAAAAACAGCGCCAGCAGTTTTTTCGGGCTTTGTCGCAGCAGACTTGGTTTCTGTCCAAGCGCTGGAAAGCCGCCACGCCGGGATTGCCGCGGTTCGAAGCTTTGGCGGGTTTGGTTCAGGCCGGTCTGGCGCTGGATGGTCTTGAACATATGGCAGACCCGGCCCTGCGCGCTTTGGCGCGGGAATGTGACAGTCAGATTGACCCCAAGGGTGGTTTGCTGACCCGCAATCCAGAAGAATTGCTTGAGGTTTTCACGTTGCTGGCTTGGACATCCGCAGCACTCAGCGAGCTGGGCAGGGGGACGCCCGGCGCACAGGCGGGAGCGATCAAGCGGATGGCCCCCACACTGCGCTGCCTGCGGCACTCGGACGGGGGACTTGCGCGGTTTCATGGGGGTGGGCGCGGGCTGGAAGGACGTCTGGATCAGGCTCTGGCACAAAGTGGCGTGCGGCCACATCACGCCACTGGCCTGTCGATGGGCTACGCGCGCCTTTATGCGGCGCGAACCAGTGTAATCGTAGATGCCAGCGCGCCGCCCAAGGGGCCAGCGTCGTATAACGCGCATGCCTCAACCTTGGCTTTCGAACTGACCTCGGGCCGACGCCCCCTGATCGTGAATTGCGGATCAGGGGAAACCTTCGGCGCGGAATGGCGCCGGGCAGGACGGGCAACCCCGTCGCATTCAACGTTGTGCCTTGATGGCTATTCCAGCGCCCGCCTGACCAGCCCTGACCACCGAGGAGCCGAAGCCCTGGTCGATGCACCGACTGATGTTCCGAACGAATTCGAAGAATCCTTTGAAGGTGCGAAGTTCATGGCCGGGCATGATGGCTATTCGAAAGTGTTCGGCCTCACCCACGCCCGTACGTTCGAACTGCGCTTTGACGGGCGCGAACTGGTTTGCGAGGATATTCTGCTGACGTCGGATGACCGGGCAAAACGGCAATTCGACAAGGCGATGAACGCCTCGAGCCTGCAGGGCATCGGATTCGATATCAGATTCCACCTGCATCCCGACGTTGATGCGGCGCTGGATTTGGGCGGTGCGGCGGTGTCGATGGCGCTCAAAAGCGGTGAGATCTGGGTGTTTCGTCATGATGGGTTGGCAAAACTGGATGTCGAACCAAGCGTTTATCTTGAAAAAGGGCGTCTAAAGCCGCGCGCGACAAAACAGATCGTTCTATCTGGCCGCGCAATGGAGTATGCGACGCGCATTCGGTGGACGTTGAGCAAGGCACAGGATACAGCCTATGCCGTGCGCGATGTGCACCGGGACGAGCCCGATTTCGACTGACGCCAAAAGGACCTTTGGACCCATGACCGACCTTCACCCCGTGCGCCGCGCGCTGCTTTCCGTATCCGATAAGACCGGATTGATCGATCTGGGCAAGGCGCTGGCCGAGCGCGGAGTTGAGTTGTTGTCAACCGGCGGCACCGCAAAGGCGCTGCGCGAGGCGGGGCTGGACGTGAAAGACGTCAGCGAGATCACCGGTTTTCCCGAAATGATGGACGGCCGGGTCAAGACCCTGCACCCGATGGTGCATGGCGGGCTGCTGGCGCTGCGTGATAACGACACCCATGTGGCCGCGATGACCGAGCACGGGATTAGCGCGATCGACCTGCTGGTGGTGAACCTCTACCCGTTCGAGGCGACCGTGGCGAAGGGGGCTGGATATGACGAATGTGTCGAGAATATCGACATTGGCGGCCCTGCGATGATCCGCGCGGCAGCAAAGAACCATGCCTTTGTGAATGTGGTCGTGGATGTCGAGGATTACACCAAACTGCTGGGCGACATGGATCAGCACAATGGGTCGACCTGCCCGAAATTCCGCCGCAAACTGGCGCAAAAAGCCTATGCCCGCACCGCCGCTTATGACACGGCTGTGTCGAACTGGCTGGCCGACGCGCTGGAGCTTGATGCCCCCAAACGCCGCGCCTTTGCGGGTGAGCTGAAACAGACCCTGCGCTATGGCGAGAACAGCCACCAAAAGGCGGCTTTCTACACCGACGGCACCAACCGGCCCGGCGTTGCCACGGCGGTGCAGCATCAGGGCAAGGAACTCAGCTACAACAACATCAACGACACCGATGCAGCCTTTGAACTGGCGGCTGAATTCGACCCGGCGAAAGGTGCGGCCTGTGCCATCATCAAACACGCTAACCCCTGCGGTGTGGCGACAGGTGCCACGCTGATCGACGCATATAAGGCGGCGTTCGACTGCGACCGCACCTCGGCCTTTGGTGGGATCGTGGCGCTGAACCAGCCGTTGGATGCGGAAACCGCGCAGGAAATCACCGGGATTTTCACTGAGGTCGTGATTGCTCCGGGTGCGTCGGATGAGGCCAAGGCGATTTTCGCCGCCAAGAAGAACCTGCGCCTGCTGACGACCGAAGGGCTGCCGGATGTGACCGCAGGTGGCAAGACCGTCCGTCAAGTGGCCGGTGGCCTGCTTGTGCAGGACAAGGACAATGGCTTTGTCGGCATGGATGACCTGAAGGTTGTCACCAAGAAAGCGCCAACTGATGAACAAATGCGCGATTTGCTGTTTGCTTGGAAAGTGGCGAAACACGTCAAATCCAACGCCATCGTCTACGTCAAGGATGGCGCGACTGTGGGGGTAGGTGCCGGGCAGATGAGCCGCGTGGACTCGGCGCTGATCGCCGCCAAGAAAGCCGAACGTATGGCCGATGTGCTGGGGCTGCCGCAACCGCTGACCATCGGCTCGGCTGTGGCCTCGGACGCGTTCTTCCCCTTCCCCGACGGTCTGATGGAGGCCGCTGAGGCCGGCGCCACCTGTGTGATCCAGCCGGGTGGCTCCATGCGAGACGACGAAGTGATCGCAGCGGCGGACGAGGCCGGTCTGGCCATGGTCTTCACCGGTATGCGGCACTTCCGTCACTGATGCGGTACCGCCTTCTGCTTTGGGCTGCGCTTGCGGCGTTTGCGATCGACCAGATCAGCAAATATCTGGTCGTCCACGTCATGCGCGTGGCTGAGGGCGATATCGACGTACTGCCGCCCTTACTGGTGTTCAAATACGGCGAGAATCGGGGCATCAATTTCGGCCTGTTTCAGGGCAACAGCGACGCGGCACGCTGGGTGCTGATCGGCGTGTCCGTTGCGATCTCGGTTGCTGTGTTGATCTGGCTGATGCGCTCTGCACCATCAAAGCTGATGCTGTTCTGCGGCGGTTTGCTGATCGGCGGAGCGCTGGGCAATGTTGTTGACCGTGTGCTTTATGGCTTTGTTCTCGATTTCCTGAACATGTCATGTTGCGGTATCAACAACCCATTTGTTTTCAACCTTGCCGACGTGTTCATTTTTGCGGGGGCCTTAGGGCTGGTGCTGTTCGACAGCAAAAAGCCCTCGTGACGCGCTCGTCGATATGCGTTAAAACGCCCGAAACAGGCTGGAGACTCTGATGCGGTTGCCGCGTTCCATATTTGCTGTGACATTGGCTTTTGCGGTTGCGGGATGTTCCGATATCGGCCTGCGCCACCTTGAAGCGCCGGGGCCAGGGCCGGACGAGTTTTCCGTGCTGCCGGTGAAACCTCTGACGCAGCCTGAAGATTATCAGTTTCTGCCTGCTCCAACCCCGGGCGGTGGTAACCTGACCGACCCAACGCCAACAGCCGATGCGGTTGCGGCGCTTGGTGGCAATCCGGCAGCTCTGAATCCGAATACGGCGATTCCATCGACGGATGCCGCGTTGGTGACAGCCTCAAGCCGCTACGGTGTCCCGTCCAATACCCGTCAGGTGGTTGATACTGAGGATGCCGAGTTCCGTAGGAAGCAAGGCCGACTGACCCGTTTGCGTTTGTTCAAGATCGACCGCTATGAGCAGGTCTACCGGAAAGAGGCGCTGAACGCGGAACAACAGAACCAGGCGGCCCGTCGTGTAGGTATCGAAACGCCTTCGGCCCCTCCTTTGGATGAATAATCCTTAACTTTTCGTCATCGGCCTTGAACCTGCGCCGCACCACCGTAGTTTGAACCACAGCAAATTATACGGAGGATGCCCCATGGTTCGGGCCTTGGCATTGTCGGCTGCCCTGATCGCCGCCACCTCGGTCTTCGCCGAGGATGGGCAGGAGGCGGTCACTACCTTCACGCTTGATAACGGCATGGATGTCGTGGTGGTTGAAGATCACCGCGCCCCTGTGGTGCAGCATATGGTCTGGTATCGAGCAGGGTCTGCGGATGAGCCGATCGGGTCGTCCGGTGTGGCGCATTTTCTGGAACATCTGTTGTTCAAGGGCACGGATACTTTGGCTCCGGGTGAGTTCTCGGCCACGGTTGCAGCCAATGGCGGTAATGACAACGCTTTCACCTCCTACGACTATACAGCGTATTTCCAACGCGTGGCCTCGGACCGGCTAGAGCTTATGATGCGGATGGAATCCGACAGGATGCGCAATATTCGCCTGAGTGAGGAAGATATCCTAACCGAACGCGACGTGATCCTTGAAGAGCGTAATCAGCGCACAGAAAACAACCCGCGCGCCCTGTTTGGCGAACAGATGAGCGCGGCGCAGTACCTCAACCATCGCTATGGTGCGCCGATCATCGGCTGGCGGCATGAGATGGAGACACTGGACATGCAGGATGCGCTATCCTTCTACCAGACCCACTACGCCCCCAATAACGCCATTCTGGTCGTTACAGGCGACGTTGATCCCGATGACGTAAGAACCTTGGCCGAGAAATACTACGGCGTCATTCCTGCCAACCCGGATCTGCCCGAACGCATCAGGTCGCAAGAACCGCCTCAAACCGCAGCGCGGAGGCTGACCTATAAGGACCCGCGCGTCTCGCAACCTTATGTTCAGCGCAGCTATCTGGCGCAAGAGCGCGACGCGGGCGCGCAGGAAAAGGCCGCGGCGTTGTTCCTGCTGGCTGAGCTTTTGGGCGGGGGCAATACGTCATACCTGTCCGAAAAACTGCAGTTCGACCAGCAAAAGGCCGTCTTCAGCGGTGCGTTTTATCGCGGGATGTCGCTGGATAATACAACCTTTGATCTTCTGGTCGTCCCGGCGCAGGGCGTGTCCTTGCAAGAAGCCGAAGATGCGATGGATCAGGCTGTCGCTGACTTTATTGCCGAAGGTGTCAACGAGGACGACCTGGATCGTATCAAGATGCAGTTGCGGGCATCGCAGACCTATGCGCGTGACAACGTGGACGGAATCGGCAACCGCTATGGCCGTGCTTTGACCACCGGTTTGACAGTCGAAGACGTGCAGGCCTGGCCCGATATTCTTCAGGCCGTTACCGGCGATGAGATCATCGCGGCCGCACGCGAAGTCTTTCAACTCGAAACATCAGTCACCGGGTGGCTGATGCGCGACGATGAGGTGACACAATGAAACGGATCTTTGCCACTCTGATCGCTTTCATTATCGCTTTGCCCGCCTGGGCCGAGATCGAAATTCAGGAAGTCACGTCGCCCGGGGGTATTGCCGCGTGGCTGGTCGAGGATCATTCGATTCCCTTCACCGCGATCGAGTTGCGGTTTCGCGGCGGCACTTCACTGGATGATCCGGACAAACGCGGCGCAGTATACCTAATGGCGGGCCTGATCGAAGAAGGCGCGGGGGATATGGACTCGCGCACCTATGCCCGCGAGTTGGAGTCTCTGGCCGCCTCATTCCGCTACAATGCAACTGACGATCAGGTATCGGTGTCGGCGCAGTTTCTGACCGAAAACCGCGATGAGGTCGTCGATCTGCTGCGCGTTACTTTGCATGAGCCGCGCTTTGATCAGGACGCTGTGGACCGCGTGCGGGCGCAGGTTCTGTCTGGACTGCGCTCGGATCAAACCGATCCCAACGACATTGCCGGTCGCAACTTTGCCCGCATGGCCTATGGTGACCATCCCTATGGGTCCGAGGGCAAAGGGACCATCGACAGCGTCACCGCCCTGACGCGGGACGATATTGTATCGGCCTACGAAAACGTGTTCGCCAAGGACCGCATGTATGTTGGCGCAGTTGGGGACATCACGGCCGAGGAACTGGGTGTATTGCTGGACAAGCTGCTGGCCGACCTGCCCGCAAGCGGCAAACAGATACCGGGCCGAGCCCAGGTGACTATTCCCGGTGGTGTAAGCGTGGTCGAATTCGACACTCCGCAATCGGTGGCATTGTTTGGCCATGAGGGGATCGACCGTGATGATCCCGACTTTTTTGCGGCCTTTGTGCTGAACCACATTCTGGGCGGGGGTGGTTTTGAAAGCCGCCTGATGCATGAGGTGCGTGAAAAACGGGGCCTTACCTATGGTGTCAGCACCTATCTGGTGCCCAAGGATCTGGCCTCGGTTTATCTGGGATCCGTATCTTCGGCCAATGATCGTATTGCCGAGGCCGTCAAAGTCATTCGTGACGAATGGGCCCGCGCGGCAGACGAAGGCGTGACGCAGACGGAATTGGATGATGCAAAGACCTATCTGACCGGTGCCTACCCGTTGCGCTTTGACGGAAACAGCCAGATCGCGTCGATCATGGTCGGGATGCAGATGGAAGACCTGCCGATCGACTATATCGCGACACGCAACGATCAGGTGAACGCCGTTACGTTGGAGGATGTGAACCGCGTTGCATCCGAGCTGTTGGATCCAGAAGGGTTGCATTTCACCATTGTCGGCAAACCCGAAGATCTGGACGGTTGATCCGGTTAGGCAGCGGCGGGTCTTTTCTGGGCCAATAACGTATACTTGTTGCTGCTTAGCAGCTTTTGCCGCGCATGTCTGAAATGCGCGGCCTTTAGCGCATCATCAATATGTCTGTTTCGTTTGAGCAAGCGCGTCAGCTTGATGTTGTCGAAGACCAGGCATCTGGTCGGTTCGGTTGCGATGACGGTGGCCGTTGCGGGAAGGCCAAGGCCGAAGGTCAGCTCTCCGAGTATTTCATCCAACCCGCAGCAGTTGATCACCTGACCGTCTTTCAGGATCGTGGTTCGACCGGTCAATACAAATCCCAGAAAATCGGTGGTCTTGCCTTCTTCGATCAGGATATCCCCGGTTGGGAACTCTTTCACGGTGGCCGTGTTCAGCAATCTGCGGGCTTGATGGGGTTTTAACGATTCCAAATGTAGTGCGATGAATTGGCGCTCGTCTCCCGAGAAGCGCACCAAGTGCCGGGACAGGTAGCCGCGCAACAAACCAAGGACCGAGATCAGAATATACGCCATCTGGATGATCGAACCCGCCAGATTGAATTCTTCTAACATGCTGATCAGGACGCAACTGGCGGCGACAATGACCAAGACGGGGTAAAGGATTCCTGTTCCCCTGATGACACCCATCTGCAGCATAAAGTAGTTTAGAATATACAGTCCGGCACCGCAGACGCCAACCAACGTGACAAGCTGCAAAGAGGTTGAGAAATCAATCGGTAAACTCAGCATGAAAAAAGGCCCATTCTGGATTAGAATGGACCTTACGTTGGGTCAGGTAAGCAGCTTTGTCTGTGACCCCATTCACAAAATGTCTGCACATGAGCGGGCTTTCGCCTGCGTCCTATGTTGCCCTACTCACCGTAGGGCACCCAGATGTTCTTGACCTCGGTCGCGGCCCGCAAAAAGCGGCGGGTGTGGTCGGTGCTCCAATCGGTTGCCGCGCCGTTATTAACCCATGTGCGTTTCAGGTTCCCAGCAGATACAACCTCAAGATCTTTGGACAGGTCAGTGGACGAGAACGACCAGACCGCATCCACGTTCATGTGGGAGGCCAGCGGTTTCGCCAGTTCCGCGTGACTGCCGGTCAGAATGTTGACAACCCCTGCGGGCACGTCCGAGGTTTCAAGGATCTGATAGAAATCCGTTGCAGCCAGTGGATAGGGTTCGGAGGCCGCCAGCACCACCCGGTTGCCCATCGCAATTGCGGGGGCCAGTACCGAGATCAGGCCCAGCAGCGGGGCTTCATCCGCGCAGAGTGCGCCGATCACACCGACGGGTTCCTTCATCGCAAGGGCAACGCCCCGGATCGGGACGCCATGGACCTGACCGTCATATTTGTCGGCCCAGGCAGCGGCGGTGAACAGGCGCTGGATCGAGGCCTCAACCTCAGCCGCGCCGGTTTTGCCGCCGGTCATGGCGTCGATCCGGGTGGCGAACTCATCCGCGCGGGCCGAGAGGTTTTCGCCGATGTAATAGAGGATCTGCGCCCGCAGATGGCCGGTGGTCCTGGACCAACCTTTGGCGCTTGCTGCGGCCTCAACCGCGTTGCGCACGTCTTTGCGGTTGGCCAGCCCCACATGGCCCAGCAGGCCGGATTTACCCCAGACGGGTTTCGAATAGCCGCCGTCGGGCCGCGCCTGCTTTCCACCCACATACATCTTGGCGGTGCGATCAATAGGATCGACCGGTGCGCCTTGGCCCATTGCAGCCTCGACCTTTGCCAGCGGTTTGGTCTTGCCTTTGGGTTTGGTATAGGCAGCCAGCCCTTCCCAGCCGCCCTCACGGCCAAAGCCGCTTTCGCGTACTCCGCCGAACCCGGCGGCGGCGTCGAACAGGTTGGTGGCATTCACCCAGACCACGCCCGCAACCAGCTTGGGTGCGATATCCAGCGCGAGGTTCACATTCTCGGTCCAGACCGTCGCGGCCAGCCCATAGCGGGTGTTGTTGGCCAGTTCGACCGCCTCAGTAGGCGTGCGGAAGGTCGAGGAGACCAGAACCGGGCCGAATATCTCTTCTTGCATCAGCGGATCGGATGTCTCCAGACCCGAGATCAGCGTGGGCGGATAATAGCAGCCGTTCTCGGGCAGCGCGCAGGCCGCCTGATAAACCTCACCTGCAGTGTTGCTGTCGACCATGGCTTTGATCGTCTGCAACTGGATCGGGTCCACCACCGCACCCACGTCGATGCATTTGTCCAGCGGGTCGCCGATACGCAGGCCATCCATCCGCGCGCGCAGTTTGGCGTGGAACCGGTCGGCAATGCCTTCCTGCACCAACAGGCGCGAGCCCGCGCAGCAGACCTGCCCCTGATTGAACCAGATCGCATCGACTAGCCCTTCGATGGCGCTGTCGAGATCGGCATCGTCGAACACGATATAGGCGGATTTACCGCCCAGCTCCAACGTCAGTTCCTTGCGGGATCCAGCGGTCGTCTCGCGGATGCGTCGCCCCACGGCGGTTGAGCCGGTGAAGGCAATCTTTTCCACGTCGGCGTTGACGATCATCTCACCCACCGCGCCGTCGCCGGTGACGATATTGACCACGCCCTTGGGCAGCCCGGCTTGGCCGCAGATGTCAGCAAACAGCAGCGCCGTCAGCGAGGTATATTCAGCGGGTTTCAGAACCACCGTATTCCCCATCGCCAGCGCGGGCGCGATTTTCCACGCCAGCATCAGCAGGGGGAAGTTCCACGGGATGATCTGCCCGCAAACACCCAAAGCCTGCGCGTCGGGCAACTCGCTTTCCATCAGCTGCGCCATGCCAGCGTGGTAATAGAAATGCCGCTGGGCCAGAGGGATGTCGATGTCGCGCGATTCACGGATCGGTTTGCCGTTGTCGAGGCTTTCTAGCACCGCAAACAAACGCGCATGTTTCTGAAGCAGGCGCGCAATGGCATAGAGATACCGCGCCCGGCCCGCGCCGCCCAGCTTCTCCCACTTGGGCTGCGCCTTGCGGGCGGCGTCCACGGCGGCGTCCACGTCGCCTTGTTTGGCTTGGGTCAGCTTGGCCAGCACTTCTCCGGTCGCCGGGTTGCGGCTTTCAAACCCTTTACCGGGTTTGGTGAAGGCCCCGTCGATATAGTGGCCGAACTTGTCACCCTGATCGACCAGCCAAGCCAGCGCCTCGGCTGCGCTTTCGGGGGCTGGGCCGTAATCCATGGTTTCGAAAATCTCTTTGACTGTCATTGTTCTTGTCCTTCTCCCGGGACTTCGCCCGTTCGGCACTGAAATCGCTCTGCCCGAGCGATTTCCGGGCGTGCCTCACCCCATAGAATGCCGATAGCCAGCCGAGTACGCCCCGGTGACATAATGTTCCAACTGCCGCTCAATATCGCCCAGCAGCGAGGACGCCCCAAAGCGGAACAGGTCCGGTTGCAGCCAGCGATCGCCCAGCTCATCCTTGATCAGCGACAGATAAACCAGTGCGTCCTTGGCCTTGGAAATCCCGCCCGCAGGCTTGTAGCCCACCCGATACCCAGTGCGGTCATAGTAGTCCCGGATCGCGCGGATCATCACCAGCGACACGGGCAGGGTGGCGTTAACGCTTTCCTTGCCGGTCGAGGTCTTGATGAAGTCCGCCCCTGCCATCATGCACACGACCGACGCACGCGCTACATTGCGCAGGCTGCCCAGCTCTCCGGTCGCCAGGATGGCCTTCACATGGGCATCCCCACAGGCAGCGCGGAAGGCCTTCATCTCGTCATACAACGCCTGCCAGTCACCCGACAGCACGTGGCGGCGCGAGATCACGATGTCGATCTCTTCGGCCCCGGCCTTCACGCTTTCTTCAATCTCGGCTACGCGCAGATGGAAAGGCGACAAACCCGCAGGGAACCCGGTCGAGACAGCAGCCACCGGAATGCCAGTGCCTTTTAGCGCTGCAACAGCGGGTTCGATCATGTCGTGATAGACACAGATCGCGCCAGTGGTGATCGGCGGCATATCCATCGCTTGCAGCAATGCGGGCGAAACAGGTTGGCGCGCCTTGGCGCACAAGCGGCGCACGCGGCCCACTGTGTCATCGCCCGACAACGTGGTCAGGTCGATCATTGTGATCGCCTTCAGCAGCCATGCGGCCTGATAGTCTTTCTTTACCGAACGACGACCGGGCAGGGTGGCGGCACGGCGTTCAATGGCCGAGGTGTTGGCCTGAACGGCGCGCACCCAGTCCAGATCCAGATCCATGCCCGGATTGCGGGGTTCGGTCACTTGCGGCAGATGCGCGGTGCGCACGGGGCTCTGCGTTTCCATCATCGCGTCCTTTGGGAGATTTGAGCCAAAATCGCATGGGTTGCGTCTAAAGAAAAGGGCAAGCGGGTGCGTTTCAGCTATTTTTTTGACCAAATGGACAAATATGGTTGTCTTTTTTGCGAATAATTCGCAATAGCATTGACTAAGTTGCGAATGGTTCGCATATTAACAGTCATGGGGATATCAGATCGGGGTCTGACATGATTCGTCGTAGCTTTCTTGCAGCGCTGGCTTTTGCCGTCGCTCTGCCTATCTCGGCGCTGGCCGAAGCGCCGCTCAAAGTGGTGGCGACAACCGGTATGATTGCCGACGCCGTGCGCCAGGTCGGTGGCGATCAGGTCGAGGTCAAGGGCCTGATGGGCCCCGGCGTCGATCCGCACGCCTATCGCCAGACCCGCAGCGACATCGTCGCCGTGACCCGCGCGGACCTGACCCTGTGGCACGGCCTGTATCTTGAGGCGCAGATGGAGGATTTCTTCCACGACCTGTCTCGCAAGCGCAACGTGATAGCCGTGGCCGAAGGGATCGACACGTCCAAGCTGCGCGCCCATGACGATTACGCCGACAAATACGACCCGCATGTGTGGATGAGCCCGGCCCTGTGGCGCGACGTGGTGGTTCAGGTGCAAAATGCGCTGACCGACACCCGCCCCGAAGCGGCCGAGATTTTCGCCGCCAATGCGCAGGCCCATCTGGCCGAAATCGACCAGTTGGAAGCCTATGGGAAACAGATGCTGGCCGCCGTCCCAAAGGACAATCGCATTCTGGTGACGGCCCACGACGCATTTGGCTATTTCGGTGCGGAATACGGCTATGAGGTGATGGGTATTCAGGGCATCTCGACCCAGTCCGAGGCCGGTCTGAACCGGATCGGCGAGCTGGTCGATACGCTGGTTGATCAGCAATTGACAGCGGTGTTCGTGGAAAGCTCGGTCTCTGACCGGTCCATGCGCGCGCTGATCGAGGGTGCTGCGGCCAAAGGCCATAAGATCGGTGTCGGCGGAGAGTTGTATTCCGATGCTATGGGCGAGCCGGGCACTTATGAGGGCACCTATATCGGGATGCTGGATCACAATATTACCGTTATTGCCGGTGCGCTGGGTGCGGATGTGCCTGCGCGCGGCATGAACGGCAAACTGTCTGCGGGGTTTTGAACGATGCTGGAACTGGCCGCACATCAGGGCGTATCCGTTCAGGACAACGGGATTGAACGCAGCCCGCTGGCCATCCGTGGACTGACTGTGTCCTATGGTCAGAAACCCGCTGTTTTCTCGGTCGATATGACGGTGCAGCCCGGCGCGATGACGGCCATTATCGGGCCAAACGGCGCGGGCAAGTCGACTCTGTTGAAGGCCGCGCTGGGGATTGTGTCGCCGCTGTCGGGTCAGGTAACGGTCAACGGTCAGCCGCTTGAATCTCAGCGTGCCCGCATCGCCTATGTCCCGCAGCGCGCCAGTGTGGATTGGGATTTCCCGACCCGCGTGATCGACGTCGTCCTGATGGGCCTGTCGCGTCAGTTGGGTCTATTGGGTCGTGTACGTGCCCGACATATGGCTTGTGCGATGGATTGCTTGAACCGTGTTGGTATGCGTGATTTCGCAGACCGTCAGATCGGTCAGCTTTCGGGCGGCCAGCAACAACGGGTGTTTCTGGCCCGCGCCTTGGCGCAGGGGGCTGATCTGTATCTGCTGGACGAACCCTTTGCCGGGGTCGATGCGGCCACCGAAAAGGCCATCATCGCGGTGCTGAAAGCGCTGAAAGAGGCCGGGAAGACCGTGGTTGTCGTGCATCACGATCTGGCCACCGTCACCGATTATTTTGATCATGTCTTCCTGATCAACACCAGCAAAGTGGCCGAGGGCCCGGTGGATCAGGCCTTCACAGCCGAGACCCTGCAAGCCGCCTATGGGGGCCGTCTGGCCACCGCTCAGATCGACCAGATTTCGCGCGCGTTGGGGTAATCCATGCTTTGGGACGCTCTGACCCTGCAGCTGGGCTATAACGCTTCGCTGGTCGCCATCGGGGCTGCGCTGCTGGGCGTGTCGGCAGGTGTAACGGGCACGTTCCTGTTTCTGCGCAAACGCGCGCTGGTCAGCGACGCGATCAGCCATGCCACGCTGCCCGGTGTGTGTCTGGCCTTCATGGTGCTGGTTGCCTTTGGCGGCGACGGGCGTAATCTGCTGGGACTGCTGGCTGGTTCGGCCCTGTCGGCTTGGGTCGGCTTGCTATGCATGAACTGGCTGACCCGCCACACGCGACTGGCCGAGGATGCCGCGATTGGTGCGGTTCTGTCGGTGTTCTTTGGGTTTGGCATCGTGCTGCTGACCGTCATTCAGACCATGGGCGTGGGCCGTCAGGCGGGGCTTGAAGGGTTCCTGCTGGGCTCGACCGCCGGGATGCTGTGGGCCGATGCGCTGGTCATCGCGCTGGGCGGGGCGGCCACGCTGGTGCTGGTAATGATCCTGCGCCGGCCCATGACTATGGTGGCCTTTGATCCCGAATATGCCGCCGCCCGGGGGCTGCCGGTGCATCGCATCGACCTTGCGATGATGGGGCTGGTGATGGCCGTCACCGTGGTCGGCCTGAAAATCGTCGGACTGATCCTGATCGTGGCATTGTTGATCATCCCTGCCGTCACGGCACGGTTCTGGACCGATCGGTCCGACCGCGTGGTGCTGCTTGCCGGGATTGCCGGAGGGGTCTCGGGCTATGTCGGCGCGGCGCTGTCGGCCTCGGCCCCGAACCTGCCGACGGGTCCGATCATCGTGCTGGTCAGCTTTGCGCTTTTTGCACTGTCGCTGTTGCTGGCCCCGGTGCGCGGCGTTCTGGCCGCCGTGCTGCGTCATCTGCGCTTTCAGCGCCGGGTTCATATTCGTCAGGGCCTGCTGGCGTTAGCGCAAGGTCAAAAGATCTACGAACCCCTGACCCTGCGCTTGTTGAAACGCGCAGGTCTGGCCCGCGCCGATGGAGTCGCCACCGAGGCTGGAAAGGCCCGCGCGGCCAAGGCCTTGCGGGATGAGAAACGCTGGGAAATCGTCCGCGCCGATCAGGCGCATGAGGCAACAGCCGCGCTCTATGACGGGTTGCGCGATATCGAGACCGTCCTGACCCGCGACCAGATCGCCGAGATAGACCGCCAGATCGGTGGCCCACAGGGGGTTTTGGCATGAGCGGTGAAGAGTTTGTCCCCCTGTCCCTGACACCCTTGCTGATAGGCACCTTTGCGGCGATTGCCTGCGCGTTGCCGGGTAATTTTCTGGTGCTGCGTAAGCAGGCGTTGATCGGCGATGCGATCAGCCATGTGGTGCTACCGGGGATCGTCGTGGCCTTTATCCTGACCGGAGCAATATCCACATGGCCCATGATGCTGGGTGCGGCGGGGGCCGCAGTGGTCGCCGTGGTGACGATCGAAGCGATCCGTCGGCTGGGTCAGATCGAACCCGGTGCCGCGATGGGTGTGGTCTTTACCGCCATGTTTGCCGCCGGGGTGCTGTTGCTGGAGCAGACTGATACCTCGACCGTGCACTTGGACGTAGAACATGCGCTCTATGGCAATCTGGAAAGCCTGATCTGGCTGGACGCGGTGGGGTGGTCTTCGCTGCTGGATCTGACCGCGTTGGCTGGGCTGCCACCTGAGCTGCCGCGCATTGCCGCGACTTTGCTGGGTGTAACGCTATTCATCTGGTTGTTCTGGCGACCGTTGAAGATCTCCACCTTCGACGAAGGGTTCGCCCGCACCATCGGCATTCGCACTGGTTCGTTGGGCTTTGCGCTGGTGATTGTCGCCGCCATTGCAGCTGTCGCTGCCTTTGACGCGGTAGGGTCGATCATCGTGATCGCCATGTTCATCTGCCCCCCCGCCGCCGCGCGGATGATGACCAACCGGCTGGAAACCCAGATCGGCTGGAGCGTTGTCTTTGCCGTGGTATCTGCGGTTTTGGGTTATGTTCTAGCTGGGTATGGCCCGTTGTGGCTGGGCGGCGCGGATGCGGTCAGTGCGGCAGGCATGATCGCCACCGTGTCGGGCCTGATCCTAGCCTGCGCTGCGCTTTGGGGGCCATGCAAGACCCGCGCCGGAGCACCGAAAGTCTCTTGACACGGCATGTTCTTGCCACTTCTGCCCGCGTGCAGTCGGCTGAATTCTGCTCAGATTGCACGCCATCCAGAGTTAATGAGGGCCCATAGTTCATTCGTGCTAAGTGCACTTAATTACTTTCTGAATGACCACCACTCACTATCGATCGTTCGGACAATCGCGACCTTGTTTGCTGGCTGCAAAACCCGACCCCGGCGCGATTGTTCGAACGCCCCCTCTTGGAAAAATTGTGCGTTCAAACCAGTGGCAGAATCGTGTGTGCTTATGCTAGGTCTGGTGGTATGGCGCAGGCACACCCCAATATCAGCGATATCCGTCCCGTAATACGACAGTTGGACGATGCTGCGATCAACCGTATCGCGGCAGGCGAAGTGGTCGAACGTCCGGCCTCAGCGGTCAAGGAACTGGTGGAAAACGCCATTGATGCAGGGGCCAGCCGGATCGCCATCGATATTGCCGATGGGGGTAAGACGCTGATTCGCGTCACCGATGATGGTTGCGGGATCGCGGCCGATGATCTGCCACTGGCGCTGTCGCGCCATGCGACCTCGAAAATCGACGGGTCAGACCTGCTGAACATCCACACCTTTGGCTTCCGGGGCGAGGCGCTGCCCTCATTGGGCGCGGTGGGTCGGTTGACCATCACCAGTCGCGTGGCCGGGGCTGAGGCAGCGCAGATCAACGTCTCGGGCGGCAGGATGGAGGCGGTCAAGCCCGCCGCCTTGCGCGCGGGCACGGTGGTTGAGCTGCGCGATCTGTTCTTTGCCACGCCCGCAAGGCTGAAATTCATGCGTACCGACCGGGCCGAGGCGCAGGCGATCAGCGACACGGTCAAACGTCTGGCCATGGCCGAGCCCGCGATCACCTTCACCCTGCGCGATGTCTCGGGCGGGGGCGAGGGGCGCGTGACCTTCCGCGCCGACCGGGAGAATGGCGATCTGTTCGACGCGTTGCACGCCCGTCTGGCCCGCGTGATCGGGCGCGAGTTTGCCGAGAACGCCCTGCAGATCGACGCCACGCGTGAGGGGATCAGGCTGTACGGATACGCCGCCCTGCCGACCTATTCGCGCGGCGCGGCGGTGGCGCAGTACCTGTTCGTCAATGGCCGCCCGGTGCGGGACAAGATGCTGACCGGGGCGTTGCGGGCGGCGTATTTCGATTTCCTCAGCCGCGATCGCCACCCGGCAGCCGCGCTGTTCATCGACTGTGATCCGACGCTGGTCGATGTGAACGTGCATCCTGCGAAATCCGAGGTCCGGTTCCGCGATCCCGGCGTGGCGCGCGGGCTGATCGTCTCGGCCCTGCGACACGCGTTGGCCGAGGCCGGGCATCGGGCATCTTCGACCGTGGCAAACGCGACCTTGGGCGCGATGCGACCGGAACCGACACAGCCTGCGCCCGCGCGGGTCTATCAGATGGACCGGCCGTCGCTGGCAGCCCGGCAGGCATCCTACCAGGCGCAGGCGCCGGGCTTTGCGGAACTGTCGCAGGATTACAGCGGTAGCATCGTGGAGCCCGCACCCGTCGTCGCGGAAGAACCCCCGGCGCAGGATCTGCCGCTGGGCGCAGCGCGTGGGCAGGTGCATCAGAACTACATCATCGCCCAAACCGCCGACGGCATGGTGATCGTCGATCAGCACGCAGCGCATGAGCGGCTGGTCTATGAGAAACTCAAACGCCAGATGGCGGAAAACGGCGTCGCCGCGCAGGCGTTGTTGATTCCCGAGATCGTGGAACTGTCCGAAAGCGACTGCTCACGGTTGCTGGCCGTCGCTGATGACCTGACCCGCCTTGGCCTGACGCTGGAACCCTTCGGCGGCGGCGCCATCGCCGTGCGCGAAACCCCCGCTATTCTGGGTGAGGTCGACGCCCGCGCGATGATCCTGGATATCCTCGATGAAATGGCCGATCAGGGCGAAAGCCAGACGGTGCAGGCGCGGATCGAGGCGATCCTCAGCCGCGTCGCCTGTCATGGCTCGGTCCGCTCGGGTCGCCGGATGCGGGCCGAGGAAATGAACGCCCTGCTGCGCGAGATGGAGGCGACGCCCCATTCCGGCCAATGCAACCACGGGCGGCCAACTTATGTGGAATTGAAACTGGCCGATATCGAACGTCTGTTCGGGCGCAGTTGATCCCGCGCGCGCTGCGCGCTAAGAAGAATAAAGCAAGAACATTCGAGGCGACATGATCGAGATTGCAGGCACCCAATACGCGCTGAACGACCCCGCGATTCTGATCGGAGGCGGGGTTGTGACGCTGATCCTGCTGCTGCTGTTTTTGTCGCTGCGCGCGTCGCAGCAGTCCGCCCGTATGGCTGAGCCTCTGGCGCGGCAGATGGCGCATCTGGGTCAGCACGTGCAGGTTTTGGGGCAGGGGCAGGAACAACTGCGCGGCGGGTTGCAGCATGTGTCAGACACGCAGGCCAACGCGCAGGTTCAGGTGATCCAGACGGTCGAATCCCGCTTGTCCTCGGTCCAGCAGCAGATGAATGACCGGCTGGCGGATAATGCGATGAAATCGGCGCGGGCTTTGGCCGAGATGCAGGAGCGGATGAAGGAATCGCTGCATGGCTCGTCGAAACAGACCGCGACCTCGCTGACGCAGTTGCAGGAACGGCTGGCCGCCATCGACAAGGCGCAGGACAATATCACCAAACTGTCGGGCGATGTGCTGTCGCTGCAGGATATCCTGTCCAACAAGCAGACACGGGGCGCGTTTGGGGAAATTCAGCTGAACGACATCGTGTCCAAGGCGCTGCCTTCGGACAGCTTCCAGCTGCAAGCAACCCTGTCGAACGGACGGCGGGCGGATTGTTTGATCCACCTGCCGAACCCGCCGGGCCCCATCGTGATCGACAGTAAATTCCCGCTGGAGGCCTATGAGGCGCTGATCGGATCGACCAACGATGCCGAGTTGAAAGCGGCCGTGCAGATGTTCCGCAGCACAGTGCGCAAACATATCAACGACATTGCCGAGAAATACATTCTGGACGGTGAAACCGCCGATGGCGCGCTGATGTTCCTGCCGTCCGAGGCGGTCTATGCCGAGCTGCACGCCAAATTTCCCGAGCTGGTGCAGGAGAGTTTCAGTAAACGCGTCTGGATCGTCTCGCCCACCACCTGCATGGCGACGTTGAACACCATGCGCGCGATTCTTAAGGATGCGCGGATGCGCGAACAGGCGGGGGCGATCCGCAAGGAATTGGGTCTGCTGCACAAGGATGTGGAACGTCTGGGCGACCGCGTGTCCAATCTGGATCGCCACTTTGGACAGGCGGCCAAGGACATCTCGGAAATCAAGATCAGCGCCGAAAAGGCTGGCCGCCGGGCGCAGCGGCTGGACAATTTCGATTTCGAGGAACTGGCCCCAGACGATCACACCAATGTGGTGCCGCTGGGCAAGACTGAAGGCTAGCCGCTACTGGATCGACAGGTCCAGAGTGTAGCCAACCATCTTGCCGGTGTCGCGGTCATTACCCATCAGATAAACGCGGATTGTGTAAGCCCCGTTTTGGGGCAGGTCGACGCGGGCGGTGTTGCCGTCGATCGAGCCGATATAGATCGCCTCTCCGTCACTGCCCGGTGGCAGGATGTTGAAATAGATCACACCGTTGCCGTTAGTGTCGCGGACTTGCAGATCGGCGAAAATCTCTTGACCGGCCTTTGCGCCCAACTTGTAGTCGAAGTACTCGTCCCCGATGATGGTGCCGCTGACCATCGTGCCAAAGTTGCCGGGCTCGAATTTCACCTCGGCCACATTTTGGGCCAAGACCGATGTGGCGCACCCCAATACCACTGCCACACTGAACAAGTGTTTCATCATTCAAACAACCTCCATTCAATGAGGCCATCTTATCACGATGCGCGCCTGCTGTCAGATGCGTAGAAAGGGTTGGAACAGCCGCGGCATCAATTTGTTGAACTTCAGCGGTGCATCGGTCACGGCCAAACAGATGCAATCCTCGGACATGTCGGCCGTGGGCGTGTGATGCAGGTCCTCGTCCGCGATTTCCACATCGCCGCGGGCGAAATGGTCAACCTCATCCGAAAACGCCCCTTGCAAGACCATTGTCAGCTCCATCCCGTTGTGGCTGTGGTCCGGTACGGCGGCCCCAGCGGGGATAAACAACAATCGCGCTGTTGCTTCACTTGTCGTCGGCAGGATAGCCTGCTTCACACCCATGCCGATAGAGCGCCACTTGATCGACTCAACATTTCCGCCCACGTAATCCTGCAACGGAGCAGGCAGAACCGAACATCCCGGTTGGGCTGGTTTTGCAATCGGTGCACCTTGCGCAATCAACGCCATGGTTGCCGCAAGCGATCCGTCGCTCATCCGAGAGGCGTTTTCCTGATCTTCCAGAACGCAGCCACCGACGGCATCAAAGCTTTCAGCCCGTGCACGGCAGTGGTCGCACAGAGACACGTGCGTCGCGACCATGAGGTCAAACGCTTCGGGCAGAGTACCCGACGAATACGCCATCAGCAGGTCGTCCGTCAGGTGATGTTTGATCTTGTTGCTCATCTTCATCATCTCAATTCATCGCATGGCGCAAGCGGTCTAGCGCCAATCTAATTCGCGATTTGATCGTGCCCAGTGGTAATCCGGTTTGCGACGCAATTTCTCGGTGACTCAGGTCCCCGAAATAGGCCTTTTCGATCAATTCTCTTTGCGCCTCTGGCAACGCGGTCAACGCGTCGCGCAGCTGCGCGGTTTCCTGTTGCAGCGCCATGACGTCGTGCTGATCCGGCTCGGACTCGGGTCCCCATCCCAGATCTTCGGGCTCGGGTCGGCGTTGCTTGCGCAGCACGTCAATGCGCTTGTTCCGAGCGATCGTAAACACCCAAGTGGCCACGGTCGCTCGAGCGGGATCGAACAGATGCGCCTTGTGCCACAAGGTCGCCATCACCTCCTGCGCACATTCCTCAGCAAGGGCCACATCGGACCCCGACTTGATCAGGAACGCTTTGACCCGAGGCGCAAAATGCTGGAACAGCTCGGCGAAAGCCGCCTGATCCTGCGCATCGCGGATACGGGCAACATGGCTGACCCATTCCGTTCTGGTCTCGCAATTGCCGTTTGCGTGGTTCACCGGTCGTCCTTTTACTCGTTGTTTCCCGCGCGGGGGCATCACAACGGGCTTTTCAGCCACCGGTTCACCCAAGCTCGCGGTATCGATCTCGGTAAACATACTCTTTTTACGCGGGCTGTCCCAACTTGGATCACTAAGCACGAAAATTTTAATCCAAACGGGCTGTCTTGTCGTAGTATCCCTATGAATTGGCCGCAAAAAATAAGCGCTGTTTGATCAAATCGCGGGCAGAATGGAAAATGTGGAATGAACCGGATAGACCATATTGCAGGGCAAACCTATCATGGGCGTAAAGGGGCCATCGAAAACGCGTTTCGCTATTCGGTCGATTACATCCTGTTTGACCCCGAGAAAAAGGCCGCAACGCCGCGTCTGTTTTCCTTGAACGACGCAAACATTACGAACTGGAGAGATAGGGACCACGGTGGTGCGCCAGGTAAGGGGCGCGGCGCGGTTTGGTTGCGCGAACAGTTCGATGCGCTGGGCGTTGTGCAACCGGCGCACATCATGCTGCTGACGCAACCCCGTGTTCTGGGCCATGTGTTTAATCCGGTCAGCTTCTGGTTCTGTTTTGACGATTGCGACAACCTTTACTCAGTGGTGGCTGAGGTAACGAACACTTATGGCACGCGGCACAGCTACCTGTGCCACAATGCCAACTTCGCGCCCATCCAACCCACTGATCGCATCGTGGCAGACAAACTGATGCATGTATCGCCATTTCAAAAGATCGAAGGCTCTTACACGTTTCGATTTGACTGCCGCGCCGATCGGATCGGTGTTTGGATTGACTATGGGCGCAAGTCGGGGGGGCTGATTGCCACTCTTACCGGCCCAAGGGCGCCCTTGACCGATCGCGCGATCCTCTGGTCTTTGGTGCGACGTCCGTTTGGGGCGCGGCGTGCCTTCACTTTGATCGTGTGGCAAGCGCTGAAACTGAAATTAAAAAAGGCCCAGTTCCGTCCTTTCCGTACCGCACCCGTTCCGGATCATCCGATTTCTCGGATACGCAAGCCATAACCCGCCGCTGTTTGCGTAAGATCAAAGACTCAACCCTTTGAGAATGGTTCTGGTAGTAAGTAAGCCGCGAACACGAGGAGTTGGGACATGTTGGAAATCTCGGCAAGAAAAATAGCTCAGGTCGCCATGATGGGGCGTGAACTGGACCGGGCCGAGGGCGAATTGCGCGCTTTTATTGGCCGGATGAGCGAAGACGAGCAGGCCGAACTGGTTGCCGTCATGTGGATCGGACGTGAAAGCTTTTTCGCGGATGATCTGGCGGAAGCGATCGCGACCGCCAAGTCCGAGGCGTCGACTCCTTGCGCGGACTACTTGATTGGTACACCGCACCTGTCTGACCATTTAGAAAACGGTTTGGACGCCTTGGGCATTTCGGCTGAAGACGTCGAAAACGATCTGATGTAGGGTCGCGCGCTCCGTAGGCGATCCGCAGCGGGGTCGAAAGACCCGACGCACGTCCAGAAATTTGGCCTGGCCTATTCTTTTAGTGGTCGACAGTTCTTGCCGAGCCAGTACGCTAAGGTCGCCAATCGAAGATCGTTCAGGCCCTGACCTCACGGGCACGATGACTGAACATTGCCTGACCCGATTGAACGTCTGTCCGGAAATCCGCCACACGACCGGGAAGCGAGCGATAGAACTGACGCAAGCCGGGCTCGATTTCGATCGCGATCGCCAGACAGTGCCCGCACAACTGCTCGATCCTGTCGAAAGGCTGCCGGTCTCGGATAGCGGAAATAAGTTCGTTATGTGCCTCTGAAAGCCGTTGAAACGACGCGCTGTTCAGCACGGTGTTGTCTCCGATAAGAACGAACACCGCTTCGAGATCCGTTTTGCCTTTCAGATCGACAAATCCGGCTTCAAGCATTGCCATATCCTGATGCGCTGCGTTGTAGACTGATTGTGAGACAAGGATGTCGTAATCGACATGGCGACAGCTTTGTTCAATGCGGGCCGCCACATTCACTACATCACCGATGACCGTATAGTTGAACCGGCTGCGTGATCCGATATTGCCGACGCAGGCGTGTCCCGTGGCGCATCCCGTGGCAAGGGCAATCGGCGGTCGGTCCTGCATCACCTTCGACGCGTTGAACGCAATCAGAGCTTTGCGCATCAACAATGCCGCGTGCGCAGCGCGACAGGGGTGGTCTTCCACCGGCAAAGGCGCATTCCAAAACGCCATAACTGCATCGCCTATGAATTTGTCGATTGTACCTCTTTCATGCAAGATCTGGTCGCCCACCTGCGAGAAAAGCTCGTTCAGCAAGGTCACCAGTTCGGTTGCGGACACGGATTCAGAGAGTGGGGTAAATCCCCGTATGTCCGAGAACATGACCGTGATCTCCTGCGTCTCGCCGCCTAGTTTCAAACGGTGGCCGGACTGCTCCATTTCGTCGAGGATTTCCGGTGCTACGTAATGTGAAAAAACCTTGCGGATTTCGTGCTTCTCACGCTCGGTTGAGACAAAGAGATACCCGGCTAACAAGCCGAAGTTGGCCATTCCCCCAGCCAGAGGGAACGTCACATCAAACAAGATCAGCTGATTTTGAAAAGCAAGCCAACTTGTGCCGATGACCACAGCAGCGGCTAAACCCCCAGCAACAAATGATGCAACTGCCCCAAAGCTGGACATGACAGCGATCACGATCAGGCCGAGCAACACGAAAGACAGCAACTCCAGCGCAGCGGTTACATCTGACCGGCTCAGCATTTCGCCGGTCAGGATCTGTTCCAGCAGTTGTGCGTGGATGGATACGCCGGGGACGGACTCGCCAAGTGGCGTCTGGTGCATGTCGAACAAACCTGCTGCAGATGTGCCAATCAAAATGATCCGGCCTTCGATTTCAGCTTGCAGCGCTGGGTCATCAGGACTTGTCATTACGTCATTGGCCGACAGGTAGAGCTCGGGTTGGTCGCGCCTGTATCTGATCCAGACCTCGCCGTTTTCAGTGGTCGGCAACCGAAAATCACCAAGCTCGACCGCAAGCATGATGCCCTCTTCATCGGATGATCCCTCGGCCAGCACAAAGGGCGCGCCGATTGCCACCCTGAGTGCTTCGATGCCAAGGCCGGGAAGTGGACCGCTGGGGCCGTTCCAAAGAACCGGAACGCGCCTTACAACGCCCGTTCCCCCCAGGGGTGAGACATTCACACCGCCAATGCCAGCAGCGCTGCGCCCCAGAGGCGGCGCAATTGGCGTCCAGAACGGGACAGAGACCAGCCCGGATGCCGGTTGTTCACCGACTTCAATAATGCCCGCCTTCGGTGTAATTTTGGCACCTTCCTGCGAGACCCGGGCAGCAGTTCCCAAGACAACGGGCCAATTCGCTACTTCCAGTCCAAACAGGACGTCGTAGTCCATCTTCTGTGCATGGTGTTCAACCGTCAGAACACCCGCCAAGGCAGGGTCGTTCAGCAACCGTGCAGGCGAGTATCTGTCGGGCTCGACAAACAACATATCAAAAGCGATTGCCGCAGCGCCGCTTTCGCCCAGGTTTTGCACCATCTGGGCCAATAGCGTTCGGGGCCAAGGCCATTGGCCCCAGACGGCCAGGGTTTCTTCGTCAATGTCCAGAACGCGGATCGGCAAGTCCGGGTTGTATTCGCGCGGTGAAACACGTTGCAGCAGGTCGAAGTAAATCAAACGGCTCATGCGAATGGGATAAGGGTCAATGACCCTGATAAAGCAACCGATCAGTATCAAACCCAGCCCGACCAGGCGAAAACCGCGCCGCCGTCCCGTTTTTTCTCTGGATTTCCCGGTCAAGTGTGCCTCCGATAACATCGGGCGAGGGTTGCCCGGTTTGGGTTATCAGCTCGCTGACGCGTCTGCGTGCGCGGGCACGTCACTGTGCCGTAGAAAGGGCGCATGTACTCAAGCGTCGCCCCTGTCTCGCTTACCTTTGCCGCGCCCTTGACCTTTCCCGTGCCCTGGCCCCTTGCCCTGTCCGGGGTTGTTAACCCCGCCAGATGGCCCGCCCCGACCCGCTGGGTTAGAACCATCAGCCTGACCCGACCTGCTTTTTGGATCCGAAGGCTCCGGTGCAGGCGGCTCCGGTGCTGGCGGTTCGGGTGCCGGCGGTTCGGGTGCCGGTGGTTCGGGTGCCGGTGGTTCCGGCGCACGTGGCTCAGGGGCGGCGGGAGGGTCAGCTGCCGGTGGGGCAGCAGTGATTTTTGCTTGCTGCCGGATACGTCGCGGTGTCGGTGCGTCGGACTTAATGGGTGGCAATGGAACGGATTCAGCTGCGCAGCCACCAATCCCGACTTTCAGCGGGCTTAGTAGTTCGTCTTGAGACTGTACGAAAGGAAACCCGGTCTTCAGCGCCAACTCGTATTGTTCCTGATCTATAGGTCGACCAACATTGCCGCGCTGAGTGGTCGCGAACAGACTGCACTGTCGCCCAGTGGAGCGGCATGTCCCGCCGAGGCCACACATTCGAACAGTGCCATCCAAAACCAGCATTGCGCTTTGCGTTCCGGGAACAACCCACATGTCGAACGTTGTGCCCCGAACGGCCATGGTGGCTGTCGGGGTTTGGATAGAATATGCCCTTTTCTTACTTTTCCCCGAGATGAAGCGAAAACTTCCGCCCAATGCCTGAACCGCAAAGGACTTTGCTTTTTGCTTGCCGCGCAACATGGTCACATCAAGTACCATGCTGGCGTTCGGTCCGATCGCTATTTTGGTTTCATCGACAAATATCAATTGAACCAATCCATTTTGGTCGGTTGTTATGGCGTCGCCAGACTCGACCTCCATACCGGACCGTAAGGGCTGTGATTCTCCGCTTCTGACGATTTGTGCGCCTTGTTTGACACCGACGACTTTTCCTATGTTGGCCCAGACTTGCACAGGTACAAGCAATGTAGACAACACAAAACAAAACACTTTTAACCAGGCCAAGCTTATATACCCCCAATAGCTTAGAAATGGGCTGAACGCCCACTGCCCGGTTTTGCCCCCATGAAATTTAATATTATCGGTTTCTTAAATATGTATAAGCAAATATGCCTTAAACCATGTCCTTTTGGCAAGTTTTCTGACTCGCCCTGCTTCCACACCCCACTCGGCGCCGTGCGTTGGAACGTCTTCTCGGCGCGCACTTACGCCAACTAGGTGTGTCTTTCACGAATTCTGGTGCCACCTTTGGGTCGTAAGTTAGAAAAATAACAGCAGCTGGGAAAATCGCCTTGTAACTGGTCGCCGGGCAGGGATATACCGGCCAACGGAGACGTGGCCGAGTGGTCGAAGGCGCTCCCCTGCTAAGGGAGTAGGCGGGAAACCGTCTCGAGGGTTCGAATCCCTTCGTCTCCGCCATTTCACTTTTTTCGCCGCCGTGGTGAGCTGAAAAGTGCGTTTTTCCCCTGAAATTGCTACATTTTTGCCTCAATCACGATTCAATGCGGTTGCAACGGTTGTGGGGCAAAATGTGGGGTAGGGATTTTGGCCATTCAGGCAATCGACGAAACGGGTATTCGTGCGGTTCGAGAGGTGAAACCCAAGGCATTCGTGTTCGAGAATGTACCTGGGATCATGGGGCCTAAATTTCGAAATTATTTTGAGTTTCTTCGTTTATCCTTAACGTACCCCGAGATTGATCAATCTAATGAGGAAAGTTGGGAAACTAAGCTTGCTAAATTGGAGCAACATCATACGAGCAACAAGAGATCTGGGGATGGCTACAGGGTTTTAGTTCAATCGGTGAATGCAGCCGACTATGGCGTTCCGCAAAACCGCCAGCGAGTTTTTATGGTGGGAATTCGTGAAGATGTCAGCAATTGCTGGAATTTTCCTCTGCGAACTCATTCTGCAAAAGCACTAGAGTTATCAAAAGCAACAGGAGAGTATTTTGAACGCCACCAAATAAAAAGTGACGTGCAAAGAGCCAAACTACTTGGCGCTGCTGATCATCAACAATGCCTCGCCCTCAAGCCTTGGGTCACACTTCGTGATGCCATCTCTGATTTGCCGAACCCAGAGATCAATGAAATTGAAATGGCTTCTGACCATGGGTTCAGGAAACCTCATGGCTTTTGGCTCGCGAAGAAGGCTGTGGCCTTTTTTAGAATGTCCCTCTCCTCCTTGAGAATACGGTTCTCCCGTCGAAGGCGTTCGTTCTCACGGGCAAGGTCCAAGTCCTTGTCTGACACAACCTCGGTATCGCGGTGCGCCGTGACCCACTTGTTCAGTGTCGAAAGCCCAACGCCCAAATCTGACGCAACCTGCTTCCTGCTAAGCCCGCTCGTCAGCGCGATCCGCACCGCATCAGCCCGGAATTCGTCTGTACGTTTCAGTCCCATAGCTCGTCTCCTTTGCTTCAATAAATGCTATCAAAGGAGCGGCATTAAACCGCGACAGGTCCACAAAGCCGTTTCCGTGCTTTCAACTGGATTGCGAACATTTCACCATATTGCTGTCAACTGTGCGATACACCTATTCAATAACCTTTGCATTACGCATCATACCGAGACCGGGCATTACGCTCCCACCAACACTTTTATCACCCGTAGGTCCGAAGGTATCTTTTTTCAGGCGTTGGTTGGTTGTTCGCCACATCTAGCCCACTGTTTCCTGAACATAGGTCAAGAGCAGTTCCGAGATGCATTGCACAGGCATCTATGCGCACTACATCAATCAAGTCTCGGACGAAAGCCCGAGGAGCTTGTCGGCAGAGCGGTCCGCAGCAACTAGAAAGACTAGCTGACGGACACAATTAGCTCTGCCCTCCAGTCGCACCTACAAGGTTTTCTTATAGAATTCAGTGTAGTCAGCATCGAACACGGGTTTCTCAACTGGTAGATTCAAAGCCACGCGCAATTTGTTGGCAATATGGCGCCGCGACCAGTTGACGGCAGCAAGTCCCGAGCCATGATCGCTTTCAAGCTCCTCAATCAGAGTTGCAACTTGATGGTGCAAGTCATCCTGCGGCGTATCAAACGCTAGCGCGGCTGCCGGGACAGCTGCGGTTACGGTCATTCCGGACCCCACTGCCAAAAGGGCGCGGCGGTTTATTGAAAGACGGTCGTGAGAGTTTGTCATAGAGAAAGTCCTGAAAATTGTGAAAAAGCCCGACTGCGTAGCGCACGCCGGGCCGGGCGTCGTTACAGGTCCGCAACATCGCCGAGATTGATACCCAACGCGTCCGCGATGCCCTGCGCATAAGCCGGATCGGCCCTATGACAGTTACGGATGTGACGGTGCTTGATCTCGATACGAGCCGGAGCGATGGCTCGCGCAGTGTTGTCAAACAGCTGCTGTTTCTGATCATCAGTCATCAGTTGGAAAAGGGCACGGGGTTGCGAGTAGTAGTCTTCGTCCTCGCGATGGTTCCAGTGATCGGCCTGACCCTCAAGCGACAAGGGCGGTTCGGAAAAATCGGGCTGTTCTTGCCACTCTTCGAACATGTTCGGTTCATAACCCAGAGTAGACCCATAGTTGCCGTCGACCCGCATCGCGCCATCGCGGTGATAGGAATGGAAAGGACAGCGCGGCGCGTTGACCGGAATTTGCGAATGGTTCACGCCCAGCCGGTAGCGAGCTGCGTCACCATAGGAAAACAGCCTCCCCTGCAACATTTTATCCGGTGAGAAACCGATGCCTGGTACTACGCTGGAGGGCGCGAACGAGGCCTGCTCAACCTCCGCATAATAGTTTTCGGGGTTCCGGTTCAGCTCGAACTCACCAACTTCGATCAGAGGATAGTCCGCCTTGGGCCAGATTTTGGTCAGATCGAACGGGTTGATGTGATAGCTGCCTGCTTCTTTTTCGGGCATGATTTGCACAAACATCGTCCACTTCGGAAAATTGCCCTGCTCGATGTTGTCATACAAGTCACGCTGGTGGCTTTCACGGTCTGCAGCGACGATTTCAGCGGCATCGGCATCGGTCAGGTTCTTAATCCCTTGCGCGCTTTTGAAGTGGAATTTGACCCAAAAGCGTTCGTTGTCCGCATTGATCAGGCTGAATGTGTGGCTACCAAAACCGTCCATGTGCCGATAGGTTGCGGGTAGGCCACGATCCGACATCACAATGGTGACCTGATGCAGGGCTTCAGGTAGGTTAGTCCAAAAATCCCAGTTGTTGTCTGCACTACGCATGTTTGTGCGCGGGTCTCGTTTGACCGCGTGGTTAAGGTCGGGAAATTTCAGCGGATCGCGCAAAAAGAAGACCGGGGTGTTGTTGCCGACGAGATCCCAATTGCCTTCGTCAGTATAGAATTTCATGGCAAAGCCACGAATGTCTCGCTCAGCATCTGCCGCCCCTCGTTCACCCGCTACGGTTGAAAATCGAACGAACATCTCAGTCTCTTTTCCGATTTTGGAAAAGATGTTGGCGCGAGTGAATTTAGTGATGTCATGGGTTACTTTGAACGTCCCGTAAGCTCCGGAACCTTTGGCGTGCATCCGGCGCTCCGGAATCACTTCGCGGTCAAAATGTGCCATTTTCTCAAGAAACCATACATCCTGCAGCAGTGCAGGGCCGCGACGACCTGCTGTCATGATGTTTTGGTTGTCAGGGACCGGGGCCCCGAATGCGGTGGTTAACTTAGGTTTTTTAGCCATTCACTTTCTCCTCGATTTGTGCGTCGAAGCTATCGTCGGAGAAAATTTTGTGAACCGGGCATAGTTCAACTTATGGTCGCATTTCAAACACGTGTTAGGGAACAAATTGTGTAAAAATATTTTTGAATAAAAGTCCAAAATGTAGCTTATTTACAAGCTATCAAAACATTGTAGGAAGTTCTGCCAACTTGTTTACACTCGACCGGTTGTGATCTGGTCTATGGCTTTCAGATGATTGAGTCGAAAGCGCAACTGTCCCAGAGCCCGAAAGCACCGATTTTGGCATGACACTCCGCAATGTCAGAGGGCTAAGTGATGTCAGATGCGAGACCTCGGAGCGACGAAAAATAGCTGCCTTGGCACGCAGACCTTCATAGCGGGCTTCAGCGTCGGTGCTGTGATCGGGTACTGGTCATCAAGGGTCCCAGCAGGGCTGACGTCGCTATAGCCTCAGAGCAGTGTAAAATAGCAATTCTGTTAAAGAGTAGATCAAAAAACAGACAGTCCGAATCCGGTGCTTGCAGCACGGGCCTGTTGTCGCTTGAATTCGAAAAGAAACTGAAACCGAGGGTCCCTTCTGCCCCTCCACGGACTCCGACAGTCTCTGACAACGGATACGAAGGTTTACTGTATCAAACTCTCGAGCTTTGCATCCGGGAAACGTAACAAAACCGAACCGATTTGGTTGGTTGGTGTCAAGCACAGAGCCGTTGATAACCCGTCCGCCAAGGCAGCATTGGGGGCGGAAACCGATACTGCGCTTTGAGGTACTAACCGGTTGTTGGGGTCAAAGATATGGTGCATGCCACCCGCAAGTCTCATCATTCCCGGTACTGAAGTCGCAACAGCTCTGTCGCGCAATTCAAGCTTACCGTGCACATTTTCCTTCGGTCCAGCCAAGCCGACTTGCCATGCGCGCCCGTCGTTGCGGGTGCCTCGCGCCGATATCTCGCCCATATTGACCAGAACATTTCGCAGACCGAACTGGTTCAGCAGGGTGGTTATGCGGTCGGTGATTTCGCCTTGCGCAATCCCGTTCAGGGTCAACCCGGCAAGTCCGGCGTGCGGCAGGCGGATTGCATCAGTGTCCACCGATATCTTGTGCAACCCTACTGCTTGACGGGCGCGATCCAATTCCCCTGCATCAGCCCTTGTTGCCGAAGCCATCCAGAGCGGTTGAATCGTCGGATCAAATGCACCGTCCGAGGCGTCGTGCAATGCCGAGCACAAGCTGAGAACCTGTAGCAGTTCAGGCGATGGCGCGGTCAGGTGCCCATTTGTATTTAGCCGACTTAGCTCAGAATAGGGGCGATACAGACTGAATATGTTCTCTAGCCTGTCTAGTTCTGCCGTGATTGCGGCAAAGATGGGGGCCGCCTCGGCGGCGTTCAGGCCCTCAAGGCGCAGGCTGGCTTTAGCGCCCATGGCCGTGCCCTGCCACATAGCAGAACTGGCGGCGGCTATCGGGGTGCAGGCACAGGCGGCTGAGATAGTCAAAAAGCGGCGACGGGTGAGGGCGATCATGACGGGGTCTCCAGCTTCAGGTCCAAATCGACGGGACCCAGAACCTCGGTATCGGGGATCTCTGCAAGGGGCACCGCAGTGCCGCCGTAGGTGTCGATGAAGGTCTGTGCAGCGGTGACATCCCCAAAGGGCACCACTTCGCGCGCGCCCATGCCGCCCGCGACGTTGGCCCCGACCACAAAGGTCGTGTCAGCGGCGGCGATCCAGTTCGAGAGACCCGGCTGCCGCCAACTGGGCGCGACGCTCATGTCGCTGACATAAACGGCGGTGATCTTGGCGTCGCGTTCGGGGCTTTTCAGGTAAGCCACCATGTCGCGCACCTGTGCAAAGAACAGCGGCGCGGGGTAGCCCTCCAGATGAATCTGCCCCTTGGGCCCGCCATGTTCGGCGATGTTCATCTGGCAGAAAAAGCTGAGCGCATCGGGCGTCAGGTCCACCGGGTCGGGGGCCTCGGCCACCTCTTCCTTGCAGGCAGCCAGCGCAATCAGGGCAATCAGGCACAGGCGCTTCATGGCTCAACCCTCCGAAACGCGGCCCGCGCAAGGGCAAAGCCAATCACCGGCCAGATCAACAGTGATACGGGCGCAGCCCAGATCGGCAACGCCTGCGCGGCCCCGGTCATGCCGGAGGCCATGGCGACGCCCTCGGTTGCGGCAATGTTCCACAGACGGAATGCGTCGGCCGGGTTGGCCACCATCACCCAGGGAAAGACGGATTG
The DNA here is from genome assembly GCF_056535965.1 of Ruegeria sp. AM7. NCBI lineage: Bacteria > Pseudomonadati > Pseudomonadota > Alphaproteobacteria > Rhodobacterales > Roseobacteraceae > Ruegeria > Ruegeria sp. AM7. The sequence goes on from NZ_JBQFJE010000003.1 coordinate 3,477,029, forward strand.
GGTGAAGACGCCGCCCTTGTCCATGACGACGGCTCCCAACAAGCCCAGATCATAGAGGACGACAAATACCAGCCAGAGCCCGGCCGACAGACCCGCCGCCGCCGTGGCCCCCTTTGCCAGGGCGGACAGCAGGTATCCCAGCGCCAAAAAGACAGCGCCCAGAAGGATGGATGTGAGTATCAGGCGCGCCAAGGCCATTAGGCTTTCAGGCCCCGCGCCACCAAAGAAGGTGGCCACAGCGCCTGCGGTGCCAAACCCCACGGTCATGGCGAAAGCCAGCGCCGCCAGATGAGCGGTGAACTTGCCCAACAGGATTTCTCCGCGCCCCGCGGGGTAGGACAGCAGCAGCGACAAGCTGCCCCGGTCCACGTCGCCGGCGATGGCATCAAAAGAAATCATCAGCGCCAGCAAGGGCGCAAGGTAGACCGACAGCGTGGTCATCGACGCGACTGAGACGGTCAGCATGTCCACGCCCAGCGTGCCGGTGGGGGCGCTGCCTGCAAAGGTCAGCGCCAAGGCAAACAGCACCATGATCAAAGTGGCGACCAGCAGCCAACGGTTGCGGCGCAGGATCAGCATTTCGGTGCGGGTGATGGCGAGGAAGCGGGTCATAGCCTCTCCTCCTGTGCGTAATGGCGATAGAGATCTTCCAGCTTGGGCGGGGTCATTTCCACATCCGCCACCGCGTCGCCCAACCCGGCGATGCGGCGCAGGGCCTCCATCTTGTCCTCGGGCGAACACAGCAGTTCCACCGACGCTCCGTTGATCCGGTTCCCACCCAGTGCGGCGGCCAAGGCGTCAGGGTTGGCACTGGCGCGCACCTTCAGGCGGATCGGCAGACCAGCCAGCGCAGACAGGTTGGTCAGCGTGTCATCAGCCACCATCCGGCCTTTCCGCATGATGGCGATGCGATCAGTACGGGCCTCGACCTCGGTCAGCGCGTGGGATGCGATCAGAACGGCTGTGCCTTGCCCGGCCAGTTCGTCAATGATGGCATACAAATCCTGCCGCGAGATTGGGTCCAAGCCCGATGTGGGTTCATCCAGCAACGCGACCTTCGGCTGACCCAGCAGCACCTGCGCCAGACCCAGACGTTGCCGCATCCCCTTGGAATAGGCTCCGATCCGGCGGTCCAGCGCGTCGCTAAGGCCGACACGTTCCAACAGGCCGGGCACATCGGCTTTTGCGCCTGAAAGCTGCGCGAACAGGGTCAGTTGCTCGCGGCCCGTCAAAGCCGGGTGGAAGGATACCGCCTCGGGCAGGTAGGCCGTCTCGCGCCGCGCCTGCGCGCTGCCGGGGGTGGCGTCTCCGATCCGAATGGTGCCACCCTCAATCGGGATCAGGCCGAGGATGGATTTGATCAGGGTCGATTTGCCGGCGCCGTTATGGCCCAGCAGCGCAACGCGCTGACCGGGGGCAAGAGACAGGGTGATATCGTCAAGAACGCGGGTCTTGCCACGGTCCTTGCAGACTTGGTTAATCGTCAGGGCCTTATCCGTCATGAGGCACCTTTTTCATAGCTGGGGGTTCAGGGGCTTGCATCAAGGGATTGCTGTCCATCACACCGCCCGGCAACAGTGCCGGGAAGGCCGATTGCGACCAGCGCACCAGCTGCACAGCAGGCGAGCCGAGCAGCAATTTGGCTGCGGGTTGGGTCCACAGCACATGGTCCATTGAATCGTTGGGGCGATAGGGGGCATCGGCCACACCGTTGCCATCCACATCATAGGCGGCGAAATCGGACCAATAGTTTCCGCGCCCGTCTTCTGACCACTCGACCCATTTGGTCGAGACATATTTCACCTGCGTCCGGTTGCCGACAAAGGCGTTGCCGACGATCCGGTTTCGTTCACTGCCAGCGGTAAAGTGGATGCCGATGCCGCAGCCCTGGAACCAGTTGTCGGTGAATTCGTTCTTGTTCGAGTTATACAGGAAGGTGCATTTCTCTTTCGCACCTTTCACCACATTGCCGGTGATGACGCTTTTGTTGGCATAATTCAGCATCACGCCATGTTCGCGGTCATCAATCGACACATTGTCGGTGACTTTGACATTCGAGGTGAACATCACCGCATAGCCCAGATCGTTGCCGATCGAGACATTGTTGCTGACCTCGGAATTGTCGGCATACATATAGTGCACCGCAAAACGCAGATCGCGAAACAGGTTGCCGGTGAACAAATTCTTCTTCGAAGAATTCACGAAAATCCCATCGCGGCCAAACTGAATGTCATTGTCGGCAACAACGGCTCCGGGAGCGTTCCAGACATAGACCCCGTTGCCGCGCGCGTTCATGTGACGATCCTGCCGCCCTTCGATCCGGTTGCCCCGGACGATACTGTCCTTGGCCCCGTGGATATCGATGCCGTAAAGATTGCCCAGCAGCACATTATCCTCGATCAACGGCGCGGTGGCCGTCTTGGTCAGTTGGATACCGCTGTCGATCCCGTCATGGCTGTCGCCTGATCCGATCACCGTCAGCCCGCGTATCGTCACGCCCGGCCCGGTCACGGTGATGACGCTGCCTTCACCCTGTCCGTCAATCGTGGCCTGCCCCAGCCCGTCGATTGTGACGGGCCGGTCCAGAACAAGTGTCTCAGAGTAAACACCGGGGCTCAGGCGGAGGGTGTCCCCATCCGCCGCCTGCGCCAGTATCTCGTTGATGGCCCCCGCCCGGTTGGGCACATCCCAGTCCGCCGCCCAAAGGGGCGAGCCGAGCAGGAGCGGTATGAGCAGGGACCAACGCATGTTATGCGCTCCGCGGCTCAACGAACATCCGGCCGCGCATTTCCATGTGCAGCGCGTGGCAGAACCACTGGCAATAGAACCAGTGCACGCCCGGACGGTCGGCAATGAACGTGACCGAGGCGGTGGCCTGCGGTGCAACCTCCATTGCGACGCCGAAGTTCGACAGGCAGAAGCCGTGGGTCACATCATCCACGTCATCCAGGTTGGTGACGTAAACAGTGACTTCATCGCCCTGCTTGACGGTGAACTTCTCCATGCTGAACACAGGTGCGACCGAGGTCATGTAGACGCGTACCTTGTTGCCATCCCGGATCGGCTCATCCGCACCATAGTCCAGATCGACGCCATCGGCCTCGGCCTGTTTGCGCGCGTCTTCCCACATCGGGTCGTTGCGATCCCAGACGTTGACCGGGTTCACCTTGGAGCGGTGCACAAGGATCGAATCGTGCGGCTCGGCGAAGGTCGGGCCGTCATGAACCACCTTCATCTTGTCGCCCGAGATGTCGATCAGCTGCTCGTTTTCAGGCTTCAGCGGACCGACGTTCAGGAAGCGGTCTTTCGAGAATTTATTCATCGAAATCAGCCACTTGCCGTCAGCTTCGGCGGTTTCACCCATCGAGGTCGAGTTGTGGCCCGGCTGATACTGCACGTCCACCTTATCAAGGATCGGATCAACGTCGGCACCGCCAAAGGCTTCGATGGCTTTGGCGATGTCCCATTTCACCACCTGGCTATCCAGGAACAGCGTGGTGTAGGCGTTGCCCTTGCCGTCGAACGCGGTGTGAAGCGGGCCAAGACCCAGCTGCGGTTCGGCAACGATGGCCGAGCGCGGATCGGCATCTTCGGAAAACAGCGCGTCGACTTTTTCCACATCGATCACGGACACGGTCGGCGACAGTTTCCCGTTGATCATGATGTGTTTCTTGTCGGGTGCTGCGTTCACACCGTGGGGCGAGTTCGGGATCGGGATGTAGCGGGTGAACTTGTTGCCCGCGTCCTTGCGGCCGTCCACAACTTTGACGCCGTTCATCTCCTGATAGTTGCCCGCCTCGATACCGGCCTCGATCTCGGCCAGATTGAACACGACCACATGGTCCAGTTCGCTCTCGGTCATCTCGGCCAGGTTCATACCCATTTCCGAATTGTACGAGGTCGAGAAGGCGTATTTGCCCTGATAGTCGCAGTCGGTGTTGTCGAGGTTGCCCGACACCATCACCTGCCATGCGATCTCCATCGTGTCACCGTCGATGGCGGTGAAGATGTTCACGTATTTGGACGGATCGTCGAGGATCTGGCCGTCATTGACCAGCGGGGCCTCGTGCTCACCGTTGGCAAAGACATAGCCGGTGCGCGGGTATTTCTGTGGCCGCAATCCGTGGATGTCATGCGCGTTCGGAATCTCGATGATCTTGTCGCATTTCATCACGTCACAGCGCACGCGGGCCACGCGGGTGTTGGCCTTGTCATTCATGAACAGATAGCGGCCGTCATAGGTGCCATCGGTGAAGGACATGTGCGGGTGGTGAAGGTCGCCATTGTCATAGGTGACCTTGCCGTTTGCGGCCAGGAATTCCTTGGTTTCCGGCAGCAGGCCTTCGGTCAGAATTTTCAGCGATTCATTGGTCTGACCCCACCCAGTGGCCGAGCAGCGGTTGAACACGGGCACCCGCATAAGCTCGCGCATCGAAGGCACGCCCAGAATGCGCAACTCACCCGTCTGGCCCGAGGACCAGAAGCCGTAATATTCGTCCAGCTCACCCGGTTCCAGATGGGCTTTGGCGGCGGCGCTGGCTTCGCGTGCGGTCATCAGGGTTGAGCCGAGGCCCGTCCCGGCAATCACAGCGCCGGTGGCGGTGGCCCCCAGCATTCCGCGGCGTGTGATGTTCAGTTTGTTTTCTTGGTCTGACATGATCGTCCCTCCAATCAAGAAACGGTTTGTGGTTTGGCGTTCGGATGGTTCGCCGGTGGTTGTCCGAGCGGGGTCTTCATCTGGACCGACCCTGTCTTGGCCCGCCGCTTTAGCTGGCGGATAACGACGGGACATTTGTCCTCGGACTGATAGAGCACCTGACAATGCAGGCAGGTGACGCACTCATTCGGGTTGATCTCACCTGTGGGGTGAATGGCCTGAACGGGGCATTCATTGGCGCAGGTCTGACAGGGGGTGCCGCAATCCTTGTAGCGGCGTAGCCAGTCGAACATGCGAATACGGGCAGGGATCGCCAGCGCTCCGCCCAACGGACACAGGTAGCGGCAGTAGAACCGTTCCACGAACAGGCCGATCCCCAGCAGGGTCAGCGCAAAGACCACAAACGGCCAGTCGCGCATGAATTTCAGGATGATCGCGGTCTTGAACGGCTCGACCTCGGCATAGGTTTCTGCCAGCGGGATCGAGACAAAACTGATCCCGAACAGCACCAGAAAGATCATGTATTTCGCTGGCCAGAGGCGTTCGTTCAAACCCCATGGCAGGGTCCATTGCGGCACTTTCAGCGCGCGCGCGATCTTGTTGGTCAGCTCCTGCAGCGCGCCAAACGGGCACAGCCAGCCGCAATAGGCCCCGCGCCCCCAGAACAGCAGCGCGGCGGCCACGGCGAACCATTGGATGAACACCAGCGGGTCCAGCAGGAAAGCATCCCACGAGAAGCCCGTGCGCAAGCTGCCTGCCAGCGCCATCAGGTTCACCACGCTCAACTGCGCATTGGCGTACCAGCCGATGAAGAACAGGGTCATGGTCAGATATCCGATGCGGAACCAGTAGAAGACCCGCGCGTTCATGGTGGCGTGGAACTGGAAGAAGAAGGTCGCCGTCAGCACCAGCAGCATCGCGCCCAGCACCCCGATTTCAACCGTGCGGTCCTTCCAGATGCGTTTCCACAGCGCGGCCTTTGCCGCAGCTTCGCCGGTGGCATCATCGACAACCACAGGGGCCGCAACGGGCAGCAGATACTGCTCGGGCAGTTTGTATCCCAGATCGAAGGTCAGGAATGCTTTCTCGACCGCGCCCACGGCCCGTTGCGCCAGCAGTTGCAGGCGGAAGGGCTCGGCGGGGTCGAACTCGGCCTCAGCGGGGATCTTGAAGATGTCCAGTTCCGTAAAGCTTGGGGCATCGGGGGCTGCAACCTCGCCCAGACGGCGTTGCTGCTTGTCGAAGAACCGCACCGAATTGTCGCCCTGGATCAGCTGAATCCGGTCGAAAATCCCGCCCCGGACATAACCCGAGCCCTTGAAGCTGTAGGCCCCGCGCCCCAGCACCAAAATGGCCTGTTCGCCTTCATCCAGCCAGTCGACCATATTTTGATATTCGGCCTCGCCCAACAGCGATTTACCGATCGACGGCACCGAGACCAGCGCCATATGCATGTCGATATAGGTGTCATCGGGTTCGCCGGGCTCGGGGCGCTTGATCGCCCGCTGATCGCCCGTGGCCTCGAACGCCGCGTTGACCTGACCGATATCCAGCGTCAGCCGCCGGATTGAGCCGTCGCCCGACAATGTCGTCCAGTCATAGATGGCGTCCTGCGCCAGATCGACCTCGCGCTTGGGCCCATCGGCCTGCGCCGGAGCCAAGCCGCCCAAGCCCAATGCGCGCGCCACCTTGATGCCGCCGCGCACAAGGCTGTCGTCGATCACCATGATCGTGACCGTCGCGCCCGAAATGATATCGAGGTCATGCCCCTCACCCCCGGTTTCGGCCTCAACCTTCAGATCAAGCCCGGCATAGCCTTCGGTCAGTTCCACCATGCGCGCATTGGGAATGCCGATCAGAACGATGGGTTCCGAGTGTTTGGCCAGTTTCACCCCGGTCAGCACCGCGTCATCGTCGATGGCCGCGACCACGTGGATGGGTTTGCCGGAATAGCCGGTGGTGCCCACAAAATCCGAGGTCAGGAAGGCCCAGGCCACGGTCTCGCCCCCTTTCAGAAGAGGGGCGACGGGCACGTCCTCACGCACCGGGCCAAAGGCGTCGGCGCCGGGGGCCAGTTCAGCGGGGTCAATCTCGGGCAGGAAGCTGGCAAGGCTGTCGGCATGGGCACTGATCGCCATCAGGCAGGACAGGGCAAAGGCCAGCAAAATGTGGAATGCGCGACTTACGACCACGGCGCACCTCCGATCTTTAGGGTGGACGCCACGGACGCGCGCAGGGCGCGTTCAGTTGTTTCCAGGGTTGCGCGCGGGGGCCCTCGGGATTCAGGCCACAAACGGGTTTGATCATGGGGCTGGAACTGATCTGCAAACTGGCACTGGGCAAGATTGGTCTTCTGAGACAGGACCAGATGCGGCAAGTCGGGCAGCGGCGCCAGCGTAGTGACGGCGCACAGGGCGCAATCGGCGCATTTCGGGCAGGGTGCGGTCGGGCCTTTGGTGCCTTCTTCAAGGTCGACCTGAACCCAAACCGCCCCGGCCTCCGAGCAGATCTCCACCCACATGCTTTGACCGGGACTCGCCAGAACCGGGCCAAGCGTTTGCAACAGCAGAAGAAGGATGCCCGCCCATGCACAAGCCACGCGGGACGCGCGAACAGGGAGGTTGTGCAGAGGGTTTGAGACGGGCATGGAGAATCCAACTCGGTATTCTTTTCCTGCGTTCTAGGGGATTCTCTCGGACCGATACTTGACTTCTGTTAGGTGCGAAGGGTTTCGCGCCTTAGCCGTCGGCCTCATCCATCAGGCCACGCACCCAACGACCCGCCAGCCAACTTGCGGGCACGCCCAACGGCACCGACCAGATCAGCGCTGTCACCGGGGGAATAATCGCAAAACCAAGGGTATGGGCGATCAACCCGGCCAGAAACAGGTTTATGGCCACGGTCAGCGCCGTGGCCGGATAGAGCAGGATGGCCAGTTTCCAGACCGGCCATTTGCCTTCAGTGGCTGGTGCCTTCCGAGAAGGTGATTTTGTTCCAGACATTGTACTTCCCAGACGGTTTGCGCATCGGCAGGCGGCGGACCTCTTCCAGCGTCTGCGCGTCATAGACGATCACCGCGCCGTCATCCTCCCAGATCGACACCAGCGCGTGGCTGCCGTCCTTGGTGAACTCCACGTGGGCCACGGTTTTCCCCGGCGCAGGGCGCAAGGTCTTGACGATCTCAAGGCTCTGCTTGTCGATCACATGCATGGCGTCCTTGTTGGGGCCAAAGAAGACATCGGCCCAGACATACGGTGAATTTTCATGGCTGCGCATGAAGAATCCCGGCCCTTCGGTCTTGATCCGTTTGACGGTTTCCCAGCTTTCCATGTCGATCACTGACACCGTGCCATCGGTCAGATGCGGCGTCGCCATCACTGTGGTGTCGTCATGTTTCCACGTGATGCCCGATCCCAGATGCGGCATTCCCGGCAGGTCCAGATCGGCCACCTTATGCCCAATCACCAAATCAATCACCTGACCGCCCTTTCCATCGCGCGAGGCCCCCATGACGTATTCGTAACTCTGGTCGAAAAAGAAATCGTCCAGATAGTCGGGCGTGGTGATCTTGCGCACCGGGAAGGGATCGGGGTTCTTGAATTGCCCTTCGATGCGGAAATCATGGCCCAGCCCGAATTGCGGCGGGTTGGCGCCGTAAAACACCTCCCAAATCTCGGGCACATCTTTCAGCGCCAGCACAAAGCTCTCGCGGGGCGGCGCCTGATAGACGGCAGAGACGCGGCTGGGAACGCCTTTTTTACTCTTAACTTCAATGACTTTGGCCACCGACATATCCTCTGTTGACAGCAAAGTCAGCGAGTTCGGCAGATAGTTCGCCACCGCCACCCAATTGCCATCACCCGACATGGCGATATTGCGGCTGTTCAAACCCGCGCGCACCCGGCCCACCTGTTTCAGTGCCCAGATGTCGTATTTCTGCACCCAGCCATCACGAGACATAATAAACACGTAGCGCCCATCTGGGCTGAACTTCGGGCCGCCATGCACTGCAAAAGGCGTTTCGAACCGGTCCAGAACCTCGAACGTATCCCCATCCAGAACACTGACATGATGATCCCCGGTTTCAACCGCCAGTGTGATGTTCATTGGGTCACTGTCCCAGACCGGGGCATCGACGGGCACATAGTCCTCGTCCAATGTGCGACTGGCCATGATATCGGTCTCACCCCATTCGGGATTGGTTTCCAGCGGCGATTTCAGCCATCCGGCCAGTTCTTCGATCTGCAGGGTGTCCAACTCATGCGCAAAAGCGGGCATCTGCGTGGCGGTGCGCCCTTCGGCAATCACGGCGGCGACGCGGGGGCCGCGCATCCGTTTCAGCGTCTCGGGGATCAGCGCGGGGCCAACGCCGCCCAACCGGTTTTCACCATGGCACGAGGCACAGAATTCTGCGTAATCCGAGGGCGCATCCGCCCATGAGGTGCCCGCAAGCAGCAGTGCGCACACCGCGCTTATTTTCAGAGTGTCAGAAGAATTGATGCGCCGGATCATGACTTTTCCCCCGGAACGGCGTGACCTGCAGGCGCTCGCCTGCGTCTTTGACGCCGATTTCTTGATTTGACAGATAGCAGGCCGGGTCCTCGGCCCATGGATCGCCCGTCAACTGCAGTGCGCGGATGCGGGTGTTACCGCCACAGACATCCTTCAATTGGCACGCCCCGCAACGCCCTTTCAGGGGGCGCGGGCGGGTGCGCAGCATCGCCAGCATCGGATCATCGCTGGTCCACAGCTCGGAAAACGGTTTGGTCTTCACATTGCCAACCGTGTAATCGGACCAATAGGTATCAGGATGCACGCGGCCCAGATTGTCGATATTGGCCACGCCCAACCCGCTGGAGTTTCCGCCCCAGGCCGCCAGATGATCGCGCACATGCGCCGCCTTTTCTGCGTCGAAATGGGCGCGGACCCAGTTCAGGAAATAGCCCGCATCGGCATCGTTATTGCCGGTGACGATGTCCAGAGGGCGGCCGCCCGAAGCGGCCTCCCACGCGCGTTCCAATAGCAAATCCAGACCGGTGCGGGTGCGTAGATGCTCGGCATCCTCGCCCCGATTCTTGTCGCCGCGCCCGGCATAGACAAGGTGGGACAAGTAGAACTTGTCGACACCCTCATCATCACACAGCTTCAACAGGTCGGGCAGATGATGCTGGGTGCCTTCGGTCAGGCAGAACCGCAGGCCCACCTTGATGCCGCGTTTCTTGCATTCACGCACGCCGCGCAGGGCGTCTGCAAAGGCACCTTCGACGCCCCGGAACCAGTCATTTGTGGCCCCGATCCCATCCAGCGAGATGCCCACATAGTTGAACCCCACATCGGCGATCATGTCGGCGGTTTCGTCGTGAATCCGTGTGCCGTTGGTCGACAGCGCCAGCATCGGCACAAGATCGCGGGCGCGTTTGGCGATGTCGAAGAAATCGAACCTGTCCAGCGGCTCCCCGCCCGAGAGGATCAGGGCCGGGACGCGAAACTGGCCCAGATCCTCAAGGGTTACCATGGCTTGCTCGTGGCTGAGCTCACCGGGGAAGGCCACATCCGCCGAGACGGTGTAGCAATGGCGGCATTTCAGATTGCAGCGCCGGGTCAGGTTCCAGATCACCACAGGTTTCACCGGGCCGGAGCGGCGTTTGCGCACCGGGGTCGGCTTGACCAGTTGGTGCATGTATTCGGTCAGGCGGAACATATCTCAGCCTTTCTGTTTCAGGCGCAACCCGGTCTTTTTCAGGATGCGCGTGGAATAGAGGATATCTTTCGCCCGACAGGCATCGCCAAGGATGGCCGCGATTTTGGCGCGTTTTTCCTCGACCTCGGCGCGGTCGATGCCGTGGACCATGGCGAACAGGTTATAGGGCCATTCGGGCAGGGCGCGGGGGCGTTCATAGCAATGGGTCACAAAGGGCAGCAGACCGATCTGGGTGCCTATCTCGGTCACTTGGTCATCTTCCACATCCCAGACGGTCATCCCGTTCGAGGTCATACCCAGTTTGTAGTGGTTGGGGGCCGCCGCAATCCGTCGGATCACGCCGCGTGCTTTCAGTTCGGCCAGCCGGAACAGCAAGGCGTCTTCATCCAGACCCAGCCCCTCGGCCACCTGCCGGTAAGGCGCGGGCACAAGAGGCAGGCCGCCTTGCAGCGCCTCGATAATCTCTCGGTCTTTTGCGTCGATCATGCTGCTACCCGGAAGCCGATGAAGAATTCCTGCAATTTGGGGAAACGGAGAACCTTGATCCCCGTTTCCCGTTCTATCGCATCAGCACTGGCCTCGATCCCCTCGGGCGTTTCGGTGGCCAGCACGAACCACATGTTCAGCTGGTGCGTGCGCTCATAATTATGGGCAACTTCGGGATGTGCATTGACTTTGGTCAGGACGGTTTCGAAATCCTGCGGAGGGACGGCCATTGCGCACAGGCAAAAGGCCCCGCCCATTGCGGCGGCGTCGAAGAAGGGGCCGAAGCGGGTGATCACGCGGTCCTCTTTCATGCGGGTCAGACGGCCCAGAAGGTCGGATTCCGCGATCCCCAACTCCTCGGCTATCGCTGCGTAGGGGTGCGATACCAAGGGCAGGTCGTCCTGCATCCGGTTCAGGATCGCGCGGTCGGTGTCGTCCAGATTCATGCGGCCACCTCTTTCGGTTGGATCAGCGCGCCGGTCTGTTTGAAACACCGTATCGAGAACAGCACCTTGTGTTGGGCTCCTGCCAGCTCGGGCAGGGCGGTAGCCCCGGCCAGGACCTCCATCGCCTCGGGGCGCGAACGGGCGTGGATCATGGAATAAAGACGATAGGGCCAGACACCTTCGACCGGGTTGCGCTCATAACACAGTGTTACGCCGGGATGGGCAGCCAGCGCCGGACCGGCGGTGCCGACCTGATCGGCGGGCATGTCCCAGACCACCATCGCATTGGCGGACCAGCCCAAAGCGCGGTGGCGCACGATGACACCCAGGCGCGAGATGATCCCGGCCTGGTGCAATGCTTCGATCCGCTCCATCACATCGACTGTGCTGCGACTCAGGGACCGGGCCAGCGCGGCATAGGGCTCCGCAACCAGCGACAGCCCGGAACTGAGCGCCTGCAATAAGGGTCGGTCGCCGTCCTGCATGGCTGAACAATCCACTTTGCGGGGGCCGGGGACGTTGCGCGCCTCCCCGGACATCCGAAAGCCCAAATCAACGTTGAACGGGCGGACCAGCCGCAGGTCCAGCACGCGCAATCCGGTGCGGCGGCTGATCCGAGCAAGGGTTTCGTTCACATGCGCGCGGTCCGGACCGGTGGCCACGAACCAAAGGTTCCAGTCATCCTCGCGCTGGTAATTGTGATTCACGCCGGGTTCCGCGTCGATCAGGGCGGCGACCTCTTCCAGACGCGGCTCAGGAGCGGCAACGGCAGCCAGGGTACTGGCAGATACCGCGCCGGGTGCGATGGTTGCGCCGACCCGCGTGATACGTCCGGTCTTGCGCATGCGCGCCAGACGGTCGAGCACTTCGGCCTCATCAAGTCCCAACAGGAAGCCCAGCACCTGAAACGGTCGTTCTGTGACAGGGAAATCGCGCTGAAACTCATCCAGCAGGCGGCGATCGATGGGGTCGGTTATATGGTCCATCTGTCAAAGCCCCGTCCGATGCGCGCGGGCGGTAAAGAAGATGCCCGAGGGGCTGTCGGCCTCGATCTCACGCAGTTTTTCGAAGCTCTGCGTGTCGTAGACCATGACCTTGTTGGCATCGCGCACGCTGATCCAGACCTCATGCCCGCGTGGGGTGAATTCCATATGCAGCACGGCGGGCCCCGGTTTGAATTCGTGGGTGATCTCTTTGCTGACGCTGTCGATCACCTGAATCGTGTCATTCAGCGGGTGGGCAAAGTTCACCCAAACCTGCCGCCCGTCAGGACGCGCCATGGCAAAGACCGGCTGGCCGTGGGTCTGGGTGCGCCCGGTTTCGGTCAGGGTGTCCGCGTCGATCCACAGAACCTCGTGGTGTCCAACGGCGGGCAGAACGAACTCGCGTCCCGTCAGCGCCCAGCCTTCCAGATGGGGCATCTTGTAGACTGGCATCTCCTCTTGCCCGCGTCCGTAGTTGGGCAGCACACGGATCGGTTCCGGTGTCTCAGACCACAGGTCCAGCGCGGTTAAGCCGTCCTCGCCAAAGAGGCCGGTGATATATGTGCGGCCATTGGCGGTGATCAGCGCGTCATAGGGGTTCTTGCCCATGTCGGGGATTTTGGTGATCTCGGGGTCACTCTTTGAGAAATCGGCAATCCAGGTCTCGCCCGTGTCCCACATGGTGAAGACGAACCGGCGGCCCGGCGCGTCGACCAGACCAATGGTTTTGCTGTCGGTGGGGATATCCGCGACCATGTCCAGCGTGTCCGCGTCAAAGACCCGTACGCCGCCGGGTTCATAGTTCGACACGGCGACCAGTTTACCGTCATCCGAGATCGCGCCGCCGATGGCATTGCCCGCCTGCACCACGCGGTTCACGATCTGGCGGGTGACGATGTCGACTTTGGTCAGCCCTCCGTCACGGCCAAAGACAAAAGCAAAGCGTTCGTCAGGCGAATAGACCAGCGAGGCATGGGACAGGTCACCCAGCCCTACAATCCGCGCCAGCGCGGCGCGGTCGGACTGATCCACCAGCAGGACCGAGCCCTTGGCCCGTTCGATCACAAGGCCCAGATCGCCAGTCGCGGTCGGTTCGGCCTGTGCGGTGGTCATCAACAGGGTTGCGGCAAGGGTAAGGATGAGGTGTTTCATTGGTCCTCCTGTTGCAGCAGGTAGCGGGCGATCCATTCGGCCTCTTCATCGGTGATCAGGGCTCGCCACGGGGGCATTGCGGTATCGGGAATGCCGTCGAGGATGACGCTGGTCAGAACGTCTAAATCGTAGTGTTCAAGGGTTTCCGGACGGAGGTCGGAACCAAGCCCGCCTTTCAGAGTCAATCCGTGGCATGATCCGCAGTCTTGGTGGACAAGGCGTTTCAAGGCGGCAGGGTCCAGCGTGTCGGCGGCAAAGGCTGTGGTCGCCACAAGCACGGCGCTTGTTAGGAAAGTGCGCGCGGTCCAACCCTTGATTGGGCCTCGGCGGGACGGAGCCAAGCTAGCCATGTACTTGCTCCAACAGTTCAGCCACAGGCCGTTCCGCATAGAGCGACACCACCTTGCCAATGATGAACAGCGTTGGCGCTTTCAGATCAGCGTCACGCACGTCGGCGGCCAACCGGTCCAACCGCGAAACCAATCGGCGTTCATCCGGCGTAGTGGCTTTGCCCACGGCCAGAACTGGCGTTGACCCGAGCAGGTTCTCGGTCATCAGCCCCATGGCAATCTGGCCGATATTGGCAACGCCCATATAGACCACAAGCGTCGAGTCCGGGTCGGCAAGACGTTTCCAGTCCAGATCCAGCACCATGTCGGCCTGCCGGTGCCCGGTGACATATTGCACCGAGGTCGCCAGCCCGCGATGGGTCAGCGGCACGCCGGTGGAACTGGACGCGCCCTGTGCCGCTGTGATTCCCGGCGCGTATTCGACCGAGATGCCATGGGCGATAAGGTAGGCGGCCTCTTCCGAGCCTCGCCCAAAGATCATCGGATCGCCGCCCTTTAGGCGCGCAACCGTGTGACCGGCGCGGGCTTCGTTGACAAGGATTTCATTGATCCGATCTTGTGGCACCGTATGGCATTTGGGGGCCTTGCCCACGGGGATCAGCCGCGCGCCATCCGCGTGCAGGTTCAGAATATCGGCCGAGACAAGACGGTCGTACACAACCACATCCGCCTCTTGCAGCATCCGCAGTGCGCGCAGCGTCATCAGTTCGGGGTCACCGGGGCCAGCACCTATCAGAAAAACCTTACCGCTCATGTGCAAACTCGCTTGGTCTGAATGTGGTCGGAACCCGGATTTGCACTGCGTGTCTGGGACGTTGCTGGGCAGGCCGGGCGTGTCATGCGCCAAACTTCCCGCATTCTGATCCGCCTTGCCTTGACTAAAGTTAAGGAGCGCGGGATTCGCGCCCGCGCTCCTTCATCTTGCCTGTGTGTTTGCCTCGGCTCAGGGTTCGACGGTGATCATTCCGATCATGTTCTGTGTCTCCCAATGCGGTCCGCACAGGTAGTCCTGCGGGCCGGGGGCAAGGAAGGTCAGATCAACCGATTCCCCGGGGAAAAGCCGGTCGCTTTCCGGTTCGCTGCCATCCTTCAGCAAGACCGAATGGCTGGTGCGTTTGTCCACGTTCACCCAGCGCACCGTGGTACCGGGTTTGACGCTCAGTTCGACCGGGCAGAAGGTGTATTTATACATCAACACCACCTCGGCATCCTCGACCGTGGATGAGGGCTGGCCGAACAGCTCGACATAGCGGTCCTCGGCCTCGGCGCACAGGTCTGCGGTGTCGTCGGCCCATGCAGGCCCTGCCAGAACCAGCAGCGCGGGAAGAAGGTGTTGGGGTTTCATCGTCCAAATCTCCTCTTCTTGGGGAAAGGGGCCGGATCGCCCGGCCCCTGCCGTTTACTGTTTGACCACGTTGATGAACGCGCTGTCGTCGTCCAGCGCCAGGCTGGTATCCAGCGTCACGTGGTGGAACCGGGCGGCGGCAAAGTCATCGTGGATGGCAAAGCCGACCGTATAGGTTTTGCCTGCTTCCAGCGGCACGTCGCCAGCCGCACCCGAGTTCAGCGGGCGGGTAAAGACCACCGTCCACATTCCGCCGTCCAGGCTGGCCGAGGCGGCAATCTCGCCATCATTCACCACGCGCTGTTCCAACAGGTAGCCGTTGGTGGCGCTGCCGTCGGCATAGACGCGCATCAGGTCCAGATAGGTGCCATCGGCCAGATACTGTTCAATCTGTTCGGCAGCGTGCAACTTGTCCCAACCACCCAGAGGCTTGCCCCGGCGGCCTTTGGTGTCGACCTCGGTGCGGCTTTCACTGAGGTACTTGGTCACCGTATCCTGCGCGGTCATGCGATTGGAGAAGTCACCATTGGCCGCAATCGCATCTGCACCCGGATCAAAGGGCATGTATGTGTTGTCGGCGTGGCACGAGGCCCAGCATCCCACCTGATCGCCCATTTCGATACCCGTGCCGGTGATCATCATCGCCACCTTGATCTGGTTGTCCGGGTCCATCTTGCCGCCATCCACAAAAGGCGCAGGGTTGTGGCCCGCATCCGGCCATTGCAGACGGATAAAGAGGTTCTCGTCATCATGGGCCGCCTGTACGGTCGCGTCGATCACACCGCGTTTGCCGGGGATCGGGGTTGGCTCAAGCTCACCGCCTGCGACAATCTTGTTGCCGATCGCATCCAGCTCGGCTGCGTGACAGGTGGTGCATTTGTCGCCACCCTTGGTCAAGGGCCGCGCACCGCCATGTGACCGACCATTCTGAACCCATTCGAACGAAGCCTGACCGGGGTAGAACAGCTTCATGTCGGCGCTGGCGACGGCGTTCCAGTCGATATTCGTGCCGACATCGCTGCCACCACCGGCGGGCGCTGCGGCCTCTTCACCAGCGGCTTTGGCCCGTTCCTCGGCCACAGCCGCATCTACAGCTGCTGCGATCTGGGCCTGCACTGCCTCTTGCTGCGCAACACGTGCAGCTTTTTCAGCCTCAGCCTCTGCGGCCTCTTTGGCCTCGATCCGTTCTAGGCTGGCCAGATATTCGGCCGGAATTTCGCGGATAAAGGCCAGGTTCGGCGCTTCGAGTTCTTCAAGATACTCCTCATCCGCCCGCTCACGGGCATCCGAGTGCGCAATCCCCTTGTGGCAGTCGATACAGGTCTGACCAACAGTCATCGCATTCAGGTGCTGCTGCCGTGCGCGGGGTTTCTGGAACTCGGGCATCATGGATTCGAAATCATGGCAGTTGCGACACTCGCGCGAGTCGGTGGCCTTCATCCGCTCCCACTCGTTCATTGCCAGATGCACGCGCTTGGCTTCGAATTTCTCGCGCGTGTTGATGGTGCCGACCATCTTGCCATACAGCTCTTTGGACGCCTTGATCTTGCGGATTATCTTATGCGTCCAGTCTTTAGGGACGTGGCAATCGGAACAGACGGCACCCACGCCCGAGCGGTTCACGTCGTGGATCGTGCCGGTGTATTCCTCATAGACGAAATCGCGCATTTCGTGGCACGAAACGCAAAATTCCTTGGTGTTGGTGGCTTCCATGGCGGTGTTGAACCCGCCCCAGAAGATGATGCCGCCGGCAAAGGCCGCGGCGATGCCGGCCACGGGCATTCCCCATAGGAAATACCGGCGCCAGATTGGTGGTTTCTTATCCGGTTCCGAGGTCATATCGGGCTCCGTTTGCTTGACTGGCCCGGCGTGTCAGGCCCGAGCGTTGGCTAAGGGGGGGAAACAGGAAAAGGGCGGGCGAGGGGCCCGCCCTTTCCGGTGTTGGTGGCAACCGCGTCAGGTGACGTGGTTCGACCGGTTGTAGACGTTGAACTTGCCGGTCGGCGCGAACAGACCTTTCACGCGGCCGATCTCTTCCAGCGTCTTGGCGTCAAAGATCACGATCTCACCGTTGGGCTCTTTCGAGGTCGAGCGGTTCCACTTGGAAACCCAAACCTCCGAGCCGTCCTGGTTGAACTCGAAGTGGACGGCGACGTTGCCTTCCTCTTCGGTGATCTGGATCGTTTTCACGATTTCACCGGTGGCCTTGTCGATGACCTGCACCGATTGCTGAATTTCAGGCTCGGGGTGCTTGGTCTGGTCAGCCCAGATGTAATCCGATTCCGGGTGGGTCCGGATGAACAGACCGGGGCCGTCGGTTTCGACCTCATAGCAGGTCTGCCATGCCTGATCCGGGTGACCTTCGGGGTCGTTGCCCCAAACGGTTACGGTGCCTTCGCCCAAGTGGGTCGTACCTGCAACCGGGCCGCAATTCGGGTCATCCCAGTTGGCGCCGGGGCCGGGGTGCGGCAGCGGAGCGGTGTCGATCATGGCTTCCAGCTTGTGGGTCTCGGTGTCGACCACAACCATTTTGTTCGACGCGTTTGCGGCGATCTGGAAGTAGCGGCCCGAGGGGTCGAAGAACCCGTCATGCAGGAACTTGGCGCTGTCGATCTTGTCGATCCGCAAATTGTCCAGGTCGGTATAATCCACCTGCCACAACTGACCCAGTTCCTTGACGGCGACGATCCATGTCGGCTCGTTCGGGGTGGTGTAGATGGCGGCCACGCGGCTTTCTTCCACATAGTCCCCGTCCACGTTTACACCGCGGGTCGAGACGACCTTTTTCGGCTCCATGGTTTCGGCGTCGACGATGGCGAAATGCGGCGGCCAATAGGCCCCACCGATGACGTATTTACCGTCACCCGACACGGCCACGTCGCGGGCGTCATACCCAATGGTCACCTCGGCAACCAACATGTTTTCAGGCTTTTGCCACAGGTCGATCTTGGTCATCTTGCCGTCGCGGCCCATAGTGTACCAGAAGCGACCCGGGTTTTCCGGCTCTTCCAGTTTGTGATGTTCGGACGCTTTGAGAACGTGTACCGCATAACCTGTGGGGATATGGGTCAGCACCTCTTTGGTGTCGCCGTCAATCACAGCCACTTTGCCCACGTCACGTTCGATGACGACGAAGAAGTTTTCCCAGTTGCGGCCATGCAGCGGCTCAGACGGGTAATCTTCAGGTTCGACATAGACCTTGCGGGTCGCCATCATCTGCTCAAGCGACATCTCGGGGGGCTTGGGCGGCTCCATCTGGATATAGGTCGCCATATCGCGGATCTCGTCCTCGGTCATCACGTCCGAGAAGTTATTCATCCCACCTTCGGTCCCCCAGGCGATGATTTTTTCAAGTCGGTCCTGACCCAGTTTCAAGGTGCCGGATTCGGTTACCGTGCCATCGGCATTCTTCGTTTCGACCAACGGCTCAAGGCTTTTGCCCGTCGCCCCTTTGCGCAGCACGCCGTGGCAACCGGCGCAGCGTTCAAAGTAGAGTTGTTTCGAAGATTCGAAGGCTTCTTTGCTTAGGGTTGGCTCTTCTGCAAAGGCAGGTGCAGCGACGCTGCCCAGCAGCATTGCCAAACCGACTCCAAGGGCGC
The DNA here is from genome assembly GCF_056535965.1 of Ruegeria sp. AM7. Taxonomy (NCBI): domain Bacteria; kingdom Pseudomonadati; phylum Pseudomonadota; class Alphaproteobacteria; order Rhodobacterales; family Roseobacteraceae; genus Ruegeria; species Ruegeria sp. AM7. The sequence goes on from NZ_JBQFJE010000003.1 coordinate 3,495,748, forward strand.
GACCGGTTTTAGTGTAGCTGATTCCAAGTGACATGATCACTCTCCGTTTGCTGGTGAGGCAGGACCGAGGGTGAAACATTGCCGCCTGTCGATCCTTGACGAAAGTCAACAGGGAGCGGCGATTTGTCAGAAGCATCCAAGAAGCACAAGAAAACCTGCAATAAAATCTGACCCTTACGTGCATGTTTTCGGTGTTTTGACTTTGGTTAAGCCGCCCAGGAATGCCCCTTGGTAGGATTGCGAAAACTGCCAAGGAGAGCAGCCATGCCCGCAATCATCACCCGTGTTTTTGGTGAGGGGTTTCGTGTTTTCTTTCTGTCCGCCGGGATTTACGGCCTGTTTGTGGGCCTTGTCTGGGGGCTGTGGCTCAGCGTGCCGTACCTGTCCCCTGACTACGCTATGACGCCGCCCATGTGGCACGCGCATGAGATGATTTTCGGCTATGCCACCGCAGCCCTTGGCGGGTTCTTCCTGACCGCCGTGCCGAATTGGACCGGCGCGCCTGATGCGCGCGCGCGGTTTATTGCCCTGGCCGCTGGGCTGTGGCTGGCCGGACGTATGGCGATGTGGTTTTCGGGGCTGCTCTCTCCGGTTCTGGTAGCAGTGGTGGATCTGGCTTTTGTGCCGATTCTGGCCGCCAAGATTGCGACTCAGCTGGTGCGGCGGCCCAAACCGCAGAACATGATCTTTCTGTTGCTTCTGGTGCTGATCTGGGTATCCGACCTGTTGACCCATCTGGAATGGATCGGGCTGACCGGTGACACGCTTGGGCTTGGGCTGCGCGCCGGACTGCTGACCCTATGCGCCATGATTGCCATTCTGGGCGGTCGGATCACCCCGGCCTTTACCCGCAATGCCATGAAACGTGCAGGCCAGCCCGAAAGCGACTGGCCGGTCTCGGTCCCTGCGCTGGACAAGGCGGGGATGGGGTTGGCACTGGCCCTGCCGCTCAGCGCGCTGGTCTTTGGTATCGGTCCGGTTCCGGCTGTGGTGGCCATGTTGCTGGGCGCTGTTCAGGTGCTGCGCATGACGCGGTGGCGCACCCGCTGGACGCTGCGCCAACCGATTCTTCTGGCGCTGCATCTGGGGCTGGGCATGTTGGCGCTGGGTCTGATTCTGTGGGGTCTGGCCGGGCTTGGTCTGGGCAATGAGGTCGCCGCGCTGCACGTGCTGGGGATCGGCTGTGTCGGGGGTATGACCTTGGCCGTCATGAGTCGCGCCGCACTGGGTCACAGCGGGCGCGAGCTGGTCGCGCCGGGGCCGATGGTGGTGGCTTATGGGCTGATGGCCGTAGCCGCGCTGACCCGCTGGGTCGGCACCGATCTGAACGCGGGCTATCTGGTGGCGATGCTGCTGTCGGACGGGTTGTGGGTTGCGGCTTTTGCCCTGTATTTGTTGGCGATGTGGCCCGCGTTGACAGGCCCCCGCGCGCCCCGATCCGCGTAAAATCTCGCAGGCTTGACTTTCGTTAAGGAGCCGGGCCTGCCCAATCGTCATTCTGCCCATACTAGCTAATCTGCGCAAAGGAGAGCGCAATGCGAGAAGTCATGACCAAGAGCATGGCTCGCAATATATTCTATGGCGGGTCCCTGTTCTTTATCCTCATCTTTCTGGCTTTGTCGGCCCATTCCCACCTGTATATCCTACGGTCGGAAAACACCGCCAAGCTGGATGAAAGCGTGGTCCGGGGCAAACATGTCTGGGAAAAACACGCCTGTATCAACTGTCATACGATCTTGGGCGAGGGCGCGTACTATGCCCCCGAAGTGGGCAATGTAATGACCCGTTGGGGCGTGCTGGACGACCCGGAATCGGCCTTTGAGTCCCTCAAGGGCTGGATGGAGGCGCAGCCGACCGGCATTCCCGGTCGTCGACAGATGCCCAATTTCAACCTCAGCGACGAAGAAATCCGCGACCTGACCAACTTCCTGATCTGGACGGATAATATCGACGCTCAGGACTGGCCGCCCAACGAGGCGGGCTGAGAAGGGAACCGGAACAATGAAATATGAATCCCAAAAAGTAGCCTACGCGTATTTCGCATTTGCGATGGGCCTGTTCGCGATCCAGGTGATCGGCGGCCTTCTGGCCGGTCTGATCTATGTGTTCCCGAACTTTCTATCCGACCTGCTGCCGTTCAACATCGTGCGGATGCTGCACACAAACGCCCTGATCGTCTGGTTGATCACCGGCTTTTTTGGTGCGGCGTACTTTCTGATCCCCGAAGAGGCCGAGCGCGAAATTCATTCACCCACGCTGGCCTACGCGCAACTGGCGATACTGATCCTCGGCACGCTGGGCGTAGTGCTGACCTATACGTTCAACCTGTTCGAAGGAAACTGGCTACTGGGTAAAGAGGGGCGGGAGTTCCTTGAGCAACCCAAATGGGTCAAGGCCGGCATCGTCGTGGCCGCGCTGATCTTCCTTTACAACGTGTCGATGACCGTACTGAAGGGCAAGAAGACCGCCATCACCAACATCCTTCTGTTGGGTCTGTGGGGTCTGGCGCTGCTGTTCCTGTTTGCCTTCTACAACCCCGGCAACCTGTCCCTGGACAAGCAATACTGGTGGTACGTCGTCCACCTGTGGGTTGAAGGCGTGTGGGAGCTGATCATGGCCTCGATCCTGGCCTATCTGATGCTCAAGTTGACAGGCGTGGACCGTGAGATCGTCGAGAAATGGCTCTATGTCATCGTCGCCGCCGCGCTGTTCTCGGGCATCCTTGGAACAGGGCACCACTACTACTGGATCGGTACACCCGGTTACTGGCAGTGGATAGGGTCGATCTTCTCGAGCCTCGAAGTAATCCCGTTCTTCGCGATGATGGCCTTTGCCTTCGTCATGGTCTGGAAAGGCCGCCGGGACCATCCCAACAAGGCCGCGCTGCTGTGGTCGCTGGGCTGTGCCACATTGGCCTTTTTCGGTGCCGGTGTCTGGGGCTTCCTGCACACGCTGCACGGGGTGAACTACTATACCCACGGCACGCAAATCACCGCGGCCCATGGTCATCTGGCCTTCTACGGTGCCTATGTCTGCCTCAATCTGGCGATCTTCAGCTATGCGATGCCGATCCTGAAAAACCGTGATCCTTATAATCAGGTGATGAACATGGCCTCTTTCTGGCTGATGTCCTCAGGCATGGTCTTCATGACCTTCGTCCTGACCTTCGGTGGTACCGTGCAAACACACATGCAGCGGGTGATTGGCGACTACTTCATGGACGTACAGGACCAGATTGCAATCTTCTACTGGATGCGTCTGGGCTCTGGTGTGGTGGTTGTGCTTGGAGCACTGCTGTTCATCTACTCTGTCTGGGTTCCCCGGAAAGAGATCATTGAACCCGGCGCAGCCGAAACCCCTGCGGAGTGATGGATATGGATGGCTCCATGAAACTGAACGAGGGGGCGGCAAACGCCCCCTTCTACCTGCCCCAAGGCGATGAATGCGACGTCTTCTGCGCTGCGTACAACAACGACCTGCCGGTTCTTCTGAAAGGCCCGACAGGCTGCGGCAAAACCCGCTTTGTGGCTCATATGGCCGCCAAGCTTGGCCGCCCGCTTTATACTGTGGCCTGCCATGACGATCTGGCGGCTGCCGACCTGATCGGCCGCTACCTGCTGAAGGGCGGCGAAACCGTCTGGGTTGATGGCCCTCTGACCCGCGCGGTGCGCGAAGGGGCGATCTGCTACCTTGATGAGGTGGTCGAAGCCCGCAAAGACGTGACCGTCGTGCTGCACCCGCTGACCGACGACCGGCGCATCCTGCCGATCGACCGCACTGGCGAAGAGCTTGAGGCCGCACCCGGTTTCATGTTGGTCGCATCCTATAACCCCGGATACCAGAATATCCTGAAAACCCTGAAACCCTCGACCCGGCAGCGGTTTATTTCGCTGGAGTTCGACTTCCCGTCGCCTGAAATGGAGGCCGAAGTTGTCGCAAGGGAAAGTGGCCTGCCGCTGGAACGCTGCAAGCCGCTGATCCGGCTGGCGAACAAGTTGCGCGGGCTCAAGGGTCAGGACCTTGAGGAAGGCGTCTCCACCCGTCTGGTTGTCTATGCCGCGACGCTGATCGCACAGGGCATGCCCACCGACCGCGCCATCCTTGCCGCTATGGTTGAACCTCTGACGGATGATGAGGACATCAAACGCGGGCTCCTCGATCTTGTCACGGCTGTCTTTGGGTGAGGCCGGCCGATGGTCAAGATCGATTTTGAGCCATGGGAACCCGAAGAAACGATCGGGAAACTGTGGCACACCCTTGCCAGCCGTCTCGATGCACCTTTGGTGCATGATGGAGCCGCGGTCGACCTTTCTGAGGTCGCGGGGCGGCTGGCCGTCCTCTTCCGAGGACTTGGGGGTAGCCCGGGCGTTGAATTGCGTCCGGTCTCACCCGAGATTTCACGCCACCGCCTAAGCTGGCGTCGCAAACTGGCGACCGAGGCCGAGCTGATGCCGCGCGCCTCGTTCGACGGTGAAGTTCTGCGCCTGCCCGACCGGTTGGCGGTCTATCCGCTGCGCGAGGCCAATGGCGCGCTTTATGTCTGGCTGGCCGCCGCAGCGGCCCATGCCGGAACCCGCACGGACGAAACCGACCCGCTACGGGCTGATTTGCGCGCGTTGGCTGCGGCCCGGCAGATGGTCAGGAACACCCTTGAAGACGCCCCCGGCCTGCGCCCGCTATATGCCGAACTGTGCAAGGGCCTGCTGCATCAACGCAACGTCCCCGATCTGCCCCCCGCCGAGGCGGCGGTTGAAAGCATCATCCGCAACATGCTGGGTGATCCCCATCCGCTGTCCGACCGGGCCCGCGCGTATCTGGTCCTTCAGGCTGAGGCCCCGCGCGGCTATCAACCCTTCCGCCCCGTTCCCCTGTGGCCGGATCTGCGCGCGGTTGGATTTTCCGAACATAACGAGGTCGAAAACCCCGATACTGAAGGTGAACCCGAGGAATCCGGCGAAAAAACCCACCGCGCTCGCCGTCGCAAATCGGATCAGGCCGAGCGCAGCGACAGTTTCATCCTGCACAAGTTCGAAGCGATCCTGAGCTGGGCCGAGTTCCTGAATATCAACCGCCGCATCGACGATGACGACCCCGACAACGCCAAGAAAGCCGCCGACGATCAGGAAGAGATCGGGTTGGGCCAGATATCCAAAGCCCCACCCACCAAGCTGAAACTGCATCTCGACCTCGCACCTGAAGACGTGAACCGCGAGCGTCTGTCTGGCCGCATCCTCTATCCCGAATGGGATGTGCGCACCGGTCAGTACCTGCCCGATCACGTGAACGTATTACTCTCCGATGCCGAGATCCGCGAAGATGCCGCCGAATTTGGCAAAGACCCCGCCACCGCCCGCCGCATCCGTGCTGTCAAACGCCAGTTCGAGGCCCTGCGCCCGGGCCGCGTTATGACGCGCGGCCATCTGGATGGCGATCAACTGGATATCGAAGCTGCCGTGCGCGCTGAGGTCGACCGGATGGCCAACGGCGAGGGCAATGAACGTATCTGGATGCAGTCCCGTCCCGAGGCACGCGATCTGGCGGTCTCGATCCTGCTGGATGTCAGCCGCTCTACCGAAAGCGCCGTCACGGGCCGCGCAGTGATCGACATCGAACGCGAGGCGCTGACCGCCCTGGCGTGGGGGCTGAACGCTTGCGGTGACGATTTCGCCATCCACGCCTTCAGTTCGCTAAAACGCCAGCGCGTTTATGTACAGAGGTGCAAACGGTTTGATGAACCGATGGGCACGCTGGTTGAACAACGTGTCGCCTCGCTGCGCCCCGGCCACTATACGCGGTTGGGGGCAGCGGTCCGCCATTGCTCGGCCGATCTGGCGGCGCAATCGCGCAAACGGCGGTTGCTGCTGGTGATCACCGATGGCAAGCCCAACGATCTGGACCACTATGAAGGCCGCCACGGGATCGAAGACACCCGCCAGGCCGTGCACGAGGCGCGCCGTGCCGGGCAATCGGTCTTTGGCGTCACCATCGACAAAACCGGCAAAGGCTGGTTCCCGCGCATGTTCGGGCAGGGGGGCTTTGCCGTCATCCCCGACCCGCATCGCCTGACCATGGCGCTGCCGCAGATCTACCGCCAACTGGTCGGAGCATGAGCGACAGCGCGTTGATCGACGACCTTCCGGGCGAATTGCTGATGTGGGTGCTGATCGTCTCGGAACTGCTGGTCTTCGGTGCGGGGCTGATCGCCTTCATGGGCGTGCGCCTGACCGATCCCGCGGGCTTTGCCGAGGCGCAGTCGCATCTGCACCGCACGGGTGCCGCGCTAAATACGGGGGTTCTGGTAACATCGGGCTATCTGGCGGCGATGGCGTTGCATTGGCGACAGACAACGCGCCAGGGTGCTGCGCGATTGGCGCTGATCGCGGCGGCGATGTTGGGCGTTGTGTTCCTGATCATCAAAGGGGCCGAATATGCCGACAAGGCCGCGCAGGGGATCAGTTTCGAGACCCATCCGTTTTTCCTGTTCTACTACCTGCTGACCGGCTTTCACGCGGCGCATGTACTGGCTGGCGTGCTGATCCTGGTGCTGGTGGCATGGCGCGATGACCCGCGTAACATCGAAGCGGGCGCGCAATTCTGGCATATGGTCGATCTTGTCTGGATCATGCTGTTTCCGGTCATCTACCTGCTGGGATGAAGGGGGCGCACGGATATCACCTGACGCGCGCATGGCTTGCCCTGCTGGCGCTCAGCCTTGGGTCTGCAGCACTGACAGTGCTGCATCTGCCTGCGGCGGTTTTGGGCGCGGGTATCCTGCTGCTGGCGCTGATCAAGGCCCGCGTGATCCTGGCGCACTATCTGGACCTGACGCATAGCCCAGCGTGGTTGCGTGGCTTTACCGCTGTGTTTACCGCGTTTTCGGTTCTGATCTTTGCGCTTTCCCTGATCTGACACAAGAAAAAGCCGCCCCGCAGGACGGCCCTTTCCAAGCGAGGGGCGCTTTGGATTACTGTGCCGCCATCGGCATCCGCGCGATTTGGCAACGCTGCCAAAGGGCGGACAGCGCGCCGACCAGATGGTCGATATCTTCATCCGTATGCACGGGCGAGGGCGTGATCCGCAAACGTTCGGTGCCTTTGGGGACGGTGGGATAGTTGATCGGCTGGATATAGATGCCGAACTCCTCCAACAGCGTGTCCGAGATGAACTTGCATTTCACCGGGTCACCCACCAACACCGGAATGATATGGCTGGGGTTGGGCAGATGCGGGATACCTTCGGCGTCTAGCCGCGCTCGGACCTGCGAGACGCGGGCTTTTTGCAGGTTGCGTTCCAAACTCGACTGTTTCAGATGCCGGATTGAGGCCGCAGCCCCTGCCGCAATCGACGGGGGCAGGGCGGTGGTAAAGATGAACCCGCTGGCAAAGCTGCGTACGAAATCGCACAAGCTGGCCGAGGCCGCGACATAGCCGCCCACTACGCCAAACGCCTTGCCTAGGGTGCCCTCGATCACGGTCAGGCGATCCATCAGCCCTTCGCGCTCGGCAATGCCGCCGCCGCGGGGGCCGTACAGGCCAACGGCGTGGACCTCATCCAGATAAGTCATCGCACCGAATTTATCGGCCAGATCACAGACTTCCTTGATAGGAGCGATATCGCCATCCATCGAATAGACCGATTCAAAGGCGATCAGCTTGGGGGCGTGGGGATCGGCTGCGGCCAGCTTGGCCTCAAGATCTTCAAGGTCGTTATGTTTCCAGATCACCTTCTGCGCCCGTGAGTGGCGGATGCCTTCGATCATCGAGGCATGGTTCAACGCATCAGAGAAAACAATCAGACCAGGGATTTTCGCAGCCAGCGTCCCCAACGCCGCCCAGTTCGAAACATAACCCGAGGTGAACAAAAGCGCCGCCTCTTTGCCATGCAGATCGGCTAGTTCCGCCTCAAGTAATACGTGGTCATGGGTGGTACCCGAGATATTGCGCGTACCACCTGCGCCCGCGCCGCAGCGATCCAGCGCATCATGCATGGCGCTGATAACCGCAGGGTGCTGACCCATGCCTAGATAATCGTTCGAGCACCAGATCCGCACGTTGCGCTGGGTTGACCCGTCCGTCTGGCGCGCGTTCGGGAATGACCCACAGCGGCGTTGCAAATCTATGAAAACGCGGTAGTTTCCCTCGCTCCGAAGATCATCAAGGCTCTGAGTGAAAAATCGCTCGTAATCCATTTGACGGGCTCCCGATATTACTGGCTTTGGACCGAAGATAGGTCAGGCGCATGTGTCACGACATGACTATTGTCAAGTTAACCCGGTATCATAGGTTTGACGCGGCCGCTTCAGATTGACATAGCTTAAGAACAGTATCGGCAGGTCTTGGGTTTTAGGCTGCAGAAAATGATATCGGGGGAGTTTTCGTGCCACATCAAGCACAAAAGGCAATCGCGCGTCAGTCGCTTTTGCTGCGCAGTTTTCCGGATCAGCACGTCGAAACGCTGCTGAGCCACGCGATATGGCGGCAGTACGATCGGGGCGAGACAATCTTTTTGCAGGAAGAAACCGCAAAAGCCGTTCATGTCGTCATAGCCGGTTGGGTCAAGCTTTTCCGCATGACGCCTAACGGTGCCGAGGCCGTCGTCAGCGTTTTCAAACGCGGTGACAGTTTCGGCGAGGCGGTGGCCTTGCGAAACGTACCATACCCTGTTTCAGCCGAAGCCGTGTCAAACTGTGAAGTGATGCATATTCCCAGCCCGGTCCTGATCTCGTTGATGAAAGAGGACCCTGAAATCGGAATTTCCATCCTGGCGTCCACATTTACGCACCTGCATTCGTTGGTCGCTCAGCTCGAACAGCTCAAGGCTCAAACTGGCGCACAGCGGGTTGCTGAGTTCTTGTTGAATCTTTGCGACAGCGATGAGGGTGGTTGCGAGGTGTCACTGCCATATGACAAGATGCTGATCGCCGGTCGTTTGGGAATGAAGCCCGAGAGCCTCAGCCGCGCGTTTTCAAGGTTGAAATCTGTTGGTGTGCAGATCGATCGAAACCACGCTGAAATTTCGGACATCGACGCGCTTCGCAGATATGTTGAGGACGAGCCTCATGGCGGAAATCAGAGGTAAGCTAAATTATGTTAAATTATTGGTCATTTTTGATCACTGGACGTGGCCAACGAATACCGATCCTGAACGTCCGTAACAAACGCAACCAAAGTAATTTGCAGACCATCGCTTAGACTCTTGAGCGTGGCCAAACTTGGTTGATGCTTTCGACTTTCCAACAGCGAGATGTATCGAATGCTAACCCCTGCGCGATGCGCGAGTTCTTCCTGAGAAAGACCGGCAGATGTCCGAACCGCTCTAGGGTAAGGATTCATAACCAGTATATGACGGTTTCCGCGAGTGTGATGGCTGATAGGAAGACCTTTGGGCAACGGTCGTAGCGTGTCGCCACGCGCCTCCAATCCTTGAGCCTGCCGAACATGATCTCAATCCGGTTACGCCGTTTGTATCGGCGTTTGTCGTATTTGACCGGCGTCTTGCGTTGCTTTCGACCGGAGATGCAAGCGCGTATTCCCTTGTCTTTCAACGCGTCTCGGAACCAGTTGGCATCATAGCCGCGATCCCCGAGCAGCCAGTCCACATTTGGTATGCTGCTGGGCAGTGCCCGAGCACCGATGTAATCACTAACCTGGCCAGCGGCGACAAAGAGGTTCAATGGCCGCCCTTTGCTGTCACATATGGCGTGCAATTTTGTATTCATGCCGCCTTTGGTTCTGCCAATCAGGCGGCCACGCCCCCCCTTTTTGACGCCCAAACTGGACGCTGTACGATGGGCCTTTAGATATGTGGCGTCGATCATAGCCGTTTTCTTTTCACCGTGCTCAGCAGCCAGACCGGCCATCATCCGCGCAAAGATGTCTTTCTCGCTCCAACGCTTCCACCGGCTGTAGAGCGTTTTGTGAGGTCCGTATTCCTTTGGGGCGTCCCGCCAGCGCAACCCATTGCGATTGATGAAGATAACCCTGCTCAACACCCGTTTATCATCGACCCGTGGCTTGCCATGCGACTTCGGGAAGAAAGGGGAAAGCTTGGCCATCTGCTCATCTGTAAGCCAATAAAGGTCGCTCATTTCAACGCCCCGTTTTCGGAGCTGTGAATCACGCAGCGCAACGAAACTCAATGCACCCTGACCCTAAGGCCATACCCGAGGTCGGTTTTGGGACGTCCTCAAAGCTCACTGGGGCCGTTGGACTTAGGTCTCTATATAACTTCCGTGTCCACAGCCGCACGCAACGCACCGAGAACAAACGCCTGAATCTCCCATACAGCTGACATCGCTCTGAGAAACGCGACCCAGGTCGACAGTAGCTCTGCGCCATAGCAAGTCTATCACACGGAACCGTCGCCGACCTGGGTCGTTTTAGCGTCAAGTGATGGAGAGCTTAGCCCCCGTTCGAGTTGGCCAGCGCAGGCTGGGCGAAATCGTTGGCGGGTGGCGTCAAGTCTACTGCGCCAGTGCCCGGCATCAATTCGAACCCAAGATCAAACTGGTCGAGTGTCGCGGCCAGCTGGGCTACGATCTCAATATCACCCTCAGATGCGGCTGTGCCATCGGCCAGCAGATCCACCAGTCGGGCCTCGCCCGTCATCACTTTTTCGAGATCCGCGCGGTTCAGGCTGATGGACAGATCCGCATTCTCCGCCTTTTGGTCCACAATATGGGTCAGAGTGGCGTTGCTCATCTCGATGACGATATTCTCGTCGCGGTCCGGGATCGCCAGATTGATGGTAAAGTTCAGATCGACGGCCTTGGCGCTGTTGACGCGAATGCCCAGGAAATCCAGCCACATTGTGGTTTGCATCGCGCGGATCGTGTCCGGGCCGGTGGTCTCGGTGGTTGCACCTTGAGGAATACCATTGCGCAGCTCATAGGCCGCAGCCAGGAACGAGTTGCGAACCGACGGGCTTTCCTTTTGATACCCGATCTGTTCGAACGCATCCGCCAGCAGATCTTTGGCCGCGGTGTTGTCGGGCTCTGCATAGACCAGCTTGTTCAGGATCTCAGTCGCGTGATGGTATTTCCCTGCGTCGAACAGCTCTTGGCCCTTGGTCAGGATCGGCCTGGCGCCGCCCATCATCTCGACATACAGCGGGGCGCTGTCTTTTGGTGAGAGCGGGATCAGCGTGGTCGGGTTGGCATCCCAATAGCCCAGATAGCGGTTGATCACCGCGCGGCTGTTGTGCTCGACCGAGCCGTGATAGCTGCGCGCCGACCACTGGTTTTGCAGGCTTTGCGGCACTTCATAGACGTTGTGGACCTCGTTGATGGTCACGCCTTTATTGGCCAAGTTCAAGACACCGTTGTTGAGGTTGGCATAGGTGTCGCGTTGCGCCCGCATCACTTCCTGAATGCGGTCGTTGCCAAAACGCGGCCAGGAGTGGGAGGAGAACATCAGTTCGGCATCTTGCCCAAACTCATAGAGCGCATCGTTGATGTGCTTGGACCAGCTCAGCGCATCCCGCACCAGCGCGCCGCGCAGGGTATAGATGTTGTGGATAGTGCCGGTGATATTCTCGGCCGCCCAAAACGCCTTGAGGTCGGGGAAATAGGTGTTCATCTCGGCAGGTGCTTCGGTGCCAGGCGTGTTCTGGAAGACCATGCGGACACCGTCGATGGTGATCTCTTCGTAATCGTCCGAGACATAGCGTGTCGGCTCGATCAGGCCGGTGGTGCCAGCCGAGATGTTTTTGCCGATCGACTGATCCACATGCCCGTGCGGATCGCGCGGCAGCAGGACACCGTATTGGAAGAACAGGCGACGGTTCATGACGTTGCCCGCATAAACGTTCTCGGAAACCGCATGCTCCATGAAACCTTCCGGCGCGATAACCTCGACCCCGTTTGCGACGTCCTCATCGGTGATGACGCCACGGACACCGCCGTAGTGATCTGCGTGGGAATGCGAGTAGATCACCGCTTTGACAGGCAGCTCGCCCACTGTGTCATTGACCAGTTTCAAGGCAGCCGCTGCGGTTTCCTTGGACGCCAGCGGATCAAAGACGATCCAGCCGGTCTCGCCTCGGATGAACGAGATGTTGGCCAAGTCAAAACCGCGGACTTGATAGATCTGGCCTTCGAGAATTTCAAACAGGCCGTAGTTCATGTTCAAAATCGCCTGACGCTGAAGCGACGGGTGGATGGAGTCAAACTCTTGCCCTTCTTCCAGCAAGAAACCATAGCTGCCGATATCCCAGGCAACTGTACCGTCCTCGGTCAGAATCTGCGTAAAGTCCGGGGTTGCGATCAGTCCTTTGCGGCTTTCTTCAAAGTCGCGCTTGTCCTCAAACGGAAGAGAGCCGCGCATCCGCTCCTGAAATTCAACTGTAAAATCAGAAGGCATCTTGCCCTTGGGGTCAAAATGCTCCTGTGCGGCAGCGGCACCTACTGTCGATATTGCAAATGCGGCACTGAGTACGAAACTATGTCGTCGTGGCATGTTCTTCTGGCTCCTGTCGAAATGAAATAAGAAGACGAAAGCACCAAGAGAGCAGCACCAATAAACCAGATCACGAGGCAGAATCTGGTTGTTCGTTTGGAACGGCACAGTGTTAAACATTCAAAAAGCTGCTTTCTTGGCGCTTTGTCAGTTGCCTTTCTGGCAAACTGCCCGCCCGTGTGACCTGTAAAACCCGAGTTGAGAAGTGCGAACATGTTGCAACCTGTTGCTGATCCCATGTATGACCGCCGCCTAAGTGGTCTGGGTGTCTGGTTTGTAGAGACTTTCGCAGGGTGAGGTTCTTTGGGTGGACTTTTCGGAAAATGATATCCGAGCGCAGCTGAGCCGGCTTCTGACACATCAGGATTTCACCGCCACGCCACTGCGCCGCGCGTTTCTTTCCTATATTGTGGATGAGTATCTGGCCGGTCGCGCCGACCAGATCAAAGGCGTGTCGATCGCCATGTCTGTTTTTGGCCGGGATGAAACCTTCGATCAGCAGGTCGATCCGGTTGTCCGCACTGAAGCCCGGCGTTTGCGTCAGGATATTGCCGGTTACTATGCCGGGCCCGGCCGAGATGATCCCATTCGGCTGACCATTCCCAAGGGTGGCTATGCCCCACGGTTTGAGAGCGCCGCACCGACGCAAGAAGCGCCCTCAGCCGCCCCTGTCACGCCTGTTGTACCCACCCGCAGCCCTCAGCGCTTTCTCAAGCTTGGATTGGGGTTTTCCGGGGCTTTGGCAATGTGCGCCTTGGTCTGGGCTTTTGTGTTCGGATTGCCCACAAGAGCACCTCAACCCGCACTCCAGTCGTTGCCGCAGGGGCCGGTGATCGCCGTGCTGCCATTTGAAACTTTAGGCGAAGGCCCGGACTTTTTCGCGGACGGCATTACACATCAACTGACAAGCGAGCTTGTCCGGTTCCGTGACATCTGGGTGCTCCCCCTGAACAGCGTCCAGCGCTTTTTGCAAGGCGATACAGATTCACAGGCTTTGCGCGAGGAGTTCAACGCGGATTTCGCGCTGGAAGGAAGTGTCGTAGACAAGGGCGACACAGTGATGTTGTCTGCCCGTCTCATCGACCTCAAGAACCAGCGCTACATCTGGGTCCATGATTACACTGTTGGCAGCGCCCCCAGCGAAATCTACGCCGCGCAAGACATGGTCATACAGGATGTGATCGGAAAAATCGCGGGCAAATACGGGGTGCTGACCCTAGATGCGATGAAGACCGCCGCGCGCACCCCACCCAGCAACCGTGATGCCTATGACTGTGTGCTGAACTACTACAATTACCAAATCACAATCGACCTGGAACGTCACAACGCAACTCAGGCCTGCATCTTAAGTGCGCTAGAGCAAAGCCCTGACTACGCCGAAGCCTGGGCGGTGTTGTCCAACCTGTATCTTCAGCAGATCCGCTTTGGCCTTGGGGGGCAGCGCGAGGAGGTAATCGCAGCCGCAGATGCGGCCGCGCGCCGGGCGGTGGAGATTGATCCGAACCTGGCTGCGGGACATTTGATGCTGGCTAATATGCGCTTTGTGCTCGGCGACATCCAAGGGTTCCGTCAAGCTGGCGAGGCCGCAGTTGAACTGAGTCCAAATGACGCTGCCGTGCTGGCACATTACGGCATGAGACTGGCCTTTAGCGGGGCATGGGACGAAGGGCTGGCCATCGTCGATCGCGCCATTGCGTTAAACCCCGTACATCCGCACTGGTACTACCTCCCGCGGGTCTTTTACGAGTTTGATCAGGGAAACTATCAGCAGGCCCTGACCATTCTGGATCAGATTGACATGCCGAACTTCTTTTGGACCCATCTCTGGAGTGCCGCCCTGAATGGAGAGTTGGGGCGCAAAGAAGCGGCCGAGGTCTCTTTGAGAACACTGTACGCGCTGCAGCCAAATTTTGCGTCTGAGGCGCCCAGTATTTTGTCAATCTGGCAATTGGAGCAACCGTTTCAGAAGAAGCTGCTGAACAGCCTTCGCAAGGCTGGTCTCGAGATTGAAGCATAACGCCATCTGGCTGAGAGACTTCGTCGAGACCCGGGATGCGGGCGCGTTACGGTTCATGGCGCGACGGCGCGCGAAATCTCATTTTTTTGCAGACATCCACTTTAACGAACCCCAGATTTCGGAGCTGCCGCGAAAGTCCGGTCTGACTGGCTGCGCTGCTGCATGAGTGGGGGCGGTGACATGTCGGCTCTGGGCCGGTTGAAGACACTCAGGTAGTTTCTTCCTTCTGCGCCTCTACAGATTAGCCAGCGTATCAAGGTGCATGACCCTAGGTCGACTGAACAAGATTGAGCTGGCCGCCTAAGCCAATTTCTCGTCTTTTACCTGCTACAGATACACGTAGAAGCCATGTACGTCCGCCATTGGGGGTGATTTGCATCAAGAGGCCTGACACTCCTCCCACTGCGACAGTGGAGTTTCCGGCGCTGCCCAGATGCTTCAATCTCTTCACATCAAGCGCAGACAGTTCTTTCGCTACTTTTGGCATACATACCCCTCAACTTACCTGCCAAACGTACTGATAGCAGTTGCGACAAGGTGCAATGGGTTGTAGCGGAAAATTCATGAAATATATTTATTATCAATAGGTTGTGGCATTAATTGACATCCGATGCGTCGACAAAATGGCTGTCTTCGCCTCCGCCATCAACACAGAATGTGTGTGCTCTTCTGCCTATTTTTATGGTTTCTTGTGGATCGAGTTGATCACAACGCGACATTCCAACCCGCCCAGCACCTTTGATCTGCCCAGATCCAGCTTGGCTCCGTATGCATTGAGCAAATCGACCGCAATCGCCAACCCCAGTCCCGTTCCAGCGACAGAGGTGTCTAGTCGCCCGCCTGATCGAAGAGCTTCGCGTCGGTCATCCTCGGGGATACCCGGTCCGTCGTCTTCGATATGAATTTCAATACTGTTCCTTTTGGCCATCGCCGAAACACGCACAGTTTGACGACACCATTTGACAGCGTTGTCCATCAAATTACCCAAGACTTCCTCGATGTCCTGGGGATCCATCCGTACCCAAAGGTTTTTTTGTCGGATGACTTCGAGCTCTTTGCCGTCACGTTCGGCCATGCGAGAAAACAGGCGTGACAGCCGGTCCACTGAATTGGACAGATCTGCGCGCGAATGGCTAAGTTCGGCTGTGTTCATAGCCCTCATTCGTGCCAATGAACGACTGAGTTGAGCGTCTATCCTGTCCAGTGCTTCCTGCGCGGTGTCGATCGTGGCGCCATGTTCAGCAAGGCTGCTCAATTCATTGCGAAGGATCGCTGTCGGCGTCTTGAGCGCATGCGCGAGGTCGGCAGTTTGTCGACGCGACCCTGATACAATATCCCGATTACGCCTTGAAAGTTTGTTGAGGTCGTCGACCAATGGCGACACCTCATCAGGATAGTCGTCAGGCTTGAGCCCCTCATCCGTGTCCCAGCGATGTGCAACATCTGTGCGAAGTTTGCGAAGAGGACCCATGATCGCAGACATCAAAAGCAAAGATCCGGCGACCCCAATCAGGCCCACCAGAGTAAACACCGGCAGCAGGCTGCGCTGTGCGGCCCGACGTTCGGCAATGAGCTCGTCGCGACTCTCGGCTACACTGACGCCCCATACGGTTCCGTCCTCGTACGAGATCTCCTGATAGATACTGCGCAGAGCCTCACCTTCAGGGCCGGTTGTGTTCCAGAAGGTTGCAGACGCCGTGGCAACGACAGGTTCCGCGATGGTTTCATCGAACAGAGAAGCCGAGGTGAAAACCTCATCCCTTCTGTTGGTCACCTGCCAATACCGTCCTGAATAAGGTGTGCCATAGGCCGGATCGAACATCAGATCCTGCAATGCATCCGGGTTGTCTGTCGTTACACTTAGCCCGACAACGAGCTGCGTGTGGCGGTCACGCAGATTGGAGTCAAATTGATCCGAGACCCTTGAGTTGATGTAGGATAAAACTGCCAAAGTGCCCACCGCAACCGAGATGGCACCCGTGGCAACGCCGCCCAGCAGGGCTCGTTCCCGTAGTGACAGCATCAGGCGCTGTCGATCATATAGCCGCGCCCGCGTACGGTTTTGATCAGTTCGGGACCCAGCTTTTTTCGAAGACGTGTGATGAAGACAGCGATCGTATTCGAATCCCGATCACCATCATATTCGTAAATATGCTCGGAAAGTTCGGTGCGCGAGATCAGACGGCCCCGGTTATGCGCCAGATAGGTCAGCACAGCAATTTCCTGTGCAGTCAGATCAACCGGAACATCTTTCGCGGTTACTCGTCCGTTTTTGGTATCCAGTGACACACCCCCCATCTCGATCAGGGGATTAAGCTGCCCGCTTTGTCGCCGCAGGATCGCACGCACCCTGGCTGCCAGCTCGGGCATATGGAAGGGTTTGGTCATGTAGTCGTCGGCGCCAGCATCCAGACCGTCGACCCGTTCGCTCCAGCCATCCCGTGCAGTAAGGATCAGCACCGGGGTCTTGACGCCGTTCGCGCGCCATTCCCGCAAAACCGAGATACCGTCCCGTTCCGGCAGACCGACGTCCAAAACGATCACGTCGTACGGTTCAGTTGATCCAAGATGAAGCGCCTCAAGCCCATTGTGCGCTACGTCCACAACCCGGCCTTCGGCGTTCAGAAGTTTTTTGACCTGAGCGCAAAGATGCGGCTCATCCTCTGCAAGCAATACTCTCATAGGTGAAAACTACAATGCTTCGGCGAAATGTTCATCGGTTATCTTTCGCGTCCGCCATTTCCGTTGCCGTTGCCGCCGGAGTTACCACCGCCGCTGTTGCCGCCGCCGGAGTTACCACCGCCGCTGTTGCCGCCGCCGGAGTTACCACCGCCGCTGTTGCCGCCGCCGGAGTTACCACCGCCGCTGTTGCCGCCGCCGGAGTTACCACCGCCGCTGTTGCCGCCGCCGGAGTTACCACCGCCGCTGTTGCCGCCGCCGGAGTTACCACCGCCGCTGTTGCCGCCGCCGGAGTTACCACCGCCGCTGTTGCCGCCGCCGGAGTTACCACCGCCGCTGTTGCCACCACCGGAGTTACCGCCGCCGGAATTGCCATTACCATTACCACCGGAGTTGCCACCGCCGGAGTTGCCGTTACCACCGGAATTACCATTACCACCGGAGTTGCCTTTGCCGTTTCCACCGGCATTGTTGTTCCCGCTGTTGGCCCGGATTCCAGCTTGGCTTTTAGAATTGGCCGATTTGCCGGTATTCGCCTGAGCCGCTTCGCGTATTTGCCGACCAACACTAGATCGATTCGACACGACAACGCCGGTCTGGGCATCAACAATAACACTTATAATGCTGCCGTTAGGTTTTTTGACCAGAATCCGGTAGTAGACCCTGTCCGTCTGAAACGCGCGTGCGTCCACAGGAGTGCCGCCAAACACTTTTTCAACACCGCGAATTACTCTTTTCAACCGAATTGCACTGCCAGTCTTTGTCGCCTGGCGTAACTCGGATTGCTTAAGTTCGCGCGCGTCAGCAAACCCCTCACCAGTCATGAGAAGGGTTGCAAAAAGCGTTACTGCTACAAGCTTTAACATCACGGTCACTGTCTTTGCGTAGATCACCCTAAAGATTAATTAATTCTATGTGAACTAGTGATGAACAAACAGTTTTTCGTGTGTTCAGTGTGCATCATGTCAAATGCAATCAAAGGGGTGATTCTGCCTCTGGCGACTAAGTGGGGGCTGTCGTTCGGAATATTTCGATCCGCGAGGGCCAAAGTAAATGAACATGAAGATCAAGACGACAAACCTCCTGAAAGCTTCTGCTGTTGCCGTGGCCTTAGTTGGCTCTGCTGCTGTTGTTATGACGGTCGCGGTGCCTGAACCCGCCTTTGCCAAAGGGGGGCAAGGCAATGGCGGGGGCAACGGTGGCGGTAAAGGCAATGGCGGCGGTAACGGTGGAGAAAAAGGTAACAGCGGCAAAGGGAATGGCGGCCAAGGCGCAGGCAAAAATGATGGCGCAAAGGGTAAAGGGGGACTCAACCGTAGCGGTAAGAAAACCGCAGGGTCGGGAAGTAAGTCGCTTGGGGGAAAAGGCTTCTCTTTGAAGGATTTTTTCCAAGGCAATAAGTCGTCCAAGAAATCGTCCAAGTCCAGCCGTTCCGTATCCTCTGGCTCTCGGCAGAAAGATGCGGTGACCGAAGTGACAACATCTGTTCGGCCACAGGGCCGCAGCAAAAAGGTCAAAGCGTCCGAGCTTCTTCAGGCCCATCCTTCTGAACTTGGTGCCTTGAATGCGGCCAATGCCAGCCCGACAGCGTTGTTGAATGCCTCTCCGAATTCCCGTGTCGGCCGGATCGCAATCTATCGTGATACCGTGCTGGCCGGTTTTGCCCTCGAAGAGGATCTGGAAGAAGCGATCGAAACGCTTGCGGGCCTGGAACAGCCCGATCGTACAACCGATGAGATCGAAGATGCGCTTGATGAAGCGCAGCAAAATGTCGACGAGAAACAAGAGGTTGTCGACGGTCTGGAACAAGACCTGGCGGATGCCGGTGGTGAGGATGAAGCAATCGAAGAGGCGTTGGGCATTGCAGAAGCAGAGCTTGCGGAAGCCATAAACGAGGAGCAGGAAATTGCGGATGAGTTGCAGGATGCTGTCGACTACAACGATGCGGTTGCAGAAGTTGAAGATCTAACTGAGCAGGTTGAACAGCAGCCAGACCTGGAGCGTGAGGCGCTTGAAGATGCAGCGAACAAACCTGTAACCGACGAAGTGGAGGCGACGGTGCGAGCCATGCTCGGGCTCGAATAAGACATGATCTCATTGCCCTGAATCTCACGGAGGCAACGAGAGCCGGGCCAGCCTTTATCATCCACCTACAAAACATTGGCTGGCCCGGTAATCGACTAATGGATTTGAACTGAAGACGAAAAGGATCGCGCACCCGTACTCACTCTAGGCGCGAATTAGAGCCCGCTCTTATTATGAGCGGGCTTTTCCCTTTTTTGGGGGCGAGCAGCGCCAGAATGTTGGTTCGAAATCACTTGGGCGCGGCGGGTTTATTTTCTTCCTGAAACCGCATTTCTCTGACGATGCCCGCAAGCGTAATGTTGATCGGAGGAAAACGTTCACGACCTCGCATTCCCACCGCAGGGCTGCTGTTGCACCTGACCGACTTAAATGTGTATCGCTCGACCGAAGACCATGGTGTTGCAATCAATATGGCAGACTTTGTCATGTTATTCCCTTTGCAGAATATCGGGGTGATCAAGGTGTGCAGATTCAATTAATATGAATTGTGCCAAAATCTGATTGAATGAAGTGCGAATACATTATTCAACTTCTGTTAAAGTTGTCGCTGAAATGAGAACAACTCCACTATAATTCGCCGAATCGACGCAGCCGTTCCCAGCATTGGCAAATAGGCTTTGGCTCCCGGGAATAGTCCAATTGTTCCAGCCCGCCCCAAAGTTCGCAATCTTCGAGCTTTTTTTCCAGAGTGTGAATTGAAAATGAACCGATCAGGGGGATTCTCAATGCAGTGTGAATTCATTTAAATTCTTGTTATTGAACGACTATTTAGAACCTTTTTCTGCAGGAAATCTTCGTTAATTTTCAGTTCATTTCACATTCATTTATTGTAATCTAAACACCCGATTTGTGGCAAATTGGGGACAAAATCTCAGGCAATGGTGAAAAAAATTTACGTTGCCCCGGAGATTCAAATGCCCAGAATTCGGACTCGAAGACAACTGAACTCAATTTTAAGTGGTCCTTCTAAAAAGGGACGTTTCGCCACTGGCGAAGATGGCGCTTTGACGATTTTTGCGCTTTTCGTCTTTCTCATGTTGCTGGCCGCTACGGGAATCGCAGTTGATGTCGCCAACTATGAGCGCGACCGCGTTAAGCTACAGTGGGTTCTTGACAATGCGGTGCTTGCCGCCGCCAACCTCGAGCAGACACTGCCACCAGAGGAAGTGGTTAATGCGCATCTGGCGGCGCAGGGGCTGTCGGAGTACCAAAGCTCAGTAGCTGTTCAAGAGGCGTTTCAGGACCGGACGGTCGCCGCAGCGATCGGGGCAGAATACGATACAAAATTCATGCGCCTGAGTGGTATCGACTCTATTCCTTTGGGTATCGGAGCCGCGGCCAATGAAGCTGCGCCCCATACCGAGATCTCATTGGTGCTGGATATTTCGGGCAGTATGGGCAGCAACAACCGTGTCGACTTGATGCAAGCTGCCGCCAAGGCGTTCATCACCAAAAGTCTTAGCCGAAATGAAGACCCCACAACGGGGACCAAGGCGGACAAACAGACTTCGATCAGCGTCATTCCTTTCGCGGGTCAAACGAATCCTGGCGAAACGATGTTTGAATATCTTGGCGGTGAACGCTTTGGGACGACAACCGAAGAAAACTATTTCCCGGAATGGAAGCAGGACATTTCCAACGTTGTGTTCTGGTTCGATACCGATGGTAACAATAACCCGGATTTCTCGGTCAAGATTGACAGCTTTCCTGACAACGAAACCGATCTGTTCAACAAGGACGATGTAGATACCTATTACCACTACGTTCGTGACTTCATCGTAAAGAACTCGAACGAGTTGCCCGATACTGCCGAACTGGTTGGCGCTTCGATCAAGGGTGGGCGGCAGCAAACTACGTATTTCAGCATCACAGGCGCTGAAGAAACCAGTTCGACAAAATTCAATCAGGTGGATATCGAACTTCAGTACTCGGACTTCCACAACTATGTAGGAACCATTCCGAACAACGAATCCTCTTGCCTGGAATTGTCTTACTCCGATTTCATGACATCACAACTGCCATCCGGCTCGACCGAGCAGGTGCCGTATTTCGTGAATTGGGACTATGACGAGACCACGCAGAACTGGGGTTGGTGCCCGGATGACGAGATGAGCATCAAATACGCTCAGAACGACGAGGTCACTCTGCACAGCTTTATTGACAACCTGCGTCTGTTCGACGGCACTGGCACCAATTACAGCCTGAAATATGCGCTGGCTCTGCTTGATCCGTCCTCGCGCGATGCCTTTGCCTATCTCAGCACCATGGGTGAGGTTCCGGCTGAATTCGCGAATCGTCCCCTAAACTGGGATCATGAGGACACGTCGAAATACATCGTCATCATGACCGATGGCCGGACCAGCCCGCAGGTTCGCCCCGCTGATGAAATGGAAGAAGAAAACGGTCTGACCGAGCTGGTCTCGCGCCCGTCCGAAGACACGACCATTACATCGTCACAGGTGACCAACTTGCAGCTGTTCAAACAGCAGTGTGAGCTGGCCAAGGCGAACAACGTGATCATCTATGCGGTTGCGTTTGAAACTTCAGATCAGGCGGCGGCCGAGGTCAAGGCATGCGCCTCGTCGCCTTCGCACTACTACGAGGTTACCGGCGAAGAGATCATCGACTCGTTTGTGTCGATTGCCGGTTCCATCCAGAAGCTGCGGCTGATCCAGTAACCATGCAAAAGGAGCACACGTGATGTGCTCCTTTTCGTTTTCCCTCTACCGCTCGGTTCCGAAAGGGCCGGGCGATTTTTTTTGCTTTAGCCCAGCAGTATGGCGGTTGGGGCTTTGTCGCAGTCCCAAATCACTGCGCGCTTAAAGCTGGCGCAAGGCAAACCAGAATTCGGCACATCCAGTACGTGCGTACGGTGCTGAATTTCGAAGCGTGAGGCGCTGGATGGGGTCGTTCAGGAATAGCCCAAAACTTTACGGGCGACGCGGAAACATTCCAGAGCCTGTGGAACGCCGCAATAGATACCGATGACATGGATGATGGCGCGGATCTCTTCTGGTGAAACACCGTTGTTGATCGCGCCTTTGCAGTGAATTTCCCACTCATGCATTTTACCCAGGGCGCCGATCATCGACAGGTTCATCATCGACCGTGTCTTGGCGTCGATGACATCATCACCCCACCCAAAGCCCCAGCACCATGCTGTCATTGCTTCTTGGAATGGGCGGGTGAAGTCGTCAGCCGCCGCGAGGTTCTTTTCGACATATTCCGCGCCAAGAGCGTTTTTGCGTTGTTCCAGGCCTTTCAGGAACAGGTCTTCGTTGAATAGGTCTGACATTTTCACCTCTGAAGTTTTGTTTGTACGCTAAGCGCCGGGCTAAGAAAATTCGACGTATTTTCCTAGCCTTTAGGCAGGTCAGCCATCAATGGCGTCGCGCATCCATTGTTGCAACCGTGCGATTGAATGTTCGGACATAACCCCACAGCCGGGATCCAGCACCAGCGGTCCGGGGCGATAGCCGCGGGATTTCAGGCCGCGGTGGACGGATTCGACCAGACGGATATCCTCTTCGACCGTTGTCTCGCGGTCTTGCACGGCCAGTTGGCGGATGACGGCGCTTTCCGATCCGTCCTCGGTGTACCAGCCGCGCCAGACGGTGCAGTGATCGGCGTCATTCGCGCGCCAGTGATAAGTGTTCAGTACGTTACCCGGATAGCACTGGAACGAGAACATCGGCCACAGGAACCACGACTGGTAGTCGCCCGCGTGAGGCACGGACATGTCGATCGGATAGGTCATCTTGTCGAGGCTCTGGCATTCCGTCGTATGGCGCAGGACATAGCCGCCGCTGGCGTCGGGCTGAATGTCATAGGTCTCGGGCTTGACGACGCCTTCGGCAAAAGTCGGGTGGTTGGTCGGGCAGTGATAGCATTCCGAGTAATTCTCGATACTGACCTTCCAGTTGCAGTTTTCTGGGATTTCCACCCATTCCAGCGGTTCCAGGTCGTCGATATGCGGCACAAACGCACGGATTTCCTCGCGCACGCCGGGATACCAGTCGTCCATTGGGGCTGCATCATCGTCGAGATTGACGAAGATGAAGCCGTTGAACACTTCTGTCCGGACCGAGGTCAGGCAGATCGCGCTGCGGTCGAAACCTGGCACGGATTTGATATTCGGTCCGGCCCGCAAATGGCCCGTCAATTCATAGGTCCAGGAGTGATAGGGGCAGACGACCACGCGGGTGTTGCCCGCGCCACTGACCATTTCATGCGCGCGGTGCTGGCAGACATTGTAGAATGTGCGGATTTCCCCGTCGCGACCGCGAATGCAGAAGAGGTTCTGGCCCGCGATTTCGAACGCGAAGTAGTCACCCGGTTCGCGCACCTGCGCCACGTGGCCGGCAAATTGCCAGGTTCGGGCCAGAAGGCCCTGCATCTCCTGCGCGAAAATCGCGGGGTCAGTATAGTATCGCGCGTCCAGTGAATGGGTCAGGGGTGCGTTCATTCGGGCTCCTCCGCGTAGAGGCCAAGTTGGTGTCTGCGTTGATGAAACCGCTCCACCCGCTCGACGATTTCGTCGCTGGAGACGGCGATCACGAAGGACAGCAACGTCTCCAGCAGCGCGATGGTCGAGACAGAGGACGGGAAAAATTGCGGTGTGTCGGCAGCAATGACAAAGCCATGATGCGCATTAAGGATCACCGGGCTGGCGGGGCTGTCGGATATACTGACCACGGTCACCCCTTGTTCGCGGGCTAGTTTGACGGCCTCGATGACTTCAGTGCGATAGGGGTGGCAGGTCATCGCGATCAGGACGTCTTGGTCGTCAGCCCAGGCCAGATCATCCACTGGCGTCGATCCCGGGCGCGGTATGGCGTGGAATTGCTTCATCCCCGTCGAGGCGAGATAGGTGAAATTCCTTGCATTGGCGTTATTTACGCCGACGCCAAGCGTGAAAATCTGACGGCAATTCCAGATATCATCGGCCGCCGCTTTCAGGCGTGTCGCGTCGATTCCGGCAAAGGTCTCTTCGATATTGCGTATTGTTGCACCGATCATATCCGCGTACAGGCCGCCCAGCTCTCCGGACTTGCCGATTTCTTGCAGCCACTTGGCCCGATCAGGAAACGAGACATTCCCGCGCCGAATCGCATCGCGGAACGGGGCGCGGAAATCCTCGTACCCTTCGAACCCCACCTGCCGCGCCATGCGGACAAACGTGTTGGGCTTGACCTTGGCGGCTTCGGCGATTTCGCGCACGGTCGAGACCCCAACATCCGTGGGGTTTTCCAGCACATAGCGTGCGGCCTTTTGCGCCTCGGGCGTCAGGGCCTCCCATTCCTCCGTAAGGCGGTCGAGAACGATTGATGATACATTTGTGTCATTCATGATTGACGATGGTACAAATGTGGAATTAGCCTGTCGAGCAGAAAAGCGACTCGGGAAGAGGAAATGTCATGTCCGAGAAGAAATTGCCCACCCACGCCCGCGTGGTCATTGTCGGAGGCGGCGTCATGGGGGTCGGTCTGGCCTATCATCTGGCGCATGAAGGGTGGGGCGAGGATACCGTCCTACTGGAAAAGGCGGAACTGACCAGCGGCAGCACGTGGCACGCGGCGGGTCAGATCACGCATTCGACCTCAAGCTTTGGGCTGGGCAAATGCGTGGACTACAATATTGGTCTCTATTCCGGCCAGTTGGAGGCCGAAACCGGCCAGCCGGTGACATGGCATGGCTGCGGCTCGTTCCGTCTGGCCTATACCGAGGATGAGATGGACTGGCTGCGCCATACCCTGTCGGTGGGGCGGTCGCTGGGGTTCAATATCGAGCTTGTTGGCCCCGAAAAAGTAGCCGCGCTGCACCCGTTCTATAATCTTGAAGGCGTGTTGGGCGCGCTGCATACACCCGACGACGGCCATGTGGACCCGACCAACGTGACCATGGCGATGGCAACGGGCGCGCGTCAGAAGGGGGTGCAAATCTTCCGCAACTGCCGCGCGACGAACATCACGCAGGCCGAAAATGGCGAGTGGGTGGTCGAAACCGAGATGGGCACTATAACCTGCGAGCATGTGGTGAACGCAGGTGGCACCTATGCGCGCCAGATGGGCGAATGGTCGGGGCTGCAATTGCCCATGACCTCGATGACGCACCATTACTTCGTGACCGAGCCGGTGCCTGAGTTCCAGAATCTGGACAAAGAACTGCCGGTGATCCGCGATGACCGCAAGGTCTCGGGTTATATCCGGATGGAGCAACAGCGCGGGCTGATCGGGATTTACGAGAAGGAAAACCCGAACTCGGTCTGGCATGACCATTGCCCGTGGGAATATGAAAACTGGCTGTTCGATGCGGATTACGACCGGGTAATGCCGTGGCTGGAGGAAAGCCTGAACCGGATGCCGATCTTTGCCGAACTGGGCATTCAACGCGACGTGCATGGCGCGATCTCGCATCCGCCCGATGGCAACCCCCTGATCGGACCCGCGCCGGGTGTGCGGAATTATTGGTGCTGCTGCGGCACGCAGATCGGCATTGGCTGGGGGCCGGGCCTGACGCGTGAGCTGGCGCGCTGGATGGTGCATGGGGCCGCCGATATCTCGATGCGCGAATTCGATCCGCGCCGGTTCGGCAGCTATGCCACCAAGGACTGGCAGGTGATCAAGGCCGAGGAAGACTACTGCCTGCGCCACGAAATCCCCTTTCCGCATTTCAACCGGTTGGCGGGGCGCCCGATCAAGCCATCGCCCCTGTATGAGTTGTTGAAATCCAAGGGCGCGGTGCATGAGGAGGTTTATGGGTTCGAGCGCCCCCGTTGGTTCGCCCGCGATGGGGTGGAACAGCGTGACCACTATTCCTTCCGCCGCACCCCAGCCGACGACATGGTGGCCGCCGAGGTCAAGGCGGTGCGCGAACGCGTGGGCATCATGGATGTGACGGCCTTTACCAAGGTCGAGGTTTCGGGACCGGATGCCTACACCCTGCTGGATCGGCTAACCGCCAATCGGATGCCACAAAAGGTCGGCTCGATCACCCTGACCCATATGCTGAACCGCCGGGGCCGGATCGAGTTGGAGACAACCATCGTTCGTATGGCCGAAGACCGGTTCTATCTGGTCTGTGCGGCGTTCTTCGAGCAACGCCTGCTGGATCACCTGACGCAACAGCGGGCAGAGGAGGATGTTCAGATTGCCGCCCTCTCGTCCGACTGGTCGGCCTTGTCACTGAACGGACCCCGGTCGCGGGACGTACTGGCGCGCTGCACCGATGCCGATTTGACCAATGCCGGGTTCCGCTGGTTGTCCGCGCAGGAAATCACAATCGCAGGCCATAAAATCTGGGCCTTTCGCATGTCTTATGCCGGTGAACTGGGCTGGGAATTACATATGCCCAATGCCGCCTGTCTGGATGTCTACACCGCGCTTTGGGCGGCCGGAGAGCCGCATGGCATCACCGACTACGGCAGCTTCGCCATGAACGTGATGCGGATGGAGAAAGGCTTCAAAGGCGCGGGCGAGTTGACCAATGAGGTCACGTTGGCCGAGGCGGACGTGCTGCGTTTTGCCCGCACCGATAAGGACTATCTGGGCAAGGACAAGACCCTGAACACCGACCTTCCGTGGATTTGCGCTTATCTGGAAATCGAACAGGATGGCGAGATTGACGGCCATGGCGGTGAGGCAGTGATGCTGAATGGTCGCGTGGTCGGCTCGACCGCCTCGGTGGTCTACGGGCATACCGTCGGCAAGATCCTCGCCTTTGCCTATATCAAGCCCGAGGCCGCCACGCCCGGCACGGCCCTGCAAGTCGTGATCCACGGTCAACCCCGCACGGCCCGCGTTTTGGGTGAGCCGGCCTATGACCCGCAAAGCCTGCTGCCGCGCACGGATGCTGTGCTGGAAGCCGCGCAATGACCCTGCCTGATACAATGAGAGCCATGGTCACGATGGGCCATGGCGGGTTGGAGCAGATGGTGCTTCACCCGGACTGGCCTCGCCCCGAACCTGCGGCTCAGGAAGTGTTGATCAAGGTCGCCGCCTGCGGTCTGAACAACACGGACGTCAACACGCGGTCGGGCTGGTATTCTAAGACAGTCACAGACGCGACAACCGGCGGCGCGTTTGATGAGGTGGGTGAGGAAGACCCCACCTGGGGCGGCAACCCGATCACCTTTCCGCGCATCCAGGGGGCGGATATCTGTGGCCATATCGTTGCCGTGGGCGCGGGCGTCGATCCCGCCCGCATCGGTCAGCGCGTAATCACCGACGGCTGGTTGCGGGACCCGGATGATCCCGGCAACAAGGATAAAACCGGATACTACGGCTCGGAACGGGACGGAGGGTTTGCCGAATACGCCACCACTCTGGCCGTGAATGCGGTGCCGATTATCTCCGATCTGTCGGATGCGGAATTGGCGACGTTTTCCTGTTCCTACTCAACCGCCGAAGGGATGCTGACCCGCGCCAATGTCACCGAGAAAGACACGGTTCTGGTGCCCGGAGCCTCGGGCGGTGTCGGCGGCGCCTTGGTGCAACTGGCCAAACGGCGTGGCGCGCGGGTAGTCGCGATGGCGTCCGAGGCGAAACATGACGATGTTGCTGAGCTTGGTCCTGACATGATCCTGCCGCGTGGGCCCGACAATCTGCGCGCCGCGTTGGGCAACGAAAAGATCACAGTGGTCGCAGATGTGGTCGGCGGTCCCTATTGGCCGACCCTGATCGACATCCTCGAACGCGGCGGACGCTATACCTGTTCCGGAGCCATAGCGGGCCCCATGGTGAATTTCGACCTGCGCACCTTCTATCTGCGTGACCTGACCTTCACCGGCTCGACCGTCATCGACCCGCAGGTGATGCAGAACCTCGTCAAATATATCGAGGCGGGTGAGATCAAACCCGCCCTCGCCGCGACCTATCCGCTTGAGGAACTGCGCGAGGCGCAGGCCGCTTTCATCGCGAAACAACACACTGGCAATATCGTGGTGATCCCGTGAAAATCACTCGAATCCGTATCTATCAGACCGGGCTGCCCTATGTCGGCGGGGCCTATGTTTGGGGTGCGGGCAACGCGATTGAGACGGCCATCGCCTCGGTTGTGGTGATCGACACCGATGCCGGGCTACAGGGCTGTGGAGAATTCACGCCCTGTGGCGAGAATTACATGGTTGCGCATTCTCAGGGCGTTCCTGCCTTGGCCGCTCTCGTCGCCCCCAAGTTACTGGGTGAGGACCCGCGGCAGGTTGGGCGGATCGAACAGCTGATGGATCATCTGGTGCAGGGCCACGGATACGCCAAAGCGCCGTTCGATGCGGCGTGCTGGGATATTCTGGGTCAAGCCTGCACGCAGCCCGTCTGGATGTTGCTGGGTGGTAAACTGACCGATGGTGCTCCGATGTATCGGGTCGCGCCGCAGAAGGCGGTGGATGAGACCGTGGCCGAGATGAACACCTATCGTGATCAGGGCTACCGCCAGTTCCAGATCAAGGTAGGCGCAGATTGGGCCACGGATATCGACCGCATCAGGGCCACGGTCCCTTTGCTGCAACCGGGTGAGACCGCCATGGCCGACGCCAATCAGGGCTGGCGCGTGGATGACGCGATCCGGGTGGCTCGGGCGACGCGCGACCTGGACTTTATCCTCGAACAACCCTGCAGAACGTATGAGGAATGCCAACAGGTCCGCCGCGTGGCCGAACAGCCGATGAAGCTGGACGAATGCCTGACCGGAATGCACATGGCGCAGCGGATCGTCGCGGATCAGGGGGCCGAGATCTGCTGCCTGAAGCTTTCCAATCTCGGCGGGCTCAGCAAGGCACGACGGGTGCGTGACTATCTGATTGAAAATCGTATTCCCGTGGTGTCCGAGGATACATGGGGCGGCGAAATCACCACTGCCACCGTCGCCCATTTTGCCGCCTCGACGCCCGAGGAATACCTGCAAAACACCACAGACCTGATGAACTACAACACCCGCTCGACCGGATGCGGCGGGGCTGTGTCGCGAAACGGCAAGCTCTACGCGCCAGATGCGCCAGGGTTGGGTGTTACCCCGGATTTCAAAAGCCTCGGTGCGCCCGTGGCAGAGTACGCGCTATGAAGATCAAAACCATCACCGTCTACCAAATCGACCTGCCGCTCGAGCATCCCTATTGGCTGTCTGGCGGGCGTTTGAAATTCGAAACGTTGGACGCTACGCTGGTGAAGCTTGAAACCGATACTGGCTTGATCGGCTGGGGTGAGGGCACGCCCTGGGGCCATACCTATGTGCCAGCCCATGGCCCTGGAATCCGTGCGGGAATCGAGACCATGGCCCCGTTTATTCTGGGCCTGGATCCGCGCCGCGTGCTTGATGTGGAACGCGCCATGGATACGGCGCTGCCCGGCCACCTCTATGCCAAAAGTCCGATCGACATGGCCTGTTGGGACATCGCCGGGCAAGCAGCGGGCCTGCCGATCGCCGACCTGATGGGTGGCGGTTCCCGCACACCACGCCCGATTGCCTCGTCCGTCGGTGCCAAAACCGCTGAAGAAACGCGCGAGGTGATGACCCGCTACCGCGACCGTGGTTACATCGCCCATTCGGTCAAAATCGGCGGAGACGTCGAACGCGACATAGCCCGCGTTCAAGATGTTGAAAGCTTCCGCCGCCCCGGCGAGATTGTTCTTTATGACGTGAACCGGGGCTGGACTCGCCAACAGGCGCTGCGCGTGATTAAGGCCTGCGAGCCTTTGCAGGTGATCTTCGAACAACCCTGCGAATCCCTCGACGACATCGCCGCCATCTCGGGTCGCCACGCCTCACCCGTCTCAGTGGACGAAAGCCTCGTCACCCTGCAAGACGCCACCCGCATCGCGCGCGACGGTCTTGCCGAGGTCTTTGGCATCAAGCTAAACCGCGTCGGCGGCCTGACCAAGGCAGCCCGAATGCGCGATATTGCGCTGGCCCACGGGATCGACATGTGTGTCATGGCCACCGGAGGCACCGTTCTTGCCGATACCGAGGCCTTGCATCTGGCCGCCACCATCCCCGATCAGAACTGCCATGCCGTCTGGGCCTGCCAGGATATGATCACCATCGACATCGCCAACGGTCGCGGTCCCCGCAACAATAACGGACACCTCCACCTGCCCGAAACCCCGGGCCTTGGCGTCCACCCCGACGAAGACACCCTCGGCCTCCCAATCGCAACCTACGAGGCCCCGTGATGATCCGCCCCTTCATCTGGCTAGAAATATCTCGGGGTGTGAATTGGCCGAAGGCCAAGATGGGGGCTGGCCCCTCTGACTGCACAACATCAACACCCCAAGGACGGCCTGAATGAAAATCACCGCCATCACTCTCTGGTCCGTCGACCTCACCAGCCATGAAACCTACCGCATGGCCGAGGGCAAAACCTGCGCCACTGTCAAAACCCATGTCCTGTGCTTTGAAACTGATACTGGGCTGAAAGGCTGGGGCGAGGTTTGCCCGATACCGAACTATCTGCCCGCCTATGCCGATGGCGTCCCGGCGGCGATCACCGAAATGGCCCCGGAAATCCTGGGTATGTCGCCCTTCGGGGCCGATGCCCCCATGCGGAAACTCGACGGGTTTCTACAAGGCCATCGCTACGCAAAATCCGCCGTCGATCTTGCCCTGTGGGATTTATTCGGCCAAGCCACGGGCCAGCCGGTCTATGTATTGCTGGGTGGGCGCACGCGTAAGGACATGCCGCTCTATCACTCGATCACCTGCATAGACCCTGATGAGATGGCCCGTATCGCGCAGACCGCCTATCAGACCGGTATTCGCCAGTTTCAGGTCAAGCTGGGGGTTGAGGCCGACTGGCAGGCCGACGCCGAACGTCTGGCCAAAGTGCGTGAGGCAGTGGGGCCGGGCCCCATCGTCTACGGGGACTGGAACTGCGGCGCATCGCGCCTGCAGGCCACACGCACGGGCCGCGCCGTGGCACATCTGGATGTGATGCTGGAACAGCCCTGCAAAACGCTGGAGGATTGCGCCGCCGTCCGGCAAGCCACCGGCCTGCCGATGAAGATCGACGAAAACGCCCATGATTTGGCCTCGTTGTTGCGTGCACATGAATTGGGCTGCATGGATGCGGTGGCGTTGAAATTGTCCAAGTTCGGCGGTCTGTCGGCCATGCGCCGCGCGCGCGATCTGACAGTGCATCTGGGGGCCGAAATCTGCGCCGAATGCACATGGGGATCCGATATCGTCACCGCCGCCGCGTTGCATTTCGCGGCTTCGACTCCGCATGGCTCGTTGATGAACACCTGCGATCTGTCCTCATACGTGGGCCCGCGCCTCTGCCCGGATGCACCCAGCCGCAAAGACGGTCGCATCGCCCCGCCCGAAGGCCCGGGTCTGGGCGTGACGCCCGACCTGGAAACCCTTGGTTCCCCGATATTGGAGATTGCCTGAGATGCTCAAGATCAACACTCAATCCGAATGGATCGCCCGCGCCAACGCCGCATTGCCCGCCGGGGGATTTGGCAATTTCGACCCGGGCATCATCATCGCCCGTGGCGAAGGCAGTCGCGTCTGGGATGAGGACGGGACGGAATATATAGACTATCTGATCGGCTCCGGACCGATGTTGTTGGGCCACGGCCACCCCGAGGTGATGGAGGCGGTGCTGGAACAACTGCCCAAGGGCATGACCTTTTTCGCCAACAACGCCAAAGGTATCGAACTGGCCGAGGCGATCATCGACGCCGTGCCGTGTTGCGAACAGGTGCGCTTTGTCGCTTCGGGCGGTGAGGCCGACATGTACGCCATCCGTCTGGCCCGCGCCTATACCTGGCGCGACAAGATCCTGAAGTTCGAGGGCGGCTATCACGGCATGAGTGCCGAGGCGCAAATGAGCCTCGCCCCGAGTCGCAACGTGAACTTCCCGCAAGCGGTGCCCGACAGCGCCGGCATCCCGGCGGGCGTGGCCGAGCAGATGCTGATCGCACCGTTCAATGACCTTGAGGCCGTCGCAGCTCTGCTGGATGAACATGACGATATCGCCGCGATTATGGTCGAGCCGCTGCAACGGATCATTCCGCCAATGCCCGGATATCTGCAAGGTCTGCGCGCATTGTGCGACAAACACAATGTCCTGCTGATCTTTGACGAGATCGTGACCGGTTTCCGCCTCGCTTATGGCGGCGCGCAAGAGAAATACGGCGTGACGCCCGATATCTGCACGCTGGGCAAGATTACCGGTGGTGGCTTCCCTCTGGCCGCGCTGGGCGCAAGCACCGAGATCATGAAGCATTTCGACAAGGCACAGGTCGGCGAAGACGGCTGGCTGATGCAACTGGGCACATTGTCGGGCAATCCGGTTGCCTCTGCCGCAGGTTTGAAAACGATGGAAATACTACGCCGTGAAGGTACCTATGAGCGTCTGAGGACCATAGGGGCCGCGTTGCAACAGATGCAGGTTGATGCGCTGACAGCGGCCGGTATCCCGCATCAGGTTTGTGGCGATGAAACTCTGTTTGATATCTATTTCACCAATGCCCCGTGTCGCGATTATCGCAGCTCTCGGCACGATGACCCCCGACGCAACGTGGATTACAACAACAGCTTACGGGCGAGTGGCATCTTTAAATCGCCCGGAAAGCTCTACCCTTCCCTGGCGGTAACTGACACGGATATTGAAATGACAAGGGAAGCGGTCAATACGGCGGTCGAGTTGATTGCCAATAGATGACCGCATGCTGCGCAAAAAAAGGACGGGCCGCTGCCAATTCAATGACAACGGCCCTAACTGGTCGGATCTCAGGATCGGGTCTCACCCCCTCGAACACCACTTAAAACGGTACAGACTTACAAAACTTTCGACTTATTTGAGACCGAGCCGACTTCACAACCGGTATGCAAGCGTTATGCCTGATCCATCAGGCGACGGCAGTGAAGTAGTTCACATTGCGTGAATTTTTTTTATTTTCGCCAATCAAAGAATCCGGCACCCGCCTGTGCAAGCAGGGTTTTAGCAACAGTGCGTCCCATTTCGACGCCGTCTTCAATCGATCCTACAACGTTTTCGGTGATCGCCTCAGACCCATCCGGGCGCAAAACCTCGCCCCTCAGGTGAAGTTGATCCGCATTGATCTCAGCCAGACCCGCTATTGGCGTTTCGCAGGAACCGTCCAGCGCGGCCAGCAATGCGCGTTCGGCGGCCAAACGCTGCCCTGTTTCAATGTGGTGAATCGCTTCCAGCATACCCGCAGCACGAGAATCGCCGCTGCGGCGTTCGATGCCAATGGTGCCTTGTGCGATGGCGGGCAGCATGTCCTCGGGTGCAATGGCGGTGGCGGGGACGTCTTCCATGTTCAGGCGGCGGATACCGGCCATGGCCAGAAAGGTACAATCGGCCACGCCGTCCGCCAGTTTCTTCAGCCGCGTCTGCACGTTGCCTCGGAATTCCACTACGTTCAGGTCGGGCCGACGATTCAACAGCTGCGCCCGGCGGCGCAGGGATGAGGTGCCGACGGTGGCACCCTGCGGAAGGTCGTGGATTGATTTCAGGCTGGGCGAGATGAACGCGTCGCGCACATCTTCACGCGGCAGGAAGGTGTCCAGCACCAGGCCTGCGGGCTGTTCCACCGGCATATCCTTGGTGGAATGCACCGCGATGTCGATATCGCCGCGCAGCATCGCCTCTTCGATCTCTTTGGTGAACAGACCCTTGTTGCCGATCTCTTTCAACGGGCGGTCTGCGTCGATCATGGCGCGGTTGTCGCCGGTGGTCTTGATGACCACGATCTCGAACGCCTCTTCGGGCAGATCGAACGCCGCTGCCAGCCGCTGCCGGGTTTCATAGGCTTGTGCCAGCGCCAGAGGCGATCCTCGGGTGCCGATCTTGAGAGGTTGGGCGGGGGAGGGCAGGGTCAATGTCATGGCCACAGCTTTAATCGCGTCACATTGCCCTGACAATGGGGGCAGAGCTTGACAAATTGCCACTGAGGGCCGACCCGTGGCGCAAACCAGATGATTGGGGGCAAAGATGGCCGAGACAAAGAAGATACTGCGCGCATTGGCAGGCGAAGTGCAGGATGTGCCGCCGATCTGGATGATGCGTCAGGCCGGGCGGTATCTGCCCGAATACCGCGCGACGCGGGCTCAGGCAGGGGATTTCTTGTCGCTGTGTTATAACCCCGAACTGGCGGCTGAGGTCACGTTGCAGCCGATCCGTCGCTATGGGTTCGACGCGGCGATCCTGTTTGCCGATATCTTGTTGGTGCCGCAGGCGCTGGGCGCGGATTTGTGGTTTGTCACCGGTGAAGGCCCGCGCCTGTCGACCATCACCCAGCAGGCCGAGTTCGATGCGCTGAAACCCGTGGATGCGATTCACGAGACTTTGTCGCCGGTCTATGAAACCGTGCGCATCCTGTCGCGGGAATTACCGTCCGAGACGACTCTGATTGGTTTCGCAGGCGCACCGTGGACGGTGGCGACTTATATGATTGCCGGACGCGGTACGCCGGATCAAGGCCCGGCCCATGCGCTGCGCGAGGGGAATGTGGCCTTGTTCGAGGCCCTGCTGGATCGGATTACGCTGGCGACGATCGAATACCTCTCGGCGCAGATCGAGGCCGGGGCCGAGGTGGTCAAGATTTTTGACAGCTGGGCCGGGTCTCTGAAGGGCGAGGCGTTCCAGAAATATGCGGTTGAGCCGTGCCGTGTGATCACTCAGGCCATCAAAGAACGTCATCCCGGAATTCCTGTCATTGGATTCCCGCGCGAGGCTGGTGAGGGCTATGTTGGGTTTGCCAAGGCGACTGGTGTGGATTGTGTGGCGCTGGACAATTCGGTCGCGCTGGATTGGGCGGCGGCCAATGTGCAGGTGGATGGCTGTGTGCAGGGCAATTTGGCCTCGTCCCATATGGTGACGGGCGGGCAGGCTTTGGTGGATGAGACACGGCAGATTGTTGAGGCGTTTTCCAAGGGGCCGCATATTTTCAATCTGGGGCATGGAATCACACCGGATGCGGATCCTGAGAATGTGCAGCTGATGATTGATACGGTGCGCGCGCGGTAAGCTGGGTGGAAGGGGGCCAGCCCCCTTCTTGGCCTGCGGCCAATTCATCCCCCGAGATATTTTTGGCCAGATGAAGGGGCGGATTCAGAGAGTGTTTCGATCTCGGCGCGGATTTCGTCACTGTGTTCGCCGCGTTTGGGGCTGGGTCTGAGGCGCCAGTCATGGGTTGAGAAGCGCGGGGCGGCGGTGGCTTGCAGCGTGCCGTCTTGCGCCGTCCATGTTTGGCGGCTTTGGTTCATGGGGTGGTCAAGCGCTTGTTCGGGGCTGAGGACCGGCGCGACGCAGGCGTCGGTGCCATGGAACAGGTGTGCCCAGTGATCGCGTGGGTGTTGGGCGAAGATCTCGGTCAGGCGATTGGTGAGCATTGGCCAGAGTTCGCGGTTGTATTGCTGTTGGAAATCCGGATCGTCAGACAGGTTCAGTTTGCGCAGGAATTTGGCGTAGAATTTGGGTTCCAGGCATTGCACCGTGATGAAGCCGCCGTCGGCGGAGCTGTAGGTGCGGCTCCAATGGGGGCCGTCGAGAAGGCTTTGACCTCTGATTTCATCAAGATTTTCGGTTTGCCGCAGGCTCATCAGCAGGTTCATCATATGGGCCGAGCCGTCGTAGATGGCGGCATCGACGACGGTGCCTTCTCCTGTCTTTTGAGCATGTAGCAGGCCGGCCAATAGGCCCGCCACCAGATACATGGCGCCACCGCCGATGTCGCCCACCAAGGTGGCGGGAGTTTGTGGCGGCTGACCTGCTTGCGACGCGTACCAGAGCGCGCCGGACAGCGCGATGTAGTTCAGGTCATGCCCCGCGGTGTTGGCCAGCGGGCTGTTCTGGCCCCAACCAGTCATGCGGCCATAGACCAGTTTGGGGTTCAGGGCGTGGCAAGGAGCCGGGCCGAGGCCCAGCTTTTCCATGACACCGGGGCGGAATCCTTCGATAAGTGCATCTCCAGAAGCGATCAGGCGTCGGGTGATGTCCAGATCGTCTGAGTCTTTCAGATCCAACGCAATCGACCGTTTGCCACGATCCAGCACCGATTGCTCGGGCATTCCGGGCGTTCCTGCCCCTCCCTTGCGGTGGATGGTGATCACATCTGCGCCCATATCTGCCAGCAACATGGCGGCGAAGGGGGCGGGGCCCAGCCCTTCGAATTCGATGATCCGAAAACCGTTCAGCATTTTGCCGCTCCTGTAAGTATCGCCGCAGGGTTTCGGGAATGCCGGCAAATTGCAAGCCCGAGCAGGCTTCGGCAAAATCCGCGTAACGGCCGGTGCGGAATGGGTCTGTTCTGCGCTCGCCCACCGGGGTAGGGTCTCCGTCAGGACAGGGAAACAGCATGACCACCATTCTTTCGATCAGGGATTTGCGAAAATCCTATGCTGACGGGTTTGAGGCGCTTAAGGGCGTGACTTTGGACATTCGGCAGGGTGAGATTCTGGCCTTGCTGGGTCCGAATGGCGCGGGCAAAACAACCCTGATTTCAACCATCTGCGGAATTACCACGCCGAGCTCGGGTACAGTTACGGTCGGAGGGCATGACATCCAGTCCGACTTTCGCGCTGCGCGCCGGATGATCGGCCTTGTCCCGCAGGAGATCGCGCTGGAGCCATTCGAAAAAGTCTGGAACA
Organism: Ruegeria sp. AM7; assembly: GCF_056535965.1. Taxonomy (NCBI): domain Bacteria; kingdom Pseudomonadati; phylum Pseudomonadota; class Alphaproteobacteria; order Rhodobacterales; family Roseobacteraceae; genus Ruegeria; species Ruegeria sp. AM7. The sequence goes on from NZ_JBQFJE010000003.1 coordinate 3,532,597, forward strand.
CGGTACGTTTGTCGCGTGGGCTGTTTGGCTTGGGTCGAGATGACGCGCGGATCGAAGAGATCCTGCGCAAGCTGTCCCTGTGGGACAAGCGCCGCAACGCCATCAAAGAGCTGTCGGGCGGGATGAAGCGCAGGGTGCTGATCGCAAAAGCGTTGGCGCATGAGCCGCGCGTGCTGTTTCTGGATGAACCCACCGCCGGTGTTGATGTCGAATTGCGCAAGGACATGTGGGAGATCGTGGCCGAACTGAAACAGGCGGGCGTCACGATCATTCTGACCACTCATTACATCGAAGAGGCCGAAGCAATTGCCGACCGAGTTGGTGTCATCGACAAAGGCGAATTGCTGCTGGTGCAGGACAAGAACACGCTGATGGCGCAAATGGGCAAGAAGCAGATCGAAGTCATGCTGACCGATCCCATCACGTCGATCCCCGACAGTCTTGCAGCGCATAACCTGACGTTGAATGGCAATGGCGATGCCCTGATCTATACCTACGATACCCATGCCGACCGCACCGGCATCACCACGTTGCTGAACGATGTGGCGCAAGCCGGGCTCATTCTGCGAGACGTGCAGACCCGCCAGTCGAGCCTGGAAGAAATATTTGTCAATCTGGTGTCGGGAGAGCCCGCATGAACTGGTCCGCAATCGCCGCTATTTACCGGTTCGAAATGGCCCGGTTCTTCCGGACGCTGGCACAGAGCTTTTTGTCTCCGGTTCTGTCGACCTCTTTGTATTTCGTCGTCTTTGGTACCGCGATCGGCAGTCGTATCCAAGAAGTTGAGGGCGTATCCTATGGCGCGTTCATCGTGCCGGGTTTGATCATGCTGTCGGTGGTGACGTTGTCGATATCGAACGCGTCATTCGGGATTTATTTCCCCAAATTCCTTGGCACGATCTACGAGCTGCTCTCGGCCCCTGTGAACTTTATCGAGATCGTGATCGGCTATGTGGGGGCGGCGGCGACCAAGGCGCTGTTCGTTGGGGTGGTGATCCTGATCACGGCGACGTTTTTTGTGGATTTACGGATCGAACATCCGTTGGCAATGGTCGCGTTTCTGGTGCTGACTTGCCTCAGTTTCTCGTTGCTTGGATTCATAATTGGCATCTGGGCAGGCAACTTCGAGCAGATGTCGCTGGTGCCGCAACTGGTGGTAACGCCGTTGATCTTTTTAGGCGGCACATTCTATTCGATCTCGATGCTGCCGCCGGTTTGGCAAACGATCACATTGTTCAATCCGGTAGTCTATCTGATTTCAGGTTTCAGATGGTCGTTTTATGGGCTGGCGGATGTGCCGATAGGCTTCAGCCTGCTGGCAATCGTGGCCTTTACAGGCATTTGTCTTGGCATCATCTGGTGGGTTTTCAAAACCGGCTGGCGCATTCGCAGCTAGGGTGCGTTTGGCGTTGCATTTTTGCCCATCAACTCCGGGAAATGTGATCCGGCTGCATCTAACGTTCAAACGGTCCCTTGTTTAGCACAATGGCGCACTCTACATCGGCTCCCATGAAACTCAGCCTGCCATTTGTCAAAAAGCAGCCATGCGTGGCCATTGTGCGTCTGTCCGGAGCCATCGGAATGGCCGGCCGAGGGTCGATGTCCGACACGTCGCTGGCCCCGGTTCTTGAGAAAGCCTTTCGCAAAGGCAAACCCGCCGCCGTCGCGCTCGAGGTCAACTCGCCCGGTGGCTCACCGGTGCAAAGTTCTTTGATCGGTGCGCGTATTCGGCGGTTATCTGAGGAATTAAACGTTCCTGTCACAGCATTTGTCGAAGATGTCGCCGCCTCGGGCGGGTATTGGCTGGCAGCTGCAGCTGATGAGATTTATGCCGACGACAGTTCGGTTCTGGGGTCCATCGGAGTGATCTCATCCGGCTTTGGTGCGCATGTACTTTTGAAACGTCAGGGGATCGAGCGGCGCGTGCATACGGCCGGAGAGTCGAAATCCATGCTCGACCCGTTCTCGCCCGAAAAGAAAGAGGACGTTGCCCGGTTAGAGCGCCTTTTGGGTGATATTCACGAAAATTTCATCGCCCATGTCAAAACCCGGCGTGATGGAAAACTGGATGAGAGTCAGGATCTGTTCACCGGCGAAATTTGGTTGGCGCGTCGCGCGCAGGAACTGGGGTTGATCGACGGGATTGCTCATCTGAAACCCAAGATGCAAGAGCGGTTCGGCGACAAGGTGAAATTCCGGCGCTATGGGTTGCGAAAACCTTTGTGGTCCCGGTTCGGTGCTTCCTTGGCACAGGATGCGATTGCAGGGCTTGAGGAACGCGCGGCCTATGCGCGTTTTGGGTTGTGACGTGATTATCAAGATTGTCACCCTCTTCCTGATCGCCATGGGCGTGTTGGCCATGTTTGGAAAGCTGCGTTTTCCCGGACAGAAAAGGTTGCAATCGGCACGGTGTCCGCGCTGCGGGCGGTTCAGGATCGGTAAAGGCCCCTGCGCCTGCAAAAAAGGAGGCCGTACATGACGGCATGGCTGTTATCCGGCCTCGGATTGCTGATCCTGTTGCTGGCAGGGGATGCGCTAGTGCGTGGTGCGGTAAACCTGAGCCTGCGTCTGGGCGTACCTGCGTTGATCGTCAGTCTGACGATTGTGGCCTTTGGCACTTCGGCGCCTGAATTGCTGATCGCCATCAGCGCGATCAAGGAAAACGCGCCGGGAATTGCGTTAGGGAACGTGGTCGGGTCGAACACGGCCAACATCCTGCTGGTACTGGGCCTTCCAGCGTTGCTTGCCACTTTGCACACAAGCGAATGCGACAGCCGCAAGAACTATGTCTTCATGATCATGGCCACAGTGTTGTTTATTGGGTTGGCTTTCTTGGGCGAATTCAATCTGGTCAGCGGAGGTATCCTGCTGGCTGCACTGGCTCTGATCCTGTGGAATGCCTTCCGCGAGGCCCATGCCCATCGGAAAGCCTGTGGTGAGGCTTGTAACGATGACGAAGAACTGGATGGTCTCGAAGAGGCCGACCCGGATATGCCGTACTGGAAGATCGCGATCTATCTGCTGCTGGGTCTGATCGGATTGCCGATGGGCGCGCATCTGCTGGTCGAAAACGCAACCGTAATCGCGCGCACCTATGGGATCAGTGAAACGATTATCGGTCTGACTTTGGTGGCGGTCGGTACGTCTCTGCCCGAATTGGCCACGACTGTTATGGCGGCGTTGCGGCGTCAGGCGGATGTTGCGCTTGGTAACGTGATCGGGTCAAACATGTTCAACCTGTTGGCCATTGTCGGTATCGCGACATTGGTCGGGCGAATTCCGGTTGATCCCGAGTTCCTGCAATTCGATCTGTGGGTCATGCTGGGCGCATCATTGCTGCTGATCCCGTTCGTGTTTTTCAAGAAAGATATCACGCGCGTGTGGGGCTTGCTGTTGACCCTGCTCTATGCGGTCTACATCGTCACATTGCTGGCGTAATGTGACGGAGAGTCCCCGATGACCCGAGCCCTTGTAACCGGAGCAGGTATTCGCCTTGGCCGGGCCATGGCCCTGTATCTGGCGCAGCGTGGATATGATGTCGCTGTCCACTATGCTTCGTCCGAACAACCGGCGTCGGATGTCGTGGCCGAGATACGATCAATGGGTCGCAATGCTGTTGCCCTGCAAGCCGACCTGCTGGACGAGGCGCAGGTGAACGCCCTGTTGCCCCGCGCAGCCGAGGCATTGGGTGGGTCGATCACCTGTCTGGTCAACAACGCCTCGATCTTTGAATACGACAATATCCAAACGGCCACGCGGCAAAGCTGGGACCGGCACCTCGAAAGCAACCTGCGCGCGCCTTTTGTGCTGACCCAGGCGATGGCTGAACAAGGGTTGCAGCCCGACACCGATGCGGCAGGCGAACCGGTCGCAACCGGTCTTATCGTCAATATGGTCGACATGCGGGTACGCAAGCTGACCCCCGAGTTCATGTCCTACACAATCGCCAAGATGGGCCTGTGGGCGCTGACCCGCACTGCTGCGCAAGCGTTGACCCCGGCGATCCGCGTCAACGCAATCGGTCCCGGTCCCACGATGCAGGGGCACCGCCAAAGCGTCGATCACTTCAATGCGCAACGGCGGAGCACGGTATTGGAGCGCGGCGCGAACCCTTCAGACATCACTGCCGCACTGGGGTATTTTCTGGATGCACAGGCGGTCACTGGGCAGCTTTTATGTGTGGATGGCGGGCAGCATCTTGGCTGGCAAACTCCGGATGTTTTGGGCGTTGAATAGGTAATTCTCAGATAAGTTTTGCACCGCTCTCATTTCCGTTACCAAGACGTTACAAAAATGTATTGTTTTTCATGCACTTGTCCTGTGTGGGAAAAAATAATTAACAAAAACAAATAGTTAAGTTATTGCCTAATTTTTGTGCAAATCAAGGAATCCTTAATGAATTAAGGGAAAATCGCGATACCCGGAAACTTATCTTCATACTTATCCACAGAAACCGTGGATTTGTTTTCTCTTGATCTGAGGCGCTCAAGATTGCAGCCATGGTCAGGGAATCATATTTCAGACACATGACCGTCCAGAACGAATCGAACTCCGAAACCCAAAGCGTTGGATACGAATGTATACAGCGATATGTGAAAACGCTGGACAGCTCGCCCGGTGTGTACCGGATGTTGGATGCGGACAGTCGGGTTCTTTATGTCGGCAAGGCGCGAAACCTGAAGGCGCGGGTATCGAATTATACGCGGCCCGGCCATTCGGGGCGGATCGAGAAGATGATCGCGCAGACCGCCTCGATGATGTTCCTGACCACGCGGACCGAGACCGAGGCGCTGCTGCTGGAGCAGAACCTGATCAAGCAGCTCAAGCCGAAATACAATGTGCTGCTGCGCGACGACAAAAGTTTTCCGAACATTCTGGTCGCCAAGGATCACGGCTTTCCGCAGATCAAGAAACATCGTGGGGCGAAGAAGGAAAAGGGCGCCTATTTCGGCCCCTTCGCCAATGCGGGCGCGGTGAACCGGACGCTGAACCAGCTGCAAAAGGCGTTTCTGCTGCGCAACTGCTCGGATTCCATGTTCGACAGCCGCACGCGGCCCTGTCTGCTGTATCAGATCAAGCGCTGTTCGGGGCCGTGTGTGGGGTTGATTTCCGAGGCCGACTACGGCGAAAGCGTCAAGGATGCGGAACGGTTCCTGTCGGGCCGCTCGACCAAGGTGCAGGAGGATCTGGCCGAACAGATGATGGCCGCGTCCGAAGCGATGGAGTTCGAACGCGCCGCCAGCCTGCGCGACCGTATCCGGGCGCTGACGCAGGTGCAGACGTCCCAAGGCATCAACCCGCGCGGCGTGGCCGAGGCGGATGTGATCGGCCTCTATATGGAAAGTGGGCAAGCCTGTGTGCAGGTGTTCTTTATCCGGGCCAACCAGAACTGGGGCAACAAGGACTTTTACCCTCGGGTCGGGGCGGATGTGTCGCCGGCCGAGGTGATGGAAGCCTTCCTTGGTCAGTTCTACGACAACAAGGAACCGCCGCGTCAGTTGATCCTGTCGGACGGGGTCGAGAACGCTGATCTGATGCAGGACGCGCTGTCGGAAAAAGCCGGTCGCAAGGTCGAAATCCTTGTGCCGCAGCGCGGTGAGAAACAGGAACTGGTCGCTGGGGCTCTGCGCAACGCGCGCGAGTCACTGGCACGGCGCATGTCGGAAAGCGCCACGCAGGCCAAGTTGTTGCGTGGCGTGGCCGAGGCGTTTGATCTGGACACGCCACCCGAGCGGATTGAGGTCTACGACAACAGCCATATCCAAGGCACCAACGCGGTGGGCGGCATGATCGTGGCGGGCCCCGAGGGGTTCATGAAAAACGCCTATCGCAAGTTCAACATCCGGGGCGATGATCTGACCCCCGGTGACGACTTTGGCATGATGAAAGAGGTCCTGACCCGCCGTTTCACTCGCCTGTTGAAAGAAGACCCAGACCGGGACAAGGGCCATTGGCCCGACCTGCTTTTGATCGACGGCGGCGCTGGGCAGGTGAGCGCGGTGCATGAGATCATGGTCGAACATGGCGTCGAAGACATCCCGATGGTCGGTGTCGCCAAGGGCGTGGATCGCGACCACGGCAAAGAGGAATTCCACCGCATCGGCCAACGCGCCTTTGCGCTGAAACGTAACGATCCGGTGCTGTATTTCATTCAACGCCTGCGGGATGAGGCGCACCGCTTCGCCATCGGCACCCATCGCGCCAAACGGGCCAAGGCGGTGGGGGCGACGCCTCTGGATGAAATCCCCGGCGTGGGCGCGGCGCGCAAACGCGCCCTGTTGACCCATTTCGGCAGCGCCAAAGCGGTTAGCAGGGCTAATCTGGCGGATCTCAAGGCGGTGGACGGAATCTCAGCCGGGTTGGCGCAGAAGGTCTATGATTTCTTCCACGACAAGGGCTAGGCCCGCCGCCCGCGCCACAGGATGTACAGCCCCGAGGCCACGATCAGCGCCGACCCGATCCACATGGTCTGGTCCAGCCGCTCACCAAACATGACCACACCCAACCCGATGCCGAACAGCAGCCGCGAATAACGGAAAGGGGTGACGGACGACACCTCGCCCGTACGCATCGCCTTCATCAGCGCGGCATAGGCCATGACGCCCATCACGATTGCGCCGGTCATATGCAGGCTGACTTGCGGGCTTAGGGGCTGCATCGGTGTGCCTTCCCAGAACCGATAGGCCAGACCGGCGATTATGATGCAAAGGAAACCGTAGAACCCCAGCACCTCGGTCCCCAGTGACGCGGGCGCGGCGCGGCTGGCCAGATCGCGCCCGGCAAAGCCCAGCATCCCCAGCACCGCAAGGATGGACAGGGCCGAAAAGCTGTCCCCGGTCGGTTGGATGATGATCACGACGCCTACAAGGCCGATCAGAATGGCGCTCCACCGGCGCCAGCCGACGGTTTCGCCAAAAACCAGTGCGGCCCCGGCGACGACGACCAAGGGCGTCGCCTGCAGGATCACCGTAGCCGAGGACAGCGGAGTAAGCGCGATGGCCAGCACATAGAACAACCGCCCCAGGATTTCGAATACCGCACGCACCTTCATCGGGCGCGACAGTACATCGGCTTGAAACAGCCGTGTGCCGCGCAGCAGGGCCACTGCCGCATAGATCACCGCGCCGCCTGCGCCGAATAGAACCAGCACCTGCCAGATCGGAATCGCCGCCGAGGCCGCTTTGATCTGCGCATCCTCAAGCGCGAACAGGGCCATTGCGGCGATCATCCATGCGCTGCCGATCAGGTTCGATCGGGGGTCGGTTCGAATGTGACGGGTCATGTATCGCTCTGTCTTGGCCAGCCGCCAATCTGACCGCAAAGCCCGCGCGCGCCAAGCCGTGTGATCGGGGTTGCGACCCTTTGACCTCGAAGGCCACAACTGCCTGTGATCGGGTCAGATTTTCAATGGTCCATCTTTTATGTCCTGAACCGGCGATGTAGAGTTTTCTTCATGAAGTGGAATTTGCCCAATATCCTGACCGTGCTGCGCCTTATGGCTGCCCCCGGTCTGGCCGTGATGTTTTTGTATTTCACCCGGCCCTATGCCGACTGGTTTGCCCTGATCCTGTTCATGTCAGCGGCGATCACCGACTGGTTCGACGGGTATCTGGCCCGTGCTTGGAAACAGGAAACCAAGATCGGAGCGATGCTGGACCCAATTGCCGACAAGGCGATGGTGGTGATCGCGCTGATGATCCTTGTGGGCTATTCGACCGAGCATTGGACGCCTTGGCTGGTGCTGCCCGCCACCGTGATTCTGTTCCGCGAGGTGTTTGTTTCGGGGTTGCGGGAATATCTGGGCGATGTGGCGGGAACTTTGAAAGTGACCAAGCTGGCCAAATGGAAGACCACAGCGCAGATGTTTGCCATTGCGGTGTTGTTTTCACAGGGAATTTTTGAACATTACTTTGTCATGGCCACGTTTGGCATGGACCCTGCGACCATTGATCAGGTTCTCATTGGACAGCTTGAGGACGTAAACCACATCCGCTGGCATCTGGAAGGTATGTTCTGGTCCGGCCGGATCGGTCTGTGGCTGCTGTGGATCGCGGCGACGCTGACGTTGATCACCGGCTATGACTACCTACTTAAAGCCATGCCCCATCTGAAGGAGAGCTAAGCGATGGATGTGCTGTATTTCGCATGGGTGCGCGAACGCATCGGTCTGCCCAAGGAAAAGGTCGAGACACAGGCCGCAACCGTATCCGAGCTGGTCGCGGAACTGACCGCGCGCGAAGATCGCTACGCCGCCGCTTTTGCCGACCTGTCGGCGCTGCGCGTGGCGCTGGATCAGGAACTGTCGGACTTTGACGCCCCTTTGTCGGGCGTGCGCGAAGTTGCGTTCTTTCCGCCGATGACAGGTGGCTAAGATGCGGATCGTCGTACAAGAAGCCCCTTTCGACATGGGGGCCGAGGCCAACGCCTTTGCCGCCGGGGACGAGGCAGCGAACGGGGCCATCGTAACCTTCACCGGCGTTGTGCGCGATCTGGCCACAGGCGATCTGGACGTGATGGAGATCGAGCACTATCCCGGCATGACCGAGCGCGCCCTGACCAAGATCGCCGAAGAAGCACAATCGCGCTGGTCGCTGGGCGATGTGCTGGTGATTCACCGCCACGGGCGGCTGGCTCCGGGGGATCGGATCATGATGGTGGCCACGGCCTCGCCTCATCGCAAGGACGCGTTCGAGGCGGCAGAATACCTGATGGACTACCTGAAATCCCGCGCGCCATTCTGGAAGAAAGAGATCACCAATTCCGGTGCTGACTGGGTCGCTGCCAAGGACGAGGACGAGGACGCGCTGACGCGCTGGTGATTTAATCCGCGTTGTTGATGCGCCCGCGCAGCTCTTCGGCCTCTTGCCGTGCGGCACGCAGCCCATCCATGGCTGCGGACAGTTCGGCCTCGGCTTGCGTCAGCTGGTTGGTCAGTTCAGCCTCGCGCTGCTGCAGATAGGTGATGGCCTGATCGCGGGTTTCCTCGGCCTCATGCAGCTCCTGGCTCATGCGGTCCAGATCGGCTACGTCGCTTTGGCGCACGCGGGACAGGCGATGGGCCAGCCAGTTGGCGAACCACCCCATGCAAAACGCTGCAAACAAAATGACGGCGGTGGCGATGATGAATTCTAGTCTGTTCAACTTACTGGTCCTCTGCGCCGGTTTCTTCGGCGTCTGTTTGTGCGTCTTCTGACGGCTGTGTGTCCTGTTCCAGCGCTTCCAGACCCGTCTCGGAATTGGCGACGGGTTCAGGGCGGATCAGGCGGAATTCAATCCGACGGTTTTCTTCGCGACCTTCCTCGGAGCCGTTGTCGGCGATAGGTTGCGTTTCGCCGTATCCCACTGCCGTGTAGCTTGCGGTGGGAACGCGCCGTCCGCGCAGCTCGTTTAGGATGGACTGTGCCCGAGCCTGGCTGAGCTGCTGATTCATCTCTTCCCGGCCCTGACTGTCGGTGTGGCCCTGGATCTCCATCCGGATTGGGCCGCATTCGCGCAGAATGTCGGCGATCTGGTTCACAGTATCACGCGAATCCGCCGCCACCGTGGCCGAGCCAGGTTCGAAGGCAATCTTGCTGGACGTCTGAACTTCGGCAATGCGGTCTTCGCATTGCTCGGGGTCTGGCAGGGCGTCTTCGGGTTCCGGAGGTTTTTGGTAGGTGATCGAAAGTGTGTATTCCTGCGCTTCGCCCAGCTTGTCGGACAAAAGGCCAGCGATGCGCGCTCTGGTGTCGGGTTCATGGCTGACGCCGTTCAGCATGACATCGTCCGGCGTCACAGTCAGAGCGCCATTGTGCAGTAAGGATAGCGCCTCTAGCCCGGCCAGGACGCGCACGGCCCAGTCGGTGGGCAGGTCAGGTACAACGCGAGTTGCAGTATAAACCTGTTCCGAGCCAAACGCCGCGCGGGCATAGCTGTCGACCATGTCCCGAAGGGTTTCATCACCCAAGCGTCCGCGCATTTGGACCAGCCCTTCGGGGCTGCGCGTGGCGGAAAACTCGGGCGGGCCTGTGGGTTCGTCGGTATCAGGCTCGGGCAGGACGGCGTGAAGGGCGAAGACCTCGGGCAGGGCATTCTCAAGCTCGCCGACCACGCGGTCGAAAGTGGCGGCGTTCGTACCCATCTCGGCGACCAGCGTGATATCGGCGTCAGACATGGTCACGGATCCCAAACCGATCTGAGCCAGCGCCTTGATGCTGAGCGTTGCGGCCTCGGACCAGCGGGGTGATGGAACGCCCAAACCGATCGTACAGGTGTAAGGTCCGGTCAGCCCTGCCGCTTCGGCGGTGGCAATGATGGCGTTTCGGGAATCCTGATCAGGCGCCGAACACGCGTCGAAATGACCGCCTTCGGCATCGACAATGTAGCGCAGCGTAAACGGCGTGATCACCGGCCGCGGGGCCGTGATCGACAATCCGATCCTAAGGCTGGGTGGCGCAGCACGCGTCAAATCCTGTTCAAGCCGTTCCTTTTCCTGCTGGCTGTCGGCGATAGCAGTAATCCTCACCAACCCCGGACTGGCCGAAATCTTGGCGCGCGGAAGCCGAACAAGGGCTTCGATCGCGTAGGTTAGTGCCTCATCCCAGCCTTTGGGCTTGGGATAGTCGGCGGTCTCAAGAAGGTCCGATACATTGTCCCCGTCCAGCCGATGCAAACGCTCCATCAATGCCTCGCGGTCCTGGCTGAGCGGGACCAGACCAATCACCGAAATACCGCTGTCATTGCGCAGAATTTCGGCCGAGAACTTGGGTGGTGCCAATTGGGTCGTGGGTGCGACTTCCATCTCGTCAATAACGCGCGAGGTGTCGACTTCGGTGCCGGCAGCGGTCAGGGCGCTGAAGCGCGCGGCTTCGTCAGCAGCGGTGCCAGTCAGTATGACGCGCAAGCCGTCGGATTCGACCTCGGCCCAGTCATGGCCTTTCAGATCGAGCGCGCGGCGCACCGCGAATTCCGATGCCTCTTCGACCTTGGTGACCGAGTAACTGGCGGCCAGCAGAGACAGCCCGGCAGAAACCAGGAAGATAAAGGCAACAGCTAGGAGATAAGGCAGGCGCATGTGCAGACAGGAGACTCCTCGGGTGATTGAGCCGGACTCTTACAGAGGCCCGGCCCGAGGTGCAATCAGACCAGCAAGGCCACACAAAGGAAGATCAGCGGAATAAGGCCGGTGTCGCGATTTGCGCGGAACAGTTGCAGCAGCTTGGCGTTGTCTTCGGTGTCCAGTCCGCGCAATTGCCACGCCATGTGCCACCCCATCGCCCACGGCCCGGCCAGCGCAACAAAAAGCGCCATGATCGAGGCCTGAGTCGTTGCTGCGTCGATGATCGCCAGCCCCATCAACGACACGGTCGCAACGAGGAAGTATTTCAGCCATCTGGCTGTATCCGAACCAAACAGGCGTGCAGTGGATTTGATACCGATCAACTCGTCATCTTCGGCGTCCTGATGGGCATAGATCGTGTCGTAGAACAGCGTCCAGGCGATTCCGGCCAGGTAGAGCGTGATCGCGGGCACCCCGACCGTTCCGGTATGCGCTGCCCAGGCCAGCAGAATGCCCCAGTTGAACGCCAGTCCCAAAAACACCTGGGGCCACCATGTAAAGCGTTTTGCGAACGGATAGATTGTCACCGGCAACAGTGACAGGACGCCCATCGCGATCGCAGCTTGATTGAAGGTCAGCAAAATACCCAACGCCAACAGGCATTGCAGCCCCATCCAGACAACCGCTTGTCGTACCGTGACCTGACCTGATGGGATCGGACGCGACCGAGTACGCTCGACCTGAGCGTCGAACTCGCGATCGGTGATGTCGTTCCACGTGCAGCCGGCGCCGCGCATCAGAAAAGCGCCGACTGCGCAGCCAATGGCGATCCAAAGGTCTTCCCATCGCGGGGTGCCATCGCTGAGGATGGCCAGCGCAAGACCCCACCAGCAGGGAATCAGCAACAGCCATGTGCCGATGGGCCGGTCTGCGCGGCTTAGGCGCAGATAGGGGCGGGTGAAGGCGGGCGCATGGGTGTCGACCCAGTTGCCGCTTACGGCATCAGCGACCTGACCGTCTGGTGTTGGGGCATTGCCTTGCATATTAAGGTCTCATGAGTGCAAAGATCAGACTGTATGTAGAGCACCCTTTGGGTCCGGGGCAATCGGTTCCTTTGACGCGTGATCAGGCCCACTACCTGTTTGGCGTCATGCGGCTGGCCGTGGGCGGGCAGGTGGCTCTGTTTAACGGCCAGGATGGCGAGTGGCTTACCAACGTGGCCGAGGCGGGCAAGCGTGGCGGCGTGCTGTCCTGCGCCCGCCAGACCAAACCACTGCAAATGCCGCCCGATCTGTGGTTCTTGTTTGCGCCGATCAAAAAGGCGCGCACCGATTTTATTGTCGAAAAAGCAGCCGAGATGGGGGCCGCGCGTATCCTGCCGGTGCAGACTGAGTTCACCAATTCCGAGCGTATACGCCAAGACCGCCTTCAGGCGCATGCCGTTGAGGCGGCAGAGCAATGCGGCGGAACTTACGTGCCCGAGGTTTCCGATCTGCAGCGGCTTGATCGCGTGCTGGATGCGTGGCCAGAAGACCGACAACTGATGTTCTGCGACGAGGCAGAGGTTGGGTCGGCCCTGCGATTGGCAGCCAATGAAACGGGCCAGCCCTGGGCCATTCTCATCGGGCCCGAGGGCGGGTTTTCGGATCGGGAACGGGCCCGCTTGTCTGGTCTTCCTTACGCACATGTGGTCAGCCTTGGGCCACGTATTCTGCGCGCGGATACAGCAGCGGTGGCGGCGCTGACCATGTGGCAGCTGGCACTTGGGGATTGGTCATGAGCTGGCAGCAGGCCCAACAAGAGGACGTGCCACGCATCACCCGGTTTTTGTCCGATCACATTCAGACCTCGATGTTTCCTCTGGCCAATCTGCGGGATTTTGGTTTGAGAGGCACGGACCCTCGTGCTTTGAACGTCTGGACTTTGGGTGACGGCCCGCGCGCGGTCTTCGCGATCACGAATGAGGGCATGGTCCTGACCCAGTGCCCGGACTGTTCCGATGACGAGCTTGTGGCCGCGATTGACCTGATCCGGGGGCGCCCCTTGTTCGGCATCGCCGCCGAGGCGGCTCAGGCGCGGCGTATCATGCAGATGGCGGGATGGGCCGGCAGACCCGCGACGCTCAACAGTGATGAACCGGGCTTTACGCTGGACCTGACACAGCTTGTCGTGCCGGACACAACGGGCGCTATGCTGGAACCTTTAAGCGGGTTTTACGGGGACATTGCCGAAGGCTGGCGGACCGACTATTTGACCGAGGCGATGGATTTCGATCCCGCCCGCGCACGCAAACAGGCGCGTAAGGACTTTGTCGCTTATACTCAGCGCAACTCACATCGAATATTGCTGATCGACGGGCAGCCCGTGGCCATGACCGGGTTCAACGCGCGCTTGCCTGACGTTGTCCAGATCGGAGGGGTCTATACCCCGCCCGAACTGCGTGGGCGGGGGTATGCCCGCTTGGCGGTTGGGTTGCATTTGCTTGAGGCAAACGCCAGTGGCGTGTCCCGTGCCGTTCTGTTTGCAGCTTCAGATTCCGCAGCGCGTGCCTATATGGCTATTGGATTCAAACCGGCAGGGCAGTTTTCACTGATCCTGTTCAAAGACCCAAAGGACCCGGCATGAGCTTTATCCGACCCGAAGCCAAACTGACCCTGTGGCGCTGGCGCGAAGTGTTGGTTGCCGTGGCCGTCCTGCTAGTTGGTCTTAGCTGGATCAGTGGCCCCGGCGGATTGCTGGGCTGGATGGGCTGGGTATTGGTGGTTGTCTCTGTGGCTTTGACCGTGATCGGTGTACAACGCGCACGGTTTCGCACTGGCGCGGGTGGCCCCGGTGTAGTCACCATCGACGAAGGGCAGATTACCTATCTCGGTCCGCTGGACGGCGGAATGGTCGCCACGCGCGAGATCGAACGGCTGGCGCTGGACCCGACCTCGAACCCGGCGCATTGGGTGCTGTCGCAACAAGGCCAGCCGACGCTTCACATTCCCGTGAATGCCGAAGGGGCTGAGGCGCTTTTTGATGTGTTCTCGAACCTGCCGGGGCTGAAAACCGAGCAAATGCTGGCCGAACTGAACGGCGGTGCGGTGCATCCCGTGGTGATCTGGGAAAAGCGCCCGATGCGCCCGGCGCATCTGCGGCTGCATTGACACGGGCGGCATTTCCCCCCACGACTGACCCAAAGACAGACACATCAGGATCGGAGAGCGGTTCATGTCCATCCCCCAGTCCGGCGGCGGGCCGATCGAACGTCACGAACAGCTTGCGGAATATCTGGAATCGGGCTGCAAGCCCAAAGCCGATTGGCGCATCGGGACCGAGCATGAGAAGTTCGGCTATTGCAAGGACACGCTGAAACCGCTGCCGTTCGAGGGTAAACGCTCGATCGTCGCCGTGCTGGAAGGTCTGCGCGACCGCCATGGCTGGGCCGAGGTGCGCGAGGGCGACAACCTGATCGGTCTGGAAAAGGACGGCGCGAATGTTAGTCTGGAACCGGGTGGCGCGCTGGAACTGTCGGGTGCTCCGCTTGAGACGATCCACGAGACCTGCGATGAGGTGAACACTCACCTGCGCGAGGTGAAGGATATCGCGGATGAGATCGGCGTGGGCTTTATCGGTCTAGGTGCGGCTCCGATCTGGACCCATGACGAGATGCCGTTGATGCCCAAGGGCCGCTATCGGCTGATGAACGACTATATGGAAAAGGTCGGCACCATGGGTCGCGCCATGATGCGGCGCACCTGCACCGTTCAGGTCAATATCGACTTCGGCTCCGAGGCCGACATGGTCCAGAAACTGCGCGTGGCGCTGGCCTTGCAGCCGGTGGCGACGGCGCTGTTCGCCAATTCGCCGTTCTTTGAGGGCAAACCCAACGGCCAGAAAAGCTGGCGCAGCCATATCTGGCGGCATCTGGATGATGCGCGGACCGGGATGCTGCCGTTTGTGTTCGAGGACGGGTTCGGGTTCGAACGCTATGTCCAATACGCGCTCGATGTGCCGATGTATTTCGTCTACCGCGACGGTCAATATATTAACGCGCTGGGCATGTCTTTCCGCGATTTCCTGCAAGGCAAACTGCCTGCGCTGCCCGGTGAAACCCCGACGCTGTCTGATTGGGCCGACCACCTGACAACCGCCTTCCCCGAGGCTCGCATCAAGAAATATATGGAGATGCGCGGCGCGGATGGCGGCCCGTGGCGCCGCCTGTGCGCGCTGCCTGCCTTCTGGGTGGGTCTGACATATGACCAAGGCGCGCTGGATGCGGCGTGGGATCTGGTCAAGGGCTGGGACGCGGAAACCCGCGAGGAACTACGCGTTCAGGCTGCCGTTCAGGGCCTTCAGGCGCAGGTTGGCGGCATCAAAATGCACGATCTGGCACGCGAGGTCGTGGCGATTTCCGAGGCTGGCCTGAAATCCCGCGCCTTCCCCGGCGCAGGCGGTCTGGTGCCGGATGAGACGCATTTCCTGAACGCCCTGAAGGAAAGCATCGATACAGGGAAAGTCCCCGCCGATGAGTTGCTGGATCACTACAATGGCGACTGGAACGGCGATCTGACCCGGATTTATCCCGAATACAGCTATTGATCCGCACCGTCCCGCTTGCATTCGCAGGGCTGGCCCGATAGCAGGTTGGCGACCAAATTCAGAGGGCGTCATGGACGATCTTAAGGCAAAATATCTGGGCCAAATCGCCGAGGCGGGCGACGAAAACGCGCTTGAGGCGATCCGCGTCGCCGCCGTGGGCAAAAAAGGCGAGGTCGCGCTGAAGATGCGCGAGCTGGGCAAAATGACGCCCGAGGAACGCCAGATCGCAGGCCCCGCGCTGAACGCCCTGAAGGATGAGATCAACTCGGCTCTCTCCGCCAAAAAATCCGCGCTGGCCGATGCCGCGCTGGATGAGCGTCTGCGCACCGAATGGCTGGACGTCACCCTGCCGACCCGTCCGCGCCGTCAGGGCTCGATCCACCCGATCAGCCAGGCGACCGAGGAACTGACCGCGATCTTTGCCGAACTGGGCTTCTCGGTGGCCGAAGGGCCGCGCATTGAAGACGACTGGTATAATTTTGACGCCCTGAACATTCCCGGCCACCACCCTGCGCGGGCCGAGATGGACACGTTCTACATGCACCGCGCCGAAGGCGATGACCGCCCGCCACACGTGCTGCGCACCCATACGTCTCCGGTGCAGATCCGCTCGATGGAGAAACAGGGCGCGCCGATCCGCGTCATCTGTCCGGGCGGCGTGTACCGCGCCGATTATGACCAGACCCACACGCCGATGTTCCATCAGGTCGAGGGGCTGGCTATCGACAAAGACATCTCGATGGCGAACCTGAAATGGGTTCTGGAAGAGTTCGTGAAGGCCTTCTTCGAGGTCGACGACGTCGAGCTGCGCTTCCGTGCCTCGCACTTCCCCTTCACCGAGCCCTCGGCCGAGGTCGATATCCGCTGTTCCTGGGATAACGGCCAGCTGAAGATCGGCGAAGGCGACGACTGGATGGAGATTCTCGGCTCCGGCATGGTCCACCCCAAGGTGATCGCCGCCGGTGGCATTGATCCTGAGGTCTATCAGGGCTTTGCATTTGGCATCGGGATCGACCGTCTGGCGATGCTGAAATACGGCATCCCGGATTTGCGGGCGTTCTTTGATTCCGACCTGCGGTGGTTGCGGCACTATGGGTTTGCGGCATTGGATATGCCGAACTTGCATAGTGGTTTGTCGCGGTGAATGAAACTCTGAAACTCTTGATTTCGGACAACCTCCCGAGTTTTGTGACTCTGATGGTGGCCGTTGTGACCATCGTTGGGGCTACACTCACCTACAAAGTTCAAAAAAGGCTGGATCGAGAGGCTGATCTGGTTTCCAAAAAGCGCGAGGTTTACCTAAACTTCATGCGCTCATTTATGCGGATAGATAATGAAGGCGGATTGGATCACTACAATACTCTCCGTATGGAGTTGTCTTTGCTCGCCTCTGACCAGGTTCTGAAGAGTGTGAATGAATTCGCGGAATATGCTGCGGATACATCCGGGCCTATGGTTCAGCGTGACATGGCTAAGTTTAAATATCTTCTTGCTTCTGCCTTAACGGACATGCGTCGAGATGTTTTCGACACTACTTCTTTGTCTGTGGAAGACATCCAAAAAACTCTGCCAATTCAAAACTAGTTGTCGGGAAAGTACAGCGCGGAGCAAAGGCCGATAGGCCGCCGCGCTATCGCCAGACCGCCCGCACGGGCTGGCGATTTGTCTCCGTAAGCGCAACGCTCGTACAGTACGCGGATTTGGCGGGCATAAAGTGCGCAGCACAGCCGAAGATCGCCACCCCGCGGTCTGGCGACAGCGCGGCTTGCGCTCTGTACGGAAGGCCGAAATCCGCGCGTGTTACAGGTTCCCACAGGGTTGTGACGTGACAGTCCGCGTCAGGCAGCTAGGCTCCGGCCTATGATTTACCGACTGCTTTTCCTGCTGCTGACCGCAACCCCTGCGTTTGCCATGGGTCCATGGAAATCCGATTGCCATGGCGACACCGCCTGCGATCTCGGCGATCGCTCATATCATGTGCTGGAGCCCGAGAGTTGGGACGGGAAAACCCCTCTGCCCGTGTTGTTGCATTTCCATGGCTGGGCGCGGCAGGGCACTGTCGTGGTGAACCATCAGCGCATCGCAGGCGCGACCAAGCTGCGCGGCGTGTTGCTGGTGGCCCCGAACGGGTTGGGTAAAAGCTGGGATTTCTGGACCTCGGATACGCGCGACGTGCCCTTTGCCGATGCGGTGCTGGAGGATGTGGCTAAGCGCTATCCAGTTGATCCTGAACGTATCTACGTTTCGGGCTATTCCTTCGGCGGCGCGATGGCGTGGCGCTATGTGTGCCAGTCGGGCAATGACGTTGCCGCCCTGCTGGCCGTTGCGGGCAGCATCCGCCAGACCGAGGACTGCCCCGAAGCCCCGCGCGAGGCGCGCCATGTGCACGGCCTTAGCGATACGGTGATGGATTTCCCTTATGGCACCAATGGCGACACGACCTATCCGGTGGCGCTGTGGCGGGCGGCGTATGAGTGCCACGATGCCACCCCGCGCGGCGATTGGAGCGTGGTGCCGATCCTGACCCTCAGCCGGGTGGAGTGGACCGATTGCGCACGCGGGCAGGTGACGCTGGACACGCATCCGGGCGGGCATTTTATCCCCCATGGCTGGATCGGGCGGCAATTGGACGAGCTTTTGGGCCGCACCCCCACCTATCCGTGACGCGCAGCGCTTGCACCTTGGCGCATTCTTTGTCATTGCCTGTGCCGACTGGATATCTGCCAAAAAGGCCCCGAGCAATGAAATTCACTCTGTCCTGGCTGAAAGACCACCTCGACACGGACGCGTCGGTTGATGAGATGGCCGAGGCGCTGACCGACCTCGGGCTAGAGGTCGAAGAGATCGTGAACCCGGCGGACCGGCTGGCGGGCTTTACGTTGGGCCATGTGAAGCACGCAGAAAAGCACCCCGACGCCGACAAGCTGCGCGTTTGCACGGTGGAAACCGATGAGGGCGATCTGCAGATCATTTGCGGCGCGCCCAACGCGCGCGAAGGCATCACTGTCGTGGTTTGCAAACCGGGCATGTATATCCCCGGTCTGGATATAACGATCAGCGTCGGCAAGATCCGGGGCGTCGAAAGCTTTGGCATGATGGCCTCCGAGCGTGAGCTGGAGTTGTCGGACGAGCATGATGGCATTATCGAACTGCCCTCGGGCGAGGTCGGTGATCGCTTCGTCGACTGGTTGGCCGAGAATGACCCGTCCAAGGTCGATCCGATGATCGAGATTGCGATCACGCCGAACCGCCCCGATGCGTTGGGTGTGGCTGGCATCGCTCGTGATCTGGCAGCGCGTGGGGTTGGCACGCTGAAAGAGCATATCCACGCGCCAGTCGCCGGCGATTTCGAATGCCCGATCAAGGTGACGATTGACGACGACACCTTGGACGGCGCGCCGCATTTCACCGGTCGTGTAATCCGGGGCGTCAAGAACGGCCCCAGCCCGCAATGGCTGCAGGATCAGTTGAAAGCCATCGGTCTGCGTCCCATTTCGGCGTTGGTGGATATCACCAACTACATGACATTCGACCAGAACCGCCCGCTGCACGTGTTTGATGCCGACAAAGTGCAGGGTAACCTGCGGGTCCACCGCGCCAAGGGTGGTGAAACGCTGGTGGCGCTGGATGAGAAGGAATACACCCTGCAGCGCGGTATGATGGTGATCTCGGACGACAAGGGTGCAGAATCTATCGCGGGTATCATGGGCGGCGAGGAAACCGGCTGTACCGATGAGACGGTCAATGTCTTCCTTGAAAGCGCCTTCTGGGATCACGTGCAGATCGCCCTGACAGGCCGTGCGCTGAAGATTAACTCGGACGCGCGTTACCGCTTTGAACGCGGCGTTGACCCGCAATTCACCCGTGAGGGGCTGGAGCAGGCGACCCAGATGATTCTGGATATCTGCGGCGGTGAGGTATCCTCGGTTGTTGAGGCCGGGAAGGCCCCGAACCACGCGCGCGCCTACAAGCTGGATGCGGCGCGGGTGCAGTCGCTGGTCGGGATGGAGATACCCGAAAGCGAACAGCGCCAGACCCTGACCCGTCTGGGTTTCCGCCTTGAAGGCGAGATGGCCCATGTGCCCAGCTGGCGCCCCGATGTCATGGGCGAGGCCGATCTGGTGGAAGAGGTTGCGCGGATTGCCTCGCTGACCAAGCTGCAGGGCAAACCGCTGCCGCGAGTGACCGATGGCATCCCCAAGGCGGTGATGACACCGACGCAGCGCCGTCAGTCGATGGCCCGCCGGACCTGCGCGGCGCTGGGCTACAATGAATGTGTGTCCTATACCTTCATTGATCAGGCGTCCGCTGCGCTGTTCGGCGGTGGCGATGCAGCGACTCAGCTAGAAAACCCGATTTCCTCGGAAATGAGCCATATGCGCCCCGATCTGCTGCCCGGCCTGCTGCAGGCGGCCGCCCGCAATCAGGCGCGCGGCTTTGCCGATGTTGCCGTGTTCGAGGTTGGCCCTGTTTTCCACGGCGGTGAGCCCGGCAACCAGAAAACCCAGATCACTGGTCTGCTGGTGGGCCGCGATGGTCCCAAAGATGTGCACGGGGCCGCGCGCGCGGTAGATGTGTTTGACGTCAAAGCCGATGCCGAGGCCGTACTGGCCGCGATCGGAGCGCCCGCGAAGGTGCAGGTCCTGCGCGATGGTGATGCGTGGTGGCATCCGGGCCGTCATGGCAAAATCTGCCTGGGTCCGAAAAAGGTGCTGGGCGTGTTTGGTGAACTGCACCCGCGCATCCTGCAAGCGCTGGATATCAAGGGTCCGGCGATGGCCTTTACCATCTGGCCGGACGAAGTGCCTCTGCCGCGCAAATCCGGGGCCACCCGCGCGGCGCTTGAACTGCGCGATCTGCAGGCGGTGGAACGTGACTTTGCCTTTGTGGTTGATGCGGATGTCGAAGCTCTGACCTTGGTGAACGCGGCGGCAGGCGCGGATAAGGCGCTGATCGACGATGTACGCGTGTTCGATGAATTCATCGGTGGCAGCCTGGGTGAGGGCAAGAAATCGCTGGCCATCACCGTACGTCTGCAACCGACGGACAAGACCCTCAAGGAAGAGGATATCGAGGCGGTTGGTCAGAAGATCATCGCCAAAGTGTCCAAGGCCACGGGCGGTGTTCTGCGCGGCTGATCGGTGGGGCACGATAACAAGACAAAAGGGGCCGGACGCGCCCCTTTTTCATTTCAGGAGGAGCAAGACATGCTGAACGTTTACCTCTCGGGCGAGATTCACACCGATTGGCGCGACCAGATCATCGAAGGCGCGCAGGGGCTGGAAATCACCTTTAACAGCCCTGTGACCGACCACGCGGCCAGCGACGATTGCGGCGTGGCCATTCTGGGGGCTGAGCCGAACAAATACTGGCACGATCACAAGGGCGCGATGGTCAACGCGATCCGCACCCGTAAGGGGATCGCGGATGCGGATGTGGTCGTGGTCCGCTTTGGCGAGAAGTACAAGCAGTGGAATGCGGCCTTCGACGCAGGGTACGCTGCCGCTCTGGGCAAATCCCTGATCGTGCTGCACGGCCCCGACCATCAGCACGCGCTGAAAGAGGTCGACGCCGCAGCTTTGGCCGTGGCCGAGCACCCCGCGCAGGTGGTCGAGGTTCTGCGCTATGTTCTGACCGGGCAACTGCCCGGATAGCGGTCGATGGGGCGGGGCAATGCCTCGCCCCCGATCTGCCTTAGCTAGCCGCAGGGATAACCAATCCGCGCTGGACCGCTGGGCGGTCCAGAAAGCGGTCCAAATATGGCTGAAGGTTGGCGAAATCAGACCATCCAAGCAGCTCTTTCACACCGTAATAGTCCAAGCCTCGCAGCCACGGCACAATGGCGATATCGGCAATTGAATAGCTGCCCGCGATCCATTCCTGCCCTTCAAGCTGTGTGTTTAGCACATTGAGCAAGCGCTTGGCTTCGTTGATGTAACGTTCGCGGGGGCGAGGGTCTTCGATCTCGCTACCGGCGAATTTGTGGAAATAGCCAAGCTGACCGAACATCGGGCCAAGGCCACCCATCTGGAACATCAGCCATTGCGTCACGCGGGCTTTGTCCGCTGCGGTCGCGCCCATCAACTGATCGCTTTTCTCTGCCAGATATAGCAGGATTGCGCCGCTCTCGAACAGGGATACAGCCTCGCCATCCGGGCCGTTGGGGTCAATAATCGCAGGAATTTTGTTGTTTGGATTCAGCGACAGGAACTCGGGGCTTTTGACATCTGAATCTGCGAGTGTGACCAGATGTGCCTCGTAAGGAAGGCCAATCTCTTCCAGCATGATCGAAACTTTGACACCGTTTGGCGTTGGATAGGAATAAAGCTGCAACCTGTCGGGTGTCTGGGCAGGCCAGCGGCCGGTAATTGGATGAGTTGCGGTGTCAAGCATGGTGCGCTCCTGTAAAAGGTTCCGAGTTGAGGTAAGCACTGACTAAATGTGTTACCAGTAGAGCACCTGTGCATTCCCGGTCAGTTCTTGTGCATTTCGCAACAGAGGGGAAAACCAGGTCATTCCGCACCTAGACCAGAGGCGCATTCTCGCTCACAATCTTGTGTATCCCGCGCGCGTGTCGCGGGTTTTGCATAGCTCGCATAAGGAGAGACGTGTGGACGAGGTTGTAACGCAAGTTGGAGCGTTTGCTCCGCTTATTATGAATGCAGTCAAGGCACTGATTGTTCTGATTTTGGGCTGGATCGTGGCCGGTGCGATAGGCGGTATGGTGCGCCGGCGCATCAACGCGACCCCGCAGATTGACCCGACTCTCGGCAACTTTATGGCCAGCCTTGTGAAATGGGCTATCCTGGCGATGGTTCTGGTCGCCGTTCTGGGGATTTTCGGGATTGAGGCCACAAGTATTGTCGCCATTTTGGGTGCGGCATCGCTGGCTATCGGTCTGGCGCTGCAAGGGACGCTCAGCGATCTGGCGGCGGGCGTGATGCTGGTGGTGTTCCGGCCTTACAAGCTGGGTCAATATGTGGATATCGGCGGTACTGCTGGGACGGTACAGGACCTGAACCTGTTTACGACCGAATTGGTGACGCCGGATAACGTGCAGATCATTGTTCCCAACGGGCAGGCTTGGGGAACGGTGATCACCAACTATTCGGCCCATGACACGCGACGCGTGGACCTGGTTTTCGGGATTGATTACGGCGACAGCGCTGATGAGGCGATGCAGATCATTCTGGATGTGGCCAAGGCCGATGATCGTATTCACAACGATCCTGAACCGTGGGTGCGTGTGACCAATCTGGGCGACAGCTCGGTTGATCTGACGGCGCGGCTGTGGTGTGCCGCTGCAGATTACTGGGACGTGAAGTTTGAAATCACGAAGGCCGTTAAAGAAGCGTTCGATGCCAAGGGTGTATCGATTCCCTATCCGCATTCGGTCGAGATTCAAAAACAGGCATAACGCTCCCGCCCGTCATACGGGCATTGGAATGCCTTTTTCCGGTTGGGCCCAGCGCCGCGCTGATCGCGCGGCGCTTTTTCGTTTGTTGCAACGTTGGTCAGAGGTTCGACCGCGCCGCGCGATCAGCGCGGCGCTACGCCCAACGCTGTAAACGCACTCGTCAGAGGGCGCTTTCAGGGGCGGGAGTATCTTAAGCCTTGATGACGACGTTGGGGGACACCACGTCGATCCCGAGTGCTTTGCCGACGGCGTAGTAGGTCAGCTTACCTGCATGTATGTTCAGTCCGGCCATCAGATGAGGGTCGTCCTGACAGGCCTGTTTCCAGCCTTTGTCGGCCAACGCCAGCATGAAGGGCATGGTGGCGTTGCCAAGCGCGATGGTCGATGTGCGGGCGACAGCTCCGGGCATGTTGGCGACGCAATAGTGCATGATGCCATCAACATCATAGATCGGTTCGGCATGGGTCGTCGCTTTCGACGTCTCAAAACACCCACCCTGATCAATCGCAACGTCGACAAGGACTGCTCCGGGTTTCATGGTAGAAAGTTGCGCGCGGGTCACCAGCTTTGGCGCAGCCGCACCGGGGATCAGCACCGCGCCGATCACCATGTCGGCGGATTGGATCAGCTCGGCCGTTGCGCCGGCTGTCGAGTATTGGTTCTTGAACGTCCCGCCAAACACGTCATCCAAATAGCGCAGGCGCGGCAGCGACCGGTCAAGAACCGTCACGTCTGCCCCCATCCCCGCGGCGATCTTGGCGGCATGTGTTCCCACGACACCACCGCCAATCACAACAACTTTCGCTGGACCAACTCCGGGAACGCCGCCCATCAGAACACCGCGTCCGCCATTGGCCTTCTGCAGGGTCCACGACCCGACCTGCGGGGCGAGGCGACCTGCAACCTCGGACATGGGTGCAAGCAAAGGCAGCCCCCCATTGGCGTCCGTAACAGTCTCGTACGCGATAGCCGTACAACCCGAAGCAAGCAGGTCATGGGTCTGGTCAGGGTCCGGTGCAAGGTGCAGATAGGTAAACAGCAGTTGTCCCTCGCGCAGCATCTTGCGTTCGCCTGCCTGCGGTTCTTTGACTTTGACGATCATGTCGGCAGTGGCGAAAACTTCGGCTGCGGTGTCGACAATGCGCGCTCCGGCTGCGACGTAGTCGGCATTGTCAAAACCCGAACCCTGACCGGCTCCGGTTTCAATGATCACCTCGTGGCCGCGCGCGACCGCTTCTTGCGCAGCGTTCGGGGTCATTCCGACGCGGAACTCCTGCGGTTTGATTTCTTTGGGGCAACCGATCTTCATTTGGTCTCTCCGTTTGTAAACTGCTTAAATAATGGGCAACTTTGCGCGCAATTTCTGTGAAACTCTGCCCGTGTGAACGCTTTAATTCCGAAAAATTTTCGGTATTTTGGCCATAACTTGCAAAAGGATTGCGCAGATGGCCATTGATACGACAGATCGAAAGATTCTGGCGGCATTGCAACGAAACGGTCGGATGTCGAATGCAGAACTGTCCGAACAGGCCAATTTGTCGCCTTCGGCCTGCCACAGACGGGTGCAACGGTTGGAATCCGAGGGCTTTATTCGCAACTACGTTGCCTTGTTGGATGCGCGCAAGATGAATGTGCCGACGACCGTCTTTGTCGAGATCACTCTGCAAGGACAGGCCGAAGAGGTTCTGGATGCCTTCGAAAAGGCCGTTGCCCGTATTCCGGATGTTTTGGAGTGTCACCTTATGGCGGGAACGGCGGACTACATACTGAAAGTCGTCGCTGAAAACACCGAGGACTTTGCCCGCATCCATCGGCAATACTTGTCGCGACTACCCGGTGTGGCGCAGATGCAAAGTTCGTTTGCGCTTCGAACCGTGTTCAAAACCACGGCATTACCGGTTTGATCAGGCCGGTCCGGGATAGGTGAACAGTACCAGGTGCGCGGCGTTGAAGCCGAAATGCATGAGGACAGGAACCCACAGACGTCCGGTTGCATAGTAACCCAGCCCGCAAGCCGCGCCCAGAATAGCCGCGAAACCTGCCAATGCCGGTCCTCCGCCGGCGTGAACCAAACCAAACAGAAGGCTTGCAGCAGCTATCCCCAGACCCGCGCCAAAACGGGAAGAGATCAACGATTGGAAATAGCCGCGAAAAAACACCTCTTCCGTCAGGCAAGTCAGGAAGAGATTGGACAGCGCGAAGATCACCCACCAATGGGGCAGGCTGATCTCGGGGCGGATGGCATTGACGGCCGAACCCACTGCCAACAGCGCAGGCAGTAAGGCGAAACCAACTGCCAACGGGATTTTGCGCAGTGCCACAGCCCCACCAATCATGCCGGGCCACGCCAAAGCGACGGTGAACAGCACCATGGGCTTGTCCAGGTTCAAGTACATCGTGAAATCGCGACTTAAAGGGCCAGATTGAACCTGATCAAGGACCAGAAGGTTGTGAAATCCCGGGACCAGATGCGCTCCGAGCGCGATGCACCATATGACGAGTGCAATATGGCCAAGCGCGGCCCACATCCCGGACAGGTTGCGCAGTATCAACGCGCCTGCAAAACCGACAGTGACCACCCCTGCGGCGATCGGCGTAACCAGCCCCAGTGTCAGCGAGACCGCTCTAAAACCCCCAACAGTCCCATACCCAATGCTGGTTTGCCTGATACGGTGCTGACCATGGCGGCGATCAGCAAAAGCCACGGCCAGATCGTGGGCAGAAATGCGAAAAAATGGGTCAAAGTCGCGCCTTTGCAGTTCGGTTTGCGCCTTGATGCCGTGGTTGGGCGCGTTCTGGCAAGACAGTTCAACAGTGAACGGGCTGCGGATTTGCGTCACAGTGATCTTGTCGCCGTAAGCTGTTAGGCTTAGGAAAAGACCTTCATCAATTCATCCGATGACATCAGGCGGTTACATGCGCCCGATACGGTCCGAACCCGGGAATTTGTAAGGAGCAGACCTTGGCTGACGAATATAACGACGCCTCGAAAGACTGGCTTGAGGCCGAGCTGGAAGACACGCTGGACGAAGATTTCGAGATCGAGTTCAGCGAGCCCATGTTGTCGATGGAAATCCGCAAGATCTACAAGGATCAGCACCCCGAAATGCTGGACCGCAAGGTCTATTTCCGGAACCTGCTGCGTCTTCAGGCCGAGTTGATCAAAGTGCAGGATTGGGTGCAGCACACGGGTGCCAAGGTTTGTATCCTGTTCGAAGGCCGCGACAGCGCGGGCAAGGGGGGCGTGATCAAGCGGATCACGCAGCGCCTGAACCCGCGGGTTGCGCGTGTCGTTGCTCTGCCCGCGCCAAGCCGTCGGGAACAAAGCCAGTGGTATTTCCAGCGATACGTTCCGCACCTGCCTGCAGCGGGCGAAATCGTGCTGTTCGACCGGTCATGGTACAATCGCGCGGGTGTCGAACGGGTCATGGGCTTTGCGACCGAAGATCAGGTTGAACAGTTCTTTCAGGACGTTCCCGAATTTGAACGGATGCTGGTGCGTTCGGGCATTATTTTGCTGAAATACTGGTTCTCGATCACCGATGAAGAGCAGCAGTTGCGGTTCCTCATGCGCATCCACGATCCGATGAAGCAGTGGAAGCTGTCGCCGATGGATCTGGAATCTCGTATCCGGTGGGAGGCCTACACTAAGGCCAAAGAAGACATGCTATTCCGCACCAATATCTCGGAAGCGCCATGGTATATCGTCGAAGGCAATGACAAAAAGCGTGAGCGTCTGAACTGTATCGAACACCTGTTGACCAAGATCCCCTACACGGATGTACCGCAGGAAAAGGTCAACCTGCCGGATCGCAAGTACAACCCGGAATACGAACGCCGTGTTCTGCCGGACGAATTGCACGTGCCAAAAATATACTGATCGGTCCGAAAGGATGCGAAGCAGCGATCTGCTTCGCATCAGGTTGGGGCGTCAGACCGCGTCCATCATGCAATCGACGTTGAAGAAGGTGAGCGAAAAGAAGTCTTCGGCTCCGCCAGACGTCATCTCGGGACAGATTAGTTCGTCTGCAACCAAGACTGAATCATCTGCTATTACGAAATCCATGTCGTCCTGGGTCTCAGGCGGGGTCATGTCGTCATCATTCCACGCGAATTGATCGAAATCTTCTTTTAGCTGCTGAATGAATGCGTCTAGTTCAGTAAGAAAGGCCGCAACATCGAAGCAATCTGCATCAGCGTCTTCGGTGTCTGGCTGTTCAGGGGCCGGATCGTCGTTGTCGGTGACGTCAGTACCCGGCTGTTCTGGGGCTGGGTCGTCGGTTTCGGTAAGGTCAGTATCCGGCTGCTCCGGAGAAGGAGTGTCCGTTTCTGTGACGTCAGTGTCCGGCTGTTCGGTGACCGGGTCTTCGGTCTCGGTCACATCAGTATCGGGCTGTGCGGGGTCTGGCTCTGCAGGTGGGGTAGGCGTCATGGCAGTGCCGCCGCTGTCCAGCATGACTGCCGCATCAGTTGTGGCAAAGTTCTGCGTGACGATCACGGCGTCAGAACCCTGCATATCGCCGGTCTCGATACCGATGCCGATATATTTGAAATCAGGATTCAGAATATTCGCGCGATGACCGGGGCTATTCATCAGGCCCTGGTGCAGTTGCGCCACGTCGTCGCTGATCCCCGGCGCGCCGCGCTCTGATTGCCAGGCGATATTCTCGCCAGTTCGCCAACTGCCTTCAAGATCGAACCCGGCCGCCTGCATCCGCTGGGTGGCGCTTGATCCCCTGACCCGGTGTGGCTGAACGTGTCCGTATCCAGCATCCAGCTGCTGTGATCTTCCGACGAATCGTTGAGCTGCGTTTCAAGCTGTAATGGGTCCAAGCCACGGGACGTACGCTCTTGGTTGATCAACGCCAGCATTTCCCGTTCTACTTGACTTGCTGCAGACATTTTTGCCTCCTTAAGGTGTTGTGTCCGAATGGACAGACCCACTTAAAGAACCGGCAAAAGACATGAACAGTGAGGTCGGAAAGATCGGCGCATTTCGGCGGGAGGGCGCACCGAAACAGAGATTCGCCGCGCTTGATAACGCCGAGAAAATGGCAAATCAATGTCTCGGCGAGTTGTTGCGATCGTCAAGCGGCGGGACCGGCGAAATCCCTCTTAAAAACGACAAACCCCCGGGCGGGGCCTCGGGGGTCGTCAAATAGTGTCATCCAAAGCTGGACGAGCTTCAGGTGCTTAGAGCAAACCTTCGCGCTGTGCTTTCTTACGTGCCAGTTTACGGGCACGGCGGATCGCTTCAGCTTTCTCGCGCGCTTTTTTCTCGGACGGTTTCTCGAAATGTTGCTTAAGCTTCATTTCACGGAACACGCCTTCGCGCTGCAGCTTTTTCTTCAGGGCACGAAGCGCCTGATCGACGTTATTGTCGCGAACACTAACCTGCATGTGGTTGTCACCACCTTTCTAGATAGAGTTGCAAGGAAATTGCAGGAGGTGGCCGTATAGCAAAGCCGCTCTAACTTGTCTAGTACTGGTGCCAGAACCCGGAGAACCGCCATGACCATATCCTACGAAGATGCCAAAACCCAGCTTTTGGACGCTATGCTGGCCCATGTGCCGTTTGATGGCTGGTCGGAAACCAGCTTTCGCATGGCCATCAGTGACTGCGGTATTGATGAAACGCTGGCACGGTCGATCTGTCCTCGTGGTGCGGTTGATATGGCCCTGGCTTTTCATGCCCGCGGGGACGCGGCGATGGCAGAGCGTCTGAAAACCGAAGATCTGAGCGATCTGAAATTCCGTGACCGGATCGCCGCTGCTGTCCGGTTCCGTCTTCAGGCGGTAGAGGACAAGGAACTCGTGCGTCGTGGGATGACGCTGTTTTCTTTGCCGATGCACGCGGCTGATGGGGCCAAGGCGATGTGGCAGACCTGCGATCTGATCTGGGACACGCTTGGCGATACATCGGACGATGTGAACTGGTACACCAAGCGGGCGACGTTGTCGGGGGTCTATTCCTCGACCGTGCTGTTTTGGCTGGGGGATGATTCGTCTGACCAGCAGAGAACGTGGGAGTTTCTGGACCGCCGCATCGACAACGTCATGCAGTTCGAAAAGCTCAAGGCGCAGGTGAATGGCAACCCACTGTTCAAGCCCTTTCTTGCGGTGCCGAATTGGTTGGCAGGTCAGGTTAAAGCTCCGATGAAGATGCGGGCTGATCTGCCGGGAATGCTGAACCCGCGCAAGTAAGCGTCTGGGCCTTTCTGATTTCGCCTGTTAGGCATTGGGCAAAGGAGAATTGCCCATGACCCAGACAATGCGCGCTGTAGAAATCACCAAACCCGGCGGCCGAGGTTCTGCAGATAACGGACCGACCGGTGCCTGAGCCTGCTGCGGGTCAGGTGGTGCTAAAGGTGGCCTATGCCGGGGTAAACCGTCCGGATGCGCTGCAGCGGGCGGGTGCGTATGATCCTCCTCCGGGTGCCAGCGATCTGCCGGGGCTTGAGGCATCGGGTGAGGTCGTAGCCCTAGGTTCTGGCGTTCAAGGGCTTTCAGTTGGTGACCAGGTTTGCGCCTTGTTGCCCGGCGGCGGCTATGCCGAATACGTTGCTACGCCCGCTGCCCATTGCTTGCCGGTGCCAGAGGGTATGGGCCTGGAAGAGGCCGCGTGTCTGCCCGAGACCTTCTTTACCGTCTGGTCCAATGTCTTCACACGCGGCGGTCTGAAAGCAGGCGAGCGGTTTTTGGTTCACGGCGGCTCCAGCGGGATCGGAACAACGGCGATCCAGCTTGCAAATGCCTTTGGCGCACGGGTCTTTGCCACTGCCGGATCGGCCGAGAAATGCGCCGCTTGCGAGAAACTGGGGGCCGAGAAGGCGATCAATTACCGGGAAGAGGATTTCGTGGCAGTCATGCGGGCCGAGGGCGGGGCGAACCTGATCCTCGATATGGTGGGCGGTGACTATATCCCGCGCAACGTCAAAGCTCTGGCCGAGGATGGGCGGCTGGTTCAAATCGCCTTCCTGCAGGGCCCCAAGGTCGAGCTGAACTTTGCCATGATGATGGTGAAACGCTTGACCCTGACCGGTAGCACCTTGCGTCCGCAATCCGATCTGGCCAAGGCCAAAATCGCCCAAGACCTGCGCGAGGCGGTCTGGCCGCTACTGGATTCGGGCAAGATTGCCCCGGTGATGGACAGCGAGTTTGACATGGCCGAGGCCTCAGCGGCCCACGCGCGGATGGAAAGCTCGGGTCATATCGGCAAGATCGTTCTTAAGATCGGCGGCTAGGCACCGTCTTCCGGTTCAGGTCACGGCGCAGCGATACAGGTGCCATGTGGCGTGGCCCAGAACCGGAATGACAACAATCAACCCCAGTAACATCGGGATCGCGCCCAGTATCAACGCACTGGACACAACCAGACCCCAGGTCAGGATGACCGATGGGTTGTGCCGCAGAACGCGAACTGATGTTACTACGGCAAGCGGCACCCCGACTTTGCGGTCAAGAAGCAGGGGGAAGCTGATCACGCTTGTGGCCAGTGCGACGAGGGCGAAGAAGAACCCGACCAAGATGCCAGACAGGATCATGACCCAGCCTGCCTTTGTTGTGAAGACTTGGGTTAAGAAGGTGCTGAACGAGGTCGGTAGATCAGGACCCAATGTCTGAACATAAATGCTCTGCGCGACCATCAACCAGATCAGCAAAAGCACCACCAGATAGAAGCCCAGTGTCAGAATGGCCCCGAACGAGGGTGACCGGAATACGCCAAGTGCATCCAGCCAATGGGCTTCGGCCCCTTGCTCGCGTTTTCGGCTGATTTCATAAAGACCCACGGCCGCCACAGGCCCGATCAATGCGAAACCT
This sequence comes from Ruegeria sp. AM7, assembly GCF_056535965.1. NCBI lineage: Bacteria > Pseudomonadati > Pseudomonadota > Alphaproteobacteria > Rhodobacterales > Roseobacteraceae > Ruegeria > Ruegeria sp. AM7. The sequence goes on from NZ_JBQFJE010000003.1 coordinate 3,563,457, forward strand.
GCGATCAGGGGGGCCAGTAAAGGTATCATATTCCGGTTCAGGCCTAACCCGAACATCAGCAAGCCCGCCAGAGGGTAGATCAATACCACGAAGACCGCATCTGCGCGGGTTTCCATAAAGTCTTCCGAGCCCGCTCGCAGACACGCCCAGAGGTCACTAAAGCTCAGCGTCTGAACCTTGGGCATTTTGGGTGTCCCAGCGCCACCAATTCCGGTGACGTTCTCTGCAACATGATCACCGGTGGCTCCCAGCGTTTGGGCCGCCCAGCTGATCGGATTTCCTATCGTCCTGACCATCGTCATCCCCTCGCGTTTGCCTATCAGCGCCGCAAAGATGATCCGGTACGAGTTGCCTTTGGCCGGACCAGCCGGCAACGCTCAAGCGCCAGTATAGCATAATTTTTTGCGTTTGGGTTGCCTTGGACCTGCTTGTGCCGATTGCTCTGGATCGCAGGCGTGTTAGCTTGGCCCCAGGTTACAGGAGGTGAGTATGCAGAAAACGGCACGTACCGTCGTCATTCACGAACACGGCGGCCCCGAGGTTCTGAAGATCGAAGACCGTCCGATAGGCGATCCTGGACCGGGCGAAGTTCGCATTCGTCATCAAGCCTGTGGATTGAACTTCATTGATGTCTATCAGCGGACCGGTCTCTATCCGATGGACTTGCCGCACGCATTGGGAATGGAGGCGTCTGGTGTGATCGAAGCGGTGGGCGAAGGCGTCACCCATCTGCAACCGGGCCAACGCGCAGCCTATGCGGCTAACCCCTCTGGTGCTTATTGCGAGGCGCGCGTGATGCCGGCCGCACAGGTTTGCCCTTTGCCTGATGATATTTCGTTTGATGCGGCTGCGGCCATGATGCTTAAGGGGATGACGGTCGAGTATCTGTTTCACCGCACGACCCCGCTGAAACGGGGTGACACCGTTCTGTTCCACGCCGCCGCCGGTGGTGTCGGGCTGATTGCGTGCCAATGGGCCAAATCCGAGGGGATCAAGCTGATCGGTACGGCTGGAACAGATGAAAAATGCAGTCTGGCTCAGTTCAACGGGGCGACACACTGCATCAATTACCGGACCGAGAATTTTGCCGAGCGGGTCGCCGACATCACAGGTGGCAAGGGCGTCGATGCGGTGATGGATCTGATTGGTGCGCAGACATTTGCCGGCTCTCTGGAATGCCTGAAACCTCTGGGTATGATGATTTCCTTTGGCAATGCTTCGGGGCCGGTGCCGTTGATGGATATCGCCATTCTGGCCAAGAAAGGCTCGCTCAAGATTACGCGACCGACTTTGTTTACTCACACCGCCGATCACGCTGTCTGTCAGGCCATGGCGCGGCGCCTGTTCAACAAGGTGCAGGGGAATGAGGTGAAAATCCACATCGACCAGCGTTTTCCGCTTGAGCAGGTCGCCGACGCCCATCGCGCGCTTGAAGCCCGTCAGACGACAGGAAGTACGGTTTTGGAGCTGTAGTCTGGTAGTAAGGTCCCGACGTGTGTCGGGACCGTTTCTGGGGGCGTTAAATCAAAACCGATAGGCCGCACGGGCCTGAAATGTCGTGGCGTCGACATCAACGCCGGATGAATTGAAATCGTTGAACTCGTGATACAGGATTTCTCCACCAATGCTGACGTTTGGTGCCACGATATGTTCGTAACCAGCACCGATAAACCAACCATTATCGCTGCTCAGATTGTCGGTACCAGCCTCGGCATATCCGCCGATGCCATAAAGCAAACCCACTGACGTGACCTTGTAGCCCGCACGGGCCTTGATGCGCCACACATCCTCGACCGTGGCTGCGCCACCCAGATCAACATCGGTCCAGTCATAGTCGAAGCCGCCACCTACGACCCAATCCCCAGATCGTAATCATAACCCAGAATGATACCGCCGATCGCGCCGTCTCCGTCGATGCCAGAGACGTTGGTGTCGATATCGGCATAACCAACCTGCAGACCGCCGTAGAAGCCCGTCCAGTTGCCAGAAGACTGCGCAGCAGCGGATCCTGCGGCCAGAAATGCAATGCCTGCCGCTGCTAAAAGACGTTTATTCATATTGTGTTCCTTTCCCTCAAATTGGTTTTTTGTGCCGACCTACGGATGATCGTGCGCTCACATAACTGAATACGTTTGAGCGAGAGGCTGGATCATTCACGGATGAAAGTGGAAAGTCGACGCGGTCATCTGCAGCGCGGGCATTCCGGACAATCCGAAGCAGAGGCGGTTAGGGAAAGTATGCGAGTGAATTAAAAACAAAAGAAAAACGGCGGCAGAATGCTCTGCCGCCGTTGTGTTGGAGTGCGTAGGCGGATTATTGCGCCTGCAGTTCTGCCGGAGTTTTGTCGGCAATGTCTTTCCAGTTGGTGTCCGCACGCTCGTTAAAGCCCGGGATGTCGCCTTCCCAGCGTTCCTGAATGTCGGCCGACAGGTTCAGGTACAGCTTGTTATCAACGATTTTCCAGTAGTTCGGGTCGCCGTCAAACTTGAAGCCCATCGCGGTGCCGAATGCGCAGTAGCCGCCATATGCGGGCAGGTACGCTTCGGGGTTTTCTTCAAACGCGACTTTGTTTTCTTCGTTTGCAAAGCGATACAAAGCGTCGTTGTGCAGCGTGGTGATGCGGTAGTCGCCTTTGGTGGCTTCGCCAACGGTGAAGTAGGCAACCGGGTCATAACCCTGCAGCGCCAGACCGGTCGAGCTTGCGTTCAGGTCAACGCCTGCGGCCATCGCCGTGCTTGCAACTGCTACAGACAGCGCAACGCCGCCGATGAGGGATTTGATCTTGTTCATGGTTTTCACCTTTCGTGAATTGAGCCACCGGACGACACCCTGAATTGTGCCTGAGTGACCCTGTCGATTTTGTTCCGTGCGGTCGGTAATTGGCCGTCACGACACCGAAGTGGGTAATGCTGTGATCACGTTCAAAACAATCAATTGTGATTGTGCGTAATAGAATAGGTTTTGTGCAAATATGCAGAGTAGAGCCTAAGGATCGGGCGCAAAACCAACAACGAATTCAATCACTTTATCAGCCGGCATCTCACACGGGCGCAGCAATGCACCACTATTTGCCGTCATGTACAGGTTCAGGCTGATGTAATCGGTCCCACCAAGCTCGTGTGCTACCAGCTTTATGGATTTTCCGCCTGCCAGCGCGGTTCGGCTCACGACATAGCGACGCCCGTGGCTGCGCCCAGTTGACGTTCCAAGCGGGATGCGGAAAACCGCCGTCAGGAACGGCGCCAGCGCGGTCAAGATTTTCCGATTTTGGGTTCCGTTCCGGCCCGGATGCGGGCGATATTTGCCCCGTGACGCCAGTAGACCAGCAAAGTCAGGGCCACACCCAACCCAAACGCCGTGCCATTGGTCAGGAACATCACCCAAATCGTCGACATCGCGGCAGCACTGAGAGCTGCCAAAGACGAGATCTGCCAGACTGCTGCGGCAAACAACCATGTCAGGCAACAGGCGATACCGACGCGCCAATCCAGTGCCAGCCACAGCCCAAGGAAGGTTGCGACCCCTTTGCCGCCTTTGAACCCCAACCAGACAGGGAAACAGTGACCCAGAAAAGCGGCCAGGGCGGCGATTTGAGCGGCGTCTTCTCCGGCCAGTGCACGCGCCAGCAGGACGGCGACCGCGCCTTTGGCCGCGTCAAAGATCAAGGTCAGCGCAGCGGCGCGCTTGTTCCCGGTGCGCAAAACATTGGTCGCGCCGATATTGCCCGAGCCGATATTGCGCAGATTTCCCAGCCCCATCACCTTGGCGATGATCATGCCAAAGGGGATCGACCCCATCAAATAACCAAGCGCGGCCCAAAGGATCAGTTGGGCCGTGGAACTGTCAATGGGGGGCATCAGGGTCTCCGGTATACTTCTTGGCCTGCGACATAGGTTGCCGTGACCTTACCTTGCATCCGCTGGCCGTCAAACGGAGTGTTCTGCGATTTCGATTTCAAGCTGAAACGATCCAGCACAAAAGGCATATCCGGGTCGAACAGGACCAGATCGGCGGGTGCGCCCTCGGTCAATCGACCACTATCCAGACCCAGCCGTTTTGCAGGGTTCAAAGCCATCGCCCGGAACAGGGTCGGAAGATCAAGCTGTTCGGCATGGTAAAGGCGCAGTGCGGCAGGCAACAACGTCTCAAGCGCCACTGCGCCCGATGCCGCTTCTTCAAAGGGCAGGCGTTTACTTTCTTCGTCCTGTGGCGTGTGCATCGAACTGATGATGTCGATCAGCCCAGTGCGCACCGCTTCGATCACAGCTTGCCGGTCATCCTCGGACCGCAGCGGCGGCTTTACCTTGAAGAAGGTGCGATAGTCGGCCACGTCCAACTCATTCAGCGTCAGGTGGTGGATCGATGTGCCTGCGGTGATGTCCAGCCCGTTGCGTTTGGCGCGTTCCAGCGCGGGCAGGGCGCGGGCGGTGGTGATCTGATCGGCGTGGTATTTGGCCCGAGTCATTTCCAGCAGGGCGATATCACGGTCCAACCCCATGCGCTCAGCCATGGGCGAAACGGCAGGTAAACCACGCAGCGCGGCGAACTTGCCGCTGGTAGCGGCCGCTCCGGCGCTGAGGCCGGGCTCCTGCGGATGCGCAATTACCAGCGCCCGCAGGATTTCGCATAGGTCAGCGCGCGGGAAAATACCTTGGTGTTGGCGATCACGTGGTCGCAATCGGTAAAGGCCACGGCACCTGCGTCTTGCAGAAAGCCGATCTCGGTCATCTCGCGACCTTCGCGGGCTTTGGTCAGGGCGGCCATAGGCAGAACATGCACCGGCGCATCTGCTTGTGCGCGGCGGGTAACGAACTCCAGCGTTTCCGGCGTGTCGATCGCTGGGCTGGTGTCAGGTCGGGTGACGATAGTGGTCACGCCCCGGCGGCGGCGGCCAGACCTGCAGATTTATAGCTTTCCTTATGCCGTTCGCCTGGCTCGCAAACCTTGACGCCGATATCCACGATGCCAGGGGCGAGGCAATGCCCGCCGCAATCGATCATCTGCGCGTCCGTTGTCGGGGCTGCGCCTTTGCCGTGGTCCTTTATCTGACCGTTTGTAATCAGTAGCCAACCGAGGGTGTCCGTTCCCGCCTCTGGGTCGATCAGTCGGGCATTGGTGAAAATCTGGGCGGTCATGTCTGGGCCTCTCGGGCTTTGGTCAGGGCTTCCATGGCGGCGTCCGGGTCGGGGAGGTATTCGAATACCAGGAAACGCAGTTGCGAAAACACGATGTTGTGTCCGTTGCGATAGAATTTCAGGTCGGGATGAATGGAGAGAGATTTTGCTTTAAAAATCCCGCTGATCCACCAGACGTTGCGATTGGTCACAACATAGACGCGCCGCGTGCGGATTAACCGTTCCCACCACATGAAAAACGCCAGTAACAGCGTGCATCCGATTAGCTTCCAATAGTCGCGCATAGTCTCCGCAAACCAAGGGCTGGCAATCCAACCGAGCGCAAGACAGGCAATTAAAATGCCATATGCCCATCTCAGGCGCGGAGGAAAGTACCCCTGATAAGGCCGCCCATGCCACAGCACCTGTTCAGTGTCGGGTATTTTCTTGCGCCACCAGTCGTCGCTCATCCCATGGCCCTTTCGATGGCGGCTTTGGTGGCGGCGGGGTCGGCTTGGTACTTGATCAGGTGCTTGTCGCCGCTTTTGGTGACAACCTGCACGAAACTGCCCATCGTGTTGACGGCGTCGACCTGGTTCAGGGCGATGGTGCGTGGGCCGGGGCCGGTGAGGGTGGTGTCCGACATCTCCCACGTGTTTGTCAGCTCTTCCGAGGCCAGATACCACGCGCGAAACCCGATGGCGGCCAGACCGGCGGGCGCGCCGGTCCAGACATAAGGGTTTCCGACCAGCCACAACACGATCATCGCCCCGGCCATCGCGATAGCAGCAAGGGTCAGGTTGGTCTGGATATAGGCACTTCGATGCGGCGTGAAGACTACAGGATCAGCCATAGGGCACCTCCGACAATAAGCAGGGCGATCACCGCCAGGATCGCGGACCCGATGCGGCGCGGTGCGTTGTTTTCTACGGGGTTCTGGGGCGCCGAGAAGGTCTTGGCGCTTTCGGTCTCGATCACGCTGCCGGTCCAGTTTGTTGCCTCTTCAGTGTATAGCCCCAGCAGGCGAACCCGTGGGTCGGGGTTCAGTGTCGTGGCTGGGCCGTGAAAGGCGGCGCTGCGGACGGCCATGACCCAGCCTTCGATAGCATCCAGCATTGTGCGGTTTAGCTGATCCTCAGACACACCGCCGCCTTCATGCAAATATCCATAGAGCCCAAGGTCTTCGAGGTCTGAGACCGGAAAGATGTCGATCTGTTCGGCATCCAGACTATCGACCCCCAGAACCTGATCGGCGGCACCGGGTTCGCGCAGGAACTTTGCCTCTTCGGGGCGCATGTCCAGCGTGAACAGGCGGATCACACCGCGTTCATGAGGGGCAACGGTCAGGTCGCTCATGCGGCCTCGCGCAGGTTGCGGGCTAGTAGTTCCATCGCCGCCATGCGGACGGCGACGCCCATCTCGACCTGTTCCTGAATGACGGACCGGTTGATGTCATCGGCCAGCGTGCCGTCGATTTCCACGCCGCGATTCATCGGGCCGGGATGCATGACGATGGCGTCGGGTTTGGCCAGCGCCAGTTTTGCCGCATCCAGCCCGTAGCGGTGGTAATATTCGCGCTCCGAGGGGATAAAGCCGCCATCCATCCGCTCTTTCTGAAGGCGCAGCATCATCACGACGTCGACGTCCCTCAGACCTTCGTTCATGTCGTCGTAAATCTCGGCCCCGAACTCGGCAAAGGTCGAAGGCACCAACGTCGGCGGGCCGATCAGGCGGATACGGTTTTCCATCTTACCCAGCAGGATCAGGTTCGACCGTGCCACACGCGAATGCGCTACGTCCCCGCAAATCGCGATGTTCAGACGGTGCAAACGACCCTTGGCGCGGCGGATGGTCAACGCGTCCAGCAGCGCCTGCGTGGGGTGTTCGTGCTTGCCGTCGCCCGCATTCAGCACGGCGCAATTCACCTTTTGCGCCAGCAGGTCCACCGCGCCGGAATGCGGGTGCCGCACCACAAGAAGATCGGGATGCATCGCATTCAGCGTCATCGCCGTGTCGATCAGGGTTTCCTTTTGATCGAGCTGGCCTGCATCGCCATGTTCATCACATCCGCGCCCAGCCGCTTGCCCGCCAGTTCGAAACTGGCCTGCGTGCGGGTCGAGTTCTCAAAAAACATGTTGATCTGCGTCAGCCCTGACAGCACGTCGGAATGCTTGGTCGACTGGCGGTTCATGTCGACATAGGTCTCGGCTAGGTCAAGAACCGCAGTGATATCGGATTGTGACAGATGCTCGATGCCAAGAAGGTGACGATGGGCAAAACGCATGGGCGGGCTCCGGTCTGACAATCGAGCCGCTTATAAGAAGCCGCGCGGGCCAAGGCAACCTAAGGATCGGACCCTTCGGGCAGTTTCTCACATCCGCCTTCGGGCAGGCATTGCTCGCCGGGTTTGCACCATTTGGCGTTGCCGCAATCGACGGCCTTGACCGGGACACAGCCCTGATTGGCCGAGCATTTGAACCCCTGCCGGCATTGCGATCCGGTTTCTTCGCACAGGAACCAGCCGGGGCGGGTGCATCCACCGCCGGGCAGGCAGCTTGTGCCGCTGGCGCAGGTGCGGCCATCGTCGCATTTTGGCCGGGGCAGAGTGAATTCCAGCTGGATTGCCTCGCATTCGCCACGCCCGTTGCAAGAGGTGCCGCTGGGGCAGTCCAGACTGGACCGGCACTTGTTTTCGCCCTTTGGACATCTGCGATTGCCGACGCAGCGTTCAAATGGACCGCAGGAAAAGCCGCCGCCGCAATAGGTGCCACCGGGCGGGATGCAGTTTCCGTCAAAACTGCAGCGTTGTCCAACGGGGCAGCAATTCCGCCCACATCTGAGTTGCCCCGCGCGGCATTGGTTCTGGACACGGTTGCGCTGTTGGAAGCCGTTGCGATCTTGGATACCTCGGTTCTGAACGCCGAAACGGTCGTTTACCTGCGCAAAGCTAGGGGTGCCGATGGGGATCAGCAGGAAGATGACCAGAAAGAATCGAATAAGGCTCGGCATGAATAGGGCCATGGTCTGCCCGGTTGCCGGGTCGATCAAGTGCTATTCGCTTTCCCTCGGTCAAAAGCTGGTTAGATTGTGAGGCATGGAATCGGCTTTGGATTATCACACGGCGCGGCCTTTTGGACTGGCAGATCGAACTGGGCGCGACCGAGTCTATCGGGGATGTGCCGATAGACCGCTACGCGTTGCCTGACACCGCGCCCAAGGTCAAGAAACCTGTGGCGCAGGCGGCGCCGGAAAAACCCAAACAGGTCGATCCGGTTGCGGTGGCCAAAGCTGCGGCTCAAGGCGCGGGATCGCTGGATCAATTGCGCGCAACCATGGAGGCGTTTGACCATTGCGAGCTGAAGCGCGGTGCGCGGCAGTTGGTGTTTGCCGATGGCACGCCGGGGCGCGAGTGATGATCATCGGCGAGGCTCCGGGTCGCGAGGAAGATCGCGAAGGTAAACCCTTTGTCGGTCGCGCGGGTCAGTTATTGGACCGGATGTTAGCCGCGATTGATCTGAATCGTCACAAGAACGTCTACATTACCAATGTGCTGCCATGGCGGCCTCCGCAAAACCGGGATCCCAAGCCCGAGGAGATCGGGATGATGAAACCGTTTTGGAACGGCACGTGGCCTTGGCCAAGCCCGAGGTTCTGGTGGTCATGGGCAATATCAGCTGTCAGGCTGTGCTGGGCAAACGCGGCATCACCCGACTGCGCGGTCACTGGGATCAGGCGATGAACCTACCGGTGATCCCTATGTTCCACCCCGCCTATCTGCTGCGCCAGCCACAAGCCAAACGGCAAGCCTGGGCAGATTTGCTGGAGCTGAAAACCCGGTTGGAGGGCAAGTGATGCGCATTCTGGCCTTTTCCGACCTGCATATGGCCCGCAACCGCGCCGCCGAACTGGTCGCGGCCAGCGACACGGCCGCTCTGGTGATCGGGGCCGGAGACTTCTGTAACATGCGACAGGGTTTGGACGAGGCGATGCAGATGCTGTCTGGCATCGCCGCGCCCTTGGTTCTGGCGCCGGCAATGCCGAAAGCGCCGAGGAATTGACACAGGCCGCGCCGCATGGCGTGCACGTCCTGCACGGGACAGGCATGAGTGTAGATGGGTTGCGCCTGTTCGGTTTGGGCTATGGCGTGCCGCCGACGCCATTCGGCGACTGGTCCTGCGACCTGTCCGAGGGCGAGGCCGCCGAGTTGCTGGACCGGTGCGAAGGGGCGGATGTTCTGATCACGCATTCCCCGCCGAAAGGCTATGGCGATGTGACCTCGACCGATGATGCGGTGGGGTCGACTGCGGTGCGAAACGCGATCGAACGGTTGCAACCGCAGATGTCATTGCACGGGCACATTCACGACAGCTGGGGCTATCGTGGCACGCTGGGACGCACTCAGGTTGCCAATCTAGGGCCGCGGGTGAATTGGTTCGAGGTTGAAGCATGATCGAAACAGTCACTCTGCTTGCCTTTATCCCTGCGGCTTTGGCGCTGAACTTCACACCGGGCGCGGATATGATGTTCTGTTTCGGGCAGGGTCTGAAATCGGGGTCTAAACCGGCCTTGGTGGCCAGCGCTGGCGTCTCGGTCGGGCTGATGGTGCATGTCCTTCTGGCCGGGCTGGGGCTGGGCGCTGCGGTGGCAGCGCTGCCGTGGCTGTTTGATGTGATCCGCTGGATGGGCGTGGCCTATCTGCTGTATCTGGCCTGGGGCGCGATCCGAAACGGAGCCATTTCTGCAGACGCCCCCACCAGACCCGCACATCACGCGTTCAGGGATGGCATGGTGGTGAACCTGACCAATCCCAAGGTGATCCTGTTCGTGCTTGCCTTTATCCCCCAATTCGTAAACCCGGCCCTTGGTCCGATCCTGCCGCAATTTCTGATCTTTGGCGTGGTGATCGCGCTGGGCGGGTTCGTGGTGAACGGCCTGGTCGGGGTGTTTGCCGGTGGCGCGGGCAAGGTTCTGATCTCGAACCCGCGCGCCTCGCGTATCATGGGCTGGGTGACAGGAGGGATTTTCACCGCCCTCGCCATCCGGCTTGCCATCATGGAAAGGGCCTGACGCAAGATGTCACGCATTGACGAAACCAAAGACTTCATTCCGGTACGGATCGCTGTTCTGACCGTCTCGGACACCCGCTCGCTGGACGAGGACCGCTCGGGGCAGACACTGGTAGACCGCATCGAAAAGGCTGGCCATTTGGTGGCGGACCGCAAGATCATCCGTGATGAGCGCGCTCAGATTGCTGATCAGTTGCGCGACTGGGTCGCCAATCCCGATATCGACGTTGTGATCTCGACCGGTGGCACTGGTCTGACCGGGCGCGATGTATCGGTCGAGGCGCATCGGGACGTCTATGAGAAAGAGATCGAAGCCTTCGGAACAGTGTTCACGATCGTGTCGATGGAGAAGATCGGCACCTCGGCCGTTCAGTCCCGCGCCACTGGGGGCGTGGCCGGCGGCACCTATCTGTTCGCATTGCCCGGCAGCCCCGGCGCCTGCAAGGATGCTTGGGACGCGATCCTGGAAAAGCAGTTCGACTACCGCCACCGTCCCTGCAATTTCGTGGAAATAATGCCAAGATTGGACGAACATCTGCGACGGAAGTAGACTGGTCGCACGTTCAACTGTTCGTAACCGCTTTGTGGCTTGGCATTTTTGGCCGCCCAGCTACCTTTGCGGCAGGTAGCCTGATGCAACCGGGGTAAGTGCAATATGCGATTTCTGAGGCAAAGCCTTGTCGGAGTGTTTCTGGCGTCTTTGACGCTGGCTCTCTTGTTTGCGGCCGCCCAGATTATTGCGGGCGCGGTGCAGGATTTGCTGACACGCGAGGACGCGGCGCCGCAGGCGCGGGAACGTGTTTTCGCGGTCACTGTCCGTCCGGCGGAACTGGAAACCGTGACACCCTATCTCGAGGCATTTGGTGAAGTACAAAGCCGCAGACGCTTGGAACTGCGCGCGGCACTGGGCGGGCGCGTAGTGTCTCTGTCGGATGACTTCGAGGATGGCGGTTCCGTTAGTGCCGGCGAGGTTTTGGTCGAACTGGACCCTGCCGATGCGCAATCGGCGCTGGATCGGGCCAAGTCAGATCTGCTGGATGCCCAATTCGAAGAACGCGACGCCGAGCGGTCTTTGCTGCTTGCTCAGGATGAGTTGAAATCATCGGAAACGCAGGTCGAATTGCGAAACCGCGCGATGAAACGTCAGCAGGATCTTCTTGCTCGGGGCGTTGGTTCGGTGGCGACGGCTGATGATGCCGAACTTGCTGCGGCAGCGGCAGAGCAAGCGGTTTTGGCCCGGCGCATCGCGTTGGCACAGGCGGAATCGCGGGTGGATCAGGCGACGACGCTGTTGTCACGTGCACGCATCGCACTTGAGGCCGCCGAGCGTGATTTGGGCGACATGACCATCCACGCGAGGTTCGGTGGAACGCTTACGGATGTAACTCTGGTCGAAGGCCGTTTGGTATCCGCCAATGAAAAACTGGCAGAACTGGTCGATCCGAATGCGCTTGAGGTCGCGTTCCGCGTTTCGACCGCGCAATTCGTGCGTTTGCTGGATGCCGAGGGCAATCTTATCAACGCGCCCGTCACGGTCTCGCTTGAGGTCACGGGCACAGATCTGTCCGCGACTGGTCGCATCAGCCGCGATAGTGGGTCAGCCGGTGAGGGGCAAACGGGGCGCTTGCTTTATGCGCGGATGGATAACGCGTCGGGTTTCAAACCCGGTGACTTCGTAACAGTGACCGTGCAGGAACAGCCATTGGACAATGTAGTGCGGCTGCCGTCTTCGGTTCTGGATGCGGTTGGCACGGTTCTGGTGCTGGGCACGGGTGACCGGCTCGAAGCTTTGCCGGTCGAACTGATCCGTCGTCAGGGAGACGAGGTTTTGTTGCGGGGCAAAGGTCTGGACGGCCGCGAGGTTGTCATCGGCCGCACGCCGTTGCTGGGTGCTGGTGTTCGTGTCCGCCCTTTGCGGATTGAAGCCAATGCCGGGGCTGAACCCGATTTGGTCGAGCTGTCGGACGAGCAGCGCGCGCAGCTTGTCGCGCAGGTCGAGGCCAGCGACAAGATGCCGAAGGATATGAAAGACCGCGTCCTGGGACAGCTCAGCGAGGCGAAAGTTCCCGCATCTCTGGTGCGCCGCATTGAAAACCGGGCCGGAGGTTAACCGCTATGATGCGCGAGATCCCCGGCGCGGCAAGTGGTATCCTCAGCTATTTCACCCGGCATCGCACGGTGGCGAACCTGTTGCTGCTGGTTTTGCTGGTGCTGGGTGTGGCGGCTTTGCCCAACATGCGAGCGCAGTTCTTTCCAGACGTCATCCTTGAACGTGTTGACGTCGACGTCGTGTGGGAAGGGGCGGGTCCCGAGGATGTGGACAATGGAATCGTTCAGGCGCTTGAACCTGCGCTGCTGGCGGTTGAGGGCGTTTCCAGTACCGAGGCGACCTCGCGCGAGGGGCGGACCAGCATTCGGCTGGAGTTCGAGCCGAATTGGGACATGTCCCGCGCAGTAGAAGAAGTCAGAACAGCCGTTGATGGCGTGACCAACCTGCCAGAAGATGCCGAAGAGCCTACGATCCGGCGCGGTGCGTGGCGGGACCGTGTAACGGATGTGGTGGTAACCGGGCCTGTTGCCCCGGATCAGCTTGCCAAATTCACCGATGAACTGATCAACCGCCTGTTTGCCGTGGGTGTTACACGGACGACCATCCGGGGGCTGGCTGCACCGCGCGTGGTGATCGAGGTTCCGACCGCGCAGTTGATTGCCAACGATATCACTCTGTCCGAGATCGCGACTGCCGTTGCGGCCGAAGTCACGGCTAACCCCGCCGGGGATGTTACGGGCGCCAATGCCCGCATTCGCACCGGCACCGAGAAGCGAACGCCTGAGGAAATTGAAGGCATCCCGCTGCGCAATTTCCCGGACGGATCCAAGTTGCTGATCGGCGACGTGGCGCAGATCCGCGTTGAGGGCGTTGACCGAATTCGCAGCTATTTCGTAGGTGAAAACCCGGCGATGTCAGTGCGGGTGGATCGCTCGAACCTAGGGGACGCGATCGAGATTCAGGGCACTGTCGAGGAGGTCGTAGCCGAGATGCAGGCCAGCCTGCCTGCAGGCGTGTCGGTCGAGTTGATCCGAACCCGCGCGCAGGCAATCACCGACAGGCTGGACATCCTGATCGACAATGGCCTCATGGGCCTGGGGCTGGTTGTGTGTCTGCTGTTTCTGTTCCTGAATGCGCGTATCGCGTTCTGGGTGGCGGCGGGGATCCCGGTGGCGATGTCTGCGGCGATTGCTTTCATGTATATCGGCGGGTTGTCGATCAACATGGTGTCGCTGTTTGGTCTGATCATCACGCTGGGTATCGTTGTGGACGACGCCATTGTTGTCGGTGAACATGCCGATTTCCGTGCTCGTCGCTTGGGCGAGGCCCCGATGGTGGCAGCTGAAAGCGCAGCGCGGCGCATGGCGATGCCGGTTTTTGCCGCGACCCTGACAACGGTCATTGCCTTTTTCGGTCTGACCGCGATTGGCGGCCGGTTCGGTGAGTTGATCCGGGACATTCCCTTTACTGTGATCGCGGTTCTGATCGCCTCGTTGATCGAGTGTTTTTTGATCCTGCCGAACCATATGGCCCACGCCATTGCACATTCCGCGAAAGAACACTGGTATGATTGGCCCAACCGGGTCGTCAATCGCGGGTTCCGCTGGGTGCGCGATCAGTTGTTCCGCCCATTCATCGCTTGGGTCATCTGGGCGCGTTATGTCGTTGTTGCGCTGATGATCCTGATCCTGGCAAGTCAGGCGGCGCTGTTCATCAAAGGTGACGTGAACTGGCGATTCTTCAATGCGCCCGAGCGTGGTTCGGTCACCGGCAATTTCATCATGGCAGAAGGCGCGACGCGTCAGGACACGCTGGCCATGATGCGCCAGCTGCAGATCGCCGTGGACGAATTGGGGCAAATTTACGAAGAACGCCATGGGCGCAATCCCATTGACTATGTCTTGTCCGAGATTGGCGGATCGGCGGGCCGCGGACTGTCTGCGGCGGATGGCAAGGACGAAGATCTTCTCGGCGGCATCTCGATCGAGTTGATCGATGCCGATCTGCGCCCCTATTCCAGTTTTGAATTCGTTGGCGAATTGCAGGATTTCGTCCCGCGCCATCCCAAGGTCGAATTGCTCAGCTTCCGTGGCTGGCGGTCGGGGCCGGGTGGTGATGCGATTGACGTGCAATTTTATGGCGCAGACGTAGACACGCTTAAGGCCGCATCCGAAGACCTTCAGGCCGAGCTTTCGAAATACCCCGAAGTCTCGGCGCTGGAGGATAATCTTGCCTATGACAAGGAAGAGTTCATTCTGGATCTGACGGCGCAGGGACAAGCACTGGGCTTCCGGATTGAAACACTTGGCCGTGTCCTGCGAGACCGTCTGAACGGGATTGAGGCCGCGACCTTCCCCGACGGTCCCCGCAGCGCTGAAATCCGGGTCGAATTGCCCGAGGACGAGCTGACTGCCGATTTCCTGGAACGCACACTGATGCGGACTCCGGATGGCGTGTATGTGCCGCTGGCCGATATCGTATCAGTTCAGCGCAAGTCAGGGTTTTCTACTGTCCGCCGTGAAAACGGCCTGCGGGTCATCTCGGTCAATGGCGACATCGCGGAAGACGACCCCACCCGCGCCGAAGAGATAAACCGCGCTATGAGCGAGGAAATTCTACCCGACATCGCCGCCAAACGTCAGGTCGAATGGACCATGGCGGGTTTGAGCGAGCAGGAGGATGAGTTTTTGTCCGAGGCCCGCACCGGTCTGATCCTGTGTCTGACCGGCATCTATCTTGTTCTGGCCTGGGTCTTTGCCAGTTGGACGCGACCTCTGGTCGTTATGGCGATTATTCCGTTTGGGTTGGTTGGAACGATCTGGGGCCACTACATCTGGGAGGTGCCGCTGAGCATGTTCACCGTTGTAGGGCTGCTGGGGATGACCGGGATAATTATCAACGACTCGATCGTTTTGGTGACGACGATAGATGCTTATCAGCAGGATCGCGGGCTGGTGCCGTCTATCATCGAAGGAACCGCAGACCGATTGCGTCCAGTTATGCTGACAACGCTGACGACTGTTCTTGGCCTGACCCCGTTGCTGTATGAGGGGTCGCAACAAGCGCAATTCCTCAAGCCGACGGTGATCACTCTGGTCTATGGCCTGGCCTTCGGGATGATTTTGGTACTGGTTCTGGTGCCGGCGCTGTTGGGAATTCTGAACGACCTGTCGCGTCCGATCACGGCTATGCGGCGCGCGGTGCGCGCGCCTGACCGGGTGGTGCAGGGCGCTCTTGCCGCCACCGGTACAGCGTTGCTGGTCTGGTTCGGCATGACCATGGTGCTCCCGGTCATTACGGGTGCGCCTTTGGGTATATTATCTGGGCTTTATGGGTCTGCGGACGGTCTTGTAGCTCTGCAAATGGGGCTGGGCGCATTTGTTGCGGGGGCGGTTGTCATTCTTGTGCTCAGCATCGCCGCGTCTGGCCTGTTTTTCGCACGTCTCAAGGCCCGCTCGGCCTAGTTTCGGCGCAGGGCCGTCTCTAATAGATCATTGACCCGATTGCTCATGGGCAGGTCACCGCGCCGTATCTGTTCCAAGGGAAACCAACGCGCATCCAACGCATCGTCGCCTGCAACAGGCTGCCCGGACTGGTATGCGCACATCACACCAACCAAAAGATAATGCGATACTACAGCCCCGTGCGAGTCCCGTCGCAACAGATCCAGATTGTCCAGATAATGCAGAGGCTTCGCCGTGACCGAGGTTTCCTCATGCAATTCGCGTTTTGCGGCTTGCAGAACCGTTTCGCCCCATTCCACATGACCGCCGGGAAACCCCCACAACCCTGCGTCTGGCTGTTTGCTGCGTTGCACAAGCAGAACCTGCGCGTCGTGTATGACGACAGCCAGTGCTCCGATTTTTGGCGTTTGAACCATCGGGATCAGCCTGCGCTGCACCCTTTGATGTCAACCGCGTGATTTGCGCCCAGAACGGTGATCCTGATCTCGGACCGCTCCAACGCAAAGGGGGCCCCGGATGCGCTGATCACTTCGGACGTAGCGACAAGCGTGTCACCCTGGCGCTCAGTATCGGGCTGTGATGCCCAAAGAGTGGGATTGCCGGGCTCAATAACTGCCAGTTCCTGACCGCCAGCCGAGGGCATGGTCACCCGAGCTTCGATCTGCATCCCGTCCGATGTCGGTGTCAGGCGGCAGCTGGCCTGAGCGACCCTTGCCTCTTTTGCGGAATAGGGGCGCTGCGCGAGTGCTGCGGCAATGGCCGGGTTGCGCCCGGCATCGGCGTTCAGCTTGTGATCGAAGTCCAGTTGTGCCGGGATGCAGACTTCCTTGCACACGCCAAGATCCATCGTGCCTTTCAGGTGCACCGGTTGGCCGGGATTCTTCGGTGTAATCTCAACCGGCAGAACAAGCTGGTCTTCGTACCCGATGGATTGCAGTCCATTCTGGACAAAACATCAGGGGTCGGCCAGGTAATCGACACGTTCCCAACATTGTCCGAACTGTTCCAGTCGAAATGCGGTGGAATGCCTGCATCACCGGGCGCGCGCCAATAGGTTTTCCACCCATCATCCAACGTCACCCGCACCGCTGTCATATAGGTTCCCTGCGTGGTGCGACCACCGTCGAGAATATCCATTCTGCCACGGTCCCGGTCACCTGCGCGGATGCCGGGGCAACAAATCCAAGGGCGAAGGTCAATGCGACCGCTGAGACTGTCATATGTACGTTCATAAGCTATAAATGCGCGGTCCCGACGCAGATCCAAGTCACGTTCAGGTCACTCGAATGAAATCTGCGGAAATCTGCGCTGATCTCTTGCCAATCGCCGCCGCTCGGGGCCATTGTTGAAGCGGCCAAGCAAGAGATGCCATCTTATGGACCTGACCGGAAAACTGTTGATTGCGATGCCGGGTATGGGCGATCCGCGCTTCGATCATTCGGTGGTATACATGTGCAGCCACGGAGATGATGGGGCGATGGGTCTGATCATCAACAAGCCGTCAGACCTGCGGATCAAGACTTTGCTTGGGCAGCTCAACATCGCCTGCCGAATCCCTGTCGTGGGCGAACGTCTTGTGCATTTTGGTGGGCCAGTCGAGATGTCGCGCGGCTTTGTTCTGCACAGTTCAGACTATGATGCGAATCTACATTCGATGAAAATTTCGGATGATTTCAGCATGACAGCGACATTGGACGTCCTTGAAGATCTGGCCTCGGGCCGTGGTCCGCTCAATTCGACATTGGCGCTGGGCTATTCCGGCTGGGGCCTGGCCAGCTTGAGGATGAGATCGCCATGAATGGCTGGCTGACCACGGATGCGTCCTCGAAACTGGTGTTCGACGTACCCGATGACGAGAAATGGGAGGCCGCGCTTGCCACTTTGGGTGTTGATCCGTTGACTTTGTCGGCCAGCGCCGGGCGTGCCTGATCAGCGATCGCGCGGTGCAGCGGCGCGGCGCAGACGGTCATTGATTGCTGCCCCAAGGCCGTGGTCCGGGATTGGCGAAACTGCAATCGGTCGACCGGTGGTATTCAACTGGTGCAGCGCTGCAAACAGGTTAGCGGCGGCTTCGACCAAATTGCCTTCAGCCGACAGGTTAAGGTCGCAAGGAATAGACCCAAAGCCCA
>NZ_JBQFJE010000004.1:0-35800 GCF_056535965.1 Ruegeria sp. AM7
GGTGGCATTGATCCTGAGGTCTATCAGGGCTTTGCATTTGGCATCGGGATCGACCGTCTGGCGATGCTGAAATACGGCATCCCGGATTTGCGGGCGTTCTTTGATTCCGACCTGCGGTGGTTGCGGCACTATGGGTTTGCGGCATTGGATATGCCGAACTTGCATAGTGGTTTGTCGCGGTGAATGAAACTCTGAAACTCTTGATTTCGGACAACCTCCCGAGTTTTGTGACTCTGATGGTGGCCGTTGTGACCATCGTTGGGGCTACACTCACCTACAAAGTTCAAAAAAGGCTGGATCGAGAGGCTGATCTGGTTTCCAAAAAGCGCGAGGTTTACCTAAACTTCATGCGCTCATTTATGCGGATAGATAATGAAGGCGGATTGGATCACTACAATACTCTCCGTATGGAGTTGTCTTTGCTCGCCTCTGACCAGGTTCTGAAGAGTGTGAATGAATTCGCGGAATATGCTGCGGATACATCCGGGCCTATGGTTCAGCGTGACATGGCTAAGTTTAAATATCTTCTTGCTTCTGCCTTAACGGACATGCGTCGAGATGTTTTCGACACTACTTCTTTGTCTGTGGAAGACATCCAAAAAACTCTGCCAATTCAAAACTAGTTGTCGGGAAAGTACAGCGCGGAGCAAAGGCCGATAGGCCGCCGCGCTATCGCCAGACCGCCCGCACGGGCTGGCGATTTGTCTCCGTAAGCGCAACGCTCGTACAGTACGCGGATTTGGCGGGCATAAAGTGCGCAGCACAGCCGAAGATCGCCACCCCGCGGTCTGGCGACAGCGCGGCTTGCGCTCTGTACGGAAGGCCGAAATCCGCGCGTGTTACAGGTTCCCACAGGGTTGTGACGTGACAGTCCGCGTCAGGCAGCTAGGCTCCGGCCTATGATTTACCGACTGCTTTTCCTGCTGCTGACCGCAACCCCTGCGTTTGCCATGGGTCCATGGAAATCCGATTGCCATGGCGACACCGCCTGCGATCTCGGCGATCGCTCATATCATGTGCTGGAGCCCGAGAGTTGGGACGGGAAAACCCTCTGCCCGTGTTGTTGCATTTCCATGGCTGGGCGCGGCAGGGCACTGTCGTGGTGAACCATCAGCGCATCGCAGGCGCGACCAAGCTGCGCGGCGTGTTGCTGGTGGCCCCGAACGGGTTGGGTAAAAGCTGGGATTTCTGGACCTCGGATACGCGCGACGTGCCCTTTGCCGATGCGGTGCTGGAGGATGTGGCTAAGCGCTATCCAGTTGATCCTGAACGTATCTACGTTTCGGGCTATTCCTTCGGCGGCGCGATGGCGTGGCGCTATGTGTGCCAGTCGGGCAATGACGTTGCCGCCCTGCTGGCCGTTGCGGGCAGCATCCGCCAGACCGAGGACTGCCCCGAAGCCCCGCGCGAGGCGCGCCATGTGCACGGCCTTAGCGATACGGTGATGGATTTCCCTTATGGCACCAATGGCGACACGACCTATCCGGTGGCGCTGTGGCGGGCGGCGTATGAGTGCCACGATGCCACCCCGCGCGGCGATTGGAGCGTGGTGCCGATCCTGACCCTCAGCCGGGTGGAGTGGACCGATTGCGCACGCGGGCAGGTGACGCTGGACACGCATCCGGGCGGGCATTTTATCCCCCATGGCTGGATCGGGCGGCAATTGGACGAGCTTTTGGGCCGCACCCCCACCTATCCGTGACGCGCAGCGCTTGCACCTTGGCGCATTCTTTGTCATTGCCTGTGCCGACTGGATATCTGCCAAAAAAGGCCCCGAGCAATGAAATTCACTCTGTCCTGGCTGAAAGACCACCTCGACACGGACGCGTCGGTTGATGAGATGGCCGAGGCGCTGACCGACCTCGGGCTAGAGGTCGAAGAGATCGTGAACCCGGCGGACCGGCTGGCGGGCTTTACGTTGGGCCATGTGAAGCACGCAGAAAAGCACCCCGACGCCGACAAGCTGCGCGTTTGCACGGTGGAAACCGATGAGGGCGATCTGCAGATCATTTGCGGCGCGCCCGCGCGCGAAGGCATCACTGTCGTGGTTTGCAAACCGGGCATGTATATCCCCGGTCTGGATATAACGATCAGCGTCGGCAAGATCCGGGGCGTCGAAAGCTTTGGCATGATGGCCTCCGAGCGTGAGCTGGAGTTGTCGGACGAGCATGATGGCATTATCGAACTGCCCTCGGGCGAGGTCGGTGATCGCTTCGTCGACTGGTTGGCCGAGAATGACCCGTCCAAGGTCGATCCGATGATCGAGATTGCGATCACGCCGAACCGCCCCGATGCGTTGGGTGTGGCTGGCATCGCTCGTGATCTGGCAGCGCGTGGGGTTGGCACGCTGAAAGAGCATATCCACGCGCCAGTCGCCGGCGATTTCGAATGCCCGATCAAGGTGACGATTGACGACGACACCTTGGACGGCGCGCCGCATTTCACCGGTCGTGTAATCCGGGGCGTCAAGAACGGCCCCAGCCCGCAATGGCTGCAGGATCAGTTGAAAGCCATCGGTCTGCGTCCCATTTCGGCGTTGGTGGATATCACCAACTACATGACATTCGACCAGAACCGCCCGCTGCACGTGTTTGATGCCGACAAAGTGCAGGGTAACCTGCGGGTCCACCGCGCCAAGGGTGGTGAAACGCTGGTGGCGCTGGATGAGAAGGAATACACCCTGCAGCGCGGTATGATGGTGATCTCGGACGACAAGGGTGCAGATCTATCGCGGGTATCATGGGCGGCGAGGAAACCGGCTGTACCGATGAGACGGTCAATGTCTTCCTTGAAAGCGCCTTCTGGGATCACGTGCAGATCGCCCTGACAGGCCGTGCGCTGAAGATTAACTCGGACGCGCGTTACCGCTTTGAACGCGGCGTTGACCCGCAATTCACCCGTGAGGGCTGGAGCAGGCGACCCAGATGATTCTGGATATCTGCGGCGGTGAGGTATCCTCGGTTGTTGAGGCCGGGAAGGCCCCGAACCACGCGCGCGCCTAGCTGGATGCGGCGCGGGTGCAGTCGCTGGTCGGGATGGAGATACCCGAAAGCGAACAGCGCCAGACCCTGACCCGTCTGGGTTTCCGCCTTGAAGGCGAGATGGCCCATGCGCAGCTGGCGCCCCGATGTCATGGGCGAGGCCGATCTGGTGGAAGAGGTTGCGCGGATTGCCTCGCTGACCAAGCTGCAGGGCAAACCGCTGCCGCGAGTGACCGATGGCATCCCCAAGGCGGTGATGACACCGACGCAGCGCCGTCAGTCGATGGCCCGCCGGACCTGCGCGGCGCTGGGCTACAATGAAT
Organism: Ruegeria sp. AM7; assembly: GCF_056535965.1. NCBI lineage: Bacteria > Pseudomonadati > Pseudomonadota > Alphaproteobacteria > Rhodobacterales > Roseobacteraceae > Ruegeria > Ruegeria sp. AM7. The sequence continues at coordinate 3,305 of NZ_JBQFJE010000004.1, forward strand.
GTGTGTCCTATACCTTCATTGATCAGGCGTCCGCTGCGCTGTTCGGCGGTGGCGATGCAGCGACTCAGCTAGAAAACCCGATTTCCTCGGAAATGAGCCATATGCGCCCCGATCTGCTGCCCGGCCTGCAGGCGGCCGCCCGCAATCAGGCGCGCGGCTTTGCCGATGTTGCCGTGTTCGAGGTTGGCCCTGTTTTCCACGGCGGTGAGCCCGGCAACCAGAAAACCCAGATCACTGGTCTGCTGGTGGGCCGCGATGGTCCCAAAGATGTGCACGGGGCCGCGCGCGGTAGATGTGTTTGACGTCAAAGCCGATGCCGAGGCCGTACTGGCCGCGATCGGAGCGCCCGCGAAGGTGCAGGTCCTGCGCGATGGTGATGCGTGGTGGCATCCGGGCCGTCATGGCAAAATCTGCCTGGGTCCGAAAAAGGTGCTGGGCGTGTTTGGTGAACTGCACCCGCGCATCCTGCAAGCGCTGGATATCAAGGGTCCGGCGATGGCCTTTACCATCTGGCCGGACGAAGTGCCTCTGCCGCGCAAATCCGGGGCCCCGCGCGGCGCTTGAACTGCGCGATCTGCAGGCGGTGGAACGTGACTTTGCCTTTGTGGTTGATGCGGATGTCGAAGCTCTGACCTTGGTGAACGCGGCGGCAGGCGCGGATAAGGCGCTGATCGACGATGTACGCGTGTTCGATGAATTCATCGGTGGCAGCCTGGGTGAGGGCAAGAAATCGCTGGCCATCACCGTACGTCTGCAACCGACGGACAAGACCCTCAAGGAAGAGGATATCGAGGCGGTTGGTCAGAAGATCATCGCCAAAGTGTCCAAGGCCACGGGCGGTGTTCTGCGCGGCTGATCGGTGGGGCACGATAACAAGACAAAAGGGGCCGGACGCGCCCCTTTTTCATTTCAGGAGGAGCAAGACATGCTGAACGTTTACCTCTCGGGCGAGATTCACACCGATTGGCGCGACCAGATCATCGAAGGCGCGCAGGGGCTGGAAATCACCTTTAACAGCCCTGTGACCGACCACGCGGCCAGCGACGATTGCGGCGTGGCCATTCTGGGGGCTGAGCCGAACAAATACTGGCACGATCACAAGGGCGCGATGGTCAACGCGATCCGCACCCGTAAGGGGATCGCGGATGCGGATGTGGTCGTGGTCCGCTTTGGCGAGAAGTACAAGCAGTGGAATGCGGCCTTCGACGCAGGGTACGCTGCCGCTCTGGGCAAATCCCTGATCGTGCTGCACGGCCCCGACCATCAGCACGCGCTGAAAGAGGTCGACGCCGCAGCTTTGGCCGTGGCCGAGCACCCCGCGCAGGTGGTCGAGGTTCTGCGCTATGTTCTGACCGGGCAACTGCCCGGATAGCGGTCGATGGGGCGGGGCAATGCCTCGCCCCCGATCTGCCTTAGCTAGCCGCAGGGATAACCAATCCGCGCTGGACCGCTGGGCGGTCCAGAAAGCGGTCCAAATATGGCTGAAGGTTGGCGAAATCAGACCATCCAAGCAGCTCTTTCACACCGTAATAGTCCAAGCCTCGCAGCCACGGCACAATGGCGATATCGGCAATTGAATAGCTGCCCGCGATCCATTCCTGCCCTTCAAGCTGTGTGTTTAGCACATTGAGCAAGCGCTTGGCTTCGTTGATGTAACGTTCGCGGGGGCGAGGGTCTTCGATCTCGCTACCGGCGAATTTGTGGAAATAGCCAAGCTGACCGAACATCGGGCCAAGGCCACCCATCTGGAACATCAGCCATTGCGTCACGCGGGCTTTGTCCGCTGCGGTCGCGCCCATCAACTGATCGCTTTTCTCTGCCAGATATAGCAGGATTGCGCCGCTCTCGAACAGGGATACAGCCTCGCCATCCGGGCCGTTGGGGTCAATAATCGCAGGAATTTTGTTGTTTGGATTCAGCGACAGGAACTCGGGGCTTTTGACATCTGAATCTGCGAGTGTGACCAGATGTGCCTCGTAAGGAAGGCCAATCTCTTCCAGCATGATCGAAACTTTGACACCGTTTGGCGTTGGATAGGAATAAAGCTGCAACCTGTCGGGTGTCTGGGCAGGCCAGCGGCCGGTAATTGGATGAGTTGCGGTGTCAAGCATGGTGCGCTCCTGTAAAAGGTTCCGAGTTGAGGTAAGCACTGACTAAATGTGTTACCAGTAGAGCACCTGTGCATTCCCGGTCAGTTCTTGTGCATTTCGCAACAGAGGGGAAAACCAGGTCATTCCGCACCTAGACCAGAGGCGCATTCTCGCTCACAATCTTGTGTATCCGCGCGTGTCGCGGGTTTTGCATAGCTCGCATAAGGAGAGACGTGTGGACGAGGTTGTAACGCAAGTTGGAGCGTTTGCTCCGCTTATTATGAATGCAGTCAAGGCACTGATTGTTCTGATTTTGGGCTGGATCGTGGCCGGTGCGATAGGCGGTATGGTGCGCCGGCGCATCAACGCGACCCCGCAGATTGACCCGACTCTCGGCAACTTTATGGCCAGCCTTGTGAAATGGGCTATCCTGGCGATGGTTCTGGTCGCCGTTCTGGGGATTTTCGGGATTGAGGCCACAAGTATTGTCGCCATTTTGGGTGCGGCATCGCTGGCTATCGGTCTGGCGCTGCAAGGGACGCTCAGCGATCTGGCGGCGGGCGTGATGCTGGTGGTGTTCCGGCCTTACAAGCTGGGTCAATATGTGGATATCGGCGGTACTGCTGGGACGGTACAGGACCTGAACCTGTTTACGACCGAATTGGTGACGCCGGATAACGTGCAGATCATTGTTCCCAACGGGCAGGCTTGGGGAACGGTGATCACCAACTATTCGGCCCATGACACGCGACGCGTGGACCTGGTTTTCGGGATTGATTACGGCGACAGCGCTGATGAGGCGATGCAGATCATTCTGGATGTGGCCAAGGCCGATGATCGTATTCACAACGATCCTGAACCGTGGGTGCGTGTGACCAATCTGGGCGACAGCTCGGTTGATCTGACGGCGCGGCTGTGGTGTGCCGCTGCAGATTACTGGGACGTGAAGTTTGAAATCACGAAGGCCGTTAAAGAAGCGTTCGATGCCAAGGGTGTATCGATTCCCTATCCGCATTCGGTCGAGATTCAAAAACAGGCATAACGCTCCCGCCCGTCATACGGGCATTGGAATGCCTTTTTCCGGTTGGGCCTAGCGCCGCGCTGATCGCGCGGCGCTTTTCGTTTGTTGCAACGTTGGTCAGAGGTTCGACCGCGCCGCGCGATCAGCGCGCTGCATAACGCTGTAAACGCACTCGTCAGAGGGCGCTTTCAGGGCGGGAGTATCTTAAGCCTTGATGACGACGTTGGGGGACACCACGTCGATCCCGAGTGCTTTGCCGACGGCGTAGTAGGTCAGCTTACCTGCATGTATGTTCAGTCCGGCCATCAGATGAGGGTCGTCCTGACAGGCCTGTTTCCAGCCTTTGTCGGCCAACGCCAGCATGAAGGGCATGGTGGCGTTGCCAAGCGCGATGGTCGATGTGCGGGCGACAGCTCCGGGCATGTTGGCGACGCAATAGTGCATGATGCCATCAACATCATAGATCGGTTCGGCATGGGTCGTCGCTTTCGACGTCTCAAAACACCCACCCTGATCAATCGCAACGTCGACAAGGACTGCTCCGGGTTTCATGGTAGAAAGTTGCGCGCGGGTCACCAGCTTTGGCGCAGCCGCACCGGGGATCAGCACCGCGCCGATCACCATGTCGGCGGATTGGATCAGCTCGGCCGTTGCGCCGGCTGTCGAGTATTGGTTCTTGAACGTCCCGCCAAACACGTCATCCAAATAGCGCAGGCGCGGCAGCGACCGGTCAAGAACCGTCACGTCTGCCCCCATCCCGCGGCGATCTTGGCGGCATGTGTTCCCACGACACCACCGCCAATCACAACAACTTTCGCTGGACCAACTCCGGGAACGCCGCCCATCAGAACACCGCGTCCGCCATTGGCCTTCTGCAGGGTCCACGACCCGACCTGCGGGGCGAGGCGACCTGCAACCTCGGACATGGGTGCAAGCAAAGGCAGCCCCCCATTGGCGTCCGTAACAGTCTCGTACGCGATAGCCGTACAACCCGAAGCAAGCAGGTCATGGGTCTGGTCAGGGTCCGGTGCAAGGTGCAGATAGGTAAACAGCAGTTGTCCCTCGCGCAGCATCTTGCGTTCGCCTGCCTGCGGTTCTTTGACTTTGACGATCATGTCGGCAGTGGCGAAAACTTCGGCTGCGGTGTCGACAATGCGCGCTCCGGCTGCGACGTAGTCGGCATTGTCAAAACCCGAACCCTGACCGGCTCCGGTTTCAATGATCACCTCGTGGCCGCGCGCGACCGCTTCTTGCGCAGCGTTCGGGGTCATTCCGACGCGGAACTCCTGCGGTTTGATTTCTTTGGGGCAACCGATCTTCATTTGGTCTCTCCGTTTGTAAACTGCTTAAATAATGGGCAACTTTGCGCGCAATTTCTGTGAAACTCTGCCCGTGTGAACGCTTTAATTCCGAAAAATTTTCGGTATTTTGGCCATAACTTGCAAAGGATTGCGCAGATGGCCATTGATACGACAGATCGAAAGATTCTGGCGGCATTGCAACGAAACGGTCGGATGTCGAATGCAGAACTGTCCGAACAGGCCAATTTGTCGCCTTCGGCCTGCCACAGACGGGTGCAACGGTTGGATCCGAGGGCTTTATTCGCAACTACGTTGCCTTGTTGGATGCGCGCAAGATGAATGTGCCGACGACCGTCTTTGTCGAGATCACTCTGCAAGGACAGGCCGAAGAGGTTCTGGATGCCTTCGAAAAGGCCGTTGCCCGTATTCCGGATGTTTTGGAGTGTCACCTTATGGCGGGAACGGCGGACTACATACTGAAAGTCGTCGCTGAAAACACCGAGGACTTTGCCCGCATCCATCGGCAATACTTGTCGCGACTACCCGGTGTGGCGCAGATGCAAAGTTCGTTTGCGCTTCGAACCGTGTTCAAAACCACGGCATTACCGGTTTGATCAGGCCGGTCCGGGATAGGTGAACAGTACCAGGTGCGCGGCGTTGAAGCCGAAATGCATGAGGACAGGAACCCACAGACGTCCGGTTGCATAGTAACCCAGCCCGCAAGCCGCGCCCAGAATAGCCGCGAAACCTGCCAATGCCGGTCCTCCGCCGGCGTGAACCAAACCAAACAGAAGGCTTGCAGCAGCTATCCCCAGACCCGCGCCAAAACGGGAAGAGATCAACGATTGGAAATAGCCGCGAAAAACACACTCTTCCGTCAGGCAAGTCAGGAAGAGATTGGACAGCGCGAAGATCACCCACCAATGGGGCAGGCTGATCTCGGGGCGGATGGCATTGACGGCCGAACCCACTGCCAACAGCGCAGGCAGTAAGGCGAAACCAACTGCCAACGGGATTTTGCGCAGTGCCACAGCCCCACCAATCATGCCGGGCCACGCCAAAGCGACGGTGAACAGCACCATGGGCTTGTCCAGGTTCAAGTACATCGTGAAATCGCGACTTAAAGGGCCAGATTGAACCTGATCAAGGACCAGAAGGTTGTGAAATCCCGGGACCAGATGCGCTCCGAGCGCGATGCACCATATGACGAGTGCAATATGGCCAAGCGCGGCCCACATCCCGGACAGGTTGCGCAGTATCAACGCGCCTGCAAAACCGACAGTGACCACCCCTGCGGCGATCGGCGTAACCAGCCCCAGTGTCAGCGAGACCGCTCCTAAAACCCCCAACAGTCCCATACCCAATGCTGGTTTGCCTGATACGGTGCTGACCATGGCGGCGATCAGCAAAAGCCACGGCCAGATCGTGGGCAGAAATGCGAAAAAATGGGTCAAAGTCGCGCCTTTGCAGTTCGGTTTGCGCCTTGATGCCGTGGTTGGGCGCGTTCTGGCAAGACAGTTCAACAGTGAACGGGCTGCGGATTTGCGTCACAGTGATCTTGTCGCCGTAAGCTGTTAGGCTTAGGAAAAGACCTTCATCAATTCATCCGATGACATCAGGCGGTTACATGCGCCCGATACGGTCCGAACCCGGGAATTTGTAAGGAGCAGACCTTGGCTGACGAATATAACGACGCCTCGAAAGACTGGCTTGAGGCCGAGCTGGAAGACACGCTGGACGAAGATTTCGAGATCGAGTTCAGCGAGCCCATGTTGTCGATGGAAATCCGCAAGATCTACAAGGATCAGCACCCCGAAATGCTGGACCGCAAGGTCTATTTCCGGAACCTGCTGCGTCTTCAGGCCGAGTTGATCAAAGTGCAGGATTGGGTGCAGCACACGGGTGCCAAGGTTTGTATCCTGTTCGAAGGCCGCGACAGCGCGGGCAAGGGGGGCGTGATCAAGCGGATCACGCAGCGCCTGAACCCGCGGGTTGCGCGTGTCGTTGCTCTGCCCGCGCCAAGCCGTCGGGAACAAAGCCAGTGGTATTTCCAGCGATACGTTCCGCACCTGCCTGCAGCGGGCGAAATCGTGCTGTTCGACCGGTCATGGTACAATCGCGCGGGTGTCGAACGGGTCATGGGCTTTGCGACCGAAGATCAGGTTGAACAGTTCTTTCAGGACGTTCCCGAATTTGAACGGATGCTGGTGCGTTCGGGCATTATTTTGCTGAAATACTGGTTCTCGATCACCGATGAAGAGCAGCAGTTGCGGTTCCTCATGCGCATCCACGATCCGATGAAGCAGTGGAAGCTGTCGCCGATGGATCTGGAATCTCGTATCCGGTGGGAGGCCTACACTAAGGCCAAAGAAGACATGCTATTCCGCACCAATATCTCGGAAGCGCCATGGTATATCGTCGAAGGCAATGACAAAAAGCGTGAGCGTCTGAACTGTATCGAACACCTGTTGACCAAGATCCCCTACACGGATGTACCGCAGGAAAAGGTCAACCTGCCGGATCGCAAGTACAACCCGGAATACGAACGCCGTGTTCTGCCGGACGAATTGCACGTGCCAAAAATATACTGATCGGTCCGAAAGGATGCGAAGCAGCGATCTGCTTCGCATCAGGTTGGGGCGTCAGACCGCGTCCATCATGCAATCGACGTTGAAGAAGGTGAGCGAAAAGAAGTCTTCGGCTCCGCCAGACGTCATCTCGGGACAGATTAGTTCGTCTGCAACCAAGACTGAATCATCTGCTATTACGAAATCCATGTCGTCCTGGGTCTCAGGCGGGGTCATGTCGTCATCATTCCACGCGAATTGATCGAAATCTTCTTTTAGCTGCTGAATGAATGCGTCTAGTTCAGTAAGAAAGGCCGCAACATCGAAGCAATCTGCATCAGCGTCTTCGGTGTCTGGCTGTTCAGGGGCCGGATCGTCGTTGTCGGTGACGTCAGTACCCGGCTGTTCTGGGGCTGGGTCGTCGGTTTCGGTAAGGTCAGTATCCGGCTGCTCCGGAGAAGGAGTGTCCGTTTCTGTGACGTCAGTGTCCGGCTGTTCGGTGACCGGGTCTTCGGTCTCGGTCACATCAGTATCGGGCTGTGCGGGGTCTGGCTCTGCAGGTGGGGTAGGCGTCATGGCAGTGCCGCCGCTGTCCAGCATGACTGCCGCATCAGTTGTGGCAAAGTTCTGCGTGACGATCACGGCGTCAGAACCCTGCATATCGCCGGTCTCGATACCGATGCCGATATATTTGAAATCAGGATTCAGAATATTCGCGCGATGACCGGGGCTATTCATCAGGCCCTGGTGCAGTTGCGCCACGTCGTCGCTGATCCCCGGCGCGCCGCGCTCTGATTGCCAGGCGATATTCTCGCCAGTTCGCCAACTGCCTTCAAGATCGAACCCGGCCGCCTGCATCCGCTGGGTGGCGCTTGATCCCCCTGACCCGGTGTGGCTGAACGTGTCCGTATCCAGCATCCAGCTGCTGTGATCTTCCGACGAATCGTTGAGCTGCGTTTCAAGCTGTAATGGGTCCAAGCCACGGGACGTACGCTCTTGGTTGATCAACGCCAGCATTTCCCGTTCTACTTGACTTGCTGCAGACATTTTTGCCTCCTTAAGGTGTTGTGTCCGAATGGACAGACCCACTTAAAGAACCGGCAAAAGACATGAACAGTGAGGTCGGAAAGATCGGCGCATTTCGGCGGGAGGGCGCACCGAAACAGAGATTCGCCGCGCTTGATAACGCCGAGAAAATGGCAAATCAATGTCTCGGCGAGTTGTTGCGATCGTCAAGCGGCGGGACCGGCGAAATCCCTCTTAAAACGACAAACCCCGGGCGGGGCCTCGGGGGTCGTCAAATAGTGTCATCCAAAGCTGGACGAGCTTCAGGTGCTTAGAGCAAACCTTCGCGCTGTGCTTTCTTACGTGCCAGTTTACGGGCGCGGCGGATCGCTTCAGCTTTCTCGCGCGCTTTTTTCTCGGACGGTTTCTCGAAATGTTGCTTAAGCTTCATTTCACGGAACACGCCTTCGCGCTGCAGCTTTTTCTTCAGGGCACGAAGCGCCTGATCGACGTTATTGTCGCGAACACTAACCTGCATGTGGTTGTCACCACCTTTCTAGATAGAGTTGCAAGGAAATTGCAGGAGGTGGCCGTATAGCAAAGCCGCTCTAACTTGTCTAGTACTGGTGCCAGAACCCGGAGAACCGCCATGACCATATCCTACGAAGATGCCAAAACCCAGCTTTTGGACGCTATGCTGGCCCATGTGCCGTTTGATGGCTGGTCGGAAACCAGCTTTCGCATGGCATCAGTGACTGCGGTATTGATGAAACGCTGGCACGGTCGATCTGTCCTCGTGGTGCGGTTGATATGGCCCTGGCTTTTCATGCCCGCGGGGACGCGGCGATGGCAGAGCGTCTGAAAACCGAAGATCTGAGCGATCTGAAATTCCGTGACCGGATCGCCGCTGCTGTCCGGTTCCGTCTTCAGGCGGTAGAGGACAAGGAACTCGTGCGTCGTGGGATGACGCTGTTTTCTTTGCCGATGCACGCGGCTGATGGGGCCAAGGCGATGTGGCAGACCTGCGATCTGATCTGGGACACGCTTGGCGATACATCGGACGATGTGAACTGGTACACCAAGCGGGCGACGTTGTCGGGGGTCTATTCCTCGACCGTGCTGTTTTGGCTGGGGGATGATTCGTCTGACCAGCAGAGAACGTGGGAGTTTCTGGACCGCCGCATCGACAACGTCATGCAGTTCGAAAAGCTCAAGGCGCAGGTGAATGGCAACCCACTGTTCAAGCCCTTTCTTGCGGTGCCGAATTGGTTGGCAGGTCAGGTTAAAGCTCCGATGAAGATGCGGGCTGATCTGCCGGGAATGCTGAACCCGCGCAAGTAAGCGTCTGGGCCTTTCTGATTTCGCCTGTTAGGCATTGGGCAAAGGAGAATTGCCCATGACCCAGACAATGCGCGCTGTAGAAATCACCAAACCCGGCGGGCCCGAGGTTCTGCAGATAACGGACCGACCGGTGCCTGAGCCTGCTGCGGGTCAGGTGGTGCTAAAGGTGGCCTATGCCGGGGTAAACCGTCCGGATGCGCTGCAGCGGGCGGGTGCGTATGATCCTCCTCCGGGTGCCAGCGATCTGCCGGGGCTTGAGGCATCGGGTGAGGTCGTAGCCCTAGGTTCTGGCGTTCAAGGGCTTTCAGTTGGTGACCAGGTTTGCGCCTTGTTGCCCGGCGGCGGCTATGCCGAATACGTTGCTACGCCCGCTGCCCATTGCTTGCCGGTGCCAGAGGGTATGGGCCTGGAAGAGGCCGCGTGTCTGCCCGAGACCTTCTTTACCGTCTGGTCCAATGTCTTCACACGCGGCGGTCTGAAAGCAGGCGAGCGGTTTTGGTTCACGGCGGCTCCAGCGGGATCGGAACAACGGCGATCCAGCTTGCAAATGCCTTTGGCGCACGGGTCTTTGCCACTGCCGGATCGGCCGAGAAATGCGCCGCTTGCGAGAAACTGGGGGCCGAGAAGGCGATCAATTACCGGGAAGAGGATTTCGTGGCAGTCATGCGGGCCGAGGGCGGGGCGAACCTGATCCTCGATATGGTGGGCGGTGACTATATCCCGCGCAACGTCAAAGCTCTGGCCGAGGATGGGCGGCTGGTTCAAATCGCCTTCCTGCAGGGCCCCAAGGTCGAGCTGAACTTTGCCATGATGATGGTGAAACGCTTGACCCTGACCGGTAGCACCTTGCGTCCGCAATCCGATCTGGCCAAGGCCAAAATCGCCCAAGACCTGCGCGAGGCGGTCTGGCCGCTACTGGATTCGGGCAAGATTGCCCCGGTGATGGACAGCGAGTTTGACATGGCCGAGGCCTCAGCGGCCCACGCGCGGATGGAAAGCTCGGGTCATATCGGCAAGATCGTTCTTAAGATCGGCGGCTAGGCACCGTCTTCCGGTTCAGGTCACGGCGCAGCGATACAGGTGCCATGTGGCGTGGCCCAGAACCGGAATGACAACAATCAACCCCAGTAACATCGGGATCGCGCCCAGTATCAACGCACTGGACACAACCAGACCCCAGGTCAGGATGACCGATGGGTTGTGCCGCAGAACGCGAACTGATGTTACTACGGCAAGCGGCACTTTGCGGTCAAGAAGCAGGGGGAAGCTGATCACGCTTGTGGCCAGTGCGACGAGGGCGAAGAAGAACCCGACCAAGATGCCAGACAGGATCATGACCCAGCCTGCCTTTGTTGTGAAGACTTGGGTTAAGAAGGTGCTGAACGAGGTCGGTAGATCAGGACCCAATGTCTGAACATAAATGCTCTGCGCGACCATCAACCAGATCAGCAAAAGCACCACCAGATAGAAGCCCAGTGTCAGAATGGCCCCGAACGAGGGTGACCGGAATACGCCAAGTGCATCCAGCCAATGGGCTTCGGCCCCTTGCTCGCGTTTTCGGCTGATTTCATAAAGACCCACGGCCGCCACAGGCCCGATCAATGCGAAACCTGCGATCAGGGGGGCCAGTAAAGGTATCATATTCCGGTTCAGGCCTAACCCGAACATCAGCAAGCCCGCCAGAGGGTAGATCAATACCACGAAGACCGCATCTGCGCGGGTTTCCATAAAGTCTTCCGAGCCCGCTCGCAGACACGCCCAGAGGTCACTAAAGCTCAGCGTCTGAACCTTGGGCATTTTGGGTGTCCCAGCGCCACCAATTCCGGTGACGTTCTCTGCAACATGATCACCGGTGGCTCCCAGCGTTTGGGCCGCCCAGCTGATCGGATTTCCTATCGTCCTGACCATCGTCATCCCCTCGCGTTTGCCTATCAGCGCCGCAAAGATGATCCGGTACGAGTTGCCTTTGGCCGGACCAGCCGGCAACGCTCAAGCGCCAGTATAGCATAATTTTTGCGTTTGGGTTGCCTTGGACCTGCTTGTGCCGATTGCTCTGGATCGCAGGCGTGTTAGCTTGGCCCCAGGTTACAGGAGGTGAGTATGCAGAAAACGGCACGTACCGTCGTCATTCACGAACACGGCGGCCCCGAGGTTCTGAAGATCGAAGACCGTCCGATAGGCGATCCTGGACCGGGCGAAGTTCGCATTCGTCATCAAGCCTGTGGATTGAACTTCATTGATGTCTATCAGCGGACCGGTCTCTATCCGATGGACTTGCCGCACGCATTGGGAATGGAGGCGTCTGGTGTGATCGAAGCGGTGGGCGAAGGCGTCACCCATCTGCAACCGGGCCAACGCGCAGCCTATGCGGCTAACCCCTCTGGTGCTTATTGCGAGGCGCGCGTGATGCCGGCCGCACAGGTTTGCCCTTTGCCTGATGATATTTCGTTTGATGCGGCTGCGGCCATGATGCTTAAGGGGATGACGGTCGAGTATCTGTTTCACCGCACGACCCCGCTGAAACGGGGTGACACCGTTCTGTTCCACGCCGCCGCCGGTGGTGTCGGGCTGATTGCGTGCCAATGGGCCAAATCCGAGGGGATCAAGCTGATCGGTACGGCTGGAACAGATGAAAAATGCAGTCTGGCTCAGTTCAACGGGGCGACACACTGCATCAATTACCGGACCGAGAATTTTGCCGAGCGGGTCGCCGACATCACAGGTGGCAAGGGCGTCGATGCGGTGATGGATTCGATTGGTGCGCAGACATTTGCCGGCTCTCTGGAATGCCTGAAACCTCTGGGTATGATGATTTCCTTTGGCAATGCTTCGGGGCCGGTGCCGTTGATGGATATCGCCATTCTGGCCAAGAAAGGCTCGCTCAAGATTACGCGACCGACTTTGTTTACTCACACCGCCGATCACGCTGTCTGTCAGGCCATGGCGCGGCGCCTGTTCAACAAGGTGCAGGGAATGAGGTGAAAATCCACATCGACCAGCGTTTTCCGCTTGAGCAGGTCGCCGACGCCCATCGCGCGCTTGAAGCCCGTCAGACGACAGGAAGTACGGTTTTGGAGCTGTAGTCTGGTAGTAAGGTCCCGACGTGTGTCGGGACCGTTTCTGGGGGCGTTAAATCAAAACCGATAGGCCGCACGGGCCTGAAATGTCGTGGCGTCGACATCAACGCCGGATGAATTGAAATCGTTGAACTCGTGATACAGGATTTCTCCACCAATGCTGACGTTTGGTGCCACGATATGTTCGTAACCAGCACCGATAAACCAACCATTATCGCTGCTCAGATTGTCGGTACCAGCCTCGGCATATCCGCCGATGCCATAAAGCAAACCCACTGACGTGACCTTGTAGCCCGCACGGGCCTTGATGCGCCACACATCCTCGACCGTGGCTGCGCCACCCAGATCAACATCGGTCCAGTCATAGTCGAAGCCGCCACCTACGACCCAATCCCCAGATCGTAATCATAACCCAGAATGATACCGCCGATCGCGCCGTCTCCGTCGATGCCAGAGACGTTGGTGTCGATATCGGCATAACCAACCTGCAGACCGCCGTAGAAGCCCGTCCAGTTGCCAGAAGACTGCGCAGCAGCGGATCCTGCGGCCAGAAATGCAATGCCTGCCGCTGCTAAAAGACGTTTATTCATATTGTGTTCCTTTCCCTCAAATTGGTTTTTTGCCGACCTACGGATGATCGTGCGCTCACATAACTGAATACGTTTGAGCGAGAGGCTGGATCATTCACGGATGAAAGTGGAAAGTCGACGCGGTCATCTGCAGCGCGGGCATTCCGGACAATCCGAAGCAGAGGCGGTTAGGGAAAGTATGCGAGTGAATTAAAAACAAAAGAAAAACGGCGGCAGAATGCTCTGCCGCCGTTGTGTTGGAGTGCGTAGGCGGATTATTGCGCCTGCAGTTCTGCCGGAGTTTTGTCGGCAATGTCTTTCCAGTTGGTGTCCGCACGCTCGTTAAAGCCCGGGATGTCGCCTTCCCAGCGTTCCTGAATGTCGGCCGACAGGTTCAGGTACAGCTTGTTATCAACGATTTTCCAGTAGTTCGGGTCGCCGTCAAACTTGAAGCCCATCGCGGTGCCGAATGCGCAGTAGCCGCCATATGCGGGCAGGTACGCTTCGGGGTTTTCTTCAAACGCGACTTTGTTTTCTTCGTTTGCAAAGCGATACAAAGCGTCGTTGTGCAGCGTGGTGATGCGGTAGTCGCCTTTGGTGGCTTCGCCAACGGTGAAGTAGGCAACCGGGTCATAACCCTGCAGCGCCAGACCGGTCGAGCTTGCGTTCAGGTCAACGCCTGCGGCCATCGCCGTGCTTGCAACTGCTACAGACAGCGCAACGCCGCCGATGAGGGATTTGATCTTGTTCATGGTTTTCACCTTTCGTGAATTGAGCCACCGGACGACACCCTGAATTGTGCCTGAGTGACCCTGTCGATTTTGTTCCGTGCGGTCGGTAATTGGCCGTCACGACACCGAAGTGGGTAATGCTGTGATCACGTTCAAAACAATCAATTGTGATTGTGCGTAATAGAATAGGTTTTGTGCAAATATGCAGAGTAGAGCCTAAGGATCGGGCGCAAAACCAACAACGAATTCAATCACTTTATCAGCCGGCATCTCACACGGGCGCAGCAATGCACCACTATTTGCCGTCATGTACAGGTTCAGGCTGATGTAATCGGTCCCACCAAGCTCGTGTGCTACCAGCTTTATGGATTTTCCGCCTGCCAGCGCGGTTCGGCTCACGACATAGCGACGCCCGTGGCTGCGCCCAGTTGACGTTCCAAGCGGGATGCGGAAAACCGCCGTCAGGAACGGCGCCAGCGCGGTCAAGATTTTCCGATTTTGGGTTCCGTTCCGGCCCGGATGCGGGCGATATTTGCCCCGTGACGCCAGTAGACCAGCAAAGTCAGGGCCACACCCAACCCAAACGCCGTGCCATTGGTCAGGAACATCACCCAAATCGTCGACATCGCGGCAGCACTGAGAGCTGCCAAAGACGAGATTCGCCAGACTGCTGCGGCAAACAACCATGTCAGGCAACAGGCGATACCGACGCGCCAATCCAGTGCCAGCCACAGCCCAAGGAAGGTTGCGACCCCTTTGCCGCCTTTGAACCCCAACCAGACAGGGAAACAGTGACCCAGAAAAGCGGCCAGGGCGGCGATTTGAGCGGCGTCTTCTCCGGCCAGTGCACGCGCCAGCAGGACGGCGACCGCGCCTTTGGCCGCGTCAAAGATCAAGGTCAGCGCAGCGGCGCGCTTGTTCCCGGTGCGCAAAACATTGGTCGCGCCGATATTGCCCGAGCCGATATTGCGCAGATTTCCCAGCCCCATCACCTTGGCGATGATCATGCCAAAGGGATCGACCCCATCAAATAACCAAGCGCGGCCCAAAGGATCAGTTGGGCCGTGGAACTGTCAATGGGGGGCATCAGGGTCTCCGGTATACTTCTTGGCCTGCGACATAGGTTGCCGTGACCTTACCTTGCATCCGCTGGCCGTCAAACGGAGTGTTCTGCGATTTCGATTTCAAGCTGAAACGATCCAGCACAAAAGGCATATCCGGGTCGAACAGGACCAGATCGGCGGGTGCGCCCTCGGTCAATCGACCACTATCCAGACCCAGCCGTTTTGCAGGGTTCAAAGCCATCGCCCGGAACAGGGTCGGAAGATCAAGCTGTTCGGCATGGTAAAGGCGCAGTGCGGCAGGCAACAACGTCTCAAGCGCCACTGCGCCCGATGCCGCTTCTTCAAAGGGCAGGCGTTTACTTTCTTCGTCCTGTGGCGTGTGCATCGAACTGATGATGTCGATCAGCCCAGTGCGCACCGCTTCGATCACAGCTTGCCGGTCATCCTCGGACCGCAGCGGCGGCTTTACCTTGAAGAAGGTGCGATAGTCGGCCACGTCCAACTCATTCAGCGTCAGGTGGTGGATCGATGTGCCTGCGGTGATGTCCAGCCCGTTGCGTTTGGCGCGTTCCAGCGCGGGCAGGGCGCGGGCGGTGGTGATCTGATCGGCGTGGTATTTGGCCCGAGTCATTTCCAGCAGGGCGATATCACGGTCCAACCCCATGCGCTCAGCCATGGGCGAAACGGCAGGTAAACCACGCAGCGCGGCGAACTTGCCGCTGGTAGCGGCCGCTCCGGCGCTGAGGCCGGGCTCCTGCGGATGCGCAATTACCAGTGCCCCGCAGGATTTCGCATAGGTCAGCGCGCGGGAAAATACCTTGGTGTTGGCGATCACGTGGTCGCAATCGGTAAAGGCCACGGCACCTGCGTCTTGCAGAAAGCCGATCTCGGTCATCTCGCGACCTTCGCGGGCTTTGGTCAGGGCGGCCATAGGCAGAACATGCACCGGCGCATCTGCTTGTGCGCGGCGGGTAACGAACTCCAGCGTTTCCGGCGTGTCGATCGCTGGGCTGGTGTCAGGTCGGGTGACGATAGTGGTCACGCCCCCGGCGGCGGCGGCCAGACCTGCAGATTTATAGCTTTCCTTATGCCGTTCGCCTGGCTCGCAAACCTTGACGCCGATATCCACGATGCCAGGGGCGAGGCAATGCCCGCCGCAATCGATCATCTGCGCGTCCGTTGTCGGGGCTGCGCCTTTGCCGTGGTCCTTTATCTGACCGTTTGTAATCAGTAGCCAACCGAGGGTGTCCGTTCCCGCCTCTGGGTCGATCAGTCGGGCATTGGTGAAAATCTGGGCGGTCATGTCTGGGCCTCTCGGGCTTTGGTCAGGGCTTCCATGGCGGCGTCCGGGTCGGGGAGGTATTCGAATACCAGGAAACGCAGTTGCGAAAACACGATGTTGTGTCCGTTGCGATAGAATTTCAGGTCGGGATGAATGGAGAGAGATTTTGCTTTAAAAATCCCGCTGATCCACCAGACGTTGCGATTGGTCACAACATAGACGCGCCGCGTGCGGATTAACCGTTCCCACCACATGAAAAACGCCAGTAACAGCGTGCATCCGATTAGCTTCCAATAGTCGCGCATAGTCTCCGCAAACCAAGGGCTGGCAATCCAACCGAGCGCAAGACAGGCAATTAAAATGCCATATGCCCATCTCAGGCGCGGAGGAAAGTACCCCTGATAAGGCCGCCCATGCCACAGCACCTGTTCAGTGTCGGGTATTTTCTTGCGCCACCAGTCGTCGCTCATCCCATGGCCCTTTCGATGGCGGCTTTGGTGGCGGCGGGGTCGGCTTGGTACTTGATCAGGTGCTTGTCGCCGCTTTTGGTGACAACCTGCACGAAACTGCCCATCGTGTTGACGGCGTCGACCTGGTTCAGGGCGATGGTGCGTGGGCCGGGGCCGGTGAGGGTGGTGTCCGACATCTCCCACGTGTTTGTCAGCTCTTCCGAGGCCAGATACCACGCGCGAAACCCGATGGCGGCCAGACCGGCGGGCGCGCCGGTCCAGACATAAGGTTTCCGACCAGCCACAACACGATCATCGCCCCGGCCATCGCGATAGCAGCAAGGGTCAGGTTGGTCTGGATATAGGCACTTCGATGCGGCGTGAAGACTACAGGATCAGCCATAGCGCCTCCGACAATAAGCAGGGCGATCACCGCCAGGATCGCGGACCCGATGCGGCGCGGTGCGTTGTTTTCTACGGGGTTCTGGGGCGCCGAGAAGGTCTTGGCGCTTTCGGTCTCGATCACGCTGCCGGTCCAGTTTGTTGCCTCTTCAGTGTATAGCCCCAGCAGGCGAACCCGTGGGTCGGGGTTCAGTGTCGTGGCTGGGCCGTGAAAGGCGGCGCTGCGGACGGCCATGACCCAGCCTTCGATAGCATCCAGCATTGTGCGGTTTAGCTGATCCTCAGACACACCGCCGCCTTCATGCAAATATCCATAGAGCCCAAGGTCTTCGAGGTCTGAGACCGGAAAGATGTCGATCTGTTCGGCATCCAGACTATCGACCCCCAGAACCTGATCGGCGGCACCGGGTTCGCGCAGGAACTTTGCCTCTTCGGGGCGCATGTCCAGCGTGAACAGGCGGATCACACCGCGTTCATGAGGGGCAACGGTCAGGTCGCTCATGCGGCCTCGCGCAGGTTGCGGGCTAGTAGTTCCATCGCCGCCATGCGGACGGCGACGCCCATCTCGACCTGTTCCTGAATGACGGACCGGTTGATGTCATCGGCCAGCGTGCCGTCGATTTCCACGCCGCGATTCATCGGGCCGGGATGCATGACGATGGCGTCGGGTTTGGCCAGCGCCAGTTTTGCCGCATCCAGCCCGTAGCGGTGGTAATATTCGCGCTCCGAGGGGATAAAGCCGCCATCCATCCGCTCTTTCTGAAGGCGCAGCATCATCACGACGTCGACGTCCCTCAGACCTTCGTTCATGTCGTCGTAAATCTCGGCCCCGAACTCGGCAAAGGTCGAAGGCACCAACGTCGGCGGGCCGATCAGGCGGATACGGTTTTCCATCTTACCCAGCAGGATCAGGTTCGACCGTGCCACACGCGAATGCGCTACGTCCCCGCAAATCGCGATGTTCAGACGGTGCAAACGACCCTTGGCGCGGCGGATGGTCAACGCGTCCAGCAGCGCCTGCGTGGGGTGTTCGTGCTTGCCGTCGCCCGCATTCAGCACGGCGCAATTCACCTTTTGCGCCAGCAGGTCCACCGCGCCGGAATGCGGGTGCCGCACCACAAGAAGATCGGGATGCATCGCATTCAGCGTCATCGCCGTGTCGATCAGGGTTTCCTTTTTGATCGAGCTGGCCTGCATCGCCATGTTCATCACATCCGCGCCCAGCCGCTTGCCCGCCAGTTCGAAACTGGCCTGCGTGCGGGTCGAGTTCTCAAAAAACATGTTGATCTGCGTCAGCCCTGACAGCACGTCGGAATGCTTGGTCGACTGGCGGTTCATGTCGACATAGGTCTCGGCTAGGTCAAGAACCGCAGTGATATCGGATTGTGACAGATGCTCGATGCCAAGAAGGTGACGATGGGCAAAACGCATGGGCGGGCTCCGGTCTGACAATCGAGCCGCTTATAAGAAGCCGCGCGGGCCAAGGCAACCTAAGGATCGGACCCTTCGGGCAGTTTCTCACATCCGCCTTCGGGCAGGCATTGCTCGCCGGGTTTGCACCATTTGGCGTTGCCGCAATCGACGGCCTTGACCGGGACACAGCCCTGATTGGCCGAGCATTTGAACCCCTGCCGGCATTGCGATCCGGTTTCTTCGCACAGGAACCAGCCGGGGCGGGTGCATCCACCGCCGGGCAGGCAGCTTGTGCCGCTGGCGCAGGTGCGGCCATCGTCGCATTTTGGCCGGGGCAGAGTGAATTCCAGCTGGATTGCCTCGCATTCGCCACGCCCGTTGCAAGAGGTGCCGCTGGGGCAGTCCAGACTGGACCGGCACTTGTTTTCGCCCTTTGGGGCACATCTGCGATTGCCGACGCAGCGTTCAAATGGACCGCAGGAAAAGCCGCCGCCGCAATAGGTGCCACCGGGCGGGATGCAGTTTCCGTCAAAACTGCAGCGTTGTCCAACGGGGCAGCAATTCCGCCCACATCTGAGTTGCCCCGCGCGGCATTGGTTCTGGACACGGTTGCGCTGTTGGAAGCCGTTGCGATCTTGGATACCTCGGTTCTGAACGCCGAAACGGTCGTTTACCTGCGCAAAGCTAGGGGTGCCGATGGGGATCAGCAGGAAGATGACCAGAAAGAATCGAATAAGGCTCGGCATGAATAGGGCCATGGTCTGCCCGGTTGCCGGGTCGATCAAGTGCTATTCGCTTTCCCTCGGTCAAAAGCTGGTTAGATTGTGAGGCATGGAATCGGCTTTGGATTATCACACGGCGCGGGCCCTTTTGGACTGGCAGATCGAACTGGGCGCGACCGAGTCTATCGGGGATGTGCCGATAGACCGCTACGCGTTGCCTGACACCGCGCCCAAGGTCAAGAAACCTGTGGCGCAGGCGGCGCCGGAAAAACCCAAACAGGTCGATCCGGTTGCGGTGGCCAAAGCTGCGGCTCAAGGCGCGGGATCGCTGGATCAATTGCGCGCAACCATGGAGGCGTTTGACCATTGCGAGCTGAAGCGCGGTGCGCGGCAGTTGGTGTTTGCCGATGGCACGCCGGGGGCGCGAGTGATGATCATCGGCGAGGCTCCGGGTCGCGAGGAAGATCGCGAAGGTAAACCCTTTGTCGGTCGCGCGGGTCAGTTATTGGACCGGATGTTAGCCGCGATTGATCTGAATCGTCACAAGAACGTCTACATTACCAATGTGCTGCCATGGCGGCCTCCGCAAAACCGGGATCCCAAGCCCGAGGAGATCGGGATGATGAAACCGTTTTTGGAACGGCACGTGGCCTTGGCCAAGCCCGAGGTTCTGGTGGTCATGGGCAATATCAGCTGTCAGGCTGTGCTGGGCAAACGCGGCATCACCCGACTGCGCGGTCACTGGGATCAGGCGATGAACCTACCGGTGATCCCTATGTTCCACCCCGCCTATCTGCTGCGCCAGCCACAAGCCAAACGGCAAGCCTGGGCAGATTTGCTGGAGCTGAAAACCCGGTTGGAGGGCAAGTGATGCGCATTCTGGCCTTTTCCGACCTGCATATGGCCCGCAACCGCGCCGCCGAACTGGTCGCGGCCAGCGACACGGCCGCTCTGGTGATCGGGGCCGGAGACTTCTGTAACATGCGACAGGGTTTGGACGAGGCGATGCAGATGCTGTCTGGCATCGCCGCGCCCTTGGTTCTGGTGCCCGGCAATGCCGAAAGCGCCGAGGAATTGACACAGGCCGCGCCGCATGGCGTGCACGTCCTGCACGGGACAGGCATGAGTGTAGATGGGTTGCGCCTGTTCGGTTTGGGCTATGGCGTGCCGCCGACGCCATTCGGCGACTGGTCCTGCGACCTGTCCGAGGGCGAGGCCGCCGAGTTGCTGGACCGGTGCGAAGGGGCGGATGTTCTGATCACGCATTCCCCGCCGAAAGGCTATGGCGATGTGACCTCGACCGATGATGCGGTGGGGTCGACTGCGGTGCGAAACGCGATCGAACGGTTGCAACCGCAGATGTCATTGCAGGCGCATTCACGACAGCTGGGGCTATCGTGGCACGCTGGGACGCACTCAGGTTGCCAATCTAGGGCCGCGGGTGAATTGGTTCGAGGTTGAAGCATGATCGAAACAGTCACTCTGCTTGCCTTTATCCCTGCGGCTTTGGCGCTGAACTTCACACCGGGCGCGGATATGATGTTCTGTTTCGGGCAGGGTCTGAAATCGGGGTCTAAACCGGCCTTGGTGGCCAGCGCTGGCGTCTCGGTCGGGCTGATGGTGCATGTCCTTCTGGCCGGGCTGGGGCTGGGCGCTGCGGTGGCAGCGCTGCCGTGGCTGTTTGATGTGATCCGCTGGATGGGCGTGGCCTATCTGCTGTATCTGGCCTGGGGCGCGATCCGAAACGGAGCCATTTCTGCAGACGCCCCCACCAGACCCGCACATCACGCGTTCAGGGATGGCATGGTGGTGAACCTGACCAATCCCAAGGTGATCCTGTTCGTGCTTGCCTTTATCCCCCAATTCGTAAACCCGGCCCTTGGTCCGATCCTGCCGCAATTTCTGATCTTTGGCGTGGTGATCGCGCTGGGCGGGTTCGTGGTGAACGGCCTGGTCGGGGTGTTTGCCGGTGGCGCGGGCAAGGTTCTGATCTCGAACCCGCGCGCCTCGCGTATCATGGGCTGGGTGACAGGAGGGATTTTCACCGCCCTCGCCATCCGGCTTGCCATCATGGAAAGGGCCTGACGCAAGATGTCACGCATTGACGAAACCAAAGACTTCATTCCGGTACGGATCGCTGTTCTGACCGTCTCGGACACCCGCTCGCTGGACGAGGACCGCTCGGGGCAGACACTGGTAGACCGCATCGAAAAGGCTGGCCATTTGGTGGCGGACCGCAAGATCATCCGTGATGAGCGCGCTCAGATTGCTGATCAGTTGCGCGACTGGGTCGCCAATCCCGATATCGACGTTGTGATCTCGACCGGTGGCACTGGTCTGACCGGGCGCGATGTATCGGTCGAGGCGCATCGGGACGTCTATGAGAAAGAGATCGAAGCCTTCGGAACAGTGTTCACGATCGTGTCGATGGAGAAGATCGGCACCTCGGCCGTTCAGTCCCGCGCCACTGGGGGCGTGGCCGGCGGCACCTATCTGTTCGCATTGCCCGGCAGCCCCGGCGCCTGCAAGGATGCTTGGGACGCGATCCTGGAAAAGCAGTTCGACTACCGCCACCGTCCCTGCAATTTCGTGGAAATAATGCCAAGATTGGACGAACATCTGCGACGGAAGTAGACTGGTCGCACGTTCAACTGTTCGTAACCGCTTTGTGGCTTGGCATTTTTGGCCGCCCAGCTACCTTTGCGGCAGGTAGCCTGATGCAACCGGGGTAAGTGCAATATGCGATTTCTGAGGCAAAGCCTTGTCGGAGTGTTTCTGGCGTCTTTGACGCTGGCTCTCTTGTTTGCGGCCGCCCAGATTATTGCGGGCGCGGTGCAGGATTTGCTGACACGCGAGGACGCGGCGCCGCAGGCGCGGGAACGTGTTTTCGCGGTCACTGTCCGTCCGGCGGAACTGGAAACCGTGACACCCTATCTCGAGGCATTTGGTGAAGTACAAAGCCGCAGACGCTTGGAACTGCGCGCGGCACTGGGCGGGCGCGTAGTGTCTCTGTCGGATGACTTCGAGGATGGCGGTTCCGTTAGTGCCGGCGAGGTTTTGGTCGAACTGGACCCTGCCGATGCGCAATCGGCGCTGGATCGGGCCAAGTCAGATCTGCTGGATGCCCAATTCGAAGAACGCGACGCCGAGCGGTCTTTGCTGCTTGCTCAGGATGAGTTGAAATCATCGGAAACGCAGGTCGAATTGCGAAACCGCGCGATGAAACGTCAGCAGGATCTTCTTGCTCGGGGCGTTGGTTCGGTGGCGACGGCTGATGATGCCGAACTTGCTGCGGCAGCGGCAGAGCAAGCGGTTTTGGCCCGGCGCATCGCGTTGGCACAGGCGGAATCGCGGGTGGATCAGGCGACGACGCTGTTGTCACGTGCACGCATCGCACTTGAGGCCGCCGAGCGTGATTTGGGCGACATGACCATCCACGCGAGGTTCGGTGGAACGCTTACGGATGTAACTCTGGTCGAAGGCCGTTTGGTATCCGCCAATGAAAAACTGGCAGAACTGGTCGATCCGAATGCGCTTGAGGTCGCGTTCCGCGTTTCGACCGCGCAATTCGTGCGTTTGCTGGATGCCGAGGGCAATCTTATCAACGCGCCCGTCACGGTCTCGCTTGAGGTCACGGGCACAGATCTGTCCGCGACTGGTCGCATCAGCCGCGATAGTGGGTCAGCCGGTGAGGGGCAAACGGGGCGCTTGCTTTATGCGCGGATGGATAACGCGTCGGGTTTCAAACCCGGTGACTTCGTAACAGTGACCGTGCAGGAACAGCCATTGGACAATGTAGTGCGGCTGCCGTCTTCGGTTCTGGATGCGGTTGGCACGGTTCTGGTGCTGGGCACGGGTGACCGGCTCGAAGCTTTGCCGGTCGAACTGATCCGTCGTCAGGGAGACGAGGTTTTGTTGCGGGGCAAAGGTCTGGACGCCGCGAGGTTGTCATCGGCCGCACGCCGTTGCTGGGTGCTGGTGTTCGTGTCCGCCCTTTGCGGATTGAAGCCAATGCCGGGGCTGAACCCGATTTGGTCGAGCTGTCGGACGAGCAGCGCGCGCGGCTTGTCGCGCAGGTCGAGGCCAGCGACAAGATGCCGAAGGATATGAAAGACCGCGTCCTGGGACAGCTCAGCGAGGCGAAAGTTCCCGCATCTCTGGTGCGCCGCATTGAAAACCGGGCCGGAGGTTAACCGCTATGATGCGCGAGATCCCCGGCGCGGCAAGTGGTATCCTCAGCTATTTCACCCGGCATCGCACGGTGGCGAACCTGTTGCTGCTGGTTTTGCTGGTGCTGGGTGTGGCGGCTTTGCCCAACATGCGAGCGCAGTTCTTTCCAGACGTCATCCTTGAACGTGTTGACGTCGACGTCGTGTGGGAAGGGGCGGGTCCCGAGGATGTGGACAATGGAATCGTTCAGGCGCTTGAACCTGCGCTGCTGGCGGTTGAGGGCGTTTCCAGTACCGAGGCGACCTCGCGCGAGGGGCGGACCAGCATTCGGCTGGAGTTCGAGCCGAATTGGGACATGTCCCGCGCAGTAGAAGAAGTCAGAACAGCCGTTGATGGCGTGACCAACCTGCCAGAAGATGCCGAAGAGCCTACGATCCGGCGCGGTGCGTGGCGGGACCGTGTAACGGATGTGGTGGTAACCGGGCCTGTTGCCCCGGATCAGCTTGCCAAATTCACCGATGAACTGATCAACCGCCTGTTTGCCGTGGGTGTTACACGGACGACCATCCGGGGCTGGCTGCACCGCGCGTGGTGATCGAGGTTCCGACCGCGCAGTTGATTGCCAACGATATCACTCTGTCCGAGATCGCGACTGCCGTTGCGGCCGAAGTCACGGCTAACCCCGCCGGGGATGTTACGGGCGCCAATGCCCGCATTCGCACCGGCACCGAGAAGCGAACGCCTGAGGAAATTGAAGGCATCCCGCTGCGCAATTTCCCGGACGGATCCAAGTTGCTGATCGGCGACGTGGCGCAGATCCGCGTTGAGGGCGTTGACCGAATTCGCAGCTATTTCGTAGGTGAAAACCCGGCGATGTCAGTGCGGGTGGATCGCTCGAACCTAGGGGACGCGATCGAGATTCAGGGCACTGTCGAGGAGGTCGTAGCCGAGATGCAGGCCAGCCTGCCTGCAGGCGTGTCGGTCGAGTTGATCCGAACCCGCGCGCAGGCAATCACCGACAGGCTGGACATCCTGATCGACAATGGCCTCATGGGCCTGGGGCTGGTTGTGTGTCTGCTGTTTCTGTTCCTGAATGCGCGTATCGCGTTCTGGGTGGCGGCGGGGATCCCGGTGGCGATGTCTGCGGCGATTGCTTTCATGTATATCGGCGGGTTGTCGATCAACATGGTGTCGCTGTTTGGTCTGATCATCACGCTGGGTATCGTTGTGGACGACGCCATTGTTGTCGGTGAACATGCC
Organism: Ruegeria sp. AM7; assembly: GCF_056535965.1. NCBI lineage: Bacteria > Pseudomonadati > Pseudomonadota > Alphaproteobacteria > Rhodobacterales > Roseobacteraceae > Ruegeria > Ruegeria sp. AM7. The sequence continues at coordinate 27,769 of NZ_JBQFJE010000004.1, forward strand.
GATTTCCGTGCTCGTCGCTTGGGCGAGGCCCCGATGGTGGCAGCTGAAAGCGCAGCGCGGCGCATGGCGATGCCGGTTTTTGCCGCGACCCTGACAACGGTCATTGCCTTTTTCGGTCTGACCGCGATTGGCGGCCGGTTCGGTGAGTTGATCCGGGACATTCCCTTTACTGTGATCGCGGTTCTGATCGCCTCGTTGATCGAGTGTTTTTTGATCCTGCCGAACCATATGGCCCACGCCATTGCACATTCCGCGAAAGAACACTGGTATGATTGGCCCAACCGGGTCGTCAATCGCGGGTTCCGCTGGGTGCGCGATCAGTTGTTCCGCCCATTCATCGCTTGGGTCATCTGGGCGCGTTATGTCGTTGTTGCGCTGATGATCCTGATCCTGGCAAGTCAGGCGGCGCTGTTCATCAAAGGTGACGTGAACTGGCGATTCTTCAATGCGCCCGAGCGTGGTTCGGTCACCGGCAATTTCATCATGGCAGAAGGCGCGACGCGTCAGGACACGCTGGCCATGATGCGCCAGCTGCAGATCGCCGTGGACGAATTGGGGCAAATTTACGAAGAACGCCATGGGCGCAATCCCATTGACTATGTCTTGTCCGAGATTGGCGGATCGGCGGGCCGCGGACTGTCTGCGGCGGATGGCAAGGACGAAGATCTTCTCGGCGGCATCTCGATCGAGTTGATCGATGCCGATCTGCGCCCCTATTCCAGTTTTGAATTCGTTGGCGAATTGCAGGATTTCGTCCCGCGCCATCCCAAGGTCGAATTGCTCAGCTTCCGTGGCTGGCGGTCGGGGCCGGGTGGTGATGCGATTGACGTGCAATTTTATGGCGCAGACGTAGACACGCTTAAGGCCGCATCCGAAGACCTTCAGGCCGAGCTTTCGAAATACCCCGAAGTCTCGGCGCTGGAGGATAATCTTGCCTATGACAAGGAAGAGTTCATTCTGGATCTGACGGCGCAGGGACAAGCACTGGGCTTCCGGATTGAAACACTTGGCCGTGTCCTGCGAGACCGTCTGAACGGGATTGAGGCCGCGACCTTCCCCGACGGTCCCCGCAGCGCTGAAATCCGGGTCGAATTGCCCGAGGACGAGCTGACTGCCGATTTCCTGGAACGCACACTGATGCGGACTCCGGATGGCGTGTATGTGCCGCTGGCCGATATCGTATCAGTTCAGCGCAAGTCAGGGTTTTCTACTGTCCGCCGTGAAAACGGCCTGCGGGTCATCTCGGTCAATGGCGACATCGCGGAAGACGACCCCACCCGCGCCGAAGAGATAAACCGCGCTATGAGCGAGGAAATTCTACCCGACATCGCCGCCAAACGTCAGGTCGAATGGACCATGGCGGGTTTGAGCGAGCAGGAGGATGAGTTTTTGTCCGAGGCCCGCACCGGTCTGATCCTGTGTCTGACCGGCATCTATCTTGTTCTGGCCTGGGTCTTTGCCAGTTGGACGCGACCTCTGGTCGTTATGGCGATTATTCCGTTTGGGTTGGTTGGAACGATCTGGGGCCACTACATCTGGGAGGTGCCGCTGAGCATGTTCACCGTTGTAGGGCTGCTGGGGATGACCGGGATAATTATCAACGACTCGATCGTTTTGGTGACGACGATAGATGCTTATCAGCAGGATCGCGGGCTGGTGCCGTCTATCATCGAAGGAACCGCAGACCGATTGCGTCCAGTTATGCTGACAACGCTGACGACTGTTCTTGGCCTGACCCCGTTGCTGTATGAGGGGTCGCAACAAGCGCAATTCCTCAAGCCGACGGTGATCACTCTGGTCTATGGCCTGGCCTTCGGGATGATTTTGGTACTGGTTCTGGTGCCGGCGCTGTTGGGAATTCTGAACGACCTGTCGCGTCCGATCACGGCTATGCGGCGCGCGGTGCGCGCGCCTGACCGGGTGGTGCAGGGCGCTCTTGCCGCCACCGGTACAGCGTTGCTGGTCTGGTTCGGCATGACCATGGTGCTCCCGGTCATTACGGGTGCGCCTTTGGGTATATTATCTGGGCTTTATGGGTCTGCGGACGGTCTTGTAGCTCTGCAAATGGGGCTGGGCGCATTTGTTGCGGGGCGGTTGTCATTCTTGTGCTCAGCATCGCCGCGTCTGGCCTGTTTTTCGCACGTCTCAAGGCCCGCTCGGCCTAGTTTCGGCGCAGGGCCGTCTCTAATAGATCATTGACCCGATTGCTCATGGGCAGGTCACCGCGCCGTATCTGTTCCAAGGAAACCAACGCGCATCCAACGCATCGTCGCCTGCAACAGGCTGCCCGGACTGGTATGCGCACATCACACCAACCAAAAGATAATGCGATACTACAGCCCCGTGCGAGTCCCGTCGCAACAGATCCAGATTGTCCAGATAATGCAGAGGCTTCGCCGTGACCGAGGTTTCCTCATGCAATTCGCGTTTTGCGGCTTGCAGAACCGTTTCGCCCCATTCCACATGACCGCCGGGAAACCCCCACAACCCTGCGTCTGGCTGTTTGCTGCGTTGCACAAGCAGAACCTGCGCGTCGTGTATGACGACAGCCAGTGCTCCGATTTTTGGCGTTTGAACCATCGGGATCAGCCTGCGCTGCACCCTTTGATGTCAACCGCGTGATTTGCGCCCAGAACGGTGATCCTGATCTCGGACCGCTCCAACGCAAAGTACGGATGCGCTGATCACTTCGGACGTAGCGACAAGCGTGTCACCCTGGCGCTCAGTATCGGGCTGTGATGCCCAAAGAGTGGGATTGCCGGGCTCAATAACTGCCAGTTCCTGACCGCCAGCCGAGGGCATGGTCACCCGAGCTTCGATCTGCATCCCGTCCGATGTCGGTGTCAGGCGGCAGCTGGCCTGAGCGACCCTTGCCTCTTTTGCGGAATAGGGGCGCTGCGCGAGTGCTGCGGCAATGGCCGGGTTGCGCCCGGCATCGGCGTTCAGCTTGTGATCGAAGTCCAGTTGTGCCGGGATGCAGACTTCCTTGCACACGCCAAGATCCATCGTGCCTTTCAGGTGCACCGGTTGGCCGGGATTCTTCGGTGTAATCTCAACCGGCAGAACAAGCTGGTCTTCGTACCCGATGGATTGCAGTCCATTCTGGACAAAAACATCAGGGGTCGGCCAGGTAATCGACACGTTCCCAACATTGTCCGAACTGTTCCAGTCGAAATGCGGTGGAATGCCTGCATCACCGGGCGCGCGCCAATAGGTTTTCCACCCATCATCCAACGTCACCCGCACCGCTGTCATATAGGTTCCCTGCGTGGTGCGACCACCGTCGAGAATATCCAATTCTGCCACGGTCCCGGTCACCTGCGCGGATGCCGGGGCAACAAATCCAAGGGCGAAGGTCAATGCGACCGCTGAGACTGTCATATGTACGTTCATAAGCTATAAATGCGCGGTCCCGACGCAGATTCCAAGTCACGTTCAGGTCACTCGAATGAAATCTGCGGAAATCTGCGCTGATCTCTTGCCAATCGCCGCCGCTCGGGCCATTGTTGAAGGGCACCAAGCAAGAGATGCCATCTTATGGACCTGACCGGAAAACTGTTGATTGCGATGCCGGGTATGGGCGATCCGCGCTTCGATCATTCGGTGGTATACATGTGCAGCCACGGAGATGATGGGGCGATGGGTCTGATCATCAACAAGCCGTCAGACCTGCGGATCAAGACTTTGCTTGGGCAGCTCAACATCGCCTGCCGAATCCCTGTCGTGGGCGAACGTCTTGTGCATTTTGGTGGGCCAGTCGAGATGTCGCGCGGCTTTGTTCTGCACAGTTCAGACTATGATGCGAATCTACATTCGATGAAAATTTCGGATGATTTCAGCATGACAGCGACATTGGACGTCCTTGAAGATCTGGCCTCGGGCCGTGGTCCGCTCAATTCGACATTGGCGCTGGGCTATTCCGGCTGGGGGCCTGGCCAGCTTGAGGATGAGATCGCCATGAATGGCTGGCTGACCACGGATGCGTCCTCGAAACTGGTGTTCGACGTACCCGATGACGAGAAATGGGAGGCCGCGCTTGCCACTTTGGGTGTTGATCCGTTGACTTTGTCGGCCAGCGCCGGGCGTGCCTGATCAGCGATCGCGCGGTGCAGCGGCGCGGCGCAGACGGTCATTGATTGCTGCCCCAAGGCCGTGGTCCGGGATTGGCGAAACTGCAATCGGTCGACCGGTGGTATTCAACTGGTGCAGCGCTGCAAACAGGTTAGCGGCGGCTTCGACCAAATTGCCTTCAGCCGACAGGTTAAGGTCGCAAGGAATAGACCCAAAGCCCAATAGCACCTCGTCCCCTGAGTGGCGTCAGCATTCAAGCGAACCGGGGCATCGGGCGCGTAGTGGGATAGTAACTGGCCGGGGGCTGTAAGCAGATCTCCGGTTTGATGTAGATGGAGGCGGGTGTTCAGGGTGCTCTCGATCTCTTCCAGCGCGACGCCGCCGGGGCGTAACAAGGTTGGCTCACCGGCCAGTCCGACGATCGTCGATTCCAGACCGACCCCGCACGGGCCGTCGTTTACGATAGCGGCAATGCGTCCGTCCAACCCGGCCCGCACGTGACCAGCGGTTGTCGGGCTGATTTGCCCTGACGGGTTCGCTGACGGCGCTGCAACGGGCCCGTCAAAGGCTTCGAGAATAGCGCGTGCCGTAGTGTGGGCCGGAACGCGAAGGGCCAGCGTATCGAGGCCAGCGGTCACCAGAGACGACACTTGATGGTCAGCGCGCAATGGCAAAACCAAAGTCAGCGGGCCGGGCCAAAAAGCATCTGCCAGAACCTGTGCCTGATCGGACCATGTCACAAATCGTTTTGCGGCGTCGACCGATGCGACATGCGCGATCAATGGGTTGAAACTGGGGCGGCCTTTGGCTGCATAAATGCGGGCCACGGCCTCTCCGTTGCGGGCATCGCCGCCCAGCCCATAGACGGTCTCGGTTGGGAAGGCGACAAGCTGTCCTTGCCGCAGCAGGTCCGCTGCCTGCGCAATTCCATCCGGGTCGGCGAACAGTTCGTGTGTTCCGTTGGGGATCATGGGTGGTGACGCCGCGTTTTGATTGCTTGTATCATGGGGACAGGTACGTAATCGTCCAAATCCAGATGAATAACGGTGGGCGCTTGGTTTTCCAACCCCGCCGTTGCAGACCTTTATACAGCCCCGAGGTGAAGCCATGCCATATCGCGCACCAGTCTCTGACTACGAATTCCTGTTCCGCCACGCGGTCGATTTCGGACAGATCGCCGCCACTGACAAGTTTTCGGAAGCCAGCGAAGACGTGGTCAGCGCGATTCTGACCGAAGCTGGAAAGATGTGCGAAGAGGTCATGGCCCCGCTGCAACGCCCCGGCGATCTGGAGCCGGCGCGGCTGGAGAACGGTGTTCTGCGCACCTCACCGGGTTATGGCGACGGCTGGAAAGCGATTGCCGAAGGCGGCTGGATCGGCATGAGCGCGGATCCCGAATATGGTGGCATGGGCCTGCCGATGACTCTGACAACCGCCGTAAACGAGATGATGTCAGCGGCCTGTCTGTCACTGCAATTGGCCCCGCTGATGACGCAGGGCCAGATCGAAGCGTTGGAACACCACGCCAGTGATGCGCTGAAAGAGCTGTACCTGCCCAAGATGATCGCGGGCGAGTGGTCAGGCACCATGAACCTGACCGAACCGCAGGCCGGTTCGGATGTGGGTGCGCTGACATCAAAAGCGGAACCCAATGGCGATGGTACTTTCGCGGTGTCGGGCCAAAAAATCTACATCTCTTGGGGCGACAACGATTTTGCGGAAAACGTCTGCCACCTTGTTCTGGCGCGTCTGCCCGACGGCGTCCCTGGAACCAAGGGGATTTCGTTGTTCCTGGCGCCAAATACCTGCCGGACGAAAACGGCAATCCCGGAGTGGCGAATGAACTGAAAGTGGTTTCGCTGGAACATAAGATGGGCCTTCACGGCTCGCCGACCTGCGTGATGCAGTATGACGGTGCCAAAGGCTGGCTTGTGGGCAAGGAACATGGCGGCATGGCCGCGATGTTTACCATGATGAACAACGCGCGTCTGGGCGTGGGTGGTCAGGGCGTTGGCGTTGCTGAAGGTGCCTATCAGCACGCATTGGCCTATGCGTTGGAACGCAAGCAGGGCAAGACGCCTTCTGGTACCATCATCGACCACGCCGATGTGCGCCGGATGCTGATGAGCATGCGTGCCGACACGTTTGCGGCGCGGGCGATCATGCTGGCCAATGCGGCGGCGATCGACATGGCGACGGCCACCAATGATCCTGAATGGGTGTCGCGCTGCGCTGCTGACCCCGATCAGCAAGGCGTTTGGAACCGAAACCGGCATGCGCGTCTCGGAAGAGGGCGTGCAGGTCCACGGTGGAATGGGCTTCATCGAGGAAACCGGCGCGGCGCAGTTCTATCGCGATGTCCGCGTGACAGCGATCTATGAAGGAACCAACGGCATTCAGGCGATGGACCTTGTGGCCCGCAAGTTGATGGATGGCGGCGAAGCGGCCAGCCGTCTTCTGGACGAGATCGAGGATCACGCTGAAACGGCCCGTGCGACCATGCCGGAACTGGCCGGTCCGGTCTGGGAAGCCACCGAAAGCCTGCGCGAGGCCACCGAGTGGTTGGTATCGCAGGCCGATATGAACAACCGTTTTGCCGGTGCCGTCGCCTGTTGCATGCCTTCGCCCGCATTTTGGGCGCGCATTACCACCTGAAGGCGGCGCTGGCCGAGCCTGAAGGTCCGCGCTTCAAGCTGGCGCGCTTCTACATCAACGCACTGCTGCCTGAATACTCAGGTCTGCTGGCGCAGGCGCAAAACGGGGCCGAAGATGTCTACGGTCTCAGCGCTGAAGAACTGGCCGCCTGATGGACGGCCAGAGCCCTTTGACGATCCGTTATCCCTGGCCCGAGGCTCCGGCCCCGGGCGAGGCGATTGAGGTCGCCGAAGGCGTGCTGTGGATGCGCTTGCCGCTGCCCATGGCGCTGGATCACGTCAACATCTATGCGCTGGATGATGGTGACGGTTGGACGGTGATCGACACCGGTCTGTCCTCGAACAAGACGCGCCGCATATGGGCTGATTTGATGGCGGGCCCGCTGGGCGGCAAGCCGGTCAAGCGGGTGGTGGTGACACACCACCATCCTGACCATGTCGGCAATGCCGGTTGGTTCCAGTCCGAACACGGGGCCGAGCTGGTGACAACCCGCACCGCATGGCTGTTTTCGCGGATGCTGCAGTTGGACGTGCAGGAAACCTGGCCGACCGAGACGCTGGATTATTACCGCAGCGCCGGGATGGATGCCGATTTCCTGGCCAAACGCATGACCGAACGGCCGTTCAATTTCTGCGACACGGTCTATCCGATGCCGCTGGGCTTTACCCGGATCAAGCAGGGCAGCGTGATCCGAATGGGCGGGCGCGATTGGGACGTGCATATGGGCAATGGCCACGCCCCCGAACATGCCACCTTCTGGAGTCGCGACGACAATCTGGTGATCACCGGCGATCAGATACTAAGCTCGATCAGCCCCAATCTGGGGGTTTATGTGACCGAGCCGCTGGCCGATCCGGTAGCCGAATGGCTTGAGGCCTGTGAGCGGCTGCAAGGGTTGGCGCGCCCGATCACCTGGCGTTGGGCGGGCACAAGCTGCCCTTCACTGGCCTTCCGCTGCGGATGAAGCAACTGATCGACAATCACCATGGTGCGTTGGAGCGTCTGCAAAGCTATCTGGACACGCCCAAAACCGCCGCCGAGTGCTTTCCGCCCCTGTTCAAACGCCAGATCGGCGATGGCGAATATGGGCTGGCTCTGGTCGAGTCGGTTGCACATCTGAACCATCTTTACCACATTGGAGCGGTGACCCGGACGCGGCGCGCGGACGGGGCGTGGAGTTTCAGCGCAAAGGTAAAGCCATGGACAAGATCGAAACCTCGGCCGAGGCAGCAGAATCAGCGGCCTTGCCGCGCTGTTACGAAGTCCACGCCAACCCCAACGCGCAATCCGGCACGCAAAACCTGCC